>OZ223197.1:0-1232905 GCA_965140345.1 Kapaibacterium sp. (SeqCode)
TTAAAACTAATCATGGTCCTGTAGAGATAAAAACTCCGCAAGACCGCAATTCAACTTTCGAGCCTCAGATAGTCAAAAAGCGTGAAAGAGTGCTTTTAGATAGTCTCAGTAATAAAATAATAGCACTGTATGGCAAGGGGCTAAGTTTACGCGATATTTCTGAGTATATCGAAGAAATGTATGGCATGAATGTATCAGCAGCTACCTTATCTCAAATCACAGATAAAGTAATACCGGATATTCATCAATGGCAAAATCGTCCATTAGAGTCGGTATATCCAATCGTATTTATGGATGCGATGCACTTCAAAGTTAAAGATAACGGTCGGATTCAAAGCAAAGCTATATATACCGTTTTGGGTATAAATAAGACAGGTCGTAAGGAAATCTTAGGTTTATATTTTTCCGAAAGTGAAGGAGCAAATTTTTGGTTATCGGTATTAACTGAGCTTCAAAACCGAGGAGTTGAGGACATTTTAATAGCCGCAATCGATAATCTGAAAGGATTTGCAGAAGCGATCAACAGTGTTTACCCAGCATGTGAAGTACAAACGTGCATTATTCATCAAATACGTAACTCAATAAAATATGTAGCAAGTAAAGAACAAAAATCCTTTATGAGTGATTTAAAGCTCGTCTATAAGGCTGAAACCAAGGCAGTCGCAGAAATGGAATTAGAAAACTTAGCTACTAAATGGGGTAATAAATATCCAATAGTGATAAAATCATGGCAAAATAACTGGGAAAAATTATCGACATATTTTCAATATTCACCCTATATCAGAAAAATAATATATACCACCAATACAGTAGAAGGCTACCACAGGCAGGTTCGGAAGGTGACAAAAACTAAAGGAGCTTTTACAAGTGAAATGGCACTAATGAAGTTAGCTTATTTGGCCACTCAGGAAATCAGTAAAAAGTGGACTCAGCCAATGCAGAACTGGGGCTTGATTATTCAGCAGCTGGCAATACACTTCGGCTCTGATAGGTTACACTTAGATATTTAAATTGGAGCGACTACACACCCAAATTTTTAGCACACTTTGTTACGCAAAAAATTTGGACTGTTTGTCTATGCCTAAAATCGAGGAATATCTTCAAAAAAGAGCAATTGCCGAAGTGTGGGGCAAAATGCGCCTATAAGGAATGTAAAAAATAAGGATGTGATTTAAAAAATTTGTATCTTTAACAATCACATCCTAGAATTTTCTTCTATAGAAATAGAACAGACAGAGTTTATTTTACACTGCCTTAAAATCTCTACAAATTCTCTACAGAATTGATTTTTTCCTACGTTTTCTTTACTCAGTTTTACCATACTTTACTTTGCTATCATATAGTGCTTCGACGATTTCACTTCGTTTATAATAAACATTTCTACCCATAGTGTAAGATTGAATTATTCCCCTTTTTCTGTATTCATATACAGTAGGTTTACTAATCTTAAGAATCTTCATTACTTCATCTACCTTTATGAAGTCATCAGAATTATTATCAGCTTTAGCAACTTCAGTTTGATTTGGAGATTCAGTTGTACCTGATTGTTTTGATTTCTCTTTTGCTCTTTTTTGAGATTTTACGTCTTTGTCTTCATTGATAGTTATTTCTTCAGTCGCAACAGTTCCTGTCTGCTTCAATTTTTGATATTGTGTAGAAAGCAGTTTCTTGAATTGATTTCGTTCTTCGATACTCCCCCAATAATGGGGATGGTTATTGAAGTTTGAGTTTAATTGAAGCAAATACTGTTGTCTGTTCTTATTAGTACGTAGATTGCGTAAATGATTCTTTACTTCTTCCCAGTTCGTTAAAAACGTCGGATCAGGTTGATAAAGCATAAGTGTTCTGTGTAGGAGGATATCAAACTTGTTAAATACTCTTTCTGCTTCAGAATCATTAAATCCTATCGGACTATAAATATAATCCTTGAAGGCATCATTGACGTGAACATTACTGATGCTTATTCTATAATCATGGAAGTTTGGTCGTGCTTCTGTATGAAGCAATGGTATATCCTGTGTCTGTTCACAATGCTCACACTTTATAAGTGTAAGATGATAAAACCTAATTTGCATTTCTTTCAGATAAAGAATTTTATCATCTATAGTTTCAAACTGCTCAAGATGATAATTAATCATTGGAGTAGGGAAGTAGTGATACACCAACTCGTTGAATAAATGTTGGAAGTTGTATACTATCGATATTGATTCGTTATTTGTGATCATGGTATCTATCGCTTTTTATTTAAATCATAAATGGTATAATATAAATAAATATAATAAAACAATAATGCTTTTGCTATTTTAAAAAGAGAATGTCGAACATACTTCAATTGTAATGAGAATATATAAAAGTATGTAATTTAGTATTAATCGATAGGGGATTATAATAATTTGACATGACATTAACAATATTCTACTTTGTTTTTTCTAAAACGGAACAATCTATCAAGCGTATGTGGATATATAATAAAATGTAACAGAGAATATAGAATGATTGATCGCATTAAGCTTAAAGTTAAAAATATAAATATAGAAGCATTTTCTAATAGGATAGAACTAATTGATCGCTACACAAATTTATCAGAATCAAAGGGCTGGTCGAAATTTAGATATTATGACATAGAATTTACTGTGAATGAAAATAATAATTTATCAATGACTTGTAGTTTTCATAAATTTCATGAGCATTGTAACTATAATTATTATGGATATAACGAACTTAGACATACTATTGCTATGTTGGAAGAAGATTTTGGTATTTCAAGCGAAAATATTGAAGTCACATCTATTGAATTTGCAATAAATATCGAGATGGCAAAATCAGCTGAATACTATCTTCAACATCTTTTTAGCACAATAAGTGAAGAATATACTTATGGTATATTTGGCGACACACATTATTATAAAAATTCTGACTTTTTGATAGTTATATATGATAAAGCTAAAGAATCAAAATTAGAGAACAAAAATTTATTAAGATATGAAGTAAGATTGAAGGGTAAAGAACAGATAACGAAACAATTTCATTCGAATTCATTGAGTGATATTACATCTGAATCTGGATATTGTATAATGTTAGAACTATTGCATGATTCTTATCAACTCATTCCAACAAAAGTTAAAGACATTGCAATTTATCTTTCAAAAAAAGATAAAATCACGTTTTCTGACGTTAGAAATGCATTAGCTGTCGTTGGACTTTTTCAAATTGGGGGAATTAAGAATTTGATAAAACAAATAAAAGCTAATGCATTTAAATTTCAAACAAGGAGAACTGACAAATTCAAACGAGATTTAAAATCGGACTTAGTAGTTCTTATTAAGGATGAAGATTTATCGATTGAGTTCAATAATTTATTTTTAGATACTCTTGATCTATATAAAATACCAAAGCATAAATATGTATAGTTTTGATACATTATTTAATCTTATTATAGGAATGATAAGTATAGTAGTAAAATCAGACAAAAATATCTGATAAAAATTAAGTTTCTACATTAAAAATATAGTAGTAGGTATAGTATACAGTAATATGCTAGTATTCAGGAAAAATACATTTAGAAAATGTATTTTATATCTATCTAATGCATACACAAAAGAATTTAGCGCCCTTTCATTAGGTATTTCTATTGCGCAGGAAGTCAATTGATGCAGGGCGTGAGATTCATTTAAACCCCTTTAATCAGGTATTTCTATTCCTTTACGAACTTTCCTTTCTATCTCAGCTCCAAAATTTAAATCCCTTTGATAGGTATTTCTATAACAATGAAAACAGCATATATATCAGGTAAAGTGAGGTTTAAACCCCTTAAATTAGGTATTTCTATGTAAGTAGACATTCTAGAAATCCATTACATATTTGTCCATTTAAACCCCTTTAATTAGGTATTTCTATTCATGCTACTAGTAACCAAGCCAGAACTCTCAGCAATATTTAAACCCCTTTAATTAGGTATTTCTATCCATATCAGTTGTCGCAACACCTGAAAATGTGCGTAATTTAAACCCCTTAAATTAGGTATTTCTATCCAAAAAATCTTACTCAGGAGTATTAGCTACTCAAGTATTTAAACCCCTTAAATTAGGTATTTCTATGCAGTGGTAAAGAATTGCAAAGATGCGCATGTTACTATTTAAACCCCTTAAATTAGGTATTTCTATCAAGATAAGGATAAGGAAAAAGACGAATTAGAGTTAAATTTAAACCCCTTAAATTAGGTATTTCTATCGGAGTGTGTGCTATGAATTGAGAGTTTAGTGCCATTTAAACCCCTTAAATTAGGTATTTCTATGCAGCTGCATACTTCACTTTGCTCGAGATGCTAAGATTTAAACCCCTTAAATTAGGTATTTCTATAGATACAGGTATGTGTATTCGAGAGTTCTTAATGAGATTTAAACCCCTTAAATTAGGTATTTCTATGCTGTCAGTAATGGCAATATTGCGCTAAGAATAGCATTTAAACCCCTTAAATTAGGTATTTCTATTAATCGGTGAAGCATTTGGTAGTGTACTTTCAGAAACATTTAAACCCCTTAAATTAGGTATTTCTATTGCTCTTCTACCTTTCCTTTTATCTCTTTTTGATAAAATTTAAACCCCTTAAATTAGGTATTTCTATGGAGATGGATATAGCGAAGGAGCTCTTGTAGTATCATTTAAACCCCTTAAATTAGGTATTTCTATGCAGTAGCGTTAAACCTCTTTTTTGTTCATACAAAATTTAAACCCCTTAAATTAGGTATTTCTATTGTTCGTTCCTTTTTTCTGTGCGTATTTAAGTTATCTATTTAAACCCCTTAAATTAGGTATTTCTATGCATAATTTTATAATTATTTAGCTTTGCCTAAATTGTATTTAAACCCCTTAAATTAGGTATTTCTATTATTGGCGGGTAAACTGCCATAGGTGAAGAAGGGGATTTAAACCCCTTAAATTAGGTATTTCTATTGGCATAGAAGACCCTATTTATTTAGAGTAGGTAAGATTTAAACAATATCACACTGTCAGGCGATGCACAAATAATCGATATTTATTTAGAGTAGGTAAGATTTAAACCCCTTAAATTAGGTATTTCTATTTGATGCAAAGATGTAGTACAAACCTATTAAAAATTAATTTAAACCCCTTAAATTAGGTATTTCTATCCAATTAAGTGATATACCATAATTTACTGAAATCCCATTTAAACCCCTTAAATTAGGTATTTCTATATCATCTAAATGATTATTTTTATCAAATCTTTTCAAATTTAAACCCCTTAAATTAGGTATTTCTATTCGCCTCTTTCAGTTTAGTTACTGAAGAGCTGATAACATTTAAACCCCTTAAATTAGGTATTTCTATAAAAGAGCATTGTGATTATTATTCCTTTCCAGGATAATTTAAACCCCTTAAATTAGGTATTTCTATAAAAGAGCATTGTGATTATTATTCCTTTCCAGGATAATTTAAACCCCTTAAATTAGGTATTTCTATTATCAACAAATCTATTAACTATCTGCTCTAATGTTTTATTTAAACCCCTTAAATTAGGTATTTCTATCTTTAAGACAATCCTTAACATCATCCACCTTGTCTTTATTTAAACCCCTTAAATTAGGTATTTCTATATTAGTTGCTGCAATGATAATTATCATATTTATCACATTTAAACCCCTTAAATTAGGTATTTCTATCAAAATGGCATTTGCCTGCTATAAATCGCCACACACGATTTAAACCCCTTAAATTAGGTATTTCTATTTGAATTGCAGTTCGTCACGGGTTGCTGTTGTAACTTGATTTAAACCCCTTAAATTAGGTATTTCTATTATTGAGAAAATAACTGCTACACCGGGCTTACAGAAATTTAAACCCCTTAAATTAGGTATTTCTATACTTCACTGTAAAAACAATCCCCTAGCCCCCTTGTCATTTAAACCCCTTAAATTAGGTATTTCTATCTTTGTAGCTTAAAACTAAAAATAAGTAGCAATAGCATTTAAACCCCTTAAATTAGGTATTTCTATCCCCAAATTTTCAAAGAACAAACGTTTTTAATAATTCTTATTGAGTGTTGAAGCAGGAAATGACTTCATACTCCAGTCAAAAAGTCGTCGAGGTTCAGGGCTTTTTGCATTATATCAGTCCGACGACTAAATTATATTATTTGCTTCAAGTCCAAATCCTAAAAAACCGACCTTCCCATATGAAAATTCTAATTGCCCTTGCGGTATATAATATAATCCATCTGCATTTGAATTGGCACAATATCTTTGCTTTGACACACTAATTACATATTTCTGGAAAATGTTTTTAATGAGCTTGAACTGTAGTTTCCTGTCAAATCTATTTTCAATTTTCTTGATTTGCAGATACTTTTGCCAGATGTCGACTGCTTCTTGATTATATTCTATAAACACGTCTATTTTTTCATAATCAGAATCATCAATCAATTTGAAGGTTGCAATATTATATTCATCTTCTTGAGAGTTGACAAATCTCAATTGATTTACAGCTTCAATATAAGCATTTGAGTCTGTTGTTTTTGTATGTAGTTTTGTACTGAAGTCTTTTATTAGATTGTAAAAACTTGATTCACGAATATTGTTCTGTTCATCAACGTAAGTTTTAAGTGTTTCTGATGTTTGGAACAAATCCATGGAATCATAAATATATTCAGCATACTCTTTTCTTTTGTCTTTTAGTTTGATAACATTTACTTCTCCCTGTTTATCTGAATAATGTCTATTACATCTGCCTGCTGTTTGCATAATTGAATCCATTCTGGTCATATCACGATAGACAACATCAAATGTAATATCTACGCCTGCTTCAATAAGTTGCGTTGTAACTAACAATTTATATTTTTTCTTCTTAATATCAGATATGATACCTAATCTCTGAAATGGAATAATCTCTGTCGATAAGAATGCAACTTCTTCCTGTAGTGAATCAGACAGCAATTTGTGCAGTATTTTAGCACTTTTAATTGTATTCATAACAAACATATAAGATTTGTCTGCCTGCAAATCAAGCTTTTTAAAGAATTCTTCAATAGTAAGTACTTCATCAAAATATTTCAAAACAATTCTATCTAAGCCATTATAAAATGTAGCATCACACAAACTTTTTGAATTATCAAACTCGTAAATATTAGTGGCAGTCATGGTAATAATATCAGTATTGTAAACTGTAACTAAAGATTGAAACATCTCATTTACAAGTTTATGATATTTAGAAGGAATTGCTTGGACTTCATCCAACATCAAAATTGAATTGGATAGTGTATGGAATTTTCTTGCATTGCCGTTTTTATTTGTAAATAGGGTATGGAATATCTGCACAAATGTAGTAACTATGATCTCAGATTCCCATGTTTCGATTAACATCTCGGCTCTGGAATCATCTTTATATTCTATATCTCCCTGTTTAAACAATGAATAGTCAGCCAAAGAGTGCTGAACGGTCATAACATCAGAATTGCTATCTTCTAAATCAAATACATTTCTGTAAACTTTAGCTGTTTGATCAATGATAGATAAAAACGGTAGTCCGTTTATAATTTTTTTGTACTTCCTGGTTTCATCATACCTTTTATTTCTCAATCGAAGTGCTGCATTCAAAACGTTTAGTGTCTTTCCTGCTCCGGTAGGCAATTCTACACTAAAAATTTCAGCTTTGTCTGATGATTTTAGAATATTCTGTTCAACTGTCTTAAAAGCTTCTGTTCTAAGTTTACACATTGGAGATTCGTCTTTGGGAAATTTCATTATGTACTTTTTAGCAGCATCTGTATCAATTTTAGACGTATTCTTGTGCAATACCTCTTTGAAGTTTGCATGCTTTTTATCTGCATCAACAAGTAAAGACCAAAATGTCATCAAATGAAAATATGATTCAAAAGAGTTGCTGTCTTTTAGTTCCCTTAAAGTTCTATTGAGTTTACGAATTGAAGATTTGAGTGTATTAACATATTTAGTTAGTACTTCAGCCGTAAAAATGATCTCAATAGATAAGTGTTTTTTGAGCAATGGATAATAGGTTTCATTTACTAAATCAAAGGATATTTCTTCTATTTGATTCCTAAGTAATTCTATTGTCTTTTTGCTACTGATTCCACATAATTTATTATATAAGTTATTCAGATTAGCATGATGATACAATACTGAGATAAAAGCATAAAGTGAAAGTTCTTCTGCATATTTACTTTCAACAACTGATATAACTAAATGTGAAACTACAATAGCACCTAATATTGAATGCTGTCTTAAAATGGAACTTACACTTTTATCTCCACAAATATAATTTTGAAAATAATTAGTACACTTACCAAAGTCGTGAAACAGAGCTATCAATTTTACAACTTTTAGATAATCATCACCATAGGAAGAAGTGATATTCATTTCTTCGTACATACGAACAGAATTGAGCAGCACTCCTTCAAGGTGATCTCTTAATTTTGTATCTGGATGTGAGAGTAAAATATTCATATCAATTCAAAAACAAGAAATTACAAACATCAGTTTTGTAGCATTCTATATTTGTAAAAGTAAATGGCTCAGCACCTTCATTTACAAGAACGTCTTTATAAGAAGCTACTCTTCCTACAACCATTTTAAATGGTATTCTTGGCATTGTTATTTTTTCTTTGACAGAAGAAAAATCTATTTTGCCTTCTATTGTTTTATCCACTGGAATTATAGAATTTATTTGAACAGAATCTTCTCTAGTTAATTCAGTTTCAAATTCACCAACGAAATCGAAGTCAGCTAAGCATTCAGTAATTCCTAAAAAAAGATCATAGTATGATTCTTTATTTACAAGTCTTCTTTTTAGTACATTATATAGCTTTGCATTGTCCAAAGATACAACAATACGATATCTAGTATTTTTAACAAACTCGGTCAATACTTGAGTGTGTCCATTGGATAAATCGACAGCAATTCCAGGCTTTTGACCAATATTTTTTTCGCCACGTATCTTCGTATTAATAAAATTTAAACCCCATTGTACTTTTTTAATTGGATTTAAAATTGAAACCGCAACTTTTGTATTTGCTGCATTAAGCAATTTTAAATATCTCTGATTTTTTTTGGGCAAACCAATAATAGCCCCCAGCATGCCAAACACCGTAGGTGGGGTTGGGAATGAATAACTAAGTCTTGTCGAAGTAGTATCATAAGGCTTAAAATGTGCAAACTCGCCACTAATATCGAAAATGAGAACTTTCATTTTATACCTTAAAAATTTAAAATTTCTATCTCTATTTTCTGATCTTCGAGTTGTATTTGAAAAGATTCAAATATAGAAGCATGTGGATCTTGATTGGAATAATACAGTTTTACTTTACTAATAATAGACTTATTAGAAATTAACAAGTTTGACAATTTGTCCATAGTCAAAACATAATCATTCCCATTTCGAATAGCTTTTTCTGATGTAACACCGCTATTTAGAGATAAGTCAATACAGTTGTTTAACTTGTTTCCGATAAATCTATTGTTGTTATTGTATTCTACAAGCATTATAAATTTTGAATTATGCCCAAGCTTACTTCTTGTATTAAGGTTCTGAATACTATACCACATGGATTCAATTCCGCGACTTAAAGTATCTTCCGTTAGCTTATTTTGTTTAGCAGCCTGAGCATTGATTCTACTATATGATTGCATAAGTGCATATCTGACATAGTGATCTTCTCTAAATGTTCCTTGACTTTTATTCTCTCCGGAGGAGAATGTAGTGATACCTTTATCTGTAACTACATCAATTTCGTTAAGTGATGTAATGTTTGAAAATTGCCAAGCTCCTGTTATATGATTGCCATTTTTGATAGGAACAACAGCCCCAAACATTTGAGCATCTAAACACTTTTGCAAAAATTCTTCTTTGGTTTTTACATTAAGGATTTCATATCTTTTTTTAGCATCAACTACTACACCATCATTTTCTTCTTTTGTATTTCTTACCCAAATATCAAAATTACCGTCTAGCTCAGGAAGAATGTTTTGATAAAAATAATCTCTTATATGATATTTCAAAAATACATCAGTTGCGTATACTTTTGAAGTCTCTTCATCAATTCGAGGAAGATTATTAGAAATCGGATCACCATTTGGATTGGCATTTTCAACATCGTATAGAAATAGAATTTCCGAAGATTTTACTGAATTCATCTCGGTACCTTTTTCATTATTTATAGATTTTATACTTTTATAGTTTTACTTTTCTTCACTGCTTTTTTTTGCCTTAGTATGTTCAATTGCTATCTGGGAAATTTCGAATTCTAAACTCATTCCACCAGCTAAGTACCAATTAGCAGTACTATTAGAAACAGGAGTTGAATCCATCATCAATTTGAAAGCTGTAGCTAAGATTAAATTGTCAGATGAAAAAAATGAATCATATTCTTCTAATTTAGCTCTTGCCTTAGTTCCGAGCAATTGCAAATCTTTTTTATCTAAATTGTATCCTTTGAGATTTTTTTTGAATGGATCATTTCCCAAAGCATCTTTTTGTACTCGTCGAACTTTATTAACAAGAACGCCTAATAACATAACTCCTGCCAAATATGGAGATTCTACGATACCTAAGTTCTCGAAATACTGCTTGAAAATATTTTCTGACATAAGTTTACCTTTATTATTGAAATAAATTATATCTAATTTGGAAAGGAATTGCATTACTTTTATGGAGTCGCTGGTATTGTATGTTTTATCTGATTCAAAGAATTCTTCTCTTATTTTGTTCATGAACCTAGCAATTATTTTTTCTTTGCTTAAAGACCTTTGCTTAAAAATAGCCTCAACTGTTTGAAAAAATGATTTGTCGAATGGATTGTTGTTACTTTTTTTGTCTTTATAAAACTTATAAACTGTACCCATAGAAAAAGGTACAGATATAGTTTTTCCTTCCTTATTTGTATATGTATATTGTGTATCAAGTTCTTGTTTTGCTTTCACAATTTTCTCTAATCTAGAAGGAAGAATATCTTGTAATAATAAATCGATTTGGTCGCCTCCCATGCCTTTTTTAGATAAAAACACTAAGTTTAGCAAGACATTGTTGTTTAATTCAGAAGCTAATTCAATGATGCCCTCAGAATCAGTCATAAAATTAGAGTTATTTTGAGATAAATTAGGATTTTTGGTTTCCTTAAGATTGAATAGTACTTCGTCTAAAATATCTTTTGATTTAAAAATGGTGTGAGGAATTACCTTATATTTCAGTCCATTGAAATAATAAGATAAATGGCTATCAATGAATGTTTTGCCTATAGCTAGTGTACTTTGGCAACTTGTACAAACAGGATAATCTCTATTCGACTTTGAATTGAATTCTGTTGCGAATCCAACCTTATCAACAGTTGCAAATTTAAAAGTATCAGGGATTCCATATTTTACGTTCCTATTGTTTCCACAGAAAGAACAAGTAATGTTAGATTCTTTTGTTTTTTTGTTATCAGATATAGCTCTGCTACTAAATATTTTAATAAAAAAGTCAAAACAATCTATAAATTCAGGGATGTCTCCTAAGTAATTCATGTCGTATCTAACTGTGAAAATAAACCCTTTCTTTAGAGTATCTATATTTTGGAACATAACGTTGAGACGGTTTTCTATTTTAGGTCTATTATCTATTATTAGATCTAATACAGCTTTGACTTTAGAATAGAATGATTCTCCTTTACAATCTTCTAATCTAGATAACCATGAATTTTTCTCAGAATCATAGTAGCCATACAACTTCTTCCAGTCAATTTCTGGCTTTTTACCTTCTTCGGTAATTACATTTACTTTATTTGAAAGAGAGAATTCGTTTCCTGCTTGGGAGCCATTACGATATTTGTATAAATACATTAGAGAAGAATTTTCATCCAACTCTTCAGTTGTAATATCTATTTCTTTATTTTTGCTGTTAATATCTAACAAGACGACAGTTTTATATGTACTTGTCGCCTTAAGATATTGAACTCCTTTTAGAGATAAATCTCCACCTCTTTCTTCGATTTGTTTTTGCTGATACTTTCCAATTTCGTATAAGGCATTTAAAAACATTATTTATCTCCTTTAAATTCTATACAACCCCAACCCTGGGCATTTTTGCTGCCTAAACCAACTTCATAAGCAATTTGAATTAGTTTCACATCACCAGAAAGCTTAAAAATTGCATCAATACCTTTTATTACGTTATTCTTATGCTTATAAGTCGCTGATACAATTCTTGGGTTTGATAAGCATTCAATTGCAAATTCAGCATTAGATAAATCCCAATCATAAAGTTTACTGGCCTTTCGTATTAGATTGTTGCGGAGTAATCTTGTGAATCTTTCAGAATAAACATCTAAACAATAGCTCCTAAACTTTTTACCTTCGGAATTTACAATATCATCGTAGACAGTTATTGGACTTAATGTCTTTATCTTCTCTGTAGTAGAAATAATTTTATTTTGTATAGGTGAGACAGATTTAAAATTCACAGGATTGCCTGCCAAATCTAAATTTGAAGAAAACATTATACTATTCAGTAGTGTGTTTATAAATGATTGGTGGTTAGTAGAAAAGACAAACGATATACAATTTCCATAAAGTCTGCCACCATCTATTTTTCTGAATCGTTCTCTAATTGTTGAAAAAGTAAAGTTTTTATAGCTGATACTTTTGTGCATTTTATCAAATTCGGAATCACCTTTAACAACAGCATATAGGAATGACTGTAAAACACTATTGATGGAATGAGGAAGTTTAATTCTATTTCGTGATTCTAATTCTATAATTACTCTCATGCTAATACTTGAATCCAATATTTAATATAAATCTAAATATAATAGTATATTTACTATGCTTAATATAGTGTAAAATACTAATCTAAACAAGAAGAATATGAAATAAATGTTATGGATATTATATCAATATGCTGTCAGGTAATATAAAATTGCTATAGATTTATAGTCAAACTAAGAAGTGTAAAAAAAAGTAACTATGAAATAGTTGACTTTATAGCGGATTAGCATTCATATCAGCTGCCAAACTAAAAAAACTGATCAATTCTAGAAGATATATCAAAAACATCAAGAATCAATCATATTTAAGACGATACAGAAAATATGATATATATATATATTTCGAAACTCGTTTGATGTTTTTTGAAGAAACATGCACAAAAAATTTATAATTGAGAATTATCTATTATTTCTACTGCTCAATTTCTATAGTGAAGTTTCATTGATATTTTCGGAAGAATATGTAAATATTATTAGATATTTCAATTGAATCTTTGTATCTTAGAGATTAAGTAACATATATTCATGTAAAAGAGAGTCACTAATATTGAAATAAAATAAAAAAACATATAGTTTATAAAAAATAAGAGTAATCTTAGATTCTTTGGACTTAACAAAAACCGCAAATTTTAAAATAACTCCCAAAGATGCTAAAAGGACTCCACACGTGTGGATGTCTGTATGTATCTATGAGTTATGCCTTTTGCGGGGCTTGTTAAGTGTAGATATGTATAAGGCATCCTTTTTTTATGCCTAATATCATCGTAACAAACACGACCAGCATTTTCTACTTCTCTGTTTGCCAAAGACCCTTAGATGCATCTTATAATATTACACTAGATCACATTCTTTTGATCTGATCTATTCGAATCAACTTTACATATAAGGAGCGTATATGAAGTATACTGTCAAGATAATTATTTTATCAATTTTGTTGTCCTGCTTTTTCAGCAGTTTACTTTCTTCTGAAGAAATAGATAAGAAAGAAGTTGCAAAAAAATACTCAAAATATGCTATTGAATGCTATGATTCAGATAATAAAGACATCTTTTTGTCTCTTGTTTACGCCAACTTTGTTTTGGATTTAGATTCAAATCTAATTGATGCAGTTTTCTTACGATTTGCTATTTATTCTGAAATAATGTTTGCAACACATCCAGCTTTACAAAATGATATTGGTAAAATTATAACTAAGGATTATGACAAATTAAAATCAGCCGGAGGTGAAATTTTCGATGCGGCATTGTATGTAGCTCAACTTGCGAAAGAGAAGGGGGATAGACACAAAGTGAACACATCAAAAGAAGAACAAATAAGCGACTTTTTAAAAAAGTTAGATAAATCAAGAAGAACATTCATTTTTAAACACTTCAAAAATAGCTATGATGTTGTATACGATACTATACTGCCTCTAGCTAAAACAAATATGAAAATTGATTTAAAAAGCAAAGATTTATACAAAACCATATATGATAAGATCCCAAAGGAAATGAAATATATTCAAATTGCAGATAAGATTTTAAAAATAGCATTGTCTGATATAGAGTTGGAAAGGATTGAATATTTAAAAACTCTTTCAATTGGTGACAGTTTTAATGACGGAGTGATAAAAGAAATATCGGCAGATAGAAAAAAAGTTCTTATAAAGCAAGTAAACAGTTCACAACTGACATGGATTGAACTAAAATAATAATTTAATATTGGAGAAATAAGATATGAAGAAAACAATTGTATTTATTTTTATTATCATGTCTGCATATTTGATATCAGCAAACTTTGTTGAAGCAATAATCTATGAAGGTAGGTATCAAAATCAATCTGATATACTCTGTAATATCAAGGATGGGATAATATACAAAGGTCGATATCAGAATCAATCTGATATAATATATAATATCAAAAATGGAATTATCTATAAGGGCAGATATCAAAATCAAACTAATATAATGTATAATATCAAAGAAGGGATAATCTATAAAGGTCGATATCAAAACCAATCTGATATAATATGTAACTTGAAAAAAGGGATTTTATACAAAGGCAGATATCAAAATCAAACTGATATAATATATAATATCAAAGATGGAATAATATACAAAGGTCGATATCAAAATCAATCTGATGTTCTTATGAACTACAGCGGAAATATTGATGTTGCTTCTTTCTTCGCTATAATATTAATATATGAAAATCGGCATTTCTAACCGACAATAGAAATGAAGAGGTAACTAAGTCAAGCGTTTAATAGCAGAAATATAAAAAAGCATGCTTTTATCAGTAATTCAGGCAGTAGAGTGCTTCTTTTTATTTCTGTTTGAAAATATGATGATAATATTATGAATATATAATATCAATTTAAAATAAAGTAAAAATATAAAATTTTCTAAAAGTTTTCCTTACATACTAAAATAAGTATTCGACTTTTTTAAAGATCATAATTATACAAATTGTACTGATATGTTTATTTGGATAGGTTATACTTTAGTCAGGTATATATTTCACAAATAATGAAACCTAGTACTTCTAAGTCATATAGGAGATTTAATAATGTTAAACGAATTTTTCAGTTATCAGAGAAGGACTAAAATATATCAATTCATAATATTTATTCTTAGTACGATATCAGTCGTAATTGTACTAAATTTCCTATTTACTCTTTCAGAAGTTATTGCTGAAGATGATGTTGGTGTATTGACTTTTGTGGATTTATTAATAGCCATATATATATCTGGTGCACTTATAGGGAAATACTCAAATCATAGGATAACAAAATGGATTGTCAAAAATTTTAATCCTAAGAGCCAACAATATAGGGAAATAATTGAGTTTATATTCTTCACAGATGATTTGAATATTGATTCAATAAAAGAAAATTTAGATATAGATACTGATATCAAAGCCTTTTTGATTGAATATCCACAATCTATCATATCTCAAGACAAGGCTCTTTATGTTTCTGCATTCTTGACCTTCCATAGTAAGAAACCAATATTGATGTTCAAAGGTCTTTGGAATTTTTACTTTTTACTTATAGGTATTCCACTGCTTATAGCTATTACGTATTTCATTATAGTGGAGCTAAAACAGTTACTTAATAGTCCAGAAGGTGGATGGCTTTTAGGAATAGTATTTTTTTTCTATGCTCTTCTAATAGTCATCTATCGGGGATGGGATTCAATTTCAAGATTATTTTCTAAATATTCAGACGTGTGTATTGATTCAGATGGAATTAAATATCAAAATCGATTCGTGAGCTGGAATAAAATAGTCATAGATGATTCTTTCAAACAAGAAACAGAAAAGACGTTTATAATTGAAAATGAAAAAGAAAAACAAAAACAACATAATCTCAAAAGTTTTGAGTGGAAATTCGAAGTAATAAACGAAGCTCATCTTTATATGAATTTTCCAATTACATCGGTAGATGAAGTTTATCAAATTATCTACTTTTATAGTAAAATTTATAAGATGCAGAATGAACTGGAATGCCCCCACAAAAGTAGACACTAAGTTAAGATACTAAGTTTCTTTCAAACTCTAATGGCGATTGATATCCAATGGAAGAATGCAGTCGCCTAGTGTTATAAAACATTTCAATATATTCAAAAATCTAATTTCAGTAGTACTTCTTTTCCTGAATTGTTCATGATAAAGCAGTTCATATTTTATTGTCTTAAAAAAAGATTCTGCAACAGCATTATCCCAGCAATCTCCTCTTATGCTCATACTCTGCTGCAATCCATTTAGTTTAAGAATTTCTCTAAATTCGTCGCTTGCATATTGACTGCTTTGATCAGAATGAAAAATCAAACCTGATTTTGGTTTTCTACTCCATATTGCATTTTTTAAGGATGCTATGACCAATTTCTTTGTGATACGATTTCCAACGCTATAAGCAACTACTTTTTTGGAACACAAATCAATTACTGTTGACAAATACTACCTGAACTGATTGATCACATCTCACAGAAACAATTGGATGCATTGGATATTGAATTGAGAAGATCAGGCCTTGAATTAATAGTTGACAAAAGGGCAAAAATCATAGAAAAAATAAAAAATATTATTATCGAACAAATCCACTATTCCGAAGAAGAGCTCAAAATAAATTTTTCGGAACTCCTTAGCGAACAATTAAATTATAATTACAAATATCTTTCAAATCTTTTCTCTGAGATACATGGTACTACCATTGAACATTTTATTATAAAACAAAAAATCGAACGCGTTAAGGAATTACTTGTCTATAATGAAGTGAACCTGTCTGAAATTGCCTGGAAATTGAATTATAGCAGTGTTCCGCATTTGTCGAATCAATTTAAAAAAGTTACCGGCCTGCCCCCCACTTTTTTTAAGAATATGAAAAACAAAAGACGTACCGACCTCAATAACATAAAGTAAATCAACCAATTATATAAATCATAACACTAATTGTGTAAATATATTCATTTGTATTTCCGTATACTTGCTCTGCGAAGATAAAAATAATGCATTTCGAATTGATTATGAACTTGGAACACTATTATGAAGCTATATGTGGGCAAGCTGCCTAACAGCATGACGGAAGCGGATTTGACTTCTGAGTTTAGGGAATTCGGGGATATCCATTCTTTAAAAATAATTATGAACCGTGAAACCGAAAAATCCCGTGGTTTTGGATTTATTGAAATGCCTGAAGTTGCGGCCAAAAAGGCAATTTACAATTTGAACGACTCTAAAATGCACGGAGAAAAGATAAACGTAAAAGAAGCCCTTCAAAGGCATAATGAGAATAGAAGGGACTATTAGGCTTGTATAGCCGTGACTTTGGGGTTAATTATGATTTTGTTTCAACATCCTGACTGCTTTTGAAAGATTAGTCAGTTTTTTTATTAAACACCTTAAACTACAAATAACCACAAATTGAGTAATCAATACATTATGTAATATAATCTCCAATAACAATACAATCATCATATCCTTCTTTCTGCGAATTGTGCACATATTATCAAGAATCTTGTAATACATCCTGGTTTAATCATAGTTATCTTGTTATAAGAATTAGTTCATCATGCCTAAAAGGGTAATACTCAATATTTTACACGTTTTCAAAAAGAGAGAACACAATGAAAAAAGCACAGGTTGACGAAATAAATACAAAAAAGGTTGCTGTAGAAGCCTACTTTATTGAGAAAGAAATCTGGGAAACAAAAAAACAAAAGCTCAGGGAGATGTTTCCGGAGCTAACGGACGAGGATTTATCATTGGGAACAGGTAAAGAAGATGGACTTATAGATAGGATACACTCCAAAATCGGAAGCGCTATAGGCAAGACAAAAGTAGGGTTGGATAATTTTATCAAAGCACTTTAACAAAAGGAATGCAGGGAGAAGTTTTATGAAGAATTCAGATATAGAAAAATCCAAGACCTTTATAACTGTTGAAATTATTGAATATGAACCACATTCGGTAATAAGCAAAACAATAATTAATAAAAATACGGGCATTGTCAGTATTATGTCATTGGACATAGGTGAAGCATTAGTTGAAAAAATTATTCCTTTCGATGCTTATGCACAGATAATCGACGGAAAAGCAGAGATAATAATTGATGGTGCTTCCTTTTTGTTGGACACAGGTCAATCTATTGTAATACCGGCACATACATCTAATATTGTCAAGGCAAACGAAAAATTTAAGATGATACTGACCATTATCAAAAGTGGTTATGATGCACTTTAATGGGATGATCAGGAAAAAATTCTGGTATATCCCAAACATTATTTCAAACAGAAAGAAATGTAAATTATTAAACTTCAAAGGCAGAATAATGAAATTTATAACCAAATTTTCTTATTGTATATTAATAGCGATCCTATTGATGCTAAGTACTACCACCGCACAAGAGACTCAATTCCGCGAACAGTCTTGGCACTACGGCTTGACAGGTGCCCTTCAATACAATTCAGTTTCTCTTGGATGGCAATCCCTGCATGGTAACGACGACAATTTCCACTCACCCGAGAATGATATCGAGTTGATTGACGGATATGGCTGGGGAGCCTACGGTGGCTTGTTCGGTGCCTATCTTTCAGAAAGCTGGTGGGGACTTCAATTTAGGATTTGTTACGACGAAAGAAGGGCCTTGATTGAAGATCTTTCAGTCAAGAAAAATGACCCAACCCTTCCTACACCATCCTTCGATACAAGAATGAGTTATCTGTCATTTGCCCCTTCATTCAGGATCGACCAGCATATCATACCTGACTTATATTTTCATGTTGGATTCTTTATTAATGCGAATCTAAAAGGGACATATATATATAAGCCTGACATTACTAAAACAGCCGTTGAACCTGAGACTGACGTCACAGATAGAAATATTGCGACTTATGGGCTTCAGGGCGGATTCGGCTACGATTTTAAGCTGGCGGAAATCGATGACAACAACTCGGTAATAGTGTCCCCGATATTCGATGCTTCCTGGCTGGTCAACCAAAGAAAAAGCATGGGCTTGCCATATCAAAATTCTGTGGGCGATATATGGTCAACCATGAGTTTCAGGATCGGTATTATCGTGTCTATTGCCAACACACCTGACAATAAAAAATTGACAGCAGATAAATTTGACTATTATGAAAACAACACCGACTTGGCAATTTTTGCAGAAAAAAAAGAAAAGGTTTCTGTTGAGATGCCTGAAAAAAACATCATAACAACAAAAAATGTTAAAGGCTATTTCCCTATAGAACCTTATGTGTTCTTTGATAAAAACAGCCAGAATATCCCTCCGAGATATACAATGCTTACAGAAACAGAAGCAAAAAACTTTAAGGAAAGTGACATAGAGAGTTTTATGAAGGGTGACCTGACCACCAAAGAAACCAATGTAAACCAATTGATGAAAACATACTATAATATTATGAATATTTATGGAGACAGGATGAGGAACAATCCTGAGGTCCGTCTTACATTAAGAGGCACCGACCCTGAAGAAAAGGAAGGAGAGAGAAGTGCAAATAACGTCAAGGATTATTTAGTAAATATTTATGGGATCGACCCTGACAGAATAACAATAATAGTGGACCCTCCATATAACCCATCGGGGAGCGAATATACGGAAGAAAGCGCAAAGCGTTTAATTGACGACGAAAACCGCAGGGTAAAGTTCCTGTTTAGTGATCAGAAGATGACTATTCCGGTGACTTATACAATCAGGGATGAATCATCAATTGACAACGACATGGTTTTTACAATCGACAACAACGTCAAATTCAAAAGTTGGGATATTACTATTACAGGTGAAGGCAAAACAATGTATTTCGGGCCATTTGCATATCGCTACGAAAGGATAAACCCGGCGGAAATGATGAGGTTCCTTGAGTCAGGGGAATATAATGCAAAGGTTGAAATCACGGATAACAACAATGTCAAGACAGAGGAAAACTATAGCTTCAATCTTTCAAAAGAGAAAGAAATCAGAAATGCATCCAGGTATCTAATGATTTTCAATTACAACGAAACCGATGCTGTAAGGTCATATGAGCAAAAGATCAGGACAGAAATAGTTCCGGGCCTCGTAGCAGGCGATAAAGTTATTGTTCATGGGCACACAGATAATATCGGGACTTCGGTTGGAAACCGCCTACTGTCACAAAAAAGGTCAGACCAGACCAAAGCAATTATTGACGACCAATTGAAAAAAGAGAATGTAAAAGTCAATGTTAAAGCAATCGGCATTGGTCAGACCAAAATGCAATACACATTTAACAATGCTTACCCTGAAGGCAGGATGTATAACAGAAATGTATTTGTAGAGATAATAAAATAATGACTTTCTAAATTTTTGGGGTTGATCCAAATGAAAAAATTCGGTTTGACCCCAAAAATGAAGAAGCACTATTGTCAAGTAATAAACAAAAAACGAGGAATGTCATGGAATTTTTAATCGGTAGTATAATTTTTTTGTCGTAATAATTTTACTCTACGGCATCAGGATTGTCAGGCCAACAGAAAAGGGCATGACAGAAAGGCTTGGGAAATATGTGAAGTTTGCCGATCCGGGGTTTCACTAGATTATCCCGGTAATGGAAAAAATGTACAAAGTAAATATTACAGAATCGATGATCGATGCGGAGCCGCAGGAAATAATAACCAACGATAACCTGAATGCGAGGGCCGACGCCTAGGTCTATTTCAGCGTTAAAAGCTCGATTTACAATGTGAACAACTATGTTTATCAGATCGTAAACCTTGCAAGGACAACACTAAGAAACATTATCGGTACATTGACCTTGAAGTTCGCAAATAGCGAAAGTGGAAAGATCAATGCGGAACTGCACAAAACCCTGCTTGAAGAAACCAGGCATGGGGCATTGAAATTGTACGTACGGAATTAAAGGAAATTGATCCCCCGAGCGATATACAGGAAACAATGAACAAGGTGGTAAAAGCCGAAAACGAAAAGGTGGCAACCATTGATTTTGCTTCAGCCCGAGAAACTGCGTAGCCGATGGAGAAAAAAGGGCCAAGATTAAAGAAGCAGAAGGATACCGGCAGGCTAAGATTCTTCATGCCGAAGGGGACGCGGCTTCGATCAAGCTTGTGAATGAGGCTGCAGACAAATACTTTGTAGGGAATGCCCAATTATTGCGAAAGCTTGAAACCATGGAGAATTCTCTTCAAAACAATGCAAAAATAATTGTTCCCCAAGGTTCGGAAATTGTAAATGTTATTGGTGAAATGGCGGGCATTGTCCCGATAAAGACCAATGATTAAACAATTGACAAAAAAAGGTTGATAAAAAAATATTATGACAAAATCAGTAAACACAAAAGGGCTAATATGAAAAACGAGAGAATAAACAGGCTTGCCAATGAGAGAAGTAACCCATGTGTTACAATATCAATGAACACCCATAGGACTCATCCGGACAACAATATTGATGAACTAGGACTTAAGAACTTATTAAACGAGGCAAAAGCCAGGATCATTAAGGAATATGGGAAACGCAGTGTCAGTGGGCTGCTCGGAAAAATTGACAAATTGGGGAAAGAAATCAACTATAACCACAATCTTGAAAGCCTGCATATTTTTATTTCTAATACGACAAAGGAAATCATCAGATCGCCTTTAGCCACCCGTAAAAACACAGTGCATATATCAAACAGTTTTGCAATCAAACCTTTGATAAAAGTATTGAATCAAACTGAAGAATATTATATTCTTTTATTAACCCAATCGGGCGTTAAATTATATTTGGCTGTAAATGATGCCATTACAGAAGAGATAATTAACGATGATTTCCCCTTTGAAAAGAACCCGCATTACCTCACTAACAAAGAAAAACAAAGTGATGGCAAGCAAGTGGATAATATGGTCGGTGAATTTTTCAATGAAGTTGATAAGGCAATGATAAAAGTCCATAACAATACAGGCCTTAGTTGTATAGTAATCTGTTCTGAAGATAATTACAGCCGCTACCAGCGGGTTGTCGATAAGCCATCAATGTATTATGGCTTTTCTCATATTGATAATAATGATACCATCGAGCAGACACTGGCAGCCAAGGCATGGTTAATTGTGGAAGAATACCAACACAAATCCATTGAAGAAGCTATTATTGAAATGCAGGAAGCCGTGGGCCAGGGAAAATCCATAACAAACTTACCCGAGATATACAGTGCTGTCAAAAACGGCAGGGGCGATTTATTAATCACCCATAATGACTATCACCAGGCAGTAAAAATGACAGGTGAAACCACATTTGAATTGATAAATGATATTTCCAAACCAGAAGTAATAGATGATATCATTAGTGAAATAGCATGGGAAGTAATTGCAAAAAATGGACGAGCCATATTTGTTGAGCAGGAAGATATTAAATCCCTGGGTGAAATATCATTGAAAATTCGATATTGATTTTCTTGGCACAAGCTGATTTCATATCCTCGTCAATGACGTTTTATTATAGGGTTGTTATCAAATATCAGCTGTAAATTTCTCATAATATCCCTAATTGCTCAAAAAGTCAATCACCTACATTTCCCCCGGTGTATTGGAAAAGTCAACAAACAAAAGGAAGGCAACACAGTTTAAACTATAATTATCAACAGGATTGGCAGAAACGTTTTTTAATATTTCAATGGAAACAACTCAAATTATTAATAGAAGGAATTCGATATGCAATACTATAAAGTATTATTGATTACGATAGGCAGTATTTTGTAACTCCTATCAGTCATGATCATAGGATGTTCCACAACCGGAATGCAACGGTCTGAAAGAACATCGACCACAATGGCAGCTATGGATAGGGATATACAAATCGTTATCTCTCAGTTAGAAACAACAGAGGCCTCGCTCGAAGCTTTAATGAGGCCGGATCAACAAGAAATCAAAAAGACTTATGAAATCTTTAAAGACAGTGTGACTAACATGGAAGAGAAGGAATAGGATTTTATAAAATATGCAAATGAGATGCAAAACCGCGGGGCAGAGTATTTCGAAGAATTGGAGAAAGAAGGGAACGAATACAAAAACCCAAAAATACAAGAACTAAGCTAGCAACGCCGCGACGAATCCGCTGCTATTTACAATGAAATAACTGGAAGCAGTATCGGCGTTAAGGAAGCTTATAAAATCTACATTTCCGATGTAAGAGAAATTCAGATATATCTTTCCAACGACCTGACATCAAAAGGTATTGAAACTATATCAGCTGTTTCAACTAAAATTGTCGGCGATGGAGACAACCTAAAATACTCACTGCCAAAACTTCAAAGAGCTATTGACAGGGCAAAGAAAGAAATGAAGCAGGGCGAGAGATAATCTCCATGCTAAACTTTGCGATCAAAAAAATAAATCTAATAAATACTATGAGGAAGATATGAAAATAATACCAAAATTAAGCCTTTTAATTATGTTTTCTATTTTAATTGCCGCTTGTTCTGATACGACTTCACCGACTGAAGACCCGGTAATCAAGACCATCGGAGAATTTGAAACACCTTATGTAACTATGAATGTGCTTAAGAAAAACAATCAGATCATGGAAAATGAGGTTGATTCCATAAGGATTATAAGAATCAGGATTCTGATGTCAGAAATGAAGCTGTTCGCCGCGGACGACAACTTGGAAATCGGAAAAGTAATGAAAACAGACCCGTTTGTATATGATCTCAGCCTTACAGGCGGATTAACTATTTTGAGTGAAAATGAAGTCCCAGCGGGAATTTATGACAAGGTCAAGCTTAAATTTCACAGGTTTAGCGCAAGCCAGTTAAATGAGTATGAAAACGAGCTTGTCTTCAAAGATTTTGCAACTGCAGACAGATATTCTATCATTATTGAGGGTGTAACTTACAAGGCTGATAACCCTTCGACATTTGTTTTTAAATCACAAATAACCGCAAACCTAAGCTTGATGTTCGAGCCGCCTATTTCTTTAAAAAATGGTTCACATACTACACTATCGATCAGTCTGAACCCAAATTTCTTTTTCAAAAAATGGGGATCCATAATTGACCCAGCTGATCCGAAGAACTTAAATGATATTGAAAATACCATAAAAAACACCATTAAAGTAATAAAGAAATAGTTTATCGTATTTTTCACAATCAAATAATCTAACAATTTAGAAACGGAAAACATTATGAAAAATACATATTGTGCTGTGATAATACTTATTATGGTTTTAATGCTCCCCTATGAATCAAAATCATTTGCCCCAAAAGATAAAAAATTTGGCGTTGGCATTATCTTAGGCGAGCCTACAGGGTTGACCGCCAAGTATTGGACAACAAATGATAATGCATTCGCTTTTAGCCTGGGGAATTCATATTTAGGAACCCTGAGGCTGGGAGTCGATTATTTATTCCATTTCAATGCATTTAATTCAAATGTAACCAGTATTTATGCCGGCCCCGGTCTTGCAATCGGATTTGGAAGGAGCAGCGGTGTGTTATACAACAACCAAGGAAAAGCATGGTACAGGAGTGACGACAATGTCGGATTGGGCACCCGTGGTTTAGTTGGGGTGAATATAATCCCAAAGAATACATCGATAGAATTCTTTGGTGAATTAGGGGTCCTCGTAGGGTTTAACCCCACGACATATACCAATGTAGAA
Source organism: Kapaibacterium sp. (SeqCode) (assembly GCA_965140345.1). Lineage (GTDB taxonomy): Bacteria > Bacteroidota > Ignavibacteria > Kapaibacteriales > UBA2268 > JBFHIJ01. Next base: position 24,879 of record OZ223197.1, read on the forward strand.
GGGGCTATAGGGCTTAGATATTATTTCTAATTGGAAATAAGAGAAAGAAACATTATGAATATATTACTTGTTGACCCGGAAGTTCCGGATACTTTCAAACATGTCAGGAGATAATGTTGATGGCACCACCAATATTATTACTCTAATGGATATGGGAAAGCTGCAGCAAGGCTACAGGTATTTAATACATCAGATATATTCACCAAAATTATTTAACAAAAGGGTCAAAACATTTCTTATGGTGTACAATGCCCCGGAAGCTAAAATCCGATTCTGTTTCAAAGATGTATATAAAAATGTCCTGGCTTTTTTAGGTCGATCTACATATTAGGGATCGTCGACAAAGAACGGGTTTATGACTGGAAACTGTTTATTTGGACATTATTACGTAAACCTTCGAGATTGAGTTTATCAATTACATTTGCGATATATGGCTATCATTTTCGAATGATATGTGAGAACCATATAGAATAAGGGATTTAAGGCACAAACAAAAAAAATAAAAAATGCAGTCAACTAATTCTTAATTAGTGATTGATTTTACGATTAAACAAAAATAGAAGGATACTATGCAATTTTATAAAAGTGCTATCTTAACTCATGGAGGGTCTGCATCGAATCCCAAAAATTCCGATGGAACTCTTTCGGCAGCACAGTTGGGGATGAAAGTTTTGAAAAAAGGGCGCTCGCCTTTAGATGCAGTTGTCCATGCTGTCAGGCATTTAGAGGATGATCCTCGGTTCAATGCCGGTTTCGGATCTCAGATCCGTGCGGACGGCCGCACAGTACAAATGGACGCTTCCTGTATGACAAGTACGGGTGGTTTTGGCGCAGTTGCGTGTGTTGAAGGTATTCAAAATCCGATCGACATAGCAAAGGGGATATTGATTGATTCCCAAAATATTCTTTTAGTAGGTAACGGAGCACTGAGTTTTGCCAATAATCAGAAAATACCTCTAATCCAAATTGATAAGAAAAGCACTTTACATGCTGAGAATGTGCCTTGCTCTGATACGGTTGGAGCAATAGCATATGATGGAAAAACATTCGCAGCAGCGTTAAGTTCAGGCGGCATTAAGAACTCTCGGATCGGAAGAGTAGGTGATGTGCCGCTTCCAGGGTGCGGCCTATATTGCGGCTCCTTGGGGGCTGTTGCCTGCACAGGCGATGGCGAATTTATAGCCCTAAGGTTCTTGGCAAAAGAAATCTATAGTTGGTTGATACAGAATGTTAGTCCAGCCAAAGCCGCTACCGAAGCGCTGGGCTTGTTTGATTCTTTTGTAGATATTGGAGTCATAATTTTGACCAGAGATGAATTTGCTTCCAATTCCCGTCACGGAATGGCTTGGTCGAAATTAACGAGGATAGAATAATCATGGCATCAAAGCCTTTGTTTCAGGGGAGGTTAATTGCGATTGGGGGCAATGAAGACAAGGTGGATAATCTGCTTGTACTTAAACGAGTTGTCCTGGAAATTGGCAGACCCGATTTCAAGATAGCTGTAATTACTTCTGCAAGCAGTGAACCACAAAAACGCGGAAAAGAATATGGTAAAGTATTTACTTCTCTCGGGGCATCAGAAATAAAAATACTAAATGTTGCAACAAGGAGCCAGGCAAACGATGAAGCTATAGCAAATAGCTTAGAAGATGTTGACCTGATCTTTCTGGCAGGTGGCGATCAATTGAGATTGACTTCAATCCTCGGAGGTTCAAAAGTATTGGAGAATATTCAAAACAGGCTTAAAACCGGAGTCCTTATAGCAGGCACAAGCGCCGGTGCAGCTGTATTCTCGGATAACATGATTTATAAAGGAAATAGTGAAGAGGGATTGTTAAAAGGAAAAGTTTTGACTACAACAGGTTTTGGTTTTGTTGAAAATATTGTATTTGATACTCATTTTATGTCAAGGGGCCGTATAGGCCGCCTCGTGCAAATTGTAACAACAAACCCGAGTTGCATTGGTGTTGGTATTGGTGAAGATTCAGGCGTAGTCCTGAAAGGAGATGGAACAATTGAAGTAATCGGATCAGGGCAGGTCATTATTGTTGACGGAAGCGAAATTGTCCATTCCAATATTACGGATATTGAACATGGAGAGTCAATAGCGGTCGAACATGTTATTATTCATTCTTTGGTAAACGGGTATAGTTACAATTTTAAGGACAGGTCCTTTTTGTTATCCGTTCCAAATTCTAATGATAAGGAAAATACTGATGATTGAAATAAAAGAATTAAGGGCATTGCGGGGGCCAAACAGGCATACTCGGCATCATGCTATTTTCATGGTCCTGGATATCAGGAATTATGAAAACAAACCTTCAGATAAAATCGAAGGATTTACTGACAGGCTTTTAGCTCTGCTCCCTTCGCTTAAAGAGCATGGGTGCTCCATAGGGAAACCGGGCGGCTTTATTCAAAGGCTGCAGTCGGGCACATGGGCAGGCCATATAATCGAGCACATAGCTATTGAGCTTCAATGCCTTGCCGGAATGGAAATCGGATATGGGAAAACACTGGATACTTCACAAAAGGGGATCTACATAGTTGTTTTCCGGTATATAGTTGAATCCGCTGGGTTACACGCGGCCCAGCTAGCGGTTTCGGTATTTGAGGCGATTGCTGAAGGAAGAAATTTCGATTTGGCAAAGGCTGTTTCAGATCTAAAAATTTTACGCGAAGATGATATGCTTGGTCCGACTACATGGAGTATAGTTAAAGAAGCAAGATCAAGAGGGATACCATACATACGTTTAAATGAGGAGAGTCATATTCAGTTAGGGTATGGCTCAGGCCAAAAAAGAATCCAGGCTTCAATAACCAGCCAAACTAATGGCATTGCAGTTGAAGTAGCAGATGAGAAGACGAGGTCAAAGGATCTTTTAAAATTTTCAGGGATACCTGTTCCATTTGGCCGCGTAGTTTCAACAGAAGAAGAAGCAATAGCAGCTTTCAATGAAATTGGTACTGCTATTGTTGTTAAACCCGATGTGGGCAATCATGGAACAGGCACGACAATCAATATTACAGATTTAGATCAATTAAAAAAGTCTTTTAATGTTGCTCAATCTAAACACCCTAATGTGATTGTTGAAGAGTATGTAAAAGGCCATGATTTTCGTCTCCTGGTTATTGATGGAAACTTTGTTGCCGCATCCATGTTAGAGCCGGCACATATTATTGGGGACGGCAACACTTCGATTAAAAAACTGATAGAAAAAGTCAATTCAGATCCATTGAGAGGCTTTGGCCATGAAAAAGTCCTGACCAGGATTGATATTGATAACATGTCCCTGAGGCTGTTAGACCATAAAGGATTAACCCTGGAATCATGCCCCGAGAAAGGGGTTAAAGTATATTTAAAAGCAACTGCCAATCTCAGCCAGGGAGGTACCGCTACAGATGTAACAAATGAAGTAAGCCCGTCTATCCGCTTAATGGCTGAAAGGGCAGCAAGGATTATCGGACTGGATTGTGCGGGAGTAGATGCATTAGCTGCCAACATTTCCTTGCCCGTAGATCAATCCGGTATAAAAGTAGTTGAAGTTAATGCAGCGCCGGGCTTCAGGATGCACTTAGAGCCTTCTAAAGGTCAATCCCGTAACGTAGCCAAACCATTAGTTGATATGCTGTTCCCGAACGGCTATAGCAAAATCCCCGTTGTGGCAGTAACAGGGACAAATGGTAAAACAACAACTTGCAAATTAATAGCACATACATTAAAATATTCCGGGAAAAAAGTAGGTTTGGCCTGTACCACCGGTATCCTGATTGATGGCACTTCAATTATATCAGGAGACTATAGCGGCCCTGAAGGCGCCGGGATAGTCACAAGAGAACCAACTGTCGATCATATAGTATTGGAAGTAGCAAGAGGCGGTATCATTAGGCGCGGGCTGGGGGTAGAAGAGATCGACGTCGGTGTCTTGCTGAATATCGGGAGTGATCATCTGGGGACTGACTGGATTGAAACACAAGAAGATTTGTGCTTGGTAAAATCGACTGTTTTGGAAATAGTAAAAAAGTCGGGAACTTCAGTGTTAAATGCGGATGATAGTGAATCAATGGGGGTATTGAAGCGGGCAAGGGGAAATATCATTTTATTTTCGCTGGATGATAAAAACAAGAGCCTACTCAAACATTTAAAAGATAACGGCACCGTTGTCACTGTAGAAAAAAGGAACGTTATCATTAGAAATAGCACATTGGACATAGTAGTATGTACCCTTGAAGAAATCCCAATTTCTTTTAATGGGATCATCGACTTTAACATATCAAACGCTCTGGCTGCTATTGGAGCCCTGTACGGGCTTAATCTGCCATTAGAGCAAATCAGAAATGGTATTATGACATTTTATCCTTCTGCGAGCCAGAATCCCGGGCGCATGAATTTATTTGACTTCCCAAAATATAAGGTGCTTGTAGACTATGGCCATAACCCGGACTCGGCACGGGCACTTGCAAAGTTGCTGCCCCTGCTTTCTAAAGGGCGCAAGATTGCTTTATGCCATGGCACCGGGAGCAGAACTAACGAACAAATTGTGGAATACGGCAATGCCCTGGCTCAAATTTATGATTATATAGTCCTTGCAGATTATGATCCTCGCCAGAGGCCTTTTGGAGAAACGCCGAAGCTTGTTTATCAAGGATTGATAGAAGCCGGTTTTGATGAAGGGCATATTGAAATATTTCCCTATCCGGATAAGGCAGTTGATTATGCATTTTCTAAAGTGATCGATGGGGATATATTGGTTATTCAGCCCGATGAACTTGAATCTGTAATGAGCCAGGTCATCGAGAGATATAAAAATATCGATTAGATAAATGGCAGATATGCGGATCATGAAAAGATCAAGAGGGTGTTGACCCTTTCTGTTGCTAAAAACGAAAAAAACAACTAAGAGAAATACTTTGCAATGATTGTTTAAACCCAATAATATTGAAAATTCAAGATAAATATTATGAGAGAATTCAATAAGATCCTCATCTGACTATAAGTAATCTTAATTTGAAACTCTCAGTATTGAAGGGATCATAAAATGAAAATCCATGAAAAACAAACATTAAACGGGTGGCATTTATTGGTAACTACTTGCTGCGAATGTGCGGAATAGCTACATTTACTACTGACCTGAGCGAAGCCATTGCCGCTGAATTCCCAAATACTACATGTAATGCATTGCCTGTAAATTATATTGAGGGATACAACTATCCCGCACGTGTCAGGTTTGAATTAACTGAAAAAGAAATTGACTCATATCGCCGGGCTTCCGATTTTTTGAATATGAATGATGTCGATATTGTATGCTTTCAATTTTAGTATGGAATATTTGGCGGTAAGGCAGGAAGCTACATTATATCTCTTTTAAGTGAGTTACGAATGCCAGTTGTAACGACATTGCACACAATTTTACGTGAACCTTCCAAGGAACAGCGGCTGGTGCTGGAAAAAGTAGCAGAACTCTCTGATAGACTGATTGTAATGAGTCGGCGCGGTGTGGATTATTTACAGGAAATCTATAATGTTCCGTCAGCTAAAATAGACCTTATTCATCATGGCAGCCAGGACGTGCCTTTTTTGGACCCGAGTTTTCATAAAGACCTATAAGGCATATTGGCATGTTGTGCGTTTTAGAAATATCTATGCAAAAACAAATAAATCCACTGCTAAAAAGCTATTTAGACAGTGGATTCAGCATACTCATGCTCTAAACATTAAAGAGTTCTTTTCAGTTGCAAATACCTTAAATTCTCACTTTGACTCAATTGTTAACTTCTTTGATAATAGAAGTACAAACGCTGCGGATGAATCATTTAATTCTACAATTAAGCTCTTTAGAGCTAATCAGAGAGGCGTATTGGACAACAAATTTTTCTTATTTAGAATTATGAATCTTTTTGCTTAATCCTCACTTTTTGTGCTTGTGACCAGAATTTGTAGACAAGATGATCGAATATGGTAAAACAATTATTGGTAAATAGTATGAAAATAAATTTATTGATATTGGTGTTAATTTTTGGATGTGCTTGTAGTAATTCTAAAAATCAAAGTATAGCTGATAAATACTATACTATTCCTGTCACAGTCCTTTGTAACGGAGACGTAGATACAAGTATAAAGTATTTATTAAAATACAACAAAACATCTTGTAATAAATATCAGGATAGTGTTGATGGTATTTTTAAGCAAGAAAATAGCGTACTAGGGGAACTATCTGAACCAGAAACTGGAATTTATCGAATTGAAGACAGGGATGTTTCTGTTGATTACACTATCAATGTCTTGCCAGACAACCTTGTAACAGATAATATCTATTATAAATTTCTAACAAAGCAATTTTAAAAAAAATATTCAAGTAGTGAGCTAGAGATAATGTTTACTAATACAGATGGTATTTTATTGAAAAATAATCAAGTAAAAGGAGTTCCCATAAATACATATATTAGTATAAAAAATATAGACCATAAATTAAAAGCTTGCTTTTTCTCGTGGTATCAAAAACATGAGGTTGGTAAATCTTATATAAATAATTCTAATGCGGTAGATAATCAAACTGATTTTGTTTTATCTAATTTACCTCAACCTGTATTCAATAAATTGGTATATTCGACTGATAATTTAACATATAATTATGTAGAAAGTGATAGTCTGTTTATTGATGATTATTATCATCAAACTGATTTGAATTTTTATAGGAATATATATTGTTCACTTTCAAATTTAGGAGGTGCATATTTTTTTGATTTTGAGAGTAAGCATAAGACAAATATAGAAAATATGAAAAGAAATGACAAAAGATGAAGTTTTAGTTCCTTAGAATAACAACAAACATCATTCTATTAAAAAGACTCAAGCCCTAAAAAAAGCTTGAGTCTTTTATTAAATAATCTGAAAAATTTTCCTATCTTCCATTCGGCAAGCAAATACCACAAGTAAACGCAGACCAGCGCACCGCCTACCTAGGCAAGGAACTAGACACCTAAAGCGAACTGGGCGACCATGACGTAAGGAAAGTGGATTACGAGCTAGGCAGGTTTCTACAGCTTAAGTTGTTTTAAACATATAAATACAGGATGCGATTATAATATAAATTCTTTGAATCGCATCCTTTATTTTTTCACTGTTCACTGTTGCAAAGAGACAAAAAATTGTCAGAGTAATTATAAGACGCCAGCTTTGAGAAATTGCCAGGCAGATGACTTAAGAATTTTTATAAATCATTTTAAATTCAAATTTTATATCTTTTATTCTTGAAATTTCTAAAAATGAAAGATCTTGTATAAGATATAGCTCCTGCAAAATTTCAGTATGTTTAAATCTTCGCAAAATATTTGGAAGCCCATCAAAATGCCAAGTAGAATCATGATTGTGTTGATTGTTATATCCAATAGTTTCTAAATAATCTATATAAATTTCACCTGATTTATACGGAATACTTTTTCTATGTATTGCGATATAATTTTCACCATCAATATCAAAAGAAGGATCATCTTCACTAATAAAAAATTTAACTTCAAGTTCAATATCAAAATCTTTAACCCAATCTTCTAAATCATTGACTCTAGAAGCTCCTTCATAGAAAAGTCGTTTAAATTCTTTTATGATAAGTGTATTTAGCTTACGAATTCGTTCGTTAAAATGTTCCAATTTCCGAACTAAAGGTAGCCATTCTTCAAAGGAAAGATTATTATTGGCTGTCATAGAGTCAATTTGACTTTTGTCAAGATCCAAAAAGAAATCACTTAATTTATGTAGCTTACGTTGTTCAATTTTATTGATTTCTTCCATTTGACGCATTCTACGAAGCGTTTTTGGGATTGTATTCAGATAGTGTACTTGTTCTACCATTATTTTTACTTCCTTCTAACAATATTATTTTTGATTGATTAATACAGAAATAGCTGTTCTGATTAATAAAAATCCTGAATATCATATTTCTGTAAATAGTATAGTATATATATCAGTGCTAGCAGAATCATAAAAATTGAAAGCCAGAGACCTATGAGCTTCTTTTACCAACAAAATTCGTTTGCAATTTCATTTATCACAGCGATATCTAAACAGAATTATTTATACCCTTTTCTTTGAAACATCAATGCCGAAATTCGCTTAAGAAATCTGAGTGAGCACAAAAAATAAGCAGTATTAAGCCAAAGTGTTCTTATGAATCAGATCGTTTATAGAAAGAAACGAGACCGAAAAAAAAAGGTTGATAATAAAATATCTGTACCGAAAACAAACAAAAAGAAATTTAAAATATTGCTATAGCAAGAATAGAACGACGAATAATCTTTATAGAAAAAAATAAAATGGAAATAAAGATTGGTAGAAGATACTCTGGATTCCGGGTTCTCTCTTATAATGGCATTGCACGTTAATTAAAGGTGCACCGACTTACAGTATCTACTTTTGTAAAAGAGAATAAACTGAAACAATAGCAAATTTATTTTATTTTACTATTTAGATACTATATCTAATTAATACTTAGAATTTATACAGTATTCAGAATTTCAAAAATATAAGATCGGTAAATCTCAATGAAATAAATAATAGACATAATTAAAACAGTAGAATCAAAGAATTCCAATATAAACCCAACCATAATTTATAACGAAGGATGGATGTTGCGACTTTTGATTCAGCAATCTATAACAGAACAGCTAATCGTTCACGGCTTAGCTTTTTCAAAAATAAAAAACTGGACATCTGAAGCATTAATTTCAAGCCCTTTTGTTTTAGCAAATGAAAGAAGAGAAGGTTATACACATGCTGATGCCGCTTTAGGCGATTTTAAAGTGGATTATTCGAAGCGTGGAGAAATCATTGTAGCAAAGAATGCTTCAATCTTTGGGATTATTGAAGCGAAAATGGGTAGTAATCTAAGCCAGGGAACCACACATGCTAAAAATTATAATCAGGCTTCAAGGAATATAACCTGCATTGCACATAATACAAGATGTAATTCTGCCTGTGAAACATTCTTCTTCATTGCTGCACCTGAATCGACTATCAATAATCATAAACTTCAAGAACAGTTGAATCAAGCAACTATTCAAATCGGACATAGATTTGGAGCGTACCCGGAAGATGATTCTGTTACAGATAATATGGACACCATATTGTGTATTGCTGATAAAATGCTTAAAAAAGTTATCAGCTTTGAAGAATGGCTTGGAGCTATACAAGATCAAAATGCAAAGGAAGATTTACAGGACTTTTATTGTGAGTGTCTGAAGTGGAATAAGGTTGTAAGTAATAGAGATTTTGAAGGAGTGAAGTAATGGCAACCTTACAGAGCGATCCACAATTTATTCGATTCTAAATCAATTTTGATGAAGATAATTTTGAACATATAAAATCGAGCGAAGATAATTTGGATGCAAAGTAAATGTATTTAATTCTTCAGGAGCTAATATATGTGTATAGTGATATTATACATTATTCCTACTACGTATTGTTCATTGCAGAATAAATAATCCACAATCTTTGAATCAGGATTGTCCTCATTTAAAGAAATCATGGATGTGATTAAATCTGAAAAGTAGAATAAAATTCAGGTCAGTAGTTTTTGCTATAGACCTGATAGTGCAAAAGAAAATTACAAAACTTTATTAGCTAAATTACCTTCGTGATGGATCAATCCGTTAATCCATTCTACGTCTGAATCTCTTAAATTTGGCCAACCATTATGTTCTGAATATACTTCAAACAATGGTACTTGATTTTGATAAACTATCCAACTTTTTCTATCTGTTTTTATAGTTTTATGATAAGTTATATTTGTTATATCATTCAAAAATTCTGATGCTTCTTTTATATTACTAAATGTGTTGAAACTTTGCCATATAGTTTTGTATTTTTTATGAAAGAGAATAATCCGGCCAACTGAATCTAGACAAAATAAATTTGAAGACATTTAAATCCCTTGTTAATTTATGTAAAGAATTATATACGAATATTTAATAGTATTATGTAGAATGTTTTTGGTACTAATTTTCAAATACATTATTTATCGAATCAATAGCTTGCACTGGATTTTCAATAAAATATTGCGAAACCATTCGATCAGTGCTATGCCCCGTAAATGATTTGATGACTTGTTGACTTATTCCGCCATAAGCAGCTAAAGACACAAATGTTCGACGAGCCACATGGCTTGTTAGAAGTTGATATTTTGGATATCTTTCTATAGTTTGTTTTGAACCGTTGTATTTGACTTGTGCTACAATTTCATCAATACCTGCTTTTTCTCCCAAATATTTCAAATTGGAATTCATTTTTTGATTGCTCATAACTGGCAAGTTGTAATCGTATTTTTCTAAAATCAATATAGCTGGGCGACTGAGTGGAATTTTCATAACCTTCGTAGTTTTCTTTTGCCTAAAATACCAAACATCGTTTTTTACATCATCTTTGTTAAATTGCACTGCATCTGAGTAACGTTGACCTGTATATACCATAAATAGAAATAAGTCTTTTGTTCTTTCAAGCTTTTGTGTCAAATCTGTACAATCAACTAACAGTTTTAATTCTTCTTTGGTCAGAGCAATGCTCTCAGGATTAGATCGCTTGATTGGATTGAATTTCTGATATTTTATATTGTCAGTCAAATCCCTTTCCAATGCCCAATTCAGAAATGTCCGAAGATTTTGTATATGCTTGAAAGTAGTATTGTTATTGTGACCCTTCTTTAGGAAGTAATTTTGTAGCTGATCTAATACATCTACATCAATCGTTTCAACATCCAACTTAATCTTAGATTTTTTTTGAAACTCTTTTAGATGGTTGAAGAGTGTTTTGTATTTTTTATAAGTAGCATGGCTTAATGTAGTTCTTCTTCCTTCAATAAATTTCTGAAACAAATTCATAAATTTAACTCTCTCTGCCTCTTTGACAGGTGTTTTGAGAAGCTTCTTCAACTCCGTAAGTGATATACTTGGTTTTTCAGTTTGAATTGTACGAATTTTGTTTTCTATATCTTCTTTAAAACTCCTCAAGAAAGCATTGAGCTCTGTTGAACCTGTATAAGATTTTTTTACAATCTGTTTCTTTTTATCCCAGTACTTCTCTTCAATTTTTTCACCAGTGTTATAGTAAATTGTTCCACGCTTGTCACGTATATACAACTGAATTATACACTTGGGATGCTTTGTTTTAGCTTTCTTTTCGACCTTTATGTAGAAGTTATAATTCACTACTTCACCTTCAGTATTTTGACCTCTACACAAGGTACAAAATTTTCTCTAAAAATCCTCTACATATTCTCTACAGATTTTGCTTGTTTCTTTTAACTTCATTTGAATTTAGTTTATTTTTAAAACGCTGAAATATAGCTATATAAGCGGGATTGTAGTAAGAATAGGTAAAGTAAAGTAAAATAAGAAAAAGAATATTCGAGTCCCTCCACCTCCACAAAAACCCCTGTAAGTTATTGAAATATAAAGACTAAGAAAATTAGAAAGTAAAATACGGACAAAATACGGACACTTTCCAAGTTTGTATTTTTTTCTGGCTGCTTTAACGGACACCTTCTAAAATTTTCTTGTTCACAAAATGTAAAAGAGTGTGCTCAATTGAAGTAAAATCTTATATCATAAATCTGACCTTTTATTTCTCGCTTTGAACAAAAATTTATATTTCAATCTTTATATATACTGACATGATGACAGCAATGTATTTGAGGTTATATTTTTATGATCCAAAAAACTTCATCTTCTTATCAGACTAGAACTCTGTATCCTTGTCCGTTCTTCTAAAATGAGCTTCCTCAGAACGATACGGACTAGATTGTAAAGCTTGAAATTAGTTTATGCTAGGATGTTAGGAGAGGGTGCTTAGAAATCTATGAGGATAAAACTATCCTAATCTATAAATCCATGTGTCCATTTCCTCTGCAAATTGCCCCACAGCACTAGAATAATAAATATGTATAATGTCTTTCTCTCTAGAACTTTTTCTGTAGATAAAAAACAGATAGCACAGCTGGAACAGTCTGTATTAACTGCCTCTAGTATATTTTCGGTGATAAGTCTACTATAATCGTTTATGATACGGTTCTATCTGTAAAAAGATTGATCATATCTGTTCATGATATGGTTATATCCGTTTCCATTTTGGTTATATCCGTAAAAATTTGGCACTTTCCGTTAATAATGGATTATCAGCTCTCAGATCTGAGCGAAACTGCCACCAGTATGTTTTCAGGATTGAACTAGAGAATAAGTTAAAAGAGGTTGCGAGCCTGCTAGTAAAGATATGTTTGAGCCAATACAGTTTTCATACTTGGTTTGGAACTACCACTCTTATAGTTAGGTAAATAGATGGCAAAAACATCTAGTGACTTTATTGCTGGATGATATAATCTATGGTAATATATCTATTTATATATAAAAATAGTCGGATAATAGGATGTATGTAAATTAATATGAAAATATTTTGTATATTGGGTTTTAATAAGTAATGATTTTCATCTTAACGAAAATATAAAAGAGAACAATATGGAAGAATTATTCTGGAAATTATATAACATACATCATGAAGATGGAGTTAATGAAATAATAAGAAATAACAATATGATGAATGATCCAAATAACTGGAGACCATACGGAGATAATAAAGGAAACTTTGGGACATTTGAAAGTCAACAAAATCATCCAGTTCCTGCATTGATTGAAAAGATAACTAATTCAATTGATGCTATTCTTATCAAGGATTGTAAATTAAAAGGGGTTAATCCAAAATCAGAGGATGCTCCAACAACAATGAAGAAGGCTGTAGAATTATTCTACAATGTGAAAGATGGTGAAATTGGAGAGTTAGACTCCAAAACAAGGCGAGAATTAGCGGAGAATATACAAATACTTGCTTTTGGTGATAAAAAACAACCTTCTTTAGTAATATATGATAATGGAGAAGGTCAAAAACCTGAAGATTTTAAAAATACATTTTTATCCCTGCATAGAAATAATAAAACGAACATTCACTTTGTTCAGGGTAAATATAATATGGGTTCAACAGGTGCTGTTGTTTTCTGTGGAGAGAATAAATATCAACTTGTTGCTTCAAAACGGAATATTGATTTAGATGGAGAAAGTGAATTTGGATTTACATTAGTTCGGAGACATCCTTTAACAAAAAAAGAAGAACATGAATACGGGAAAGCGACATGGTATGAATATTTTTGTCCTGATGATAAAATCTTATCTTTTTCAATAGATAAACTAGATGTTGGGTTGAAAAACAAACTATTCAAAAGTGGTAGTTTAATAAAGTTATATTCTTACCAATTACCAAGGGGCTCAAGGTCAGATATAACATTAGATTTATGGAGAGATTTGAACCAATATATGTTTAATCTGCCATTACCATTAATTGTATATGAACGAAGAGATTACAATAGCAAATCACCTGATAAACCATTGTTAGGTAATAGAACAAGAATAGCAATAGATGATAGGAAGAAAGTAGAAAAGATAATTCCATTCAATATTTCTAAAAATTCAAGTGTGGGAGAAGTGAATATTGAAACAATAATCTTTGACAAAAGTGTTGATCATGGAGAGTTTATTAAAAATAAATCTATTATTTTTACTCTTAATGGTCAAGTTCACGGATTTGAAGGTCAATCTTTTATCTCTCAAAATTTAGGTTTTTCATTGTTAAAAAAGCACATGCTAATACATGTGGACTGTACCAAAATACCTACGAGTATTAGGCAGGATTTATTTATGTCTAATAGAACTCACTTAAAACAAGGTCCTAAAACAGAGAATTTAAGGGATGTTATTATTAAAGTTCTGAGAAAAAGTGAAAAACTAAAGGAGTTAAACACAGAAAGAAGAAATAATATATTTCATAACTCAGAAAGTGATAAAGATTTGCTGACTGATTTATTAGCAAAGTTGCCTGTTGATAAAGATGTTTTAAATCTTTTAAAGAAAAACGGAAGTTTAAACTTTTTGAAAACAAAAGGGCATAGGACACAACCAGTTAAGGAAGAAAAACAAAAGAAGCTTAATCGATACCCTTCAATTTTTAATCTCAAAAAGAGTAAAAATGGAAGCCCTTATAAAACAATACCTTTGAACGGCGAAGGCAAAGTGTATCTTGAAACCGATGTCGATGATGATTATCTATTCAGACCATATGAAAAAGGACAACTAAATATTGAGATATTACAGAAAAGAAATAAGACAGATAAAAAAGTTGAAACACAAAACTCCAATCCAAACCCTAACGAAGTAGTTGATGTAATTACAGTTGAAAGAGAAGGTCCTGCAAATGGAACAATAAAACTAATTGTTAAACCTCAAGAAAAAGCTCGAGTAGGTGATGAAGTTGAGATAAAAGCTACTTTAAGTTCGCCAGGTAAAGACTTGGAATGTCTTTTTACAGTTAAAGTAGATGATAAAATAAGTCCCACAATGCAAAAAGAAGACAAAAATACAGAGACATTTCCAAACCTACCAACTCCAAAAAAAGCATTTGAAAATCCAGTAGATAAAGAAGGAGTGCCTTGGTCTGAATTTAATTGGGATGGAAATGATATTGTCAAAGTGATTATAAGCCCGGTTGACGACGATACTTCTGAGTTATTAGTTGATGGTATTGTTGTAAATATGGATGCATTTGTTTTAAAGCAATTTGTATCAAAGAATAGAATAACATCAGAAAAAGAGATAAAGTTTATTACTGATAAGTACTTTCTATCAATTTATTTACATTCATTGTTTTTGTATAGTATTCTTCAAAAAATGAGAAAAGAAGATGAAAAGTTGGAGCCAATAGAAGTAGATGAATTTGTGTCATCTATGATAAAGCCTTATTCAAACTTTTTGCTGTACGAAAATCATCATATAACAAATATGGCGTTTGATGAATAAAAAACTAGAGTAAACAAAAGCAATACCCAACAAGTGAGGAGTGGCAAGTTGAAAGTAAAAACATATAATAAAACTTTTAGATCAATTGAAAAGCAGAATCTTTGAAATTACATACCGAATCTATTTAAGCAACAACCCCAAAAAACGCACCACAAAAACAATAGCTTATAGATAATTGGGAAATACACTTTACTGGAAGTGGAAATTTTATTTTAGGATTAGTCTTTTCAAAAAATAGCGAAATTAGGGATTGAGACTGTAAACTAAACTCTGTCCATTAGAGTTATAATAATAAATAAAAGGACAGAGCAATGAACGAACAAGATTACAAATCGATTCAAGACAAAGCGATTAAGCAATTTAAAGAGGGCAAATCACTATTAGGCAAAGATGGTGCATTTGCCCCTTTACTGCAGCAATTCTTAGAAGCCGCACTCGAAGCAGAAATGAGTGAGCATCTTTCAGAGGATCAACCTCAAAAAAAGAATAAGCGTAATGGGAAAGGTAAAAAAACGCTTAAAACAAATCATGGCCCTGTAGAGATAAAAACTCCGCAAGATCGCAATTCAACTTTCGAGCCACAGATAGTCAAAAAGCGTGAAAGAGTGCTTTTAGACAGCCTCAGTAACAAAATACTTGCTTTATATGGCAAAGGACTAAGTTTACGCGATATATCAGAGTATATCGAAGAAATGTATGGCATGAATGTGTCAGCAGCTACCTTATCTCAAATTACCGATAAAGTAATACCGGATATTCAGCAATGGCAAAATCGCCCGTTAGATCCGGTATATCCAATAGTATTTATGGACGCAATGCATTTCAAAGTGAAAGATAACGGTAGGATTCAAAGTAAAGCTATATATACCGTTTTGGGTATAAATAAGACAGGTCGTAAGGAAATCTTAGGTTTATATTTTTCCGAAAGTGAAGGAGCAAATTTTTGGTTATCGGTATTAACTGAGCTTCAAAACCGAGGAGTTGAGGACATTTTAATAGCAGCCATAGATAATCTTAAAGGATTTGCAGAAGCAATCAACAGTGTTTACCCTGCATGTGAAGTGCAAACGTGCATTATTCATCAAATACGTAACTCAATAAAATATGTAGCAAGTAAAGAACAAAAATCCTTTATGAGTGATTTAAAGCTCGTCTATAAGGCTGAAACCAAGGCAGTCGCAGAAATGGAATTAGAGAACCTTGCAACAAAATGGGGTAATAAATATCCCATAGTGATAAAATCATGGCAAAATAACTGGGAAAAATTATCTACATATTTCCAATATTCCCCTTATATAAGAAAAATTATATACACAACCAATACTGTAGAAGGCTACCACAGGCAGGTTCGCAAGGTGACAAAAACTAAAGGAGCATTTACAAGTGAAATGGCACTGATGAAGTTAGCTTATTTGGTAACTCAGGAAATTAGTAAAAAATGGACACAGCCAATGCAGAACTGGGGTTTGATTATTCAGCAACTGGCCATACACTTCGGCTCTGATAGGCTACACTTAGATATTTAAATTGGCGCGACTACACGCCCAAATTTTTCGCAAAACTCCGTTAGCTAAAAATTTGGACTGTTTGTCTATGCCTAAAATCGAGGAATATCTTCAAAAAAGAGCAATTGCCGAAGTGTGGGGCAAAATGCGCCTATAAGGAATGTAAAAAATAAGGATGTGATTTAAAAAATTTGTATCTTTAACAATCACATCCTAGAATTTTCTTCTATAGAAATAGAACAGACAGAGTTTATTTTACACTGCCGAACTGGGGTTTGATTATTCAGCAACTGGCCATACACTTCGGCTCTGATAGGCTACACTTAGATATTTAAATTGGCGCGACTACACGCCCAAATTTTTCGCAAAACTCCGTTAGCTAAAAATTTGGACTGTTTGTTTATGCCTAAAATCGAGGAATATCTTCAAAAAAGAGCAATTGCCGAAGTGTGGGGCAAAATGCGCCTATAAGGAATGTAAAAAATAAGGATGTGATTTAAAAAATTTGTATCTTTAACAATCACATCCTAGAATTTTCTTCTATAGAAATAGAACAGACAGAGTTTATTTTACACTGCCTAGGGATTTTTTACCTAACCCAAAACACCTATGAAGTAAGAAGTATTCTTGAGCTTAATACATTCCAAAATAGTCTAATGGCAGTTTGGCATTTTTGACAGTTTCAAACCAAAATGCCAATACTGCCAAACTGCCACCAGTGTTTTTTGGGAATAATAACAAGTATATGAGACAGAATAATTTTAAACTGCCTCCGAAGTAGGTACTTGTTTACAATTCGTCTTTTAGATTATTATCTGCAAGAAATTGTTGATATTCTCTTTCTATTTTTTCCCAAGCAATATCGTCACCAACAGTATCTTCCATAAGCTCCAATTTAGACCAACCCGGGTCTTCACCACCCAATTTAAGAGAAGGATATTTTTCCTGATCTGCTATAATTTTAGCATTAATATATGCCCAACGTTCCTGTTCCTTTTGTTGAAATTCTTCTTCAGTATATCCATGTAACTTTTTGATACGCTCTTTTGATAGGAAATATGAAATTTTTTCTCTCCTTTCAAGTTCTTTGTATCTATCTGAATTCATACATAACCTTGTATAAAATAATAATGATGTTGTAATATACAAATTGAAGTGTTAAATTCATACCTTGAATCAATATTAGAGAACTTTTAGATATATATATGTCATATTATGTCTATGCTATATGTATATTTCTATCTATAATCAAGTTTATCACAAATGAGCTAAAACCATGTCAAAAATGCACAAAACACTAATGCCTTTTACTTCTGAGCGATTGGGGCAATATTTTCAAGACAGCACTTCAGAGGATAAAGATAAGTATAGAAAAGCTCAAATCGAATACTTCCATACAAGCATAAATAATTACATTAAGTATGACGAAAACCGGGATAAAGAAGATCAAAATTACAAAACTCTGCGTCAAGCTGAGAAAGATGAGCGATTCTTTACCACTCGTGCATTTGTGGGAATGTTTGAGAGTCCAAATAAGCAAGAGCTTGTGAAGCAGATGTTAGAAAACGCTTTCGGTGTTAAACCTCCAAAAGGGATTGGATTTAAAACTTGGGATGAAGCTATAGGCACAGACATAGGATTATTTTTAGAGTATCAAGTTTCGTCTCCAAAAGTTTATAGAGAGTATCTTGCAAAACATTTGAAAGATAGGCATTTAGTAGAGTATGTGTTTGATCAGGCGAAGAAGAAAGACTCTGACGAGTATAGAGGTAATCTGGAAGGTTCAACTCATGTAGATGCTTATATATTCAATCCCAAAACTAAATTTAGGGTATTTATTGAAGCAAAATATTTATCCGATATATCTTATGATGTTAGTTATGATATGGCACGAAATCAAATAGCAAGGAATATCGACTGTATGCTGGATGACCCTGAATACAAAAGCTTATTTATGCTAGTAACTCCACAGTTCTTTATCGACAATCCCAGAACTCGCCTCTACGGCTATAAAATGACTGAATATAAGGCAGACGTAGAACTTTTACAGCTGGACTTAACTCATAGAGCATTAGATAAAGAAACTAAGCTTAACTTGCCTAAGCAGCTTGCATGGGTGAGTTGGGAGGAGCTGGAAAATTTCTGCAAAAGTAAGATAACAATTACTACTACTGAGTTATAGTAAATTTACTCTCACACCTCTTTTTTTAGAGGAGGTGTGAGAGGTAAAATATTAATTATTACTATGAATTAGGCGTCTCCTGGCTCTAAAGCTTCCCTAAGTACCTGCTGAAGTAATTGCTCGTTCTGCTTTTGGCTCGCCTTTATGCTTTCTTCAAGTTGGTCGCAGTATTTCATCAAAATAGAAAATTGATTTTGAACTCCAAATGGAATTAACGGGATGGGAGTTTCGCATATGGAATTAACTTTAAGAGAAACATTTGCTGCTCCTTTCATCTTTTCTACAAAAAATATTTCCTTAAATGTGTCTAAATAATGAAATAAAAATTTTGTATCTATTATTTTACAATGATTAGGTTGAATGCAGGCTAAAATATTTCCAACTGCGTATTTTCCTTCTTGGTAATGAATGCGTTTAAGAGAAGCATGACCATGACCAGTTGAAGATACTAAAGGTATAATCACTCCACTTCTTTCGAAATGATACTCGTTACAAGTTAATCTATTTTCTCCTGTTACAACAAGTGGATATTTTCCTGGTTTAGCTTTTTTAATTCCAATATCGCCTTTTTTAACTGTACATACCTCTCCCAATCTACACCAAACCCAGTTTTCAGGAATTTCAAAAGGGATTTCTTCATCAGAAATAGGAGCTAGGGGCTTTTGTTTCTTTATTTTCTTTTGTTTGATAAGCTCTGCTTTTTCAGCTTTTATTCTTTCCAATAGTGTGGCTGCAGGTTCTTCACCTGCATCTTGCGGCACAAGCTTGCCCTGCATTGCCTCTCTTAAAAAAGATTGGCGTAGCTGCTTTACTAGTTCTAATTGGTGTGTGAGTTCTATTCCCAAATTTTTACTATTTTTTTCTAGAATATTATACTGTTGCACAAATTTTTGTTGCACATCTATAGGTGGAAGAGGTATTTCGATTTGCCCAATTTCTTTCATCGGCAAAGTGACATTTGCCATACCTTTCATCCTGCTCACTAATTCTTTTTCTTTATTTAAGTAAAGAAATCTGAATAAATAATCTGCTCTTAAAATAGTTTCATCTTTAGGAATTATAGCACATAAAATATTTCCAACTGCAAATTTACCAGACTGAAAATGAATTCGTTTTAGGCTTTTATGTCCATGTCCGGTTGAAGAAACTAGAGGAATTATAACAGCATTACAATCAAAATGATACTCATTGTGTGATAGTCTTTCATCTGCTGTTACAACTAGTGGATAAGCTCCTGGTGTAGCCTTTTTAATACCTATTTGACCTTTCTTTATTTCACAGAGATTTCCTAAACTAACTGTTTTCCAACTCATTTCACAGCAGCCTTAAGTTGGTTTAACAAATCATGGCTTTTTGCGAATGATTTTTCCAGCATTTCCATCAGCTCTTTGCTGCTGTGCTCTATTGTTTCTTCCACTTTGTTAGGGTTTTTAATATCTAAATCAAATGCGGCAAAGTAGATATTATCAGCAGCAAGAGTTTGCTCTTTATGTTCTGCCTCTTTTGTTTTTAGTTGCTTAGTGAGCTTAGTCTGTTTTGCTTTTAGCTCTGCATCGTCCTTTTTGCTTTTGAGCTTTCTTTTTGTATTAGCAATTTCGCTTTTAATTTTAGAAATTTCATCAGCGATGCTATCGGCTTTTTCTCTGTAAGGCGAAGCAGCTTTTTTTGCATCTACTTTTCTTGTCTGAAAATCTAATTTCCAGCAAACATCTGATTCTTCACGATCATTCCACCACTTTTTGATAGGCTCAAATTCACTTAGCTGAATAGGCTTAGTTTTACTGTAGCTTTTCTGACCTTCCGGCAGTTTATGTTCATAGTACCAAATCTCTTTAGTAGGCTCACCTTTTGTAAAAAAGAGAAGATTAGTGGCAACAGTAGCGTAGGGTTGGAATACAGAGTTAGGCAATCTGATAATAGTATGCAGATTGCATTTTTCAAGCAATTCTTCTCTTACTCTTTGCTTCACTCCGTCTCCGGTCAGAGAGCCATCAGGCAAAACGATGCCGGCTCTGCCGTTTTCTTTCAGTAAGTGAATCATTAGTATAAGGAATAAATCAGCACTTTCTTTAGTTTTAAACTTTGCCGGAAAATTGGACTCATTCCCATTTGCAACTATCCCACCAAAAGGCGGATTAGCTAAGATAACATCTACTCTATTTTTCCTGGAGTAAGAAGTAAGAGGTTCATCTAAAGAATCTCTAAATTTGATTTTTGGGATTTGAATATCATGAAGAATTAGATTAGTAGTAGCAAGCAGATATGGCAGCGGCTTATATTCCCAGCCTTCAATATTGTCTTGAATATTTTGCAGTTCGCTTGCATTCGGGTTTTGATCCATCATATTTTGAATAGCAGCAGTAAGATAGCCACCTGTGCCGCAACTTGGATCTAAAACTTTCTCTCCAATTTTAGGATCTATCATTTCCGTAATAAAACGAGTGATCGCTCTTGGAGTATAAAACTCACCGCTTGTTCCGGCGCTCTGCAGATCTTTAAGAATAGTCTCGTAGATATCACCAAAAGCATGACGCTCTTTAGCAATATTGAAGTCAAGCTCATTAAGAATATTGATTATTTTGCGCAGATTAATGCCGCTTTTCATGTAGTTATTATTACCTTCAAATACTTCCTTGATCAGAGCAGCTCTCTGATTTTTAAGGCTTTGAGAAGTAGTAATTTCCAAATTGCGCAAAGCAGGAAATAGTTCCTGATCAATAAACTGCAATAGCTCATCGCCAGTAATACCTTCATTATCTTTAGCCCAGTTCTTCCAGTGAAATTTAGTAGGAATAGGACTTTCATAATCTTCATGAAGTAAATCAAGTTCTAAATCTTTATCAGAAAATATTTTAAAAAACAGCATCCATCCTAATTGCTCAATTCTCTGAGCATCACCATTTAGTCCTGTGTCCTGCCACATAATATTACGGATACTATCCAAAATGCCTTTAATGTTAGTCATTATGCCCCTGTTTTATATAATTCCGATTCTAACACTTTGATAGCACTCAGGTAATCAGATTTGCTGCCAAAAATATCATTAACAATCTCAATGACAGATCCGAATTCACTAATTGGTTTTAACTTGAGTACATCCATATTTTCGATATTGACAATGCCATCATCAGCATATTTATCCAGCAAAGCTTCTAAAACTTTACGAGCCTTTTCACTATATTTAGCAAATACATTACGCTTTTTGACATTATTAGCTCTTTCCTTGCGAGTGAGAGGCGGCTGGTCAAAAGCTACATGGCAAATCAGATCAAACAAGTCAACCTGCTCTTTTACAGAATCTCTCAGAGCATCAATAGGAATTCCTTGCTCTTCTAATTCAGCGATAAGAATTTCTTTTTTATCAGTATCGCTCCATTTTCTTATAAAGTCATCCAAAGAAGCAAACTCACCGGTAATAAGTTCTTTAGTATAATCTTTCAAACTTTTAGTAATAAGTTTACCATTTCTGTCGAAACGCAACTCACGCTCAGCAAGAATAGAAACATCAATACCATTAACATAGATCTTAGGTTTTGGTTCAGCTGCTGGACAATCTATTACTTCAGGAGTAGGATAGCTTATTTCAATTGGAGCTTCAAGTTCGTTTCCTGAAGTGTCATCAATAGTTTGAGATTCTTCAAAGCTTGAAGTTTCCTGAGCAAAATCAGAAATATCCTCATTTTGAGATACTTCTTTGACTCTGATAGGATCTCCATCAAAATCTTTATCTGCAAAAAGTTTAGTAGCGTTTCTGAAATCCAAAATAGTAAAATAATACTTGCCGTATTCTTCATTTATTCGAGTGCCACGGCCAATAATCTGTTTGAATTTAGTCATAGACTTAATTTCAGCATCGAGTACAATCAATTTGCAAGTCTGAGCATCAACACCTGTAGTCATAAGTTCTGATGTAGTAGCAATAACAGGATATTTTTCTTCAGGATTGATAAAGTTATCAAGTTCCATTTTCCCTTCTTGATTATCACCGGTAATTCTCATAACATATCGGTAATCTTCTTTTACCAGATCAGGATTACAATTAGTCAGAGCAATGCGCATGCGTTCTGCATGATCAATATCAGCACAAAATACAATAGTTTTTGCAAACCTGTCAAACCCTTTTAGAAATTCAGTGATTTTTTCAGCAACTAGCTGTGTTCTTTCTTCAATAACCAAGTTTCTATCATAATCAGTTCTGTTATACTCTCTATCCGGAACTTCATCCCCGTCAATATCTTTTTTACCCTTTTCAGGTCTCCACCCTAAGACATCAATATTAATATTCACACGCAAAACACTGTAAGGAGCAAGGAAACCATCATCAATTCCTTGTTTTAGAGAATATGTATATAATGGTTCACCAAAATATTCAATATTAGAAACTTCATTAGTTTCTTTAGGAGTGGCAGTAAGACCAATGTGAGTAGCACTTTTGAAATAATTCAGGATTTCCCGCCAAGCACTGTCTTCCTTAGCACTGCCTCTGTGGCACTCATCTATTACAATCAAATCAAAGAAATTAGGACTGAACTCTTTATAAGCGTTTGCAGAGTCATCTGCACCTGAAAGACCTTGATATAGAGCCATATATATTTCATAACTAGTATCAATTTCCCGATGCCTGATAAATGTCATTTTATCTTTAAAATGCTTAAAATCGCCTCTCATCGTTTGATCAATCAGAGCCGTTCTGTCAGCGAGGAATAATATTCTTTTTTTAGCACCAACTTTCCAAAGCCTGTGTATAATTTGGAAAGCAGTATAAGTTTTACCTGTTCCTGTAGCCATTACTAATAAAATTCTATTTTGACCTTTTGCAATAGCTTCAAGTGTTCTGTTAATAGCAATTTGTTGATAATATCTTGGGACACGCCCTCCAACTTCAATGTGGTACTCCTGAGAAACAATTTTTCGTGTATCGGGACTTTCTAAGTTTTTGTATTTAAGATATTTGATCCAAAGCTCTTCAGGTGAAGGGAATTCGTCCATTTTGAGGTATTTTTCAACATCTTCTGACTGTGCAGTATTATCATGAAAAAGAAATCCTTCACCATTAGTACTGAATATAAATGGTACTTCGAGATATTTTCCATAATTAAGAGCTTGCTGCATTCCAGTGGCAGGAGTCGTTTTATAAGATTTTTTAGCTTCAATAACAGCAATTGGGATATTACTTTTATAATAAAGAACATAATCGGCTTTTAAATTTACGAGCCTTTTGTGAAGTTTTCCGCTAACAATAATTTTACCATTAGTGATAGAGACTTCTTCAAGAAATTGTTCATTGCTCCAACCGGCCTTAATAATAGCCGGGGTGATGTATTTAGTTCTAACATCAGTTTCCGATAAGTTCTTTTTGTCTAGCATTGCTAAAATTCAGATAATTATAAAAACATAATATACATAATAGTTCTGATATTAACAACGTAGTGATAAGGTAAAAAGAGTAAAATCAGTTAAAAGTAAAGTATATATTTAACGGAAGCAGAGAATACCTCCCCAAAACGCCTAAAACAAGCTCATATAAAGGCTAGAGGAGGTTTTTATATTCTATTAGACTTAGAAGACAGCCTGCTAATTACTGAAAATATCATTGATAGCATCTAAAGTTTGCTTGTCGTCTTTTCTGAAATATTGGTCTATCATTCTGTCAGCTCTGTGACCTGTCATTGCTTTTACTACTTGCTGATTCACGCCATGGTAGGAGGCAAGTGATACAAAAGTTCTTCTAGCTACATGGGTAGTCAGGAAAACAAATTTTGGAAATGCTTAAAGACCGTATTATTGCCATGCCTAAGACTGATAAAGTAGTTTTGTAGTTTATCAAAGAAATTGAAGTCGAGAGTTTCGAAGTTAATAGGTCGTTTCTGCTTTTTAGAGAACTTTTTAAGATGATTAAACAGGGTATTATACTTTTTAAAAGTAGCATAAGTCAAAGTTGATTTTCTAGCTTCTATGAATTGCTCAAAAACATCAAAGAAATCACTGTGTGACACTTTGTCAATATTATGCAGCACTAATTGCATGATAGATTTCAAATTCAAATTCGGATTTTGCGCCTTCAACTCAAAAATTTTGGTTTCTAGAGAAGACTTATAATTACTGAGGTATTTATTTTTTTCGACTCTCCAGTTGCCTCCATAAAAACACCTATAAGTCATTAAAAATAGATATTTAGAAAATCAGAAAGTAAAATACGGACACTTCTCCAATTTATACTATTTTACTGACTGCTTTAACGGACACCTTCTAAAACTTCCTTGTGCACAAAAGACTGATAAATCCAACTCGAAAATTATTATATTATGTTACTATAAATGTTGTATAAATTAATATTTTTGTATATTGGTGGAATGTGGCTTTAAAGAAGACAACTTCAACCCAATGGATACAACTCTGACAAGAATACAAAACTGGTACAAGCTAAATTGCAATGGTGATTGGGAACATAGCTATGGATTTTCAATTAAAACTCTAGATAATCCAGGCTGGACTGTTAGGATTGATTTGCAAGAAACAGCGCTTGAAAATCTAGATTACACAAAGGATTTTCAAAATCCAGATAACGAATATGATTGGTACAATATTAGAACCAAAGACGGTGCTTTGAATATTTTCTGTGGTCCCGAAAATTTGGAGCAGACTTTGTTAATATTTCTGGATGAAATAATACCAAACTATACAGATTCGAGCTTTTCATATGATATTTTTTTACCATTAGTTGGTTACAAATATGAAATTTGGACTCTAGCTAAAGGCATAATGATTAACGAGAAAACACTTCAATTGACCGAAATTTTGCCAGTTAATTATAAGGAAGTTAAAGTTAAAGATTTAGATTTGATTGATTTTAAACAATCTGATTTAGAAAATTTAACTTTGAACTATAAAATTGGAGATAGTGTTCAGATTGATATAGCTGAAGTCTTCGATGGATTGATATTAACGGTAAAGAATAAATAATAACTGGCGGTAAAACAGTATATACGTCATGCAGGTTGCAAGTTCAAAGCTTTCTGACAGGTCTGTAACGGTGGATAGTGAAGTTGTAACAAAATTCCGAACTACGTATATTAGATCTGTTGGCAGTTATTAAAAATGACCACCAAGAGACAAATAATATTGACAAAAAATATTATCTTCGAGATAAGTTTCATATCGGAATCTTGGTATTATTGGAAAATGAAAAGGATTAAGAAATAGAATGACCAAAATAGAACAAAATATCAATAGGATGATACGACCTCAAGAGCGATATATTCTTGGAGTTTGTGAAGCATTAGGAAAAAATATAAAATATCACCAACCTTGTTGAGAATTACTTTTATGGTGACAACAATCCTTTTAGTCTTCCCTCTCTTAATCTATATTTTTCTGGGATTATCTATTCCAAATTACAGAATAATTAGTGATAAGAAGAAAAGAATTATTTACCAGATATTTGGCCTTTTATTAGGTGGATTATTAGGAGCTATTTTGGGTTTCTTTGGACCAATTATGATTTTTGGTATGATATCAGGTATTGCACTTTTTTTCTTCGGAATTATAGAACTGCCAATAGGGGCACTTACTGGTTTTATGATAGGACGTGGATATTCTGAAAGATAGCATTTGACTCAAAATTATGATGGGCATACCGCTAAATGTATATACAAAAGAGGACTAAATATGAAACTTAATCCTTTCAAAAAAAATAAAAAAGTCATTTATAAATGCTCTTGTTGTGGACTTCATTATGATGTAATACCTTTATGTTTCGGCTCTGATTATCCAGACTACTATTATTCGATTCCACCAGAAGAAAGAGATAAAAGGACTGAAATGGCTGAAAGCTTATGTGTAGTAGATGCACAGCATTTCTTTCATCGATGTAGATTGATAATACCTATTAATGATTATCACGAGGATTTCATTTGGAATGTATGGGTATCAATTAGCGAAGATAACTTCAGAAAGAGAAATGATTTATGGGATAATTCTGACCGCATAAATGAAGAACCATATTTCGGTTGGTTACAGACAATAATCCCAACATATGGTGATACTATAAATATTAAGACAATTGCTTTTGAACAAGAGGTGGGATTTATACCTGAATTACAAATAATTGAGGAAAATCATCCTTTGCAAATTGACCAAGAGAAAGGGATTACATTAAAAAAAGCAATGGTGATTGTTGATGAAATAATGAGAAAAGAACATGGTAAAGAATAAGCACATACTGGCAAACATGTGTATTGTTCATAAGAGTTTTAGAGGCGTTTCGAGCAGTATCTCCCGAATTAATTTTGGGTGGCAACTTGATAAGTTTGAAGCCCGCAAATGCATATTTCCCTTATTCTTACCGATTGACTCAAGAGAAACAGAATATCTATTATTGTATATAATTATTAGATATACAAATTAATGTATGTAATTTAATATGATAATATTTTGTATTTTGGATTTATATAAATATTGTAACTAATAAATATTAAATGCTATTAAAAATCGAATGGAAAAGAGAAGATCATATAAGGAAGAAGTTGAGAAACTATGTAAAGCAATAGATATCTCAATAGAGTCTTTCAAAACATTTCCACCAAAAGACTGGACCTCTGACAATTTGAATATGGCGACTTCTATACTTGAAAAAATTAAACAAAGAAGACTTGATGCAGAACCAAAGTTTAGGAATTTAGCATCATTGAAATATGACATTGAAGATCTCTTTACATATTTTCAAGAAGCTACTGGAGACACTGTTGAATTTTTTTGGAAAAAGATTAATGAAACAGGATTGGACTATAAGAGGGAAAATAAACTAGAGAAGATTCTAACTCGTGGAAAAATTAGAGGCCGAATTGAGTATGAATATGTGACCGATATGATTATGGTTGCAGAACAGGTTGGATTGACAACAAAAGAGGAAACAACCAAACTGAGTGAAATGCTTGGCGATTATGAATTTAAAAAGAAAAAATAATAGCATAAACAATGTACATACAAAATGGGCAAAATTAGTAAATTTAACTGTTGTAGCCCGCTTCAACTTGTTAGCAGTTTGATATGTTTGAAGCCAGTAATGCCTACTCTTACACTCGCCAATTAACTCAGTAGAAAAGAATATCTATAATTTTATATTAAATATAGACGGATTAACTGATGTATGCAATTAATATGAAAACAATTTGTATATTGGGTATGTATGTATAATTATCAATAAGCAATAAAGACAATGGGAATATTTGACATATTTAGATCAAAATCAAATAATGAATCTGTAGCATTAGAGGATTATCGCAAAGCCAATTCCTTATTTGAAAATGGAGATTTTCAAGAATCTTTGAGAACTTTATCTTGGGGATTTCGGAAGGATGTAAACTTTAAACCTTTGTACGAACTTGCTGAAAAATGTTTGTTGAAACTTGGAGAAGAAGAAGAAGCCCAATTATTTAAAAACGCTACAAAAAGATTCAACAGTTTTCAGCCTTTCAATAATTTGGGATTACATTTCTACAATGAAGGTCATTATGACTTGGCTTTACCATTTTTAAAGAAAGCAGTCGAAATAGATCCAACAAAAGGTGATACTGTTCACGACCTTGCGATTGTTTATGCAAGACGATTTAACATAATAGAGGCAATTAAAGTTTTAGAAAACAATAGGCCTGAAAATGATTTTTGGGACTATTGGTTTTTGACCAAATTGAGAATTTTAGCCAATCAAACTGAAGGAGTCGAAAACGACATAAATGAGCTATTTGCTGTTTTAAACAATGAACCTGATAAAGAATCTGTGGTAATTCCACTTCAAAAGGCAAATGAAGTAAAAGAATCTTTTGAAAGATTATCAGTTGTAGGTAAACCTAATAATCACATTAGAGATTGGCACTTTATTCAATATGGTAACATAATTCTTGACTTTTTTGAGGATTTGGAAGAATACGCTGGTGGTGGAAGATATGTTGCTTCTTGGGGTTCAAATGAATCTATTAAAGAAATTGTTTCGAAATTGTCTTTCTATTTAAAAGAGTTAGATAAAACAATTGAAAAAATCTTATACTTAAACGATAGGAATTCGAAAATTTTAGGCTTAATTATAGGTAAAGAATTAAATGTTGAAGCTATAGAGTATAACAGTCAAATTGAGGTGGAAAACTCATTAATTGTTGGAGCAAATTCAATAGATTTTGATGGAATGGATGAACTACAAAAAATTAAACAAGGTCAAATTTTGTTTGCACTTAATCATCTATGGTTAGATTCTGCTCAGATTTCACCAGATATATGTGGGTTCATGTCACAAAGCTATTATTTTCCTTGGGATGGCGGTGGATTTAGAATAGGGGATATGGAAGCGGAAGATAAGAAAATTGAAAAAATACTACCAGATACAAGAGACGAATCAGTTATAGCAGATGAGATAAGTAAACTTGATTTTCAGACACCCATACAAGATGAAAATTTATCCTTTTATTTAAAACATAAGGATTACTTAAAAGGAATAGGTAGCAAGACAAATGATAACAGATACAATTTTATGATTGAAAGTCCAATTGCAGGGTCATACTTTGGATAAGGATGCCTATTGCTAACAATAAATATACCTAATGCGGGGCGATCTTAAAAATTTGAAAATTAAAGCACTAATAAACAGCGTGACAGTTTGACTGGAATGAATCCCGGAATCTGCCACACTCATACAACTTACCGTTAATAACCAAAAGGCTAAAAAACGCACAGTAGGCAATTCTCTGCAAACTTTTTATAAGCCTTTCGGAAATAACTTATAGTGCTGTACCTATAGCATTTTATCAGCATTAATTTGACAAAATCATCCAATAACTTCCTAACCCACTGATTGACCCAACAATAGAAAAATATCTATGAATATATTAAAAATAGACAAATTAACTGATGTATGTATATTAATATGAAAATATTTTGTAAATTGGGTTTGAATAAGTTTTATGCCACACATTAACAGACAGACAATGAAGCAAATTTTGATTATTTTTTTAGCCTTAGTAATAGGAACAAATGTATATTCTCAATCAATTGAAGAATTATATTCAAAAGGCGATTTGAAAAAACTAATTGAATATGCGGACTCTAAAACATTGACAAAGGAAGAATGCTATTATATCGGATACGCATTTTTCCAATTAGAAGATGATGCAAATGCTATAAAAATGTATGATTTGGCTATTGAAAAAGGTTTGGACGATGATTATATATATTTATATAAAGGACTGGCATTCAGATATGACAAACAATATGAAAAGGCAAATGAAAATTTTAAATTAGCGATTAATCGAAATCCAAATAGGCAAAAAAATTATACTGAATTAGGCAACTCTTTTCTCGAACAAGAACAATATGATTCGGCACTTGTATATTTTCGCAAGGCTAGAGAGCTGAATTTTGAGCTTGGTGACCCTTATTATAACATTCCATATATTTATCACCTAAAAGAGAATTTTGAAAAAGCACTTGAAGAATATCAGATAGGTGCACGATTGATTAATAAACAAGACCCAAAGTATATTGAGATATTAAAATCAATCGGACAGTTGGAATATACTGTATTCCATAGATACGAAAATGCAGTTAAGGCATATTCTGAAATGATTTCGCTCATTCCGGATAATTTCGATTTATATCCAAAATTGATCAAAGCATATTATGCAAATGGTAATTTTAAAGAAGGAGACAGTCTTTTTAAGATAATGAAGGTCGAATATGAGAATGCACGATTGTCAGAAGAATATCAAAAATATGGAAGCGTTTCAATTGCTGAGTTCGAATGGAATGGGCAAAAAGTCTGCGTTTATAGATATTTTAAAACTCCTGAAGAAATTCTTGATATAATGTATAAGATTTACTTATTGAGTAAAGACGGTCAATCAATTGAAAGGACTTTAATGATAGAAAAAACTCTTCAGATTGAAGAAGATGGAGCCAAACATTTACTTTGTGAACGCGAAAAGAGCGGAGCGCACCGTACATATCTCTATGGATGGTCAACAGATGATATTGATTTTGAAAGTTTGAAGAAAAGCGTGATAATGGTTTTTGAAAAAGAAGTGAAACCTCAAGCATCTTCAAATTTTGGCACGGATAAAAAGATAAAATGAGAAAATAACATGTGGTAACAATGCACAAAAAAATAGCCGATATAGTAGTAAATTATAGCTAAATAGACCTCTTCAACTTCTCAAAGGTTTTACAGGTTTGAAGCCCGCAATCCCTTACTAATCATACAGCCAAACGTTAGCTGCAAGCGGGACTGAGCACTCAAACATAGAGATTACAGATAAAATTGACTTTAATAAAAAGAAAGAAATTCAATTATGGTGCTTTACTTTAAAACATTTATTCCGGAAATTATAGAAATAATATTAAAATAGATACCAGACATTTTGCTTCAGGAATGTATTAGATTGTTGTAAAAACAAAAGATAAGAACAGTACGTATGATGATTGTGCATTAGAAGTTACAGCTTTTCTAGAGTAATGAAAAAGCTCCTATTACACGGGAGCTTTTTTTACATATCCAATTTTTCAATCCATGTAAGTAATAATATTAATCAATATAACAAAATCTGAGTATTTACTTGAATGCTAAGATTTGAAGTATTGACATTATTAAATATAATCATAGATAAAAATATATATAATTATAAAACTTATTTATATAAAAATATATTATATAATTATAAAATACTTATATAATCAATATAATTACTTATATTAATATTTATAATTAATAGGTGAATATTAATATACAGGTATATTATGAGACTTTATTTAAAACTATCTCAAAATACTAAGCCAATCCATTTTGACTACCAATATAAGCTAACAGGTTTATTACATAAGTGGCTTGGTGAAAATTCTTTACACGACAGCAAAAGTTTATACTCTTTTTCCTGGCTAAAAGGTGAGTATCATCAGCAAAATGGATTGAATTTTGAAAATGGAGCTTATTGGTTCATAAGTTTTTATGATAATGAAATTGGCACAAAACTAATTGATTCTATCCAAAAAGATCCATCAGCCATCAACGGTATGGCAGTTGAAGAAATAGTAATTAAGCAAGATCCGGAGTATACAGATAAAGCTTATTTACCGGCAGCATCGCCCATTTTAATCCGTGATTATAGCACAAATCCAAATGGTAATTACCTCACTCCGCAGCACGAAGAGACCGGCAAATTTTTAACAGAATCCATCCAAAATAAGCTAAAGTTCGCCGGGCTTGACTATGAAATTAAAGTAGATTTTGACAAAACATATCCTAGAGCTAAAACCAAGCTAATAGACATCAAAGGCATAAAACACAGAGCAAACATCTGCCCTGTAATTGTGGAAGGCGCGCCGGAGGCAATCCAATTTGCCAGAAATGTAGGCATAGGTCACCTGACCGGTTGTGGTTTTGGAGCATTGGAATAAAGGAGGAAAAGATGAGAATATACTTAGTTAAATATAAAGGTCCGTTTGGGTATATCAAGCCATGGACAGCTGTTAGAGATGATGAAACGTTCAGTCAGCAGTTTTTAACACCTTCCATTATAGAAGGTATGGAGAAAAAGCTTTTCCCTGAGATGCTTTCTCAGAAAGGAATCCATAAGATTAAAAGACATAGGTTGAGGTATAGAAGTATGTCCAAACAACAGGAAGTAACCCAACCTAAAGGTGCTGAAATTAAAAGTAAAGCAAAAGAAGGTAAAATTGAAATAAAAAGGGCTAGAGCTATTATCAACCGATTTGTATTAGTAGAACCAACTTTATTTCTTGCCTTTGACAATCAAGAAGATGCCGGTATTGCTTCAAAGCAGCATATATGTTTATGTAGAAATGAAGATATTTTGCTTCCTTCTAAAGAGATCATCGAATCAAGTATAGAAGAATTCGATGATAATAATGGTATATATAATGGTTTTGAACTGATATTCGGAGAATCAGAAGATTCTTTTATTGTGGGCATGAATAGGTATGATGCATCAAATGCAATGCATGGCAAATTTAAAATTGTGGGGCAGAACCCTCTAATATCAGAGTTTACTCATGAAGATTAATAATAAACTATATGCCAAAAGTGACGGAGTCTTGCTGAAAGATCATCTAAATCAAGTTGCAATAATTGCAGAAAGATTAGCTGAAACATTGGCGTATGATCCTATACTTTTAAAACATGGTGCCATATTACACGACATAGGCAAAGCTCATCCAAGGTTTCAAGAATCATTATTTGATAAAAGAAAGCTACAAGAAAGAAAGTGTTTTAGGCATGAAATAGCATCTATTCTGTTTTTACCACTTTTCCCTAAAGAGGAGTGGAATCAACTTATTGAAATGGTTATAGCCCATCATAAATCGCCTGAAACTAATGGAAATAAAGGCAAGGGCATTATAGATCTTATTGAAATAGAAGGAGAAGTTGAAGTATTTCAATATCACACTTTTTCTTGGGAAAAATGGTACGGAAAAGCTTTGCAAATTTTATCTGATTTTGATATTAAAATGGATCATTTCACTTTAGATGACGCACAAGATGCTTTTGATTACTGTATTGAATATTGCGAAACTTTGGAATCCGGGTGGTCGGAATTCAAGGGGATATTAAATATTTCAGATCATATTGCATCTGCGTTAAATAATGCAACAGAAGCTATTTCAGAGCAGCTATTTAATACACCAGACCTAAGTAAATATGATTCTTCAGAGAGACAATCGGAGCTATTTCCTCTGTCTCTAATCTCTGCAGAAAGTAAGTGTCCTCATTCTTTAGTAATTGCTCCAACAGGTGCAGGCAAGACTGATTTTTTATTTAGAAGATGTAGTGGCAGAGTTTTTTATACGCTGCCATTTCAAGCTTCTATAAATGCTATGTATCATAGAGTTAAAGACTTTCTTCCATCAGAGACAGACATTAGACTTCAACACTCAACATCAAGGTTGCAAATAGATGACAATAATAATTTTGAAGAAAAAGTTATGCAGTCCAAAGCAGGTGCAGCGGTTAAAATACTTACGCCGCATCAGCTTGCAGCTTTAATATGTGGCACAAAAGGATTTGAAGCAATTGCTATTGATATTAGAAATTGTGATGTCATTTTAGATGAAATACACTGCTACTCAGATGTTGCTCAAGCAATGGTTATAGAAATTGTTAAAGTACTAGTTAAGCTAAGTTGCAGAATCCATATTGGCAGTGCGACGATGCCTTCTGTATTGACAGAAATGCTACTTGACATTTTGGGTAAAGAAAATGTTTTAATCACAAAACTTGATGACAATGAGCTTGATAAGTTTGATAGACATAGAATCATAAAATGTGATGCTTCAGATTTACCAATAAATAAGATTTCTGAATATCTGGATCAAAACCAAAAAGTGTTGGTTGTTTGCAATAAAGTTGATACTGCTCAAGCAAGATATGATATTCTGAAAGACACGTTTCCGAATACTCCAATTCTACTTTTGCATAGTAGATTTAAAAGAGCTGACAGAGCAAAAAAAGAATTCGAACTTATTAATGAGTACAACAATCGAGATGTAAATCCGGATGCATGTATCGTAGTTTCTACACAAGTTGTCGAAGTAAGTTTAGATATTAGCTTCGATGTGATGTTTACAGACGCAGCTCCGATTGATTCTCTGATTCAAAGATTTGGAAGAATAAATAGAAAAAGAACAAAAGACACAGTCGCGCAAAAACTAATCAAAAACATACATATTCTTGCACCTCCTGAATCAGCTAGGGATATACTACCTTACCAAAAAGAAATTGTAGTCGCCTCATTCGAGCAATTTGAAAATGGTGAAGTTGTGAAGGAAAAACTAATCCAAACTAAAATTGATAATGTTTACCCAACTATAGATCTGACTTCGATAAAAACAAAAATAGTATGGGATGGCGATCAGTTTTTGCTCAAAAAGCTGAATCATAACCCCAAAGCAGTTTTGATGGAAACACTTAATATTGAATCAGCAACAGCTATTCTTTATTCTGATTCTGAAAAGTATAATAATAGCAAAAGTGACGACAGAATACCACTTGAAATTCCAATTCCAAGAAGTACCAGATTCAAAAAATTTACAAACTTTGGATATAGTACAGAAGGTGCAAAACCTGTTATTATACATGATGATCTATATACCTACGAACGTGGATTAATATTTAAAGAAATAGATAATTTTTTATAGGAGATTCTTATATGTACGCTTCGCACATAGGGAAGAAATTCCTGCAATATTACAACAAGAAAAATGGGACTAACTATTCCGCAAAGGAATACTTTATAAAAGTACATTGGCCTTTGTTTTATGATGATCCTAATTATTTGCATAGCCCAAACAATACGCCATTCTTTCAATTAGTTACTCAACATAAAACAGGAGATCACTCAGAAAGACAGAAAGCTTTAAATGTACTCCAGGAAAAGGTTAATGAATATATTAAAGAACCTGTTGGTTTTCCTAATATGAGCTCCGCTATTTCATATCCTGCAGCGAGTGAATATGGTACTACTTCAGGGCAAGTCAGCTCTTTAGACATTTCCCTTCCCGAAGATGAAATTTGGACATCTTGGATAGGAGTTGCTTTCACAATAGGCATTGGTGGAGGAATAAATCTACTAATTGATGAAGAGATTATCTTTGAGCTTCTTGAAGAAGGATTTGCAGTTTATAGAGAGTACGTGAAAGAAACACCTGAGATAAAAAATAAGATTGAAACTTGGAATGGCATTTGGCTTCAGCACAGAACTTCCAAAAATTATGATGCCAAGCAACCTCGCTATCAATTTAATCCTTTGACTGTAAAAAAGGATAATGTAGAAATGACTCGAATTTCTTGGATTCAGATATCTTTTATCCTCTCTAAGGTTATTGAAAAACCAATAGCAAATACTTATGTCTTCTCTTTGGGGCAAATGAATAAGACAATTGGATTTATTCAATTTATTCTCAAAGATGTAAAACGATTGGCAAATCTATATCACGAACTTTATGCAAATACAGAAACTCTTTCAAATAAAGAATTATCAATGATCTACGAAACTGAAAGAGGCTTTTATGTTACTTGTCAAAGTGGTGTAATTGGACTTACTCAAATGGAACCAAAAAACTTCAAGAAGTTTATGCTTCCAGGAAAAAATGGAACTTATTCCAAACCCAAAACAGATGAAAACTCACAAATCAGCTATTATATTTATAAACTATGGATTATTGCTATGCTAAATAACGAACAACTGTTGCAGCTCGCAAATGAATCTGCTCTTGCGTTCAGAGATTTTACTCAACTTAATAAAAGAGTAGGCACTGCAAAAGATAGCAAAATCACTGCTATTTTAGAATCAAAAAGTAAAAAAGCTTTTATCGATGCAATCAACGAATTACTCAGCTCCAAAGATTATAAGGCAGAAGTCTTTATGGAATCTGAAAATAATAAATCTTTGGCTTCTGTGCTGAAAAAATTAGTTGAAGCCGCAATGCTTGAAATTGCAACTGACAATCTTCCTTTATTCATTTCATTGCTAAAATTCGAATATCTAATCAATAACTTGGAGAAATAATATGAAACAGGATTTTTTATATATCAGAGGCTTAAAACATGCAGATCATACTGTATTTGGAGTCACAGAAGGTCAAAAAAATTATTGGGATAATCAGTTTGACAGAAGAGTTGCATACTCTAGTGGTCAACAAGTAAAACGTCAAATAGTGGAAAACGTTCTTAGCTTCTTAGGCGAAGAACCAACTCCTATTACCTTTTATTTTGAAGATAAAAGTAAAATGAAGGAATTAGAAGTTACTTCACCGGCAAATCCTAAATATACAGATCAGTTACTTGGCGGGTGGATGGTTGCAAAATCAAAAACTGCAAAAGATGCAGGTAGAACTGTCAAAAGAAGAAGTCCTCTTTCTATTTCAGCCATGCGACCTTTGCATCCATTATTAAGTAACATAGATAGTGAGAATGTGTCCTTTGATCGAAGCGATAGACCTGATTTGCATAAAGTAGTTGTTTATGAAGGCAAGGCCGGAACTAAAGAACTTAGCACTGAAGAAATTGCTGAAGCTTTAAGTGGCTCAGACAGAAGTTTGCGTAGAAAGTGGATTCAAGATAACAAAAGAACAAGCGGCTTATTTGTTTACGATATCTGCATAGATTTGAGAACGCTTTTTGCCATTTCTTTAAGTGAAACAGAACCTGAACTTACTAATGAAACCATTGACAATCTAAAAAATGAAGGTTGGATTGAAAGCAAAAACACTTTTGGACCTTGTCTGATTGCACCAAAAAATATTAGAGACAAGATTATTCCTGCACTTGCAAACTCGATAGTTAATTGGAGAATTGCTACAAATCAATCACGTACTTTCTCTCTTATGGAAACTCTTGCAGTAGCAACAAGTGATAATGCAAATCAGCTAGCCGGAGCTATCAGAGCTCAACTTATTCCGGAAATGGAAAAACCAAAAGCGAAGCCAATAATTGATGAAACAGCAAAGGCTGACGTATTTATTTCTCTTCCTTGTGACGGCTATATAGAAAATGCTCACGGCACAGCCAATGCTCTCGACGATGCACAAGCTCACATTACAAAAATTCTTAGTGAATATGACTATGAAAATCAGATCTAACGCTTATGTTTGATCAGATATATAAATCGCTTTCCGCTACAGGCACTGAAATTAATTATTTCTTTGTCTGTAAGCGGAAGCTTTGGTACTCAGCTCATCAGATTAATTGCGAAAATGAAAGTGATAATGTTGCCGCA
This sequence comes from Kapaibacterium sp. (SeqCode), assembly GCA_965140345.1. Lineage (GTDB taxonomy): Bacteria > Bacteroidota > Ignavibacteria > Kapaibacteriales > UBA2268 > JBFHIJ01. The sequence goes on from OZ223197.1 coordinate 62,222, forward strand.
GGAAATCTCCTGCATTCTGCTTCTTATCAAAATAAAAGAAAAGAATACCTTTTCGATAAAATTAAAATTGACTGGTTGGACCTGAAAAACGGGGTTATCCATGAAGTCAAAAAATCTGACAAAATGGAAGAAGCTCACCTCTGGCAACTGAAATATTATCTTCATTATTTCCGCGAAAAAGGCATTGGCAACTTCACAGGCGAACTAAATTACCCGCTGCAAAAAAGTAAACTCTCGGTTTCGCTCGAAGAGGATGATATTCCAATATTGGAAAAACTGCTTGAAGATATTGAAAATATTAAAGCTTTGAACTCTGTGCCTCCTCTGCCATCTAAAAAGTCAATTTGCAAAAAATGCGCTTATTACGAGCTGTGCTATATCTAAGGAGTTATTATGAAAAAGAATATGTTTGTGTTTACTCCCGGAAAACTTTCCAGAAAGGACAACACAATATTTTATATGCCGTTTACTTTCCCGAACGAAGCCGATGACGAGCAGTTGCAGGAAGAAATCCTTCTTTCTATCGATAGTGAGCAACCCGAAACCAGCAGGGGCAACAAAAAAGTGCTGCCAATTGCCGACATAGATTCATTTTATATTATGACCGAAGCTAGTTATAATACTAAGTTTTTAGAATTTTGTTCGCAAAATAATATTAACATACATTATTTCAACAGATTTGGGTTTTATTACGGCTCATTTATCGGAAAAAGCAAACTCCAGAGCGGATATGCCCTAGTGCATCAGGTCGAGCATTATAAAAACAATAAAAAGCGGCTTGTTTTGGCAAAATCTTTTGTGCGAGGTGCAGCTTTTAACATCAGTAAAAATCTGAAATATTATAACAATCGCGACAAAGACATGACTGCCCAACTAGATACCATAGAATCCATACTTTACGAAATAGATGAAGCGCAGGACATTGAACATGTGATGAATGTGGAAGGACGGATTCGGAAAATATATTATACCGCTTATAACGAGATTTTGACGAATGGATTTAAGTTCGAAAAGCGGAAATATAATCCGCCGACTGATCCTATCAATGCCATTATTTCGTATTGCAATTCGCTGGTGTACACGACCTGTCTTTCGGAACTGTACCATACGCAACTGGAGCCAACAGTCTCTTTTCTTCATCAACCAAGCGAGAGGCGCTATTCCCTGGCATTGGATTTGGCAGAAATATTCAAACCTCTGATAGCGGACAGAATGATGTTTAAGTTAATCAATCAGGGGCAACTAAAACTCACTGATTTTGAAAAAGACTTAAACTACTGCTATTTGAAAGAATCAGGCAGAAAGAAAATAGCACAGGAATACGATAAGCGATTACAAAAAACAATTAAGCACCGAGAGCTTAAGCGAAATGTTTCATATCGTCGCCTGATTAGACTTGAGTGTTATAAACTGCTAAAGCATGTCACAGGCGAAAAAGAATATGTACCATTCAAGGCATGGTGGTAATATGTATTACATTCTTGTGTACGACATAAATGAAAAGCGAGTCAACAAAATGCTAAAACTGTGCAGGCAGTACTTGCATTGGGTGCAAAATTCAACATTTGAAGGCGAGCTGACACCGGTGCAAATGGCAGAACTAAAAATGCGCGCCAAACAAATAATGGTCAATGCAGAAGACTCTTTGATAATCTACAAGATCAGGTCAGATAAGTATTTAGACAAAGAGATGCTGGGCAAAGACAAAAGCGATCTGACTTCAAATTTTATATAAATAGTCGTCGGATTACGAAAAAATCAAAAGATTTGATAATAAATAAAGGGGAGAAGCAGAGCAGTTCTTTGACAATTTAGGAATAATCAGTGTTGAGAGCATGTTGTCGTGTCCCAGGGGAAAATGAAGAATTGCACCCCGACGACATAGAGTAAAAAAAAAGAAAGCAGAAATGGCTAAAACGCATAAATTTCGTATATTGGTACGGAAAATCAGGCGGCATCTAATCGCACCACTGTAGTATTGAAATTGTGGTCGAACAAAACATACACGATTTCAATCAAACATCTAATCGCACCACTGTAGTATTGAAATACGGTATACTCTTCAAAAGAGAACATTATCAGGAATCATCTAATCGCACCACTGTAGTATTGAAATAACAATTCGCCCGGGCAAAGTATAACAGCCTGAAGGACATCTAATCGCACCACTGTAGTATTGAAATGAAGACAAAAAAGAGTTGAAGGAAGTTCAATCTCAGACATCTAATCGCACCACTGTAGTATTGAAATGATTATCTAAAGATCATGCTGAGCAGATCTTACAATCATCTAATCGCACCACTGTAGTATTGAAATTAAGCATTCACTATATTCGCTAATTCTTCTATATGACATCTAATCGCACCACTGTAGTATTGAAATCTTGACAGGGGGAATAAAACGGGTATGGGGTTATGTCATCTAATCGCACCACTGTAGTATTGAAATCAAAATTCCCCTCTTGAGCGCCGTGCTGAGCTTGTCGCATCTAATCGCACCACTGTAGTATTGAAATGATATTTTTACAAAGACTTATAACAAATGTGATGAACATCTAATCGCACCACTGTAGTATTGAAATCAGGTAATAAAAAAGTTATTGGATGAATATTTCTCACATCTAATCGCACCACTGTAGTATTGAAATGGTAGAATAATAGCTTCTGCTCGTGGTAGAGATTCACATCTAATCGCACCACTGTAGTATTGAAATCATTTATTATCTAACCAAGCTTACAAAAAGAATGCAGCATCTAATCGCACCACTGTAGTATTGAAATTATTTTACTTGTGTGTTCCTAAGATTTCAGAAAGCTCATCTAATCGCACCACTGTAGTATTGAAATTAATAATACTGGAAAACTCATATAACTATATTTATCCATCTAATCGCACCACTGTAGTATTGAAATTTTAAAGTGAGGGAAGTATCTAACAGTATAGAAAAACATCTAATCGCACCACTGTAGTATTGAAATGTGCGCTTTTATTGATTTAAAATCTTCGTATTCTGACATCTAATCGCACCACTGTAGTATTGAAATTTAGACTTGGCAACAGTATTTGAGTTAAATGGTCTTGACATCTAATCGCACCACTGTAGTATTGAAATGATTATAAAAATTTAGTTTTTACTTCAGGATCTACACATCTAATCGCACCACTGTAGTATTGAAATGTGATAAATATGATAATTATCATTGCAGCAACTAACATCTAATCGCACCACTGTAGTATTGAAATTTAATTGATACTATCGATAGTATTAGATATGATATTGACATCTAATCGCACCACTGTAGTATTGAAATTCAACTTTACTCCCAGTACTAATAAATTTGTCTTTAACATCTAATCGCACCACTGTAGTATTGAAATAGAGATAGGGTAGAGGCGATACTTACTGCTGAACTAGCATCTAATCGCACCACTGTAGTATTGAAATTTGACTACAAAGAAATTGGAAGAAACATATTTACAGCATCTAATCGCACCACTGTAGTATTGAAATGACAAGGGGGCTAGGGGGTTGATTTTCCCCAGGAGCGCATCTAATCGCACCACTGTAGTATTGAAATAAGAGATCACACACCATCGCATCATCATCAAACAGCATCTAATCGCACCACTGTAGTATTGAAATCTGTCAGATTATTGCGCATAATAAATATCCGCTTTCATCTAATCGCACCACTGTAGTATTGAAATCCTCGAGCGCTGTGCCGGGATGGATGTTGAGCTATTCATCTAATCGCACCACTGTAGTATTGAAATATCTTCTGATGTTAACGAGAATTCAGCACTTAATTCCATCTAATCGCACCACTGTAGTATTGAAATACAGACGAAATTGAGAAAACAGCACCAATCATTAAACATCTAATCGCACCACTGTAGTATTGAAATCCAAGATGATGAGACAACAATATCTGCCTTAGTTTGCATCTAATCGCACCACTGTAGTATTGAAATATATCAATAAGTATCTAAATTGATGATCATGAAGATTCATCTAATCGCACCACTGTAGTATTGAAATATTGTCGGGACAATATTAGCCACGGCGGCAATCGGCATCTAATCGCACCACTGTAGTATTGAAATCACTATCTATAACGAATATAATACTTTTTTGTTGCACCATCTAATCGCACCACTGTAGTATTGAAATCCATATCCCACGATCATGAATCGTTGCTGTGGATTTCATCTAATCGCACCACTGTAGTATTGAAATGTGATCTGTCTAGTATATAATCAGTTAAGTCTATAGCCATCTAATCGCACCACTGTAGTATTGAAATCTTTTTCTTCAAGTAGTTGAGACATTAGCACATCTTGCATCTAATCGCACCACTGTAGTATTGAAATGACAGCTAACGAGGCTACTGGGAATATAGACTTAGTAGCATCTAATCGCACCACTGTAGTATTGAAATAGTAATCTGGCTCGTTGGAATCGTGTAAAAAGTTGCATCTAATCGCACCACTGTAGTATTGAAATAATTCCGTTTTCGACTGGGTCTGTTTGATTGAATAACATCTAATCGCACCACTGTAGTATTGAAATCAGGAGACTCTGCTACTTCTGTGAGCGTTGTTGCTGACATCTAATCGCACCACTGTAGTATTGAAATTACATGTTCCCTTTTTGCTTATTTAGTGGCATTGCTACATCTAATCGCACCACTGTAGTATTGAAATAGTGCTACAAGCTCGCAAATCTACAATACTTTGGATCCATCTAATCGCACCACTGTAGTATTGAAATGATAACTTTAGGTATTATCAAACGCATGGGGATATACATCTAATCGCACCACTGTAGTATTGAAATTTCTATGATCAGCTTTTTGACATTTTCCAGCCCGATGCATCTAATCGCACCACTGTAGTATTGAAATGATTTCTAAGCTAGAAACTGAATTAATTTTACGATCCATCTAATCGCACCACTGTAGTATTGAAATGTATTGTTCTAGTTGGTCTTTAAATTCAGATGGTTTGCATCTAATCGCACCACTGTAGTATTGAAATGTACTATACAGTATAAGATTTGTCGGAATTTTATTCTCATCTAATCGCACCACTGTAGTATTGAAATTTGAATTTGAATTTTATTCTCATAAATAAAAACCCAGCATCTAATCGCACCACTGTAGTATTGAAATCAAAAGGGAGCACAGACAAAGTTTTTCTTACACCAAGCATCTAATCGCACCACTGTAGTATTGAAATCAAAAGGGAGCACAGACAAAGTTTTTCTTACACCAAGCATCTAATCGCACCACTGTAGTATTGAAATGTGATAAATATGATAATTATCATTGCAGCAACTAACATCTAATCGCACCACTGTAGTATTGAAATACTTGGAATAACCCTAACTCATTAGCGACCTGTCCGTCATCTAATCGCACCACTGTAGTATTGAAATGAAGGAGCTCATGACGATATGGTAGATGCTACAACGCCATCTAATCGCACCACTGTAGTATTGAAATGTGGTAACTCAAACTGTGTCTAACAAACACACTCACCATCTAATCGCACCACTGTAGTATTGAAATTAGAACCTGCTGAACTAACTTAGTACCATGGTATTCTCATCTAATCGCACCACTGTAGTATTGAAATTTTGGGTAGCTCATGGAGTTCACATCGCTCTAATACATCTAATCGCACCACTGTAGTATTGAAATAATCATGAAATCGTATTAGCTCATCAAATCCAGGCACATCTAATCGCACCACTGTAGTATTGAAATGGTGCTTTCGATCATATAAACAATATAATAGAAATACATCTAATCGCACCACTGTAGTATTGAAATAAAAAGAAATAGAAGATGCGAATTTTAAATTCACAATCATCTAATCGCACCACTGTAGTATTGAAATTTCTGTGCCGGAAATTGGTTCTATAGTAAAAGTTCTGGCATCTAATCGCACCACTGTAGTATTGAAATTTACTTTGAGCTAGACGAACAGGGTGAGACATTACTCATCTAATCGCACCACTGTAGTATTGAAATAATTGACACACATATTGCTACAAGCAATATTCATTATCATCTAATCGCACCACTGTAGTATTGAAATCCCAACAATAAATTAGAAGACAGCACTATATTACTGACATCTAATCGCACCACTGTAGTATTGAAATTCAATGCTTACGCTGTTTTTGACGGATCTGGGAACTTACATCTAATCGCACCACTGTAGTATTGAAATAGGAGATATTAAAATATACACAAACTACTACTAACCATCTAATCGCACCACTGTAGTATTGAAATGGATTGACTACGAGAAACTTGCAGGGATGATAAATGCATCTAATCGCACCACTGTAGTATTGAAATGCGTTCAGAAGTTACGTTAAATAATAAGTCTCCACATCTAATCGCACCACTGTAGTATTGAAATTTGGAAGATAGACAGTAACTTCCTGTCCGTTTTTTACATCTAATCGCACCACTGTAGTATTGAAATTTTCTTCGTTAGAACTGATTGACCTATTACTAGATTTCATCTAATCGCACCACTGTAGTATTGAAATCTGAAGGCATTTTAGTATTTACATGTAGTCTTTTACCCATCTAATCGCACCACTGTAGTATTGAAATGAATAGCCTGGTCTATAAGATCTAAATTTTTCTCAACATCTAATCGCACCACTGTAGTATTGAAATGTTGAGGTGGATTATTTCTTCAGGAATTTACACAGCGCATCTAATCGCACCACTGTAGTATTGAAATGTGCGAAAAAGAATGCTGCACCTAAATATTTTGGCCATCTAATCGCACCACTGTAGTATTGAAATTGTGATGAGTAGATCGGAATTGTGGATAATTGATCGACATCTAATCGCACCACTGTAGTATTGAAATAGCTCTTGAAACAGAGAGGCAATTGAAAGAAGCTCAGCATCTAATCGCACCACTGTAGTATTGAAATATAAACATCGCAATGCGTGAATTGCACAGCGGATTTCATCTAATCGCACCACTGTAGTATTGAAATATTTGCAAATTAAAAGAGCTGCGAAATACTCAATATCATCTAATCGCACCACTGTAGTATTGAAATCCAAAGAAGCCTTTTAAACATAATGTTCACGTATACCATCTAATCGCACCACTGTAGTATTGAAATCTATATTTTTAATAGCTTCAATAATACAAACTTTTACCATCTAATCGCACCACTGTAGTATTGAAATTTGTTGATTCAACAGGTATTGAGATAGGTTACTACCTCATCTAATCGCACCACTGTAGTATTGAAATAGCGTTGTTTAATATTGTAAAAGAATTTTCAATTGCATCTAATCGCACCACTGTAGTATTGAAATCAAGACATGGTAAAATCAAACTACCAACAGCGTGGCCATCTAATCGCACCACTGTAGTATTGAAATAGAGAGTTCTGAATAGCAAGAATTCTATCATGCAACATCTAATCGCACCACTGTAGTATTGAAATGTAACTTATTGGTTCGGCTTCTATTCAGGAGACACAGCATCTAATCGCACCACTGTAGTATTGAAATTATAACGTATTTGCAGTAAAAGACCTCTGTTTTTTGAGCATCTAATCGCACCACTGTAGTATTGAAATTAAAAAAGTTGAAAACTATCTTTAAGTTCTTCATTCATCTAATCGCACCACTGTAGTATTGAAATAAACCATCAAGTCTTGTTCTTAAAAACTTGTTTGCACATCTAATCGCACCACTGTAGTATTGAAATTAAAAAAATGGGAGTAAACAGTCTCGGTCAAAGTTGCATCTAATCGCACCACTGTAGTATTGAAATGAATTATCAATATTGACACCGTAAACACTATAAGGTCATCTAATCGCACCACTGTAGTATTGAAATAAAATTGCAAAAACGGCTCAGGATATTGTTTCAAAAACATCTAATCGCACCACTGTAGTATTGAAATGACAGCGGAGGCAGCCGGGCGGCTGTTAATGCGATTCCATCTAATCGCACCACTGTAGTATTGAAATAATAAATACACAAATAAATATAGGCTCAAATCCAGACATCTAATCGCACCACTGTAGTATTGAAATTGGTAAACTTAAACGCCGTATAATACAATCGATTCGACATCTAATCGCACCACTGTAGTATTGAAATATATTATCGATACTTCACGCTCACGTGAATCCGACTTCATCTAATCGCACCACTGTAGTATTGAAATCACGCTGTTTTTTAGCAGCAATATTATCACCCTGCCATCATCTAATCGCACCACTGTAGTATTGAAATTTCGTAATTAACATCTAAACTATCTAAATACGATTCACATCTAATCGCACCACTGTAGTATTGAAATTCTTTTAATAATACTTGATATTGTCTCATTTGACATACATCTAATCGCACCACTGTAGTATTGAAATACCGAAAATGGATTTTTTTTGAATGCTTCTATTAGTCATCTAATCGCACCACTGTAGTATTGAAATGTAAAAAAACTTACAGAGCTTGAAAAGAAATTATTAACATCTAATCGCACCACTGTAGTATTGAAATCACCACAACGGCAGACAACTATAATTTAAGTTCGCACATCTAATCGCACCACTGTAGTATTGAAATCAGCGTGTAGAAGGTGATTATATCCACCGCTTACACACATCTAATCGCACCACTGTAGTATTGAAATAGGAAGAGAAGCGGATGTGAACACATCCCAGACAACCATCTAATCGCACCACTGTAGTATTGAAATTCAGGCTCTAAGGTTGTTAATTTATCAATAGCAACACATCTAATCGCACCACTGTAGTATTGAAATTGCTACTTGTTACAAAAGATTCGTTAGGGTTACTGTCATCTAATCGCACCACTGTAGTATTGAAATCTATACCGCCAAAGCTCTGGAATAAAGTCTGTATAAGCATCTAATCGCACCACTGTAGTATTGAAATACAATTAGCATAAAGGATCGTGTAGCAGCGTTAAATCATCTAATCGCACCACTGTAGTATTGAAATGAATTTGGGGTGAGATGACCGGTACTCCATTTCTGCCATCTAATCGCACCACTGTAGTATTGAAATCATTTGTGCTTTACGAGCTACATCATTCAAAGTGCGCATCTAATCGCACCACTGTAGTATTGAAATGCAGAAGTTATCGCAAGCCTTGGCGGTTCACATAACCATCTAATCGCACCACTGTAGTATTGAAATCCTAAATTCCACGAAGAAATTGAAAAAATGATGGACATCTAATCGCACCACTGTAGTATTGAAATATCTTCTACACTATTAACATGCTCTTTCGTTAAAGCCATCTAATCGCACCACTGTAGTATTGAAATCGATCTTTGAACATCTTTTATCAATTTTCGCGGCTCTCATCTAATCGCACCACTGTAGTATTGAAATTTTATATATCATCGGTCATATAACACGCATTTATACCATCTAATCGCACCACTGTAGTATTGAAATTTGGATTCTATTGGGGATATGGTGTATTTTGTTTCCCCATCTAATCGCACCACTGTAGTATTGAAATTAAAAAATCGTCGTTACCTTCAACAGCTGCTAATTGCATCTAATCGCACCACTGTAGTATTGAAATTACCTATCATTAGATTATAATCAGCTTCAAACATTTCATCTAATCGCACCACTGTAGTATTGAAATTGTTATATCTACCTCATAACCTATTTTTTGAAATACATCTAATCGCACCACTGTAGTATTGAAATTAATCGTTCTCGCAATCCCAGTACGGAGGATCTAAGCATCTAATCGCACCACTGTAGTATTGAAATTTGTAAATATCTGTTGACTTTTGAGCCACTGTGTGTACATCTAATCGCACCACTGTAGTATTGAAATGTGCTATCGTATTTGCTAAAATAGCCTCTTTGCTTAACATCTAATCGCACCACTGTAGTATTGAAATATGTCGATCATTTTTAATTGATTGAATTACTTCTGTCATCTAATCGCACCACTGTAGTATTGAAATACGAGGTGTTTGGTGATGATAAGGTTCTTGATGACATCTAATCGCACCACTGTAGTATTGAAATAAGAACCTTCAGACGAGCAAGTAAAATGTATTCATTCATCTAATCGCACCACTGTAGTATTGAAATTTATCTGTAATCATCTCATTATAGAATATCCCGTCTTGCATCTAATCGCACCACTGTAGTATTGAAATTTATGAACATTATCTTTAATGATAAACTGTTTTTTCCATCTAATCGCACCACTGTAGTATTGAAATGATTAAATATAAGTATTCAAGAAAGAGAAAATATTCCATCTAATCGCACCACTGTAGTATTGAAATAAGAACCTTCAGACGAGCAAGTAAAATGTATTCATTCATCTAATCGCACCACTGTAGTATTGAAATTTATGAACATTATCTTTAATGATAAACTGTTTTTTCCATCTAATCGCACCACTGTAGTATTGAAATAAGAACCTTCAGACGAGCAAGTAAAATGTATTCATTCATCTAATCGCACCACTGTAGTATTGAAATTATTCACCTAATTCTTTTTCTAAAATATCAGAAATCATCTAATCGCACCACTGTAGTATTGAAATATGATGATGAGTTATCTAGTTCGTGAATTAAAAGACCATCTAATCGCACCACTGTAGTATTGAAATAACACTAATTATGTTAGGTTAGGTAGTGGTGCAACACATCTAATCGTACCACTGTAGTATTGAAATCTGGCTTTGAGTTCGATAAGCTGATTATATGCTTTTGCATCTAATCGCACCACAGTAGTATTGGAATATCAAAAAACTTAATATCTCAGTCTCCTCATCTATCATCTAATCGCACCACTGTAGTGATAGATTGATTTTGTGAAATTTAAAAGTCAAAAAACTTTGGAGTAAAGATCATACAAAAAAAATATCATAGCATAATGATTTAAGATTTTTATTACATTAGTACTTTCTTTTTTTTAGGAAGTATTTACAACTCAGGTATTCCAAGTAATTGATGTTCCGTAAGTAAGATTTTTATATTCGGGATTTATAAATTTATAGAGAAACCTGTTATAATTGTAGTTGTCTAGATACTTCATTATATTATCGCACATATATTCAAACCAACAAGTACTTAGACTCTAATGAAATACATATTTTTAGTAATCATAATTGTTATATCATACTTTATTATTAGCATCAACATCAAGTTGCACACTGAAAATTTTACAAGGGCTGAGCAGAAAGAAGATATTATTTTGCAATTGAACTTCCTGGAATCAGAACTTAAGTATAATGATTTGGGTGAGAGAATGCAGAAAATCTATCCCGAAGGTTATGTTTTTGTAAATGCATTATATGGCTTAGCCTGGTGTGAACTTAGTCTGGCGGATTCAGAAGACTCGACTTTGAAAATTCGGGCACTAAATGAAGCGTTATATGCATTTAATAATTTGGAGTCGGATAAGGCTAAACGGAAGTTCCACATTGATCTAAACCCTGAATATGGAATCTTTTATAACGGTTGGAAAAATTATCTTCTTTCCAGAATACTAAGGGTAGATACAGTTTTTGAAAATAGTGAGCATTATATAAAAGCGTATAGAAGTCAATGTGAAATCATTTCTGAAGCTTTAAGAATTTCTGAATCTCCTTATTTGGAATCATATAATCAACTATGCTGGCCTGCTGATATGTGTGTTGCAATGGCGTCCTTAAGTAATTTTGACAAGATTTTTGGACAGCAATATAAATCTCAAATAATAGCCTGGCTTCATGATATAAATGAGCGGTTAGATCCCGGTATAAAAATGATACCTCACCAGGTAAATTATGAAAGTGGAAAAGCTGTTCAAAAGGTAAGGGGGAGTTCAAGTGTTTTAAGTTTAAGGATGTTAGCAGAAATCAATCCTGAATATGCTCGAAATATTTACAACAAATTCGACTCTCTTTTCGTTGATAATATTTTAGGATTACCTGTAGTTCTCGAATATCCCAAAGGTTCAGATGGTTCAGGAGATATTGATTCCGGCCCCGTTGTTTTTGGTGTGGGATTCTCGGCCACAATTGCAATGATTGGCACTTATGCAATGTATGAAAATCATGAATTAGCACAGCAACAATATAAGGCGATACATGCTTTAGGCTTTAGCATAAAAACTAACACACAGAAAGAATATCTGTTTGGAACATTTCCAATGGCAGATGCCTTTATCGCATGGGGAAGAGCGACTGATTTGAATTATTCAAGAGATCCTTTTAATTACAACAACCCATTCCGCGCAATTCAATTTCACCTGATTTCTTTATTTATTATTATCATTCTCTGGCTCTTGTATTTCAGGGAAGCAATATTAAGACGTATAAAAAATGCCAAGAACAAGCACTTAAAAAAATGAGACTATAAAGAGATTTATAGCCTCTTTGAATTTCTAAGAGTCTTTATTAATGTGATTTAGCCGGCAAGTGCAGCCAATATGCATTGGGAAAACAGGAATATTATCTGCTGAAATCAATTCGTTTTCTAAATGTTTATGAAAATGATTGCAATGCCCCTGTCTACTGTAACTTGTAATTTTATATTTTCTCAGGACAGAAGCATCAAATCCTTCATTCTTTTGTTCTTCGTAAACTAGAGTAGTTTGAATAGTATTGAAGAATATCGTAGTTACAGCAGACAGATAGCTAAATATGCAATCCAGAGGCAAATTTCCTGCAAGTTCACTCTCGATGTCCTTAATCATAAAAGCTTCTCCCATAGGAACAATTCTGCCAATAATTTCATAAGGATCTTCACAATCTTTCAAAAATTCTTGCAACTGATTTTGCCTAGTTAGTTTTCGTCCTATTTCATCGAACATGATTTCATTGAATTTTTCAAGTGCAATTGCATTTATATAATGTTCGAACGGTATTTCTCTTCCTTTATAGGCCAAGCTTTTATCATGCAAGGATTTCCATAAAACAAAGCTATTATCATCAGTTACGATTACAACTTCTAGAGTTCTATATTTAATCTTAGACAACAAATACAAGCTTTCTATATCAATATAATCTATAACGGAATAAACTGCATGGGTATCACGATATTCCACATTGTATAAGTGCGATTCATCTACATTTAGTCCGTACTCAAAGCCTTCCATAATTTCTCGTTTTCTTTCTAACAACTTTTCATCTTTGACTAAATAGGAAGTTAGTTTAAAATCGACGGATTGCTTAAATTCCTCGATGGCTGAATTAACTTGCAGAAAGTTAGTTTGTATCGCATCATGAGCCTCTTTGAAAACAATCTTATTTTTCATTATAAAATTTGTGAAAAGAGGGTAGATAATACCATGAGATCCAGAATTTCCAATTTCTTTATTGATTATTTTTAATAGTTCAGATAAGTCACTTTCACGGACTCCTATCAATGTTAAAGGGCAATTCCCATTTTTCATAATAGTTAGAACACCATTTTTATAATCACAGTCTTCTAAAGTTATTCTTCTAAAAGACTTACTTTCATTCTGAAGTACTATATCATTGAAAGTGATTTGTTGATCTGTGCTAATAGTATCTGTTTTATGCCTATCTCTAGCTGGTTTTTCACTCCGTATAGCCTTAAAAGAATCTGCTTGAGGCATTTCCTGAGCTGGTTTTCTATTTAGAATAGGCTTAATAGTATCTGTTTTATGTCTATCTCTTACAGGTTTTTCACTTCGTACAGGTTTTCTAGGAGCCGCTTGAGATCTGTCTCTATGTGGTTTGTTATTTCGTGCAGACTTACTGGTCTCTACTTTAGATTTTGCCGATTGTACTACTTTACTTATATAGGTTAAATTCTCCCTAATTTCTTGCGGAGTCATTCTAAATTCATTTCTATTGATTATTATCTTGATTATATCATATAGCCACCAAAAGCCAAAACCACCAAATGTCATAAATTTTAAAATACCTGTTATGACATGCCCAAGATAGAATCGATCAAATCCAAATCCACCAAAAAAAATTGAAAGCAGGAGTGCCGTCCCGAAATTCTTACCCACATATTTACCCATTTAAATGCTCTTTCGTTATTAAAATAAAACATACACTGAGATACCACATCTTTGACATTATGTGACAAGCACTGCCAAAAAGTTTTTTTCCATAATCCATTCTTAGAGCAACTCATTAGTATGACCGACAAGCTTCAAAGCCACTCATACCGGTATCAAAAGTAAGAGAGTCAATTTAATAAGCTAAATAAACTGAATAAGTCATAGTATTGATATTAATGTATATCAGTAAACATCATATTCGAGTTCGATATTTCATAAATCTTAAATAGGATTTGGGAATACTCAATAAAAGGCTGATAGATATAACAATAATTTAACAAATTATAGAGATATACAAAAGATATTAATTATTCGCGATGATATTTAGGAATAAATATATTGCAAAACATAAAGAAACTGAAATGCATTACAAAAAGGGTACTGTGATTAGTATACGGAGCTAGTAGGTTAATTTCCTTCTAATTGTATGAAGTAGGATTTGCTTTAAACCCTCACATTCTAGGAGAATACGAAATTTTCGTAATTGTAACACAGATGTTATTGCTTATAAAGGAAAAGCTGAAGTGGTCCAAAGCATAATAATTTCTCATATTAGTTCGTAAAACTCAGCGGTTTCTAATCGTATCCTAAGTAGTATTAAAATAATGTAAAAAGAAATAATGACTGCCTGTTATTAGAGATTGGAATAACAATTTTAGAGTTCAATTCAATGTCAAAATAAAGAGATTAAATAATATCTGAGTTATCGCGTGTTGTAAAGCTATATAATACATAGTCACAATTCTGTATTTAAGAGTAAAAATGACGAAGAAAGTAAGACGAATAGTAAGAATATCACTGCTCATTTTAACAATCTATTCTTTATATCTGGTGCCATGGATTTTAGTTAAAGCCTGGATACTGCCACTTCCTAATTCAGTTCAAGAGCAACTGGATGAAGCTATTTCTGATGGATTGGAAAGCATAATAGTATATGTTGATGAAAAAGGAAAGCCTCCGGCTTCTTATGCTGCGGGGTGGCACGATAAGAAAAATAAAATACCGGCTTATCCTGAAGCATTATTTAAGATTGCCAGTGTAAGTAAATTATATAAAGCTGTTGCAGTGGCGAAGTTGGTAAATTCCGGTTTGCTGTCGCTGGATAATACGCTTGCTTTCTACTTGCCGGAACTAAAAAACAGAATTGAAAATGCTGATAAAATCACATTAAGAATGCTTATTCAGCATAAGAGTGGTATTCCAAATTATACAGATATAGATTCCTATTGGGCGACACCCAAAGAGACCAACAAAGAAAAACTGGAACTTGTCTTGGATAAACCTGCTAACTTCGAACCGGGTGAGCAATATGAATATTCAAATACAAATTATCTGCTCATTTCTGAAATAATGGATAAAGCACTAGGGTATTCACATCACCAATATCTGCAAAAGGAAATATTGGACAGATTAGGTCTCAAAAATACATTTATGTCCTTGCAAGGAGTTAATATTGATAGTGTTGTTAGTGGATATCACGTAGGCTATCCTTTAGATATTAAAACTGATAATCAGGGGATGCTCTCTAGTGCAGAAGACTTGGCAATATTCATTCGAGCACTCAATGACGGATCAATATTTGATGCAGGGGAATCAGAGATATATGCTTCAATTTATGAATATGCTCACACCGGTCTAATACCGGGATATCAAACTATCGCCAAATATCATAAAGATATAGACGCAGTAGTAATTCAATTTACAGGCCCCACATATTTTGAAGGCTACAACTGGAACTTATCTGAGATAGTATATAATAGAATTGTAGAAATAGTTACAAATAGGAAGTAGTCTTTGAAATTTATGTAAATATGAAAAAATCCCCCAAACTTAAAATGATATCTAGTTTGGAGGATTTATGATATTCTATTCCTTGATAAATTGTAATTTATACATTCCTATGCTAATAAAATATATACCTTTCTTCAAAGCAGAAATATCTATTTTACCAACATAATTACCTTTTATCAATACTTGACCAAGAGAATTTGCAATTTCATATTCCTGATTATTCACACCTCCTTCTATATAAATTGACTCATATGAAGGATTTGGAAAAATTTTCACCTTTTCAAAAGCTAGATTCTCATTAATACTTGTGAAATTTTTACCTGCTCTCATATAGTAGTTCTGTACAGAACCGAATCCATCAAAAAGTTCCCGAAGTTTCTGAACGGCTTCCTCGACCGGGACTTTTCTATTGAAAACTATATAAAAGTGTGGCCGTTGTAAATGTTCATTTGGTTCTTGCTTACCCTCCCCAGGTATACCACCCGGTTTGTAAATCATAAAATCAAAATCAGAATCTAAATTTTGATATCTAATTTTTACACTATCATAAGAGGCTCTAAGAGAATTTAAATTTACAATACTACCATATCCAGGTACAGTATCAAAAGGATAACCCAATGTTTCACATTCCTCGAAAGCCATGGTAAATCTAAATTTTGCAAAAAGTTTACCATATGTTGGAGATCCTAAACATGAATCAACCATAACGGAATCAGGATTATAGTCACCATGAGGATTATTAGTCAAGTCATATGTGTTAGGACAAAACATTTTTAGACACGAATCAGGGGGCATTTGTGCAATACTGCCCAATGAGCTAAGCACTATTGTAAGTGCAATAATTAAAGTAGTTTTCATTTTGTACTCTGGGATGTTTTATATTATTTATCACAAGCTAATTGTGTCATGTATTATTCATCATGCAATATCAATAATTATTAATTGCTATTATCATAAATATAATATAATAAATATACAAATGATATAAAAACTTAATTAGAATATTTTTATTATACTAACAAAAAAGCCCTACCCAAAGTAGGGCTATTACTTTAAATTTCTCTAATTAGCTTAATTACCTTGCCGAGAATCTGATAAGAATCCTCTTCATAAACTCTAATAGGTTCGTAGTCTTGAATAATTGAAGTGAAGTGTAAACATAAAAATCCCCCTGAGTTTATAAGCAAATATAATCTCAGGAGTGACATATTGTGGCATTTGAATCAAAGAATTAATATGTTCTAGTATATTTTATCAATTTTCTGTTTCCTTGTCTATCATTCGCAAGATAGTAAATCTCACCTGTAGCTTTATTAAAGAAATGATTTCCTTGTAGCTCCCAAACATGACTTTCCGGAACGCTGTAAATCATTTGGACATTATTATCTTTATTTTTGTCTTTATCTCTGTCTTTGTGATAAAAAGATTGGGCGGTAGCCTCAGAAGTTGGTAGAATTAAAACAACTCCGGCTACAACAATAAAGCAAGCAATAACAATAACAGAAACCTTATACATCTTGTCTAACATAACTCTCTCTCCATTAGTTTTTTAATTTTAGAATTATTAGGAACAGAATTTAAAACTTATTTATCTATAGTAATTATTAACTAATACGAGGAGAGGCATAGTTTGTTACCAAAGTGATTGATTTTTTGTGACGGGAGAAAAGTAATCACAATATTAGCATTGTAAGACAAGTAATTAATGAGTATTTTTAGATTGCTGGTCATTGTAATATTTTTGTTGATGATAACATGAAAAACATAGTTGCCTACTTCGCTGACTGTTATTTTGCTGATAAAAACCGTAAATATATCAGAGACATTTTTAATAAGGATATAGAATTTCTTTCCTTTATGTACGGTAAAGAAGAGCTCATCAACGGCTTTTTTCCTTTTGTATCTATAGATGGAGAATATGCAGAAAGTCTTAGTAAAAAGGCATATATATACCGCAAAGAAAAGGAAATTTTATACTGCACAGGTTTATTAGTTGGAATAAAACACAATGAGCAGGGGAGTGATTTCTTTTGTTCTCCCATTTTAATGCAGAATGCAAATATATTACAAAACGATACTGAATATTCTATTGAGCTACAGCCCGGGACCTTGACATTTAATGATATGTTGATAGAAAGTATCACGGAATATGATTTACAAAATGGCAACGAGTTTCAGGAGATATTATCAGGCGAATCAGCTTTATCTAATAATTCTATTGCAACAATAACAAGACTTCTTGAAGAAAGAGTAAATAATATAAAAACTCTGGAATTTACTAAGTTCCCAAATTTGATTTCTGAGAAAGAACTAAAGAGAATTATCAAAAATATCAAATCACAAAAAGACGATTATTTTGAGCTGATTCCATGCTCTTTTATAGCTTTGGCGAATAAGCCGAATGAAGCGAGAGGTGTTGTTGATGAGCTGGATAGAATAATTCAGCAGAATGATTATTCAAAAGTGCTAAAATCTATCTTTGAGAGTAAACCTAATTCTGTTAGTAAAACCAATACTGATACTTGTTTTGTTCCCGCCGTGCTTAGTCATGCTCAGGAATCAATAATGCATTCTATTGAAAGTGGAGATCACACTTTGATAATCGGTCCTCCCGGTACCGGTAAATCATATACTATTGCTGCTTTGACTATTGAACAGCTGAATCGTGGCAAAAGTGTTCTTATTGCTTCAAAGATGAATCAAGCTGTTGATGTAATTGCAGATAAAATTCAAAATCAACTTAATATTAGCGGGTGTGTAGTTAGGGGAGGCAAGCAAAGTTATCTTAAGGAGCTGAAGGAGTTCTTAAAACGACTTCTAAATAGCATGTATAATGATGCTTCTGTTGACTCAAAAACTATAGGCAGATTAAGGAAAGAGATTTTAAACTTAGATGTGATTATACAAAAAACTGAGAAAAAACTCGAAAAGCATAGCCAAAGTGAAATTAAATATGGAGGGGTGATTTCCGGAGAGGAAAAATCTATTCTTTTATCTATTCAGAGTTGGTTCTTTAAATTGGGTAATAAAACTCCACTTTGGGAGATATATGAGGAATATGATGCACTTTTAAATCAAAAAATCAGCAAGATTAGCAACTTTACCAGTGATAATAATACGCTTCGTATTAATACTTCACTTAAAAAACACAGAGCAATTCTTAATACTTTTCTTAAGGCTATAAGCAGTAGGACTGGTGGCAAGCAAGAGGATTTATTTAATTCTATTGATTTTTCAATTTTATTACAGATCTTTCCTGTTTGGCTTGTTAATTTGAGTGACATACATAAAGTTCTACCTCTGAAAAAAGAACTATTTGATGTTGTAATCATCGATGAAGCCACACAGTGTGATGTTGCTTCATGTGTACCTGCTCTGCAAAGAGCAAAGAAAGCAGTTATAGCAGGAGACCCTAACCAACTTAGGCATATTTCATTCCTATCAAAAGCAAAGCAGGCTGAGTTTCTTGCAAAGTATGAGATGGCAGAAACATCAGAATACGATTACAGAAATACTTCAATTTTGGATTTGTTCGCTGAGAAAATTCAAAGCCAGGAAAATGTTATTTTTCTTAATGAGCATTATCGTTCTTTGCCTGATATTATTAGTTTTTCTAACAGAGAGTTTTATGATTCTCGTCTAAAAATAATGACTGAAAAGCCTATAAATTATAGAAAAAGACCAGTGATATTTCACAATTGCAAAGATGGCAGAAGAAATGAATCCGGTTATAATGAAGTAGAGGCAAAGGCAATTATAGAAAAGATTAAACTTATAATAGAAAGTCAAGAACTAACGCCACCGAGCATTGGAATATTATCGCCCTTTAGAAAACAGGTGGATCACATTTCTTCAGAAATATTGAAAAACTTCTCTTTAGATACTATAAACAGATATAATATTTTGGTTGGAACAGCCCATTCATTTCAGGGAGAAGAGCGGGACATAATGTTTATATCTCTGTCAGTTGATGCAGATTCTCATAGTGCAAGCTTCCGTTTTATAGATAATCCAAATGTCTTTAATGTTGCCATAACACGTGCTAAATCGGAACAATATATATTTCATTCCATAGAGAAGCAGCACTTAAAGCCCGGTGCAATGCTTTATAAATTTTTCGACTACTATCAGAATCCGGTACATAAGAAGCTAGATAATCATAATAAAGTCTTCGACAAATTCGCAAAAGATGTCTGCGAAGTTCTGAATAAACATAATATATCCACACAAGTAGCACTTCCAATTGCGGGGCACACAATGGATATAGTTGCGAATAACGATCACAAAGCCATCGGCATTGATCTAATCGGCTTCCCCGGAGATTTTGCAGAGGCTTACCCTGTGGAAAGATACAAAATGTTCAATCGTGCCGGCATGAAAGTGATACCACTCCCATACTCAAATTGGGTGAATTCAAGAGAAGAATCGATTCAGTATGTATTGAAGAGTTTGAGGTAAGGGGTAGGGTTGAAATTGGTTGTTATGAAATTATTAAAGGGAATTAGACATGGAAAAATTTGATCCAAAAATCTATCATGTAGATAGACATGACCATGTGTTAAAGGAAGGTGAGGACGTTGACTTTATTAGTTATTATGATGTTAGTCATGATGATGTAGACTTTGAGTTGAAAGATAAATATTTTAGAGAAGAGGACAGACTTATTGCTTTTTTGATTGATATCTTTTTAGATGGTAGAAGTGTATCGGAATTGTTGATAAAAGGAGAATCTCAATGGGATATTGATCGACATGAAATGAAAACACTGGACAAGCAACATGTAGAAATATTGAAGATGTTATATAAAAGTGATGAGGAGTTTAGGATTGAATCTAAAGAAGATTTAATATTATTACTAACATTATCACTTAGAGAGCGTATTAAAACAAAGATAAAGTTTACTGAGATGATATTTTCTTCTGGATATGATTTGTGTTTATACTTCCAGAATATTGATTATCAATATTTGAAAAGATTTGTAGAAAAGCATCAACTTCATATTTTGGGTAGTTGGTATTTGGATATATGGGATGATACATTTTAGGAGGCAGTGTAAAAAAAACTCTGTCTTTCTTATATCTAAAGAAAAAAAATCTAGGATGTGATAGAAAAGATATTACTTTTTGTATCACATCCTTTTTTTTCCCCTGCACAAAAACAACCAGTTAGTATATTATAATACAAAAGATCATTTGTTCTTTAAATATAAATAATTATCTGACCTTCCTGATTGTAACTCGGGAAATAAGAAAATAACTTTAATTTTTCTTCTTCATTCAAAGCATTGAATCCAAGATCAAGATGTTTTAGGTTTGTTAAATTGTGCATTGATTGTGGTACTTTCGTAAGTTTATTATAAAATAAATCTAAAGACTGAAGTTGTGTCAGATTCCCAAAAGATTCTGGTATGCTACTAAGCATATTTTCGTGAAGACTAATCTCTTTTAGTTGTTCAAGTTTACTTAATGATTCCGGAAAAAATTTTAGAGAATTGTTCCCCAAAAATAATGATTTTAGGTTTGAACATTTTTGTATAGTATCAGGTATTTCCGTTAGATTGTTTTCAGCTACACTTAGCCATTCAAGCTTAGATAAATTGCCTATAGCCTCTGGTAGATGATGTATTTCATTTTCAGTTAAATCCAGTTTTAGTAGGCTATGAAGAAGTCCAATCGCATCAGAAATATTCTCCATTTCATTTGCAGAAAAATTCAAATCTTGAAGATTCTTTAAAAGAGTAATTGTTTCCGGGAAAGATGAAAAGTTATTACAGCTTAAATCAAGCTCTCTAAGGTTTGGTAAGTCACCACTTTTTAAAGATATATTTTTTAATAAGTTAGACCTGAGATTCAGTTCTTCAAGATTTATAATTTCACCAAAAGATGCAGGTAAAAATTCGATACTGTTTGATTCTAAATTTAATTTCCTAAGCTGTTTTAAATTGCCGATTGAATCAGGTAAATGGTCAATCTTTGTATAGCTCAAATTTAGTTCTATAAGAGTGTCTAATTTACCAATAGTATTATCGATATTTATATTAAGATTATGTGCTAAATTGAGACTTACAATACTCTTCAGATTACTTATTAACTGTGGCAATTCAGTAAGTTTATTATTAAATAATGTAAGCTTTCTAAGTTTGACTAGTTTCCCGATTGATTCAGGCAGGTTTGATAAATTATTAGAATAGATACTAAGAGTTGTCAGATTTTCTAAATTACCTATAGACTCAGGTAAATCAGTAAGCTGGTTTTCACCTAAATTCAGTTCCTTAAGATTAGTCATAAAACCGATAGAGTCAGGCAAACTAGTCAATTCATTTCTACTTAAATCGAGTGAAGTTAGGTTTGTAAGCTTTCTAATTGATTCAGGTAAATGTGTAATGCCTCTATAGCTTAAATTAAGTTCTGTTGGGTTAGATTGAATTATTTCTTCTAAAACTTCTTTAGATATTGTTTTAGGGGGGTCTTCAATTCTTGAAATTTCTGTAGATCTTCCTGTTTCAGTTTCTCTTATAGTCCAAAGTAGACCATTTCTTTCATATTGCTCAATTATCTTATCTGCCATTGCTTTATTTAGATTGTACTTAGAAAATTGTAAAGTTTAAAGGAATACGATATAGCTTATAGTTTGTTACTATAGTAATGTATTTAAAAGTCTGCACAAAAACAACCACTCAGTATGCTAATATTGTGCATTGGCTAAAAATGTACTGCTTTTATTACTCATCTTTTTATCAGGTTTCTATACCATTATAAATGTGGAAAAGCTTGTAAGATCTTTATTGTCAAGTAAATATGAATTTTGGAACTTCCAGATTTGTTTAAACTCTTAAAACTTGGTATCAATTTTATACCTGTATGTGGGAAGATAATTCAGGATGGACAATAATAACAGTTATTTGACATGGAAAAGAAAAACTTCAGAGATGCCATGAACTTACTTTTTGAAGCAAAGGACGCGCAAATAGAAGTAAGCAATGCAGGACGCAAAGGCTCTCTTACTAGAAGTATCATCTCACTTAATCGCAAAAGGAATTTGGATATCGAGAGAGATGATCAGATAATGAAACTATTGGCGAAGCTGGAGGCGAAAGGAAATGTGCCTATCAGACTTCACGATGCAATAGCAGATATTGTAGGAAAGATGTTTTTAAATAGCAGTCGGGCTTTTTCATAATAGAAATAAGATGCAGGAAGCAGCAAAATGTTAAAGGAATTATTCACAGCGGCTCTTGGTATGCAAAATCAGCATACTAAACTTGAAGTAACAGCTAATAACTTATCTAATGCAAATACTTCAGGCTATAAGCGTTCAGAAGCTTTTGAGCGTAACCTTATAGATGCCCGCGCTAATTTCTATAACACGCCCGGCGATGTTGAACAAAATGACCCGCCAATCGGTTCTTATGTCGATTATTCAGCAGGAAGCTTTAATCAGACTGAAAACCAATTGGATGTGGCGATTGAAAATAAGGGATTTTTTGCACTCCAGGATGGAGAAGGAAAGAAATTTCTTACTCGTGCCGGAAGGTTTAAAGTTACTGAAGACGGAACAATTACTGCCATGGATGGCAAGACCTTACTGGGCAAGGAAGGCCCCATAAATGTATTTCAAGAGTTCATGGAAGAAGGTACAGCAAACATGGATGTTCGCTCTCTTGAAATTAAAATTAATGAAAAAGGTCAGGTCTTTGCAAATGCCAAGGAAGTAGGTTCTATCGCAATTTATAACCCGAAGGACGAAAAAACTTTGCAACGTATCTCTAACTCTGAATTTATAGCTACAAATTGGTCTGATATAGAAGAACTGGACGAAAGTCAGATGACTCTAAGGCAAGGATGGCTGGAAGGATCAAACGTAAATGTAGTAAATGAAATGATAGAGATGATTGAGCTTCAAAGGATGTTCGAAGCAGGAAGCAAAGTAATTAAGACAAATGATGACACCCTTACTAATAGTATTCGCCTGGGCAGATATTATTAATGGATTAATATTCTAAATGTTACATGGAGGTAACTTATGGATAAGACGCTACGCACAGCATCGACCGGCTTATCTGCCCAGCAGCGTTATGTAGAGATTATCTCTAATAACCTTGCCAATGTAAATACGACCGGTTTCAAAAAAGTAAGACCTGAATTTCAGGATTTGTTATACGAGACTCTTCGCCCGGCAGGCAATGTTGCAAGAAGTGGGGTAGAGCCTCTTAATGAAGTTCAAATCGGTTCAGGTACAGAACTTACTGCTACTACTAAACATTTCGGTAATGGTGTTGTAGAATCTACAAATAACCAGCTTGACATGGCAATTGACGGTAATGGTTTTTTTGTACTTCAAAAGCCTGACAATAGCTTTGCATATACACGCGACGGTTCATTCAAACTAAATAAAAACGGCGTTATTGTAAATAACCAAGGTTATGCGCTTGATCCCGGTTTCACAATTCCTTCTGATGCAATTGAAGTTAGCGTATCTCCTGATGGCGTAGTAAGTTATTTATCAGAAAATTCTACACAGTTTAATACACTTGGACAATTATCCCTAGCTAGGTTCATTAATCCTGCCGGCTTAAGAGCTGAAGGTAATAACCTTTATCTGGAAACTCCTGCTTCAGGGGATGCTGTATTTGAAGTCCCCGGTGAAAATAACACAGGCCAGGTTCTTCAATCACACCTGGAATCATCAAATGTAGATATAGTAGAAGAAATGGTAAATATGATCACTGCTCAAAGAGCGTATGAATTAAACTCTAAATCTGTGCAAACTGCAGACAGTATTTTAAGTACAGCAGTTGGGCTTAAACGCTAATGAAAATATTTTTTACATATAGCCTGTTTTTGTTTTTGCTTGCGTATGCAGGCAATGCAGCTTCTACTTTCAAAGGCGAAAGACTGGAAGCTGCTGCAAAAAGCTATATAGAATCTAAACTTGAAGGTGATTTTGAAGTAAAAACTTTCGGTCTAACCGATGATGTAGTTATAGATAAAGATAATATACATGCAGAAATAAAAGAATCAGCTGATTTGAAAGGGATAATATCAGTTCCTATCATTTTCAAATCAGGTGACAAAGTAGAAAAATCTATTTCGGTGAAGCTCGAAGTTAAAACATTTGAGTTAGTTCCGGTAGCCTCAAAATATCTTAAGCAAGGCGACGAAATAACATCTCAAGATTTTACTTTGAATCGCATTGAAACATCGTTATTAAAAAAACAGAATTATAACTCAAATGAGCTTATTGGCAGAACTATGGCGAAAAATGTTCGCAGTGGTGAACCTATAGCTCTCAGCGACACTAAAGGGCCATTACTCATCAAACGTGGTGATGTAGTGGAGCTGTCCGTTATTTCCGGTGCTGTAAGAATCAGAGCAAATGCTGTTTCATTACAGGACGCATCTGCCGGAGATCGGGTTCGGATTAAAAGAGATGGCGAGAGCAAAGTATTACAGGGAATCGTTGCCAGAGATGGCAGCGTTCTAATAGCTCCGCCTGAATACTACAAGGATGTATCATCAATTTCAGGGACGAAATGATTTTTATCCGAAACATAGTAATCGCTGCATATTTAATTGGCATTTGCGGATTTTATTCCGCGAATGCTCAATTTGTACAAAGCAGCCAGCGTTCGCTTTTTTCCGATGTAAAAGCATTCCAGACCGGAGACGCGGTTATGGTTTACATTATGGAAGACACAGAAGCCGATAATTCTGCAGAAACTAGCACAGGAAGAAGCACTGATTTAAGCCTGGGAGTTTCCGGTAATGCCGGAAGCGCAGGAGGGAGTGCAGGCGTAGGAATCGGAACTGGTAATAAACACACTGCTTCCGGAAATACAGGAAGAAGTGAAAAAATCAGATCAAAACTGAGTGCCAGAGTTGTAGAAGTTTTGGAAAACGGTGACTTAAAGATACAAGGTACACGTACTACAAAAATTAACAACGAAGAACAGAAAATATTTATAGAAGGGATTGTCAGAAGAGTAGACATTGCTCCTGATAACTCCGTAATGTCATATAATATTCTGGACTTAACTCTCCGCCTGGAAGGCGAAGGTGAAGTTTCAGAAATTCAGGAACCGGGTTTAATTACTAAGTTTTTGAGAATGCTGTTTTGATAAACAAGGCAATAAATATTACTATCATACTCGCAACTCTTTTGGTAATGCTGTTTTTACCTCTTGAGTTATCTGCTGCGCGCATAAAGGATATTGCCAGCATAGAAGGTAATTCTCACGTACAGGTTATTGGCTACGGCTTAGTTACCGGGCTTAACCAGTCAGGAGATAATCAACAGACCTCCTATACTGTGCAATCTGTATCCAATATGCTTAAACGTTTCGGTCTTACTATCCCCAAAAACAATCCAAGAGTTAGAAACGTAGCAGCAGTAATGGTAACGGCAAATATCCCTGCCTTCTCCAATCGTGGTGCAAAAATCGATGTAGTAGTTTCATCCATTGGTGATGCAACTTCTCTACAGGGCGGGGTTTTGCTTATGACTCCAATCTCGATGAGTAACGGAACTATAGTTGGTATGGCTCAAGGGCCTGTCTCAATAGGTGGTTTTGACTATAGAGCTCTTGGATCAATGGTAAGTAAAAACTCCACTACAACAGGCAGAGTGCCCAATGGTCTAATTTTGGAAATGCAGATGGATAGTGAGGTGATTACTAACCAGCAGGTGAATATTAGCCTCAAAGAACCAGATTTTACTACTGCCACTATCATAGCAAATGCAATCAATAATGCTGCATTAGCAGGGTTGGATGCAGGTGCTGCAAAGGTAATTGATCCGGGAACAGTGCAAGTGCAACTTCCTGCAAATCAAGATGTTGCAGAATCTATGCAAACTTTGGCAGCTATAGAAACTATAGATAATATTCAATCTGATCCTATCGCTAAGGTCGTTATAAATGAAAGGACTGGCACAGTAGTTGTCGGAGGTAATGTAGAGCTTTTACCTGCGACTATTGCTCACGGTGGTTTAGAAATCACTATAGAAAAACAAGTGTTGGTGCCGCAACCGGCCCCTTTCACAATAAGACCACCACAACCTGCCGAAACTGCAGAAATATCTGCAGAAGAGGAAGTCAAAAAAGCAATAGCTATCGATGGTGTAGGTGCTAATGTACAGGATATGTCAAATGCTCTTAATTTACTTGAAGTAAGACCGAGAGATCTAATTGCCATATTCCAGGCACTCAAAGAAGCAGGCTCATTGCAAGGTGAACTAATTATCCAGTAGAACAATGAATGTTACTGAATTAAATAATCTGTCTAACGGCGAATCCTTATTCAAATCTAAGCTGAATCAGCTTAGTGGAGTAAAATCTATTTCTGTAAAAAGAGATTTGAGCAAAGAGGAGAGAGCACAGTACGAAAAAGCAGCTCGTGGCTTTGAATCTATGTTTGTTAATATGCTTATCAAACAAATGAAAAGCTCAATGCTGGAAGATAAAAAAGAAGAAACAACATTCGGCGCGGATACATTAGGTGGTTATACTGACATGCTTCTATCAGATGATATTTCTAAAACCGGAAAAGGTATCGGTATCGCTGAGATGGTTTTTAAACAACTAACAGGCGGTCAGGAAATCAGTAATATAACAAACTCTGTAGAGGGATATTCTGATTTAATTAGACATAATTCAATTCCGATCTTTGAAGAACAATCAGAAGCCAAAGAAGTAAATAAAGTAGTAAAGACTCTAAGTTCAAATAGCTTGAGTGACAGAATAGAACAATATATGCCGATAATTCAAGATGCGGCAAGTAAATTTGGTATATCGGAAAATTTGATAAAAAGTGTTATTAGAACCGAGTCTGCAGGCAAACATGACGCTGTTTCACCGGTTGGTGCAAAAGGTCTTATGCAGCTGATGGATGGGACTGCAAGTGACATGGGAGTAGAAGACTCTTTCGATCCTAAGCAAAATATTATGGGTGGAGCAAAATACTTAAAATATTTGATGGATCGTTTTGAAAATGACACTGAAACTGCACTAGCTGCATATAATGCAGGTCCGGGCAATGTTGAGAA
This sequence comes from Kapaibacterium sp. (SeqCode), assembly GCA_965140345.1. Classification (GTDB taxonomy): domain Bacteria; phylum Bacteroidota; class Ignavibacteria; order Kapaibacteriales; family UBA2268; genus JBFHIJ01. Next base: position 90,142 of record OZ223197.1, read on the forward strand.
GTATGGAGGAATTCCTCCTTTCAACGAAACACAAAATTATGTAAAAAAAGTGCTTAATTATCTCGGTAAATATGACGAGAACTTAAAGTAGGGAGTAACCATGCTGACACAACTATTTACATATTTAAAATACGAGCAGCAATTACTCGAGCAGCTTATATCTTATGCCCAAGAGCAGCAGGAAGCGTTGGTTAAGATTGATATAGAAAAAGTTGCAAGCACTGCGGAGCTTCAAAATGAAGCTTTGAAATTGCTGAGAAGTGCTGAAAATCAGAGAATAAAACTGACGCAGAACTGGTTAAAAATCTCCAGAACATCTGCTATGCAAATGAAAATGTCTGATTTAGTGAAACATTTTCAAGGCGAAGAACTTAAGGAATTATCTGCACTTAAGGAATATATGCAGATATTAACTGATAGATTGAAAAAAATCAATATGGATAATAGAATTTTATCCAACAGAGCAAGACGCAGTTTCGCTGAATTTTTGGAAGTATTCAGAGAAAACCAGAAACACGTCTGTAATGTTACGGTTTAAAGGACTAAGCAAGGTACAAGGAGGTACTAATGAGTTCACCTAAAAGCATAACAAGCACAAATGTATGGCAGATTACTGACATATTTGTGCGCTCAATCAATGAATTAACAGAAAGCATTCCTGCTTCCGAAATATACGGAGTAAAAGTTAGATTAAATGAATGCGCTAACTCAGTTCCAAAAAGTTTGGAAGAGGGAATGAAACAAAGCAAGAGAATCGAAAGGATTCGCTCACTTATCAAAGCAACAGGCTTTTTAGATGAATGCAAAGACTATTTGAATTTGATCAATAAATTGAAATATTCAGATACAAATAATTTGTTATCAATGGCTGATGAGATTTCTGAAGTAATAAAAGAGCATCAGTTCACAGGTTTTAATTGAGATTAAAGATACTGCCAGGATGGCACTAAAACGAAAGGAATTCTATGAGTAGCTTTTCTTCATTAGAGATAGGCAAAAGGGCACTGCTTGCTCAAAAATTCGGGTTAGATGTTACTTCTAATAACATAGCTAACATTAATACTGTTGGTTATTCCCGAAGACAAGCTGTTATGTCTGAAACCACTCCTGTTAACATTTCCGGCCAATTCCTTGGCACAGGTGTTATCACGGATAATTTACGCTCTTTTAGAAGTGAAATGCAAGACAAAGAAATTCGTAACAATACCTCAAGAAATGCAGGCTACGAACTGCAGGAATCCTTGCTCACAAGATTAGAATCAATACTTGCTGAACCGTCTGATAACGGACTTAGCGAGCTGACTACTTCCTTTTTTAATACTTTTGATGAAATCTCAACTAATCCACATGATACTGCGCTTAGAGATCACCTCCTAGACACAGCAAAACAGCTGACTGATAGATTCAATCTTACTGCTAAACAAATAGTAGATATGAGAGATGATGTGCGAAGCAATATAGAATCTGATGTAAGCAACATCAACCATTTACTTAAAGATATTGCAGAGCTAAACAGATCTATCGGATTGACTAAAGCAGAAACCAGCATTGAGGCTCAAACCTATGTGGACGAAAGAGAAGTTAAGTTAGAGAAGCTATCTAAATATGCTAATATTCATCTCGGGACAAATGATAATGGTTCAGTAAATGTGTTTATGAACGGTATTAATGTTATAACTGATACCATGTACAATGAAGTAAAAGCACAGGAATCATTGAACTCTGCTACCGGCGAAAGAACTATTACAATAATCTCTTCCGACTTGCAGGGTAATCATCCTGAAAATTTGGATTTGCAGAATGGTGAGCTTGCTACTAAACTTAAGATCTATAATGAAACTTTAGATGATAATGATAGCAGCTCCGGTTATTCAGTTGCAAAAAAATTAGATGAATATGCAAATGGAATAGTTCAGCAGGTAAATGCATTAATGAATACCGGTTTTGGTTTGAATGATACAGGCACTACTCCTCCGGGAAGAAATTTCTTTGAGCCGGTTGTTGGTAATGCAAAAGCCATCAATATAAGAGTTTCTGATGATGTATGGAACAAACCTGATGATATACCTCTATCTGATGTTGCCGGAGAAGATGGTAATAACAGTATAGCTCTGCAGATTGCTAGGCTAAGTTCTAATGAAAGCTTCATTGGAGATAGTACACCTACTGAGTTTTATGCTACTATATTAAATAAAATTGGTAACATGGGCAAAGAAGCTAAAAGTGGAAGACAAACTACCCAGCTTATAGGTCAGCAACTTGAAACACAAAGAGAATCTATAATCGGTGTGAATCTCGATGAAGAGGCTATTTCTTTAGTAAAATTCCAAAAGGCATTCGAAGCATCATCCCGTATTGTAAATGTAACGGATGAAATACTTTCAACAATTGTAAACTTAGGCAGATAGGAGGTATTAAAAAATGAGAGTTACCTCTAATTCTTCATATATTGGATTTGGAAATAACATCAGCAGAGTACAGGAAGAAAAGTATCGAGCTGAAATCCAAACATCTACAGGTCAGGCACTAATAACAATGGCTGATGATCCGGAAGCTATGATTGATATCAAAAAGCTAACTAACCGTATGTCTGAAAATGATCAGTATATCCGGGTTAATGATAAAGCAATCGGTGAGCTTTATGCTGTAGATGAATCAATAACAGCAATATCTAATCATCTTAATAATATCAGAGATTTAGCAGTTGATGGTTCAAAAACCGGCAATCTCGGGAATCTACAAACTTTAGGTATATATATTCGCGGTTTGCTGGACGATATAGTCAAAGAATCAAATGCAGAATTTAACGGAAATTATCTTTTCTCCGGCAACAAAACAACTCCTGAATCTTTAGATCGCACTCCTCCGGCAGAAAATAATATGCCATTTGAATTAGTTGAAGGTGAGCCAACGGAAGATAATCCTTCCGGATTGACAGTGGTTTTTAAAGGGAACTTCAAAGAAAGAATGATCAATAAAGATGTTCAAACACAAGAGCAGGTAAATACTACTCCGGATAAAATGTTTGGCAGCGAAGGCACAGAAATGTTTGATTCTATCATAAATCTATATAATCTATTTGCTTATAATGAAAATGGTGGATTGCGTGAGAAAGATGATACTTTCAATAAAGCTGATATAGGTTTACTGGATCAATTTCAAAGAGAAATTGCTGAATTTAATGAGAAAATTATTGATCAAGCAGGAAGAAACGGTTCTAAAATCAATAGAATAGAACAGGGCGTTATGCTTCTTAAAGAAGAAAATACGAGATTAAATGCCTTCAAATCTGAATCAAACGATACTGATATCGCTGAAGCAACCATTAATCTGAAAAAAAACGAAATTGCTCTTCAATACGCCTTACAAATAGGAGCTAAAATCTCTCAAAATACTTTATTTGATTTTCTCAGATAATACCAATAAATTGCCTATATGAAAATCAGCACAATCATAGGTGTTATCGTCGGTTTTGTGGCGATATTCGGAGGTTACTTATTGGAAGGCGGAACTTTTGATTCGCTTTTCATGTTGCCTGCTATGCTTATTGTTTTTGGTGGCACACTTGCCGCAGGAACAGCAGCCACTTCTCTTGAGCAAATGTTTAGAATTCCTACCCTTTTTAAAATTGCATTTGTTCCTCCAAAATATGATTTGGAAGCAATCATCAATCAGATTGTATTTTTTGCGGGAGTGGCAAGAAGAGAAGGTATTTTATCTTTAGAAGACCGATTAGATCAAGTCAAACATCCTTATTTAAAAAAACTATTTGAAATTAGTATTGATGGTACAGATCCTGAAATACTCCAAACAATAGTAGAAAATGAAATGCAGTATATCACCGAAAGACATGAGCAAAACATTGGTTTATTTATGAAACTTGGTGGATATAGCCCTACAATGGGTATTATTGGTACTGTAATGGGATTGATCGCTACACTTGCTGCGGCTGGTGAAGACGTAACGGAATTAGTAAGGCATATCTCTACTGCATTTATTGCTACAATGTGGGGTATTCTTATGGCTAATATAGTTTGGCTTCCTGTGGGCGATAAACTACGCAAAATTCACGAAGATGAGATGTACATCATGCAAGTGATGCTTGAAGGTGTGCATTCAGTTCAGCTTGGTGAAACTCCGTCAGTAATCCGAAATAAACTAATCAGTGCTTTTCCTCTATCTACTCAGCAGAAATTACTTAAAGGAAATATGGATGTTCTACGTCAAGATATACCTACAAAGACGGATAACGAACAAACTAATTAATGAGGAAAAATGATGAAGAAGATTCTATTAGTGTTGATAATGAGTATGGCATTCCTATCAACACCGGCAAAAGCTGCGTATAACAACAATATTTCAGCGGATCCATTCTCCCTAATTAACTGGGGAAGGTTTAATATAACCTATGAGCATAAAGTAAGTAGAATTAATTCTTTTACTGTGTTTTTTGAGTCATATAACAAAGACTATCACAAATACTGGAACGGGTATGGTATAGGTGGTTCGTACAGGTGGTATATTTCTCCATTCAATGATCGCAAAACAAGTTTAGAAGGTTTTTCTTTTGGACCTTTAGCAATTTTATCTTTCTGGAATACTGATGGTTATTATAGAAAAGTAGGCAAGAATAATGTATTCTATAAAGATGGAACGGGTTCAGCTCTAACAATAGGTGGTGAAGCTGCTTACAAATGGGTATGGGGTGGATTTTCTCTTGAACCATCAATTGTTCTCCTGTTGGATGTTAAAGGAGTAGACGACAGAGGTGATATAGATCCTCTAAGCTTGAATGTAAAAATTGGCTATGCCTGGTAGAAATATAGATGATTTGCTATTTAGCCCAATTGAACCTCAATTCTCTTGGGCTTTTTTGTTGACAAAAATCGTTTGTTGAGTTCAATTTCCTCTTATCCTTTTATTATCACTCCAAAAATGATTATTTTGCGTAGTTCAAAAAGTGGTTGTTTTATAAGTGAAAATACAATTAATATTACAGCAACTACCACGCCCTTCGGGCACCTCTTTACTTCGGCTAGGCTCAGCACATCGCTTGAAAAGAAGGGGAATGTTTAGAGTAGTTGTAGTATCGCTTTAGTATTTATTAGATAATTAGCTTAAAGAATTCCCCTCTTTGAAAAGAGGGGTGGCACATCGAAGATGTGACGGGGTGTTTAATACCACAACCTTTAACAACACAGCTCCAATTTTGCTGGCATGTAAATATATTATTGATCTATCAGACAGCATAATCTTGAGATTTTATCTAATAAAACTCAAACAGAAAAATCAAGCATGAGTAAAATAAGACTTCAAAATATAAAAAAAGTATATCCAAATGGTATCACTGCAGTTAGTGACGCCAATTTTGAGATAAATCAAGGCGAATTCCTGGTACTTGTCGGGCCTTCCGGTTGTGGTAAATCTACAATGCTGCGAATGATTGCAGGATTAGAGGAAATTAGCAGCGGAGATCTGTTTTTTGATGACGTCAGAATCAATGATGTTGAACCAAAAAACAGAGATATAGGTATGGTTTTTCAGAACTATGCATTATATCCTCATAAGACAGTTTTTGAAAATATTGCTTTTCCGCTTAAAGTGAGGAAAACACCAAAAGCTGAAATGAAAAAACGTGTTACTGAAGTAGCTGAGTCTTTGGAACTGGATGCGCTTCTCAATAGAAAACCTAAGGAACTTTCCGGTGGGCAAAGGCAGCGTGTTGCTCTTGGTCGAGCTATTATAAGGAATCCAAAGCTGTTTTTATTCGACGAACCGCTTTCAAATCTAGATGCTAAGCTTAGAGTGCAGATGCGTTCAGAGATTCAACAGCTACATCGAAATTTGGGAACAACTGCGATTTACGTTACTCATGATCAGGTTGAAGCTATGACTATGGGAAGCCGTTTAGTAGTGATGAATAAAGGTGAAATTCAGCAAATTGCACCACCACAGGAGCTTTACGACAGACCTGCGAATAAGTTTGTAGCAGGATTTCTTGGAAGTCCACAAATGAATTTCTTTGAAGGTACATTAGAATATAAAAACGGTTTGAATTTTAGCGAACCAAACGGACTCAGCTTGGATTTACCCGAAAACATAAACAGCAAAACAAATTCAGCTTCTATGAAAGTGACTTTGGGGATTCGTCCGGAAGATATTATGCTTGAACAAAAAGCTAATACAATTCAGGTATCACTTAAAGTTGAAAATATAGAATATCTTGGGCATGAACAGCTTGTATATTTCAGAAGCTCAGGCAACTTGAAATGTTTAAGAACAGAAAACAGCAAATCACTAAAAATTGGTGAAGAATTTAAAGCATTTGTAAATTTAGACAAACTGCATTTCTTTGATGAATTAGATAAACGAATAGATTAACATCGGTATATAAATGATTACAATAGCCAATCTTTCAATAGAATTTAGCGGTAAAAAGCTATTTGACAATATTTCATTTAATGTCCAAAGCGGAGACAGAATAGGTTTAATCGGTAGAAATGGTGCCGGTAAATCTACTCTTTTAAAGATATTTGCAGGTGTACTTAATCCTGAAACAGGGAATATTAGCAAGCCTAATGATTATACTATCGGTTATTTGCCGCAGGAAGTGGAAACAAGCTCAACTCTTCCAATCTTCGAAGAGGCTGCTGCAGCACTTTCTGAAATAAAAGAAATTGAAAAAAGAATTGAAGAAACAACAACTGAAATAGCTAACAGAGAAGATTACGAATCTGCAGATTATGCAAAATTACTCGAAATTCTTGCTGAAGATAATGACAGACTTCAAATTTTAGGAGGTCATTCCATAGAAGCAGAAGTTGAGCGGGTGCTCACTGGGCTTGGCTTTACTCATGATGAGCTTCAAAAGCCTATGAATGAATTTAGCGGCGGTTGGCAAATGCGTGTTGAGTTAGCTAAATTACTGCTTGCTCGCCCTGACTGCATTCTTCTGGATGAGCCTACAAACCACCTTGATATTGAATCAATCGGTTGGGTGGAAATCTTTTTAAAATCCTATCCCGGGGAAGTCATTCTTGTTTCGCACGATAGACAGTTTCTGGATAATATAACAAACCGAACTGTAGAAATATCTTTAGGCAAAATGTATTCAAACACAATGCCTTATTCGAAATTTGTAGAATACAGAGCAATCCAAAGAGAGCAGGATCAAAATGCTTATGCTAATCAGCAGAAACAGATAGCTCAGCAGGAAAGATTCATTGAGCGATTTAAATCTAAAGCTACACTTGCTTCAAGAGCTCAATCTAAAATGAAGCTATTGGATAAGATAGAAAGAATTGAAATAGAAGAAGAAGATAATTCTAAAATAGTTCTCCGCTTTCCTGAACCTCCTCGTTCCAGTAGATTAGTGGCAGAATGCAAAAAATTATCTAAAAGCTACGGCGAAAATTTAGTGCTTTCTAATGTCAATTTTGATATTGAAAGAGGGCAAAGAGTTGCTTTTGTAGGTAAAAACGGCGAAGGAAAATCTACTTTATCTAAAATATTAGGCAAATTTGAAAGCTATGACGGCACAGTTAACTATGGGAATAATATTGAATTAGGGTATTTCGGTCAGCATCAGGCTCAAATGCTTGATGAAAATGCAGCTGTTTTTGATATAATTGACAGTGCTGCAACGGGAGATATGCGAAAAAATATTAGAAATTTGTTAGGTGCATTTCTGTTTAGCGGAGATGATGTTTATAAAAAAGTAAAAGTACTTTCCGGTGGTGAAAAGGCAAGGTTGTCTTTAGCAAGACTATTACTACAACCTGTAAACTTTCTTATCATGGATGAGCCTACAAATCACCTTGATATGAATTCTAAAGACGTACTTAAAAATGCACTTATGAATTATACAGGAACTCTAATAGTTGTTTCTCATGATAGAGATTTTCTTCGAGGGCTAACTGAACGCACAATTGAGTTTAAAAACAGAAAACTAAAAACTTATGAAGGCGATATTGACTTTTTCCTTGAAAAACAGCAACTAGCTTCTCTTCAAGAGTTAGAAAAGAAAGACAAAATAAAGAAAGATGAGAAAGAATCTGTAGGTAATGCGCAGGAACAAAGAGAAAAACGAAAAGCTTTGCAGAGAGAAAAGAATAAAATTCAAAAGCTATTGGATTCTTGTGAAAGCAGAATTGCTGAACTGGAAGAAAAATCAGCTGTATTGGAAGAACTTTTTGCTAATCCTGAATTTTTTAACGACGTTGAAACTTCGCAGGAAAAACAAAAAGAACATAATATTATGCAGGAAGAACTTGAATCTAAAATGGAAGAATGGGCTGAATTGCAGGAGCGAATGGATAAAATAGAAGAGTAAAAATAATCAAAATCTTATATTATATAATTGTATAATATTAGTATTGAGTACCCTTATGTTGTAACAATGTAAGGGTATTTTCGTAGATAAGACAGACTATGTAATATGAAAAATAATATTGCTTTGACGTAATATAAAAAATACATTTTCGATTCTTGCTCTCAAAGCATTTAAATCTGTAAATTGCGACTATGATATTTATACAAACTTGTATCAAGGTATAGAAATGGGTAATTTAACTAGATTTTATAGAAATGGTATGACATCACTTGTTATTTCATTATTGGTTTTGATTGTAAGTGCTTGTGGTGGTGATGAAGATAATAATGTAAATCAACCCACGCAAAATGTAGAAATAACAGTTCTTTATACAAATGACGAACACGGTTGGATTGATAAAAACTGGGATAATGCCGGAGCATCCGGGTTGCTGGATTTATGGAAAAACCAGGAAGGATATAAACCTGAAGGTAATTTTATAGTCATCAGTGGTGGTGATAGTTTTTCAGGGCAGTCAATTTCAACATTCTCCGAAGGTGAATCTGCAATTGAAGTGATGAATGAAATAGGTTACGACTTATCTACTGTAGGGAATCATGAATTTGATTTCGGTCAGAACATCTTCGAAGAAAGAGCAGAACAAGCTAATTTCCCTTATATTTCATGTAATATAATCGACGAAACTACAGGAGAAATACCTTCTTATATTTCCCCATATGTAATGAAAGAAATTGCCGGTGTAAAAGTAGCAATTATTGGTCTGACTACAGTAAAAACGCCGCTTGAAACAAGAAAAGAATATGTAGATAATCTTAAATTTACTGATTATAACGAAGCTTTGGATAAGTGGGTACCTAAAGTTAAAAGTCTTGGTGCGAAAGTAATTTTACTTTCCTGCCATGTACCTAATTTCGAGTTAAATGAAGTAAAAGCAAAAGCTCAAGAACTAGGTGTTTCGTTCATCGGTGCTGCTCATAGCCACCAAACTTTCAGCGAAGTTACCAATAAAGTCGCAATGGTAGAGGCAAATTGCTTTTATAATAAATATGTAGTGGCAAAAATTAGTTATGATAAAACCAATAATGTTGTAACCAATGTAACTGTAGAAATTAAGCCAAATAAAACTGATAATTCAGATGATAAAGTTGATGCAATCATTGAAAAATGGAAGAAAAAAATGGAAAGCGAGCTCGGTACAGTTATAGGTTACACAGATACTGAAATTTACAGATACTCCGGCGCAATGCAGAATTTAGTTTGCGATTCATGGCTATATTATTTCCCAAATGCAGATATTTCTGTAAGTAATATAGGTGGATTAAGAGCTAGTATTCCTCAGGGAGAAATCACAAATGCATCTGTGATGGATGTGCTTCCATTTGATAATATCATATACGAACTTGAATTAACAGGAAGCGCAATCAAAGATTGTTTAACTCCTGAAGATGCTATTTATGGCGGAGTGTATGAAGACAGTGGCTTACATTTTATTAGTGGCAGAGAGTTTCATCCTGATTCGACTTATGTAGTTCTAACAAGCAACTATATGTATACCAGTGATAATTATAAATTCAATCAATACGATACAGAGCCGTATAATACAGGTATAAACTGGAGAGTTCCTGTTGCAAAATGGATACAAGATATGAATTCCAATCCGTCTAATTCTTTATTCCAATATGTAGATACTCTCAGCAGAAGACAGTAAAAGCTATTTAAAAAAAATATAGATTTTATTATATAAATTAAGGTCAGCGTACATGAATGTGCTTGAGGTAAAAAATATCATCAAAAAATTTGGTGATTATTATGCCAATAACGATATCAGCTTTGATGTGCCAAAAGGTAAAATCTTTGGTTTACTAGGGCCGAACGGAGCAGGTAAAACAACTATGATCAGGATGATTACGAATATTCTTATTCCTGATAGTGGTAGTATTAGTTTATTTGATCAAAAGATGAACTCGGAACTTCAAAATAACATTGGTTATTTACCAGAAGAAAGAGGGCTTTACAAAAAAGTTAAAGTTATAGAGCAACTTGTTTACTTTGCCAGATTAAAAGGGCTTAGTCAATCAGAAGCTCATAAAAGAGCTAAAATGTGGTTGGATCATCTAGAAATTTCCGATTGGGCTAATAAAAAAGTTCAGGAACTATCTAAAGGTATGCAGCAAAAAGTGCAGTTTATATCTACGATTCTGCATGATCCGGATTTTATTATTCTTGACGAACCATTTTCAGGGTTTGACCCGGTGAATACTGAGGTACTTAAAAATATAATTCTGGAGTTAAAAGATAAGGGTAAAACTATTATTTTGTCTACACACGTTATGCATCAGGTAGAACAGCTGTGCGATGAGATGCTTTTAATTAATAAAGGTAAAGTGGTTTTAAGTGGTAATGTTACTGAGGTAAAACGCAGCTTTGGTAGAAACAATGCATTTATAGAATTTGATGGCTCTTCAGCTATATTACAGAAAATACCCGGTGTATCGGTAATAAATAAAACTGAAAATACTGCAGAAATTGCAATTGATAAATCGTTGATTACTCCTCCTGCACTGCTTAGAGAACTTGTTGAAAAATTAGATATCTATAAATTTGATACTAAAGAACCTAGCCTGCACGAGATATTTATAGAGGTAGTTTCTAAGAAGGAGGGAAGTAATGAGTAATTCTAAGATTATGACTATTATTTCGCATGAATACATGCTAAAGTTGAAATCAAAAGGTTTTATAATAGGTACATTTATAGCACCTGTTTTGATGGCTGCTATGTTGGTTTTACCTACTTTGATTATGATGGCTACAGAAGATGATATATCGAAAAAAATCTATGTTTTGGATGAAACAGGGATATTATATGACGATATCATTGCATCTGATACAGCTACTTTTGCGAAAGCCACAAATACTCTTGAAGAGCTAAAAGAAAAAACTCAAAATCAGGAAATTGACGGATATATATATTTGCCTTCAAATGTTATCAAAGAAGGTAAAGTGGAAGTAAATTCTATAGGTGGTGGAGGTATTAGCTTTATCCAGTCTTTGAAGTCAACTCTTCGTTCTTCTATCAGAAGTGAAAGACTGAAAAATGCAGGCATTGATCTCCAGACATTAGAGGATGCAGGAAAAGGTATTGAAATTATAACAAAGAAAATCAGTAAAGAAGGTAAGGTTGAAGAAGATAACAATGAAATTTTAGCTGGTGTTGGTTTTATTTTTGGTTTTGCTAATTACTTCCTGATGCTTATGTATGGAGGAATGGTACTTAGAGCTGTTATAGACGAAAAAGCTAATAGAATCATAGAAGTTATTGCTTCATCTGTTCGTCCATTTGACATCATGTTTGGTAAAATTATAGGTATCGGACTTGCAGGCTTAACTCAGGTATCTGCCTGGATGATTTTATCTTCTGTGGTACTTATGCTTGGATTGTCTCCTGCTGAAACAACTATAACAGGAGTTGATGCACAACAAATGCAACAGGCACAAATGTTATTTGGTGAAATTCCAATGCCGGATATATCTATTTGGATGATTTTAGGATTTCTATTCTACTTCATCTCAGGTTATTTTATTTTTGCAAGTTTGTATGCGGCCATTGGTTCTGCAGTAGATCAGGAACAAGACGCACAGCAATTGCAAATGCCTGTTACAATGATAATTATAGTGCCAATTCTTTTCTTAACATCAATGATAACAAACCCGGAAAGCACTGTAGCTATAGTAGCTTCGCATATCCCTCTATTTTCACCAATTTTAATGCCGGTGAGAATGTTTGCAACACAAATGCCTATCTGGGAAATTGCTATATCTGTAGTAGCTATGATAGCCACATTTTTTGGAATAGTATGGGTAGCAGCAAGGATATATAGAGTAGGTATTTTGATGACAGGTAAAAAGCCTTCATTCAAAGAACTTTTTAAATGGATTAAACTTGCCAAGTAATTAATCAGGAAAAGTTATTTAAATTAAAAGTAGAGATGTGTTTAGAAACGCATCTCTACTTTTTTTTCTTAGATTTTCTAAAAAAACAGTAGAGTAGTAATGCTTTGCGACTTACATAAAACTATCTACCTCACTATCAGCACTTTTCTTCTTTCTACATAAGTTAGAGTTTGTAACTGTATAATATAATACCCAGCGCTTATGTGTGAAATGTCTTTTATTACCTTCATATCTTTAAATTCTGATATATTTTCATCAAACAAAATAGAAATAGTTTTTCCGAGCATATCAATTAAAGAGATTGTAGTGGTACCTTTCTCAATAACTGAAAAATCTATTTGTAGAATTGTTTCAGCAGGATTAGGAGATAAATTTGAAATACCTACAATGCCTTCAGGGTTGACCAGACGCTTTCCTCCCTGTTCGCAGAGATCAGATATCTTTAAGCTTCCTGATTTGGTATCTATTATCAACATATCGTCTTTAGCAATAAGTTTATCAAATTGTATAGGGCTAATCTCTTTATCACCCAGCATCACTTTGAAGGGAATTAGCGTCAAAGTATCGCCTACATTTCTTTTTATAGAAAATTCGTCAGTTGTCAATTTCGCAATATTGCCTGAAATTTCAGCAGTTCTGTCAGATGGTAACATTACGTAACTATTGAAACTAATATTTGCAATCAATCCGTCAGCTACTAATTTACTCATATTTTCCGACTCTTCCAGTATAAGCGGCAGATAAATTGTTTCACCTGTCTCAGCCACAATATTTGGGATAGAGATGGAAATTCTAGGAAGAATTGATTTAATGGCTTCTCCCGTAACGCGAATTAGTTCAGGAGTAGCTGAATGATTATGAGATATAGATATATTTACTGACTTATACCCGATAGTTTGCGGTGCAAAAGATAGATCTACAAAAAGTGTATCTCCTGAGTTGAGAATTAATGCTTGGAATCCGTTTCCAGGAATAAAATCCTGCAAATCTGTTCCGGTTAAAAGTATATCTGAAATTACTAAATTTTCGGTTCCTGTATTCCTAAGTATAGCTATCCTGCTACTGTCTATTTGTTGGCCTACTTCTATAGTGGCATATTCAATATTGGAAGTAATAATCTCAAAACTTTTTTGAATCGCTCGACCATCTACATTTTTAGTTATAGTATCATTCTGACATATCATATATAGAGTGGTATGTTTATCTCCTATACTAGTAGGAGAGAAGCTGATTTCTAAATTATGACCTGCGTTTGCATCTATGGGAAATGGTAAACTGAGATTTTTAATTTCAAACTGGCCAAAATCTCCATCCTTTAAATAAACTTCCTCTACTATATTACTGTAAATCCCAGTATTGTAGAAATAAGTACTAATTATTGAATCATTTGATTTGCCAATAAGTTGATCAGTGAAATGTACATCGCTAATATTAACTGTATTTGTGCTTATTCCTGTTCCTCTAAGATTTACTTGAGCTGGAGAGTTCAGCGAATGAAAGTGAAATAGTAATTTAGCGGAACTAGGAGCAACATTATTGGCAGTATACCTTAAATCCATACGGCATGTATCACCAGACTTTAAAGTGAAAGGAGCTGCTCCATTCAATATTGAATAATCAGAAGCATTAACTCCTGAAATTTCAGTTTTAGTTATATCAACAGGAGAATTGTTTATGTTTGTAATTGTGATCGCATTTAAGGTATCTTTATCAGTCCCTACTTTGACTGTACCGAAATCAATTTCTTTATTGACTATTACAATAGCAGGCTCAATTCCTTCTCCTCTGATTTTACGACGTAATGAATCAGTTTGAGATATTATTACAACATCTGCTTCATAATGACGCACTTCTTTTGGTGAAAAACGAATTTTTGAAGACTGGTCTTTCCTTCCAGGGACAGTATAAACTGGTTGAGGATTCAATAGTTGAAAAAATTGAGAGTCAGTTCCGTCAAAATAGACCGAATCTACTCTACAAGGCCAATTTGTAATATTTACAATAAAAGAATCAAAAGTTGAATCAGTATCAGAGTTTATAATTGCTTTACCAAAGTCAATATCATTACTTGTAACTCTGGGTATAACAATGGAAAATACATTGTCTGAAGTATCTGAAAGGAAAATACTTTCATCTGGAGAAAATTTTATAAGTAAATTATCAGTGTTACCAAAACTCTCTTCAAAATCTCCATCAGTGGAATTAGTAGAGCCTCCAAGAATAAAACCATTATCTACTGATTTTTGGCAACATTCTAATACATCGCTAAAGTTTCCGCCCAGCGTTTGCTCCCACAATAAACTTCCGTTATTATCAATTTCAAAAATCCATATATCAAGTAAGCCATTGTTTTTTGATAAATCACCATCATCCGACCAAGAATAGGCAAAGATCATAAAATCACCGTTATCAGACGTTTTTATGGATGTAGGATAATCTTCTCTTGATCCTCCATAAGACTTTTGCCACTCCAAAACACCTGTTTTGTTCAGTTTTACGACCCAAATGTCATTTGCTCCATAGTTAGAAGTAACATCACCGTCTATTGATGAAGAGGAGCCTAAAAATATAAACCTCCGTCATTGGTTTCTTCAATCGATTTAGCAGAATCAAATAAAGAGCCTCCATAAGTATTATTCCATTCAATATTTCCCGCCTTGTCTAACTTTATAACCCAAGCATCCGAAGAGCCGCGGTTTTTGTTTAAATCGCCGAATCACTAGAAGATGAATAACCGCATAATATATAGCCTCCGTCTGATGTTGATTTTGCTTCATTGGCATGATCATTGTCTGAACCACCAATTACTTCCTGCCATTCAATAGTCCCGGAATTGCTCAATTTTATAAGCCACAAATCAAATGCTCCGATTGACTTAGGCACATCACCATCAGTAGATTTAGTTGTCGCCAGGATAAAATAATCCCCCGTCAATACTAGGCGCTACAGAAATTGGATAATCAGTATTGGAGCCTCCAAATATTTTATTCCATTCAATATTGCCATCAAAATCTAATTTTACAATCCACAAATCATTTGCTCTTTTAGAACAGTTCCGGGAATATCATCTGAATCAGTAAATCCGACTAAAATGTATCCTCCATCATCAGTAAGCTTTATATCTATAGCCTGATCTGATCCTCTTCCTCCGTAAGATTTTTTCCCATTCTATTGTCCCAAACAGATCTGTTTTTACCAGCCAAATGTCTCTTTTGCCATGATTGTTTGAAATCTGTCCATCTGTAGAATTAGTAGAGCTAGCAATTATAAACCCACCATCTATTGTGTTATCAATAGAGTAAATACTTTCAAAAGAGTTGCCACCCATAGTTTTATACCACTCAAACTCAGAAATTCCTTCTTTTTGGTGAGTAACAGAAACGAGGCATTTATTAGAGTTTGTATTTTTATCGATTTTCCAATTATAATTCAGGTTTTGTTCGTTGTTAGATATTTCAGTCCAATTTTTCCCATTATCTTTGCTAAATTTTATATCAACAGGCTCATTTAATTTTAAGCCTTCCCATTCAATCAAAGTATCTGTGCCGGCATAAAATATCTCGCCTCCGTTTGGAGTAAGCAATTCTAAATACTTTTTATCATTAGCATATTTCGAGTAATAGGAGAAAGTTTTAAAAGAAATTGTACAAGGTGATGCATCAATTTCTATTTCAGTAGATTTGAAGTTACTGTCTTGTGGTGTATAGCTGACAGTTAATACTTGAGTTTCATTTTCATCCAGAGTAAAAGATTTTGGGGAAATATCACAATCAGGATTATTTGTTTTAATATCATTAATAATGTAATCAGATCCAATAGCAGATAATTCAATTGTTGAGCTTGTTTTTATTCCAAGGGGTTCATCAATAAATGACAGTCCAACAGGTTCTAATTTTAAATTAGAAGTTGAACCTTCCGGTGGAGAATAAGAAAATGTACCCACAGATCCATTTTTATAAGTCATTTCGACATTAATTAAACCAGTTTCGCAAAATTGTCACTTTCCCAAACAATGCGACAAGGAGTGAGTTGATGAGAATAATGTAGAATATCATTAAAAGCTTCTCTAGCTTCAGCAACTGAAGTAATATGATCAAAATATAAGCCACCGGTAGAATATGTGATACTCTTCAAAATATCAGGGCATATGGCATTAATTATTATACAATAAACAGTTATATCGTAGTTTTTTGCTCTGTTGATGATAAGACTCTGGT
This sequence comes from Kapaibacterium sp. (SeqCode), assembly GCA_965140345.1. Lineage (GTDB taxonomy): Bacteria > Bacteroidota > Ignavibacteria > Kapaibacteriales > UBA2268 > JBFHIJ01. The sequence goes on from OZ223197.1 coordinate 106,642, forward strand.
TGCCGGTTGCATCACCATCCGAGATCAAAATCATTATTTTTTTGTGAGGAGCATTTTGCAATATCCGCAAACCACCTGCTTGAGCATTAATAAAAGCAGCATCAAAACTAGTCCCTTCCGTAGTATCTTTAATATCTTCTAAGTTGTTAATTGCACTTTTTATTAGATTCTTATTATTAGTAAAATCTTGCTCTAGTTTATTCTCTTCACTAAAGGATGTGACAGCACACTCTCCAATATTTAATGGCAACTCTTCTACCCAGTTATATGCAGCTTCTTTAGCAATTTGGAAATTTTCTCCTGCCATAGAGCCACTTATGTCGAATGTAAGCAAATTCGAAACAGTATCTAATTCTATTGCCTCTTTACAATTTACAGAGATAATGTTTCGAATCTCACCATTTTCTGTAATAGTCAAATCCTTGAGTGAGATATTCTTTATTCTCTTACCGCGATCATCCGTGGCGTAAAAAGTAGCCTTGATAAGTGGATATTCTGATGAATCAATATCAAGGATATTTATTGATTGACTATTTGATTGGTAATAGATTAGAGATAAAAATATAAAGTAAAAATATCTCATATATTTTGCCTATTAAATAATTATAAAGTAACAATATAGTAAAAAATTAAAATAGCAGCATATAAAAAGTTATAAATATCATTATATACATATTATTGATATCAAAAGGAATTTGAATTGATAGTATGCATTACAATATAAAAATTGAAAAAAGTACTTGTAGGAAATTAGACCTAAATAAAAAAAATACAAATGCACTCCTAAATGATAAATTTAATGCAATAAAATAGCCATTAAGTAGTAATACGTAATACGGGTATGTAAATTTTCTCTAATCGTTATAAAATGTAATGTATATTTTGTATACATTATTATATCATTCTAAAGGAATATAGTTGTTATTTTTCTTTTATTGGAGATTGCCTTATGCAAAGACATTGCAATGTCAAGTATTATAAAACACTCTTAATTATTATGCTGTCGATTTTGGTCGTTAGTTGTAGCGATGACGATGATGGTCCAATTACTCCAACTTCCAAAATTTTGGATATAGAAACCCAGCAGGCTCTGCATTACATGATGGATACAATGACCTCGAATAGGGGAATACCTGGAGCCATCGTCATGGTGCAAAAAGCCGGATATGAACCGTGGTATACTTCAGTAGGTTATAGAGATATAAGTACAAAAGACACATTGCTTCCTACACATCGTTTTCTAGTAGGTAGTATCTCAAAAACATTTGTAGGAGCAGTAATTCTTCAGCTTATTCAAGATGGAAAATTAGGACTAGATGATAAGTTAGTAGATCATCTTGATGCTGTAACTTTAAATCCGGACGTATACGACACAAGTATGTATAAGTTCTCTGAGATAACAATTAGAGAAATGCTTAACCACACTAGTGGAATGGGGAATTATCTGAATGAGTATTTTGTTCCTTGGGCATTTGAAAACAGATCATCTTCAATAACTCGCGAAGCTCTGACTGATTCTTTGAATTCTGATGGACTTTATTTCGCACCTGGAACAGGTGTGCAATACTCTAACTCTGCTTACATCACTCTTGGTTTGCTAGCAGAAAAAGTAACAGGCAAAAAGATAGAAGATTTAGTTAAAGACAGATATATAGATCCTATGGGACTATCCAATTCTTACTTCCCAAGTACTCTTTCTGAAACATCAGCATGGTTGGATGATAATACTCATGGTTATGCAATTTACTTGGATGGCAATCAACATGATGTAACAGATTTTGATCCTTCATATACTTGGGCTGCAGGCGCAGTAGTTTCTAACGCAGAAGATTTACTTGTTCACCTTAAAGAAATGTTGACTGGTAGCAAGATGCTTAATCCACAAATCCAGGCAGAAAGATTAAAATTTGAAGAAACAGAAATGCATGGATATGGCAAAGCTGGATTTGGCTTAGCGATAGCTGAAATCGGTGATTTATACAGAGGTCACTCGGGTGGCTGGATTGGATATAATACTAATATTTATTACAGAAAAGATAAAGATGCATATATCATAACATTTGTAAACAGATATTCCGGTGGTGAAAATCCTGCCTGGGATTTATTCTTGTATGCTAATGAAGTAGTGTTCCCTAATTCACCTGTACAAAAAATAGCTCCTGCAAATGAGATTCAGGGACTAAAATATTCAATTGACCCTCAAAGTACCAATTTTTTCAAAATTAAGTAGAGGTAATAGAAATGGCACAAGTAGAAAACTTGGCACAAAACCAAACAGCCACAGCCAATAATATCGTAAATAAGTACATCTGGTGGGCTGCCGGAGGTGGTGCGATTCCACTTCCAATATTTGATATTGCAGCAGTAAGTGCTGTGCAGTTGAAAATGCTAAAATCACTTGCAGAGCATTATGAAATCGAATTTAAGCAGGACTGGGGTAAATCCTTCATTGCTGCTTTATTGGGCGGTATCGCTGCAGATCAATTAACTCGCAGTACAATCACTAGCTGGGTTAAAGCTATTCCCATCGTTGGCATAGTTGCAACTCTTTCAATGCCTATTTACTCAGGAGCAATGACTTACGCTGTTGGTAAAGTATTTATTCAGCATTTCGAATCAGGTGGTACTTTCCTTGATTTTAATCCTGATAAAGTAAAAGCTTACTTCGCAGAAATGTTCAAAGAAGGCACTCAAAAAGGTGCTACTGCAACTGCTACAAAAAAAGCATAACTTCTTTTTTCTATCCGGGAGCAAGTTCTAAAGGCTTGCTTTCGGATTTTATTTTTGAAAAAATGAGAATACTGACTAGAAAGCACATATTGGAGATGAAATGAAAAACTTAATAGAATTATTGGCAAACATCAGAAACAGCTCTAAAGGAATAACATTTTATACTAGCACAGGAACATCTGAATTTTATTCTTACCAATATTTATATCTTTCATCTCAGTCTAGACTTCAACATTTTAATCAGAATAATATAGATTCTTCTTTTCAGGCGGTTTTTCAAATCTCTTCAGATAAAAACTTTATTGAATCACTATGGGCTTGTATCCTTGGTGGAATTACAGTTGTTCCATTACCTCTAGCCGATAGTAAGGAATCAGAGCAAAAATTAAGGAATATATTAGACTTACTTGATAACCCTATTATTCTAAGTGATTCTGATGCTATAATTGAAGACTATGATGCAATAGATGTTTCCGAGACTTTTGTAGAATCTGAAATTGAATTAGAGTTTAAATCTCAAAATCCACTTCTGATTCAATTTTCATCCGGTTCGACAGGCTCACCTAAAGGAGTCATTGTATCGCATGAAAATTTAATTTCAAATCTGGAATCAATGAGAACAACTTTGGAGTTCAGGAAAGATGAAGTTTTTCTTTCATGGGCACCACTGACCCATAGTTCAGGTATGATACTCGCACACTTGAATGCCGTCAGAGGCGATTATAATCAGATTCAAATAGAACGTCAGGCTTTCATTTCTAATCCTTTAAACTGGATCTATCTGACAGATAAACATAAAGCTACATTTATTTTTGCACCAAATTTTGGTTACAAATATTTTTTATCTGCATTGGATAAAAAAGTTAATTACGAATGGGATCTAAGTTCTGTGCGATATATTATGAATGGCTCAGAACAAATCTCTGCTGAAATAGCAAATGAGTTTACCTACACTCTTTCAAAATATAGACTAAATTCTAAAGCTATGACTACCATATATGGCCTGGCTGAAGCAACACTCGCTGTCAGTTGCGAATCAATTTATGAAGAGCTTCAATATCTGAATGTAAATAGGAATTCTATAAATCTTGGTGGTTCTATAGAAGTAAGTAAAGATGACAAAAACTCACTCAAACTTGTATCACAAGGTAAAGCTGTAGCAAATACTCAGATTAGAATATTCGATGAAGAAGTTCTTTCTGACAATATGGTAGGAGAGATTCAGGTTAGAAGTGATTCTGTTATATCATCCTATTATAAAAATCCAACTGCTACAGAATCTTTACTAACTCCTGATTCTTGGCTTAAAACAGGTGACTTAGGATTTTTAAGAGATGGTAAGTTATATGTATGCGGAAGACAGAAAGAACTTATAATCATCAACGGAATAAATTACTACCCTGATGATATAGAAAGGCAACTTGCTTCTTTAATTGATATCTCTCAAAATCATATTATAGTCTCTTCAAAAATAAATGAGACAAGTGGAACGGAAGAAATTGTATGCGGAGTTGCTTCTGAGAGAGATTTAGATGTAGAATCGATAAAAAAGAATTTCATTGCTAAATACGGTATTGTTATATCTCACATTAGAAAAATCGAATCGATACCAACTACTTCAAACGGTAAGAAACAGAGAATCAAGTTCGCTAAAGACTTCATTATTGAGCATGATAAAACTGATAATAATATCAGTATCAATAATTTGGATCTTTGGCAAATTAGAGATGTTATAATCAAAGTGGCAGAGAAATTTGTAGAAAGCAATTTTGATTCGAATAAAAACTTTGCTCTTCAGGGATTCAACTCCATTAAAACAGTTGAATTTGTTTCTGACTTGTCTAAAATACTGAATATAAATTTAGATGCATTCGTAGTTTTTAATAATCCTGATGTACAATCTTTAAGCAATTATATAAGCTCAAAGATGAGTTATTTGGAAGCTAAAAAAGATATATCTGAAGATCAGAATTATGAAGATATCGCTATCATTGGTATAGATTGCAGATTTCCAAAAGCTAAAAATGCAGATGAGTTCTATAGAAATCTGATAAGCCACATTGATTGTATTTCAGAGATTCCAAAATCGCGTTGGGATGTATCAAAAATAGCTGATTCTAAGATCAAGGAGATACCAAATTATGGAGGTTTCCTATCTGACTTTGATCTTTTTGACAATGAATTCTTTAATATCCTACCAATTGAAGCAAAATCCCTTGATCCTCAGCAACGCCTGCTTTTGGAAACAACAATACATGCTCTGGAAGATGCAAATATTAAAATTGAAGATATTCGTAATTCAGATTGTGGAGTCTATGTAGGAATCGCAAACAGTGATTATGCGGCAGTAGAAGCAAAATCTTCTGAACTTCAAAAAATAACACCTTACAGTTTCACGGGTTACACTCCAAGCACTGCCGCAGGTAGAATTTCTTATTTTCTAGGTTTACATGGTCCAAACTTAGCAATAGATACAGCTTGCTCTTCATCGCTCGCGGCATTGCATTATGCATCTCGTGGTATTCAAAATAAAGAATGTAAACTGGCTATTGTATCCGGAGTAAATCTTATTCTAAGTCCGGAAATGAATATTGGGCTTTATGAAATGGGAGTGCTTTCTGAAGATGGCAGATGCAAAACATTTGATAAAAAAGCCAATGGATATGTCCGTTCTGAAGGCTGTGCAACTCTAATTATTAAAAGTTTAAAACAAGCAGAGGAAGATGGAGACAGAGTTTATGGTGTGGTTAAAGCGTCTGCTCTATCTCATGATGGTGCTAGCAACGGTTTAACTGCTCCAAACGGTGTGGCACAAGTCAAAGTAATGCAAAAATCTTTGGGAATCGCAAAGCTACATGCTAAAGATATAAACTACTTTGAAGCACATGGCACAGGCACAGTTGTTGGAGATTTGCAGGAACTTAATTCAATAAGTGAATTATGCGGAAAGATAGAACCTCATCAGAAAGTTGGTGCTGTTAAATCAAATATAGGTCATACTGAAGCGGCAGCAGGTCTTGCGGGTGTTATTAAAATTCTAAAAGCTTATGAAAAAGGTACACTGCCGGGGAATCTACATTTCAATCACTTACCTGAAAATTCTCATGTAGATATTTCTGATTCTAATATAGTATCTAAAAATATTGATATTTTTGAACTTCTCAGTGAAGCAAATTCTGATAAGCTCAGAGCTTCAATCAATTCATTCGGATATAGTGGAACGAATGTCAATCTGATTCTGGAGCAATACCCAAATGCTAATATAAAAACGAAAGTAACACATTCTTCTAATGCAATCCGAGTATTACCATTAACAGCAAAAACTAGCGAATCTCTGGATAAAACCATGCAAGCATACTCCGAATTGCTAAATAAAGAAGCTATACATATCGATGATTTAATTGCAAATCTAGAGCTTTTTAGAGACAAGTATAAGCATAGAGCAGCTATAGTTTCTACTAATTCGAATATTATTGATATCCTTTCAGATCCTACTTCTAGCAAGATTAAATACAAAGTACTGAAAAGTAGTAGTATAACAGAAAGTAAGGGTATTGTTTTTACCTATCCAGGTGGCGGAGCTCAGCGTCTTAAAATGGGGCAGGAGCTTATACAAAAAGACTCAGTTTTTGCAGATAATATGCTCAAGTGTGATAAATTGTTATCTAATTACCTCAATACATCTATAATTGATATAATCAACAATAACAAAGAAAAACTCGGTAAACTTGAGTTTGCTCAGCCAGCGCTTTTTGCAATTGAATATTCTCTAAGTCAGATGTTTGTTTCTTATGGATTAACTCCGCAAGCTGTAATAGGGCATAGCACGGGTGAGTATGCTGCAGCGTGCATTGCGGGGATTATCTCACTGGAAGATGCTGTAAAAATGATCTCTGTCAGAGCTAAACTTATGGATAGCATTGACACAAAAGGCAAAATGGTTGCTGTATATACTAATTCTGAAACAGTTGGGAAATATCTGACTGATTATCAGAAATATGTAAGTATAGCTACTATTAATTCTTCTGAAAATGTTGTTATATCAGGTAGTAGCGAAAAAGTTGATGAGATCGTTCAAAAAATTAAAGCAGACGGTATTGAATTCAAAGAACTCAAGATCTCACAAGCTTCACATTCACCGATTATGGAAGAAATTATTGATCCATATAGAGAAGCGATTAAATATATTGAATTTAAAGAAGCAAAGATTGATTACTACAACAATATAACAGGAAAGAAGCTTGAAAAAGGAACTATCTTAGATGCAGAATATTGGTGTAATCATATTCTGGAATGTGTAAATTTTGCTGCTTCATTACAAAATATCCGAGAAGACGGATTCCATATATTCCTTGAATTAGGACCATCTCCTGTATTGACAGGGGTAGGTTTGCAGGATTATCCGGATGATCTTTTTATATCAGCATTTGCTAAAGACTTTGATGAATACGAACAAATACAGCGTGTTCTAGGAGAACTTTATGTAAATGGTATTGATTTAAGCTTTTCTAAAATATATAAGATAGAGCAATTTAATAAGATAGAATTGCCGAAATATCAATTCTCTCAAAAGCGTTTTTATCAGGATCCAAATCATGGTCTTTATAAACAAAACAATCAAATATATCAAACTGTTACAAGTATTCCGGAGCAAGTAAAGATGAAAACATCAAGAAACTATAAGAACGAAATTCTTGAAATTATTGCTGATAAAACCGGATTAGAGAAAGAACAGCTTGATATCAATACCGGATTTTTCCAAATGGGAATGGATTCGCTTACTTTAGTGAAAATGAGGCAAGAGATAAACAAAAAGTATGCTATTTCTGTCTCAATGACTGATTTGGTTAAAAACTATGATACAGTATCCAAGCTTTCTGAATTTGTAAGCAGCAATATGCCTGAAGAACCGGAAGTGATTGAAAATTCTACTTATGAGCCGGTACAGCCTTTACAAAACCATCAACAAACAAGCTCTAATCAAAATGTTAGTTATGTTGAATCCATAATTCAGCAGCAAATGCAAATAATGCAACAGCAGCTGAATTTACTTCAAAATTCGGCGCAAGTAATTTCTGAACCAGTTCAACAAAAGAAAGTCAAGAAACAAAGCAAACCTACAAATTTCAGATCTCTAAAGCTGGATGGTGACAATTTAAGCGTTGAGCAGGAAAAGTTTATAAATGATTTGATTGAAAAATACAATCATAAAACTAAAAGCTCGATGGAATATGCTCAAAAGCATAGAAAGCACCTCTGTGATTGGATAAATACTCTTTCTTTCCGCTTTAGTCTAAAAAAAATGAGCTATCCTTTTGTTTCTTCCAGATCTGAAGGCGGTTATGTTTGGGATTTAGATGGTAATAAATACATTGATATAGCTAATGGTTATGGAGTTCACTTCTTCGGTCATAGACCAAAATTTGTAGAAGAAGCTATTTTGCAGCAAATAGACAAAGGCTTTGAACTTGGTCCACAATCTGCAATTGTAGGTGAGACAGCGGAACTTCTTGCTCGCCTCAGTAAAAACGAAAGGGTTACTTTCTGTAACACGGGCTCTGAAGCTATCATGGTCGCTATTAGAGTAGCACGTGCAAAGACAGGTAGAGATGAAATAGTGATCTTTGGTGGTTCTTATCATGGTACATTTGACGGCGTACTAGCTGTCCCTGATGATGATGGTGATTCACGCCCTGTTTCCATTGGTGTTCCTGAAGGTATGGTAGAGAATGTAAAAGTCTTAGATTATGGTTCTGATGAAGCTTTAGAATATATTAAAATCAAAAGCCAAAATATTGCTGCAGTTATCTGCGAACCAGTTCAAAGTAGAAAACCGCATTTACAACCTAAGGAGTTTATAAAAGAACTCAGAGAAATCACTCAAAACTCTGGGACTACTCTGATCTTTGATGAAGTTGTAAACGGGTTTAGAATTTCAGCCGGAGGGGCTCAGGAATTTTATGGTATAAAAGCTGATTTGGTTACTTATGGCAAAGTAATTGGCGGTGGTATGCCATTGGGAGTACTTGCCGGAAAAGCTGAATTCCTTGATTATATTGATGGAGGAAATTGGGATTTTGCTGATAACTCTGTACCTGAAAATGATATAATATTTTTTGGAGGCACTTTTTGTAAACATCCTCTTACAATGGCTGCGTGCAATGCAGTATTGAAAAAAATAGAAAAAGAAGGGGACGAGCTATATAACAGACTAAATAGTATGACTGCTGATTTTGCAGATAAAGCGAATAAGTTATTCAAAGAACTACGAGTTCCCTTGACTTGTACTTACTTTGCATCTCAGTTTCGCATAGATGGTCAAAACGAATACAGCTTACTTTTAAAACCTATTGAGCTCGATATATTCTTCTACTTGATGATATACAAAGGTGTTTATTTCTGGGAAAGAAAGGTAAACTTCTTCTCCACTGAAACATCTAAAGAAGATGTAGAATACATCCTGAAAGCGATGCGCGAAGCTCTTACGGAAATGATTGATAATGGGTTCTTTCCTGATGAAACTAGAAAAATATCTCCAATTAAAATAATGGAAGCTTCTACATCTCAAAAGAGAATGTTCCTATTAAGTCAGTATGAAGGTGGAGAAATAGCTTATCATATCACACTTCCATTTTTAGTAAAAGGCAAACTAGAAACCAATAAACTTGAAGCAGCTATAAGCAAAATTGTTGATCGCCATGAAATATTACGTACTAAATTTTATCTGAAAGATAGTAAGATAATAAGCGAAGTAGTTGATAATTATGATTTTAAATTGACTCATTTTGAAATAGAAGATGATTTACAAAGTGGAATAAATAAGTTTATTCAAAGCTTTGATTTATCTTCATTACCACTATTTAGATTTGGTTTGGCTAAGATAAATGAAAACGAGCATCTACTTGTTTTGGATATCCATCATATTATCTTCGATGGTCTTTCTATTGCTGTTCTGATAGATGAATTGTGCAAGTTCTATGTTGGTGAAGAAGTTGACTATCAGCCAGTACAATTTAAGAGATTTTTGAATTTAGAAGAAAAGTATTTTGGCAGCAAAGATTTTCAAATCGATAAAGAATATTGGCTTGAAAATCTAAAAGATTTGCCAGTAGCCGCTGATTTACTTCATGATTTTAGCAGACCACCAAAAACAACATTTGAAGGTGATCAGTTACATTTTCAAATAGATTCTGAATTAACAACTAAGATATTTAAATATTCTAGAGAAAAAGGAATTACTCTAAATACCGTACTTCTAAGTGCTTATGCCTTGATGTTAAATAAACTATCCGGTGCAGAGGATTTTGTTATAGGTTGTCCTGCTTCTATTAGATCAATAGATGATGATCTTGATACTGCAATTGGTCTGATGGCTAATACAGTTCCTCACAGAATCAAATTGGATAAAATTCAAAAGTTCTCAGAATTTGCTCAAAAGCAAGCTATACAAACAACTGAAAATTATGAGCATTCCATATATCCAATTGAAAAGATTATTGAAGACCTTGCTCTTGAAAATTATGGCAATAGGCATCCTTTGTTTGATTCTCTTTTCATTTTTGAAGCAGCTGATAGTAGGCTTTTTGATATAGAAGGACTTAGCTTTGAAAGATATAAATATCAGAAACAAACAACAATGTCCGATCTGGTATTTGAAGCTATAAAAGAGTCCGGTGTTATAAATTGTAGTATTGAATATGATAAGAATCTATTTGAAAAAGCTACGATTCAGAGATTTATAGTTTATTATAATAATATTCTTTCTCAGATAATATCTGATAACGATGTTTCAATTCAAGATGTTAACATAATTCCTGAAAAAGAATATCAAATACTAAAATCCGGATTGATGGATTATAATCATGAGGCAAAACTAGAATCAGCTTTAGATATATTTACAAAAAATGTAGCTAATAATCCTTATAAAAAAGCTGTAATTACCTCTGATAAAACTATTCTTTATAAAGATTTAGATAAATTATCTAATTCCATTGCTTATCATATTCAAAATAATATCAACAGAACAGATGCAAAAGTTGCATTGCTCTTGGATAGAAATGAATACTTAATAGCAGCTATTCTTGCATGCTATAAACTTGGAGTTCCTTATATTCCATTAGATAAAAGTACTCCTCAAGAACGCAATGAGTACATTTTGCAAGACTCTATGGCTGATTTGCTTATCACCGAAGATGATATGAAAATATCCATTCCACAACTTCATTTGAGTGGAATTGATTTTTCTGAAGATCACATTGTAGAGTATAATTCTGATTTAAATTCTCTAGCGTATATCACTTATACTTCAGGTTCTACAGGAAAGCCCAAAGGTGTAATTATCCGACAAGAGAATATAGTTGCGTTTGTAGATAACTTTGATAAAGTCTTTAATTTCCAGAGAGATGAAAAAATTCTTGCAGTTACAACTGTCTCTTTTGACATCTCGAATCTTGAAATTATCTGCTCTCTACTTTACGGAATGACAGTTGTTCTCGCTTCTGACGCTGAAATCAATAATCTAAATCTGCTCAAGGAATTATGTCACATAAACCATATTGAGAATATTCAGTTAACTCCCAGCCGCTGCAATCTTTTATATCAGGAACTAGGCAAACCATTCTTAACAAGCTTTAAAACAATTCTTGTTGGTGGTGAAGCAATGCCTAAATCACTGTATAATGAACTTAAACACTTCAAAAATACCAGAGTCATAAACGTTTACGGGCCAACAGAAACTACTATTTGGTCGAGCTCTAAGCTGATTAATGATAGTGAATTGAATATCGGTAGAGCCTTAGTCGGAGAGAAAATCTTTATATTGGATCAAGAGAATAATCCTGTACCAATCGGCGTCAAAGGTGATATATGTATAGCAGGAACAGGAGTAGGAAATGGTTATTATAATCGCAAAGATCTTACAAAAGATAGATTTATAAAAGCTGATTTTATTGATGATATAATCTATAAAACAGGTGATATAGGAAGGATCAATAATAACCTTGAAGTGGAGATTTTTGGCAGAAACGATAACCAGATAAAAATCAGAGGTTATAGGGTAGAACTTGAAGAAATTGAAAATATAGCAAATTCGATTAGTGGTGTGCAAAGTGCAGTTTGTAAACTTGAGAATGACTCTACATTAGCAATGTTTTATATAGGGATTATAACAGAGCAGGAGCTTAAAAAAGAGCTTAGAGATAAGCTACCTGCATATATGCTACCAGCATATTTTACCAAAGTTGAGAATTTTCCACAAACTCCAAATGGAAAAATAAATCGCAAAGCATTAAAGTCAGAAATAAAGAATGAAAAGATAGAGTATTTAGATAAGCAATTGAATAATAAAGAATCTAAGTTTATTGAAATACTGAAAGAAGTTTTAGGTTTGGATTCAAAAATATCTCTCGATTCAGATTATTTTGAGATAGGTGGAGATTCTATAAAGTCTATAAAACTAATCTCAGCTTTGTATAAAGAAGTAATAGAAGTAGATTTTAAAACTCTTTTCACAGCTGACAGTATAGCTGAAATCATTCAAAAGGCTACATTTAAAGATAATATTAAAGATGATAATGAAATAGAAATATCTGATATGCTTGACTTGCTACCAATGCAGGAAGGTATGCTCTTTGAATCATTAGGTAAAGATAAATCTATATATCACGAGCAGCTATCATTCAGTCTTCAAGGGGATTTAGATTTCAAGAGATATAAAAATGCCTGGAATAAAGTTTTAGGTCATTTTGATATTTTCAAATCAACTCTGCAAACAGATGAGAATTATAAATATAAACGCAAAATAAATAATCATATGACAGGCAAGGGATTTATCTCTGAAAATAGTGATTTCGAAGTACTTAAACGCAATGATTTAGAGAATAACTTTTCTATTGAGAATGGCGAACTATATAGATTGTATTTAAATAAACGCAATGATATCACTGATGTTATATTCAGTTATCATCACCTGATTTTAGACGGCTGGTCTTTGACAATTCTTTTTGATCTGATACGGAAATTATATAAGAATCCAGAGTATGATATCTCTGAGATTCCTGATACATATTCTCAAATATCTCAAAAGATAATTAAAAATAACGCTAGTGTGTCTATTCAGGACGCCACACAATCTTTACTTGGATTAGAGAATTTAAAAGAAACTAAACTCTGTATTCAATCAAATGACATGTTAGAAAATATAGAATCTGTTTCGACTACTCTAAATGTAGTAACTCTAGATAAGTTAAAAGATTATGCTACTAAGCAGAAAGTGAGTTTGCAAAGTATTTTACTGGGAGCTTGGACAAAGCAACTAAGCATGCAAAATCAGTCAGATACAGCATGCTTTGCTTTAAGTATTTCAGGAAGGAATTACTCATATCCTGATATTGATAAAGCAGTCGGTTTGTTGATGAATACATTACCTATGAAAATAAATACTGATAATAATATCAATACAAGTATAAAAGAAGTACATGCAAAACTAGCTTCAGTATTGGATTATCAGCATATTTCTTTAGCGGAGATTATTGCTAACTTTGATAACAAAAATATATATGATCATATAATTGTGATCGAAAATTACCAACCTACTGATTTATCAGTTTCAGATACAGTAAAAGTAGAAAATATTGATTTTTATGAGAATACAGATACTCCTGCAGTAGTTTATTTCTCAATAGAAGATGGTATTATTATACGTATAAATTCTAAAACTGCTGATAAAGCAAGTTTAGAAGCATTTTTAGAATCTTATAAATCTCAACTGCTTGCTATCACAGGAGATAATAAGGACAAAGGATTACCTGAAAAAGATATATCTAAACAAGTTATCTCATTATTTGAAAAAATACTAGAAGTAAAAAATCTTAGTTTAAACAGCGATTTCTTTGACTTTGGCGGACACAGCCTTAAGATTATAAGACTTCTGACAGCTATGTACAAAGAATTTAATTTTAAGATGGAAGTGGAAGAACTTTATAAAAATCCTACTCCATTAAAAATCGCAAGTTTAATAGAGAAAGCTTCAAATACAGATTTATCAGTTACTCAAGAGATATATCCATTACCTCCTAAAGAAAAGTATGATTTATCTTATGCTCAAAGGCGATTATGGCTCTTTGCAGAACGTTTTCCTGAAAATACATCTTATAATGTTTTTGGTAATTTAATTTTTGAAGGTGATTTGGATATAAATGCTTTTGAAAAAACTATTAGAACAATCCTTGAGATAAATCCGATTTTTCGAATAGCTATCGATAATGAAGGAGGTATGCCTTCTCAAAGAATTATGGCAAATGATTTTGTGTTAAAGGTAAACGAATTTGAGAATAAAAAAGAAATAGAAGAGTATGTAGAATCTTTTTCTAGAACAGAGATGCAGCTTAATAAAGGCAATCTATTTAGAATAGAGCTGATTAAGTTGAATCATAGTAAATATATTTTCCTTTTTAATGCTCATCATATAATTTTTGACGGTTGGTCAAATGATCTGTTACTGAAACAAATACAAACAATATACAGAGATATAGTAAAAGGACAAGCAATTGATATTCAAACTGGCTCTATAAACTACTTTGATTATGCTCACTGGCACAATCAAGGCGTTATGAACGGAAAATTTCATAGCCAGAAATTGTATTGGCAGAATCAACTGCAAGATATACAGGAAATATCTATTTTAAAAGGAGATCTTTCTACCGAAATAAATATTCCTGCTCTCAGCATATACAAAGAGCTAAAACTCAATGAACTTATAATATCAAGAAGATATTCTAAATTTACCATTCTTACTGCTGCAGTTACTATGCTTATCTCAGCTTATGAAAATAGAGATAAGATTATACTTGGAATCCCTGTATCAGGCAGAACCCCACAAATAGAATTATCCTCATTAATGGGGTATTTTATCAATACTTTACCACTGGTTGTGGATATAAATAAAGAATCCGGAGTGGAAGATTATTTGGAAGAAATTACTGAGAAAATCAGCAACATAAATTCTAATCAATTATATCCTCTCGAATTGCTTGATGAGCTAAACCAGAATGATGATATGGCATTAAACAAGCTATTTAATGTTATAGTTAACAGTTTTGATAGCAATCTTGATAATTTAAAACTAGATAATATCAGAATAACTGAATATCCTGTAAAAGCAAATCAGAGTAAATACGACTTGCAATTCTACTTTGAAGAGAAAGAAGAAGTAAAACTCCTAATTGAATATAGTTCAAAGATATACAGCTCTAAGTTTATAGATAAATTGACTCAAAAACTTGAAACAATACTAAATATGATGCAGGTCTCTCAGATTAAAATAAAGGATATTTTAAATTCAATATCTGAGCAAGCTTTATATAAACGAGATGACTTTTTAAGAGACATAGACAATATTGACGAGGAATTTTAAAATGTGCGGAATTGCTGGAATATTTGACCCTAAAACAAAAAGCTCTTTTAATACTAAAACTTTAAAGAGAATGGCTGATAAGATAGTACATCGTGGACCGGATGATGATGGCTATTTTGTGGATAGTATGTGCGGACTTGCATTCAGAAGACTTTCAATTGTAGATTTATCCACAGCTGGTAATCAGCCGTTTTATAACGAAGAAAAGTCAATTGTATCAGTTACAAATGGCGAAATTTACAACTATCCTGAACTTAGGAAAGATCTTTTGGCTAAAGGACACAAATTAAATTCTAACTGTGATACTGAGATAATAAATCATCTTTATGAAGAGTATGGAGATACTTTTGTAGAAAAGCTTGACGGTCAGTTTGCAGTAGCACTTTATGATAAAAACCTGCAATCCTTGCTTCTTGCCAGAGATTTTGTGGGAGTAGCACCTTTGTTTTGGACTAAGCATAATGGTGTTATATATTTTGCTTCAGAGATAAAAGCGATATTAGCTAATCAAGATATAACACGAGAGATTGACCTGACTTCTCTGGATTCTATGTTTACATTTCCATCAATTGTTTCGCCAAGAACGATGTTCAAAGGTATTCACTCATTAAAGCCGGGACATATTCTAAAAATCCATTCTGATGAAGCTAAAGAATTGAAATATTACGATTTAGACTATCCACAGGAAATAGATTTAGATTCAGAAAAATCTGTTGATGAGCATATAGAAAATATTGATTTTCTACTTGGAAAAGCTGTTAAAAAAAGATTGCAGGCAGATGTTCCTGTGGGCTGTTATATAAGTGGTGGACTCGATTCTTCTATAATATCATCTCTCACTCGTAAAGAATTGTCAAATAGAGACCTAAATTCATATTCTATTCTTTTCGATGATAACAAAATAGATGAAAGAAAATATCAAAGAATGATGTCTCAGCAGATTGCTTCCAATCACAATGAAATAGAATTCGATTGGCAGAGCATTAGCAATTATCTGCAAAAAGCTGTGTACCATGCGGAAACACCTCTTAAAGAAACATATAATACCTGTTCACTGGCACTTTCTGAAAAAGTGAATGATTCAGGATTAAAAGTGATTCTAACAGGTGAAGGAGCTGATGAGATTTTTGCAGGCTATGTAGGCTATAGATTGGATTTGGAACGTGAGCCTGAAGAATTAGAACCTGAAATAATCGAAGATCAGGCTATTAGAGAAGATTTGTGGGGAGATTCGCAATTTATATACGAAAGAAGCTTTGTCGAGCTGAATGAGCTTAAAAATGCGATTTATGGAGATAATATCGTTTCTTCGCTTAATGATTTTAATGCAGCATTCTCAAAACCTGTAAATAAAGAATATTTGCAGGGTAGACATATAAATCATAAACGCTCTTATTTAGATTTCAAACTAAGAATTTCTGATCACTTAGTTGCTGATCATGGCGACAGAGTAACTTTTGCTAATTCAATCGAAGGCAGATATCCATTTCTTGATAAAGATCTCTTAGATTACACAAGAAAGATACATCCTAAGTATTTAATAGAAAATGGAATAGAGAAATCAATTCTAAAAAAATATGCTGCTAAGATTGTTCCTGATGAAATTAGGAATAGAGAAAAGTTTGCATTTGTTGCGCCGGGTAGCCAATATCTGCTTCAGCATAATTATGAGTTTGTATCAGATTATCTTTCCTATGACAGTATAAAAAGTGCAGGATATTTTAATCCTGCCACCATAGAAAGACTCAAAAAAATGTATTTAAGGCCGGATTTTTCGATAAATCAAACATTTGAAAACGACATTCTGATGATAGTTTTGACTTTTAATATCTTATTAGAACAGTACAAAATATAAGGGGAAAAGTATGAAGGTGATTATATACTCTCTAATAATATCAATGTTTTACATAGTCGTTTTAAAAGCAGATGATAATAAAGAATCTCATCCTAATGATTCACAATGGTGGCTAAAAAGCCCGATGGATAATCCTGAATTATATAATCAGACTCTTTACCATGTGGAAGGATCATATTCTTTTACAAATATGACAGGTAATATTGAAGGTAGTGTTCATAAAGGTACTCTCTTGAACTTTCTACGCTATAATGACTTTACATTTCATTTTAATATGATGGTTGATAAGTATAGAATAACTACATATTATGACAATTCAGGAAAGATTGAGTCTGAGAAAACTGTTACTTCAGATCATCAAATAGCTGAGTTTGCTGTCGACTTTAACCTCTCTAAATATTTTAACATCGAAGGTGGAGTTATTTGGGAAAAAGATCAAAAACAATCTGTGCTTGACAGATGGTCTTATTATGCAGGTCTTGGATTTAATCATCACTTTGATAATCACTATCTCGATTTTATTGTAGCAGGAGGCATGGTTGATATAGACTATGATATACCTTCCTATATTCTAAATCTATTTGATGTTCAAAAAGAACCTGATGCTTATTTGTTCTTAATACAGAGTTACTCCTGGGCTATCACAAAGGGAGTAATGTTTAAAGAAAAATTTCAATTTTTCCCAAATCTGTCTGAAACTAAAAGATATAGATATGGTCTTGATGTTTCAATGATCTTTAATGTTTGGAAATCCTTGTCTGTTATGGTAGAACATATTAGAAATTATGACAACGATGCTAAAAATATTGAAGCGTACAGCACTGACACAAAAACTCTTATCGGTATCCAACTGCAATATTAGAAACTGAGGCAAATAATGAACAAGAAAATATATTACACGGTTTTTGACTCTATAGCAAAGCAATATCCGAATAATATTGCTATTGAAGAACAAAACAGAACAATTACTTACCGGGAATTAAAAGAAAAGTCTGATCAAATAGCGGCACATATATTAAACCTGAATATTGGGCTATCCAAAGTAATAGCTATATCTATTTCTGAATCTATAGAATATGTTGCAACAGCTCTTGGTGTTATGAAGTCAGGCAATATTTTTATGCCATTGGATTTAAAACATCCGCATGAACGATTGAATAGAATTATAAAGAAAACTTCACCGGAGCTTTTAATATATAATGAAGTATCAGTAGTTAATAGATTGATACATAAGAGTATTAGCTATGATGCATTGCTCATGGATGTTGTTAATAATACCTTGCCTGAAATGTCAGGTGAAGAACCGTGTTATATCATTTCTACATCCGGTTCTACCGGAGAACCTAAGTCAATATTAGGAATGCACAAAAGCTTTTCCCATTTTATGCACTGGGAAAGTAAAGAGTTTGAAATAAGCGAAAATGATAGAGTACCTCTGATAGCTCCTACTACTTTCGATGTGAGCTTCAGAGATATATTTGTTCCGCTTATGAATGGGGCGACTTTAGTTATTCCTCCAATTGATATTAAAAAAGATATAAAAGAATTATGTAAGTGGTTGGAAGAAAAGAATATTACATTGCTTCATATAGTGCCTTCTATCTTTAGAATGATTACTAAGATTGCAGAAAAAGATCAACAATATAAGTTCAATAATCTTAAGCATGTTTTACTTGCAGGCGAACCTCTTTACGGAAGAGATGTTCAAGCATGGAGGAATGTATTTGGATCTAATACAGAGCTGATTAATCTATACGGCCCTTCTGAAACTACCCTGGCAAAAATTTTCAACAGACTTGGTGAGAAGCAATTTGAAGACAATAGAATTATCCCACTTGGGCAACCAATAAGTAACACAGCAGTTCTAATTTTAAATAGAGGCAAACTTTGCGATATAGGTGAGCAAGGTGAAATTTACATAAAAACACCATTCCGTTCTTTGGGATATATAGGAGATACAAAGTTAAATGGTGAGGTGTTTGTACAAAATCCTTTAAAAGAGGAAGCAGATATAGTTTATAAAACAGGTGATATGGGTAGATATTTACCGGATCACTCTATCGAATTTATTGGTAGAATCGACAGGCAGATTAAAATCTCAGGAAATAGAGTTGAGTTAAATGAAATCGAATCCGCTTTTAAAGATTTTGAAGCTATTGATGATGTTATAATTATTCCTCAGAAAGATTCTGATAAAAATATTCGTCTATGTGCTTATTACACAGCAAAACATGAAATTAATCAGTCTGAATTGAGATCTTTTTTAAGCGAAAAATTGACTGATTATATGATGCCGTCTTATTTTGTTGAGATGAAGGAATTTCCTCTTAACTTCAATGGCAAGATAGACAAAAAGGCACTTCCAAAACCTGAAGATATGCTTTATGAGAAAATTAAGTTTGTAGAAGCTGATTCAGAAATTCAAAAGACTTTAGTTCAAATATGGCGAGAAATATTCGAAATATCCAGAATTGGAATAAATAATAAATTTACTGATTTTGGTGGCAATTCTATGCTTGCCATAAAACTAATTGCAAAAATATATCAAACATTCGGTAAATCAATCAGTATAAAAGAGCTTTTTGAAGATGGTTCAATAAAATCAATATCCGATACAATTTCTATTGATAATATCACTGAAATTTCTATTGCAAAAGCTGTAAAGAAGGAAATGTACAAATTGTCATTCCAACAAGAACGACTTTGGATTTTATCACAAATTGAAGAAGCAAATGCTTCGTATAACATTGCTTCAGCTTATAGTGTAAAAGGAAGCTTTGATGTTGGATTATTTGAAAAAGCTATAAATTTGGTGCTGAATAGACATGATGTGTTCAGAACTTCATTTCATGCTCTAAATGGGCAGCCTTTTGCAAAGATTCAGGATTTCGTAGATTTTCAAATTGATGTAGAAGTTTCACAACATCGTAATTTAGAGCAAACGTTATCTAAAGAATCAGCAATCCAGTTCGATTTGACTCAAGCACCTCTTTGCAAGTGTAAAGTCTTTCAATTGTCTGAGGAAGAGAGAATTCTTTTCTTTAATATACATCATATCGTTGCTGATGGGAATTCATTACGTTTACTTGTAAAAGAAATAAATGATGTATATAAGCAATTGAAAAACAATAGTATTACAGAGTTTATCGATGATAGATTAAATTATGTAGATTACGCTGAATGGCAACAAGAATATTTGAAATCAGAAGAAGCAAAAGAATTCCACAACTTCTTTAGAGATAAGTTAAATGGTGAGTTGCCAATATTGACTCTACCTACCGAGTATGCCAGAACTAATTCCAAGTCTTATAATGGAAGTAGAATTAATTTAGCACTGGATTTTGAAACTACACAAGCATTAGATAGCATTTCGAACGATCTGTCTGTATCTAAGTTTACTGTGTTTGTGGCTGCAATGAACTTAATATTTAGAAAGCTTGCTGGCACAAATGATATAATTACAGGGACAGTAGCAAAAAACCGTTCATTGTCGCAATTAGAGAATATGCAGGGGTATTTCTCTAATACTCTGCCACTTAGAGTTAAAATTGACCGAGAAAAGCCTGCAAATGAATTCATCAGTCAAGTAAAAAAAGAGATATTATCAACACTTGATAAACAAATCTATCCATTTGATAAAATCATTTCTGAATTAGATCTTGTTAGAGATTTTTCCAGAAATCCTGTGTTTGATGTGATGCTAATGTACCGAGAGAATGTGCAGGAAGATTTAAATATTCAGGGTGCTGAAATTCAAGAAATAGAAATTCCTGAAAGTCTAAGCAGAATTGAACTTGCATTTGAACTCATAGAAGCAGGTGATGATTATAAACTGGAAATATCTTACAATTCTGATCTTTACTCAGAAGAACAGGTAAGAGAATATCAAAAATATTTTTCTGAAATACTAAAACAAATTTCAGTAAATAATACTAAAAGAGTTAAAGATATTTCGCTTCTATCTCAGCAAGAAACCTTAGAGTTGATTTCTAATTCTTATAGAAAATCTGAATATTCTTATCAGCAAAATATTTATAGTTTGTTCGCAGATACAGCTACTAAATATTCAGATTATAATTCTTTAAGTAACGAAGATTCTACAATAACATACTCAGAACTAGTTTCAGATGTAAATAAGATAGCAGAGTTTTTTGTTCAAGATGGCATCAAAGAAGGTGATATTGTAGCAGTTAAATCAGGTAGAACAGGAAAGCGTGTGGCTATTGTTCTAGCTCTATGGAAAATCGGAGCTGCATATCTACCGATTATAGATTCACTTCCTCAGGAAAGGATAAATTTTATATTAGCTGATTCAGGAGCTAGGTATTATGAAGAAAATTCTATCACAGTGCCTTCTAAAAGCTCAATAGAAATAGCAATATCAGACAAAATGTTAAATCCTGCTTATGTGATCTATACTTCGGGTACGACCGGCAAGCCAAAGGGTGTAAAGGTTTCACATGCAAGCTTCCTAAATCAACTTCTGCACCAGAAAGAAGAACTGAAAATTGATGAAAAATCTGCAGTTTTGCAATTCCACGAACATTCATTTGATGGTGCGATGGTTGAGCAGTTTCTTCCTATGATTGCAGGTGCTAAATCAGTAATAGCTACAAAAGAAATTATTGAAGATATAAGCAACATATACAGCTTATGTGAAAAAGAGCAAGTTACTCATGCCATTTTCCCGCCTTCGTACTTAAGCTTATTAGATATTTCCAAGCTTAATTCTTTGAAAATGATTGCTACTGCCGGCGATGTGCCTAATATAAAAACTATCCAGGCTGTTCTTGATGCAGGAATTGAATATTATAATCTTTATGGACCAACTGAAACTTCATGCACTACTTCGATACAAAAAGTCGATCATATTGAACCTGAAATACCTTTGGGTAAACCTGTTTATAATACTTATATGTTTATAGTAGATGAGGATATGCAGGTACTTCCGCAGAGAGCTATGGGCGAAATATGTATTTCAGGAGCAGCACTAAGTCTTGGTTATATCAATAATTCTAATGACGATTCTTTTACTAAGTTATCTTCATTAAATAATATATCTGTTTATAAAACAGGCGACGTAGCTAAAGTTGATAAAAACGGCAATTTGGTTTATATCGGAAGGAAAGATAATAGGATTAAGATACGTGGTTATAGATTAGATCCACAGGAAATAAGACAAGAAATATTGAAAGAAAATTCAGTGGTAGATGTAGAAGTAATAGCTCATAAACAGCAGCTTAAGGCTTTTGTGAAGTCTTCCAATACTTTGGATACTAATGAACTCAAAAGTCATCTGGCAACTATTCTTCCAAATTATGCTATTCCTGAGATATATTTTGTAGATACTATACCTAAAAATGCAAATAACAAAACAGACTTTGATGCATTACTTAAGCTATCTGATTTTTACGATTATCAATCAATCGAAGATGAGCTAAGTGATTTTCAGTCAGAAGTTAGGCTTGTTTTAAAAGAAGTTTTGCCGATAGAAAATATAAGACTAGACGATAACTTCTTTAAGCTAGGCGGTCATAGTCTACTGGCGATAAGCTTAATAAGTAAAATAAATGAGAAGTTTACCAGCGATGTTAAGATAAAAGATTTCTTTAAGAATCCGACATTGAGACATTTAGCAAGCATTATCGAAGAGGCATCTGAAAAGAATATTGTAAAACTTAAAAAAGCTCCTGTTCAAGAATCTTTTGAATTAAGTTCTCAGCAAAAAAGGATATATTCAGTTGCAAAAATGGGTGGGGATCAGGCATATAATGCACCTATTGCTATTCGATTTGAGAATTTGGACATAGAACTTTTTTCTAGAGCTTTAAACAATGTGATTCAAAAACATCCAATGCTTCGTGCTAGGATCCAAGAACATAATGGTGAACCTTGCTTATTTATCAGGGAGCATTTTGAGTATACTCCTGAAGTATTCCTTGTATCTAATGTAAACAACAAAGCTATAACTGAGAAATTGGTGGACAAACTTTCTACTGATTATCTCAATATTTCAGATTATCCTCTTTTCAAAATCTCATTCATAAAAGATGAGTTCCAAAATTCAGTTATGATCTTGAATATTCATCACGTAATAGCTGATGGTATTTCTTTAAATATCTTTGTAAAAGATTTAACAAAAGAGTATAACCATTTGAAAAGCAATGTAGTAACAGTTGAAAGAAAAGAAAATTATATTTATTTAGATTATATTTATAATCAACAATATGAAGTTGAATTAGAGAGAAACAAGACAGCTAGGGAATACTGGAAAAACAAATTACAAGGTGAACTCACCGTATTGGATTTGCCTACTAAAACTGTTAGGTCACAAGTACAGACTTACAACGGATTGGTAGTCCATTCAACTATTGATAAGAGAAATCTAAATAAACTGAATAGAATTGCAGGTGAGTTAGGTGTTTCAAAATTCTCCATGGCGGTGGCGTTAGTAAAAATCCTTTTAAGGAGATATACGGGGCAAAATGATATTATATTGGGCACAGCTGTTTCCGGTAGAGAATATAAAGAATATGAAGATATTATAGGGCTTTTCTCAAATATTATTCCATTAAGGGATAATATTGAAAAATCAGATACGCTTGTGAACATAATTGAAAAAGTAAGCAAGACAATTAATGAAAGCTTTGAGTATCAAGCGTATCCATTTGAAAAAATGATTGAAGACTTAGCTCTAGAAAGAGACATGAGCCGAGGTGCAATTTTCGATTTTGCAATGACTTATGGTTATAAAGATGAAGCACAATTTGAGTTTGACGGAGTTAAAGCTGAGTATCTTCAAAATAAAGGCTATTACAGTAAATTTGATATATTATTCTCTTTCATTGAAAGTGATAATAAGCTTGATCTTGAATTGACTTATAATACAGATTTATATGAAGACAAGTTTATTGCCTCTATTTCAGGCCATCTAGAACAAATAATAGAAGAGATCACAATCTCAATCAATCAGCCTGTAGATTCTATCAATATTCTGACTCAAAATGAATTGGATCAATTACTAAAATTCAATAAGACAGAGTATAAATACTCGGATAATTCCTCAATTACGGACTATGTAGATCAGATAGCAGAAAAATATCCTGAAAATACAGCTCTTACTCTAAAAGACAAAAGTATAAGCTATAAAGAATTGAAAAAACGATCTGATGTGATAGCTGCTAATATATTGAAAAATAATGACATTAGGATTGGTGATAATGTCGCAGTCTTTACTAAAAGAGATATTGATTTTGTACCGATAATGCTTGGCGTTATGAAAACAGGGGCTATATATGTTCCGATAGATGAAGAAACTCCTCTAATTAGATTGAAAAAAATCCTCAATAATTGCTCTGCAAAGATGTTGATAACTGATAAAATAATTGATGTCGATGTTCAGGTCGTAGATAAAAACAATCTTATAAACACTGATATATCTATGATTCAACTAGCTAAACTTGAGTCCAAAACTCCTGCATATATAATTTACTCATCAGGAACAACAGGTGAGCCAAAAGGAATTGTTGCTACTCATTCCAACTTGATCAACACAATAGAAGATCAGATTCATGCTTTTGAGATAGATACAAATTCTAAAGTGATGCAATTTTACTCAACTGCTTTTGATGCTTCTATGTTGGAAGTATATTTGGCTCTTTTTGCCGGTGCTGAACTTGTGGTAACCCCAAAAGAAATTATATCAGACAAAACAATGATAGAAAGCTATTTGCAAGAAAAACAAGTTAGTTTTGCATTTTTCCCTCCTTCATATCTAAAGATATTGGATAAAGAAAAACTTGCTAATGTTAAGACCATAGTTACCGGAATGGAACCGCCGATATTAGAAGACGCTTCCTATTTTGCGGAAAAAGGAAATTATTTCAATATTTATGGCCCTACAGAAACAACTGTAATTTGCTCTTATCACAAAGTTGATCCTAGAGAGAATAATAATTCGGCTATTCCTATCGGTAAACCGATGCGAAATTATTCTATGTATATCATGAATGATGAACTTCAAATTCAGCCGATTGGATTTCCGGGAGAAATCTGCATAGAAGGTGAGGGGCTGGCTTTGGGATATCTTAACGATAAAGATTTAACTGACTCTAAGTTTAAAATCAATCCATTGACAGGCCACAGGATCTTCTGTTCAGGTGATATTGGTAAAATGCTACCAAACGGCGATATAGTTTATCTGTCTCGTAAAGACAAACAGGTCAAAATAAGAGGATATAGAATTGAGACCGGAGAAATTAAAGCTAATATTGACAAAATAGATGGAATAAGAGAATCTTATATTAATGTTATTGATGAAAATGGCAATAAAGAGTTAGCTGCTTATGCTATTTCTAATAGCTTGAAAGAGTCTGAAATCAGACAGAGACTAAAATCTATGCTTCCTCAGTACATGATTCCGAAATATATTAAGCTAATAGATGTTATGCCTCTTACTCTAAACGGCAAGATTGATAAGAATGCGTTGCCAACTGATTTCTCAGATGAAATAGATAACAAACATGAGAATCAGGAACTTAACGAAAAAGAGAGTATGGTACTTGAAATTTGGAAAAATGTTTTGGCAAAAGAAGTTATAGGAATAAACCGCAATTTTTTTGAACTGGGTGGTGATTCTATAAAAGCTATACAGATTTGCTCTCTATTAGCACAAAAAGGCTATTTAGCGAATGTTAGAGACGTTTTTTCACATAATACCATCAAAGATTTAGCTAGTGTTCTAAAAGCTAAGGAAACTCGAATTGAGCAGGATCTCGAACCCGGCATATATCCTCTCAGCCCTATTCAAAAATGGTTTATAGATCAAAACCATGGGATAGTGGATCATTTCAATCAGGCACAATGCTATGAATTTACTTCAAAAATCGATTCCGCTAAATTTAAAGAAGCTATTGATTTTGTAATGAAAAGGCATTCTGCCTTTAGAACAAAGTATATTAAAACTGAGAATGGGTACGCTCAAGAATTAATGGAATCGCCAACAGAATATAAATATTTTGAAGTGCTTGAACAGAAGTTTGACAAAGACAACATACTGTCAATCTCAGAAGAGATGAATAAATCTATGAATCCTCAAAAAGGAGAGATGATTAAATTCAAGATTATCAGAGAAGAAAATGTTGATTATCTAATCATTGTAGCACATCACTTTATTATAGATGGTGTTTCATGGAGAATCCTAACACAAGAGCTAGAGACTGCTTATAAGGCTTTAGAATCCGGTTCCAAAATTTCCCTTCCGGAAGAATCAGATAGTTTTCAAATATGGACGCAAAATATTGAATCTGTGTTCAGTAGTAAAAAGCCTAATATTGAATACTGGAATAAATTTGAAACAAACGAATATATAGTTGAATTTCAACAAAAAGAAACGAAATTTTATACAGCTTCATTTGAATTGGATCAAGAATATACTCGCAAATTATTAGAAGATTGCAACAAGGCATTTAGTACAGAGATAAACGATGTTTTACTAACAGCAGTTAATATCGGATTTGCTGATATGTTCCCTAAACATAATCATATTGATATAATGCTTGAAAGTCATGGTCGAGAACATGATTTTAAAAATATAAATATATCCGACACAATTGGTTGGTTTACAACATTTTATCCTGTCTCTTTTTCGGTAAAATCTAATCTCAAAGAAAGCATTGTCGAAGTTAAAGATAAGCTGAGATCTGTTCCGAATAAAGGATTTGATTTTATTGCTCTAAAGTATATATCAAATGAGCTTAAGCATATTAAAGAACCTAAAATTACATTCAATTACTTAGGTATATTTAATGAAGTAGGAGAGTCTAGTCTGTTGAAAATAAAAGATATAGAGATGTATTCTGTGATGAGTGGTGATATATCTTTTCATCAGGACTTTGTTATAAATGCAGTAGTCGAAAATGGGAAATTTAAGCTGTTTTTGGATTCAAAATATAATAAACAAGTCTCCGAGCAATTGTCTGGTTTTATTAAACAACAGCTTATAAAAACAATAGATTTTCTATCCTCTTATGAAGAACAAGAAATTACAAAAACAGATATAGATTTCGATGGATTTGAGTCAGATGAGTTAGACGACTTTTTAAATACTCTTTAGGAGAGAATAATGAGTGAAATGAACAAAGTTCAAAACCAAGTTAAACCAAAAATATGGTTGCTTAATATAGCAGAAAAAGAAATCGGTATAGCTCGTCTTTTTGATGAAAAATTCAAAAAAGAGTTTAAAGACAGATATGAAATGATTACTTCTGCTAACAATATCCAAAAGCAACAAAATGATTTAGTTGTGGAGCTACATAGCACTTATAATGGACTGTTTTTCGCTACTGCTATTAAGTTCTATAAATTTCAAGAAGTTAATAAAGAAATTATATGGCGTTCTATTGGAGAGTCAAGCATATCTGTCTATAAAGACACAAAATATTTTGACATAGCAAGAGATTACTATCAGATTACAAAAAGAAGCTTAGAACAATACCTCTAGGGAATACGATATGCTCAAGAAAGAGAATATTAAAAATATTATACCAATGTCGCCTTTGCAAGAGGCGATGTACTTCCGTAAAACAATGGATGAAAAGTCCTCTGCATACTTCAATCAAATAGCTTTTACTTTGAAAGGGTGCTTTGATTTCGAACTTTTTCGCAAATCTTGGGAGCTCATTTTTGAAAGACATGATGCATTCAGAACAGCTTTTGTACATGAAAATGCACCCAGACCGCTCCAAATTATTCTCAAGGAACGAAAACCTGAAATAAATTTACAAGGTGATTTCGAAGAAAATAAGTTTGTAGAATATAAGCAATTTGATTTGGAGAGAGGGTTTAATTTCAAAACACATCCTCTGATGAGATTCTCTTTGTGGACAATAGATCAAGATACAGTAAAAGTTTTATGGAGCTTCCATCATATTATTATGGATGGCTGGTGTAATAGTATACTATTCTCAGAATTTGAGCAAATTTATTCTTCTCTAATTGATAATAAACAATGGAACTTAGATCCAGCATCTTCATACTCTGGCTATATCAAATGGATAGAGTCAATAGATAAGTCCAAATCTGAATCTTATTGGAGAGAATATCTATCAGATTTTGAAGAGGCTAGTCTAATTGCTAAAAAGAATGATGAGGCTCTGTATAGCCTCTCTAAATCTAAACTCAAACTTGATATTGACACTAGTAATAAACTTAAAGAAATAGCTCAAATCCAGGGTTTAACATTAACGAATCTTATTAAAGCAATTTGGAGCGTCATACCTGCAAAATTAAATGATACAAATCGATCCTGTTTTGCATATACTATTTCAGGAAGAGATTATCCTATCGAAAATATTGAAAAAATGGTAGGTCTTTTTATCAATACATTGCCTCAGTTTATTGATCTGGATAAGCATCAATCTATACCTGATTTAGCCATGAGTATTCAGAATGATGATATCAAGAATAAAGAGTACGGCTTTGTTGCAGGTGCAGATATTGCTTCTTATACCGGCAAAGATATATTATATGATCATATATTGATATTTGAGAATTATCCCATAGAGAGTGGCGAAGATTCGTTTTTTGAATACAGTGACTTTGAAGATTTTGAACAGACAGACTTTCCTCTGGCTCTTTATGTGAGTATGGGAGCAGAAATTAAAATTACTTATAAATATAATAAAAATGAGATAAGTGATTGTAAAATAGATAATATACGGATGTATTTTAAAACTTTAGTTTCTCAGTTTCTTGCAAATGCTTATATGCCATTAGCTGATTACAAATTACTCTCTAAAGAAGAGGAAACGGAAATTATCAAAATAAACTCAGGGGAAAATTTCTCAATCGACAGCTCTAAAGATTTAGCTGCATTATTTAAGTCTCAGGTTATAAATAATCCTGACAGAGTTATTCTTGTAACTAAAAACAAATCTTATACATATAAGCAGGTTGATCTGCTGTCAAACTCAGTTGCAAATATGCTAATGACAGAATCTTCTGAAATTGTCGGAGTTTATCTTGAGAGATCAGAGTTGATAATTATTTCTATTTTAGGTATTCTCAAAGCAGGTAAAGCTTTTTTACCACTATCTACTGAACATCCTTTTGATAGAAATCAATACATAATTAGGGATAGCGATGTTAAAACCATAATCAGTGATCAGACTACAAACTTTGGCATTAAGAGAATTATCAATCCTGATAATTTCTCTGAAGAAACTTTGCATCAAGAGAAAAGCAGAGATATCAGCGATACTGCTTATCTGATTTATACATCTGGTACAACGGGTAAACCAAAGGGTGTACTTCTAAAACAAGAAAATCTAATTAGTTTTACTCAAAATCTGACTCAAACATTTGGGATAGATGATCAGGACTCTCTTCTTGCGATAACTACTCATACTTTTGATATTTCAATACTAGAGATGATAAGCACTTTACTGGTAGGTATTAAAGTGTATTTCTGCGATAAAGAAGAAGCTTTAAACCCTAAAAAAATATCAGAGATTATTGAAAAATATAGAATAAATACTCTTCAGATTACACCTTCACATCTAGCAGGAATAATTGACGTTGTAGGAATTGAATTTCTGAATAATCTTAAGACTATACTTGTAGGTGGTGAGGAGTTCCCAATTTCTCTTATGAATAGTCTTGAATCAATAGTAAATACAAATATTTATAATGTTTATGGGCCAACTGAAACTTGTATTTGGTCAACTGCTAAGCTATTGAAAGGTGAGATGAGCATTGGTCAGCCTCTATTAGGTGAAAAAGTCTATATTCTCGACAGACATAATCACATTATGCCACAAGGATATATCGGTGAGATATGTATAGGTGGTATTGGTGTTGGTGTTGGATATCATAATAAAAAAGAGCTGTCACAAGAGAGATTCATTCAAGTGGATAATATCCCTGATTCTGTCATATATAAAACAGGCGACTACGGATATTATGATGAAAACAAAGAGATTAAATTTGTAGGTAGAAAAGATTTTCAATTAAAAGTCAGAGGATTTAGGATAGAGGAACAAGAAATTGTAAAAGCGATTTTATCGATTGACTATATAAAGGATTGTGTAATCTTAAAAGGTGAAAGTGATAACTTAATAGCATATCTTGTTGCAAATAAAGAATATACGAACGATTATATTAAGAAATGTCTTAACGATATTCTACCCAAATATATGATCCCTGACACATATATGTTTATCGACAACTTTCCTTTGAATGCAAATGGCAAAATAGATAGAAATGCTCTGCCAAAACCTAATTCTAAACGTATAGTTTCAGATGAGTTTACAACCCATCAATATCAAATCGCATCAGTTTGGTCTAAGATTTTAGGGCATAATAACTTTGATTCGAAAACAAGTTTTATGACTGCAGGGGGACACAGCCTTAAAGCTATGAGATTAGTTGCTTTATTCAATAAGAAATTTGAAAAGCAGCTGGAAATTACAGCTTTTATGAAAGAACCTACAATCGAGTTTATGGAGACTTTTCTACAGAGTGTAGAAGATAACAAAATAGAGATTGAAAAACTTGAAAAAGCTGAGTTATATAAACCATCTTCTAATCAGAAAAGACTCTGGGTTCTACAAAAACACTCAGGCAGCTCTGTCGATTATAATATGCCATCTGCCTTTTTAATTAAAGGGAATATAGATTTAGCTAGACTTGAAAATGCATTTAATAAACTGATTCAAAAATATGATATTCTAAGAACCAGATTTATAGAGGAAAACGGCGAGCCATATTTAAAAGTAAGTACTAGTTTGGACTATAAGATACCTAAGATAAATATTTATGACATACAGGCATGCAAGGAAAAGATTGAAAATTTAGCCCTTAAAGAATTGAAATTAGATGAGCTTCCGCTTTTTGATGTAAGATTCTTTTCTTGCAATGATGATAATCAAATTCTTTACTTTAATATTCACCATTCAATTTCAGATGGCTGGTCTCAGGATATATTATTTAAAGAATGGATAGAAATATATAACGGTAAAGAGCCGCTTGACAATCATTTGCAATACCAAGATTTAATTGCAGATATTGCAAAAAATGCGGAATCGCTTGAAAATAAAGAATATTGGTTGCATCGGCTTTCAGGCTTCGAGAAAGCAGGATCTAATCTGGTTAATTACGAATATTCAGTTCCCGGAAGCTCAATATTTAGAATGGATCTTACACATCTTTCAGATCAGGAAATTAGAGATTATTGCAACAGAATCGGAGTTTCAATCTATAGCTATTTCTTAGGATTAACTTCTTTATTGCTAAAAAGATATTCAGATGCTAATGAAGTGTGTATTGCTACTGTATCAGCAGGAAGAGATAATCATGATTTGCAAATAGCTCCCGGATATTTTGCCAATACTATGGTTTTTAGAAGTAAAACTCATATTGATGAATCAAGTGAAATATATCTTAAAAATATTCAAAATAGATTGTATAGAGACCTTGAACATCAACATTATCCGTATGATAAAGTTCTGAATATATTGGCTAAAGAATCTAACTTGAATATAAATGAAATTGTAGATACTATATTTGTTTTCCAAGAGAATGAAGAAATAGATGCCGGTTTCGAGGGAACAAGTTTAGAACAACTGGATATTAGTGTTCCTCTTAAGCGTTTTGGACTAGCCATACATCTTGCTAGAAAAGAGAGTAAATACTCCTGCGAGATCATATATGAAAACAAAAGATTTTCTGAGAGCATGATTGCCAGAATGTGTTTGCATTTACAACAGCTCAGCAGAGAAATTATTGATAAACCGAGTAAACCATGTCTAAAACTAGATATTCTAAGTTCATTTGAGGAGAAACTATATCAAAATATAAATGAGAATTATTTAGGCTTTGATATACCTCAAAATTGTTTCCAAATTGTAAATGCTATCTCAAAAAGAAATGCTGATTCATGTGCAGTTATATCTGATCTAATGCAATTATCTTACAAAGATTTGATTGCAAAAACTAATGAGATTGCAGAAAAGTGGAAAGCAAAACATAAAATAAAAAGGGGAGATGTCATTGCATTTTATGATCACAAATCTCCTGAAATGATCTCTGCTATTTTAACGATATGGAGACTTGGTTGTGTTTATTTACCGATTGATGTTGGTTTACCCCAAGATAGAGTTACTTATATTCTTGAAGACAGTAATGTAAGGTTTATCACTAATAGTCATCTAAATCTAGAGAAGAATAGAGCTTATGATGAAGCTCATAAGATAAGTGTCGATGCGGCATATATTATCTATACCTCAGGAACTACCGGTAGACCAAAAGGAGTTGCTGTTAAGCATGCGGCTCTTGCTAATACCATTTTTAATCAAATAGAGCAGTTTGAAATTCAAAATAATGATACTGTTTTGCAGTTTGCTTCATTATCATTTGATGCTTCAATTTCTGAAATATGTCAGGCACTTTTTTCAGGAGCAAGAATAGCAATACCCCAATTAGAAAAAATTAAAGACCCTGAGGATTTGGCTGAGTTTATTAGGAAATATAAAGTGAGTGTTGCAACAATACCTCCTTCCATGCTAGGCTTCTTGAAAGGTAAAAATGTTCTTACTCTAAAATCTATTATTAGTGCCGGAGAGCAAGCTGTTAAGTCTGATATGGTATATTTCTCAAATATTGCTAATGTCTTTAATGCTTATGGACCTACAGAAACAGCTATCTGTTCTACTATTTACAAAGTCAATGATACAGATATACATTTACCTCAAGTACCTATCGGTAAACCTTTGGCAAATACTCAGGTTTTGCTTTTAGATTCAAATATGAATCAGGTTCCGGTTTCTTCTATAGGTGATTTATATTTATTTGCACCAAATA
The DNA here is from genome assembly GCA_965140345.1 of Kapaibacterium sp. (SeqCode). Taxonomy (GTDB): domain Bacteria; phylum Bacteroidota; class Ignavibacteria; order Kapaibacteriales; family UBA2268; genus JBFHIJ01. Next base: position 139,497 of record OZ223197.1, read on the forward strand.
CTGAAAACTGCTATTTCAGCAGCGAAAGACTAAATAAAGAAGCTTTTATTCAAGTAGGAAATCAAACTTACTATAAATCAGGTGATAGAGCATACTCTATGGAAACAGGTGATTTAGTTTTTGCTGGCAGAAGCGATGATCAGGTAAAGGTTAGAGGGTACAGAATAGAACCTCAGGAGATTTCAAAGGCGATTAAAGAAATAAGAGGTGTGTCAAATGCTTTTGTTTTAATAAAAGGCAAACACATCCAAAAACAAATTGTTGCTTTTATAGTAGGTAAACAGGATGAGCGTTTTATTCGTGACTCGTTGAGAAGACACCTCCCTGATTATATGATTCCGTCAGAATATGTATTTCTTGAAAGATTGCCTTTGAATAAAAATGGGAAAATAGATAAAATTACCCTACAATTGATGAACAATAAAGATTCAAATTTTGAGAAAATTCAAAATGAGGACGAAAAAGCTGTTATTGCAATAATGGCTGAAGTTACAGGGAATTATCAAATAGAAGTAGAAGACAGTTTTTTCGAGTCAGGTGGAAACTCTTTGTTAGTTATTTTATTCAGACAGAAACTGGAAACAAAATTCAGAAAACAAATATCAATAGCTGACTTATATAATCTTCAGTCAGCAAGAAATATCTCAGATTATCTTTCAACTGAAGAGAAAAAAAAATCTGCAGTGATTCATTTTGATAACGGAAATGAGAATTTAATTTTTGCATTTCCTTCTATATTTGGGAATGCTTCTGAATATGAGTCACTTTCCAATTATCTGCAGTCTAATCAAATTATAGCTTTTGATTTCAATTCCAGAGATAGTATTGATATTAATCAGCTCACCGATGAGATTAAACAACTTGCCGCAAACAGAAGATTTTCTCTAATGGGATATTCTGTAGGAGGTGCTATGGCTTATCTGGTTGCAGAAAAACTAAAAGAAGCTGAACTTGAACCAGAAATGATATTTATGTTAGATTCTCATTTGTTTGATCCGAAGAATTATCTTGTAGATGACAATAATATAGATATATTGGTAAAAAATAGTAATACAGGAATAAATCTTGATAAAAATATGAAAAACAAGATATATACGTATTTAGATATTCTTGCCGGCAGCGAATATAATCACAAAATATCAAGCAGAATTGTACAGCTTAATTCAAATGATATTTATGAAAACGATAAACGTTTTGCTTGGCAGGCACTTACAGATAAAAAACTAGAGGTATATCAGGGATTAGGAATGCACAGCCAAATGCTTAGTGAACCTTACGCTTTTGAAAATGCTGTGATTTTGAATGGGATATTATCAAACAATAAATACAAAAAAGATGAAAAGCGAAAATAAATATACATTACTTGATTTTATTAAAAGAGAATCCAAAAAGTCGCATAAGAATATATTAGGTGTAGCCGCTGTTTCGGGTATTGCTAATGCTCTGGTACTAGGTATTATTAATAGTGCCAGCAAGGTAGCGCAACACGAAGAAGTAAGCTTTCAATACTTAGTTCTTTTTATGCTTAGTTTGACTCTTTTTATTATAACTGAAAGATATATTCTCAAAAATGGTGCTATCATCATGGAGGGAATTGTAGATAGTATTAGAAAAAGATTAGCAGACAAAATCAGAAAAGCTGATTTACTTAGTTTAGAGAATATCGGACCTGCTCAGATATATAACAGACTTACAAATGAAACAACGGCAATATCGCAGTCTGCCGGTCTTATTGTAGCAACTATGCAATCTGTTGTTATGCTGATCTTTGTTGTCTTTTATATGGCGTATCTTTCTATTACTGCATTTGTTCTTATAGTTATTCTATTGATTGCAGGAATAGGAGTCTATCTAAGAAACGAGAAGATTCTAAAAAAAGAACTTAGACAAACAAATCAGACTGAAATTAAGTTTTTTGATACATTAACTTCGATATTAGAAGGTATCAAAGAAATCAAATTCAACAAAAACAGAAGTGATGAAATATATTCATCTGCTGATTATATCTCTACTCGATTAAAGAATTTAAAAATCAGCTCTAGCATCAAATATGCTCAAAATTATATTTTTTCCCAGTCATTTTTCTTTGTGTCTATAGCAGTCATTGTTTTTATCCTTCCTAGGTTAGAACTCTCTGATACAGATGTAATAACACAATCAACTGCTGCAATTTTATTTATGATAGGGCCTGTTTCAAACATAGCAGCCGTAATTCCTGTAATGAATCAAGTAAGTCAATCTATAAATCATATTTATGAATTAGAAGATCAAATTAACAAAATACAAGATACTCACCTCACAGATAGCGATGATACCAAATTCCACAACTTTAATAATATCTCAATAAAAAATCTGGAATTTACTTTTCCAAATGGGAATGGGAGCTCAAAATTCTCTATTGGCCCTATTGATTTAGATATTAAAAAGGGAGAGAAAATATTTGTTGTAGGTGGCAATGGTAGTGGTAAAACTACATTTATCAAAAATATGACAAAACTCTATCAACCTGACTCAGGTGAAATACTGATAGATGGTGAAGCTTTGAAGGAAGAAGATATTTGCAGTTATAGAGAGCTTTTCTCAGGAATCTTTGCAGAGTTCCATTTGTTCAGAAAGCTTTATGGTTTGAGTAAAATCGATAAAGAAAGAGTAAATGAGCTTCTTACATTAATGGAAATAGAGCATAAAACAAAGTATATGGATGGTGCATTTACTAATCTGGATCTTTCTACAGGGCAAAGAAAAAGACTTGCATTAGTAGTCACGATGCTTGAAGATAAACCTATTTGTATTTTTGATGAATGGGCTGCTGATCAAGATCCAATCTTCCGCCAGTTTTTCTATGAAACTTTATTAGATAAATTAATCAGTCAGGGTAAAACTGTGATTGCAGTCAGCCACGATGATAGATATTTTGGATTTGCCGATAAAGTAATAAAAATGGAATATGGCAAAATAATAGAAGTGCTTGACAATACTAAACTTAAGAGTTAGATATGAAGGATAAGAAATCATTCTCATACAAAATGACATACCAGTATCGAAAGTTTAAATATAACATGATGCGACTTTGGTTCCTTCATAAGTTTAAACTATCGATTATAACTGTAGTTTTGGGACTACTGATTACCTATTTCTGGCAGGGAATATTTGTATCTATCGGTTCCGGTGAGCAAGGTGTTCTCTGGTATCGAATTACAGGTACTAATATGGATCAGATTTATGACGAAGGTTTACATCTCGTTTTTCCTTGGGATAAAATGTATGTCTATAATGTCAGGATTCAATCAGTTAATGATACTATGTCAATTCTAACTTCTCAGGGATTAACTGTTAAGTTTCATATTACTTACAGATTCTATCCGGATAAAAATGAATTGCCAAAGATACATAAAATACTTGGCCCTGAATATAATGCTACTTATGTGAAGCCAGAGATAAAAGCGGCTGCCATGTCAATACTCGGTAATTATACTCCTGAGAAGCTTTATACCATGTCTACTCAGGTGATTCAGGCAACTATTAAACAGTATGTACTAAAAGAACTTTACGATCAGGATATTATTCTGGAAGACTTTTTAATAAATAAGATAGAATTACCGATAAAAATTGCATCAGCAATTGAAGATAAATTAGCAAAAGAACAGCTACTTTTAGAATTTGATTATAGAATAGGAATAGCAGAGAAAGAAAAGCTAAGAAAAGGAATTGAAGCAGATGGAATCAAAAAGTTCGAAGATATTTCCGGAGTATCTATACTTAAATGGCGTGGTATAGAAGCAACAGAAAAGCTTACGACTTCTCCTAATTCTAAAGTTATCATAGTGGGTACAAGCGATAAAGATTTACCTGTCATCCTTAATTCGGAGTCTAAATAGCTTGCTTAAATATTTGAAAATACTGCTCCTCATGTTATTGTTAATCCCGAAAGCAAACGCAGAAAAGATAAGAATACATATTGACGGAGACTTGGGTGCTGATTATGCAGGTTTCATAGCTGCGGATTCATTGGGATTTTATGAGTCCTATAGAATAGATATAGAGTTTTGCAAAGAATGGGGTAGAGACGAATGCCCTAATGACAGTATCATTACTCTTGCAGTTATGAATCTGGAAAAAGCTATTGAATATGCCGGTAACGGTGGAGATATTGTAAATATCTGCCAGATTAGCCAGACTTCATCTCTTGCTTTTATTTCATTGAAAAACAAAAAAATAGACAGCTTGCATAATTTATCAAAAATGAATATAGCTGTCCAGAGAGGTATGTATAAAGACACTGCACATTTAAATCGCTTGTTAAATATTCAAGCTACAATAATAGAAACACACGCAGGTATGGAACTCCTTGTTTTTGAAGGTGTTGATGCTATACTTGGAAGTATGGAACGTGATTACATTGATTTGTATTTTTCCGGGTATAATCCCGAAGAGCTAAATGTGATAAGATTGAATGAACTGGGGCTTGATATTGTAGAAGAAGGGATTTACACAAGTCAAAAAATATATGATGAAAATAAACCACTTCTGAGAAATTTTATTGCAGCTACGATGAAAGGGTGGACTTATACTAAGAATAACAAAAAGAAGACTGCTGAAATTATGACACAGTATCTAAAACAGCATAAAATGAGAGCTAACGTGGAAATTTTGGACGAAGAGCTTGAGCATGTTATAAATCACATTTTTCCAAAAGATAAGGAACATGTACCTTTCAGTTTAGATGAAAAAGATTTCAATACAGTTGTAGATATTCTATTTAGGGCAAAACTGATGAAGCAGGAAGTCAAGTATAAAGATTTTTTTAAATCAGATATTTTAAATAATGAAGAATAAAAGTAAAAATAAAATCATCATACGTTTCGTTTTACTTATTACGGTATGCGGGCTAATTATTTTCGAACGATTATATTTTGCGGATTATAGAGCTGAGTCTCGTGCATTTGAAATAGTTAACGAAATAACTATGGCTACTAAGCATAAACTTGACAAAATGCTATGGGCTATGACGTCAATCGGTGAAGATTTTAAGTTTATTCTTGAAACAGCTGATATGGATACATTAGCTATCCAGGAACTAATGACAGCATTAGTTAAGTACAACAAAGATGTTCACGGTAGTATAATTGCTTTTGACAGATTCAAATTTGACAAACAAACTGAGTTTTTTGCACCTTATTATCATAAAAACAGATTTGACAGTATTACTCATTTTGATTTGCACGAAGACGGCGAAGAGTATACGTTTGAACATTATTTCCATATTCCGAAGTTACTGAATAAATCTATTTGGCTTGAGCCTGAAATAGATCACTTCAATACTTCTTCTATTATAGCTAGGTACTGCGTACCTTTCTCAAAAAAAGATGAATATGAAGTAAATTCGATGCGTGGTGTGCTTGTTGTAGAACTGGATTTGGACTGGCTACATAAGAAAGTCAAGGAAGATATACCGACTAAAAATTCTAAAATCATGTTATTATCGCGAATGGGGACGATTATTTCTCATCCGAACGAAAAATATATTGTTCACGAAAGCATATTTACACTTGCAAAGAAATTTGATTTGCCGGGTCTAAGAGAGCTTGGCAGAAATATCCTAAAAGGTACAAACGATATGGTCAAAACCAAAATTGACGATACAGGTTTGGATTATTACGTGAGCTTTGCACCGGTTCCTCACAGCAATTGGTCGTTAGTAGTTGCTATTCCCGAAAATGAAATGAAAGAGTTAAGTAATTAGTATTTATATCCAAATTAGGGTAAAAAATGGAACAACAAACAGAACAAACACAAGAAGCTAAGCAATATAGTGAAAAGCTTCCTGGTGCGACGTCACTGCTAAATAAATATATTTGGTGGTCTATGGGAGCAGGACTTTTACCTGTGCCTATGCTTGATATGGCTGTGCTGACTGCTGCGCAGATAAAAATGCTACATGACCTTTCTAAGCATTATGGAATCGAATTTAGCGATAACATGGGTAAATCTATCGTAGCTTCTCTTGTGGGAACTGTTGCGGTTGATTATGCTTCCAGGAGTACTGTAAATTCATGGCTAAAAACTGTACCTGTAATCGGTATAATAGGTCAGCTTTCAGTACCGGTGTATTCAGGTGCAATGACATATGCTATAGGAAAGATTTTTATTCAGCATTTCGAATCAGGTGGAACATTCCTTGATTTCAATCCTGACAAAGTAAAAGAATACTTCGGTAAACTTTTCAGACAAGGTAAAAACATAGCTAGCAATCTTGCAGAAAGCAAAGGATAATTTTTTTTTCAACCGTATGGTGAGATATGATTACCATACGGTTGAACTTATATTTGAGGTTAAATATGCTTGTAATGTTATGGATTTTTTTATGTGTTGTTGTTGGCTTTTTGGGTCGAAAAACACGTTTAGGTTTTTGGGGCAACCTTATTCTTGGATTGTTTTTAAGTCCTTTAATTTCCTTGGTCGTAGTCTTTATGACTTCTAAAGTGACTGGGAACATCCATATAGAAGAATTCAAGGAAGATATGTCAAGTTCAAATACCAAAAAGAAAGGGTTTGATTTTACTCGACCTGTAAGCGAAGAAGATCTCATGGAAGGTTTTGAGGATTTAAACTCAAAAGCATAGATAAATCAATTTTCATGAGTTCTACCTTATTGTCGCATGCAGCTAAATGACAAATATACTTATCAGAAAGATATATTTTTGATAAGGTATATTTATTTTGGTTTATTGAATCTATTTCAGACATATTGTCTTTAAGTCCTGTGGAGTCTGCTTTTAAAATAGCTTCTTTTTTTGTCCAAATGTGATAAAAAGCTTCAATTTTATCTATGGATTTGTAGATGAATTGCTTTTCTGCGTTTGAGAAATAGGGCAGAAAGTCTTCTATGTTTGTACTTTTTAGAAGCTCTATATCTAAACCAACTATATTTTTAGAAATTGCAATTGCGACTATATTGCCGGAATGAGTGATAGAAAAATTTTGTGCATTTTCTAAATAAGGTTTACCATATTTAGAAAACTTTAAGTCCTTTCCACATATATCACCAAGTGCAATATCCAGTAATCTTTTACCAATCAGGGAACGAACCCTGTCTTCTTTAAATCTGTATCTTTGTATTCTTGCATGCAGATTAGATGAAATAAGAGCAAATAGAATATCCTCATTATACTCATCAAAATTTTGTATTATATGATAAAATATTCTGATCATTACAATTTCACTTTTCTAAAATCAAATCAAAAACTTTGTCTATGTATTGAAAAATAAAGAAATGTTCACCTTTGAATTTGTGATATTCAGGTTCTGAATCAATATACTTATTCCACTCTTTTAAAGCTGCTAATTCAGTATTTTTATCTGAATCTGCATAAAGAATAGTAGTAGGTGTTTTCAGTTTTTCTTTTGGCAATGTAAACTTTGCTGTATCAATTAAAGCAAAGTCAGACCTCAAAATTGGAAGGAAAAACTCCAATAGCTCTTTATTTTTTAAAATCTCTTTTGGTGTGCCACCCATCTCAGCAATCATGTTCTTAAAATCAACATTAGAAAGAAGATGTCTGTCCTTGAGGTGACTTGTAATATGAGGAGGATTTTTACCGCTTAATACAATTTTTTTAGGTTCTGAATCTGTTTCCATTTTCATTTTGAAAGCAACTAAATAGGCAAGAACTGCTCCAAGACTATGACCAAAAAAATATATATTACTAAAATCAGGTATCTTATTCTCTATTGTTTGATAAAAATCATCGACAAGAATATGAATATCTTCGACCAAGTTTTCAGAAATGCGTTTCCCTCTGCCTGGAGCTTCAAGAGTTATTAAATCAATATGAGATGGACACTTTTCTTCAAATGCTCTATAGCTATAGAAGGATGCCCCGGCAAATGGAAATAAAACGATGGTAGTTTTCATGTTTAGAAAAATATAATAAATAATAATGAATATTAAGAGTGTTTGTATCGGAAACTATTGTACAAAAAAGCCTGAAACAAATTGTCTCAGGCTTTGAATCAGTCTATTTTACATTATGAGATTTCAGGAGTTCTACATACTTTTTGTCGTCACCTTTGATGTGGTCTATAATCCACTCTTTTACCATTTTAGTAACTTTAATGCTGAGAACGTTCTGACCTGCTTTGTGTTTTTCAATCAACTCAGTCACTTGAGCTACAAATTTGTCATGTATTTTTTTATGTTCTTCATATAGATTTTGGTCATACATCTTTAGGTACTTTTCTTCATGTGCAAAGTGTTTAACAGTATAATCTGCAAGTCCTTCTAAAAGAGTACCTATAGTTTCTTTGTAGTCACTGCTGCTAAGTGTATCATAGAATTGATTTACCATATCTACAAGAGTATGATGTTGCTTGTCAATAGATGGAATACCAAGCTCTAAAGACTCATCCCATTTCAAAAACATAATCTATCTCCTAATCTTATAATGCACCGTTCTTTTCTTTTAAAGGAGCTACATATTCTCTATCTAACCCCTGAATATGATTTATAAGCCAATCTTTAACTAATTTAGTAATTTTGAGGCTTAATATATTTTTACCTGAATCTAGTTTTGCTTTCAGATCTTTAATTTCGTCAGTAAAGTATCTGTGTGATTTAATTTGTTGATCAATCTGTTCTGGGACATACTGGCGAATCAATTTCTCTTCGAAATCGAAATGATATTCAGTGTATTCAATAAGTCCCTGTAGCAGTTTGCCAACATTCTCATTGTATTCTTTATCTTTTAGATTTGCATAGAATTCATTAACCAAATCTACAAGTTTCTTATGCTGTGCATCAATTTTTGATACACCAATTTCCATTGAATTGTCCCATTTTATAAGCATAATTTGTCCTATAATGTGTAAAAATAAATTAAAAATTTAAACAAATAGACAAAATAATGATTAATATATTGTATTAAAATGTATTTAATATAAATAGCTGTTTATTCCGTAAAATTAAAATGAGAAATTTAGAAGTTTGTAAACTAGTCTGGCTGAGGTCAAGTTAGGATGATGTAGATTTTCCATAGGAGCCAACTCTACTACATCAAATCCGATAATTTTCTTGCCTTGTTTTTTAATTTCTCTAAATACTTCCAATGTTTCACTATAAAGGAATCCATCCGGTTCAGGAGTTCCTGTCGCAGGCATAATTGACGGATCAAAATAATCAACATCAAAAGTAATGTATATTTCGTCACCTAAAGTATCAGCAACTGCTTTTTGCCAGTTAGAGCCATGTAGTCCACGTCTGATAGCTGAAGCATAAAAAGTATGAACACCATTTTCCTTGATAAATTCAGCTTCTTCTTTGCATTGAGCTCTAATACCAACTTGAGTAATTTTTTTAGGATCTAAAAATTCAGCAACTCTAGCCATTATGCAGGCATGAGAATACTTACTATCATCGTAGGTATCTCTTAAATCTGAATGTGCATCAAAATGAAGAACTGACATATTTGGGAATTTTTTGAAATAAGCTTTAATTGGAGCCGAAGATATAGTATGCTCTCCGCCAAGAGTTACTACAAACTTATCTTTTTCAAGAAGTTTAGTAACTTCTGATTCTATTAAATCCAATGCTGCTTTGTCTTGTTTGCCAGTCAAATCTAATGGTTCGTAACTGACGATTCCTTTCTCGAAAACAACTTCTTTATCGAATTCATCATCATAAAACTCTACCTGTGAGCTGGCTTCAATTATCTCAGAAGGCCCGTTTGCAGTACCTCCACCATAGGATACAGTATGTTCATAAGGGACTGACACTATTGCAATTTTAGACTTCTCACAAGAAGAAAATTCTTCTTCCACAGCTAAAAAATTTTGAAATTCAGGTAAAACTTTCATTATATTAACCTTTTGAATTTAATTGTTTAGATAAATTATATTTATATTTGTTTTTTTGTATTCTTTGCAATCGCTTTAGAAAGATGCAATTTAATGAATGAGACTAAAATCTTTCTGAAATATTCTTGTTTAAATAAATATTTTAAGCAAAAAAATTGAATACGCTAAAGATGGTACATAAATTGTATAATATTTACATTTATATCTAATAAGAAAAGAGTAAAATTAAATGAGTTCTACAATTTTAAAAATTGAAAACCTCAATAAATACTATGGTGCAGAACATATACTCAGAGATATAAATCTGGAAGTTGAATCTGGAGAGTTTGTTTTTATTATAGGTCGTTCAGGATGTGGTAAAACTACTCTTCTTCGAACTTTAAGCGCTTTAGAATTCCCGGAAGACGGTAGAATTGATATAGCCGGAAACATCCTAGATGTTCGAAATGAAAAAGGATATGTAGAATATATCAATCACGATAAAGAAAAAGCCAATACACTTAGAGCTTATTCTAAGAAAAATAGAAAACTATTCGATAAAGATGCTGTTAACCTGCGGAATAGTGTAGGTATGTTGTTCCAGGATTTAAATCTTTTTCCGCATAAGACTGTACTTGAAAATGTGTCTTTGCCAATGGAAGTAATCAAAGGTGAAGCAAAACTAGTAGCACAAACTCAGGCAAAAGAGATATTAGGCAAAGTAGGGATGAATGAATTTCTAGATAAATATCCTGCTCATATCTCAGGCGGGCAGGCACAGCGTGTGGCAATAGCCAGAGCTCTTGCGATGAAGCCAGATGTTATGCTTTACGATGAACCTACATCAGCATTAGATCCTGAAACCAGTTTTGAAGTATTTAATGTAATGAAAAAACTGCACCAGGAAGGCATGACTCAAATTGTAGTGTCTCATGATTTAAATTTTGCTAGAGATTATGCTACTAAAGTTATTTTCATGGAAATGGGTAAAATCATTGAACAGGGTACTCCAAAAGATATTTTTGAGAGACCAACTGATATCAGAACTGATAGATTTTTGAAAACTATAAGACATGATTAATATGAAAGCTTTTTATACTCTTTTAATATTCTTAATAAGTGCCTCTCTTATTCAATCTAAAGAACTAAAAGACAAACTAATCTGGGCTGCAGATGCTGAAGGGAATGCTCCCTACATATTTCAGGATCCAAGTTCACCAGATAAGCTTATAGGGTTTGAAAAAGACTTTGCTGAAGCACTGGCAAAGGAAATGGGGTTAAAAGCCAAATTTTTCCAAAATCAGTGGGACGGGTTAATCCCAGGGCTTTATAGAGATGATTATCATATAGCTATCAACGGCCTGGAAGTAACAGAACAACGTAAAGAAAAAGTTCTGTTTTCTAAACCTTACTATTATACTTCAGAACAGATAGTAGTTAGAAAAAATACTGAAGAGTATCAAAATCTTAAAGATCTTGAAGGCAAAAAAGTAGGTTGCTTAAAGTTTTCACTAGCTGAAAATATACTTGAAGATCATGGTAATATAGAAATTCGTTCTTATGAAGGTGAGGCAAATGCATTTGCTGACCTAAAAAATGAGCGATTAGATGCTGTGTTGGTAGATGAACCAATTGCTATTTATCAGGCATCATGGAACGCCAGTTTTAAACTGACAGGTCAGCCAATTGGCAAAGTTGTTTATGCTGCTGCTCTTAGACTTGAAGATACTCTACTACTGAAGAAAGTAAATTTTGCAATTGAATCACTAATAAAAACACAAAAACTTAAAGATATTCTATGTGAATGGAATCTTTGGAATTCACTTACTGCAGAAGAAGTTCATGATTATTCAGATTGTGATGTATATGCTTCGAAATATCAGGAATTTGTTTCTACTCAAAAAGAAGAAATGAACTTTATTAGCATGATAGAACGCTATATGGGTTTTCTGCCTGAGTTAGGCAGCGCTGCGCTAATGACTCTTGAATTATCTGTTTTATCAATGATACTTGCAATTGTAATCGGACTTTTTGTGGTAATAACGAAAGTTTATGCTCCACAACCATTTTCAAGTATGGCAAATATGTACATAGAATTTGTACGAGGAACCCCGCTTCTGATACAGTTGTATTTAATCTTCTACGGACTTCCAAATATCGGAATTAAACTAGATCCAATGATTGCAGCCATCGTTACTCTTGCAATTAACTATTCTGCTTACGAAGCTGAAAACTTCAGAGCAGGTTTGAACTCAGTGCCAAAAGGTCAGTTTGAAGCTGCTATTTCCTTAGGAATGAGCAGAATTCAGGCTTTAAGATATATAATTATTCCTCAAGCGAGTCGACTGGTAATACCGCCGGTTACAAATGACTTTATTTCACTTCTCAAAGATAGTTCTCTGGTATCTGTGATTACCTTAGTTGAACTGACTAAAAAGTATCTCCAGCTGGCATCTGCATATTACGATTTTATTGGAATAGGAATAATAGTAGCTTTATTTTATCTAATTCTGGGCTTGCCATTTGTAAAATTATCAAAATACACTGAAAATAAATTAAATATTTATGTGAAAAATAGCTATAATATCAAATAATATTTCTTATTCCATAAAAAATTTCTTTTATTTGCTATTATATATATTTATGGCTTATATTTTTGTGCGCACAAAATTACTCATATATGGTATTTACATTCTTGTCTTTATCTCTTTTTTAGGTGGAGGCAGTGATTTATATTCAAATCAGAACCCAAAAATTCTACGTCAAAGAAAAGCATTCAGCACTTTTGAACAAGCTTTAGGGCAGTCTGAAAAACTTGAAAGACTTTCCTTAAACGGTTGGAATTTAAATGAAATTCCCCAAAATATCAGGCTGTTTTCTAATTTGAAATTTCTTGATTTGAGCAATAATAATTTATCCGATCTTCCTAGCGGAATTGCACAACTGGAGAAATTGGAAACTTTAATCTTAACAGGTAATAATATTCAAAAGTTGCCTGAAGCAATTCTTGATTTGCCTAATTTGAAGAAACTGGTACTCTCTAAAAATAAAATATATTACCTACCTGAAAATATATCTAAATTGAAAACTCTTACAGAGCTGGATTTATCGACTAATAAGATTACCAATTTGCCTGATAGTTTCATCAATTTAGGAAGTTTAAGAGATTTAAATTTAGCACGTAATGAAATAGTGCTTTTTCCTACTCAGTTGTTTGAACTTTATAAACTCAAAAAACTAGATATTTCACATAATGGATTATATGAATTACCTCACAAAATAGAGATATTTCGATCTTTAGAATATTTAAATGTCAGTGCTAATGAGTTAAAACATTTACCTAACCAGATAGGGGCTCTTTTAAATCTTAATGAACTGGATATTTCTAACTGCAATCTTAAGCAATTGCCTGTTTCTATGACTAATCTACGTAATCTGGAAAGTTTATATATGGGGTATAATAGCTTACTGGTTTTGCCCGATAGATTTCCAATGCTTTCGAAATTGAAAAAAATAGATTTATCCGGAAATCAGGCTGGATACTTTCCAATTGAATTGACAGAAATGACAAATCTAAAAACATTATTGATGAACAGATGCAGAATTAAAACTTTACCTGCTGAATTTATTAATATGCAGTCTTTGGAATATTTGACATTTCATGATAATGATTTTGATCATTTCCCTCTACCGATTTGTAGTCTCAAGTCTTTAAGAATATTAGATATTTCAAAGAACAAAATTAATTATATACCTACTGAAATCGAAGAAATGAAGAGCTTATATTCTTTGAACGTATCTTATAACAAAATAAATATACTTCCTCAAAGCATGAACAAGCTAAGCAAGCTCACAATCATTTTAGCAGTATTTAACAATATTAATACTTTGCCTAATGAGTTCACAAATTTTAAAAGCCTTAAAAGCTTGTACTTAGCAAACAATCCTATTGATGATCAGGCAAAGAGTAAAATCAAGAACCAGCTTCCTGCAACCCGAATAACTTTTTAAAGTATTATTTAGTTCCAGTATTTGGCATATATTATGATAGTTGGTTCTAAAGAACAAACCGGAGCTTTTTATAATGAAATCAAAAAATAATTCAAAAATAGATTTATATTCTCCTGATAATTTTTTCAATAGAGAGCTAAGTCTTATAGATTTTAATAAAAGAGTACTTTTAGAAGCAGATGATAAATCTCATCCCTTGTTAGAAAGGCTTAAGTTCTGCTGCATACTAAGTTCTAATCTGGACGAATTTTTTATGATTCGAGTAGCTGGATTAAAAGGTCAAATTGCTTCTGAAGTCGTTGAGCTGTCTTATGACGGTAAGACTCCAAAAGAGCAGCTAATAGAAGTAAGAAAACAGCTTGTACCTATATATCAAAAGCATTCAGAACTATTGAATGATCATATAATTCCCGCTCTGGAAAAGCATAATATTGCAATTCATAACTTTAAAGATTTGCCGAATAGTGAAAAGGAAGAGTTAGAGCAATACTTTATAGATTCTGTTTTGCCAATTTTAACTCCACTGACTTTAGGACCTGCAAATCCATTCCCAAGATTGATTAACAGAAGTCTGAATGTAGCCTTTGTTCTTAAAGACGAAGAAAAAACAACGGAAGAAAGAATTGCATTCGTTCAGTTACCGTCTGTGCTGCCTAGATTTGTAAAACTGGAAAGGAAATCAGGACATCATTATATTCTTGTGGAACAGTTAATCAAAGAATTCGCAAATATCCTGTTTCCCGGATTATTAGTTAAAACTGCTAATACATTTAGGGTGACAAGAGATGCTGATATTGAAATTGCTGAAGACGAAGCTGAAGATTTACTTTCAGAAATTGCTGAACAGATTAAGAAAAGAAGATGGGGCAGAGCTGCAGTTCGTTTAGAAGTTAGTTCAAAAATGCCGGAATTCCTTGTCGAAATGTTAACCGAATTTTTGGATTTAGAACCAATCGATGTTTATGTACATGACAGGCCATTAAACTTACCTGATTTTATGGAGTTTTTGAAGCTTGACATAAGAGATTTAAAAGATAAACCATTTGCTCCAAGAAACATACCGGAATTAAATGGAAGGGATGTTAATGTATTTGATGCAATTAAACAGCAGGATATTCTAGTACATCACCCTTATGATTCTTTTGCAACCTCTACATTGCAGTTTATAAATCAGGCTGTTAGTGATCCTAATGTGCTGGCAATTAAAATCACGATGTATCGCACAGGTCAAAATTCACCTATAGTTGCAGCACTAAAGAGAGCCGCAGAAGACGGTAAATCTGTTACTGCATTTGTTGAACTAAAAGCCAGATTTGATGAAGAAAAGAATATAACATGGGCGAAAGAACTTGAAAACCATGGCGTTCATGTTGTATACGGGGTGTTAGGTCTTAAAACTCACTGTAAAATCTGCAGTGTAGTCAGAAAAGAAAACGAACAACTCAGGACATATCTTCATGTATCTACCGGAAACTATAATCAGTCAACTTCAAGATTATATACTGATATGGGCTTTTTTACTTCAAATCAGGATTTTGGTAAAGATGCGACGCACCTGTTTAATATTCTGACAGGTTATTCTCATTTCAAGGACTGGAAAGAGTTTATCGTTGCGCCAACTACTATGTATAAAAAGACATTAGAGCTAATAGAAAGAGAAATCAAACTGTCTACACCTGAAAATCCTGGGATGATTTTCGCAAAAATGAATCAATTGGCTCATAGAGAAGTGATTCCAGCTCTTTATAAAGCATCACAAGCAGGAGTAAAAATCAAGCTTCTTGTGCGTGGATTATGCTGTTTAAGACCAGGCGTGGAAGGTTTAAGTGAAAATATTGAAGTAAGGAGTATAATTGGAAGATTTTTGGAACATAGCAGAATCTTCTATTTCAAGAATGGCGGTGATGAAGAATTCTATTTAAGCAGTGCGGACTGGATGTCACGTAATTTGCATAAAAGAATGGAATTAATGTTCCCGATCTATGATAAACGACTAAGAGAGAGGATCTGGGACAGCTTGAATATATACTGGTCAGATAACAGAAAGTCGTGGAAATTAACTGGGTCAGGAGAATACGTTAAAATAAAACCTAAAGATCCTGATGCTGAGTTTAGTGCTCAGGACTTCTTTTTGGACGAGTTAAAGCTATTGCGAAACTCCGAAATGTTACTGTAAAAGAAAAGGGCTGTCTTTTTGCAAGATAGCCCTTTTATTAGATATTTATTCTTCTTTTTTAGGAAGTTTGAAAGTCATTTTTCCGTCTTCAATTTCTTTCATGGCGAGAAAAGTTGGCTTTGGATATTTGTCAAACTCTTTACTGATGCTGATTTGGTCATAATTCGGATCGTTTTCATCTCCGGTAGTGAGGACATCAGACATTCTCATCTTGATTTCGTTTTTTATGTCGTCATTAATCTGTCTAGATCTGAAGCCCATAGCTACTATGGATTGATAAATAGAACCTTTTTCAGACTCGTGCATTCTTACTTCAATTGGATTGACAATATATTTTGCCATAATCGCGTCCTCTCAATTCATACTATATAATGATTCGAATCAGCAATATACGAATAATTATCGTGATTTGCAACGTAAAAGATATTAGCAGAAGTTTTTTATTTTCAGAGTAAATAATTATATTAAATCTTAGCTATCTGACGATTTTTTCTCACTCAAGCAAAATTAGGTTAAAATGAAAAAACTCTATTACTCAATCAGCGAAGTAAGTAAAATGGTAGATGAAGAATCGCATATTCTTCGTTATTGGGAAAAAGAGTTTTCAGAGTTAAAACCCAAAAAGAATAAAGGCGGCAATCGAATTTATTCTGAAAATGATTTGAAAACCATCCTTACAATTCAAAAGCTTATCCGTGAGGATAAACTTACCTTAAAAGACGCAAAAATAAAAATAAAAAGCGTTTCTGATGCAGAATTGCAGTTACCATTCGAATCTGCAGAAGAAGTGAAAGCAGAACCGGAAGTAAAAAAAGCAACAAAATCTCAGGTTCAAAATGGCTCTTTAGACAAGTCAATGCTTAAAGAATTTAGAGAATTATTGATTTCCATCAAAGACAGACTATAAAACTGCATTTCTAAACCCTAATCAACTAATGAATTACACAAGTATGTATTTTACTTGTGTATACTTGTATATTTATGCCTTATTTATATAACATTGTTTTAACAATTTTATTATATTAAACCGTCTCCTAAATATCTATGTATATATAAGTATCAAAGAAAAATGTTTTTTATATAAAATTTGGAGTTTACACTATGGCAATTCATTTAAAAGTTTTGGCTGCATTTATCTTCGCCGCACTTTTATCTGTTTCTGCTTCAGCTCAAACACTTAAGTACGAAGAGCAAATTGTCGGTAAACATGGCGACGAAGTATTAGGTGTTTTTGTTAATGAAGAAGACACGCAAGTTGCAACCTGCAGCCTTGATGAAACTATTAAAATCTGGAGTTTGCCTGATGGAAAGGAATTAAAAACTCTTAAAGGTCATTTAGGCCAGGTAAATAATCTTTCGTTTTCAGGAAATGATGAATACTTAGCTTCTGGTTCCAGCGACCAGACGATTAAAATTTGGGATGTTAAAGAAGGTAAAGCTATTAAAACACTGAAAGGGCATACTGATCAGGTTATCGGTGTTTATTTCAGTCAGGATGAACAATCTACTCTAATTGCTTCTACTAGTTTTGATAAGACTGTTAAACTTTGGGACAGAGAACTTGGTGCTGAAGTAAAAACACTTAGAGGTCACACAGAACCGACTAATAATGTTGCATATAGCTATGATGGAAAATATCTGGCTTCTTGCAGTGATGATAAAACTATAAAAATATGGTCTACAGATATTGGTGATAATGATCCACTAATGAATCTTACAGGCCATGAAGCTCCTGTACTAACAGTATTATTTAATTTTGACAGTAGCCTCCTTGCATCTGCTGATGCTTCAGGTGTAATCAAAATCTGGAATGTTTCAAATGGACAGCTTCTGAAAACTATCAAAGCTCACGATCAGCTAATTCAAGACGTTTCTTTTGCCGGAGACAACAAAACACTTGTTAGTGCCAGCTTGGATAAAAAAGTCAAGTTATGGGACGTAACTACAGGCAAAAACTTAATGGAAATGGAATTGGATAGTGAAATCTGGTCCGTTGATCTTGTTCTTGACCAATCTATTATAATAGTTGGTTGCACAGATGGTACAGTTAGATTTTTAAGAAAAAAGTAGGAGAATAGAATAAGATGAAATTGATTTTAAGAGCATCGCTTACACTTGTTGCATTATTTACTATGCTCTTAAGTTCTAATGCTCAGTTTTCTTCTACAGTTGTAGCTGTAAGAGGGGTTGTGCTGAATGAACTTACAGGTGAGCCGGTAAAAATAAAAATTCAATTGATGGATGAGACCGGTAAAACAATTAATAGAGCCTTTAGTAATTCTAAAACCGGTGAGTATTATATGACTGGGCTTAGAGCTGGTTTGACATATAAATGCAGACTAGTTTCTGAAAATTTCCTTATGGAAGAATTTACTCTTCATACACCAAATACTGACCGCTATCTTGAAATATCAAGAGATTTTATGGTTAAACCTCTTATTGAGGGTAAAAAAATACCATTAAAAGTGCCGCCATTTGAATTGAGAAAAAGCAAAATCAAATTTGGTGCTGCTATGATTTTAGAAGATATCATAAGTGCCTTAAAACTAAATGATCAGGTGAAATTTGAAATAATATGCTATCCTGATTCTGAAAAACAGGCAAATGAATCTCCTGATATGACATTATCCAGAGCTAATGCTTTGAAAGATTATTTTGTTACTGTGGGTATTTCCCCGGATAGAATATCTATCACAGGTGCAAAACAGGTAGATCCTGACAATCCGCCTCCTGCAAAAAAAGCAGCAAAAGGTAAAAGATATATTGGTACTACTTATGTAGTAATCAAATCTATATAAATTTTCCAAAACCGAAACATAAGACTGCTTGGGCATATACATAGTCCAGGCAGTTTTCATATTAAATGACATAATAAAAAAATCAAAATCTTTATTTCAAAATATGAATATCAATAAAAATGAATGAAAAAAATTAGGTTATCAAAAAAAATTGAGATATTTTTGAAGATAAAGGTTAATTGGGTAAAAAGATATTTGTCTTTAAAACCTTCGCTTACATAAAGTAAATAATTTGTATATATAGGGATACTAATACTATGTTTAAGCTTCTTTCAAAGCTTTTCGGGAACAAAAGTGATAAGGACATAAAGGCTTTAAATCCGATAGTAGAGGAAATTAACAGCTATTACAAAAAATTTGACTCTCTCTCGGAAGAAGAACTAAAAGGAAAGACTAACGAATTCAGGCAGATAATCAAAGATAGAACAAATGAGCTTGAAAGCAAGAAACAAGAACTTAGTGACAAGTTGAAAAACGAAGTTCTTTCATCTAATGAGATTACTGATATCTCTACTGAAATTAAAAAAATAGATAAAGACATCTTTGCTGCTACTCAGGAAGTTTTAAATGAATTACTTCCACAGGCTTTTGCTACTGTTAAGCAGGCTTGTAAAAGATTGACAGAGCAGAAACATACATATGAATATGTTGGGCAGACTGATACTTGGGCGATGGTGCCTTATGATGTTCAGCTTATTGGTGGTATAGTACTTCATCAAGGTAAAATTTCTGAGATGGCAACAGGTGAAGGTAAAACTCTGGTTGCGATTCTGCCTGTTTATCTTAATGCTTTACCAGGCAAAGGCGTTCACCTGGTAACAGTAAATGATTATCTTGCCAGACGTGACTGCGAGTGGATGAAACCAGTTTATGAATATCTTGGTCTTACTTGTGGTGCTATCCAGTCTAATATGGATAATGATGAAAGAAAGAAAATATATCACGGTGATATAACTTACGGTACAAACAATGAATTTGGTTTTGACTATCTGCGTGACAATATGGTTGTTGAAGCTGAACAGATGGTACAAAGAGAGCATTGGTATGCTATCGTCGATGAGGTTGATTCTGTTTTAATTGATGAGGCTCGTACTCCTCTAATTATTTCAGGCCCTGTAGGAAATCCTGATCAAAAATTTGAAGAAATGGAGCCTAGAGTTAAAAAACTGGTTGAAGCTCAAACGCGTAATGTGAACCATTATGTAAGCGAAGCCGAAGCTTTACTTAAAAAAGGTACAAAAGAATCAAGAGAAGAAGCAGGTATATTGCTTCTTATGTCACATAGAGCCATGCCTAAGCATAAACGTTTCTTAAAGTTGATGCAGGATCCTGATCTTCAGAAACTTAGATCAGAAACAGAGCTTTTCTATCTTCGTGAGCAAGGTAGAAAAATGGCTGAGATTGATGAGAAGCTACTGTATTCTATAGATGAAAAAAATCATGGTCTAGATATCTCAGAAAAAGGTCGTCAGTTATTATGTACTCATCAGGAAGATCCTGAGATGTTTGTTATCCCTGATATTGCAGCTGAATTGAGCGCTATTGAAGGTGATTATGAAATGTCTGAACAGGAAAAACAAACTAAAAAAGATAGAGTTCATTTGCTATATGCTGAAAGAAGCGACAGAATTCACACAGTATCGCAATTGTTGAGAGCATTTTCTCTTTACGAAAAAGATAATGAATACGTGATTCAAAATGGCAAAATTATGATTGTCGATGAATTTACAGGCCGTATTTTAGATGGTCGTCGATACTCAGATGGTCTTCACCAGGCGATTGAAGCAAAAGAACATGTTAAAGTAGAAAGAGATACTCAAACATTTGCAACTGTTACTTTGCAGAACTATTTCCGTTTATATCATAAACTTGGTGGTATGACCGGTACTGCAGAAACCGAAGCTTCTGAATTTGAGAAAATATATAAATTGGAAGTAGTTGTTATTCCAACTAACAGGCCAATTCAAAGAAAAGATGATGAAGATCTTATCTTTAAAACTCGTAGAGAAAAATATAATGCAATTGTAGAACACGTAGAACAGCTGCTAAAAGAAGGCAGACCTGTTCTAGTTGGTACTGCCAGCGTTGAAGTATCTGAAGTATTGAGTAAAATGCTTATGAGAAAACGCGTTCCGCATAATGTTCTTAATGCAAAAGCTCACGATAAAGAAGCTGATATTGTTGCAAATGCAGGTAAAAAAGGCGCTGTAACAATTGCAACGAACATGGCAGGTCGTGGTACAGATATTAAAATCAACGATGAAGTTAAGAAAAATGGCGGTCTAGCCATCATCGGTTCTGAGAGACACGATGCGCGCCGTATTGATAGACAGCTACGTGGACGTTCAGGACGTCAGGGCGATCCAGGATCTTCCATATTCTATATTTCCTTGGAAGATAACTTGATGCGTCTATTTAGTGGTGATAGAGTAGCAGGTATCATGAGTAAACTTGATATTCCTGAAGGCGAACCAATTTCGCACTCTATGATTACAAAAGCAGTGGAAAGAGCTCAGAAAAAAGTTGAAGAAAATAACTTCGCTATTCGTAAACGTCTTTTGGAATATGATGATGTAATGAATCAGCAGAGAGAAGTAATCTATAACAGACGTAAAGCAGCACTTCGTGGCGAACGTCTTAAAGGTGAACTTTTCGATTATATTGATGAAATGGCATCTGAATGGCTTGAAACATATCAGCCAAATAAAGAATACGATGAGTTTATGAATGAAGTTAGAACTACTCTACTTTGCGAACCAAATATTACGAAAGAAGAATTTGCTTCTATCTCTGATGAAGCTACCTGCCAAAGAGTAGTGGATGCTGCTGAAGAATTCTATAAACGTAAAGAAGAAATGATTGGAACTGAATTCCTTTCTAAACTTGAAAGAGTTGCTGTTCTTCAGACGATTGATGATAAATGGAGAGAGCACCTTCGTCAGATGGATGAATTGAAAGAAGGTATTCACTTACGTTCTTATGGACAGAAAGATCCTTTGATGGAATATAAAAAAGAAGCTTTCGAACTTTTTGTCGGCCTTATCAAAGAAATCAACAAACAGTCTGTAAACTTCTCGTTCAAATTCTTCCCTCAAATTATCTATAGAGATAAAGATGGCAATCCTGTTGCGCCACCGGAAGAAGAACAAAGAGTTCCTACTGTAAAAAGAGCTGCACCTCGAAAATTGAGTTACAGAAGAGATGATGCCGGAATTCCAACACCTGCTCCATCAGACATTCCACAAGCTCAAGCTCCTTCAGAAGCAAATGCTGGAGAGCATAAGGTTCAGACTCACGTTCGTGAAGAACCTAAAGTAGGTAGAAATGATGCATGCCCGTGTGGAAGTGGCAAAAAATACAAAAAATGCTGCGGCAAAGATGTAGATCCTGCTTAAGAGAGATTAAAATAATAACATATATTAGCCCGGTCGAAAGATTGGGCTTTTTTAATATACAAAATACAATATTTAAAAATATATATCATCTATACATATAATTGGTCAAAATTAAGCGGTGTGTATAGTGAAAAGCATAAGAAATAATTCAGATATCTTTCGACTATTT
This sequence comes from Kapaibacterium sp. (SeqCode), assembly GCA_965140345.1. Taxonomy (GTDB): domain Bacteria; phylum Bacteroidota; class Ignavibacteria; order Kapaibacteriales; family UBA2268; genus JBFHIJ01. The sequence goes on from OZ223197.1 coordinate 161,877, forward strand.
CTAAGATTCCTGTTTTTTTTAGTAATCATTGAGATTATTATTTTTTTAGGAGTCGTTCAATTCTATGAGTCACATAAAAAAGACTTAATCATGACTCATGAAGAAGAACTGCTTAAGACTTTAAAAAATCAAATAGTCTATTCTTTAGATAGAGTGGAATCTGATTTAAGATTCTTGAGCAATTATATCGAAGATGAATATAGTGACAACACTGATTTTAAACAGAATGTTGGAATGAAACTTTCGATGTTCTCATCGGCCAAGCTTATTTACGACCAAATTAGATTACTTGACACAACAGGAAAAGAGTGGATTAGGGTTAATATTTCTGAAAATCAAGGTATTGTTGTCGCAGATAATTTGTTACAAGACAAATCAAACAGATATTATTTCAGAAATTCTATAAATTTGAGTCCAAACTCAATTTTTGTTTCGCCTTTGGATCTAAACATAGAAAATGGAAAAGTAGAGCTTCCATATAAACCAATGATAAGGTTCGCCAAACCATTATTTAAAGAAAATGGTGAAAAATTTGGTGTTCTTATATTAAACTATTTGGCTGATACACTTCTTAAAGAATTTAGACGCGAATCTGAACATTCTGATGGCAAAATATTTCTTACTAATTCGGCAGGGTTTTATTTTGTAGGTCCTGATTCTGAATCAGAATGGGGATTTATGTTCCCCGAAAAAACTGAAAGCAATATCAAGGAAATGTTCCCTTCTGTTTGGCAGATTGCTACGTTTTCTAATTCAAACCAAGCTGAGATTGGAGATGGAATTATTACTCATAATAATATAAAGTATATTGCTGAGAATCAGTCTAATTCAAATTTGTTGATATCTGACTCGGAAATTGAAGATTATGCAAGTACTGTAAATTACTGGCACATTATATCTTACGTGGATGACGATGCTATATCTTCAATTTTATACCCAATTAAAAGAAACAACTTTATAATATTATCTATTTTATTTATTGGGATGGCACCTCTACTTTATTTTCTCGCTAGAAATATTTCAATTAGAAAAGCTGCAATTCAAAAAATTATTGATAATAAAGCTGAATTAGCAGAACTTAATGCCATGAAAGACAAACTCTTTTCGATTATTGCTCACGACCTTAGAAATCCATTGCAGGTTCTGATTTTGTCATCAGAACTCTTGAAAGTGCATTTTGAGAAGAAATATTATGAGAAAATGGAGAAAGATATTTACAAACTGATCAATACAACTAACTCTTTCAAAGAACTATTAGAAAGTCTTCTTACATGGAGCATATCCCAAGCAGGAAAAATTCCATTTGAACGACAGCCATTTAATCTTGCAGAAATTTGTCAAAAGAGCATCAATATTTGTAAAGGAAACGCTGAACTTAAAGATATTACTATAGAAACTATTAACTGCAAACATACTGAGGTTATGGCTGATCCTAATATGATCTCTACAGTTTTTCAAAATTTAATTTTTAATGCAATTAAATTTACACCAATCAAAGGCAAAATATCCATTAGCTTTAAAGAAGATAAAAAATATATAGAAATAGCTGTTATGGATACGGGGATAGGTATGACTGAGGAAGAGATAGAAAATATTTTGAAAATAGACGTGCATTTCACTAAACGAGGTACAGAAGGAGAAGCAGGTTCAGGTATTGGTATTTTACTTTGTAAAGAATTTGTAGAAAAGCATGGCGGCAATTTTAATATAGAAAGTCAAGTAGGTGTAGGATCTACTTTTACGTTCACAATTCCTAAGGTGAAAATGCAGAATATAGAATCCTCAGATATTGAGGATGAAGTTGCTATTAGGAATAACTAGACTTCTATCATCAATAACAAACTAAAGCCCGATTTTATAAATCGAGCTTTTTTTATATGAGCTGGATTTTGTATTTTAAATCAAATCTTTAAATTATTAACGTTGCAATATGGAAATCAAATCTCTAAAAGGAATTCAATTTAACACCATTTATTCGGCATTTGAAAACGCTTTCTCTGATTATGATGTACAGATAAATAAGGATGAGCTCTTTGGTATGTTGAAACGCAGAGGCTTTTGTAATGAATCTTCTTTTGCTGCATTCGATGGAAATAAGATTGTAGCTTTTACTTTAAATGGTGTGGGACATTTTAATAATTTAAATACTGCTTATGATACTGGTACTGGCACAACTAAAGAATATAGAGGGCAAGGGCTTGCTTCTAAAATATTTGAATATTCATTGCCATATCTCAAAGAAATTGGAATAAAGCAGTACTTATTAGAAGTCTTACAACACAACAAATCAGCAATAAAGATATACAAAAATATGGGCTTTAATATTTCCAGAGAGTTTAACTATTATATTCAAGATAATAGCAATCTCAAATTTAGCGTTAAAGCTTCAGCAGATATTAAGTTAGATAATATATCTCTAAGTCTTATAGAGCAGCATATACATTTTTTTGACTTTATTCCTTCCTGGCAAAATAGTATTGCTTCAATCAAAAGAGACATTGATAAATTTATACTGACAGGTGCTTTCAAAGATGACGCATTAGTTGGTTTTTCAGTTTTTGAACCTGTATCTGGTGATGTGACTCAATTGGCTGTTGCTCAAGAACATAGAAGACAGGGTGTAGGCAGCTTATTACTTCAAAAGATGCAACTGGAAAACAACCACAATAATATAAAACTGGTTAATACACAGATAGATTGCTCTAGTATTGCTGACTTTTTGAAGTTTCATAAAATGAAACCTTCAGGAAAACAGTTTGAAATGATTAGGGAAGTGTAGAATATGAATCACAGATATATTTCGAATAAAAAACTCTCTAAGGCTCGAGCGCTTTAGAGAGTTTTTTTTAGCCTACTTTTTCATCAGTTTAAACATCATTTTTTCGTTCTTGTTTGTAAATACTGCAATATTATAATTGCCTTTTGGAAGCGAGCTAATATCTATATAGAATCTATAATCGCCTCTGCTTCTGCTTTCCCAATCACTTATATCTTCTACATATCTGCCGGAATTATCAAGAAGCATCATTTTAGTGTAGCGTTCTTCAGTTAAACTGTAGCTTATTTCGCAATTTCCATCTGTCGGATTTGGAGCAGCATTTAAGTTTTGAATCGCCATGTCTGCCAGATTGCACAGACCAAGTAAAGATTCTTCTCCATCAAGAGCTTCGCAAGCGTCAGATGCAGGCAATTCACCGGCAACAACTGATTCAAGCAAATTCATTTCTTTCACTACTTTATTTCTGATTTCATCAGGTAAAGCATCCAAAAACTTTTCATCCGGATAGTACCATAAAGTGACGCTGGAGAAATCATCGTTTTCAAGTTCTTCTTCTGATTGCACCCCATAAGGAACAGGTACATCCACTGGAATAAGCTTTGTGTATTGCAGATTACGAATAGCATTTTTTGCAACTATATCTGATTGCGTAGAAGCTAATCTCAATTGTGATTCCAGTTCAGTATCTTTTTGGGCTTCTTTATCTTCTAGGTAATCGTTTAATTCATCACGTTTTTTCATTGCATTATAAGATAGATAATAGATTTTGTTTAACTCCTCATTATCAGAATCATATAAATATCGTAATTGACTTAGTTCACTCATATCAATAGACTTAAGTATTGGACTTATTCTATTTGTATTTTTTGCTGCAGCTTTATAATAGTAATAACCATGATAACATGTTCTGTTGTCAGGATCTTTTTTATTATAATCTGCACTATCAGGAGAGTCCCAGTGAATAACTTTGATATAATTGGTGTTTTTTGGAGCAATTCCTTCAACTAAAATCCATTGATAGATATCGTCTTTAGTTACGTATAGATTTCGGTTAATATATTCTGGCTTGTATTCATCCTTAAAATGCATCGAATATATATAGTCATTATATTTAATCATACTTGAGTCTATAAAGACTTCGTCATTAGGAAACTTAATCATGTTTTCTTCGATTACCAAACCGAGGTTTTCTAAAGTAGCTCTGTCTAAAGTAATACCTTTGTCTTTATATTTAAAACCTTTAAAAGGATTATCCAGAATTGCTCTGCTAACTTGGCCGTACATTGCTACTTCTTTGAGTAGTTCAGAGCGATTTTCTATGTTCATGGGAATATTGCCCAGTAGAGTGTCAAGTAAAGGGAAATAATCTTTAAGATCGCATATACCCAGATTCCTAAGCTGTTTTATATCGCAATATTCTGTAATATCTTTTTCCATATCACCCAATAGCCTTACTAAGGTTGGTGTTTCAGGATAGTAAGAAATATAAGTCATCGCTGGGAAGTTATTCCCTTCCTTGTCAAACCTTCTCTGGATTCTAAAATTATATCTAGTATTAATACGCCATGCTTTTGGTTCAAATTTTAAATGCTGCCATCTTATTTTATCATCAGAAATTTTAAAATCAGATACTGTTTCATAGAAAGTAATCATAGTGTCTTTAAAACTATGCGTTTTTAGATATTCATCAATTAAATCTGATGCTTCACTTACTGTTAGTGAATGGTTGGATGGAAATAATGGCTTTTCGACTCTATCACCACGTATAATAAAACCATATTCCGGTACTTCTTTTTTAGTTGTGTCCTTAGTCGATTCTACTTCTGGTTTTACACTATTATTTTTAGCCATATCCACCAAATCATGCTCATCTGAGTTGTAATTTTCTATATTAGTAGTATCATTACCAATTGTTATCTGTATCTTCTTAGCTTTCACAGTTGGCGTGCTGTCACTTGAATCAAGCATCATTGAACTGATAAAAAGCATACTAGCCGTTATTATTGACATTATAGAATACATTTTTAGCTTCCCGTATTTTGAAATTATCTTTTTGAAAAAGTTTTGGGAGCCGGCTTCCCTGTGTTTTTGCAGCATAGATCCGATTCCGTCTTTATCGAATGGAACATTGTCTAATTCTGCCTTTCGTGCTGTGTTGAGATATTTTTCTAAGTCTTGCATGCTAAGATCCCAATAATTCTTTTAATTTGCGTTTTGCACGATAAACTCTAACTTTTACAGTATTTGGAACTGTGTTTTGTATATCGGCTGCTTCGGCAGTAGAGAAGCCATAAATTGACGTCAAAACAACGGCTTCTTTTTGTTCTGAAGGCAATTTGTCTAATGCCGAATAAAGATCATTCAATTCGCTGACTTCCTGTGGCGACAGATTGCCTGACTTGAAGTCATCCAAATCGAAATGAGAAGCTCCAAAAATATCAGCTTTCTTTTTGACTGCTTTATATACTAAGCGCCGCGCTGTAGTAAAAAGCCAGCTCAAAAAAGCCTCGTGCGATTCTAACTTCCCGAAGTTCTCGTAAGCAGCCAATATGGTATCACTCATGATATCTTTAGCATCATCCTTATCTTTGATAAACGATAGAATAAATCTCCATAGCTTTTCAAGATTAGGTTCGAGCAATTCCATAAATTTTCTGTCTTGTTCCAATCCCGTTACCATTTTTGTTTTTGTCTTACATAGGGGAAGAGCGTGTAAATTAGAAAAAGGGTACAAAAAAATTTAGATTTATTTTCAGAATATAAAACTAGAGTGAAAAGTATTGATTCATATAGTATAGTATGGTGAAATAGCATATAAAATAGTAAGTGTATTGTAGAAATTGGAATCTTTAGTATATTGCAGCTCTTTAAATTGTAATATTATAAACATAGTCTATAATTGTCTATTATTGGGAAATATCATTTTATCATACAGAGCAACTAATGAAACTTTTCAATTTTATTATCACAATAACAATTTTGCATTTGATTTTGACAAATTTACTTCTTTCAGACAGCAAATATGTTTTGAATTCGGGAGCAGTATATTATGGCGAAGAAATTACTGAAACAGATAGCAGTTATAACATCAAAAGCTGGGAATCAGATTTCAGTATAGAACTCAAAAAATCAGATATAAAATCAATTAATCCAGTATTTGTTGTTCTCCAGACGAAAAGAAACTTCGAAATTAATGGTACTCTGGAATCACAGGCCGCGGATACTCTAATCATTATAACATCTGAAGGAGCCACGCTTAAGGTTGCTAAAGTGGATGTAGTAAAGCTAGAATATTTGAATAATACAAGAGGATACTCGCGTACACCAATTGACAAAATCGAAATAGAAGATGAAGTTGATCAAGATCAGGAAGACGAACAAAGACCTAATACTGAAGCGCAGAAACATATAATAGAAATTAGAAATGCAACTGATCAGTCAGTTATGTCTACTGCTTGTTTTGCAGAAACTTATGATGAATACTTTCCTATAGCCGGAATAAAGATTGGTACTCCGGGATTTCTTAATGCCTCATTTGGTTATCACTTCAATGCTTTAACTTTAAACTTGCATGGAGGTGCTCAATCTGATAAAATTGGTTTGCAAACTTCTTTGCTATTCAATGTATACGAAACAAGAGATTATGATTTTGGATTGAGTGCAGGTATATGCTTTGGATATAAGTATGACAAATCAAATATAGGTAATCGCGAATATTTGAATTTTAAAAATGAAGAGTTTTCTTATTCAGGGATGTTACTGCAAATTCAATGGTACGGTTTAACTTTAGAAGTTGGGAGAGCTAAAGCAATCCACTCAAACAAAAATGAAGTAATAGATGAAAACATAGATCTAATAAACTTTGGATATATATACTATTTTAATGATTAATAACAAAAAATGAGAAATAATATGAGAGCCTTACAGCTAATTATAATTTTTACAATTCTTTTATTAAGTATTCCAGTTACGATGCAAGCAGATCACAAGGTTACTATGCTATCAGGTGACATCTATCTTGGTGAGATAACTGATGAATCAAATTCTTACATTGAACTTAAACTAAATAATTCTGATATTACAATCGAAATTGAAAAAAGTAAAATTGAGAGTATAAAACCTGCCTTATGTCGCATAGTTACAGATGAAAATTATGAAATATATGGCTATATTATGGAAAGAGAAAGAAGGGCTATAAAAGTAAAAACATCTGATGGTGTATTGTTAGAAGTTAATCCCTATGATGTAACTAGTATCGAATATATAGATGAAAATGAGTTTAATGATTGGACTGACCCTGTTCCACATATCAGAAAAATTGAAACACCTGAAGTAACTGAGGAACAAGAACCTAAAATAAATAATACCGATCTAAAGTCCAACCAGCCGAACGTACAAAATGATAGTTACTCTCAATATTACGAGCAAACATTGAATAAAAACTTTCCGTATGTTGGTTTTGCATTGGGTACTCCAGGGGTGTTTAATTTAACTGTTGGTTATCATACAGAGCATGCAATATTTGAATTAAAAGGTGGTGCTGGAGATGAATATGCAGGAGCAGAGAGCTCTATGAAGCTAAATATTTTTGAAACTGAAAAATCAGAATTTGGTTTGAATGTTGGTTTGAATCTTGGATATATGAGCCACAAAAGACAAGAGTATGACTTGCTGATTGTAGAAAATTATTATATTTATACAGATGAATTTGTTTTTGATAAATATTTTTATACCGGAGCAACATTTGGTATACAATGCTATGGAGTTACTTTTAATATAGGTATTGCAGCTGCGATAATGTCTGACAATCCAAATATTGATGAATCATTTCCTTTAGCAAATCTTGGATATATGTACTATTTCAATTAGAAAATGACTATACAAAAAATAGCAAAAGCATCGGAATTTCAAAATAATTGATAAATCGATGCTTTTTTTTCTTTGCACATTTAAGAAATTTATTCGTAAAGTTATATATCATCAGATATTATCTTAAATTTGCATATAAGAAAAAACAAGGTTAAAAGAATGCTTAATATATTCGCTCGTTTAGGCAGAACTGTTTTAAACTTTTTTGCTGAGTTCGGTCAGATTACTATCCTTTCTGTCAGAGTAGCCAGATATTTCCCAAATGCTTTGAAAGACAGAAAACTAGTTTTATCTCAAATGGGAATTGTTGGTTCAGACTCGCTACCTCTGGTAATTCTGATTGGTTCATTCACAGGTGCAATCGCTGCACTTCAAGCGACTAATTTATTTTCCAAGTTCAATATGGTTGGGATTGCTAAGCCTTTTATGGGATCGTCAATTGCAACAGTGGTGTTTACAGAGCTTACTCCGGTATTAACTGCTTTGATTATCGCGGGACGTGTGGGTGGCGCTATGGCAGCTCAGCTCGGCACAATGAATGTTACAGAGCAGATCGATGCACTAGAAATGATGGCGATAGATAAAAACCGTTACCTAGCCATGCCCCGTGCTATTGCAACTCTAATTATGATGCCGGTGCTGGCAGTATTCTCTAATGTAGTGGCACTTGTTGGTGGTTACTTACTTACCATGATTAAATTTAGCTTTACTACAGAAGTATTTTTCGAATCTGTAGTCAGATTTTTTGACCTGTCTGAAATTGGAATAGGGCTTTTTAAATCATTGGTATTCGGAGGAGTAACAGCATTAATTGGTGTGCATGTAGGTTTTTCTACTACAGGTGGGGCAGAGGGCGTAGGTAATAGTACAGTTCGTGCTTTTACTCTGACTGCAGCTGCAATATTAATATTAGATGCAGTATTTGGATATTTGATATAATATTTGCTCCCAAAAAATCTCCAATTTTTGCTATCTTTGTTATTTGAGAATATTTATACTTAGGCAACAAAATGGAAAAACACATACAAGATATAATAGGTAAAGAGTTCAAATGTTTGGATCATGGCTTTATCCGCTTAGTAGATGTAATGGGTGATGATTCAGCAATTGTTCAAGCTGCACGCGTTTCTTACGGTCAAGGTACAAAAACTGTAAATGAGGATAGAGGTCTAATTAGATACCTAATGAGACATAAACACACAAGTCCTTTTGAAATGGTAGAACTTAAATTTCACGTAAAACTTCCGATTTTTATAGCAAGACAGTGGATTCGCCACAGAACTGCAAATGTAAACGAATACAGCGGCAGATATTCTGAAATGAAAGACGAATGTTATTTACCGGAATTAGAGCAGATCAGATTCCAGGCAAAAAACAATAAACAGGGAAGATCTGATGAGTCTTTGGATCAATTAGATGGAACAGCTGTATCTAACATCATTTCAGAAGGTCAAAGTTCTGCTTTTGGTGATTACAAAGAAATGCTTGATAAAGGAGTTGCTCGCGAAATAGCAAGAATAAATCTTCCTTTATCTACTTACACAGAATGGTACTGGAAAATAGATCTACATAACCTTTTGCACTTTATCAGACTTAGATTAGATGGTCATGCTCAGTATGAAATCAGAGTATTTGCTGAAGCGATTGCAGAAATGTTGAAAATAATTGTGCCTTTGACTTGGGAAGCATTTGAAGATTTCACACTTTACAATATCAACTTTTCCAGAAAAGAAATTGATTTGCTTAAAGATCTAATCAAAGAATTCCCTGATAGTGAAGCATTAGAAAAATACGGTCTGAAAAAGGGCGAAGCCAGAGAGTTTTTAGAAAAATTAGAGAAATTGAAATAAGGTTTAGAAGATGAGATTGATCAGAATTTTATTGATTTTTATTTTTACAATTACATTTGTTTATGCCGCTAATGTAAACACTATTCTAAATAGACATTTAGAAGCCAGAGGCGGTAACAAAGCTTTTGGAGATATTAATAGCTTCAGAGTAACCGGTACAATAATTACTGCTGAGCTTGAAAGTACATTTGAACTTATTTATAAGTTCCCAAATCGTATAAAAAACACTCTTAGGGATTCTTCAGGTGCGTCTGTTTACATTGTGAACGGACAAAATGCAATTTACAAAAATGCTCATAAAAATGATTTATTGGCTCAGCATATGCCGGAAGCAATGAAAATCAACTTCATCGAAAGATCTGATTTTATTGAAGGCCCTTTAATCAATTCAAAGGAAAAAGGAATTGAAACCTCGTATATTAATAAGGCGGTTGTAGATAATCGCACTGCTTTCCTTGTAAAATTAAATTATTACTATGGTAAGCAGGAAATTGCCTGTATTGATGCAACAACTTATGAGCACTACAAGACTTATATAGAAAAAGACAGTACAAAATTAGAAATTCTATTGAATGATTATAGAGAAGAATCAGGTCTTATGATTCCATTTCATAGAATTAGTAAAATTAATGGTGATATGATTGAAGAAGTAAAAATCAATAAAGTAGAGATTAATCCTGAAATCAAAGATTTTATTTTTGAAGATATGAACTAAAATAAAGTTGAAATATTTAAAAAAAATGGGCTGCGTATGGCAGTGTAAAATAAACTCTGTCTGTTCTATTTCTATAGAAGAAAATTCTAGGATGTGATTGTTAAAGATACAAATTTTTTAAATCACATCCTTATTTTTTACATTCCTTATAGGCGCATTTTGCCCCACACTTCGGCAATTGCTCTTTTTTGAAGATATTCCTCGATTTTAGGCATAAACAAACAGTCCAAATTTTTAGCTAACGGAGTTTTGCGAAAAATTTGGGCGTGTAGTCGCGCCAATTTAAATATCTAAGTGTAGCCTATCAGAGCCGAAGTGTATGGCCAGTTGCTGAATAATCAAACCCCAGTTCTGCATTGGCTGTGTCCATTTTTTACTAATTTCCTGAGTTACCAAATAAGCTAACTTCATCAGTGCCATTTCACTTGTAAATGCTCCTTTAGTTTTTGTCACCTTGCGAACCTGCCTGTGGTAGCCTTCTACAGTATTGGTTGTGTATATAATTTTTCTTATATAAGGGGAATATTGGAAATATGTAGATAATTTTTCCCAGTTATTTTGCCATGATTTTATCACTATGGGATATTTATTACCCCATTTTGTTGCAAGGTTCTCTAATTCCATTTCTGCGACTGCCTTGGTTTCAGCCTTATAGACGAGCTTTAAATCACTCATAAAGGATTTTTGTTCTTTACTTGCTACATATTTTATTGAGTTACGTATTTGATGAATAATGCACGTTTGCACTTCACATGCAGGGTAAACACTGTTGATTGCTTCTGCAAATCCTTTAAGATTATCTATGGCTGCTATTAAAATGTCCTCAACTCCTCGGTTTTGAAGCTCAGTTAATACCGATAACCAAAAATTTGCTCCTTCACTTTCGGAAAAATATAAACCTAAGATTTCCTTACGACCTGTCTTATTTATACCCAAAACGGTATATATAGCTTTACTTTGAATCCTACCGTTATCTTTCACTTTGAAATGCATTGCGTCCATAAATACTATTGGATATACCGGATCTAACGGGCGATTTTGCCATTGCTGAATATCCGGTATTACTTTATCGGTAATTTGAGATAAGGTAGCTGCTGACACATTCATGCCATACATTTCTTCGATATACTCTGATATATCGCGTAAACTTAGTCCTTTGCCATATAAAGCAAGTATTTTGTTACTGAGGCTGTCTAAAAGCACTCTTTCACGCTTTTTGACTATCTGTGGCTCGAAAGTTGAATTGCGATCTTGCGGAGTTTTTATCTCTACAGGGCCATGATTTGTTTTAAGCGTTTTTTTACCTTTCCCATTACGCTTATTCTTTTTTTGAGGTTGATCCTCTGAAAGATGCTCACTCATTTCTGCTTCGAGTGCGGCTTCTAAGAATTGCTGCAGTAAAGGGGCAAATGCACCATCTTTGCCTAATAGTGATTTGCCCTCTTTAAATTGCTTAATCGCTTTGTCTTGAATCGATTTGTAATCTTGTTCGTTCATTGCTCTGTCCTTTTATTTATTATTATAACTCTAATGGACAGAGTTTAGTTTACAGTCTCTGCAAAAATCAACTATATAAACTTCAAATTTTATACAACTTAGTAATTTGAAGTATTATCCAATAGAGTGTTTCCCTAAAATCTACATAGCATTTACTCTATCGGGTTCATTACTTCTATAAGTACAGTACGGCAGTAGAATCTGCCTTCTGGTGTGTTTATATCAAACTTTAGATTATCTGATCCAACGCCTTTGCATGATACTATTTGCTCAGGTTTTGCATATTTACTGACAATCTTTCTTACAGCATTTGCTCTTCTTATAGATAATTCTTTGTTATAGTCATAACCACCCAAAAGATCCGTAGAACCGGTAATTTGGATTTTGGCTTTTGGAGCAATTTGTGTGCTAAGAAATGTATTTAAGTAGTTCTGATTTATGTTTGTGATGTTATCACTGTCAAAGTCAAAAACAATAAGATTTAGCCTGGCAAGCTCATAATCATTCAGTTTCAAACTGCTTTCAATGTCTTTAGAAATTGTATATTCTTCAGAGTGGCTGTCTCTTGCAGTCAGTTTTATAGAATAGTTTTTGTGTTTATGCAGATAATCATAAATATCTGTTTTATAGAAGCGGAATTTGTCTTTAATATTTCTTTGAGTTTCTGAGTAAATGACGCTATCTGATTGCAATATATAGATATTAAGAAATTCTATATTTTCACTATTTTCTATATCTACTTCAAAATAAACATCTTCAGAACTTAGATCAATCTCTGAAAACTGTTTATGGATTACTGGGTTGAATAAAGACGGATCATTCGAAGAAAGCTCAATTCTTCTGTTTTCTTCATAGCCTTCGCTATATTCAGTACTTGAAATTCGTTCCGGCAAATCTTTAGACTTCAGAATTATTTGATTATCCTGGATATCAAAATTATCAACCAGATAAGCTTTTAGAGATTTAGCTCTGTTTAAAGCTAATTCCAAACGTTCAGTCGAATCCTGGATTTCTACTCCATCAGTTACCCCGGTGATAGTCAATCTGTATTTTGGATTGTTTTCCAATCTGCTACCAAGAATATCAGGCATGTAATAATATATATCAATATTATTTTTAGGTAGTGAAAGTTCGTCAGTAAATCTCTGTTTTTGTGTAATTTTATCATCCAATTCTACTGAAGCGCTGTCAAAAAAGATATAAGGCAAAAGGGGGTAAGTTTGAGTTACTATAGTCTCTGTATATTTCAGTGGATTTATTTCTAAGTTTGAAAATACAACAGGTTCAGGCTTCTGTTCAATAATTTCTTTTTCTACGATATTATTATTCCTTTCCGGTATTTCAGTAGGTCTTTTATCAAGATTGATATACCAAACAGCACTAACGCCTACTCTAAGCATATTAGAATACCAGTCAACTGCTTTCAAATTAGAATTTAGTTGATATCTGTAGGAAATCTCAGGAACAATAATAAAATTTGTATCTTGTTCATATTCTCCAAAAATTGAAATGTTTATACCGTAATTTGTGGAATTTAGCTCAAGCTCACCTGATTCAACTTCATGCTGAAGTGTTTCATCCGGGAATAAAATACCTTTTGGAGAATTTATAGATTCTGTATTAGTATATTTATTTCCGAACATTTCAGTACTAAGATCAAACCCAAGTCTAACGCCGGCAGGAATATTTTTAAGCGGATAATATTTAGCTCCTAAATCAAGCATCAAATACTTTATACTTGCTTTATAGTTATGTCTGAGTACCAAATCATTGTACTCGTTATCAATAAAAACTTTTAGTCCTGTGTTGTTTAGCTTTTCAAGATCAATTGGTCTGGTGTCGTAAAGAATTTTAGCATCTATACTAAGTAGGTCTGGAATTAATACATATCCTGCATTTAAGCCAAATGAAATAGAGCTTGAATTTCCTGATTGATAAACTCCGCAATCAGCAGAGTAGGGGTAAAGTGGTATTTCAGACTTATTAAATATCGAATTGTAATAGATTGTAGGCCCCAGATAATACTGCTTATCTTGCGCCCGAAGACCTATAGTAAGTAGAAGAAAAACACTTATGTAATATATCAATCTTATCATAGGTATATTAACTGATAAGTGCCGATTTTAGTATTAAAAAATAGTATTCGTTCAGGAAATTATTCTATTTAGCTATTTCTTTAGATCATATTCAATTGTAAATATCTCTGCCATTTCTCTAAAATTTATATGAAAATACAAGATATCATTTTCTGTAATAGTAAAATCGTTCATTATATAAAAATCTTTCAAGATATCTTCCAAATAGGAATTATGGTCAAAACCTTTATTTTTTAGCTGCATCTTAAGTTCTTGCTGAACAAACTCCTTTATTTTTTCTATCTCATCTTGAGCTACGATTTTATCTAAACTGATGATATTTCCGGAAAAATCTATATTAATAGGTTTAACATAAACCTCTCCTCCTGACATAGTCATAAAATTAAGAGAGTTAACAAGAATTGAAATGTTATTTTGTAAACTATAAGGTGTAAAGTTGGTGGATATTTGCAATTCCTCTTCATTTTCTCCCCATTCTGGATCATATCCTACAGCAGATTCTTCCTTGTATTTTTTAACAAAATCTTTCAATGATTCAGCCTCTATTTCGTATTGCTGATTCAATATAGCAGTCATTGCATTTTCAATTTTCGAATTAACGTGAGCCAAATTGTTGCCGTCTGAAACTAGGCGTGGTATTATAATTTTGATGTTGCAATTAATATTACGCACAATATTGAAACTATCAGTTATTATTGTTGACAAATCAATTGAGGTACTAAGCTCAGTTTTAGTAAGCTCTATATTTTCAGTTTTATTAGTTCTTTGATCCTCAAAAATACCCATATAGCTATTTTTTCGATGAGGTTTGATAGTGATTTTAAATGTTGAATCATCATAATCGTAGTTTATAAATTCAATAATTGAATCTTTCGCATGATTAATTGTACCAAATAAATCTCTAAACTCAGAAGTAGAATTCACATAATAATATCCGATAAGACTTTCATTATCAGAATTACAAGTATACACTACTGTAATTGTATCTTTTTTAGAATCAAGACCGGTGAATTTGTATGTTGTTGCTTGTAAAGAATTCATAGTCAAAAAGAAAATAATAAATGAAAACATAAATAACGATATCATATTTGTAATCTTTCTATTAAAAAGTAAGACGTTCTTTTTAATGCAATATAAAAAAAAAGGAGATAGCAAGCTATCTCCTCTAAAAAAATATATAAGATTCTTAGTCTAAAAAGTGAACGAACAAGCCGTCTCTTAATTTAGGTTCGAACCAAGTAGATTTAGGAGGCATGATTTTACCTGCATCAGCAATGTCCATCAACTCATCAGTAGATGTTGCGAACATAGAGAATGCAACTTTCATTTCACCTGAATTTACTCTTCTTTCCAATTCGCCAAGACCTCTGATACCACCGATAAAGTCGATATTATCACTTGTGCGTGGATCTTCTACACCTAAAACAGGTTTAAGAACGTTATTTTGAAGAATAGCTACATCTAAAGATTCAACAGGATCATCGATTTTTGTTAAATGTTCTTTAGCTGTTAAGCAGTACCATTTACCGTCAATGTACATACCAACTTCGCCTTTAGCTTTTGGTTTGTATTGACCTTCAACTTCTTTACAGTCAAAATGTTCAGTAACTTTGTTGAAGAACTCTTCTTCAGTGTGTCCGTTAAGATCTTTAACAACGCGGTTGTAATCCATAATATAAAGCTCTTCAGCAGGGAAAAGCACAGCTAAGAAGAAGTTATATTCTTCATCGCCTTTATGGTTAGGATTAGCTTCCTGGCGTTCGCGACCAACGATAGCAGCAGCAGCAGATCTATGGTGACCGTCAGCTACATAAAATGCGTCAACGCCGCTTAGAAGAGTTTGAATTTTTTCGATATGAGCATCGTTGTCGATAACCCAAGACTGATGACGAATACCGTCTTCAGCTACGTGATCATTATCCGGTTCAGCTTTTTTAACTTCTTCAACGATTGCATTTACTTCATCTAAATCTCTGTAAGTCAAGAAGATTGGGCCAGTGTGAGCATTAGTTACTCTAACGTGGTTACATCTGTCTTGTTCTTTTACAGCGCGAGTTTTTTCGTGTTTTTTAATTACGTCATTCCAGTAATCATCTACAGAAGCGCAGCCAACCAAACCATTTTGAGTTCTGCCGTCCATAGTTTGAGCATAAACATAGAAGCATGGTTTTGCTTCTTCAACTAGATTACCGTCAGAAATAAGTTTTTGAAGGTTTTCTTTACCTTTGTTGTATACTTCATCAGAATAAAGATCAACTTTAGGATCTAAATCAACTTCAGGTTTACCAACATGAAGGAAAGAAAGTGGTTTACCTTCTACCATTTTACGAGCTTCTTCAGAATTCATTACATCATACGGCAAAGCCGCAATATCACCTGCTTTTCCTTTAGCAGGTCTAAAAGCTTTGAATGGACGAAAAACAGCCATTTTATTTATCCCTTTAAATTTATATGATTATTATGCTTTCAGTGCGTCTACTACTTTTTGAGCTATTTCTGTACTAACTCTTACCTGAGCTTCAACAGTAGAAGCACCGATGTGAGGAGTAACAGAAACATTTGGATGATTGATTAAAGCTTTTTGAGCTTCCCCTGCAGGTTCAGTTTCATATACATCAATTGCAGCAAAATCAACAGTTCCGTCATTTAAAGCTGTAAGTAGAGATTTTTCGCAAACAACGCCGCCACGAGCGCAGTTTACTAAAACCATACCTTTTTTCATTTTAGCAAATTCAGTTTCAGTAAGAGCAGGACCTTGTTCTTTAATGAAAGGCATGTGCATAGAGATGAAATCAGATTTAGTTAAAACATCGTCTTTAGATACGATTTCAACATCCATATCAGTTTCATTAACAAAAGGATCGAATGCAATAACTTTCATGCCTAAGCCTAAAGCGCGTTTTGCAGTTTCTCTACCGATTGCACCAAATCCAAACAAACCTAAAGTTTTGTCAGTAACTTCTCTGCCTTTGCTATAATCTTTTTTAGGCCATTTACCTTCTCTCATTTCAACATTACTTCTATGCAAGAAGCGGCCAACACTCATCATGTGAGCAATTGCCAATTCAGCAACAGAAACAGAAGAAGCTCCCGGTGTGTTTAAAACAGGAATGCCTTTTTCTTTTGCATAAGGATGGTCGATATTATCGATACCAACACCTGCGCGTGCAATTGCTTTCAAGTTTACACCTGCATCAATTGCGTCTTTTGGTACTTTAGTAGCGGATCTTACTACGATTGCATCAAAATCTTTGATGTTTGCAACTAAATCTGCAGGTTCGTAAAATTGTTCAACTACTTCAAGACCATTGTCTTTTAAAATCTTTAGTCCGTCTGGATGCATTCCGTCAGAAATTAACACTTTCATGATGACCTCGAAAAATATAGGTTAATATTAATATGATTTAAGTCTATAATCTTTTGTATTTCTAAGAGCTTAGACCGTCAAAAATAAACAAAAAGGCATCAGTACCCAAAATATTTTGGAAAATATCAAAATAATAATTTATGAGATAGTATATATTATAGCAAAATAATACAAACGTACCATGCATAACATAAAAAGGGATTATAAATAAACATAACTTTGAATATTAATAAAAAAAATTGTATATTAAATATATTTAGTAATATATAATTAATAAATATACTGAAATATGATAAAATACTTTATAATAATATTGTTTTTTAACACAATACCCTCATTTGCTTACAACTACACTTTTCAGAGAGAGTGGGAAGATATATTTTACAAAGATGCATACTACAAAATATTAAATATGTTAGAAGAAAAAGACAGTTTATGTTTCAAACTTGCTGTTTTTTATACAGAAAATGCATTTTATAAAGATAGTTTAGATTATACAAAATTTCAAAAACACTTGGACTCAGTTGTAAAGAAACTTAATTACTTAATAGATTCTAAAAACATAAGTAGTTATAAAACAGCAAAGCAATATGCAATTTGGAGTTACATGTGTGAACCAAGCATTCTGAATGATAGTATTACTATGCAATATGATTTTAATGATTTTATGGGTTACAATGACTGGTCTACTCAATTTGTAACAAAGCTAATAAAAACCAAAAAAGGCAATTGCCATTCATTACCTTTCTATTTTAAAATTTTGTCTGAAGAAATTGGTTGTGAATCATTTCTTGTCAGTGCGCCTAGCCACCTATATATTAAACATTTAAGTGAAGCAGGGGAATGGGTTAATATTGAACTTACTAATGGTGGTTTCTCTTCAGATGCATGGATTATATCTTCAATGGCAATAACTGCAGAAGGTATAAGAAATGGAATCTATATGAGACCGCTAAGTCTTAAAGAATCTGTTGCTTTTTGTCTATATGATTTAGCAATGGGATATAAAGAAAAATACGGATTTGATAAAAATGCACTAGAAATGTGCGAAAAATCTTTAGAATACTACCCTAAAAATGTAATGGCAATCATGTTCAAAGCTGATGCTATTAAAGAAGAAATTAATGCTATTAAAAGACAACCTAATACTAATAATTTAGATAGAATATGGCTGAAAGAAAGAATATTATCGCATGAAGTACTAGTTAGACAAATAGAATTGTTAGGACACAGGGAAATGACAGAAAAAGAATATGAGCAATGGGCAAAAGATATGGAAGAAGAGATTAAAAACCAAGAAGACAAATCAGTAAATAAATAGAGAGAATAAAATGAAATTATTTATTACATTAGCTTTTTGTGCTTTTTTTACTGTTTCTACTTTAGCACAAAATCCATACGAGCAATTCGGAGTAAAAGGTAAATTGCTTCAAACTGAGTCAGAGAAGAGTGGTGAGCATTTAATAATACTCAAAAATAATGATACTACTTCATTGGCTTCTATAATAATTATTAATGTAGATTCTTATACTTATGAAGTTTATGACTCTGATCATAAGTTAATAAGAAGTGGTGATTTTTCTAGACTAGTGAATAAAAAATGGCAAAGTCCTGATCCATTAAAATCAGATTTTCCAAGCAAGTCTCCATACAACTTCGTATCTAATGACCCAATTAACAGAATCGATCCTGACGGTATGGCAGATTATTATCATACAGATGGTACTTATTTAGGTAATGATGGAAGTGAAAGTGATAATGTGTTTGCAATTAATGGTGAAGTTGATTTTACAGATCATACTGAAGGAGAATTTAATTTAAATGAACATCCAGAAGTAAAGTCTTATTCGGTAGTTGATCTTGATATAACTCATAAAGAATTTGTTGATATTTATAGTACGATTTATAACGAAGATTCAAGGTCTCTTGATGTAGCTTGGGCAATTTATGATGTGCTCGAAAACAGAGTTGATCGTACTATGATAAGATATGGTGAAGAAGTATCTATTTGGGATATTATTGAGAATACAGCAGTTTATGGAAAAGATGATAGAAAAGAATTATTTATGAATTATGATAAAGGTGATTATACTATTGTTCCTGTTGCAAATAAGGAACGAGTGAAAAATTCTATTAGTGGGACAATTTGGGGACGAATTTTTGATAATGGGACTGTTGATAAATCAAAGGGAGCATTATTTTGGCATGGACCTGATTTATATAAAAAAGGTTCTCCTGCGTATAATACTTTTTTCTCAGATGGCTTTCTATTCACTGAGTCAAGTCATAATTTATTTCCAAATAGACTTTCTAGTTACTCCGTAAAAGGCAAAGGAGTCAACAACAAAAAGTACAGTTACCACTTTCAGACAACTACAGCTTACTCACAAACTACTTTTATTGTGCCTACAGATTCATATTTGAAATCAACTTGTTGGGATGATGAAGGTTGGATACCAAGAAATACAGAAGGTATAGTAGGAATTAAAAATGCTTTCTAGAAATATCTTTATAGTTTTCCTAGTCCTATTTTCATGCAATACTGAAGATGAGTCATTGTCAAGTATTAATTACACCAAATATATTAAATCTTTGGGTTTTAGTCATACAGGAATCATCAAAGATGTAGATTATATTGGCGGGAAAGGTATGGATATGAGACAATTTATGCTTGGAAATGATACAATTATAATGTCTTATATTGATACGACTACAGTTACATATTATGATAGTTTAAAATTATATGTCAATTCAATTGAAATCAAGGATCATGCTCTAAGGTACATTGAAAGTTTTACATATACTACTATTAAGAGAATTGAAGGATATCCGGAGTATTTTATGTTAGAGATACCGTTTGGTCCTCAAGGATTTTATCTAAATCATAGCAATTGTATTTTATATAATTATAAAACGAATAAAATAATTCATTTTGATTTATGGTTTGATACAAGTTACTTATTTGCTGATATTAACAAAAACGGCAAAATCAATATTTTAAAGTTTTCAGAAATTGAAACATTGTCTTCGATGAAAGCAAGAACAAAAGACGGAGATCATAAACATTGGCATGTTTTTGACGCAGAAATTTTGGAATTGAATCATGACGACACTATAGATAGTTTAGATCACCCAATTCGAGATGTACTTTTAATTTACAACAGAACAACTTACAAATATTTTCTTATAGATTAGGGATATTGTCTGTAGCCAAGAAGCAATTATTATTATTCTGAATATGGAAAGATAGTCGTGATGCACTGTTAAGATAATGAGTTTATTGTTAGATACATTCCCAATATCAGCAACAAATAATATACTGCCACATTAAATGTTTCTACTCTGATCTTTTTATTTACATAAGTCCCTAATACGAAGGCGATTAAGACAACAGGTAAGCAAATAGCAAATGTTTGAAATAGTTTTGCTGTCCATAAGCCATTTGCATAATGTGTGATACATATTACTAAGTTGGTAGGCAGAAAGAAGCCTTGAAGTCTTGCTCTAAACTCTGCCGGGCTCCAGTTCGAGACTGTACCGTATATAACAATGGGAGGGCCATTTACGTTATACGCACCACCTAAAAGCCCGCTAATTACAGCAATTGTATACTTTGTAAAACTGTTAATACGTAATTTCAATGTGTTTTTATAGAAGAGCTTAAATAAGGCAAACGCTATAAGTGTTAAGCCTAGGGTTACATTTATTAAAGCTTCTGATATACTGCTTGACAGGTAAGTTCCTATCGGAATAAAAATAATAATTACAGCAAGCATCGGCAGATCAAAAATTGCTTTCACATTTTTAATATCTTTTAGAATTATGCCCATAGCTACAAAAGAAGAAAAAAGAGCCACAAGGGGAGATGCCAAAGAAATGTCCGTAACTAACAGCAATAGCGGCATAGCAATAAGCGCATCTGCAAATCCGAATACCGATCTTACAAATGAAGACAAAAATATGATGGCTGTTATTAATATAATATCCGTCATGTTTGGATGAAATTTAGTAAATCGAAATACTTTTTTATGAAATAATCTGCGAAAATGCTAACTTGCATTTAGAAATCAATATCCACTACAAATATATATAAAAAAGGAGTTTGGAAATGAAAAGAGCTCACAATTTTAGTGCAGGCCCTGCAATTTTACCTGTTAGTGTATTAGAAGAAACTGCACAAGCAGTACTTAATTATAATGACACTGGTATGTCTATCATGGAAATGAGCCACCGCTCTGCTGATTATGATAAAGTTATCAAAGACGCTCAAGCTGACGTTCTTTCTATAATGAACTTGTCTGCTGACGATTATTCTGTTTTATTCCTTGGTGGTGGTGCTTCTTTGCAGTTCACTATGGTACCTCACAACTTCTTAAAAACTAAAGCTGACTACATCAATACTGGTGCCTGGTCAACAAAAGCAATCAAAGAAGCAAAATTCTTGGGCGAAACTAACGTTATAGCTAGCTCTGAAGATAAAAACTTCAACTATATCCCAAGAGATTTCAAAGTAAATCCTGATGCTGATTATATTCACTACACTACTAACAACACTATCTTCGGAACAGAATTTAAAGATATTCCTGAAGTTGGTAATGTTCCATTAGTAGCAGATATGTCTTCAGATATGTTCTCAAGAGAATATGACTGGTCTAAATTCTCTATGATCTATGCCGGTGCTCAGAAAAACATTGGCCCTGCTGGTGTAACAATGGTTGTTATTAAAAAAACTTGGGTAGAAGAAGCAAACACAAACATTCCTACAATGTTAAAATACAAAACTCACGTATCTAAAGATTCTATGTTCAATACTCCTCCATGTCTTCCAATCTTTGTGTTGGGTAGAACTATGAAATGGATCATGCAGGAAGGCGGTCTTGGTGCAATTCAAAAAATGAATGAAGAAAAAGCTGCTGTTCTTTATGATTTCATGGATGCAAACAGCGACTTCTACAAAGGTACTGTAACTAACAAAGACGATCGCTCTTTGATGAACGTAACTTGGAATCTTCAAACTCCTGAATTAGAAGCTAAATTTATCAAAGAAGCTAAAGAACAGGAAAACATGACTAACTTGAAAGGTCACAGAGATGTTGGTGGTATCAGAGCATCTATCTATAATGCTTGCCCTAAATCTTCTGTTGAAGCTTTAGTTGCTTTCATGGATAAATTTATGAAAAACAACAAGTAATCATATTTGATTCTATAGATTTATTTTGGCCTCTGACTATTATAGTTAGAGGCTTTTTTTTTACTTGAGATCCCCATCCAAAAAAAGTTTCACTGTGCGAGCAAAGCGAGTCGAAGTGCAGCGATTATATATAAAAAAGCCTTTCTGAAATCTCAGAAAGGCTTTGTAAATGATTGTAATATAGATTACTTGTCGCGATTAGCCAGAATATCAAGTACTTCTTTGCATTTTTCTTCAGCTCGTACTTTCATATCTTCAGCTTCTTTCAAAATTTCAGCTTTGAAAGCTTCATCTTCGATACCCGGCATATTAATAAGTACATTTTTATATGCACCCCAGATACCAACTTCCAATGCTCTGGCACCAACTTCTACGTCAGATTTTGAAGCTAGATTACCAATTCTTGCAACATCTACCATTTTGTCCCAAGCTTGATCGCCTTTTTTCATAGTGTCTAATGGAACAAGTATTGCTTTTTTAAGGCCTGCCTGCATAGCTGCGTGTCTTGCTTTTTTATCAGCATCAGTAGTTTTAGGCATTCTCATTGCATCTACATAATCATTGAACGCATTAGTGTCTGCATCAATCATTGGAATTAAGTCTTGAGTTGCATTATGAAGTGGAGGGATAACTTCTCTTAGCTCATTTTCTAAATGTTCAAATTTTCTTACGCCGTGAGTAAGTTTAGCAACCATAGATCCAAGACCAGTACCTAATGCAGCAATAGCAGCACTAACTGATCCACCACCCGGAGCAGAAGAACGAGCAGCTACTTCTTCAGTAAATGCGCGAACTGTCATGCTTGCTAATGGTTCGTTTCTTTCTTCAGCGATTAAGTATTCAATGATGCGTTTTTTCGGATCAAAGTTTCCAACAGAATTTAAGCCAAGTCTTTCAATTACTAATCGAATCTTTTGTTCTTCGTCAAGAATAAACAGATTTTCTTTTTCCATGTAGTAATCCGCAGCTTGAAGCATTGCTTCTAAAGGTACAAGACCTACTAATTCTGAACCAGCAACAGCAACATTGATTTCTTTCGAAATGCGCTTTGATTCTTCAAAAGCTACGTGAATTGGAGTAACATTGTAGTTAGTTAAGTTCATCGTTATTTGAGCCATATTATACTCATCTACGAACCAGCCCATACCTTGAACTTCCTGCAATAGACCAGGTTGATCTGCGCCACGGCCATTTGTTCTAAGGTCAAGTGCTATTCTGTGCGCCTGGTTACTAGTGCCGATAATGTTAACATTATATGCAACTAAAAAGAATCTTGCTCCTGTAGCTGAAGCACCCCAAGTAGGAACAAATTCTGCCGGACCGAAGTCAGGTTTCCATTCCGGATCATATATTTTTTGAGCCATACCTTCATATTCGCCTGCGCGGATATTAGGAAGCTTTCTGCGTTTTTCTTCTTGAGCAGCTTCGCCGTAAAGGAAGATAGGAACGTTTAGTTCTTCAGCGCATCTTTTACCAAATATTTTAGCTAATTCAACGCAATCTTCCATAGTTGTATTAGCAACAGGAATGAACGGACAAACATCAAGCGCACCCATACGTTTATGTTCACCTTTGTGAGTTCTCATGTCTATCAATTCTTTTGCTACTCTCGCAGCATTGATAGCACCTTCAACAACAGCTTCAGGTTCACCAACAAAAGTATAAACTGTACGGTTTGTAGAATATCCCGGATCAACGTCAAGAAGGTTACATCCCGGAGTTTTTCTTATCGCTTCTGCAATTGCTTCGATTGTTTCTTTATTTCTACCTTCAGAGAAATTAGGAACGCATTCAACAATTTTTCTCATTTTTCACTCTAAATTGATTTGATAAAATTCTAAATATTGACTACTAAAAGCAAATTAGCAGAAATAATACTATTTTTCAAATAAATATATTTTAAGTCTGACAACATCGGTCATCCAACGACGATCACACACATCCATCGGGAATATCACAGTACCTGATTTAAAAACGAGGTTAGCAGATTTTGTGATTTTTGATATCTGACAGTATATACGTTTTACAGTTGCTATTTTAAGTTCTTTATCTAGTTCAGAATAATCTATTTCACCTTCAATATTTTCTGAGATTTTAATAGTATCACCTACACTGCCTGTAACTTCATCTACAAGGTAGAGTGGAGGCATCACAGAAATCTTGTTTGAAAGTTCGAAATATGAGCACAGAATAGATTGCCCGTTTTTTGTTTCTAATTCAATCAAAACAGCATTTGTATCTACATCCTGAGGTAAAGATATTATATCTTGTATCTCAATAGCATAAAATTTACCAAGTTTCTGTTTTTTCTTATTATAAAATTCAGTTGAGAATGATTTTTTGAAAAGTTCCTTCTCTTCTTGTTTCAAATCTATATTATTGATTAGCTTTAAATTAGCGCAATTTCCAATAGACAATAGACTTACAAAGATTACGACTATAATAGCGAGCGTTTTAATATACATTGTACACTTTGTCCTTTTTGTATTAACATAACGCAAAATAAACATTTTTTTTCAGTCATAGTAAAACTTATATCAAATTTATTTGCAAAATATTTTGCTTTCGACTTAAAAGCAATGTAACTTGCATTTGACATACTTTGTACAAAGATTTTACTCTAAGGAGTTTTTTTTAGATGCAACGTATCATGTTCAAATCTAAAATACACAGAGCATCAGTAACTGATGCAAATCTGAATTACGAAGGTTCACTTACTGTAGACCAGGATTTGCTGGATCAAGCAGATATCAAACTATATGAAAAAGTTTCTGTAGTTAATATTAATAACGGTGAACGCTTCGAAACTTATGTTATTCCGGGAGAAAGAGGCAAAAAAGAAATGTGCCTAAATGGTGCAGCCGCCAGAAAAGGTCAACCGGGTGACAGAATTATTGTCATTACTTATGCACATTATGATGATGCTGAACTGGAAAACTTCCAGCCGACAGTTGTGCTTGTTGACGAAAATAACGATATAGTTTCTGTAACAAAACCGGAATAATCATGTCTAAATCGTTATCTACAATTATACTTGCTGCCGGATTAGGAAAAAGGATGAACAATCCTACACTACCTAAAGTGTTAGCTCCGATGTGTGAGAAACCACTTTTAGGTCATGTACTGGATACTTCCTCAATGCTAAACCCGGAAAAACAGGTTATAATTGTTGGCCACTACAAAGAAAAAGTAATTGATTACATAGATAAATCTGATTACAAAAATTGTGAGTTTGCTGTTCAGACTGAACAGCTTGGCACTGGTCATGCAGTTGCGCAGGCTAAAGATTCTTTGAAAGGTTTTGACGGAGATGCGCTTATTCTCTGTGGCGATGTGCCTCTTCTTACAAAGAAAACTTTAGATAAGTTCGTGGCAGCTCATGAAGAAAATAATTCAGTAGTTTCAGTTCTTTCAACTCATGCTAGTAATCCTTTTGGATACGGCAGAATTATTAGAGACTCAGAGAAGAATTTTCTAAAAATTACTGAAGAAAAAGATGCTAACGACAAAGAAAAACAAGTTACCGAAATCAACAGTGGCGTTTTTCTTGTAGACAAAGCTCTTTTGTTTCATGCACTTGATAGTGTTACTCCAAATAATGCACAAGGTGAGTACTACCTCACTGATATTATTTCAATCCTTAAAGGTGAGAACCATAAAGTAATGGCTTTCCCTGTAGCAGAATTTGAAGAATTGCAGGGAGTTAATACTATAGATGATTTGAAAAAAGTTGAACTTGTTTATAAATCTATAAAATAAGAGAGTCATCATGATACAATCAATTAATCACGTTGGTATAGCAGTTAAAGATTTAGATGCTTCAATTGAATTATTTAAAAAAATATTCCAATTTGAAAATATTCACAGAGAAATAGTTGAAGAACAAAAAGTTAGCGTTGGTTCTTTCAAAGTTGGTGATGTTCTAATTGAACTTACAGCACCAACAGATGAAGCTTCTCCAATTGCTAAATTTATTGAAAAGAAAGGTGAAGGTATTCACCACATCGGTTTTAACTCTGATGATGTTTCTAAAGATTTGGAAAGATTGAAAGGCGAAGATATCAGATTAATCGACGAAGCTCCAAGAAATGGCGCTCACGATATGCTTATCGCTTTTTTACATCCAAAATCTACTAACGGCGTACTTACTGAAATTTGCATGCCTAAAGACAAGTAAATATCAGATAAATAAGTTTCTTAAGTCCTATCATATTATTGGTAGGACTTTTCTTTTATAATAGTGAATGTTTTACTATTTTTGTTTCTTTAATCAATATTGGTGAAGTACAATGAAATTTAGATCTATACTAAATGCAGTTTTGATTTCGTCTTCTCTGGGGCTGTTCGTGGCTTGTAGCGAACATAAAGAAGGTGAAGTAAATCAAGAAAATAAAGAGGAAATTACAAAAATGATTAATGATTTCGATCAGCTCGCTACGAAAATCGAGACTGAAATGAAAGTTGTATATAGAAATTTGGCTTTATCATATTTTGAAGCAGCTGTTTCAGGTAAGCAGGAAGATTATAAACGTGCCGAAGATTTTGAAAATGAATATAATAAACTTGTTGCAAATAAAGAATATTTTGCTGAGTTAAAAAAGTTTAAAGAATCCGGGATGGTAACAGATAGTTTGCAGGCAAGAAGACTTGAAATGTTATATAATGCATTTCTTGGGAATCAGATTGACATTATCAAACTTCAGGAAACTACTGCTTTACAAAGTAAGATTACAGAAATGTATTCTACATTCAGAGCTGAAGTAAATGGTAAAAAATTAGACGATAATCAAATTGAATCTACTTTAAGAGAATCAATTGATAATAAGGAACTTGAAGCTACTTGGAAAGCCAGTAAAGAGCTTGGTAATGTTGTGGCAAAAGACATTATTTCTCTAGTCAAATTAAGAAATGAAACTGCTAAATCTTTAGGCTTCAGAAACTATCATGAAATGTCTCTAACTTTAAGTGATCAGGATCCTAAAGACATTGAACAGATTTTTGACGAATTAGATAAACTTACAAGAGATGAATACAAATCACTTAAAAATGATATTGATACATATCTCTCAAAACGACTTAATATCAAACCTGAAGAATTGATGCCTTGGCACTATCAAAATAGATTTTTCCAGGAAGCACCTCAGATTTACGATTTGAATCTTGATAGATATTATGAAGGTCAGGACTTAGTAAAACTTACTGAAGATTATTATGCTTCTATAGGTATGCCAATTGATGATATGGTAGCTAAAAGTGATTTGTTCGCAAAAGAAGGTAAAAATCAGCATGCATTCTGTACTGATATAGACAGAGATAATGGCGATATCAGAATTCTCTGTAATGTTGTAGATAATTCAGGCTGGATGAATACTATGCTTCATGAATATGGACATGGTGTTTATTTCAAATATCATGACCAAACATTACCATGGACTTTGAAAACTCCTGCACATACTTTTACAACTGAAGCAATCGCGATGCTATTCGGTAGAATGTCATCTAACTCAGATTGGATGAAAAATATGCTTGGTATTTCCAAAAAAGAAGCTTCTAAACTTGCTCCTGAAGGATTCAAAATTTTGAAGTTAGAACAGTTAGTCTTCAGCAGATGGGCGCAGGTTATGTATAGATTTGAAAAAGAATTATACAATAACCCAGATCAGGATTTGAACCAGCTATGGTGGGATATTGTAGAAAAATATCAGATGATAAAAAAACCTGAAGGTAGAGATATGCCGGATTGGGCAACTAAAACGCATATTGCTACTTCACCTTGTTATTATCACAATTATTTACTTGGTGAACTTCTTGCTTCTCAGTTGGATCACTATATCAAAGTTAACATCTTGAAACAAAAATATGCTGATCCTGCTTCATATTACGGAAATGCAGAAGTAGGTCAATATCTTAAAGATAAAGTATTCGGTCCTGGTGCGAAATATTATTGGAATGATATGATTGAAAAAGCTACAGGTGAAAAATTAACTGCGAAATATTATGCTGAGCAATTTATCTCATCAAAATAAATTAAATATATCTTGAAAAGTTGAGCATTTAGCAATTCATTTGTTAAATGCTCTTTTTTTTTATATCTTGACTCATAAATAAATAATATAGTGATGTTGAATTATCGGCAACTATATTAGCAGATACTACGTATATGAGATAGGTAAATACATAAAGGAAATGGTTATGACTGATATTAAAACATTAGAACTAAAAAAAGAACAGATGCGATGGAATTGTCCGGAAGATGCATTTAATTTTGAGACTACAAAAGAATTAGAACCTTTAGATAAAATAGTAGGCCAGGAACGTGCTATTGAAGCTATTAGAATGGGTGCAGGGCTAAAGGCAAAGGGGTATAATATTTTTGTTACAGGTTTATCCGGTACAGGAAGATTGAGTACAGTTAAGCAAATTTTAGAAAACAATACTTCAAGCAAACCAAAGCTATATGACTACTGTTATGTAAATAATTTTTCGAACCAGGATCAGCCGATTTTGGTTAAGCTACCAAGAGGAAAAGGTAAAGAGTTTAAAGGTGCAATGGGAGATGCTATCTCTTATTTAAAAAGACGTTTACCTAAACTTTTTGAAGAAGAATCTTATCAGCAATCAAGAAGAAAGATAGTTGAAGAATATCAAGATAAAGAAAGATCTATTCTTTCAGAATTTGATAAAAAAATTAAACCTCATGGATTTATTCGTGGTCAGATAGAGACTGAACAAGGGATAGTACAACCGGAAGTATTTCCGATAATAGATGATAAACCTGTTCAAATTGAAATGCTTGATGATTTGGTGGATGAAGGCAAGCTAGGATATGAAAAAGCTGATCAATTAAAAGAGCTATGGAAGAAATTCCACAATGAAATATTTGAATTAGCAAAGTCAGGTATGAAATTGATGAAAGATTTTAAAAGAGCTCTTTCTAAAAATGATAAAGCTTCAGCTGAAATAGTTGTTACTTCAGTATTTTCTGAAGTTGGTGATATGTTCCATAATGACCGTGTAGATATTTACATTGATGAAGTTATCAATCATATCTTAAATAATCTGGCACCTTTTGTACAAACTGATTCTTCAGCGCAGAATCCTCAGGAATCTGAAAAATCTAAAGAAGCCTATTTTAGTCTATACGAAGTAAATGTAGTTCTTGATAATTCAGAAAATGATAAAGCTCCATTGGTTGTAGAAACAACTCCATCTTATCAAAACCTGTTTGGAACAATAGAAAAAGTTTATGATAATCGTGGATTCTGGCGCACTGATTTTACAAAAATTAAAGCAGGTGCTTTGCTTAGAGCAGATCAGGGATTCTTAATTGTAAATGCTCTTGATTTGTTCCAGGAACCAGGTGTATGGCCGGCTCTTAAAAGAGTGCTGCTGTATGATAAATTAGAAATTCAGACTATGGATGCTTACTTCCAAATCTCTCAATCGTATTTAAAACCGGAAGCTATTGATGTGAATGTAAAAGTAGTTATTATTGGTGGTCAAACGCTATATCAACAACTTTATCATTACGAAAAAGGATTCAAAAAAATCTTCAAAATCAATGCTCAGTTTGATTATGAAGCTAAAAAATCTGATGAGATGATAGATAATCTTGCAAGATTTGTAGCTAAAATTTGTGAAGAAGAAAATCTTCCTCATTGCAAACCTGATGGTGTTGCAGCAATTGCAGAATGGGCGGTTGAAAAAGCAGGCTCTCAGGATAAATTAACACTGAAATTCTCTGATGTAGCTGATGTTCTAAGAGAAGCTGCTTTCTATGATAAGCTTGAAGTTAGTCCTTATATTGGTAGAGAAGACGTTGAGATTGCAATTAATATGCGTAGAAAAAGAAGCAATATGATTGATGAAAAAATTAAAGCAAGCATTCTTGAAGGCTCAACAATGATTGATACCAGAGGTGAAAGAGTCGGACAGATTAATGGTCTTACTGTTTATGACAATGGTATCCTTTCTTTTGGTAAACCTGCAAGAATCACCGCATCTATTGCTTCTGGTAATAAAGAAATCGTAAACGTAGAACGAGAAGCTGAAATGAGTGGTAGAATCCACAGTAAAGGTGTATTGATTATTACTGCCTTTTTAAGAGAACGATTTGCTAAAAAACAATCTCTTTCTCTTACAGCTTCTATTGCATTTGAACAGTCTTATGGTGGAATTGACGGAGACAGTGCTTCGGCTGCTGAAATATATGTTATTCTGTCGGAATTAACTGATACACCAATTAAACAGTCCATTGCAATTACAGGTTCTGTTAATCAAAAAGGTGATATTCAGCCTATTGGTGGTGTAAATGAGAAAGTAAGAGGTTTCTTTGAGATTTGTAAAGAACAAGGCTTCACGGGAGATCAGGGCTGTATCATTCCTAAGCAGAATGTTAAAGATCTTATGATGTGTTCCGAGGTATTACAGGCAGTAGAAGAAGGCAATTTTAAAATTTGGGCTATCGATACTATCGAGGCAGGTATTCCAATTATAATGGGGATTGAAGCAGGTATTGCTGATAAAGATGGTAATTACCCTGAAGATACACTATTTGGAAAAGCAGCTAAACAAATAGGAATCATGAGAAAATGGGCTAAAGAAGGCGATGAAAAGCCAACAAAAAAGAAAAAAGTAAAAGAAAATAAAAAAGAAATTGAATAAAAAATACTCATAGACTAACATATTTACTCGCAAATTCGTATTTTTGTATACAATATGTGGGAAATCCAAAATCCTGAATATTAGTTTTCAAAAGATTCTGATATTCAGGGTTTTGTATGTAAAATTCTAAAGTGGTATTAACATGCATCCTATTAAAATTGCACCTTCTCTATTATCTGCAAATTTTGCTAATCTACAACAGGATATATCTAAATGCGAAGCAGCAAATACTGAGCTACTTCACATTGATGTGATGGATGGGCATTTTGTTCCGAATATTACTATAGGTCCATTGGTAGTTGAAGCTATCAAACCAATAACTAATATTCCTTTAGATTGCCATCTAATGATCTCTGATCCGGATAAATACGTCCCTGCATTTGCTCAGGCCGGAGCAGATTTAATTTCTATCCATGTGGAAGCTACCCATCATTTGCACAGAAGTATCCAGCTTATCAAAAGCTTTAATGTAAAAGCAGGTATTGTTCTAAATCCTATTACTCCGATGGAATATGCTTATGAAGCAGCAGAATATTGTGATTTCATCATGCTCATGTCAGTAAACCCTGGATTTGGTGGTCAAAGCTTCATAGATAGCTTCCTTCGCAGATGTGAAAACCTCAGAACATTTTTAGATAAAAATGGTTTGGAGCATGTAGAAATAGAAGTAGATGGTGGTGTTAAAAAAGACAATGTGAATACAATTGCTTCTGCCGGTGCAAATATGCTGGTAAGTGGTTCAGGTGTTTTCGCAGGAGATATTACTGATAATATCAATCAACTAAGAAAATTGGCCAGATAAAAATTCGATTTTAGATATAGAATGAAAGGCGGTTCTTGACCGCCTTTTTCTATTTATTCAAATATTTATAAGCTAAATAA
This sequence comes from Kapaibacterium sp. (SeqCode), assembly GCA_965140345.1. Lineage (GTDB taxonomy): Bacteria > Bacteroidota > Ignavibacteria > Kapaibacteriales > UBA2268 > JBFHIJ01. Next base: position 193,787 of record OZ223197.1, read on the forward strand.
GCCATATTTGCGCACCCCTTAGTCAAAGCATCTTCACTAGGAGAGAGTTTTGGATTATGTAATCCGGGCAATATTTCATTTTCCGGTTTAACACCTAAATAAAAAAATGTAGAAGGCACTTCTTTTGCAAAATATGCAAAATCTTCAGCCCACATTTTTGGCTCAAAATCTAAAACATTTTCTTCTCCAAAAATATCTTTGGAATAAGTTTTTACAAAGTTAGTTGTCTCAACATCATTAATCAAAGGCATATATCCTTGAGCTATATTCAATTCATATTCGCAGCCGTAAATCTCACATATATTATGGATTGTTCTCTTTATATGTTTATGCATCTCGAAACGCCACTCATTGTTATATGTCCTTAAAGTACCTTTCAAATGAGCTTTTTCAGGGAAAATATTAGTTGTATTTCCTGCATTTAGAGAAGCAATTGTAAGAACTCCCGGATCAAGCGGATTGCGTTTTTTATTTATTAGAGTCTGAAAAGCTATAACAATTTGAGCGGCGGTTAAAATAGGATCTTGCCCTAAATGAGGTTGAGCTGCATGCGAACCTTTACCTAAAATCGTAAGATGGATTTCATCTGTGGATGCCATTGTAGGGCCACTGCAAGTAGCTAAAGTTCCTAGTTTTCCCTGAGGATCTATATGCTGACCTAATATTATGTCAGGCTTAATTTCATTAAATATTCCTTCCTCAAGCATAACTTTAGCACCGCCCGGCAATTTTTCTTCAGCAGGCTGGAAGATTAGTAAAACAGTTCCGTTGATTTCATCTTCAATTGATTTCAAGATTTCTGCAACGCCTAATAACATTGAAGTGTGCATATCATGCCCACATGCATGCATGACACCCTCATTTTGACTTGTGAAATTTAAACCGGTATCTTCAGTAACTGGAAGTGCATCAATATCGGCTCTAAGAGCGACTACTTTTGAAATATTTTTTCCAATTTTGGCTAAGATTCCTGTTGCTTCTGCTTCAGGCAGTTCCGGATTTTTGCCATAGAGTTTGAATTCTATATGCAATTCAGTAAGCTTTTCTTGAATTAATTTAGAAGTATTGTATTCAAGAAAAGATAGTTCAGGATTTTTATGTATCTGTCTTCTATATGATATTAGTTTATCTTTTATTATTTCTGCATGATCTATAAAGTGAGTTGCAAGCATTTTATATCTCCAATTCTAATTCTTTAATTATCCTGGCAGGACCTTCAAGAATAATATTATTTTCAGTTTTATCAATCCAAAGTGATTCTTTAGAAGGAGGTAGTATCTCAATGGGGAATTCTATATCATATCTGCTTGCAGCAGATAGTGCTGTAGATATTGCACCTGTGCCGCATGCACCTGTTTGAGCTTCAACACCTTTTTCAAAAGTGCGAAGATAAATCTTAGAAGGAGAAACCACCTTATATAAGTTTACATTTACTCCTACAGGAAAAAATTCTTCGTGATTCCTAATTGGTATAGCAAAAGAATCAATTTCAATTGAATCTATTTCTTCATCATAAGCAGTTGTAGAAATATCTATACAAACATGAGTTGTTCCTACATCATAAAAATCATATTGATATGTATTGCTATCAAGCTTTAGGATTTTGTTGCTTTGAATTTCTTTAGGGAAATCAAAATATAGTTTAATACCTTTTTCTGCAAAATCAGCAAAATATTTGTTTCCCGACATTGAGAAGTTGGTTTTTATTTGATCTTCTGAGATAAATTTTACATATTTAGCAAAGTATACAGCACATCTTCCGCCATTGCCGCACATCATACCTGTAGATCCATCAGGGTTATAAAATTTCACATCAAAATCAGAATCTTTGGAATCTGAGATAGCCATCAAACCTTCTAAAGTGAGTTGAGCTTTATATTTATTTATAAGCTTCCTCACTACTGAATCAGTATCAATAGCATTGTTAGATTTAAAAACAAGGAACATATTCCCTGCACCACTCATATAATAAACCTTAAGCTTCATGGCAACTTTTGGCGCAATAGTTTAAAACAGAGGATGCTTTATCATGAATTTTGGCATTTGAAGCTAATAATGTTTTATCATAAACAGTATATTCTGAATTATCAAACTGTGTAACATTGCCACCCGCCTCTTTTACTAATAATACTCCAGCAGCTACATCCCAAGGTTTAAGTTCTAATTCCCAAAAGGCATCAAATCGACCTGCTGCTACATAAGCTAAATCTAATGCTGCAGATCCCAGACGTCTAACAGGTATTCCTTGCTGAACAAATTTGACAAATAGATCTACACAATTACATGGGTTTTCAGACACATTATATGGGAAACCGGTAACAAGAAAAGCTCTTTTAAAATCATTTGTTTCTGATACATGCAGTTTATGTCCGTTTAGAAACGCACCATTACCTTTTTCTGCCCAAAAGAGTTCATCTAAGATTGGTTGGTAAATAGCACCGGCAATAATTTCACCTTTAAGTTCTGCAGCAATTGAAACGCTAAAGATAGGAATTCCATGTGCAAAATTCACAGTTCCGTCTAATGGATCTACTATCCAGTTAATATGATCGGAATCTTTATCTCCTGTCTTACCGGACTCTTCCGCTAAAACAGAATCATTTGGATAAGTTTCTTTAATTCTGGAGATGATGTATTCTTCCGCTTTATGGTCATATTCAGTAACCAGGTTATTTATTCCGTCTTTACTTGATATTTTAAATTTAGTTCCATAACCTTCTTTAAGGATCTTACCCGCATTAACGGCAGTATCTTTTATAAATTCTATTAAGTTTTGCATCAGAGCTCCATTATATAAATCACTAATATTCAAATATACCAATAATTGAACTAATCATTGTAAAACGGGTAATAAAACTAGAAATTTTATTATCTTTGTAGCAATATCTATATTTACAATAAAGAAGCTTATGAGAAAACTTATTTTACTGTTTATAGCCATCCTATTATCAGCAGAAGCAAATGCTCAATTAGATAATTCTTTTATCTCCGGTGCTACTAAGAAAGAAGTAGATACTCTTGCATTTGACTACATGAAAGAGAATGTGAAATTAAACGAAGGACTTCTGGAGAGAGAAATCGATCCTGAAAAATATATAGTTGGTCCGAATGATATATTCTCTATACTTATAAATACTTCAAAAACAATTCAATTTAAAACTCCAATTTCGCCTAGCGGAGTAATACTTCTTCGTGGAATAGGAGGGGTTGATGTCAAAGAAAATACTTTAGCAGAAGCCACTCGTAAAATTGAAGACAAAATTAGATCTGTTTATAAAACTGATGAGATTTATGTTGTTCTTGAAGATATAAGAAAATTCAAAGTTGTTGTAAGTGGTGCTGTTGGAAAACCTTCAACAGTTCAGTCGACTGCTGCAGAGAGAGTAAATGAAGCAATTGACAAAGCAGGTGGATTTAAGTATAACGGTTCTTTAAGAAATATAACCTTATTTAGAGACAGAAGCAATGAAAGAATAAAAGTTGATTTGCTTAGATTTTATAAATTAGGTGAAAAAGATCATAATCCGACTCTTCTTGGTGGTGATCATATTATAGTTGCTCCAAGTTCTGATAATATTATTGTTGGAATATATGGCGAAGTGCCTTCACCCGGTGAGTTCGAATTTGCAGAAGGTGATTCTCTTTCAACTATAATTAAAATTGGACAGGGTTTTCTGCAAAGTTCTAATCTTGATTCTGTAGAAGTGGTTAGAATGAATCCAACTGGCATGGAGCACATCTATCTTGATTTAAACCATTGGAAAGGTGTTCTTTATACAGAACAAAATCTGCCCGGGGATATTAGGTTACAACCTGGAGACAGGATTTATATTAGAAAACGATATGACTGGGATGAAACTCAATATGCAATTTTGGAAGGGGAGGTGTTATACCCCGGAAAATATGCAATAAATGAGGAAACAGACAGGGTATATGATCTTATAAAAAGAGCCGGTGGATTTACTGAAAATGCATCTTTGGATCATATTGAATTTATTCGTCAGGAAGAACTGGAAATCAAAGATCTTGAGATGGAGCGCTTGTATAAAATGATTGCTTCTGAAATGTCTGAAAGTGAGTTTCGATATTTTCAGGCAAAGAAAACAGAGAAAAAGGGATCTATGGCAATTGATTTCAATGAAATTATGAAAAACCCTAGTGATGAAGTAAATAATATTATGCTTAGGAATAAAGACTCAATTATTGTTTCTAAGAAGAAATACCATATCAATGTACAGGGTAGGGTTAATAATCCCGGCTTGATTACTTTTCAAGCAGGTTACTCATACAAGGACTACATTAATGCGGCAGGTGGTTATGGTTTTAGAGCTGATGTTGACGAAACTTTAATAACTAAGCCGAGAGGTGAGCAATTTCTTGCAGAAAATATGGACTATACTTTAGAACCCGGTGATGTAATCCTAGTTCCTCCTGAAAAAGAATATTCATATACAGAGTTGTTTACAACAACTCTAACTGTTGTTACTCAAATAATTTCTATTGTCGCTATTGTCTTTACTATTTCTCAACAATCAAACTCAAACAACAAATGACATCAAAAAATAACTTTAGCATAAGTCTTATATTCAAGCTAATAACAGAACGAAAAAAATTATTCTTTTCTGTTGTAATAGGATTCACTACAGCGATGATATTAATATCATTTTTATTACCTCATAAATATGAATCCTATTCTTCACTAATGCCACCTAGTAATAAAGAGGGTGGAGGCTTATCTTCGTTTTTCCAATCGTTTGCCGGTGGTGCAGGAAGTATGATGCTCGGTGGATTAGGGAAATCGAATAAATCAGGTGTTTACGCTGATATTTTGCACAGTAGATCTGTTGCTGATTATGTCAACAAAAGCTTGAATCTTAAATCATTGCCTCAGTACAAAGAATTTGAAAATGACTTATTTCTATTGGATTATATAAGGAAAAATATTGACGTTGTCGTTGAAAAGCAAAGTGGCATTATTACTGTGTATTCTGTTGCTGAAACACCTTATTTTCCTTCGTCAGAAGACAAAGCCTCTGCTGCAAAAATGTCAGCTGATATTGTAAATGCTGCTATTGAAGGCTTGGATAAAGTATTAAGAGATAAAAGTATAAGTTCTGCTAAGCAGACTAGAATATATATTCAAAATGAGATAGATAACTATAAAAAAGAGTTGGAACATATTGAATTGGCAATGGAGAAATTCCAGTCTGATAACAATGTATTATCTATTGAAGAACAGACAACGGCTATTGTACAACAGGCAATAGAAATAGGTAAAGAATTAGCTGAAGCTAAAGTGGAACTTGCGATGTATTCTAATGAATTAAATTCCCAATCTCCTCAGATGAAATCCCAAAGAGAAAAAGTTTCTACTTTAGAAGCGCAATATGACAATATTCAATCCGGTGGACTTACTACTAGTGATGCATTTGCTTTTCCTTTGAAAAAAGTACCAAGTTTACTCAAGGATTATGCAAGATTGATAAGAGACAGAAAAGTACTTGAACAGGTTATCTTATACTTGGAAACGCAAAAACATCAGGAAGCAATTCAAGAGAAAAAGGATATACCTGTCGTAGAAGTTTTAGATAAAGCCGAAATACCTTACAAAAGGATAGCTCCTTCAAGAAAAATAATAGCTATTCTGTCATTATTATTATCTGCAATATTTGCAGCAGGTTTTATAATATATAAATCTTATAAGCAAGGTCTTATTCTAATTGAAAAAGAAGATTAATCAACAATCTTGTTTTTTTCCTTTAGAATTTGATTCTTCAGGTAAGTAATTCTAACATTATTGCTAATATTCGCTAAAGGCAGGTAGATATCATCTATCTGCTTTATTTTTATATGAGGTTTAAATTGAGGAGTATTATCAAGGCTTCTCATTTTTTCCAATTGCTCTGCTAAAGCTAAAATTAGAACATCATCACCTGGGAATTTGGTCTCTTTAGTATCTTTGATTATAAATTCTTTTGGGAATGATTTTTCCTGCTGTTTTTGTACCTTAAGAAGCTCCAGTAAAAACGAAACATAAGCGCCGAAATTATAATCTATAATTTCTTCCGAAATAGTATGCTCGCTGTCAAATACATCGTGTAGTAAAGAAGAAATTATTAAATCAGTGTCGTAAAGGTTTAGTTCATCCAGTAAAATACCACAAACTCTGGTAGAATGGTGAAAATACTGAATACCATCATTTTCACATCTGTTCTCATAAGCTTCCTGCATCATCTCATAAGCTGAGATAATTTTATTAACATCTAAACAGTTAATCTTACCTTTTAAAGATTCTGTTATTTGTTCCAGACTGTAGTATTTACTGTTGTACATAGCTATCCGACCATAATATGCATTCGTATATGATAATACGCTAAGATAATATTTTTATTTTTAATAATTAGTCAGTTCTTTAGCTGTCTGAATAATATTCTCAGTTAGTTTATCTCCACCCAGCATTTTCGCAACTTCAGTAAGCAAATCTTCTTTGCTTAGGACTGCTGAATTAGAATAAGTATTACCATTTTCTTCCAATTTACTAACAAAAATTGGAGTATCAGCTAATGCTGTTAGCTGAGCTTGATGCGAAATTACGATCATTTGTGTGTCCTTAGATAGTAATTTCATTCTGTCAGCTACTTTTTTAGCAATTTGCCCGCTAATTCCGGTATCTATCTCATCGAATACCATAAGAGGCAAGTTGTCTTTTTGTGCAATATGTGACTTAATCGCCAACATTATACGAGATATTTCACCTCCGGAAGCAACTTCTGATAGCGGCTTTGGAGTTTCACCCAGATTTGTAGAGATATAAAATTCGAAATGTGTAACACCTGATAAAGAAGGTATGTACAATGTATTTCCAATCAATGCAGCAAAATGTTGATCTTTACTAGCTTCTTTAAGAGTTGTTTTGATTTCAAATACCGGATTTTTAATCCCAAGATCAATTAAAGTATTTTCAACTGCACTTTTAAGAACTGAGAAGGTTTTCTTACGTTCCTCGGATAAATTTACATCAATTTCTCCAAGCTCTTTTTGTAGAATTTTAATTTGTTTTAGCATTTCTTCAAGTTTATCTGAAAAGTTCACTGAATCATCTAATTCTGCTTGTAAACCAGGAATTGATTCTATAAGTAAATTCAAAGGCCCAAATTTTTTCTGAAGAGACTTAAGACTTACCATTCTTTTTCTTATTTCATTTGCTCTATAGTCATCCGCGTGGATATCATCTTTGTAATCTGCAATTGCGTTATTTATTTCTTTTAAAGATATGATATTTGTTTCCAGCTCATCTGTATATTGTGATAAATCCTCGTTGTATTCCGACAGCTGAATCATTCTTTTTTGAATATCCTGCAACTTCTCTATAATAGCGCCCTCTGAGTTATAGAGGTTATAATTGATTTCATAGCAAGTATTCTTCAAAAATTCAGCATTTTCGATTACTTCTAATTCTTTTTCCAGGGTTTCCATTTCATCAGGTTTGGGATCTACTGCTAATATCTCTTCGAGTTTAAAACGTACTAATTGCTCTCGTTCTTTTAGTTCAAGCTCTTTCTTTCTGAAGTCATAATATTTATTACTAATCTCTTTTAAAGATTTATAACCAGCTTCGTATTTTTTTATAATAAAATTATCTACTCCGCATAGATCAAGAAGATTCACATGATTACTCTGCGACAATAGAGAATGACTGTCATGCTGACCATGATAATCCACTAAAACATCTGCAAATTCTTTTATAGTTTTTAGCTGAGCAGGAGAGTCATTGATAAATGCTCTGCTGTTCCCTGAGCTGTTTATTTCTCTTCGTAAAATGAGTTCATGACCAAGAGTGTCTAGAGCATTTTTTTCTATCAAATGATTTATTTGAGAATTACCTTCAATATAGAAAGTTGCTTCAATAACGCATTTTTTCTCGTCTTTCCTGATTATTTCAGTAGAAGCACGAGAACCGCTAACTATATTTAATGCGCTAATAATCAAAGACTTTCCGGCACCGGTTTCTCCTAGCAGTACATTTAATCCTGCTTTAAACTGGATCTTTTGTTCTTGAATTATTGCAAAGTTCTTTATGTAGAGAGATTTTAACATATAATTTCCATGCTGTTTTACTCTTGCAAATATAATATAAGTATGCGTATCTCGAAAAATATTGTTAATCATATAATACAAATAATTTTAGTATTTTTGGAATCTGTATGATTTGTTTTATTTGGCAAAGTAGGCTATGAAATTTACTTTTAAGAACATACCTGATATGTTTTATAGAGTTTGCGACAGGTACGGTAATAAAGTTGCAATCAGATATAAAGAAAACGGAGTGTGGCACGAAATAACTTACAACAGACTTACTGAACTTGTAGAATCGTTTGCATTAGCTCTTCTTGAACTAGGTATTAGGAAAGGTGACAGAGTCGGTTTTGTAGCAGAAAACAGAATTGAGTGGATAATATCAAGTTTTGCTGTTTCTTTGATTGGCGCAGTGGATGTCCCACTTTTTCCAATCCTAACAGCTAAGCAGGAAGAATACATATTCACTAATTGTGGTGTTTCATGTATAATAGTCTCTAATAATTTCCAGCTTAATAAAGTCATGAAGTTCAAAGACGATTTAGACACTTTAAGACAAATTATTGTTCTAAACGATGAATATAACACTCAAGATCCTGCAGTTCGTTCTTACAAAGACATGATTGCAAGAGGATTTGAGTTAAAAGGTGATAACCACGACAGAGAGTATTTTCTTAAAAAAGTCAATAGAATATCACAGGATGATCTGCTTACACTTATCTACACAAGTGGAACTACAGGAGATCCTAAAGGTGTTATGTTGTCACATGGGAACTTATGCTCAAATATTAAAGACGCTAATGCAGTTTTTGGCGATTTGGAAGGTGATATATCACTTCTATTTTTACCTTTATGCCATGCTTACGAAAGAACCTCAGGCTTCTACACCTTGTTTTCAGGTGGTGCTCAATTAAATATGGCAGAATCGATTGATGTAGTCGCATCCAACATGAGAGAAGTTGCCCCTACGATAATGACTTCGGTACCTAAACTATTAGAAACAATAAAGAAAAAAATATATCATGCGATGAGAAAAGAATCTGCTTCGAAACAAAAAGTTTTTCATTGGGCTGTAGAAATAGGTGTCAAGTACGCAAAGGCTAAAATCGCAGGAAAAAATCCTATTACCTTGAGAACTCAATATAAACTTGCTGATAAATTAGTGTTTTCTAAATTAAGAGAAAGAATCGGTGGGAGACTAAAAAGAGTTATTTCAGGTGGTGCTGCATTAGCAGATGATGTTTTTGAGTTTTTTATGGCTATGGGTATTTCTTTACAACAAGGATATGGTCTAACTGAAGCATCTCCTGTGGTGGCTGTTAATAGAGTTGATAATATTGAAATCGGAACAATTGGAGAACCTTTTGATTCTGTAGAGGTAAAAATTGCTGAGGACGGTGAAATTCTTGTTAAAGGTCCCAATGTGATGAGGGGATACTGGAATGATCCGGTAGCTACAAGAGAAACCATTGATGATGATGGCTGGCTTCACACAGGTGACGTTGGAATGTTTACAGATAAAGGGAATTTGAAAATAACAGACAGAAAGAAATATATATTTGTAAACAGTGGTGGAAAAAATATCGCTCCTCAACCTATTGAAAATGTACTGGCTCAGTCAAGATTTATTGACCACTGCATGCTTATTGGAGATATGAGGGAATATGTAACAGCACTTATTACTCCTGATTTTGTGCAGTTAAAAGAATTGGCAGATGAGTTTGATATAAGCTATAACAATGAAACCGAGCTTCTAAGTAATGATAAGATTGTAAAGCATATCAAGAAAGATATAGATTATCTGCAGAGAGATTTTGCAAAATTTGAACGAATCAGAAAATTTTCTTTACTATCAAAACCATTTACAGTTGAAGATGGAGAGCTATCACCTAAAATGAGTGTAAAAAGGCATGTGGTAGAAGAAAAATATTCAGATATGATTGATGATATGTATAATAAATAGTATCACAAACTTTAACACATATCTTAAGCCTTAGTAATTAAATACTTAGGCTTTTTTTATATCGATTCTTTAAATACTTTCTTTTAGGTGTGAATAACTTTTGATACCTAAATAATTATGAATTAGATTCGATTTTATTATCTTGTAATAGGTTTTAATCACAGATATTTTTAGCGAAATGGAAAAAAATATAAATAAACCGGAATGGGTGCCTGATCACGGCGGAGAAGAATACACCACTAATGTAATGAGAGGTGTTGATTTGGATGAAGTTCGCAAAAACAGAAAGATTACTGTTAAGAAAAGAAAGAAGCTGACAATAGATGATTTTGTTACGGGTATTAAAGAACATAATTTATCAATAATATCTAAAGCGATTACTCTGATTGAGAGCAATAATCCTGCGCATAACAGAGAAGCACAGGACGTATTGAAGGCTATTAATAATCTTACCGGAAATTCTGTAAGAGTAGGCATAACAGGCCCTCCGGGAGCAGGTAAAAGTACTTTTATAGAAGCTTTGGGAATGTTTCTGGTAAATAACGGATTTAAAGTTGCAGTTTTGGCTGTAGATCCAAGTAGCACGGTAACTAAAGGTTCTATCTTGGGGGATAAAACAAGAATGGAAATGCTTTCAAGAGAAGCAAATGCATTTATTAGACCTTCACCTTCAGGTGGATCTTTAGGTGGTGTTGCTAAAAAAACCAGAGAAACAATTCAAGTTTGCGAAGCTGCCGGATATGATGTAATTCTAATTGAAACTGTCGGAGTAGGTCAAAGCGAAACTACTGTAAGATCAATGGTTGATCTATTTATGCTTATGCTTCTACCTGGCTCAGGTGATGAGCTTCAAGGCATTAAAAAAGGCGTTGTAGAGCTAGCTGATTTGCTGGTTATAAATAAAGCAGACGGTGATTATAAAGTTCGAGCTAATATTACGAAAAATGCTTATGAAAATGCATTATACTTGCTTCAGCCTGCAACAGAAGGTTGGAAAACTAAAGTACAAACATGCTCGGCTTTAAAAAATATTGATATAGATGCTATCTGGTCTACTGTTAACGAATTTATGATAAATACAAAAGATTCCGGTGTCTTCGAAAAGAGAAGAAAAGAGCAAGTTTTAGAATGGGTTTACAGCATGATTGAAGATAATCTGAAATCAATGTTCTTTTTAAACTCTGATGTAAAAGAAAACTTGCCTTCTATTAAGAAACAAGTAATGGCAGGAGAAATGACTCCGGCACTTGCTGTTGAAGAGTTATTGCAATATTTCAAAAAGGATTAAATAAATGGATGTACTAATTGCATCTAACAATAAACATAAAATCGAAGAAATAACTGCTATATGCGAAAGCATTATTCCGGGATATTTTAAGTTTTTCAGCATTAAAGATATTATAACTGAAGAATTTGATGTTGAAGAAACAGGCACCACTTTAATAGAAAATGCTATTTTAAAGGCGGAAGAATATTATAAAATTGCAATGATGCCAGTTTTGGCTGATGATACAGGGCTAGAAGTTAAAGCTTTGAATTATGCGCCCGGTGTGTATTCTGCCAGATATGCAGGTATCCATGGTGATGATGCTGCAAACAGAGAAAAGATATTATCTGAGTTAGGTAATGAGTCAGATCGTTATGCTCATTTTAAAACAGTTTTATGTTTCTTTGATGGCAAAGAGCAAAAGCTGGTAGAAGGAGTTTGTAAAGGTGAAATTACATTTGATGAAAAAGGGGAAAACGGATTTGGCTATGATCCAATCTTTATTCCTGAAGGTTTTAATTCCACATTTGCAGAACTTAAACCGGAAGAAAAAAATCAAATCAGTCACAGATACAAAGCAGTTGTAAATTTTGCAAATCTATTTAAGTGAAAAAACTAAGCTATATATTATTTATATTTTTATTATATGTTACTGCTTATGGCAGTGATAGCACCAGTACGTATAGTTTAGATATTTCTATTAATAGGTATAGTTTTAAAGGGGATTTTAAAAATCTTGGGGGAAATCCTGATTGTTGTCCTGATGTAAGGACGGGAACAGGGACTTCCCCTTCTTTTATTTTTTCCAGGCCATTTAAACTTTATTATTCTTCTTTTGATTTATCTTTAGGATTAGCATATATTTCCGGGCAAATGAAACATGAGGAAGATACAGAAATTCTTTTGAATGATGAGCCATACAACGGGGTATTGCTTCATAGTATAGACTTTGATATTGTTGTAGTAAATTTAGCTATGTCAAAAAAGTTCAATATATCTGATTTTGATTTTAGTATGGGACTAGGTTCTCATTTCTGGATAAGTTCAAATTATCACCAAAAAGAAGAACTTGTTGAACCAAATAATAGGGGAGTGTTTTCTGATACAAAAACAAGAATCAGAAATGAATATGAAGCTGCGATACCTAAACATAAAAGTTTAGTTCCATATGTAAATTTCAGAGCTGCGTATCAAATAATCAGACCATTAGACAACCAATTCCTAAGTTTAAAACCTTTTATTTCAGCAGAAATACCTTTTTCCTCATTCATAAATGAAGGAGACTGGAACTATTTTAAGATAGGTGCCGGCATATCATTTTCATTTAAGTATTGAATACAAATCTCACAATAGCATAGATTTAGATAAGTCACCAATAAATATATGTAATAGAATAACTACTCTTGAAACAAATATTAATATATATACATATAGTCTTAAAGTATTTTGATTTTCATCTTTATTCATTATGTTTGAAGACATACTAAATGCGCAATCAAAATAATTCCTCTTTATATCATTTTTTATATCAATCGGTAGATAAATGGACTCGACTATTGAATCGATTAAGGTTTTGTATAATAAAGCCTCAAAAAGTGCGACTGAATTAGTAAATAAAGCTAAAATGACAGAACATTTGTTCATGATTATTTTAGCTATTTTTATCGGTATCCTTGCTGGTTTTGGTGCCTTGGGTATTAGAATTCTGATACATACTATCTCTGAATATAGCTTCACCGGAGATGGTACTTTTTTAGAAAATGTGATTGCTGCACCCTGGTACATAAAGCTGCTAATACCAGCATTAGGTGGTTTGATTGTAGGGCCAATTATATACTTCTTTGCACCTGAAGCTAAAGGTCATGGTGTTCCAGAAGTAATGCAGGCTATTATCAAAAAAGGCGGTGTTATTCGTCCAAGGGTTGCATTGGTGAAAGCATTTGCATCAGCAGTTACAATTGGTACCGGTGGATCGGTTGGACGTGAAGGTCCAATTATTCAAATTGGGTCATCATTAGGATCTACAATCGGTCAGTTTTTTAATCTATCAACTTCCAGATTAAAAACATTAGTCGGTTGTGGTGCCGCAGCAGGTATTGCTGCTGCATTTAATGCTCCTATAGCTGGTGCTTTATTTGCTGTTGAAATTATTCTTTTGGATTTTACAGCTAAGCAACTTTCACCAATTGTAATAGCGTCAGTAATGGCTACAGTGGTATCTCACTTCTTCGAAGGTGATTTTGCTGCATTTGCAGTGCCACATTATGAATTAGTAAGTTCTTATGAAATATCATTTTACTTCTTGCTTGGTGGATTGAGTGGTTTAATTTCATGGATATTTATCAAAGTACTATATTTCTTTGAAGATTTATGGGATGAAAAAATCAAAATGCCCCCATATTTCAAAGCTGCCATTGGTGGACTGCTTGTTGGTTCAATTGCTTTGATTTATCCTCAGATAATGGGGGTTGGATATGATTCAATTACAAATGCCCTTACTTCAAATGCAGTATGGCACGTAGCTTTAGTATTGATATTTGTTAAAATATTAGCTGCATCACTCACATTAGGTTCAGGTGGATCAGGTGGTATTTTTGCACCTTCATTATTTATGGGCGCAATGTTAGGAGCATTCTTCGGGTATATAGTTAATTTAATATTTCCTGAGATTAGTGCTGAACCTGGAGCATATGCTTTAGTAGCAATGGGAGGACTTGTCGCCGGAACTACCAGAGCACCGATTACAGCAATTATTATTGTGTTCGAGCTAACAAAAGAAACCAGTATTATTCTACCTCTAATGATAGTTGTCACTATATCTATGATTCTTGCATCTAAGCTATCCAGAGAGTCTATTTATACTTTACGTTTGCTTCAAAGAGGCATAAAAGTTAAAGATACAGCCGATTATAGTATACTCAGTACTATTTTGGTAAGGGATTTGTTTGATAAAGCATATGTACATATTGATGAACAAACTAACTTTAGAGAAGTTGTTTATCAAATTATTTCAAAAAAACAACCATCTCTTGCTGTACATACAAAATCAGGTGACTTCCTAGGCATCATTTCTATCGAAAATATCAAAGAATTTTTACTTGATTCTGATGAGCTTAAAAACGTACTTATCGCCGGAGATATGGCAGATAAAAATGTTCCAAAAGTTACCTCTTCCGACTCGTTGAAAGTAGTAATAGAAAAAATGAGTAAATGTGATTATGACGGTTTACCTGTTGTAAATCAAGATGATGATAAAACAATTATTGGTATGATATGGAGAAAAGATGTAGATGATGCATATCATAGAGAAATTAGCAGACATCAGTTAACATCAGATTTGGCTACAAAACTCACGTTAGACAATGCTAATGAAGATATACACTTCCTAGAAGGTTATATTATTACAGAAATTGATGTCCCCAAAGAGTTTATAGGTAAGACTATAAAAGAGTTGGATATCAGATTTAAATATGGTGTAGATATTATTTCCATCAAATCTTCTCAAGAAAATTCAAATGACATTAAGGCGATACCTTCTGCAGATCATGAGTTTACGGATAAGGAAAAGATTATTGTAGCAGGAGAGGCCAAAAAAATACATTTATTAAAATCTATATAGTATAATATTTAGGGACTTTTTTTAAAGTCCCTTTTTTATATTATGATTATTTAATAAAAAAAAGCTTTGACAATTCTTTAGCAATATCTATTTTTGTTCTTAGTTATACCTAAGCGGTCATGTAGTTATAGTATGGTGCGAAAATGTCAACATTGCTTGATGCTCCTGATAATATAGTCTTGAAAATTAAAGAAATAATAGCCGGAAGTACTGCTAAAATAAAACTTAGTAATCTGGGGTTAAATATTGGTGATTATGTAATCAAGGTAAGAAGTAAAAAATCAGGGCCTGTTTTGCTTCATAACGAAACAAATTCAATTTCCAAATTAGCAATAGGTAAAGGCCTTGCTGAAAAAATTCTGGTTGAGCTGAAATGAGCGAAACTAAAACAATTGCGCTCATAGGACAGCCAAATTCAGGAAAAAGTACAATTTTCTCTGTGATGTCTGATGTTAAAACATCAGCATCGGGTTCAACTTATGAACTCAAACAATCTCTGATTAATATTTTTGGTGAAAAATTTACTGTAGTTGACTTGCCGGGTATCTACTCGTTAAATACTTCTCAAACATCCGAAGAAATTACACTCGACTATCTACTTAAAGGCAAAATCGATCTAATTGTAAATGTTGTTGACGGAAGTCTCCTGTCTCGATCTTTAGAATTAACAGTAGAGCTATTGGAATTGGGATTGCCAATGATAGTAGCTTTGAATATGGAGGACATTTCTTCTAAATATGGAATAAGTCTGGATCATAAACATCTTCAATCCATTTTAAACGTGCCTGTAGTTCCAACCCAAGCATTGTTTGGCAAAGGTGTAAAAGACCTCACAGAACACTGTTATAAGCGTTTAAAAGGGAAGGAAATAGCCCCAAGCACTTTAGATTATACTCATCACTTTGAAATGCATCTTCAGAAACTATACCCTAAGCTGGATCAATTCAAAAATAAATACAATGCAAAACCGCGATTCTTTGCAATTAAATCAATAGAAAATCCTAAAGCATTGCCCGAAGAAATTAAAGAGGCTGTAGAACCTTTAGCTTCTCAGATTCGTGCTGAATTGGAAACAGAGCATGGTAAAGATTCATTTGAATGTGTGTCTTACGAAAGGCACCACCTTGCTATGAAAACTTCAGAAGACATATCAAAATTTATTGATAAAAAATCAAAACCCTTTTTAGAAAGAATAGACAATGTCTTGTTACATCCTGTCTGGGGAAACTTTTTTCTTATCGTGTTTTTCTTTCTGTATTTCCTTTCAATATTCTTAGTTGGTGATTTTTTAGCAAAATTAGTAGAACCTCCTTTAGATGCACTTTCAGGAACATTTGCAGGTTTAAAAGATGTAAATGAACTGGCATGGTATTCTGTAAATGGTGCTTATCAGGGATTGGTTGGTGTACTTGGTATTGTTTTGCCCTACTTTCTTCCATTAGTATTTTTAACTTCGCTTTTTGAAGATACAGGTTATTTATCCAGGATTGCATTTCTAATAGATGGTTTGATGCATAAAATAGGTTTACACGGGAAATCAGTTGTTTCATTTATTCTGGGATTAGGGTGTTCAATTCCTGCATTATATGCAACAAGAATGCTGGAAGATAAAAGAGATCGTGTGATTAGTGCACTGCTTATACCGTTTGTTCCATGCTCTGCCAGAATTACTGTTATTTTTGCTTTGTCAGCTGCTTTTACAGGACCTTACTGGGCAATGGTAATCTTTTTCTATATTTTACTTGTTATTGCCGGGGTAGGGAAGTTGCTTTCAATATTTCTTTCAGAACCTACAGGGATGGTACTTGAAATACCACGATTAAGAAAACCAATGCTTAAATCTTCTGTAAAATCTACTTGGCTCAAAACCAAAGATTTTATTAGAGAGGCAACTATATTTCTTATTGGTGGAGGAATTTTCCTTGGATGGGTTGAGTATTTTGGAGTAGCAAATCTATTAGATGCTGCATTTGAACCAATACTACATACAATTCTTGGTTTACCGGAAGAATTAGGATCAACTCTTTTTTTTGGTTTTTGGAGAAAAGAGCTTATCTTAGTTATGGCGAACCAGGCTTTAAATGTTCCAACTATTGCAGAATTACCTCTGAGAAATCCACAGATAATTGTTTTTATTATCTTTGTTTCTTTATATTTTCCATGTTTTACAACTTTCGTTGTTATAGTTAAAGAATTCAAATGGAAAATTGCAATCTATTCAGGAATATTAGCTTTAGTAATAGCTACATTATCTGCATTTTTATTTAAAATTGCACTTGGTGCATAAAAATTATTTAGATAAGAATAAAATATTTATTAGTTTATATAAAACATGAATGTACCACTTTTGATTTGTGAATTATGCTAAGTCAAGCTGTACAAGATTATCTTAAGACGATATATAAATTAGAAGAATCCGGTCCGGTTTCAACAACGAAAATTGCAAAAGAGCTAAATATTTCCGGCGCTTCTGTAACTGGTATGCTAAAAAGATTAGCTTCAATGGGAATGGTTGATTATAACTCCTACAAAGGAGTAAAATTGACTACAAACGGAGAAAAAATAGCACTGGAAATATTAAGGCATCATAGATTGCTCGAGCTTTACCTTAAAGAAATGCTTGGTTTCTCCTTAGAGAAAGTACACGACGAAGCATGTAGACTTGAGCATCACATTTCTGCAGAGTTTTTACAAAAGATTGATGACTTGCTGGGTAATCCTGAGTTTGATCCTCATGGTCATCCTATTCCTCAAAAAGATGGTATTTTACCGGAACATGATGAAATCCCGTTACTTGAAATAGATCCTGGTAAAACAGTTAACATATCCAGACTAGCGGATAATGATCCTGAAATGTTAGCATATTTTGAATCTCAGGGATTAATTCCTAAGGTTTCTATTCAAGTTATTGAAAAAGCTCCATTTAATGGTCCTATTACTGTTAAATTGAATGGCGATAACAAAATTCTAGGTAACGAGATTGCAAGAAATATTTATGTAAAATAGTAATCTGTTATATAAAATCTAAAAGAAAAGAGGTTTGATTTAGTTCTAACCTCTTTTTTTTACATCTAGTTAAAATATATAAAAAGCAGAGCAAGGAATTAATTTGCTCTGCTTTTAACACATATAAACTCAAAGATAAAACTATTAAGTTTATGCTTTTTTATTTCTTGTAGTTATGTACATAAATGCAGGAACTACATATAATGTTAGTACGGTAGAAGCTACCAAACCACCGATAGAAACAATGCCCAAAGGAATTCTCATTTCTTTACCGGCATCACCAATACCCATTGCCATAGGTAACATACCAAGAATAATCGCAATAGTTGACATCAAGATTGGTTTCAATTTAACCGGAGCTGCTTTGATGAGGGCATCTTTGGCAGAATATCCCTCTTCACGAATCAATTGATTCACATAGTCTAGTATCAGGATGGCATTATTTACCACAATACCAATCAACATGATCATACCCATCATTGCAGTTAAACCGATATTTGTATCAGTGTAGTACATTAGAATAAATACACCAATAAATGCTAGTGGCAAAGTTAACAGAATTAGTACAGGTTGCCAAAAACTTTCAAGAATTGCAGCTAAAAGCATATATGTTAACACAATTGCTAACAGACCTGCAAATCCAAGATCTGCCTGCATTTCTTTTTGCATTTCGGTTGTACCTGCCCATTTGTACTGATATCCATCAGGTAGAGGCATTTCGTCCATTACTTTTTGTATTTCATTCAAAATGGTACCTGTCGCAACACCAGGAGAATTATAACCTGTAAATTTAATTGCTGTGTATTTGTCTCTATGGATTACTTTTGATACACCATTTGTGAAATCTACATCAGCAACTTGAGCTAATCTGTAAACAACACCACTTTTAGAAACTATTGGAATATTTTTAATTTCTTCAGGAGTATCTACTGATGCTTTATCTAAAGTAACCATTACATCGTACTCTTCACCTTTTTCTTTAAATTGAGTTGCTTCCATTCCTTCAATTGCAGAACGTACAGTTACAGCAATTTCTTGCTCTGAAAGAGCTGCCTGAGTTACTTTACCTCGTTTAGGTTTTACAGTAATTTCAGGTTTACCCGGACGAGAGCTAAAGTCATAGTTAATTAGACCCGATATTTCTTTTGATTTTTCATAAAATTGAGTTTTCAAAGATTCTAATGTGTCTAAATTTTGCCCCATTATAAAGAACTCTATAGGAGCTGCACCACCACCCATACTTTGCATAACGGATATTTTTATATCAGCATTCGGGATGTCAGATAATTCTTCAGTTAAGTAAGAAGTATAGTCAAGGATTCCTGTATATCTTTCATTAGCACTATTAAAGTATACTTCCATAACAGCTAAGTTTGTACCGATATCCATTTGACCTTTTTTACCAAGGTTAGTGATCGTGTGGCTAATATCGTCGTATTTACTCAATCTATGTTCAATTTGAGTCATTACATTTTCCGTTTCATCTAGGTTATAGCCTTGAGGTAATTCAACTTCTATTTTGATTTTACCATCATCCATAGTAGGCATGAATTCACCTGCAAGCTTGCTTCCGTAGAAACTTGTTGAAAAGAAGAAAAATGCAAAACTTGCAACAACTATAACTAAAGAGATAATTTTGTTTTTCATGACAAACTTAAGTGAATTGCCATATAAATTAGCCATACCATCAAGTATTCTTTCAATAAATCTACTAATAACACCATTTTTTTGTTTCTCAGGCAAAATAAGAGATGCCAACATTGGCGTCAAAGTAAATGATATTACCAAAGAGACAATTGTAGCAAATGCAGCAGTAAACGCCAATTCTTTAAGAAACTGACCAGCAATTGAATCTATATTACCCAAAGGTAAGAACACAACAATGTTTGTTAGTGTCGAAGCAATTACGGCTACTGTCACCTCTGCAGTACCTTTATAAGCAGATTGTTTTTTGTCGCCACCCATGCTTTTATGCCTAAAAATGTTTTCAAGCACAACCACAGAGTTAGCAACCAGCACACCAATGGACACCGATATACCCATAAGCGACATCATGTTTTGCGTAAAATCTGCCATCTGCATCAAAAGGAAAGTGATAATAACAGATGTTGGCATTGATAAACCGATAATAAAAGTAGATCTAAGATCGTGCAAGAAGAATAAAAGAACGATTGAAGTAAAAATTACACCAAGAATAATATTACTGATTGTATCATCTACAGTAGAACGAGTAAATGTAGATTTATCGTTAATAATTTCTAGAGAGCAACCTTTAGGAAGAGTATTACTAATCTCTGGCAAACGCGCTTTCACTTCATCTGCTACGTCAACCTCATTACCATCTGTACTTTTTACAATTGACAAACGAACAACGTTATTATCTTGTACTTTATTTTTATTATTGAAATAAACCGCACGTTCTCTAATTTTTTTACCACCGTCAACAACTTCGGCGATTTGTTTCATTTTTTTATTACCAAAGACGGTAGGTATTTCAAGTTCTCTAATGTCTCTTAGGTCGTCATATTCACCTTTTACTCTTACAGTATATTCCATATCATGAATACTGAAATAACCACCGGGTAAATCCATATTATGAGCAGCAAGAATTTGCATTAGTTGTGGCATAGAAATCATGTTTTCGTATACAGTTTTACTGTTTAATTGAACTTGAATTTCTCTTTCCTGACCACCGACTAACTCTACGTTTGCAACACCTTTGATCTGCGAAAGCATATCTTTAAGTTGTTTATCTGCAATATTATATAGTTCTTGTGGAGTTTGATCCTTACCACTTAAAACTAAGTCAATAATTGGTTCTGCACCAATATCAAATTTTTCAGTAATTGGGTCTTCTGCATCATCAGGTAAATCATTACTAATGACGTCAATTTTATCTTTAACTTCCTGACTGGCTACGTCAACATCTTTACTAAGGTTAAACTCAATCAATACAATTGAAACACCATCTAAAGAATAAGATTCGATTCTTTTAATTTCACTAACTGTAGCTACGGCATCTTCTATTTTTTTGGAAATTTGAGTCTCAATCTCTTTAGGACCGGCACCCGGATAAATAGTTTGTACAGTAACAAAAGGTATATCCACTTCGGGTGTTCTATTAAGGTTAAGAGTCGTATAGGCTAAATAACCAAAAATCATGAGTACTAAAATGCCCATAGTGACCATAATTGGTCTATTTATTGAGATTTTTGCTAAAAACATTTTATTTCCCTTATTTAACCACTTTTACTTTCAATCCGTCTTCTAGCTTGTTGAAACAGCAATCAATCAAATGATCTCCTTCTTTAAGACCATCCAAAATTTCAATTTCTATACCACTCTCTGATCCGGTTTTTACTTCACGCTTTTCAGCAATACCGTTATTTTCAACGAAAATAAATTTTTTGTCACCTTCTTCGCGGACTATATTTCTTTGAATAACAAAAATGCTGTCAGCAGTTTCAGATTCAACATCTATATCAAGCGTAAGACCACTTTTCAATTTTCTATCGCTGTTAGGGAACTGGATTTCGGCATAAAAAGCTTGTTGTTGGCGGTCTTTAGATAAAGATACCTCAGTAACTTTACCAGTGTAAGTATCGCCTAACCAAGTAGTTTTAGCAACCATACCTTTTTTAATCTGATTAATTTCAGTATCAGAAACCCAAACTTTAGTTTTTAAAGTATTAAGCTGAGCAATAGAAAGGATAGGTGTTTCTTTTTTAATATTATCGCCGTCATTAAGCGCGACGTTTGTTACAATACCGTCAAATGGAGCTTCTATAAACAAAGCTTTTTCAATATTTTCTACGTTAGTTTTAGCTACAGAGTAACCGGTTTTAACTTCATCAAAAGTTTGTTGAGAAATCTCACCGGATTTAAGTAGTGCTTCCATTCTTTGATAATTCTTTTCAATATTAGCAAGATTTGCTTTTGCTTGGTCATATTGTAGACTTGGCGAATCAGTTGGGAATTGAGCAACTATCTGATCTTCTTTTACGTAATCACCAACCCTTACATTGATTTTTTCTATTTTACCACCGATTGGTGCTCCTAAAGTAGCTTCTTTAATACCACGTAAAGTAGAGTAGAAGCTTAATTTTTTAGAAAATCCGTTCCTTTCAATTACTTGAATTGAAACCGGTAAACCATTAGCATCTTGAATTTGTTCCATAGACATAGGCGGTTCTTTTTGTTCTTTTTCGCATGAAGATAATACTAAGGCACCACATACTATAGCAGAAAAAAGAAATTTTGATCCTGAAAAAATGATTCTTTTCATGGTATCTAGATACTCCAAATTATATATTAATTTTGTTTTTTATTCATGAATCTACGCATATACTTGGCATCTACTTTTCCAAGTATATTGTCTAACTCTGCAACTGCAGTAATGTAATTGTATACAGAACTTAAACGATTAGTTTTTGCCTGCTTAAGAGCTATATCAGCATTTAAAACTTCAAGCTGGCTGCCTGCACCTTCTTTATATCTTACCTCTGACATGTCATAGGCTTTTTCGGCAAGTTTTATGGTTCTTTCTTGAGCTTCTAACGAGCTTTTCACTCTTTCAATTTCATTGAGTTTTGTTTTGATCTCCATGCTCAAATATTCTTTCATTTGATTGATTTGAGTTTCAGTCTGCATCTTTGTTATTTCATTTTGTTGTCTTTTGTGGAAAGTTCTACCACCTTGGAAAAGGTTCATAGAAAAATTGATTCCAACTAAAGAAGAAGTATAAGTGAATAAATCAAAATCATCTGCAATTCCATTGTAAGATGCAGTACCGAATAAAGCTAATGTTGGCCAGTATTCAGATTCAGAAAGTTCTATTTGTGCTTGATCCAAATTGATTTTACTATTTAAAGTTCTTAAATCATAGTTTTCTTGAAGTGCAGTTGATTTTAGTTTAGAATATGTGTCTAAACTAATTTCGTGATATTCCAACTTTCCTTCTAACATTATATATGATTCATTATCAAGACCAAGTATCATTTTTAAGCCGTTTTTGGCATTTTTTAGTTGATTTTCCGAATAAAGTAACTGAGGTCTAATATTTTCGACCTGTATTTCTGCTTGCATTTTATCATATTCTGCCGCTAAACCTTGAGTAAAAAATGCTTCTACATTTTTAAGGTTTTGTTGTGCATTTTCAAAGCTAGTTTGTAAAATGTCATATGCTTCTTGAGCCATTAAAACACCAAAGTATGCTTTCTTTACATCTAAAATAGTGTTGTTCACTTGGCTTTTTAGTTGCTCTTTTGAAACGTTATAATAGTCTTCTGAAGCTCCTATGCCAGTAAAAACAGCAGAGCTGAAGAGTATTTGCTGAAAAGAAGCTTTAGCTTCAAAGTTATTCGTTTGTGACATTACAACTTCACTCCAACCATCACCACCCATTTTGCTCATGTCAAATAACATTTTGGGTTTTTCTAGAAATCTGTAGAACTGACTGGAAATATCCAGAGTAGGATAAGCATAACCATATGCTTCATCAATAGCAGCTTCAGCTTTTTTAACCTCAAGCTTTGCTTTCTTTGTATCATGGTTGTTTTCTAAAGCCATCTCAATTGCTTCGTCCAAATTCAGAGTAATACTCTCTGCTTTTGCGTTATAACAACCGGAAGTCCAAAACACCACTATAGCAGTGAAAAATAGTGAAACATTCTTTAGAGTGGATTTGATCATTGTTGTTCGACTCTATATATTAATACAATTAGTTATTTATTTCTTTGTAAATTCTTTTAAAAATACATCCTGACCTTCGTCCGAAAGAATCCCAAAAAAGAAGATATAAAAGGTTTCTTCTATGAGATGTTCCATAGTGTAATTCAGATTCGCAAAATCATCACTGTTAAAAATTCCAAACATTGCATGCCTATGAAGCAATCTGAATAATTTGTAGTCAATCATTTTCCTAAAAAAACCGTGTTGCTCGCCTATATTGACAAGTTGTTCAATATATTTTTCGTGCTCTGTTTCTTCCATAAAGGTGTTCCATTTTTTAGGAAGAATTTTTTTCATATCAGCAACAAAATCTCTACTCATAGACTTGAGAAATTTTGTGTCAGCCAGCCAGAAATTTTTAAGTTCGTTTATGTAGGTATGCTTATCTGAGTTATGAAGGCGATCAATAAGCTGTTTAAGTCTATTAACTTTACAGGTTTGCATGTGATGCAGAACCGAATATAAAAGCTCTTGCTTAGAAGCAAAGTACTCATACAAAGTACGCTTGCTGATGCCAATATTACTGGCAATATCATCAGTTCGTACTTTCCTATATCCGTAACTTAGGAACATTTGAGTAGCTTCTTCTATAATTCTATTCTTAGTAGTTTCCATTTATTCCCGAACATGGTACTAAAAAAACTGAAATAGTTTTCTAAGTTCAAATATAAAAAAACTCCCAATCGAATAACATTAGTTTTACTTAATATGGGAGACATAATATTTGTTTATGTGTCAAAAAATCAAAGAACTTAGCAAACAATTTTAAAAATTTTATCTTTTCTAAGGCTTTAATACGAAAAAGTATTATTTTTGTTCTAAGTTTTTTAAGTCAATTATCAAAAGTGTGCAAAATGGCGAATTATGACATCTCAAATCTCTATTCTGAGATTGAAGTTACTCTTGATACGGCTATCGAATGTGGTCTGACAGAAGAGGAATACAATAAAATTTTGAATAAGCTAGGCAGAAAACCTACATATACTGAGATAGGAATCTATGGTGTAATGTGGAGTGAGCACTGCTCTTATAAAAATTCTATTAAACAGTTGAAAACTTTGCCTCGCTCCGGCGGCAGACTTTTGGTGGAAGCCGGTGAAGAAAATGCAGGCTTGGTTGATATCGGTAATGGTTATGCAATTGCATTTAAAATAGAAAGTCACAACCACCCTTCTGCAATTGAACCTTTCCAAGGTGCAGCTACTGGTGTTGGTGGTATTTTAAGAGACATATTCACTATGGGCGCTAGACCTATAGCTGCTTTAAACTCATTACGTTTTGGTGAGCTTAAAGATGCAAGAACTAAGTTTTTGTTAAATGGTGTAGTTGAAGGTATAAGCCACTATGGCAACTGTTTTGGAGTACCAACAGTTGGTGGTGAAATATATTTCGACGAATGCTATTACGATAATCCATTAGTAAATGCCATGGCTGTTGGTATTGTTAAAACTGATCAAACTGCTTCTGCTGCTGCTAATGGCGTTGGTAATCCTGTAATGATTGTTGGTAGCTCAACAGGTCGTGACGGTATTCACGGAGCTTCTTTGCTAGCTTCAAGAGAATTCGACGAAAAAACTGATGATATGAGACCAACTGTACAGGTTGGCGATCCTTTCGCAGAAAAATTATTACTAGAAGCAACTCTTGAGCTAATTAAAGCAGGTGTAGTTGTTGGCATCCAAGATATGGGTGCTGCAGGTATTTCTTGCTCAACTTCAGAAATGAGTGCACGATTCCCTAATATCGGTATGCATGTTGATTTAGATAAAGTTCCTCTTCGCGAACAAGACATGTCTGCTTATGAAATCATGCTTTCTGAATCTCAGGAAAGAATGTTGGTAGTTATTGAAAAAGGTAAAGAAGAAGAAGCTAAAAGAATTTGCGAAAAATGGGATGTTCCAATTCAGGAAATCGGTTATATCACTGATGATGGTGATGTGAATGTATTTAGAAATGGTAAATTTGTTTCTAAATTAGAAGCTGATCACTTAGTACTAGGTGGTGGTGCTCCTGTAAACGACAGACCCGCGAAAAAACCGGCATATTTGCAAGAAACATCTTCTTTCGATACTAAAAATGTAAAATCTGAACTTAGCGATAAAGAAGTTTTTGAAAAACTTATTGCTAACCCAAATATAGCTTCAAAAAAATGGATCTTCGAACAGTATGATTCACAAGTTCGTACAAATACTGTTGCAATAAAAGGTGATGCAGCTGTTTTAAGACTTAAAGAAATAGACAATACAGGTATTTCTGTTTGTACTGATTGCAACAGTCGTTATGCATACCTAAATCCTTACAGAGGCGGGCTTGCTGCAGTTTCTGAAGCTGCCAGAAACGTTGTATGTACGGGTGCTGTTCCTGTGGCTATTACTAACTGTTTGAACTTTGGTAATCCTTATGATCCTGAAGTATACTGGCAGTTTAAAGAAGTAATAAGAGGTATGGGTGCCGCATGTCGCGCTTTTGAAACGCCGGTTACAGGTGGTAATGTTTCATTCCACAATGAATCAAGAGACAGAGCTATTTATCCAACTCCAACAATTGGTATGCTTGGCGTGATTGATGATATGACTAAGGTTATGAGCGCTGACTTCAAAAACGAAGGCGATTATATATATATTTTAGGAAGCAACAGAACAGAAATCGGTGGTTCTGAATACTTGAAACTTATTACAGGTAAAATTACCGGTGATGCTCCTGAATTAGATCTCGAAGAAGAGAGACAACTACACAAAGCTACTTTATCTGCTATCAAAAAAGGATTGATTAATTCTGCACATGATACAAGTGAAGGTGGTATCGCAATTGCTTTAGCAGAAAAAGCTATCATGAGTGGTAAATTAGGTTGTAAAATTGAACTTGATGAGTGCCAAGCAACAATATTTGGCGAGTCAAACTCTAGAATTATTGTCTCAGTATCTCCTGACAAAGCCAAAGCTTTTGAGGCTAATTGCGCTGAACACTTAACTGATGTTAGAAAAATTGGTGTTGTTACAAAAGATATTTTCAACATTAATAACTCAATAGATCTAAAAGTATCAGAAATAAATGATCTATATGAATCAGCTATTCCAAATCTTATGAAAAAATAAGATATTATTATATATACAAAAAACAGCCTGCTTAGATGTACTTAAGCAGGCTGTTTTTTATTTTGATATTTTTATAGCTCGATAACTCGGGCATTTTTAGGCACTGCAAATTTAAATTCTTTTGCAAATCCTTTTGGGAAAGACATTTCTTTTATAGAAACAGACACTTTGCTTTTAGCTACAGGTGCATTTATTTCGAAAGATGACGGCATTGAATATTTCTCATATTGATTAAAATCACTATAAGTAATATTAAGTTCCATTACATTACCCTCATCTTTACGCTGATACTGTACCATCTGAGCAATGTTATTAATCACCATAAACTCGTTATTATGCTGATATAAAGTACCTGATTCAATCTTAGCTTTTTCAGTAAAGTCGTTTAAATCAGTAGGAGGGATGTTCTTAAAAAGATTAATTATCTCAACTGCAGAAATGTTTAAAAAAGTAGCTTTACGAATATTTTCAGCAGTTGGCTCACCTTTTAATACTGTACCATCCATCACATTATAAAAATAAAAATTATTTTTATCTGCGTAAAGCTTTCCAAAGTTTATTCCAAATGGACCAAATATATTCATGAATAAAGAATCTTCACCCGCAATCATAACTAAGGCATTACCTCCAATATTCATTTCTTCTGATTGAATTGAAATAGACATTTTGGCTGTAATATTATCAGGACGCTCTTGCATATTGATTTTAGAATTATTTGCTTCTTGAACTGAAGAGCATGCACCAAGCATAAGTGATACAAATATAAATGCTAAGAAAATATTAAATGATTTCATACTTTTGTACTTCTAAAAAATGTTAGTAATAAGTCAAATTATTCAACGTCCCAAAAATAGGAAATAAAAACATAAGGATAAAACAAGATGATATACGTAACAAGACAAGTGAAGTTTTCGGCTGCGCATAGGCTATATAATCCGGAATTTTCCGATCAAAAAAATGAAGATACTTTTGATAAATGTAACAACTATTGGGGGCATGGTCATAATTATACTTTAGAGGTGACAGTAGCCGGAGTCCCTGATCCTGAAACAGGGTACGTTATAGATCTGAAAAAACTAAAAAAAATATTAGTTGATAATGTAGTTGACAAGGTAGATCACAAACATTTGAATCATGATGTCGATTTTCTTAAAGGAATTATACCAACTGTAGAAAATATGGCAGTCCAATTTTGGAAAATTTTGGAAACTAAGATAACTGAAGGTAAATTGTACAAAATCAAAATCTACGAAACTGATACAAGTTATGTAGAGTATTTTGGAGATGAAACTGAGATCAAGGTTTTTAAGTAGAGGATAGATATGAGTGATAAAAAAGATATTGTACCTTCAAATAGTTTACCTACTGAAATAAATAAAGCTCATGAAATTATAGGAGCTAATTCTGATTCTACTGCGCTGGATGTTTTCCCAAAGTTTAATGCTTTGGGTTATGAACTTTTTGATGCGAATGGGAACAGAACTATTTCTGAGAAAGAAAGAATTGAAATGATTAAACATCTTGAAGAGAAATTTAAAGAAGTCTTAGATATACTTAGAATATCTCTAAAAGATCCTAACAGTACAGAAACTCCTCACAGAATAGCAAAAATGTATGTTAACGAGTTATTTAAAGGAAGGTTTGAAGAACCACCTAAGATGACTGTTTTTCCTAACAGAAAGGAAGTTAATAATCTTGTTATCAGTGAAGGTATAGAAGTAATGTCAATGTGTTCTCATCATTGGCAACCAATCTCAGGCAGAGCTGTCATAGGATACATTCCGGGTAAATATGTACTTGGAATATCCAAATTAACAAGAATTGTGGAATGGTTTGGCAGAAGAGGTCAGATACAGGAAGAACTTGGTGAACAAATTGCCGATTATTTAGATGATATTCTTAAGCCTAAAGCTTTAGGTGTTGTGATTAAAGCAAGACATTACTGTATGATTGCCAGAGGTGTGCGAGGTTCTGAAGAAAAGTCTTTGATGACTACTTCTGTAATGCGGGGCTATCTACTTCACAATTTAAAGCTGCGTAATGAGTTTATGACTTTAATAAATCATGATTTATAATGAGAACATTTCCTAATACCGACATAGAATCTAATTTATTAGAACAATACAATGTAATTGCCGGTGTTGATGAAGTGGGTAGAGGTTGTATAGCAGGGCCTGTTGTTGCCGCTGCTGTAATTTTCCCGCATAAAGGATTTGGCATCGAGGGTTTAAATGATTCTAAAAAATTAAGTGCTTCTAAAAGAGAAGCACTTTTTGAATATTTAGATTCAACTGTTACCTATGCTTTTGGAATGGTTCAGCCTGCAGAAATTGATGATATTAATATATTGCAGGCGACTTTTAAAGCAATGTATTTAGCAATTGAAAAATTGAAATATAAACCGGAATTTCTTTTGATAGACGGCAATAGATTTAATGATGATACGATACCATATCAGACAATTATTTCTGGCGATAGTAAATCGACAACAATAGCTGCTGCCTCTATAATAGCAAAAGTTATAAGAGATAAATGGGTGGTTGAACATATAGCTTCTAAATATCCTGAATATTCCTTCGAAAATCATAAAGGATATGGTACAAAGGCACATTACGAAGCTATAAACAATTATGGTATTACCCCGCATCATAGAAGAAGCTTTTTAAAGAAATATTTTTCTAAACAGATAGAACTATTTTAAGGACTTAACATGAAACTATTCTTATACCTGATAATTGGGGTCTTTATGTTATCTTCAGCTAAATCTGATGACAACCCCGTTGCTTACAAAATATTCGATAAAGATGGGGAAGAAGTTGAATATTCTGATATTTTGGATAAATCAGATGACTCAGACGTAATCCTTTTCGGAGAATTCCATAACAGTGCTATTTCGCATTATTTGCAATTTAAACTTACTAAATCTATATTCGAAGAAAATGATGGCAAGCTTACAGTTGGAGCTGAAATGTTCGAATCTGATGATCAAATAATAGTTGATGAGTATTTGAAAGATCAGATAACAGAAAATTACTTTAAAAAAGAAGCAAAACTTTGGGATAATTACGAAACTGACTATAAACCTGTACTTGAATTTGTCAAAGAAAAAAAACTGGATTTTATAGCTACTAACATACCAAGAAGATATGCAGGATATGTAGCAAGGAATGGCTTAGAAAAATTAGGTTTACTAAGCAACTCCGCTCATACTTACATTGCTCCACTTCCTGTGAAATTCGATCCTGAACTTCCAGGATATGCTGCATTATTAGCCCCGATGGCAATGCATGGAGCAACTCCTAAAAAGCATGGAACTGCAGATAAAAAAGAAATGCCAAAGATGATGCATAAGCCCAAGGAAGATACAACTAAGGCAAGCACAGGTATGGATAAAATGCATTCTAGTATGTCTCCAAATATGCAAAAACCGAATATGCTGTTTATTGCTCAGGCGCAAGCAGTTAAAGATGCAACCATGGCATATTTTATCTTGAAAAATCTAAAACCTGATTACAAATTTTTACATCTTAATGGGAGTTACCATTCAGATAATTTCGAAGGAATTAGTTGGTATTTGAAACAAGACAAGCCTGATGTAGAAATTATGACTATTTCTACTGTAGAACAAGAAAGCACAGAGGAACTGGAAGAAGAAAATCATGGTAAAGCTGATTTTATAATAGTTGTGGATAAAGATATGACAAAAACAAACTAATGTTAAGTCTATTATATATTAAACATATACGCTATTTACTTTATAAAAGTAAATAGCTTTTTTTTATTTTCTTATTGAAATACATCGACAAAAACCTTATTTTGCAATGATAAACTAAATTAAAAATATCAAAATATAGCTCAAAGAAGTAGGAGGCATCTTGAATATTTATATCCAAAACATCAGGGTTATCAATCCTTACGAAGGGTTGGACGAAGTTCGCAATCTTTGGATTAAAGACGGTATTATTTGTCACTCATCTAAAGAAGACGCGCAAGTTGATAGCGATACTAAAACTATTGATGGTACAAAACTAGTAGCATCACCGGGTTTGTTCGACATGCATGTGCATTTAAGAGAGCCTGGCTACGAATATAAAGAAGACATTAAGACAGGAACAGCTTGTGCTGCTAATGGTGGCTTTACAGGCGTTGTTAGCATGCCTAATACAGATCCTGCAATCGACAATGCTACAGTAATATCTTATATCAATGAAAAATCTAAAGGATTACCTGTGGATGTGCACGTTTCCGGTGCAATTACTAAAGACAGGGAAGGTAAACTAATCGCTCCAATGCTTGAAATGATGGAAAAAGGTGCTGTACTTTTCACTGATGACGGTGCTTCTATTGCTGATACAGAAGTGATGCGCCGTGCATTTGATTATGCAGCGAGCCACGATTTATTACTGTCTCAACATTGTGAAGATACACACTTAACTCATGGTTATGCAGTAAATGAAACACCTCAGTCATACAGACTTGGATTGAAAGGATATCCTTCAGTTGCTGAAGATATTATGGTAGCTCGTGACTTAATGCTCGCTAAATTCTTAGGAAACAGGAGATATCACGTGTCTCATATCAGCACTAAAGGTGCTATCAAGTTGGTTAGAGATGCAAAAGCAGATGGGCAAAGAATTTCTGCAGAAGTGACACCTCATCACTTTTTCTTAGATGACAGTCACATGGAAAAATATGATCCTAATTTCAAAATGAATCCACCTTTAAGAGGTCATGCTGATATAGAAGCTGTAATTGAAGGACTAAAAGATGGAACTATAGATTGCATTGCTTCAGACCATGCTCCTCATGCATTGCACGAAAAGGATGTCGAGTTTGAATTGGCACCTAATGGCATTTTAGGTTTAGAATCTGCTTTAGGTGTTGCTATAACAGCATTAGTAGAGCCGGGTCACTTGACTTTACCTCAATTAATAGAAAAAATGTCTGTAAATCCAAGAAATGTCTGTGGTTTAGAGAAAATATCTTTAGAAAAAGATGCAAAAGCTAATATTAGTATTTTTGCTCCTGAAGAAGAATGGACATATAGCCAGAAAAAATCGAGATCAAAATCTTTGAATTCTCCATTTGAAGGATACAAATTCAAAGGAAAAGCAAAAATGATTATCAACAATAATCAATTAGTTGAATCAACACTATAATATTTTGCTTAAGTATCTCGTTTATATAAATATGGATACATCCTTACGGAGTTAGCAAAATGGCTAAGAAAGATAAAAATAATAAAACGAATAAGCCGGAAAAGGCAGAAAAAATGTCTAATGATGATAGACTTATGCGAGAATTGATTGCAAAAGAAATGATGGAAAAGATTCAAGCAAGAGTATCTCAGGCAGATCCGGAAGTTCTGAAAACCATAAAAAGTATGTTAGATGACGACTAATATATTAGGAATATAATATATATTATGTAAACTAAAATACTTTTTAATTATCACTATTTTATGCAAAATTAGGATTATTCCCTATTATACCTTATTTTGCAGGTGATTTATTATATGTGTAACATTTATTGACGTGAATCAAAATGACAGGTAAAAATTCTAAATTTGTGATTGTAATTGCTCTAATTGCTATTGCAGCGGCATCTAGATTTATTTCTCTAGACATGCCAAACTTTTCACCTATTATGGCTATAGCTCTATTTGGTGGTGCTATGTTGAATCGTAAATTAGCTTATATAGTACCAATTGCTACAATGCTTCTTACTGATATTTACTTTGGTTTCCATTCATCTATGTTTGCTGTTTATGGATCTTTCCTTTTAACAGTTTTCATGGGGCAAAAATTTGCTTCTAAACCAAATGCTAAAAATGTAGCTACAACTTCTGTTTTAGCAGCAGTTCAGTTCTTTTTACTTACAAACTTATCTGTTTGGGCATTTAGTGGTATGTATACTTTAGATTTTGCTGGTCTTACTTCTTGCTTTACAATGGCAGTTCCATTCTTTAGAAATACTTTAGCATCAACTATGGTATTTTCTGCAGTATTGTTCGGTGGTTTTGCTTTAGCATCCAAAGCTGCTTTAAAACCAGCAGTGGCTGAAGTTAAATAAAGCTCAGTATATTTGATATATAAAAAAGCCGTTTAAAATTGATTTAAACGGCTTTTTTTTATCGGTTAGTTACTTTACTTGCAAAAACTCCTACAGCTTTTATAGCAGCGCTGATGAAGTGTGCTGACTGATTAACAGGTTGAGCTATCTTTTCGTAAACAGATTCGACCAAAATTTCAAATGGTTTAAAAACACCAGTAATTTGTTCAAATCTTTGCTCTACCCTATCAGAAGTATTTTTTACCTTCTCACTCATTTCATTGAAATGTTGCAAAGATTCCTGAGTAGATTCTTTTAGTTCTGATAGTTCATCGAGTTTTTGGCTAACATCTTTTCTAAGGATATTCATCCCATCTACTAATTCAACTATCTTATCTTTAACTAAAGATAAGTCATCAGTTGTGCTTTTGATGCCATCTAAGATTTTACCAAAAGACTTATTGAATCTAGAGAGTGAAGACATAGCCATAAAAGCAAGTAAAGTGATTGATACCAAAGCTGCTAATGCTGCGACTTTAAGTAGAATATCAATCATATCATCTATCCTTTTTTAAATTCTGTGGCTTTCATTTCATCACGAAATGCATCAGCTCCGGCTTTTGCAGCATCTTTTACTTGAGTTGCTTTCATTTTAGCATCTGATAGTACATTTTCAGCATTATGAATAATTCCTTCTGCTTGTCTTTTTGCACTGTCAATTATACCTTGAGCTTTGATTCTTCCCTCATTTACAGAGTTCGATACTGCTTTGCTTACTGTATCTTCTACAGTAACGAAGTAGTCTTTGCTTTTGTCATAGATTTGAGTTGATGTGTCAGCAATGTCTCTTCTTAGCTCTGCCCCGCTTTTTGGTGCGAATAATAAAGCTGTAACTGCGCCGGCAACACCACCAACAATAGCTCCTAATAAAAAGCCTTTAGTGTAAGTATCAGTTTCTTTTCCCATGGCATCCTCCTTTTTATTGATTACCAGTTCTCATTTAAAATAATTGGTTTATTTTGAGCTTTTAATATCATCTCACAAAATTCTCTGACTGCACCATTACCACCTTTATACATGCTTATGTAGTCGGCGACATTTTTTATGGCTTCGACAGAATCTGATGGGCAAGCAGATACACCTGCCATTTGAATAGCGTGTAAATCATTTACATCATCACCTATATAAGCAATTTCATCCAAATTTACAGAAAATTCTTTACTTAATTGTCTCAGAGCATTCGTTTTGTCTTTAGAATTTAGTATAATCTTATTAATTTTCAGTTTCTCACCCCTTTTCAGAGCAATTTGAGAATTTTCACTAGTCAGAATAGCTGTCTTGATATTCGATTTATGCAGTAAAGTTACACCCATACCGTCACGAGTAGAAAAACGCTTTAGTTCTTCTCCATCAGCGCTGTAATACATTGCTCCATCAGTCAATGTGCCGTCTATATCCATTACTAATAATTTTACTTTTTCCAGCTTGCTTTTAAGGTCTTTTATAATCATCTAAGTTTAGTTATTTTTGTAAATAAATTATGGTTTATACTATGATACGAAACATAATCAA
This sequence comes from Kapaibacterium sp. (SeqCode), assembly GCA_965140345.1. Classification (GTDB taxonomy): domain Bacteria; phylum Bacteroidota; class Ignavibacteria; order Kapaibacteriales; family UBA2268; genus JBFHIJ01. The sequence continues at coordinate 228,166 of OZ223197.1, forward strand.
TTTAGTTAAGATATAAAAACAGTCTATTTATATATTATCGAGTAAATAATGAAAAAGCAGTATATCAATATATCTATTTCTGTCTACGAAGAATACTATGACTTAGTATATGCTTTGTTAGACGAATTTACATTCCTTGGTATTGAAGAAAAAATGGATAGTTTAGTAGTATCTTTTCCTGAAGAGTCGTTTTCAGAGGAAATAAAAGAACTGATTCAAACTAAATTATCTGAGCATATTCCAAATGCAAAAATTGAGAAAGTTGAAAAAATTGAAGAACAAAACTGGAATGAAGAATGGGAAAAAACTGTACCTGCAATTCATGTATCAGATAAAATAGGGATTGCACCTACATGGAAGGCTGAGGAATTAACTGAAGAAATAAAACTTCTGATTAATCCTAAAATGTCTTTTGGAACCGGTACTCACTCTACCACGAGGCTTGTCTGCATGCTTATGGATGATGAAGTAAAAGAAAATTCCAGATGGATAGATGCAGGCACAGGAACTGGTGTCTTGGCAATTTTGGCTGAAAAATTGGGCGCGTCTTATATTTATGCATTCGATAATGATCATTGGAGCATTGATAACTCTAAAGAAAATGTAGCAATTAATAATTGCAATAATATTGAGCTTGTTCTTAGTGAAATTGATCAGTTAGAAATGCCAAAAGTTGATGGTATTGCTGCTAATATAAATCTGCATATTATTTTAGAATTTTTACCTGCTTTCTATGAAGCTTTGAAAGACAGCAAAGGTGTCCTGCTTGTTTCAGGAATTTTAGTTTATCACAAAGATGACGTAATTGAACCTGCACTCGAACTTGGCTTCGAATTGGAAGAAGTCAAACAAGATGAAGAATGGGTAGGTATCAAATTTAGAGTTAAATAAGAGGATATAAAAATGCGCGTGGCCGGAATAGATATCGGAACAAATACAATACTTATGCTTATTGCAGAGCAAAAGTACGGCGAACTGAAAATAATCAATGATTATCACGAAATTGTTAGATTGGGCGAAGGTGTAGACAAAACTAATTATATTAATGATGATGCAATAGCAAGGGCTATTAAAGTTTTTGAACATTATTGCATTAAATTAAATACTTTTGGAGTCACTAGCGTTAAAGCTGTAGCTACAAGTGCCATGCGAGACGCAAAAAACAGTGATGTTGTAAAAGATATAATTGAACATCATCTTGGAAGACAAATTGATATTATTTCTGGAGAAGAAGAAGCAGAACTAAGTTTTTTAGGTACTGTTGAAAAACCTTATAAATCTTTGGTTATTGATATTGGTGGTGGCAGTACAGAAATTATTATTGGTGAAAACTATAAAATATCTAATCGTATTAGCCTTCAAATTGGGGCTGTAAGAATTACAGAAAAATTTTTACATAACTCCCCTCCTACATCTGATCAAATTTTGGAGGCAAAAAGATATATTGAAGAAAAACTAAAGGATGCTCAATTAGAAGATTATACAGGTGATGTTTATTCTGTGGGAGGTACTGCTACAACGATAGCAACTTCGGCATTGGATATTCCTGATTTTGATGATAAAATTGTTCACGGCAGTATTTTAGAACCTGAAAAGTTAAAAGAAATATGCTACAAATATTTAGATAGTGATACTCAAACAATAATTGACAGATATAAAGTACATCCTAAGAGAGCGGATTTAATAGGTGCCGGTGCTCTAATAATGCAGTGCATATCAGAAATTGTAAAAAGTCCAATAATTATAAGCGCTCACGGCCTAAGATACGGTGCAGTAAAATCATTATTATAAATATTTTATTGTAAATCTATTTGTGTTGATTATCTTTGTAAGATACGATAAATTAAAATGTTTTATAAAAGCTTTATGGAGCTACTATGTCAAAGTTTTTTAGAAATGCTAAAGCTGTATCTATATTCTTAATAGCAGCAGGTCTTTACTCATGTAATCAATCTGAGCCAAAATCGCCTGTATTAAAAGAAGTTTTCACTGAAAGCAATCTTACAGCGATTGTAAAGAAAGTAGAAAATGACGATATTATTTCTATTCGAGAACTTACACTTCTTAATCAAGGGATTGCTCGCTTAAGTGGTGTTAAAGATTCAATAGTAGGAAAATCAGTAGGTGATGTTATTGCCTCGCAAGAAGCAGTTGGCAGAGATCTCACTATAAAAGGTCTAAAGAATACTGCATTGAAAACAGAAGTAAACTTAACACATACATTCAAGTTTGAAAAGTTAGAACAAAAAGATAATCCTGCAGAAAATGTATTTTCAAATGTAATAACGTTTACAATTACTAATACTTCTTCTCAAGCAATTACTAATCTGCAAGGTTATGTAAATGCAGTGGATCGTCAAAATAGAGTAATTAAAAGATTCCCAATCAATATTCAGAAAAAAATTGATGCTGGTGCTCAACAAGTTATAGTTTCTCCAGCTTATAAACATGACAATAATAGTGAATTGGATGTATTTTTGAGACAAAACTTAAATACTTTAAGAGCTATTTGGCAGCCGCTTTTAGTTACATTGGAAAATGGAAGAACTATAGATTTAACTAAATCTTTTGAACAGCAAGAAAATGCTGAAGTGGAAGAAGCTAAAAAAGTAAATTAAAAAAAAGCTACAAATAAACATAAGAAAGGGCAAACCAAAAAAATTTGATTTGCCCTACTTATTTTAGATGACTAACTAAATGTTACTTTTCTTTTTCAGATTGAGTTTCTTCACCTTTGTTTTCTCCTTCTCCTTCGCCTTCATCTTCTTCAGTAGTACCGTCGTCATTATTTAATTTGTCTTTTTTATATAGCTCAGAAGCTTCATATAAAACAGAACCAGGAATTGTTTCTAAAGTATAACTGCAAGAAGTATCTTCTTCCCACCATTCTATGATATCAGCTTCTACTTCAATATCACAATCACTTTTAAATTGTCTCCAAATGTCAGTAGATTTTTCGATGTCGTTATAGATTTGGACTACTTCAGGACTTGAAGTTGCTACTGATTGAATTTGAGCTACATGATACTCTGTGTTAGGTGCCATAAGGTTCAAATACCAAATGATTGCTACAATTAGTTCCATAAATCCTCCTTGATTTTATAAAATGAAAAACGAGAAATCCTTTCTCTTATTAAATTTCTGTTGAAAAATTGTTTTATTGCCAATAAATCTCTTTGTACCATCAAGATTTTTACTATTTTAGGCTAGAATTGTGCCAATGTTTTCATTGTTGTTTAAAATATGATACGTTATATCTACTATATATTATTTATCATGCTTGTAATGCATTGTAATATAATGGCTTTAGAATCGGCAGATGAAGTTGATTCAAGTCTTAAAAATGCAGTAGGCATTGAAAAAGTTAAAATGTTAAATAGTGCTTCAGAAAAATTTCTGTCTGTCAATAGCCAGAAAAGTTTAGAATATTCAAAACAAGCAATAATAATCGCCAAAAAAGTAAATGACTTAGATGGACTTGCTGTTGCATATAATAATATTGCACGGATATACCAAAACAATAAAAATTATCGTCTAGCTCTGGAGTTTTTTGAAAAATCATTGGGTATATATCAAGAACTTAAGCAGAATGACTCGGCAATGCTGATTAAATCAAATATTCTCATTATTTTATATTTACTTAATAGGCTAGATGAGATGGATGCTTATCTAAAAGATATAGAACAGAATATTGATTTGATGAAGCGTTTAAATCATATCAAGATAGTTTATGATAAATTATTTGCAGTTTATTATTCAAAAAATCAAATTAATAAGGCTACTAATAATAGGTTGATGCTACTTAAAAAGATACAGGATGAAGCAGATGATGATATGCTTATAACATTGTATCATGATTTGGCAAAAGCATACCAGAGGAATAATGATTATTCGAATTCGATTAAATATTCGCTAATGGAGCTTACACTCAAAGAGAAAAGTGGTAATACTGAAGATATTGAAGGATTTCATTTTAAAATTGCACAAATCTATGCAATGGATTATCAATTCGAAAAATCAAAAGAACATATAAGATTAGCACTCGAAATAGCAGAAGAACAGGAAGATATGCTTTCTCAAGCAAAAGCCTATACTAATCTGGCAAATATATTTAATAAACAAAATCAGACAGATTCTTCAATTTATTGCTATAAAAAAGCTTTATCTATAGTAGAAACAAATGATATTAAAATAAATATTGGTTTGGTTTATAACAACCTTGGAATGGCATATAAGGAGGTTGGTGATAACGATAATGCCTTGAAATATTGTCGCCTTGCATTAGATGAAAAAATAAAATCAAAAGATAATAATATATTTTTCCCTCTCACAAGTATAGCCGAAATATATTTGAATAAAGGTTATGTTGAAAAAGCATTCGAATATGCTCAGAGAGCAAAATTTATTGCCTTGGAGTCAAAGAACCCAATTCAATTATCAGGTATATATAAACTCTACTATGATTTGAATAAATATAACAATAACTATAAAGAAGCATTGGAAAACTACCAAAAGTTTATTGAATTGAATGATTCATTGTCAAATCAAAAATCTCAAAAAGTCATTGCAGAACTGGAAATAAAATACAAAGCGGATAAAAAGGAACATGAGCGTTCTTTATTAGAGCAAAAGAATATTATTCAAAGAAACTATTTCATTGCATTTGCAGTAATGTTTCTGCTGTTATTGTTCTTTATTTATACTAAATATGTCAATAAGAAAAATGCCAATGATGAGTTACAAGCAAAAAATGAGAAGATCAATCAACAACACAAACAATTAGAAGACGCTCTTGCCGAGTTACAAGAAAAAGAGAAAGGCTTAATAGAGGCAAATATTACAAAAGACAAGTTCTTCTCAATTATTGCTCATGACTTAAAAAATCCACTTCATGCTATTGTACTGTCTTCAGATCTCTTGTTGAACAGATTCAGGTCTATGACTGGTGAACAACTCGTAGAGCTTATTAATAGTATAAACAAAGCTGGCTTGCATTTATCTACGCTGTTAGAAAATCTTCTTACATGGGCTAGAGCTCAATCAAATAGGATTAATATTGCACCTGAGAAGTTACCTCTAAAGAAAATATTAGAGAGTGTCATTGATATTCAGGAAGGAAATGCAAAAGAAAAAGAAATTGAAATTGAAACCAGAGTAGATTCTGACTTATCTGTGTTTTTTGATAAGAATATGTTGAAAACAGTCTTGAGAAATTTGATATCTAATGCTATCAAATTTTCTTTTAAATCATCATCCATTTTTATAGAGGCGCAGAAAAAAGATTATTATATTGAATTAAAGATTAAAGATACCGGTATAGGCATGAAACAAGAAGACATGGAAAAACTCTTTAGAATAGATGTTCACCATAGCACAAAGGGGACGAATGCTGAAGGTGGTACCGGATTAGGACTGCTTCTATGTAAAGACTTTGTAGAACTTAACGGTGGATCTATTTCTGTAGAATCTGTATTTGAAGTGGGTACAACATTTACAATCACAATTCCAATTAATGAAATTGATAATACTGAAGAAATAAACTAAACTATTTTACTAAGACTAATGGAATTGTTTCAGAGTATACACCAGCTTTGAAATGTAAGTAGTATATTCCGGATTCCAGTTGGTTAGAGTTTATTTCTATACTGTACTCTCCCCTTTCAAAAACTAAATTTCCATCTATTAGTGTTTCAACCCTCTCGCCGGAATATTGATATAGTTCAGCAAAAACAGGAACTTTTTCGCCTAATTTAAATCTTACAGTTGTTTTTTCTGACCATGGATTTGGATAATTTTTAAATAACTGTGTTTCTGTAGATTCAAATTTGAAATATGTGATAGAACATTTGCCCTCACTTGTATATAAAGCATCGCCACCTTTAGGATACAAATCCAGGAACATAATATCATTTGATAGAATCTGCTCTACATTTATCTGCAAGTTAGTTGTAATAGAGTCAGGAACAGAGGCTTCAAAAACTAAATCAAATAATTTGCCTTGTCGTAATGAATCAATATTCTCTGCTCTAAATACAATTCTTCCCGGATTGTAATTTATATCAGCAATCTGAATAGACAGATTAGTAATATCTAAATACTGCAAAGCTCTTGGATTATATTCCAAAACCATATCAAAATTCAAATCTTTTAGCCAGTATTCAGTTCCATTCAAAGTTGTAGATAAATTAGTATCCAAATACACAGGGATGCTGATTTGCTGTCCTAATTGAGTTGTAAATTCTGGTAATATTTCTATCAAATCAAACCTGAATGTTAAAGGTAAATCCGGAGCATATCCGTAGCCATACAACCTAGTAGAATCATATATTTCGCAAGGATTATTACTGAATGGATATATAGCCCTATCAATTGTGTCTTTGGAAAGCGGACAGTACTGTAATGTAATCATAGCAGTCTCCCCTACATCAAATATTGTATCTAAAGGAGGCATTGAACTTAATATGATAATATCATTAGGTAAATCCAGAATATTTGAAATACTAAGAGGCAGGTCGCCTATATTAGTAATTTCAAAATCTCTGGTTACGCAATCAAGTATTTGAACACTATCATAGTTGATTGTTTGGTTAACTTCAAAGTCAGGTTCTAGAATAATTACCCGAGCGCTGTCATTTGTTGCGATGATATCATATAAAATCACTTCTTCAGTATCGAAATACATTGAATCTATTTTTATATCTAAAGTATCTCTTTGTTGTAGTTTAGATATAAACTTGGCATAAAACATAGGTCTGATTGAATCTACAGAACAGAAATTTTTAAGTTTAATAGCTTTCCCATCGATTAGAGAATCACTGAAAAGAATATCAGGAATATATCCAAAGCAACTATTTGATAAATAATATGACTCTGCTCCTACTAAATCTAATTTTGTAGTATCGTAAATCACTTTCATTCCAACATCAACTATCTCTGCAGGAATCTCTCTGGAAGTATAAATTGGAACATATAATGTATCACAAGTTATCATTCTAAATGTATCTAAAACAACATCAGTAGAATCAAATCTGAAATTTAACGCATAAGCCGGAGCAAATGCAGTTCCATAAAGTTCTATAGTAGAATCTAATTCAATACACGGCTCTGAAAAATGTAATATCATTTTAGCATTATATTCTCTAACTGATCTTGGTTTGAAATCTACTCGCAAAGTAAGAACTTCATTTGTATCTAAAGTTAAATCTGTTGACCGACCTGTCAAAGTGTCTACAGCAGTAAATACTCTTTCTGCAGGTTCGAAGCTTATAGAGTCAATTTTTAATGCACTCTGTTCAGGATTCACTGTAATTTCAGGAATAGTTATATCTATATATCGAGATGGAGCTAATGTATCTACTCTTGTCGGAGGAAAAGCTACATACGTAGGATCTGCTTCGAATGATAAATTTCTCTTTCCGGAAAGATAAACTGAAAAATCTCTGTTCCAGGCTTGTCCGTGAGAAGATAAATGCAAAGTTGCATCATTATTTATAAACTCTCTGGTAGAAGGATTACCGGGACAATAAGACACAGTTAAAGTATCAAAGCTTCCGGCAGGAATTTCATAAGGCAACTGAGATCCATTTTGTTCGTAAAATGTTGAAGTCCAGTTAAAAAATTCCGGATATGGGTAAGCTGTGTTAAAATCATCTATCCATACTGAATCTATTATCATTGGAAAAGTATTAGAACTATTTATAAGAGTTATAGTTCTATCTTCACAATCACACGATTTTATATATCCATAGCTTATTGTACTTATAGGTACTTCCAGTGGAACTACTATCGCTGTTCCTGTTAATTTACCGGTTGAATAAGAAATACAAGGGGAATTTGCTCCAACATAAACCGTACCTTCATAAATTTTTGATTCTGTTGGAACGAAATCAACAATCAGCATAATTGTATCAGATGGAGCTAAAACTCTATTGAAATTAGTCGGATCAGGGTAAATAATTTCGAAGCCTTCCGTTACAGATAAACTATCTAAAGAAATATCTGCCTGAGAAATATTCTCAATAACCAAAGTATCTCTTTTAGTATCATTTACTTCAATTATTCCATATTTTGTTTCATCCGTTAGATATATCTTTGGATTAACTGACGTTCCAAAGAGTTTCAGATGCCAGTCCTGCCCCGTTTGATCTTCAAAGCGAAGGAAAGATCTATCTGCACGATCCATTGTGATATCATTAGGCTCATAAGAAAAAACAAAAGTTTCCTCATCTCCTGAAGGTAATGATATATTATTAGGCAAAGAAATCGGTAAAAGAGTATTATTGTCTAAGTAAGTAAATTTTGTACTTGGATCATCCAAAATAAAATTACTTAATGTCATAACTTGACTACTGTTGTTTGTAACTGTGATAGAATCTATTTCTGAACCGCATGCTAATACATTATCAATAGAAAGAATATTAGGCTCATAGCCGAATATTTGATAGATACCTTTACCTGTTAACGGAATACAGTCAGACTCGTAACAGCGCTTCTCTAAATAGCAAATATCATCATTATAAACAGAGTCAGTCACAGGTCTGAATATTATATCTATATTTCTTGTTTGGTTTGGAGCTAAATTCAAGTCCTGACCTGATGCAAAGAAGAATCCTGATCCATATTTTAGATAAGTCAATAGACTCACTGGTTCATCGCTAAGATTAGTTATTGGTATGCTTAATTGGAGTTCTTGTCCTACTATTACATCTCCAAAATCTACCATTGCATCATCAAATTGTAGATTTGCATAATAGCCTTTGCCTTTAACCTCAATCTTCTTTTCTATTGTACATTCATTTGCTCTTATTCGGAAGATAACACTGTCTGTAAAATTACCTTGAGCAGTAGGAAGAAAACGGAAATAATGTATGAAGAATCCATTGTATTCATCAATATTAACCGGAAATTCGAAACTTTTCCCTACAAAATGCTCCGGAACGATTATAGTATCAATTATAATATCTTCTTGTTCTACAAAATCATTATTAGCGGTAAGGTTCTGCCAGATATAAGATTGTGCTGGTGTAATATAATCTATACATTCGGTTCCGAAATCAAAAGAAGTTATTTCATTATCCCCACTTTGATCAGTAATTGCAAAAACATCGATAATATGCCCTTCTAACTCAATAAATCTGGTTGTATCACACTTATCATTAGTCACAACTCGTAATGAGTCATAAAAATCACCAGCCTGATCAATATTATTAAATCGAATAGGTATATCTATACATTCACCCGGACTAAGCTTCATTGGTAAAGCTTGAGGTGAAAGTATATCAAAAACACCCGAATTGGTAACAAATAGATCCTGAATTTCAACTTCCCTTCCTGCTCCAACAGCATTACTGTTATTGCAAATGTGAACAGTCTGAATGTCTTCTCTTACTTCAATACAGTTGGATTTTAATACTTCGAATCCTAAAGTATCTGTACTATATGAAAATTCAGTTAAGCGGGTAATATCCATTCTAAAAGAATTCCAGTCTCTGCAACGATTATTGTTATAAACATCTAAAAGAGATCTTATATCACCTACAAAATCAGCGTTTAAAGTCAAAGAAAACTGTACTTTTTCATCAGGTTCCATATTAAATCTATTCGCCGGTGAGATAGTATATTTTTCCGGTGAGTCTCCTCGAACTCGGACATATACATATTTTGGGCATAAAGAAGTATTATGAACTTCAAAGTTGTAGGTTCTTTCTGTGTCACATACAATTGTATCTTTAAGAGGTAATTCCTGATCTAATGAAGTCACTACAAGTGTATTTTGATAGGAACGTCCAGAAGGCAAGCACGCAGCTCCACTTCTGGCTAATCCAAAATTACCGTTTCCGGTAGCATCGCAGACTATATAATTATCAGGTGTTTCATTATACCTGTGATATATTATTAGTCCTTCTTCGTTGCCTTCTAAAGATTCATCTTTTTGACAAAACATAATATCTTCGTCAAATATTTTATTCCATAATCGAAATTCGTCAATTTGACCAAGTAAAGTTCTGTTTACATTTAAGTCATCTGAAAGGGCATTTGTCGAGCCTATTTGTAGATTTAACTCTGTATTAGCTCTATTTCGTAGACGCTGAACAGGGTATTCTGTATTGATTCCTGTTGCAAGTTTGATACCGTCTATATAAAGAAAGATCTGAGAAGTAAAGCCATCAAAAACTGCATATATATGATGCCAGTCTCCAAAATAAGAAGAATAATCAAAAGAGCAACTTGTATTGTCCTCATATCCTTTATTGCTATTCGCACCATTAATCTGGAAAGTAAGTTGATTATTCCTATCAATATAAATAACCCACTCATCATTATAATCATCACCGGGGCCCCAGATTCCGGCTAGAAATTGATTTTTATCAGACTGTTCTTCAGCATTTACCCAAAAATCAACTGTCATACTATCGCTGATACTTTCTAATGAGGCAGTGTTTTGAACTTCCAGATAATGCGCACCTTTACCGGATGTTACAGCAAAAGTAATTGCATTTTGCGTGCAAGTTCTAATAGAGTCACATTCTTCGCGTGCATATAAGTTAGCAGCTAAGAGTATCAGCAATAGATATAACAATGATTTCATTTATTTCGCTATAATTAGTCTTTGAGTATAACTTCTGTTTTTGGTTCTTAAGTTTATCATATAAGAACCTGTGGAAAGATTTTGGCTTACCGGAATTGAATAAATTCCTGCACTTGTATAAGCATTATACAATGTGCCAATCTTACCACCTAAAATGCTGTAAATATCAATTTGTACTTTATCCGCAGATTTCAATTCAAATTGGATCGTTGCATTAGCTCGCGTTGGATTAGGCGAGATAGTAAATGGAATATTTTGATTAATAACTAAAGAGTCTGAAACGGATGTAGATCTTGGATTTAAAATATTCAAAGATGTCATTTCCTCACCAAAGACAGCAGTAGTTTCTTCTTTAGAAGCTTTAAACCATGTTTCTAAGAAATCTACATACACTCTGCGGAAGTCATAATTTTTAAGAATATTACCATATTCATCAAAATCTGTCAAACTTGGAGCTCCCTGCTCTTTGTAGTAACCTCCGTTGATATATTTATCACTTCCGGCAAATACAAACTGCATAGATCCACCACCGTGATCAGTTCCACTGCTGCCGTTTTCAAAAGGTCTGCGTCCAAATTCAGACATAGTCATACCGACAACTCTTTCAGCATAGCCAATTTGTTTAGCATCATCTAAAAATTCAGAAATAGCAGAAGATACCTGCTGGAGTAGAGTCCAATGTTGACCGTATCCATCTCCATCTGCCTGTTTAGCATGAGAGTCGAAGTTGCTCAGTCTTACGTAATAGACTTTGGTTTTCAAACCACCGGCAATTAGAGCAGAAATTGTTCTAAATTGTTGTGCCAGTCCTGAGGAGTAATCAACTTTAATCTGAGATTTCCCAGCGTCCCAAGCTTCTTTTACTGCTTTTGCATAATCTTCAGACTGTTGAGCTATAACATGGACATAATTAAATTCATCTTCGTATTTAGTTGCTGGATTTTGGAATTTAGGTAAAGAAGAAGCTAGATTGGCTCCATTCTCAAAGAATTTATCAGGATCGTCTACAGCTATTCCCATAAATCCTTTATTACTGTTTAAAAGCATAGAAACAGTTCCGTCGACCTGTATAGCCAAAGGATGTTCCGGTATTTCAAGAGGGAAATTATCCAATTGAGAAGCAAAATATCTACCTAACCATCCTTCCAGCAGCTTTGGAAAATCATCTTCATTTTTTGGAGTTATACCTGAGTGCCATATATCTCTGGATTGGAAATGCGACAAATTAGGATAATTATAACCTATCCCCTGCACCACTGCAAGCTGCCCGTTATCCATTAAGTTGATAAAACCATCTTTATGAATATCAGTTATCAAGGCATTGTTGAACCATAAATCAGACGAACCAAATTGAGTAGCTTTATCTTTGCTGATTCCAAGTGTTGGTCTTAGCTGATTATATTCATCTTCCTGATCAAATGGAATAATGGTGTTAAGTCCGTCATTTCCACCAAATAGTTCAAGGATAACAATAATGGAATCATCATCGTCACTGAGTACTTTATTATTATCAACTTTCTTATATAAAGGCTTTCCCTTCAATATGTAAGGAGCGAGCATAGAACCTGCGCCAACCATTGCACCTGTTTTTACAAAGTCTCTTCTTTTCATGTTTCTCTCCTTAAGTCAATTGAAAATCAGGTGATTTAATGATTTCTGTCAGAAGGTTTTTAATTCCTTCAGCTGCAGAGTTATTATTAATTGCGTCAGGCCATTCTGTTTTTGTTTTTCCATTAAGCATAGTAGCCATATAAGCATCTTTTCGATCTTGTGAAACTTCAACTGGCAACCAATGCAAAAGAAAATCATTTAAGAATAAATCAGGATCTGAATTGTTAGCAAACTTCTTAGCTAAATCAATCAAGTCTGCAGATGTTTTTTGTTCAAGCATTGCCAATCCATGTTTGATTCTTAGTGGAAATGTCTTAGTAGAAATCCATGTTCTATAACCTGCCCAGCTACCAACATTCGGTGGATCATATAGCATTTGCTCTAGTTCAAATACAGCTTCTCTGGCTTTGGAATATTTAATATCTAACAGCCTTTCCAAACCTACTATATATTCGGGTGGAGTTTTTAGCTGAGAGCCGATGATATCTGTATCATAGAATAATTCACTTGTGCATATTGTTTTGAGCATTTCAAGAGTGCTGTATCCGTTGCCATTAAAATCCGAAGCTAATTCTTGAACATAAGTGTTGTCCACCATGCCCGGATTTGAATAAACAAAGTATTTGTACATTTTCTCAGCGACATGTTTACCTATCTCTATGCCACGTTTGCTGAAGAGTATATTTACCAGGCCTTTAACTTCTTTCTCTTTTACTTGGAACTCATTATTTGAAGCATCATCAATAGCAGGTATAGCAACATTCATCACTGATTTTGCTTCCGTATCATGACTGTCTCTGTCAAAATAAGTTTCATGGTAGCCGTTAGGATGCGGTTCCTGCGCGTAAGCTGCCGTTCTCCAACCTGTGAGTGCTCTTGAGCCTTCTCTGATGTCACCTTCAGTGTAGTTACCAACACCCATTGTAAACAGTTCCATCAATTCTCGCATGAAGTTCTCGTTTGGAGCTTCTTTAGTACTATAGTTCAAAGATTGATAAAGAAGCATAGCACCATCTAGAACCATTTCTTCAGCAATGGTATTATAATTAGAAAGTCTGTTTGCTCTAAGTCTTTGGTTGTTTCTGTAGATTAATGGCGGTGGAATTAGGGATAACGTATCGAAAGGAAATTCAATTGTCCAAACTGTGGACCAGAATAAAGCTAATTTTTCTCGGACTTCTCCCTCTTCCTCTCTCATTAAATCCAGCCACCAATCATTAAATTCACGATACCTAACCTTGAGCCTGTTTTCTGCCTGTAGTCTTAGCTCAGTAGTTCCTTCAGTTAACGGATTAACGTCAGGAGTGTCAATCCATGCTTCCAAAACAGAATTTGGAGTTGCTTGATTGTTATCGGTAGGTAGTATAACAGTTAAAGCTTCAGCAGGAGTTTTTCCTTCAATTGAAGCGACATCTTCCAGACTAGGAGCGAAACCTAATCTTCTAAGCAAATGGTAAGCTTCTTTTTTGTTTAAATTGGTTAATTTTGCATCTTTTATTTCAGGGTATTTCTTATTACCCTCTGCAAATTTAAAAGTTAAAAAGTTTCTTCTTTGCATAATACATTCCTTGTTTTATGGTATAATATATAGCGTAAAATTGCAGAGAATATTTTATGCAATAGACAATTATATTTCTCGTTTTTGTATTTCAATATTCATCATTTAGGTGTAGGAAGTTTATGAAAAGCTTATCTTTGTTTTTAGTTTTGTTTATTTGGACAACTATGAATCTTGTCAGTGAAGAAGTGGGTGTTATTTCAGGTAAAGTATATAGTGCCTCCACAGGCCAAGCAATACCTGGTGTTACTGTCAGATTGGTCGGAACAAAACTTGGTGCTATTAGTGCAACCAATGGAAAGTTTGAAATAAAAAATGTACCTGTTGGTATGCAGGCAGTAAAGTTTACAAGCATTGCATTTCAGGAATATGTTAAATCAGATATTTATGTTAGTGGCGTTAAACCCGTTTTTATAGAAGTTGAGTTAGTAGATAAAGTGTCCCAATCCAAAAAAGTCGAGGTAAGGGCAAGCTATTTTACTAAAAGAATTGAATCTTCCACAAGTACGCAAACATTAAACGCAGAAGATATCAGAAGAGCTCCGGGCGTGCAGGAAGATGTTGTAAGAGCAACCGCTCTTTTGCCCGGCGTGAATGTTACCTCAGCAGGACGAAATGATTTGATTGTTCGTGGTGGTGCGCCTTTTGAAAATTTGTTTGTAGTTGACGGTATAGAAGTACAAAATATAAATCACTTCGGTTCTCAAGGCTCTACAGGCGGGCCATTGTCAATTATAAATATTGATTTTGTTAACAATGTAGATTTCTCTTCCGGTGGTTTCGGTGTTAAATATGGGGATAAAACTGCATCTATTACTAATATCACGCTTAGAAACGGTAATGAAGAAGCTTTTGGGGGTAAATTAAATCTTTCAGCAACCGGTTTCGGCTTAAATCTGGAAGGCCCAATAAGCGATCAAGGCTCTTATTTATTCAGTGCAAGAAGAAGCTATTTAGACTTTATCTTTGATGCTGCCGGATTTTCTTTTGTTCCTCAATACTGGGATTTTCAAGGAAAAGTTAACTATCGATTGGATTCCAAAAACTCACTTTCTTTTGTAGCAATTTCTGCATTAAATGATGTTAAACTAAATAATGATGATTTAGATAACCGTTATGATAACTCAAGAGTTGCAATCCCTGAGCAAGTCCAGATATTCTCTGGACTAACATGGAAACATCTATTTGAAAGTGGCTTTTCAACTGTTACAATAGGACAATCCTATGTAGATTTTCTTACATTCCAGAACGACTCTAACTTAGTAGAAATATTTCGCAATGATTCGAGAGAATCAGAGTTGATTTTAAAAGCAGATGTTGATTTAAAGCTCAATGATCAATTTGATTTTGCTTTTGGGAACCAAGTGAAATATGGAATGGATCAAAGCTATGATGTTTTAATACCCGGTAACATTAGATTAGATAACTTTGGCAATGAACAAGCCTTAGATATTGACAGCTCATTTTCTACTATTAAAAATGCAACTTATGCAAATTTGAATACTAAACTTGGCCCTCATAGATTATCCCTTGGGCTGCGAATGGATTATTTCAATTTTACTGAAGAAAATTTATTTCTATCTCCAAGAGCTTCTTTTACATATTTCTTAAATGAAACATCTTCATTTGTGCTTAGTGCAGGTAGATATTACCAGTCTCCATCTTACATTTGGATGATTGGTGCTCTTAACCAGGAACTGAATCCTATTCGAGCTGATCAAATGGTAATAGCATATGAACACACTCCTATGGAAGATGTGAAGGTTCAATTAGAATTTTACGGTAAACTATATTCTAATTACCCTGCCCGAATCTATAGACCTCAGGCAGTCTTGGCACCTGGAGGCTTTGATGATATAAGCCTCGATATTCCTTTTGGACTCGAACCGCTTTCTAACGAAGGCGAAGGCAGGGCTTATGGCGTAGAATTATTTATCCAAAAGAAATTAAGTGAAATTCCTGTTTACGGCCTACTTAGTTTAACTCTTGCAAAATCAGAATTTAAGTCCATAGAAGGAGTCTACAGACCAAGCAAATATGACAGCAGATTTATAGCAAATTTGGCTTTGGGTTGGAGAATTAACCAGGATTGGGAACTTAGTGGTAAATTCAGATTGGCAACGGGAGTGCCTACTACCAATTTCACAAGCGAAGGCAAGATTGACTACGAACATTACAATGAAGGTGACCGCCTTCCTGTTTACCATGCTATGGATGTAAGAGTTGATCGCCGCTGGACTTTTTCAGGGCTTGCACTAATTACATACCTAGATATTCAAAATGTTTATAATAGAAAAAATATATCTGGTATTGACTGGAATTTCAGAGAAAACAAGCAGGAACTAAATGAATCTTCAATTGGTCTTTTACCAAGTATAGGTATCAATTTAGAGTTCTAGTTCAGTAATCCCAAGATAATAATATAGAAGTTTATTAACAATTTAAGCCTCATTCTATGAGTAAATCATGTAAGTATGAGGCTAATTGCATATATAATTTCCCACGATGTATCGACTCTATTAAAGCATGTATTGATCTATTCGAAATTTGTTTTATTTACTATTATAGACTGGACTTAACTTCTAATTTTTTCAATTTCAATTTTGTAAGAAAGTTCTTTATTTTCATAGACAAAAATTGTGTCTGCTTTCCTTTTTGCTGAAAATCCCTTGTAATACTGATCATAACAAACGAATCCATCATTTTTGCAAATAATATGTTTCATTACTTCATAACTGCCATCTTCTAATACATCAGGATCATCATCACAAATCTGAATCTCATCATCTAAGCGGATTACCAGAACGTCTTCAAGGTCTAATGTATCAGGTCCGATCATTTCAAAATCAAAATCTCCAAGCAAATGTGGAACTACATATAAGGTCTCACTTTCTTTAACTATTTCCTCATCCGACATACCATCGAAATATATAGATTCGTCTTCGAAATAGATTTTATCATTTTTTTGCATCCAGTTATCAAAACTATAGAGCAGCATGTTATCTATATATTCCATTACCAAAAATGGCTCTTTAGCTAAAGAATACTGGACTTTTATTTTTCCGTCTTCATGCCTTAGCGTTGTGTAGCCACCTTCTTTGTTTCGTGTATAGGTGAATTTTAAGTCTGTCTTTTTAATATCTATCCCGAAATAATTTATTATATCCACCCCTAGATTCTTATTAACATCAATAAATAATCCGTTGCCAAAATAAACCCCAATATAGTGGTACTGAACTACTTTTGAGTCAGTGTAATACCATTTTTTTGTTCCTCGGGTTTCCAAGCGGGAAATATCTTCTCTGTATTGAAGTAAATCAGCGCCTAAAGTAAATGATAAATGCTCAGGAGGGACAGTAGTCTTAGTTTCAAAAATATCTTGCATATTAATAGTTTTATAGAGTATATCTTGCTTTTCAAGAGTATCACTAGGGGTTAAAGGTCTATATAGATTCCCAACTTGGTTCACTTTTTTTGATCCGCAGCCGCTTATACTTATAATTAAGACTGCTAAAAAAATAGTAGCTATTAGTTTCATTTTTTCCTCTTGTTTTATTTTGTTCAGTTAGTTATAAATTTATCTTCCAAAAACCTAGGCATTATATGTGTTAAGTGCAATGATATCTAATAGGTTGCTTTGTTAATGAAAACATTAAATATCATTATAAATCTATTTGCTAATACATTCTATCAAATACTTATCTATTTTTTCTAGTTTCATTATATCTCCACTAGTTTCTAGAGTCATTGTATTTTCATTAAATGAGATAGAATCATATTTTATATCGAATGGCTTCCCAAAAACAAAAATATCTAATCCTGAAACATCTTTATTATATGGTAATTTTAAGATATTGTATTTTTCAAAATTTGCGAAACTTGGTGGGAATTCAATTTTAATACTGTCAACCTCATTTTCCATATTTTGAAGTATAGCAATCGAATCCCATGGTGTTTTATATATTCTTTTGTTTATTTTAACAAACGGTAGAGCTAGTAATGGTGGCCATTCATTAAATATTGGTGCTTTTTGTTCCAAAATACTACCAAAATCTAGTAGCGAAAAAAATCGTATACTTAAACTATCAGAAAATGTTTTTTTTGTTTGGTAAAAAATATAAGGTGAATTAGTCGTATCTATTACAAAACAATCGCCTTTTCTACTTTTTTTATATGCAGCTTGCCAAGATACAATTGAATAATCAAAGTCAGGACAAAACAATTCATATATTATTATTTTATCTGATAAATTAAATAAATATATTTTATACTTTAAATTATTATTTCTTTTGTTATGATATTCACATTGGTAAATCTCGACTTTGTTGTTTTCTGACAAACGCACATTTGTCAGAAATAATAAACAACAGTATATAAATATCAGCATTTCAACTCCTTAGAATATTAAAAATCTCTACAAAAATGATCAATCATATCACGTCTCCAACCTTTATAATAATGCATAAAGGCAGTTCTAAAATCTAAACGCCCGATAACCTTCCAATCATCAGGCACATAAAGAAATAATAATTTTGTAAAATTATCAACATTCATCAAATGAATTTTTTTAAGATCTGAATCCGATACTGTTGTTGGTATTGCAGTTGAAGTTTCTTTTAAATTGGCATAACCTCGATCAAGAACAAATTTTCCATTAATCTCGTCTATGTTCAGAATTTTAGAACCATCTGCGTGTGTTAATCCACCATAAAAAAATTCCATTCTATATGCTTCAATTTCTATTCCTAATGTTTGATAAGCCTCTGGATTAGCTCCATCAATTACAATTGTGTTTCTCTCCCATTGACTTCCATGTACTAATTCATGAGCATAAGTTCCATATTTATTTTTTTTATTACGAACTTGTTTCTTATACAATTTCATCAGTATATATCCAACTTGTTGAAATTTTCCATTATATTTCATTGTTTTTAAAGTAAAAGATCCAATATTTTTCTTTTTAATAAATGGATCGTGTTTAATATCTAAATAATATATTACATCTGATTTTTCCATTTCTTCTACTCTAGTTAACATCTCTTTGAATTTTCCGACTTTTTCCAAACGTAAGGCAGTTTCTTTATTTGTTTCAGCTTCGACAGATGCTGACAATAATTTTATTTGTTTTTTTGTATAATCCTTAAACCCCTTAATCTCCCTTTGGATATCTTCATCTCCTCCCTCATAACTTCCAGCCGTATATTTCCCTGTGATTGTATCCCCCATTACATCACTATACATCACAGGATTCAAAGCAAAAGTACCGTAACTGCTTATTGAAGAATTAGGTCTTGGATCCTGATTCCACCTCCTACCCGTTCGCGAGTCATACTCCCAGAACTTTGCTGTGTAGCTATTCCCCAGCCCCGCTATTTCATCTTCACGTTCCATACCATTACACTTCGACTCGCTTTGCTCGCTCAGTGACCTTGAAGCGAGGCTTAGCGTCTTCTTCATTGGCAAACCTATCAGGCATTAGTATACCAAACGGGAAGTAGTTATTACGTGAAAGAACTTTTAGTCTTTGGCTGTTATAGCTAGTTGTTTTCAACCTGTAATCTGAAAATGTTAAGCGTACATTGCTAAGGTGGTCAGTCAGTTCGTATTCTTTGTGATCAATTTGTCGCAGGGATTATCAGTCCCTGCTCCTATGGCATTGCTTTTTTTGGGAAATAAAATTTTAAAGAACTTGTAGTTTTCACTATGATACAAAAGAACATAACTCCAACATGCTACCACCTTTGATAATACATAAACAAGCTATCTCCTTCATCACCAATATCAATATACCTTAACTCTTCTTTGTATTTGTTAACGAATTCTTTAGCTGTATTAAACTGATAAACTTCTGCATATAGAGATTCAAAATTTGCAATATAAAACATTTCGTCTGGTGATGGTGTTTTGTTAATTCTAGGATATTTTTTTAAATAATCAGTACTATCTGTATATCTCCAGTACAAAGAACTATAATCTATAATACCTAAATAATTAAATTCAACATTACTGTACAACCATTTGCACATCCTAAGTATTATATGAACAGCATGACTATCGAGTTTAATATTATCCGGGACATTCCGACACCCATCGTTTGTAAGTGAAAAATCATACGAAACAAGAGTATCTGTTGCACATACAAACAAATTTTCATTGTGTTTGTCATATTCACAAAATAGTGAATTAATTGGATTTTCTTTAACTATTGTATATAACTCAGATTGTAATAGCCTTAAAGAATCTGTGTTAGAATCCAACATATTGAAACCACTATACTTAGATTGTATTACGCAAAAAATTATTATCAATACTATTACAATCGCTATTAAATTTATTTTACTCATTATTCCTGCTCCTCTTTAGTACTATCATCAGTGCTGTCTAAACTTCCTTCATAATAATCATATCTTTCTGATGCATTTTCATATATCTTTTTATATTCGTTATACTCTTCTGAATCTTTTTCCAGTTCCTACATCTTTGATAAACGTAAAAGCGTACATTGCCAAGGTGGTCAGTTAGTTCGTATTGCTTGTGATCTATTTGGCGCAGGGATTTTTTCACTCCCTGCGCCTATGGAATTGCTTTTTTTGGAAAATAAATTTTCAAAGAACTTGTAGTTTTCACTTTGGTACAAAAGAACATAACTCCAACATGTTACCACCTTTGATAATACATAAACAAGCTATCTCCTTCATCACCAATATCAATATACCTTAACTCTTCTTTGAATTTGTTAACGAATTCTTTAGCTGTATTAAACTGATATATTTCTGCATACAACGATTCGAATTTTGCTAAATAAAACATCACGTCAGCTGATAGTGACTTTGTGATTCTAGGATATTGTTGATTACTAGAATTACTGTCTGTTAACAACCAATCATGCATAGTAAAATCTTCAAAAAAAACGTAATTGACGTCGAAGGTGGAAAATAACCATTCGCAAATTCTCAGAATATTCTGACCAGATTTTCTACCTATTTTAATTTTAACGGGCAAGTCTCGATAACTATTTTTTGTTAGTGTAAATGTAAAAGACCCAAGAGTATCAGATGCTATTACAAATATATTTCCAGTTTGATTACTATATTGACAATTTATATAACGTAAAGAATTTTCTTCTGCTAATGTTAATAACTCAGATTGCAATAGCTTTAAAGAATCTGTATTGGAATCCAACCTATTGAAATCACTATACTTAGATTGTATTACGCAAAAAATTATTATCAATACTATTACAATCGCTATTAAATTTATTTTACTCATGATTACTGCTCCTCTTTAGTACTATCATCAGTGCTGTCTAAACTTCCTTCGTAGTAGTCATATCTTTCTGATGCATTTTCATATATCTGTTTATATTCGTTATACTCTTCTGAATCTTTTTCCAATGTCTGCATCTTTCGATAAGCGTAAAAGCGCACATTACCAAGGTGGTCAGTCAGTTTGTAATGCATGTGAAATACAACTAAAGTTATTCTTTCAGTTCTACATAAGCTTTGATTATTTAGGAATTTGTTTGAAATTTTCGATAATATTCAATTTTCTGCGAATAGGAGTTTGATCCTTAATATCTAAATCTGAAAACAAGTGTTTTTTATCTTTCAAAATAATCTTAAAAATTCTAATCTCAATAAAAAGATCTAAATTGCTAATCTTATCTCTAGTAAGTTTTTTGTCGTTAAAATAATACTCTGTATCTATATTATCATTTACAGACAGATGCCTTGTTCCTACGTCATGAATACAAGTATCTGTATAATTTTTAGAATTGTCTCTAATTGAAAAGATTAGATCCAGAAAATCAATATCTTGTTTGGCTAAATTTGTAAAATTCATTCTTCCTTTAAATGCAATTCCTCCATTAACATCATAATGGCACGTAACATTAGAATCAATTTCTATATGAATTGATTTATTCATTTGATCGTACATCTTTTTTTCTTGATTGTAAAACTCCATTGTATTTTGTTTATACAGATGCTGTATAGAAATTATTTCATGAGGGCTTAAAAAGCCTCCTGTACACAATTTGGTATCAAACGAATCACGTCTTCCTATTAATCGATTTAAGCCATCCCAGAAATCAATCGTCTTGTTTGCATCATCAAATAAAAGAAGTCCTGGATGATAAACTCTTTGTTTGAAGTATACATCATTATTTAGAGAATAATCTATATTTTTCTCACATGAAATAAGCATCAATACACTGAAGCTAAAAAGCAATATTATTTTCTTCTTCATAATAATCATAGCTACTTTAGAAATTAAGACCTTATAGTGTGAGTCACTATTAATTTACATATTCTTTTTCTTTAGGCTTTGTGTAGTAGCTCCCTGACATTCTGTGAACATCCAAACACCTAACACTATCTCCTTCTAAAACTGCATAAAATTTATATCCTCTTGAAGTGAGAGTCTTCCTTATTTCTCTAATGTATCCAATACAAACAGATTTTGTCACCGGATATATATGAATTGCCAATTCTTCATCCTCATCAGTAATTTCTACTAGGGAGTTTGAAAAGTGATAATATTTATTCCAATACCGAAGATTATACAATGATATGAAATTATCATATCTATATGATAAATCATTTCTCAAAGCGTTGACAAAACAAGAATCTTCACTAAATGCATTTAGCCAACATTTAGCAAGTGAAACTTCAGCTGCAAATTTTAGCTCAGTTATATTGTCTTCTCTCAATATTCCGTTTTCTAATAAAGACTTTTTTATTGCAATGTATTTGTATTCTTGATTTGTTTGAAATATTTCACAACTATTGATTCCAAACAAACTGATATAAAGCAATAAATAACGTATCAGATTCACTATCTTTCCTCCTCAATATACACTTGACCGGTTCCTTTATCTGAATCAAATGTTTGCACTTGTTTACCATTGAAAGTATTACTTCTATATCTTAATCTTCGACCATAATCATATATGTATGGTGTAAACAATCCAGCATTATTTAATTCTTCTCTTATTTTATTTATAAATCTAAAAGCATCATTATAAAAACTTTCTGTATCATCACTTAAAAATCCTTTTCTTTTATCCTTAGTTATACCAAGTAGTTCTTCTGCTTTTATCCCAAACTTTGAATGACTTGCTTCATGAAAACCAGTAAGCCCATAGCCCATTGTGTTTAAAGCTAGCCCATAAGTATTGTTTATGAAGTGATTTATTTAATTGGGATCTAATATTATCTTTCTTGTATTGTATTCTCCATGAGAATCTGCATTACTAGCAAAATCGATTTCTAATGTTTCCTCGCTTTCTAGCAAATAGTCAAAATACGCTCTAGCAGTTTCACTAGACTTAGCTCCTTCTATTTCACCAATTTTTTCTAAGTAGCCATTAGAATTATATTTTAGTTTATATCCAGTAAACCGTGACCAGTCAGACATTAAACTCATTGCTGCATCTTTAAATATTAATCTATAATTAACAACACTAGCTATTAATTCGTCTACTTCTTTAGGATCCGTTTGTCCAGGAAATTTTTGCTCCAGTTCGGCATATTCTTTTTGAATTGCAGCTTCATCTTCAAAATTTGGTGAGAATTCACCATTATTTATATTAAAATATCTAGTCAGATCTGATATTTTTATTTTATCACCAAATGGATCTGTATAAAAAATTGGATTATTTGCAAAAGTAGCATACCTACTTAAGGAGAACATATCCACCGGATCCTGATTCCATCTCCTTGCAGTCCGCGAGTCATACTGCCAGAACTTTGCTGTGTAGCTATTCCCCAGCCCCGCTATCTCATCTTCCCTTTCCATACCATTAAAACCGAAGCGAGGTTTCGCATCTTCTTCATTTGCAAACTTATCCGGCATTAGCATACCAAACGGGAAGTAATTATTTCTAGAAAGAACTTTTAGCCTTGGGCTGTTATAGCTAGTTGTTTTCAACCTGTAATCTGAAAATGTTAAGCGCACATTGCCAAGGTGGTTTGTTAGTTCGTAATCTTTATGTCCTATTTGGCGCAAGGATTATCAGTCCCTGCTCCTATGGCATTGCTTTTTTTGGGAAATAAATTTCAAAGAACTTGTAGTTTTTAACTATGGTACAAAAGAACATAACTCCAACATGCTACCACCTTTGATAATACATAAACAAGCTATCTCCTTCATCACCAATATCAATATACCTTAACTCTTCTTTGTATTTGTTAACGAATTCTTTAGCTGTATTAAACTGATAAACTTCTGCATATAGAGATTCAAAATTTGCAATATAAAACATTTCGTCTGGTGATGGTGTTTTAGAAATTCTAGGATATTTTTTTTTATCAAGAACCCCTTCATCAAAATTCCAATAATAAGTACTATAATCTTTAACACCAATGTAATTATAATCAATATTACTGTACAACCACTTGCAAATTCTGTGGATTGTCTGAACCGAATTACTATCGAGTTTAATATTATCCGGTACGTTTCGACACCCATTATTTGTAAGTGAAAATTCATACGAAATAAAAGTATC
The DNA here is from genome assembly GCA_965140345.1 of Kapaibacterium sp. (SeqCode). GTDB lineage: Bacteria > Bacteroidota > Ignavibacteria > Kapaibacteriales > UBA2268 > JBFHIJ01. The sequence goes on from OZ223197.1 coordinate 252,430, forward strand.
TGTTGCACATACAAACAAATTTTCATTGTGTTTGTCATATTCACAAAACAGTGAATTAATTGGATTTTCTTTAACTATTGTAAATAACTCAGATTGTAATATTCTTAATGAATCTGTGTTAGAATCTAACCTATTGAAATCACTATACTTAGATTGTATTACGCAAAAAATTATTATCAATACTATTACAATCGCTATTAAATTTATTTTACTCATTATTACTGCTCTCCTCTTTAGTACTATCACCAGTGCTTTCTAAACCTCCTTCGTAGTAGTCATATCTATCTGAAGCATTTTCATATAGCCTTTTATATTTTTTATACTCTTCTGAATCTTTTTCCAATGTCTGCATCTTTTGATAAGCGTAAAAGCGTACATTGCCAAGGTGGTCTGTAAGTTCGTATTCTTTGTGTCCTATTTGGCGCAGGGATTATCAGTCCCTGCTCCTATGGCATTGCTTTTTTAGGGAAATAAATTTTTAAAGAAAAAAAGTATGCAAATTGAAATAACAATACTTATACTTATGATGTCTTACTAAATATCTAGATTCTTCATAATCAAATCAAAAAATATAAATATCTGTTCAGAAATTTAACGCTAAACATTCAAAATACTAATATCCATATCTTCGATAGTAAATAAAAAGACTGTCACTTATATCACCTTCTGCTATATTATCTACATCTTTTTTATGGGTATTCGTAAATTCGAGTGCTGAAATAAATTTATAAACTTCACCACGTATTTCAATATATGAGGACACACTAAACATCTCATCTGGAGTAAGTTCCCTTTTTATTGTTGGATACTGCTTGGATGAGAGCTTATTTTCACCTTGATCAATCAAACTTTCTTTATAATAATTTACATATTCATAATTATTTATATCACAACACTCATTTAAAAGTTTACAAATTGATACTATTCTTTCTATAGAATCTATCTTAACAATGTTAGAAAATTTAGTTTTATATTCATCAGCATAAAAAATAATACCTTTCCTTTGAATAGTATCAAACATTTCAAACTGTATTTTTTGTTTTTCTCTATATCTGTTTTTGTCATAAAATGTACAATAAACAGAATAAGTTGGATTATCTTCCACTATTTGCTTTAGATGTTTTTGTAAAGACCTTAATTCATATATATTACCTTCCATTCTATTAAGATTTGATTCATAAAATAGAACATACAATATTAAGACCAATAAAAATATATAAATCCATGGATTATTCAATCTATTTATCATTGGCATCCTCTTCTGCTGTTGAATTTGAATTTTCATTACTCTCTAAAACTCCTTTGTAGTAGTCATATCTATCTGAAGCATTATCATCTAACTGTTAATATATTTTATACTTTTCTAAATATTTTTACAATGTCTGCATCTTTTGTGAAGTGTAAAAGCGTACATTGCCAAGGTGATCTGTTATTTCGTATTCTTTGTGTCCTATTTGGTGCAAATATTTGTACCGCCGATACAAGTTGATTAATAATGTAAATCTATCTAAACATCCTATCATTATCTTTAACTAAAATTATATTATTTATAGCCTTGGACAAATTTAGTTCTTTCAAACCATACATCTCTTTGATACACATTGTATCTATAAATTTAGAATCCCCCCCAGCTTGAGTGATTTTAATACAACTATCTCCAATCTCCTCAAATAAAAATTGATATTCAGATGTAATTGAATTATAGTCTTCAACTTTTAAAAATGGGAAATGTTGTCTATCAGCGAGAGTTCTAAGAATTGGATCATCGAAAATACGATCTTCATCTCTAGGATTGTTATATTTCTTATATGCATATAACTCTAGTGAGTCATATAAATATAATTTCATAGTATCCTTAAAAAAAATGCCCTTCAAATCTTCTCGTTTAAGCTCATAAAGTATATGAAACCAATATTCCAAACGATCTATATATGTATATTTAGTTAGATTCATATTAAACACTGGATTGTAACATTTTACTGAATCTTGACTATCATTAAAATGAGTTATGGCGCAATCAAGATAATATACATCATATTTATAATATTTATCTGTTTGTCGAGAACTACATGAATTAAACAGTACTATTACTGCTAATGTTAAAATACAAGTTGTAGTCTTAAAGTATTGCATTAATCTGTTCCTTAATCTCTCTATTCAGAATCATAGATTTAATCATAATAAGAAATTGATCTTGTGACAAATATATTCTGTAGAATGATGTGACGTCTTGAAGTTAATAACAATCACAAGCAGTCCCTTAAGGTCATACTACCAAAACTTTGCAGTAAAGCTATTCCCCAGCACCGCAATTTCATCTTCCCGCTCCATACCATTACACTTCGACTCGCTATACTCGCTCAGTGACCTTGAAGCGTGGCTTTGCGTCTTCTTCATTGGCAAACTTATCCGGCATTAGCATACCGAATGGGAAGTAGTTATTACGTGAAAGAACTTTTAGCCTTGGGCTTTTATAGCTAGCCGTTTTCAACCTGTAATCAGAAAATGTTAAGCGTACATTGCCAAGGTGGTCAGTTAGTTCGTATTCATTCTAGATTTCTAAATTGTGCAGATTTACTCAATTTTTACATGTCGTGATAATTCTTTGTCATATGTGTAATTTCCAGGTGATTCTAATCCTAATTCGTGTAAAATATTTTTTCCAATCCTATAAGTTTTTCCATTTATTTTTCTTGGCTTAGTTTTATCATTTAAAAATTTGACAATTTTCTTATAATATTCTTTCAACTCATCAGGAGCTTGAAACTCTGAATCTGAATCAGAGTGAATAAACCAAGCGTAATGATGTACAATTGTAGATTTATATCTTACTGTAGCATCATCAGCAAAACCCAGATAGAATGATAATGAAATATATGGACCTCCCTGTCTTTGATTTATAGAATACAATGGTGCTTCACTAAACCTATTTTTAGTAACTATGATTGGTTCAAACGTGTAAAAATCAGATATTACAATAAATCCAACTGACAAGTTTCTAATCACTTCAAACATTCTCTCTGAAGATTTTACAACTTCTAATACATTTTCTGAATATCTTTGCTCTGATAATATTTTCCCATTATTTTTAGCAATTAAATGAAATAAATTCTCACGATCTATATCATTTATATAAAATTCCTTTTCAGGCATATTAACCTCCTACTTTGTGTGTTTCCTGCTCAATTCCATGGCTTTATGTTCAGTCTCTTAGAACGAAATACCGTAACTGTACTAGTATTAATTTCTTCTATATCTATAAATTTACCCAAAGAGGCGAGCCCCAAACGGAAACAGTTTACGGGGCGAGCCACTTTCTTGAAAGAACTTTTAGTCTTGGGCTCTTAAAGATAGTTGTTTTCAAACTGTAATCTGAAAATGTTAAGCGTAAAGCAGCTTTAAAAAGATAATGTATCAAGACAAAATTTTTCTTCAGTTAGCTTAACAAGATTACTATTAGACAAATCAAAAATGAAATCAAGATATAGGGTATCATTGCTAATATTGACATCATAAACTTTCATTGGATCATCTACACCACAACAAGAATTCTGAAAGATTTTGTAATACTCATCTTCCATAATAAAATTCAGTTTTACCTTGGTAAGTATTTTGGGTGTAGATTCTGGCGGTATTACAATGTCTGAATCATGGAGAGAAGAATCAACTATTTCTGGCATTTGGTAAATTTTAAAAGCACCATATTTGTTGTTTTTGTTAATAGTCATTACTTCATTAAAATTATATGGTAATGTATCCATATTATTTTCTGCTAAATCGATTTTTCCTACTAGAAAATAACTTCTTGAATTTTTAGCTCTTTTATTGAAGAGAAACAATGATAATTTTAAGTATAAAGTATACATTTTTATATCGCTCTTCGCAAGTATGGGATTGATTAGTGTAGAAGAAACACTAATATATCTAATGCTTATGGCATTATGATTACAGTTTTCGGTTCTAGTTTTGCTAATTCCAAAAAAAAGTAATATGAGTGTTATTGTGAACTGGTTTAAAAATTTATGCATTGTATTTTGCCTGTAATTACACTTCGATAACAGATAGATTTCTTGAATTGACAGAGATTCTATCGACAAGTTTAATCTTCTTCGCTTTTTTGAAAAACATCATTTAGAACATAAAAATATATCTTCATTATATCTAGAGCTAAAAAAGAAAATATTAACATCATTTCCTTGCAATGATAAAAATATTTAATAATATCTAAATAAACAAAAAAATCCCCCTTAACTTCAATATAAGCTAAGGGGGATTTGTATATTTCTAAATCCGATGTAAGAGTAAACCTTACCAGATTTTTGCGCGTTCTTCAGGAGCGATATACATTTTATCGCCATCTTTAACATCAAATGCTTTATAGAATTCAGGGATGTTTACAACACCACCGTTTACTCTGTATTTACCAGGAGAGTGTACATCTTCTTTGATGCGTTTCATCAACTCTTCGTCTCTGATGTTATTTCTCCAAATTTGTGCATAAGAAAGGAAGAATCTTTGCAATGGAGAGAAGTCTTTGATTTTTTGGTCGTTTTTCCATTCATCAGTTTTTTGGAAAGCTGCTAATGAAAGTGTTAAACCACCATTATCCGCAATGTTTTCACCTAAAGTCATTTTACCGTCAAGGTGTAAATCATTGATAGGAATAAAAGCTGCATATTGATTAACTAAAATTGAAGTTTTATCTTCAAATGCCTGTGCATCTGAATCAGTCCACCAGTTTTCTAAATTACCCTTAGAGTTATATTTACAACCTTGATCATCAAATCCGTGAGTCATTTCATGACCTATAACAACACCAATTGCACCGTAGTTAACAGCATCATCAGCTTCTAAGCTAAAGAATGGAGGCTGAAGAATTGCAGCCGGGAACACGATTTCGTTCATTGTTGGGCTGTAATAAGCATTAATTGTTTGTGGAGTCATTCCCCAATCATCTCTATCAACAGGTTTACCTGCTTCGTCAATATTGTCTTTTACAGCAAATTTTGAAGCATTAAGTACGTTTTGAAGATAGTTATCAGTGATTTCAATTGAAGAATAATCTTTCCATTTATCAGGGTAACCAATTTTAGTGTTCATTGTTTCTAATTTGGCCATAGCATTTTTCTTAGTTTCTTCAGACATCCAAGTCAATTTTTGGATTCTGTCTTTGAAAGCTAATTTCAAGTTACCAACTAATTTCAACATTCTTTCTTTTGCTTCAGCAGGGAAATATTTTTCTACATAAATTCTACCAACTGCTTCACCTAAAAGACCGTTTACATTGCTAAGAACTCTTTTCCATCTTGGTTTCATTTCAGGAGTACCGGAAAGAGTTTTACCATAGAAATCAAATCTTGCTTGTACAAATTCATCAGACAAGTAGCTCATTGATTCTCTAGCAATGTTCCATTTCATATAATTTTGCCAATCTTCGACTTTAGTATCTTTAACCATATCGTTGATTTCTTTAACAAAACCAGGTTGGCGAACATTCATATAATCAGTAACGTTTGTTCCTAAGATCTCGAAATATGCATCCCAGTTGATATTAGGATAAGTAGATTTAAGTTTAGCAAATTCAAATCCATTGTAAGTGTTTGCAGGATCTCTTCTTTCATTCATTGTCATAGAAGCTTTAGCTAATCTTGTTTCAAAATCCATGATTGATTTTGCAATTTTCGCAGCTTCAGCGTCGTTATGACCAAAAAGTTTAAGAGAAGTATTGATAAATTTTACATATTCAGTTCTGATTTTTTCAAATCTGTCATTTTGTTCTGTGTAATAATCTCTATCAGGAAGACCCAGACCTGATTGGTGTAAATGGAAAATTACGTTATCAGAATTTTTTTCATCCTGCATAGCCCATACACCGAAACCGGAAGAAATACCCATCATGTGCAATTTTGCCATAGTAGGGATAATATCATCAGAAGTTTTTGCAGCTTCAATCATTTCGAAATAAGGTTTGATTGGAGTCGCACCTAATTGATTGATTTTTTCAACATCTAAACCAGATTTATAGAAATCACCAATTTGCTGATTAACTGTACCTTTTTTGCCACTTTTTGCTGCAGCTTCTTCCATAACTATTTTCAAGTTATCATTAAGTTGTTCGTTAATCACATTAAATGCAGACCATCTGCTTTCTTCTTCCGGAATTGGATTATTTTTAAGCCAAGCACCGTTTACATATTGGTAAAAGTCTTCTGTAGGTTTTACAGTTAGATCCATATTTGCAGGATCGATTGCATTGTTGTCTTGAGCAGAATTCAATTTTTTATCTGTGCAGCCAGTTGTTAAAACTGTACCAACTAATGCAACTGCGCAAAATAATTTTGCTCTTTTTACAATATTAAACATAAATACACCTTTATAATGATGAAATCTCATAACAGAGAAATACGAAAAAAGTTTTTTAAAGTTACGAAAAAAAAGTTGAAAATAAATATTGCTACATGGCAATATAATTGTATTTTTGCGTCTATATATCTGAACATTTAACAAACACTAAAGGTGATACGATGGAATTTTTGACAAAAGAAACTTTTATGTCAAAAGTATTTGATTACGAAAATAAGAAAGAATGGGAATTTGCGGGCGATAAACCATGTATTATTGATTTTTATGCAGACTGGTGCGGCCCTTGTAAAATGATTTCCCCTATTATGGAAGAACTTGCAAAAGAGTATGACGGTAAAATAGATGTATATAAAATAGATACTGAAAAAGAACAAGAACTTGCTTCTGTATTCGGTATCAGATCTATTCCTTCAGTTCTTTTTGTTCCAATGGGCGAAAAACCTCAGATGTCTGTAGGAGCCCTTCCAAAAGAAGGCTTCGAACAAGCAATCAAAGATGTACTTAAAGTAGAAAAATAAGTTAATAGAACAAATGGGACTGTGGTAAAAGCAGTCCCATTTTCTTAAAACAGGATATTTATGAAAACATATATGAAAATATCTTTGGGCGTAATTGCCGGAAGTTTACTTGGCTATGCATATTATTATTTTATTGGTTGCAACTCTGGTACTTGCCCTATTACTTCCACTTGGTATATAAGCACCCTTTATGGTGGCTTTACCGGTCTGGTGGTTTCAATCCCAAGCAAAAAGAAGGTGAAACATGAAAAATAAAATTGATGGTTCAATATATATCGAAGATCTGGTAGAAGAAGTTCCTGAATCTATAGAAATTCTCCTTCGATATGGCATTGCCTGTATAAAATGCGGTGCGCCAATTTGGGGCACTCTGGAAGAGAATTGCAAAAGAGTTGGTCTAATTGACGAACTTTATGAAAAAGCTCTCTCAGAGATTAATTCTTTTGCTAAATAGGTACATTCCTATCGCGCTACTGGCAGCTACATTGATAGAATTAATATCTGTGTTCATAGGGATATGTGCTATATAGTCAGAGATATCTAGAATTCTTCGATCCACTCCGGCACCTTCAGAACCTAAAACTAATACATATTTATCATTTTTATGTATCTGCGCAGCTATTTTTTGTATATCTTCTGATGAGTCTGAAATCTCAAGAGCTACTATTTTGAATCCCTGACTTTTAAGTATTGATAAAGATTCAAAATCTTTTGCTTCTGCCTTTGAAATATTCGTATGAAATACGCTTCCTCTGGAAACAACCACAGATCTGTGATGGAAAGGATTACATGTTGAGCTATCATAGATTATACTTTCAAATCCAAAAGCTACAGCATTTCTTATTATTGCACCTACATTCTCAAAATTATTAATAGCATTCAAAAACAGATAGTTATTAGAATCAGATGATATTGCTACATTTTTCCACTCGACGATAAATAGAATCGGATTTCTTAAGTTATATTTGGCAAGATTGCGAATAATTTCAGGACTGGAAATTAGAACTTCAGTTCCCTCAGGGATTTGATTCTTATATATCTCATAATATTCTTGTGAAAGTATAATTTTATTTATTCTGCTTTTTGAAAGTAGAGCCTGTTGCAAAACTATTTCGCTCTCTCCTATTGTCAGGTTTTGGGCTAATAAAGAAGAGCGTGTAGATTTTATATTTCTATAAACATCTACACGCTTATCATCTATTGAATCGATTATTATTGGGATCACTTTTCAACTATAAATGTTTTTTTATACTCGCCGTTGTTGATACTAATATAATACATTCCTGAGACTAATTTTGCATCCAATATTTTGAATTCCATTTGAGGAGAATCTAAATCAGATGAATATATAAGGCTTCCTAGAGTATTATAGATTTCAACATTTCTGATTAACTCAGTCGATTTTAGTAAAAAAGTACCTGTATTTGGATTAGGCAGTATAGTCAGCTCAATTTCTGAATCCTCTTCAAATACACCTGTATTTTTGTAGAAATAAGGTTGAGAAACTGCAGAACACCCATTTTCAGAAATATGTTCTACTGTATAATTACCTTCTTCGGTCATAATTAGAATCTGATTATTTGCATCGCTGATTGGAATGCCTTCAAAGTACCATTGAATTGTACATGACATATCACAAGCGGATGCTTTTGCAGTGTTGCCATTGACTATTTCAATTGTTGGTACTGAAGGTAAATCAAAAACTTCTACTTGATTAGTCAAACTGTCTTGATACTTGTCATCTTTAGAAGATTTGATCAGAGTTATATTATCTATTCCAGGACTAGTCCAGTATACAAAAGTGTTATGTTGTTTAGGATTCTTTATAATTCCTTTTTCTGCTTTCCATAACACATTGTAGTTAATATTACCAGTTGAAAGCCAAACAGTATCGTTTTGACACAAAGATTCTTCGATATCAAAATCCAGAACCGGATCACTTTTTATTTTAACTTCTAAAGAAGTACTTGTCGGACAATTGTCATCAGAAAAATCAGATGAGACTGTAAGCTTGCCACCTGCAATGTCAGTCCATACAACTTCTAATTGATCACCATGTTCAGAATATAAATATCCACCTTCTATTTCAACTGCGAAATTGAATTTCTCAGGTTTTCTTACTATTTCATATACTTCTCTGCATTCAAGACAAGATTTATTTGGCCCTACTATATCAATTTTACCTGAATTAGGATTTAAAATGAGTTCTTTTTCAATTGAAGCACTGCAGTTATTATCAAACAATAAGTTTGCCTTCAGAGTGCCGGGTTCTGTAATACTTAAGATTTGTGTATCAGAATTCCCAATTTTAAGATTGTTGAAGTACCACTCAATACTTGTTATATGGTCTGTATTATTCATTTTATAAGTATAATTTTTATTATAACACAAACTTTCTTCACCTGCAATATGATATATTTCATTAGCATTTGTACTTATAACATAATCATAATTATAGTCACAACCGTTTGTATTATCTTCTATACTTAGATTGATACTATGGAAATCAACTTCCTCTTTCCATTCTACTGTTAGCTTATTATTGTTCTGACTAACAATATTACCTCCGGTAACACTGATATCGAAACTATATCCTGTGACAGTTTTTATTGTGTAATCATATTGCATATCGAAATCACAAATATAAAATACACCTGACACATTGAAATCTGGTTTCTCAAAATAATTTATTTTGAATGTTTCAAAGCTCTTACAACCTGTATTAGGATTTGTAACTTCAAGTAATAGTTCAGGATAGTCATGTTCCCACATTACGTCAACTATGAAATTATTATCTTTGCCGAGTATCACTCCTCCATGTACAAACCATCTGTATTTTACATCATTGTTAAAATCAGTTTTATACTGATACTCTTTTCCTTTACAAACCTCAAAGTCTCCTTCAACATCAGGTACTTTAGGACCATTCAGTACATTAACTGATACATAACTGGTATCCGTACAACCAGATTCTTTATGTTCAACAATTAGTCTAATCTCATGTGTACCTGATTCCAAAAAAGAAATTCCACATCTTTCATTTTCTTGATAGTGAATGTGTGAAGCTCCGGCAGACCAGTAGAAATTATAATCTTCAAGTGGTTTAGTAAAAACTTCTACTAACTCATCTATACATAAATCATCATTAATTCCTAGAATTTCTGGTGCTTCAGGTTTAAGGACGCTAATATACATACTAGTGCTGTCTGAACAAGTATAATCAGAGTTATAAGACATTAAGTTGACAATCAAAATCCCATTTTTACCTGTAATTAGAGTAAGAGTTGAGTCATTTTGCTCCAGGATTTCACCGTTACTAATATCCCAAATATTATGTACCTCAAAATCTTCAGGTATCGGTGTTGTGATTGTAATCTCAGAATGTTCACAAACTAAGGAATCAGCTTCTATGATTGCTTGAGGTTGAGGCTTTACATCAACTTCAAAATCTGTAGAATCAATACAACCTGTTATCTTATTTTCTGCTATCAGTCTGATTATGGCAGTGCCTAAAGTGTCGAATCGTGCTCTACACAAATTTGACCCTGCATTTACTTTCTGGCCATTTATTACTCTCCAGAAATATATTAAGTCATCATCTAACGGAGTTGTAAAATTTCCATCAGTAAATTGGCAAAGCGTGGAATTACCTTCTATTTCTTGTAAGCCGAATTCTTTGACTAATATTTTTTTAGAAACAGAATCTATACAAACACCATTGCGTTGTTTTACAACAACTTTAATTACTTTTTGCCCGGGTTCTTCCCAAAGTAATTCAACATAGTTAGATGTATCAGGATAAGTATTTATAGCTCCATCTACATCCCATTGGTATACCAAATCATTTGCAAAAGCAGTATAAAAAGAGTTGACCTGGTTTTCGCATACTTCTTTTGTTCCAATTATATTAGGATCAGGTGCTGGTGTTACCTCAACTATTGTATTGGCAAATACTTCAAAATTATTAGCATCTCTAGCTCTTAATACATATTCGGTAGTTGAGGGAGGGTTTACATCTGTAAAATTGGAGTCATGAGTAACAATATTTATTCCTTGTACCCATTCATAAGTATATGGAGGGGTTCCGCCAGAAGCTTCTCCACCTATTTCTATTGCTGTATTACTACAAGTAATAACTGATTCTGGAAGCATTAGCGTTGGCGTACTTAACATTGGAGTACATAATGCCATTTCTACAGAAGCAGTAATAATTGGTTTACAGCGATCATGGAAGTGTAAATTAACACTACCACCGGCAATGGAATGACAGTAGCTCATAATAGTACCGGCAGTTGGTACCGTTTGTGAAAAGCAATCACCATTTTCCGCAGCGGCACAGGAATCAATTGGTGGTTCCCATGTACAACTATGTGTATGCACGAGACCAATATTATGCCCGAGTTCATGAGTAGTTACATGCAGATCCCAATAGTAGTCTAAACTTGGGTAATTGTAATTACTGTAAAGGCTCATAAAGGAATAGCCAAAGAAGTCGCTACATAATTTACCCACCCAAGCTAAACCACCTCTTCCAATATTACCGGAAAGAAGAGAAGCTACTGATCTATCCGTATAGGGATCATGCGCGACCCAATAGGATCTAAACTGATTTAAAAGAAGTGTTGCTGTACTACCCGGATATGGATCTGTTTCTGTCCACACATTCAGGTAAGGCACTGCTATATGTACATTGACATCTCTTTCATAGATAGCATGCACTGAAGCCCATAAACCTAAAGCATATTGAGCAACATTTAAACTATCTCCTCCCATTAAATCAAGTAGTTCATTGTCACATTCTAAGGCTACTTTTACAGTCCTTAAGCTTGACATTTTCTGATCTTTGGGCTGAGAGTTTTTCTTTAGAGCACCATATTCTTCATATAATTTTGTCAATTCTTGTTCAAAAAGAATATTCTCTTCCAAGAGGTCATTTTGACAAAAATTTTCTGTAGGATTTTTTGTCTTATCTACTTTTGTAAATCTGTAATTTGAATTCTTTAAGTCATGTAAAACATAAGCATCATTATCAATTTCTATAAAACCGAAAACATTTTCACCTATTATTGAAATTGTAAGAATCGAATTTTTAACACCAGGTATTTCACCTTTAATATAAAGTCCCGGGGCGACTGTAAATTCTGTATTATGATTTGTCTTAAAAATGGTCTTTTTATCAGTAAACTTACTTCTCTCGAGTAAAAAAGTAAAGTCATTCTCCTCAATCGTGATATTTTCCTTAAAAGAAAAATATTCATTATTATTTTGAAGGGAAGTAATAACATCTTTATTCAAACTAAATGTATTGTCATCATGGGACTGAAAAATCGTATTATTAGCAAGAAGCGAAGATGCACTGATACAGGTTAAAAGGAATAATGTGTAGAAAAGTTTCATGTTAGCTCCTATAAGTGTATATACTATAGAGACTAAGATAAGTAAAAAATGTTATATATGCTTACCGAATTTTGTTTTAATAAAATGGTATGTATCCGGAAACGCACGCAAATAATTTTTGAAATTGATTTCGTAATTCTTAGAACTATAGATAATGTAACTAATTGCTATTGAAACATAAAAGAGAACTAAACCCATAGGGATCAGCTGCATAAGATTTAAAAAGCCAAAAAGATAAAAGGCTGCTAAGGAAATAGCCACGGAGATAGCTGTGAAAAAAGCCACAATCTTTGGTTTATTGTCGGCATTAATTATTCCGGCAATAGTTGTAAATGGCAAGGCTAAGCCTGATAATAACAGAATTTTAAACGATGTAATTACATCAATTAAATTAGAAGGCACCTGGTATTTAGGTGGCAAAATGCTATAAATTAAATTGTCAAATATTCCGGTATATATAACAAGAGAGCAGAACATAAAAAATATCAGCATATATGATATTGCTTTTGTAATTAATACTTTAGCGTTTTCAAGCTCACCTCGAGCTATATATTTTCTAGATAGCGGATAAATAATGCCATACATTGCATTTGTGAGGTCTTCAAATCCTCTCATCATTATTTTTGCGCCTGAATATAAAGCAGCAACTCTTGCTCCCGGTTCGCCGCCAACGAATAAATTAATAATAGACGTATCTAAATTTTTGGGAAGTGAATGAAGAATCGAACTCGCAGCTATAGGGGTATTAAAATTTAGAATCTGTTTAATAGAAACTGATTTAGATAATGAAAATTTCCAATTTTTATAAGTAAGTAGGAATCCGATTAAAGAGCTAAATAGTGCTGAATAAAAGTAGATAAAAACTATAGTATTAATATCAAGTATCTCTATATCTTCAGTTAAGTTTGAAAAGTTTGAAAAGTTATTAGTCTTAAAAGCTATAACAGTTAAAGTAATGGCTCCAAAATAACTTAAATTTGTGAAAAACAACTTTTTGTATTCCAAATCTCGATACATAAATTTTATACTAAAAAAACGTGGAATCATAGAAAAAATCATAAGAGGCAAAAGACTAAGACTGATTAGAAACCTTTCTTCTTCCATAAGCCAGGCAATTGGCTCTTTAAGACCATAAGCAATAACAGAAGTTAAAACAGCAATACCTAGCAATAAGCCCATAGATACAGTGTTTACGAATGGTGCTGTCTTTTCATCCTGACCGTATTGGATAACACTTTGAAGCGCCAGACTGTCAATAATAACATATATAAAAGTATTTAAACCAACTAATTGCTGAAAGACACCAAAATCAGCTAAAGAGATTGAACTCATTATGATTTTTAAAACGGCTAAGGCAAATAGTAAAAAAATGCCTTTATCTAATAGTGTCCAGGATACTTTGCTTATGTTACCGGAAATCTTCATCTAGTCTAAAATCTCTATTATCCATTCTATATTTTTTTCGTGTGTAGCGAACTCCAAATATAAGGAATTTTCTTTTTGGAGATATTCCGGTGAATAGGAATACTCCTTGATAACACCTTTCATGATACACTTCACTTGTATCTTTGTATCACCACTTTTTAAAATAAAACAACAATCTTTACTTTCTATCTCAACTTCAGGATGCAAAAACAGCCTTAACGTTTTATCTCCGGACTTTTCAATCGTATCACTCACGTTTATTGATCTTTCTTCAAAGTATACTTTTCGCAAAGCTAAAGAATGAAATGCTTTATGTATGGCTGATACATGTTTCTCATCAGCATTAGATAAACTCGCATTAGTTCTTATTTCTGAGAGCCAGAACAAATCATCTTTACTTCCCTGTTCAAACAGGTTTTGTTCCTCATTAATCGGAAGAAAAGTACTGTGCATATAAGAAGAACGATATTTATTTCTATCTTCATGGTCTGCTGTATAATTATACGTTCCTGGATCGACTATAAAAGGTTTATCATGTACATATAATTCAAATGAAGTATGATCATTATGATCATGTCCACCTTTTCCGTTTTGACCAATTTTGCCACATCTGAGAATAAAAGAATAGTTTTTGGTATGATTTACATATAATCCACTTTCTTCAAACAGATAATATCCTTTTTGCTTTTGAGTTAGCTTTAATCTGTTTAAGATTTCTTCTTTAATTTCTATTAGGTCAAAAGTTGGCAACAGGTTGTATAAATACCCACTGTCATTATCACCTATTTGAGGGATAAATTTCCCTCCAATTATTAGATTTTGAGATGCTTTTTGTATTTTATGGTAGCTTTCTTTAAGTGTTTGTAAGGAATCAGGTTGAATAGTGCTTTGTGTAAGTAAATTTAATGCAAATTCCAGCATTTCGAGCATAAAGAAATGATAAGGTATAGATGCCTCAAAATTAAAACCGTCTTGATTGAATTGGTATTCTGTCTCTCTTTCTAGTTCTTTAGAATATTTTTTGATAGTTTCTATTCTATTAGGATAATTTTCTATCATTAAAGCACAAGCTAAAATCCCTACAATATTAGCATAATAGTGATTCCCTCTCATTCCCTGGCTATATTCTAAATTACTTTCTATATGTAAACCATGATCAACTAAATAACTTAAAATCAAAGTTTCTTCTGTAGAATTGAATATATTGAGTTGGTGTTGTTTAAGTATGTTTAATGTTAAAAGAATATTTATAGCTCTAATTGCTATATCCATTGAAGTCATCCACTGCGTTCCGAATCTCGGAGGATTTGCTGCCATAAATCCAAGAATATATTCACGTATTTTAGAAGCAATATTCTGGTCAGTATTTTCAGTAAGCTGCAAAGCCATCGGTGGTAAAAATTGCAACCGACCTATTTCCCAAGGGACTTTAATATCAGCGCCTTTTACATTCCCATATTTAATCTTTTTGTACCAAAGAGATTTTTCCCACTGGAAATTCCCTATATAGTCCTTATCCCAGTTCAATATTTGTGGGAAACCTGCCAGAGATTTAGCTAGTAACGGATCTAATTTATCATTGGGAAATGGGAATGAAGAGTTTACTTGTTCAAGCTTAATTTTGTGTCCAAATATGATTGGTCTATTTTCTAATAAAGAATTTATATAATCTGTATTTGAATCAATTTTCTTGGGCAATGAAATTGTGCATAAAGATAAGTTATAGTAAATATTATACGTTGATCTCTTATGGTCGCTTCTTTCATTGAAGTAATTGAAGAATTTACTCTTAATTTTGGCAAAAACCTTTTTGAAAAGAACTTTCTTTTCAATTTTTGCAGCTTTTTTGATATTTTTAGACAGATTCAATTTTCACCTATCAGAAAAGAAAATTTTTTAGATGTTTAGTAGTCTATTTTGCATATTTCAAAAAACAAAATATAAGGAACTAAAATGAGTTTTGAAATCTCTAAAAGCAAAAACACTTTCGATTATGAAATATTAATCCGTAGACGTGCCGAAAATGAGTATGCTTCTTACTGCCCTCAGCTTAATTATATGCTTACAGGTCAGGAACATGAAGAAGTAGAAAATAAAATGAAAGAATACATCAAAGAGCATATCTCAAAAATCGAAAATGAAGGATAAACTTTATAAATTCTTGAACAGTTTAAAATGGCTAACTCTGTATATAGGGTTAGCCCTGTTTTTATATGTCATTTTCGATAGTTTCTATATCTTTGATTTTATCTATACTAATGCATCTATAAGTCTACTCTTATCATGGATAATAATTTCTGTATTCCATTACAAAGAGTCTCCATTCAAATCTTATTTTAATCTTGATTTCTTTACTATAAAGAAATATACATTCGCTACCATAAGTCCAATACTATTTTTTGGAGTAGTTCTTTTAATGGTTTATGCTTTAGGATATGATATTGCAAAAAATCCTGATTTTGAGTTTAATTCCTATTTTTTGAATATGTCAATTCTTATTTTTATTCTTGCCTTTTTCGAAGAATTGCTCTTCAGAGGCTTTATTCTTGAATTTCTTTCTCAAGAATATACAAGTACATGGCCAATTATTTTATCTTCTCTGGCTTTTAGTGCTGCGCACATATTCAATCCTGAAGTTAGTTTAATTGCTCTTGCTAACATTTTTCTAGCTGGGATTTTCCTTGCTATTCTATTTTTAAAAACACAAAATATTATAATAACTACTCTTTTTCACTTTATCTGGAATATTGGACAACAGTTTTTCCTTAATTCAGCAATTAGTGGGAACGATATTGGTATGAATTATATTAATATTAGTGAAAGTGTTAATAATATTTTATCTGATTCGTATATAATAAGTAAGTTCGGCATTGAAAGTTCTGTTTTAACAACTTTCTTTTTGTTGATTTTGACTTATTGTGTCAGCAGAATGGATCAATCGCCATACCTCACTTCTCTAAATTTCAGAAGAATTTATCTAAAGAAAACTTAAAAGGAGTAGTATCATGGCAGAAACCCCTTCCAGAATGGTTGATTTAAGCACAAAAGCTCCACCTTTTACATTGTTTAATCCAAGAAAACAAGTGCATCAATCTTTGGATGAACTAAAAGGTGCAGCAGGCACAGTCATAATGTTTATATGTAATCATTGTCCTTACGTAAAAAACATAAACAAAGCTCTTGTAAATCTTACTAACAAATATCTGGATTCAGAAATAAACTTTATTGCTATTAATTCTAATGATTATACAAAATACCCTGAAGATGCACCGGAAAAAATGGTATCTGCTGCTAAAAATTTAGGATATCGTTTCCCTTATTTATTGGATGAAACTCAAGAAGTGGCAAAAGCTTATGATGCTGCATGCACTCCTGATTTTTTTGTTTATAATAAAGATATGGAACTGGTTTATCGTGGACAATTTGATGATTCAAGACCAAATAATGATACTTATGCAACGGGTGATATACTTGACGATGTTCTTCAAGCTATCTTAAATGGCAGGAAAATTTCTAAAACTCAAATACCTAGTGTTGGCTGTGGTATAAAATGGAAAGATTAAAAAAAGGACCGTTAAAAACGGTCCTTAACTATAAAATCTAAGCTTTATTTTTTCTTATGCGCTCCATCGCAATAAGGTGTTTTTGAAGTTTTCTTACATGTACACATCCATACTTCTTTTTCTTCTGTTACTTCAAACATAAGTGGTGAATATCCGGGATGGCTTTTGTGTTGACCATCACAATATGGCTGATTATCAGACTGACCACAAGTACAAAACCAGTTTTTTCCTAAAGGTGGAGCTACTTTAACCGGTTTGTTGTATTTTGATTCGAGTATTGGCATATCAATATCCTTATATTTAAGTTAATATCTAAATAAAACGGTATAAGAATATTAATATTTTCAATATTTCAGTAATTTTATTATTTGAATATTTGGAGAGTTTAAGAATCTAATATAAGCAAAATAAACACCTTTGGCATATTCGGATAAATCTATGAATATCAGATGTTCTTTATTAGAATTATAAATCTCTTCACCCATAATATTATAAATATTAACTGCAAATGGAACGTTAGATTTCAGTTCAAGAAGATTTTCAACAAAGATATAAGAAAAATCATTGCTGTTTTCTGCTACACTGGTAACTGTTACATAGGTAGAATCAGATATATTAGTACAATTATTTTTATTTCTTAATTCTATTTGATAGAATCCATCTTCTATGGCAGTATAGGATTTTTTGATTGCATGTGGAATTGGAGTTCCATTTAGATACCATTGATAGGATAAATCTTCTTCAGTTGAAGTAAGTATATTTCCATTCACAGAGACGGAAGGTATCTGAGGTAATGGCATTAGAGTTACAAAGACTGAATCAGTAAAATGGATAACATTATTATCATCTCTCAAAACAGCCCAGTATAATCCTGCTGAATAAACAGTATCAAATCTGGTTGTTGAACCAGTGGACCACTGATAAGCTTTATATCCAGCACCAGCATCGAAAATTACAGGAACGCCCTTACATACTTTAGTCTTTGTAATTGGTGTAATATGAGGTTTGACAATTGTGTCATAAGTTACCGAAAAAGCATTTGCTGAATCAAGACAACCATAGTCTGTCAAATAATATAACTTCAAACTGCCTTCATAAGGATTATTCCATTTTACCTTAATTGAGTTAGAATCCACTTTAGATATAATCTCACCTGCATTTATTTGCCAATCATAAGTTATATACGGTTTGTCAGATACAGAATACTCATATTCTATATCGGGTTTTACTTTGTCCGGTCCTGTTATAGTATTCTCAGGGAAAACAATTATATTTACTGCTATGGATGCTGAATCAATAAATCCGGTTGTATCTCTTACAAAGAGAGTATAGACTGTAGAGCTATCAGGGAATATAGTCGTAGATATATTTTTTGTATCAGAGATGTTATAATCAGGTACCCAGTAAGTTGTATCTATAACATCAAAGTCATACAGAACAGTATGTATGTCTATTGTATCTAGATCACAAAGGAATAGTTCATTCCCTTCTTCAAATTCAATTCTTGAAGGTAAAATCTTCAAAGAGAATATATCAGCCATATTATGATTGTTGTGAACTGTATCTAAAGATCCTGCTTGAACAGGAAAATCAGGCGAAGAAGTCCAACCTGTAACTATCGCATAATCATTTGCTTGTACATAGATAGCTTTGGCAATATCAATTTTTGTTCCGCCAAGATAAGTTGAATACAAGAGCTTTTCACCAGTACTATTGATTTTGGCTATAAATGCATCTGAATTTCCGCTTGTGTCAGCAAATGTGTTATTAATATAAGGCCCTTTTACAGGGAAATCTATTGAATAAGTAGAGCCTACTAAATAAGTGTTTCCTTTGCTGTCATGTCCGCAATCAAAAACTCGATCTGTTTCGGCTCCTCCAAAAAATGAGATGAAGACAGGAGTCAAATCAGCTTTAAATTTTGCGACAAAACCATCACCTTTTGTTTCGCTAATTCCATTACTGTATTCAGTGTCATAAGCATTCGGTGTAACAGGAAAATTTATAGATTCAGTATATCCTGCAATTGAAAACAGAGAATCATTTAATTCAGATATAGAGTAAGCGATATCTTTCTTTATGCCACTTAAAATGATAGAATTTTCTATTCTCTGTTGCTGCAAATTAAGTTGAGTTATAAATGCATCGCCATAAAGGGAATCTTGTTTTTGAATAAATGTTGTATCTGTACTTTGCAAAGGGAAAGTATTGGACATGGAATATCCAACTGTTGAATATATACCATTAGAAAAGATGAAATCATGACAAAAGTCATCATCTTCCCCACCCCAAACAGCACTTTCTTCGATTATTTTAAGGTCTGTACTTAGTGACATTAAAAAAGCATCTGCTTTTAAAGACTGCCTGGATAGATGTTTTTTATCAGATTTTGGGAATGAATCATGTGAGTAAGTATAACCACAGACTGCCAATTTCTTTTGCTCATGGAGATATTGAATTTTCTGTGGGAAATCATCAGCTTCCCCGCTAATTAACGTTGAATATTTAAGAGTAGTCAAATTTGAATCAAAACATGCAACAAAGCCTTCATAGCCTTCATTTAAAGTTGAATCTGCAGCTCCGTTAGAAATTGGGAAAGTAGAATTCGACTCAAAATATCCTGCGATATAAACATTACCTAATGAGTCAATGCATACGCTTTCAGCAAAATCATTAAAGTATGATCCGAAATAAGTACTTGCTAAAAGCGAATCTCCTTTCGAGTTGAATTTACTTATAACAATATCAGTTTCACCAGCTTCACTGGTTTTTAAAAACTCAGTGTAAGCTCCGAATGTTGTAGGAAAATTTGTTGAACTTGTATAACCAACTGTAAAAATATTATCTCTATATACAGCAACATCTCTTGCATATTCATAAGAAGAGCCACCTAGAAATGTTGAATATATAATGGGATCAATTACGTAACTGGTTTTAGGAGGATTAGGAATATCTATAGATAAAACATTTTTCTGAAATTTGAATTTTGACTCAATGACATTACCTGAAGAAGAATAAGTTCTTAGCGAATCTATAACAAGGCTGTACTTGTTAGTTGAATGCGCAAAAGAATTAGATACTAAATACTTATCTCTATCCGGCAATATAATTCTTATATCATTTGGTTTCGATCTTTCATTACATAAGAAGTCAAATCTGAGTTTGCCGTTTGAGTCAGTCAGGCGTAAATCAATATTCGGATAGTAATCCTCTAAAATTATTGTTAAATATTTTAACTTATTTGAGGACTGTTTTTCCGGATTTTGTTGTTTGACTTTAGAAAATCTTGGGTTCATTCCGTCAAATCTTATTTCTGAAGCAAAACCTTCTACTATTATTGAATCTTCATTATAACTACTCATTTTAAAAGAGTCATAAACAATACGATCCTTACATATCCAGTAATTGGCTTCAGTTGTTTGATGTAAAAATAATATAGAATCGTCCCATTGCCCTTTGTTTTCTATGAAAGAAAAGGACTCTAGTGAAGTCAAACACAGAAGAAATAATATTAGGAATTTATATCTAATCACAGTTAGTTTACCTATAGTTATACTAATTCAATATCGGCAATTACCATAAAAACTTTAATATTACAAAATAATATAGATCGAGGTAATCTTTTCTAACAAAGAAATCAATTTTACGTATACAAAGGCATAGATAATGCAAGTATTTTAGTAAAATATCTGTATTTTTGTAGATTAGATAATCATACATCCAAATTATGTTTAAAAAGTCGAATCAATACTTGTACATATTGTTATCTGCAATTTTTGTTTTTGTTTGTTCCACACAGTTGGGATTTGCTCAAGAACAAGATAGTATTCCAGTACAAGGTAGTTCAGATGCAAGTTCATTTACATTTGAGCATAATGATTCTTTGAACGTAAATAAAACCGATTCCCTTTCAAATTTTGACTCCTTGGGAATTGTCAAAAAAGTTCCTGTCAGAAATTCAACACTAGATACAACTGTAACTTATTTTGGTAGAGATTCTGTTGTTTTCCATTTTCCAAGTAAAAAGCTGCGAATAAAGGGTAAATCTACACTTGACTACGGTAATCAGAAACTAGAAGCAGATATAATAGAATTGTTTTTGGATGACTCACGTCTGATTGCAGAACCGAGTATTGATAGTGCAGGAAATGTAACAGGTATTCCAAAATTTGATGACAATGGTGAGGAGTTTACAGGCAAAAGAATTAACTTCAATTTTAAGACCAAAAGAGGTACTATCAGCGAAGGCGAGACAGAAATGGAAGAAGGCTTCTATTTTGGTAGCAAAATTAAAAGAGTAAATGAGAATTGTATGTATGTGCAGGATGGTATGTATACAACTTGCGACGATCCTATGCCTCACTTCCACTTTGCATCAGGAAAAATGAAGATAATTCCTGATGATAGAATTTTACTTGAAGATGTCGTGATATATGTTGAGGATATGCCTATTTTACCAATTCCATTTGGTTTGTTCTTCCCTTCGCAATCAGGCAGAAGATCCGGTATAATAATTCCTTCTTTCTTTTTCTCACAGCAGAGAGGTGTTGTGTTTGAAGAACTAGGATATTATTGGGCTGCTTCGGACTACTGGGATACCAAGCTTACTGCTAATTTATATTCCAGAGCCGGATTTATGGTGATGAATGAAACAAGGTGGGTTCTTACTGATAGATTTAAAGGTAAAATGAATCTTTCATATGGTAGAGTCAAAAACTCAAATGACGAGTATCAGACGGCTTACGAAATTGTATTCGAACATAGACATACGTTTAACCCTACTGAGTATGCTACTTTTAATTTAAATTTTGCGTCTACTGGATTTAATACTTTAACTTCTACGAATATTAATCAGCGTATTCAACAGGAAATGAAATCTTCAGCATCATATAGTAAAACTTTTGATAACGGCCATAGGTTTTCAGCTTCTTATACCAGGGATTTCAATATTGTTACTGGTTCTTATACGCAGAATATACCTCTGTCCTATAACGCAAATAATATTTTACCTAAGATGTCAGGATTTTTAGAAGGCTTATCATTACGATATACTGCTAATGCCAGATATTGGGATAATCGTGAAATTGATTTATCAACAGTAGATTCTATTCCTAATGATACAACTTTTAAATATAAAAAAGTTATTGAACACAGACCAAGTATCTCTATAAATCCGAAATTCGGGCATTTTACTTTAACTCCGAGTTTTTCTTTCTCAGCCAATAACTATTTCAGACAGCTGGATCAAACAATGGATCCAACTGATTCTTCAATAGTAAAATCTTATAAAAAAGGCTTTTTTACTGATTATAGATATTCACTGTCTTTATCTGCGAAAACGAAGCTTTTTGGTATAGTAGATAAACAAACACCTTTTATGTTTTTTATAGATCCTAATTGGATAGGTGTAAAAGCTTTCAGACATACATACGAACCAAGTATTTCTTTTGCTTATACTCCTGATCAGTCTTCAAATTCTAATTCTTTCGGAAGTTATTACAACTATTCTACCGAAAAAGATGTTACTTATTCAAGATATCTTGCTGATGGTGGTTTAGCTTCTTCCAGATTGTCAAAATCATTGAGATATAGTGATAATCATACTTTTGAAATGAAACTTGCTCAAGGTGATACCTTAGATGATTTGAATGTACAGTTACTTAGAATGAGTACAAATTTCTCTTATGATTTTGCAAGAGACTCAATGGGTTTGAGTGATATTAATTTGTCTTTCAATTCTGATGCAATTAAATTCGGAGATAAGAAGGTCTCTCTGAATGGAAGTGCTTCTTTTAGTCCTTATGCTACTCAAGAAAGTAGCTATAACTTATCAGCTATTAATAGATATCTTTGGGATGAGAGCAAATTTCCTATTAGACTTAATAGAGCATCCTTAACTTTAAGTACGAATTTCTCGTTTAGGGATAATAGCTCAAAAAGAGAAGGTAGAGATATATTCGATGAATCAGATGAGGACTTAGCAAAAGATTCTAAAGATACATCTGAACTCAAAGAAGAGGTTAATTATAACTCCAGATTTACTAAAAGACAGCAACACGGTGAATCCAATTATGATTTATATGGGGACGCATCACCAGGCTATTCTAAAGTTTCTTTTCCATTTTCTACTTCTCTGAATTTTCAGGTAGCATATAATAATAACCTAATAACAGATAAGCTCAATAAATGTTATCTAAATGCTTCTTTAAATTTTGATCTGACAAGCACGTGGAAAATGACTGTATCCGGAGGATATGATTTTGTAAAAATGAATTTGAATGTTCCAACTCTCACTTTTAACAAGAATATCCACTGCTGGAATTTGTATTTTCAATGGATTCCAATAGGTTACAACAGAGGTTTTTATTTGAAATTCTCCGCTAATGCTTCTCAATTGAAAGATTTAATGATAGAAAAACGTAATTACCCAATTTATAGATAATATTTATTATAATTATACTTCTATTACAACATGTAAACAATATTAGGTCACGAATTATGACAAGAGTGCTTGTTATTGAAGATGAAAAAGCAGTTCTTGAGAATATTGAAGAATTATTAGAAGCTGAAGGATTCACTGTATTTACTGCTGCGAATGGAAAAATTGGTGTAGATAAAGCTTTAGAATTACTTCCTGATTTTATAATAAGTGATATAATGATGCCAATTATGTCCGGAGACCAGGTAGTTGAGATTTTGAGAAACAATAGCAATACTGCTCATATCCCCTTCATATTTTTAAGTGCTAAATCTGAAGTAAGAGATATTCTGGAAGGAATGCTTTCAGGTGCTGATGGGTTTTTAACAAAACCTTTTACACCGGATGATTTATTCGATTCTATAAGAACTATCCTTTCCAAACATACCAAGATAAAAGAGCCTATACAAGCAATTTTAAATAAGTTTAGGCAGGATATTGCTGTTATTATCCCACATGAACTAAGAACTCCTTTAAACGGTATTAAAATGACTGTTCAATTGCTATTATCGAGTCTTGATACCATGGAGTCGGATGAGTTGAAACAGTTCCTTGAGATGATTCTCCAATCATCAAATAGAATTGAATCTTTGATTAAAAAGTTTGAGTTATATATTGAACTTGAAAGGATAGAAATGGGAGATGAAAATATTCTTAAAGATTCTACTCCTCAAACTATTGAGCCAATTTCAATAATAGAATCTTTGGCTGCAAATATTTCTTTGAATTATGGACGTGAGTCTGATTTACTATTAGAAATCAAAGATTTTGAATTACCTGTTTACCATAAGCATTTTGAAAGTTTAGTACATGAGCTTATAGATAATGCTTTCAAATTCTCTGAACCCGGAAATATGGTTAAAGTAACTCTTGGTGTTATTGACGGAAAGAAAAAATTTATTGTTTATAATGAAGGTATTGGATTAAGTAAAGACAAACTAAAGGATTTAGGAGAGCTTCAATATAACAGAAAACAGATGGAGCAACAAGGTCTCGGCTTGGGTTTAGCTATTGTAAAAAGAATTATGAGTATAAATAAACTAAGCAGCTATGCAGATAGCCGCTTAGATCAATATTTCAAATATGAAGTAGTTTTTCCTTAAAATAGATTACCGTTTCCAAAAATTGAATCAGGATCAAAAATGGTTTTTATATGTTTAAAATAATCCATTTCTTCTGCGTACATTTTATGGAAATGTTTTTTCTTAATTTTACCTATTCCATGCTCACCGGATATAGTTCCTCCAAATTCAAGAGATTTATCAAGAATTAAATCAAAAGCTTCTAAAGCATTTGAGTATTCTTCCTGAGTAGTAGGAAGAACATTGATGTGAAGATGCGAATTACCTATGTGACCCCATACGACATGCTTCACATTTCTTTCTTCACAAACCTTACATCCATAATCAAAAAGAGCTTGAGCGTATTCATCTCCAACCGCTGTGTCTGTGCCCATTTTACTGAAGCCATGCTGTGCAATAAATTCAGTAACACCCAAAGGAACCTTATGCCTTAATTCGTTGATTTTTCTTTCAGATTTAGCGTCATAAGCTAAAAAAGTATCTTCAGCCAGAGGAGAATATTTTGTGATTAATTCGTACCATTTTTCCAATATAGATTCTTTATGCTCTTCGGAATCGCAATATTGCTCTATCCAAATAGATCCTGCAGTAGTAGGCGGGTATTCTGCATCAGTCATTGCAAGTGCTGTACAATCTAAAAATTCTATTAGATTCGAATCTAATGTAGAATCTTTAGAAAATGACTTCTGACGAGCTTCTTTAACAAACTCAAACATTTGCTCATATTTATCAAAGAAAGCAAGTAGAGAGACTTTACAGTTCGGTTTTGGTATAAGTTTAACTTTAACTTTAGTGACTATACCTAATGTTCCTTCTGATCCTATAAATATGTCAAAATCTCTCATTCCTTGCTGAGAATAATACCCTGCACTATTTTTTTTGTGTGGTATTTTTACATTGTGCAATTCGAAACGAAAGTCAGTTTTATCTGTTTTTATAGAATAAGTAGTGTTTTGTGTTTCACCTTTTAGAAGAACAATTTCTCCTGTACTAAGTGCGACTTCTAATTCCATAACAAAGGGACGAGTATTCCCATATTTAAATGCTCTGGATCCACTTGCATTATTTGCAACATTTCCGCCAATACTACTGTTTGTTTCAGTAGGATTTGGAGGATAGTACAAATCCATCTTATCTAATTCGGCATGAAAGTCTTCAATTTTTATTCCCGGTTCTACCCAGGCATACATCTCTTCTTTGTTAATTTCTAAAATCCGATTCATACCTTCCATTGATAAAACGATGTCATTTTCAGGTACACAGCCACCTGTTAATCCAGTCCTGCTTCCAGAAATTGCAATTGTTCTATTGTTTTTTTTAGCAAAATCTAAGACCTCTACTATATCATCCGTGTCATTAGGTATAAAAACTAAATCTGTACTTCCATGAAGATTGGAAGCGTCTTTTTCATAGTCTAGAATAGATTCTTTATCTTTTTTAACTATCATTTATTTACTATATTTATTATGAAACAAATATCTACAAAGGGAAACACATTGAAAGTTTATATCTTTTTACTTACTCTGTTATTTAATGTAACATTATCAAATTCTTCTGAAATTTACAAAAATATTTTTTCTATAGATCTTGGATTAGGTACAGCTTACAATATCCACAAAGCAGATTTTAATGCTTTTAAAGGAATGTATAATTGCTGCAATTTTGGGGATGCTTCTCATTTTGGTATTCTAGGTGGTATTGATTTAAATTATAATCTAGCAAATTCTTTGGAAGTTTTTGTCGGAATAGATTATGCTGACAGGTCAGCTACTTTAAGTTATGATGAAGTTTTGAGTATTTATAATGAGACTACGAAGCTTATTACTCAAGTTACAAATAGATATAATTTAGAAGCAAATTTGAAAAATATTGAAATAGAGTTGGGTTTTAAATATATTTTAGTCCAAGATTTTATTTCGGGTCCTTTGAAACTGATTTCTGCAGGGAAATTGTTTTTTCCTTTAACTAGTGATTTCATACAAATGAAAGAAGCCGTTTCTCCGGAGGGACATGTTCTGAATATAAATGGAGAAAATGTATTAGAATATGAAATGGCATCTGGTAATATATCAGACAGATATAGTCCAGGACTAGGATTTAATGTCGGAATTCAAAATCATCTTATATCAGGAGAAAAGACTTCTTTCACTCAAAGTCTTTCTTTCGATTATTGTTTTTCTAATATAGTGGACAATGTAGACTGGAAACATTATTCAATTAATCTATTGCTTGGATTCAACTTCGATGTTTACGGAGAAATAAATTCATCAATGGATGAAAATATTCAAACTTTAGCTGAAGAGAAGGCGCCTGTTAAAGATTCTGCAACAATAATTCCGGTTATAAGAGATACTATAAATCCTAAATTGAATTTTGCTAAGATAATATCTGACTTCCACATTGAAAAAGGATATGAGTTACTATGCTCTAGTCCAAAAATCACCTGTATATTTTTTGATAAAGACTCTAATAAAATTCCTGATTCTTATCTTCAATATGATAAATCTATCTCTCAATTTTCCAATCCAATAAAGCTTCACAATAACATTTTGTACGATATATTAGCAATTCTGGAATCAAATAGAAATGCTACTATTACATTAGCCGCTCTTAACAGTGGAGATGAAGAAGTTACATTAGTGGATAATAGAATTGAAGAAGTAAAGAATTTCTTTCTCAAAAATGGTATTGATGGAAAAAGAATACGCAAAACAGAATCAATAAATAAATCAAATGAAAAGTTTGAAACTGGTTATTCTGAAAATCGAAGGGTAGATATAAATCTTGAAGGAGTTTTACTAACTGATTTTGTTTCAAAAAATATGTTTGATAATGTGGTGGGATATTCAAAAATCGAATTAGATACTTTAGATATATTATTTCCAAAAAGATTAAAAATTGAAGACAAGTACGAAAAATATATAACAATGAAAAGTGATATGCTTCATAGCTATAAGATTCCTTCTGCTGAATATGATGAATCTCTACATTACAAAGTAACTTATATGGACACATTAGAAGCAGATACAACTTTCAGCTACAAAAATAATAAGATGCGAGTTGAACAGCACGAACTCAAAACAGATAACTTTATGGCTGTTCTGACTTTTGATTACAATTCTGATCAGTTAAGTGATATATCTAAACAAACACTGCTGGAATTGCTACAATTCCTTCCTGAAGGTGTAACCATTATGATTTCAGGTAGTGCTGATATAAGTGGTACTAAAGACAGAAATGAAGAACTAACACAAAGAAGAGCAAATAATACAAAATCATTTTTAGAAAAAAATTCTAATGGTAAGGTATTCAAATTTATTGAAACTATTGACAGCGAAAGATATTCAAATGCTACACCTGTGGGCAGATTTCTAAATAGATCAATTAGAATAAAAATAAAAAAAGAGGACTAAGTCCTCTTTTTCTTATTCAAAATCGTTATGCATCAACTCGGAAGCTCTTTTGCCACCTGCAATTGAAACAATTTCATCATCGTAGTGGTCAGCAATAATTGCTACTGAATTTATTGATACGTTCAGCTCATTTGCATCTAGATTTGTACCTGTGATACAATGGCTGAATGTTATTGTATCGTCAAATAAGAGTCCAAAAGAACCAAAATGTATTTCAGCATTTTTCCTTAGTAAAAATTTCATCAATTCAGCATCTATTTTTGCACCTGAAACAACATTTGCTATACATTCAACAGCTGTATCTTTTTCAGTAAAAGGTCTTACAACAACCATTATTTGAGTAGAACCGCGATTAATGACATATTGACCTTCTTCAAATTTAATATGGTCAGTAAATTTATCATTTAAAATAGTTTCGACTTTTTCAATTGTTGCATTTATTATTTCTTGAGGCGTATTTTCCATTGTAATTTCCTCTTTATTTATAATTGAATTTTCCACAGTTCTTCTCTCCTACTCAGATTTATTAGAATCATTTAGCAACCCCATTTTAGCTTTTAAAGCTAGTAAATCATTATCTACAGTTGAAGAACTTTCAAGTTGTTTAAATTCTTCATCCAGTGAAGCACTTCCACTTCCTAATGATTCATAAGCTTCTGCTTCGGATTCCAATTTTTCAATTTTATCTTCGTATTTATCAAATTTGCTAAAGGCATCAGAACCAACGCCACTCATCGATTGTGAAATTTGTTTTTGAGCTTTTGCAGCCTGTGATCTTGCGATTAGTGTACTTTGTCTTGTACGTGCTTCATCTAATTTGCGTTTTAAACCATTAAGTTGTTCTCTAAGTTTGTTTGCAGTAGCTTTAGCAGATTCGTACAATGGCTGCAAATCGTTGTAATTTCTTTCAGAAATGGCTTTCTTTTCAAGAGCTGCTTTAGCCAAATCTTCACGGTTTGCCTGAAGAGCCTGCATAGCTTTTTGCTCCCAGTCATCTCTTTCTTTACCTGCTTTGGTGATTTTTCTTTCGAGAGATTTTTCATTTGCAACTGCCTGAGCTACAGCTAATGTAGCTTTATTGACAGATTCTTCCATCTCAATAACCATTTGTTTTATCATTTTTTCAGGGTCTTCTGCCCTATCCAAAGCATCATTTACATTCGCCTTAAACACGTCTGCTATTCTGCTAAAAATTCCCATTTCACTGTTCCTATATTATAATTGAATGTATAAGCAATTATTCTAACGAATATAATACAATTTTTGTTTCAAAACAGACTCTAATAAAAAGAAATTCTATTTTGACCTGATAAATTATTTCGGATAATATGTATATTTGTTATCTTGAAGTATTATGCTTATTTATATAATTGTTTTGGAGAAAAGACATGAAATTTGATATGCAAAGCATGCTTGCACAAGCTCAAAAAATGCAAGAAGAAATGGAAAGAGTAAAAAAAGAAGTTGAAGCTAAGATTATTACTGCTGAAGCCGGTGGTGGAATGGTTACTGTTACCATGAACGGAGCTCAGGATATAAAATCCATTAAAATTGCAAAAGAAGCAGTAGATCCAAGAGATGTGGAAATGCTTGAAGATTTGATTGTGGCTGCTATAAATAAAGCAAATAAAGAAGCTAAAGATATGGCTGCTAATCAAATGGGTGGATTGTCAAGCATGATGCCTAATATCCCAGGTTTAAATTTATAAGGTAAAAAATGCAGTATTCTTCAGAATCAATAAATAAAGTTATAGATTTATTTGCTTCATTACCTTCTATTGGCAGGAAAACAGCACAGAGATTGACTTATCATATTCTTAGACAACCTCCTGAATATGTAGAAAAGTTCGCTAATTCTATGATAGAGATGTCTCATCATGTGAAGTTCTGTTCTGTATGCTTAAACTATACTGAGCAAGATCCATGTCCGATTTGTACTTCTCATAAGAGACAAAAGAATGTTATCTGTGTAGTGGAAGATCCTAATGATGTTTTAGCATTGGAACGAACTAATGAGTACTTTGGATTGTACCATGTATTACACGGCATTTTAAATCCGCTCGATGGGATAGGACCTGAAGATATTAAACTCAGAGAACTTATGAGCAGATTAAATGACATTGAAGAAGTAATATTAGCTCTTAATCCAAGTGTAGAAGGTGAAGTTACTATGCAGTATATAACTAAGATGATTAAACCCTTAGATATAAAAATCAGCAGATTAGCCAGTGGTTTACCTATGGGAGGAGCTATTGAATATTCTGATGAGGCAACTTTATCTAAAGCATTAGAAAGCAGGATATTTTTATGAGAATAGCCTATTTAGCTATCATATTGTTTTTAAGTTCATGCGGGGTTTTCGAACCACGAGACCCCGAAGAACCTACTTCAGGAAATAGTAGTTACATACCACCTACTACTTACAGTCTTGTTGTACAAAATATTATGCAGGCTATATCAGAAAAAAATGTAGATAATTACATAGCCTGTTTTGTTAGTGATCCTTCAATGCCTGACTTTATATTTAGTCCATCTGCTGAAATTATGGCTTCTTCTGCGGATATATTTTCAAATTGGGATATTTCTGACGAAAAAAGATATTTTACTACAGAAATTGCTTCTTTAGAAAATGGCATTACTCCTTCTCTTTCTTTTGAAGAGCTAAACTATGAGTCTTTGAGTCCGGATTCCATTTCCTTTACTTCTAATTATTCTTTAAAAATACCACAGAATACAAATGATGAAGCACATGATTATAGAGGCAAATTGCAGTATATTATAATAAAAAATAAACTAAATGGTTTATGGTTTGTATATACCTGGAAAGACATTTCAATTGAAGAATATGAATCATGGAGCAGCTTAAAAGCTCAAAGTTAAATGAAATATTATACTATTATAGCGCTTGCATTTATTCTTTTTGCCTGTACAAATCCTTTTGCTCCGGGTATTAGGGAGCGTGATAATTTGTCTGATATTCTTGGTGATCAAACAACTATAGATGGTGTTTTTAACAACTTTAAGTATGCTTATGTTTTTAAAGATACACTTGTGTATGGAAAGCTACTTGCGAATGATTTTACATTTGTATATAAAAATCCTGAATCTCCTGATTTGAATAAATCCTGGGGCAGATCTGAAGATATGATTTCTACGAACAATCTATTCAAAGGAACTCAAAATTTAAATCTTATTTGGGATGATGTTTTAGTTGCTGTTGGAGACACAACTTCGCAAGATATTTCAAGAGGCTTTACCTTGTCAGTTACTTTTTCGGAACAAGATAAAGTTTACTTATATGGGAAAGTAATTTTTAGGCTAGAAAGATCTGATGAAAACGAGGTATGGAAAATTAAAAAGTGGATCGACGAATCCTACTATTAATATCCTTATTCATTGGTATCTCGATTGCAAAAGTAGTTCCTTTGCCAGGATTGCTTTCTTTTATGTAAATTTTGCCTTTATGATAATCTTCAACGATTCTTTTTACTAAGCTTAATCCTAATCCCCAACCACGTTTTTTTGTTGTATATCCGGGCACAAATACCATCCTTTTGAGCTGATTGCTCATACCCTTACCGGTATCTCTAACGTAGATAAATATCTTTTGATCTGTATTTGCACGCATATATATATATATGTTGCCAATTTCTCTATCTATTGCTTCAGTTGCATTTTTAAGCAAGTTTTCAATTACCCATTCGAACAAATCTCTGTTGACTAAAGCTATAAATGGTTCTTTTAAATCTCTTATAATTTCAATCTTTTTTGAAACGTTTGGTAACCTTACTTCATAATATTTACAAACATTTTCTATTAGTTCAGATATATTGGTAATCTCTTTTTCAGGTTGAGATCCGATTTTAGAAAATCTTGTCGTAATGGTATTTAGTCTGGTTAAATCTTTTTCCATCTCACCTACAATTTCATAAACATAAGACGGATCTTCGTTATTGAATTTCAAGATTTCTATCCAAGCAAGAAGACTGGATAAAGGGGTTCCTAACTGGTGTGCAGCCTCTTTAGCCATCCCAACCCACACCTTAGACTCTTCCGTCTTCCTAATACCGGAGAATGCGAAATAGCCGATAAATACAAAAGATGCTACAGCTATCAAAGCGATAAATGGGAAATAGCGTAATTGTTTAATAATTGGAGAATGTGCATAGTAGAACTTGAAAAGAATTTCTCCATCTTGTCCATATATTATAACAGGTGCATAATCATCTTTCATATCAGATAGAATAGAATTTACCATTTTTCTCTGTTCATCAAGTGGCAAAGAAAAATCAATATCCAGGTTTAAAGTATATGCTTCGAATGATTCCTGAGGTTCTCCATCTGCATTTGTGGCAATGATCGGGAAATTGATGGTAGATATTATATTATCTAACATAAAGTACAGATAATCTGTTTCCTGGTTAGATAATATTCTGTTATTGAAGTCTTCATTGATTTTTGCGTAGAGCGCTAAGGTGTTTTTTTCTCTTTCTACAAGTTCATCTACTAGAGACTGTGTGAAAAGAATAACTCCTAAAATAATACCAAAAGCCAAAAAAGCAAATAATACTTTTATTTGCCATTTGGCCAATGGGTTTGCAATATTCTCGAAAAATCGTTCTTTTCTTCTGTAAGACATATCTATTTAATATTAAATTGATAAGTATTCAAATCTGTGAAAGGAATGCTTTCCTGTGTACTTGCCTGCATATTTTTGATAGTGACTGTATTATTAGCTAATTCATCTTCACCAATCAAAATTGCGTAAGAAGCACCTGTTTTATTAGACGCACGCATCTGTGCTTTCATTGATCTTCCATTCAAATCTGTTGTTACTCGTAGACCGTTATTACGTAATGTCTGAGTAATTTTAAAAGCGTATCCCTGAACATCTTCGCTTCCGGAAACAACAAAAATATCTGTGTCCGGTTTAGCTTCTGGTAAGAGCTTTAGAGCCTCCAATATAAGTAATAATCTTTCAACACCAAATGCAAAACCTACTGCCGGTGTATCTTTACCACCCAACTCAGAGAATAATTTATTATATCTACCACCCCCACCGAAAGAATCTTGAGCACCTAATGCTGAACTCTGAAACTCAAAAACTGTATGTGAGTAATAGTCTAAACCTCTTACCAGTTTCGGAGATATTTCGTATTTAACTTCTAATGAATCAAGCATAGATATAACTTTTGCAAAGTGTTGTTTACTTTCTTCATCAAAATAATCTGAAAGGACTGGTGCATCCTGGACTATTGCAATATCTCTTACATCTTTTGAATCAAGAACTCTAAGTGGATTTATTTCCAGTCTGTTACAGCTGTCTTCTGATAATCCTTCTTTATGAGAATTTAAATATTCTATAAGAGCTGTCCTATACTCAGCTCTTGACTGGTCATTACCTAAAGAATTTAATAACAGTTTGTATTCAGTAATTCCTGCTGCTTTGATTATTGAATTCGCTAACAAAATTACTTCAACATCTGACTCAGGGCTATCTGTAGCCAAGCATTCTGCACCATATTGGTGGAACTGTCTAAGTCGTCCTTTTTGCGGTCTTTCATATCTGAAAAATGGACCAAAATACCAAAATTTCTGCGCTGTACCTGAGTTGGCAAGTTTATTCTGAATCACACTTCTGACCAATGCTGCAGTAGCTTCAGGTCGTAATGTTAATGACTCTCCGCCTCTATCTTCAAAAGTATACATTTCTTTATTTACAATGTCAGTACCATCGCCAATTCCTCTTGAAAATACTTCTGTTTTCTCAAATATAGGAGTACGAAGTTCTTTATATCCATAAGTATCAGAAACTCGTCTGAAAATATTTTCTAAGAAATACCAATTATCTATTTCAACGGGTAAAGTATCTTTTGTTCCTCTAATCGCCTGAATCATAATAATTATCCTCTATTTTATTATCTGCATTGTTCTTGAATAAACTTGATAAGGTGTTTTTAACATATATCTGTAAACACCTGAACCTAATTGATCAGCATCTATATTTATTGTGTGTTCGCCTTTATCCAAATTAGTATCTATTACATTTAATACAACTTTACCGGACATATCAATTACTTTAAGACTCACGTGAGAATCTTCCGGTAAAGAAAAGGACACTGCTGTTTTTGTACTGAATGGGTTCGGAGAATTTTGAGAAAGCAAAGACTGTCCATAAGGATCAAAAAGTCTGGGATTGTCATCATTGCAAATTCCATCTAATGTGAACACAGCAGATTCTTCTTTAATCTCAAATTTACCCATACCTTCCGGTATTGAATTTTTAAGAGTTAGAGCAGAATTTATACTATTTCCGAGACCTACATGGAATTTGATTACTGTTAATGTAGAATCTTCAGAGAAATTGAGTGGCAAATCGAGACCTATTGTTCTTATACCATCTTCTGTAATATCATGTGAGAATGTATCCACTGGAGCTAAAAGAGTAGCATTAAAACTCAAATAAGTATGGATACCCGATATTGTTTTACGAATACCTTCTTCATTAATATCTTTAATTTTTACAGGTACACTAATAACATCTCCAGGTTTACCGGAAACATTTTGCAAATAGATCGTGCATGAACTAATTATCGGGCTGATACCTTCACCTAATAGATTTATTCTAGCAGGAAAATCATGTAAATCATGATTAACTTTTAAAACACCATTGTTTCTAAGATTGCCATTCGGTGTATATCGGACTGTAATTGTATGTGACTGCCCCGGAGATAATGAAGTTATATCATCACCGGAAATTATTCTAAAATTGTCAGGTTCGGGCAAATCTATGCTAATATCAGAGATATTGATACTTTGCGAATAATTGTTTTGAATTACTGCAGTAAGAACTGAATCTTTAAACTC
Source organism: Kapaibacterium sp. (SeqCode) (assembly GCA_965140345.1). Classification (GTDB taxonomy): domain Bacteria; phylum Bacteroidota; class Ignavibacteria; order Kapaibacteriales; family UBA2268; genus JBFHIJ01. Next base: position 287,536 of record OZ223197.1, read on the forward strand.
ACCAAAATCGGTAAGACCGAGATCTACAAAACTGTTGTTAACAGATATACCTTCATGTAGAACATTTGCTGAAATAGTAGATTTAACAGTATTGTTTCCACTTATGAGTACTTCCATTTGAGCTTTTATTTGACCTGAGTTTTTAGGATAAACAGAAAATTCTAAATCAAGAGATTCTGTTGGCATAAGAGTTATGGGGAAGTCTAGTTCAGAAATCAGTGAGAACTGTTCTGAGGCATCATTGAATAACTCAATATTCTTAATATCTACAGGATAACTGTTTTCATTAGCTATAACATATTTGAAAGTAGAATCTATAACAATACCTCTGTATATATCTCCAAAAGCTAAGTCGTTTACAGTAATTCTACCCTTTTTAATGCTAAATGTACAGTCTGTAGTATCCATCTGTAAATCTTTTTTATCAAGATTCCAAATTTTAGCTGTGCTATCCCAGCTTGCAGTTAGTACTCTACTAGCATCAAAGTTCATAAAAGCAGTGCTAATTGTATTTTTGTGTTCGTCTAATTCTAGTTTTTTAGTTCCGTCAGAGGCATACCAAATATATGCTTTAAAGTCAGTACCTGAAGTTAATAAGAATTCTTCACCATTTTTATCTCTGGCAAAAGATGCGTGTCTTATTAGCGTGTTATCAGTAGTATCATTGATATGAGTTACAGAAAATAAAGAATCAGATAAGAAATAAGTATCTTTATCAGGTAATGCAGCTAAGTCCCAGACAACAGCTCTTTTAAGATGCGAAACGATCAAAGCAACTTTTGTAGAATTATCATTAAAAGTTGCATGAGCTACGTCGCCAAATGATTCATCATGTACTTTGAATGATTTATATACTTTACCTTTGTCTGCACCTACTGCGTGGTAGATGTTACAAAAAACTGAGTTACCTGCTGCAAGTATATAAGAATCTGTATGGTCAAATTCTGCATACCAGGCTCTTTTAGTAGTTGTGTACGCATCAATATTCAATACTTCTGCAAAAGTGTTTACATCATAAACTTTAACTTTACCATCAGAGCAGGCAGTAACTAATGATTTTGAGTCATGTGAAAAATTGACAGAATTTATTATTTTGTCCTGTCTGAAAGATCTGAGACTATCACCTGTAGTAGCGTCCCATAAAATGACTGTAGAGTCTAGAGATGAAGTAGCAATATATTTTCCATCGTCACTGAATACAGAATAAGTAACGGCTCCCATGTGCTTATCCAAAGTCAGGATTTTAACACCGGTATTTGAATTCCATACTATAGCAGTAGAATCACCTGAAGCTGTAACTACTCTGTCGCCAAACTTATTAAAGTTTGCACAGTTAACTTGAGCCCAGTGTTTAAAATCCATAGTTTGACCAACGTTATTTGGCCAAAGCTGAATTATTCTAACCAACGCGTCATCAGTTTCTATCTGAGGTAAATTCCATTTATACTTCAAGCCTCTAATATTCGAATCAAGAGGTAGCCAAGTTTTTCCATCATCTAGAGAGTATTCTAATTGAATAACATCTTCCGGTAATAACCCTTCCCATTCAACAAAATGTTCTTCACCTAATATCAAAGTTTCGTTACATAGCGGCGAAGTCAGTCTTATTGTTTTTTCTTTTGGTGGAGTATTAGGAAAACCTGCAGAAATAAGAACTTCATTTCCTACACAAGCAGAAGAGTTAATGAGCAATTTAGTAAACTGAATAGTTGAATCTACAGGAGTGTAAGAAACCTTTACAGTATGTTTACTCCCTTCTGAAAGTACAAATGTAGAACTAATTTCACCTTCTATAATATCAAATAAAACATCATTTTCTAAAGTAATACTTTCTATTGTTATGTCCCCGTTTACTGCTTCGAGTACTACTTCTTTTTCTAATGAACCACCCGGTAGAATAGGTGCAAACCTTAAATTAGTAGGTAAAGCAGCAATTCTTCTCTTGGATGAAACAGGAGTAAAATATGATAAATTACCATCAGAATTTTTAGCAGGGATATAAATTTCAGTATTGTGAATATCATCACAAGATGATGATGCATCCCAAGACATGTTAGCTGGTTTTAGATCATATAAGAGAGCTAAAATTGTTCTTGCTATATCTAAAGCCGGAATATCTTCAGTAATATTTTGCATTACTTTACCGCCGGTTGATTCCACTAATGCATAAAGATCAGCAGAAACACTATTACCTAGAGATATTATATTCAATTGTATATTATTATCTAAATAAGCTTGTTTTTCTGCAGCACTTAAAGATATTTTACTATTGCCATCAGTGATAATAATTGATTTTTTGAAAAACTGACCTTTCTCGAAAACCTTTACAATAGATCCGGGAGATGTTGTAAACACTTTTGAAAGATCTGAACCGGTTGCAATTTCTAAAGAACTAAGTGCATTAGATAAAATTGATTTGTCTTGAGAAAAATCTTTATATAAAAATGTGTAAGTATCAAAAGCAGATAGAGCAAGTTCAGCATTTGAATAATCCAAATTATCAATCAGATAATTTGCGATATCCAATCCATATTTTAAATGACCATTGCTCTCATTAAGTCCTAAATCAATACAAAGATCTAAAGACAGTATTTTATTGATATTTCCGGTATAATTAGTATGAGACATAACAGGCATTGAAACCCCGTTGTCTAAAACAGTGATTTGTGATGAATTAACGTCATGTTGCGGAAGCACACTTGTATCGTCAAATATAAAATAATTGACACTCACTTCAGGGAAATTATCTGTACTTTGATCAAGTATGACCATGTTTTGGGAAGCAATTGTTGTATACAAAGGTGCCGTCAGACACAGAATTGCTAAAAGAAATCTTAACATTTGAAATTTCCTTTTATTAGTATCTTTTTATGCTGCATTACAAATTTAACACTTTTTGAATAACTACATAAATTTATAAGGCTAAAAATAAAAAAAGTCTATATTTATTTACAAAATATAGACTTATAATAGAAATAAATTTATCTAGAAGTCAAATCCTAAAGAAAACAGATATAATGGTTTTGACCATGTATGGTATTCATTTCGCCAAGCGATGTCCATTTTTATTGGTAAACCCATTAAATATGATCTTATGCCGATACCTGTACTCATAAGGACGTTTTCAAAATATCTTTTACCATTTCTTGCAACTTTTGATATTACAAACTCATCATTCCAAGCTGCACCCATATCAAAGAAGAATGAGCCCATAACTCCTTGAAGCAATATTGGAACCGGTCCGGCTACTAATGCCTGGAACATCGGAAATCTGAATTCAACATTCGTAACAAAATACTTATTGCCATTTATTTGACTTATATCCCAGCCTCTAACTGGTAAAACAAATTGAGAAAAGGCGAAATCTTCCGGATTATCAAAAGGTAAGCGTGCATTAGAGAATTTTCTGTTAATCCAGTTGTCAGTACCACCTACAAAGTATCTTTGCGGATCTGGTCCAAACGAACCACCGCCCGCTCCCCTTAAGGCAAAGCTGAAATAGTTGCCAATAGAAATATATTTTCGGTAATCAAAATCAACACTGATAAAACCAATATTTTCGTTACCCAATTTTGGAGTTCCTTTGAACCCGATATAATATCTACTGCCTTCGTGTGGTGCAAATATTCCCCATAGAACGTCATCATGCACAAATCTACCCTGAGGAACAAATAGCATTCTTGAAGCATCTCCTTCATTAGGAATCTGCATGTTTTCTTTTGATACATTCATCCAGTTAATTCCCCATTCCAATCTATTAAAAAGATCAAAAGGGTAAGAAGCAGTCACATTTAAGCCATAACTTCTAAAACGGTATAGATAATTATTTAAATAATTAACTTCTTTTTCAGGATTAGAATATAAGTATGCAGCTGAGTGATATATTGAGAAATTATAATCAATAATGTCAGGTAAATAGCTATAACCTGCCATAAATTGGCTATTTCTAATATCTGTATGCAAATATGCCTGGAAGAACAACTGGTGATTACCCATAATATCGGAATAAAGCAACTGCGATGATCCTTGGAAACCATAATATGTATTATAACTAGGATTTGCAAGTACGACATCTAACGTAAAGTTGATTTTATAATCATTTTCTACGAAATCACCATAATCTGTTGAGTCTGCAATAACATCTGCTGTTAAAGAGTTAGATTTTATATCAGGATTTGCTTTAACAACTTGCTGTCTATCAAATTCAAATTCAAAATCACCCCAACCTTGAAGTTCATTGTCTTCTTCAGGAGAATCTTCAAAGGATTCTATGAGTGCTATTGATTCTTTTTGTTTTTGTTTTAATTTGGTAAGTGGTAATTCTGTTTCATCTAAATTTCTTTCAAATGGGAAACGTATCATGTAAATATCATAACCGCCGTTAATTTGAACAGTAAACAGCAATTTGCTGTCATCATTAGATAGATTAAGTTGTGTGATTCCCGCGATTGAATTGGTTATTGGTCTTACTGTTTTAGTTTCCAGAGACATTTTGTAAATATTGCCAATACCATTTTTATCAGAAACAAATAATAGTGATTTATCATCTGATGAAACAGAAATTGATGTAATGTTTGGGAAATCGGAATTTGTAATTTTTGTTACTTCCTTAGTTTCAAGCATTACTCTATAAATATCTGTCTGATTTACATCATGATTGTATAATTTAAATTTTCTTGGTGTTTTACCAGCTACATAGTCTGCCCGATCTGAAATAAAATATAATTCTTGTGAGTTATATCCCCAAACAGGATATTTATCTGAAAACAAATCATCAGTTAAAGCTTCAAGTTTTTCTGTTTTCATGTCGTATATATATATATCACTGTCTTTACCATCTGCACCGGAAAAAGCAATATATCTAGAGTCTGGTGACCAAGTAACAGAACCGATTGTTCTTAAATCAAATTTTATCTTGTAATAGTCTTCAGATTCTACATTCGTAATATATAAAGCATCATTTCCACCTGACTTTGCAGAAATAACAATGTTTTTGCCGTCAGGACTCCAAGAAATACCTGGAGTAAGAATATTTAGATCTTCAAAATCCTGATTTCTGAAACTGGTTACTATCTGGCGTGTAGATTTTTCGTCGTCTATATCTCTAATATAAATGCCGAATAGACCGGATTCATCAGCTATATAAGCCATCTTTTCACCATCAGGTGAGATAGCTGGAGAAGTATTATAGAAATTTCTGTTTTTCTTGTGATCTGTCAGTTCTATCGCATATTCAGAAGGATCGCTATATAGTTCTAAGTCTGGCCAATAATATTTTTTAAGATCTCTTTCCCATTTTTCACTAAAATCCTGCAAATTCATCTGAAATGCACTTTCAAAAGCCAAATCAACATTTTTATATGTTTTTAGCTTCTGTAAAAGTTCGCCGACTTTTTCTTTGCCGTAATTTTCTGCAATATACCAATAAAAAGTCTGGCCACCTCTATATGCTAAATATCCACCCAATCTCTGCAATGGAGGAAGATTTTCACTTATAGCTAAATCTCTCATGAACATATCAGTAGCAGTATTCATACCACCTATACTTTCAAATTCAGCAAAACCTTCATTCATCCATAATGGAATTCGAAAACTGTTCCCTGTACTAATTGCAGACTGGAATGTTCCACCATGGAATAAATCATTAAGGACTGCATGAACAAGCTCGTGATGTATTACATGTTGAAGTTGGGCAAAATCACCTTGGAAAGGAACTACTACCCTATTCTTAAAAAGCTCTGTGACACCTCCGACACCCTCAGACATAAAAGATGAAATAACATTAGTTTGTTGAAAGTCATTATGACTATCATAAACAACCATACTTACTCTTTTGCCCAGTTTATAGTTAAGAGTGTTCTGAATTGAAGCTAAAGATTGTTCAGCCATTACAGCTGAGTATTCTGCCAAATCTTTAGAACCTTTGTCATAATATATATCAAAATGTTTTGATTGAATATATTTCCAATCATATTCTCTATATTGAACCTTATTCTTCCCAAATTGAGCAAATCCATCAGTATAAAAGCATATTAATAGAAGCATCAAAATGTAAAATAGTCGTTTCATACTTTCTCCGGGCTTGTTTAGTATAGTCTATTATGGTAATACACCTAAAAGTCAAAAAAGTTAAAAAAAAGGATGCAAAAATTGCATCCAATAAAAATAAATTATATATTTTTGATAATCAACATAAAACTTTGCTAAAGCTAAATTGTTTCTTGTGGCTGGAATGCCATTACTTCTTTATAAACTTCTGCAACTATATCAGATTCCGGAATAGTTCTTATCAGCTCACCTTTTTTGAATAGTATCGCTTTGCCTTTTCCGCATGCTATTCCAATATCAGCTTCTTTTGCTTCCCCTGGGCCATTAACTGCGCACCCCATAACTGCAAGTTTTACAGGTTTTTTAATTCCTGCAAGAGCTTCTTCCAAATTTTTAGTTATAGAAAATAAATCAACTTCCAGTCTGCCACAAGTTGGACAAGATATAAGTTCAACATTTCTTTGAGCAAGACCTAAAGATCTTAAAATTTCTTTACCTACTTCTACTTCATATTCAGGTTCATCAGTAAGAGATACCCTTATTGTATCACCGATACCTTCTGCAAGCAAAGTACCAATACCAACAGAACTTTTAATCGTTCCAACACGTATAGTGCCGGCTTCAGTAACACCCAAGTGCAAAGGAATATCAGTTCTGGCAGCAATAAGTCTATAAGCATCAAGCATCAATTTTACATTTGTAGATTTCACTGACACAATTAAATCTTCAAATCCATGATCTCTAGAGATATTAATATGTCTCATTGCGCTGTCGTATAGAGCTTCTGCTGTTGGGTAACCATATTTCTCAAGTAAATCTTTTTCTAAAGAACCTGAGTTTACACCAATTCTAATTGGTATATTAGCACCTTTTGCTTTATTTAGAACTTGCTTAATACGTTCTTCGTCGCCAATATTGCCAGGATTGATTCTAACTTTAGAAACACCTGCGTCTATAGCGTCTAAAGCAAATTTGTAATTGAAATGGATATCTGCTACAATAGGAATGTCTACTTGTCTAACAATATCTTTCATTGCAGCAGCTGCTTCTTTATGATTAACTGTAATTCGAACAATGTCAGCACCTGCTTCCTGTACTCTTTTGACTTGTTCCACAGTTGCTTTTACATCTGCAGTTTTAGTTTTAGTCATAGTTTGTACAGCTATAGGAGAGTCTCCACCTATCGGAACTCCCCCAATCATAATTTTTTTTGATACACGACGCTCAAAAGTAGTTTTAACGTCAGTATTTTCTATTGGAATCATATCTATATCTCACTTATAGTTTTTTACTAAGCTCACTTAAAATATATTTTTCTTTTTCAGTCAGATTTTGATAACCTGATTCACTAATTTTATCTAATATTTGGTCAAGCATATCCTGAGGAATTTCCTGACCATCGATGATATATGACTTAGATGAGCTTTGTTTATTGCTTGTTTGAGTATCATTAGGCTTTTTTATTTCCTGATCAAATTGATATATTTTAGGCTCTCTACTGTAATATTGTTTTTGTTTAAAAACAGGATTTTGATAAGATCCTCCAGATTTTCCTGAAGAGCTTCCAAATAAAGAAAAAATTCCTATATCATTTCCATATTTGAGTAATAACCAACCTGTTATAGCACCTCCTAGATGTGCAAAATAGGCAGTATTATCCTTAGCTAAAAAGCCTAATAAAATTTGAGCAGCACCTATAATTAGTACAAACAGTTTAGCAGGGATTGGAATAAATATAGGGAACATAAATATTGATCTATTTGGGAAACTTAGACCAAAAGCAACCAATATACCAAAAATAGCTCCTGAAGCTCCGATGGTAGGAGCATACACACCTAACAATAAAGGAGATAATACTAATTGAAATATTCCTGCTCCAATGCCTGATATTAGATAATATATTAAAAACTTTTTGGATCCCCACATACTTTCAAGTTCCATTCCAAACATCCACAGAGCAAACATATTGAAGAGAATATGACCAAAACTACCATGAAGGAATTGATAAGTTATGAGCTGAATAGGAGTAAGTAATATCTCCAAAGAATTAAAATCTGTAATAGGTATTAAACCTAAATATCTAATCATCAAATCAGATATACTGGCACGCCCGCTTATACCGTCCATAGTAATCGGAACAGTCACCATTTCCATAAATACATATTGAATTATAAATACCGCTATATTTATTATTAATAACAGTTTTAATACCGGGGGCATTGGACCTCTTCCCATTCCCATACCACCAAATTGGCTTCTATTTGTCATTGTATCTCATTTTTTAAGTTTAACTAATTCATAGAGAGAAAAATTGTTCGTGCTGATTTTTTAACATTATCCATATTAGCATAAAATTCATTCCAGAGAGTGATAAACTCCTCCCATGACGTAACAAACTCATCAGCTTCCTCTGGGTATAATTCCCAACTTAAAACTACTCGGTCAAAAGCTCTTATTAAATCCTGTTTCTTATTAGGAATATTTTCTTTAGTAACCAGCATGTCAGGTAAAATATTAATAATTTTTGAAATAAACCTAAATATTTCACCAACTGTGCTACTTAATTTATCATTGAGCTCAAGCTTCGTATTAAGTAAATCTACTAGACTCTGAGTAGATTTAAGTATAGAATCCACCATCTTAAAGTGATTTTCGAATCCTGCGTAATTTTCCATTGCTATTCTCTCCTCTTCTATTTTATATAAATAACGGGACATAAGTCCCGCTATTTCATAAAAAGAATAATTTTACTTTTTCTAGTATTCCAAAGCTTCTATACCAGGTAGTATCTTTCCTTCCATAAATTTTAGCCAAGCACCGCCACCAGGTGTAACGTGAGTAACTTTATTCATGAAATTCATCTTTTTAATTGCTGCCGCGGAATCGCCACCACCAATTATTGTAGTAGCACCTTTTGCTGTCACATTTGCTAAAGCGTTAGAAACAGCATAAGTACCTTTAGCAAAAGCAGCCATTTCAAAAACACCCATAGGTCCATTCCAAACTACAGTTTGTGCTTTTGCAATTTCAGCAGCAAACATTTCTCTTGTTTCTTCACCAATATCCATACCTAACCAGTCTGAAGGTATGTTATCTGATGTTACGGTTTTATGGTTAGCATGTTTCGCAAATTGATCAGCTACAACCACATCAACAGGTATAAGCAATTTTACATTTTGCTCTTTAGCATAGTCCATCAATTCTTTCGCTAATTCAATTTTATCTTCTTCAAAAATTGAACGTCCAATTTCTTTGCCTAATGCTTTTAAGAATGTAAACATCATACCGCCACCTATAAGAACCGTGTCACAAGTGTCAATAAGTTGTTTGATTACATCAATTTTATCAGAAATTTTAGCACCACCGACAACAGCAACGTAAGGATGTTTAGCATTTTTGATTGCGTTATCCAAATACTCAATTTCCCAACTTAAAGATTTTCCGGCAAATCTGTTTTCAAATAATCTTGGTAATTCATAAACACTTGAGTGGTGTCTATGCACTGTACCAAAGGCATCATTTATGTAAGAATCTGCTAAAGGTCGCATAATTTTAGCAAATTCAAGATCATTAGCTGTTTCGTAATTATAGAATCTTAAGTTTTCTAATAAGATTACATCACCTGCTTTTGCTTTTTCTACAGCATCCTGAGGAGCTTTTCCCAAACAGTCTTGAGCAAAAATAATATTATAGCCCCATTTTTCTTCCATATACTCAGCTACAGGTTCTAAAGAAAATTTCTTAACCCAAGTTCCTTTAGGTCTTCCCAAGTGAGACAGAATAATTGGAATACCGCCATCATTGATAACTTTGTCGATAGTCGGTAGAGATTCTACAATTCTGAGATCATCAGTGATTCTTCTTTCGTCAAGTGGTACGTTGAAGTCCACTCTAATCATTACTTTCTGATCTTCAAAAGAGAAATTGTCTATGTTTCTGATCATTTTAAACACCAAGATAAAATTGATTTGAATATATAGGATTTACAAAAATACATAAACGAACGAAACTCCCAAAAATTAAAAGAATTCCCTAAAAAAAATCAGGGAATTCTTTAGGGAGTCTATATTTGTTCGAATTATTTTCCGACTTTAAGCACTAAGTCAACGATTCTGTTAGAATAACCGAATTCATTGTCATACCATGCTACAACTTTTACAAGGTTATCATGTACATCAGTTAAAGATGCATCAAAGATTGAAGAATGTCTGTTTCCGATGATATCAGAAGAAACTACAGGTTCTTCAGTATATTCAATTATACCTTTGAATTCACCTTCAGCAGCTTCTTTGATAGCAGCATTGATTTCTTCTTTAGTAACTTTTTTGCTTAAAACAGCACTTAAGTCAGTTAAAGAGCCATCTGGAACCGGTACGCGAACTGAATAACCATTTAATTTACCTTTAAGTTCAGGAAGTACAAGACCAACTGCTTTTGCTGCACCTGTTGTAGTAGGAATAATATTTACAGCAGCAGCTCTTGCTCTTCTCAAATCTTTATGAGGTAAATCTAAGATTCTTTGGTCGTTAGTATACGCGTGGATTGTTACCATCATACCACTTTCGATACCAAATTTATCATTTAAAACTTTTGCAATTGGAGCTAAGCAGTTAGTTGTGCAAGAAGCATTTGACATAACTTTTTCGTTTCCTGTTAAAGTTTTGTCGTTTACACCTAATACAATAGTTGCATCTAACTCATCTTTTGCTGGTGCAGAAAGAACAACTTTTTTAGCACCATTATTTATGTGTTTCATCAAAGCTTCTTTGTTAGTAAAGACACCTGTAGATTCAATAACTACATCTACGTCTTTCCATGGAATATCTTCAATATTTCTATGAGCAGATACAGGTATTTTAGTGCCGTTTACAATGATAGCAGAATCAGCAGCTGCAACTTCACCTTTGAATTTGCCTTGTGCTGAGTCATATTTGAACAAGTGTGCCAGTGTTTTAGCATCTGTCAAATCGTTTATACCTACAAACTCAACGTCTTCGTTTCTTTCAAAAAATGATCTGAAAACAAGACGTCCGATACGACCAAAGCCGTTAATAGCAACACGAATAGCCATTTTTGTTATTCCTGAAATCTATGAATGAACTCTTTTTTTGAATTTTTAATTCTTTGAAGCGAAAATTAATACAATAAATTTACATTGGCAATTTAGTTTTGTTAATTATCTTAACTGCAAACATTATCTATTTCTCAGTCTTATATGGTACCTGGTGATATAATGCTCTAACCGGTTCTAATCCTAAAGCAGTTCCTTCCTGAATTGCTTTTAAAACAGCACCACCACCTGTGAAAATATAGTATTTAGGGCTATCGAGAGCTACGATATACAAACCTGGTAGTAATCGTTTCAACTCTTGCATAGTATCACCACCACCGTATAGTTTGACAGCTTCTCTGTTTTCATCTATGGTTTCGTCTAATGCTATAGTTCCTTCGTTAAAATGTGGTGTAAATCCCATTACAGCATTTACAAAAATCATCTTAGCATTATGGAAAATTTCCTTAACGTGTGGATCTTCAAATGATTCTTTTGCTACATCTAATACATAATTAAGCTTATCGCCTTCTTTTAAGTCTTTTATTTTAAGCGTCCTGTATTTACCTTCTATTCTTCCGTCTAATGTATCAGATTCAACTATATAAGGCATTTCAATTAGCTTGCCTTCAAACTTTTTAGCAAATTCTACAAATTTTGCTGCATGTTTTGCATCTTCATCATCAATTCCTTTGATAGATACTCCATACTTAGCGGCTATATATGCGTTATACATAACCCCACCTAGTACAACATAATCAGCTTTATTCATTAATGCATATAAAGAATCTATCTTAGTATCGAACTTAGAACCCGCTACAACAGCTACAAACGGTTTCTCAGGATTGAAAATTCTATCCAGATTTTCAATCTCTTTCTGTAATAGAAATCCTGCGTAAGAAGGCAAATATTTTGCAACAGTGTTGGTGGAAGCATGTGGTTGCCAGCTACCAAAAGCATCATTCACATATACATCTGCCAGACCTGCTAATTGGTTCGCAAATCTTTCTGCTTCTTCCCCATTTCCTTCTTCTCCTGCAAACCATCTTGTATTAGGTAAATAAATAGCATCAAGATCACTTTCTTTAAGTTCCTTGATAAGATGATTTACTGAAGTTTCTATGCCTATATAACCTTTATTTGGATCTTTATAAAAAGTTGGCTCTTTGATTTTTATATGAAGTTTACTTTTCAAATAATCTATAATAGGAGCCACTGAAGTGTCATTAGAAATGTCAATATTTCCTGTTTTTTTATCTTTTGGTCTTCCAACATGACTCATTAGGATTATTTTACCGCCTTTAGCATTTATATAATATAAAGTGCCAATAGTAGCATCAATTCTGTATGGGTCATGGATTATACCTTTTTTTACAACGTTATGATCCACTCTAACCAGGACGATTTTTCCTTTTAAATCAGCATCCTGGATAAGTGGTAGATTGATTTGTTTGAAATCCATAATTTCCTCAAAATTTTAATTTACGTTGACAGGGTATTAGACGAAGTTATTGGAAATAAGTTTACCAAAAAAACAATTGTATTATATTTATTTGATTTACGATTAGATTATTTGGATAATACGATTTTATCAGCTAATTTTGTCGATTATGTTTATTAAAATAAGCTATTAACTTTTTGGAGAATAAAATGGCATTCGTTCCAAATACAGACGCTGAACGTCAGGAAATGCTTGAAAAGATTGGTGTAAATAGTTTCGATGAACTAATTGCAAAAATTCCTGAAAACGTTAGGTTTAAAGGTGAGTTAAATATATTACCTCAATTGTCTGAGTATGAAGTTGTTAAATTATTAAGTACCTACGCAAGTAAAAACGTAACTGCAGACAAAAATATAAATTTCATGGGTGGCGGAGCTTACGATCACTTTATTCCTTCTATTGTTGGAACAATCATGGATCGCTCCGAATTTAAAACAGCTTATACTCCTTACCAGGCTGAAGTATCTCAAGGTACTCTTCAAGCTATGTATGAATTCCAATCTTTGATTGCTGAAATTACTGGTATGGATGTTGCAAATGCATCAATGTATGATGCAGGAACTGCTGTTGCTGAAGCTTGTCACATGGCTAATGCACAAACACGCAAAACTGAATTCTTAGTTGCAGGTAAATTGAATCCTAATTACACAATGGTTATGCATACGTCTTGTGCAGGCAGAGAATTTACTTTCAAAGAGTTTATCGCTGAAGATGGATCTGCTGATATCGAAGCTTTAAAAGCTGCTATAAGTGATAATACTGCCGGTGTTATTGTTCAACAACCAAATGCTTACGGTGTGATTGAAAACGTAAGAGCTATCCAGGAAGTAGTTCGTGAAACTAAAGCAATGTTTATTGTTTGTGTTAATCCTATGTCACTTGGTATTCTAGAAGCTCCTGGCAACTATGATGCTGATATAGTAGTTGGCGAAGGTCAGGTATTTGGTATTCCGGTTGGTTTTGGCGGTCCTTATTTAGGTTTATTTGCATGTAAACAAAAGTTTGTTAGAAAAATTCCAGGTCGTCTTGCAGGTATGACTCAAGACTCAGAAGGAACACGCGGTTTTGTTTTAACTCTTCAAACTCGTGAGCAACAAATTAAACGTGAAAAAGCGACTTCTAATATATGTACAAACCAAGGCTTGTTTATGTTAGCTGCTACTGTTTATCTCGAAACAATGGGTAAACAAGGTATTAAAGAAGTAGCTGAGCAATCTTTCCAAAGAGCTCATTACTTAGCTAACAAAATTTCTGAACTTAAAGGCTTTAAATTAGCATTTGACAAACCATTTTTCAATGAATTCCTGGTTGAGACTCCAGTATCAGCTAAAGAAATTATTGAAAAAGGTGTTGAAAAAGGCTTCTTGTCAGGTTTAGATACAACTCGTTTTGAAGGTTGCAAAGAAGGACTTCTTATTGCTGTGACTGAAAAACGTACAAAAGAAGAAATGGATCAATATGTTGAATTCTTATCAGGTTTTGCAAAATAAAAATGAAGCTGGAATTTATTAAGAATATCGGCGAAAACCCGCGAAACAAACGCAAAATTGCTTTGTATTCGTTTCTATTGATTGTAATATTGACTCTTGTTTTCTCTGAGTATGGTATTTATAAAAGACTATCCCTGTTAAGTACTTACAATGACTTACATTCTGATATGTATCATTTGAATTATGAAACTGATAGCTTAAAACGTGAAATGAAGACTTTACGCAGTGACAATAGAGAAATAGAAAGAATCGCCAGAGAAGAATATGGTTTGGTAAAAAAAGGTGAGAATATTCTCTTTTTCCAAAGTAAAAAATAGCGAATTTGCAAAAATATATTTATCTTTGAGGGACACTATTGTCCCTCTTTTTGTGTGAGGTAGTATGTATTTTGGTATTGATATTGGCGGGACTTCAATAAAATATGGAGTCTTAGATGATGATTTGAATATAGTGGAACAAGATTCCGTTAAAACCAAATCAGTTTCTAATATTGAAGAATTCTCAAACAAAGTAATCGAAATTATAGAATATCTAAAAAAAGAATATATTTGCTGTACTTATATTGGAATAGGAATTCCAGGCACAATCAGCTGTGAAGGTGAAATTATTGTTTCTCCTAATATTCCAATGTTAGATGGCTTTAATCTCAAAAAATATATAGAAAGTAAAATTGATATAACAGTATACCTTGAAAATGATTCAAATGCAGCTTCACTTGCTGAAATGTATGCAGGAGCTGGTAAAGAATTTAAAGATTTTCTATATGTAACACTTGGCACAGGTGTAGGCGGCACTATTATTTCTGATAAAAGAATATTTCTCGGATCAGACAGAAATGCCGGTGAAATCGGTCATACTATCATTCATTACAATGATGATAGAATATTCGGAAGAGAGTTTAGAAGAGGAACATTAGAAGAATATTTGGGTAAAAAGCAAATAATTAATATAATGAACTCTATCACAGATAAACCTGTTAATGGAATAAAAGAACTTCATAGTAGAGCTATGGATAATGATGAAGACGCTATTAAATGTTTAAATATTTGTGGTGAAATTCTTGGTTGCGGACTTGCATCTGCAATGAATCTTTTAGGTATTTATCACGTTGTTATTGGTGGCGGTTTGAGTCATCTTGGAGAAGACTTATTTAAATCTACTCGTAAAACTATAGAAGAACGTGCTTTACCTAATGTTACTAAAAAATTCAACTTGCACCCTGCTAAATTTACCAGCAATGCCGGTATAACAGGTGCAGCATTATTAGAAAAATACTATATTGATGTTCAACATAATAATAAGTAGAGGATAATATGAAAAAAGAAATCGTATTTACTGAAAACGCTCCGGCTCCTATCGGTCCTTATTCTCAAGCAATCAAAGCGGAAGGTCAATTATTATTTATCTCCGGTCAAATCCCTTACACTGCTGATGGTAAATTAGCAGGTGATGATATTAAAACTCAAGCACACCAATCTTGCAAAAATTTAGGTGCTATTCTTGAAGCAGCTGGTGCAAACTACAACAATGTTGTTAAAACTACTGTATTGTTAAAAGATATGGGTGATTTTGCAACAGTGAACGAAATTTACAACGAATATTTTGGTGAGTCTAAACCAGCAAGAGCTGCTTACCAAGTAGCTAAATTGCCTCTTGATGTTATGGTTGAAATCGAAGCTATTGCTGTTTTATAAGTAAATAAATTAGATTAGAATAAATAACCGGTAGAACTAAAATCTGCCGGTTGTTTTTTATAAAAAATACTGCGTTTAAGATGGAAAAACTTTTTACTATAATTCTGCTCACTTTCTGCTCCATATCTCTTAGAGCTGAAGAATCTGTCATGGCTACGGATCTTCAAGAGTCCAAATCTCCGACAGTGGCAACTATTAAATCTGCTATTCTTCCAGGATGGGGACAGTATTATGTTGAATCTTATTTTAAATCAGCATTATTTTTTGGTGCAGAAGCTACTTTTATATACTTGATAATAGATAATCATAGTAAATATACTAGCGCAAGGGATGAGTACGAAGCAGCTAAAGCTAACGGAGAAGATTCTTTTCTTATTTCAAGATTAGAATCTACAATGAATGCTCATCATAATAACAGAGATCAAACTGCATTTTATATGCTTGGAATTCACGTACTATCTGCGATTGATGCGTATGTTGGAGCACATCTATTTGAATTTGATGTGACTGATGAGATTAAATTGGGGCATTGTCCAAATCAATTTGGATATCCTTCCCTATTTTTAACTATTCAATTCTAAAGCATTCCGAAACGTTTTCTCAAGAACCACTCTACAGAAAGCAATAAAATCACAATAATCATTAGATAAGTAGAGTTCCAGATATTTATTTCATCTGTAATACTTATCTGTTTATCTGCTCCTTTAAGTTCGTTGGAAAGGATTTCTGATAAAGAATCTGAATTGTCTATATGCAAATATTTACCACCTGTAGATGAAGATATATTTTTAAGCAATTCTTCTTTAAGTCCGTAGTGTCTATTTTCAACTTGCATAGATTCTACAGTAAACGAAGTGTTATGAGATGCGTAAAGTTCCTCTTTTGGAGTTAAGGCTCTGGCTTCAATTGAAAAATCACCGGTGGGTATTCCTGCAACTTCAGCATTATATCTTCCATTGGTAATATTTTTTAGTATTACTTCTTTTTCGAAATTTGCGGATTTAATAGTTGCTTTAACTAAATAATCATCGATTGGATCATATTTATCATCATACAACTGAGCTGAGAAAGAGATATTTTCGTTGCTTTGGTATATATTTTTATCAGTTTCAAAGATAAATTTCTGCTTTCTATCAGTTATAGATAGCCATTTGAATACATTATCAAACATTGAATTATAGAAGCTATACTGAGTATCTTCTTCTTCGTTTAACGAAAGGCCTGCATTGATCATCTTCCATCTATATAGTCCATAAGACAAAAATGCCCAGGATCTTGATAAACCTGTAGATTTACTCATAATTGTCGGCTCTTCAATTTCCATATTATTTACTGCAAAAGTTGAGTAAACCGAAGCATCAGGTTTAGCTTTATAAAATGACTCTGTTTTGAATAATGGTGGTAAATCATCTAAAAATGTTGCCTGGTCTATACTTTGAGTCTTAAATATAGAATTTGAAATAGCGTCCTCAGAAAATAATACAGAAGCGAAAAATTCATTGCGAGAATCTGAGACCATTGTAAAAGGAAGGTGTTTTTCTAATTTCTGCATTTTAGATTTTGATACATGTTTTCCGGCAATAAATAAAACAGATTTATCCTTAGACAGCTCTGATGATATATTGTCAATTACATCATTTTCTATGACATTTGAAGGGAAATCTACTAAGACGAATATATCTATTTTGGAAAGCTTTGTTTTAGTTGGTTTATTATACCAGGAAGAAGCGTCTTTTTTAATATATGATTCAACATCATATTGTTTTGTAGTAACAAGGAATTGATGTAAAAAAGAAACATCCGGATTTGGAGAGGACGCAAATATACCAACTCTTTTTTTATTATCTAAAAGCTGTATATAATCTGAGTAAGTATTGTTTTGTGTATTAGATTCTCCTGCTACAGAGTCTATAATAAAAGTAATTTTCTTTCTACCTGGAATGCTGTCTCTGTAGATAAATTCTACATAAGCATCTGAAACATCAGAGGGATTCAAGACACTTTTAGTTTGTACAATTTTATTGTTGACAAGTAAGCTGACACTTAGCGAATCTGTATCAATTCCGGAAGATGAATATTTTGCAAGTAAAGGAATGTCGTTATTGATATACGCAATATCATTACTTAACATAGATTTTGCAATAATATCTTTAAAGTACGATTTTTCCCCTACACCAATTGAAACAACCGGAATATTTAGATTTTCAATGGCATATTCAGGATTGATTCCTTTATTAAAAGAACCATCTGTCACTAAAACTATACTGCTGATATTTTGATCAGCTTCTATGTCTTTTACTTTTTCGAATGCTGAAGATATATCAGTGTATTGACCTTCGAATTCATATTTTTTATCTTTAGCTGTATAAGTATTATCGTCGAAATAATATATATTTTCAGAATCAAAAGAATTTTTAGATATAAAATCTATTATTTTTTTAGAATTATCATCCTCTAGGTTTATAGACGCACTATTATCGATAATAACAATAGGCTTAGGAGGAATAATATCGTTATATGTTGTGTAAATAACAGGCTCAAATAAAATCAAAAACAAAAAAGCCAAACTTAAAAATCGCAAAATTCTTAAAATTGTCTTTTTAGTTGCAGAGACATCAGGGATTGTACGTTTGTAATAATAAAAGCTTATAACTAATACTGAAACAATAAATATTAATAATATACTGAATGAACCTTGTAGCCCTATATTTAAGTCTGTCATATAATTCTTGATTTTGTAGAAAATAATAAACAAATATATAAAATTTTAGTCTCAATCACGCTTTTTTGCAGTTAATTATTTTTATTATAACGACAAAAAAAGAATTGAGATACATCGAAATATGACAGTATTCCGGGACATTTATTTCATGCTCTTAGGACTTTCTTTTACTGAATGGGCATTGCTAATACGAATTCAGCTCCTTCACCAAGAACACTATTACAGTAAACCTTCCCTCCCATTAAATCAGCAAGTTTTTTAACAATCGACAGTCCAAGTCCAGTTGAATGTTCGCCACCGGTGGGTCTGGCAGTTAATTTAGAGAATTTTTTGAAAAGCTTAGTCTGATCTTCATCAGATATACCTGGTCCCTGATCTTTTACCTTGAAGTAGTGAAATTCCTCATCCTGTTCATAATTAAGAAAGACTATTTTGCCATAAGGAGAATATTTAATTGCGTTAGAAATTAGGTTATCAAGCATTTGAATGAAATATGTACGGTCGCAGAAAATAGTTTGTGATAAATCAATTTCATTCATAATTACTATGTTTTTTTGTTGTGCTATATCTTTAAAATGTCTGATAGATTGAGTCAAAATATCCCTAAGCAAATAATTCTCAGGATAAATCTGGATTTTTCCGTCTTCAATAGCATTCACATCAAGTAAGTTTTTAATAAGATCAAACATTCTTTCCGAAGTATCAAGAATATCATTAGAAAATTCTTTTATTTCATCCTGAGTTATTGTAGGGTCATCACATAAAATCTTTGCCAGCATTTTTATACTAGAAAGAGGATTTTTTAAATCGTGAGCTGCTACACCTAAAATCTCATTTTTTTCCTGATTTAATTTCTTCAAATCTATTGTTCGCTCTTCAACTTCTTTCTCTAATCTTGTATTATATTCTTTAAGTAATTTTTCTGCATTTTTTCTGATTGTAATATCTCTTAAAATCACAGTATAGTACTGATCCTCATGGATATTGAATTTATTTAAAGAAATATCAACAGGAAATTGCTTCCCGTCTTTTCTCACAGCTTCAGATTCATATCCGTCAAGGCAACTTGTTTTGCCTTGTATCTCAAATGTGTAACTGTCTAAGCCATCGATGGGGCAAGTAAACAAATCAGAAAAATGTTTTCCTAATAATTCTTTAGCTGAACATGCGAAAAGAATTTCTGTCGCAGGGTTTACAGATTCTATGATCAAGTTTTTGTCTAAAGACATAATTGCATCATGAGCTGTATTTACAATAGCATAATTTCTTGCGAGGGATTCTTGCAAGCTTAGTTCAGTTTTTTCAATATGGTTATTCTTCTTTCGGATTTCGAAAATATCGTGTCTGGTTTTCTCAATAGTAATAGTTAAATCCTCAAAATCTATTGGTTTAGTAACAAAATCGTAAGCACCTCTATTCATAGCTGTTCTTATGTTTTTCATATCTCCATATGCAGAAACTATGATAGCTTTCATAAGACCATCTAATCTATTTAAGTGGTTCAAAAGGGTTAAACCATCCATTTTAGGCATATTAATGTCAGAAATTACGATATCGACATCAGGATGAAGATTGAGCTTATTAAGTGCTTCTTCTCCGTTTTCAGCAAAAAGAAACTCATATTCGCCTTTTCTAATCTGCTTACGAAATTTAAGTTTAATCATACCTTCTACATCTGGTTCATCGTCAACAAGAAGAATTTTTGTAGTGAGATTTTGAATGTTTTCCATAATGAAAATATCCGAATTACTGTTCAATATTTTTAGGTATATGAATTTTGCAGATTGTACCACTGCCATCTTTATTAGTTAGACTAATTTCACCGTCTAACAAGTCAATGCATTTTTTTACTATATGAAGCCCTAATCCGGCTCCGGGAATTGAACTAACATTTTTGCCTCTTCTATAAGGTTCAAAAATGTTTTCAATATCAGCTTCATTGATTCCTATACCAGAGTCTTCTATGATAATAATAAAATGTGTTAATATGTTTCTTATAACTACTTTTATCTGGCTATTAAGGGGAGAGTATTTAAAAGCATTTGATAAAACATTTGCTATTGCCAATTTTAGTATAGTCTCATTGCCGTAATAATATTCAAAAGATCCTTCAGCATCGAAACTAATATGATGCTTAGAGTTATCAGCAAGTTTCATTTCGTATAGCATAGACCATAATAAATCTTTCAAATCAATATTTGTTTTTTGCTGATTATAATCTTCGAAGTCAAGTTTACTGATTTTTATTACATCGTCTAAAGTTCTAGCCATAAATTTCACAGAGCCTCTTATTCCTGACAGAAATTTTTCCATTTCTTCAGCTCTGCCGGGTTTATTATATAAATTCTCTATAATGTCAGCTGAAGATTGAATAATAGTCAGAGGATTTCTGTATTCATAAGAAATCATAGAGAACAAGCTGTCCTTTAGAGAATTCAGTCTTTCTTCCTGAATTTTTGTAACAGAGAACTGAGAGATTTCTTGTCTTTGTTTCTGATTATAAATACGTTTGTTTTTAACTCTGTCAATTGTTCTATCAAGTGTAGATTGAAACTCTTTAAAATCAATGGGTTTTGATAGATAATCATAAGCACCGTAATTCATAGCTTTTCTAACATGTGCCATGTCGCTATAAGCAGATAACATAATTACATCAAAATCCGTTGAATCGAATTGTAACTTAGACAAAAGTGTAATTCCATCCATAATAGGCATATTGATATCGAGAACAATAACGTCCAAGTCATCATGGTTAGAAATTAACTCCAAAGCTTCTTCCCCGTTTGAAGCAAATATGAGCTGATATTCTCCTCTCTTGACCTTATTTCTTAACTTTAATTCCATTAATCCAATTAAGTCCGGTTCGTCGTCTACTAACATTATTTTTGTTGTTTTTGTCATGGTAATTAAGCTTTGGGAAGTTTAATAATAAATTCTGTAAATTCTTCTAATTCGCTTTCTACTTCTAATGTACCGCCATGAGCCTGAATCACATCAAAACTCAAAGAAAGTCCTAAACCTGTACCTTCGCCTGTTGGTTTTGTTGTATAGAACGGATTAAAAATTTTATCTAATTTTTCTTTTGGTATACCAATTCCATTATCTCTGAGACGCATTTCTACAAAGTCAGATAAATTGTTGGTTAATATTTCCAATTTTGGTCTGTAAGAATCTCCTTCGGAGAGTTTCTTATTCATAAGTGCATAGCAGGCATTATCAATTATATTGGTAATGACTCTGCTAAAGTCTTGTTGAAGTATAGGAATTGATTGTCCGGAAGAGTTATCTATATACTCAATATCTGCACTAAACTCATTGTATTGTGTTCTGAAGCCTTTATATGCTAGGTTTACATTGTCTTCTATAAATTCGCTTATAGGAGTATTTTCTTTATATCCTGCTGATTCTCTTGAGTGATTCATCATTGATTTTACAATTTTATCAATTCTGATACTGTTTTTCTTGATGGTATCAAGATAAGTAGCAACATCCTCAGAAATTTCTTCAATTAATTCATTTACATTATTGCTCTCATCTTTTACATCACTTAAGAAATCTTGCCAAAGTTCAACTGTTCCTTCTGCATAATTTTTTATGAAGTTCAAAGGGTTTTTAATTTCATGAGCTATCCCAGCAGTTAATTGACCTAAAGAAGCCATTTTTTCAGCTTGAATTAACTGCTTTTGAGTTTTTTTCAGCACATCATTAGCTCTTTTAATCTCTTCATAAGATATAGCATTTTGAATTGCAATTGCTATATAAGATGCTAAGTTACGAAGCATTTCAAGTTGATGTTCGCCAAATGCGTCTTTCTTACTATCTTCAATTGAAATAAGCCCGATAGTTTTAGAGTTGTAAGAAATAGGAAGGTAGAAGCAGGATTTAGTTTGATCTCCCATCACTTCTATCGCATTTTCATTTATTATGTCAGTATATCTAGATAAATCATTCAATTTTTTATCAATATCATTGATAATAATTTCCTGCCCAAATGTCAGACACATTACGTCCAGCCTATTCCCCTGATTCATAGATACTTCGTAATTTTCCTCGCGCTTGGAATTGCAAATAACAAGTCTGTATTTGATTGCATCGACTTTATCATCGAATAGACCTATTGCAAATGAGGATGATTGCGTAATAGAGCCTAAATGCTTATACAATTGATTGAAAATATTATCGTAAGTAATAGCCGTAGTTATCGATTTCCCAATCTCGGAGAGTAAACTTATATTATTTATAGAAGATCGAAGATCTTTTGCTAAGTCAGAAAGTTCAAGATTTTTATGTTCAACCTCTTTCTGTTGATTCAATATAGTATCATTCGATTTCTTAATATTTTGGGCCATACTATTGAATAGAGAAGCTAAAGTTCCGACTTCATCAGTAGATGTAACTTGAACTTGTGTATCATAATTTCCTGCAGCAATAGATGAAGCAGCTTTTTGAAGTGAGTGTACAGGTTTTACAATTGTTCTTGCAATGAATATTGATAGAAATATTCCTACAAGCAGAGTAAAACCTATGGCAGCATATTGTATACTTTGACTATTTTCAGCAAGTATTTCCTGCTCGGACACAATCTTATTTAAGTCACGCTCAAGAGATATTTCAAGAGTTCTTAAAAAGCTTTCTAATTTGGATAATTCGCTAAAGACTACTACTAACTGACCAAAATTCTTCTTGTATTTATTTGACAATTCTTCGACTGAAGCTATTTTTGGATTATTTATTTTATTAGCTTCAGAAAGTAATTTATCTACAGCAGTATTGACTTTTGTGATGTATTTGCTGTGTCGTCTCATAATATAGTCTTTTTCACTTCGACGGGCTTGTAGCATGTACATCATAAGCTTATAGTTGTTGACAGATTTTAAAATATCTTCGACATCGTGTACACTTCGTCTAAATTTACCTTCGACACCTGAATCTTCATTTAATCCGCGTTCTATCATCTTGTTAGTATACTCATCATACAGATTTTTATATTTTTCTATATTTATAACAAGTTTTTCTATTTCCTGACTATCAGGAATATTTTTTAATGTTTTTATTATCTTGTTATGGTTGTCAGTAAAGTTTTTACGTAATTTTATTTCTCGTTTTTTTGAAAACTCATGTCTGTTTTGATAGTTTTTTAAAAGTAGAGTCTCTACCTTTCTAAAGGTATCTCTTTCATTTTGAATATTGACAACTGTAAATCCAATTAATGCTATTACAATTAGCAATACTTCTAAAGAAACTGCTAATATCAGCATTTTGCCATACAGAGAATTACGTAACTTTTCCAACTGACTCACCTATATTTTGATATATGCAATATTACGGAATCAGTGTTAAGCATAGATAAGACTTGTGTTAAGCAATGATAAATTGCATCAATTCTGGCGAAAATAAACCACTATTAATCGCTTATGGATTATAGTAGACATGTATTTGTTAGGATATAATATTGTTAATAACTTGCTATTGCTCTATAAATCAGTGTCTTAGCCAAATGTGTACATTCTTAACATCTCTTTGGCTCAATTTTTTATTGAACAATCCGATGTATAGTGTAATATAAGCTAAGTCATTTTATGAAATATATTTACATTGCCATATTACTTCTTATTTCTCTTGTTCAAATGAGTTCAACGCCCTTAAATGGTGTAATCTCATCAGATATGGTATTGAAAAAATCTAACTCACCTTTTACTGTAACATCTGATCTGGTTATCGGAAAAAATGCTGACATCAAAATAGAATCAGGAGTAGAACTAGTTTTATCTGCGAATGTAAATATCACTGTTCTTGGTTCTATTACAACTGATAATAGTACTAATGAGAAAGTGTCTTTTATTGGGGCAGGTTCTAATTGGGGAAGTATTATATTCTACTCTGCTTCTGACCAGGATACTTCTAGGTTAGATAATATTCTGCTTAGAAATGGTGGTAGCAGCTATCACTCACCTATTATGATTAAGTCTGAAATTGTTCCGAACTTAACAAATATTGAATTTGTTGATTGTTCTACAGATAAAATAGAACTAACTCCATTTGATTTTTCTTCTTTGAAATTGAAATCAAATGATTTGAATTATCTGATCAATAATGACTTCATCATTCCTAAAGCTGCTGTTTTTCAAATAGCGGCAGGTAGTAAAATTTATATAAAACCAAATGTAGATATTATTTGTAAAGGCAGTATTATAGCAGAAGGTGATTTCCAAAATCCTATAATATTTGATGCAGATGAATCTGCTTTATGGGGTGGTATTTCTATTGAATCAGAATTACTGGAGCAATCTATATTTGAATTTTGCAGATTTTCAAATTTTGGGAATTCTCAAATAACATCTTACGCCGGAATTAATGTTGTTAAAGGTTCTGCTTCAATAGAATATTCTGAATTTAATGATTTCAATCGTTACGCTGTTATAATAAAGAAAAGTGGTTTAGCTGATTTAGGTGGTGGTTTTGCCGGGTCGAAAGGGTATAATCAATTTGGCCTGCCAAATCTTTCAACGTCTGTAATTGTTTCCAATTACTCAGCCAGCAACATTTCAGCTCAATATAACTGTTGGGGCACAGATGATGTTTCAGAAATAGATAAAAAGATATTTGATGCTAAAGATAATTCAACAGTTGGAATGATAGATTATTCTAATTATTTGAATGACTGCAGTGTCAAAGCGCCAAACACTCCTATATTAGAATACCCACATCATTATGCTACTGATATGCCGACAAATCTGAAGTGTACATGGTTTGATGTACAAAGTGCAGATTTGTTCCATTTCCAGATCGCAACAGATTCATTGTTCAAAAATGTTGTGTCGTATAAAGATAATTTGGTAGATACTTTTGCTATCGCCAGAAATCTTAAAAATGGAAAGAAATATTTCTGGAGAGCACGCAGTGTAAATATGGCAGGAAATAGCGAGTGGTCTGAATTTTATGCTTTTAAAACATTCGACACAACTAAACCTGAACCACCAGTTATTATTTACCCCAAAAACAATGGCGAAAATATTTCAACCAGAGTCGAAGTTAGTTGGACTGAAATTGAAAATGCTGATAATTATGTATTACAATGGTCTGCAAATTCAAACTTCTCAGAAGCTATTACAGATACTTCTCAATCTAATGCCTTAAACATTAATTTGAAGTACGACTCAGAGTATTATATTCGAGTTAAAGCAGGAAATCAACGTGGCTGGAGCGCCTGGAGTTTGGAAAATCAATTTACGACTGCTCCTCTATTCTCGAAACAGAAAGTAAATATCAATGTGAGTGGAGATATCAAGCAATCTGTTGTATGTAACTTAGATAATAATGAGCTGAAGGATCTTGCTCTTCGTACTGTAGATAAGTTATATCTTTATATTAATACAGGCAATAATTATACTAAAATATTTGAAACTAATATTGCTGATGTTGATTTTGACTATGCTGATTACGACAATGATAATGATCTGGATTTTGTAGCAGTATCCAATGATAAAAATGTTATTATTATTGAGAATAAGGACGCAGCATTTTCAATTTTTGGACAAACATTAGGTTCTGATATTGAAAGTGTATTTTTCTATGATTATGATCAAAATCTGGTAAAAGATATAGTAACGTTCTCATCAGGTTTGACTATGGAGATAAATATATACGAAAATATATTGACAGGATTTGTACCTAAAAGTAATATAGTTAGCATTGGTAATTTTACTCAAATCAGAAAAGATGATTTTGATAATGACGGGAAACAAGATTTTCTTTTAGTATCAAATGCTTCAGGAAAAATTGTTGAAATTCATGATAACAGCATCACAGAAAAACAAAGTTTTTCTTTTTTAGCCCCACCTTCAAAACTTTTTATTAGAGATATTGATGCAGATGGTTTGAAAGATATTATTACTCTGGAATACGATGGTGGTATTGCTTGTATCTATGACTACTCTCTATCAAACAACTATATAAGAATGTCTTTACATAAGGAAATAGGCATTAATAATATAGAACTGGTAGACTTAAGCAATAACGGATATTTAGATTTTGTTATATCTTATGATGATTCAGTTTCAATCAAAGAATATGTAAATAATGCATTCTTTGACTATTATAATATTGGTTTAACTGAGGATTATAATCTGGTTTCTTACTGCAGCTTGGATAAGTATAATAACGATTTGCTGGTAAAGGAAGCAAATGCTTACTATACTTATATCAATAATACAGATGTGCAAAATGCTAATCCACTGCCACCTACCCAGCTCTCTTTTTCTATAAAAGATAACTCTATCAATCTAAGCTGGAATAAAGGCAGTGATGCAGAATCATTTTCTTTAGCTTATAGTATTGAAGTATATAATTCAGATCAAATCGAAGAAAATAGATCTGTTTTATTTGATATTCCATTTTCTAAATCAAGAAAAATTCAACTAAACAATATTAAATCAGGGCGTTATAAGTGGCGAGTACGAACTCATGACAATACCTTTTTATACTCAGCTTTATCAGAAGAGTCTGAATTTATAACACCTGATTTAATTTTGCCTCCTCCTGCTTCATGGAATTATGAGAAGCAAACCGGAGAGCATTCTATAATTGTCTTGGACCCAAGTCATTTCAAAGATAGCGTCAATATGCATTCAGGAATGTATATTGGTGTATTTTACATAAATGACACATCACTTAGCTGTGCCGGATATGCAGAGTATACTCCTTCGCATAGCACTGCAATTCCTATTTGGGGTGATAATTATATTACTTCAATGGTGAAAGAAGGCTTTAATCAGAAAGAATTTATACGCTACAAATTGTGGGATGGAATTAAAGCAGTAGAGTCTTATATTCAGGTTGATTTTGAAGTTATGAAAAATCAATTCCTACCTGATAAAGTTTTTAAAGCTGAAATAGCTAAAGATCCATTACATTTAGAAATTAAACAGTCAAAAAATACTGTCAAATATATCTCATCAAATCTTGAGCTTTGCGATCCTTTCAATCAAGATTATGGTGTAAAGCTTTATGATGTAAATAGTAAATCATTATCAGCAAATCAATATGTAAGTCCACTAAGTGCATTTTATAGTATTTCAGATAAAGATTTAGATATACAAATGCTGGGTTACAAAATTGATCCTATGGAATATAAAATTCAGATAAAAAAAGGATGGAACCTTCTACCCTATCTTAAATCTGATACAAGCAACTTAAAAGCAGCTTTCGAATATTATTCGGACAAAATTATTTGCATTAAAGATGACCGTGGGAATGCATATATACCGCAATTCAATATAGAGACTTTGGATTTTTTGATTCCGGGAAATGCATATTTAGTTTATTCATTCGAAGATTTTGATTTTTACTATAATGATGTAATTGACAATGAGTATACAATTGAAGAGACTATAGAAAGTATTTATTCTAATGATTTCGAATTTACCGGCAATACAATGTCAGTAATACTTATTTGCGAAGATGCTCCTGATGGTTCTTCTGTTGCACTTAAGTCTGATAATAAAACATTCGGTAATGCAGTTTTTTACGCAGGCAAAGCTTATGTAAATGTCTGGGGAGATAATCTCTTCACTACTGAGATTGACGGTTTACAAGATATGGATGATTTATCAATTGAATTATATGATTCTGTAAAAGAAAAGACTCAAAAGATTATAATTTCTTCAATACTAGATATTATTGATTCTGAAAATCAACCAACAGTCATACAGTACAAGCAAAATACTCTTTTAGCTGTAAATCTAACTTATGACGATACTTCAGTAGAAGACAAGATTGATAAATCTTATTTGATAGAAAATAATAAAGTAGAATCTAAATATAATATATCTGCTTATTCTCTATATGATTATGCAGGTAATTTAATCTTAAAAGAAAACGAATACAATAGAAATTCTATAGATGTTAAAGATATTAATACAGGGTATTACATTCTCAGATTTGAGATCTTAGGGAATACTTTCACAGAGAAATTGATTATAAATAAATAGATTGAGTTTATCATGAAAAACTTACTTGCTTCTATTCTGTTAGGAATATTGTTTCCTTTAGCTGCTTACTCCGCTTGGCAGGGAATGAATATTAGTAATAACACCTTATATTCAGTCAAGTTCATGCAGGGAAATCAAATTGGATTTGTAACTGAAGTCGGTAGAATCTATCGTACTTATGATTATGGAACAAATTGGGGTTCTGTTATTGTAGACAGTAATAATACAGATCTTACTTTCCATGATATAGCTATTTTAGATACAAACCATTTAATAGTAGTTGGTACAAATGGAAGTATTTATAGAA
This sequence comes from Kapaibacterium sp. (SeqCode), assembly GCA_965140345.1. Classification (GTDB taxonomy): domain Bacteria; phylum Bacteroidota; class Ignavibacteria; order Kapaibacteriales; family UBA2268; genus JBFHIJ01. The sequence goes on from OZ223197.1 coordinate 316,337, forward strand.
CTACAAATGGTACAAATTGGATTGCTTCTACCATCCAAACGGCGGAAACAAACCTTTCTGTAGACTTTATTGATGATCAGAATGGATTAGTATCAGCTACCGGTGGTAAAATATATTATACTAATAATTCAGGTAATTCCTGGCAACAAGCTGTTGTACCGGTTGGAACAACTAAATATAATGATCTGGATTTTATAACTTCCACAAATGCGGTTGCTGTTGGCAACAGTGGCGCTGTTTTAAAATCTACAGACGGCGGTAAAAATTGGACTAAGATAAATCTTAGTATTACGGATAATCTTCGATCTGTTAATTTCCCGACAAGTAACACAGGATATGCTTGTGGAGCTAATGGTCGCATAATGAAAACTACTGACGCTGGTACAAATTGGACAACTTTGAATAAGTTTACAAATGCTGACTTAAACTCTCTATATTTCGTGAATGATGCAAATGGTATGGTAGTTGGAGATAATGGAGTAGTTTTATCAACTATTAATGGCGGTCAAACATGGACTGCTATGAATACAAGTACTAGCTCTAATTTGCAATATGTATCTTATTCCGCTCCTGATTATGTATATATAGTTGGTAATAGCGGCAGTGCCGTAAGAACTGATAATAACGGTGCAGGTACTGAGATGCAATTAAGCTTAATTGCGCCAAACTCTGATACAACTTACACTTCAGATAAAAATGCTATTATTAGTTGGTCAGGTATGAATATGGAAAATCAAAATATTCAGATTCTGTATTCATCCAATAATGGCAGTACCTGGAATAATATTGCTACTGTTAACTATAATGATTCAACATATCAATGGGATGTTCCTGATTTAGCAAGTACGCAAATGAGAATTCAAATTAGACACGCATTGAACTTTGGTGTAAATGATGTATCTGATAATGCTTTTGCAGTTACTACTAACAAGGTAAATATAACATCTCCTAATATAAGTTCAAGATTCCAATCAGCGAAAACAGTTGCTATAACATGGAACAGCTTTGATTTAGATTTTATTGATTTAGAATATACATTAGATGGTTCTACGTGGCTAGCAATAGCTGATAATGTACCAGCAGGAAGCGGTTTATATTATTGGGATGCTCCTTTAACGGCAGCTAATACGTATCAAGTCAGAGCCACAGATGCCTCTAATTCGTTAAATACTTCGACTTCGCCTGCTTTCACTATTGCAAACTTAGCATTGCAAAATCCGCAGGAAGGATCGATTGTAAATAACGAGTTTACTTATCCTGTAACATGGTCTTCTAATTTGATAGATAATGTAAAGCTTGAATATTCTACTGATAGTACAAATTGGTTCAATATTACAACTATGGCAGCTGCAAATGGAACTTATAACTGGAATACACCGGATAATGTAAGCGGTAAATCTTGGTTAAGACTTTCAGATGCGCAATATCCTACCATAAAAGATATTCACAGCTTTATTTTTGCAGCAACAGAAGTAGTTTCTGTGACTCAGCCAAACACACAATCAGCTTTTTTACTTGGTCAAAATGTAGAGATAAAATGGTCATCTGCAATTACCCAGAATGTAAAAATTGAAGTATCTTATGACAATGGCACAAATTGGGAATCTCTAATTAATATGATAAGTGCTAGTGTTGGAACATTTAACTGGATTCCATCACAGCTGTCTTCAAATGCTTTAGTTCGAGTAAGTAGTACTGCTGATCCTTCTGTTTATGATATTTCAGATCAACCAATCAAAATTTCTGATATTTCTATACTTGCACCGGGCGCAGGTCAGGAATTACAAGCTGAAACATCTACTGCTATCAATTGGAGCAGCACAAATATTGACAATGTTAAAATTGAGTACTCTCTGAATAACTGGACAAATAAAACAGAAATAGTGAACAGCATTTCTGCGCAAACAGGAACGTATGCATGGAATGTTCCGGATTTTCAGACAAACAATGCAAGAGTTAAGATATCAGACGTAAACTTCCCTAATGTTGCAAGAGAAGTTGTTTTCAATATTAAACAAACTCTCAATTTAAGTCTTACTGCTCCTCATGGCGGAGAATTACTGAAATCAGGAAACCAGTATCCAATAACTTGGAAATCTAAAAATGTAGCTTCTATTGACATTGATTATTCTACAGATGGCGGTACTAACTGGCTTTCAGTTGCAACGATGATTGACGCTACAAAGAGTCCTTACTACTGGACTGTTCCTGATTTAAATAGTCAAACATGTTTAGTTAAAGTTTATCAGTCAACAGATCCTTCCATTTTTGCAGAAAGTGATTCCAGTTTTATTATAAGCAATGCAAGATTAGAATTGTTATCACCAAATGGTGGTGAACTTTGGTATATCAATGATACTAAAGAAATTAAATGGGACAGCAAAGGTATAAACAATTTAGGACTTGCTTATAGACTCCATAAAGATTCTGCATGGATTGATATAAGTAATTCTGAGCCTGCTTCTCCTTCTATGAAGTATAACTGGACTCTTCCTATTATTCCTTCAAATAATGTAAGTATAAAAGTATATGACACAGAAAATCCTGGAATATATGATGTCTCTGATGCAGTATTTACAGTTGCAGGTGTTAAACTTACAAGCTTAAACTCAGGTGAGAAACTTATATTCAGAGAAGAAACTGTAGTTACCTGGGAAGCAGTTGAAGTGACAGATGTTCAGTTATCTTATTCAATTGACAATGGCAATAACTGGAATATTATTGAAAATAGTTTCAGTGCTGAAAAAGAATCTTATACCTGGGATGCTCCTTATCCTCCGTCAGATTCGTGCTTATTTAGAATAAGAGATAATAATAATTCTTCTTTAGTCGATACATCTGATATTACATTCAGTATTAATGGTTTACTTCTACTTAACGATATGAATGGGAAAGAGCTGCTGGTTGGTACTGATTACAACATTGATTGGCTAAGCCAGGATGTAGATAATGTAAAAATTGAATACAGCACTGACAGAGGTAATAATTGGTTGACAATTATTTCTTATACTGAATCAGATGGAAAATATAAATGGTTAGTACCTAATACGCCGGCTGAATATTGCAAACTAAAAGTTACTGATTTAGATAACAGTACTGTATATGACCAAAACATAGGCAATTTCAAAATTACCGGAACAGGTATCAATTTGATAACTCCTAACGGTAATGAAACCTGGGCTCTTGGTTCCATTGATACTATAAAGTGGTCAAGCGTAAATGTTGATTTTATAAATATAGATATTTCATATGACAATGGTATCACACCTGTACGAATTGCAAGTTCAATTCCGGCAGATACTAATTATAATCAATTTATCTGGACAGTTGTCGGGTCACCATCTACAGAATGTCAGATTACTATTTCTGATGCAGACAATTACAATTTAAAAGCTACAAGTGAATCTAACTTTACTATAACAGGTGGAGTCTTCCCTCCTCCTCAACATTGGACTTACCAGTCACATACCGGTAAAAATTCAGTAATTATTTTACCTGCTTCTGTACATCCGGAGGTATCCGGTAGACCGTTTAGCGCAGGAGATGCTATGGGAGTATTTTATACAGATCTTTCAGGGAATGAAAAATCAGCTGGTTATGGTATTTGGGATGGTAATAACTTATCAGTTACAGTCTGGGGCGATAATGACCAAACAACTGCAAAAGATGGTTTTACCATTGAAGAAACTTATAAATTGCGTTTATGGGATGCACAGGATGGAAAAGAAACAAGGGCCAAAGTTACCTACGCTTCAGGAAATAGCTTCTTTACAGATAACGGCATAAGTATAATCGGCTCAATGAATGCTCATCAAAAGTTGAGAATAATTCTCGAACCAGGTGTATGGTCTATGATTTCATCTTATTTATTACCCGCAAATACGAACATCGATACTGTAATGAAAGAAGTGAAGTCTCTCGAACTAATGAAAGATGAACTTGGCGATTTATATTATCCTGATCAGGAAATCAATACAATTAACAATTGGGATGTCACTGATGGTTATCAAATTTACGTCAATGAAAAAGATACTTTAGAAATTGAAGGCACATTAGTTAATGCGGCTAATTATCCAATTGCTATGGAATCTTCAAAATGGTATATTATTTCTTATCTATTTGATGCACCAATACCAATTACAACTGCAATGTCAAGAATTGATTCATCAATAGTTCTTGTTAAGAATGATGATGGTGAAATATGGTATCCTGCATATGGTATAAATCAGATTGGAAGTATGCAACCAACTGAAGGTTATAAAATCGTTTTAAACGAGAATAATACTCTTGTCTATAATAGTGGTGGATTAGTGCCAAAAATCAAGGCAGAAGACGCTATTGTGGCTGAAAAATATGAAGTTGAACATAAACAGACCGGATCAAACTGTAATCTTATACTTTCCTTGCTTGATTTTGAGTATGGAGATGAAGTAGCTATCAAAAATTCTTATGGTTTGGTTGTTGGTTCAGGTATCAATGAAAATGGTAAAGTTGCTATTACTATTTGGGGTGATGATCCAAACACAGAAAATATTGATGGTATGCAGCATAATGAACAACTTAATATTTACCTTTGGTCTGCTGATCAAAAAGTTGAATATAAGCTTGAAATAGATGAATATAAGGATGTTCTGGCTGCTAAAGTTATAAGTGGAACAATCACATACAAAACTGATGCAATTTATGAAGCTAAAGCCTCCAAAGCGAATATTACAAGTGTAAATGATAAATCAGATAATGAAGTAAGAATCTACCCTAATCCTACTTCAGAATATTTGCAAATCAATACAAATCTTTATTCAAAATATAGTGTTTGCAATATGCTAGGCAATACAGTTCTATCAGGTAATCTAGAATCAGCAAAAATTGATGTTAGTAAGTTATCTGTTGGAGCGTATACTATAAGACTTTCTACATCGGAGAAATCTGAAGTGTTTAAGTTTACAATTGTTAGATAAGAGAAATAATATTGCTGATTTGAAAATATACGTAGAGGATTTCTCATAAGGGAAAAATTGGGATATTTTTATATTTAGTGGTAGCAAACACCCTGCTTCGACAAGCTCAGCATAAACTCATGGTCATTGCCTGAAATAGGTTGACATATCCTAGGAGAAGGATATGAAAAGAGACGAAAAATTTGTATATTTTTCAGGACGTGAATACTACAGTGAAAACTTTAAGAAAAAAGTAGTCCGAGAAGTAGAATCCGGTGAGTTAACGAAAGAGGCAGCCCGAATCAAATACCAGATAAAGGGGAACTCCGCAGTACTAAACTGGTGCCGTCAATATGGCAAAAACAAATATTCTCTACCTACACATAAGGTAATGCAAATGGCAACAAATCAAGTATTAAAAGAGCGCATAAAAGAATTGGAACGTGAGCTGTCGAAGGCGAAGATGGGAGAAATCTACTATAGAAGCGTAGTAAATCAACTGAATAAAATAGGTATAGATGCAGAAAAAAAGTACGCAGAACAAGCTTTGAAGAATGCAGAGGAACATGGCAAGAAAAAGTCGGCAGATTCTCAGTAAGCTTGTTTTGTGAGGTTCTCGGACAAAGCCGACAGGCCTATTATCAATATATAAATAGCTCACAACAAAATATGTTAGAAGAAGAGATAGTAGTTGATCTCAGTCTAAAACATCGCAGGCAGCAATCAAAATTAAGCTGTCGTAAGATATATGAGCTGATAAAACCAGACTTACAACTAGCCAATATAAAGATGGGTCGCGATAAAGTAATAAACATATTGCAGTCCAGAGGTTTAGGAGTAAAGCGCAAGCATCGTAAAGTAAAGACAACGGATAGTCGGAATACAAAGCGTTACTATTCAAATCTATTGAAAGAGAAGAGTCATGTAAAGCCAAACGAAGTATGGGTAAGCGATATCACCTATTTACGTACGTATAAAGGCTTTGTATACTTAGCTCTGATAACAGACTTAGCAACACGCTATATAGTTGGTTATCATGTTTCTGAACATTTACGAACAGAATTATGTAGTAAGGCATTAAATCAAGCTGTGGCAAACAATAAGGGTAAAATAGCGCAAATCCATCATTCAGATAGAGGCTGCCAATATGGAAGTGATGAATATGCAATGCTATTATCTGAGTTGAATATCCAAGGAAGTATGACCAAAGGAGGCAGTCCGTCACAAAATGCGGTAGCCGAGAGAATAAACGGAATTTTAAAGCAAGAATATGCGATAAGTGATAAAAATCAGAGCATAGGTCAATGTAACAAAGCAGTTAAAGAAGCTATATATTTATATAACAACTGCCGACCGCATAATACTTTAAAAATGCGAATGCCGGCAGAAGTTTATTGGGGAGACAATACAGATTTTGTTATGCCTCAGAATATTTATAAAGGTAAAAAACACAATGAGATATAAAATCTCAGCATTTTGTTCATTTAAATTGTGTCAACCTTTTTTAGGATTAGACCCATGCTACAAATGCCACCCCTCTTTGAAAAGAGGGGAATATTTTTTTAGATGATTATCTAATAACTATTTAGGGATGTGACAAATACACTAAAATTCCCCTTCTTATTAAGAAGGGGTGCCCGAAGGGCGGGGTAGTTGAGGAATATTATTACTTATGATTTTCTCAACAATAGAAGATGATATAAAAAAAGAGCTTTGATATATGATATCAAAGCTCTTTTTTTTATCATAGGAACTGATTATTATTCAGCTGCATATACTTTAACCTGATCATTCAATTCCTGAATCATAAAATCCCATAATGAAACGTAAGGGATTATTTCTAATGAATCTAAAATTTCATTATCAGGAGTATTATCTACCAATTGTTTATAATAGCGCAGAGTAGTTTTTCTGATCATATTTGCTTTAAAATTGTGTTGAATCATAGTTTGAAGCATTCTCAAGAAGGCGAATGTTCTTCTATGCCCTTTTAATTTTAAAGTATTTCTTTCAAGATAGAATGCAATTTCACCTTCCATATCTAAAATCTTTCTGAATTCATTATTTGCAAAATAATGCATGAACTGAATAACAAGGAAAGAGGTATTGAATTCTAGTCGGTCTTTTTCGAAATTTGGCATATTGTCTAATATATCTAATATCTCAAATTTCTTTTTGAATGGTTTAGAAACCATACGTTTCGATCTTAAATGTCCCATAGCAGTAAGCACATAAATCGCGCCTGCATATAATCTCCATTTATCGAAGACTTTATCGTCCATATTTTTGAAGTTTACATTATTCATGATTTCAGTGATTACCATTTCTGCGCGTTTATATTCCTTACCATGAATAAGCAATACAAAGAAGTTTTGCATAACAGTAAACCACAGGTCTGAACCTTCAGGGAACATTTCAATTACATCATCAGCTAGTTTAATATTTTCATCTATATTGCCTACTCTTCTAAATGCATCTAATTTTGCTTGAGCAAATTCCACGAAAATTTCATGGCTGTACATTTCAGGATTTTCTTTATAGTATTTTTGAATTTCATTACAAATCTTCAAAACACTTTCATAGTCAAATTTGATTTGCTGTAAATATAGTTGAATTTGGAAATATCTTATGCGAAGCATGTGAGAATCTTCGCCCATCATAAGAGTTTCTAATTTTTTTACGCTCTTTTCCGTACGAATAACAAACGCTTCCGGGTGAACAGTTCTTTCAACTTTTCTTGAGAGGTCGCAATATAGTTCATTAGCTACTATTTCAGCGTTAAAGATATGAATTTCTCTTCTTACTATTTCAACGTATTCAGAGTATTTCATTTTTGTTCTATATTTAGGAGCAAGTTGCATCAGTAACTTACCTGCTTCTAAAATAAATTCTGAGATTCTATATCGAAGTGAATAATCTAAAACTCTATCCAAAATTTTAACGCCTGTTTTCTCAGCTTTTTTTTCTACTAGAGTTCTACCGATTTCCAACTCTCTTTTTAATTTGTAATAATTTTCTTCATAAGGACTTACCCATGGTTGTTTCTTTTCAAGGAGAAGAACAGTTTCTAATAATTTATCTTTTAACCTGGACTTTAACATCTGATATTTTTTTTCTGATGGATCAGCATCATATAAATCATAGGCTGCATCTTCATCAGACATATATCTGCTACCTTTGATGCCTTCATAGAAGTTATGCATCATTGTATCTCCGCCTTCCTGTAAGTCTTCAGGAATACCTTCTAATCTTTTTTGTCTTTTAGCATTGACAATCTTTACTATCTCGATAAGTTCCTTCACAGTAATATTCCTTTTGTATTACATTAAATATTTTTTGAATTTAAGTAATTTTCATCATATCACAAAATATTTTTTTACATCTCTAAGTAGTTATATTACAAAGATATACAAGGACATATGTTTGTGATGTTTAAAAATACTTGCAAAAAACAAGAAATAAACTGTGTTTGTTTTGTAAACAAATTGATAAAATGAATATATTTCATGTATAAAACGGAGATACTGAAATATTATCTTTTTGCAATTCTTTTTATTTCTGATATTTCGCTTTTACTATAGAAACCTAAAAGCCTTAAAAGTATCACATGTAAACACAGCAAAAAAGTTTTAAATAAGATATCAGTCAACACATTTTCGAAGTTGTTGAAATAATAATTGATTATATAAATTGAACCGGTTGAGAAAACTATTTTAAAGATTCTTCCCCATTCATAGTTGACAACATAGATCTTTCTTTGGAAATAATATAATAGACCTGCACTTATCATATAAGCTAATAAAGTATTGTAAGCTGCTGCTATGTAGCCATATATTGGAATAAAGATGATATTAGATGTAAAATTAAAAATCGCAGCGACTCCTATTGCTATAGGAAGATATTTTGTTTTTTTTGTTATATAAAATGCAGATGTGAAATTAGTAAACATCCCATTGAAATAATATCCTAACAGAACAAATGGAACTATAGATAAGCCTTGCCAATATTCTGCAGGAATAACTGTTCTTGTAGAACTTAATGGGATTTGAACAATATGATCTATAAACAGACTTATAAGAAGGAAAATCACAGATGCTAATAAGGTAAAGTAAGTCAGCACTCTTGCGAAAATGTCTTTAGCATTTTCATCTTTTCTATGATTCAAATAAAATGGTTTCCATGCATATTCAAACATTGTAACAAAAAACATCATTGGGATACCCAATTTGTAATTTATCGAATAAATACCTGTTTGTGATGAACCTTCTTCCCCACCAATTAAAAATTTTATCAAGGGTTGATCTGAAATTTGTAAAATTATTGCTGATAAACTTGCAGGTATTGTAGGCAATCCAAAAACTAGCATCTTTTTGTACAAACTAAAATCATACTTAAAGAGCTTATTTTTGATTAAATGTCTGAATAAAACTGCAGCACCTATAAAAGAAGAAATAAATTGTGCCTTAAGAGCTCCTGTAGGTCCTTGTTTTAGGACAATTACGAATAAAAGTGACAAACCTGCTGCTATTACTGTAACAGAAAATCTTGTTATAGTAAACTCCCTTGTACGATTTACCATCCTCAGATATGCGTAAGGTATCAACATAATTGAATCAAGAAACGGAATCCAGGCAGCATATCTAATCATGGGTAAACCATAAGCATTGTCAGTGATTAATTCACTTATGTGTTCAGCAAAGAGGAATAAAATGAGAGACAAGAAGAATGAGGTAATTGCAATTGTAAGATATGCATTAGAAAACAATCTTCTATTCTCTTCCGGTTTTTCTTTATCGAAAAATCTGAAAAACCCAGCTTCCATACCGAATGCTGCTAATATTCCTGAGAAAAGAACTAAAGTGAGAACTGTAGACAGATTTCCCATCTCTGCAGTAGTTAAATCATGAGCATATAAGAGTGATAGTGCAAACGTCAAAAATCGACTTATAACTATCATTAGTCCATATGTCATTGTGTCTTTAGATAAAGATTTAAGTTGTTCTTTCATTATTTTAACTACACATTGGTTACAGAAACAAAATTCGCTTTTATTTATTAACAATACTTCTTATTTTAAGGCGTGCAAATAATTTTACTAGCCAAATGAAAAGCGTTATTAACGGTTGACTTTTATAATAATCTAAAATGAATGTTTGAAAAAACTAATTAAAATATTGATCTCGGTTATTCTGTTTGTTGCTTCTTTGCTATCTATGCATAATGAAGCATTTAATGGTCATTACCATTTTGCGAACGACGGATCGGTTTATTATCATGTTCACCCTTACGAACATCACGAAAATAATCAATCCCCGATAAAAGACCATAGTCATTCTAGAATTGAGTCAGTTATTTATTTAAGTTATACTCATCCGTTGTTTTTATTGCCTGTTCTATTAGCTTTTCTAACTAGAGCTTTTTTAAGAAAAGTAGAAATCATTCGATCTAATATATTTACTTTTTCTTTGCAAGAATCATTAGACTCTCATGAGTTGAGAGGCCCCCCTATTTCCTTCTGTAAATAAATCATTATCATGATTTTATCTATAAGCTACCTTTTCACAAGATAAAGGGGTGGTTTAAGTGTATCACATTAGATTAATATACTTTTCGTAAATATATTGGAGATTTACTATGAAATTAGTAAACTTTATACTACTTGCTTTTCTATTTAGTTCACAGATTTTAACAGCGGAAACTGAAGAAGTTAAAGTTACAACGGGTGAAAACTATCAGAACACTGTTTGGTATTCACTTAAAACTGGTGTTGTAAAAGAAGCTTCAAAAGACAACTGGGATATGGCTTTCCAAACAGGTCAAAATGGTGCAATCCATCTCAATTGCCAAAAAGGTTACGAGCTTTTCGAAATCGTTGATTCTGATGGCTTCTCTTGGGATGAACCAATTGACATTACAGATTTTAGAGAATCTGATAATTTTGTTCAGTGGGTAAATTCTGAAGAATCGTGGAATATCGGTGCTTTCAACTTAGGCAAAGACGGATTTGCTGATGATGGTGATTTTGGATGGGGTGAATATGATATGAGTGACCATGGCATTAAAGGTAAAAAAGTATTTTTGCTAATTATGCCTGATGGCTCAGCTAAAAAAATCATGATATTTAAACTTCTTAATAGAAAATATGAATTTAAATATGCTGATTTAGATGGTTCTAATGAAGTATACGCTTCAGTAAATAAAAATGACAGAGCTAATGTTTCCTTTATTTACTTTGACTTTGCAACAAACTCAATTCTAACTGAAGCTCGTGAACCAGATAACACTTTATGGGATTTAGCTTTTGGCAAATACACTATGAAATATATTATGTCAGACGATGAATTTATGTTTTACCCTGTGAGCGGTATTAAACAGAATCAAAATGTTTTAGCTGTACAACTTGATGATGTTAATGTTGAAACAGTAGAAACACCAACAGAAGATCAATTAGACGCTAATATAACAATTATAGGTTCTGATTGGAAAACTTATGATTTGAATTCAGGTCTTTATAATTTGACTGAAAATCGTGCTTATTTCGTAAAAGGACTGGAAGGCGTAATTTACAAAATTGTATTTACTGACTTTTCAGGCCCGGATGAAGGTATATATACTTTTAACCAAACTAGAATAGAAACTTCTGTTAATGAAAACATGCCGAATGTAACTTTAGGTGTATACCCGAATGTTATTGAATCTAACCAAGATTTTAGTGTTGTGTTAGCTGACGAAATACCTGGCGAATATACTTTATCAATTTATGATGTAAATGGTAATAATATTTTGACTAATGTAATTGAATCAGATTATTTAACAAAACATACAATAAGTGGACTTGACCTCTCTACTGGTATCTATTTTATTCACTTGGCAAATCAGAACGGTGTTTTGACACAAAAAATTATCGTGAGATAACAAATGAGAATTTTCACTATGACATTACTAATTATCTCGTTACTGGGCGCAATTAATGCGTCCGGTAACGAAGATAATATTATAAAAGTTTTAGATAAAGAAACGAAAGAGCCTGTTTATCCTGCAACTGTATATTTATCTTACAAGGATAAAAATACTAATAAGGAAAATAAAAAAATGCTGAAGACAAACAGCAGAGGTGAATTTGAGGTTCCTAGATTCCCAATCTCAGTAAAAATAACGTGCGTTGGCTATCTTCGCTTTAATTTTACTTTGAAAAAAAATCCAGGAATAATTTATCTAAAACCGACAACTCTATATTTAAACCCTATTGTTACTACAGCACAGTATACTCCACGATCTACTCAGAAATCAGTTTATCCTGTGAAAGTTATTACTAGTACGAGAATTGAAGAACAAGCAGCTTCTAATTTAAGAGAACTTATGACAACTGAGTCTAACATAAGATTATCTCAAGATGCGGTTCTTGGTTCCAGTATGAGCTTAAATGGTATTTCAGGGGAAAATATTAAAATATTAATTGATGGTGTTCCTGTTATTGGAAGAATGAATGGTAATATAGATTTATCTCAAATAAACTTAAATAACATAGAACGTGTTGAAATTATTGAAGGACCTATGTCTTCAGTTTATGGTTCAGATGCACTAGGTGGTGTTATCAATTTAATATCAAAAGATAGTGATAAACCAGGTACAAATTTGAATGCTAATACATATTATGAAAGTGTAGGCAAATATAATGTCAATGGTGGAATAAATTATTTTAACAGTGATTTTAAAGCCGGTATAAATGGTGGTAGAAACTTTTTTGGGGGATATTCTGAAAACGAACATATTAGATCAGAAGAATGGTCTCCAAAAGAACAATATTTCACTGACATTAATGTATCTCAAAAGTTTGGGGATAATACTATTAAATATCAAGGTAGCTATTTTGATGAGTATATACTAAAAAGATACGAACCTTATGATTTCTATGGAGAAAGAGCTTTCGATGATAGGTTTTATACTGACCGTTTGACTAATAGCTTATTTTATAATGGAATGATTTATGATAAATTTTATATGAATACGACACTCAATTATTCATATTATAAGAGAATTAGGAATAAATATTCTGTTAATAGAACAAGTTTAGATGAAATTCTAGTTTCTGATATTGGTGCGCAAGATACTTCAATTTTCAATACTTATGTATTCAGGACAACTTGCAGTAGCGATGAGTTAACAGATTATTTGGCATATCAATTTGGTTTTGATTATAAATATGATGATGCTTCAGGGCAAAAAATAGAAAATGCGAAGCAAGATATAAATGATTATGCTGTATTTGGAGGTATTCAATATACTCCATTTGAAGAAATAACTTTACAACCTACCTTGAGATTCAGCAGAAATTCTAAATATGATGCACCAGTTACTTATGCAATGAATGCTAAAATTACTATTATTGATAACTTAACTTTTAGAGCTACTTATGGTACTGGATTTAGGGCTCCTAGCTTAAAAGAGTTATATTTAGATTTTGTTGACACTAATCATGAAATTGTTGGGAACACTGACTTGGATGCTGAAGAATCAAAATCTGTAAATGCAGGATTTGAGTATAATGCTTTCTTTTCAGGAAGATTATTGAAAGTTGAACCCAAACTATTCTTTAATCAGATTGATAACAAAATTGAATTAGTGAAAGTAGATCCTGAATCAGAAAAAAGGATGAATCAAAATATTTCAAGATTTAAATCAATTGGAACTGCTTTGAATGTATCGTTCTTCTCAGATAATTATATTGTTAAACTCGGTTATAATTATACAGGTAGATATAATCAACTTTCTGAATCTGTAACTGATGCAAGTAAGTATAGTTTTTCTCATGATTTGCAAGCAAACTGCTCGTTGAAGATACCTTTCAGTGGTACGCGTATGTCCATTTTTTATAAATATACAGGAAAATTGCCTTATATAGAGTTAGTAAATAATCAGATAAAAGAATTTTTTATTGAAGGCTATCACACATTAGACTTGACATTTTCTAGAAATTTATTTGATGATGTTAATATAAATTGTGGTGTAAAAAATATGTTCAATGTTAAATCTATCTTTAGCGGTGCATCTTCAAGTGGGGCTCATTCTTCAGGTGGAAATTCAATGATAAATTATGGCAGAACCTTCTTCATTTCTTTAGGAGTAAATTACTGATGAAATATATATACATATTATCAATATTTACCTTTTTTCTTACTTCATGCATAAAAGAAGAATCCCCTATTTCGCCTGTATCAAGGTCTTCTAACTTTGATAAAGTTGCTTTAGGTAGCAATTATGCGGAGCAGATTTATTATGATCTTGAGAATAAAAAGATTGTATCTTCGAATCCTTTTGTAGCCTGGGATATAGCATTGAATTCCCAATCTTATCGACATACACTGGTACTGAACACAGCTAAATTTATGGCTATTTATCCGATCGAAGGAAAAACATTTGATGAAGTATCATTAGCTGATTATAAGAAAATAAAAGAATCAATGTGGCTCCATGATGCTCCAAGTGGTAACCAGGATTCAACAGCTTTCGGAGAATGGTTGGAAAATGAAGAAACTCTGGAACCTAAAGATCTTGTTTATATCATTGATAGGGGGAAAAATCCTGAAGGCGATCTTATTGGTCACTGGAAAATGCAGATTATAAATGCAACACAGGAATCAGTAACTATCAAGTTACAAAATCTGAGAACTGACGATGCATTTGAATCTACTATTATCAAAAATCCTGAGGTGAATTTTACTCAATTTTCTTTTGATGATAAATCGCAAGTAACCTTAGCTCCACCAAAAGATACCTGGGATGTAGTCTTTACTAAACACACCGAACTATTATTTACAAGTGAAGGTGATAGTCTGTGGTATGGAGTGACAAGTCTTCTATTAAATCCGAATGGTTGTAAAGCGACATTCAATAGTGATTCTACTTATAATCTAATCACAATTGATTCTTTGGAAAATTATACATTGCACACTGATAGAAACTCAATTGGTCATGACTGGAAATATTATAATCTTGAGGTAGGGGTTTATATAATGAGATATGAGAATACTTATCTAATACAGTCTAGAAATGGATATTTTTATAAACTTAGATTTACCTCCTTTACTAATGAATCTGGTGTAAAAGGTTATCCAGAATTTGAATTTGAAGCTTTATAAACTTAAGTTTGTAATATTTTAAATCTTAAGGAATCGAAATGAAGTTTATAGTTCAAAGAGTACTGGAAGCAAAAGTTGAAATTGATGGTGAAACTGTTTCGCAAATAAATCATGGCTTATTGGTATTAGCAGGAATTACCCAAACAGATAACCGGGAAATCTTAAAGTGGATGATCAATAAACTGGTAAATCTAAGAGTATTCCCAGACGATGCAGACAAAATGAATAGATCTGTCCAAGATGTAAAAGGTAGTATTTTAGTAGTCCCTAATTTCACTTTATATGGGAAATTGAAAAAAGGTTTTAGACCTAGTTATAGTGATGCTGCCGGTCCTGAAATATCAAAACCAATGTTTGATGATTTGATCAATGATCTTAAAGATAATTATGATATTCAAATTGGAGCAGGAGTTTTTGGTGCAGATATGAAAGTTAGTCTAATAAATGATGGCCCTGTAACAGTAGAAATAAAAAAAGAGGCGGATTAAAATCCGCCTCATATTCAATTGAGTAGAAGAAATACCATATCCCCTCAAATTACTTAAACCAATTTATCAGGAGTTAAATTGGAAAGAATACCATAGATTAATATACAAAATTCCCTGCAAATACAAAATATATTTTTTACTCTTCCCCATTTTTTATTGTTCTTAGGTTTAATAGATGAAAAGTAACCAGAATAGCAATAATGATAAGTAAAAATTTTAGCCATAACATATTAATTGCAAATATTGCTGAGTAAAGAATTGAAATCCAAAGTAAAGAAATAGTAGTTATTTTAACCCTTAACGGCATAGCTCTTTTATCTTTGTAATTTTTGATATAGCCGCCAAGTACTTTATTATTCATAAGCTTGTTATAATATTTTTCTGAACTTCTTGCGAAACACCATGCAGCAAACAGCAAGAAAGGTGTTGTAGGTAATATAGGCACAAATATACCTATAAGTCCCAATATTATGGAAAAACAGCCTAAACTAATTAAGAGTATCTTTTTCAATAATATATTCCTTCATGTGAGATTGTCTGACTTTGCCTATTGGAATAGGTTCACCAAGAAATTTGGGTTCTATTCCTATTAAAAGATCTAAAAAGACCTTTACTCGGGCAAAGTATTCTCTCGAATGAGTTTTATAAGAATAGTTTTTGTTTACGGACTGCGCATTATAGGCTACTGTGTTTAGGCCTTTTTTATGAGAGATATAAATAGCCCTTTCATTATGAAAAGGCTGAGATATAATAGTGTATTCTTTTTGACAAAATATCTTATTGGCTCTAACCACAGCGTCTAAAGTTCGAAAACCTGCGTAATCAAGGTAAATTGCTGTGTCAGGTATACCTTGATTAAGGAGCTCTTTACGCATTGCCATAGGTTCATTGTAATAGATAATTGAGTTATCTCCGCTAAGAATCAAATAATCAATTTTCCCTGATCTATAGAGATTAGTTGCTGCTTCTATTCTATATCTAAAAAAAGATTTATCCTTCCATCGGTTGTATATTTGCTTGTACCTAAAAGCAAACCTGCTTTATTATGAGGTATAGAATCAATATTGTCATATATAAATTCTTTTGAATAACTACTAATAAGATAGTTACTCCAAACAATTATCGAAAAGATGGCAATAATCCCTATTGTCAGAACAAGTATAGAATATATGATTATTTTTTTTAGCAATATTGTGTTCTCAAATTATCTTAACGGCGAAAATACATGTACTGAATTTGTTTGAGGCTCAATCGTTTGCAAATATTTGTAAATTGCCTTCAAATCCTCTTCTTTCATATTTGCGTATGCACTCCATGGCATAATTGAATTATAAGACCCCGGAGTAACAGGAGGCAGATTATTCAAATTTTTATATTCTTTAAATCGGTCTAAAAACATTTGTTCAGACCATCTACCAATACCAGTATTTAAATCTGGAGTAATATTTGGTGCTCTAACTGTATCTTTAGTAGGTAGAATGTAATCTTTGCCACCTGAAAATTCTAAATCATACTGAGGTTTCCCACCATCAGAAGGCGTGTGACAAGTTCTGCATCCTGAAATTGTTGCAAGGTACTTACCTCTTTCTATTTCAGTTTCAGGTTTTGGCATAGGGTCAGCTTCTTTTGGAATCATTCTATTTATGATATTCATTGGGAATGAAGGATTTGATTTTGGAACATCCTTATGAATACTTGGAATATTTCTTAGATAAGCTATAATTGATTTTACGTCATAATCTGACAGCTTACCATAATCTCTATAAGGCATTACAGGGAACATAGGTCTGCCATCTTTAGATATTCCTGTAGTTATCGCATGATACAGATCACTATCTGACCAATCAGATAGAAAATAAGGAGTTAAGTTGGCTGCATAATATTCACCGGGATAGCCTTGATCCTTCCCAAAGAGTTTACCGCCACTTCCCTTTCTATCAGTGATTACGGGAGAAGAAAATACATTGTCATTGGTTTCTGAATGGCAACCAAAACAGTTGACAACATTTTCTACAAGATATTCACCTCTACTTAGCATTTGTGCATCAGCATTTATAGTAATTTCTTTTTTATCTCCTACCGATGGCAGAAAAGTAAAAACTATAAAGAGCATAATTGAAATCGCGATAATCACAAAAACTACCATGCCGATTCCAATTTTTAGAACTGCTTTCATTTATATTATTCCGTTAGTGTTTTACAAATAATCTTTAATATGCATAATGTATTATAATCACTCTTCAATACCTCTAAAAAATCAAGAGTATATGAAATAGACCACCTTAAATGGATAATTTATGTAAAATATGACGATATTTATTAGACTGCAATATATCAAATACTTTTCACTTTTGGGAGTGATGTGCAAAATTGAATAGTATAGAATAATATTTGTTAGAATCTCTTGAATATCTATTTTATCAATTTTCTACTTAATATATTTTTCTATTAAAAAACCTGCAGTAAACAGTTTATACAAGTAGTCTGCAAGAATTTTAATCTATAACGATTGATATAGATCTTTCTTTTTTATTTATAAATATTCTGTATATATATTTACATCAATATAAGATACTAAGCAGGTTAAAAAATAATTGAAATATGGGAAACATTTATCAAGTGTTCTTTTGTAGAAGACAGGACAATGCTTTTATATGATCTGGCGTTGTGCCACAGCACCCTCCTATTAATCTTACGTTAGGATCAATTATGATAGAAGAAAATAAAGTAGACATGAATTCTGGAGTTTCCAGATAATTCCCTGAATTATCTGGGAGACCGGCATTAGCGTATACAGAGATAGGTAAGTTGCTGAATTCAGATAAATTTTGGATATGATCTTGCATAAGACTTAATCCAAACGAGCAGTTCAAACCTATTGCTACAATATTGTCATAACCTGCAATATCATTATAAAATGCCTGCAAGGTTTGTCCTATTAAGTTATTACCATGTTTATCAATTGTAGCAGAAACAATTATAGGTAATCTAATATTCTTGCTAGCATATACTTCATTAATAGCAGTTAAAATTGCTTTGCAGCTTAAAGTATCATAAACTGTTTCAACTATTAGACAATCCACTCCTCCGTCAATCAGACCTTCTATTTGCGTTTTATATCCATTTTTAAATGAATCAAAGTCATATTCTTGAGTTAAATATAAAGAAACGCTGGAAGGCCCTATAGAGCCTGCAATATATTTTTCTGAATGTTGCAAATGAGATTTGTAATACATTTCACGTGCTTTTACAGCTAATTGAGCAGAAGATTTGTTTAAATTATAACATATATTTTCTGTTCCATAATCTCTTTGAGATATTTTATTTGAATTAAAAGAGTTAGTCTCTATTATGTCTGCTCCGGAGTTAAGATATTGAAGATGTATATTCAATATAGCTTCCGGTTGAGTCAATGATAGTATGTCGTTATTTCCAAGCATATTGCAGTTATGTTCTGTAAACAGACTACCACGAAAATCACTTTCATTCAAACTAAGTTTTTGTATAAGACTGCCCATCGCACCATCTAGTAATAAAATTTGCGAGTGAAGCTTATCTTGAAATTGAATAAATTTTCTATTTCTAAAATTATTGCTCATGAAAGTAAATCTTATGTTCTACAAAGATTCTTATCTGATACACGAATATGCTTATCTATAACAATATAAACAAAAAATGGAGATATAGAATGTATATCTCCATTTAAGTGAAAATGAATACTGATAACTTAAAAACGTCTTCTGAAACCTTGTCCAACAACTTCGTGGACATTATTAATAATCATAAATGCATCAGGATCAATTTCTTTAATTGTATCAGTTAGTTGCGGCACTTCTTTGTTCGTTACAACTGTCATTATAACTTCGCGTTCAATATCTCTATAAATACCGCGAGTTTTAATTGCAGTTGCACCACGAGACATTTTATTCATAATAGCATCTGATATTTCTTCGTATTTGTCAGAAATAACATAAGCAGCTTTCGCATAGTCAATACCATCAATCACCATATCAATAAGTTTTGATGATAAATATAATAAGAACATTGCGTAAAAAGCTAATGCTAAAACAGGAGTTGTAGTGCTTTCGTTGAAATAAATCGCTATAGAAGCAAAAGATATTACAAAGAAGTCAATAATAATAATACCGGTACCTGGTTTAGTACCAAAGTATTTATTCAAAATTGATGCAACAATATCAGAACCTGCAGTAGTACCTTTAAATTTGAAAATAATACCAAGGCCAAGGCCAAGGAATACAGCACCTAAGAAGATATGGAAAAAGAAGTCATGTTCTAAAATATATTGAACAGATTCTAATTTGTGTAGATGTAACCCATATCCTCCATAACCTTCTCTAAAGAAGTCAGTGAAAAAGGAGTTAGTAGTGAAAGCATAAAACGTTCTTACACCAAAAGTTTTACCTAACTCTTTAATTCCCCAAAAGAATAGCGGAATATTAAATATCCACATCATTAAACCAACAGGTAAAGCACCATCGGTTAAGTAGTAAACTGCTTGAGAGAGACCTGTTACGCCGCCAGGAACAACGTAAGCATCTACTAAAAATACGGCAATACCAAATGCCATAATTGCAGATCCGAGAGTAATAAATACATACTCTAAAATCGGATGTTTCTCTGAAAGTTCTTGCACCATTGTTTTGTTGACCTTTAATAAAATTATAGAATAATACTAATAGACGTTATTAAACCATGGATAACCAATAGTTTACCTGTTTTTGCCAAAAGCTCATTATAAACCTTTCCTTCGGCTTTTAATGCTTTTTTACATATTTGTATAGCTAGCGGAGCAGTTATTAGCGGCAAAAGTAAAATTAAACTACCATTTTCTATGGCCAGATAAATGTGAGTTACATAAAGCAAAATGTATATTAGAATATATAATCTTTCTGCATTTGCTTTGCCTAGCCTTGCTGCCATTGTCATTTTGTTTACTTTTCTGTCTGTTTCAATATCTCTGATATTATTAATACCTAAGATGTTCATTGAAATAAAACCGGGAATGAGACCCCATAGAGCGGACTCAAACGTCCAAGTAAGAGTTAAGACAGCATAAGTTCCTGCTACTGCTACTATACCAAAATATATAAGAACAAAAATTTCTCCGAGTCCTTTATACGCTAAAGGATAAGGCCCACCGGTGTATGCCCAGGCAAAAAAAAGAGAACTAAGACCAATAATTAGTATCTCAATTCCTGCTCTTTCTACAATAACTAAACCCAGGCTAAAAGTTATTAGTAGTAGAATGCCGGAAATAATAGACATTGTTTTAACGTTGATTTTCCCAACAGCTACTGCTCTTTCCGGACCTAATCTTTCGTCTGTATCTGCGCCTTTTTTATAATCATATATTTCATTAATGAAATTTGTGATTATCTGTATTAGTAAAGAGCAAATAACAACCAGTAAAAAATATATCAAATTAAATGAATGATCTCTTATTGCAAGTGCAGTTCCTATAATAACAGGAACTAAGCCCGCCGGTAATGTCTTTGGTCTGGTAGCAAGAAACCAGGTTTTTAAACTACTCTGTTCCACTACTTTACCACTCCGACATAAACATAAGCAATACCAAATGTTAAGCTTTTTTTGACAATTTTGTCAAATTTGCCAGTGCTTTCCATAAGAGCTACAAATTTATCTCCTGAAGGAAATTTAGCTGCTGTTTCAGGTAAATATGTATAAGCAAAATCACTTCCTGCAATCATTTTACCGATTTTTGGAATAATATTTTTACTATACCACCTATATAAAGAACCAACTAATCCTTTTGGCTGACCAAATTCAAGAACTGCTACTCTCCCACCAGATTTAACCACTCTTGCCATTTCAGATACACCTTGCTTTGGATTATCTACATTTCTAATTCCAAAAGAAATGCTGGCTATATCAAATCTATCATCTTCAAATTGTAGATTCATTACATCTGCAAGTTCAAATTTGATATCTAAATTATTCTTTTCAGCTTTTGCGGGTGCATATTTTAACATATCTTCGCAAAAATCAGTGCCAAGTACAGTCCCACTGCTAGTAACTTTTTTCTTAAAAGTTAAAGCAAGATCACCTGTACCGGTTGCACAATCCAGAACTGAATCGCCTTTTTTTGCTTTTGACATTGAAACAGTAGTGTTTCGCCAAAGATGATGTATACCAAAAGAAAGAACTGTATTCAGTAAATCGTATTTACCAGAGATGTCCGAGAACATCTGTTTTACTTGTTCACTCATGTTCTGTTTTCCTTGATTTCAAATATAGTGATATACAGAGAAATATTTCTCTATATTTTTTTGAATGTATCTGATCTAATAATGCATTTCAGTATAAATGTATATAATATTAAAAATACATTTCAGTTGAAGATTCTTATTCATAATAGATTGTACCTATCAGAGACTCTATCTCATATCAATAATTATATTGTTATATATGGTAGTAATATTCATATATCTACACCAATAGCTATTAATAACATTTATTATACTCTTTATTTTTGCTTAATTGCTTTCTTCCTCTGTTTTGAAATGATCGAAAACATTTCTAGCAACTTTTTTATTTACATGTTCCGCAAGTTGTTCCAAAGTCGCATTTTTTATACTTTCAACAGAACCGAATAGTTTTAGCAACTTTTTTGCTGTAGCATCACCTATAGCGGGTATTTCTGTTAGTTCAGTTTTAAAAGTACGCTTTGAACGCAACTGTCGGTGAAAAGTAATAGCAAATCTATGAGCTTCGTCTCTTAACTGCTGAATTAACTTTAAACTGCTTGAAGTACGAGGTAATATCAAAGGATCCGATTCTCCGGGAAAAAATACCTCTTCCAGCTTTTTAGCTAATCCCACCACAGTTATTTTCTTTTCTAAGCCTAGTTCTTTTAATATACTATAAGCTGACGAAAGTTGACCTTTACCACCATCAATAATAATTAAATCAGGTAATGGAGTGTGTTCTTCATAATCCAATTCGTTTTTTAGTCTAGTATACCGCCTACTAACAACTTCTTCCATTGCCGCAAAGTCGTTATTAGAAAGAACAGTCTTATTTTTATATTTTCTATATTCTGATTTCTTTGGCTTACCATCTTCAAATAATACCATAGAAGAAACTAACTCACTACCTTGTATATGTGAGTTATCAAAACATTCTATTCTTCTTGGCGGTTTTGCCATACGCAAGTCACGCTGAAGCGAAAGAACCGATCTAGGAATTACCTGTTCTCGTTTTTCTATAGCTATCTGATATTCTTTAAGTAAAAAAGACGCATTAGTAATAGCCATATCTACTATAGATTTTTTTTCACCTAACTTAGGTATATATATATGAATAGCTCCTTCTTTCTTTTTTCTAAGCCATTCTGTTATATACTCTAAATCTTCCGGCTCTTCCGGAACAAATATTTCTTTAGGAATGAAATCTGTTTCTAGATACCAACGTTCTAAGGTTCTTTGAACAATCTTAGAGTCCGCAATATCCTGAGCATCTTTGACTATGAAGTGTCTTTTACCTATTAATTTACCATCTCTGATTTTTAACATCAATGTACAAACTAAATCACCATCTCTGGCAATGCCTAGTATATCTCTATCAACAAAATCCGCACTTATTATTTTTTGTTTGGAAGTATATTTTTGAAGCATTAATAATTGATTTCGAACTAAAGCAGCTTCCTCAAATTTCAAATCTTCTGATAGTAATTCCATTTTACTTTTTAGCTCTTTTTCCAATTCTTTAGTTCTTCCCTGTAAAATTCTAGTAGCTTGTTTGATTTTATCATTATAATCATCAAAAGAAATATGATTTTCGCAAGGGCCTGAGCATTTATCAATATGGAAATCAAGACAAATTTTATATTTATTATCAGTTATGGTATCTCTGGTTAGAGCTAAGTTACAAGTTCTTATCTGAAAAACGTTTCTAATTGTTTTTATCAATAATTTAGCATTAAGCAGATCAGTATAAGGGCCAAAATATCTTGAACCATCTCGGATGATATTTCTAGTCATAAATATCTTAGGATATTCTTCTTTAGTTACTCGAATATAGGGATAGGATTTATCATCTTTTAAAAGGATATTATATCTTGGCTGATGCTTTTTAATTAGTGTGTCTTCAAGCAATAAAGCTTCTGCTTCAGAATCCACTAAAATAAACTCAACATCGGCAATTTTGGAAACCATGGCTTTAGTTTTTGCATCAACCGGTCTTCCATCCTGGAAATATGATTTTACTCTATTTCTAAGATTTTTAGCTTTGCCGATATATATAATCTTTCCATTAGCATTTAAATATTGGTAAATGCCTGGCTTAGTAGGAATATTTTGAAGTTTATATTGAAGTTGTTCAGTCATAAAGCCTGAATATATGATAAAAAAGTAGAATCATATACAAAAATACAAAGAATATTTATAAATCCCCTAATTGTGGCTTTATGATAATATCTTCTATCATAATATTTGGAAGATAAGATAAAGCAATATTGGTCAAAATAACCTCTGCTAAATCTTTAGGATGAATCATTCTGTCCGAGAATTTGTCTAACATATTTTTATCCCAAATCTCAGTTGATGTTGCTCCTGGTAGGATGTCCATAATTTTAATATTTTTATCTCTCACTTCTTCTCTTAATGAACGAGAAAGAGCTCTTATAGCAGCTTTTGTTCCTGAATATACAGATGAATATGCAAAATTTCTTTCAATTGCACCAGAAAGAATATTAGCAATAACTCCTGTTTGTCTTTCTATCATTCCAGGTAAAAGTAATTTAGTAAGAGTTACTGTATTTTTGAAGTTCACATCAATAGTTTTTGAAATATTATCGATTGTTGTATCTTCAAGTTTTTGGAAATAGGCTATACCGGCATTATTAATAAGTATATCCACTTGCAAATCGTTATTATTGATTTTATCTATAAATAAACTGATATTGCCAGTATCTATTAAATCTAGTTCGAATGGGATGAAATTATCATTTTTGGCTATTAGCAATTTTTCAAAATTAGAGATCTTTCTAGATGTTGCAATAACTTTAGCCCCTAAATTCAATGCTCTTTCTACTAAATAATAACCGATGCCTTTAGAGGCACCGGTTATTAATATCACTTTATCTTTTAAATCTATCATATTCTCTTTTTAGTACTTTCCAAAATCATCTTCGTCTAAACTAATAATATCTTCCGGATTATCAAAGAAAGCGTCTTCAGCAGAAGTATCAGAATCGCCACCTGTAAGAACCATAGATTCGTAATTAGACTCTGTGTTTAATAAGATGTCGTCTGATCCAAGTGAACCGGAAACGTAAGGAGCAGAACCTGAGTTTAACATCCTGCCTGCTGACAATTGGAATCTATTTATCATAGATTTCAATTGAGTAGCTTGAGAAGATAATTCCTCTGCAGCAGAAGCTGATTCTTCAGCACTTGCAGTATTTGTCTGCGTTACTTTATCAATTTGGTTCAAACCTTCATTGATTTGAGAAATGCCTTGTGCTTGTTCATTAGAAGAAGAGGCGATTTCACCTACGATATCAGATACCTTAATAGTCGCATTTCTTATTTCTTCAAGAACTTCACCGGTTCTTGCAGCAAGCATTGAACCATTTTCTACTGTCTTAATAGTATTTTCTATCATTTCAGAAGTTTCTTTGGCAGCAGCAGCACTGCGTGCAGCTAAGTTTCTAACTTCCTCTGCAACTACAGCAAAGCCTTTACCGTGTCTTCCAGCTCTTGCTGCTTCGACAGCAGCGTTCAAAGCTAATAGATTAGTTTGGAATGCTATTTCATCGATTACTTTCATAATGCGTGAAATGTTTCTACTTGCTTCACTGATTTCATTCATCGCTACATTAAGCGATGTCATTTCAGTATTCCCTTTATCAGCTGCTTTATTTGCATCTTCACTTAATATATTTGCCTGGTTAGCACTTTCGGCATTTGTTCTTGTCTGAGAAGATATTTCAGCCATAGAAGATGTAATTTCTTCAAGTGAAGCAGCCTGTTCCGTTGCACCTTGAGATAGCGCAGTAGAAGCATCAGATACTTGAAGAGAGCCTTTTGTAACTTCTTCAACAGTAACGGCAACATTATGTAAAATATCTTCGATTGCATCTAACGACTCGTTTAAAGTGTTTTTGAGTTTTAAAGAATCGCCTTTGTAATCACCTTTCATTCTTTGAGATAAATCTCCATTGGCAATTGCTTCAAAGATTTTTATTGATTCTGCGAAAGGTAATTGTTTTGATGTACTCTTAATTGCGTCTTTCAAGGCAGCATGGTCGCCAACATAATTCCCTTCCACTAAGACACTTAAATTACCGTTAGCCCATTGCTGTAAAACTTGTTTTGTTTCAGATATAGGATGCACAATTGCTTCTAACGTTTTATTTATTCCGGAAATCAATTCTTTATATGCGTTTTCAAATTTTTCAGCATCACCTCTGTAGGATAAATTACCATCAACAGCGTTTTTCACCATTAGATTTACTTCTTGAGTGATATCTTGAAGTTGTTTTCTTACTTTATTTACAGAGTGAGTAATAAAGATTTTTTTGCCAGGAAGTTCTTCCATTTTGGCTTCGAAATTACCATTGCCATACTCTGTAACAACTTCCACTATACGCTTTTTCACAGATATGTGAGAATTTACCTGAGCATTTACACCAATAACCATATCTTTGAAGAATCCATTAAATTTATCCGGCACCATATAGAAATCAATATCACCGGCATCTTGCTGTCTTTCCATTTCTTTCATATCTTGAATAAAGATGCTTAGATTTTCAATCATATTATTGATATTATGAATGATTGTATCATAATCACCGCCAAACCTTTCGCCTATAGGCTTAGGTAAAACACCATTAGAGATATCTGTTATATGTTTTACTGTAATATCAAAAGGTTTTCCAAATGAATCAACAAGTTCATTCATGGCTTGTAGCAATTTACCCCATTCTCCTATATAACCGGAATGATTGGCACGAGTATGAAGTTTACCATTTTTAGTAGCAGTGATAAGTAAATCAGCTTCTTTGATAAGCCCGTTCATTACGTCAACAGTATTATTAAGGTTGTTTTTAATTTCATTAAAATCACCTTCATAAGTATCAGAAATTTTAGGAGGTATATCACCTTTTGAAATTCTATCAATATATTCAGCAGTTACATTTAAAGGACCAATAACAGCATCCAAGGTTTTATTGAAGCTATTCATAATATTGGAATATTGTCCTTTAAATTGAGTTGCATCAGCACGTTTATCAAGTTTGCCATGAATTGCGGCTTCTGCTGTATCATTTAATTGAGTAACTACATTTTTTAAAGTAACAGCCATAGAGCTCATAGATTTGAGCAATACCCCAACTTCGTCATTCTTATTTGTATTTAAATTAATATCGACTTTACCATTTGCTATATCATTGGCTGCATTTACTGCTTCTTTAAGTGGTTTAGTTATACTTCTTAAAGTCAAAATCAGTATTACTATAATTAAAAGAGCTATAACTGCACCTAAAACATACATAGTGTTCGTGGAATTAGAATACTCATTATTAGCACTTACAACAGATTGATCTTGTAATTGTTCCTCATATTTTACAAGATTTGCTATATCTAGTAAATAAGCATTCCCAACAGTAAGATAAGAACCATACATAATATCGAGGGCATTCGCTCTTGAAATAGAATCTTCTTTAAGTGCCAAAGCAATCATTTTTTTCCATTCTTCAACAAATTTGACACTTCTGTCTTTGTACGTTTTTATTAACTCTTTTCCTTTTTCATCATTAATACTCTCAAATAATATTTTCTCATTATCTGCAATGGTTTGAGAGGCTGTTTCAATGCGTTTACGACTAAGATCAACTTGTTCCGGAGTATGAGCAATAAGAATATCACGAAACATTCTTGCCTGCAGATTAACTGCATCTATGATGTTGTTTGCTGTTTGTATATTTGGAATTCGTTTTTCTACTAATACATCTACTTCTTTATTAATATCTCTCATGGCACCAACACCAAGAATAATTATCGCTATTACAGCGACAAAAACCACAGAAAAGCCTAAGGTCAACTTAGCTGAAATTTTCATAAAACACCTCTATAAAATTATTTGTCTTGCAAGATATTGAATACTTCCTCAGAGAGAATCTCGTTAGGTGATATAATTATTTTAACCTGATCACCAACTTTGCCAATTCCGGCAATATATTTATTTCCTTTAGTAAGCTTTTGATTCAGCGGTGGAGTGACTTGATCTTCTTTAATGATTACAACTTCACTGACCTTATCGACAATTAGTCCATATAAATCATCATGAATAATCATAACAATAATACAAGTTCTGTCATTATAATCAATAGAATGTAATCCAAATCTTAATCGGGCATCGATTACAGGTATAACCTTGCCTCTTAGATTAACCACTCCTTTCACATACGGCGGAGTATCTGGCATGTTAGAAATTTTTTGGATACCAATAATTTGGTTAACATATTTGATTGGAATTGCAAAAGATTCGTCTTCAATATCAAAAGTAAGATATTTGTTTTTTAAAGAATCCTCAATTTCTTCCAATTCTGCTTGTGTAAGGTTAAGTTCTTCCATAAGTCATTTTAATTATGAGGGAATACAACTTTTACTACTGTACCTGAGCCTAGCTCAGATTTTATATCTATTTCGCCATTATGTTTTTTGATGGCTTCACTGGTTATGATTAAGCCCAAGCCTGTGCCAGGTTCATCAGAAGTACCTTTTCTTGTGGCTCCAGACTTTAATTCAAATAAAGAACCAAGTTCTTTTTCTTCTATTCCTATACCTTTATCGGCAATTTCCAGTAAAACATAATCAGAATCATCTGAAACAGTAATATTTATTTTATTATTAGGATGACTATATTTAATTGCATTAGACAGAAGATTGCTAAATGCAGCAGTAATTAAATTATTGTCAAATTTCCATATTACACTTGCAGGCATATCGAGGGATATTTCGATATCTTTCTTATTAATTGTTTCTTTATAGTCATCAATTATATAATTAATAGTATCTGCAAAATTTTCTTCAATAGGTTGGAAATCTAATGCTCCTGCTTGTAATCTGCTCCAAATAATTAAATTTTCGAGCATTGTATAAAGGTGTTTAGCTGAAATGTTCAAGTTATAAGAAATATCTAGCAACTCTTCTACACTAAATTTACCAAAACTGGAGACAAGTAAATCAGATAAACCAAGTAAACCTTGAAAAGGGTTTCTCAATTCTTGAGCCACGATAGAAAAGAACTTATCTTTTCTTCTGTTACTGTTTAGTAAGTCAATTTTTGCATCTTCAAGTTGCTTGTTAAGTTCTTCCAAAGCTAAAATCTGAGCTTCGTTTTTATCATTCATTAGTTTAAGTTGAACTTGAACATTTACTCGGGCAATTACTTCTGAATAATTAAAAGGCTTCGTGATGTAATCATTAGCTCCTAACTTAAACCCTTTAACTATTTCAGATGATTCAGTTTTAGCAGTTAAAAATATTACAGGTAAGTCTTCATACATTTCTTGAGACCTTAAAATTGACAGTGTTTCATAACCATCCATTTCAGGCATCATTATATCAAGTAATACAGTATCGGGTTTATCTTCGTAAATCAATTCTAAAGCTTCTTTACCATTTTTTGCAATTTTGGTTTTAAAGCCTTCTTTGTTTAATGTCCTTTCTAATATTTTTAGATTCTCAAAAGAATCATCAACTAGTAGTACATAAGACATATTTTCAAAATCTGGTATTGACATATCATATTCCTTCTATACGGGAAAGTATAGTAATATACACGTATTTTCTAAAATATATTTTAAGATAAAAACATTGCTAAACTAAAAGCCATAACAAACATTCCAATGACCATAGAGTAAATCGATTTATGCCCTGTGTCATACTCTCGGGCGGTTGGTAACAATTCATCTAAGGAAATGAAAACCATAATTCCCGATACAATACCAAATAAAATTCCGAATGTAAGCTCATTAAAATATGGCTTCAATAATATATAACCTACAACAGCTCCGACTGGTTCGGCAAGCCCTGAAGCAAATGACATCCAGAATGCTTTCTTTTTGCTACCTGTCGCAAAATAAACGGGTACCGAAACAGCAATACCTTCAGGTATGTTATGAAGAGCTATTGCGACTGCAATAGAGACACCTATAGCAGGATCAGTAATTGCAGCTGTAAAAGTGGCAAGTCCTTCCGGAAAGTTATGGATAGCAATAGCTAACGCTGTAAAAAGCCCCATTCTGTAAAGTTTTGTAGAATCGACAGGTTTATCTAATGATTCTACATGTTTAGGTTCATGAGGATTTTCGTAACTAGGGATAAGTTTATCTATGATTCCAATTAGAAGTATGCCTCCAAAAAAACTCCAGATCATATACCATGTTGAAGTATATTCTGAATATCCTAAGGCCAGAAAAGAATCTTTAGATTTTACTAATATTTCTACAAAAGATACATATATCATAACACCGGCAGAAAAACCCATTGCAGATGATAGGAATGATTTATTTGTCTTTTTTGTAAAGAAGGCCAAAGCAGAGCCAATACCTGTAGATAGTCCAGCGAAAGCGGTCAATCCTAATGCGAACCAAAAATTATCCAATTTGCACCATTACTTATGTTTTAAATATGCTTTTGATATGTTTTCACCAATTTTTCTGTATGATTTGTTTGTATAATCATAACAAAATGTATCGAGCAAATCGAAATTTGGTTTACCATTCTCTAACAAGGAATCTTCAATTACTATATCAATAATCTCCCCTATAAATTGGGTATGTGATCCTAATTCAATACTATGTTTCAGTTTGCAAACCATAGATAAGGGAAATTCCAGAACTATTGGGCAGTTAAGCTCTGAATGTTTCTTGTGTGTCAAATTCAAATATTCTAATTTATTATGTGTTTTACCGGAATAGACCCCTAGATAGTCAGCCTCGCTAACTAGATTAGTAGGTGGAATAGCCATAGTGAAACATTGGGTATCTATGATATTTTGATATGTATATCTGTTTTCTCTGACTGAGACCGATATGCATGGAGGAACGCTATTACAAATACCCGCCCAAGAGGCCGCCATTACGTTAGGAACACCTTTTTTATCATATGTACCAACCATATAAACCGGCAAAGGATATCCAAATGTTGCCGGATCTATCGATATTTTCATTCTTAATATTGCCTTTGTATTTAAAATAATATTATGGAAGTATTTACTCTTTGTATTCACCTCTAATGAATATCTTGGAATCTTTTGAAAAATTTAAACGATTCATTTTATTCCATTTTTCAAATTTTATATATTGTTTAGAATTTATTTTGAACCATTTTTGTAATTCTTTTACATTATTTACACCGAAAAGCCAAAAATTATATTCTTCAAAGTGTTCTGAACTCAAGATAGATTTCCATTGATTAATCTGTATGTTACTGCTATTTTGGTTAATTAGTTCTTCAATTGTTTTTTTTCTGATTGCAGTAAGTTCTTTTATTGTCTTAAATTCCTTAATATTTATTTTTAAAGATTTTGCAAAAGCGTACAGCTCAGTTTGTATATTCTTTTCATCTATATATTTGCTAATAGAGCTCGGGTCTTTAGAGAGATGAGTATAATTTTTCCACAACAATTTTGATATTTCTTCAAATTTGTGATTATCATAAGACAATAAAAGATATATTTCACCATAGATAGCAGACCAAAAATACTCTTTACTTTCAAATAGATATTTTGACAAATGGTAATAAGTCAAGTCAAATTCAGGTTGTTTATTTATACTTGTTTCCCAAAGTTTTTCAGCATCATCATATTGTTCTGCCGCTATCTTAGTTAGCCCTAATTCCATATAAAGTCGTCCGGCTTCAGGGAAATATCTAATCCCATTTTCATAAATTGCAACTGAGCGTTTCAAGTTACCAAGATTAGCTTCACTATTTCCAAGTAATTGAAAAATGCGTGGATTAGAAACTCCATTAACTACTAAAGAATCAAGCATTTTTTTGCTAGTTTGAAAATCTTTTTGCTGATAATAACAAAGAGATAATTCATATGGGTAAAGCCAATGCTCAGGATCTAATTCCATTGCTTGTTGTAATAAATGTTTGGCTTCATCATATTTCCCTTTTTCAATCAGTAAAATTGATTCATGTCCAATATCATAAGCTTGTGCCTTCTCTTTGTCTCCGGCAAAAGCGGTAAAATGAATAGAAATTGCAAGTATGAAAAATATATATTTCACAGTTTATCTCCATAAATAAAAAATGCCATTCCAATATCGAAATATAAGGAATGGCATTATAAATAAAAATCTATTTTTTTATTTAAGCAGATTATTCCCTCTAGAATTCAGTAATCCTGTTTTGATATTCGAAGAATCATACTGACTGCTTAATTTAAATTTTTCTATAGTACTAAATAATTCTTTTGTTTTATTTTTAAGTTGATCTGATAAATTAGAGACACCCTCTATTCTTTTAGCAGATTCAGCAGTTACTTGAGAAATAGAACCAATGTTTTTAGATATTTGCTCTGAAGTTGCAGACTGTTCTTCATTAGCCGAAGCCATTTGGCTGACCATATCTTTTACCTGACTTGCACTATCGACTATCTTCCTGAGCGCTTCTCCGGCTTTATCGGCAAAAGTTATACCTTCTTTAACTTCAGTAGTACCTTTGTGCATTGCATCTACAGCTTTTTTAGTTTCTTGTTGTACACCAATTATCATTCCACTGATTTGCTTTGTAGCATCTGAAGTTCTTTCTGCTAATTTCCTGACTTCATCAGCCACTACTGCGAATCCTCTTCCCTGTTCGCCGGCTCTGGCAGCTTCAATAGCAGCATTTAAAGCTAATAAATTTGTCTGATCTGCAATTTCATCAATAACTGAAATTATCTCACCAATTTTACTCGAAGCTTTTCCCAGTTCTTCAATTTGAGTCGCTGAATCAGCAACAACTTGAGAGATATCTTGCATTTTTTCTATTGTTTCCTGAACAATTTTTCCACCATCAATTGCAAAATTTCCATTTTCTGTAGCAAGGTTTGCAGTATTTACAGAAGTCATTGCATTTTGAGTAATTGTGGAAGATAGTTCTTCTACAGCACCTGCTACCTCTTCAGCTTGAGAACTTTGTTCTAAAGTTGCTGCTGCCAGGGCGTCTGTATTATTACTAATCGTATTTGTTGAATTATCAACATCAATTATTAGACTTTTGACTTGAGAAAGTAATTGATTTAAGGAAGTAACCAATGAATTTTGTTTCTGTTTCAATTTCTGGTAGTCACCTTGATAGTCTCCAAGCATATAAACATCAAGATTACCTCTTTCCATCTGTTCGATAACAGAGAGGGATTCATTTATTGGTTCAAGTACATTTTCGAGTATATTATTGATTCCAATTACCATTCGTTGATAATCACCATAGAATCTTCTTGAATCTATTCTATAATTTAAATTACCTATTTTTGCTTGTTGAACGAAAGTGGTAACATTTTCTAAAACATCAGCGATAGATTTAATTGATTTAGTCAATCCAATCGAGATTTTTTCGAAATTGGATGCAGCTTCTAGTAAATCTTGATCCTCAACATGTTCAACTTTAAATGTACAATCTAGACAACCTTGACTTAAGGATTCTAGGGAATTAATAAGATTTTCTGTATATTTTGTTTGGAAATCTGCAACTTTATTAGCTTTTAACATTTGATTTTTAATACTAGTTTGATCAAAAACAATTTCAAAAGCTCCGACGGCATCGGCATTATTGTCTCTTATAGGCACACCTGAATACATGATTTCCAACTCTAAGTTACCAGGTCTTGCTAAAGTTTCTTCTTTAAAAGGTTTATTATTTGTCATTGTTTTATAGCAAGCACAATTCTCTGTTTCACAGTGTTCTGTTTTAAAATGATTATAGCATTTTGTGCCTTCTAATTCCGATCCTGTTTTATTATTCAAACTTGCGCCTGTTTGATTCATAAATAAGATATTGAAATCTTTATCTATGCCCATTAGAGGAGCTTCAATGCTGTCAAGAAGAGAAACAACTGCATCCATGGATGTATTTAAACCAGTCATAATATTTTTATAATCACCAGCAAGATGTGATGCATCAATTCTATATCGTAGTTTACCAATTGATATTTGTTTAACAAAGTTATTTGCATCATAAATCATGGTATTAAGTGAATCAATACAAAGATTTAAATTGTTTTTGATTTCATTGAAATCGCCTTTGTACTCTTCTGTAATTTTTGAAGGAATATCACCTTTAGAAATTCGATCAACATATTCAGCAGTAACATTTAAAGGATAAATTATAGAATCAAGTGTCTGATTTAGTCCTGATAAAATAGATTTATAATCTCCCATTGATTTTGTTTCGTTAGCACGAACATCTAGCCTACCTTCTGAAATAGAAAATGATAAGTCTTGTAATTCAGATGATAATATCTGTATAGAATCTCCAATATTATTTATCGAAGCAGAAAATCTTTGAAGTTCTCCGGGTTGGTTTGGCATCCTGTTTTTTAAGTTGCCATTAGCGTATTCTATTGATATATCAATAGCTTCAGAAATATTTGTTTCAAGTTGAGAAAATGCACTATTAATTTTGTGTAGTATATTTTTGTAAAATCCTGAATATTTATCTGAAGGAGCTTGATAACTTAATATACCGGCAGACTGCTTTTCATACATCACTTCTAATTCAGAATTTAGAGCAGAAATTGAGGTTATCATTCGATTTAATGCGACTCTAATTCGCTCAAAGTCTCCATTATATGATTCATGTATCTTATCAGGTAAAATCCCCTGGCTAATTTCTTCTATGTATTTTATAGTCGTATTAATTGGAGCAATCATTACATCTATACAATTGTCAATTTTACTTAAAATTTCAGAGTAAACACCTTCAAGAGTGTTTTCATTTCTATAATTCAAGTTTCCTCGATCTATTTCATTTGTAAAATGATCAATTTTATTTAGTAAAGTATTTTGAACAGAAACCATGCTTTGATAAGATCTAACCAGTCTGCCAATCTCATCTTTACTGTTTTTATTTACAAGTGATAAGTATTGAGAATCTTCTTCAAAATAACTGAGTCTTCCCTTTTCTAAAGCCGTATTAGCTTCAAGTAATACTGATAATTTCGAGGATACTATTGATTTAATTACAAAAATCAAGGCTAGATACAGAACAAAAATCAAAGCTACTAAAACAATATTAATCATAAAGATCAATTCTGCAACAGAATCCATTTTATTACTAATTTCTTTTGCAAAGATCATAATACCAATAGCATTCCCTGAGAAATCTTTTAAAGGTATATAACTAATAGCGTTAGTATCATCAATTTCAGTTTGGATTTTATTACTGTCAATAGCTTTTTGGGCAATAGTAGAATTAACAATTTCAGTTGGATTAATCCATGCTTGTTCAATTTTTGAAACTAAAAAACTACCGATTTCATTCGAATAATTTTCTTTAATCTGCTCAGGTAGAAACAAAGTTGAAGCAAGTTCTTTATTTACTAAATAAAAAGCTCCATATGTTGTATCATTACCTGCAATAATATCTATAATATCTAATGGATTATAAAACATTTCAACTGAGCCCAAATATTCATCTGAGTCGCTCATGATAGGCGCTATACCTCGGATCGCAAAACCACCTTTTCCTAATTCGATTGCTTTAAGAGGTTTTTTAGTTTCATAAACATTCAAAATTGTTTTCCTGAAACTTTCTAGATTATCAAATCTCTTTTTGCTCCATATTCTGTAAAGGCTCTTTGCAGGAGGTCTATGGAAGTGAATTTTGTAATCTTTCACGTGATTCGATTGAATCATAGAATTTCTAATTGGAGCTATTATAGATTCTATCTGATTTACAGCTTCCTCATCTTCAAGTGAATATGCATCTTTAATATTATCATTGTTAGATAAGTATAATGCCGTTTCTAAAGCTTTAGTCTGATAGTCATCTATCATTTTAGCTAATTGTGTTGCATCTGAATTAGCTTGAAGTTTTATATCACTTCTTATTTGATTTTGCATTTTTGCATCAATTAAGTATGTACTAATTAATACAATTGCAACAAAAAAAGGGGTTAACCAGAGCAAAATCTTAGTTGATATAGTATCAAATTTCATATTTAATCCCTTATAAAATCAACTTTATGGATTGATAAAAAATAGTACAGCCGATAAATAATTATATCGGCTGTAGTTTGAGTTTTCTTAATGATTATAAATCAAAAATGCTATCTCCATTATTTGGCATTAAATGTTTGCCGTTTTCTGATTTTTCTGCAAAGCTGAAATCATTTGAATCATAGTTGAGATCGTCAATATCTGATTTTAGTAGATTTTGTCCAGTATTCATTGCTGAAATTTTGAATCGTTTCATCAAACTGAATAAGTCATTCGTTAGTCTGGATAACTCCTCAGCCGATCGTGCTACATTTTCAATTCTGGATGCTGACTCAGATGTAACTTTCGAAATTGACTGAACATTTTTACTGATCTGCTCGCTTGTAGCAGATTGTTCCTCACTTGCAGCTGCAATCTGATTAACCATATCCATAACTTCAGTTGTGCTTGAAAGAATTTCTTCAAGTGATTCACCGGCTTTATCTGCCAAATCAATCCCTGATGTTACCTCCTGATTACCTTTATTCATTGCTTTTACTGCTTCTGTAGTTTCTTCTTGAATTCCTTTAATCATACTAGCAATCTGTTTTGTCGCTTCCGTAGTTCTTTCTGCTAGTTTTCTAACTTCATCTGCAACTACTGCAAAGCCTCTTCCCTGTTCACCAGCTCTAGCTGCCTCAATAGCAGCATTTAAAGCTAGTAGGTTAGTTTGATCTGCAATATCATCGATAACTGAAATAATTTCACCAATTTGTTTACTTGATTCACCAAGTTTTTCTATATTCTCAGCAGATTTTTTTACTACTGTAGCAATATCACGCATTTTAATAATAGTCTGTTTTACAACCTGACCACCTTCTTTAGCGATATCACCGTTTTTCTGAGCAACTTCTGCAGTCCTGCCGGCACTCATAGCATTTTCAGTTACAGTTCTTGACATTTCTTCTACTGCTGAAGCTACTTCATCAGATTGAGCACTTTGTTCCTGAGTGGCTGCTGCTAATGATTCTGATGTGTGAGTAATTTCTTCAGAAGAATTTGCAGTTATTTTTACTGTATCCTGTACTTGGAAAAGTAATGCATTAAGTGATTCTGTTACTTTGTTTACATTGTCTTTAAGTACTTGATGATCACCTTTATAATTTCCGGTCATCTTACCGGTCAAATCACCAGTTGCCATGACTTTAAGTACTTGAGTTGCTTCTTCTACAGGGTCAACAACTGCTTGCATCAAATCATTTATTCCTTCAACTAATTCTGCCCAGCCACCATCGAATTTTGAAGAGTTTCCTCTTGCTTTTAAATCACCATTTTTGGCAGCTTTTGTTAGTAGTTTGATTTCTTGATTGAAGTTGATCAGATTCGAACGTAAATCATCTAAAATTTCTTTGATAAAGACTTTTTTACCCGGCAAATCAGGGCATACTTTATCAAAATTACCATTCCCATACTCTTTTGCAATTCCCATGGCCATTTTCTTCACATTGATATGGCCGTTAACCATATTGTTAACACCAAGTGCCATTTCATTGTAAGCACCCTGGAATTTATTTACATCCATCACAACATCAATTTCACCTAAGTCATGCTGATTACTCATGTAATTCATATCATTTATGTAATCATTCAAATTCATGATTAGCTGATTAATATTGTGTTTTATCTCATTGAAATCACCATGATAAGTGTCTGTTATCACAGGAGGAATATCACCTTTAGAAATTCTATCAACGTATTCAGCTGTCACATTCAATGGAGCAACCATTGCATCAACAACCTGATTGATACCAAGAACTAAACTACCCCAATCTCCGACAAATTTCTGGCTATTAGCACGAACATCTAAATGTCCGTTTTTAGCAGCTGTTATAAGTTCATTAGTTTCTGCCAATAGACCAGACATTACATCGATAGTTCCATTTAAGTTGTTCTTGATTTCGTTGAAATCACCTTTGTATTCATCTTCAATTTTTGGTGGAATATCACCTTTTGAAATTCTATCAACGTATTCAGCAGTTACATTCAATGGAGCAACCATCGCATCAACTAATTCATTGATTCCTTGAACAAGACTTCCCCAGTCACCAACGAATTTTTGACTTTCAGCACGAACATCTAATTGTCCATTTTTAGTTGCTCTAATTAGCATATTTGTTTCTTGTAACAATCCAGACATCACATCGATTGTGCCATTTAGGTTGTTTTTAATTTCGTTGAAATCACCTTTGTATTCTTCTTCGATTTTTGGAGGGATATCACCTTTTGATATTCTGTCAACGTATTCTGCAGTTACATTCAAAGGCGCAACCATCGCATCTACTAATTCATTAATACCTTGAACAAGATTTCCCCAGTCTCCGACAAATTTTTGACTTTCAGCACGGACATCTAAATGTCCGTTTTTGGTAGATTTTATCAGCATGTTAGTTTCTTTTAACAAGCCGGTCATAACATCGATTGTTCCATTAAGATTATTTTTAATCTCGTTGAAGTCACCTTTATATTCTTCTTCAATTTTAGGAGGAATATCTCCTTTAGAAATTCTGTCTACATATTCAGCAGTTACATTTAGAGGACCGATCACAGCATCTAAAGTGTTGTTTAGACCTGTAATTAAAGTATGGTACTCTCCTTTATAGTCATTAGGATTTGCACGTTTATCTAGTTGTCCTTTAACAGCACTGTCGGATAATGATATAGTTTCTTTGACCATTGCTCTGATTGTTTCTACCATTTCTTTCATTGATCTTAGTAGAACAGCAATTTCATCTTTGCCACTAATTTCGATATTAGCATCAAATTTACCAGCTGATATATTGGTAGCCAGGTTAACAGCAATATTCACAGGTTTAACTATTGCAGCAGTAATCAAAATTGCAAATATCACAGAAATGAGTACAGCTATGATTGAAATAACAATAATAAGCATGTCCACAAATGGTCCTAATGCATCTTGTTCTTCCATAATGTCTAGTTTAATCCATTCTGCATCGGTTCCGATTTTAGATCCAGCAGGAAGGAATGTTGTAGCCATAAAATTATTTCTGGTATCAATAATTTTATGAAGTTCTTCAACAGAACTTAAATATACTTCCATTTGTTTTTTTGTTTTTTCCATCAAAGCTCTTCTGTTAGGATTATTTAAGTTCCTGTCTAAAAGAAGCATTGACTCGTTAAAATGATCTTTAAGTTCAAGATTAGCTCTTTCCAGTGTTTCTAAATTGTTATCATCCAAATATTTTACTACATAAAGACGACCTAGAAGTAGTTTTTCCTGAAGGGATCCTGCATAGAAAGCAGCTTGTGGATCATTATCTCTGAAAGCAGATTCCATCAAATCAGTGATGTTTTCGCGCATCTCCAATCCAATTGGATTAAGCTTTTCTAATACCAATGTATTTCTATTTTTATAGAAATTTTGAATTGACTCAAATCCGCCTTTGTATATAGTAACTGAAGTATCTATTTCAGTTAATTTCTTTTGTCTTTCAGGATTGTTAATATCTTTATGAGCTTTTTCTACAAATTCTGTTACATTAGTCATTCTTTTATTGAATGCATCGATGCTAGCAGTAGACCCAGTTCTAATAAAGTCCTGTGCCGCAATCCTGGACTCCAAAATATTTGCTTGTACCCTACCAAGTAAAACATTGTCCCTGGCAATATCCCGGTAATTTGAAAAGTTTGTGTAAACCACAAAAGAAAGTACTAATAGCATTGATAAAACAACACCAAAACCAAGATAGAGCTTTTGTTTGATTTTTAGGTTTTGTAAGAACATAAGAACCCCAATAAAATATTAAGTATAAATATCATATCTATTATCGAATATTATGTAATATATCAATATCTTTCAATATAGTTAAATATCTTACATATGCAATAATAAAGTCGACTATATTGTCAAAATATTGAAGTGAAAAGATATTACTTAATAATTTTACTGGAAATAATATTTTGATAAGTATTTTCTAAGATATGCTTTACATTTCCTGTCATAGGATCGTCGTGACCGGAGTATACTGTCTGTATATCCTTTGAAAGTAGTCTTTCTATTACTTTCACATATTCGTATGTATATGATCCACCAGGAGATTTAATATTGAGTGCGGTATCACCTGAAAAAAGAACTTTGTCTTCAGGTAAATAAATGCAGGCAGAGTCATGAGAATGACCAGGAGTGTGAAATATCTCAGCATCAGCATCGCCAACTTTGAGATGCATACCATCTTTTAAGACTTCATCTACTCCGGTAATTTTAGAAAAGGCATAAACTTTTGGTTTATATAATTCGATTATATGCTTCAAACCTCCGGTATGATCAAAGTGTTCATGAGTAAGAATAACTTGTTCCACTCTCCTTTTACCAACACCTGTAGATATAGTTTGAAGTTCATCGATAATGAAACCGTTTGTACCAACATCTATCAAGGTATTCACATCAGAGATGGCATTCCAGTCACCTCTGATGAGATATACATTACAAGTATAAGTATTAGGGTCTTTTTTAAAGAGTGTTACTTTCATTAGAGTTTCTTGAATAAGTTTGCGTCACTAACCATTTTTTCAAACATACCTGCACATTCAGGAGGTAACGCTTGTGTTTGCTCAGAAACGAAGTAACCACCTGGGTTTAAAACCTTATGGAACATTTTAATTACTTCAACTCGTTCTTCAGGTTTAAAATGTAGGAGTACATTTTTACAAATGATTGCATCGAAGCCTGCTTGGATTGGGTCTAAAGTAAGGAGGTCATGCCAATGATATTCAAGTTTACTTTTAATATTATGATCTAATTCGTATCTGTCGCCATCTATTTTCGTAAAGTATTTTTCTAAAATACCTTCAGGCATTCTTGATAAATCAGAATAAGGATAAATAGCATCTTTTACTATTTGTTCAAAATTCCCTGATTCATCTATGTCCGTAGCTACAATCTTAACTTTTTTAAAACCAAAGTAACCCATTTTCTCTGCCATTATCAAAGCAAATGTATATGGTTCAGGGCCCATTGCGCAACCTGCATCCCATACTTTAATACTGGATTTTCCAGAAAAATCTTCTATAAGATGATTAGCTAGATGCTCGATTGTATGTCTATCTCTAAAAAAAAACGTAAAAGCCATTTTCCTACCTTCTTAAGCATATAATAATTATTAATACTTTAATATAGATATTATTTCTGTCTTTTACAATACAAATAAATATCTACAAAATAAAAAAAGAGAGGCTTGTGCCTCTCTTTTCTCTATCTAAGATTATATCTGCAGATTATTAGTGTTTAAAGTGTCTCATGCCTGTAAATATCATAGCAATATTATTTTCATCAGCAGCTTGAATTACTTCTTCGTCTCTTACGGAACCACCTGGTTGTATAATAGCTGTTACACCGGCTTTTGCAGCTTCAATAAGACCATCTGCAAATGGGAAGAATGCATCTGAAGCCAAAACACTACCTTGCAAGTCAAGATTCATTAGTTTTGCTTTTTCAACTGCAATTCTTGAAGAATCAACTCTTGACATTTGACCTGCTCCAATACCTAATGTTCTGTCATTTGAAGTGTAAACAATAGCATTAGATTTTACGTGTTTGCAAACTTTCCATGCAAATTTTAAACCTTGCATTTCAGCTTCAGTAGGCTGCCTTTTAGTTACTACTTTGTAGCCTTCTTCCGATAATAACTGTTTATCAGATTCTTGCATCAAATAGCCACCAACAACTGATTTATATTCAACGTTGATATTGTTTCTGATATTATCAAAATCAACTTTAATAAGCCTTCTATTTTTCTTTTGTTGTAACAATTCAAGTGCTTCTTCAGTGAAATCAGGAGCAATAATTATTTCTGAAAAGATACCGTGTACTGTTTCTGCAAATTTCATATCTACTGTTCTGTTTGCAGCAAAAATACCGCCATAAGGAGAAACATTATCAGTTGCGAATGCTTTGTGGTATGCATCAACTATATTATCAGCAATACCAACACCACATGGGTTTGTGTGTTTAATCAGAGCAACTGTTGGTTCTTCAAATTCAATAATAATTTGAGCAGCAGCACTTAAATCGATAATGTTGTTATAAGATAACTCTTTACCGTGCAATTGTTCAAATACATTATAGAAATTAGCACCAAATAAAGTAGCTTTCTGATGTGGGTTTTCGCCATATCTTAAAGATTGAGCTTTTTTAAGTCCAAGACCATATTGTTCGGTTTCTTTTTCGCAATACTCTCTCATATACTTAGAAATAACAGAATCATAGTATGCTGTTAGAGAATAGACTTCAGCAGCCAATTTAGTTCTCAATTCTAAAGATATTGTATTAGAATCAGACATTTCTTCCAAAATTTTAGCATAACAGTCAGGGTTAACAACTGTTGCAGTCCATTTATAGTTTTTAGCTGCAGCTCTTAGCATAGCAGGACCACCGATATCGATATTTTCAATCATATCTTCGTGAGTTGATTCTGGTTTCGCTAAAGTTTGTTCAAAAGGATAAAGATTTACAACCAATAGATCAATAGATGAAATATTATGTTCTTTCATTTGCGCAATATGAGATTCTTTTCCAAGATCAGCTAACATGCCTGCATGTACATTAGGGTGTAATGTTTTTACACGACCATCCATAATTTCAGGGAAATTAGTAATTTCACTAACTGATTTTACAGGGATAGAATTTTCTTTTAATAACTTAGCTGTTCCACCAGTGGAATAGATAGTTACATCTTTGTTTGCAAGTTCTCTTGCAAAATCTACAATACCGGTTTTGTCTGAAACCGATATCAGGGCAGTTTTAACGATGTGAGTATCGGGAGTTTTCATCTGCATTTTTCCTGATAGAGATGACAAATTTAACTAAGTACAAATAAAATAAATTTTTGATAGAGTTGATATTAAATCTTATTCAGTAGATCCAGTATCTCACCTGTTAAGTAAAAAGAACCTACTACTAAATTATTAGATTCAAAATTCAAATTATTAACTGCATCAACTGTGTTATGAGTTGATACTATATTTGTATATCCAAGTTCTTGAGCAATATCATTTAAATCTTCTACGCTCGCAGCTCTTGCTATTTTAGGCTGAGTTAATATTAGTTGTTTGCAAATTGGTTTTAATAGTTGTAACAAAGCACGAATATCTTTATCTGACATTGC
This sequence comes from Kapaibacterium sp. (SeqCode), assembly GCA_965140345.1. GTDB lineage: Bacteria > Bacteroidota > Ignavibacteria > Kapaibacteriales > UBA2268 > JBFHIJ01. Next base: position 359,258 of record OZ223197.1, read on the forward strand.
TGCAAATGTGACATTATATTTAATATCAGGTAGATGAGTAGATAATGTATCTACTAGAGATTTTACAGCTGCTTCATTATGAGCAGAATCAATAATAAATTTAGGGTCGGATTTAATTAGTTCTATACGTGTTGATAAACCGGTATTTTCTTTCACTCTAGAAATACCATCACTTACATTTTCCAAGCTTATATCAAAATCAGTCTGAAGCAATGCATAAAGAGCAAGTTCGAGATTATCAATTTGATGCGCTCCAGGTAAAGGTAATTTAGTATAAGCAAGGTTACCGTTGAAATTTACACATACGTCAGTGCTAAGATCGGGCAAGAACTGATGCTGTATCACCGTCTCTAGTTCTTCCGCTTCTAAATAATTGCTATTCTTCTCCGCGGCAACACTTTTGATAACATTTATTATCTTTTCATCTTTACAAGAGACAATAACAGGAACATGATCTTTAATAATTCCAGCTTTTTCAAAAGCAATTTTTTCTACTGTATCACCAAGATATTCTTTATGTTCTAAGCTTATTGAAGTTATTACAGAGACTAATGGCGTAATTACATTAGTAGCATCAAACCTTCCTCCCATCCCTGTTTCTATTATAGCGATATCAACATTTTGAGAACTGAAAAAATCAAATGCTATAGCAGTAGTGATTTCAAAAAAAGTCGCTGACAACTTTTCTGAAAATGGAAGATATTTCTTTGTCAAGTCAATTAGAATATCATCATCAATTTCTTCGCCATTTATCTTAATTCTTTCGTTAAATCGAATTAAATGAGGTGAAGTATATAAGCCTACTTTTAGTCCTGCTTCCATCAAAATTGAAGCAATTAAGGAACTTGTAGAACCTTTTCCATTAGTTCCTGCTATATGGATGGTTTTTAGATTAGAATGTGGATTCCCAACAGCAGTCAAAAGATCTATGATTCTTTCCAAACCGGGCTTAATTCCAAATCTATGCAGTGAATACAATTTATCTATTATTTCTTTTTTCATTTTGCACCTATACAAAAAAATCCTGTCAAAGTTAATTGACAGGATTGCATTTTCAAAAGAATATTTTTACCATTTCATTATATTCACTTCGTCAACATAAATAGAATTTTTAAGTCTAAATAATCCTAAAACAATTGCTAGACCAACAGCAGCTTCAGCAGCGGCAACTGCCATTACAAAGAAAACAAAAATCTGACCTGATTGATCTCCCATAAAAGAACTAAAACTAACTAAAGTTAGATTTACAGAGTTTAGCATTATTTCTATAGACATAAAAATTATAATTGCATTTCTTCTAGTCAGTACACCAATAGTGCCAATAGTAAAAAGAATTGCTGATAAAGCTAAATAATAATCCTGAGGTATATTTTCCAACATGTTTTATCTCTCCTAATCTATTTTTTTCTTGGCTAACATTACTGCACCTACGATAGCAGCTAAAAGTAAAAATGATATAGCTTCAAATGGAATTATATAGTTTGTATATAATTCATGACCAATAGCTTCTGCACTTCCCATCTTTGCAGATACTGAAGGCAAGCTGTGAGCCAGATCAGGATTTGCCAGGAATGCACTTACTAATTGGAATATCAGTACAACGGCAAATAATGCTGCTAATATCGTTCGCATATTAAATTTGAGCTTGAGTTTTTCTTCATCGCCAAGATTAAGAAGCATTATAACAAATACTACAAGTACCATAATAGCACCTGCATATACTAAAATCTGAACTACAGATAAAAATTCAGCGTTTAGTGTTAAATATAAACCTGCTAGACTAAAGAAATGAACTATTAAAGACATAGCTGATTTAACAGGATGTTTACTTGCAATCGTAACAACTGCGCTTGAAATAGCTATTACAGCTAAAAAAGCGAAAAAAATACTTTGTAACTCCACTATTCCCACTCAAATTGTTTTGTAATCTTATATGATAAACTATAACGTAGATCTATGATTTTAATTTTTAGAATTTTTTACTGAAATTATGCCACTAATATTATACAATCTATCAATTATTGTATCTATTTGATTGATATCATTGCTACTTATTGATACAATTCCGTCAAATATTGAATCACTTGTGTCAAAACTAATTTTATTGATATTTACATCGCCAAATTCAAGTATTGCACTTGTTATATCATTCAGCATACTTGCTCGGTCTTCACCCTTAACAAATAAGGTTATTTCACCGGATACAGGTGTTTTTAATGCATTCCAGTCAATATCAAAATTATTTAGTCTTTCATTAGACGGAATAGAACTAATCTCACTACATGATTTTTTGTGAATTTTGATAGCTCCGTTGGCTAAGCGAATAGCAATATTTTCTGTCTTCTGAGTAGGATTGCAGCATGTCGCAAGTTTAATCATATTTGTGTCTGACGATTCTAGTTTCATTATATCTTGTTTTTCTTTTCTAATTAGCTCAGGATTTACTTTGAAACCATCTTTGACTTTATATTTTAAAAGATGCATAGCTTTTTCAATAGTCATTTCACTATTTCCAATAGCATAGTAAAGTTCATCATCAGTGTTTAAATTGAATGACCTAAGAAGCTTTTTAATATCATTCTCATCTAGTCTGATTTTTTCGATTTTTAGAGCATTGGTAAAAAGCAATTTACCTTTTTCAATATTTGCAACTTTGCAATCTCTAATGTATTTATGAATAATCTGTTTGGCTTTATTGGTAGTAGTATATTTTAGCCAATCAGGGTTTGGAGCTTGTTTTTTAGACGTCAAAATTTCTATTCTGTCGCCATTTTGCAAAGTATAATCCAGAGGTACAATTTTACCATTGACTTTAGCACCTATACAAGAGAATCCTATTTCACTGTGAATTTCAAATGCAAAATCTAAAGGAGTTGAGTATTTTGGAAGTGACTTGAATTCGTTGCTTGGAGTAAATACAAGAATTTCATCAGTAAAGATACCCTTTGGTAGGTGTTCAAGTAATTCTTTACTGTTATGTTCTCCAATATTTTCAAAAATTTCTCTGACTGCATTTACCCATGATTTAATATCTGCATCATCCATAACAGACTGTGCTGATTTAATACCACTTTTGTAAACAAAATGTGCAGCTACACCATTTTCTGCATAATCATGCATCTGTCTTGTGCGAATTTGAACTTCAATAGCTTTCCCGCCTGGGCCGATTAGACCTGTATGTATGGACTGATAGCCATTCTTCTTGGGAGCAGAAATATAATCCTTAAATGTTTCAGGAACCGGAGGATATATAGCAGCAATAAGTCCGTAAATATAAAAACACATATAGGGATCGTCAGAATCCACTACAACACGTGCTGCAAACAAGTCATAAAGCTCATCCATGCTTTTTTGACGGGCTTTCATTTTGTTGAAAATTGAATATATATGTTTGGCTCTGCCTTTAATTTCGCAAGTAATTTTCAGTTTTTTTAGGAATTTATCAGATTTAAGCTTAGCAATTATTGGTGCTTTAAGATTTACAATGTATTCTTCTCTTTCTTTCCTGGTACTTGCAAGCTTTGTCTTAATGTGGTGGTATTCTTCTTGATTCAATATTTTAAACGAAAGGTCTTCTAATTCCCACTTCAGAGATCTTATACCAAACCTATTTGCAAATGGAGAGTAAAGTTCCATTGTTTCTTTAGCTATTTTATGTTGGATATCTTCATGCAAGAACTCTATCGTCCTCATATTATGAAGTCTGTCAGCAAGTTTGATAAGGATAATTCTTACATCTTTGAATAAAGAAAGTATAAGTTTTCTGTATTTTTCAAGATGGTTAAGTCTGTCAATGGAGTATTTCTCAATATATTTTATTTTATTGATACCATCTACGATAACAGCTACTTCTTTACCGAACTCAGTTTTTAACAGATCGTAATTATATTTTTCACTTTCATTTAGTACATCATGTAGCAAAGCGGCAATAACTGAAGTGAAGTCCAGTGGTATTTCTGTTATTACAATTTTGGCAACTGTTAGCGGATGTTTATAATATTCTTCACCTGATTTTCTATATTTATGTTTATGCACTTCAAAAGAAGTATAAAATGCTTTCTTTAATAACTTAGCATCAAAGTCAGAAAAAGTAGATTTACATAATTCGGAAAGCTCCTTGAATTCTCTTTCATGTTCCTCTTCTTCCTTCTTCTGAAAAAGCATATTGTATTTTTCTCTTAAAATACTTGTGTTTTTTTCCATAGTAGAAATTGAGATATTATTTATTTGTTGATCTTCCGACATATTTATTTACCAATTGAGTTCGCATTTTGATTTATCAAGATATACTCAAAATACAAAGTTTTTACTATTATCGGAAACAAGTAAAAACAATAATTTTTACAATCTTGTATCTATATTAGAGATTAGATTTAGAAACAATTATTATATCTAAACTATTTTATAGAGAAGTAAAAACAAATTCCTATATTTGGTATAATTTAAATTTCAAATAATTATTATGTCTAAACTAAATAAATTAAGACCTAAAACATTCTTTGAAGAGTTAGCTATAGATGAGCATCTCCGAGAGTATATAGATACTAATGAAACTATATTAAAAAGATATAAAAGTGATATTACTTTTCGTAATGAAATGTTGAATCTGCTTTATATTCATTCAAAAGATTTCCAAGAAGATGTCGAGAAAACTATACTTACAGAAATTAGTGAAGCTTTGTCTTATTTTTCAGATAATACACAACAATGGAACAAAAACAGTCAATAAGCCCTGAATTAAACGAATTACTTAAAACAGTAAAGTTTCAAGCAGGACAATATAATCAGGCTTTTCAAATTTTGAATAAACGTATTTCTGAATTTGACTCTACTAAAATAGAAATCAATTCTCACTCTGCGCATTTCAAAAAAGAATTATCGGATATTCTAACAACTTTAAATACATCTTACAAAGAAAAAGAGAGTTCTTTGGTTAAATGTATTAATCAGGCGAACGCTTTAACCGGCGAATTACAATCCTTAAAAGCTTTGCAGGATAATGTCAGAGCAGGAATACTAGAACTTTCTGATTTGATGGAAAATCATAAAAATGAGCTTGACCAAATGAAACAAACAAGTAGTGAGTTTGCCAAAACTGCTTATTTGCAATTGGACGATACATTGGAGTATTTAAAACAGAAAGTAAATTCCTCTTTAGAAAAAGAATCTCAGGTAATTGAAGATAGAGTAAATAATAGAATTCAGTATTTGGAGGATAATCTAAAAAAAGGAGATAAAATACTTAACTCTCGACATGAAAAACTGCAGAATGAAATTAAATTAGTGAAAAGAGAAATACAAGCTATAAAAGAAATTTCCGGTATGGATAATTCTGACAAATCTTTAACAAGTACTTTAAATCTAAGATTTGAAGATGTTGAAGATAATATTGCTGAGCTAAAACAAATCATGGAAGCTGTTATGCAGAATATTGCAGTTATAAATGCTTCTCATTCAAGTCTTCAATCAGAGAATACAGTAGAAGCTGAAAGTGATCAAACGTCTGACACAAATAATCAGCAACATGAAGAAGAAAAAACAGACTCTGTAGAAGTAATAGAACTTAAAAAAACATTAGACAAATATGCCTCTACAATTCAGGAATTTAACTACTTAAAACAAAAATCACTTAGCTCTGAAAAAAGATCAGGTATCAGTATGATCCTTTCTGTTTTTGCAATACTAAGTATCCTTATGATTCTCTTCCTCTTCCTGATTTGATAAATCTAGGATATTTGTTTGAGTGCCATGTTCGACTTTTAAAAAATCAGTAACTTCGAGAGTGATAACTTCATTTTCAGTGGAATCATATTCCATAAGAGCAAGCTCTTCTAGCTCTCGTAATTTTGGAAGTTCCTGAATATTTTTAAGCCCAAATTGTCTTAGGAATTCATCAGTAGTACCATAAAGCAAAGGTTTACCTAAAGCGTCGCTTCTGCCTACCATTTTAACAAAATCTTTTTCAATCAGAGAGTTTACAACTTCATTTGAATTAACACCTCTTATTTGCTCAACTTCAGGTTTAGATACAGGTTGTCTGTATGCAATTATTGCTAAAGTTTCCAGAGCCGCTTTTGAAAGTCTCTTTTTGGTTTTTGTCTTTAATAGATTTTGAATAACTTCACCATATTCAGATCTTGTAGCAAACTGGAAACCATTTGCATAGTTTACAATTTCGTATGGTCTATTCGAATCTAAAAGATCTTTATTGATTGATTCTATAAGCTTTTCAATATCTTCTTTTGAAAAATTGAATTTTTCGAGTACTTCCTTTTCAATAGAGGTTTGGCTCACTTTTTTGATATCTGTACTGCCGTCATTATCATCCAGAATCAAGTTGTCATAACCAACAAGAATATTAAATATTTGTCTTAAAGTCAATGTTTCATCAGAAGCAAATATCAAAGCCTCCAATGATGCTTTTTGTTCCTGTTTATCTAACGTCAGAAAATATGGTACATTATCGTAATTATTCATTTCCTATTTCCATGCTTTGTGGGTCTGCTATTATTATGTCTTCAAAGGAACTGTCTTGGTATATATATATTTTATTTATTTTGACTAAATCTAAAATTGCAAGAAAAGAAGCAACAACATGTGCATTTGTAAGAGACGTAGTAATATCAAAAAATGAAATTCTCTTTTTCTTTTGTAAAAGAGTGATAATCTCATCTTTCTTTTCATCCACGGTAACCGGAATTATCTCTACTATATGCTCGTAAGAGTTTTCTTTTAATCTATCGAATACATTTTGAAAGGCTTTAATCAGGTCAAAGAGAGATGCATTTTTATATCCTGCCTCTTTACTGGCTTGATTATACTCTGCATCGAAATTTGATTTATACAAGGTGTATCTTTGATCTTCATAGCTGGTTTCAAGTTCAATCCCGGCTTCTTTGAACTGTTTATATTCTAAAAGCCTTTGAACTAATTGAGTTCTTGGATCTTCCGGTTCGTCATCATTAGAATCAGATTCTCTAGGCAAAAGCAGTTGTGTTTTAATATACATCAAATTAGCTGCCATAACGAGAAATTCTCCTGCTAATTCCAGGTCAAACATCTTCATAATGTTGATATAATTTAGAAACTCCCTTGCTATTTTTGCAATAGGTATATCGTATATATTGATTTCATCTCTTCTGATAAAAAACAGAAGTAAATCAAAGGGACCTTCAAAATTTGGCAGTTTTATTTTATACATAAGAAGTCTAATGATTTTAAAAGACAAAAATAACATTTTTTTTTGTCTTATAGAAGCTATCTCGTCTTAGCAAACTTTATAATAAATTCAGCACCTTCATTTTCTTTACCTTGTACTTCAATTGTACCTTGATGAAGATCAATAAATTCTTTTACTATAGTTAGTCCTAAGCCACTTCCTTTTTCATTAGCTGTTCCTGCTCTAGAATATTTATGATGTATCATAAACATTTTATCTATGTCTTGTTCATTCAAACCAATTCCGTTATCTTTGACTTTAAGAATGACATTTTCTGTGTCTTCCTCTAGAGATAGCAGTACTTCACCACCCTCATTTGTAAATTTAAAAGCATTTGAGAGTAAATTTCTAATTATGAATTCAAACATATCTTTATCTACTTCTAGTAAAATATCTTTTTGAGCTTCGAATTTGAAAGAAATGTTTTTATTTTCGGATATTAGCTCAAAAGTAGTTGCAACATCACTAACCACAGCAGTGATATTTTGATGACTCTTGTTGAAAGTCATATTGCCTGTTTGAGTTTTAGCCCAAAGCAACAGGTTGTCGAACAGTGTCATAAGATTATTAATAGAATTCTTGAATTTTTGAAATTTATCAGGAAGTTTTTTATAATCACCTTTGTCATAATGAGATTGTGAAATATCTACTAGTAAGTGTAAGCTGGTAACAGGATTTCTCATATCATGAGAGATAATGGAGAAAAACTTATCTTTCATATTGTTTAGATTAGATAACTCTTCGTTTTGTTTGATGATGTAATCATTTTGTTGTTCAAGTTCCAGATTAGCTTGTTCTATCTGATTGTTCTTTTCTTTAATAATCTTTAAATTTTTATTTTTGTTGTAATATAACCATCCGGTAAAACAAAGAATAATTGAGACAAATCCAAAAGCAAGATATAATAGGTACAATTTGTTTTCCTGCTGCTGCATCTCCAAATTTTTAATACGGATTAAATTGTCTTTTTGTTCGCTCTCATATTTCACGGACAATTCGTTTATTTGTTTTCTAGCTTCAATAGTAATCACAGAATCTTTCGAAATTTGCGATTGAAGTAAATAGTTATAGGCTTCTTCGTGATTTCCAATAGATTTGTAATACTCAGATCTGTCTTTTTGAGTCATTCCTAACAGTTGATAATCGTCAACTTTTCTAGCCATTTCCTCTGCTAAATCAAAATAATAATCTACTGAATCTCTATTATTTTCATCAATAAATGACAATGCAATCGAATTATACATTTCCATTAGTCCATCATCATTATCAGTTTTTTTAAATAGATCTAATGCTTTGTTATAATACTTCCTGGCAGCGGTAATTTTACCTTGATTTTGGTAAGTAGCACCAATATTTTGGCAAATATTAGCAATTAGAGAATAATTTTCAAGAGCCTCTGCACAATCTAATCCTGAATAGTAGAATTCAAGACATTTGTCATATTCTTGCATATAGTGATAGATATTACCAATATTTGTATATGCAGCGGCTTCAGAGTATTTATCACCTGTCTTTTTTTGAATTTCTAAGGCTTTTTCAAAGAATGTAACAGATTTTTGCAGATCATCTAACCTTAGGTAAATATTGCCAATATTGTTTAAAGTAGCACCATAATTTTCTTCAATACTTAAGCTAATATCTTTATGATTTTTAAAATAATCCTGGAAAATATGTTCTGATTTGAGGTATGATTTTAATGCATCTTCAAAATGTGCTTGCCTATAATAAACATCACCAATATTTCTATTTAGAGCAGCTACTTCAATAGTATCTTGTACATTATTAAAATAATTTAAAATATCATTATAAGTATCAAGAGCTTTATCATATTGCCTGTTCAAGCAATAAATCATTCCATAATTGCGTTGTGCTTTAAAAAACTTTCTTTTGTCATCATTTCTTTTTGCTATACCAACAGCCAGGTCTGCATAATATTTGCTTTTATCTGTATCTATTTCCCATAAAGATGCAGATAGCTGACAGTAAATATCATACTTGTCAATTTGTTCAGAATCTAACAAAGCTTCCAGACTATCAATATTATTTGCAATGATAATTGAAACTGAACTAAATAAACATAATATCAGAATATATAAAAATCTCATTGCTTTTCTCTAAAAGTAAATAGACGATTCAAGTATAACTTAAAATCGTCTATTTTCCAAATATTTAGCAAGTATTTATTTTTTTATCACTTTAGCAACTAATTTAGCCGCATGTTCAAAGTTTTCTGCTACTTCAAACTTCATTCCTGACTTTTTAAGAGTTTCAGCACCTTCTTTTGCATTAGTGCCATCTAGGCGTACAATTACAGGTAGATTTATATCTATTTGTTTTAATGCCTGCACTATACCATCTGCTACTTTATCGCATCTGACGATACCACCGAATATATTTATTAGAACTGCTTCCACATTCGGATCACTTAGCATAATTCTGAATGCATTAGCTATTCTTTCTACATTTGCTCCACCACCTACGTCTAAAAAGTTAGCAGGTTCACCACCGGATAATTTGATCATATCCATGGTAGCCATAGCTAAGCCGGCACCATTAACCATACAGCCTACATTGCCATCTAGTTTGATGTAATTCAAATCAAACTTTGAAGCTTCAACTTCTAGAGGAGATTCTTCTGATTCATCTCTTAATTCTTCATATGGCTTATGTCTGTACATCGCATTGTCATCAAAATTAACTTTGGCATCTAACGCGATCATTTTGTCGTCTTCAGTCAATACTAAAGGATTGATTTCCATTAAAGAACAATCCATCGCTTCGTAAGCTTTTACTAAATTAGTGATAAAAGGGATAAAGCTTTTAATAGCAGCACCTTCTAAACCTAAGCCAAAAGCAAGAGTTCTCGCCTGGTGAGCTTGGAATCCAATTTTTGGATTAATTGTTTCTTTTATTATTAATTCAGGTGTTTCTTCAGCGACTTTTTCAATTTCAACGCCACCTTCAGTAGAGACCATAACTGTATTCATACCTGTTTGCCTGTCAAGAACGATACCTGCGTAAAATTCTTTTGCAATAGCTACTCCTTCTTCTATCATAAGTCTGTTTATGATACTACCTTCTTCTCCCGTCTGGATAGTAATAAGTTTATTGCCTAACATTGCTTCTGAATACTGGTGTATTTTATGTGCAAGATTATCACCTTTAACAAGGTTTACACCTTTTACTTCTTTATCATCAATAACAAGTGCTTCATTTGTATCTTTGTTATAAACAGTTCCTTTTCCTCTACCGCCGGCATGAACCTGAGCTTTAAGAACAACAAGCTTATGCCCTTTCGATTCAAAATCATCAAATGCAACTTTTCCTGCATCAAAAGAGTTGAATACTACTTTGTTAAATAAAACAGGCACATTGTACTGTTTTAATAGCTCTTTAGCTTGATACTCATGTATTTTCATTACAAATCCAAATTTGTTGAATAAATTTCTACTTAGCCATCAATGGTTTAATCGAATCCAATCCAATTTTATTTTATTATCGTGAATTATAATTGATTCAAGATATTGTTTTTATTAGAATCAATAAGCAATTTATGCTTTCGTTTATTTTTTGTACTTTTGTATTAAATATATAAACTGGATAACCATTTTTTACAAGGAACTAATAATGGCTAATGATTTGAATACTAATGACAATAAGCCTGTTTCTAATTTTATAAGAACAATTATTGATAAAGATCTTGAAACTGATAAATATGATGGAAGAGTGCATACTCGCTTCCCGCCTGAACCCAACGGTTACCTACATATAGGACATGCAAAATCTATTTGCTTAAATTTCGGTGTGGCAAGAGATTATAATGGCCTTTGCAATCTTAGATTTGACGATACTAATCCTGTAAAAGAAGATGTTGAATACGTGGATTCTATCCAGGAAGACGTAAAATGGCTAGGTTTTGATTGGGAAGACAGAAAACATTACGCTTCAGACTATTTTGATCAATTATTTGAGCACGCTGTCACTCTAATTAAAAATGGCAAAGCTTATGTAGATGACCTAACTGCTGACGAAATTCGTAAATACAGAGGTACTCTAAAAGAACCCGGCACACCTTCTCCATATAGAGATAGATCGATTGATGAAAACCTTCAGCTTTTCATGGGAATGAAAGAAGGGAAATATGAAGACGGCAGTAAAGTTCTTAGAGCTAAAATAGATATGGCCTCTTCGAATATGAATATGAGAGATCCTGTTGTTTATAGAATCAAAAAAGCAGATCATCACAGAACAGGTGATAAATGGTGTATCTATCCGATGTATGACTTTACACATTGTATTTCTGACTCTATCGAGCATATTACACATTCACTTTGTACATTGGAATTTGAAGATCACAGACCATTATATGATTGGTTCTTAACTGAACTTGGTCTTTATAGACCTCAACAAATTGAGTTCGCAAGATTGAATTTATCATATACTGTCTTAAGTAAAAGGAAATTGCTTCAACTTGTTCAGGAAAACCATGTATCCGGTTGGGATGATCCTCGTATGCCTACAATTAGTGGTATCAGAAGAAGGGGTTACACTCCAGGTTCATTAAGAACATTTGCTGATAAAATTGGTGTAGCAAAAGCTGACAGCGTTGTAGATTTAGCTTTACTTGAAAGTTGCATAAGAGAAGATTTAAACAAAAATTCTAACAGAATTATGGGTGTTTTAGATCCTCTGAAAATTACCATAACAAACTTCCCTGAAGGTGAGACAGATTGGCTTGATGCAGTTAATAATCCTGAAGATGAATCAGCAGGAACAAGAAAAGTGCCTTTCTCTAAAGAGCTATATATCGAAAAAGAGGACTTTATGGAAAATCCTCCTAAAAAGTTCTTCAGATTAGCACCAGGCAGAGAAGTTAGACTTAGATACGGCTATTTTATTACTTGCAATGACGTTGTTAAAGACGAAAATGGTGAAGTAATAGAATTATTATGTACTTATGATCCGGAATCTCGTGGAGGCAACTCTCCTGATGGTAGAAAAGTAAAAGCTACTTTACACTGGGTTTCAGCTGAACATGCTTTGGAATGTGAAGTCCGTTTGTACGAAAATCTATTTACTGTAGAAAATCCAAATAAGGTTGAAGAAGGCAAAACTTTCTTAGATAATATCAATCCTGATTCTTTGAATATAATTAAAGGATACTTGGAGCCTGCTGCTAAAGACGGAAAAGTTAATGATAAATATCAATTTGAAAGAATTGGTTATTTCTGTATCGATAAAGATTCTACTGAAGATAATATTGTATTCAATAGAACAGTAACTTTGAAAGATACTTGGAAAAAAATTCAGAACAAAAACTAGATTAGAGAGATTCTTATTAAAGTAAAAAAGGCTGGCATATTTGTCAGCCTTTTTTCTTAGCAACAAATAAAAAAAGAGACCCATAAATGAGTCTCTATTGCAGAAAGAAGGGGATTCGAACCCCTGATACCGTTGCCGGTATACTCGCTTTCCAGGCGAGCCAGTTCAACCACTCCTGCACCTTTCTATAAGTTCAAATATATATATTTTTAACTGAATATACAAATAGCAAAAAGAAGAATTTGGCACAATATTTTTAGTATCTTTGTATATAATCATTAAAAATCAAGTGTTATGAATAGACGTAATTTCTTATTATCATTAGGCAGTACAGCTATACTAGCTGCTTCAGGTGCACCAAAATTACATGCTCAGGATATTTCTTTTTCTTCTAATAATCATAAATATTTCAAACCAGCTGGGCTTAAGCGAGGTGACAAAATTGCGATAATCTCACCTGCCAGCCCTTCAAGCATGTATTCTGTGCATAGATGTACCAGATTTTTTAAAAATCATGGAATTGAAGTTGAGCATAGTTATTCTGTTCGTTGGCAAAAAAATAGACATAATTACTTTTCTGCTACTGATGATGACAGAGCAAAAGAATTTATGGATTATGTACAAAGAGATGATATTAAAGCACTTGTTGCTGCCCGCGGTGGATACGGATCTATGAGAATTCTTGATAAAATTGACTACAATATTATAAAAGAAAACCCAAAAATCATCTTAGGATATAGTGATATTACAGCTTTGCTAAATGCAATTACTCATCAAACCGGAATGATTACATATCATGGACCTGTTGCTTCATCTGACTTTTCAGGAGTTGAAGGAGAATCTATTAAAAGATGTATATTCCAGAATTCAGATGATAAAGATTATTCTATTAATAGCAGTAAAATGTGGTCCTTAGTTCCAGGTAAAGCACAGGGTGAAATTGTAGGCGGAAATCTATCGATAGTTTCAGGTCTCTTAGGAACTCCTTATGATATTGATTTTACCGGAAAAATTGTTGCACTGGAAGAGACCAGAGAAGCTCAGTATAAAATTGACAAAATGCTTACTCAGCTTGCTTTATCAGGTAAATTGCATAAAGCCGCGGGACTCATATTTGGTCAATTTAAAAATTTGAACAGCAGACGTCCTTTTAATCCAAATAGATCATTAACTGTAAAAGAAATTTTAGAACAGGTAATACAACCAATTGGAATACCAACAATTTATGGAGTGCCATTCGGACACATAGATACTCAATACACTTTACCTATTGGTGGCTTAGCAACAATTGATGCAACAAATAAACATGTATATTTGAATGATAAGTATGTAGTCTAAGATTGACTTAAAGCTTCCTGCTCAACTTTTGCTATACCTTTTTGTACATTGACTTTAAGTAATAGAGCAATTCCAAGTACAAAGAATACTACTAAAGATAATATAGCTATTCTATAAGAACCTGAAAACTGAAGAGATAAACCGAATAAAAGAGGGCCAAGCCAACTGGTTCCTCTCTCTGATACTTCATATAAACTGAAATACTCTGCTTCTTTATTTTTTGGGATTAAATTAGCAAATAGTGAGCGGCTTAAAGCCTGAGTCCCTCCCATTACTGTACCTACTACTATTCCAAGAATATAAAATCCGGCTGCATCATATAGCCCCAAATAAGCATAACTTACTGCAATAAGCCATATTGCTAATGTTATTATTAGTGTCGTTTTAGTAGATGTTTTAGAGGCAATATAGTTGAATAATAAAGCTCCTGCAAAAGCTACAAACTGAACAATCAAAATAACCTGAGTTAATACTGACATATCTAAACCAAGTTCTTCTTGACCGAACTGCGATGAAAGAGCTATAACAGCTTGAACGCCATCGTTGTACAGAAGATATGCGAATAAGAATAAAAGAGTCACAGGATACTTCTTTGCATCTAAAACTGTATGTTTAATTTCAGAGAAGCCAACGTTCCAGATGTTTTTATTCTGTGGAATTGATTTGGGAGATCTTCTAATTTTGAGCCAAATCATTGGGAATAGTGTAAATATTCCCCACCATATTCCTGCTGAAGCAAGATTTATCCTTATTGCCATTCCTGTAGAAATGCCAAGGGATTCAGCTTGTGAGAATAGAAATAGATTTAGAGCCAGAAGTATACCTCCTCCTAAATAGCCGGTTGCCCAACCAACAGAAGACACACTATCTCTTTCTTCAGAAGCTGCAATGTCATTCAAAAATGCATTGTACATTACCATCGCAATACCAAAGGAAAGATTTGCTATAATAAATAGTAATCCTCCAAGCAAATACCTATCTCCTTCAAGGAAAAACATACCCATGGTAGCAAATGAACCTAGATAGGATGACGCTGCTAAAATCAGCTTTTTTTTGTGAGTATAATCAGCTACTGCCCCCATAATAGGGAGAAATAGTACTTGAAGTAATACAGATAAAGAAACTATATAAGGAAAGAATGAACCAGGGAAAATATTTAATCCTAAAACATTTAAGACTCCTGTATCTCCTGCAGCATTTTCAGCAATCGCAGTTAAATAAGGTCCTATAAATACAGTAACAACTGTTGCTGAAAAAGCTGAAATTGCCCAGTCATACATATACCAGCCAATTCTTTCTTTCTTCTTAGAAATCACTTTGTCTCTCCATCAATTATGCAATGAAACAAAAATAAAAAAAAGCAGACTATTATATAGCTGCTTTTTTGTCTTAACTAAAAATTGACCAAACAATTATAAAGGTTTGTACCATACATTCATTGACTCTATCTTTCCAAATATATTAGTATTGTTGATTAAAGTTCCAGCAAACTTATAATTGTCTTTGGCGAATGTAATATTCATCGCAGGTGAAAGGCTTCTTGCTATTGTATAAAGAGTTTTATATCCCTTTTCTTTCATAGATTGCTCCATTCTTTTAAGTAGGTGAAGAGCAAAGCCTTTTCCAAGATATTCTGGATTTGTTGCAAAATCTGTCATTTCTACAACGGATTCAGATTTATATTGCTCAGAAGAAGCCGCAGAAATTAATTTTTCATCTAAAAATATACCCCAATATTCTATATTATCATCCATCATTTCTTTAAGAAAACTTGGATCATGAATAGGAAATGGATATGTTTCAAATACTATTTTATATAACTCAGCTAACTGTTTCGCGTCTTGATGTTTTAACAGGCGCATTGAATAATCTTCACTAAGTTTGCTTGATTTAAGCTGGCCAGCTTTGCTTTCAGCAATTTGAATATTGTTCTTTACTTCATCCGAAATATCCTTAGACATATTTTGCCTATCAGGATCTATGTACTTGGATAAGAAAAGAACATCTTCTTTACCATTAAAAAACAGAGGAACTTTAGCTTCAATTAGATACTGACTTTTGTCTAAATTGTCATATAAAGAAGCTGGTATCTTGGCAAATATCTTTGAATAATTATTTTTTTTAGCTGTAATTTCGGTATAATTGAAAACTGTTTCAATATCTTCTTTTTCCAAGTGCATTATATAAACACGGTCATTATATTTGCCGTGTTGAATCATCGATTTGCCGATGTGTTCTATTTTATCGTATTGCATGTTTCTTAGTCACTATTGATATAACAAAATAAACTACAGCAGACAGAATAATTCCAAAAGCCGATGGATGTAAATCATAAGGTGTCTGCCATTTCATAAATATAATTAAGAGAGCTATAGTTCCTCCGGAAACCATAGACCATAGCGCTGCTGTGGAATTAGGTTTTTTAACTATGAATGCAATTAGAGTAGGTACTAATAAGCCGGCTACCATGAAGGAATAAGAATGGTAGATAATTTCTAATACACTTTCAAATGAAATTGCAACTATCAGAGTTATTACTCCAATAGCTAATGTTGTTATCTGAGAAACCTTTATAAGTGATTTTGTGTCTTGGTTTTTATAAAAATATCTGCCTATAATATCGAGAGAAAAATTTCCTGAAGAAGCTATTAGGCAACTATCAGCAGTAGACATAATAGCAGAAAAATATGCAGATATTATTATTCCTTTCACTCCAATTGGCAGTACTTCTTTTAGTAGCATAGGTACTCCCATCTCAGGGTCTATCTCAGGGAAAAATATTCTAGAAATCATACCTAATCCAACTCCTGCAAATGCCATTACAGGATATTCAAATAATCCTGCTATATACCAGGCTTTTTTCGCTTCTTTTTCGCTAGGCGAAGAGAATATCCTCTGATATAAAGTCATAGCTATAAACCATATTGGCAAAATAGTAATTGACCAATTAATAATTTCAATAGCAGATACATTTGTAAGTGAAAAGAACTCTTCAGGTAAATTAGATCGAATCTCAGATATTCCACCTGCTTCTGATATCGCAAAAGGAAGAGCGAAAGCCAATAAGCCTGTGATTAAGATAATCCATTGTATTGTATCAGTATATATTACAGCTTTTATACCACCAAGAACTGTATATAGAACAATTACAGTCGCTATTATAATTATGGAAAAAATATATGGATCAACATCAATAGGCAGATCACTAAACAATGTAGCTGCAGATAGTTTCGCACCGGCAACTATTTGTCCCCCGGTAAAACCCATATATCCAATTCCGGTAATAATCGAGGCTAATAGAGCAACTTTCCCATTGTATTTATATCTTAAAAAGTCAGGGAAAGTAAGAAAATTGTGTATTGTGTCAATTTTCTTGAGGTAAGGAATAATCGTGACAGCAGCTATCCATGCTCCCAGAAGTCCGGTAAAAAGCAGCCACGATCCGGATAAGCCAATAAGATAACCTAATCCGCCTAATCCAATTGAGAATCCACCACCAACATCAGTAGCGGCAACTGATAGACCCACATGCCATGGGCCTATCTTTCTGTCACCTACATAATAATCTTCTTTGGAGTTGTTTTTCTTGTAGAAATAAAGTCCTACAAGGAAAACTCCAATCATATATATCGCAAATATTGAAAAATCGATAAAAGACATAAACTCACTTAGTTATTTCTTCTTTCATATCTATCATTGTTTTCGGGAATAAGAGATATTCTATCTTCTGCATCTGATAATAACTCAGCGATACCAACTTGATTGTATTCTTCAGCATCATTAGTTTTCAGCTGTAAATCGCATTTATCGCAATCTCTGTCGCAGAAGATTGGTTCATAAGAATCCGGTTCTTTGTAAGTAGTAATCACACCTTCGTAATTTCTAAGGACTACTTTATTAGTAGACCATGAAATTAGATAATTTGGCATAATTGGAATCTTTCCTCCACCACCCGGAGCATCTATTACATAAGTAGGAACAGCGAATCCGGAAGTATGGCCTATCAAAGATTCAATAATTTCGATACCTTTACCTACAGGTGTTCTGAAGTGTGAAAGACCTTCCGATAAATCACATTGGTAAAGATAATATGGACGTACTCTGTTTTGGACTAGCTTGTGAACTAAAGATTTCATTATTCTTGGGCAGTCATTAACACCTGCAAGAAGAACTGACTGATTACCAAGAGGAATACCTGCATTGGCTAGCTTTGCAAGAGCTTCTCTGGAAGAAGACGTGATTTCTCTTGGGTGATTGAAATGAGTATTTATCCATACAGGATGGTATTTTTTAAGCATCTCCACAAGCTCATCTGTGATTCGATAAGGAAGAACTACAGGCATTCTTGTTCCGATTCTAATAACTTCTACGTGCTCAATTGCACTTAATTCTTGTAAAATCCACTCTAAATATTCGTTATTAAGCATAAGAGGGTCGCCGCCTGAAAGAAGAACATCTCTTACTACCGGAGTGTTTCTGATATACTCAATACCGTTTTGAATAAGTTCTTTATTCGGTATAGAATCAACTTCTCCAACTTTTCTTTTTCTAGTACAGTGCCTGCAGTACATTGAGCAGATGTTACTTATATGAAATAATACTCTATCAGGATATCTATGAGTAATACATTCAACAGGAGAATCTTTATCTTCTGCTAAAGGATCAGCCATGTCTTGATTTTTGATTATAAGTTCATGGGCTTGAGGCACTGATTGCATAAAAACCGGATCGTTTTTATAATCTTTCGGGTCAATAAGTGATAAATAATAAGGAGTTGTGGAAAGAGGAAATTTTTCTAATGTTTCTTCTAATTGTTTGCGTTCTTCTTCTTCAAATTTAATACCTAGTAGCTCTTCTACAGTGTCTAATGACTTAATAGAATGTTTCAATTGCCATTTCCAGTCTTTCCATTTTGAAATATGGATATTTTCTTCAATCTTATTAGCAAGTGTTTGCTGCTTATTATTAAAAATCTTCTGGGACGAGTTTTGTGTTAGTGTAGCCATAGCTATGTACATATTTTAATTGAACAAATTCTTATAATAAGATATAGAATTACTTTTGACATAAAAATGTCGAGGAAAATGAGAGTAGCAATTCTGCTTTAGAATAGTAAAATATACTAATTATATCGGTTAAATCCAAATCAGATTCCAAAAAGTAGTGATTAATAGCCTGTTTTATATAGGTATATATTACTATTTATGAAAATATGAAATCCTTGGGAATGCTTTTATACTCTTTATTTACGTTGGTAATAATCATCTAAATGAATAGAATTTAGTTAGCATTGATTATATTTTGCAAGAAGTAAAACTTTGAATGATTGAAAAATAAAAATGCTCTATTTCAAAATTGAAAAAGAGCATTGATTAAATTATTGTTTGTTTAATATTCTATAAAGGATAATTTTTCATAACAATCAATTTTTCTTCTGTCATATCTTCAATCGAATATTTTACACCACCAACATGAAGCCCTGATTCTTTTGCTCCACCAAAAGGCATCCAGTCCACTCTAAAGGCAGTATGATCATTTATAATACATGCTTTTGTTTCAATATTTTTTGCATAATGCATAGCAGTGTCGATATCTTGTGTAAAAATTGATGTCTGGAATGAAAAATTAGTACAGTTAACAGTTCTGATTATATCATCTAAATCATTATAACTGATAACAGATACTACAGGTCCAAAAACTTCTTTATTATAAACTTTCATTTCCGGAGTAACATTCTCAAGAATTGTAGGTGTGTAGCAGCTTGAATTTAATCTATGTCCACCTTTTCGCAATTTTGCACCTTGATTAATAGCTTCCATTACCCAATCATCTACCCTATCTAATTCATATTTATTTATGATTGGACCTACGTCTGTATTTTCATCCGTTGCTGCTCCGGTTTTTAATTGACCGACCTGTTCCGTAAAGTCATCCATAAATTCCTGGTATAGACTTTTGTGTACATAGACAATTTGTGTGGACACACAAACCTGCCCTGCGTGATAGTAACTTCCTTTAACAATTGCAGGAATTGCTCTATCTAGTCTTGCCATTTTGTCTACTACGCAAACAGCAGTGCCACCATGCTCAAGTTCCATTCTAACGCCTGGTTGTATTATTTTTTGCAAATTCCAACCTACTTCAGCACTACCAATAAAAGTGATAAATTTGATTCTCTTATCAGTAACAACTTTTTCTGTTTCTTTACCGGGAATCATCAGCAAATTTATAACTCCGTCTGGTACTCCGGCATTCTTGAAGAAGTCGACTATTTTAATGGCAGATATAGGAGTTTGACTAGCTGGTTTAACTATAACAGTATTCCCTGCAGCAAAAGCCGTTGCAACCTGATGACAAATTAGATTTACAGGATGGTTAAAAGCAGAAATTGCTAAAACTGGACCAACGCCTTGCTTTATAGTATAAGCTGTATGATTTTCACTGCCTTTAGCACGATCCATCGTTAACTGTTCTCCGTTAAGTCTAATAGCTTCTTCTGCAGACATTCTCATTGTATTAACGGCGCGCAGAACTTCTACTCTAGCATCCTTTTTAGGCTTTCCACCTTCCAAAGCAATTGTATGAGATAAATCTTCAACATTTTTCTCCATTTGATCAGCAACAGATCTAATTATTTCTGCTCTTTGCCAAGCAGGCATTTTCTTCATAGTATGTTCAAAATGGAATTGTGCATTTTGCAAAGCTTGTTCTATAGTATGGTCATCTCCACGTTCTATTTCAGCAATAATCTTCGCATCAAAAGGAGACTTAAGTTCTATCCAGTCATTTGTGGGTTTTGCATTATGAACACGTAAAGAGTACTTTTCCATTTCGATCTTACCTATATTATTCTATGTTTATCTTTCAAAAATTATATTCTATAAATTTAAAATGTTTAAGCAAACAATGCAACAATAATATTTTTTTTACGAATAAAGCCAAGAGCAATTGTTATATTTGCACTATGAAGAATATGCGCATATTATACTTACTATTAATATTGTTCCCCATTTCTGTTTTTGCTGAAGATGTTGATTCTACACAAACAAAAAAGGAGGAAATTATTATTATTCCTGATAGTTTGCTGTCTACTCCCTTGAGTATTCATGGCAGATTATCTCAACATGGGGTCATCCCTTCTTATATGATCAATAAAAAGGATCTACAGACAATTCTCTATAGAGAGTTTTCGGATATTATTTATAACCAAATTCCGGTCTATCCCCTTTCTTTAGGTAATTATGGCCATTTTAATTCTTTTTCCTATTTGGGGCTAATGCCCAATAATGTTGATTACAATTATAATGGACGTTCTGTGATGGATAAAAATTTTCTATCATTGAACCCTAATCAAATTTCTCATGAAGGAATTGAAAATATAGAAATATATGAAGGATCCGATGCTGTTATTATGTCATCTAATGGTTCAAATCTTCTTATAAATTCACAGGAGATTATTCATAATACTGAAAATCCATATACGAGATTATGGTTCTCTCAAGCTGGTTTCGGTACTTTATCTTCAGATGGTACTTATAGTGTGAACTTTAAACCGAATTGGAACTTTACTTTTGGATACAAAGGACAAACATCAAGAGGACAATTTGAGAATGATGATATTTCACTTTGGAATATCAGGCTTAATTTTAGATGGAATCCTTCTGACAGAACCTCTATTTCTTTATCTGATAATTTTTCTAATCATAAAATTGGCGTTAATGGCGGTATGAATGAAAATACTAGTGTAGATGGTTCCGGAACTCTGTTTTTATATAGTCCTATATATGCAAGTGAACATTTGTCAGAATTCTTAGAAAGAAATTATAGACACGATTTGAATTTAAATATGACATCAATTTTAGATAAAGACTCTACTTCCATTTTTAGTGGTGGTGTTTATTTTTCTGATGTTCTTTGGAGATTTGAAGCACCAATGGATGAGAGAATTGATACCAATTCTAGAGAAATTCAAGAATACAGATTAGATAATGTCGGTGCATATTCCAAATATTCTTTTAAATATCTTGACTATATAAAACTGAATCTTGGCGGTGATATCTCTTATTCAAGCATACCTGAAAGTGATGCATGGCAGAAATTTAATAATATGGAGTATTCTGTTTTCGGATTAGCTAATATATTTCTTTCAGACAAGCTTACATTATCAGGTGGATTACGTCAAGCATATATATATGAGAATATCAATTTGTCTTTTGGATCTAAACTAAAATATGATTTTGATGATAGTCTGTCTTCTGCTTTCATTGATTTCTCTTATACTGAACAATCTCCTTCTTTAGCTCAAGGTCTTAGTCTGGACAAAGCCGATATTACAAGCTTTTTAGCAGCTTATAATTACTATTCCGAGTCATTTTTTCTATCAGCTAAAACATCCTACAGGATGATAAACTCTCCAATTTATTCAAGAGCTTTATGGAGGAATGAGAATATATATTCCTCAGAATCATTCAATGGTGAAAATAAAAATATTCTTTCTGCTAATTTAACTACAGGAATTAGCTTTGTACCGGATATTATGGGAGATGTTGATAAATTATCTTTCAGTACCAGTTTAAATTACAATAAAGATGATAGTGATTACAAAACAATACCTGATTTTCTTATCAAAATAAGTACAAAATATAATTTTACTATAGGTAGAAGTAAATTATTTTCAGGTGTAAATTTAACATTCATTCCTCCTTTCACAGGATTAAGGTTTATACCTCAACAAAGAGTATATGCCTTTTTAAATACCCCTACAGAAACAAGTTTTAAGTTTAATGGAATTGATATTTTTGTAATTCTTAAACTTGGAACAGCTTACGTTAAAATTGCAATGGATAACGTCATGGGACAAAATTATTACTATGTTCCATACTATCCGGCATTCCAGAGAAATTTCAATCTTTCCTTTGCGTGGACTTTCTTAGAATAAATACCTAAATACCGTTACAATAATAGGCACATATTTTGCTCTTTTAAAGTATTATGAAACGTATATACTTTATATTGCTGGCAATTATAGCCTATGCTTGTGTTGAAATACCAAGCGATCTATCTGCTCCTGAGTGGGATGTTAATCTAAATATACCAATCACTGACAGATTTTATAATATTGACAGTCTTTTAAAAGACAGCGAATACGGAAGACCTGAACAAGTCGGGAATTATATAATTTATTCTTTCTATAGCGATACAATGTTTTATCAGACAGGTATATCAGGCTTATTGGAAGATAAATTAGATTTTCAATTTTCTGACTATACTTTTCCACTGGCCGAAGGTGAAATAACTATAGATATTCCTCTACCGGATAGTGTATCAATTGAAAAAGCGACATTTCTCTCAGGATTAACAAATTTAATAATCCATAATTTATCCAATAAAGATCTTAAATATGATATTCAGTTTTTAGATTTTACAAAATCATCCGAAAAAATATCAACTAAAAATTCCTTAAGTCCAAATAATACTGATGACTTTTCATTCGATTTGTCCAATGTTGAAGTAGATCCAAAACAGAATAATTCTATTTCAATTAGTGTAAAAGTTGAAGGTCAATTTGATTCTACTCTTGATTCCGCTAAGATTACTTTAAAGATGCAACATACAGTTCTTAAGTATTTAAGAGGTAAGCTTCCTCCAACTTATGTTGAAAACATATCTGAGACTGTTTCTATTGACTTCGATGAAGCAATAGATGATTTTAGAAACAAAATCACTCTGGACGGCGCGGAATTAGTTTTGAATGCTAATTATCACTCTCAATATCAAGATATTCCTGAAGTACAAATAAGTAGCTTAGAATTACTGGGTTCTTACAATCAGGAAACTTTGAGTTTTCAAGAAAATGGCAATACAATTCTGGAAGATATAATTATTGATGATGTGAGCTATACTAAAACTTTTACATCAGATAACTCAAATGTAAACGAATTTTTGGCTTTCCTTCCAAAAGAGTTGTCTTTGTCAGGCAATTGTCTTGTGAATCCACAAAACAAAGTATTTGAAGCATCAATTTACGATAGCATTGAAGTTTCAAGTTATATACGTTCTCCACTTAGATTAAGTATTGATTCTTTATCTATAAAAGATACAATAGAGCATAATATCGGAGATGAAAAAAACAATCTGGAAGATGCATTACACGCAGTTATAATATCTAGAATTACTAATGGCTTACCGTTATCAGTTCATGCGAATATAACGATTGTTGATAATAATTACAAACATGTTGTTAGTAAAAATATCACACTGGATAAAGCAGATATTATTTCAGATTATGAGTTTGCTCCTAAGCTCACAGAAACTGAAATTGAATTAGATTCTCTAGACTTAATTAACATAAGTAAAAGCTTCTATGTTATTTATGAGCTCAAACTGTTAGGTGATAAATCACAGTTTGTTACTTATAAAGCATCAGATGGTATAGATATAAAATCTTATTTAAATGTTGATTATAGAATTAAAGAAGATTAGCGTATGAAATATTTTCTAATACTTACATTTTTATATTTTGCGAATAATGTCTATATCAGAGCTTATGATATAGCATTTAATACTGGTCAAGATTCTTCTTTTATAAGTCTGGATGTTTTGAATACAAATCTAATGGCATTTACTAACTCTATAACGTTAGATGATCTGAATAAGCATTTTTCAGACGATTCCGACGGTTATTTAGATGACCGAGATAAAGAATATCTACTTAGTAAATTTGATGGTAATTCTTCAATATCAACTTATATTGAAGTTTCTCCTATTAAATTTAAGATCAATTTAGGGGACTATAAATTATCCATTTCATCTACAGATATAGCATATTTTGACTTTCATATACCTTCAGATGCTCCGGAGCTAATACTTAAAGGTAACGAAAAAAACAGGACTTATAGTCTAGCAGATATGTCCTTTAGAAGCAGTTATTATAGGAAATACAAATTTGGCTTCAAAACACTGGTAAGCAACTTGTTTTATAATGGTATTCTCCCTGATAAATCAGAATTATCTATAAATGCCGGCTATATCCGAGGTTTTTCTTATGTTGATGCAAATATTAGTTCTTCAAATCTTTATACAGACGATATAGGAAAAATATCAGGATTTTTAGATATAAAAGCTACAACTGCATTCTCACCTGATTTCGGTGTAAATCATGAATATGCAAATACTGAATATGCTTCTGA
Organism: Kapaibacterium sp. (SeqCode); assembly: GCA_965140345.1. Classification (GTDB taxonomy): domain Bacteria; phylum Bacteroidota; class Ignavibacteria; order Kapaibacteriales; family UBA2268; genus JBFHIJ01. The sequence goes on from OZ223197.1 coordinate 384,326, forward strand.
ACCGGGATTCTTTAATGAGCCTGCAGGGCAGGGATACTCTATTGATCTAATTTGGAATTCTGATCAGAACGACAGCTCCTGGAATTATTCTTTAGGTATTTATGACTTTGGTTCTATATTTTGGAATAATAATACAGGGAAATATGTATCCAATTCAGATTTCTACTTTAGCGATATATTTAATGAGTCACAATTAGACAGTCTGGAAGAAGCTTTTGATTTTGAAAGTAAGGAAAAAACATTCAATACTTCTCTCCCTACTAACGTGCAATTTCATATATCTACATCATTAAGCAGTTTGATTGATTTCCCTATTCAGACAGAGATATTTTTTAGATATTATCAGGCTTTAAACGAATCACATTATAATTCTTATACTCCGAAACTATCTCTGCTATTAAATAATCATTTAGTAGAATATTTACCTTCTATTGGATTTGGAATTCAAAATAATATATTTAACCAATTTGAAGTACCACTATTTATGTCTTATCAGTCTACTTATTTTACTGCTGTTATAGGAGTTAGGGACATAAGTTCATACTTCGACAGCAAAAGAGATCAAATCTCTATCTATTCCAATTTCACATTTTTTATATACTAAGCTGCAACCAATATCATACTCGTGTGTTTCTTCTATAGATTCGAATTCTTAGCTAGCAAGTCACTTGAATCAAAAGCTTGCTGTATACTGACGTTGGGATACCGTAGTATACAGCAAGCCATTTATTTACAATTTGATGGGTGTGACTATGTTCCGGTATGTTGTTTTTATATTTTTGTTCTTAAGTTTATTTGGCACAAAAGCACAGGATATTTCTTCATATGGTAAAGAATTTTTATTTGCCATCCCTCCTAATGACTCTGAGGAAAACAGAGCTGAGTTAAATGTACTAAAAATTTATATAACTTCCGTAGTAAAAAGTAATGTAGAAGTGGTTTATAATGGAAGTAAACAAAGCTATATTATTCAAGCAAATTCTACTAAAGAAATAGAATTAAAAGGTAATGCTTCATATAAATCTTACAAATACAAAGAGGAAGTTTACGAAACAGGAATAGTAAAGAATAAAACTTTTGAAATCTCATCTGATCAGGATATTTCTGTTTCTGTATTAAATTCTAAATCTCCCACAGCAGATTCTTTTATAGTTTTCCCGACTAAAGCATGGGGAAATAACTATATGCATCTAGCTTATTGGGATATGGAATGGAAATATAATCGAATGTTTACAAGAGTCACTGCTAATCTGGGTTCAGGAATGTTAATTATTGCAAAATCTGATAGTACAACTGTAACTATTAAATACAAAGGACAAGCTGGTACTGAAACTTTAGGCGGTTATAAATCAGGACAAACTGAAACAGTCACACTTAATGAAGGTGAAGTTTTCTCTTTTCGTTCAAATGGTAAAGGCGAAAGACAATATGATTTAAGTGGCACGCAGGTTATTTCAAATAAACCTGTTGGAGCTATTTCCTATCATCAAAGAACAGCAATTCCAGGGAACTCAGATGTAAATGGAAAGGATCATCTTGTAGAAATGGTACCTCCAGTAACAACATGGGGTAAAAAATATGTCTGTGTTCAGTTTGAACGTGATGATATAGATAACCGTTGGTATAAAAAATGGGGCGATTATTTCAGAGGTGTTGCTTCAGAAGATGGTACTGTTATTACTTGTAAATATTATGATCTTAAAACAGGAGAAAAATATGATGAATTGCAATTTGAACTGGATGCAAATGAAGTATTTGAATATAATGGTCAAGATTTAGAGAGCTATAATAATAAATCAATCCGTGGTATATCAATTTGGGAATCAAACAAGCCATTTATGCTTATGCAATACTGCTACTCAGCTGATTGGGATGGTGATACTGAATTTGATCCATTCATGACATTAGCAGTTCCAACAGAACAATATGTAAATTATTCTGTATTTAACGTGCCCGGGAAAAGTAGTGGAATATTGAGCAGTTATGCGAACATTCTTGTAAACGTTAAAGATGATGAAAAAGTCTTACTAAAATCAATTAAAATGGATGGACAAGCTCTATCAACAAGTTACCCGCAAATAGCTTTAAATAAAGTGCCAGGTGAAGATTTGTACTGGCTTAGAGTACCAATCAAAGAAGGTAATCATATAATTGAGAGTGAAGCTAAATTTGGAGCTTATTTATATGGCTTTGGAGAATATATCTCTTATGGACATACTACTTCACAAGGTTTTGAAACAATCAACAATGATGGCAATCCTGTTATAAAAATTGTAGAAAACGGATGCGGTGATTATTCTGTAGAAATTACCGATTCTTCCGGAATAGCTTCTATAAGCCTTAGTAATGCAGTAAATGTAGATTATGATACAACTGGATTTTATCAAAATATAAATAAATTTAAATACGCATTTCCAATTAATGTAAGTGATCTTGAGTTGGAATCATCAATAGATATTACTGCTACTGATGTGCTGGGTTTTGAATCAACTTATAGTTTCAAGTTCCCAGATATAAACAAAGCAAAGTATGAAATTACTCTTTCAAATCAGAAGACAATTTATGATACCTCAGATTCAATAAAAGTTGATTTAAAAATAAGTGCAAGTAATTGGAAAGCTTATCCATTGGATAGTATTTGGATTGAATTAGATTTTGATCCATCTAAATATTCTATACTTTCTTTTGAGAGCAATTTAGGAAATGATTTTGATATAGGAGAAGTACAAGATCAATCTAATACAAGCAACATAAAATATCTCATAAAGTTCAAATCACTGGAAGGTTCGTATCTGGATTCCGATACGACACTAGGAACTATAAATCTGAAATTTATGTGGGATAATGACCTTCAGCCATCATTTACAGCTGAGATCCAAAATACTCCTTATTCAACAAATTGCATCGAAAGAGGTAAAGATACAATAACAACCGTGTTGAGTATGTGTGCTCCGGAATTGTTTGAAATAGTAATGGGTGAAAATTATCAGTTAACAACAATATCACCTAATCCGGTACAAAATGATATTAGCTTTAGCTTGACTGTACCTTATGATACGCATGGAAATATTGGAATCTATGACCTTAATGGAAATCTAATTGAAAATATTTATGATGGAATAGTATTTAAAGGAACAAATGATTATAAGGCAACAGTTGAATCCTATCCTGCCGGTGTTTATATGTTAAAAGTAAAAGCGGGACTGATGGATACATATCAGAAAATCTTGAAAGTTGATTAAATCAGTTGGCTTTGGCGGATTAAATATAAATCTGCCAAAGCTATAGCTGCTACAGCTTCTATTATTACCGGAACGCGTAATGCAATACATGCATCGTGTCTTCCCTTTACTTCAATTTGAGTTTTCTCACCAGTCGATAAGTCTATTGTGTCTTGGCTTTGAGCTATACTACTTGTTGGTTTTACAGCAACTTTGAAGACTATATCATTGCCATTGCTAATTCCACCATTAATACCTCCGGAGTTATTAGTAGTAGTCTTACCATCTGAATTTAAAATAATATCATTATTTTCTGAACCATATTTATTTGCTGAGTCAAAACCGGATCCGAATTCAATTCCTTTTACACCCGGAATAGAAAAAACAAGATGGGAAATGCAAGATTCAATGCTATCAAAAAAAGGTTCGCCAAATCCAATATCAAGTCCACTGACAGTACATTTAATAATGCCACCTACTGAATCTTTATTTCGCATTGCAGTCTGTATTTCATTATCAATATAAGTACTTCCATGGACTGATTCTAATTCAGCTATTATTTCAATATTTTTGAGTATCTTTTTAGCAATCACTCCTGCAGCTACTAGTCCTGTGGTTAATCTTCCTGAAAAGTGTCCTCCACCATTTGGATTGTTGAATCCATTATATTTTTTATTTGCAACAAAATCAGAGTGTCCCGGACGTGGTTTGTTGGAAAGGTTTTTATAATCTTTTGATCTTACATCAGTATTTTCAAACTCTAATAAAATAGGAGATCCGGTAGTTTTTTCATTATAAACACCGGAATGAATTATAGGTAAAAGAGAATCTTTTCTGCTAGTTGTACCTTTTGTATTAGGCATTCTTCTGCTTAAATCTTCAACAAAATCATTGTTTTTACAAGAGATGCCTGTTGGTACTCCATCAATAAGTATTCCAACTGATTTACCATGAGATTCACCATATAAACAAAGTCTAAATATTCTACCTATTGTATTCATATATTATCTCTTTACTGACTCTAAAATATTATAAAAACCTGGATATGATTTATTGACACAATCAGCTTGATTGATAATTACATCACCTTCTGCATTTAAAGCTGCAACTGATAAAGCCATTGCAATTCTATGATCATTATGAGAGTCAACTATACCTGCTTTAAGTACAGAATCTTTGACAAACATACTATCACCTTCACACCATATAGTTGCACCTAATTTAGTAAATTCTGACATAAGAGTTTCTTTTCTGTTTGATTCTTTTTGTGATAAACGACCTATGCCTTTAATTTCAGAAATACCATCGCAATTTATAGCTAAAGCAACTAAAGGTGGAAATAGATCAGGTGTATTAGTTGCATCATATTTAAATGATTTAAGTTTAGAACTGGAGATAGTAAATATATTATCAGTAATATCTACTCTTGCTCCAGCAGAAGAAAGTATATCAAAAATATTTTTATCACCTTGTTTACTATTTTTTTTGAGATTATTTAATACTAATATTCCTGATATAGCTGCTCCTACACCAAAAAATGCAGCACCGCTCATATCACCTTCTATGTCAATATATTTCGGAATATATTCTTGTTTACCACTGATATTATATACAGTATTATTTCCCGTTATTTGTATGCCGAATTTAGCCAATATGTTTACTGTTAAATCTATATATGGTTTTGACTTAGGATTGATAATGGTTATTGTGCTGTCGTGATTCAGAAGAGGTAAAGAAATTAAAAGACCACTTATCATCTGAGAGCTATCGGGATTAATTAACTCGATAGAGGATAAATCTAATTTCTTATGTATACTATAAGTATGTTCAGTAGTGTTGTACTTTATATAGTCATTAAGTAATTGATATTCATTACCAATATGGCGTCTGATTAAAGTATCTTTTCCAGAAACTATAAAATTAGAACCATTAACAGCAAGTATTGGCAAAATTGATCTTAAAGTAAATCCGGATTCTAAACAATCTAATGATATATCATCGTATCTCTTTGTATTGTAATTGTTAATGCCATTTACATAAACTGTGTTGCCTTCTTTTCTAACATCAGCACCTAGTTTTTGTATGATATTTAAAACAGCAATAGAATCATCACAGAAAGAAGGATTGTGAATTTCAGATCTACCGGAAGCTAACGCAGCTGCCAAGAATACTCTCTGAGTAATACTCTTAGATCCTATAACATCTACCCTGCCTTTTATTTTTCCCGGCTTGGCTATATAAATATTATTTGTCATAATACCTTTTCAATTCGTAGGTCAATATCTCGATAGTAGAGTTCAAATCTTGCGAATTATCTAAAATGGAAGTACATGCTTCAAAGTATTTGTCTATTCTGTAATTATACAACTTATCAAAATTCTCATCCCATAAGGGTCTATTATTATCAAAAATTGTATTCTTGTAGCTGTCCAGATGCCTATATATCCATATAACATGGTCAAATGTTTTTAAGTACTCTAAATTTATTTCTGACTCTATAATACCACCACCACATGAAACTATTGCAGATTCTTTATTGGAAATATCTTTTAAGACATTAGACTCTAAATCTCTAAAATATTTTTCTCCATCTGTATCAAATATAGATTTGATTCTTCTATTTTCTTTTGTTTCTATGATCTGATCTACATCATAATGAGAAATGTTGATTGATGATGCTATAGACTTTGCAATGGTAGTCTTCCCTACGCCCATAAAACCAATTAGAGCAATTTTAATTGATTTATGAGTATCTGATTGAGCCAATCTGGATTTAATTGCATCTAATTGATTGTAAGCACAATTATGCCATATATTATGAGCATAAAAGGCTTGCTTGATTAGAAATTCTTTTCCATCTGTATATGGAATTGAGTGATGTTCAGCGAAAGCAGATAATTGATTATTAAAGTATAAAGCATCTATGATAAAATCTTTTGAAGTGATGCCTAATTTATTCAAGTCAATTCTATGCTCAGTCGGTAAAGTTGAAATGTATAATACAGGAGTCTTTGGTTTTTTGTAATCATCGTAAAAAATATAATCTACGTTATCAATTTTGAGATATTCTGGAATATGATCAGGATTTCTACTTGTAACAACTACCTCTTTATTCAGATTTCTAGCGGCAATTGCGGCTGAATAAGATGTATTCCCTCCGCCTAATATGGTAACTTGATCTACTTTATATGCACGAATAATATCCTGTAATGCTAAAATATCAGTATTATAAGAATTATTATCTAATATTGATAAAGTATTGATAACACGCATGTTAGAATTGATTCCAATTTCGGATTTGAAAGGTGCTGTAACGTTTGCACCTGCAAAATATAATTCTTTTAGAATTGAAATTGCATTAGACGAATTGTCAGATATTATCTGAACATATTTAGCATCAATATTCTCTAATGAGTATATTGTATTGTGAATTAGTGGACTTAAACTGTGTAAGATTGGAAAACCAATTACTGCGAACTTTTGCATATCAGACTCTTAGATTTTATGCAAATATAAAAAATCCCAATCATTATTTAAATAATTGGGATTTTAATTTCAATTCAATCCGAATAGCTTTTTAGACCTTATAAACATTCCAACTATAACTAGATAAGGAATCATTATGCATAAAGTTATTATTTTTGCTTTGTCTATCGGGAAAAGATTAGAGAGTAAAGTATTCACAAAAATACTTAGAAACCAACCAAACGCTGACATAGCAACTAGTTTTAGGTATTCGGATGTTTTACTTTTTCTAGAGTAAGTATAAATTTCCATCCATTTCTCCATACCGATATACACTTAAGTATAAGATAATGGATTTAATGATAATTTACAAATATATTTTAGCTTTGTGAATAAATTATTTTTTAATTGCCGAAGTCAGAATTGATGGAAACATATCTAAAAGTTGCGGTAAATTCTCAATATCAAAAGTGATTGCAAGTTTATTGAGCTCATCACCATATTCTAAAAAAACATTACTATTTACATCTTCGCCAAAAATACGTAGCTCAGATGCGAATTTTCTAATGTCATTTATTACATTTGTCTTTCTAATGTAATAATAAAAATCCATCAGTTTTTCGATTTCTGCTTTAGCTTTTTCTTTATTAATCTGATCAATTTCACTTTGTATATCTTGGATATAAGACCATCTCTTTTTACTTGTTTTCTGTTTGCCTTGAAAATCAGAAAAATCGTTTTGTGTTAAATCGCTATAATATTTTAGATAATTTAAAGCAGAAAAGTCATCTATTGGGAAGTCTATAATAAATTCAGTGCCTCTTCCAAATACAGAATCTACTTTTACCTTACCACCGTGTAACTCAGTTAGTTTCTTTACAATATAAAGCCCCATCCCTGTTGATCCTTCTCCGCCGGTAGGTCTAGCTGAAAGTTTTTGCATTTTACGGAATAATTTATTTTTGTCAGAGTCAGATATCCCCTGCCCTTCATCTTTAACTGAAAATCTAAGATAATGTAAATTATTCTCTTGTATTCTTGAAAGAGAAATCCATATTTGAGAATTAGGATTAGAATATTTGAGAGCGTTTGACACTATATTTTGGTAAATGTCTCTAGCAGCATCTTCATCTATACATACATTAAAATCAGGATATTTGATATATTTGATTTGAATGTTTTTCGATTCTGCCCATAATAGATTATTAATAAGAAGATTTTCTAATATTTTGACAGGAGAATGTTTTGATAATCTAATTTCTCTAAAACCTGCTTCAAGTATGTCATGATTTAATAATTCAGTTATAGAATCAAGCATAAAACTAGCGCTGTTTTTAATAACGCTAAGTTTATCTATTGCTTCTTCTTTATTAAATTTTTTAAGATTTAAGGTATTGATTAGTAAATCTGAATAAGCGATGATTGAGTTAAGAGGATTTTTCATATCATGAGCAGCGATGTCCATGAACTCAGCCCTATCTTTTAAAAGATTTCTAAGTCGTTCATTGTATATTTTGAGTTTCTTATTCGACTGAACTAGTTTTATATGCGTATCAACTCTGGCAATAAGTTCAGCAACATTTACCGGTTTTGTCAAATAATCAGAAGCACCTATTTGGAAAGCTTGTAGAATTGAATCTTCATCAGTTTTAGCTGTCAAAAAGATTATAGGTATATCCTTGAAATTTTCATCACTTTTGATCTTTTCACAAGTTTCAAATCCATCTATTTCAGGCATCATAATGTCAAGCAGAATTAAATCAGGTTTAGTATCTGATAGTATTTCTAATGCATCTTTTCCACTGCTTGCCATAGCAATATCATAATTATATTTATGTAGATATGTGCCTAAAACCTGAAGATTTTCATTTATATCATCAACTATCAAAATTAACGGCTTAGAGTTATCCATTATTTGTTCCCTCAAAATTTTCAGGAATTCTAATAATCTGTGCGAATATTTTTTTTATACCTTGTAAATCAAAAGCACTAGACATGACTTTCAATTTATTTGCAAAATAAGCTAAGAACTCGGCATCAAATTCTATTGAAGCTTTATTCAGCATATCTGTAAATGTCTCAATTTGCCCCATAACAAATCTATGCTCGTACTTTTTAGCTATTGGGAGAAGTTCTTTATCAAAATAATCTAAAAATTGTTGAATATCTCCATTGATGATATAATCAATATCATTCTGATTAAAGTCATTATTAACAATCTCTCTATTGTCATTTCGAATTACATTGTTTGTCCCAACTAGTTTAGATATTTGATTTAGCAAAGCAAATTTGTCAACTGGTTTTGGTAGATATGCTTTGCATCCAATATTCAAAATTTTATCTTCATCTCCTTTCATTGCGCTTGCAGTTAAAGCAATAATAGGAATGTGAGACAACTTTTGCATACTAACAATTCTTCTAGTTGCTTCATATCCATCCATAACAGGCATTTTCATATCCATTAGTATCAAATCAGGTATGATTTCTTCTGCGATATAAATGGCTTGCTTACCATCCTCTGCTTCATAAATATCAAGATTATTATCTCCAAGATATTCCCGCACAAGTTTTCTATTTAACTCAATGTCATCAACAATAAGAATCTTTAGATCTTTTAAACTTATTTTAGTTTCGAGAGAACTGTCCTCTTTATCGAATGCTATAGTAGAAGCTATATCGATATCATAAAGTTTAACTCTAAAGATACTTCCATTTCCTTCATTACTTTCTACGCTTATGTTCCCATTCATCATTTCAACAAGTCTTTTTGTTATCGCCAAGCCTAAACCAGTACCGCCATATTTTCTAGTACTTTGTCCTGCTTGTTGTCTGAATGCTTCAAAGATAAGCTGCTGCTGTTCTTCAGAAATACCAATTCCGGTGTCTCTAACAGAAAATATTAAATTCATCTTACTGGTATCTTCTTCATGTTCTTCCGCTTCTGCTGCGATGGTAATTTGCCCTGATTCAGTAAATTTTACAGCATTGCCTACAAGATTAACCATAACCTGACGTAATCTTATTTCATCAAGAACAAGTCCTTTAGGTATAGTCTCGTCAACATGAAGTATTAAGTCCAATCCTTTTTCTTTTACTTTGAAAGCAAAAATCTGTTTTACTTCTTCAAAAATACTGTGAGGATTTACTGCATCATATTCTAGTTCAAGTTTACCTGCTTCAATCTTAGAAAGATCAAGAATATCATTGATAAGTCCAAGTAATGATTTTCCACTTGATGAAATTGCTTCTATATACGAATTTAATTGAGGATTTTCCAATTTACCAATGAGTAATTGAGAAAATCCAAGTATTGAGTTCATTGGAGTTCTTATTTCATGACTCATATTAGCAAGAAATTCCGATTTTGCTCTGTTGGCTTTTTCAGCTTCTATTTTTGCTTTTTGAAGAGCCATTTCCATATGTTTACGTTCAGTAATATCGCGAACAATTGCAATTGCGCTGGAATTATTACGAATTCTAACAGCTGAAAGTGAAAGTTCAACTGTAACGTTTTTTTTGTCTTTAGTAATTGCAACTAACTCAGCTGTATGACCGATAAAAGGTAAGCTATTTGCAAGTTTATGATTCTTTTCATTATGCAGAAGTGATAATGATTCTTCATTGAAGTATTTTTTGATATTTGTATTTTGAACTTCAGCATCTGAATATTTGAATATCTTTTGAGCAGATTTGTTCCAAAATGTAATATTTCCTTCAGCATCTGTAATAATAATTGCATCTGTAGCAGATTCAGTCAATGATCTAAATTTTTCCTCACTTTCTAAGATTTTCATTTGGAAGGATTCTTTGACTCTTATTTCTTCGTTTAAATCATCTAAAGTAGTTTGCAATTTTACATTTCTATCCTCGAGAGCCTGGAGCATGTTGTTAAAAGAATTAGCTAACTCTCTAATTTCGCGGCCACCTTTAAGATTATTGGCTCTAAGTGATGTTTGACCATAAGATATTGATCTTGCAGTATCACTTAGTATTTTAAGTGGGACAGTCATATATCGGGAAATAAATATTGCGAGGCCAATGCCACCTAACAAAATCAGAAGTGTGCGCACTCCAAAGTCTTTAGCTGTATCTTCTCTTTGCTGAATAAGTTTTTCAGTATCGAAACCTAAAAATATTTCACCTTCAAAAGGAGTTCCGTCTGAAAGTTTAGTGCTAAATTTACGATTCCTAACTGAAATACCTTTATTTAATGTTTTATGTTCACTTAAGTCTTTTAATTTTTCAAAGTTATAATCAAGTTCTGATGGGTAAGAAAGAAATACTTCATTCGAATTCTCATGCTTTTCTACAATTACAAAAAACTTAATTTCATTATCTTTAACAAGCCACATCTTTACTTTATCAATCATAGAATAATTTTCTTCTATTAGACCATATTCTAATCCAAAGACAGCAAAGTTTAATTTAGCTTCAGCACTCTTTTCAAAACCTTCCTTAAAAGTTTCTTTATGGATCTTGTTAGAGAATATATAAAAATAGCTAGCCATAGCAAGTATAGATATAGTAAAAAGCCATATTAACTGTGTGCTTACTTTAAATGTTGAAAAATATGATATTTTCATTTCTTTAAGTCTCGCTTAGATTGTTATAGTGGCTATTACTCTGACGTTATTACTAATTGAGTCAGAATGAACATAGCCAATTGCGCCAGGTGTATTTTCAATTGAATTGACTATTTCTCGTTGTGTTTTAAACGTTTTAGGTGCTTGACCTTTTCCTGAAAACTGTTTTCTAATCCATATTTTTTGCAATTTTGAAATGGAAAGGTTAAGTCGCTTATAAAATGCTATTTTTATTTGATCTTCCCCTTTTTTATCCACCACAACAACTTTTGAGCCGTCCTGCCAATATTGTTTGTTAAGAGTATAAATATCAGATAGTATATTTTGATCAAAATTATCATCGGTCACGGATTTATTTACTATAATAGATATAGTTTTACTCTCTTCAGATATACCAAGAGTTATAACAAAACTAAACATCAATATGTAAAATAATAATCTCATACTTAGAACAATATACTCAAAGCAAATACATACATATTTATATCTTTATCGTAGTATAGAATTTTGTCATTACCAATTTCATAAGCTTGATCGTGATTCAGGTATTGTACTTTTGCCACAAAATTCGGTAGTATTTTATAACCTGCACCTAAACTTTTATCTTTTATAGATAAGTGATCTATCGTGTTATCGATGACATTGTAACGTGCATATATGAATATATCATTGCTGATGTTATACAACAATGATCCATAATAAGAAATGATGTAATATTCTTTCTGTTTCATCAGAACAGGAGCATTTTCGATCTCTTTAAAATCCAGATGTTCATCGTCAACATTATATCCAACATAGATAAATTCTCCGTCAAGTTCAAAACCAGAAAAAGAGAAATTCATATCAACACCTAATCTTATACGCTCAAGTTCACCTGTAGGTGATTTCCACAATTTTAAGATTGAATCCTGTCGGTTATCGTAATCATGTGTAAAGGAAAAACCTAATCTTACACTTTCACTTGCTGTGTGAATGCCAATTCTAGAACCAAGTAGTTTTTGTTTTGTACCATTAGGATCGGTACCGCTTATATCATCATTAATTAAAAAAGCTCTTGAATCTCTGTCATTCAAGATGTAGCTATCTTCGCTATTGCCGGCAAAAATACTATAATCAAATCTAATGTTGGACATTATAGGTAGCATTCCATGAATTTGGATGAATGATTTTGAAGGCATCAAATCTTCAACATTAAAAATACTATTTAGAATATTCTCATAGTAAACAGGTCTGATTATATATGGCAAAATCGGAAGCTTATTACGCATTTCGTTATTATAATTGAATCGAGGTATTATTTGTCCAAACTGAAAATTTAATTTATCACCTAATGAATATTGCGCCCATGCTTCTTGTATACCTAATTGCCCCCACTCATTTTCTGAATCATAATTCCAATTGAAAGTTAAGTCAACAAAAGTTTTAATATTGTATTCAAATTCATTTGTAAACATGATATCCAATTGCTGAACTGCAAAACTGCTGTTAGTCAGATTTTCGTTGAATTTCAGTCCCATTTCATCATTTGTGACATGAGAAGTAATATCTCTATGCATATATATGCTTTGAAGAGATCCCATCATAAGCATCTCTTCAGCATAGATATTTATATTTAAAAATATAAATAACAGTAATATGTATCCATATCTAATCATCAATCATCGAAGAAATTGGCAAACTCACAATAAATTTAGCACCTTCTCCATGTGTACTTTCTAGATCGATATTTCCATCTAATGCTTCAATATATCTTTTAACTATTGAAAGCCCTAAACCTGTAGAATTTTCATTATTTGTAGGTCTTGTGGAAAGTTTAGAAAATTTGCTAAATAGTTTAGTTTTATCTTCTTCAGTAAAGCCCAAACCTTCGTCTTTAATAGAAAATATAATTGTGTTATCAGTATTTAATAGTTCAATATATATAGATTTATCAAATGGAGAATACTTTATTGCATTCGATAAGATATTATCCAGAATTTGAACTACAGCATTTTCATCCGCTAATGCGTATGGATTTTGAGCTGTGTTATTATATACAATTTTAATATTTTTCTCTTTTGCATGCATATCATATTGCATTACTGTAGTTTTAATAACCGAATCAAGATTTACATTTTCTTTAGTCATAGCAATCTTGCCTTCTTCGATGGCATTAATGTCTAACAGTTCTGATATAAGGTGAAACATCTTAGAGCTTGATGTAATAAGATCATTTGCAAATTCTTTAATTTCATCAGCACTTAAATCATCAGTATCTCTCAGAACTTTTCCAAGCATTGTGATAGTATTGATTGGATTTTTAAGATCATGCGCAGCAATACTTAGAAATTCGTTTTTGTCTTGATTCAACTTTTTAAGCTGGCTGGTTTGTCTTTCAAGAGTTAAAAGATAATGTTTGATATTAAGCTGAGTTTTCACTCTGACCAATAACTCCGGAGCTTTAAAAGGTTTAGTTATATAGTCCACAGCACCTTTTTCAAAAGCCTTTACTATATCTTCAGTCTGAATTTTTGCAGTAATAAATATGACAGGTATTTGTCGTGTAGAATCGTTTGAATATAATTCATCTATTACTTCAAATCCGTCCATTTCAGGCATCATAATATCTAACAGTATTAGGTCGGGATTTACTTTATTTACTATTTCAAGTGCAGCACGTCCATTAGTTGCTACAGAAATATCAACTTTCAAATTTTTTAATATAGATCCGACAACCTGAATATTTGTAGTATTGTCATCAACTATAAGGACTTTAAATTTTGAATAATCCATAATATCTTGCCGTGTTATTTGTTTTTTGTTAAAGACGAATATAAGTAATTTAGCTTTTTATTTATATCATCAATGTCAAATCTGCTCAAAGAATGTTGCATATCATCTATAAATTTTGATAAAATTTTTGATTCTTTATTCTTTGCTATTGTTAGCAAATCATCAATAAGAGCTTCTATATCACTGATAATAAAATATTTAATCATATTCTTAGTTTTATCGATAATATGATTTCTTTCTTCTTCAGTTAGATCAATCTCAATATATTTTTCTGCTACCAGTTTAGAAGAAGCCACATCTGCAATTTCAACTTTGTCAGGTAAAAGCTCGTAAATCATATCATTCATAATAGCAAAGTCTATTGGCTTTCTTATTTGGCCGTCAATAAGACTAAGAATAGAAAAATCAATTTCTTCACTAGTAGCTGCAGTTGTTATTAGTATTTTTGCTTTACTTTGTAGCTCAACTCTAACTTGATGAATGAAATCATTTGCAGTTAAATCCGGTACTTTGATGTCTACTATTATTAAGTCAGGATCTAATGAACTAACTAAATCAATCGCATGATTTGGATCATCTGTAAATGATACATCACAGCGCATTTCTTTATAATATGTTTCTGTAATATTATCCTCTATGACGTCATCAAGAATAATAAGTTTCAAATTATTGAAATTGTAATATCTTTGTTCTTTAGTGGATACTTTATTGGCATTAGAAGCTAATTTAAAAGGTATTTGAAGTAAATCTACTCTGAATTCAGAACCCACATTTATTTTACTTTTTACAGAGATTTTGCCATTCATCATTTCTGTAAGTCGTTTGCTAATTGCTAATCCTAAACCGGTACCACCATATTTTCTGGCATCTTGACCTTCCTGTTGAGTAAACTCTTCAAATATTTCTTCTATATTATGTTTTTTAATCCCTATACCGGTATCGATTACTTTTATACATATATCCTGGTATTCTTCAGTTGAATTCAAAAGTATGAGTTGAATATCTATTCTACCTTTTTCAGTAAATTTGACAGCATTGCCAACTAAATTTAATAATATTTGACGTACTCTTAAGTCATCTAAATATAAGAATTCAGCAATATTGGTATCGATGTGTAAATTGAGACTTAAGCCTTTGTTTTCTGCCTTGAAAGCAAATAATTGAACCACTTCTTCTAATAAGGAATAAATATTTACGAAATCTGGTGCAAAGTCAATTCTACCTGCTTCAATTTTTGAAAGGTCGAGAATATCATTAATAAGATCGAGTAATTTTTGTGTAGCAGTTCCTATGTTTTTCAAATATTTTTTATTATCCGGATCTACAACTCTGTTTGTTAATATTTCAGAAAATCCCATAATAGCATTCATTGGAGTCCTTATTTCATGACTCATACTTGCTAAAAATTTTGATTTTGCTTTAGTTGCATCTTCAGCTTTTTGTTTTGCAATGCCAAGTTCTTCAATTGTATTTTCAAGTTGAGTTTGTTTATTCTCAAGATCCTTAGTCATTATCTCAAGGTCAGTACTATACCAGAGTAATTTGTCATTGATTTTTTTCCATTCTGTAATGTCATTAAATATCCACAAGCGATTGACTATTTTACCGTTTTCAATTATTACTTTGTGATGATATTCAATAATCTTTCCGTTTTTAAAATAAATTATGTCGAAGACTTCAATTTCAGGCATTTGGAATACACCTGAAATCATTTCCAAAAATTCCTCCGGATTCATAATAGACCTGGATATCTCTTTAAACAATTGTTTTTCAGATTTGTTTACTATTAGGTTTTTATGTACTTCAAAAAGATTTTCAAAATTCGCATTGCAGTCAACAACATTGTGCTTTTTGCTTATCATAACGACTGCTTCATTTATAGAACTGAGAATTTTATTATTCAAGTTATTTGCAACTAATAATGACTCTTGAGACTTCTTTAAAAAGGTTAAATCTTGTACAGCTCCCATCAGAAATATAATTTTATCATTTTTATCAGTAATCGCCATTCCACTACCTAATACATGTTTTATTTTGCCTTTACTGGTAATTATACGATGTTCAATTTGATAGGATTGTTTATGTTCCATGCATTTATGAATTGTGTCACTAACTTTTTTGAGATCTAAATGATGGATAAGTTGTTTATAAGAATCAACAGAGCCATCAAAATCTGAGGGCGATTGCTCGAAGATCTTGTAAGTATTTTCAGACCAAGTTATTATATTTGTTTTTAGATTCCATTTCCAAAATCCCATATCTGATATTTTTTGAACTTCTTCAAGCAACTGTTCTTTTTGAAATAAATCTTCTTCCAAAAACCTTACTTTACTAATATCCAGCGCAAGTATAAATAAATTGCCATTAATTTTTGAGGCAGATATATGTAAATGTTTTTTATGTCCATTGTTGAAATGAACAATATCTTCAAATTCGATAGGATTTCCTGTAGAGAGAACATTCAAATAATTTGTTAACCGTTTTTCTTTTCCTTCACCTTGAGTCAAATTGTAAATTGATTGTCCCATCAATGTACTTTCTTCTTTTTCAAAAATCGTACAAGCTTTATCATTGATTTTAGAGATTCTCAGGTCTTTGTTAAATACTACTAATGCAAACTCCGAATTAGTAAAAAAAGAATTGACAATATTATTAGCAGTATCTTCTTTAACTATTTCGTCTGTGTCAGTACCTAATTGAGGAGTCAAATAACCTTGAATTATATATAGTTGATTGGAATACTTTCTAAAAAACAAATCGTACTTTTTCTGATTCCTTGTATCATTATAAACTATTGAGCAGTTTTTGTAAGATTTTAGATCACTATAGTTTTTGTAAGTTACTGATAAAAATGCTTGCAAAGATTTAATATTTCCAAACACATTAAAAGAAGTAGCATTTTGATCTAATATACTACCGTTTCCATCAGCAGCAATAAAGATATCTTCATCTGAAACATATTTTTGTAAAACTGCTAAATCGTCTAAATAATTCATGCTTTAATTCCACTTGAAAAACATATAGGCAAATAAAGGTAATAAAAGTAATAACGAATTATAATAGTTTTACCTTTAACTAAAATATAAGATTTATAGAAAATCTATGTAATTCCTTGATAGCAATATAGTTCTTTTCCTTTTGAATAATAATAATTGTTCGTATTAGCCTTATAACTGCAATATATCTGCATGTAATATTCACAAAAACAATAAAAAACATTTGTATGTTATTAGTTTTTAATCTATCTTTGCTTCCTTAATTACAGATTTATCAATATAGCGGCATAATGTTATGACATCTTTACTCTACTTAATTCCTATTGCAGGACTAATTGCCCTGTTGTATACTTTTATCAATTTCAAATGGGTTACAAAACAAGATATTGGCTCTGAAAAAATGGCTCGTATTGCGAAATATATTAGTGATGGAGCTATGGCTTTTTTAAGTGCTGAATATAAAATACTCTTCATATTTGTGTTGTTTATTGCAATACTATTGGGTATTCAAGGCGAAATTCAATCTCAGTCACATTGGTTTATTTCTATTTCTTTTGTTGCCGGTGCATTGTGCTCAGCATTAGCCGGATACATTGGAATGAAGATTGCAACAAGAGCAAATGTACGAACAACTAATGCTGCTCAAAAATCTCTAAATTCTGCCTTAAATGTTGCCTTTAAAGGCGGATCTGTTATGGGTATGGGTGTTGTTGGGCTAGGAGTCTTGGGGTTAAGTGTTTTATTTTTGATATTTGCTAATTATTTTGATGCACTTGGGTCTGATAGTAAATCTGCGTTGGAAACTGTAATAACAGTTCTTACAGGTTTTTCTTTTGGTGCATCCTCTATAGCTTTGTTTGCCAGAGTTGGTGGTGGTATTTATACTAAAGCTGCTGATGTTGGTGCCGATTTAGTTGGTAAAGTTGAAGCAGGAATACCAGAAGATCATCCTTTAAATCCTGCTACAATAGCGGATAATGTAGGTGACAATGTTGGTGATGTTGCAGGTATGGGAGCTGATTTATTTGAATCATATGTAGGATCGATAATAGCAGCTATGGTTCTTGGCACTGCATTTTACAATGTACCGGAAATCCAAAATTCTATGTTTGGTGCTTTATCTGCAATTCTATTACCTCTTTTTATTTCTTCTACTGGTATACTAGTATCTATATTTGGAACTTTTTTTGTAAAAGTAAGAGAAGATGAAAATCCTCAGAACGGACTGAATAAAGGAACATTCTTAGCTTCTGCAGTTATGATTTTGGTTTCTTATTTTTTAATAAAATGGATAATGCCTGAGTCATTCATATTTGATGATCCTCTATACGGTTATAGCTATGAAATATCTTCACTAGGAATATTTTTAGCAACTATTATCGGTCTTGCGGCAGGTGTTGGAATAGGTATGATAACTGAATATTATACTGGATTAGGTAAACGTCCTGTACGAAAAATAGCTGAAAAATCAATTACTGGTCACGCTACAAATATTATTGCAGGAATTGAAACTGGAATGATGTCTACAGCAATTCCTGTATTATTAATTGCATTATCAATAATTGGCTCATTCCATTTTGCTGGGCTTTACGGTATAGCAATAGCTGCTGTTGGTATGTTGGCTACAACAGGTATTCAGTTAGCAGTTGATGCATACGGACCAATATCTGATAATGCGGGTGGTATTGCAGAAATGTCTGAACTTCCTCACTCTGTAAGAAATATAACAGATAAATTAGATGCTGTCGGTAACTCTACAGCAGCCATAGGCAAAGGTTTTGCGATTGGTTCAGCGGCTTTAACTGCATTGGCATTGTTTGGTGCATTTATGACAGCGGCTAACATTAAAACTATTGATATTTCAAAAGCAAATGTAATGGCCGGTCTATTTATTGGAGGGATGATGCCTTTTGTATTCTCTGCATTGTCTATGGGAGCAGTAGGCCGTGCTGCTATGTCAATGATTCAAGAAGTAAGAAGGCAATTTGCAAATATCCCTGAATTAAAAAATGCTCTTGAAGTTATGCGTAAAAATAAAGACAAAGAATTATCAACTTGGAATAAAGAAGATTTAGCTGTTTATCATAAAGCAGACGGAAAAGCAGAATATGCTAAATGTGTAGAAATTTCTACAAAATCCTCAATAAAGGAAATGATGCTACCAGGTTTAATAGCTGTGGTTGTTCCTGTATTTATAGGATTTACATTTAAAGCAGAAGCGCTAGGTGGTTTGCTTGCAGGAGTTACAGTTTCTGGTGTTTTAATGGCTATTTTTCAATCCAATGCTGGTGGTGCCTGGGACAACGCTAAAAAGATGTTCGAAGAAGGCATAACTATAGATAACGTAACTTATAAGAAAGGTTCGGAGCCACATAAAGCAGCTGTTACAGGTGATACAGTGGGCGATCCTTTTAAAGATACTTCAGGACCTTCATTAAATATTTTGATTAAATTGATGTCTATTGTATCTTTGGTAATTGCTGCATCCATATAGTAAATAAAACTAATGTTTCAGCGTCAGACTTAACGATAATCTATTAATAGGAGATTTACTTTATGAAGAAGATATATTTTCTACCTCTTGCGGCTACATTGCTTTTTTCTTGTGGTGAAAAAGAACAATCGCAAAATAATTTGCCACAGGGTGTTCATCAGGTTGTAGTTACTCAAACTACACCAGCAACAAGATATTCAGTAATGGAAGTAAAAGAAAAAGATGCTAATTACTGGATTTCTACTTCGCCGATTCAGGTTAAAATCGGAGATACTCTTTATTATACAGATGCTTTAAAACAAATGAACTTTGAAGTTAAAGAACTGGATAAAACTTTTGATGAACTTTATTTGGTAACGGATATTGCTACTACTTTGGAAAACAAAGTACAAGCACCGCATGGAGAAATGATTCAGCATCCAAATACTAAAACCGGTTTTAACTCTGATATAAAAATTGAAACACCTGAAGGTGGTGTTTCTGTTGCCGATATCTATGCTAAAGCTGACGAATTAGTTGGACAAAAAGTAAAATTGAAAGGTAAAGTTATTAAATTTAACGAAGCGATCTTAGGTAAAAATTGGATTCATATCCAGGATGGAAGCGGTAATGAAGCTAACAGTAACTTTGATATGACATTGACTACAACAGGTAAGGCTAATGTAGGTGATGTTATTGTTATTGAAGGTATTCTTCAAAAAGATGTTGACTTTGGATCAGGTTACAAATATGACTTGATAATTCAAGAAGCTTCAATATTAGAGCAAACTGCAAATTCTGGTACTGCTATTTAGTGGTTATGTCTTTGAAAAAATAAAAGAGTCCGTAAATTAATTAAGTATTTTACGGACTCTTTTTTTATAATTTCTTACAATTATTAACCAAATACATTTACTGTATTGGTTTTTTGAATTGATTTGTCCAACACTCTTCTGCAGTTAGCTAAAAACGTTTCTAAACTGTCTGGTTTGTCTAATGCAGCCAATCCCATACTAACAGTTACAGAGAATTGCTGACCATCTAATTCAATCATAGTACTAGCAACTTCCTGTCTTATTTTTTGAGCCCAGAGCTGAGCATCTTCAAGGCTCATTCCAATCATTACAATTGAATATACATTTTCGTCTGCACGAGCAATTATATCATAGTCTTTAATTTTTTTTCTGAATATATTTAATACATGAAATATAATGCGCTCTCTCCTGTCGCTGTGCTCTTCGGGGCTGAAAGCTGCATATTTATCTAATTGGAATAAACACATTACTACAGGTATTTCAAAGTCTTTATGTCTTTTAACTTCTTCTTCTAAACGAGTGTAAAAAGCAGGAGGATTTAATATTCCTGTGTTAGGATCTAGAAGAGAATTAGTGTTCAACATAGATATAACATGTAATTTTTCAATAGTATGTGCTGCATGAGAAGCAATAACTTCTAAAATATTTAGATCAAATTGGGATATGTTTATTACATTTTTACTTTCAAAATACAAGGCTCCGTAAGTAGAGTATTTAGTACATAAAGGTACTGACACAAATACGCCCCCGGTCAGATTAGATTCGTTTGAGTTTATTCTTGTAACATCTTCTGTTACGGGAGAAACTACAGTGGTGCCGGCAGTCATTATACAATTTGAAACAATTGAATTATTGATATCAATTACTTCTCCCAACAAAGGCTGTGCCTCTTCTTCACACAAACTGCTTTTTACAACCCAATTATTTTCACTTTCGTCAAAACCTATAACTCCTGAGCAGTTAATATCAAAGATGTGTTTAACGACATTTGCTAAAATGGTATAGATATCTTCTATATTCGCTTTTTCTTCCATAAGCATAGTCTGGAATAAATTAACTGCATCCATAGTTCTAGCCACTTGCAACAAGTCATATTTTTGTGCATAACTATAAACTACACCGGAAAGTAACTTTGTAAAATGTCCTAGAATTGAAACCGCATAGTTATCAAATACGTCGGAGTGTTTAGAATCTATACAAAGTACACCTACCACAGAATTATCATAAAATACAGGAACACCTAAGAAAGATGTAATATTAACAGATTTGGTATAATAAGGAATCAGATCAAGTTCAGCATTCGGATTAATTTCAGATAGTATTTCTGGTTTTGCGGCTAAGTATATTTGCGATACAATGTCATTTGAGACTGTAAACTTGTCGTCTTTTTTTATGCTTTCTTCAGTATCACTAATTATTGTTTCTAAAACAAGCTCTTTTCTTTCTGCATTCGCTAAATAAAAAGCAACTGAATTTGAAGGTAATATATTTTTTATAGCAACAACAATTCTTCCAAGGAAATATTCAAATTCTTTTTTGGGTTCATCACCAAATCCTGGTACATCATCTAGCAGAAGATTAATGGGAATTTCAACTTGTGGTTTGTCTTCTTCATTTTCTTCGTCTTCATAATTATTTCCAATATCTTCTTTTGATTCTAATTCATCATCAGGTTGATCAAGAGGCATTGTATTGTCGCTATTATCATCTTGATTATCAATGTGTTTATCATTTGTAGAAGTGATATTATTTTCAGTATTATCAACAGTATTTATTGATTCTATGACTTCTTCTTCTAATTTAGTAGAATCTTGCTGTTTCTTTTCTTCTTCCAGTTTAAGTTTTTCTTCTTCCAGTTTTCTTTGCTGTTGTACTTCCAAAGCAGTTTTAAATTTGGCTTTGTTTACTTTAACTTTTTCTTTCTCTTTTTCAGTTGGTTTAGCAAATTTTAAAGTATCAGAATTAGATTTAGAAATTATTCTGAATCCTTCATCTGATTTTAGAGAAAGTTCTTCGCGGTAGTTGGTTTTAAGTTCAGGTTGATCTTTGAAAGAAGTTTCGAAATCCTCTATAACTTGCCTTTTTGCACTAGAATCATCTTTAACAGTTGTTTTATATTCAGGGGCATTAGTAGGATGATTTTTAGGTCTTGACTCTACCAGATCATTAAGTCTTTGATAGTAAAGCATCGATATTGTTACAAATGCTAATACTGAAATGGCACCACCTATTAATTTTATAGCTGTTTGATCTACTATAAAAACAATCAAAAGTCCGGCTACAACAGCCAACAACACTAACATGTCAGAAACAGTAACAAGCTGAGTGATTTTAATATTTTTCTTTGCCATAGTCTTTATTTTCAATTAGTTACAAAATATACTAATAGAAAAGAAACAAAGATTACATCTTCCTCGTTTTCAATAACTAAGAAAAAAGATATAGTTGCGAATAGATATGCAAAATTGTTTCCCCCCCAGGATTTGCATCAATAATCGTACTAATGCACACTTATAATATAAACAAAATTTACTAAATGGTAAAGATTAATGTTTGATTTATATAATATATTTTTCACAAGTCTTTATCTAAGTGACTGTTACACAGTATTTTACCATTCTTCTTACTGTGAGACTAGATTATTTTCATTATTTATTGCACTGATTCGTCAGATTCAATAATATTTATTTATATTTGTTAGTATTATTCAATTTAAACATTCGACAAAACATACTATGATTAAAGAGCTTATCAAACCGGATTTATCAGTTTGCATTATTGCAAGAAATGAAAGCACTATGCTTCCAGCTTGTATCGAATCTGTTTTACCTGTCGCAAAAGAAATTATTGTTGTTGATACAGGATCTGAAGATAATACTATAGAATTAGCTCATAAATCTGGATGTAAAGTGATTGAAGCGAATTGGGAAAATGATTTTTCAAAGGCTCGAAATATTGCTTTAAATGCTGCAAAGTACGAATTTATTCTTTCTATTGATGCAGATGAAAGACTTTTAAATCCTGAAGCATTAATCGAAATACTAAATAATGCTAAAACAACAACAGGTGGATGGCTTACAGAAGTCAAATCCGAAGCTATAAATGAAAAAGGCAACAAAGATACTTTTGTTTCAAATTTAATTCGCTTGTTTAGAAATAGAAGTCAAATCAAATACGAGGGGATTGTTCATGAACAAGTAGTCCATTCGATACAATCTAATAATTACAACATAGAAAATACTAATATAAAAATATTACATCTGGGTTATTCCTTATCACCTCAAGAGATGTTGAGAAAACAACAGCGAAATCTTAAATTACTAAATGTTGCTTTAGAAATTGATGGTTCAGATTATTATGCTTTATTACATAGGGCAAAAACATATTTATCAATAAGTAAACTGGAAAAAGCAGAAGCCGATATAAATAAAGTAATATTATCAGTTGATAACAATAACACATTGAAACCACAAGCTCTTAACTATGGTTCGATAATAGCTTTTAGGAATAATGATTTTGAACTTGCTTTAGAAAGAGCAAAAAATTCTCTAAATATTTTAAGAGAGCAGGTTTTTGCTAATTTTATATTAGCTGATTTATATGCAAAAAAGAATGATTTGGAGAATTCACTGAAACATTATCTGTTAGTAGAGCAAGCTATTTTACATCCAAATTTAAAAGCCGGTATTATGGGTGATTATTATATCTCATATTCAGATTTAGCTTTTAAAATAGGACGTACTTATACGCTATTATCAAATTACAACAAAGCTGAAGAATACTTTAAAATCGGACATGATGCTGATAATAAAAATATACATAATCTGGTCGGGCTTGCTAATATGGCATTTAAAAGGGATAACCACAATGAATCAGAAAGGTATCTTAAAGAAGCATTGGCCTTATCTCCAGGTAATAAAGAAATAATTGGATTCCTTGATATTTTAAAGAAACAAATCAGAAGACAAAAAGTAAACTTTGAAGAGGTAGATGCAGAAAATACTGAAAAGAAACGTATATCACTTTCTATGATAGTTAAAAATGAAGAAAAAATGCTCCCGGGATGCTTGGAAAGTATCAAAGATATTGTTGATGAGATAATAATTGTAGATACAGGTTCAACTGATAGAACTAAAGAAATTGCTTTAGCATATGGAGCTAAAGTATTCGAATTTAAATGGATTGATGATTTTTCTTCTGCTCGTAATCATTCCTTAAAACATTGCAAAGGTGATTGGATCTTATATCTTGATGCAGATGAAAGATTAGAACCAAATAGCAAAGAAGAGCTTCTTAAAGTTATTCAAACAAAAGATGATAATATAGGAGGATACATCTGTATTATTCAAAGTGATCACTCTAGGCTTGATGGGTCTTCAGAATTGCACAGAGGAGGTTATCCGAGATTATTTAGAAATTTTGGTTATCCATCTATCCATTTTAAAGGCAGAGTTCATGAGCAAATTACGCCTTCTATAATTTCTCTGGATAAAGTATTTGTTCTTACAGATATTAAAATTGAACATCTTGGCTATAATCAGCCTAGAGAAGTAATGGAAGATAAGATAAAAAGAAATTATAGAATGCTTCTAGCGCATATAAAAGAAGAACCCACTTATGGATATGCTTGGTATCAATTAGGCCAGACTTTAGCTCAGATGAAAATTTTCAATGAAGCTGAAGAATCAATACGTTTTGCTTTGAAATGCGGTGATCTTTCAGATTCGATTTATGCAAGTGCAACTGCTACGTTAGCACAACTAACAGGAAGTCAGAAGAAATTTGCTGAGGCTCTTTACTGGGCAGAAGAATCATTAAAAAAAGCACCTGAACAACTTTATTCAATTTCTCTAAAAGCACATGCTCTTCTATATTTAAATCGATTAGAAGAATCAGAGGAATATTTCAAGTTACTACTAAGATTAAAAGATTCACGCAGAGGTGTACCTTTGTCAGGCTTTGATATAGAAGTACCAGATAGAATTATAGAACAAGGTATGAACGAGTTAAAAAGAAGGAAATCACAAAATAAATAGAACAGTCTATGTACTAAAACTCCAAGTAGAAAGAAATGTTATGTGATAGATTATTTTCTGTTAGTGAGCTGTTTGTCAATGCATAATCTATATGCAAGCTGAACGGAATATGCAAATCTTTCGAATCAGGTCTTATTGAAACACCTGCTGCCCAGTTATTCATTGGTAAAAATTTTGATTTTCCGTTATCATCCCCATATAAATCTAAACCACCACGGAATGCTAAAAATTCGTGAAATACTACTTCAGTACCAATTATAAAAGATGGTACTTCTTCGTATTGTCTTAATACCGCATCCATTGACAAAATAATATATTGTGTAGGAGGTATATATATTTCTTCAATCTCTCCGTCAATAGAAGATCTAGTAGTGTAATGTTCGTCATTTAGACCGTATTCCATAGCTATGCCGGCTCTAACAGTATAAGGTAAATACTCATAATCCTTATTAGCATTGTTCCAAAACATCATACCTGATATATTCTGTACAGCAACACCTACTGAAACCATATTCATTACATCGAATTTAGTTCCGACATCTAAACCATATCCATTAGCTGTTATTGGAGAGCCTGTAAGATTGTTGGTTAGATACTTCAAATTGAATCCTATAGCTGCATTTTCTAAAGAATATGCGCCGGCTAAGTTTAAAGCATATTGAAGAGCAGAAAAATCTCCAATCGGGTTTCCTTGTACATCTCTACCTGTAAAACTTCCACTGGAAAAGCTGTTAATACCAAAACCTATACCTAGTCGAGGATAGATCGATTGAGCCCAGGCAACTGAAGATTGTGTTCTACTATGACCAAGTGATGATATTCCACCTGTAACTTGTGGTTTATTAGCTAGGAAACCTAGACCTGCAGGATTGTAAAAAATGGCATTTGGATCATTTGCTATAGCAGTATAAGCACCTGCCATGGAAAGAGCCCTACCTCCTACATCTCTAAGCAAATAAGCTTCACTATAGCCACCACCGGATGCCTGGGAGTAAGTATTTACTGAGGATAAAACAAAGACTATCATGATAGATACTAAGGAACCTATACTACATTTAAGAAAGTTTTTAGAACTTCTTCTTGTAATATTGGTTTTCATAACTACCTCGATATAATGAATTTCTCTGTATCTTTATATCCATTGCTTGCTTGCAGTACGCATATATAAATTCCATTTGGAATTTTTGATATATCAACGCTAAATTCTTTTTTACCGGAATCTGACTTTATAGATTGAATATCGATTACTTTCTTTCCTAACATATTAAAACAAGCAATTTGATACTTGGTTTCTTTTTCAGGAACTGATACTTCAATCGTCATCAACTCTGCAGATTGATCAATATTGACCTTATTTATGTGATAATCAGTATCTATTGAATCAATTTTGACAGATTTAGCTGCATTTTTACGCAATGAACTATTTACTTTAGAACTATCAAAATATATGCCAGTAAGTGGTTTTCTGGGTTTGTCGGTAAATTCAGAAGGGAATGTAGAATACGTAAATGTAAGAATTACAAAAAATATGGTATAAAGTGTTTTCATATATTTATTCTCGTTTATTAAACTTTTTAGCTAATCTATCAATTGCTTCTTGATTAGACTGCAAATCTTGCATGTTTTTCTTAGTTTCTATGGATGCTTTGCCTGTACCTAATTCTTGTGCAAGTTTATCAAGTTCTTCATCAGTTAAATTATCTAATTTACTTAGCTGTTTATTCTTCTCTCTAAGTTCCTGCTCAGTTATCTTCATTGCTAATTGCATTTTCGCAGAAAGCCCTGAATAATCTTTAGTCTTTGGAGCTTCTTTTTCAGTTTCAGGTATACTGTTACTACGGATAGCATCTATAATTTGTTCAATTTTATTTGCTCTTTTAGCTCTGGTTGTCTTCGCGTCTTCAATTTTAGGAGAAATATCTTCATTTTTAGTTTTAGAATCAGAATTGCTTACATTTTTGTTTTGTTCGGAATATAATTTTTGGGCTCTTAACATCTCAGCAGAAAAATTAGATTTTGCTTGAGATGATTTAACAAGCTCTGAATTAATTTCACTTTCAATAATCTCAGATGCTTTTTCTTTGTTTTGTATCTCTAGTTCATGTTTTTTCTTCCTTTCAGCAAGTCCTTTTTCTATATCATCTTCTACTTCTTTAGTGTCTTTGTGATATTTTTTAGCTTTCTCTTTTCTCTCATCTATTTTTCTTTTCTTTTCACTAAACTCTTTTAAAGCTAATATCTGTTTGTTACGCCATCTTAAATACATATAGACAACTAATAAAATAGCTATTAAGAAAAAATACAAAACATATTCAACCCACCAAGGGAATCCATAAAAATCTTTAAATAAGACACTATTTAGAGCATCATTATCAGCAGCAGTGGAACTATCAGATGCAAAAATATTCTTAAATTTTTCTTCAGCAATAAGTTGCTCGGTATTTTTTTCTTTAACTGGGTTTAGTTCAAGAGAATCTAACTGATTTTCAAATTGATTATCTAAAGAAGAAATTGATAACTTGTATGATTTATTCAGCGATATATCAGAAATTCCGGTTATATTTTCAAGTTTACTAACTAAGACTTCTGCTTTAACTGAATCTTGAAGATTATTAGCAATTTCACTTAATACTGCAAGGTGAACCGGCATATTGGAAGAATTGTAAGCTTTGAAAGCTGTATTTACAGCGGCTTCGTAATCTTTTGTATTAAGAAGTATGTCAGCAGCAATGTCATTTGCATTTTTGTAAGTTGACTTATTTAGATCATCAAGTGCAACTTTATTTAATCCAGACTCATAAGCTAATAATGCATTTCTATATAAATCTTCTTGTTTGTTGATTTTTGACCAATCAAATGTTTCTACAGCAAACATATTGATAGATTTCATCGGAGCTATAGTATAACCTGATTGCTCTTTTAGATTCATATATATGGTTAAGAGGTTGTCTTTATAGGTTAAATCAATCGAAGAAACATTACCCTTTCCTACAAAAGTATTATTTTCTGCACTGACTTTTGTATTTTGAATTTTAATTATAATTTGTTTTTTATCATCAGATAGATACGAGGTAGCGTCTGATGGATAATTATCAAATTTAAAAAACACTCTGTTTTCCAATGGAGCAGAAACCTGCATCAAATTTTGTGCAGAAATAAGAGCCGGTAAGAATAGTAAAATGAGTAGAAATCTTGTCATATTACTTTACTCCAGGGAAGCTAATTTTAAATGTAGTTCCTTTATTTAGCTCAGAAAGTACATTTATTCTTCCGTAATGCTGCTCAATGATAAATTTTGATATGTATAGTCCCAAACCGTGTTGAAGTGAATCCACAGAATAAGGTTCGAAAATATTATCAAGTACAGAATCTTCAATCCCAATACCGTTATCTGTAATATTAATGGATATTCTATTTCCGGAATTGGAATAAACTCCGATAGTAATAGCACCACCGTCAAGAATATATTTAGAGCAATACAAAATAATATTCATTATTGCTTGTTCTAAATGAGATTTAATACCAAGTATTTTAACTTCACTATCTTCATAGTCAGAAACTAGTTCTATATCTTCTCTCTCTAATTTATTTTTAGTAAAGAGGATAACTTCATCTACTACTGAACATATATTTATAGATTCAATACTTTCTTTACCATAATCAGAATGCGCTATTTTCTTAATTCTATTGTTTATTTTGAAAATATTATTGATCTCACTTTTAATAACATCAATTCTCTTTTCCGGATTACCAACACCGCTTTCTATAAGTTCCAGATTAGTATTAATAACCATAAGCGGTGCTTCTATCTCATCAGAAAAAGAAGCAGTAAGTTCACCCAGAGAAGAATATTTTGCTGAATCTAACATTCGCTTATTTAGTAAATCCATTCGCTTATTTAAGCTGGCAATAGTATCTGTAGAAAGTATATTAAATATAGCAGCTGCAGCATTTTCAGCAATTTTTTCAATTTCGGCAACATCTTCATGATTAAAATCAGCCTTAGACAAGGGAGTTTTTCCAAGGAAAACACCAAAGCTGTCTCCAGCCAAGGTAATAGGAGATATAAAAAAGAAATTATTTTCTGCCGGAGAAACAGTATTAGGTATTATAAAAGTTTCCTTATTTTCGCAGACCCAATCTATAATCCCTTCTTCTTCTAAGCTCATCATATCATTTTTAAGATCATTGACTGAATTTAGTGAGTAATCTATGCTTTTATTTTGATGAGTTCTAAAAATGCTACATTCCATTAAGTCAAACATTCTGGAACAAAATTTCTGTAGTTCGTGTAATACCTCATCTGTAGAAGAATAGTTTAAAAAGTCTATATCAACTTCATGCGGCAAAATTGGCATTTGTTTATTATTAGAAGATGTCTTCATTTGTGTCCTCAGATCTTCTACTTCCTTGCGTAAGATTTTCACGGATAGTTCCAAAGATCTGATATAATCTTCTTGTGCCATGTTCTTGTCATTATGTTTAATATTTTTTGCCATTATCTTTTATGCTATCGATTTACTCGAAAATGATTTAAATACAGATGCTTTTTCAAATTCATCTGACAATTCTTGCTTTAAGATAGTAAATGCGCTGTTTTTATCCAAAAAATCTGAATTATCTTCTCCATCAAATATTTCATTGGACAAATATAGCGGAGCTGCTTTTTTATCTAAGGCCCAATCCATAAATCCCATTTGCTTTGCGAACCATTCAGACATAGATACAATGGCTGTTAAAGGTTCTTCGATAGCTCCAAACACATTTGATTCTACCTTGTTTTCTTCCATTTTTTCACCCTTAAGTATTTTCTCATTTATGATATCCATAAAATATGTATGGTGATGGGAAATCGCAGTACATAATCTATCAGGCAAATTCCATTTTTCTGCTATCCAAGCTCCTACTTCGGCATGAGTGGTATCTAAAACAAGTTGTTCTGCTTCCGGCATCGAAAGCTCTTTTTGTTCCTGAAGTGTACGTATTTTTATAAAATCAGAAGAAAAAGATTCCACAAGAACTAACACACCAATATCATGCATAAGACCTGTAACAAAAGCTTCTCCGGCTAATCTATAACCCAGTTTTCTTGCTAATACCCTAGAGGCTGTACCGCAAAAAACAGAATATTGCCAGAATGCATTTACATCAAATGTAGATTTTTGAATTTTTGCAAAGAATTTTTGTATGATCAAGCTTAAGATAATCTCTTTTATAGTATTCAAACCCATCACAACAACAGCTAAATCAATTGTGGATATTTTACGAGCAAATCCATAAAAAGGAGAATTTGCAACTTTAAGCACTTTTGCAGTGAGAGATTGATCATTTTCTATAATTTTTGCTAAACTGGCTGCACTTACATCAGGATTATCTAAAGCAGCCAATACTTGTGACATGACTGTGGGAATAGTTGGTAAATCTTTTAAAGATTCTAACTTTCTCTGTACTTTTTTATTAAGCATGTTGGAATTCTTTCATTTTAAGTCGCAGGTCTTTCATTACTTGGCTATGTATCTGACATACTCTACTTTCCGAGACGTTTATCAGTTGTCCAATTTCTTTAAAAGTCAGTTCTTCATAATAATAAAGAGTAATAACTAAACGCTTTTTTTCAGGAAGACCTTGTAAATTTTGTACTAAATGTTCAATTTTTTCTTCATTTGTAATTGCATCTAACGTAGAAATCTGGTCGTTATCCGGTATCTCTTCCATTAAATTTACATCATTGTCATCTATATTTAGAGGCATACTGAAAGATTCATTCATAGAAAGAGACGCTTTAGCAGCAGCAGCTGCTGCTAAATAAGTATTATACTGTTCAGGAGTGACATTCAATTGCTTCATAATCTCAGCAGGGCTAACGTCACCACCATTTTCAGTTTTAAGTTTATCGCTGGCATTGATATAATCAGTAGCTTTTTTTCTGGCAGTCCTTGAAAGCCAGTCTAATTTACGCAATTCATCTTGAATGATTCCTCTAATTCTAGGAATAGCATAAGATTCAAACTTAACACCGCGTTCAGGGTCAAATCTTTTAATTGCTTCATAAAGTCCTAAAATACCATAATTAAGGAAATCATCTTCAGACAAAAAAGAATTGCTAGGCAAGTGCATTTGCTGAATTACATATCTAATCAGCCATACATAATTCAATACTAACTTGTCAAAAGCAACTTTATCTTCGTAATTAGATTGAAATAAATCATTCCAAACATCTGTCATATCTATATTTTTTTTTGCCATAAGCTATAGAAACGCCTTATTATTTTTCTATATCATCATCATTTTCTTCGTCCGGGTAATCAACCATTGGAATAAACTCTTTCATTTCAGGGAAACCTTCAATTTCTGGTTCTCCATTGGAATCCTCCAATTCTAGATCATCAGTTACATTTGTAACTTTAGCATTTGATGTGTTATTTTTCAGATCAAAATTATCGTCAATCTCAACATCAAAACTTTCTTTAGGTTCCTGAAATTCCGGAAGTATTGGATTATCCAAATCAGTTTCACTTAGTGCCTGATCCCCGATATTATTTTCAGTATTATCTGCTTGAAGTTCTTTCTGAGATTTATTTTTCAACTTCAAAGTTTCAGCTAGTCTTTTCTCTTTAATTTCATTTTCAAGATCCTGAAGCTCTTTTAGTTCCTGCTGTTTAATAAATTCATCTTCTTCACGCATTGACATCTCGTCTTGCTTAGCTTGTTCTTTAAGCTCTAATTTTTTATCCTCAGCAAGCATATATACATATGCAGCCATCGCACCACCCAAAATCATGTATTGAGCTAATAATAAAAAAGCTGTCCACTTCAATATAGAGATAATACTCATATCCGTAGAAAGAAAAAACATCAAAATCAATAAAGTAGATATCGCAATAACAAGATTTAGTATCTTATAAGGAAAGTTTATTTCCTTTTTTATTCTTTTCTTCTCTTTGTTGATTTTTTTCTTAAGTCTAGCTTCTCTGCGTTTTTTTCTTTTTTTACGCTCTTTCTTTCGCTTGTCTCTTTCAGCGAGTTCAGCCTTTTCGAGGGCTAGTCTTTCCTTTTCCCGCTTTTTCTCTTCAGGTGTCAATTGTTTTTTTTCTTTAGCCATATTTATATACCTGAATTATGGGCAATCCTTGCCATAATAAAACACGATGATATTATTTATGTATTTTTGATAAAATTGAATCAGCAATATTTTGTATTGCATCAAAAACTTCTGATGATTCATAAGTATCAGTAAACAGTACCTGACGTAGAATAGATTGTCTAATATTTCGGTCATAAGGCACATAGCCAAATATAGCAAATTTATTATCCAAAAACTCTTTAGTTGCAGAATTTAGTTTACTGGAAATATCTTCTGCATCTTCAAAATCAATTACATTGTTCACAAGTAGCTGTATTTTTCTTTCGCTAATGTTTTCTCTTAAAATTTTAATCAGAGCATAAGCATCTAATAATGTTGTTGGTTCATCAGTAACTGTTACCACAGTTAAATCAGAAATACTACATGCATTTAATACTTCTGTAGAAGCACCGGCAGCAGTATCAAAAATTACGTAGTCGTAATCAGAAACAGCTATAAGCTCGGCATAAGCTGGAAGCAAAGAACTACCGTCAAATATATCTCTACCATTCGATATTGGTATATCAGCAATAAGATCTAAATTTTCTTTTACACCCCAAATAGTCTGCAAGATAGAAACCCTTCCGGCGTATAGATCAGTTGCTCTTACAGGTGGTTCAACACCAATAATTAAATGCAAATTAGGGAAAAGCATGTCCGCATCCCAAATAAGAACTTTTTTACCTTTTTTTGATAACATGTTGGCTATGTTTGCAGATAAAACACTTTTACCTACACCGCCTTTGCCGCTGCATACAGTTATTACAAAAGGTAATTTAGATTCCTTTACACTTGTCGTATATTTTATTGAGCTATCCATTTTCACTATACAACTTCATCCGGTAAAATTAACTTACTTAATTTTGCTCTGTCTGCAGGTTCTAAATCTTCAGGAATTTTCTGTCCGGACGATATATAGGCTAAAGGTAAATCTGATCTCGAAAGAGTTGGCAATATTGACCCTACTTCTTCAGTTTCATCAAGTTTTGTCAGGATTAGCCCCTTAGGCTTAAATCTGTCATAGACATTTAGTGATTTCTCAAATGTTTTTCTATTTACAGCAGCACTTTCAACCAAATAAATCAAAGCATTAGGAGCAACTTTAAGAAAATCTTCCAGTTCATCCAGATGTTCTCTGTCTTTATAACTTTTACCGGAAGAGTCTATAAAAATAAAATCTCTGTCTCTTTTCTTTTTCCAATAATTCAGATAATTCACTTGGATTATAGACAGATTTGTAAGGAAGCGATACTATAGAAGCAAACGTTTGAAGTTGCTCTGCTCCTCCTACTTTATAAGTATCTGCTGACACTAATAGAATATTAGCTTTACTAAGAATTTTATTAACTACAGCAATTTTTACTAAGCTACTTGTTTTTCCAACACCACTATGACCTATAAAAAATACTACTTGTCTCTGTTCTTTTTTTACAAGTGGCCTTATGGTATCTAATCTTTCAACTACTATTTTCCTTGCAGTAGCAAATGCCTCTTCATATTTAGCATTTTGGTTATAAGCTGAAACTCTTGCAACAACTTCTAATGCATATTTCTCTATAAGACCGCCATCAATAAGCTTTTTATACAGTTTAGCAAATCCTTCATTTAAAAAGCCTTTATAACGATATTTCATGCTATCAGAAATATCATTAATCATTTCTTTTATTGAATTAATTTCTGACTTTAAATCATTGCTTTCTGTATAAGAAGATTGGTTATTATTGACAGCTTTTTTTCTAGTCAAAGCCTCTATAATAGCAGATCTTTTGTCTTCTGCTACCTTTCCTGTTTCCTGCTTTTCATCAATAGCAGCAACAATTTCAACACCCTCGCTACCTGTTTCTGGATTTATGACTGAACGGGAAGATAGAATAACAGCATCATCTCCCAATTCAGCAAGGATATGCCGTTTTCCTTCAGTAAGAGTGTTTGCTATGTACTTTTTAATTTTCATATCTTATCTTATAGAATTTTTTGAAGAAATAGAAAAAATCATGCCATTCTTAGCTATACTGAGAATAGATAAGCGTAAACTGGTATATTTAGTATGTGGTGAAATTAAAATTACCCAGCTATTAGCTAAGAACTAATTCTTAAGACTCAAAGTATCTAAACTTTTGAATAAGTGCAATAATATGTATTTTGTCTATTCGTGATAAATGTATCAATATCTACAAAAATATAAAAAAGGAAAATAAAGATGTCAATGAGAATTGAAAAAGATTCTATGGGTGAAATCCAGGTACCATCTGAAGTTTATTATGGTGCTCAATCAGCTAGATCACTTATCCACTTTAATATTGGTATTGAAAAAATGCCTCGCGAAGTTATCAGAGGTATGGGGATTTTAAAAAAAGCAGCTGCTTTAACAAATGCTAAGCTTGGCGTTTTAGCTCAAGATAAATGTGAATTAATCTGCAAAGCAGCTGATGAAGTTATTGAAGGTAAACTAGATCCTCACTTTCCACTTGCAATTTGGCAAACAGGTTCAGGAACTCAGTCTAATATGAATTCCAATGAAGTTATTGCAAACAGAGCAATTGAAATGGCAGGCGGAGTAATGGGGAGCAAATCGCCTATACATCCTAATGATGATGTAAATAAATCTCAAAGCTCAAATGACACCTTCCCTACTGCGATGCACATTGCTGCAGCAGAAGATTTAAATAAAAGACTTTTGCCCGCAATTAAAACTTTAAGAGATACTTTAAAAGCTAAATCTGAAGAATTTAAAGATATTATTAAAGTTGGACGTACTCACCTTCAGGATGCTGTTCCTTTGACTCTTGGTCAAGAGGTATCAGGCTGGGTTCAACAGTTAGATAATGCGATCGACAGAGTAAATTTAGTGCTTCCTGGATTATATGAATTAGCTTTAGGTGGTACTGCAGTTGGTACAGGTTTGAATTCTCATCCTGATTTTGCTAAAACTTCTGCAGCTCAGATTGCAGAACTTACAGCTCTTCCTTTTGTTTCGGCTCCTAACAAATTTGAAGCTTTAGCTGCTCATGACGCAATCGTTTTTGCACATGGTGCACTGAAAACATTAGCAGCTTCTTTAATGAAAATTGCAAATGATGTTCGTTGGTTAGCTTCAGGTCCTCGTTGTGGTATCGGCGAACTGACAATTCCTGAAAACGAACCTGGTTCTTCTATTATGCCTGGTAAAGTGAATCCTACTCAATCTGAAGCAATGACAATGGTTTGCGCTCAAGTTATGGGTAATGATGCAACTATCAATTTAGCCGGTACTCAAGGTAACTTTGAATTAAACGTATTCAAACCTGTTATGATCTATAATTTCTTGCAAAGCTCAAGATTGCTTTCAGATACAATGATAATGTTCAATGAACATTGCGCTGTTGGTATTCAACCAAATAAAGAAAAAATTGAGTATTTACTTCAGAATACATTGATGCTTGTTACTGCATTAAATCCACACATTGGATATGACAATGCTGCCAAAATTGCAAAACATGCTCATAAAACAGGTGGTACTTTAAAAGAAGCTGCTGTGGAGTTGGGTATCTTAACTGCTGAAGAATTTGATGCAAAAGTTAAACCTGCAGAAATGACTTCTCCAAATGTTAAGTAATCTTACTTAAGTCATTATAATACAAAAGGTACAAGAATCTTAGAACTTGTACCTTTTTGTATTTTTAATATATAATATTCTCTATTTTACTATTTTGATAGATTTTGATCTACCTTCAATTATTATATCTAATATATAAGCTCCATGACTTAGATAGTCAAAAGGAATATCGAAGATATCTTGATTGTT
Organism: Kapaibacterium sp. (SeqCode); assembly: GCA_965140345.1. Classification (GTDB taxonomy): domain Bacteria; phylum Bacteroidota; class Ignavibacteria; order Kapaibacteriales; family UBA2268; genus JBFHIJ01. The sequence goes on from OZ223197.1 coordinate 420,594, forward strand.
AGATAATATTATACTTCTTTCAAAGACTACATTTCCTAAAATATCTGAAATTCTTAGAGAACCACTGCGACCTAAACCATTTTCTAAAGTTATATTTAAATTATCTATTACAGGTATTGGTGAAGCAGTTATCAGAATATTCAAATCATCTAGCTCATAGACTGAAGTATTATTGATATTAATTTCTTCTATATTAGAGATACCTTGTTGCATATTTTCCACATTATCGTAAGCAACAGTATAGAACTTAAATAGAGTATCTGTAGTATTTAAAATATCGTATGAAATCTCATCTTTATACGATTCGCCTAGTAGTTTGTAAGGCGCATTGTTAATTGAGGCAAATACAAGATATTTACCTATACCTGAACCTGATTTATTATCAGATCCTGTAGCTAAAAGCTGTAGTTTGTTATCTGTATCATTATAAGAAATAGGTCCTAGCTGTGATGAAGGTGCAGCATCGTCAATAATATTTATCCAAGTATTAGTAACTATCGGATCATTCAAATCAAAGATAATAGAAGCTTTGTTTTTAATTTCTGTGCCAGTTGTAACAGATTTTTTCAGTTTTACTGAGAAGTTTACCCAACCTTCGCCTTGTGGAGGTACTTTGTTTGGAGGAAGCTCTATTCCTTCGATATACCATCTTAGTACATTACCTTTCCTTTCCATTTGCCAATTTGCTTCTTTGCCATCTTGGCTGGTTCTTCCAAATTTAACTGTAGAAATGTCATAAACATTTTCATCTAAAGTATCTAATATTTCGATTTTGTAAGCAGAGGCTTGAGCTTCTGCTTTATTCTCAAATAATATTTGATAGTTAGCAATTTCAAGATTTTGAACAAAGTTAAATTCTCCAAAACCTACAGGACCTGATATCTCATTAGGATCCCAGGATGTAACTAAATTTGCATCTTTAGATTTAGCACCAAAAGGTTCAGATTTTTCTACTCCATATAATCCTGTTTCTTTATATAACCAGTACCACATTCTTCTTCTGTATGAATCGCTTATTTTATGTACAAACTCTACTGTGCTTCCAATTTTGTAAATAACATTTGTAATTGGATTTGATTTTGATATATTTTCAACAGTATATTTTATAGCATTTTTTGCAGTTGAAACTCCAATACCGTCTTTTTGCTTTTTGATTCTAAGTTGATTAACGGTAAGATTCATACCGAGGGCATATTCTCTTTGTTCTTTTGAGTCTAACTCTACTGCACCTTTGAGCGCATCCGCTAAAACTTCATCTGATTGATCATCAAAAAGAAATTTTCCAAAACCTCCTAAAGATAAACTTTGCCCTCCAGCTAGTTTACCATCAGTTATTATACCACCTTCAGGAAGACCTTCCGCAATAACATCGAATGAATATGTTTCATGAGCTCCAAGATAAGGAACTATAAAAACAAGTGCATCCTCCGGATCTCCTATGGAGTCTATTGGAATATATTCTGATGAAGTATTTCCAGGAAAGTCTACGCCAGTAAATTTGATTCTATCAGTATTTGCGAAACACAAAACGAAAGGAGAAGTTTCTTTATTTGTCGAGTTATACATTGTAATAGAGTATCTGTTAGGAGCTCCAACTCTAACGCTACTTCTACCTGTAAAATCAAGACAAACTGGAGATTCTAAAGGTACACCACCGTCTACTGATCCGATGATAAAGTCGCCCATTGTAGTCAAGTGTGATTCTTCTTTATGCCAAACTCCAATTTCAAAATAGTTTTCTTCTTTATTATGAGTTACATACTCTCCAAAACTTATTAATCTCCATGATTCTCCCTTATCTGTACTTTGAAAAACATTGAGATCATTTTCATTTAATCCTGCGAGGTCTTCATCGTCATAATAAAATCTAGCGACATATTGATAAGAGTTTATATCTCCTTCCGGTTCTAGTCTCCACCACTTATTAATACAACCTTTTACACCTTCGTAAGCTGTTGTGTGAGTTTCAACATAATTACCTAAATACTCTCCATCCCAATCACGAAGCTGTAAGTAGAGATCGCTAATTATTGGATCATCAAATGTATTATAGTTCCAGCTGTCATTTACAAAGTGGTATCTATATAAATTACCATTTACCGTTAGTTCAGGATTATTTGAAGCTAAATATAAAGATGCAGTATATTTTTTATTCAAGTGCAAAGATGTTCCTTTGGGAATAGTCAAGTTAGAGTACAACATTAATCTATCATCAACATATGTATCTCTTGAAAGTTCAATCATTCCACCTGGAGTTGATGTATCTTCGTTATAAATATTTACATTAGATCCAAAATAACCTTCTATTGTTCTTTTTTGATTTTCAGCATAGATATAAAACTCTGCTAAACCGGAATGATTGATATTATGGGTATTACCAAAAACAGAAATTTTATATTTTAAAGGCAATATTTCTATATTATCCAATGTAATTGTGTCTCTACCAAGTGAACCATAATTATAAAAATCACCTCGAGTAATAATGTGAGATAAGTGGTTCCTAGCTAAAACAGATGTATTTTCTTGTATTTTAAAGTCACCTTCAATTTCAAAATCAGCGATGATTGCATGAGTAGTAGAGATAACTTCGACGTTACCTACGGTTTTGCCTGTTAGAATTGCATTATTTATAGAGAAAACTGAATTGCCCGTTTTCAACTCTACACTAAAATAGGAATTCGTGTTGAATTTATAATAATATCCATCAAAAGATAAGTCAGTGCCGGTTAAAATCAAAGAATAATTTTTTAAGTTCAAAACCTGACGTGGATTTGAGGAAGATGTAACTCGAGTATTAATAAATCTGATATCAGATAATGCTTCTAATTCAGTTTCAGTATTCACATAAAAGTTCTTACACTCTATTGCTTTCTTAGTACTTAATGTTGTATTACTTCCATTCATTACTATCGTTCTGGGTTTGAGTATACCTTCATTGTCAAGTTGTCCGCCTAAAGTAAAGTCAAAATAATCACTATTGTCTATAACTTCTCCACGATTAATAAAATCTCCTGTAACGGTTAGTGTTGTAAGCCCTTGAGTATTTTCTTCTTTTATTAGTTTGCCATCAGATTCAATAATGATACTTTTTGCAAACAGGTTTACTGAAGAATAAGATTGCCCAGGGCAGTAAATAGTTGAAGTTACAATTACATCATCATCTTCTGTAGGAACTTCTCCATTAACCCAAGAAGTTTTATCACGCCAATTTCCACCCGAAGGTGCGCTAGTTATAGTTCCTGCAAAGGTAACTATGAAGTTGACAATTATAATGCAACAAATAGAAAGTAAAAACCTGCTTGTCATATTGACACCTTTTCTAAGTATATACATGTAAGAATAAATGAATATACTTAAATTTACTTTCTGTTACAACAAAAATAAAAGCCCATGTATCAAAATACATAGGCTTTACAATATTTATTATATTAGATTATTATATATATTTATTTATAATATCTTAGATATTCTAATCTATCCTGCAATTTATGGATAGGAACAAGTAGTTTTTCTTTTCCCAGAATAGCCGAGTCAAGACTTGTAAAAACTATATCATAATCTTTTGACATTACAATAGCTTCTTCAGGACATACTTCCTCACAAAATCCGCAGAAGATACACCGTAACATATTTATTTCAAACTTCTCAGGGAAACGCTCTTTTTCGCGTTCTGTTTCTGCAGCCTGAACCTCAATTGCAACTGCCGGGCACACTCTTGAGCATAAACCACAAGCTACGCATCTTTCTCCGTCATCTTCCTGAACCAACACAGGTCTACCCCTATAAGATCCTGTAGGTTCCCATCTTTCTTCAGGGTATTGACGAGTCATTTTAGGTTTGAGGGCTCTTTTAAATGTCATTCCAAGACCTCTAACTATCTCTGTGAGATAAGTTCGTTCCCAAAACGTCATTCTTTCAGCTTCTGTATTTTTAGTATTATTCATATCAATCTCTATTCATTATGCTGCAAAATACATATTATAAAGTACTACTCCAATAGCTGTAAGTAATACATTTAATAGCGAAAGTGGTAGTAACACTTTCCAACCTAATTTCATAAGCTGGTCATATCTGAATCTAGGAATAGACCATCTTACCCAGATAAAGAAAACTATCCAGAACATTATCTTAGCAATAAAAACACCCATTTGAGTTAGTGCCAAAGCAATTGAACCCTGCTCTAATCCAAGTGTTTCAGGAGGTATAGGTAACTGCCAGCCACCACAATAAAGTAGTGTAATAAATGCTGCAGACATTGCCATATTTACATATTCTGCCAGAAAGAACATCCCGAATTTCATACCGGAGTATTCTGTATTAAAGCCACCTACTAATTCAGGTTCAGCTTCTGGCAAATCAAAAGGTGCACGGTTTGTCTCTGCAAAAGCAGATACTAAAAAGATAATAAAACCAAGTGGTTGCAAGAAAATATTCCATCTCCATCCACCCCATGCTCCCTGATCTTCAACTATTCCATACATCGATAAAGTACCTGAAATTAGCACTACTGCAACAACGCTCATACCCATTGATAATTCATATGATATCATTTGAGCTGAAGAACGTAAACCACCAAGCAAAGAATATTTGTTATTGGAAGACCAACCTGCCAATGTTATGCCATATACAGCAACTGAAGTCATCGCTAAAATAAATAAAACTCCAATATTCGCATCAGGAGCTATTCCAAAATGATATGTCTGTCCGCCAATTTCAACATCACCGGCAAAAGGCACTACTGCCCATACGGACAAAGCAATACCTAGCGACAAAAATGGTGCTAATCTATGGAAAAATCCATCAACAGCAGTTGGAACCAAATCTTCCTTCCAGAATAACTTAACTACATCGGCTATAGGCTGCAACAAACCCCAGGGACCAACTCTATTAGGGCCAATCCTATCCTGGACTACAGCAGAAATTTTTCTTTCCAAGTAAACAGAAACAGCAGCAGATGTTTGAGCCATAATGACAATGATTACTGCTTTAACTATTACTTCTACAATTAATATGATTGTTTCAGTCATAACTATATACAATTTGTTTTAAAATCTTAATTAGGCTTCATTACATGAGACTGGTATCTATTTACTATCTTTTCAGGTTTGTCTCCCTGGCCAAGAACCAGTCCTTGATGGAGATCAAGTTTCTGGTAGTCCATATGTTTAAAACTTGAGAAAGACTGAGCTATTTCATCAAATATATCTTCTGATGATTTATATTGCCAGTTCGCACCATCAAAATTAGCGATAGATTGCAGCACTCTCCAGCATTGTTTGCTATTCCTTTGCTCATGTTTTGTCCAACGATCATTGTGAGCACCCATTTTATCTAAACGGCTCATTTTCATACCCATTCTACTGGCATTTTCTTTTGTAACCAATGCCGGTTCGAAATGTTGTACTCTATTTTTATTATTAGTAAATGTACCTTCTATCTCAGCAAAAGTAGAAGCAGGCAACACAATATTCGCTTTTTCTGTCAATTTGGAATGATTATAAGAAGATACTATAAGCATATCCAATTTTTCTAATGTATCATATAAATGTGTGTTATGTTGAAAATCTTCTTCAACTAAAAACAACATTTTAATCTTTCCTGATTTCAATATCTCAGTTACGTTGTCTGCTATGTCAACTCCAAACTCTTTTAGCCCATTGAGATTTGGTACTCTTTCTTTAGTATTAAGCATTTGATCTTGAATTTCTGCTTCTACATGAGAGAGTGCAAAAAGGTTTCTGATACTGTATTTCTGAGCGAATTTTTTAAGGATATAAGTATCTTCATTAGTAGTTCTACCTGAAGTCAATATCATTATCTCATCACTTTTGTACTTTTTCATTGCTTGAGATACAGCTTTTTGAGCATCAATCCATTCAACTTTTTGTCCGTTAAGCATTGGTTCCGTTACACGATTTTCGTTTATCCATTCATAATCTAAACGCGCTTTATCAGACATCCAGTACTTATTAACATGCATATTTGTCCTAGGTTCTAATCTCAATATTTTGTTATTTCTAACTCCTATTTTTATATTAGTACCGGATGCATCAGTACCGCAAATTGAATCATTAAAACTCATATCCCAAACTCTTGCCTTGAATCTAAAATCAGGGCTAGTTAATGCGCCAACAGGACAGATATCTATAACATTCATTGAATATGGATTATCTAATTGTGTATCTTCAAACAATTCTATAGTGACATGATCTCCACGTTGAACAAAAGTTAAAACATCCTGATTAGCAACCTCTTTTGAAAATCTAATGCATCTTGAGCAAGAGATACATCTCTCCGCATCAAACATAACATTAGGTCCCCATTTCTGGCGTTTGTCTTTATGATTTTTTGTTTCTTCGAATCTGGAATGTCCATTAGAATGATCAAATGCATATTCTTGTAATTTACATTGACCTGCTTCATCACAAATTGGACAATCTAGAGGGTGGTTAATAAGAATAAACTCCATCACTGCTTCCTGTGCCTCGACAACTTTGTTTTGTTGTCTTCTTACACGCATGCCGTCAGCTACTTTAGTAGCGCAAGCAATTTGAAGCTTAGGGAAAAAATTTACTATATCATTACCGTCTTCGTCTTTAGCAAATTTTCCATCCGGAAGTCTCTTAGGTAAACCTACTTCCACTAAGCACATTCTGCAATTACCTGATACAGATAATTCAGGATGCCAGCAAAAGTGAGGAATTTGAAGTCCGTTTTCATAAGCTGCTTCGATGATTGTTTGCCCATCTTTAGCTTCTATTTTTTGACCATCAATAAATATATGAGGCATTAAAATGCTCCTGTCATATTCCTATACAAAGCTGATTATCAGATATGATTAAACGTTTAAACATGCCTGTTAATTGTAAAAAAATATGGGTAAAACATAAAAAAGGTGGGTTTGTTGAGAATTATTATTTACGATTTCTTTCCATTTTAGCTTCAGCAATTCGCCATATTTTTTGACATGGAAATTTGTTTGTATAAAGTGGATTGCCTAAAATAATTGAATCAATGCCACTTGAATACTTTCGATTTAATTGTGAAAGTTCTTCATAGCTTTGGCAAGGATCTATTAAAGTAAATCGTACTCTGCTATTTTCATAGATTTTAGTAAACATATCTAGATCAGGCTGTAAATATACCCAGGATTTGTCATGCAATACAACTCTACTTCCTCCGACTTCATGGACTTTTTGGCAATATTCAGCTAGTGTTACATTCTTTGTTGAAATATATTTATTTCCTGAAATAGCACCTCCAAAAGCTATTCTTGAGGGCGGATACATTGTCATTAATTCTTTAACAGATTCAATATCTTTCAAAAGCAGCTCACCTATTACAATTCTATAAATTCCACTCTCGAGATATAATTTACATTCTTCTATGTTTTGAAAGTTTGAATAAAGCTGTACCGGAATATCTATTGAAGTAGCCAAAAAAAGTATAGAATTAGCATTTTCTATATTAGAGTCTTTTTCAAGGGAATCTAAATCAGTTATATGAATAGTTTTAGAGTTTTCTCTTCTCCATAAATCTAAAAGTTTTAGAGGATTATGAGAGTATTCTTCGTAGATATCTTTAGTACCTAATTCTCCTTCAATACAGAAGGCACATTCACCGTGTCTCAATTTAATATGTGGGAATACAAGTAACATTTTTTTAACTCATAGCATATTTTAGAGCATTTCTAATTATTATTTCGGCTGACAAATCCATTCCCTGAGTATCTTTAAGTACTTTATTTACACACTTCTCTGAAGTAGATTTATTATAACCTAAAGCGATTAAAGCAGAAATGGCTTCATTTGCAAGTCCAGAATGTGATATCGGTTGTAATGTTTGTTCTATATCTCCGAAATCTTGAATTTTATCTTTAAGCTCAACTAACAACCTTTCTGCTGTTTTTTTACCTATCCCGGGTAATTTCGTCATAGATTTAATATCAGAAATGGAAATCATGTGTACTAAATCATTTATGCTAACTGACGACAATATTCCAAGTGCTATTTTAGGACCTATGCCTGAAATGCTAATTAAAAGGCGGAACATATCGCGTTCTATGCTTTCTGCAAATCCATACAAAGTATGAGAATCTTCTCTTGGAATAAAATGCGATAAGAGTTTTATTTCATTTCCAATTTCAGGTAATTGTTCTATCGTTTTTAAAGAAACTAACAATTGGTAACCGACTCCATTACATTCAATAACAAGATTGGTATGTCCAATTTCAGTTAGTATTCCTTTTAAATGCGTTATCATATTTTAATGCCCAGTAATAATAATATGACAATATACAAAAAAAGTCCTACTTTTAAATCAAGTAGGACTTTTTATTGATAATAATATCTTATTGTACAATCAATTTCAACATACTTGGTGTTTCATCAATTACCACATTAAGAATATACATGCCTTTTGCTCTGTTAGTAAGATCTATTCTAACCTGTTGGCCAGAACTTATCAAATCATAATTTTCAGCAAAAACAGTTTCACCTAATGTATTTGTTACAGTAAGTCTAATATTTGAGGATAAAGAGTGATTGAATGTAATATTGAATAATCCATTGCTTGGATTTTCTGACATTAACACATCACCTTTAGAAATTAATTCTTGAATTGACATATCATTTACAACAAATTCTTCTGAAGTAGCTGCACAGCCATTTGAATCTAGTATTTCCACTGTGTATGAACCGTCTCTTTCTAAAGTCATTTCTTGATCGTATTCACTAATTTTTTTTCCATTTCTATACCATTGGTAACTTGCTGCTTCACTTGAAACAAGAGTTACATGGTTTGGTCTTGTAATAGTAGGAACTTCAGCAAGATCAAATCTTTCAACAACTATAGTATCTGAATAAGCAATACAACCTGTTTTAGTTTCAGCCTGGCAATAATAAATACCTGGTTCAGTGATTGTCAATCGTTTATCAGTTTCGCCTGTATTCCAAAGATAGTTTTCAAATGAAGAAGTAGCTCTAAGTTTTACTTCACCATTTTCTCCACAGAATGGCAAATCACCAGTGATTGTCAATGTTAAATCAGCAACTGGAATAAATGATACTCTAGTGATGGCAGATTTATCACTGCAACCCCATTCTTTGGGAATTACTACAGAATAATAACCAGATTCTGTAACTTTAATAGATTTTGTTGTTTCGCCAGTAGTCCATAAGTATTTTTCAGCATCAATGTCAGCAGTTAAAGTTACTACTTCTCCTTCACATAATTCGCTAACTTGATCACTAATAATTTCTATTTGATCAGGTATACATTCGATTAAATCAGTTTCCCAAACACCTCTACCATAAGTACAAGCTCTAAGCTTATGAGTATTTTCCATGATTTCTAACTCATTTATAATTAAACGAGGCATTTCTGCTCCCATTAATTCCCAGTAGTTAGAGTTGTTAGAAGTAGTAAACACACCTAAATCAGTACCTATATATAAGCGATTAGATGCATCTTTTTGATGAGCAATACACAAAACAGGAATATTTGGAAGATTACCAGTTAGATCAGATATTTCATTACCATCGATTGAAAGGACTTTGTTGTCTTCTCCATATCCTGAAACTGTTATCCATGCTTTATCAGGATCTGTAGGATCAATAGCGATATAAGTGATTTTATTAGAAGTGCTGAAAATACCTTCCCAGTTTTCACCGTAGTCACTAGTTTTATATAAAGCTGCTCCTCTTGCTACATAGATCGTGTTTGTATCAGATTCGGCAACTGCAATTGCAGAAATATAAGTATTGCTACCAAAAGCTGATTTTTTAGCAAAGTTATTTCTATCTCTAATATCACCAATATACAATTGATAGTAACCAACTAACATTGTATATGGGTTATGAGGATTTATAATATATGGTGTTTGCCACCCGTCTGTTCCGGCATCGCCAACTCTTGCTGGACTCATGAAAGGATTATAATCGTCATCTAAAGAGTAAGACATACTGATTAAACCCTGATAAGTAGAATAGAAGTAGTATTTTCTAGTAGGAGTTTTAGAAATTAAACCTTCAAAACCGTCACCACCGCCGATATATTTCCAAACGCCTGATTCATTCATACAAGATGAGCCGTTATCTTGGGCACCGGCAATTAATTGACCTGTTTCCTGATCATTTCCAAATGCATGGAACTGCATGATGTTCATATTACCACACAGGTCATGCCATGTATTACCATTATCTTTTGTATAAAATACACCGCCATCATTACAGTTATAAAGAATACTTCCATCTTTATTAAAGACTAAATCATGATGATCTGCATGTGAGTAGTTTGCTGCTGATCCATTGTACCACACAGTTTTTTTATCCCAGGAATTAGCGTTATCTGCAGTTCTCCAAACTTCGATACCACCTACATAAATTCTTCCAAATTCTTTTGGATGAATCGCCATAGCTAAATCATATTCGCCTTGACCAACAAATAAATCATCATTTCTTCCGTTTGTTCTGCCTAATAAGTTTACTCCATCTGAAGCCACATCATATAAGGTAGAGAAAGATTCTCCATAATCTTCAGATACTTGTATATCATAAAGGCTCATATGATCGGCATTAACAGAAATAGTCCAAAACATATCAGGGTAAGCTTCTTGGGTTTCAATATCTATTCTGGATACTTTATCGTAGGAATCAATCTTTTTCCAACTATCACCCAAATCTGTAGAACGATAAATTGTAGCTCCACCTTTTTTCTGGAAAGTAGTTGCAACTAAAATATCAGGATTTTCATAAGAATAAGCTAAATCAAAGAAGGAACCAATTTGTTCCATATTCCAACTGTTACCGCCATCAGTAGTCTTCATTATGCCGGCACTGGTAGAAGCAATAACAATATTTTCGTTTCTTGGATCAACTACTATTTTACCCATAATACCTCTATCGCCTAAGGAATCAGCTAAAGAAGTAATTTCCCAGTTGTTACCACCATCAGTAGTTTTTATTATACCTACAGAATAGCAACTTCTATTTACTTGTGGATAAGTAGCATGAGCATCACCAGTTGAAACATATACCGTATTAGTATTAGTTTTTGCGATTTGGATATCAGTTACACCCATGGAAAGATAGTTTGTAAAATCAAATGTTTTCCATGTCTGACCGCCATCAAGTGATTTCCATACACCACCAGTAGCAGCACCAATCCATATTTCTTGTTCGTTATTTGGATTAAGTCTCAAACAATTAACACGACCTATTCCTTTTCCTCTATTAGAAGAGACATTTGGAGAACCAATTGGCCCAAGCATTTGCCATTTGTTTTCTAAAAGATGATCTGGTGTTTTAACTTTTTTTGCTTCTTTGAAAATGTCAATCAGCATTTTAGCGCTTGGGAATTGACCATTTTCAGCAATTCTTTGTTCCCAGAAATGTTGCCATCTCTTGAATTGTTTCCACCCTTTTCTTTCTGCAACAGGTAACCTGTCGTAATACATATTCATTTCATTTACGTATTCCTGAAAGGTTTGACCATTATCTGCATCTAAAGCCTTTGAAGGAACGTAACCATTTTGTGCAAACATAGCTGTTGCACAGAAAAATAATGCGACGGCAAGTAACTTTTTGAATTTCATAGCGTACTATAATATATAAACAAAACATTTCTTGATTGTGAGACACGCAAACTACGAAAAAAGTTACCTATTTTTTTGCCCTTAATATCTTTTAATCCCTTGAGATTAAACGATTAATAATTGCCTTGAATTAGTTTAAAGTCACAATTTAACTGCTTGCAATGAATATGAATTCCCTTTTATAGTAAACACAAAAAAATACATACCTTGCGAAACATCTCCAAGCTCAATAGTTCGATTAATATATTGATGATTACCTAGATTCATTTTTTTCTTGACTAGTTTACCATTAAGATCATAAATATCTAAAACAACATCATCATTGTTATTATTTATCATTTCAATATTGATAAAACTTGAAAATTCTATAGGATAAAGTGCAATACCTATATCATCTTTATTAATCAAATTATGATTGAGATCAATTTCTAAGGTATCTGTGTAAGAAACACAGCCGTACTTGTTTGTAATTTTTGCGTAGTACCTTCCTGTATTATAAATATTTATTTGGCTCTCATTGTTTTCTATTTCAATAGAATCTCGATACCATATGTACTCATAACCGTCTTTAACTTGTATTATGTCTTTATCTTGCGTGATTGCTAATTTTTCAGGCTTAGGATAGACGATTGCATCTACTGTGTCGCTATAAGAAACACAACCATCCCTGCTAATAGCTTTTACATATAATTTATCCGAATAATCAGTATAACCTGCTCTGCCCAAAATTCCATTATTCCAGACATAATCCAAAGAATCAGATTCAAAATTTTGTGAATACGCTAGATATTCTACAAAATCTCCTTCGCATACAGGATTATTGCTTTGAAGTACAACAAAAACTTCAGGGGTTTCGTAAACCCATGCATCTATCTCTTGCGTTCTATATTGTTTACCTGTAGAATCTTCGACCATGCAGTAATAATAACCCGATCTTTTAACAGTAATTGTATCTGAAAAAGTTCCGTCACTCCAAGCATAATTCTTGAAAGATCCTTTGCAGACAAGTCTTACACTATCGCCATCACAAAAATCTCTATCACCTAATATTGTAATATTTGGATATTTAGGATAATATTTTTCAATTTCATAAACCCATAGACCTCTACCGTAGGTTCCTGCTAAAAGTTTTCCGGTATGTTCATTATAATCAAGATCAAAAATCATAACTTGTGGTAAATTTTCACCGGCAATAGACCATTCTTTTGTGTCTTCATTTAAAGACATCACACCTAAATCTGTACCTATAAATAATTGATCATTGACAATTTCTCCGCAATTGCAGGATATATTTGGAATGTTATAACTCACATTGGTTAAAGTTTTGTTTTCATATTTGAGCACTTTTAAGGTATCTCTGAAGCCGGAAAAAATAAAGTAAGCAGACTTATTATCTATTGGAACTATTTCAATAGCGTATTGTTCATCGATAAATAAAGAATCCCAAGAAGCTCCTTTGTCAGTTGACATATATATACCATTAAATGTGGAAACAAAAAATGTACTATCAACCAGTTTCAATGACATTGCTACTTTTGTATGGATACCAAAATCTGATATTTTTTCCCAGGACAAGCCTTTATTAGTACTTTTCCATACATTTTCCGCAGCACCGTAGATTATACTATCGTTATCCGTGTCGTATACTATGCATGTTCTTCTAGGAGCCCACTCGCCGTATCCTACTCTCTTTGCTTCAGTTAAGTCTTCTTCACTTATGTAATCGTCAGTGTGGTAAGAATAGCTACTTTGTATAGACAATATTAAACTGTTTGGGTCTTTATCAGAAAAGACTGCTTCCATTCCGTCTGCGCCGAATAGCTGGTACCAATAACCATCGAAATTTCTCATAAAGCCATTGTCTTGAGTTCCTATAATAACATCGTTACCATAGAAATGATTAGAACTTACATCATACAATTGTGTAATTTGAAGACCTGAAGAGCTATTGGTCCAAACTGAGTCAGTAAGTTTTTTTCTTGAAATACCACCATCATTTGCGCAAAATAGTTCTTTTGTCAAAGGATTAAATTTTAGATCATGATTATCTGCATGCATTCCTTCTTGATTCATAATCCAATAAGTTGAATCCCTATCATATTTCCACATAAAAACACCACCGGCATATTTATCTGTGCTATCCTCATCTGAAACAAATAGGCAAAGGTTATAAAATCCTTGTCCATATACAAAATCTAAAGAATCTTTTGGAGTATAAATATTAGTTACTGCTTTAGTAGGTATGTATACTTTGTCTAAAGTCAGCATAGATAAATCAATGTTATTTGCTGATAACATCCATAAATAATCAGGATTAGATTTGCTTGTTGCCAATGCAATTCTTAGGCAATTGTTATCATACTCTCTAAGAATATTCCATGTCTTACCATAATCTCTTGACTCAAAGACTTTAGCATCTCCACCGTTATCGAATGTAGTTGCATAAAATATTCCATTATGTAAAGGATGTTGTATTAAATCTTTAAATAATAAACTGTCAGTAACATATTCCCAGTTTTTACCATCTTCAGTTCTCAGCATTCCTTTGCTAGTTGCTGCTAAAACAAGATTATCATTATGCCTAGAAACAGATAATTTATTGATGATTAGTTTGTCTCGGTGAAATACTTTATTACCTTGTTCTTTCCAAGTATTGCCACCATCAGTAGTTTTAAAAATTCCAACTGAATATCCAAATGAAGTAGTCCATCCATGCCCGTCTCCGGTTGCTACATATAAAGTATTATTATCTTGCATAGAAAAATCAATATCAGAAATTCCAACTGACATTTTATCGAAAAAAGGCACAACTTTCCAAGTTCTTCCTGTATCTATTGACTTCCATAATCCACCCGTAGCAGCTCCGGCATAAGCAATAGTTGGATCAGATGGGACAAAGTCTAAACAAGCAACTCTACCAATTCCATACATCTGTTTTTCATCAATATCTTTCGTATAAGGGCCGGCATATTTCCATTTTTTGTTATAAATATCAGATTTTGGAATAGTATCTGTTATTTCCGGAGTATAAACAAAATTAGGCTCCTCTTGTCGGTCGTGTAATTGCCGCGTATAGTAAAACTGTTTCCAACGTTCAAGTTGTTTATAACCGGAATGTTTCCCTTTATATTGACCTTCCCACATTTTTTCAAGTTTTTTGGTTTGAATTTCTTGAGCATACTGGGAATTAGTTTGCAGAGTGCAGACTATAATCAAAATTGACAAAAGTATATATTTAATCATTGTTTTATTACTCTATAAGTTAGCACTTCTTTTGAACTGATAAATTTGAGAATATATACACCAGAAGCAAATTCTTTAAATGATATATATTTTACCGCATCAGTAACTTTTAATAGCTTTCCTGTATTGTCGTAAATCTCAATATTTTTAATATCTAACATCGGATTGATCTCGAAGTAAGCAATGTCAGTTATAGGATTAGGCTTAATCTGAATTGTTTTTTCTTCTGTTAAGATATCATCTACTGGAGTTGCTAAATAATATGGATTAGATATAATCTCACAACCGTTATTATCACTGACTACAACTTTATAATATCCTTTAATAGCTTTTTTAATCGCATAGTGATTTGAATTATCAATAAGAGTATCATTATAAATCCATTGATATGTAAAATCTGGATTTGAGATTGTATATAGTGAATCTTTAGAAGCTGAAATATTTAAACTATCAGGTAAATTAGAAGCTACTATATTTACAGTATCTGAGATACCGGAACATAGGTCATTGTTTCTGGCAATATAAAAATATTTACCTGGTGTATCAATTGTTGCTATGCTATCTTGAGTACCATTAGACCAAAAGATATCTAAATTAGAATCACTGGTTTTTAACAATATTTCTGAATTTGGGCATAATATTGTATCGCCTATTATAGTAAGTGATTCTATATTACATTCCGGCAAATTATAACTCTTTACACCCATTCCAAAGGTAGCAGCAATTAGACGATTATTGAATATATCGATATCCAAATCAGTAATTATTGCGTTTGGTAAATTTCTGCCTAGTCTATGCCATATAGTATCCAAATTTGATTTAAAATATACGCCAATATCTGTAGCCGCAAATAGATAATTGATCCCAGAGTTAAAGGCAAGTAAATCATTAACCGGATAATTTGGTAAACCTTCCGAAATATTATTTCTTACGCCATTTATAAATTCCACTACTTTTAATGTATCGTTGAATCCTGAATAGGCGATATAAAAATGATCTGTATTATTGCTATCAGAAAGTACAGCAGATATTGCATAATCAGAATTTTCGATGATAAGTTCAGTACTTTCATTTTTTAAGTTATGCTTATATAAATTTGTGTAATTAGAAAAATAGACAAGATTAGTATCAGCTTTAGATATTTCTATGAGATTGATATTAGCTTCGCTATTTAATTGTGTAAGCTTTCTATAAGACCAGCCTTGATCTTCAGTCACCCACAAATTATTATAACCTAGTAATATGGAATTTGAATTCAGCGGGTTAATTTGAAATGGAGTAATCCAACCAGCAGTTTCTTCCAGTTCATCGGGCGTAACTATTACTTTGAATACAGCACCAAAATCAACACTTTTATTTAAAACACCATTATTAGACATAATAAACCAAGTGCTGAAACTATCCGGGGCAAGTTCAGAATATGTTGCGTCACCTCCTAAAATATGGAACCAGTTATTCCATCTGTCTCCGTGATAAGCACCATTATCTTGAGAACCACAGATAATTAGATTTTCGTAGTTTTTAGCTACAAATAATTTATATATCTGAGATATATTTAATCCATTACTTCGGTCTTTCCAATTTTCACCTAAATCATCAGATGAATATACGCCGCCATCATTTGCAGAAAACAATAAAGTATCTACAAAAACTAGATCGTGCTGATCAGCATGCATATAAGGTTTTTCGTATTTACCTATCCAATAGTTTTTAATATCCCAATTTGTTCCTGCATCTGTTGACTTCCAAACATGTATCCCACCAACAAATATGATGTCAGGATTAGTGGGATGAACTGTTATAGCCAGATCATAATGCCCCTGCCCTCCAACATCATCACCATTCACATTTCTGCCTAATATATTAGGAATATTTGATTTTTTTTTCCAAGACTCTCCATAATTATCACTTATATAAAATCCTTCTAATCCATTATTATTTGCATTGACAGCTATTATATAAATTCGAGAAGGGCTGGATGGGGATTGAGCAATTCTTAAGCGGGAAGCATCATCAAAAACTTTTATTTGAGTCCATGAATTTCCCGAATCAGTTGATTTAATGAATGTGGAACCACCGTGATTGTTATATTCAGTGGCAAAATAGGTAGAATTATTGCTATTATCTTTAATTAGATGCCTTGTATATTTGGAATGAATTTTTGTCCAACTTTTACATGAATCTATAGATTTAAAAATACCAAACGAACTTGATACGAGAATTACTGAAGCATCATCATTACAAGTAATTGAAGTTATAATACCTTGTTTTTCAGGAGCAAAATCAATTTCAGATTTTTCCCAATTATTCCCTTTATTGAAACTATAATAAATCCCACTACTCACAGCTCCGAGCATAAAATAACCATTAGCATCACCGGAAGCAACGAATACTATATTTGGATTGTTCTTTGGTATCGCTATATCTCCAATACCCGGATAAATTAGATCCGGTATCTCGACATAATTCCAAATAGCTCCTCTGCTTTCAGATTTCCATAAGCCACCGGAAGCAGAACCTAACCATATGTTATTAATATTTTGAGGGTCAACTTTGATTGTATTAATCCTTCCCAAACCTGAAGAAGGATAAGTCAATTTATTAAGGGGAACTATAAAAGGACCTAATGATTCCCAATTGGTTCCAAAAGTCTTGAATTCATTAGTATAATTTTTTGAAGTAACTCTTTTTCCGAGCAATCTTGGTTTCCAAAAAGATTGCCATCTTTTGAATTGTTTCCAACCCCGTCCTTTAACATTTCGAAGCACTTCATATTTCTTGCTATATTCTTGAGTAGCGTTATTATATTCTAGTTCTAATTCTTGAGCATTTATGTTGTAAAAAACACAAATAAAAAAAACATAAATTATTTTTTGCAGATATTTCATTATAAACCTAAAAACAATGATCTGGAGTTAGGATGCAATCATTATTCTATCAATAGTATGCGTTTACTGAATAGTTTTGACTGAGCTTTTATAATAATAGTATAAACACCTAAAGGAATATCTCTTACATCCACATTAAAATAATAAATATTTTGTTGTCTGTTGACATTTAAAAAATATTTTTCGCCTAAATCATTTATTAGATAAATATCTAACTCAGCATCTATGCTGCTTCTTACTTCATATGAAGCAACTCCGTAAATTGGATTACGACCTGAAACAGAAACCCATTTACCATTTAAAGACGCTGTCTTGTTTTTTTCAAATAATTCAGTCGCATCAATAATTGTAGTTTTTTCTTCTTTTACACTTTCAATATTTTTCACAGTAAAATAAGTACTAATTTTTAATGAGTCGATTTCATTGATAATAGTATTTTTAGCTTGAATAAAGAACTCAAAGTTTATTATACTGTCTTTATTATTATTGTTGATAACGAAAATACAAGATATATAGCCTTCTTCTTCTTGGATATTTTGATCAATTATTGCAGTTTTTAATTTGAAAGACCCAGCTTTAAAACTATAACTATCTTGATTATATTTGACCTTTAAAAACAAAGTATCTAAATAATCTGTGTAACCATTGTCAAATTTGATAGTCCCTGATATTTTTTTAGGCTCAAAACTATCAATATTTATTTTAGAATCAGTATGTAGATCAGTTTCGGGCTTGAAATTATCTTCAATGGCGCCATATAATATTATTTTTTCTACAAATTCAAAAGGTTTTGAATAATGAAGTATAAGTGTTGCTGTATCCAAAGCAAACAAATTGGAGTAACTTATTTTAATCTTTGAATTATCAGCTAAATTGATTGGAATAGGTATATTTTCTGATATTTTGAATCTATCGGAATCAATCGTGATTTTGTTAATTGTAAAATCATGATTTTGATTTGGCAATTTGAAAGATATTTCTTTTTCAATATTTTCTAGTGGCTTGCCGGAAAAATGTAACTCGTTGCATTGAGATATTCTTTTACTATCATTCTGATATTTGATAAGTATAACGTGTTCTTCCTGACAATAGGCGTTACCTATAAAAATACTGTCTTTTAGATTTTTTACTTTAGAAATATCTACTACAAAATTACTTGTAACTAAATTACCATCAAGCTTAGAATCTAAGTACTTTATATGTTTTGGACAGAGATAACTGATAAAGTTTAGTAAATCAATGGGGAAAACTTCCAAATTTAATTCAAATTGAGCTTCGTTAGTATAGATTTCAGATATATCTATATTGATTTCTGCATCATGTTTTAGTTCAATCATTTCTGTATAGACCTTCTCAGAGATGAGGGTATTGCAGTTTTCCTCGAGTATCTTAATTTCTCTTTTGCCATATTCTGAATATTTAAAACCAAAATATATAACAGTATCCTTTTGTTCTACTAAGTCTAGTCTATGGCAACTACAATCCATCGAGTCAAGATCAGGAAAAGAAAATCTTAGAGTATCAAAGCTGTTATTTGAAATTAAAACAGGTATATATTGATATTCTTCTTTATTGCAATAGAAAACTTTGTCATTTAATGTGGAAATAATAAATGGATTTGAAACTATAGAAGCATATACACTGATTGTATCAACAAATAATGGATAAGTATCTTTCACTGCACTAATTTCAATTTTTGCTTTATAATTTCCATCCGGTAGATTTTGATTAGTAGTAAAAATATGAATCTTATTATCTGAAATATTATCTACATGTATATAATTTTTACCATTTTCAAATTCAGCTTTAAAATTTGATGAAGTTGGATTTGTTAAATATAAAATTGAACCTTCCAAACCTTGAAGTCCATATTCTATACTTAAAGTATCAAATTTACAGTTTCTTAGATGTCCAAATTTCACAGCTTGAGAAGATAAAATAATCTTAGGCTCAGTAATATTATTATATCCTTTAATTAAATATTCTACTGTATTTCCGCATGTGTTAACATAGTATAGATGCCCATAAGTTGTATCTTTTTTAGGTGCTTTATTAAAATATTTAATTTCACACTGAAGTTTTTGATTTTTTTGTAAAACAGTTGGCAATTTAGTTTCAATATTAAATTGGAATGGTTCAGCAAGTTGAAAATCAGATTTTTCAACTAAAATATCGTCATTTGATTTATTTTCTAACCAGAATATAATACGTGAATTATTAGGTAAAATAATATTGTTTTCGCTTGGCACCAAAATAACTTGTTTCTCTCTTATCGAAATAGTATAAGATTGCCACTGTGTAATATTTTTATAAACTAATATGCAGAAATAATTTCCAATCGAATTAATATTAATAGAATTTTGATCACTTATCTTTTTGGAGTTTTTAAACCAACTGACTTCAAAATCGTAGTTTTCTAATTCAACAGATAAATTATTTATAAAATTATTACATCTGTAACAAATAGTGTCTGAGTTAATTACATTATTATCTAACTTGATACTCAAATTCAACTCTTTGACTTCTACAGTGTCTGTGTAACCTATTAGTTTTTTGTTATAATACATTAAAGCATAGTATTTACCGGGCTCAGAAACTGATAAAGTATTTTTTGAAAAACTAATAGCAGAATCAGGGTTAGTGGATTTGTACCATTCAGTATTATGATAAGTGTTATAGTTATAATATAGTGAAACAGACTGACCGTTTACTATATATTTGATATTATCAATCATTAAGACTTTTGTTAAAGTACTTTTAATTGATAAAGAGACAACATTTTCTTTTTTATCTTGATAAGCAGAACCTAATCCGAAAGCAGATTCATCTTCTTTTGTTGTAATAAAAGCATAGGGCACTACTTTAATAAGATAATCATTTGGTTCAAATGGTTCAGCTAAATCATAGTAATTATTATTTGCACCGACTATATTATCCAGTACTTTCCACTTTTTAACATACTCTCCTTTTTGGTAATTAAATCCATCGGAAGGAGAATCGTTTAAAGAATTTTGTACTTCAGATTTTAAACCATATAAAATCAAATAACCATAATGGTTATTGTAATTATCTTCAATATTGATTTTGTCCCAAATTAATGTGGACTTGGTATTATTATGTGTTATGGATAAATTTAGTTTGCCGTATTTAGGTTTTCTTAATTGATGCCAAAAATCAGCATTAGACCCTGAAGATAATATTATCGTATTGGCTTTACCTATAGTAAATGTATTTGACGAAATAACATTCTTTTTATAAACAGAATTATAGTATTCAATATCCCGACCAGGAAATACAGTCCATGATAATCCATATGAAAGCACTTCATTTAATAGCAGTTTAGGTTGGTTTAGAGATGAATATAGTTTTGAAGAATTTGTTCCATGAGCAGCAATGTGTACAGAGTTTTTACCATTGTCCAAAATTTGGAGTATATTATTATCTTCTTCCATGGAAATACTGCCTTTTTTTGATAAATCATCATTGAGTGTAGAGTCTGTATAGTCAAAATATTTATCATCACTAATACTAACTCTAATAATCCCATTTTTAAAATCATCTTCTTTAAGAGGTATAGCTTTTGAAGTCAAATCAATAATTATGCATGTCCCGGATTTAATATTTTTCCATAAGGAATTGTCTTTAAAACGTATGCCTGCATTCCAAACGTCATTATGTGAGTCTCTAATGTAATATCCTCTTAAATCCAAATAATCTTCTACTACTAACATTTCTATAGAAGCAGGAGTATTTAAATATTCTCTTGTATATTCATTAAAGACAATTTCTTGTGATTTTAAAGTGTTAATATTTAAGAGAGTTGTTATTATTATCAATAGTATGTATACACGTGTCATAACTACCTTTTAATAGTGTTTAGATATAATAATTATTTACTACTTCATTTCCAAGACCAATTATTATTCAATAAAAGATATTGATAATAATGAGTTATTAATTGCAATAGTTTTGAGAGAAATATTCTAGAAATAAAATTATATTTCTTTATTACATTATAGACACGTCATGGTTCATTTAGTTTCAGATATAATCGATTTTGCAAAAAAAAAGGTAGATGATTTTTCATCTACCTTTTTAAAGAAGCTATAGTCAATATCACTTGTATTCGCAAATTTCCTGTTCGCCTTTTAAAGCATAATATACGCCTTCAGTAAGGGCTAACATTTCATCTTCGCCAGGATATCGTTTAACAGGAGCAATGAATTTAACTCTTTCTTCAATCCAAGAGCAGAATTCTTTTGCATATGCGATACCACCGGTAATTAATATTGCATCGACATCACCTTTAAGAACAGCGCTACACTGACCGATTTCTTTTGCAATTTGATAAGCCATTGCTTGAAATATTTCAGTATATTTTGGATCACCTTCAGCATGTTTGTCTTCAACAACTCGAGCATCATTTGTGCCTAGATAAGCAACAAAACCGCCTTTACCTGTAATCATTTTTTTAACTTGATGAAGTTGATATTTACCTGAGAAGCATAGCTTTGCTAATTGACCTGAAGGTAAACCACCTGATCTTTCAGGAGAAAAAGGTCCATCGCCATCAAGTCCATTATTAACATCTATAACTTTACCTTTGTTATGAGCACCAACAGTAATACCGCCACCTAAGTGAGCAATAATCAGATTAATATCTTCATATTTTGTATTGTTTTCACGTGCATATCTTCTTGCAACTGCTTTCTGATTTAATGCATGAAAAATTGAAATTCTTGGCACTTCAGGATGACCTGAGAATCTTGCGATATCATCCAATTCATCTACAACCACAGGATCTACAATAAAAGCATCAACAGTTTTGTCAGAAACTGCTTCAACTTCATTAGCAATTTGTCTTGCTAAAATGCCACCAAGATTAGAAGCATGTTCGCCTAAAACTCCCATTTTTAAATCTTCTAGCATAACGTCATTTACTTTGTAAACTCCACCCGGGATTGGTTTAAGCAAACCACCACGGCCCACAACATAGTCAATATCAGCAATTTTGTACCCTTCTTCTTTCAAAGTAGTTAATATGATTTTTTTTCTGAATTCATATTGTTCAAAGATTGAAGAGTAATCTGCTAAATCTTCAACGCTGTGTCTTAGTGTTTTTGTAAAAATCTCGTTGGTATCTTCAAATAAAGCAATTTTAGTCGAAGTTGAACCGGGATTAATAGAAAATATTTTCATTACTCAATTTCTCCAAAGATTAATATGATGCAGCCAATGCAATTGACATTAATTTACTTCTATCAGAATCCGCACGAGACGTTAAAACTATAGGTGCAGAAGCGCCTAAAATTACAGCAGCCACAGAAGCTCCAGCCATGTAAGTAAATGACTTGTATAATACATTGCCGACATCAATATTATGAGCAAAAAGTAAATCGGCATCACCTGCCACTTCACTCTTAATTCCTTTGTGATCTGCTGCTTCTTTAGAAACAGCATTATCAAAAGCTAAAGGTCCATCGATAATACAACCTTTTATCTGTCCTCTATTATTCATCTGTGTAAATGCAGCAGCGTCAATAGTAGCTTGCATTTTAGGATTTACAACTTCTACTGCAGCAAGTAAAGCAACTTTTGGATTTTCAACACCTAGTCTATGGTATAAATCAATTGCATTTGTTAAAATACCGACTTTTTCCTGAAATGTTGGTTCAATATTTTGTGCAGCATCAGTAAGTCCAATCACTTTATGATAATTAGGACATTCAAAAAATCCAATATGGCTTAAAAGTGCACCGCTTCTTAGTCCATCTTCTTTATGAAGAATAGCTCTAAGAAAATCAGCAGTAGAAATCAAGCCTTTCATAAGTATCTGTGCTTTACCTTCTTTTACAAGTTTAACTGCGATTTTTGCAGTGTTTCTAACATTTTCTTCGTTGATAATTTCTACACCAGTAAGATCAAAGCCAACTTTTTCTGCAATTGTTCTGATGTCTTTTTCATTACCAACTAAAATTGGATCTACTATTCCCTGCTTTTTTGCTTCTGATACAGCCTGTAAAACAGGTTCATCAGCAGCAGCTGTAACAGCAATTTTTTTCTTTGGCTTAGAAGCCGCAATTTCAATAAACGAATTTAAACTTTTTAATTCCATGTCTGCATTTATGTATATGAATAATATAAATTATCTCTTTTGCACAAATATAGTAAAAACTCTGTAACTCTAATAGTAATTGGTTTTTATTAAAACAAAAAAAGCGGGAAATCATATCGAAAACCCGCTTAAGTTTAACTAAATAATTTATGCCATTAAAGAGCAGATAGCTGCAACATTTACCATGTCGTCAGTACTACAGCCTCTTGATAAGTCGCAATAAGGTTTTTTCAAACCTTGGACTACAGGACCTACTGCTTCAGCACCAGCAAGACGCTGAGTAAGTTTGTAACCAATGTTACCTGCGTTCAAATCAGGGAAGATTAGTACATTTGCGTTACCTGCAACTTCAGATCCCGGGAATTTTTTAGCCCCTATAGCTGGAACAAGAGCTGCATCCAGCTGCATTTCACCATCTGCAGGGATATGTGGAGCTTTTTCTTTAACAATTTTAGTTGCTTCCTGTACTTTTTCTACTAACTCATGACATGCACTACCGTTAGTAGAGAAAGATAGCATAGCTACTTTTGGAGATTCACCTGTGATAGCCTGGAAATTTGTTGCTGAACTGATAGCAATATCAGCTAACTGTTTGTGATCGGGATTAGGATTTACTGCGCAGTCACCAAAGCACAACATTTTATCAGGAAATGTCATGATAAAGAAGCTACTTACTACAGAAATACCTTCCGCAACTCCAACAGTGTGAATAGCAGAACGCATTACATCTCCAGTAGAAGACACATTACCTGCAACACAAACATCAATTTTGCCTGTTTCCAATAATAAACCACCAAAGTATAATGGATCTTTTACTGTTTCTGTAGCTTGTTCCAATGTCATGCCTTTTTTCTTTCTTTTTTCAAAAAGAACTTCAGCAAATTCCGGAATAAACTCAGAAGAAGCAGGATCTAAAATTTCAACACCATCTAAAACTAAATTATTTTTTTCAGCTTCAGCTTTGATTTCTTCAGTATTACCTAATAACATAGGTCTTGCAATTTTTTCTTTGAGCAAGTATATAGATGCTTCAATTGATCTAATATCATTGCCATCGGGAAATGCAACTTTAGCATTTTTAGATTTCGCTTTTTCACGAACATCTGTAATAAATGGATTTACAGCCATTATAAACTCCTATGATATATTAGTGTAATGGTGCACCTAAAACTACGCGGCAAGTATCTCTTGCTAAAACTAATTCTTCGTTAGTTGGAATAACATAAACTTCAATTGCACTGTCTTTAGTGGAAATTTTCATTTCTTTACCGCCAACTGCTTGTTTGTTAAGTTTATGATCTATTTTAATTCCCATGTTTTCCATGTTAGCGCAAATAGCAGCTCTCATTTCAGGAGCATTTTCACCAATACCAGCTGAGAAACAAATTGCATCGCAACCGTTTAATTCAGCCATGTAAGCACCGATATATTTTTTAACTCTTTGAGCAAACATATCTAAAGCTAATTGAGCTCTTCTGTCTTTATGTTCTTCAACTTCAATTTCAAGGTCGCGCATGTCATTAGATAAACCAGAGATACCTAACACACCTGAGCGTTTATTTAAAATTGAGATTACTTCTTCTAAAGAAATACCTTCTTTATGTGCGATAAAGTCTATTACACCAGGATCGATATCGCCTGAACGAGTACCCATGATAAGACCTTCTAATGGAGTAAAGCCCATTGAAGTATCATAAGATTTGCCGTTTTTAATCGCGCAAAGAGAAGAACCATTACCTAAGTGACAAGTAATTATATTTGTATTTTCTCTTGTTTTACCTGAAATTTTTCTGTAACCGTAAGCAATATATCTGTGAGAAGTTCCATGGAAACCATATTTTCTGATTCCATATCTTCTATATAATTGATAAGGAATGCCATATAAATAATTTTCTTCAGGCATAGTGGCATGGAAAGCAGTATCAAATATAGCAACCTGAGGAATATTCATACCAAATACTTCTCTAGCAGCATTGATACCTTTAATGTTCGGTGGATTATGTAATGGCGCTAAGTCAATACAATCTTCAATCGCTCTGATCACATCATCAGTTACAGCAACTGAACCATTGAATTTTTCACCACCATGAACTGTTCTATGGCCAATTGCATGAATATCTTCTAAACCATTGATACCCGGAATGTTTGTTTCTGGATCAGTGATCCACTGAGTAACATGGAAAATTGCAGCTTTGTGATCTCTAAGAGCAACTGCGTTTTTAATTTTTTTCTCGCCTACTTTAAAAGTTACTACAGATTGGCTTCCAATTCTTTCAACAAGACCTTTCGCCAGAGTTTTGTCTTCACTCTTATCGATTTTTTCTAAATCAGTTTCAATAATCTGAAACTTCAATGAAGAACTACCGGTATTCAAAACAAGTATATTCATTGAGTTAGCCCATAAATATTATAAAAAATTGTGATGTATTGCTTCTGAAATTTTATTGTAAACATTCAGATATTAAGTTTACAAATATAAAGAGAAATAGCCGATTTTGCTAATATGCTAAGATAATTCCTAAGAAATTTAATTTGACTTAATATATTTAAGTACTCCGTCCGTGAGCCAATTTGCAATAGCTTGTCTATTGTTTGCCTCGACCAGTCGAACTTGATCTTTAGGATTTTGAATATTGCCTAATTCAATGTAAACTGCAGTAGGTTTAGTGTATTTGAGCATATATAAATTTCGAGTTGATACAGAACCGTCGTAGCCTCTTCCGGGTTGCGCAATTCTGTATTTATTTTCTAAAGTCTCTAGTAAAGTAGTAGCAAATATTTTACCTTGAGGACTGTTGGCATTATGGTAAAAGAATATATCAATTCTTTTTTCCGTAATTCTTGAATCAACATGTAAAACAAGCAAATATTGCTCATTAAATCCATTTTTGACATTTTGTGTATATAAATTATTTACAATCTCTGCTCTTTTTCTTAATCTTGTTACCTGATCATGCGAGATAGTATCTTTGCCGTAGTAATATTCGTCGTTGCTGTTATTCAAATATTTATCTTCTCTAATACCATCATTATCATCTTGGACTATTATATATACTTTTGCAGAGTTAAGCATTAGTTCTCTGGCGAATCTAAGTGTGATGTCATAAGCGTATTCATCTTCATGTAATTCATGTCCGTTAGCTTTGCCAATTGCACCTGGATCAGGGCCGCCATGTCCTGCTACTAAATAAAATATTTTTCCGGATAAGGAATTACTAATTGGCTCAATATCTTCAAGTTCTTTTCCAAATAATGGTTCTTTTATTTTAAGTTCGTCTAGTTTACTATCTACAG
Organism: Kapaibacterium sp. (SeqCode); assembly: GCA_965140345.1. GTDB lineage: Bacteria > Bacteroidota > Ignavibacteria > Kapaibacteriales > UBA2268 > JBFHIJ01. The sequence continues at coordinate 447,727 of OZ223197.1, forward strand.
TAAAATCCGGAACCCATAGATCTAAGTCATTTCTATAGTCGCCGGGTTTTACACCCAGTTTTAATAGTAATAAGTTCCAATCCTGAATAGATTTTGCGTAATTATAATCGCTGTTACCTATAGTGGTTCTTATACTTTTCCCATTATATATGTATTTTTTAATAGGTAATTTATATTTTGCATTTAGGTATAATACTTTTGTCTCTCTATTTATTTGACTAGAGTTTAATTGCAAAAAAGTTTTTTCCATAGATTTGGAATACGGGATCTGATATCTTTCCAAAATATTTTGAATACCATCTCCCGGTTTAGGAGAAACTTCTAAATAGTCCTGCGAAAATAACAATATGGGAAATAGTAAAAATAGTATTGTAAATCTCATAGCGCGCTTTTGTATTATTACTTTGTATAAATATATAAAAATATATATGTAAATTGCTTAGATGTTGAAAAAAAAACACCTTTTCTTTTGTTAGTCTCTTAGACAGACTTTATCTTTGTACAATGCAAAAATACAGAATAACTATGAATATCTTAAATAAAGTAGAAGATTATCTTAAATATCAGTCTGAAGTTTTTGGTGATGACATAAATACCATAAGCATCTCCCCTGTTCAAAATGAAGATTTACCTCCTGTTGTAGAAAAAGATCAACAGCCTGAAAGAACTGTTCCTATTCAATCAAAACAGATTGAATCAGGAACTATTAGTAAACCTTCTCCAAATATAGTAACAAAAGAGAATAATCAAGGTATAATAATGACAGAAAATGTTAAACCGGAACTAACAGTAGCACCAAATTGGAATGAATCTGAAAGTTTAGAAGTTTTGAATTCCAGAATTGCTAATTGTTTAGAGTGTGAATTAGGAAAAGAAAGGAATAAACTTGTATTTGGATCAGGAAATGAAAATGCTGATATAATGGTTATAGGTGAAGCTCCTGGAGCTGATGAGGATGAACAAGGTTTACCATTCGTCGGAAGAGCAGGGAAATTACTAACAAAGATGTTAGAAGCTATACATATCAAAAGAGAAGACATTTATATCGCAAATATTTGTAAATGCAGACCTCCGGGCAACAGAAGGCCAACTTCTATTGAAGTGGATGCATGCGAGCCTTATTTAAAAAGACAAATAGAAATTATTAAACCGGCTTTTATTTTATCTTTAGGTTTAACTTCAGTAGATACACTTTTAAAGAAAAAACACAAAATGGGTGACATAAGAGGTAGTATTATGGATTATCATGGAATTGATATGTTGGTAACTTACCACCCTGCTGCACTTCTTAGGAATCCAAATTGGAAACAATCTGCCTGGGATGACTTAAAGAAACTTAGAATGCTATATGATAAATATTTACTAACTAAAAAAAATCAATAAGAGAATATTTTTATGAAAATTGCAGTTTTGTTTGGCGGTCTTTCAACTGAAAGAGCCGTATCGTTAACAGGTGGGAAAGCTGTTATAGACGCACTTAGAGAAAAAGGACATGAAGTAAAAGGTATAGATCCAATCTATGGTTCTGACTTGGATAAAGGAGAATTACAACTGCAAGATGCTTCTTTGGCACCTGATTCTAATGCAATTTCACAGATTCCGGAAAGAAAATATGTAGAATGCTTGTCTGCTGAATACTTCCAAAATATAGATGTTTGCTTTAACCTGCTTCACGGTTATCTTGGAGAAGATGGCAAAGTGCAAGCAATTTTGGAATTAAATAACATCCCATATACTGGAAGTGATTCTTTATCTAGTGGTATGACTATGGATAAAGCTCTTTCTAAACAAATCATGTCAGCTAATAACATCTTAGTTCCTGAAGGTTTAGTTTTAGCTCCTCAACATGCAGAAGATCATGATTTGATTAAACAAATAAGAAATCACTTCGGCAAAAAACTAGTTATTAAACCAAATGATCAAGGTTCTACAATTGGTATTACTTTTATCAATGACGGAAATTTAGAAGACATAAGCGCAGGTATAAAAAAAGCAGCTCAATATTCTAATGTCATTATTTTAGAAAAATTTGTGGAAGGTCGCGAATTAACTGTTGGCATAGTTGGAAATCAAGTACTACCTGTCATAGAAATTATTCCTGATGGCGGATATTATGATTACGAACATAAATACACTAAAGGAAAAAGCAACTATGTATGTCCTGCTGATATTTCTGAAGATATAGCTCAATTTACTCAAAATATGGCTGAAGCAGCATACACTTCACTTAAATGCTCAGGCTTCGGAAGAGTTGACTTTAGATTAAATGAGGACGGACAACCAATAGCTTTAGAAGTAAATACTGTTCCGGGTTTTACTTCAACAAGTTTAGTTCCAATGGCAGCAAATGCAGTTGGAGTCAGTTTTGGTGATTTATGTGAGCAGATTTGCTTATTAGGTATTAACAAGTGGAAAAAATAATGAAAAACATACAATTAACTGGTATAGGAAGTGCTTTAGTAGATTTTCAATTTCAAGTTAAAGACACTGAATTGATTGATTTGAGTTTGAAAAAAAGTGAAATGACTTTAGCAGATGCAGATACGCAATCTGCATTACTTTCTAAATTTAATATCGAAAATGCCAACAAGTGTAGCGGTGGTTCTGCCGCTAATACACTAATAGCTTTTTCTCAGATGGGTGGAAAAGCCGGATATATAACTAGATTAGGTGACGATAAATTAGGTGAGTTTTATGCTTCTGAGTTTACTGACTTAGACATAAAATTATCAGCAAAAAAAGACACAGAAAATCCAACAGGAACTTGCGCTGTCTTTATTACCCCTGATTCTGAAAGAACTATGCAAACTTGCCTAGCTGCTTCCGCTTTGTTTTCTTCAGATGAAGTTGATAAAGAATTGATAAAAGATTCTGAGTGGATTTACGTTGAAGGTTATGCATTATCTCAAGACAACAGTTTTAAAGCTGTTTTAGAATCAATTGAGACTGCTAAAGCTTCGAACACAAAAGTCGCTATCACATTTTCAGATATTTTCATAACTGAGATATTTGGCAAACAGTTAAAAGAATGTGTCAGTAAATCAGATTTGGTGTTTTGCAATGAAAATGAAGCTCTTAATTATACAAAAACAGAAACAATTGCTGATGCTGCAAAATCTTTAGCAAATGAAGTTAATTCTTTCGTTATTACTCTTGGATCAAAGGGTGCTTTAGCTGTTATTGATGGTAAGAAATATGAATTTTCTTCTTACCCGGCAAGCTTAAAAGATACAACAGGTGCAGGCGATATGTTTGCTGCTGGTTTTTTATTTGGTATGATTAATAATAATGATATTAAATTTGCAGGGCATTTAGCTTCTGCAACAGCTGCAGAAATCGTTAGCCAATTAGGCGCTAGATATAACGATAATCTCAAGGATATTGTTAAAAGATTAATGGACTAACGTTATAATGAAATTATACGTAATATTGCTTTCTATACTTCTCTCAGCATCTGCTTTCGGTCAAAGCGGAATGCATTTTTCTGAATTTGCTCATAAAATCGAACCATATTTTGATGAAGCTTTTATAAAAGATATCGAAATTCAAATGCCCAAGGGAGCAAAATATGCTATTTGGGGTTGGGACGTAGGTGATTTTACAGGTGATGGCTATAATGACGTTGCCTTTGCAATTAAGTTAGCTTCTGAAAGAAAAAAAATTGTTCAGGTATATCTTTTTGCTGATATTGAAGGCTATATGGTTAAAGTTGGAGAGTTCCCTTACGAATTCTTTGAAATTCCATTGGAAATTGGTGTAGTTATAAAAGACGGTACTTGTCTAATAACCAAAAAAAATGAGCAATTTGACTGGTTGATTCGTGGATATAAGTTTGAAAACGGAACTCTTGTTTTAAATGATGAATTCCGTACTTTTCCTAAAGGTCGTTATACAATGGAAATGTATAATAATTATCTTTCTTTAGAAAATTATGTCAAATTTATAAATAGAACTGGTTCTAATGAAGCTTTTTATGCAGATTATCTGACTATTCCTTCTTATCCTAGAGGAAAACAAATATATAAAGGTTATGCAAGTAGGGCTTTGTCTAAAAGAGTAGATTACGTGCATAAAGGTGCATATAATTGGACCGGCGAAGAGGACTGCTCATTTGAAGTTAAGTCAGCATACGATGACAACTATCTATATTTTACTATTAATGTTTTTGATGATGCCATAGTAACAAAAAAATGTGATAGCTGTGAATGTGATTATTTAGAAGTATGGTTTTATGCAGATAAATTAGTTGGTGATAGAGAAAAATACGAAACTGAAGATCCTGATACTCTGAATTCTGCATCAATCAAGAGCGAAGGTTTATTCTGCTTTAAAATTTATCCTGGTAATTTTAAAGATATCAAAAGTTATATCAAATTAAGCACTACAGATGAATTAGCTAAATATCAGAATATTGCAGTGAAGGATATAAAATCAGTATCATCTCTTTTCCCACAAGGTTATACTGTAAAAGTAAAAATACCTTTTATTGTTTTGGGTTATCAGACACCTCCTATGGTAGATAATGGATTTGCATGTTTAAATCTCTCAATTGTTGCGCACGATTTAGACAATGAATTTAGACCAGAAGAAAGAACTGAAATAGCTACTTCAGCTTTTTCTCCTTTCAATCCTTTTACTTATGGATGTCTGAAGCTTATACCAAATGATGCATGGTATGGAACCAGCAATAATATCTATAAAGATGATGTTTTGAAACATTTAAATGAATACGGTTTTTAAAATAATCCAGTATCTTTATTTTATAAGCAGTTAGATCATTTATTATCTAACTGCTTTTTTTATTATCTACAATATTTATCTAAAATATACTGTTTTTGAAAAAAACAAGAAGTTTTTTATATATTATTTACACTTTATATACGTTTTAGAATCGGTATGAAAAACAAAAATAAAAAGATTGACAATTCATGGGTAGAATACTCGACTCTTGGCTTTCAAATAGCCATTTATATGGTTTTGGGCTTATGGGCAGGAACTACTATTGATAATGAAGATACTGAGCCTTTATGGACTATTGTTTTCCTTTTATTGGGAATTTTACTAGGAATGTACAATTTTTTTAAGACTGTGTTGAAAAAAAATGATAGAAAAAAATAAATATCTTGTTATATTAGCTAATACTAAAGCATTAATGCTAAAGGCTAATAAATGTCAATAGTTTTGCCAATAACTATAACGCTGTTCAATACTTTAGTGTCTCTGTTGATTATTAACAAATACATTAATTCAGACACCAAAACCTTCAATAAGACTGTTTTTACATCTATTGTCGTACGTTTCTTCATAGTTTTAACAGCTTTTGGATTGATATATTACTATGTAGCAATTGACAAGTTTTTATTTCCATTAATATTTTTAATAAGTCAATTTTTGTGCATAATAATAGAAATAATATACATCCACATACGTTATAAGCAAAGATTTAACAACTAATATATTTGGATTATTCATGGCGGAATCAGTCAATACACAACACAACGAAGCTACGGAGCATGGTCACACAGAAAACACAACTGCTCATACTGCTAAAGAGCAAGATGTTTTTTCTCAGTTACTAAATGAGAACATTGGTGATCACCATAGCTTAAGCTTTTTTGGTTATGGAAAGTTGGATTTACCCAAAATATTTATTGATAATGGTTTTCATTTCTATTGGAATGGGAACCAAATGGAAGAAGCAGGACTCTTTACAGAACATCATCATCAATATGTTAGAACGTCTGATCATGAAACCCCTGCTCTCGATTTATCAATTACTTCTTTAGTATTTTTTGAATTTTTGGCTGCCATTTTACTTTTTGTAGTTTTTAAAATAGTTGCCGGTAAATATAAAAAGAACCCTAATAAAGCTCCTTCAGGATTTCAAAATCTTATTGAAGTTGTATTTACATACGTTCGCGATGAAATAGTTAGTCCAAACTTACCTAGTTCCAAAGTAGTAAATAGACTTTTACCATATTTCATATCACTTTTCTTTTTTATTTTAGTTCTGAATCTTTTTGGTTTGATACCTGGTGGACATGCAGCAACTAGTAATATTGCTGTTACAGCTGGCTTGGCGATCACTGCTTTTATTGTAATTCAGATTACTGCTATTAAAGAATCTGGTATAGGAGCCTGGTTTCATCACTTATTAGGTGGTGCTCCAGCTTGGCTTTTCCCAATTATGGTGCCAATTGAAATCATTTCAATGTTTGTAAAACCATTTGCATTAACTGTTCGTCTATTTGCGAATATGACTGCGGGACACGTAGTTATTCTTTCCTTGGTCGGGCTTATTTTCTTCTTTAAGACTGTCTTTGTGTCTCCTGTATCTGTAGGTTTTGCGTTATTTATTTATACGCTTGAGTTACTTGTTGCATTTATACAGGCTTATGTATTTACAATATTGACAGCAGTATTTGTTGGTCTTGCTATTGGCGACCATTCTCATGAACATGAGCATGCAGATGCTCACTAAAATTGAATTTACTTATTTTATATTTTGTTTCTTATTTATAAACGAGGATCATTTAAAATGGAACCTTCATCTTTAGCTTATCTCGCAGCAGGTCTTGGTGCCGGCTTTACAGTATTTGGTGCTGGCTTAGGTATCGGTAAATTAGCTTCTGCTGCTTTGGAAGCAAGTGGACGTCAACCGGAAGCTGCAGGCGATTTCAGAACAACTATGATTATCGCTGCTGCACTTATCGAGGGTGTTGCACTTTTTGCTGCCGTGATTTGTTTCGTATTGACAACAAAATAATTCTATAGCGGCTATATGCTTTTGCGTTAGCCGCTATATTTCTTTTATCCTCGTTTCGTAATTTGACATGTAACATAATCAAATAGATAGGTCAACTATGGAAAATCTTGTTTCGGTAAATCCCGGATTGATGATTTGGACAATAGTAATTTTTATAATTTTCTTTCTTCTGATTGCAAAGTTTGGTGCTAAACCAATTGCAAATGCATTAAATGCAAGAGAAAAAGGAATTAACGATGCTATTGACAATGCAAACAAAGCAAGTAAACTTGCTGAAGAAAATTTGCAAAAAACACAAGAAAATTTAGACAATGCGCAGAAAGAAATGGCTAATATAATAGCTCAAGCACGTGTGCAAGCTGAAAAGCAACTTCAGAGAGCAAGCGATGAAGCTGATCAGATTAAAAAACAAAAGATTCAAGACGCTGCAAAAGAAATAGAAAGAAAGAAAGATGAAGCTATCACTGAGCTTCGTAAAGAAATAGCAGGTCTTATAGTACAAGCTACTGAAATGATTCTTGAAGAAAAAATAGATCCTGTTAAAGATCAAAAACTTATTGAATCTTATATTCAAAAACTTCCAAAGAACTAAAATCGGATTCTATTATGACAGAGCAAAAAGTTTCATACAGATATGCAAAAGCTATTATTGATGCTGCTATAAAAGAAAGTCAATTAGAAATTATCAAGAAAGACTTTTCTTTACTTATTGATATTATAAATCAATCTAAAGAATTGAAAAATCTTATCATGAGTCCGATTGTACAGGTCTATAAAAAGAAAAAAGTTTTCGAAGAAATTCTAAAACCGCATACCTCTACCCTTTTCTTAAATTTTTTCCTTCTTGTTACTGAAAAAAGAAGAGAAAACCTGGTATTTGTTATGCACGAAGAATTTTTAAAATTATATAATCACATGAATAATATTTTGCCTATAACCATTACAACTGCTAATAAAATTGACAGTAACTTATCTATTGTGATTTCAGCAAAATTGACAGAATGGACAGGTAAAACTATTATTCCTGATTTTAAAGTAGATCAATCAATCAAAGGCGGTATTAAAGTTAGGATAGAAGATTGGGTTTTTGACGCTTCTGTTAAAACTAAACTTCAATCTCTTTATCGCGAATTGGCTGATGCATAATAACATTGAATTAAATAGTTTATAAGTTATAAAGGTAGTTACTATGACTGATGTTAGACCGGAAGAAATATCTGCTATATTACGTAAGCAGTTATCCGGATTTGATAACGAAGCTGACATCTACGAAGTTGGTACAGTTTTACAGATCGGTGACGGTGTTGCTCGAATTTACGGACTTAAGGAAGTTATGGCTTCTGAGTTAGTAGAATTTGAGAATGGCGTTATAGGTATGGTTTTAAATCTGGAAGAAGACAACGTTGGTGTAATGCTTTTTGGTGATGACAGATTAGTTAAAGAAGGCGATATTTGTAAAAGAACTAAACGTATTGCTTCTGTTCCTGTTGGCAACGAGCTTTTAGGACGTGTCGTTAATCCATTGGGTATTCCAATTGACGGAAAAGGTCCTATTGGCATTCCTGAAGATAAATATTTTGCTATTGAAAGAAAAGCTCCTGGTGTAATTAAAAGACAACCTGTTACTGAACCGATTCAGACCGGTATTAAAGCGATAGATGCACTAATACCTATAGGTAGAGGTCAACGTGAGCTTATTATTGGTGACAGACAGACAGGTAAAACAGCTGTAGCTATTGATGCGATCATCAACCAAAAATTTACTCACACAGAAGAAGCAAGAGCTCTTGGTATTGATCCTGTATATTGTGTCTATGTTGCAGTTGGTCAAAAAGGTTCCACAGTTGCAAACGTAGTTGCAACTTTAGAAGAACATGGCGCTATGGATTATACAATTATTGTCGCTGCAAACGCTTCTGATCCTGCACCACTTCAGTATATCGGCCCTTATGCCGGTGCATCAATGGGCGAATTCTTCAGAGATAACGGAAAACATGCTTTAGTTATCTATGATGATTTGTCTAAACAAGCTGCGGCTTATCGTCAAGTTTCGTTGCTTCTTAGAAGACCTCCTGGACGTGAAGCTTATCCAGGCGATATTTTCTATCTTCACTCAAGATTATTAGAGCGTGCCGCAAAACTTTCTGATGAAGAAGGTGGTGGTTCATTAACAGCATTACCTGTTATTGAAACTCAAGCTGGTGACGTTTCTGCATACATCCCAACTAACGTAATTTCAATTACTGATGGTCAGATTTATCTCGAACCGAACCTATTTAATGCAGGTGTAAGACCAGCCTTAAATATTGGTATTTCAGTTTCTCGTGTGGGTGGTGCTGCCCAGATCAAAGCAATGAAAAAAGTAGCTGGTCCACTTAAACTTGAATTAGCGATGTTTAGAGAGCTTGCTGCATTTGCAAAATTTGGTTCTGATCTTGATAAATCAACTCAGCAACAATTGACTCGTGGTGCTGCATTAACAGAAATTCTTAAACAAGGTCAGTACACACCAATAAAAGTTGAAAAACAAATTGCCTTGATTTATACAGCAACAAGTGGTAAATTAGATGACATTGGCGTCGAGCATTTGAGAAGATTTGAAAAAGAATATTTTGAATTTCTGGATAACCAGCATACTGATATTCTTGATTCTATCATTAAAGAAAAAGTTATTACTGATGATAACAAAGTAAAACTCGAAAAAGCTATCGGCGATTTTGTTACTAACTTTAAAAAGACAATATAGATTATGATAGTTTTAACCGGAGGCGCCGGTTTTATCGGCTCTAGCTTTTTACGAAAATTGAACGACAAGGGTATCTCTGATATCCTTGTTGTTGATAGATTAAGTGATTCTACTAAATGGAAAAACCTTATAGGTAAAGAATTTGAAGATTATACTCATAAGGTAACTTTCCGCGATAATCTAAAACATGGTTTATATGGTGATAAAATAGAAGCAATAATCCATTTTGGTGCGTGCTCTGCTACTACAGAACCTGATGTAGATTATCTTTTTGACAATAATTTATCTTATACAAAAGAGTTAGCTCTTTATTCTGTTGAAAGAAATATTCCTTTTATTTATGCAAGCAGCGCAGCAACTTATGGCGATGGTGCTTTGGGATATTCTGATAAAGTTTTTGATGACTTAAAGCCTCTTAATGCTTATGGAATGAGTAAACACTTATTTGATTTGTGGGCTATTAGAAAAGGAATTATTGATAAAATTATTGGAATCAAGTTCTTCAATGTTTTTGGTCCTAATGAATATCATAAACTTGGTATGACTTCTATGGTTTATAAGTCTTATCATCAAGTAAAAGAAACGGCTAAAGTTAAACTTTTCCGCTCCTACAAAGATGATTACAAAGACGGAGAACAAAAACGTGACTTTGTATATATAAAAGATGCGATAGAAGTTGTTTGGAATATGTTTTCTAAATATACTGATAAAGGTGTATTCAATTTAGGGACAGGGCAGGCGAGATCTTGGAATGATTTGGCAGAATCTGTATTTAAGGCTATGAAAAAAGATATTCAAATTGAATATGTTAATATGCCGGATAACTTAATCAATCAGTATCAATACTTCACTGAAGCAGATACTGAAAAGCTTATGTCTTCCGATTATGCACATAAATTTTTGACATTAGAAGAAAGCATTGATGATTACGTAAATAATCACCTTGCATTGGAATTTCCTTACTTCTAAAAATATCATAAGGATTGCCTAATGGCTACACTAAGAGATATAAAAAGAAGAATTACAGGTGTAAAAAGCACCTCTAAAATAACATCTGCAATGAAGATGGTATCTGCTGCTAAATTGAAACGTGCTCAACGTGCAATTGAATCAGCAAGGCCTTACTTTTTACAGCTGGAAGATATGATGAAAAATGTTATATCAGGTGTAGCAGATGATTATTCTCATAATTTGATACAACACAGAGATGAAGTAAAACATATCACAGCAATTGTTATTACCTCTGATAGAGGATTGTGTGGTAGTTTTAATGCTTCACTCTATAGATATGCAGATAACCAGCTAAAGGATATGATTAAAAATGAACATCCTGAAGCTAAAATTGATGTAATTGCTGTTGGAAAGAAAACTAAATCATATTACTCAAAAGCTGAGTTGAATATGGAAGCTTCTTATGTTGATGTATTTGCTCAACTTGATTTTTCAATTGTAAAAGATATTTTAACTAGTGCAATTGACAACTTCATTATAGGTAAAACTGACAAAGTGATGGTTTTCTTCAATGAATTCCACAGTGTTGTAAAACAGGAAGCAGCTACTAAAACTATCTTACCACTTCAGATTGTAAAATCTGAAGAAACTTCAGGAACAACTGAATATATCTTTGAACCTGATAAAGAAAGTTTATTAGATGAACTGATACCAAAACTAATTGATATCCAATTATGGCGAGCATTACTTGAATCACATGCAGCAGAACATGCAGCAAGGATGATGGCAATGGATAATGCTACAAATAATGCCAACGATTTGATACGTCACTTAGAATTGGTTTACAACAACGCACGTCAAGCTGCAATTACTACAGAAATGCTTGAAATAGTTTCTGGTGCAGAGGCACTTAGAAACGCATAAGATATTTTAAATATGTTCTATTTAAGGGGCTTTCTTTTTAAAAGAAGCCTCTTTTTTATTATATACTACTAGTTTCCTAACTCTTCCAATTTTGTGTATAACTTTTTTATATATACCCTATTTACAGCACTTATTATCATCCTTTTACTTCCAAATGTGCCAATTTTTTCGTATTTTAGTATGATTTATTAATCTGTTAAATTCATATAGAATATTTGACTATGTCATTACTTGGAAAAGAGCAAATAGTACCTACTATGCTTGAACAGGAGATGCAAACTTCATACTTGGATTATTCCATGTCTGTTATTGTTTCTCGTGCTTTACCGGACGTAAGAGACGGTTTAAAGCCAGTTCACAGAAGGATATTATTTGCTATGCAAGACATGGGGCTTGCACCGAATAAACCTTATAAAAAGTCAGCAAGGTTGGTCGGTGAGGTACTTGGTAAGTATCACCCACATGGTGACTCTTCGGTTTATGAAGCAATGGTACGTATGGCTCAACCTTGGAATATGAGATATCCTTTGGTAGACGGTCAGGGTAACTTTGGTTCTATAGATGGTGACTCTCCTGCGGCGATGCGTTATACTGAAACGCGCTTGGCTAAGATAGCACCACTTATGCTTAGAGACATCGAAAAAAATACTGTAAATTTCAGACCAAACTTTGATGAATCTTTAAAAGAACCTGATGTACTTCCTTCTATATTGCCTACGCTTCTTTTAAACGGTGCCAGCGGTATTGCTGTTGGTATGGCAACAAACATACCTCCTCATAACTTAAGAGAAACTGTAAACGCTATAAATGCCGTTATTTCAGATCCTGAGATTACTCTTGATGGTATAATGAAACATATACCTGCTCCTGATTTTCCTACAGGTGGATATATCTACGGTTACTCAGGTGTCCGTGAAGCTTATGAAACAGGACGCGGCCGTATTATCATTAGAGCTAAGGCTGGAATCGAAGAAAATAAGAACGGCAAAAGTTCAATAATTATAACGGAAATACCTTTTCAGGTTAATAAAGCTAATCTTATCGAAAAAATAGCTGATTTGGTTAGGCATAAAACAATTGAAGATATTTCTGACATAAGAGACGAATCAGATAAAGACGGACTTAGAATCGTTATTGAACTTAAAAGAGATGCAATTCCAAACGTTGTTTTAAATAATCTCTATAAACACTCTCAACTCCAGGTTACTTTTGGTGCTAACATGTTAGCACTTGTAAAAGGAAGACCGCAAACTTTAAGTTTAAGAGAAATTATCGATCATTTTATTGAACACAGAAACGAAGTAATTGTTCGTAGAACTCAATTTGATCTTGATGCTGCAATAAGAAGAGCTCATATTTTAGAAGGTTTGCTTATTGCCTTAGATAATATTGATGAAGTCATCTCTATAATCAGAGGTTCTAAAGACGCTCCAACTGCTGCAGCCAAATTAAAAGAAAGATTCGAACTTAGTGATGCTCAGACAAAAGCAATTCTAGAAATGAGATTGCAACGTCTGACTGGTTTAGAAAGAGATAAAATAGTTCAGGAACATAAAGAATTATTAGTAACAATTGAAGAGTTAAAAGCTATTTTGGCTAGTAAAGAACTTCAGTTAAGTATTGTTTCTGATGAAATAACTGAGTTAGCTGAACAATTTGGTGATGAAAGAAGGACTGAAATTATTCACGATTCTAAAGAATTTTCTTTAGAAGATATGGTAGTTAACGAAGAGATGATTATCACTATCTCTCGTAAAGGATTCATCAAACGTACAGCTGTTTCTAATTACAGAAGACAAAACAAAGGTGGTCGTGGATCTAGTGGTGTTTCTACTTATGATGATGACTTTGTAGAACATATTTTCCAAGCTTCTACGCATCACCACTTATTATTCTTTACTGATCAAGGTAGAGTATTTAAACTTAAAGTTTATGACTTACCTGAAGGTAGCAGAAATTCTAAAGGTAGATCAATTGCAAACGTAATTGCAAAAAAACCTGAAGAAAACGTAGAAGCATATTTACCTATAAAAGACTTTGATGATACTTATAATATTATTTTTGCAACACAAAATGGTACTATTAAGAAAACATCATTGTCTCAATTTGGTAATATCCGACAAACTGGCATCATTGCAATAAACCTTGCTGACGATGATAAACTTATTTCTGCACGTTTAACAGATGGTACTATGGATGTAATTCTAGGTACTAAAAATGGATTAGCTTGTAGATTTAGAGAATCTGATGTAAGACCTATGGGTAGAACTGCAGGTGGTGTTAAAGGTATATCTTTATCCGACGGAGACCGTGTTGTTTCTCAAATAGTTATCAAACGCCCAGATCAACAAGTAATTGTTGTTTCTGAAAAAGGTTATGGTAAACGAACTAAATACGAAGACTTCAGATTGACTAAACGTGGTGCTAAAGGCGTTATCTCTATGAGTGTAACTCCTAAGACAGGTCATGTAGTAAGATTAGTCTCTGCTTCTGATTCTGAAGATTTAGTTGTAATGACTACAAATGGTGTAATTATAAGACAACACGTTGATGGAATAAGAACTATCGGACGTAATACTCAAGGTGTAAAACTTATCAAACTTGACAGTGATTCTATGATTGCTGACATCACTTGCGTAACAAGAGATGAAGACAAGGTGGATGATGATGAAAACTTGGGTGAAGATTTTACAAATACAGAAAACGATGAAAATACAAATGATACTGGTGGTGAAGGTACTCAAGAAACTTTACTTTAATAGTATTTTTGGATTATTATAATATATTTAGAGGCATACTTCGGTGTGTCTCTTTTTTTATATTAATAATTTACATATATTAGTTATTATCTATTAACTATGTGTGCTGTTTTATGCTACCTAATAAATGGGATTTAAATCAGATATTAATGTTGACCTATGCAAAGGTTGGTAATTATAATATTCTAAGAGAAATAATTGAAAGTACAGACTCTTTGGAAGATTTTCTGAAAGGAAATATTAAAGGAAGCCTCTTACTAAAGATACAACAAAAGGAACTCTTCCCTACTCCAAAAAACTTACTGGAATCTGAATTAGAGACTCAACTAAAATCTGCAGAAAAAATAAATGCAAAAATTGTTAGTTATTGGGATGATGAATATCCTGAGTTACTTAAAAATATACCATACCCTCCTATAGTACTGTATGTTGCTGGAGTGCTTCAGGAGGCAGACAAAATTTCAATTGGAGTTGTTGGTACAAGACGTTGCACTATGTATGGAAAACTAATGACCGAGCAATTTACAGAGCAGTTTATTGACTCAGGACTTATTATTACTAGTGGAATGGCTTATGGAATAGACACAATTGCTCATAAGGTAGCCATTAAGAAAAAATCTCCAACATACGCTGTTATAGCTTCAGGTCTAGATTCTGTATCCATGGACTCACAACGTAAGTTGTTTAATGAAATTATTGATTCCGGTGGATCCGTGTTATGTGACTATAAATTTGGTGTAAAGGCTCTCCCCGCTTTTTTCCTACAAAGAAATAGAATTATTAGTGGGATTTCTACTGCTACATTGGTCGTGGAATCTGCAATTAAAGGTGGTGCTATGAAAACTGCTCGTTTTGCGTTTGACCAACAGAGAGATGTATTTTCAATTCCAGGAAATATAAATTCTGACAAATCTAAAGGAACTAATTATCTGATAAAAGAAAGTATTGCTGCTCCTGCATTATCCGCTGAACAAGTACTTAAAGATATAGGTGTAGCAGATATAAACAGCTCTTCGAATCAAGTCAAAATTGAATTTAGTGATGCAGAGGAAAAAATTATCTTTGAAACACTAAGCCATGAACCTCTGCATGTTGATAATATTTCTGAACAATGCGGAATAGATATGTCCCAACTTTTAGTTAAATTGTTAAATATGGAATTTCAAAGCAAAGTAAAGCAATTACCCGGAAAACATTATATCAGAAATATTTAGAAGTGATATGGATTACAAAAACACATATAATAGCTTTCTACAACTTGTAGAAGAAAAACTAAACACACTGGTGGCGGAAAAAGAACCTAAGATTTTATACGAACCTTTTCATTATTTAATAACTGGTGGCGGAAAAAGAATCAGACCTGTTTTGACAATGATAGCTTGTGGTGCAATAAATAATAAACCTGAAGAAGCTATTAACTGTGGCGTTGCTATTGAAGTAATGCATAATTTTACTCTTGCTCATGACGACATAATGGACAGATCTCCTATTCGCAGAGGGCGCGATACGGTTCATGTTAAATGGGATGATGCAACTGCTATTTTAACCGGCGACGTAATGGTAGGCTGGGGATATAAATTACTTCCAACTTCTACAGAATCAAAACAATCTGATAAAATTTATGCTTCATACACCAGGGCAATTATTGATGTATGTGAAGGTCAGGCTTTTGATGTTGAATTCAATGAAAACACTGAAACCAATATTGATGATTACTTCAAAATGATAGAACTCAAAACTTCAAGATTATTAGAATGTTCTGTCGAAATGGGAGCTTATGTAGCAGGTGCTACTGATAAAGAAGTTAAATCCTTGAACTTATATGCTAAATATTTGGGCTATGCGTTCCAACTTCAGGACGATTTATTAGATTTAACTGCAGATGAAGCAGAGTTTGGTAAATCTATAGGTCAGGATATTCAGGAAGGTAAAAAAACTTATATGATTCTTTATGCCAGAGAAAATCTTTTGAAAGATGAGCACAAAGATCTGATGAATAAATTTTATAAAAATAACGGACTTCCTAAAGAATTTGTCCCTCAAATGAAAGATTTGCTTCTCAGAACAGGCGCAATTAAAGCTTCACAAAAATTAATTGATGACTATTTTAAAAAAGCTGAAGAATCTCTCTCTCCTATCAAGGACTCAGAATACAAGAATATGCTTATCTGGTTGCTGGATTCTCTAAATAATAGAAAAAAATAAGAGATAAACAATTTTTTTGTTAAATACTTTAAGCTCTGAATCGTTTCTTTCAGAGCTTATTTTTATTAGTTGAATCTAACTTATAAGTAGTTTCTAACTACAAAATATATTTTATTTGCTAATTATATGATTAGATTCCACTAAGTTTATTATATTTGCAATCTAAATTTTGATTTTTTATATATCACACTGGTGGGAAATGAAAACCTTAGAAAACAAAACAGTTATTGATCCTAAATTAGAATATTTAGGTCTAAGGAACCTTAAAAAAGTACATTGGAACAATTCTACAGCTACTTTATATGAACATGCTATAGAAAACAAAGAAGCAATGATCTCTCATTTGGGACCACTTGTTGTTTCTACTGGCAAAATTACAGGTAGGTCTCCTAACGATAAATTTATTGTAAAAGATGCTACTACTGAAAACACTATCGATTGGGGATCTACAAACAGACCTTTCGATCCTGATCAATTTGAACAAATGTTTGAAAGAGTAAAAGCTTTCTTACAAACTAGAGAAATATTTGTACAAGATGCTTATGCAGGTGCTGATCAAAACGTAACAGTTCCTGTAAGAATTATTACCCAGCACGCTTGGCAGTCTCTATTTGCCAGAAACCTATTTATAAGAGAATTAGATCAGAAAAAATTAGAACATTTTGCTCCTGAATTTACTGTTATTGCAGTACCTGAATTTTTAGGTTGCCCTTCAATTGATAACATTAATTCAGAAACATTTATTTTAGTAAACTTTACTAAAAGAATTATTCTAATTGGTGGTACTCACTATGCCGGAGAAATTAAGAAGTCTATCTTTACTATTTTGAACTACCTATATCCTCAAAAAGGTATTTTAGGTATGCACTGTTCTGCTAATAAAGGCAAAGATGGTGATACTGCTTTACTATTTGGCTTATCAGGTACTGGTAAAACAACTTTATCAGCTGATCCAAACAGAGCATTAATAGGTGATGATGAACACGGTTGGAGTGAAGACGGTATTTTCAACTTCGAAGGTGGATGCTACGCTAAAGTTATCAGACTTTCTCCTGAAGCTGAACCTGAAATTTGGAGTACTACAAGAAGATTCGGTACTATCTTAGAAAATGTTGTTATGGATGAACACGTAAGAAGAATCGATCTTGATGATGCAACAATGACAGAAAACACTCGCGCTGCTTATCCAATAACTCACTTGGATAATATTGAACCATCAAGCACTGGTGGTCATCCAAAAAATATCATCTTCTTAACTGCAGATGCATTTGGTGTTTTACCTCCAATTTCTAAATTGACTTCAGAACAAGCAATGTACCAATTCCTTTTAGGTTATACAGCTAAAGTGGCAGGTACTGAAAAAGGTATCACAGAACCACAAGCTACATTTAGTACTTGTTTTGGTGCTCCTTTCATGCCTTTACACCCAAGTAAATATGCAAAAATGCTTGGCGAAAACATTGAAAAACACAATGTTAAATGCTGGTTGGTGAATACTGGTTGGACAGGTGGCCCTTACGGCGTTGGTAACAGAATCTCTATCAAATACACTAGAGCTTTATTAAATGCTGCTTTAGAAGGTAAATTAGATAATGTTGCTTATAACACTGATCCAATATTCAATTTAGAAGTTCCTGCAGAATGCGAAGGTGTTCCATCTGAAATTCTTGCTCCTGTTAATACATGGAGTGATAAAGCAGCTTACGAAAAAACTGCTAAATCTACTGCAGCTAAATTCGTAGAAAACTTCAAACAATACG
Organism: Kapaibacterium sp. (SeqCode); assembly: GCA_965140345.1. GTDB lineage: Bacteria > Bacteroidota > Ignavibacteria > Kapaibacteriales > UBA2268 > JBFHIJ01. Next base: position 465,838 of record OZ223197.1, read on the forward strand.
AACAATATGTTACTGAAGACGTTGTTAAATCTGGTCCAAAAGCATAACATATTTTAAATATATTTAAATTTAAGGTCGGCTTTGTGCCGACCTTTTTTTATTTTGCATTGAATAAAGAAATGGAGTTTCAATGCAAAATATATTACATAACAAAGCATACAACATAGATAATCTTTTCCTTAATTTTAGGACCTTCTTTGCAGATTTAATTAAAGAAGCCTCTATTGAAAATAAAATACTTGTTGTACCTACTGCTAAATATGCCAGACATTTAAGACAAATATATATACGGAAACATTTCGAAATACATGATACTCCATGTTCTAATCTGAATATTATGAATTTTGATTCTTTTGTCAAGCTTCTATATCAAAGATTGGATCGAGAAGCTTCAAAAAATATTATCTCAGATGCTTATAGGTTTCTTCTCATAGAAAATGCTATAAAAAATACAAGTACAGACTACTTTAAACAATCTTCCGGTTCAGTTAAACTATCTCTGGCAAAACAGCTTGATAGCCTCATTATAGGGCTTAAAAGAAAAGGAATAACCTCAGAGAAAATACAGAAAGAACTTTCATCACCTGAACTTGCAAATACTGAAATAAAAAATCTTAAGAAGTACAAAGAAATACATGATATATATTCAAAATATCAGGAATCTTTAGGCGAAGATTTGTTAGATGAAGTTGATATCTTGAAATATATAATCATAACAATTGAAGGTGCTGAATCCAAAGAGGAAGATATTTTTGATACGATTGATATACCCGTAAAACATGATAATCCAGTAGATTCAGTTCTGTCTGACATAAATGAAATACTATTTTACGGATTTTCTGATTTCACATTACCTGAGCAAAGATTAATAAGTCTCTTTACTCATTCTAATAGAATACAGGTTGCTATATATCTGGAAAATTTGAAAACTGACAGCAATTATAACCTACCTGATGTTTCTGTAAGATTTACATCTTATGGATTTATTAAATCTGCTCAATCATATCTTTTTGAGGAGGATGAGATAAATAAACTGCTTAAGTCTTCTCTATTTATTAAAAGCAGACCTGATTTGAAAATTCCACTTGACACATTACCATTTTATTTACTCAGCAGTGAGAATATATCAGAAGAAATAGAGAATATTAGCAGGTTTGTCAGTTATTTAATAAGAGATAAAAACATTTCTCCAAGCAAAATTGCTTTAGTCACAAGAGAAGCTGGTACATTTGCTAAACCGATTAGAGATAACTTTATGCGTTATCAGATACCGTTAAATATATCTGATAGATTTGATCTTCAAAATTCAACTATCGTTTCTACTGTGCTTAATATTATAGATACAGTTATTTATGGATATAAACTCACAAATCTTGAAAAGGTATTTGCTTCTTACTATATGCAACATCTTGATATTGATTTCTCTTTAGTAAGGAAATATGCTTATAAACTTCGCATAATTGGTGGTCATGATCGTGGTAGTCTACCCGCCTGGAAGAGAAGAATTGAAAGCTATAAAACTTACTTAAAAGCAAAACTTGATGATCATACTTTCTTTGAAGATTATTTAGAAGAAGCTTCATATAAAAAAGAATATCAGGAGATAAATAAAGTATACACTGAGCTAACTAAAATAGAATCAATATTTCCTAAAGTCAAAAGTAAGATGTCTACTTCTGACTTTATTGATTTAATTCACAAAATATTACAAAACGTGAAATTCGAAGAGAAGATAACAGAGGATAATCTTTCTCTTCAAAGTGCAGAGATGGAGTCAAAGTATATCAAAGAATCTATTCAAGACAGCATAGAAAAAGATGGGCGTGCGTTAATAGCTTTTACTAATCTACTGAATGAAATATCATATCTCAATAAATCTAATCGCCTGCTTTATAATGCTATCGAACATATAGATAAACTCAAGGTTTTAGTTTCAGGTACAAAATATCAAATCAGAGAGAAGGAACAATTTGGTGTAACACTAACTTCAATTGAGCAAACTAGAGGTTTACCTTACGAATATATTATAATGTGCGGAGCAGTAGAAGGAAAATTCCCATTACCTTTTAAAACGAATGTTATGCTGGGTAAAAATCTTCCAGAATCAAACTTGCACCATATTCAGGAAGAAAGAAATTTACTATATGCTCTATTAACAGGTAATCTTTCTGATGCCATAAGCAAAGGAAGAAAAGTTGTATTGAGTTATTCAAATAAAGATGAAGAAAATGATTTTGCTCGATCTCATTTTATAGATGAACTAATCTCTACTCTTTCTATAGAAGATGAATCCGTTTTACAATTACAGAATCATTTTGACTATAAATCACATTCTGTATACTTTAAGCATATGAGTTCTCATACTTATTATCATTCCAGAGATGTAAACTTATTTTTGACAGATGATGCAGAACATCAAACAAAATTTTTAAGAGCCTTCTCTCCTACTAATTTTGAAAGATATACTGATTGCCCTTTCAGATATATGATACAAAGAGTCTTTGCTATAGATGAAATTGATAAAGAAGATCTGATGCTTACTCCTTTAGAAAAAGGATCTCTTTTGCATAAGATTTTATATAGATTTTATTCTAATTTATCTCAAGATTCAACTCATCAAATCCAAGTTGCAAAATATAAAAATGGAAATACTTTGTATGGCATAAAGCTAGATCAAATGAAAAAAGACTATTATTTGAATTCTCTAATGGATATTGCAAAAGAAGAAATTCAAAAGTTTTCTTACGAACATCCTCTATTTGAAGTAGAAACAGATAAAATCTTTGGTAGTAAGTCATTCACAGGAATACTCTCTCTTTGGTTAAGTAATGAGTTGAAATTTGCGGCTGATAATCCATCTCTATACCCAGTATTTTTTGAATATTCATTTGGAGATAGCGAAAAATCAGCATTTTTCATTTCAGAAGATGTAAAGATTAAAGGTAAAGTTGATAGAGTTGAAATTTCTCGAAATCTAAAATACTACGCTATAGGTGATTATAAATCAAATGCTCAAAATCAAACAAAAGATAAAGCAGGTGAATTTACAAAATTCCAAATGCCTCTTTATTCTTATGCTATATCAAAATTCCTTTCAAATGAGATTGAGGAAAAATTTCATCATTTATATGGGATCTATTACTCACTTAATCCTGAAGGTATCTGGAATAATAAAGCTTTATATTCAAAAGAAGATTATAAGGAATATTACGGTAGCTCTCCTAGAGGGCAGTTCTTTGAATCTGAGACTCAGAGTGATTTACAAAAAAGAATTGAAGAATATGTAGCAACTGCAATAGATATAGTACATAATATAAGAAGTGGGCAATTTAATGTCACTCCTAATTTGAAACATAGCTACTGTAGCAGTTGTGATTTTCAACAAAGCTGTAGAATTAGAAAGTTTGAATTTAAGCTTTAATGCTTATATATGAATATGTTTCATTTTAGCCAATACTAAACTATATTTACATTATGATTGTTTGTAAAAACTAATATATTAACAATTGTCATATTTATTTCTGTATATTAAGTGTTGCATCTGTTTAGACGCCTGATATATGTGGAGATACAGAGATAATGATATTTGTCTTCTTAGCTATTAATCAAAATTAATAGCATTATTGCCTCTATTTGGTTTAGATTTGCCTCTAAACACACACACATCAAAATTTATTTTTATAGAAATACACATTTATTCTGGATTTCGGGAAGTTAATATGGGAAACATACTTCAAGCATACGAGAATCTGAAGAATAGTCTTGACCACGCGTCTACTGACGTTGCATCACACGGTCAGATTGTAATTCAAGTTGGTTCTGCTACATGCGAAAATGCTGCAGGAGCTCAGCAAGTAAGAGCTGAATTCGAAAAATTAATTAAAACTACCGGACGTGAAGACATCATCATCAAACAAACAGGATGTACGGGAAGATGTTCTGAAGAGCCGATAGTAGGTGTATTTATGCCAAATCAAATTGGTGTTAAATATGCACATGTTAATGTTGATACAGTAGCTGAAATATTCCAGGAACACATCCTTAGCAAAAAACCTGTTGCTAAATTGATGCTGGATAAAAAAACAGACAAACTATATGAACACGTAGTTACTCTTTGCGGTTCATCACACTGTCGTAATAAATTCTACGAGAACTGGAATGCTACGTTCCAGAAAATACTTCAGGAAAAAAATATTTCTGAAAATGAAGTTAGAGTAATATCAGGTGGCTGTATTGGTATGTGCCAACATGAAGACCATGACGAACATGGTGTTATGATGGTTTATCCTGAAAATGTTATCTATAGATTCTTAAATGAAGAAGAATTGGAAGATATCATTGAAACACAATTTGTTAAAAAAGAAATCGCTACTAAACATGTTGTACACACAGACAAAATGGTAGAAGAATACTTCAAATTTTATGGAGATGTTTCTTTCTTTAACAAACAAACTAGAATTACTTTAAGAAATTGCGGTATCATCGATCCTGAATCTTTAGATGATTATGTACACGCACAAGGTTATGAAGCCTTAGCTAAAGTATTAGAAACAGGCAATCCTGAAGGCGTGGTACAAGAAGTAATTGATGCAGGTCTAAGAGGCCGTGGCGGTGGTGGTTTCCCTACCGGTTTAAAATGGAAAAACACAAGAGATCTAAATCCAACAGATCCAATTAAATATATTATTTGTAATGCTGATGAAGGCGATCCGGGCGCATTTATGGATAGAAGTGCACTCGAAGGCGATCCATTCAGTATTATCGAAGGTATGACTATCGGTGCTTATGCAATGGGTGCATGTAAAGGTTATTTATACATTCGCGCAGAATATCCGTTAGCAATCGAAAGAATTGAAAATGCAATTAAAATTGCTAGAGAAAACAACCTTCTTGGTAAAAATATCTTAGGCTCTGGTTACGATTTTGATTTGGAAATAAGATTAGGTGCCGGCGCATTTGTTTGCGGTGAAGAAACTGCTCTTATCCAGTCAATTGAAGGTAAACGCGGACAACCTGTTATGAGACCTCCTTATCCTTCTGAAAAAGGTCTTTGGGGTCATCCAACTTCAATCAATAACGTAGAAACTTGGGCTAATATTCCGGCTCTTATGCTTTATGGAGCTGACTGGTTTAAACGAATTGGTACTGAAGGAAGTAAAGGTACTAAAGTATTTGCTTTAGCAGGTAAAGTTAAAAATACAGGCCTTGTTGAAGTTCCTATGGGTACTACACTTCGCGAAGTTATCTTCGATATAGGCGGTGGAGTTCCACACGGACATCAGTTAAAAGCTGTTCAAACAGGCGGACCATCAGGCGGTTGTATTCCATTTGACAAAATTGACACTCCTGTAGACTATGAATCATTGAAACAAATTGGTTCAATGATGGGCTCAGGTGGTATGATTATATTAGATGAAACAGATTGTATTGTTTCTACTTCTAAATTTTTCCTTGAATTTACAAAAGACGAGTCTTGCGGTAAATGTTTACCATGCCGCGAAGGTACATTGAGAATGTTAGAAATTCTTCAAAAAATTACTGATGGTAATGGTGAATTGTCTGACCTTGATAAACTTGATAGACTTGGCAACATGATCAAACGCACTTCTCTTTGTGGTTTGGGACAATCTGCTCCAAATCCTGTTCTTAGTGCAATTAAGAACTTTAGAGAAGAGTTTGAGGCACACATTGTGGACAAACGATGCCCTACTCAAACTTGTCAAAAACTTATCAGCTATCACGTTATTGCTGATAAATGTACAGGTTGTACTCTTTGTGCTCGTCGTTGTCCGGTTTCTTGTATCTCTGGTGCTAAGAAAATGCCGCATACAATCATCCAGGAAGATTGTATCAAATGTGGTGAATGTTATACTTCTTGTAAATTTGATGCTATTGAAAAAATCTAACAATTTTCAGGCGAAAAGGAGAAAAATTTAAAATGTTAGAAATGAAAAAAGTAAATGCTATTATAGATAATATCCCCGTTTCTGTAAATGAGGGTACTACTATCATGGAAGCTGCTGACCAGATTGGTCACCACGTTCCTAGACTATGCTACCACCCACATATTTCTACTGAAGGTGCATGTAGAATTTGTGTTGTTGAAATTGAAGGACGTCCAAATTTGATTCCTTCTTGTGCCACTCCATTAACTGATGGAATGGTAATTAAAACAAACTCTCCTGACTTACATCAAATCAGAAGAGATCTAGTTGAGTTGATGCTTGACAATCATCCAAGCTCTTGCTTAACTTGCGAAAGAGACGGTAACTGCGAGCTTCAAAACTTAGCTTATAAATTAGGTGTTAGAGACAGACTTTATGAAGGTTCTCGTAAAAAATATGAAATAGATACTTCATCTCCATCTGTTTTGAGAAACCCAGAAAAATGTATTTTATGCCGCAGATGCATCAGAGTTTGCTCTGAAGTTCAAGGTGTAAATAACTTAAGCCAATTATACAGAGGTGTAGATACTGTAGTTGCACCTGCATTTGATAATCCTATGAGTGATTCAGTTTGTATCAACTGCGGTCAATGTATTAACGTTTGCCCTACTGGTGCTTTCTTAGCAAAAGATGATACAGATAGAGTATGGGATGCATTAAATGACAAAACTAAACACGTAGTAGTACAAACTGCACCAGCAATTCGCGCTGCTATCGGTGAAGGCTTTGGCATGGAATTAGGCAAAGCTGCTACAGGTCAAACTGTAACTGCTTTAAGAAGATTAGGATTTGACGCAATCTTTGATACAAACTTTGCAGCAGATCTTACAATTATGGAAGAAGCTACTGAATTCTTACACAGATTCCAAAATGGTGGAGCTCTTCCTTTGATTACTTCTTGCTCTCCTGGTTGGGTAAAATTCCTGGAACACTTCTATCCAGAAATGATTCCAAATACTTCAACTTGCCGCTCTCCGATGCAAATGTTGTCTTCATTAACTAAGACATATTACGCAGAAAAAATGGGCATCAACCCAGAAGATATCTACGTTGTTGCTATTATGCCTTGTACTGCTAAGAAATTCGAAGCTACAAGACCTGAACACGTAACAGAAAATGGTTTGCCATTAACTGATGCTGTTTTAACAACTAGAGAATTGATTTGGATGATCAAAGCTTACGGTATTGATTTTGCAAATCTTCCTGAATCTGACTTCGATACTCCTTTGGGATATTCTACTGGTGCTGGTGACATTTTTGGTTCTACAGGCGGTGTAATGGAAGCTGCTTTACGTACAGCTTATGAAACTATCACCGGAGAATCTAGCAATGATATCGAATATAAAGAAGTTAGAGCCGTAGAAGGTCTTAGAGAAGCTTCTTTAGATATAAATGGTATAACTGTTAACGTTGCTGTTGCAAACGGTTTAAATAACGCTAAAACTATTTTAGAAAAAGTTAAACGCGGTGAAAAAGAATACCACATCTTGGAAATAATGGCTTGCCCTGGTGGTTGTGTTGCCGGTGGTGGTCAGCCTTTAACAGATGCAGGTAAATATGTTTATCCAATGGATCCAGTCATGATCAGAAAACGTCAGGAATCATTGTATAATATCGATCAAAACAAAGAAATCCGTAAGTCTCATGAAAATCCTTATGTTCAAGAGCTTTACAAAAATTACTTGGGTGAAATTGGTGGCGAAAAAGCTCACAAATTATTACACACTCATTATCACGAAAGAACTCCAAGGGGGATCAAATAATGGAAATCAGCAAAATGCCTATCACTTTAGATAAGGATATAGTAGAATATATTGAAGAAGTAAAACAGTTAGAGCATCCTGAAAGTTATTTGATTTCTGTTTTACATAAAGTACAAGGTAGATATGGATATCTACAACAGGTACACATGGAAGAAGTTGCTTATTTGTTGCAAGTTCCTACTTCAACAGTAAGTGGTGTAGCAACATTTTATCACTTCTTCAGATTAAAACCAAGTGGAAAATATCAAATTTCTATTTGTCTGGGTACAGCTTGTTTTGTTAAAGGCGCTAATCTTGTATTAGATGCATTTAAAAACGAGTTAGGTATCGATATCGGTGAAACTACTATGGATGGTATGTTCTCTATTGAAGGTACAAGATGTATCGGTGTGTGTGCATTAGCTCCGGTTGTTACTATTAATGATAAAGTATACAGCCAGGTAACTGCACCTCAGGTAAATGAAATCTTACATAAACTTAAAGCAGAAGATAAATAGTCTTTTCATAAGTTCCTTATAAAAATAAAAGAAGGCTGTCTAATAATTTTAGACAGCCTTCTTTTATTTTTTAAGTAAGTGATTATTATTTTAATCCCATACATCATTGTTGTCATTTAACATATTTCTTTCTCGACCGGAAAGGCTTTTATAGTTAGATGCAACTGCTTTTATCTTGAAAGTTGAAACTAGTTCTGTTAAATTTCTAGTTAAACCTGTCAAGTCTTCAGATGAAGATGCAATTCTTTCAATGCTTTGAGCGGATTCATTCGTTGCAATAGATATAGTATTAATATTTTTAGATATTTCTTCACTTGTTGCAGCTTGCTCTTCAGAAGAAGATGCAATCGAATTTACCATGTCTAATACATTTTTAGTACTATTCACTACTTCTTTAAGTGCAACACCTGCATTATCAGCAAGACTGATACCTTCCGATACTTCTTCATTGCCTTTATGCATCACATGCACAGCTTCTGATGTTTCGGACTGAATACCTTTGATCATAGTCGAAATTTGTTTAGTAGCTTCAGTTGTTCTTTCAGCAAGTTTTCTCACTTCATCAGCAACAACCGCAAAACCTCTACCTTGCTCACCAGCTCTTGCAGCCTCAATAGCAGCATTTAAAGCAAGTAAGTTAGTCTGATCAGCAATTTCTTCAATCACAGAAATAATTTCTCCAATTTGAGTTGATGATTCGCCAAGGCGTTCAATATTTTTTGCTGATTGATTAACAACATCTGCAATTTGTCGCATCTTATTAATAGTATTTTCTACTACGGATCCACCTTCTTCAGCAATTTGTCCGTTATTATTTGCATAACCGGCTGTAGTAGCAGCGTTAGTAGAATTTTCTGTTATGGTTCTTGCCATTTCTTCCATTGCAGCAGCTACTTCATCAACTTGACTGCTTTGTTCATGTGAAGCCGCAGATATAGTTTCAGTTGTCTGAGAAATGGAAATAGAAGCTTGAGCAACATCATTAGCTGCATCACTGATTTGATAAACCAGGTTATTTAGAGAGTCAATCAAACTATTTATACTATCTTTAAGTTGAGCATGATCACCTTTATAATTGCCGGTCATCTCTTTAGTGAAGTCGCCATTAGCCATTACTTCGAGCACTGACATTGCTTCATTTATTGGTTTAATTATTGAATCAAGAATTAAATTAATACCTTCCGTAATGTCTTTCCAAGTACCAGGATATTTTGATATATCGATTCGCGAGGATAATCTACCTTCAACAGCAGCTGTAGCAGTTAATGCAATATCTGAAGTAACATTATTCATGAAATTGGATACTTGATTGATATTAGTAGTCAGATCTTTAAATCCTCCTCTATACTTACTAATCTCTAATTCTTCAAGTTCCTCCCCGGAAGCGATTCTTTCAAAGTAATTCATAGAAAGGTTCAAAGGAGATACAAAAGAATCTATAACATCATTCAAGCCGGTCATAACATTTTGGTAATCACCTTCAAATTTTTCTATATCAGCTCTCACTGCAAAATTACCTTCTGCAGACTCTTTTGCAACTCTTACAACTTCACTTGTAAGTTCAATAATTGTTTTAATCATTTTAGTCGCAGCAGGACTAAGTTCATCATATTCGGATTTTTGAGGAGTTGCTTCCAAAGTATCTAAAACTCCAAATTTCCCTTCACTTATTTCTTTAAAACCAAAAGTAATAGTTCTAAATGCATCAATAATTAATGCTATAGATTCACTTAGTCGTTTCCATTCGCCTTTATAGTCATCTCTAGGTAAATCACGTAAATCATACACTGCAATGCGTTCGAGAAGATTAACAAACTCTGATATTGGTGTAGCTGCATTTTCAAGCATGTAGTTTGCACCTTCAATTATTCTGCGCCATCCACCTTTATATTGTTCATAGTTTGATCTATAATTTAATTCACCTGCTTTTGCAGCATTTGATAGTTCATCTAATTCAGATTGTACAGAGATTAAATTTGCTCTAAATTTATTAATACTGTGAGTAGCTACAATTTTTTTACCAGGTAATTCATCCATTTCTTTTTCAAAATTACCATTGCTATACTGATCAATAACTTCGAGCATTTTTAATACACTGTCTATATGATCTTGAACTGTGACATTGAACCCTGATGCCATGGTACTAAATACGCCTTGGAATTGATTTTTATCCATAAATACATCAATCTCTCCGTTGCCTTGATGCTCAGACATATTCTGCATATCTTTAACAAATAAATTAAGGGTATCAATCAATGTATTAAAATTGTTTTTAAGCTCGTTGAAATCTCCTTTATATTCATCTTCCACTATAGGTGGAATATCGCCTTTAGAAATTCTATATACATAATCAGCACTTATTTTTAACGGATGTATAACTGCATCTAAGGTCTCATTCAATCCAGCAATCATGTCCTTATAAGCACCCTTGAATTTATCTGCATTTGCTCTTCTATCAAGGTTCCCTTGATTCATTTGATTACTAAGTTGCCTGATTTCTTCAATTATATCAGTTAAATTTGCTTTTACTCTATCTACGCTTTCATTTGCTACTGCTTGTTTACCTGGAAGTTTTCTTAAATCCGACGAGAAATCACCATTAGAATATTGACCTACGATATCTAAAATGTCTCTTATGGCATCTACATAAATAGAGACGGATAAATTGCTTCCTTTAGCCATAGTATTAAAGACACCATTAAATCTATCTGCTTGCATGCTATAATCAATATCACCTTTTTGATGTTCTTCAATAAACGTTTCAACATTAGCGACATAATCTGTCATGCTGTCAATCAGAAGATTAATATTATTTTTAATTTCGTTGAAATCACCTTTGTATTCATCATGTATTCTAGCAGGGATATCACCTTTTGATATTCTGTCAACATATTCAGCTGTAACATTTAAAGGCTTAATGATCTCATTAAGAGTACCATTAAAACCATCAATTATTTCAGCGTAAGCACCTGAGAACTTACTGGAATCACCTCTTCTATCAAGTTTACCTTCTGATGCTGATTTTGTGAGAGAGTTTATTTCATTTGTAAGATTAACTAGGACCGATTTCATACCCGAAAATGCTTTGGATAATTTGCCAAGTTCATCATCTTTATCAATATCAATTTCAATATTAACGTCACCTCTTGCTATTCTCTGTGCCAATGAAACTAATTCATTCACCGGTTTTTGAACCTGTGTCCTAATAATCATTATTACAACAAAAACTATAAGAACTAAAATGATTCCTAAAGATGTATATATTTTAAAATCCAATTCTGCCATTTGATCATCGATATCATCAATATACAAACCAGTACCAATATATAAGCCCCAAGGTTTGAATAATTCCAAGTAAGTTAGCTTAGGCTTTACATCCATTGAAGGTGGTTTTTTCTGATAATACCTAATAAAACCTTCCTCTCCTTTGTCAATCTTTTCTACACCACTTTGGAAATGATGAAGACCATTTTCATCTTTATAATCTTTAACAATAAAACCTTCTTTTTCTTTCTTCAAACCGTGCATTAGTATAACTTCTCTGTTAAAAATAAAGAAGTAATTTACTTTGTCATACCGAAGTGTTCTTACGCTTTCAAAAGCCTGGTGTTTGGCTTCTTCTTCAGTTAATTCTCCTGCTTTAAATTTCTTATAATAGTCAGCAATAAGAGAAGTTGGAGTTGCTACTTGATTTTTTAAAAAAAACTTTTTGTCATCCATTATTGTTTCTTCTACAGAAGGAAGAATAAATATTTGGAAAAACACAAGTAATAAGAAAAGCGAAAATACTACCGGCAAAAATACCTTGTAAAAAATAGGTAAGTTTTTGTAGCTAAACGATCCCATAACACACCCATAATAGTTGTTAGTTTCAATATGAATAATATAGCGAATTAGTTAAAAAATTATTGCGTCATTGACTTAATCATGTCTAAAGTATGATTCATTTACATTTTGATATTTCACCTCAAAAAAATATATGTTACAGAATTTTATCACTCATAGAATTTATTATTTCGATAAATTTGTAAGCTGCTCTTGACAATTAAAATAATGTCCTTTTTTTCTATTAAAATGTCTGTAAACATATTAAAGCTGACTTCTGAAAGTCAGCCTTTACATATATTAATTGTTAATTTTAATATTATCCCCAAACATCATTTTTGTCAGTAAGAATATTTCTTTCACTAGCACTGTTACCAACAGAAAGACTAGTTAAATTTTCTGTATTTGCTCTAATTTTGAATGTAGAAACTAACTCAGTTAGATTTTGAGTGAGACCAGTCAAATCTTCTGAAGAATGAGCTATACTTTCTATACTTTGAGCTGATTCATTTGTTGCAATTGAAATAGTATTGATATTCTTTGATATTTCTTCACTAGTTGCAGCCTGTTCTTCTGAAGATGAAGCAATAGAGTTTACCATATCAAGTACATTCTTAGTGCTGTCAACTACCTCTTTCAAAGCAACCCCTGCATTATCAGCCAAACTTATACCTTCTGATACTTCTTCATTGCCTTTGTGCATAACATGTACAGCTTCTGATGTTTCGGATTGAATACCTTTGATCATAGTAGATATTTGCTTAGTAGCTTCAGTTGTTCTTTCTGCTAGTTTTCTAACCTCATCAGCAACCACCGCAAACCCTCTACCCTGTTCACCGGCTCTTGCTGCTTCAATTGCAGCATTAAGTGCTAATAGATTAGTTTGATCAGCTATTTCTTCAATTACTGAGATAATCTCCCCTATCTGAGTAGATGATTCTCCTAAACGTTCGATATTTTTAGCGGACTGGTTAACTACTTCTGCTATTTGTCGCATCTTATTAATAGTATTTTCCACGACTAAGCCGCCTTCTTCTGCTATTTTACCATTATTGTTAGCAAATTGTGCAGTTGTAGCAGCATTAGTTGAATTTTCTGTTATTGTCCTGGCCATTTCCTCCATAGCAGCAGCTACTTCATCCACTTGACTACTTTGTTCCAAAGATGCAGCAGAAATTGTTTCTGTCGTTGAAGAAATAGAAATAGAAGCTTGTGCAACATTATTTGTTGCATCACTGATTTGATAGATAAGATTATTTAGAGAATTAATTAGGCTGTTGATACTATCTTTCAGTTTAGCATGATCGCCTTTGTAGTTACCTGTCATTTCTTTTGTAAAGTCTCCATTAGCCATTACCTGAAGTATTTTCATAGCCTCGTTGATTGGCTTTATAATGGAGTCTAAAATTAAGTTAATACCTTCAGTAATGTCTCTCCAAGTACCAGGATATTTTGATATATCGATTCTAGAAGATAATCTACCTTCCACTGCAGCAGTTGCTGTTAGTGCAATATCTGATGTAACATCATTCATAAAGTCAGAAACTTGATTAATATTGCGTGTAAGATCTTTGAATCCACCTTTGTATTGAGTTACATCTAATGATGTAAGCTCTTCACCTGAAGCAATTTTATCAAAATATTGCATAGATAGATTTAGAGGTGACACAAAAGATTCAATGACATCATTTAAGCCGGTTACTACGTTTTGATAATCTCCATCAAATTTGTCTACATCGGCTCTAACTTCAAAGTTGCCTTTTGCTGATTCTTTTGCAACTCTAACTACTTCTTTAGTAAGATTAATAATTGTTTGAATCATCTTAGTTGCAGCTGGACTTAATTCATCATAACTTGATTTCTGAGGTGTTTCTTCTAAAACTTTTAAAATTCCAAAATTACCTTCACTAATTTGTTTAAATCCCATAGTGATTGTTCTAAAGGCATCTACTATTAAACCTATTGAGTCACTGAGTCTTTTCCAATCACCATTATAATCTTCTTTTGGCATATCTCTTAAATCATAAACAGATATTCTTTCCAGTAATTCTACAAACTCAGTTATTGGAGTAGCAGCATTTTCCAGCATAGAATTAGCTCCTTTTACTATATCCTGCCAACCACCTTCGAATTGAGCATAATTGGCTCTGAAATCAAGTCTTCCGTCTTCAGCAGCTCTAGCTAAACCATCAAGTTCACTTTGTAGTAAAATTAAATTTTCTCTAAACTTATTAACTCTTTTAGTCGCAATTATTCGTTGTCCCTTCAAATCTTCCATTACTAAATCGAAGTTACCTTTGCCATATTCATCAATAACATCTAAAATTCTTAAAATACCAGCAATATGATCTTTTACTGTATCATTCATTCCTTTTGCCATTTGATTAAATACACCTTGAAATTTTTCTTCATGCATATAGATATCTATCTGTCCATTAATATGTTCTTTTGACATAAAAGACATATCTTCGACAAAGAAATTAAGAGTATCAATCATTGTGTTGAGATTAGTTTTAAGCTCGTTAAAATCTCCTTTATAATCTTCCTCTATTCTTGGTGGAATATCGCCTTTGGAAATACGATCAACATATTCGGCACTTACATTTAGCGGATGTATAACTGCATCTAATGTATTATTGAGCCCACCGATCATTTCTTTATAAGCGCCCTGGAATTTATCTGCATTTGCTCTTCTGTCAAGATTCCCCAGATTCATTTGGTCACTCAGTAGTCTAATCTCAGCTATAATATCAGATAAATTAGATTTAACTCTGTCTACACTTTCATTAGCAACCGCTTGTTTACCTGGAAATTTTCTTAGATCAGATGAAAAATCGCCGTTTGAATATTGACTCACTACATCTAAGATATCTTTTATAGCTTCTACATAAATTTGAACAGATTCATTACTACCTATCGCCATTTTTGCAAAAACACCATTAAACTTATTCACTTCAATGCTATAATCAATATTTCCTTTTTTATGTTCCTCAATAAAGTTTTCTACATTAGAAACATAATCATTCATACTATCGATTAGTAGGTTAATATTATTCTTAATTTCGTTAAAGTCACCGTTGTATTCTTCTATTATTTTTGTTGGAATGTCGCCTTTAGAAATTCTATCAACATATTCAGCAGTTACATTTAATGGTTTGATGATTTCATTTAAAGTACCATTAAAACCATCAATAATCTCAGCATAAGCACCTGAATAATGAGAAGAATCACCTCTATAATCTAATTTCCCAAGTGATGCAGCATTTGTCAAATTGTTAATGTCTTTAGTTAAATTGTAAATAGTCGACTTCATAGTTTCAAATCTGCTGAACAACTTGCCAACTTCATCTGTATTTTTTTGAGATATTTCGAAAGACATATCCCCCTCTGATATCATCTCAGCAAACACAGCTAACTTATTAATTGGTTTAGATACTTGCGATCTAATTATAATGATTAATACACCTACTATTATTGTTATTATTATCATAAAATACATCGTCAGTTCTAAGAAGAGTGCAGAAATATCTTCGTCTATATCATCTATATATAGCCCCGTGCCAACATATAAACCCCAAGGCTCGAATTTATTAATATATGACATTTTAGGATGAACATCCATCTTAGGAGGCTTCTTTTCCATATATTTAATGAAACCTTCTTCCCCATTTGCAATCATGTTTACAACTTCCTGCAAATGTGTTCTACCAGTTTGATCCTCAAAGGTTGAAGTAGGAATGCCTTCTTTTTGCGGTGAAATAGGGTGCATTAGCATTGAATTTTTATCAAAAATAAAAAAGTAATTAGTTTCATCATATCTAAAACTTCTTACTCTTTCAAAGGCCTTGTTTTTAGCTTCTGTTTCAGTTAGTTCTCCACTTTTATAACGACCATAATACTCATTAATCAGAGATACAGTAGTAGAAATTTCAGCTTTAAGAAAATGTTTTTTATCCTCCATCATACTGTCTTTTATACTTGGGAGAATAAATAATTCAAGAAAAACAAAAATCAATCCAAAAGAAATAAACACAGGTAAAAATACCTTGTAAAAAATTGGTAAATTGTGGTAACTAATCCTTCCCATATCATACCCGCTGTAAAATGTTGTAACATTCTGAATATGAATATAAAAGCGAATTAAATATTTTTTTATTGCGATATTTTGCAAAAATAAAGGCTCGGAATATATTTAATGTTCCGAGCCTTTATAAGAATTCTAAAGTTTGATATATATCAAGTTAGTTCTATCACTATTGGACAATGATCCGAGCCTTTTACCTCAGGTTGGTGATATGAGCCAGTAACTTTTTCCTTTAAACCTGGAGTTATCATATGATAATCAATTCTCCAGCCAACATTGTTCTCTCTAGCCCTTCCCCTATTACTCCACCATGTATATTGATCAGTTTCCTTATTAAATAATCTAAAGCTATCAATATATCCATTTTCTATCATCCAGTCCAGTTTTAATCTTTCTTCAGGTAAGAAACCGGAATTCTTTTCGTTTTCCTTTGGCCTGGCAAGATCTATTGGTTTATGTGCTGTATTATAATCCCCGCAGATAATTAATTCTTTACCTTTCTTTCTTAGTTCTTCAAAATGATTAAATACGGCATCATAGAATTCCAGTTTGAAATCAATTCTATCTTGACCGGAAGTTCCATTTGGAAAATATATATTGAACAATACAAAATCTTCAAACTCGGTAGCGACTATTCTACCTTCTTCGTCGAATTTTTCAATCCCAATTTCTGTATATACATTTATAGGTTCTGTTTTACTATAAGTAACGACTCCACTATATCCTTTTTTCCTACGACATGAATGATAGTATCCATAATAACCCTCAGGATATCTTAACTCTTCATTTATTTGATCGGGTTCCGATTTAGTTTCCTGAATGCAAATAATATCAGGATTCTCTTCTTCTATATATTTATGTAAGTAATTTTTTTTATAAGTTTTACCAAATTTAGTTCTTGCATTTTGTCCTATAACGGATCTTATTCCATTTACATTCCAGCTGATTATTTTCATGTTTTACCTTTCAAAATAAAGTAATATCTATATTTTCAATAAGTTGGCTATTATCTAGAGATGGATTATTCACCAAATCTGAAACTCTGTACGCTTCAATCTTATTATTCGAATATGGAGTAAAAATATTTGAGTTAATTATAGCCGAATTATCTGCATCTAACCAAAATTCAAGATTTTTCTTTTCTATTATTACCGGCATTCTATTATGTATTTTCTTAATCAGATTATTTGGTTCAGTAGTTAAGATAGTAACCGATTTAATCACATGCCCATCTATCTCAGCTTTGTCATAAATGCCAGCCAAATAGAATATACTCATATCTATGGGTTGCACAAAATATGGTGATTTTCTATTTTTACTTTTTTTCCATTCATAAAATCCAGTAGCAGGAATAAGGCATCTATTTGTAAACGCTTTTTTAAAACTCGGTTTTTCATGTGCTGTTTCGGATCTTGCATTATATAATTTTCTGCCGATACTTATATCTTTTGACCAGTAAGGGATTAATCCCCAATATAGATTCTTGATTGATCGGGATTTATCAATAGTACTAATTTTCATTCCAGGAGAGAGATTATATGAAATCTTTATGGTTTCATCTCTATTGATTATTTCGATATCATTTTCTATTGAGTCTACTTTTGGGGCAAATGCAAATCTACCGCACATATATACTCCGAGTTTATTCTAAAATTGCTGAGATCTTCTAAATTGACTAAATCATTTTCTATATATTTTTTAAAATCAGAAAAATCAGCGCCGTAATATTGAAATGTATCTACACCGATATGAGTATCTAATTTTAAAACTGAATGTAGCAAACATATGCTTCTGATCCCAATAAAAGACTCAAAAGCTGAACTTAGAACAACTTTTGTCTTTTTGCTAAGCAATTTTTTAATCTTTTTTAAATAATCCTTGACAATGGTAGGTTTTACAATGGCATATTTTATATCAGTAATTCCCTTCTCCAGCATAAAATCTAAAGATTCGTCAAGGGCAACCGGGATTCTGTTTTCTTTCAGTGCTATCTTAAGCTCATCCATATCTTGTAATGGATCTTCGAAATAAAGGAGCTTTTTTTTAATAATAACTTTCTCGAATGAATATAATTGATTATATGTCCACGATCTGTTTGGATCAAAGATAAACTTAACTGAATCCAGAAAATCAAATTTGAAATTCTTCCAAAATGTCAATTCTTCTTCAAAACTACTTCTGCCCATTTTAATCTTAAAAATTCTATATCCATTTTCGTATTTAGAATTTATTTCATCTACAATATTTTCGAGATTTGAATTAATCAAACAATTCATCTTTATTGTATTTAGATTGAGATTTGATATGTTTCCTTCATTAATACATGATCGAAGAGCAAAGTTTACGGATGAATATAAATCTTTTTTTTTCAAAATTGTATCTTCTAAACAGTTTGTATCTTCTCCTTTGAGAGAACACAATTCTTCATATACTTCTAGCAATTGCGCTTGTGTTTCTTTAAATGACTCTTTACTAAATCCCTGCAAAGGGGAACAATCACCAAAAAGAAAACCTTCATCAGTTTTGATCAATATCAAAAAACCTTTCTTTTGATTCAGCGTACTGTTTATCATTTTGAAAGGTTTTTTAAATGGTATTGAGTAGTATTTTAAGAATATATCTTCTATTTTACTCATTGATATGTTCAGCCATTGTTATTATGTATCCGTTGAGATCTTTAAAGACGAATTCCTTTGTATGATAAAAAGTAGTAAAAGGTTCTTTTATTACTTCAATTTTATCTTTTACTCTGTCCCATAAATCATCAATATCAGTTGTACTCACAAAAAAGCTTAAAGATCCTCCTAGCGGAATATCTTTCATTTCAGGCATTTCTTCAACAATACTATCTCTGTTCTGAAGCATTAGAGATACATCAGAGTTTTGAATCATAGCCCATACTTTTTCTCCTGTTTCTGGAACACTCATAACAGTTTTAAAATCAAAAACATTTTTATAATATTCAATGGTTTTATCAACTGATTCTACCATAATGTTAGGAACTAAACTTTTAAGCATTTTCTTCTCCTTCGTCATAAAAAGCAACAGATGCAAATGTAACAGCCGATAAAGTCTCTGTTTCATTCCATTGTCCATAATTTAACACCTTACCCTTGCTGTTATTCAATATTTGCATCATTAAATAAATAGGAGATGTTCCACAAATTTTCCATTTATCTTTATCTGAACTTATTTTATTAAGGAAATTATCAGAATTTCCATCTTTGATAAATTCGAGTAATTTTGAATCTTCTTCCTTCACAGTATCCAGATAAAATTCTGCATTGTAATCATCACCAAATTTTCTTCCTATATGTGCAAAATCGACACTGGCAACTATCAAAACATTTTTATTGAATAAGTTTTTGATATTGTTTATTTTACTTATAAAATCCATCAGCTGTTTATTAGCTGTTGGTTTACCATTAACAGCTAAATATTCGTGAAGTGAACCAGTCAAAACAGGTACATAAGTAATATCTTTTTCAGCAAAAATTCTTTGCAAAAGTACAGTTTGTAATTCTACAGAATGTTCAGTTAGATGTGCCATTTCATCAATAATTGCAATTTGGTTATTTGTATTATCAAGCAGGTATTTAACAATATCCTTATTTGTTTGAGCTTCTCCTAAAGGAGTCAGATAGTTTTTATTTGTCAACATAAAGTGAGCATTTGAATACCTATGGCATGTTCCTAAAATTATCACTATATCCGGATCAGAGTCCTTAATGGCATGATAAGCGGAAGCATAAACTTTATGGGCTTCATCACCAATTCTAAAATCTATATGAGGAGCTATAATTGCCTTTGCATTTTGAGCATATCCGTCAACAAACTGAGCAGCAAATATATCATCAATTTCTTTTTCAAGTTTTTCTTTGTCATTGGAATATGAAGTACCTGCACAAATTGGAAATCTTGTTGTACCTGAATTCAATTCCTTATTAAAATTATCTTTAAATTCAAAGTAATCCTCAGTTTTGAAAAAGCCTCTTGATATTAGCTCTTCAATTGGATTTTTTATAGTATCAATAGTTAAGTTAGAATTTATGTTTTCTTTTACCCAGCCGTGTAAGTCTTCAAAAGTTATTTTACCATCTATTTGTTGCAAAATAACTAGTAGGATTTCTCCAAAAACAGCTGGCTCTTGAGCATAACCGTATTCATCTATTAAAACAATATGGTTAATACCTTCTATAGATGTTGTTTCAATGTTTAAGTCGTCTCTTATTTCAGGAATAATATCATTGACTTTCATGTTGTCGCTCTAATTCTTTTAGCTTATTGATATATTTATTTTTGATATTGTTAACGTATAACACAAATATGATATTTGCTGCAAACATAGCTATTGAAGCAATTAAATACCATAACTCTCCGATTATAAGATAAGCTGATACAAAAAGAATTATTGAAATTGAAAATGCGAGACTAACAATTAAAATAGATCTTCTGATATTGCCCATCACTCTATTTGTAACTTCATGATCTATCATCTTAAATCCTCTGTAAGAGCAGTTCTGGCATCAGTTTTTTCGTCTCTGTATTTAATAATTATTGGTGATGCCACTGACAATCCATGATCTTTCGCAAATGGACTATTGATAGTACGAGCACCTGGGATAACAACAGCATTTTCCGGAATTTCCAAAGGAGTATCTGGAGTAGATTGTAGAATTGTATTATTAACAATATCATATACCTTAGTAGAGGCTGTTAAAATAACACCAGAACCCAAAACTGCACGTTTTTTTAGCATAACACCTTCGTATACACCACAGTTTCCACCTATCATTACATTATCTTCTATGATAACAGGCCTTGCACCTGCAGGTTCTAAAACCCCTCCAATCTGAGCAGCAGCACTGATATGTACATTTTTGCCGATTTGTGCGCAAGTGCCTACTAATGCATGTGAATCAACCATTGTTCCGGAATCAACATAAGCACCGATATTAATATACATAGGAGGCATACAAATAACGCCCGGAGCTACATAACAACCTGTTCTAATTGTAGAACCACCAGGAACTATTCTGACTCCGTCTTTGAGTTCAAGAGGTTTAACAGGGAGTGTGTTTTTATCAAAGAATCTAAATGTATCTATCTGAGACATATCTTCCATTTCACTATGCTTAAAAAGCTGCAATATGCCTTTTTTGACCCATTGATTTACTTTCCAAACACCATCTTTAGTTGGTTCTGCTGATCTGATTGTACCGTCATTTAATCCGGCAACAAAATCTTTAAGAATACTTTTAATTTCTCTATTACTAGTGATTTCATCATTTATTAGTCTAATAATTTTGTCTTCCATATTAAAATCTCTGTATTGATAATTTCCAATAATACTATTATACAAAATATTAGTTAATTCTACGAAAGACTTTAAATTCTATTCTACGATTTAAAGCTCTTCCCCAATTTGTACTATTAGAAATGACAGGTTCTTCAGCTCCATATCCCTTAAAAAATATTCTCTTCTCATCAATTCCATTATGGACTAAAATATTTTTAGCTTCTTCAGCTCTCTTTTGTGACAAATCAAGATTTTTTTCATAGGAACCTACATTGTCTGTATATCCTTTTATTTCAACTACTGCATCACTGTTATCTATAAGAAATGTAGATAGATATTCTAACTCTTTCAATCCTTCAGGATCTATCTCAGTCTTAGCAGTATTAAAAAAGACATTTCGCAGACAAATAAGTGTATCACTTTTAGGAATCAATTCAATCGGCACATCTACTTCATTATATTCATCCAAATCAAGTAAATCAACTTTTTGATTATTATGAATGTAACCAACAGAATTAGCTTCAAAAGAATATATCAGACCACCAGGTAAAGTATGAGCATACAACCCGTCTTTTTTATTACTGGAAGACTTGGCAATCTCAGTACCTCCATGATACTCTTTAAAAGTAATTTCAGCTTTTAGAGGTATACCCGATTTATAAGAGGTCACTTTGCCTTTCACTAATAAAACTGGTTTAGGTCTGACTTGTTTAGGTAAATCAATTTTTACTATATCCATATCCCCTCTTTCAGGATGTTTTCTAGTTAAAAATGCAGATTTACCTGAGGCATCTATTTTAAAGTAAGCATCCCATTCTTTTGAATTGATCTTATCACCTAAATTAACGGGAGCTGACCAATTTTGCCAGCTGTCATCAAGTCTTCTTGACATAAATATATCAGCAGATCCAAGTCCTTTATGTCCTTCTGAAGAGAAGTATAATGTTTCATTATCTGAAGCAAGAAATGGCGATATTTCACTTTCTTCTGTATTGATTACTTTCCCCAAATTTAATGGTTTTGTCCAGGTATTATTACTTTTCAAAAAACTTACATATATATCTTTTTTTCCTTGAGTGTCATCTCTTTCAATTGTCATTAGAAGTGAACGACCATCATTAGACAAGTAAAAACCTGCAAAACCTCTTTTATTATAGAAATCTTCAATAATTAAGTTCTCTGGATATGACCACCCTTCTTCTGTTTTATGGGATATGGAAACACCTTCTCTGATATGATTATCAGTTTTAGTTGGATAAACAGTACCTAAAAGTAAGGTGTTGCCATCCGGAGAGACAGAACTAACAAAATTATTCATTGAATTATTAAGAGGTTCACCAATATTTTCAGGTTCACTCCAATTTCCCGCTTTGTCTTTTACTACATAATATATTTCATCTGACATAGTTGAGTCATTACAAAATGTTTTGCAGTAATAAAGCGTATTCCCATCAGGGGAAATCACAGGGCTTGATTCGTCGCATGTTGTATTAATTACTTTTTCGATATTATTAGCCATTATGGGCTTCGAAATAAAAAATATTGATAGTGCTATCAACCAACGTAACAGCATTACATTCTTCCTAATAATTATGGTATAATATGTCATTTTACAGAACTACAAAAATGCGAAAATATTTTGTTATAAAATATAGGGATAAATACCTATTTGTCTTCTTGCCATATTTTTTTTATGCTTGTATATTTTTTTACTAAATTGTGCTTTCTTTAATAACAGAACATATTAACGAGGTAAATAATGGAAAAATTATTCTCTTATATCGATGAAAATAAAGAACGATACGTCAGCGAACTCGTTGAATTCTTAGAAATTCCAAGTATTTCCAGCTTATCAGAACACAATGAAGATACCTTAGAATGTGCAAACTGGGTAGTTGATCATATAAAATCGATTGGAATAGAAAATGTACATTTAGTTCCAACACCTGGTCATCCGATTGTTTATGCTGAATGGCTTGAAGCAGGTGAAGACGCTCCAACCATTCTTATTTACGGTCACTATGACGTACAACCTGTTGATCCTATTGAATTATGGACAACGAAACCATTTGAACCTACAATCAGAGATGGGAAAATATTTGCCAGAGGCTCTTCTGATGATAAAGGTCAAGTATTGGTACACCTTAAAGCAATAGAATCTCTATTTAAAATCTATGGCACTCTTCCAATCAACATCAAATTGATGATAGAAGGTGAAGAAGAAGCTGGTTCAAGCAATCTTGAAACATTTATTGAAAACAATAAAGAAATGTTAAAATGCGATACTGTTTTAGTGTCAGATACAGAATGGTTTGCTGATGACTTACCTTCAATATGTTATTCTTTACGTGGAATTTCTTTTGTAGAAATTAAAGTTATTGGACCTAACAGAGATTTACACTCAGGTACTTTCGGTGGTGCAGTAGATAATCCGATTAATGTCTTAGCTTGGATGATATCTCAGCTAAAAGATAGTTATGGCAGAATAACTATTCCGGGATTTTATGATGATGTTGTTGACCTAACTGTTGAAGAACGTGAAGGTTTCAAAGAATTGCCATTCGATCTTGAAGGATATAAAAAAGATTTAGAAGTAAAAGAATTACATGGTGAAATAGGCTATACTACCTTAGAAAGAACCTGGGCTCGTCCATCTTTAGACCTCAATGGTATAAAAGGCGGATTCATCGGTGAAGGAGCTAAAACTGTTCTTCCTTCTGAAGCTTCAGCTAAAATTTCTATGCGTCTTGTGGCAAACCAAACAGCTGATGATATTACTAAAAAAATACTTGATTACTTAGTAAAATTAGCTCCACCTACAGTTAAAGTTGAAGTGAACGAATTACATGGTGGCAACCCTGTTCTAGTTAAACGTGACGGTAAAGCAATTTCAACTGCAATGGAAGCATTAGAAATGGCATTTGGTACTAAACCTGTATTTATGAGAGAAGGTGGTTCAATTCCAATTGTAGAAAAATTTGAAAGCGTTTTGAATGCACCTACAGTATTAATGGGATTAGGTTTGCCGGGTGATAACATCCACTCTCCTAATGAAAACTTTGATTTGAAAAACTATATTGGTGGTATTGCAGCTTCTGCAATTTTCCTTAATAATATCGCCAAATAAGTATCCTTCTTATTTAGCGTACAAACTCTAAACAAAGCCGATTGACCTAATCGGCTTTTTATTTTGCTTTTATTAACTTACTTTTTCTTATATTGCATTCATAATTCAGACAATGATAAATATTGTTATACATATATATTCGAGTACTATGAAGAAGATCGCTTTTGTATTTGCTTTGTTTTTACTTGTATTCAGCATTGACGCTAATGCTCAATTCTGGAACAAGATAAAAAAATCAGTAGAAAAGAAAGTTGAAGAAAAAGTTGAAGAAAAAATCGACGAAAAGATTGATGAAACAGTTGACGAAGCTGTTGATGGTAAAGAAGAAAACAACAACTCCTCTAATTCATCTACTAATTTAAAAAGTAATTCTAACTCAAACACTACAGATTCAGAAGAATCAACACCAAAAGCAGGTGTATTGAACTGGTCAAAATATGATTTTGTACCCGGAGACATGGTCATTTTTGAAGATAACCTTCTTGATGAAGAAAATGGTGAATTTCCGACAAGATGGGATATTAAAGAAGGTAACTGTGAAATAGCTGAATTTAACGGTGAAAACGTAATTATGTTACGTGAACCTTCTGAAATCATTCCATATATGAAGGAAAGGAAATCAGATTACCTTCCTGACGAGTTTACTTTAGAATTCGACTGCTTCTTTGAAACTAATGAGTGGAGTCAAAGATATTACATTTCTTTTTATGATCAAAAAAATCAAAGGAATTTAACGGATAACCAGATTAGCAATACTTTGACAATTTATTATGGTGCAATGGATTTCCATAATCTAGAAGGTAAATATCCGGGAGTAAATAGAACAAATAAAGCACCTAAAGAGACATGGAGACATATTTCTATTTCTTATAATAGAGGTAATATGAAAATGTATATGGATGATACAAGGCTCATAAATCTTCCAAGACTAGAAGGAAATCCTACAGGATTTACTTTTGCAAACTCTTCTGATGCAAATAAAAATTTCATCAAAAATGTTCGTTTTGCAAAAGGTGCAGTTAAACTTTCAAAACGAGTAGAAACTGAAGGCAAAATTATCATGCAAGGTATCAGATTTGATGTTAATAAAGCAACTCTAAAACCTGAATCTATGGGGCCAATTAATAAGATATTTAAAATGATGGATAAAGACGAATCTCTAAAATTTAGTGTTGAAGGTCATACTGATTCTGATGGTGATGATGCTTCAAATTTGAAATTATCAGCTGATAGAGCAAAAGCAGTTGTAGATAAGTTAGTTGAATTAGGTATTGACTCTAGTAGATTGAAATATAAAGGCTTAGGAGATACAATGCCAATTGGAGATAATACTACTCCTGAAGGAAAAGCTAATAATCGACGTGTTGAGTTTATCAAATTCTAAGTAAATCTGAATATATTAAAGAAAAGCGGACTACTTAGTAGCCCGCTTTTTTATTTAGAATTTTCTAAATTTATCTTTTTTTACATTACATACAGGGCATTTTTCAGGAAGCTCACCCACGTGAGTATAACCACATATTTCACATGTATGAATTTCTTCAAAATCAGCATCTTTATCTGCATCAGCCATTTCTTTTGCTTTACCGTATAAAACAGAGTGTGATTTTTCTGCATCAATTGCCCAACGAATAGCTTTTAAAGCAGCTTTTTCGCCTTGTAATTCTGCAATCGCTTCGTAAGCAGGATACATTTCTTCTACTTCAAAATCTTCACCATTAATACCATCTTGTAAATTTTCTTTTGTTTTGCCAATCATACCTAAAACTTTAGCATGTGCGTGTGCATGGACAGTTTCAGCATAAGCAATAGCTTCAAATAAACGAGAGATGTTTTTTAGGCCTTCTCTTTCAGCTTGTAAAGCGTATGCTAAATATTTCATATGTGCTTTAGATTCACCACAGAAAGCTTCTTGTAAAGATTTTTCAGTCATTTTCTTCATAGTACACCTTTGTCGTTAAAATAAAATATTGAGTATAAAACAAAGATACTAATTTTTTGCTAAAAGATTATTTTTCTTCAAAGTTAATAAAGTAATTTCCGGATTTATTCCTAATCTTATAGGAGGACCTACCATTCCAACGCCTCTATTAACATATAAATATTGACCTTTTTTGTGGTATAAGCCTGCCCACTGTTTATATACCATCTTTACTGGTGTCATCATTTTACCAAAAAGTTCTATCCCTACTTGGCCTCCATGAGTATGACCAGATAGAGTCAAATCGACAGGAAGTTGTCCAAATATTGACTTATCCCAATTAGTAGGGTCATGAGCTAAAAGAATTATAGTTTCATAATCAGGTAAATTCTGCATTGCCATTTCATAATTACCATATTCCTGACCAAATCCTGTATTGTCTATTCCTGCAATATGTAAATTAGCATCACCTATAGTAACAGTATGATTTTCATTGATTAGAAGTCTCATTCCAGTTTTCTTCAATTTGTCAACCAAGGTACTATGACTCTCTGGTGACATAAAGTGATCATGATTACCCAAACAGCCATATACTCCATATTTTGCCTTTATTTTTGATATTTCATGAGATATTTTATCTATCTCAGCATGATTGTTATTAACAAAATCCCCTGTTAAAACTACGATATCTGGATTAAGTGTTTCTATTATATATCTCACCTTCCTAAAAGGCGAATCTGAATAATAAGAACCGGCATGCAGATCTGATATCTGAACAATTCGAACTCCATCAAGGGAGTTTGGCAAGTTTTCTAATTTTACTTCTACATTATGGACTTTAAAATCATAAGCTGTTCTAAAAACACCCCAAGCTGAAGCAAAAAAAGGAATTCCTGCAACAGTCCAACCGGCATCACGTAAAAATTTTCTTCTTGTAGTATCTTCTGGAATCCGTCTTTTAAATATTTTGTATTTTATAAAAGAAATGACAGTCTGAAAGAACATGATTGGAACTATAATTATCTTTGGCAATGTCCAGAAACTTATTATCATAAAAAGTACAACAGTCCAAGATTCGGATGAAGTGCTGTAGAATCTGTTAATATTGATTGCTAAAATTGCAATGATCGTAAATATTGACATCAACAGCGGTATTCTGTGTATCCATTGGTTCCATCCTTTGTGTGTTACGTATTTCTTCCATTTCTTGTAGAAATATATCTCAAAAGTCGCAAATAATGTTATCACGACAGCAAATATTATTATTAATTTCATTATATCTATCTCCTTTACTACAATCCTAAATATATACGTAGATATTCTAATTTAGTTTATACTAAAAGAGCTGTCATGATTTGAATCACAACAGCTCTAAATTATAGCATATTTATATTACTTAGATATCTAAGTTCTGTACATATTCGGCATTTGATTCTATAAAAGCTCTACGAGGTTCTACTTTGTCACCCATCAGAGTTTGGAAAACTCTTGTAGCTTCTGTAGCATCTTCAATTGTAACTTGAAGTAATGTACGAGTAGCCGGGTTCATAGTAGTATCCCAAAGTTGATCCGGATTCATCTCACCAAGACCTTTAAATCGAGATATTTGTATACCGCCTCTTTTTGCTTTTTCTATTGCTTCTTGTTCTGAATCAGTATCCTCTTCATCAGGATTATTTTCAAATACCTGAGCTTTAGGACTCTCCTTTTTAATTCGGGCAATTGTTTCATCACGTTCAGCATCATTATAAGCATAGTATTCTTGCTTACCTTTCTTCAATTTGTATAAAGGTGGCTGTGCAATATAAAGTTTACCAGCAATAATCAGATCTTTCATATAATTGAAGAACAATGTCAATAGCAACGTACGAATGTGCGCACCATCGACATCGGCATCGGCCATCAGAATGATTTTGTTATATCTTGTTTTATTAGGATCAAAATCTTCTGCAAAACCGGCTCCAAGAGCGGTAATGATTGTTTTAATCTCCTGATTTTCAAGTATTTTATGAGGTCTTGCCTTTTGAACATTTAGTACTTTACCACGAAGTGGAAGAATTGCTTGAAAACGTCTGTCTCTGCCTTGTTTGGCTGAACCACCGGCAGAGTCCCCTTCGACTAAGTATAATTCGCAATCCTCAGGATTTTTAGAAGAGCAATCCGCAAGTTTACCAGGTAAAGAACCTGATTCCAATACACTTTTACGGCGTACCATTTCTCGGGATCTTTTCGCCGCAATACGCGCTTCAGCAGCAGTAACAGCTTTTTCGATAATCTTTTTAGCAACTGCAGGACTTGAATCTAAATATTCTTTTAAGCGAACAGCAACTATACCACGAACGATACCTTCTACCTCACTATTACCTAGTTTAGTTTTAGTTTGCCCCTCAAACTGAGGTTCAGCAACTTTTACTGATACAATTGCAGTTAAACCTTCTTTAAAGTCGTCACCGGTAAGCTGCAAATTACCTTTTTTCTTAGAACTTAAATTTTCTGTGACATATTGATTTAATGTCCTTGTTAAAGAAGATCTAAACCCTGATACGTGTGTACCACCTTCAATTGTATGAATATTATTCACATAAGATAAGAGGTTTTCACTATATCCGTTATTATATTGGAAACATACTTCAACTTGTGTTTCTGTTTCAGAAGCCCCAAAATCGCTACCTTCAAAATAAATTGGAGGAACTATAACTGTAGCTCCTTCATCAATATAATTGACAAAATCTTTTAGTCCGCCTTTATAATGATATTCTTCAAAACGGTTAGCTCTTTCATCTGCTAATGTTATTTTAATTGAAGGATTAAGGAAAGCAAGTTCTCTTAATCTTTCAGAAGTTTTTTTGAATTTGAACTCAACAGTGTTAAAAATAGAAGAATCCGGCCAAAACTTTGTAGTAGTACCGGTTTCTTTAGTCTCACCTATTATTTCGGCAGGAGCTTCTGGCACACCTTTATGGTAGACTTGTCTGAATATTTTACCTTCTCTTCTTACAGTAACTTCAGCTGTAGAAGACAGAGCATTCACACAAGATACACCTACCCCGTGCAAACCACCGGAAACTTTATAAGTATTTTTATCAAATTTACCACCGGCGTGCAAAGTACACATAACTACTTCTAAAGTAGATATTTTTTTCACCGGGTGCGGACCTGTGGGAATACCACGTCCATCATCAGTTACAGAGCATGAGCCATCGTTATGTAAAGTCACAACGATGTTACTACAGAACCCTGCAAGCGCTTCATCTATTGAGTTATCTACAACTTCTTGAATTAAGTGGTGTAAGCCTCTTTCACTTACATCACCAATATACATGGCAGGTCGTTTACGAACAGCTTCCAATCCTTCTAAAACCTTAATGCTAGACTCACTATAGCTAGTTGTCGGTTTAGGATTTTCGCCTCCAAATTCCTGTGATTTCATAGATTAGACCGTATTTTTTTAGTCAAAACAATACTTTGTATAACTTACAAAAATACGCAATTTTTTAACGAATTACAATTTTTTCAACCACATCTGACTGTAATTCTTCATTGATTTTTTGAATAAGTTGATTAGCCCTTAATGTAAGCTCAGTTCGCCAGGTGCTGCTTTGAGTTCTAATGGTTAGTATTCCATCTTTTAAAGAGTCAATAGATGTTTCAAGAGCGATTTTATCTCCAACAATATTTTGCCATTTATTCGCAAGTTTTGCTTGAAAATACTGATCATGCCAGCCTTTTTTGTTAACTAGCATGGCTAAAACCTCTGAGAGAGAGTTGGGTTTAAATTTTTCTCCTAAATCACTCATTTTTGAACTCCCTTTATTTCACCTTCTAAAACATGGAAATAGAAACAATTATCGGAAGCATTGACAAATTTGTTAATATATTCAGCATTTGTTACAGTTATAAATGTCTGAGCATTATTTGTTCTTATATACTCTAAAACTTTTTCTGAACGTTCTTCATCTAATTCAGAAAAAATATCATCTAGCAGTATAATAGGTGTTTCTTTTTTTGCATCATGCAAAAAGAAAAATTCCGCAAATTTTAAACTGATAAGCAGAGATTTATGTTGACCTTGAGAAGCATATTGCTTTGAAAGACCTTCATTTATAAAAATCTTCAAATCATCCTTCTGAGGCCCAAATATTGTAGTTCCTCTTCTAAACTCATCTTCAAGATTATCTATAAAATCATCTTTATATTTTTCAATAATTGTTTCTTTATCTAAGTCTAAACCTGATAGTCCAAAAGGCGAATATTTTAAAGCTACGATTTCTTTATTATTTGTAATTTCACTATAAACCCTCTTAAAATAAACCTCAAATTGCCTTATAAAAGCATCTCTTGCCATTATGATCTCAGCGCTTGACTCTATGAACATATCTGTCAAAATTTGGAGTAAATTCATATCAATTCTCTGATTTTGCTTTTTATCAGATAAGATTTTATTCCTTTGCTTGAGATATTTTTTATTTTTAAGTGCAAGATCTATATATCTTTTTGATGATTGAGATAAAATGGTATTTAAAAACTGGCGGCGATCATCCGGTGCGCCAAATGTTAAAGTTTTATAGTCAGGAGAAAGAATAACAACAGGCATCTCTCCTATTATATTTTTTGGTAATTGATTATCTCCATAGCTATTTGAAAAAGTCTTTTTTTGTCCTTTAGGATATTGCACTTTTACAAAATAATCAACACCTATAGAATTTTCTGAATCACAACGAACAAATAGAAAATCTTTGAACTTATTTATCAAAGCAGCATCTGGCACAGGCAAAAATGTTTTAGACAAACTGCATAAAGCAATAGCTTCAAGTAAAGATGTCTTACCAACGCCATTCAGCCCGTGGATTATATTTAATCCCGGGCTGAATTGTGCTGTAGTTTCGTTATGATTTCTAACGTTAGATAGCTTTAAAGACTTTATAAACATCTTACGATAATCTAACCGGCATAATTAACATTAATAATTTATCTTCATCAGGAGTTGGCTTTACTAATGCAGGTTTTGTAGGTTCTGAAAAAGTAAGCATAACCTGAGAGTTTGAACTTTCTACGTTTTCAGTGTGATTTAAAGCATCTTCCAAATATTTGTAGTTGAAGCCAAATTCAATAGATTCGCCTTGGAAGTCGCAAGCGATTGATTCAGAAGCATTATTACCACTGTCTTCATCTTCGCCCATAACTTCAATTAAGTTATCTGTTAATTTTACTTTAATTTGTTTTGAATGAGTATTAGTGAAGATAGATACCCTTCTAATCGCTGCTAACAAATCTTTTTTATCAACAATAGCCATTAAGTTATTGTTTTGCGGAATTACTGATTCATAAGGAGGGAATTTTTCTTCTATAATTCTTGAGATAATAATTGTATTACCTATTTCGAAACGAACATGAGTAATCTTATCAGAAGATTCTATCAAAGAAAATACCGCATCATCATCTATTTTTTTCAACATTTCTACTGATTTAGCAGGGATGATTACTTCAAAATCTGCATTGAATGTTTTATTTACCGGGTTAATAACAGCTTTAACTAATCTGTAGCTATCAGTAGAAACAGCATTGATAGCATCTTCTTTAAACTGGAATAAAACACCGGTCATAGCAGGTCTGAATTCGTCAGAAGAAACAGCAAATACTGTTTTGTTTGCTATTGACTGCAAATCATTTCTTGCAATTGTAGCATAGGTAGCAGTTTCTGCAGTTTCTCCATCTTCAGGAGTAATTGTAGTTTCTTGTTTAAAGAGTTCAGGCAAGTCTAAATATTCTGTATGGCTGAGCCCTTTCATTTCATAATAACCCTTTTCTGTCTTAAGGTTGATTTCAAAATTTTCAGCATCAGACATAAATTCTATTTCGCCTTCAGTCCCCAAAGCTTTGACAATCTCATTTATTTTTCTAGCTGGTACTAAAATATCTCCATCCTCGAATCCTATAACATCAACCTTCGTAAGAATAGTTATATCCTGATCTGTTGCAATCATTTTTAGGATATTTTCTTTTAAAGAAAAGTGTAAATGTTCCAAAACTGGCAATGTAGATTTTGGAGGAATAGCAGGCAGAGTTTTTTGTAACCCTTTCTGCAGCTCGTTTAATGCTACTGAAAATTTCATATTTTTGTCCATCTATGATTGATTATACCAAACAATTTCGTAATTTACCTTTTACGCATAACGCAATTTACAAAATAACCAGAACAATTTGAATTAATATTCATAAGTAGAACTATGTTAACAAGATACGGATTAGACAACGCAATTCCAATGTTATTAATTGGAATAGCAATTATTGTAGCATCATTTATGTTTGCTTCAGGGTGGCTTGCTTATCTTCTGAGCATTCCCGGATTTATATTAACAGCATTTACACTTTGGTTTTTTAGAGATCCTGATAGAATTATTCCTAAAAAAGTATTGGATGATACGTCTTACGTTTTATCACCTGCGGATGGGAAAGTAGTACAGATAATTGATGTAGAAGATAAATATTATTTAAAATCTAAAGCAAAACAAATTAGTATCTTTTTGTCACCTTTAGACGTACATGTAAATAGATCTCCAGTTACAGGCAAAATAGAATATTACGATTATTTCCCTGGTAAGTATCTTGTGGCTTATGCTCCTAAAGCTTCAGAGGAAAATGAGCATTCAAAGGTTGGAGTACAAACTAAATACGGGAAAGTCCTTTTCAAACAAATTGTAGGAATTCTCGCCCGTAGAATTGTTGCTGAAATAAATGTCGGTGATAATATCACGGCCGGAGATCAATTTGGTATGATGAAATTCGGCTCAAGAATGGACATAATCGTTGATTCCGACACAGATTTTTTAGTAGAAGTTGGTCAAAAAGTTGTAGGTGGTGAAACTATTATTGCAAAACTTCCTGCAAAGTGATTTTTGAATTATCGAACGGAATGATTAAATTCCCTAAATCTTAAAAAACAACACAAAAGATTAATACATGAAACTGAGAATTACCAGATCAATAGTTCCTAATTTACTTACACTTGCAAATTTGTTTTCAGGCTTTACTGCAATTGTTCATACAGCTAATTTAGAGTTTGAAAAAGCTGCATTATTTATCTTAATGGCTGCCATATTTGATATGCTTGATGGCGCAATGGCTCGTTTGTTCAATTCTGCCAGTGAATTTGGAGTTGAGTTAGATTCTTTATGTGACGCAGTATCTTTTGGTGTTGCTCCGTCATACATGCTTTATAAGGCTCATTTTGAGCAATATGGAGAAATGGGAATTTTACTCGCTGCTATTCCTGCGCTTGCCGGGGTGGTAAGGCTTGCCAGATTTAACGTTAAACTAAACAGTTATGAAGATAAAAAATATTTTTATGGGCTTCCGATTCCATCTGGTGCATTAACAATAATATCTTACTTGATATTTTTCTATCTCACTGACAGAATTCCTGAAAATATCAAAGACTACTTAACACCTTTTGTATCTTTTGGTGTTGCAACTGCAATGGTTACTATGATAAAATATCATAATATACCTAAACCGACTAAAAGAAATTTTAAAGAATCTCCTTTGCTTCTTCTTGCGATAGCTGCTGCCATTATTTTGGGTGTTCTAACTAAAGGTGTCTCTATATTCCCTACAATGGTAATCTATGTTTTAGGTACTGCACTTATACGCACAGGTATCTGGATAAAAGCAAAAACTTCTCCAGAAGATGAAATAGAAGAATATATAGATGACGATGACTCAGATAATGAAGAGATTGAATTATAATTGAGATGCTATTGATATTATAAGAGATATTTTTCTTATTTTTGTATATCTCAAAATCAGAAATGATAATCAAATATTTTAATATATCAGGTGTACAGATGAAAAAATTTGCTGCAAAAGTAAATATCACTCTAAGACAAGGTATCTTAGATGTGCAAGGTAAAACAGTTGAACACGCACTTCACTCTTTAGAATACAACTCTCTTACAAACGTAAGAATCGGTAAATTAGTAGAATTGACAGTAGAAGCTGATACAGAAGATAAAGCTTTAGAATTAGTTGATAATGCTTGCAAACAGTTGATTGCAAATCCGATTATCGAAGATCATTTTGTAAAATTAGAAGAAATTAAATAATTGAGGCTTAAAATGAAGTTTGGAGTTGTAATATTTCCAGGATCAAATTGCGACCATGACGCGTATTATGCCTCTAAAAAGAATGCAGAGCAAGAATCTACTTTTCTTTGGCATAAAGATACTGAAATACCTTCTGATATTGATTGTATAATCCTTCCCGGAGGTTTTTCTTATGGTGACTATCTAAGATGCGGTGCTATCTCTAGATTTTCTCCTATTATGAAAGAAGTGATCAAATTTGCAAATAACGGCGGTTATGTAATTGGTATTTGTAATGGATTCCAAGTTCTTACTGAATCTAACTTACTCCCGGGTGCACTTTTGAAAAACGAATCTTTACATTTTATTTGTAAAGATGTTAACTTAAAAGTTATGAATAATTCTACCGCTTTTACGTCTGAACTCAAACAAGATCAAATTATTCGTATTCCTATCGCTCATGGTGATGGAAATTTCTTTGCAGATCAAGATACAATAGACAAATTGGAAGCAAATAACCAAGTTGTATTTAGATATTCAGACAAAGACGGTAATGTGACTAAGGACGTTAATCCTAATGGTTCAATTAATAATATCGCCGGTATCATAAATGAAAAAGGCAATGTACTTGGTATGATGCCACACCCTGAAAGATACAGCGATAGCCAATTAGGTTGCAATGATGGTCTTGCTATTTTCAAATCCTTAGCAAAACATTTTAAATAATTGCTAAAACGAGGTACACAATGTTCGGATTAGGTCCCGGAGAATTAATTCTTATAGTTGCTGTTATAGCATTGCTATTCGGCGGTAAAAAAATTCCCGAATTAATGCGTGGTCTAGGCTCTGGTATTAAAGAGTTTAAAGATGCAGCCAATGAAGGCTCAGATGCAACAAAGAAAATTGATAAATAAGTGTAAAGTGTGCTAATATGTTTGATGTTGGCGGTGGTGAATTATTGCTTATTGTTCTGGCTATTTTAGTGTTGTTTGGTCCTAAAAAACTTCCTGAAATTGCCAGAACAATGGGAAAAGGTATGCAAAAAATCAAAGAAGCTCAACAGCAGTTTACTGATGAAGTAAATAATATCAGTAATGATGTTAAGTCTGTAGTAGATATTGATAATTCCTCTGCCCGTGATCAAGTTAACAACGACAATACTTTTACTTCCGTTAAAGAACCTGTCCAGAATTTAGATGAAGATAATTTTTCGATAAAAGAACAACAAAACGAAATATTCGATAATAATGTTAAACCTGAAGACATTATCGAAAAACCTAAAACTACAGAACAAAATACACAGCAAAATGGCAACTCACTCGAAGCATAATTTACTAGAAAAATTCTCTACTCAACCTGAAAACAGAAACACAATTTTATCTGATCTTTTTGATTTGATAGAATCAGATAATTTGAATATTTTCTCAAGCATTAACTACCAGGCTGAACCATCTATAAACAAACCTCTCTCCCATTTAGTAATCTCAGTCAAAAATATTCTTACAATAGAAAATTTTCCTTTTACAGCTTCTTCTGAAATATTAGATAACTTTGTTACTCCTTACACTTCGACAGCAATTAAAAATTTGGCTAATGATGGGGCAACTATTATTGGAACTACTAACCTTGATGAGTTTGCAATTGGTAGCAGTGGTAGTCACTCTAAGAACGAGACAGCTCTTAATCCTCTTAATCATGATTATATTGTAGGTGGTTCTTCCTCCGGTGCTGCTGCATCAGTAACAGCTGAATTATGTCATGTAGCAATAGCTTCAGATACTGGTGGTTCTGCACGCATTCCGGCTGCAATGACTGGTGTTATAGGATTTAAACCAAGTTATGGATCTGTTTCTCGACAAGGTTTGTTATCTTTTGCACCTTCTTATGACCAAATTGCTTTTATGTCAAAAAGTATAGAATCAATAAAAGAAGTATATATTTCTGCTAGAGGTAATGATTTTAATGACATGAGCTCTAATGTACATTCTGATGTAAAATTTAGAGGACACACCATAGGTTTTTTTTATTTAAACAATATCTCTTCTATATCTTCTGATATCATTGATAACTATAATAGTTACTGCGATTATCTAATGGATTTAGGATTTATGATCAGTGAGATAGATATACTGGATTTAGAAGAAATTATAGCAGCTTATCAAGTGCTGACTTCATTAGAATCTGCTTCAAATCTTTCCAGATTTACAGGTCTTAATTATGGTAAAAACAAAAGTGATATTGGAATTAACCGATCTAAATTTGTAGGTTCCTCCAGTAAAAACAGGATAATTCTTGGAAATTACTTATTAACGCAAGATTCTAATCGACTTATAGATAAAGCAGAAACTTTGAAGAATAGACTGAAACAACAATTTCTAGAAATATTTACTCAAGTAGACGTAATTATTACTCCAACAACTCCTCTACCGGCTAGAAAAACCTCAGAACCTTCTGATAAAGATTATTTCTATGATACCTTTACATGTATCGCTAATTTAATTGGTTCGCCGGCATTATGCTTCCCTTACGGGGTAGATACTGCAAAAATGCCTTTAAGTATGCAAATAATTGCACCTAAGTACTCAGATTTATGCCTTTTAGATTTCTACAAAGAATTGTGATGTTGTGACTTTAATAGTCAAAAAGCCTCTACTCTTCTTTTATGAAGAAATAGAGGCTCTTTGCCATGTGGAGTAATTTTTATTTATGATAAATGATCTGAATAGATTTTTAAAAAATCAAGTTCATCAGTTGTAAGAGATTCTTTACCAAAATCATTTATTTTATCTAGAATCATATTTAGATTCTGCTCATCCTCATAAGGATCATTTGTAAATTCAATATGCGATTCGACAACTTCATTTTCTTGTCTAGTTCTAACTTGTTGAGAGATTAAAGCAGGTTTTAGCTCTTCCGCTCTTGGAATTAAAAATTCCAAATCATCAAAATCTATTTTATTGTAATTTTCTTTTTCTTTTTTATCTTCTTCTTTGAAGACCACATAAGAAGTAACTCCTGCAACAAAACCTAAAATAGAAAATGCCATTACAGGTACTATCTGATTCCAATCTCCTAATAAAAATCCAGGTGTTTTTACTAGTAACCACGTCATAATAGTAGTTACTGTAAGCAAACCTGTTTTGATTCTAAACCTGCCCATTGCAACTGAATAACCCGGATTTAGCAATGTAAAAAGGGTTAATACAAAGATTGCAAGGCCATCTGCACCTGTGATAACAACATTGTATTGTTTCGCTAAAAAGAAAAATAAAGGTACAGCGATACCCTGAAAAAGAGCAAAAACAAAAAGTAGTTTTGAAAAATATTTTGATGTTAGTAAATTTTCAAGAAACGGACTAACAAGCATAAATGTAAACAAGGTTAAAAATAAGGAACCTGCATCAGATTGAATCAACATATAGGTAAGTATTTTCCAATACTCAGAACCCGCAAAAAAATCAAGTGATCCGCTAGAAAATAAAGGTTCCAGTAAACCACTTGTTGCAAAATTGATAGCATTTACTAACACAAACATACTTGTGAGAAGAAATGATATTTTTCCTATTTTAAAAATTCTGTACATTCACGAAGCCAATTTTGTATAATGTCTTTATATATATAAAACATAAAGCTTAGAAAAGTTACAGAAATAACGAAAATAATCCTTATTTCAATGTATCCAAAAGAGTATCAACTTGTCCGATTGACATATTTTCGTGATAGTCTTCATTAATCGCAATCATTGGAGCACCGCCACATGCGCCCATGCACTCAACTTCTTCTAGTGAAAATCTTTCGTCTTCAGTGCGTTCATTATGCCCTATGCCAAATTTATTTTTCAGATGGACAAATATTTCTTCTCCGCCTCTGAGCATACATGAAACATTTGTACAAACCTGAACATGATATTTGCCCATAGGCTTTTTAAAATACATTGTATAAAAAGTGGCTACACCATAAACGTGAGCATAAGAAAGATTTAAAAGCTCTGCGACATATTTCATTACATCTTTTGAAAGCCATCCGAATTTTTTTTGAGCCATCCATAGTACAGGCATAATTGCTGACTGAGCTTCAGGATATTTAGATTTGAATTTTTCTACTTGTTCTAATTCTTGTTCATTAAAGACTATTTCTTGATCAATTGTTTTTTCCATACCATTAATCCTGATAAAGACCGATAAATTAAGTATAATTAGGGATGTTTTTTTATTCTTGAGATAAATATCCCAACTGATAGCCAATGCTTCAATGCTGTCATCAACTTGTGTGCATTTGAAACTCTGATTTTGCTTTTATAGACGTTGAAATCATTTAGTTCAATTTTTTCAAGCAATCTATAGTAAATGGCATCCATAATTTCAGCAGCGACTATTGTTGGTTTTTCATCAGGACGAAGCATAGTTCTTGCATTATGATAATACTGTCTTGCTCTTTTTGCCTGAAATCTCATTAACTCAACAAAATTTTCATTATAAACTTCATTGATAATATCATTGCGAGAATAATTAAAAGTATCCAAATCTTCTTGCGGAAGATAGAAATAACCTCTGTCTTTGTCCACCTTGACGTCTCGCATGATATTTGTTAATTGAAGTGCATAGCCCAAATTTATTGCATAATTTTTGGTCTCTTCATACTTATAACCGAAAATTTCAATACTTATAAGACCAACTATACTTGCTACTCCATAGCAGTATTCTTTCAAATCTTCAAATGTGTCATAAGTACTTCGCACAAGATCTGTTCTACAACCATCTATTAAGGTTACAAAGTACTGTTTGGGAATATCGAATCGTTTTACGATATATTCGAAAGGTTTTAAATATTTGCCGGAATAGGAACCGGAATAAAGTTTATCAAGCTCATTTTGCCACCATGCAAGTCTTCTGAGCTTTTTTTCTATCACTTTAGGATCTACATTCGGAGAATCATCAACAATATTGTCAATATAGCTACAAAACGCATAAATAGAATGCATTGCTAATCTTTCTTCTTTTGGTAAAAAAGAAAAGGAATATAGAAAATTTGATTTTTCCACAACAGGCGGATTCACATTTTCGTGATAGGCTAAATCATATTGTGTGACAATTTGCATCAAATAAATATCCTATGACTAAATAGAGCTTTGAAAAATACAATTAAAATATCTTTTTTACCTAACTTTGGACGTAAAGATAACAATTTTGATTTTAATAATTGTGATTTTTGCAATATACGTTTTCCACCTTCCAAAATTATTGCCAATTCAATCCTTAAGCGAATGTTTTTTACAAGCGGAATCAGATTTTTTCCCTCATCGAAAAGTTGCGCTGTATGCTCGCAGAGTTCTTCTATCATTTTTTCTGCTTCTACTTGCGGAGCTTGATAAAGTATGTCTGTTGGAATATTATATTTCTCTTGTATTATTTCCGGTATATATATTCTACCTTTTTGTCTGTCTACTGATATATCCTGCCAAAAATTTGCAAGTTGTAAACCGGTACAAATCATATCAGAATACTTTTCTGTTTTATCATTGAAATTGTCAAACAACCTTAAAACCAACTCCCCTACAGGATTTGCTGAGTATTTGCAATAATTATAATTATCAGCCATAGTCTTAGGCCGTATAAATAATACATCCTGTTTAAAAGCTTTGATAAGTTTTTCAAATGGCTCAGAAGGAATATTTTTTTGAATCATTGTATCCTTTAATGCAAAAAGTATTGGATTTTTCTTTTCAAGACCTTTGTCATTAAAATCTAAAACTAATTGATTCAAATTTTCCAAAGCTTCTAGAGAAACAGTCTTTGACACCATAGATAGCTCATCTCCAAGATCATCAGCTAATCTCGAAAATGCATAAATAGAGAAGAAATGTTTTCTCAAATGTTTTGGAATAAGAATACTTCCGACCGGAAAATTTTCGTAATGTCCTAATGTAATCTGCTTACAAAAGTTGTATGCTTCATCTAGGTTATTTACCCCGAAATTCCCGCCATCTTCTTTTGTCAAATCTATTAATTGATTAGTTTCAATCTTCATTTTTTTAAGTATCGATTTTATACGTGCAATAATTATTTTCGGAAATATAAGAATATTCTGATTAATATGTCAATAATGATCAGAATAAGCATAAGCACCACTTTATGACTACTATTCTACAGAATTCTTTTACTCTTTTGATTTATCAAAATATATGTAAATAATGTGTAAAACTTTAAATCAAGTTATATCAGATATTTCCGATATATGTATTATCATTCTGTTTTTTTTTAAAAGAATGGTAAGATATTTGAATAATTATGCTAGTTAACTGAGAAAGGATTCTCCTGAAATGAAAAATACAAAGTTTATACTTGTCTTAATCTTGTTATTTGCAACATCTATTGTTTATGCAAATGCGCAAACCAACTGGATTGGTGGTTCAGGTAATAACTGGAGCACTGTTGCTAACTGGGATAGTGGTGTTCCAACTAGTACAGATGATGTAACAATTCCTGAAAATGCAACAATAGTGATTGATGTAAATGCGCAATGTCAAAGCTTAACATTTACAGATGCAGGAGGTGTTGGAGGAAATTCATCCATAACTGCAACAGGTAATGTTACACTGACATTATATGGTGATCTTACTCTAACAAGAACCGATGACCAAATTACTATCTCGCAAGGTGCAGGTACATTGAATCTTGCATTTGCAGCTGATGGTATTATCACTACTGGTGCCGATGCTGATATAACCGTAAAAGATTTAACTATAAATAATGCCAATGTAAATCTTGTTGGTGGAACTCTTGACGATGATATTGTTATACTCGGAAATATTTCTCTTCTTGGAACTAGCTCACTTAATGACGGCGGAACTGATGCAAGATTAGTTATGAATAGTGGTGGTGCTCAGAGTATTTCTGCCGGTACTTCAACTTTTGACATATCTGATTTATATATTGATGGTGCAGGTACAAACGTAAGTGCTTCCGGCAATTTGTCAATAAAAGAATTTGATATAAACAACGGGACTTTTAATCAAAGTTCAGGAACAACTACAATTTACGAAAATTCAAATTATACATTCGGTACAGTTACATTTTTCGATCTATCTTTTGACACTAATACTGGTGGAATCACCTGGGATATACCTTGTACTATCAATGGTGATTTCTCTAAGAGTGGTGGAAATACCCTGTTATTTACTGATCAATTGACATTTTCTAACAGTGTTGCTAAATCAATTTCTTGTGCCGGTGGCATAGTGACTTTTGAAAATATTAATATTACTACAAATAGCTACATTACTACTAGTAGCTCGTTTACAATTGGTGATGGTACAAATGGATCTACCTTCACTGTTAATAGTGGAGCAACTTTTGTAGCATCAGGAGGCACTCAAACTCTAAATGGCACTGGTACAGCAGTTAGACTTGTAAATTCAAGTGGAACTATAACATTTAACGATATAAATTGTACAGCTGGTAATACAACTTTAAATGGATCAGCTTCCTGTTCTTCATTGTCTGTAGGAGCTACAGGAAGATTTGATGCTAATGATGGTACATCTGATATAATTACATCTTCAGGCAATGTTACAATGACAGCAGGTGGTTTAATAGGAAGTAATATACCTCCTGATTTGAGCTTCAATGGTGCTGCGAGTATTATAACTGGTGCTGATGGAGATATTATAGTTGATAATTTAACTGTATCCAATGTTGCTGTATCTTTACAAGCAGGAACTGATGATGATGATCTAATAGTAAAAGGTAATATAACGTTAACAGGTACCGGTTCTTTAACTGATGGCGGGAATGATGTAAGATTGGTCTTAAATTCAGGTGCTACTCAAAATATCACTGTAGCAGTTGGAGCTACATTCAGCATAAGTGACCTATATATTGATGGTGCAGCTACAAGTGTTCAAACTTCATCAAATTTAAGAATTGAAGAATTTGATATAAATAATGGTACATTCAATCAAAATGCTGGAACAACATATTTAACTATTGCTCCTATTTATGCAGCCGGTAGTGTAACATTTTTCAATTTGAATGTAAATACAACCTTAGGTAATATTGCATGGAATATGCCAATAACTATTAAAGGTGGTTTTGAACAGGCAGGTGCTAATACTTTAACATTTTCTTCTACTACTACAATTAATAATACTGCTTCTCGCAGTTTTATTTTTGTTGCGGATAAAGTTACATTACATGTTTTAGATATTCAAGCTAATTCAGATATTACAACAAACAGCAGTTTTGCTTTTGCCGGTGGTGCTTCTTTAACTGTAGGTAATGGTGGTTCATTTAGAGCTACTGCTAACAGCAATATTAGTATAAATCCGTCCGGTGGATTTACTCTTACTAATAACGGTGGTACTGATACAGATTTAAGTTTTTATGACTTAACTTTACTTGATAATGCCGGGACAGTCTCTACTGCAACTGATTTAGTAATAACAGGTGATCTTACGGTTCCTACTAATGCAACATTTGATGCTACTGCAGGTAATATCAAATTTGACAACACAGCATCAAGAAATATAGCAGTTGACGGAACATTGATTTTCTGTAGTCTTGAAATAGATGCAAACTCAGTAGTAGTTTCTGATAAAGGGTTTTATATTTCTAATAATAACGTAGCTCAATCCTCCGGTATTACGGTAGATGCTTCTTCTTCTCTTTCTTTCACTGATCCCACTGCTACAGTTACTTTTGGACATACTACTGAAAATGCTCAGAACAAAACAATAGTTAATAACGGTACTCTAACTTTTATGAACCTAGTTGCTGCTGATTTGGCAAATAACAATGTTATTACTTCAGATGACTTTACTATTGCTGGAACTTCTTTTGATATGGGATCAGCTAATGGCGCAATTTTTACTGCCAGTGGCGGAGAAATAACCTTTACGAATAATTGTGTTATTGGTGGACATACCTCCTTACAAGTAACTTTATGGGACGTTTTAGCTTCAGGAACGGCACAAGTTACTCTAAATAACTCAGATCTGTTTGCTATTAAAGGTGACATTACCTGTAATAATACAGCAACATTTAAAGCTGCAGGCAGTGCTGCAAGTGTAACTTTAAATGGTAGTACTTCACAAAATTTAGGTGGCTCCAGTTCTTCAGCCTACCCTATTTCATTTGGAATTTTAATTATTAATAAAACTCAAAATTCATCACCCGCTGATTATGTTAATCTTAGTTTAAATACTGAGATACAATCAAGCGGTGCTTTAACTCTAACTGATGGAATTTTAGATTTAGGTTCTGTAAATCTAAAAGTATTTGATGCAAATGTTAGTTTTACTAATGGTCATATAAACGGCAACACAGGAACTTATATAGTTGCTGCAACTCACACTCCATTACCACTTTCAGATGTT
This sequence comes from Kapaibacterium sp. (SeqCode), assembly GCA_965140345.1. Taxonomy (GTDB): domain Bacteria; phylum Bacteroidota; class Ignavibacteria; order Kapaibacteriales; family UBA2268; genus JBFHIJ01. Next base: position 509,753 of record OZ223197.1, read on the forward strand.
TTATTTACACCGGACATCCCTTCAGGTACCGGGGCTTCGTTATATAATCTTCAACTTGGAGATGATGCCTCCGGTGGAGACGATGAAACTCTTGATGGAGATTTGACTATAAATAATGATTTAATCTTACTAGGTGGAGATTTAGATATCGGTGCTAATACTTTAACTGTAAGCGGAGATATTACACACACAACTTTGGCAGAGAAGATTACGTTTTCTACAGGTAAAATAGTTTTAAATGGATCAGGTACGGTTAGCAATTTATCTAATTCACTATTCGCAGGCGGTACTGCTCCTTTTATAGAGTTTCAAAGACAAGAAACGTTATCAAATGATTTAACATTTACGAACACTGATTTGACATTAAATTCTACGACAGGCAATCTGCTTCTGGAAACATATACTTTGCAGTTTACCGGAACAGGTCAGCCAATAATTCTGTCAGGTTCTATGGATGCAGATTTGGCTGAAGTAATCTTAACAGCATCCACTACAGAGATTCCGGCTTCAATGTTTGTTAATGATCAAGTTGATAAAATCACTATAGCAACAATGGTAACACTGTTTTGCAATTTAGAAGTTCTTACTTCTATCACAGGTAATTATGATCTTAATACTGGAGAATTTTATCTTGATTTATCTTCTGGTGCTACTCACGAGTTTGATAAAGATGATAATGTAATAGGCAGACTTAGGAAAACTGTAACTGGTAACACACCAACCTTATTCGAACTTGGTTGTGGCAATTCTGCCGGATATACTCCGTTAGAAATTAAATTTTACAATTCATCTACCTCTCAGGTGGTTGAAGTTGCAGCAGAGCAAACAAGTCCTGTTTACGGAAGAACAGGGGATCAAAAAAGAGCTTTTAATATAGAATGGGAAGTTACACCTATAGGAGCAGTTAATAATACATCTGATTCTGTTCAAATTAACTTTGGTTGGGGTAGTGGATTAAATAATGATGGCTTAGCAGCTGTTGACAACGAAACGTTTTCTGCAAGATGGCTTGGTTCTGAATGGGAAGATTTTAGAAATTCCCATTTAACAGGTGCAGGTGCTGTTGGCGGTGGTGATGATGGAGTTTCAATGTCTTCATACATTTCTTATCCTTTAAGTGCAAACGATTTTGGTGGTTATTATGCCGTTTTTGATGCTTTATCTTCATCAGATGAAGATAAAGACGCTGCTTTGGCTTTACCTTTATACAAGCTTGAATGTATAAGCCAACCCACCATTATTGATGCTGGTACTCCTTTTGATGTAGTATTTCAACTGCAAAACCAATGGGGATACCCGGACACAACAGAAACTCAACTTACAATAACAATTACAGTGCTTGAAACATGTGTAACATTGACAAATTCTCCAATAACAGTAATAATGCCGGCAAATTCCGATAGAGTAACAGTTCCTGGCTTAATGCTACATCCTGATAATTCGGTTAATGCAGAAATTAAAGCAGTAACTACTTATAAAGGCTATTCAACCTATGGAGTATCAGGTCCAATAGATGTATTGCAAGTAGAACCATTATTGCCATGTACAAATCTTACACTTTCTGCTATAACTGCGACTTCTATGACTGTTTCCTTTAATGGAACAGGTACAGCACACGATAAAGCAATTATAGTTGCCAGAATAGACAGTACAATTTCTAATGCGGAATTCCCTCAAGATGGCGAGACTTATAGTGGAAATACTGTATTTGGTGCAGGATCATTAATAGGTGATGGAGTAGTAGTTTATAATGGAGATGGTGAATACGATCATTCATTTACTCTTTCCGGTTTAGTTCCTAGCAGAAGATATTCCTTTAGAATTTTCTCTTATCAAGGTGCTAATGGAACAGAAAATTACAATCATGTACCGGGTAGTTTAACTACAAGAAGTGCAACAACTCTTGCAGGAACTGATGATGATGTAGTTTTTGGAGCAAATAATACAGAGGCTGATGCTAAATTAATAGGTACAAATGAAGATTTTCAAGGAATTATTTCTTCAGACATTGATGAAGACTGGTTTAGATTTTTAATTACAAGTGCATCTAAAAATGTAAGAGTAAAACTTACCGGAATACCGGCAAATTATAATCTTGAGATGTATAATGGAGATGGAAGACGTATTCGCAGGGCATTCCTAAAAGGTACCGAAAACGAATACAATGTCATCAATCACTTAGTTCCAGGGACTTATAAAATTAGAATATATGGCGAAAATGGGGCTTATGATAATTTGACACCTTACACTATAGAAGTTGAAACTAATAGCTCAGAAATTTTTAGTATAACTGAATAATTACTCAATGAATGATTTCTTTATATTCCTAATAATAACAAGTGTTTTATCTATTTCATAAGTATCAATTGCAACAAGCAATCTATCCGCTGTTTCAATCCATGTACTTAGTTTATGTTTCTTACAGAAATCTTGAAATTCAAAAGCAAATTTTGTCATATTATCAACTATATAGATATCAAGTAACTCGTTAATAGTTTCTCGATAAAGGTCTCTAAATTCAGATTTGAGATTTTCAGGAATTTTTTGTTCAGGTATAGAAGGAACTTCTTTTTTAGCGGCAAGTGAAAAAGCCAGCTTATATTTTATATGCTTCATAAGTTCGGTAATAATAGTCTTTTTCTGTATTGGTTTCCTCAAGTAACTATCAAAAATATCAGTATAGGACTCTTTTCCTTCCCAATCAGCGGCTGCAGTTAATGCAATCACTTTAGTTGATCCAAGACCTTTTTTTCTTAAAAAGTTAGTAGCATCAACTCCGTCAAGCACAGGCATTCTAAGATCCATAAAAATCACATCAGGATGGAATTTTTCATATATATCAATAGCTTCAGCTCCATTTGAAGCTTCAGCTATTTCAAAATCATATTCTTGTAAATAAGATATCATCAAAAATCTATTTTCTTCTACATCATCAACTAATAAAATTTTTGCAGGCTCAAAAACAACTCCATAATCTTCCCAACTGAATAAATCATCTTTCTTAGAAATTGTTTTAGATATTTTTGTTCTAGGAAATATAAGTTTGAACTCAGTACCTTTCCCTACTTCACTCTTTAGATCTATATGACCGCCAATAAGAGTTGTTAATCTTTTTGTTATAGCTAATCCTAAACCAGTACCTCCATATTTCTTTGTATCTTGTCCTGATTGTTGACTAAATGCATCGAAAATATGTTTTTGAAATTCTTTTTTAATGCCAATACCTGAGTCTATTATGTTGATAGATAAATCTGTAGCATTATTTGTAGTGTTCTTAACTGAACAATGTACCTTAATAAATCCCACTTCTGTAAACTTGATAGAGTTACCTAAGAAATTTAACAATATTTGTCTTAATCTTACCTCATCTGTTTCTATATAATCCGGTACATCTGAATCTATTTCATAAGATAAAACAATTCCTTTATCATCAGCTTTTCTTAAGAACATATTAACACTGTCTTTTAAAAGATTAGAAAGACTAACCGTCTTTTTCTTAATTGTCAGTTTACCTGATTCAATTTTTGATAAATCTAGGATATCATTAATCAAATGGAGAAGAGTATCTCCACTTCTAAGAACAGTTCTTAAATATTCGTGATGAAGAGGATTATCTGTGGTATTCAACATCAATTCGGAAAATCCCAAAATAGAATTCATCGGAGTTCGAATTTCATGGCTCATATTTGCTAAAAATTCTGATTTTGCACGATTAGCATCTTCAGCTTTTTCTTTTGCTAATATTAATTCATTTTCAACAAATTTCTGATCTGTTATATCAGTATGAGAACCTCCCATTTTTTTACTATTTTCGTATGTAGAATTTTCCAGAAGTCCTTTAGATTTGATCCATCTATATGTCCCGTCTGTGTGCATTGCACGGAACTCTATCTCATACTTATCAGTTTGATTTGTAAAATACAAATTCAGTGCTTCTTCTATATTTTTAAAATCGTCAATATGGATAAGATTTTTTATATCATCAAAATGATTGAACTCAACGGAAGAGTCAATTCCCAACATTTCTTTAAATCTGTCAGAAACGATTATTGAATCATCTTCAAAATTCCAAACCCACATTCCATCATTTGTTCCTTTTAGAGCTAATTCTAATCTTTTTTTAGCTTCTTCATTTGCTAATTCGGCATTTTTTTTGTCACTAATATCAACATGAGTACCAAACATCCACAATGGTTCTCCTGCTTCATTTCTAGAAATCAATTTTCCTCTGTCTAAGATCCAGACCCAATGCCCATCTTTGTGTCTCATTCGAGCTTCATATTCATAGTATGATAGCTCTCCGTCAAAATGCTTTTTTAATAACTCACCGCTTCTTTTTAGATCTTCTTCATTTGTATATTTCACCCATGTATCAATTGAAATAGGAGACAATTCTTCTAAAGTATATCCAATTATATTTGCCCACCGTTCGTTAAAAATAGTTTCACCGGTTTGTACATTCCACTCCCATGTTCCTGCATTAGTTCCTTGTAGAATATTATCTAATCTGCGTTTTTGGGCATTAATTTGTTCTTCGGCCTCAATTGCATTTGTATAATCAAATATATAACCTCGAATTTCTTTTATTTCGTTATTTTCTTTTCTGATTATTTTAGTGAAATCTCTGATCCAGATATAATTTCCATTTTTTTGTTTTAGCCTGTAGATTTGTTCATAAGAATTGATACCTTGCGCTATATTGTAATCAATTTCACCAGATACTCGTTCAAGATCAGCCTCATGGATTAATGAAGAGTATTCAAAATCAGAATTAGTAAATTCATCAGCTGAATAAAGCAATACTTCCGAAACATTTGCAGAGACATATTTAACAGGCCAGTTTTCTACAAAATCCCATATAATTGATACTACTGGTCCTTCTGAAAACAAATCACGTTCAGCTTCTAAAGCATTTTCTATCAAGACTTTTTCAGTAACATCATGTAAATATCCATGCCAAAGTACTGATCCATCAGGCATTTTTTGAGGATTAGAAGTGCCTCTTATCCATCGAAGTCCTTTTTTAGGCAAAAATACTCTATATTGTTCTTCCCATGTTTCAAGAGTTTTAAAAGTATCCAGTATTGATTTTGAGATATAATCTAAATCCTCCGGATGAATTCTTTCGAATACAACACTGGCATCATTTTTAACTTCATCTGCAGTAAATTCATAAATATTATAAATACCCGGACTCGCATAAGGAAATCTTGATACACCATTTGGGAAATATTGAAATTGATAAAAGGCCCCAGGTACATGTTTAGCTATTTCTTTCAATAAGAGTTGACTTTCAGATTCATCTCCATTTTCTTGAAAAATTAGTAATAGGTCTTGATCAAAAAACACAAATGATATTTTGTAGTACAAACAATAAGAATTATTATCTCTGTGTTTAATTGCAAAATTAGTCCTTGATTCTAAGTCTTCAGATAACTCATCAAAAGATAAACCTAATTTCTCTAAGAATTCCGGTAATTCAATTCCATTTTGATAAGCAAAATTCAATTTCAAATTGTTCAATCCTGCAAACCTTTTCAATTGGAATTGATTGGTATTTTGCTTTTCAGATTTATTAAATTCTGCAAAACAAATATTTGTTGATTCAATTATTATATCTAATATATTTTTGCTATTCATATGATAATTGATTTACTATTTAACGTAATATTTAATATTTATAAATTTATAGACTTTTTAGACTTAAATCTATTGAATTAAAAAAGCAGCAATATTTATCTTAATATTACTGCTTTAAATAACTGAAGAACAAAAATCTATTTTAGGTTTTTATTACCTTTCATTACTTTATAAAAACAAAAAGCGACTAAGGCTGTGACTCCAGTCCAAGCTATAGAAACAAATATTATACCTGCTGTTGTTAATTCATACATTATAATGTCTCCTTACTATAGTCAAACTTATGTCCGTTTTTATCCCATGCTTTTTTTACCATGAAACATAGTGCAGCAAATACAGCTACCAAAAAGCCTCTGGCTAACCACCTATATGGAACAGATTCTTCCGCAACTCCATCTAAGAACAAAGTAGGAACTGCTTCCTGAATTGTCCAAAATATTAAAATAAAGAATAAGTAAACCGGCGTTACATATTTGATCACATAGTAAAATATTTTAGGTATCTTTATATCTGATCCGTGATTAAGTTCTGCCCAGGCATTATCCATTCCAAACATCCAGGCAAAAACGATAACTTCAAGTAATGCAACAATTACTAATGAGAAAGTACCTGCCCAATAATCCATTTCATCTAAAAATCCATACTTCAAGAAGAATACTACAAGATGGACTGATAAGAAGATTAAAGAAGCAACAAGTATTGTAGATTTTTTATGTGAGAAATTGAATTGTTCTTTTAAGAAAGATATTAATGGTTGAGCCATTGCAACTGAAGATGTAATTCCGGCAAAAAACAGCAAAAAGAACCACATGAAACCAATTATTTTACCCATAGGAATTTGCTTAAATATAATTGGCATTGAAACAAATCCAAGGTCATATGAGCCTGCCTGTGCTATTACTTTTGTCATATCAACGCCAAAGAAAGCAACGGCGATTGGAATAGCAATAGAAGCACCAATTACTATTTCTGCGAATTCATTTAGAGATGCAGTTGATAGACCGGAAAGAGCTATGTCATTATCTTTTCTCAAATAGCTGGCATAAGCATGAAGAGTTCCCATACCAACACTTAAAGTAAAGAATACCTGACCGGCTGCTTCTAACCATATTTTTGAATTACTTAATTGAGAAAAATCAGGATTCCATATAAATGCAAAACCTGACATGACTGAGTTTTCAGGATGAGCAGCATCTGGTGTACCGATTGTAAATACCCATATTGCTAATAAAATGCCAAAAAACAATAACAAAGGCATTGCAATTTTTGCAAATTTTTCTATACCCTTAGTAATACCTTTCCCTAAAATATAAAAATTAGCTGCCATAGTGATCAGAAGAAAAATGTAAGCAGGCCAGATATCTGAAAAATGCCCGTCACTAGCTCCCTGATAACTAGTTAGAAAGCTCTTCATGTGACTCATATCTTCTATTCCAAAATACTCGCCTGTAATAGAAAAGAAAGAAAAACCGAGAGTCCAAGACTCAATATAAGTATAGTAGATAATTATTATTGTTGAAACAAAAAGACCAAATACACCCAAATATTTAGAAATCGGATGCTGCCATAAAGAATCAAACATTCCGGGCATACTTCCATGTTTATATTTTCCACCATGTCTACCGATAGACCATTCAACCCACATGAGAGGAATTGCCAGCAACACAAAGGCTACAAAATACGGAATCATAAAAGCACCGCCACCATTTTCAGCAGCCTTAACAGGAAATCTTAAAAAATTACCTAACCCGACAGCATTTCCTGCCATGGCTAAAATTAATCCAATTCGTGAACCCCATTGTTCTCTGTTTTCCATACGCGCGCCCTAATTTAAAATACAACAACCATTTAGAGAAATATTTCTCGATTAAATATATTAATAATTTCACTACACTCTATGCATATTTTCATCAAACATACGAAATATTTCTCAATTATTATAATTGTCTTAACTATTGAAAAATACATAATCTGCGTATATTATTGAATAATAATACTTTATGAATTTATAGTCGCTAATATTTTCCGTATATTAATTCATTCAATAAGTATAGATATGTACATGGCTCTATACAAGAGGTTTCCAGAATAGGAATGGCTAAATATTTAATTACAAGATAAGATACATTAAATATATTTTAAGCATTCAAAAATATTTTGTTTCTCATACAATTTTTTACATAATTAAGCAGTTTAAACATAAATGATTAATACTATTTGATTTTACAATTATGTAAAAATTTTCGCAAAGACGTATTTTATGTTTATTCATTGCAGTATTCTTGAAATATCATTCTATTAGATAATTTTTTTATCACTAATCCTATTGGTGCTATGGGAGTATTATCTTTCCTTAAATCCACCATTTTAAGCAAAGTGGTGATGGCTTTGACCGGTCTCATCCTCGTATTATTTATAGTTGGTCATACTATTGGTAACTTACAGATCTTCTTAGGTGCTGAAGTTTTCAATAAATATGCGGCTTTCTTACAAGGTTTGGGTGAATTGCTTTGGGCAATTCGAGGTGGTTTGTTGATTGCATTAGCTCTACACATTTTTACTTCAATTAGATTGAAAATGTTGAATAATGGAGCTAAACCGCAAGCTTATGAGGTGAAAAAATATGTTAAATCTACTCTAGGTGGTCGTACGATGATCTGGACTGGTTTGATGATTTTTGCCTTTCTTGTGTATCACATTCTACATTTCACTTCCGGTGTTGTACAACCCGAATATTTCCATTATGTAGAAAATTTTGGCCCGAACGGTATGTTCGAACGCCATGATGTTTTTGCTATGGTTATAAAAGGGTTCCAGGAACCGTTAGTATCAGGATTTTATATCCTAGGCGTAATAATGTTAGGTTTCCACCTTTCTCACGCTGTGCAATCAATGTTTCAAACTCTTGGTTTGAACAACCCGAAATATTTCGGTAAAATCGAAAAAGCTAGCGTAGCTTTTGGTGCTATAATAGCTTTAGCATTGATCTCTATTCCGGTTAGTATTTTATTAGGCTTCGGAGGTAACTTATGATTTTAGATAGCAAAATTCCTTCAGGGCCAATTCAGGATAAATGGGACAAACACCGTTTTGAAATGAAACTGGTTAACCCGGCTAATAAGCGTAAATATAAAATCCTGGTTGTTGGTACTGGTTTGGCAGGTGCTTCTGCTGCTGCTACAATGAGCGAACTTGGCTATAAAGTTGAAGCTTTCACTTTTCATGATAGCCCTCGTCGCGCTCACAGTATCGCTGCTCAAGGTGGTGTAAACGCTGCTAAAAATTATCCTAATGACGGCGATAGCATCTGGAGACTTTTTTATGATACTGTAAAAGGTGGAGACTTCCGTTCGCGCGAAGCCAATGTTTACAGACTAGCACAGGTTGCCAATAATATTATTGATCAATGTGTTGCTCAAGGTGTTCCTTTTGCTCGTGAATATGGTGGGTTACTAGCTAACCGTTCATTCGGTGGCGCTCAAGTTTCGCGTACATTTTACGCTCGTGGCCAGACAGGTCAGCAGCTATTATTAGGTGCATATTCTGCTCTTTCCAAAGAAATTGGTAAAGGCGGAGTTATTATGCATAACCGTAAAGAAATGTTAGATGTTGTTATCATAGATGGGAAAGCACGTGGCATAGTTACTCGTGACTTGATAACCGGAAAAATAGAATCACACTGGGGCGATGCCGTATGTCTTGCTACTGGTGGTTATGGTAACGTATTCTTCCTTTCTACTAATGCTCAGGCTTGTAACGTTACTGCAGCTTACAGAGCATATAAAAAAGGTGCTGGTTTTGCAAACCCTTGTTATACTCAGATCCACCCTACTTGTATTCCTGTTAGTGGTGATCATCAATCTAAATTGACTTTGATGAGTGAATCTTTGCGTAACGACGGTAGAATTTGGGTGCCTAAGAAAAAAGGCGACAAACGTCCTGCTAACCAAATCCCTGAAAACGAAAGAGATTATTATTTGGAAAGAAAATACCCTAGCTTTGGTAACCTTTCACCTCGCGATATTTCTTCTCGTTCTGCTAAAGAAGCTTGTGATGACGGTCGCGGTGTTGCAGCAACAGGTTATGGTGTTTATCTTGATTTTGCTGATGCAATCAAACGTTTAGGTAAAGATGCTATAGAAGAACGCTATGGTAACCTTTTTGAAATGTACGAAAGAATTACAGGCGATGATCCTTATTCTACGCCTATGATGATATATCCTGCTTCTCACTATACTATGGGCGGCCTTTGGGTAGACTACAACTTAATGAGTACTATCCCTGGCTTGCACGTACTGGGTGAAGCAAACTTCTCAGACCACGGTGCTAATCGATTAGGTGCTTCTGCGCTTATGCAAGGGCTTGCTGACGGTTACTTCGTGATTCCTTATACAATTGGTAACTATCTTGCTTCTAATAAATTTGATAAGATTGATACTAGTCATCCTGAATTCAAAAAAGCAGAAGAAGAAGCTCACAATAAGCTTAACACTCTACTTAATATTAATGGCAAGAAAACACCAACAGCTTTCCACAAAGAACTTGGTAAAGTTATGTGGGAAAATGTAGGTATGGCTCGTAACGAAGCCGGTTTGAAAAAAGCTATAGAACTTATTCCTCAAATTAGAGAAGAATTCTGGCAAAACGTAAATGTAACAGGAGAATCAAGTGACTTAAATATTGCTTTAGAAAAAGCAAGCAGAGTTGCAGACTTCTTGGAATTTGCAGAAGTAATGGCTTGGGATGCTCTTGAAAGAGATGAATCCTGCGGTGCTCACTTTAGAGAAGAACACCAGTATCCTGATGGTGAAGCAAAACGTAACGACGAAAAATTCACTCATGTTGGCGTATGGGAATACCAAGGCGTTGGTAACAAACCAACACGTCACCAAGAAGATTTGAATTTCGAAAACGTTAAGCTTGCTGTCAGAAGTTATAAATAATGCCCAATGTGGCGAGCAAATTTATGTCTTTTGACAAAGGAGCAAAAATGAAAATAACATTGCATATATGGAGACAAAAAAACGCGTCAGCAAAGGGCTTTTTAGAAACTCATAAATTAGATGATGTTTCTGAAGATATGTCCTTCCTAGAGATGCTCGATGTGCTTAACGAAAAACTTATTATTGAAAATAAGGAACCCGTAGCATTCGATCATGACTGTCGCGAAGGTATCTGTGGTGCTTGTTCTTTGACTATTAACGGTATGCCGCATGGGCCAGAAGCTGCAACAACTACATGCCAGCTTCACATGCGTAAGTTCAAAGATGGTGATGAAATCTATGTTGAACCATTTAGAGCCAAAGCATTCCCTGTAATCAAAGACTTAGTTGTAGATAGAACTGCTTTTGACAGAATCCAACAAAGAGGCGGTTTCGTAGACGTACGTACGGGACAGGCTCAGGATGCAAATGCAATTCCAATCTCTAAATTTAATGCTGACTTATCTATGGATGCTGCTGCATGTATCGGTTGCGGTGCTTGCGTGGCAGCTTGTCCAAATGGTGCAGCTATGTTGTTTGTAGCAGCTAAAGTTAACCAGTTTGCTTTACTTCCTCAAGGCCAGCCTGAAAGGAAAAAACGCGTGTTAGCTATGGTTGATCAAATGGATTCTGAAGGATTTGGTGCTTGTACTAACCACTATGAATGTGAAGCAGCTTGCCCTAAATCAATTTCAGCTAAATTCATTTCTAAAATGAATAAAGAATATCTTGGTGCTTCTCTTTTTGAGCATAAACACTAAGATTTAAGAATATTATATATTCAAAGGCTGCTTGAAAACGAGCAGCCTTTTTTTGTATAATAGAAATGATTTCAATATGTTTTATCTCTTATTCAATATTTTACTTATCCATTCAGCTATTTATAAAACATAGAATTTCATATATTTGCATCTCTATGAAACTAAGGCAGATAAAAAATGGATTTTATACCTAAAATAGACTTAAAAGAATTTGATTACACTTTACCTGAAGACAGAATCCCACGATACCCTGCTACAGATAGAAGTCAAAGCAAAATGCTTTATTGCGAAGTCAATAGCAAAAATATACAAACAAAAAAGTTTTCAGATATAACAGAGCTTATGCCTTCGGATGCTTTTCTTGTTATGAATTCTACAAAAGTTATTGCAGCTAGGTTACTTTGTAAAAAAGAAACAGGCGGTAAAGCCGAAATTTTGGTAGTCGCACCAATTTCTCCCTCTAATGATCCTCAAATTACAATGATGGCAAGAAATGAATGTGTCTGGGAATGTATAATTGGAGGAAGAGCAATTAAATCCGGTTCTATTCTTACTCCTTTAGAAAACGAAGAACTTGAATGTCATATTCTTGAAAAAGATGGAAATAAAGCGAAAGTAAAATTTAGCTGGCAAGAATCTATATCATTTGCTGAAATAGTTGAAAAGACAGGTAAAATACCTCTTCCACCCTACATAAAACGTGATACAGAGGATTCTGACAAAGAAAGATACCAAACTGTATATGCAAAAACTGAAGGCTCAGTTGCAGCTCCTACAGCAGGACTTCACTTTACAGAAGATATTTTAAGCAGGTTAGAAGCAAAAGGCGTACAACAAGGCGAAGTTCTTCTGCATGTTGGTCCGGGTACATTTAAACCTATTTCTGATGGAGATGTATCTACTCATGATATGCATAGAGAACAAATATTTGTGGATAGAGAATTTATTGATAATTTGTGTTGCTATTATCAATCAGGAAAAACAAATGTTATTGCTACAGGCACTACCTCTTTAAGGACTTTAGAGTCATTATATTGGTATGGTGTTAAGCTTATTTTGAAAGATACTACTGAAAAAGAGATAAGCGTAAATCAGTGGGATCCTTACAGATTAAAATCAGAAAATGATGCTTTGCCTAGTCCATCAGAAGCTATAGAAGCAATACTTAATCTTATGAACGATAACAATATGGAAATTTTGTCCGGAAAGACACAACTTTTTATTATGCCTGGTTATACACTTAATACTATTAGCGGTATAATTACTAATTTCCACATGCCACAGAGTACTCTTATATTACTGGTTGCTGCATTTACAGGAAAGGAACTTTGGAGAAACATCTATAATTATGCTCTCAAAAATGACTTCAATTTCCTCAGTTATGGAGATTCTTCTTTCCTAATAAAAAGAGAGCCGCAAACTCCATAAGGGTAGTTTACGGCCACATATTCAAGGGATAATATGAAACTCATATATACAGTCGAATGTTTAATAAGATTATTATAAGATATTAAGATAAATTTTTAATATCTGCACTATAGAAGTGTTGAAAATTTTAAAATAGAGGAATCCGATGAATAAGAATAAACTGTTTGGTAAAATCAAAAATATTTTAGTCAATGAAACAGAATATAAATGGTCTACTAATGATCCTGATTTAAATCCAGATGTTCAGAAACTTGCTATTAATGCTGCAAATGGCATGAATAAAGCCATCAATGCAATAGAATTTTCTGACCTAATAGATTGGGAAATATCTTCAAATCCTGCCCTATGTATTGAACAATACCTGATTGCAGAAGCTTGGCAAAGGAATGTCAAAAAATGGCAAACAGATCCTATCGCAGCACTACTTTTTGATCAAAAAGTTAGTTTCTTCTGTATAAATAAATTCAATAACCCCGATGGTGACTGGAACGAAGAAGCTGCATATAGAGATGTTAAATAAATAATAAAAAAAATCCGGTTCGGGTGCAAGTACCTAAACCGGAATAGATGCAATGTGAACTATATAAGGGATTTTTCTATACTATCTCACGTTTGCAATAGTGAGTGTGTAATAATTCGTGTGATTTGTGTGATAACGGATGCTCTAAGAACTCTTCGTAAATCTTTGTAATAAACGGATTTTCGTGAGATTTTCTTAGCTCTTTGCCTTCGTCTTCTTTATAGATTGCAGCAATACGCTTTTCTCTTACTTCATTATCAGTATAACGTGGTTGACCACCGCCACCAATACAGCCACCAGGGCAAGTCATGATCTCAACAAAGTGGAATTCTTCGCCACTTCTCATTAGATCAAAAATCTTTCTAGTATTAGCTAATCCATTCGCTACTGCTATCTTAAGCTCAACACCTTCTAAAAATGACCATTCTGGTTTAACATTTTCTATTTTCAAAGCAGCTCTTTTAACACCTTCAATACCCATTACAGGTGCAACATGAAGATTATCAAATGGAACTTCTCTTCCTGTAACTAACTCATACGCTGTACGAAGAGCAGCTTCCATTACACCGCCGGAGTTAGCAAAAATATCAGCAGCTCCTGAAGATTCAGGGAATGGACTATCCATTTTTGCATCAGGTAAATCTTTAAAGTTAATACCTGCCTGCTCGATCATTTTTGCAAGTTCACGAGTTGTGATTACATAATCTACGTCTCTGATACCACTATCATCCATTTCAGGACGTTGACATTCAAATTTCTTTGCAGTACAAGGCATAACTGAAACTACTGTAACTTCTTCCAAATCTTTAGCAATACTTTCTCTGAAGTAAGTTTTTGCTAAAGCACCAAACATCTGTTGAGGTGATTTACAAGTTGATAAATTATTCAAATACTCAGGATAGTAATATTCAGCAAATTTAATCCAACCCGGAGAGCAACTTGTAAACATTGGTAGATGAGCATTTTCTCCGTCAACTAATTGTTTTTTCAATCTTGTAAGAAGCTCAGTTCCTTCTTCCATAATTGTCAAATCTGCTGTGAAATTGGTATCAAATACTTTATCAAAACCAAGCTGACGAAGAGCAGAAACCATTTTACCTGTTACTAATGTTCCCGGTTCGTAACCGAAACATTCACCCAAAGCAGCTCTGATTGCCGGAGCTGTTTGAACTATAACTGTTTTATTCGGATCATCCAAAACGTTCCATACTTCATCTATATGGCTAGTTTCTGTAATAGCACCTACAGGACATACTGCAGCACATTGACCGCACTGTACGCAAGCAACGTCTTCAAGGTTAGTTGCAAATGCAGGGCCTACTACTGTTTCAAATCCTCTACCCTGAGGGAATAAAGCACCAACAGATTGAATTTGGTTACAAACATCAACACATCTGCGGCATTTAATACATTTACCATTGTCGCGAGTCAATGCTGGAGTAGTTTTATCTACATGATGTGATGATTTTTCACCTTCGTATCTGATTTCTTTGATACCCATTTCACGGGCAATTTGTTGTAATTCACAGTCATCATTTCTGTCACATGTAGGGCATTCGCCATCATGTTCAGAAAGAAGTAATTCAACAACTGTTTTTCTGGCTTCGCGAACATGTTTATTATTAGTGAAAACTTTCATACCTTCAAACACAGGCATTGAGCATGAAGCAGCTAACGAGCGTGCACCTTCAACTTCCACTAGACAAACACGACATGCACCTTTTGGTTCTGAGCCTGGCATGTGACACAAAGTAGGGATTTTAACTCCTGCCTTTTTGGCTGCGTCAAGTACAAGGGTGCCCTCAGGCACCTGTACTTCTTGATTATTTATATATACTTTAACCATTATATTTAAACTCCGATTTTCTGATTAACAAGAATAGTCACAGCGTAAGCATCTTTCAGCTTGTCTGATTGTTTCAGCTTCACTCCAGTTTTGCTCAACTTCCTGGAAGTTGTTTTTACGTCTGTCTACTGAAAGTAAAGGTAATTTTGCACGTTTGTAAGGTACTGGTTCTGCATCAGGATCAAAGTAAGTGTCGATTTTCCAATCTTCTCTCCAGAATGCATGTTTTTCACCTGTCAAGAACTCATCGATACCTACTGCTGCTCTTTCGCCTGCTGCAATAGCTTCGATAACTGTTCTTTCAAAATTACCTGCAGCATCGCCACCTGAGAATACCCAAGGTACTGATGTTTGCTGTGTTACAGGATTGACTACAATACTCTTATCGCCAATCATATCTAATCTTGTTCCCTGTGGAATCAAGCTATCATCAAAGTCTTGACCACATGCCATGATAACTTGGTCAGCTTCTAAAATAAATTCATCTTCACTTCTGATAGCTCTTCTTCTACCTGAGCTGTCAAAATCACCAAGAGTCATACTTTGACATCTAACGCCTGTAATTCTGTTATTTTCAACAATAATTTCTTTAGGGTTAGTTAAAGCCATGATTTTTACGCCTTCTTGCAAAGCTTCTTCGATTTCTTCGGTATATGCAGGCATTTGTTCCTGGCTTCTTCTGTAAACTACTGTTACACTTCCGGCACCAAGACGAATAGCTGATCTTGCAGAATCCATCGCAGCATTACCACCACCAACAATAATAATATTGTTTTTAATTGGTGCTGAACCACGTAAGTTATATGTTTTTAGGAAGTCCATTGCATTATGTACATCAGCATGATCGCCGCCAGGTAAGTCTAAGCATACACCTTTAGGAGTACCGATAGCAATAAATACAGCTTCGTATCCTTCTTTTCTTAAATCATCCACCCAGAAATCTCTTCCTAGTTTTTTATCGCATTGGATATCAACCCCAAGGCTTTCGATCATACGAATTTCTCGAGCCAAAATCTCTCTTGGAAGTCTATATGAAGGAATAGTTTGAACAAGCATACCACCCGGTCTTTGTTCAGCTTCAAATACAGTTGGTTTATATCCTAATCTTGCCAAGAAATAACCGCAAGTAAGACCTGCAGGGCCGGCACCAATGATAGCAACTTTACGTTGAGCATTAGCTTCATTTTCTTTCACTTCAGGCAACTGAATTGTGATTTCCTGATCAACCATAAATCTCTTAAGAGCTCTTACAGAAACAGGATCATCTAAAGTTGCTCTACGGCATTTGTCTTCACAAGTGTGGAAACAAACTCTTGCACATACTGCTGCAAAAGGATTACGTTCTCTATGTAATCTAAGAGCTTCAGCATATCGTTTTTCACCAATTAGAGATACAAAGCCCGGAACGTCTACATGTGCAGGACATGCTGATTGGCAAGGGGCACGTACCAAACCGCGACATACACCTGCTTCACAATGTTTCTGGTGGATGTGTTGTTCGTACTCTTCTCTAAAGTGTCTGATAGTTGATAAAACAGGATTTGGAGCAGTTTGACCAAGTCCGCAAAGTGCAGTTTCTTTTATCTGTTCACCTAAAGTGATTAATTTTTCGATATCTTCAGGTTCGCCTCTGCCATCACAAATTCTTTCAAGAATTTCAAGCATGCGTTTTGTACCGACGCGACATGGAACACATTTACCGCAAGATTCTTCTTGAGAGAATTCTAAGAAGAAGCGAGCAACGTCAACCATACAAGTATCTTCATCCATTACTACAAGACCACCGGAACCCATGATAGCACCAAGTTCTTGTAATGACTCATAGTCCAATTTAACATTTAAGTTTTCTTTAGGAACACAACCACCTGAAGGTCCGCCGACCTGTGCAGCTTTATAGTTTTTACCATTTGGAATACCATTACCGATGTCAAAAACTAACTCTCCAAGTGTTGTACCAACAGGAACCTCAACTAAACCTGAGTTATTAATAGCTCCTGATAATGCAAATACTTTTGTACCTGTACTCTTTTCAGTACCGAAAGAAGCGAAATATTCGCCGCCTTTCATAATTATTTCAGCTATATTAGCATATGTTTCTACATTATTCAATACAGTTGGTTTACCCCATAAACCTTTGTCTGCCGGGAATGGCGGACGTGGACGAGGTTCACCGCGTTTACCTTCTATAGAAGCAATAAGAGCAGTTTCTTCACCACAAACAAATGCTCCTGACCCCATTCTGATTTCTAAATCAAAACTAAAATCAGAACCTAATATATTATTGCCTAGTAAGCCCATATCGCGTGCAGAATCAATTGCAATTTGCAAACGTTCCACTGCTAAAGGATACTCAGCACGAACATATACATAACCTTGAGAAGCACCAATGCAGTATGCACCAATTACCATACCTTCGATTAAGCTATGAGGATCACCTTCTAAGACAGATCTATCCATAAATGCACCAGGATCGCCTTCATCAGCGTTACATAGCATATATTTTTGATCTGCTTCATTACGTTTAGCAAATCCCCATTTCATCCATGTAGGGAAACCAGCTCCACCGCGACCACGAAGACCTGATTTTTTCATTTCTTCTAAAACGTCGTCAGGAGTTAGTTCAGTTAAAGCTTTTGCTACAGCAGCATAACCACCTATTTCAAGATAATCTCTTAAGCTGACAGGATCTATATTACCACAATTTCTTAGTACAATCTTAGTTTGAGCTTTGAAAAATTCAATATCATCAATTTTTGGAATAGGTGCATTATCAGCATCCTTTTTCCAGTTTAATCTTTCAACTATTTCACCATTTTCTATGTGAGATGTTATAATCTCAGTTACATCTTCCGGACGAACGTCTTCATAAAAAGTATTATCATGATCTATAACAACGATAGGACCTTTAACACATGGACCTAAACAGCCTGTACCTTTCACTTGAATAGTATCATAACCTTTCGCTTCGATTATCTCAGTAAATTTATCTTTTACTTTTTGAGAACCTGAAGCTAGACAGCCACCACCTGTACAAACTTTAATAGTTCTTTGGATTTTTGATTCTTTAGTTTCCTGAATCAATTGCTCTCTCAATTTGAGCAAATCCTGAGCTGATTGTAATTTCTTCTTAGTCATTTATATTTTCCTCCACATTTTCTTCCAGCTCTTTTTTCTGATATATACTGATAATTTGTTCAATTCTGTCAGGTTTAACTCGTTCGAAAGTTTCATCATTAACCATAATAACCGGTGCCAAACCACATGCACCAAAGCAGCGACCTACATCAAGAGAGAATAATCTATCATCTGTAGTTCCGCCTACATCTATTTTCAATTTATTTTTGAATGCATCTAGTACATCTTTTCCACCGCGCACATAACATGCTGTACCAAGGCAAATTCTTATCATATATTTGCCTCTCGGAACAGTAGAAAAGAAAGAATAGAAACTTACCACACCTGCAACTTCACTATATGGTTTTTCCATTTTTAGTGCAATTTTCTTTAAAGCTGCTTCAGGTAAGTACCCAAACAAGTTTTGCGCAATTTGCAATACAGGGATTAATGCTCCCGGTTTGTCTTTGTAATCGTTTAGAACGTCTTCAAGAATTATTAATAATTCTTCTTCGGTTTGTTCTTGTTGACAGTTACAGCATTTTTGGACTTCTGACATACCAATCTCCTCAGATAGCAAAAATTTATTCAAATTAAGTTATAGTCTTTTTTGGGATAGATCAGTGCAGTAATTACTATGGGATATAATTTCTGCACTGATATGATCTATTCCGGATTTCACACACAAACTCTAATAGTTAATTTATGTACAGATACACTTTGTCTTAGAGCTGATATGAATTTATTATTATGACTACTAATAAACAATACCCTGCTTTCTCTATTTCTAAAAATTAATTGGATAATATATAAGAAATGGTTTTGCTCACGGCAGACTAATATTTTACTTCGCCTCTCCTAATAAATATGTGCATAATCTGATCTTAACAAATATTTTAAATTCTTTTGAGCTATAGAAGTAGATATTCAACGCCTATTTATTGGCATATCAATACGTTATGAAGAATTGGATTAAAGGTGTAATTAAATATTTCTAAAAAAGATTTATGGTTCTTTACTGAGGCTCTAGAGGAGAGTATTTTATACAATATTTATTAATTATTTTCAAAGAAAATATTTGCAACATTAGTGTTACAGAATTGAAATTATTGATAATATAATAAGACATTTATGTCTTTTAATAAAGATACTTTAACTTTTCCAAGTTTTAAAACTACAAACGTCTTTTAAAGACATTCTAACATATAATCAAATTGTTACATCAACTGAATATATGGGATTATTAGAAGATATTTGCAATATTGAATTGATTTATTATTGAAATTTGTATAATTTAGTCTCTCCTATACTGTTGTTTCTATATTACTATTCCATAGTTATTACTGAGATTATTATTAATTATCTGATTCATATTTCCAAAAAGAAATATACTTTTAAGCAAATTTTTGCACTTAATCTGTGACCATTGCCATGAAGTCTTCAAGTTTCTTTAATTGTTCTTGTGTTCCAAATGCTAATAATTTGTCATTTTTCTGAATTACAAAATTTGCTCCGGGATTTAGTATAGGTTTCCCGTCTCTGACAACAGCTAAAACATTTGCACCTGCAACAACTCTAAGATTAAGATCTTTTAGTGACTTGTTAAACCATTTGCAATTAGCAGGCAGGTCGATTGATTCTAAACTTAAATCATATTCTCCGTAACCAAAACTTGATTCAAAGAAATCAATCACATGTGGTTTTATCACAAAATTAGCAAGTCTTTGTCCTCCTGTAGAATAAGGATTAACAACTCTGTCAGCACCTGCTCTTTCTAACTTTGGTATAGTACTCTGATCGTCAGCTCTGGCTACAACAAATACATCAGGATTCAGTTCTTTTGCACTTAAAACTACAAACAAGGTTGTAGCAGGATTAGCAGTAGTAACTATTATACCTTTAGCTCTTTTGATACCTGCTGCTAATAAAATATCATCTTCAGTTGCGTCACCTTCTATAGCAAGAAATTTATCACTCAGAATATTCTTGTCTTTTTCTTCAAACTGATTATTTATTATAACGCATTCAATACCTTTATTTTGTAGTTCATTTATTGTCAAATTTCCGACTCTACCGAGACCAACAACTATTATATGGTTATTTAACTCATCAATTTTCTTTTTCAACTTTTTATTTCCTCTTAAATTTAACAACTGCACTGCAACTAGGTTTTCCATAAACACTCCAAGTATATAAAATAAACTACCTATACCCATAGCGCCTATGATCATTGTAAAAACTCTACCTGTTGCATCTAATTCAACGACTTCAGTATATCCAATTGTTGAGATAGTAATCCAAGTCATGTATAAACCATCGATATAGGATATATTAGCTTCTTCTCCAAGTCGAGTATAGCCATAAGTCCCACCTATTATTACAATTAATAAAACTATAAGTGGATAAACCGATCTTTTTAAATTTATCTTTTCTTTTATAATATTTGGCCTATAAACCATTAGGACACCTGGATTTAATTAGTCGGATAAAAATAAACACAAAATAATCTCCATATTGTAATCGCAAATTAAACTAAAATCTAGTATTTTCAGTTATAGAATTTAAACAAAGAAGATTAGACGAGAAAACAATGAACCCATTTTTCCAATTTATTATATCCAAACGAGTACGTCAGATGATTAAGGATCAAAAATTAAATCAAAGATCTGACTTTTCTTACGACGAACTTTTTAGAGAAACAGTGATTGATTTTATACATAAAATCAAAGAATATCTTTTTATATTTCTAGGAGTTGCTTCTGCCGGCTTTGGTTTACGTAGTTTTTTACTCCCAAATGGCTTTATAGACGGTGGAGTAACAGGTATATCTCTACTCACATCTGAAGTCTCCGATGTCGATGTGTCAATACTCTTGATTCTTATTAATCTACCTTTTTTAATTATGGGGTATTCTCAGATTGGAAGGAACTTTGTCGTTAAATCGCTCATAGCAATTATTGCGTTAGCGATTGCAGTGCACTTTATCCCTTATCCTTCCATCACTAATGATAAACTCCTGGTTGCTGCATTTGGTGGTTTTTTCCTAGGTGCAGGCATTGGTCTTGCCATTAGAGGTGGTGCAGTTTTAGATGGAACTGAAATTCTAGCAATCTTTCTTAGCAAAAGACTAAGACTTACTGTAGGAGATATTATTCTTATCTTCAATATTTTAATCTTTTCGGTAGGTGCATATATACTATCAATTGAAATTGCTTTATATGCTATATTGACTTATATGGCTGCTTCAAAAACGGTCGACTTTGTCATTGAAGGGATTGAAGAATATACAGGAATAAGTATAATATCCCATCAATCAGAAAGAGTCAGGCAGATGCTAACTACTGATCTTGGT
Source organism: Kapaibacterium sp. (SeqCode) (assembly GCA_965140345.1). Taxonomy (GTDB): domain Bacteria; phylum Bacteroidota; class Ignavibacteria; order Kapaibacteriales; family UBA2268; genus JBFHIJ01. The sequence continues at coordinate 531,396 of OZ223197.1, forward strand.
CATGGAGTCACGATATTTCATGGTTCCAGAGGATTTACTCCTGAAGGTGAAAGAACTTCCAGACAGGACATTTTGTATACAGTAGTAACCAGATTAGAAATTGCAAAGCTTCAGACCGAATTAGATAAAATAGACCCACATGCATTTGTAATAATGAATAGCATTCGAGATACAAAGGGCGGAATGATAAAAAAACGTGCTGTGCAAAAGCTTAAAAACAAATAGACTTGATTTTAACAAGTAGAGCCTGCTGACATTTACTTAAGCAAGCTCTACTTGTAATAAATAACTAAAGTATTTTATCAATATTTTCAGTAGGTCTCGCTAGAACAGCTTTATCATCGTTAACAATTATCGGACGTTCAATAAGGCGTGGATAATCAACCATAGCTTGAATAATTTGATCATCAGTTAAATCTTTTCCTTTGAAATTGTCTTTCCAGTCTTGTTCTTTAACTCTTACTAACTCTAAGGGAGAAATATCTAATTTATTTATAACATTCTTCAATAAATCAAAATCAAAGTTATCTTCTAAATATTTAATAGTTTCAAACTCAACACCTTTTTCTTCCAAATATTTTAATCCTGCTCTACTTTTTGAACATCTGGGATTGTGATAGATTTTTATCATTTTTTGCCTCAATTTTATGATATTCTAAATAAATCAGTTAATCGAACAAATATTCCATTTATTGCATAAGACATAATTTGAACAATTTATTAATTGGAATCAAAAATAAAAGTGCCTTATATTAGTTTAGACTTTTATACAATTGGGAGATTTTATGCACTATTTATATGAATATTTAGATCGACCTTTTATTATAAATCGCGACTCTGTTTTAACTTATAGACTCTTTTTCAAGAATGTTAACATGCTTGCAAAAAAGTTTGAAGAGTTAGGGATAAAACATGGTGACAAAGTAGGTTATTTTAATAAAAATTCCTATATGTTTCCAATTGTCTTATTTGCTCTTGGAAAAATAGGTGCAACAATTCTCCCTATAAACATACGCTTCCCTGCACTACAGGTGATTGAGCTGCTAAACGATTTAAATGTTTCGCATATAATAGTCTCCAAATTATATATAGATGAAAATTTTGAACGTGATAATAAAATTGTACTTGAAGATCTTATAAATATACACGAAGATTATCCTGATGAAGCAGATACTCCTTTTATTATAGAAGAGTATTTAGATCAAGACGCTACAATCATTTTTACTTCAGGTAGTACAGGGACGCCTAAAGCTGCTCTGCATAGCTATGGCAATCATTATTACAGTGCTTTAGGCTCTAACGAAAATATCAATTTGAAAAAAAATGACAGATGGCTCGCTATTTTGCCTACTTACCATGTTGGAGGTATTTCAATTTTTTTTAGAGCATATCTAGCAGGTGCAACTATTGTAATCCCTGACACTAACATGACAATTATTGAAAATATTTCCAGAAATAAAGTAAGTCATGTTTCTTTTGTAGCTACTCAAATATACAGGATGCTTGATGATGAAAGACAGCTTGAAATCTTATCTAATTTGAAATGTATTTTACTTGGTGGTAGTGCTATGCCAGCCGGATTGATTACTAAATGCTTTCATGCAGGACTAAATATTCATGTCTCTTATGGAAGTACGGAAATGAGTTCTCAAATTACCACTACAAATTCCGGGGCTTCAAAAGAAGAATTGCTTTCAAGTGGCACTGTTTTACCTCATAGAGAGCTTTTAATATCAGAATCAGGAGAAATACTCGTAAAAGGAAAAACTCTTTTTAAAGGTTATTTACAGCATGGAAAACTATTTTCTCGTTTAGATGAAAATGGCTGGTACCACACAGGAGATTTAGGAAAGATCGATAAAAATGGATTGTTGACTGTATATGGCAGACAGGATAATATGTTTATTTCAGGTGGTGAAAACATTCAGCCGGAAGAAATAGAAAAAGAATTATGTAAAATTGATTATGTTCTGGATGCTGTTGTTGTCGGGATTTCTGATTCAGAATTTGGACAAAGGCCAGTTGCATTTGTGAAACTGGAAGATAATTACGATATTAATACAGAAGAACTGAATAAGGAATTATCAAAAACAATAGCCAGATATAAAATTCCAACTAAATATCTTAAATTTCCCGAAAATATGTCTGAGCTTAATTTAAAAGTCGACAGACAATATTTTCGGAAAATTGCTGAAAATCCATCATCCTTTGATATGGTCCAAAGCATTGCGCAAGTTATCAGGAAGTGACACTGCTTCGCGTGTAGTGTTACTTAAACAAATATGACTTGTCCTTGCAATCACCGCTAAAGTATCATGCGTATAAACCTGATATTCTAATTTGTATTTAAAATCATTTCTTTCCACGCAGAATATTCTGACAGAGATATTATCTCCCGCTCTTAGTGGTGCTTTGTAGGAGGCTTCTGTGTGCAAAATAGGTAAAATCACACCTGCTTTGTCTAGAATTAAACTGATTGGGAAATCAGCTGTTTCTAAAAATATTTCGTATGCTCTGTGAATGATGTTAAAAATCTTAGCATAAAACATAACGCCAGCAGCATCAGTATCTTCAAAAAATATCTTAGTTCTGTGTTCAAACATTATATCACCTTTACTCCAATTAGTGTTATATCATCAAATTGTTGTGTACCAATTGCAAACTGCTGAACATCTTCTACTATTATTTTGAGCATTTCATCAACCGGAAATTTTCTAATATCCTGAAGTAAATTCTCTAATCTCTCTTCACCATATTCATTATTTTGTGTGTCAAGTGCTTCAGTAATCCCGTCAGTAAACATACAGATTACTGAATCTTTTTCCAGCTTAACTACTGCTTGTTCATATTCAAATGGCTCATCCATAAATCCAAGAATTAAACCACCAGCTTTAAGGTATTCCTTATGTAAATCAGCATGCAGAATAAAAGGAGGATTATGACCGGCATTTATATACTCAAAAGTTTGATGTTCAGAGTCTAAAATTCCAATAAAAAATGTAACAAACTTATCCGAGGAGGTATTTAAAAATACAATTTTATTAAGTCTTTGAACTATTTCTCTTAAAGGGAGACCTAATGGAGCAATAACTCTTAAAGCTGCCTGAACATTAGCCATAAGTAAAGCAGCCGGCATGCCCTTCCCGGAGACATCCCCTATTGCAACAAGAGTTTTAGTGTCATCTAATTTAATAAAATCATAATAATCCCCGCCTACATGTCTTGACGGCAAACTCATGCCATGTATTTCAAAGTTTTTTACATCAGGTATATTTTTAGGTAATAGATTTTCCTGAATTTCAAGAGCAAGATTTAACTCATTTTCTAACTTTTTCTTCTCTATTTCTTCTTTAAATAAACGCTCTGCTTCTAAAGTAGAAATAGCTGTATTTCCAAGCGCTTCTATAAACTGTAAATTTTCTTCGGAAAATTCACTCCCATTCATTTTTTTGCCTATAATCAGTAAAGCCTTTGGATTGCCCTGAACAAACATAGGAGCTATTGCTTCAATATTGTGTTCTTTACAATATTGATTGAAATTTTCACCATAATTTGAAGTACTGCATATAACAGGTTCTTTTATCCTAGTCATTCTATTTAAGAAAGAAAGATCATCAAGGTCATCAAATCTATTGATATATGCATCTTCAATTTTATTATTTTCTATCTGGAATATAGCAAATCTATTTACCATTAGTTGTCCCATCAAATGAAAGGATAACATCTTAATAATTTCTTTTTTTGAAAGAAGATTGCTAAAATCTCTGGACATTTCAAATAAAGTAGTTAAAAGTTGATTACGTTGTTCAATGGTAATCTTCTCTTGGATCAAAGATTTCTGATGTTCTGCATTTTGAAGCGCATTTGCAGAAATTGTACAAACGAGTCTTGCATACTTTTCTTCTTCTGAAGAAAGTTCCACACTGTTTAATCTGTCTCCTAAACATATAAAAGCAAATAGTTTTTCTCTATATTCAATTGGAAAAACAAATTTGATTTTAAAATCATAGAGCCTTTCTCTAAGATTTGAATAATCACCATTACAAGATTTTACATCAAAATCAATAAAATCAGGGGTGAATTTACCTTTACTTAGATATAATTTTAATCCTTTAGAATCTGGCAGTAAAACACCTGCTCTTAAAACACGAAGCTTTCCCATAAGGGAAAGCAATGTGGAATTAAGAATAAATTCTTTATCATGTGTTTCATTCAATCTGGCACTTAGTTCTAAAAGTGATTCCAGATTTATTATAGTACTTTGCGGCATATTTTTTTATCTGTGCTAGTCAATTAAAGGATAAATATAATCAATTTTATGATCAAATTTCAAAGCAGTTCCCATTTGAAGTTTCTGCGCATCCAGAACATGCACTTCGTTTGAAGTTTCAGATTTTAGATTTAATAAGAACTTATTAGAATATGTGTCATGAACCATTCCGGAATAAGATACCAAATTCACGAGACCAAGAGAATTAGAGAATCTCAAATTATATCTTAAGATACCTTCTTGAGTAGCTATAATTACAAATGACAAATCATTTATACCCATCCCAATCGGAATTTGGTCTTCTGCAATTAATCTACCTTTCTCTATTCTTGAACCTTCTTTGAATTTTAATCCATCTCTTTCATATATATTTAGTCTAGCTGCAGATTTATTTCCGTTATCATATTTTCCGCTACCGGCAGTAATAAGTATAAATAGATCTTCATCAGGAGAATAATCTATTAGAACAGGAGCCTTTTCTGTATTTTGACTTTTAATTAGTACATCTGTTCTAGTATCGTACACATCAATTTTATTTTCGACAGTATTACAAACGTATACTTTATTCCCATAATATGTCATACCGGCAGCCGACTTACTATCTTCAATAAATTTTACAAATTTATTATTAGCGATATCAATAATAGCAATTTTGCCATTTAAACCTGAAGAAATATAAGCACTACTTGCATTAGGAAAAACAATATCTGAAAGCTTATCAAACTTTGTTGGCATAGTAATCTGACTAATTATTTCCTGAGACTCATTATCAAGTACCAGACAAATACCTGTGTTGTACAAAATATAAGAATGTTTTAAAAAGGATTCAATTTTGACAATAGTATCAGCATCAGTTATTTCAGAAAAACTTGCATCTGATAATTTTCTATACGATTGTGAAGTCGAATTGTATATTGATAACACTTGACTATTATTTTCTGAAATAATATATTCCTTTTCCATTGGTTTGGCTGGAATAACATTATCATCAACTGTACAAGAATATATAGCACAAGATAAAATCAAAATCAATAAATATTTCATATCATGAACCACTACTTAATGAAAGAAAATGTTTATAAATATATATAACTGTAAGACGCTAAAAAGTTACACAATAATTTGCAAAATATAAGAAAATAATAAAAAAAAGTGGCTTGAAGTGTATAACTTTAAGCCACTAGATGTATAAATCCAATGATTATTTTTTAGTTTTCACTTCTACGACTACAGTTCTGCAATAAAAACGTGCTTCAGGAGAATCGTTATCGTAAAGCAGATCTTCTTCACCGACACCTTTTGCTTCAGCTTTAGAGTGTGACAAAGCAGATTTTACACTTTCAGCTCTTCTTTGAGACAAGGTCTTATTATAATCATTATCACCTGTTCTATCTGTATGACCGGAAATAGTTACTTCAGATTTCGTTTCAATATTTTTCTTAATATGATTGACGATTTCTCTGTTTTCCCCTGTGATATTAGATTGATTAAAATCGAAAAGTATCAGTCTATATTTGTCAATTTTATAATCTTCTACACCTTCATTTTCTTTTTGATCAATTGTCCTAATAGTTATTGGTTGAGAAATCATTTCATCTGTTGCAGTATTTCCATAGATATCTGTAACTTCGAGTTTTACTATTAGTTCTTCAGGATTCTTCGGAATCGACGTTGGAGTATTACTAAAGTTCCATATAATTTCTTTTGGTGGAATACCATTGCCTTCTTTTGTAAATACTCTATCACTATTTCTTTGAGTAGCTGTTATTTTCCAGCTTTTTATATCAGCTTCTGCATCAATATTCAATGACAATAATGCTTTAGGAGGATTTACTTTTCTTTCAATACTGTTCAAAGTTAGATATTTGACAATTTCAGGATTATTAGAAGAGATCTCAACTCTCCTATTTTCTTCTGCCTTATCTTTCTCGTCTTTTGGTAAGGAAGCAGCTATAGGTAAATTCCTAGTTTTAATAATAATCCTATTAGGATCGATATTCCAAACGGAAGTTAAATAATCTTTTACGGACTCGGCTCTTTCCCTAGATAAAGTCATATTATTTTCTTCAGGGCCGAAATCAGAATTACAGCCTGTCAAAGTTATTTTTGCTTTTGGATTTATTTTCATTCTGTAAGCAAGAATATTTAAGACATTGTAATACATATCCATTACGTCAGCCTTAAACAAACTGTCAGTAGCAAAAATCCGGATTTCGGGTTGAGAAAGCTTGACATACTTATCGTCAAGCTTAGAAGAGTTTTCTTCAAAGAAAACATATTTCAGTAAAGGATTAATTTTGTGAGATACGAACTCTTCTACTTTGAATACAGGAGTATCTGTAGTAGTTCCATCATTTTCTATACCTTTTAAATCTACTTTCACATCAATTGTGTAAAGTGATTTGTCTTTCTCTTTGTTTTGATTATCACTATTTAAATCAGTTTCATTTTTGCTGGCTATTTCATCTTTATAAGCATTTGGATTTTCTTTTTGGTAAACAACAGTATCCATCCTGTTTATATACTGATAAGTAATAATCTCTTTATCTGTTTCTTCAGTTTTAGTAGTTATGATTTCTTTTCCAGGTACAACTCTAGAGATAAATTGACCGGCACCAATACCCACTGAATCAACTTTGTATATTTCTTTTACCCTTTCTTTCTTATCTTCTGATTTTTCAGGTGTGTATTTTAAAGCAATTCCGCCTTCAATTCTTGAGACTTTCCATGATGTTTCAGACACTAACTCACTTAATCCGTAATTATAAAATATTTCCGGCGTCAGACGTAAAGTATTTTTTTTATTTAAAGGTAATTCGTAACCTACACCTAATGTTACCGCCATGCTACTTGATTTAGCATCCGGAATATCACCTGCATATTCATTTCTAGTACGGCTATGAGTATCTTCTCCATTCTCATCAATAAAAGTACCAATATTCGCCGGTGTTTTTATTTTTTCAACCTGGTCAAATGTTGAAGTTGATATAAAATTATATTGAAAACCTAAATGGACTTTTAATTGATCGGTTGCATTATAAATCAGCATTGGTGTCAGACCTATAGCTGTAAACTTGCCATCCATTAAATGTTCAAACTCGCCATCTCCAGGAGCATTGTCAATCATAACTGTAGTATTTTCAATTGAACTTAATTGACCTGATAGATTTGTGAGTCCTAGTCTCAGACCTATAGAAAATTTACTTTCAAGTCTGTATTCATATAGTAATCCTAAACCTAAATCAGTACCATTGCCAGTCTCAAAATCAGGGCAACAGTTAGGAATATCTCTTAACATATTAAAATCTGCCGTATGCATATTCAATCCATAATTTGCAAATATTCCAAATGTTGAATTACTTAATTCTACATCTTCCGAAAATGATTCATTACTTAAGAATATAACTGAGCATACCAAAATAAAGAAGAAGTTAAGTTTTGCCATTATTATCTCAATCTAAAATATAAATTACCTATTATTACATAATGCAAATTTACACTTTATTTTTAAAAGAAAAAACATTATCTAATTAACCGCAAGGCAGTAAAATCATATATCTAAAAATTCTAGTTTTCGAACAAATACTTTATATTAGTGTATTATCTTTTAGTTTTGACTTGAAATGAGTATTTTTGCATATTGATAATATAGCGATGAAGATATGAAAGACAAAATTACGATACACCCTTACGAACCTCAATTTAGAGAAGAATGGGAATCCTTTGTAGAAAGTTCTAATAATGGAACTATGTTTCATCTACAGAAATTTCTTGATTATCATCCTGAAGGTAAATTTAGGTTTGACTGCTTAATGTTTAGAAGAGGCGAAAAGTTAGTTGCTGTTTTACCAGGTGGTCTAAAAGAAAATGGTACTATTTATTGGTCTCCTGTTGGTGCCAGTTACGGCTCTATTGTAACACAGGATATTTCGTTTGAAGAATCTCTTGAAATAGTTGATAGCTTTATGGAGTATTGTAGAGCTAACGGAATCAAAGAAGCTTATCTCATTCCTCCTCCAATTGTCTATACTAAAAACTATTCTCAACATTTAGAATATGCAATGCTTTATCGCAAATTTGATTTTGAATTACATTATATTTCTCATGCAATAGATTTGAAACATGGCGAAGATTTCCTTCAATATTTTGATAAAACTGCCAGAAAAACATGCAGAAAAATTCTTCGCGAAGGCAAAATAAGAATTGAAGAAAGTGAAGATTATGAGACGTTTAACAAAATTCTGCTTTCTAATAAAGCTAAACATGACGTGAAACCGACTCATAGTCTTGAAGATATGCTAGTTATAAAAAATCTTATGCCTGACAAAGTAAGATTATATTTAGTTTACTATGAAGATAAACCTATTGCAGGATCCTGGTTATTTTTAACAAACAGCAAAGTAGTATTATGCTTCTATAATATGCTTTACTACGAATACGAGCATTTAAAGCCTGTTTATCTGATTATGTATGAAACTGTCAGATGGTCAATAGAAAACGGCTACGAATGGGTTGATATAGGTGTATCGCAGGATACAAAAGCTGAAGACCCTATGACGCCTTCAATCAATTTGATAAACTTCAAAGAAAGATTTGACTCCAGAGGTATACTAAGAAGCACTTATCATTTCGATTTTACTAAAGAATAAAAATAGATATAATAAAGCCCGTGATTGTTGAAATTACGGGCTTTTTTTTTAAATATATATAAATGCGAGTTTAAAATAATTGCTCTTGTCCTTTTGGCGGAACAGACAATTCCACTTCTTCTTCTTTTCTAACTATTCTGATTCTATCAAAATCATAAAGAGACTTATCATTTTTTACCAAATTTTGATCATTATAGATTAGAGCGAATCCTTTATCTAGTGGCTTCATAGGGTGAAGAGAAGCTCCATGCGCCTCTAATCTATTCAGCTTATCTTTCAGAGATGAAATATGAGAAGTAATTTTTCTGGTCATTCTCATTTCGTAATTATCTAAACTTTGCTGATAAATTCTGACTCTGTCCAACATTCTGTTTTTTAATCTGTCACCAGTCATTTCATCAATTTTTTGCTTGTATTCTGATATATTTCTACTGATAGAACGTTCAGATAATTGTTCTGCTTTTTCTAAAAAATCAGATAATTTATCAATAGTGATTGGCGTTGCCATTTCAGCAGCAGCAGTTGGAGTTGCAGCTCTGTGATCTGCTACAAAATCTGAAATAGTAAAATCAGTTTCGTGCCCCACCCCACTTATTATAGGTTTCTTTGAATTAAATATAGCATTTGCAACTATTTCAGTATTAAAACACCAAAGATCTTCCAAAGAACCACCGCCTCTACCAATGATGATAACATCTGCATCTGAATCATTTAATGCATTAATTGCAGCAACTATATCTTCCGCTGCACCATCACCTTGCACTAATGTAGGACGGAATATTATTTCAGCTGCTGGGAATCTTCTTTGAGTAGTTGAAAGTATGTCTTTTACAGCAGCACCAGTTGGTGAAGTAGAAACGCCTATTTTCATAGGAAGAGCAGGAATTGGCCTTTTATGTTCCATACTGAAATAGCCTTGCTGACTAAGCTTTTCTTTTAAAGCTTCGTAAGCTAGATATAAATCCCCTTGACCTAATGGTTGCATAGAACTAACATCCATTTGGTAACTGCCTCTAGGTGGGTAGACTGTAACGCTACCGGAGACTACAACTTTCATACCGTCTGTAGGTATAAAACTTAAGTTCCGTGACCGCCACATAGTGCAAGATATTTGAGCACTACTATCTTTTATTGAAAAATATCTATGTCCTGAACTATGCTGCTTAAAATTAGATATTTCTCCTTCAACCCGAATTGAAGAAAAACCTTTTTCAAGAGTATGTTTTATCTGGTTTGTTAACTGGCTTACTGTTATTGTATTTTGCATTTTTATTCTCTTTCTGCTGATCTAATTTTTGATAATAGAATAAATACTATCTTATTCTGCAAGGTAATAAATTATGTATTCATGCATAAAAAAATCTTGATATACCGGCTTAGGAACTCCGACATACCAAGATTATTATATTATTTCAAATTATTTTATCCTTCTATCAGCTTTTTCCTTGTATAAGGAATAAGACCGCCTGCATCGACTATAGCTTGTCTTGCCGGAGATAGTTGAATAATATCAAATTCTTTTCCTGAAGTTTTATTGATAACTTTTGTATCAGTTACTTCAAGATCATCACCTACTTGTGCTTCAATATTAGGACAAGTAATAGTTTTAAGTCCAAGATTAATAGCATTTTGGCTGAAAATTCTGGCAAAATCTTTTGCTACAATTATTAACTCATGACCTTTTAAAGTAGAAGCTGCTTGTTCACGTGAAGAACCACATCCAAAGTTTTTACCACCAACTACAAGCATTTGTTTATTCTGAGATTCTTCTCTTAGAGTTTTATTCAACTCAGGAATATCAGCAAATGCGAACTCAGGAGTTTCTGTAGGAAGTACTGTTGCCATATATCTGCCAGGATAGATAATATCTGTTGAGATGTCATCCGCAAATTTATATTCTACTTTAGCCATTAGAAGCCTCCTTTTTGAGGATTAGTGATTACACCTGTCAATGCACTTGCTGCAGCAACAGCAGCAGAACTTAGGTAAACTTCAGAGTTTGGATTACCCATGCGTCCCTGGAAGTTACGATTAGTAGTAGCAATTGCTCTTTCACCATCGCCAAGAGCTCCCTGGTGTACACCTAAACAAGGTCCACATCCTGGATTCATTACTACTCCGCCGGCTTGAACTATATCTTTGATATAACCTAATTCTAACGCTTCATTATATATTTTATAAGATGCTGGAAAAACCAATAGACGAGTAGTTCTAGCTACTTTCTTGCCTCTTACTATATCAGCTGCATCTTTAATATCTTCAATTCTACCATTTGTACAAGATCCAACAACAGCTTGTTGAACTGCTAATCCTTCAAATTTACTTATACCGTCTACATTATCAACGGTATGGGGGGCAGCAATTTGAGGTTCTAAAGTAGAAGCATCAATTTCTACTATTCTTTCATATACTGCATCTTCATCAGGTGCTACCATATCAATTTCACCCTGATAGCCAGCTTCTTCTCTCAAATAGCGAACAGTTTCATCATCCGGCGGTATAATACCTGCAGTAGCTCCGGCTTCAACGCTCATATTACTAATAGTAAGTCTACCGGAAGTATTCATATTACGGATTGTATCGCCATGAAACTCTAAGACCCTGAAGTTCCCACCTTCTGCAGAAATTTTGCCAATAAGATGTAGAATAATATCTTTTGCATATACAAAAGGTTTAAGTTCACCTGTTACAACTACTTTGATAGTAGGAGGAACTTCAACATTAAGAATTTTACCTAAAGCCCATACAGCAGCCATTTCAGTTGCACCAATACCAAAAGCAAACGCTCCTAATGCACCGTGTGTTGTAGTATGACTATCTGTACCTACAACAACTTCACCCGGATGTACATAACCGTTTTCAGGTAATATCTGATGGCAAATACCGCCTTCATCACCACGAATATCATGAAATTTTTCGATTGACTGCTCTTGAACAAATGCACGTATTTTTGCCTGATTAGTAGCAGTTTTTTTACTTTCTGCAGGAACTCGGTGATCAAATATCAATGCGATTTTGCTAGAATCCCAAACGCGAGCAGGTTTATCCAACTCTTTATATATTTCATAAAACTGATTCACAACAAGCGAACCATTTTCATGAGACATAGCTAAACCAACATTAGGTTCAACTACGTCACCAATTTTTAGGTTATCGATACCGGTTTGTTTAGCCAGTATCTTTTCAACCATTGTTTTGCCCATATTTTACTCCCTATAAACTCAATATGATTGACTCATATTATATTTCATTTTTTAAGAACATTATATGTTTACCACTACATCTCTCAACTCACTCTTCTAAACCACACCATTCTCTTTTAATTTCTCAATATCATCTGCAGAATAGCCTATAGAATTTAGGATCTCATTTGTATGTTGAGATAATGTTGGTGGCGGTGTTTCTACCATTCCCGGTGTTTCGCTGAATTTTGCTGTCATATTAAATAGCTTAACATCTCTGTCAAGCGTATCAACTCTTACTTCATTAAAAGTTTGTCTGTGTTCAGCTTGAGGTTGTAATAAAGCTTCTTCCAAAGATAAAATAGCTCCGGAAGGAACTCCGGCTTTATTCAATAAAGTAACCCATTCTTCTGTAGGCTTTTCTTTAAGCTTAGCTTCAAGAATAGGAGTTAATTCATTACGATTAGATTTTCTTGTGTCTCTTTCTTTAAATCTAGGATCTTCTTTCAACTCGGGAACTTCCAGTACTTCCGTTACAGCGTGCCACTGTTCCTGTTTGTTAGCCGCAATATTAATGTACCCGTCTTTTGTTACAAACATGCCGGAAGGAGCAGCAGTGAAGTTATCATTTCCTAGCAGTGTAGGTTGTTGATCTCCGATAAGAAGATTAGCAGCAACCCAGCCCATTAAAGGCATTATTGAATCTAAAAGCGAGATATCAATAAATTGTCCAACTCCATAACGCTCTCTGTAAAACAATGCAGACATAATCGCAAATGCGCCATTTAAACCACCTACAGTATCACATAAAGGGAAACCCGCTCTTAATGGATTAAGATCTTTATTTCCATTAATTGACATAACACCGGATAAGCCTTGTATAATCTGATCATAAGCTGGTTTTTTAGCATCAGGTCCGGTTTGCCCATAACCGGAAATCGCTAAATAAATAATTTTAGGATTGATCTCTTTCAAAACTTCATAACCAACACCTAATCTATCCATCACACCCGGACGGAAATTTTCCACGACTACATCCGTAGTTTCAGCTAATTTTTTAAATATTTCTTTGCCTTTCTCTTCTTTAAGATTCAAAGTTAAAGATTTTTTGTTTGCATTCTGAGCAAGGAAGCTAGTGCCCATAAGCTTCTGATTATATTCTGGAACGCAACCTAATTTTCTGGCGAGGTCTCCCCCGTTTGGATTTTCAATTTTAATAACTTCCGCACCAAGCAAAGCAAGATGCAAAGAAGCAAAAGGACCTGAAAGTACATTAGTCATATCAAGTACTCTCACCCCTTCAAGTAGCTTTTTCATATTTTCTCCCTATAACATTTTCCTTCGTGGAAACTCTAATATTCTCTTTTAGAATCTAATAAGACAAACTTCCTGTCTTGTATACATAGCCCGGTAGCTGTTTATCTAGTACGTTTGATAAATCGTTAGCCAAATCTATTAGTATATCATTTTTTATATCTTTTCTGTAGCCCATTCTTTGCATATAATTTACAAAATCTTCTGTGCAAACATTACCTGCTGATACTTTTGTAAATGGACATCCTCCAATACCACCGAATGCAGTTTCAAAATATCTTACTCCACTATCGTATGCAGCTTTACAGTTAATAATACCAAGCCCATAGGTATTATGAAAATGACAAGCTATCTCAACATCCGGAGCAATATCTCTGATTGCACTGAAAAGTCTTTGAACTTGAGCAGGATTTGCATGTCCAGCAGTGTCGGCTAAACTGATATATTTAATATCATTGCTGACATATTTTTTTATAATTTCCAGAACTTTCAATTCGTCAATTTTACCTTCAAAACCACAGCCAAAAGCAGACTGAACAGATGCCTGGACTTTTTTACCTTCTTTCATTGCTTCTCTAGCCATTGCTATAATCCTATCCTGTGCTTCTGACGAGCTCATGCCTGTGTTTTTCTTACTATGCGTTTCACTTGCAGAGACGCCCATGCAAAACATATCAACGCCACAAGCCATACCTCTTTCCATACCTTTTTCATTAAGTACCAGACCTGAAAATATCACATTATCAGGATGGTTTTCTTTTTTGGCAAAATGGCGGAATAATTCATCAGAATCAGCCATTTGAGGAACTTTAACGGGATGAACAAAAGAACCAAGCTGAATTATTTCAACTCCTGATTCCATTAATTTCTCAGTCCATTTAATTTTTTGTTCTGTAGCAACAACCTGCTTTTCCATTTGTAGGCCATCTCTCAACCCAACTTCATGTAGTACAATATTATTCATAATTTCCCTAAAATATTAAATTACTTGAGTATTATTTTTAAAGCTGCAATAGCAGCAAAATCTTTAAGATCTTCAATATCAGCCAATTCTAAAGTCAGAGGACTTATTTTGCCTGAAGCTTTAGCTTCACTAAGTTTTGTTTTATAAACGTCATTAATATCAGATTCCATAAAAGCAAGTTTCTTCTTACCTGAAAAATAGAAAGTCACTTTAATACAATCATTCCAAACAGATAACCAAAAGATTGTTGTTTTGTTCAATACTACTTTACATAACCAAGCTTTACCATCTTTGTAATAGTTCCAGAGAAACTCGATATTTGAGTTTATTTTGCAAACTAACTTTTTAATTTCAAAATAAATCAGGTATCTAGCTTCTAAAATATCTTTTAAAAAAGTATCATCAGGAAACTGCTTTGGATTTTTTAAAAGTAAATCAGACATAGACTTTTTCGAGTAATATTAAAGATCAACAATAACTAATATATAAACACTAAATTGGTGAATAGTAATATAGCAATAGACTAATATTGCAATGTTTTACTTAGTCAAACATTATAATATACACATTTTATATTTTTATTGTAAGTGAATTGTTGGTAATTATCACTTGAAAAGAGTTGAAAAATGTAGTATTAATATAAAAAAAAGCTGCCTTACTATAAGACAGCTTCAGAATTTATTGCAATTCTCCATATTTTTCCGGGAAAGGCGGAAGCGGTAAGGAATCCTGTACCCCCATTAATGGAAAGTCTTTTCTTAATGGGTAAAGAGGATCCTTAGTTTCAGGATCTGTGAAATCTTCCGGCATATAAAATCTTCTTAAACCGGGATGCCCTTCAAATTTTATTCCGTACATATCATACGTTTCTCTTTCGTACCAGTTAGCACTTTCCCATACATTAGTCAGAGTCGGAGCTACAGGGTCTTTTTCCTGAAGAATTATTTTAAGTCTTAATCTTTCAGCATGCTTGATAGAATAAAGTATATATACCACATTAAATCTATCTTTTTTCTCGTACCAGTCGATACCTGTTACGTCCAGAAGCTGCTCAAAAGAAGTCTCAGGATTGTTTTTCAGTTCTTTTGCTACTTCAACTAATTGTTCCTTTGGCAAAATCAAAGTAAGCTGATCTCTATGTTCGTAAGTTTCCAATTCCGGACATACGGACTTTGCAACTTCAATGATAGTATCTTTTTCGATCGCCATTTGAAATCCCTGTTGTTATAAAAATAAATCGTGAGCTTGCTGAACTATCAGCAATATAAAAAAAAAATTTATTCTAAAAAGAAGTTTTACTATGTTTGATTATAATTATTTGTTCTATTAATCAAACACTAAGATGAATAAAGTACGATACTCATTATTATTGTTGATAATCATAACTCTTTCTACTTCTTTTTCGTTTTCAAAAGACGAAAAACTTGCGGTTTCATTATCTACTCCTAGAAATACTATTAAAACTCATTTGAGTAATTTACAGGAAGATAACCTTCACCCTGAAATTGCAGCTACAACTTTGTTTGGTTTAGAAGCTTCAAAGAAAGAGTCTCAACGCTTAGCTATTAAGCTAAAAGAGATTATGGATGCACGTTCTATGTACGTTATTATGGATGATGTACCGGATGACACTAATTATCTCGATTCTACTATTAATAAACATAAATATGTCTTATTTAAACAAGAACCTTTAATATATCTTGTTAAAAAATCAGACAGTTGGTACTATTCTACTGAAACTGTTGCGAAAATAAATGAAATGTACACTGAAACTTTCCCTTTCGCAACACCTCAAATGGTTGAGTCTTTGCCTGGGTTCTTTAGAATAAAGATACTTAACATTGAACTTTGGCAAATGGCCGGACTAATCCTGTATGTAATTATCTCATTTATCATTTTCAAATTACTAACATGGATTTTCGGCTTCTTCTTAAGTAGGATCTTCTCAAAGTTTGCAAAAGAAGAATTGTTTGCAAAATATTTAAATCCTATTGCAGAGCCTATCAGTTTTGCAGCAGTTATCACTTTTTGGACTGCTTTTATTTACATTCTAATGCTTCCTGCTAATATTGGATATTATATTTCACTACTGATAAACGCATTATATCCAATTATCGTTACAATTATTGCATTTAGACTTTCGGACTTGGTTGCTGATATTTTTGAAAGGCTTGCACTTAAAACTGCAACAAAAGTGGACGATAACCTTGTTCCGCTTGTTCGTAAGTCACTTAAAGTAGTAGTTGGCGTTCTCGGTGTAATTTACTTCCTTGAAAATATCGGAATTTCAATTACTCCATTATTAGCCGGCGTTTCTATTGGTGGTTTAGCATTTGCTCTGGCTGCTCAGGACACAGTCAAAAACCTCTTCGGCTCAGTAACAATTTTCACTGATCAGCCTTTTGAAGTTGGTGATTGGATAGTATTTAGTGGCTCTGAAGGTACTGTTGAGCAAGTTGGGGTAAGATCTACCAGAATTAGAACTTTTTATAATTCTGTAGTTTCAGTACCAAATGGCAAACTTGCTGATAGTTTGATCGATAATATGGGGAAACGCGAATTTAGAAGATATAACACTAAATTAAGTATAACTTACGACACTCCTCCTGATCTTATTGATGTGTTTGTTGAGGGACTAAAAGTCATTGTTGCAAATCATCCATCAACCAGAAAAGACTATTATCAGATTCACTTAAACGGTTTTGGTGCTTCTTCCATCGATATTTTATTCTATATTTTCTTTGAAGTTTCGGATTGGACTGAAGAACTTGAAGCTCGCCATCAAATAATTGGTGAAATACTAAAATTAGCTGCTGAATTAAATGTAAGATTTGCTTTCCCAACAGAAACACTATTCATAGAAGAAGTTCCGGGGAAAGATTCTCTTACACCTAAATATCCCGGCACAAAAGATGATTTCAGAGCGAAAATGGATAAGTATTTTAGTGGGAAGAAGTAAAAGTTAATCACAGAACAAGGGAGCTTGTTCCCTTGTTCTGTAATACAGCTACTTCTTATCCTTCTTAGCTTCAAGATGCAAGTCTGCCAGAAGCTGAAGTGCTTGAATCGGAGTTATATTTTCAATTTTTATTTCTGCGAGACGTTCGCGGATTTCATCATCTCTGAATTCAAATATTGCGAGCTGATCAGTTTCATTACGTTGTTTTTTAGATTTGACTTTACTCATATCAGGTTTAGCTTTAGCACCTGAGCTTTCAGAGCCGTCACCTTTTTCTAGAATTTCCAGAATCTCTTCTGCACGGCTTATCACATCATAAGGCATTCCTGCCATTTTTGCTACAAATATACCGAAACTATGATCTGTTGAGCCTTTAACTACGTTATGAGAGAATATTACATTGTGCCCTGCTTCGATAACCTCAACACTGTAATTCACAATTTTAGTATATCTTTCTGCCAGATCATTCAGTTCATGGTAGTGAGTAGCAAAAAGCGTTTTTGCATTCAATCGGTTGTTTATATACTCAGCTATAGACCATGCTATTGAAATGCCGTCAAATGTTGCAGTACCACGCCCTACTTCATCTAAAAGAATCAGTGAGCGTTCAGTTGCGTTATTCATAATATTTGCAGCTTCCTGCATTTCAACAAGGAATGTACTCTCCCCTGCTGAAATATTATCCTGAGCACCAACACGAGTAAATATTCTATCTACTAAACCATATTTTGCACTTTCTGCCGGCACAAAGCAGCCAATCTGCCCCATTAAAACAATTAAAGCAGTCTGTCTTAAATAACTGGACTTACCTGACATATTCGGCCCGGTGATTATATGAATAAGCTCATCTTCGCTATTCATTGTTGTACTGTTAGCAGTGTAAGTTTCACCAAGTGGCAGCATTTTCTCTACTACAGGATGTCTACCATTAACTATGTCAAGTTCCGTACCTTCGTGGATTTCAGGTTTAATATAATTATTTTCAATAGAAACTTGCGCATAGCCTTGTAAACAGTCAACGGAAGCTATAAGCTGTGCATTTTTTTGAATAGCTTCAGTAAAAGCAGCTAGTTTTGTCCTTAATTCCGCAAAAAGTGCAGTTTCTAATAAACTTATCTTATCTTCTGCATTTAATATCTTTTCTTCTATATCTTTCAGTTCAGCAGTCATGTATCTTTCTGAGTTAGTCAAAGTCTGCTTTCTCTGATAATGCTCAGGTACTTTGTTGCTATGAACTCTTGTTACATCAATATAGTAGCCGAAGACATTATTGAAACCGATTTTAAGCGAACTTATACCTGTGCTATTTCTCTCATTTTCCTGATATTCGCTTATCCAGTTTTTCCCTTGAAATTTAGCTTCTGTATATGAATCCAGTTCCTGATTATAGCCATGTCTAAATACATTCCCTGTTCCAAGATTCACAGTAGGTTCTTCGACTAAAGCTTCATCAATTTCTTTACAAATATCAGCTAATTCTTCCATTTGTGCTGCAACTGAAGCAAGAGCAATAGAATCCACTTCATTCAGTATTTCTTTAAGGATTGGAATTTTCTCAAGACTGTTTTTGATATTAATTAAATCTCTAGGATTTGCTCTTCCGGTTGCAACTTTTGTAACAAGTCTTTCAAGATCGCTAATAGAATTCAGATGCAATCTTAGAAACTCTCTTTTATCATTATGAGAATAAAGTGCTTCAACAGCATCTAAACGTTTTTGAATTGGATTTATGGAATTGAGAGGCGAACTAATCCATTTTTTTAACAACCTGCCTCCCATTGGTGTACAGGTTTTATCAAGAATTGATATAAGAGTTCCGCCATTTTTAGGATCATGCTGAGAGAATGTAATTTCAAGATTTTTTCTTGTTGAATAATCCAAAAGCATAAACTCGGAAGTATTATAAAGCGACAGAGTTTTTATATGTGAAATACCTGACTGCTGAGTCTCTTTGACATAATTCAACGTAGCACCTGCTGCTATGACAGCTAATGGCATTGTCTCAACACCAAAGCCTTTTAAAGATTGAGTTTCAAAATGTTGCAGGAGCACATCCTGAGCAAAATCATATTCAAAGATCCAATCTTCCAGAGAAGTAATTGCAGGTTCCGAAGATAGCGAATCAATTAAATCAGACAATTCTTTTTTCTGCGGTTTTGCTACTATTAATTCTGCAGGAGCGATCCCTTCCAATAATTCTTTGATGCTTTTCTGTGAGACTTCAGTACAAAAGAATTCTCCAGTTGAAACATCTGCCAAAGATATACCAAATGATTTACTACCACTCTTCTCTGTTTTATAAAATATAGTAGCAACATAAGTGTTAGATTTAGCTTCTAATAATTTATCATATAATGCAACACCAGGGGTTACGACTTCTGTGACACCACGTTTAACAATCCCTTTTGCTAATTTCGGATCTTCGAGCTGCTCACAAACAGCAACTCTATAGCCAGCCTTAACCAGTTTAGGAAGATAAGTATCTAATTGATGATGAGGGAATCCAGCTAATGGCATATCCCCGGCGGCACCGTTATTTCTTTTAGTAAGAGTAATACCGCAGGCTTTAGCAGTTTTTACAGCATCATCCTGAAACGTTTCGTAAAAATCTCCTAAACGAAAAAGTAGAATTGTATCTTTATATTTATCTTTTATCTGGTTATACTGTCTCATTAATGGAGTTTCTTTCGTTTTCATCTATTTCTTCCTCTTCTTCTTTTTCTCAATTTTTGGTATAGGTGTCTGGTGCATAAATTTTAGAATATGATTTACACGTTTATTAATGTAGTTTGTTGGCCTTGATGGCGTCCATCTATGAGGATTTGGCAGAACAGCAGCCAATAATGCAGCTTCTCTTTTGGTCAAGCTCTTTGCACTTTTTTTGAAATACTTCCTAGATGCAGCTTCTGCACCATATACTTCATTTCCCCATTCTACTACATTAACATAAACCTCTAGAATACGTTTTTTACCCCAGATAAACTCAATCAAATATGTAAAATATGCCTCCAAAGCTTTTCTGACATAGTTTCTTCCATGCCAAAGAAATGTATTTTTAGCTGTCTGCATAGTTACCGTAGAAGCGCCATGTAAACGTTTTCCTTTATGTTTTTCGTTGTATTTTTTAGCTTCTTCCACAGCTTTCCAGTCTATTCCGCTATGAGTCATAAAACGTTGATCTTCAGCAGAAAGAATAGCCTGAAAAAGATAAGGAGATATTTCTTCATAGTCTTTCCATTCTTTAACAATTCCGTTTTTACTCTTTTCGGTTTCAAAATCCAATTTTCTAAGCACCATAAGAGGAGTCAATGGAGGATCTATAAATTTATAGGATACCACCCAAAGTATTGTAAATAAGAAGAAAGCTATAATACAATACAGCAAATATTTGAAGAACTTTTTTAGCATTTTATTGTACTAAATGTTAGATTGATTTTATAATTTATACAAAATACAAAGAAGTATCAAATAGGTAAAGAAATGAATATAAAAATTATCTTTCCAATCTTATTTACTTTAATCATTTTGCTTTCTTCATGTAAAGAGTGCAAATTTGAATCAATTACCACAGATTCTTTACCTGACGCAGAAATCGGGAAAACATACTCAACAACAATTGAGTATGATTGTAATTGCGATGTAACACATAGAGAAGCTAAACTTGAAAGCGGTGAATTACCTATCGGATTAGAACTTGATGTTACTGGAAAAATCACGGGTAAGCCAACAAAAGCAGGTACATATAACTTCACTATTTCTTTGGATATTTGTTTTCAGTTAGATGGATCCATCCCATTTGATTGCTATTATAAAGAGAAAAGCTATACGATAAATGTATTTTAGTGTTTAATAGTATAGTCTAGACTAATCCTATTAATCATTGATATTATGTGGTTTATGTAATATTCCTGTATTACATAAATATTATTTTTAACATTTCCTTCCTTGACCCTACATAAAAGTGCGCTTATTTGCGTCAAAACCTGTGTTCACTGAAATCAACACATTACATAAACACATATTGGAGTTATAATGGATGCTGAAGTACTAGCTAGAATACAGTTTGCCTTTACGGCAGGCTTCCATTTTTTATTTCCTCCGCTTAGTATTGGTCTTGGTATTATCTTAATTATTATGGAAACTATCTATATTAAGACCGATAATATCAAATACAAAAACATGACAAAATTCTGGGTTAAAGTATTTGCGTTGACTTTTGCGCTTGGAGTAGCAACTGGAATTGTACTTGAATTTGAATTTGGAACTAACTGGTCAAAATACTCTCGATACGTTGGTGACGTATTTGGATCAGCGCTTGCAGCCGAAGGTATTTTTGCTTTCTTTCTGGAATCAGGATTTTTAGCAATTTTGGTATTTGGTTGGGATAAAGTAAGTAAAAAAGTCCACTTCCTAGCTACAATTCTGGTAGCATTAGGTGCACACCTGAGTGCAGTATGGATATTAGTTGCCAACTCATGGCAACAAACTCCTGTAGGACACCATATCATTAACGGACGTGCAGAAATTGTTGACTTCTGGGATTTAGTGTTTAATCCTTCTACGATTGATAGATTAACACATACTTTATCAGCTTCATGGATTACCGGTGCTTTCCTGGTAATGAGTATTGCTGCATATTATCTAATAAAGAAGAGACATATTGACTTTTCAATTCTTTCCATAAAAATTGGTTTATCGGTCGCTATTTTTGCTTCTTTATTTCAATTGTTTACAGGTCACTCAAGTGCACAGACTGTAGCAGAGCATCAACCAGCAAAGTTAGCAGCTATGGAAGCTCAATATGAAACAGGGCCAGGCGATTTATATCTAATTGGCTGGGTTGATCAGGAATCTCAAGAAGTCTACGGTATCAAAATTCCAGGCATGTTAAGTTATTTGATCTACGGTGACACAGAAACTCATGTTGCTGGATTAAACAGCTTTCCTGAAGATGAAATTCCTCCAAAAGTTAACGTTGTATTCCAAGCATACCATCTAATGGTAGCAATCGGTATGACATTAATTGCTATAAGTATATTAGGCATATTCTTTTGGTGGCGTGGCGAATTGTATGAGAAAAAATGGTATCTGTATCTGTTAATTGGTGCCGTTATTCTGCCTCAAATAGCCAATCAAGTCGGTTGGATTACTGCTGAAGTTGGTAGACAGCCGTGGATAGTATATGGTTTACTTAAAACTAGCGACGGCATTTCCACCTCTGTGGATGCAGGTCAAATCCTCTTCTCGCTAATCATGTTTATTTTAATATATGCTTTGCTATTTACCTTGTTTATTTTCTTATTGGATAGAAAAATTAAACACGGTCCTGAAGGCGTTGATGAAAGCGACGCTGTTTATGCAAAATCAGGCACATTAATGAGTGGCAGAAATGATAAGGAGACAAAATAATGGAATTTTTAGATTTAAATATGACCTGGTTCATCCTTGTTGGAGTTCTCTTTGCCGGATATGCAATTCTTGATGGCTTTGATTTAGGCGTTGGTACATTACATCTTTTAGTAAAAGATGATATGGACAGAAGAATAATGATAAATTCGATTGGTCCGGTTTGGGATGGTAATGAAGTATGGTTAGTTACCGGTGGCGGTGCACTATTTGCTGCTTTTCCTAATGTGTATGCAGGTGTTTTTTCCGGATTATATAATGCATTGATGCTTTTGCTTGCCGTTCTGATTTTTAGAGCAGTAGCAATAGAATTTAGGAGTAAAAAAGAATCTCGTAGATGGAGACGAAGCTGGGATATGGCTTTTTCTTTGTCTTCTACTTTTATTGCTCTATTAATGGGTGTAGCACTTGGCAATGTTATTCAAGGTTTACCTGTAGACTCTAAAGGTGATATATATATATCGTTGATTGAATTGCTGAATCCTTATGCATTATTAGTAGGAATCACAACGGTATCTTTATTTGCAATGCATGGTTCAATATATGCCTATATGAAGACTGAAGGCAATCTACAGGAAAAAGTAAAAGGTTGGATTAATCCACTTATTATTACTTTTGTTATTTTATATGTGCTGACTACACTTACAACTGTAATGTATCTGCCACATATGACAGATAACCTAAAAGAATATCCGGCATTCTTTATTGTTGCACTTTTAAATGCTTTAGCAATAGCAAATATTCCAAGAGAAATTCATAATAACAGACCATTTAGAGCATTTTTCTCTTCTAGTGCTAGTATATTAGCCCTTATCGCTTTATTTGCCCTAGGAATTTTCCCAAATATAATAATGTCAAGTATTGATCCTGCAAGCAGTTTAACTATATACTCAGCAGCATCTTCACAGGCAACATTATCTATTATGTTCACAATGGCAATAATAGGTGTTCCTTTTGTATTGGCATATACAATTGGTATATATTGGGTATTTAGAGGTAAAGTAAAAATTGATAGTATGAGCTACTAATCAATAAAATATCTAGAATTATTAAGAGGTAGATTGTTCACAATCTGCCTCTTTTTTTAATATAGAATTGGGTATTTGGTTTTGGAGAAAGTCTAAGTTTCAGAATCTATGAAGGCATGTTTAGACTCACTGCGTTCGCTCAACGAACCTAATAAATTCTTTATAAAATAAAAAAAGCTGCCCCTAAGGACAGCTTAATATATCTAAATCATTTTAGATTCTTATTTTACAAAGCTAGCACCCACTTCGAACGCTTGTTTGTTCAATGGGATAAGTTTGTGGTGACGTTCAGGAAGTACTTGTTCCAATGCTTTGAAAATAGTTTCAGCAGGAACAGTTGAAGTACCTTGAATGAAAGCACCAAGCATAATCATATTTAATACTTTGATGTTTTTCAATTTAACAGCTTCTTCAGAACCAGGGATCGCATAGATATTAATATCTGAACGAGTAGGAGCTTTTAGAATATTAGTACTGTCAAAGAACATATTACCACCTGGTTTGATTCTGCTTTCAAATTTATCAACAGAAGGTTGATTTAAAGCAACAACTGAATCAAACATAGAGATATATGGAGAACTAACTTTTCTATCAGAAACGATAGTAGTGGCATTAGCAGTACCGCCGCGCATTTCAGGACCATAAGAAGGCATCCAGCATACTTCTTTGTTTTCGATCATACCTGCATAAGCAAGGATCATACCCATAGAAAGTACACCTTGTCCGCCAAATCCTGCAAAAATAGCTTCTTGTGTCATATTACTTCACCTCCGGTACTTTAATGTCGCCAAGCGGATAATAAGGAATCATTTCATCTTCGATAAATTTGTTTGATTGCAATGGTGTTTTTTTCCAGTTAGAAGGACAGTTTGAAACTACTTCAACTAAGCAATATCCAAGACCTTCTTGTTGGTACTTAATAGCTTTTTGAATAGCTTTTTTAAGTTTTCTTACATTGCCAGGAGTATGAACTGACTGACGAGTAACATAAGCAACACCTGGTAGTGGTGCAATCATTTCAGATATTTTCAATGGATATCCCATAGTATCAACATCTCTACCAAATGGAGAAGTAGAAGATACCATGCCAGGTAATGTTGTAGGAGCCATCTGGCCACTAGTCATACCATAAATACCATTATTAACGAAGATAGTTAAGATTTTTTCGCCTCTATTAGCAGCGTGTACTGTTTCAGCAGTACCTATCGCAGCTAAGTCACCATCACCTTGGTAAGTAAACACGAATCTTTCAGGGAAAACGCGTTTGATGCCGGTAGCAACAGCGCAAGCTCTACCGTGAGCTGCTTCAGACATATCCACATTCATGTAGTGATAAGCAAATACAGAACAACCAACAGGTGCAACACCAATTGTATCATTTTGCAAGCCCATTTCTTTTACAACTTCCATAAGTACTTTATGGATAGTACCATGACCGCAACCAGGGCAGTAATGGAGTGGTGTATCAGTAAGAGTATCAGGTTTTTCCCAAACTGTGTTTTCTTTTTGGCAGATTTCTTCAGGTGCGAAACCTTCAGCCATATTCATTGTGTTTTCAGCCATTACTTGCCTCCTTCAATAAACATTTTTTCGAAGTTTTCTAGGATTTCTTCAGGAGAAGGAATCATACCACCTGCACGACCAAAGAATTTAACATCAGTTTTGCCGTTAACAGAAAGTCTAACATCTTCAACCATTTGACCATGGTTCATTTCTACATCTAAGATACCTTTGATTTTAGGAGCAGTTTCTGCATAAATATCAGTTGGGAATGGGAATAAAGAAATAGGTCTGATCAAACCGATTTTATAACCTTTTTCTCTACCTAATTCCATAGCTTTCATACAGATTCTCGCACCAAGACCGAAACCAGTAAATACATATTCAGCATCTTCAAGGTTCATTGTTTCGTAGCGAACTTCATTTTCAGTAATTTCTTTATACTTGCGTTGTAGGTGAAGGTTAACCTGTTCCATTTTTTCAGATTCGATGTGCAAAGAAGTGATATATCTTCTGTCAGCATCTTTAGGTTTACCAGTGTGAGCCCATTCAGGGAACTCAGTTTTGCGAGGCATTTGATCGAAAAGTTCAACTTTTTCCATCATCTGGCCAATAGCACCATCAGCAAGTATCATAACAGGGTTGCGATATTTTTCAGCTAAATCAAAACCATCTCTTACAAAATCAACCATTTCCTGAACACTAGAAGGAGCTAAAACGATTAATTTATAATCGCCATGTCCGCCGCCTTTAACAGCCTGGAAATAATCAGCTTGAGAAGGTTGGATTGTACCCAAACCCGGACCACCGCGGTTTACGTTACATAAAACGCAAGGAAGTTCAGCACCTGCTATATAAGAGATACCTTCCATCATTAGTGACATACCTGGAGAAGAAGAAGTAGTCATTACTCTTTTACCTGTTCCGGCAGCACCGTAAATCATATTGATTGAAGCAACTTCAGACTCTGCTTGTAAAACAACCATACCTGTTCTTTGATTTGCTTCATTAGCTAGATATTCTAAAACTTCTGATTGAGGAGTGATAGGGTATCCAAAGTAGGCATCACAACCGGCTCTAATCATAGCCTCTGCGAGTGCCTCATTACCTTTCATAAGTTTGATTTCACCCATGGCGTATCCTTATTAACTTAATTATTTAAAATTTTAGTTCTTTTTAGTTTTTCTGTAAACAGTGATTACTGAATCCGGGCACATTAATGCACAGCTAGTGCAACCTGTACAGTTTTTATTTACGTTAACTGCGTAGCGGTACCCTTTTTGATTTATTGTATCAGCAAGGGCAAGAGTATTTTCAGGGCATGCGTCTATGCAAAGTTCACAGCCCTTACATCTCTCGATGTCAATAATAACTTCACCAAATACTTTAGCCATTACTACCTCGGCTTTATGTTAATCGAAAAAATATGTTTCTTAGTTAAATGCTTATGCACGGCTACAAAATAATCATACCTTTGCACAAAGCATTATCAAATTACAAAAATAATCTAAGCTAAGCAAAGTAAAAATAAAAGATATGTACGGCGAAAAGTATTTATTTTTCAAGCACTTACTAAATTGTCATGCTTTTATTTTCCAAAACATGAATTTAGGCATAGCTAATATTTCACCGCTAATATAATTGTTTCTGGTTTGTATTTTAGGAAAATATTTAGGGAAGTGTTATAAATATTTGAGTTGTATAATAGTTGCCAAGCGAATCTGTAACTACAGACATCCCCATCTTATCCCAATTTTTTATCAATTGAGATTTAATATCAGAATCTTTCATCCAATCAGCAAATATTTTTTCTGCAGGATTTTCTGTTCCACTATAAAAGCCCACATTTTCAAAAGCAAAATGCACCCGTGTTGAATCTTTAATTACGGACAATCTATCTTCTTCAAAATTATCATGCGAAATTTTGCCCATTTGCAACATATATAAAGAGTGGTAATAACATAAATCATTTATATACTCAATATTTTCTATCTCAGCTAATTGATTAATATTTCTAAGACTATCTAATTTATTCATTAAGTCCTTATAAACGATAGAAGAAGAAATTTTGGTCATGACTTTAGGCTCTAAGATATTATTATCCTTATTACAAGCCACAATTAGTATAAAGCTTAAAATAAATAGTATCTTCAATTTTTATCTCCTTTTAAGTTTAATATAAATACACCTATAAAATACATAAGTTGCAATAATGATTAAAATATAGTATTTTTTTTTATTACCCAATCTTTTATTTTTAGATAATTCAATTATTTTTACGTATTTTAGTACAGTGTTTAATAAGATTTAAATTTATTATATAACTTCTTTTACATTATTTTTAAAAAGGTTTTTAAGATGTTTAAAAGTAAAGCCATTCTTGCACTAATTTTGTGCCTTTCAATTTTTGTTTCTTCATGTTCTTCTATCTTTAATGGAAGTACAGATTCTGTTAGAGTTATTTCTGATCCCGACCAGGCAGAAATAATCGTCGACGGTGTAAAATACGGTCCTACACCGGGCGTAGTATCTCTTCAACGTGGTGATAGTCATGTTATCGAAATTATTAAAGATGGATATGAACCTATCTCTATTAGAACATCAAATTCGATCACTGGTTGGTTTTGGGGTAATTTTATTTGTGGTGGTTTAATAGGTTTTGTTATCGATTTAGCTACTGGTAATGCTTTTGATGTTGAACCTGATTATATTAACGTTCAACTTAGATCTGATCAGGCATTAAATCAAGTTATTGAACAAAATAATATTGATGGTGTTAATATTTATGACCAAAATAATAATCTTGTTGGCAAAATTAACTTTGCATGGGAATAATGAGTAAGTACTTTATAATTATGATTTTTACAATATCTGCTGCTGTGGGCTCTGACTTTACAAGCTCCAGCGCAGATATTTTTTTTGGTCTATATTCCAATATTATAGCACCTGTTAAAAGTCACGCTTCGCAATGTCAGTTTATTCCCAGCTGTTCTCACTATGCAGCTGAATGCATAAGTGAACATGGAGCTGCTGTCGGCGGTATCATGGCAGCGGACAGATGGATGAGATGCGCCGGTGGAACTGCAAATCCTAATAAATATCCTAAAGTAGGAATGTTTTATTATGACCCTCCAAATAAAAATTATTTGTTTGCAGAAGGATCTCTTTGGTCCGCTGGATTTAATATGAACTCCGGAGGTATCAGACTCAGTAAAGATGAGCCTGTGTCATTTGTACATAGTCTTTATCTAGAGGATGATTATAATTCAGCAATATTAGAATTGAAAAGAATGAAATATCAAAGTCGAGATAAAGATACTTCCGAATACTTTGATATGATGATTTCTCTCTGCAATTTTAAAACAGGTAAAACTAATCAAACTTTAAACAGCTATAATGCTAATTATGAGTTTCATAATGAACAGTTTAAAGTAAATCAGTTTTACTATAATTATATTATGCATGATCAACTTGATGTTGATATGTGGAATTTAAATTATTTACGTAAACTGGATGATTCTACAATAGACTCTCAGTTAAAGTCAAGATTACAACTTTATAGTATGCTGAAATTAGACATGGTTGAACCAAACAGTTCTTTTAGCGGAATATCTTCTGATAGTATACCTCTCTTTTGTGAGAGATTAGAAGACACACCTAAAAGTCCTGTTTTAGCAGGAATACTTAGCACTGTGTTGCCGGGAGCTGGTTATTTCTACTGCGGAGAATTTAAAGAAGGTACTTCTGCTTTAGTTGTAAATGGACTTCTTGCTTGGGGCATTTATAGTTTATTCGATAATAATAATACCGGATCTGGTATTTTATTAAGTAGTGTTAGTGCTATATTTTATTTTGGAAATATAATAGGTAGTGTAAATTCTGCGGAAATACAAAATGACAGATATAAGCAATTGCAGTTACTTCAGATTCGGAAGTCTTTAAATATTGAATTTGTATTTGAAACTTCATTTTTGGAAGACATGATTAAACTTATTAAGTAAAAAAAAAGGCTGCTTAACAATAAGCTGCCTTTTTTAATAATATTTTTAAAAGTTAGGCTTTTTAAGCTTCTACGATTTTTCCAATCACAACCGGTGATTCTTCTTTCGCCATTTGCATAACTTCTTCTACTTTATCTTCATTGACAATTAGAATCATACCGATACCTAGATTAAATACATGACGCATTTCTTCTTCGTCAATATCTCCGGTTTTTTGAATTAAATCAAATATTGGAAGTCTTTCCCAAGCATTCCAGTCAATTTCCATTGCTGTATTTTCAGGCATAATTCTGGAAGTATTACCAACAATACCTCCACCTGTTATGTGAGAAATGCCACTGATTAGTTCTTTTTCTAAAATAGGATAAACAGTTTTTAGATAAGAACGATGCACTGCTAACAGGCTATCTCCTATCGTGCACCCTAATGAATCAACATAATCATCAACTTTATACTTCCCAAGTAATACTGCACGTGCTAATGAATAACCATTTGTGTGCAATCCTGTTGATTTTAGTCCTATCATCACATCACCTGGTTTAATGCGAGAACCGTTGATAATTTTTTTCTTATCTACGATACCAACAATTGTTCCGGACATATCATACTCACCATCTGAGTATATTGAAGGCATTTCAGCTGTTTCGCCACCAATCAATGCACATCCGTTTAGTTTGCAACCATCCACAAATCCTTTAATAACATTTTCAGCTACTTCCGGATTTAACTGACCAGTTGCAAAATAGTCCATGAAGAACAAAGGTTTAGCACCACAGCATAAGATATCATCTACACAGTGATTTACTAAACACTGACCAACTGTATCATGTTTGTCAGTCATAAACGCAACTTTTAATTTTGTACCAACGCCATCGACACTGGAAACTAGAATCGGATGCTCTAAATCATCAAATTTAGCATCATAAAATCCGCCAAAAAGACCGATTTCAGCCAATACTTTATCATTAAAAGTAGACTTTACAAGAGGTTTAATTCTTTTTACTGTTTCATCACCGGCAGCAATATCAACTCCGGCAGCTTTGTAGGTTATACTCATTGGAATAGAAGTACTTAGTTAATAATTTTCAAATGTAATGTACAAAAATACTCAATAATAAGACAAATAAAAATTGATATAAAATAATTTATATCCTAACAATACTTTGGATATGCTAACTTAAATATATTTTTAGTCTACACAAAATTTCTAGATAAGTCAAACGTGGTGGCATTAGTTCAATATCGAATCTATTTTTACTATTAAACTATGTTCTAATTGCAGATTGCAATTTTTTTAGCTAATTTAATACTGAATCTCGATTCATGAATATAATAAGAAAACATTCGCTATTCGTTTATATTAAAGGGAAAAACTTGATGAACAAGTACTTCTTATTTTTCGTTTTACTTTGCTGCATATCTTTGCAAAGTGCTTATTCTAATGGTATTGCTTTAAATAGCCCAGGAGCCAGAGCTTTAGGCATGGGTGGTGCTATGGTTGGTCTTGCTGACGGACCAATGAATATTTACTGGAATCCTGCAGGTATGAGTAATTTTGACAAACCCCTTATTAGCTTCTATACCATGGATGTTATTCCTATGAGTAAGTATGAATTTCAACATCCTTTTGGTGATATTGATGCAACAGCTAAAACTAAACATTATATAAGTCCAAATATTACTGGTTACTTACCAATTTTAGACGGTAAAATGACACTTGGATTTGGAGCTTATGTTTCATCAGGTCTAGGTGTAGAATGGGAAAGAGAAGATATAGCGCCATATAGTGGCCCTAAACAAACTCCTTTTGAATGGTATAACTATGTAAGGAACTTCAACTTCTCCCCTGCTATTTCTTATAAAGTTACAGATAATTTATTTGTAGGTGCTTCATTTGTAATGAAGTATGGTTTGTTAGATTTACGTAAGCCAGATGACTATGTAAATAATATGACTGGTGCTCCTGGTAAAGACCATTTAATGGATACTCAATATGAAGAATCTTCATCAGGTATGGGATTTGGTTTTGATCTTGGTGTTCTATATAAACCAATTGATGAATTAAGTATTGGACTTTCTTTCCACTCCCCTACGAAAATATCTTTATCAGGTGATGCGACAAACCCTATAATGAAATTAAAAGGACTACCTGAAAAAACTTCTTTTGAAAGAGATTTAACTACTCCAATGTGGATTGCTGGTGGTGTAGCTGTTAAACCTATGAAAGATTTGACTCTTACTTTTGACGCTCAGTGGAGTCAATGGTCCGAATCAGCTGATTTATTAGAAACTTATGCTGAAGCTTGGGGTGGTGATCTTACTCCTATGTATTTAGAATGGGAAGATTGTTTACAACTTCGTTTTGGTGCTGAATATATGGCGACTGAAAAATTAGCTTTGAGACTTGGCTATTATAATGACCCTGCTCCGTCTCCTGACAATACTTTAACCATTATGTTCCCTAGTATTACATTTAATGCAATGACTGCAGGAACAGGTTACAAGTTTGGAAACTTAGGTGTTGATCTTGGTTTGGAATACCTAATTGGCAGCGAAAGAGAAGTTGCACCTTTAGAGCATAATATGCCAGGCAAACATTCTATGAATATCTTTGCTGTCTCTTTAGGTTTAAATTATTATTTTGATTAATCACAACATCTAGCATAATATGCTATAAAACATATAAAAAGTGAATAAGTTTTTGCAATTTAAATAGCTAACTTATTCACTTTTTTATTTTCAAAACCTATCTTTTCTAATTTTCTGATTTATAGAAATAACCATCAACAAAAGCTTTCCACACTGTTTTAAATTCTTTCATAGATTTGCATTTCCTAGCCCAACTAATTAGATAAGCAAATGGTCTGAATATGCTTACTAAAAGCTCTCCATGCATTCTGTCTATTGCAATGATATTTCTTACCATATAATAACTTTTCCAATTCATAGAAATATCTACTTTAGGAACAGGTAATTTCCTTTGTAGTTTAGCATCACGGACAATAATACACTTAGCACCTGCTTTTACAAGTCTGATCATATAGTCAGTGTCATCTGCAAAAATAAAGAATTTTTTCTCAGGTAAACCAATAAGCTCAACATAAGAGGAAGCAAATAAAGGGCCTTCAAAAGTAATACCATCTGCTTCTATATATTCATTTTCTAAATCTTTATCTTCAATAATTCCTTCCCATATACTTGAAAATGGGTTATTAAGATTCAATTTCTTTACATCATTATAAAATACGCCACCTTCTGCAGCATATCTTAATGGAGCTCTGACAATGGAGTCTCCTTCAGGTATTAAAAGTTTTTCTAAACAGTCCGGCGCAGGTACAACATCATCATCCATCGTCCAAATCCATTTAGTTCCGCACTCAGAAGCAGCCTTAATTCCAGTATACTGACCTCCGGAAGAACCGACATTTTCCTGATTGATAACTGTAATATTATCTTGCACGGCTAACCATTCAGAAGTGCCATCAGTAGATCCGTTATTTACTACAAATATTCTATCGATTGGATAAGTTTGGTTTTGAATACCTGTTAAAACTTCTTTTAGTAATTCTAGCCTATTAAAAGTAATGAGCACAACTGCTACAGTATTTTTCATTTATTAAACCTTTTAAAATCAATTTCATATAAATCACTCAAACTTCCTGATAAAATATCAAAATGAAAAATATCAAGAGCTGATTTGTGTGTAGGTAAAGGTAGTAAATTTCTAGCCTCTTCATAGTTACACCATCTATATTCACTATGCTCTTCAGAGAGCGTAACTTCTTTATCTAAAACAATTCCACCAAAACATGGAGCCAAACCAATAGAATCTGTATAAACATCATAATATTGAGTTATAAAAGGCAGATTCCAGACATTCTTAACAGTCAAACCAGTTTCTTCTTTGAGTTCTCTCAGTGCAGTCTGTAAAGAAGTTTCATTATTTTCTATTGTCCCGGTAATAGCCTGCCATACATTGGGATAAAGTCTATTTGTTTCAGATCTCTTTAAGACTAAATGAAGATACGTTTGTTCCAATTTATCATAAATACTTATATGAAATTGAATTGTATTTGATATGATTTTTGGCATTTTGTTAAGTTTTTATTAGTTTATGTGATTGTATTAGTTGTAATCTAAAATATATAGAATCAACTTTAAACCATTTTTTTTCTATAAAATAGAATAGAGTCAAATGAAATATTTAATTGCTCTCTTAGTGTTTTTAATTGGATTCAATATAAGCATTAGTTATGCAAATAACAAGATTGATAGCTTATATGAGGCTCTACATAATACAAACTCTTACGAAGAGAAACTTAATATTTACATTGATTTATTTAAACTAATTTCACCTCAAAATGCAGACGAAGCTTATATAATCTATAAAGAAGCTATCAGCGAAATTGGAAAGTCCAACAATGAAATATTTAGAGCTATGCTAGACTTTGAATATGCAAAATTTCAAAAGAAAATTGGCAACTACTTACCTGCATTTACAAATTTAAAAAAGGCTCTGGACGTTTTCCAAGATGAAAATATTAGTGAGTATGAAGCTAAAGTAGATTATCATATTAGTGATCTTTTTATCAAATTAGAATCTTACGACAATGGTTTTAAATATGCATTCAATGGGCTTGAAAAGGCAAAATTAATATTAAACAAAGAGTTAGAACTAAAGTTTTGTTTTAGTATTTCAAAAATATTTTGGAATACCCAGCAATATGATAAAGCTATCGAATATATTAATATTGCACACGACATAGCTCACGAGCTCAAAAATTTAAAATATCTAGCTTCTACGCTTAATAATAAAGCATTAATATTTTCTGAAATGCATGAGTATGACTCTGCATTGGTTCATTTTAATTCGACAATTGAATTACTAGGCGATCTAGGTCTCAAAGATTTTCAAGCAATGACGAAATTCAATATTGCTGATTTATATATAAAACAACAAAAATATGATTCTGCATTCCAATATTTAAGCCATTGTTATAACGAAGTATTAGAGACTAAGAATACAGAATTAAAAGTCAATTCACTCTTAGAGTACAGTAAAATTTTTGCTTTAAATAAGCAACACGACTCAGCAACTTATTATTATAAATTAGCCAGATCTTTTGTAAAAAATATCTATAATCCTGAATTGGAACTACTATTTTTAGAATCCGAATATCAACAATTAAGAGCTAAAAATAAATTCGAAACTGCAGATATTACTTTACTTTCTAAATGTAGATTAAAAGATTCTATAAATAGAGCCAAACAGATTGATGCTATCGAGAAGCTGAATCTGATCTCTGAAATGCATGACACTGAAAAAGACATTGTTATTAATAAGAGCGAAGAATCAACTCAAAAAAAAGTAGAGACTTTTCTAATTGTAATTGCAATACTTAGCCTCTTAGTCGCTTTTCTTCTATTTAGAAGGTATCAAAGAAATCAACATGAAAACAACTTGATGGAAATCAAAAACAAAGAAATTTTAGCTCAAAAGGCTAAACTTGAAACTATAAATTCAGAACTAAGCTCTCACAAAAATCAATTGACAGCCATTTTTAATAATGCAATAGTTGCAATTTGCATATTTGATACAAAAGGTAATATCAAATTTGTGAATAAAGCTTGGTCTGAAATGTTCCAATATAATAGCGAAGAAGCATCCAAATTGTCTTATAAAAATATAGTTAACCCTCAGGATGTATTCAAAACAGACTATTTGTTTAATAGAATTGTTGATGGAAAACAAGATAGCTACCATATTGAAAACAGGTACGTTAATAAAGAAGGTTCACTTTTTTGGGGAGATGTTTCAGTTTCTGTATTAAATGATGAGCAAAAAATGCCTGAAGCTGTAATTGCAGTAATTATTAATATTACTCCAAGAAAACAACATCAAGAAGCTTTACAAAATAAAAATAGATTCTTAGAAGCCTTAGTGGAAGATATTCCGAATCCACTTTATTATAAAGATACTAATGGAATTTATCTGGGTTGTAACAAGCATTACGAAAGATTTTTTAATTTAAATAAAGAAGATATTCTGGGTAAAACTGTTCATGATTTATTACCCCAGGAAGAAGCAGATATGTTCCATAAACTTGATATGGAATTACAGGAAAATCCGGGGATTAAGACTATAGAAACAGTACTTAACTTACAAAGTTACGAACGAATTTGTATAGTTAATAAAGCTACTTTTTATAATAATGATACTACTGTAGGCGGTGTTATAGGTGTTCTAAACGACATTACTGATATAAGACATGCAGAACAAAAGCTAAAAATCTCCGAACACAAACTTAAAGAAGCAAATGCTTCAAAAGATAAGTTTTTCTCAATAATTGCTCATGATTTAAAAAACCCTTTACAGGAAATACTTTTAGCTTCTCACATGATTATCAAAAATAATCAAAGAGGTGAACACATAAATCTAGATACAAATATTAAACATATTCACAGCAGTGTAACACACGTTACTGAATTACTTCAAAACTTATTACAATGGTCACGAAGCCAAAGTGGCACTATCAACTTTAACCCTGACTACATAGATATGCATTATGTAGTAGGAAAAGTATCAAAGCTATTATCTACAAAAGCTATGAAAAAGAATATTACTCTGGCAAATAATATAGATGAAGACTTAGTCTGTTATTGCGATAGTAATATGATTGAAACAGTGATAAGAAATTTGGTATCTAACGCTTTGAAATTTACTCATGAAAATGGTAGAATTGAAATTAACTCTTATGAAGATGACCAAAATACGACCATTGAAGTGAAAGATAATGGTATAGGAATTTCCGGAGATGATTTAGACAAATTATTTAGAATAGATGTACATCATACTACAATTGGTGTCCAAAAAGAGGAAGGGACAGGCTTAGGTCTCATCTTGTGTAAAGAGTTTGTCGAAAAAAATAGTGGTAGAATTTGGGTAGAAAGCGAAGAAGGTAAAGGCAGCAGCTTTAAATTTACATTACCAACAGTGCATTCACAAATATAGATTTAAAAGCTTTCTACAAACTTAACTAGAGTCTTTAAATCATTTTCCCAGTTATATTTTTTTGAAGCTACTGATGCTGCTGTAGCTTTGTCTGAAAAGTCCGATTCAGCAATATTCAATATAGCCTCTTTTATTTTATCTATACTTTCACAGTCAACTACCCACCCTGCATGGGTTTCTTCAATAATTCTTTTAGAAGGTCTATTTTCTGACACCAAAACAGGACGGCCAACAGCAAAGTAATCAAATATTTTGTTATGTATTGTGTACTGATTAAAATCACTTATTTGGTAAGGGATCACTCCAATATGAGATGCAGCAATAATCTTTTCTAAATCTTTATGGTTGTACTTACCTAAAAAATCAATTTTATCACTATAGGATGATTTCTGAGCTATTTGTTTTAAAGAATCGAGACAATGCCCCCCACCTGCTAAAACAAGTCTTAAATTGTCTTTATGTTCACATGCAAGTAAAAAACCTTTTAAGAATTTAGACACATCTTTTTCAGCTGTCAAATGGCCATGATGCATAAATACTATTTCATCACTTTTAGGAGAAGGTTTCGATTGCAACCAATTACTTTTTGGAGTATTATGTACCACTACACAATTTTTAGACGAGAACTTATAGACTTTTTCTAATCTCTGGATTTGTTCATCACAAACTGTGACCACACCATTCATAAATCCTAGACTTTTTGCTTCTATTCTATCAGGCAATTTATAGCTGTGTACAAAATACCTCATCAAAAAATTACTGTTATATTCTTTCCAATCTCTCATTGCAGCAGGATAATTCTCTGCCATATCCATAATTATAGGAATATTATATTTCTTAGCAGCTTTACCTGATTCAACTCCAAGAATTATTTCTCTTACAATTATTAAATCAGGTTTAAAGTCTTTGATATAACAAACTATAGCTTTCTTCCAGATTGGATTTTTTGGGAACGCTAAACCAAGTAAATGATGTTTCTGAAATGCAACCCTGTTTACTTTGACTCCTCGAATTGTTTCAGTTTCAGGTCTGCCTTCTTCCCATCTGGCAAGAAAATGTACGTCATATCCGGCAGAAGCCAGAGATTCGCACACTTTTTCAGCTCTTACATCCCAGGGGTAAGCTTTATCCCATATATATAGTATTTTTTTCAAATTAGAAGAGGAATTTTATTGCAACAAAACCAAGCACTAATAACAAGACAAAAGCTAAAGAAAGTTTATCGAAATACTTTTCAATATAGTCTTTGATTTTTGGTCCTGCGAACCAGAACAATGATGCTACTATAAAAAAGCGTGCTGCTCTGCCTAATGATGATACACCTATAAAATATGCCATATCCATATGAGTAGCTCCCGCAGAAATTGTAGCTATTTTGTATGGAATAGGAGAAAATGCAGCTGCAGCTAAGAAACCAATTCCAACATCCCCCTGGAATTTGGCTTGCAAGTCAGCCCACATTGCTTCTGCATGGTAAAACTGTACAATTGGCATACCAATCGAATCCATTAGAGAATATCCGATATAATAACCAAATATTCCTCCAAACACGGATCCTAAAGTACACCAGAAAGCAGCTTTGAATGATTTTTTAGGCATTGCTACAGCAATAGCTATAAGCAATACATCAGGAGGGATTAGAAAAAATGATGATTCAGCAAATGCCAGCAAGAAAATTGCCAGCATTGCATACTTTTTTTCAGCGAAACTTTCTGTCCATTCTTTGGCTTTTCTAAGCCAATTTACTAAAAACTTCAAATTTTATATCCTTAATCTTATTTATTTTCCCAAACACCTATATTATAGAATTTCTCACGTCTTTGGTTCACTAATTTATCGATTTTTTTGGATTTTAGCTTAGAAAGTTCTTCGGTTAGAACAGATTTTAATGTTTCAAACATAATTTGAGGTTGTCTATGAGCACCACCAACGGGTTCATCTACTATTCTATCTATTATAGACTGTTCGAGCAAATCTTTTGCAGTTAATTTCAGAGCTTCAGCAGCCTGTTCTTTATAATCCCAGCTTCTCCACAATATGCTGGAGCAAGATTCGGGTGCAATTACAGAATACCATGAATTTTCGAGCATTAGGATTCTATCTCCTACACCGATACCAATAGCTCCTCCTGAAGCACCTTCACCTATAATAACAACAATCACAGGAACTTTCAAAGAGCTCATTTGAAGGAGGTTTGCTGCAATAGCTTCTGCCTGACCTCTCTCCTCAGCTTCTAATCCAGGATAAGCACCCGGAGTATCTAATAGCGTAATAATAGGTCTATTAAACTTCTCTGCCATAGCAAAAAGTCTATTCGCTTTTCTATAACCTTCAGGATTCGGCATGCCAAAGTTTCTATATAAGTTAGATTTTGTATCTCTACCCTTTTGATGTCCAACTACCATAACAGGCTCATCTCCAAGATAAGCCATACCTCCTACTATTGCAGGATCATCTTTAAACTTTCGATCTCCGTGCAGTTCCTGGAAACCGGAAAAAACATTATTGATGTAGTCAAAAGTAATAGGTCTTTCCGGATGTCTTGCAAGCTGAACACGTTGCCATCTTGTAAGATTTTTATAGATATCTATTCTTAGCTCATCAACTTTTTCTTCAAGTTTATTAATTTCATCACTTATATCAAGCTCTTCGCTAAGAGCTTTCATTTCTTCTATCTTTTGTTCGAGCTCAAAAATCGGCTTTTCAAACTCTAATATCATTTTTGCCATTATTTTCTAAACAGTATTTTGAACAATATTTCTAAATCTAAATAAAAGTTATAATTCTGCAAGTAATAATTATTCAGATTAGCATGTGCAGCCTCTGAATTACTATAGTTCGCAGATAAGTCTAGTAAAGAGAATATTCCCTGCCTGCACTCTTCTTTAATTTTTTCCTTATCTTTTCCAATTATGCCTATAATTGATTTTTTTCCTACTATTACTTCAAACAGCTCAGCATACTTAGATGTTCCAAACTTCACAAGAAACAATGGAGACAATAAGGTCAAAAATACAAGAGAAAATACTATATCATAAGTACGTTTGAAAAATTTGAATCTAGGTATCATTAATTTGTTTTGTGGAATATCAGGACCTGCGCCTGTAATCTCACTTATTAGCCTTGAAAAAATCAAATCCTCGTACTCATGTGCTATATGGAAACGCACATTTTGGTTCGATATTTTAGAAAGCATGTTCATTATATTGCTTCTGGAAATGCGATTGTCAGTAATAATAATCTCGTTTATCTTGTTATCTTGTATAATCTTTTCCAGATTATCAAAACTTCCTAAAAAGTTACTTGAAGTAACTCTATCTTCGCTAATTTGAGTTCCGACTACACCTTCTATCACAAGTTGTTCCGGATTAGATCTTTGCAGTTCAGAAATTAAACTTTCGCTATGATTATTCTGTCCTACAAAAGCAATTCGCCTAATAGATTTTTTGCCAAATACTCTTTTAATTGTAAGCCCGACTATTCTGCTTGCTGCAGTTAATATAGCAGTAAATCCTACTGTTAATAGCAGTATTCCCCTACTTGT
The DNA here is from genome assembly GCA_965140345.1 of Kapaibacterium sp. (SeqCode). GTDB lineage: Bacteria > Bacteroidota > Ignavibacteria > Kapaibacteriales > UBA2268 > JBFHIJ01. The sequence continues at coordinate 571,225 of OZ223197.1, forward strand.
ATAGTCAAATTCTTTGAATAAGTAAGTAAGAGATGAAAGGATAAAAAAGCTAACCATTAACCCGTAAAATGCTTTTGCAATACCATATTTTCTTTCAAAATACCCTCCAACTGAGAATATGGAAAGTATCAATACAAAACTAAAAAGAATAAAAATAAACGGATATGTAATATCCATCAATCCAAGGAATGCTCCCGTTCTTATTTTAGTTGCTAAGAGTAGTGAAAAGTTTACAGATAGCACATCAGTAGCCATATAAAACAAGTCATGTTTATACTTATTTAAATAAGCAACACCTGCTCTGACATAGATTCCTAAACGAAGAAATTTTAGCAATACTGCTGATTTTCCGAAGTGTTTTCGTGCAAAAATCTCCATAGCTTCATAAAAGTGTTTTACTTCATTTATTGAGCTTCTTTTTGTACTTTCACCTTTGTAATGGATAATAGATGTAGTGTGATTATATGCAATTTTATATCCTGCCTGTTGCACTCTGAAGCATAAATCTAAATCTTCGCCGTACATGAAGAATTCCGGATCAAATCCTTTTACTTCTTTTATTACATCAGCTCTTGCAAACATAAATGCACCAATCACAGCATCTATGTAATATGTTTCATCTACTGAACGAAATGTCTGATTATATTGAGCAAATAATTTTGAATTTGGAAAGATTTTTTGCAGTCCAAACAGCTTTGAAAATGCAGCCCAGGGGGTTGGGAATCCTCTTCTGCATGCTAATTGAAATGTTCCGTCTCCGTTAAGTACTTTACATCCGGAGATCCCTATATGGCTGTTATTTTCCATATATTCGAACATTGTGTCCAAAGTATCTTCATTGAGTAACGTATCCGGATTCAAGATTAATATGTACTTACCTTTAGAAATATCGAATCCGAGATTATTTGCCCGCCCGAAACCGAGATTATCTTTTGAGGCTATAAACGTAACTTCAGGAAATAAAGGTTCCAATAGTTCAACTGAGCCATCCTGAGAGTCATTGTCAACAACTATAGTTTCTACCTTCAGATTATTTGAAGCAGAACGTATTGATTCTAAACATTGCTTCAAAAAGTCTTTTACGTTATAGTTGACTATAACAATTGATATGTCGTATTGATAGCTCAAACTTATTAGTTGTTCCGTCTATTTTTTAATCAAGAAACTCTTTTTTTGAAATCTAAGTTTCCATACCATAAAGATTGCTTCGTAAATAATGCTTCTATTCATTTTAGAAATACCATTAATTCTATCTGTAAAAACAATAGATATTTCTTTTACATCGAACTTATTTAGCCACATTCTGTAATTCATTTCAATCTGGAAACTATAACCGTTTGAATGTATATGATCAAGATTTATTTGTTTTAAAGCTGAAGCTCTGAAGCATTTAAAGCCGCCGGTGGCATCCATGATAGGCATACCGGTAACGATTCGCGTATAAACACTGGCACCATAACTAAGGATTAATCTACTTAGTGGCCAGTTTTCTACGTTAAACCCTTTGATATATCTTGAACCAATAACTAAATCTCTGTTATTAGTTTCTAGCTCTTCTAAAAGTCTTGGGATGTCTTTGGGGTTATGCGAAAAGTCTGCATCCATTTCAAAAATCGCTTCAAAACCTTTTTCTAAGCAATATTTAAATCCATCACAATAAGCAGTACCTAATCCCATCTTACCGGGGCGTTCTTTTAGATGCACTCTTGGGTTAGTCTCCATCATCTTTTTTACTACACCTGCAGTTCCATCAGGAGAATTGTCGTCTACAACAAGAACATTTATATTTTCAACAGTTGCTAAAACTGCGTTGACTATATTTTCAACATTTTCAACTTCATTATAAGTTGGTATTACAACAATAGCTTTCATAACAAAATCCTATGCCTGTCCATGTAGTTTAAACATAATGAAGACAGTTCTAATAATAATTTCAATATCAAGTTTCAAGGACATATTTTCTATATAATAAAAATCGTCCTTAAGTCTGTTTTTAATCTCTTCAACATTTAGCTCATGTGCAGTGTATTTAACCTGCCACCAGCCTGTAATGCCAGGACGAACTTTTAGTCGCCTTTTATAATAGCTAACTTCTTTCGAAAATTCTTCCACATATTTTGGCTGTTCAGGTCTTGGCCCAACAACACTCATATCACCTATCAGTACATTTAAAAACTGAGGCACTTCATCTAAGTGAGTTTTTCTTGTAAACCAGCCAAATTTAGTTACTCTAGGGTCATTGACAGAAGTCCATTGCTGCTTTTGTTTATCAGCATCTGTGACCATAGATCTGAATTTATAAATTTTGAAGACTTTACTGTCTTTTCCTACTCTGGGCTGAGTATAAAAAACAGGTCCTTTTGATTCCATTTTTATAATCAAAGCAACTAAAAGCCATATCGGTAATCCAATCAAAAGTACCATAAGACTAAAAGCAATATCAAATATTCTTTTAATTACTTCCTGCCACGGCTTTAGCAGCTGAGTACTGACTTCAATCAATGGAATACCATATAAGTTTTGTGCTCTTGTCTGACCTGTAAAGATATCATACAAGTCAGGTTCTATATTGACTTTCAGGTTATTATCAGCACATTGAGAAACTATTTCAACTAAAAGGCTGTGTTTCGGCTTTTCAGTAGAAATAATTACTTCTGATGGCTTATGCTTATCTAAAATACTTTGTAAATCTTCAATTGTACCTAGCATAGGTACGGATTTATCACCTTCTTGTTTCCACAATTCTAACTCTGATTCTGAAGTAAGTACAATTCCTATCGAACGGTAACCCCAGGATTTTGCAATTTTTGTTTTTTTGTGAAAATCATGGGCTTTTCTGTATGTACCTATAATGACAGTTGGAATAGAAATAAGTTCCAACATCCTGAATTTTTTCTGTAAATATCTGGAAATAATTCTTCCGGAGTATACAGATATCAGAAACAATCCGTAATAAACTATAAGATGTAGTTTTGGAGTACTACCCGCTTCCACTAAAATCGGTAAAAGCATAATAAGAAATCCAAAGAATGACATCCTAATTACAGAATAAAACTCATCAAATGGAGATTTTTCATACCAATTCCTATACTGACCGGTAAAGAAAAAAACACCTAGCCAATATATTAACAATGCTACTCCTACTAATACAGCATATTCTATAGGAATAGAAAAAGTTTCTCCCTGCTGCTCAATTTTAAAATTGAGGAAGTAGGAAAAACAAAGAATAAACCATATTATTATCCCTATAACATCCAGACTTAGCTGCAATAGGAATGGAAATATTTTCGATTTTATAAGATTTTTTATTCTGCTCATTTCTTTATTTTTGATTTTGATTATCTCTGCTCCAAATTGCCTCATGCTTCTTGCTTATAAATTTGAAAATTGCAAGAAGAAAACCAGCATTCATAGAGACGAAGAACAAAGGTATTTTGAATATTATATTGTTGAGTTTAATTTTATCTAACAACCAGCCAAATAGTGCCATTCCATAAAATGCTAATTGTGGATATAATATATATTTTGCAATCGTATCACTCAAATCAAGAGACAAACTTAATAAAAATACTATTAACAAAAAAACAGGTGAAAACCATCTCAATACTTTATGTGACCACAAAAAGAAAGAAACTGGTTGATTAAAAGGATTTAGTAATGATGCTGCTTCTTTTACAGTTGCTAAACCTCCGGCAGAAACTCTTACTCTTCTACCAAACTCATCATCTAAAGACTTTTCTCTTACCTCGTTTACAATTGCTTTTTTATCAAATATAACTCTTTTGCCTTCTGTCATTGTGTCCAATATTGGCATATAATCGTCACAAATTTGCATGTTTGTCAGAGGTTTATACATCTCTCTTCTTATTCCGTAGAAAGCTCCAAGACTGTTTACGGTTGAATATATTTCTGATTCTGAGCTTCTAAGGAATATCTCATATGCTTGGTATAGCTTCTCACCTTTTCCGCCAGTATCTTCAGTATCTTCACCTATAGATTCCATTTTGCATATTGCAGCTCCAACCTCTTCATCTGCAAAGTTTGACATCAACTCAGATAATCCGTTTTTTGTAAGGCGACAATCTGCATCCATAAAGCAAATTATATCATTCTTTGTCAAAGGTACAGTCTGATTTAGAACCTTGTTCTTACCTGATCTACCATATTCAAATAATCTGATTCTACTGTCTTTTTCTGCAAGTTCTTTAACAATTTCAGATGTTTTATCTGATGAACCATCTGAGCCTACTAAAATTTCAATCTTTTCTTTTGGATAAACCAAATCAAGAAGTGACTGAACACAATCTCTAATCAATTTTTCTTCGTTATATGCAGAGATAACAATAGATACCGTAGGTTTACACGAATAATCTTTATTAATCCCTTTTTTGTATATAGCTTTTAATAAAACCAGGTAAAAAGGATATAATATATAACTATGTAATACCGGATACAGAAAAACAGCAATTAATATTATTTTTATTTCGATCGCCATTAAAATTCGTACAACCTCATTATTAGCTTAATAAGATGCTTATAATCATATCCTTCCGGTCTATATGAATATTCTACTTTGAAATTTATTGCTCGTGTAGCTTCATACCCTATTGACAAATCAAATGCCAGTTGTTTGACCAGATTGCCATCTAAAAATTCAACTGTTTCAGAATCTTCAACCCTTCTTGTTTGTAAAGGATCGCCACCAACATTTCGAAGCAGTTCCCCGTTTTCATCATATATATTTTCGCCATGTCTAATATAGCTAATTTTCATCTCAAGAGGATATCTTTCTGTCCACCAGTACCTAATGTGAGTCATCCAGGCATCAGAATTTGGAAGTAATATTGAACCATACATCAATCCATCATTTGTATAAGAATTTTCTCTGTTAAAATGTGTATATGTATAAGGTTCTACTCTTGAATATTCAATACCTAAATCTAAATCATATTCAATAGATGCTATAGCAGCAATATTCCACGCACTTTTATTTGACCAATAGCCTGTACCTATTTTCCCAAAGATAATATCATCTAATAAATATGATGCTTTAAGTTGAAATCCGTCTATTGGTCTAATCGTAAAATCCAATCCCATTATCGAATTATCTCTGTCTCTAAGAGCATGTTCTAATGATTTATAGAAACTAAGAGGATTAAAATATGCTAAGTCAGTAGATCTATCAGAATACGTAATATTTTCCCAAAAAGATATTTCACCCCATGATGGACGGAATGAAAACTTGTGTTGAGCTACATATTTTTGTGGTATTTCAGCATTAAAACCAGCGTCAACAGTATTTTTGCCTAATCCAAGAAGTGAACCATGCAAAAAACGATATTCAAAATTGCTAAATTTTGCACCCAAAGTGATGGCATCAAAATCAGGAGACTGGTCAGAAATAAATAATCTCTGATACAAGCCTGAACCTGACAACCTTGTTTCACGACCTATTGAAGCTCTAAACCAGCTGTATTCGAAATTTATATGAGATTGAGTAAAATCAAAATCACTATTTAAATCAGAAAATTTTACATTTTTTCTGAGTTTTGAATCATGCATTGCAAGCTCTTTTTCACCGGAAAAAATCACACCGTTCGTTACTTGAAGCAAGTACCCGAAATGCGATCCCAGCGATCCTGAAAGATTAAACCCTAAATTACCGAGAACTACATTCTCAGACTCAGGATCACTTCCCTGCCAATATTCCATTGATACTAGCGGTTTTAAAAATACAGTATTAGAGCTATCTCCATACGTATAGACAAACTTTTCTTTTTCGCTAAATAAGTTTGAGAAAAATACCTGATTAGTATCTGTGGAACTAGGAATTAAACTTGCAGTGTTATGTAGTTTTTCAAGTCCAAATTCCTGCAAATATTGATTCAAGATTTTTTTTTCATTATCTGACAGATTTTGTTTTTTTATCAGCGTTAATGCATCCTGTATTTCTCTTTTTGACCAAGGAATTTCAGAAAGAGAATAATGAGGAAGATAACCTTTAGTTTCAGCTCTAAGTAGAAAAGCATATACGGGATGATATGCCGGTATATGCTCTACTTGTGCTTGTAAGCTGATTGCACAAAATAAAAATAAGATTATTAGCAGATTCTTCATCTAGTTTCTAAACACCGTTATAATGAATGATAAAAGACCACCTAATGAACCAATAATGCCTGCAATTAAGCCATATTTTTGAAACTCTGTTCCAGGAGGGAAATCAGGTTTTCTTGGTACATAAATTCTATCACCGTCTTGAACATAAACTATATCTTCTTTATAGTACATCCAATCATCCTGAATTTCATCTTCTATCCAAATATTATTATTAGCTCTAATAATTCTGGCACGTTCTTCATCTGAACCATTAGCATAACCACCTGCCCTTTCTATATACCACGCAAGAGTTTTATCTTCTTCAAATGGAATAAAACCGGGAGAATTAACTTGCCCGAAAATATATACCTGACCAGGATTTTTTGGAATAATAATCTCATCACCTTCTTTTAAGATAACATTTTGTGACTGATCATCATTATCATAAAGTTTTTTCAAGTTACAAGATACAATCGGTTTTTTTAGCATAATATCATTCGCAAAACGAACAGTATCAACTAATAACAAATCGCTATACTGAAACATTTTCATTTTGTCTAATTGTACATCCATACCATTTGTTGCTGTACCTGTTTTACGAATAACATAAGCTAATGGTAAATATGCTTCTTCAGTAAAGCCTCCTGCTTGGCTGATTACATCTTTAATTCGAGTTTTGCCTTTTTCAATAAGAAAAACACCGGGAGATTTAACTTCACCTTTTATAAGTATAGAACCGAAATTAGACTCTGGGAATTCCTTTTTACCTGCAAAGATAACTGCCCCGGGAAGCAATTCAGGGTTTGTACCAACAATTTCAAGATTTTCATCGATATTCAGATAGATCTTATTTTTTTGTCCGGGTAGTAATAAGTAAACATTTTGGATATCAGCTTCATCAGATAATCCACCTACAAAAGGAAGAATATCCGAAACTCTGTCACCAGTTTTGTATACCATCTGTACAGATCTTAAAAATTCCCCATTTATAGATACAGAAGGAAAAGATTCTTTCTGATAAGGTACATTAATAATATCACCTTCTCTAACATAAGGATTGTAATCTACATCTCCGGTTGATCTTGATTTTATAATATCAACATTCTGACTTGTTGCATTTTCACGGATTAGAGAAATATTTCTTTCAGAGTATACCTTTTCAATAAATTTATCATTGAACTCATCATCTTTCAGGAATCTTTCTCTTAGTTTGAATTGTTCTTTTGTTGCTAATGCCTGTACTGAATTTTCCTGCAAATTCATTTTATTTGCCATCGCAATAACATCAGAAACTCTATAAGAAGCAGGCACACTGAACATTCCAGGATTGGCTACATCACCTCTTACATGCACCATACAAATACGTGATTGCTTCAAGCTAACAAATACTTGTGAATTAGGTACTTTTTTTCTAATAATGTCTGACAAATATGTCTTGACTTCAGCATATGTCTTTTCTCTTACGTCGATAGCACCTACTTCAGGAATAATGATTGTCATATCAGGAGATACGACAACAATATTTTCAGCTGGTAGAATAGGACTAACAGTAATTCCTAATACATCATTAGGTCCAATGAAATATTTTTCCGGATCAATACTTGTAGTAACAGGAAATTTACTGTTTTCAGACATCAACTTTGTAGTTGATGCGCTGCTTTGCTTTTGCAACTCCATCATTTCAGATGGATCTATTCCTGCACTTGCCTTTTGCTGAGCAAAGAGGTTAGTACTTAAAAGTACCATTAATACTAAGCTAAATATACTTTTCATTTATCCTTATACAAATATTCTGTTTACGATAATGTCAGTTATTCTTTCAGCAGCTTTGCCGTCCCATAATTCTGGCACTTTTCCGCTTTTTATCTGACCTGATAATATCTTATCAAGTTCAGCAATAATTTTTTCTTTATCAGGAGCAACTAAAATATTAGTTCCTTCTTCGATTGTGCTTGGCCTCTCAGTAGTTGTGCGAAGAGTCAAGCATGGCTTTAATAAAGAAGTAGTTTCTTCCTGTATACCGCCTGAATCAGTCATCACAAAAGCACAGTTTTTCATTAGTGCAAGAAACTCTATATAGCCTTTTGGTTCTGTTAAAATCAAGGTTTTGATTGATTTTACTCTATCATAAAGATTATTTTTCTCAAGATTTTTCTTTGTTCTTGGATGAAGTGGTAATACAATCTGCTTTTCTTTATTAGATAAATATTCTAAAATTTCAATCAAAGCAGTAAGTTGCTCTACATTATCTACATTACTAGGTCTATGCAAAGTAGCTAAAACATACTGATTAACATTAAGATTTAGCTCTTTTACCACATTAGATTTTTCGGCACTTGATAAAGCAAAATACTGTGAATCTATCATTGTATTACCTACAAAGTAGATTCTATCTTCAGGATAATTTTCTTTTTTAAGATTGATGTTTGCACTCTTTTCTGTAGTAAAACAGCAATCACAAATGGAATCTGTTACCATTCTGTTTATTTCTTCAGGCATTTCTCTGTCAAAAGATCTTAATCCACCTTCTACGTGGGCTACTTTTATCCCCATTTTAACTGCAGTTAATGTACATGCAACTGTTGAATTCACATCTCCTACCACAATTATCAAATCAGGTTTAAGTTCATTGCAGATATTTTCAAATTCCATCATTATCTTAGCAGTTTGCACTGCATGTGAACCTGATCCTATTCCTAAAAAAAAGTCCGGTTGCGGAATTTCTAAATCTTTAAAAAAAGCATCAGACATATTTACATCATAATGCTGTCCTGTATGAACTATATAGTGTTTTACTTTATCTTCGTATTTTTTAAAAGCTCTGCTGATTGGTGCAACTTTCATAAAATTAGGTCTTGCACCCACAACTGATATTACTTTTATCATTTTCCATCCCCAAGAAGCACGATATTATCTCTTCCTTTGTAATCTTTCAAAGCATTTCTTGTATCAATAATCACTTTTGAGTTATCTACAATCAAATCTAAATCAAAAACTGAGTGATCTGTTGTTATTACAACAATATCATAAGAATTCAAAGTCTGAGCATTAATTCCACTAATTGATTTAGCTTTTCTATCTTTTATTTTTATTTCAGGTATGTAAGGATCATAGAAATCTATATTTTTCATTCCTTCTTCGTCTAGTAATTCTGCTACTCTAAGAGCAGGAGAATGTCTTAAATCATCTACATCTTTTTTGAATGCCATGCCTAAGATTAAAATTTTAGCATCTGTCATTCTAACAGGCTGTTTTGCAATTTCTTTGATAACCATAGATCTAACATAAAATGGCATATCTTCATTGATTTCAGCAGCTAAAGTTATAAATTTAGTTACGAAATCATATTCTCTAGCCATCCACTCTAAATAGTATGGATCTATTAAAATGCAATGCCCTCCAATACCTGGCCCCGGATAGAAAGGCATAAATCCAAAAGGTTTAGTAGCAGCTGCATCAACAACTTCCCAGATATTAACTCCGATTCTGTCACAAAGTTTAGCTAACTCATTAACTAAAGCAATGTTTACACTTCTAAAAATATTTTCAAGAAGTTTTTCCATTTCAGCAATTGAAGGAGTAGAAACTGGGACAACTTTTTCAACTACTATATTATGCGTTTTAGCACATACATCTGTAGATATTTCGTTTATACCACCAACAACGATTGGTGTATTAGCAGTATTCCATTTTTTGTTACCGGGATCAATTCTCTCAGGTGAAAAAGCAAGATAAAATTCTTCTCCGGCTTTCATACCTGTTTCTTCTAAAATAGGAAGCACATATTTTTCAGTTGTACCGGGGAAAGTTGTACTTTTTAGTATAATAACCTGCCCTTCAACTAAATTATCTCTTATAGATTTTGCAGCAGATAATACATAAGAAATATCAGGATCTTTGTTAACAGTGAAAGGAGTAGGCACACATATAAATATTGCATTACATTTTTGAAGTTCAGCAAAATCAGTAGTAGCAGTTAAATTGCCTTTTTCGACAACATCTTTTATCCATTCATCTTTAATATCTTGAATATAGTTTCCACCTTTATTTAGGGTATCAACTTTATTCTGATCAACTTCAAAACCGATAGTTTTATAATCTTTTTTGGCAAATTCTATTGCCAAAGGAAGCCCTACATATCCTAAACCGATAACACCAACTGTTAAAGATTTATTTTCAATTTTTGAATATATAGTTTCTTTCAAATCTAATGTTTTCATTTATCTATGCTATATTGCTGTTTATAATAATCTTTATAATCGCCGCTTATGATATTTTCCAACCAATCAGTATTATCCAGGTACCACTGAATCGTTTTCTCCAAACCATCTTTAAAATTATATTCAGGTGTCCAGTTTAGTTCGCTACTAATTTTAGTAATATCAATAGCATAACGCATATCATGACCGGGTCTGTCTTTTACAAATTGAATTAGAGATTCGGGCTTACCCAAGAATCCTAAAATCATTTTTACTAAGTCAATATTAGTTAATTCACTCTCTCCGCCAATATTATAAACCTCACCCACTTTTCCGTTCATTAGTACGGAGTAAATTCCTCTGCAATGATCTTCAACATGGATCCAATCTCTGATGTTCTCACCTGTTCCGTAAACAGGAATAGTTTTATCAGAAATTGCATTATTGATAACCAATGGAATTAACTTTTCAGGAAATTGAAAAGCACCATAGTTATTTGAACATCTTGTTATGACTGCAGGGAAATCAAAAGTATGATTGTATGCTAAAACAGCTTGATCAGCAGCAGTTTTTGAAGCAGAATATGGTGAGTTTGGCGAAACCGGCGTTGTTTCTTTAAATTTACCTTCTTTACCTAATGAGCCGTATACTTCATCTGTGGAAACTTGTAAGTATCTTTCAATTCCATTTTCTCTGGCACAATCCATTAGATTAAGAGTACCTAATACATTTGTGCTGTAAAAAGGTGATGAATCCAATATTGATCTATCGACGTGCGATTCTGCAGCGAAATTTATTAGGTAGTCAATTTTATATTCTTTCAATATAAAAGAGACTAAATCTTTGCTGCAAATATCTCCCTGGATAAACTTGTAATTACTCTTATTTTCTATATCTTTAAGATTACTTAGATTCCCGGCATAAGTTAGCTTATCAAGATTAATAATATTGACGTTCTCATCAATTATTTGTCTGATAAAATTTGAACCTATAAATCCGGCTCCTCCAGTTACCAATATTGTATTCACTCTTTCCGTACTCATTAGTTTATATAATCTGTAAAATTAGTGATTAGTTGAGCTTTTTCCAAAATTATAATTGGGAGTACTTATTCACATCCCTTCCGGTAATTTCTGCAATAGATGCTGCAATTGATCCCAAAGAATCAGAATAAGTCTTAATATACAAATCTGCCTTTATATCATCTTCCAGATCAGGGTTACCAAAAATAAGAGCTATAACCGGTTTCCCGTCTGCAATTATGTCTAAACTTTTTTGCACATTTTCAGGTAATCTTATCTTTCCTACACTTCCTCCACCTTTAACAAAGAATGCAAAAAGTAGAAAATCAGGATCATTTAAACTTTCATGTAATTCTTTAGCTTGCTCTTCTGTAACATTTAAATCAAGAAAACCAAAATCACAATCACTTTCCAAAGCTTGGGCAATCATAGTAAAGAAACGGGAACCTGCACGTAAATCGATATCTCTTTGTAAAATAGCAAAACCGGCAAAAGATTTTTCTTCATTTATTGGAAGTAAAGATTTATCACCTTTAGTTTCTATTGCTTTATATGCAGTTTTAAGCGCAATTTTCATATGCTCTGCAAATAACTTTTGATTTAGTTCCTGCTGTGCATATTGTGGAATGAGCCCCACCCATCTTTTCTCTTTGTATATTTTCTCAGCAGATTTTTTAAGTTGTTCTAAAAGTTCAGGGTTTGTATCTGCTTTTTCGATTATACTACTTATAGCTGCAATAGAATCTTTAGGCATAAGAGCTATGTCATTGCCGGCTTCTATAGCCAATGCAGCTGCATCTCCATCTGGATAAGAATCATCAATAGCTTTCATATCTAAAGCATCAGTTATGATAATTCCCTTAAATCCTAGCTCTTCTCTTAGCATTCCGGTTATAACTTTTTTTGATAGTGAAGCAGGAAGTTTATCATCAATCTGAGGTAGATCTATATGAGCTACCATTACAGACTTAACTCCTGAGTCTATAACAGCTTTGAAAGGCACAAGTTCTCTATCTCTCAGCTGAGTTTTGGATAGATTTATAGCTACTCTACCATTATGAGTATCTGAATCTGTGTCTCCGTGACCCGGGAAGTGTTTTGCGGAAGCCAAAACTTTTGCATTTTGTGTGCCTTTTGCATAAGCTACGGCATGTTTGCTTACAATTTCTTTGTTATCGCCAAATGCTCTGATATTAATAACAGGGTTATTTGGATTAGAATTAATATCAGCGACTGGAGCTAAGTTCCAGAATACTCCAATTTCTTTTGCTTCTTTAGCTATTGCGTAAGCCACTTCTTCTGTAGCATTTTCATCATCTACTTTACCAAGCGCCATAGAATGAGGGAAACCAGTTCCTTCTTCCAAACGCATAGCAAGTCCATATTCAAAATCTGCGCAAAAAAGTAATGGAGTCTGAGCATATCCCTGTAATTCAGAAATTGCAGTAGAAACTGCTGCCAAATTGCCACCAAAAACACAAAAGCCACCAACACCAAAACTTACCAGTTTTTTAATATATTTATTATAATCTTCTTTTTCAAAGTAATCGTATATATCTAATCTTGGAAAGACGCATTGAGCTACAATCTTGTCTATAGTCCATGAATCTACTAAACCCATTAGTCGTTGCCTTTTACAAATTCAACATTTTCGCCTTCAAACATCTTAATTTTATCTCTTAACTCTCTTGGTAGTAAGCCAGGTTTATAATTTTCCGGATCTAGATGTACCATAACAGCAGAAGCTTTTACTATGAGCTCGCCTTCTTCATTGCGTATGATATTTTCAAATAAAATGCTTGATTTTTTAACTTTTGAGACTCTGCTCAACACTTCGTATTTATTAGTAAACATTAGAGAATTTAGATAATCTATTTCAGAATGAACTACCATCAAAGGTAATTCTAAAGTAAAGGTTCTATGGTTAATTGGCATTCCTATAGAGCGAAGATACTCTGTTCTTGCCCATTCCAAATAATAAAGATATTTTATATTGTGAACAACGCCAAATGAGTCTACTTCATCAAATCTTACTTTGCCCGGTATCATATGTTTATATAGTGGAATTTCTTTCGCTAAAGTGGCTTTATCAATCTTTTTCATCAGTCTTTTCTTCCATATTATTCGATAAAAGTTTCCATATTTTTTTATGGTTCTCTAAGAATTTCGATCTGCTTGTTACTTCATTGTCTTCAAAATATTGTTTCAATAGTTTAATATCATTCAGCAAAGAATTATATAACTTTTCAACATGCTTCTCAAACTTATCTTTGCTTTCATACTCAACAAATGAATTTATACTGCTGAAATCTTGCTTTGTTCTTTCCAGGCCATTTTTTATAGAATGACAAATTACTTGTTTTTCTTCATTTGTATAATTATTCGCATTTATAAAAAGCATATCAATTGACATATAAGTCAAATATATATTTGAAGAAATCAGGCTACCGGTTAATTTATAAATATTAGCTTCTCTAAAAGCCTTTTCTTCAGAAATCTCTTCCGACTTTGAAATACTTTGCAGTGAGAATAATATAATTGCTATATAAACAAAAAGTCTCATCTCTTATCTCATTAACTCATTTACAGTATCAACAACTACTTCAGCTGCTTTAATAGCTTCTTTTTCAGTTATTTGGAAATGTATTACGGCTCTAATGCTATTAGGTCCAACTGCTGAAACAAGTACACCTTTTTCAGAAAGAGCTTTAATATAATCACTAGCATTGATTTTTTTAGGGAAATCAAAGATAATCATATTAGTTTTGACTCTGTTCATTTCTACAGTAAGATGCTCACAGTTGTTCAAGATCTTAGCAAAAGTTTTTGCATTTATATGATCCTGAACTAAAAGTTTTCTGTTTTCTTTTAATGCATACAATCCAGCTGCAGCAAGCATACCTGCCTGTCTCATTCCGCCACCTAATATTTTTCTCCATTTAAGCGCACGATTGATTTTTTCTTTTGAGCCAACTAGTAAAGATCCAACCGGTGCTCCCAAACCTTTAGACAAACAAACCGAAACTGTATCAAAATCTTTGACATATTCAGCCTCACTTATTCCTGTAGCAGCAGAAGCATTCCATAATCTCGCGCCATCTAAATGAAAAGCCATATTATATGCAACAGCAATTCTCTTGAGCTGTTTTGTGTTTTCTAAAGAAATAACAGAACCACCATGTCTGTTGTGTGTATTTTCTACACATATCATAGAAGTTCTGGGATAGTAATATACATCCGGTCTGATTGCAGCTTCAACTTTTTCAGGATTCATTTCACCACGTTCTGAATCTATAAGTCTAAATTGCACACGTGACAAAAGAGAAGGCGCTGCTGTTTCATAATAATAAATATGAGCTTCAGATTCAGCTATTATCTCATCACCGTCATTTGTATTGATTTTTATTCCTATTTGATTACTCATTGTTCCTGATGGAACATAAAGAGCTGCTTCTTTACCTAACAAATCGGCAGTATAATCCTGTAACTCATTTACCGTCGGATCTTCGCCATATACATCATCACCAACTTCAGCCACCATCATAGCTCTTTTCATTTCTTCACTTGGTTTCGTCACTGTATCACTTCTAAGGTCTATCATTGTCTTTCTCCGAAATGTTAGTTGAATCAATTTTAATTATTGTTGTATCCTGTTCTTTTTCTTTCTTTTTATTTCCATACAAATATGATTTGCTTCTTCTTAAGTCTGCGTTAAAAATTTCTTTAATTGAATAACCCTTCTTAGGTAAAAACAGCGGAGAAGCGAAAAGTGAATCCTTTGGATATTTCAGATCAGGCAGATCCTGAGAGATATCTGTATAGATATATCCTTTTTCAACATAGTCCAATCTATATTCTCTTCCTTTTGAGCTTGGTTTTTGGGAATGGAGCTTATTCATCAGACTGTCCGGCATTTCTTCAATGTCTGTCTCTCTGTAAAAATAAGAAACCATAACTCGAAGTTTCGACGGGTCAGATAGATAAGAATTAGAATCAGTATCTCTTAAAATATGAGCAGTTTTCAGTAAATACTCTATATCAAGATCTTTAACTTTTACGAAATAAAAGACAACTTTGCCTTGAGCAGAGCTGTCTGAAATCACATTTTCTACAGTGTAATAGTTTCTATCCTGAGTAAATACAAACATAAAAGCTATAATAATAGCAACTGCTACGCCTGAAATAATATATTTTTCTTTTTTTAGCATTGTTTTTTATAATAAGTACAAAAATGGTATACCTATTTGCTCAGCAAATATTGCTAATGTCCATGCTACTACACCAAAGGATAGAGGAATCGTAAGATTATCATCGGCCTTCAATATTTTAGCTGCTGCTTCTACAAATGCTGCTGCTATAGCACCTATGATACCTGCGATATAAAAAGTCCAGGGAGCGGAAACACTAATACCTATAAATAGAACCACTAACATGGCAGATCCCATAAAGGATAATGTACCTTCCCAGGATTTGTTAAATAGAGGGTGTTTGCCAAATTTGCGGCCCACAAGAGCAGCTGTCAGATCCGAAATAATGAGAATAGCAAAACCTGTTACAGCTAATAACTTAGGAAATATTAGTATAGTCAGATACGCTGAAATTAATACCCATGAGGCACCATTAAGAACTACCTTGTTCTTTTTCTTCTCATGAGCACGCATCATTGCACCCAAATATTTCTTAATAAATCTGGAAAATCCATTTTCTCCTTTAGAAAGAAAATCCAGACTTATTGCTAATAATGCCAATGGAAGAAGAATAGCCAACGCTACTATCCTATCCATGTGGTAATAAACAATAGGAATAGATAAAGAAAAAAGATGTATTAATTTTCTCAACAGTTCCTGCTGATAAGAAATAGGTTGTTTTTTCTTTTTCTTCTTTTTATCTTTTTTCTTCTTAGAATTTTTATTTTTTACATTCTCGTCAGTAATTTCGTGTAAATTTGTACTTAATTCATCCATAGCGGTATAGTTCGTATGTCATACAAAATAAAATCTTATGCAAAAGTCAACTTATCTCTAGAAGTTCTTTATAAAAGAAAAGACAACTTTCATGAGATAAATACGATATTTTACAAAACAAAGATTCATGACCTATTGCATTTTTCCAAGTCTGCAAAATATGAAATATCATTAGATAAAAACATAGATATTCCACTTCAAAGTAATTTAATATATAAAGCAGCTCAATTACTTCAAAGTTTTGTGGAAAAAGATTTGTCTTGTTCTATCAAAGTTGAGAAAAATATTCCAACAGGTGGAGGTCTTGGAGGAGGTAGTAGTAACGCTGCCTACACGCTTTTAGCTCTAAATGATTTGTTCGATTTAAAGGTTTCAAGAAAAGAACTTGCTAAAATTGCTGCTCAGTTAGGTTCCGATGTACCTTTCTTTTTATATGATAAAACATGCGTAGCATCAGGCAGAGGTGAAATAATTACTGAAATTGATTTTGAGGTGCCTTATCACATTTTACTGATTAATCCAGGCCTACATATTTCTACTCCTTATGCTTATAAATCATTGAATAGAAATAACAAACCAGTTAAAGGAACAGACTATTTAAAATTACTAGAGAACCAGCCAAGTCTTACTCCTGACTTAACTAGTCATTTTAAAAATGATTTTGAAGAATATGTGTTTAAAACTTTCTCTAAAATATATGATATTAAAAACGCTCTATATGAGAACAACTCGGTATTTGCGCTAATGTCAGGTAGTGGCTCCACAGTATTTGGCATGTTTTATGATGTAGATAATATGGAAAAAGCAAAGCGCTTGTTTAGTGACTGTTATACTGCAGTTTCTTATGCCGATTAGCATGTTAAATGAATTGATTCTATAGAGTTATGAATATTTTACTAGCTTCAGCAGAAGTAAATCCATTTGCAAAAGCCGGAGGTTTGGCTGATGTAGCTGCCGCTTTACCTAGAGAGTGGCAAAAATTTGGCCAGAACCCCATTGTTATTATGCCTAAATATGGATTTATAGACACAGAACGTTGGGGCTTCTACCCTACTGATCTGACTCTCATTGTTCCTATGGGATATTGGACTGAGTATGCCAGGTTATGGCAAGGTACACTTCCTAACTCAAATGTCCCTGTGTATCTTGTGGAACATAATGAATACTTCGATAGAAATGGAATTTATGGAGACCCTGCTGAATATGGTGACAACGATAGACGCTTTATCTTTTTTAGCAGAGCTATCTTTGAGGCTGCAAAAGCTTTAAATTTTACTCCTGATATTATTCATGCTCATGATTTTCATACAGCTTTTGCAATGGCTTTTCTAAAATCATATTATAAAGATGATTACAGATTTAATAAAGCAGCCGGTATTTATACTATTCATAACTTAGCTTATCAAGGATGGTTCAATCCTCACACAGCTATGGAATATTCCGGATTTGGTATGAAAGAAATTTATCCCGGATCCTGGTTTGAGCAGCACGGTAGTGTTAATGCGATGAAGACAGGAATCATGTTTGCTGATAAAATCACTACAGTAAGCCCTACTTATTCAAAAGAAATCAGGTGGCCTTATTACAGTGAAGGACTTCAGGAATATTTAAATCAGAGAGGTGCTGATCTTATAGGTATTTTGAACGGTGTAGATTACTCAGAATGGGATCCTAGAACTGATGAATTGATTTATACACAGTACTCTGATGATTCGCTCCATAACAAAAGAGTAAATAAACACGAATATCTTAAAAGCTTTGGTCTTAATGAGAATGATGATCTTGATAAACCTACTATTGGTATGGTTTCAAGATTAGCTGAACAGAAAGGGATTGACTTACTCATTAATAAGCTTGAAGAACAGTTAAAGACTGGCCAATTCCGATTCCTTCTCGTAGGATCAGGAGAGGATAATTATGAACATTTCTTTAAGTATCTGAGTTGGAATTATCCGAAAGATGCTTTAATATATGTAGGCTATAATAATGCTCAATCTCATAAGCTCATTGCTGCAAGTGATTTTCTGCTCGTACCATCAAGATTTGAACCTTGCGGACTAACTCAAATGTATGCCATGAAATATGGTACTATTCCAATAGTTAGAATGACCGGAGGTTTAGCAGACACTATAAATGAATATAATTACGATACTGAAGAAGGAACAGGTTTCCTTTTTTGGCAGTACAATGCTGAAGATATGAGTTATGCTATACGTCGAGCTTTATCTGTGTATCAAAGTAGTGATCACTGGGATATAATCCGCAAAAATGCGATACAAATGAATTTTTCATCAGGTACTTCTGCATTAGAATATCTAAAAGTTTTTAAATGGGCAATGGAAAAAGTTAAATAGGTTGGAATATCAATGAGATTTGGAAATAGAATATTTAATTCGTTCTTTAAACATTGTGTAATAGTTCTTTTGATATTTTTATCAATCTTTACAATTCAAAGAGCGGCTCTGCTATTATTGAATTTGAACTATTTTTCTGATACTCCTTTCCTTACTTTGGTTCAGTCTTTCTTCGTGGCATTAAGGTTTGATGTCAGATCGAGTTTATATCTCATTTTTGCTTATTATATAATAGCTTACTTATTTTACTTTTTCAATCTTCAAAAGACAGCTAAATACTTCTCTATCGCTTATTTAACTTTAAGTGCTTATATATTTGTTCTATTGGGTATTGTGGAGTATTATTTCTTCGATTATTTCCACATTAGGCTCAATGCATACACACTAAATACAATAGATAATCCAAGTTTTGTATTTCAGATGCTTTGGGAAACATATCCTATTATTCCACTTGTATTAGTTTCATTAGCTTTATTTTACTTGTTTTTTAAGCTATTTGATAAGGTATCTATTAAGTACTTAGAAAATTTTAACGACAATAAACTTTACCATAAACTAACGGGTTTTGCATTTGTTATCCTCTTAAGTATAATTGGTCTTCGTGGGTCATTAGAAATTAAAACTCCGCTCAGATGGGGACATGCTTTTTTCTCAGAGTACACAAAAGCTAATCAGCTTGCTTTGAATTATGTATTCACTCTTGTTGATGATATTAGTCATAAGGAAAACAAAAATAGTTATAAAAAGCATCTTATTATAAAAGACACAGAATCAGCAAAAATTGTTACTAAAACACTGATCAAAGATAATACTTCGATAAGGAATAATTTTCCTTTGAGATTATATGAGTATAGTGATTCTGCCTTGACACCAAAACCAAATGTAGTACTAATTCTTCTGGAATCATTTTCACAAAGAAAAATAGATAAACACACAGCTAAAGGTTATGACCTATTTATAAACAGATTAGCAAAACACAGCATTAGCTTCAAAAACTGTTACAGCAACGGTTTCCATACTTATATGGGACTCTTTTCAACTATTTCCGGTCTCCCGAATTTACATGCCACAAATGTTATGAAAAGAACAGAGGGCAGACAGGAATTTAGTGCTCTCCCCTCCATTTTAAAGAGTAAGGGTTATACTACTTATTTTGGAGTTTCTCATGTGCCAAATTTTGATAATATGGGTGGCTTCATGTCCATAAATGGTACTGATAAAATTATCTCTGAAAATGATTTTGATAAATCTGAAGTTTTAAGCAGCCTTGGTGTTGCGGATCATAATTTATTTGAGAAATTGAATAATACTTTTACTTCCTCAGATAAGCCGTTTTTTGCAACAGTTTTATCTACAAACAATCATGGGCCATGGATAATACCTGAAGTAGAAAATAAATCTTTTGAAAATACTTTTCTTTATACAGATTGGGCATTAGAACACTTCTTTGAATTAGCATCCAAAGAGCCTTACTTTGAGAACACCATTTTCGTTATAACTGCTGATCACGGAATTCCTGAAAATCCTATCTATGATTTTGATCTAAGTGCTACACACGTACCTTTACTGATATATTCACCTAAGTTTATCAAACCAGAAATCAGACATAATATTATGTCTCATATGGATATATCAGAAACTATATTAGGCATAATAAAGTTACCTCATAAATCAAGTAATTATAGCAAAAATATTCTTTCGCTTGAAGATTCTTATTCAGGATTTGCATTAGTCCAGGAAGGATCAAAGATTGGACTAATATATAATGACTGGTATCTGATTGACAGGCTAGGCAGTAACTCTTCTCTATATAAATATAAATCTGAAAATCCTGAATACGATTATTCAAAAGATTCTACTGAAGTAGTTAAAGAAATGAAAACTAAGCTGCATTCTTTGTATTTTTTGAGCAACGATATGATTTATAACATGAAAGCATCACCAGCAAGTTATTGATGTTTTGCTCTGTAGTACCCTTCAATAAATCTTCGGCAGTTTACGCGCCAGTCATACTTCTGTAGTACTTCTTCTCTTGCAGTGTGTGCTATATTCGAAGCTAAATCTTTGTCTTCGTATAATAGTTTTATAGATTCAAATATTTGTTCAGCTTCTCTTTCTTCAATTAGAAGTCCATTTTCTTTATGTCTGAAGATTTCACCTTGCTGCCCGATATCAGTAGCAATAACAGGTCTTTCCATGGCCATGTATTCAAATAATTTAATTGGGCTATTGAAGAAATCAGTACCTTCTTCATTACCAACGCAAGGAGTTAATAAAACATCACATGCTGCCATGTATCTTGGAACTTCTTTATAAGGAACAAGTCCTGTAACTAAAGAATTATCTCTATTCGGATCGTACTTATCTAAAATTTCTTCTATTTTAGGACGTAATTCGCCATCACCTACAAAAAGAATAAAAGCCTCAGGTAGATATTTTTTTATATATTTAACTGATTCAGCCAGATAATCTACACCATGCCATCTGCCGAATGTTCCAACAAATCCGCATACGTATTTATTATGGATATTATATTTTTTTCGAATATCAGATCCATCTATATCAGGAGAAAAATTATCCGGATCTACTGCATTGGGATTTACAATAATCTTATCACCATCTACTCCTAACTCAACCATCTGCTTCTTAACATTTGCCGAAGGCACAAAAATAGAATCCGCTGCATCCCATTGCATTTCTTCAGCCCACTTTAAAAGCTTACCGAAATAAAGTTTACCCCAGTTTTTTTTAATCCAATATTCCACGCCGTCACAATGAAGCATCAGCGGTAAGCCTAACTCCTTCTTAAGTAAAGCTCCTCCATAATTAAAATCATGATTATGTTGTAGAACAAAATCAGGTTGTTCTACTTCAATAATCTTTTTTATAGCTTTGAACGAAGTTTTATTATAGGGTAGATTGATAATCTCAGGAAAATTTCTGAGTAATTTATTATGCGGTATAAAATGGTACTTTACATCATCAGGTAAAATCATTCTTCCGGAAGAAACATAAGAACAAGTATGTCCCATTTTTCTAAAACCATCTATTAATCCCAGATGCAATGACGCAACACCACCTTCTGTAATGGCGCCATAATAGTCTGTTCTCCAGAACATAATTTTTAATTTTTCTTTTTGAGTATCCATTTCATCAAAGGAAATTTAACATAGGAGTAAGAAACAACTATAACACTAACTATTACCTCTAATGCAAGCAAAGGTAAATCTTTAAACATTAGTTTTGAAAAGGAGTACATATCAGAGTTGCCATATTCATCAATTACTCCACCTTTATTTGCATTAGACATCATTATATATAATTTGACAAAAGTCCTAAATCGCTGCAAATCCAGTTCTCTGGAAGCAACATAGAATTCTTTATATTTACCTGAATTTATCAAATTTAATATATGTTTTGGAGAAGCAAGTCTTTTTTCGTCAAATTTTACGAGTTTGGTATCCTCAGCATCAAAGCCGTGAGCTTTAAGATATTTATATTCGTATCCATTCAATACCAAAATTAGACGCATATCTATTTATCACCTTCATCCATACTTAAGATAACTTTTTCAAGTTGATCTACTGAATTTGCAGATAAAAGTTGCGCTTTGAAAGAATCATTATTCATGAATCTTGAAATTTTGCTTAGCATTCTTAGATGAGAAGCAACATTATCTTCTCTTCCTAATAAAAGGAATAGAATGCTGACAGGTTCTCCGTCTAATGAATCAAATTCGATTGGTTCTTCTAGTGTTACGCAGGCGGCTATTTGAGATTCTACAGCGTTAGTTTTAGCATGAGGTAAAGCAATACCTTTACCAACACCTGTAGACATAACTTCTTCCCTGGCAAATACTTCTTCTAATGCCTTCGACTTATCTGTAATCTTTCCGGATTTGGTAGCAATATCCACCAAAAATTCTAGGCATTCTTTTTTGTTATTAGCTTTTACTCTGACAGCAAGAGATTCTTTTGTTAGTATATCTAATATTTTCATATCTAAATCCGGCAAGACTTTTTAAACTTTAAACTAAAATATGCCCGTTAAAGCTATTATGCATTAACGGGCTTAACAGGAAAACAAAAATAACAAAATTTAGTCAGAAATACAGAAAAATTACAAATCTTCTTTCCACTGGTTGATAAGATGAGAATATTTCTTAGCTAAAGCAATTGCCTGATCGTATTGTTCACTTTCACCTATTACAGTAAATGCACCTTTTTCTTTAGCCGGAAGCATTAGTACACAGTCTCCGTTTTCATAATGAATTTTGACCCCTTCGATTAGCTCTCTGTTCATATTTTCAGTAAATTCCATTGCTTTTCGCATTACTTTGCCTTTAGCATTCCAATTCACATTAACTTCAATAGCATGTTGTCGTCTTCTTGGAAGCATTTCATCTAATTCCCATACTTTATACTTTGTGCTGGCAAGCATTTCCAAAATTTGTCCAACTGTGAACATACCATCTGAAGCGAAAATAAAGCCACGGAAAATAAAGCCACCGTAAATTCCGCCAACAAAAATAACTTCAGGATCTAAAGTTGCATCCATCATAGCTGAATGAGAGTTTTTAATTCTAACTAATTCAACATTATAATCTTTTACAATCTCATCTATTTCTTTCGATGCACAGATAGAAACTGCAATTTTATAAGGCTCTCTATCTTTATGTGTTTCCAAAAACAGCTTAGTTACAATTGATAGCAATCTATCATGCGAATACCAAACGCCTCTTTCATCTATTAAAGATATTTTTTCAGCACCTGATTCAATTCTAAATCCTAAATCGTATCCCAGAGATCTCATCATTTTACCTGTATCATCAGAACCTGAAGCTTCTTCAGTTGGATCAGGATGGTATCTCGCTGTATCTACATAATTATTTAAAGAAATGACATCAGCACCTAATTTCCCCAAAATACTTGGCAAAATTGTAGAAGCAAGACCAAAAGAATAGTCCATAATGAGTCTAAATTTTCTTTCTTTGATATCTTCGACATTTAAAGATTCGATAAAGCGATTTAGATAAATCTCATTTGCTCTTTCTGGATATTTAATAACCCCGACCTCATCAGGAATAACTCTTTTTATTTCTTCACCGAAGAAGTATCTTTCAACTTTTTGCGTGCTGTTTAAGGAAAAATCACGTCCGTCTTTACTGAAAATGATAATATCAGTGTTATTAGGATTCCTAGGAGATCTTCTGACGTGAACTCCGGCATCATAGCGACCGGTTCTCAATTCCTGTCTTGTCTGAGGAATAGAAACAACCTGTAAGTCACTGATATTTATGCCAACAGAAGAGGCTCCGGCGGAGATTGCTCTTTTCACGATTCGCGATACATTATGTGCATCACGGCTAACCAAAATATTTGCTTTTTTTGCAAGAGTAAGACCTAATGCAGATCCGAGTTTAGCACCGAATTCAGGGTTGATCTCTATGTTAGAAGACCCAGATATTCTGGCATCAGTAAATAATTCTTTTAACCATTTTTGTTCCTGAACCATAGATGTTGCTAAAAAAGCACCAGATTCCACTTTTTTTCCAGGCCATAATTTAATGTTAGAATTTAAAGTCGCAGAATCTTCAATTTGGCAATCTTCAGCGATAAATACATTTTCAGATATAGTTACAGAGTCACCTATCTGGGTTCCACTGCAAATAACATCATCTGTAATTTCACAAAAATTACCTATAGTAACATTATCCCACAAAGTAACATTTGTTAAAATAGTTCCTCTTCCAATAGTCGCATAATCACCAATGATACTATTTCTAATTATTGCCTGATCATGTATTCTTGCATTTTTTCCAATCACGTTATTGCCTTCTAATCTAGCAGATGGATCAATAACAGCAGTCTCATGTACTTTACTTTCACCAATATTATAACCACTTACCGATAAGTTCAATTTACCTGCCAAAGCATCTGCCTGACCTGCTTGATATTCAGTTAAATTACCAACGTCTTTCCAGTAGCCTTCATTGATATATCCATATAGAGGCATACCTTTAGAAAGCATCATTGGAAATAAATCTTTACTAAAATCAAAATCTTCCTGATAAGGTATTAAATCTAACACTTCGGGTTCTAATATATAAATACCAGTATTGATTGTATCAGAAAACACCTGACCCCAAGATGGTTTTTCAAGAAATCTTGTAATTTTACCATCTTCATCTGTCATCACGATACCATACTGCAATGGTCTCTCAACACGAGTTAGCAATAGTGTTGCTTTAGATTTCTTTTCTTCATGGAATTTAATAGCTTCTTCCAAATCAAAATCAGTGAGTACATCACCACTAATGATTATAAATCTTTCATCCAGGTATTCATGTGCATTCTTTACGCTACCTGCAGTGCCGTAATCTGCCTGAGCTTGCACATAATTCATATTAATACCGTATTTTGCGCCATTTTCAAAATAGTCAGTAATCTTCTCAGGTTGAAAATAAAGCAGAGAGACTATATCTGTGATACCATGGTTCTTTAATAGATTTACAATATGTTCCATCATTGGAATATTAATAATCGGAACCATAGGTTTTGGAATGGTCATAGTCAAAGGTCTTAATCGCGTACCGAACCCGCCTGCCATAATCACTGCTTTTTTCATTTATACCTCTAAGAATTTTGTATTTAGTCTTATTGTTTTACGATAATATATGATAATTAGTTTAATAATAATGAGAAATTTCTGCTATTTAGCAAAATGAAATATATTATTTTGAACGGAATAAATCTAATCAAAGTTATATGTTTTTGGTTTTTATTTTTAGTTAATTTGTTAAGTACTTTATTATGCATTTAACTTGTTTCTAGTACATGAATAAGCTATTTTTGTAGAATCAAATCAAATCATAGTTAGAGAATTTTATGAAAGCATTAGTGACAGGTGCAACAGGTTTTATAGGAAGCCATGTTGCCGATAAATTATTAGCTAAAGGTTATGATGTTCGCTGCATCGTCAGAAAATCAAGTAATCTGAGATGGCTTAAAGATAAACCAATTGAACTTGTTGAAGCTTCTCTGTCTGATAAAGAAAGTTTAAAAAAAGCAGTTAAAGATATTGATATAGTTTTCCATGTAGCAGGTCTTACATTTGCCAAAAATTATGACGAATTTCTAAAAGGCAATAGAGACGGCACACGCAACTTAATAGAAGCAGTATCTGAAGTTAGCCCTAATGTTAAAAGATTTCTCCATGTTAGCTCTCAGACTGTAGCTGGACCTTCTAAATCTCTGGAGTTACCCAAGACTGAAGAAATGGACTCAACTCCAATAACTTCTTACGGAAAAAGTAAAAAAGCTGCTGAAGAAGAAGTACTTAAATACAAAGGCAAAATTCCTTTTACCATTGTAAGAGCTCCTGCTGTTTACGGTCCACGCGACACTGCAATATTTGATATTTTTAAAATTGCTAAATATGGTCTTGGCACAATGATAGGATTCGATAAAAAATATGTCAGCCTAATTCATTCAGATGATTTAACCAGAGGAATGATAGAAGCAGCTGAAAGCAACAACACTGTTAATGAAACATATTTTGTTTCATCTGAAGAATTTTATACTTGGGATAGAGTATTACCTGTCATTGGAAAAGCTTTCGGAAAAGGTATGCTGAAAATCAAAATACCTCATGCTGTTGTTTTAACTTTGGCAGGTATATCTGAATTTTTTGGAAAGTTTTCTTCTAAACCACCTGTTTTCAACTATGAAAAAGGAATAGATTTTATACAAACTTACTGGACTTGCTCAGTAGAAAAAGCCCGAAAAGATTTTGGTTATAGGCAGAAACTATCATTAGAAGAAGGAATTCAGGATACTGTAAATTGGTACAAGGAGAATAAATGGTTATAAGCTCAAGATATATTAAGAGTTTTTCCGTTTTACTACTTACTCTGGTTGTCATATTTATCGCATTCTTCTACTTTTCTGTATGGCTAACAACAGTTTCTGTACCTGAAGACTATTACGAAGAAAATTCTGATAAAATAAAAGATGATATTGACATATATAAGAATTTCTACGGTATTCCTCACGTCGTTTCTGCAGCAGAATCAGATGGATTTTTTGCACAAGGATATCTTCATGCTCAGGATAGACTTTGGCAAATGGACTATACAAGAAGGTTGGCTGTAGGTAGACTCTCTGAAATTTTTGGTAATGAAACTATAGATGTTGATTTCTTTATGAGATCATTAGATTTAAAGGATTCTTGTACTAAAATATATAATAATCTAAGTGCTAAATCTAAGCAAATCATAAAGAATTACACTGATGGTGTCAATTGTTATATTAAGAACAACACCAATAAATTCTCTTTTGAATTTGGTGCATTAGATTATTTGCCTGAAGAATGGAAACCAGTTGATTGTATAATCGTATCAAGAGCATTATCTTTTGAGATGTCTTTGAGCTTTTGGCTAGATATTGCGTTCGGTACCATAGCTGAAAAATATGGAATAGATGCGCTTGAGAACTATATTCCAAGATATCCGCATGATGCACCTTATATCACTGATGAAACTGTTGCCAAATCAACTCAAGCACTTCTTGAAGCGGACCCTAAAACGCCTTTAAATGATATTGTGTTTTTAGAAAAAATAGTACAGCCTCTCAATACTATTCGTGAAAAGATAGGACTGAACTCCGGTTCAATAGGAAGTAATTCATGGGCTGTACGTATAAACAAAAATAAAACGAAATCTTCAACCATTATGGCGAATGATCCTCATTTATTGCTTTCACTTCCACCGAAATGGTATCCAATACATATCAGCGCAGGAAAGTATAATGCAGCCGGTCTTTCTATTCCCGGCTTGCCACTTGTTTTATCCGGAAGAAATGACAATATTGCATGGGGAATTACTAATCTTATGCTAGACGATTGCGATTTCTTTATTGAAAAAGTCAACGAGACAGGTAAAAAATATTTTTCTGAAGATAACAACGAATACACAGAATTTGATTATGTACTAGATACAATTAAAGTTGCTAATGGTGATGATAAAATATATTATAGAAGATATACGAACATCTCCCCTGTTGTATCTGATTTTCACTTACTAAAAAAAGATAATAGGCTTATTAGTTTTGATAAAGATTACAAGAATGAACTACTAAACAAATATGTTCTGACTTACAAATGGCTAGCTCATTCAAATTCTGATGAAATTTTAGGAATGTATAAGCTAAACAAAGCTCGTAATTTTTCAGAGTTTAAATCTGCATCTACTAAATGGCTAGTTCCTGCTCTTAATTTTACTTATGCTGATAAAATAGGTAATATTGCTGTAATGCCTTTTGCAAAATTACCTGGTAGAAACAAAACTAATCCTAATATTCCTAATCCTACCTGGAATACTGAATTATTATGGAACAAAGAGTATTCTAATGTAAAACTGCCATACATTTACAATCCGGATAAAAAATATGTTTTTTCTGCTAACAACAAGTTAGACAGAAGTTTTAAATATCATATTAGTTCGCATTGGGAGCCAGCTTCCAGGGCTGAAAGGATTGATGCTTTACTAAGTGAACCAAATGATTTTTCGACAAGAGATATTCAGTTTATTCAAAATGATTTTGTTTCTCCTTATGCAGAACAATTTTTGAATCTGACACTACCTATACTAAAATCACAAGACAATCTGCTTGACACTTTAGAGCGTACTTGTCTAAAGGACTTAGAAAATTGGGATTATCTAATGAGCTCTCTTTCTCATGAAGCTGCAATTTTCAATGTCTTCTTTCAAAAGTTGATCTTTAACACTTTTGCTGATGAACTTGGACTCGAATTATATAAACAATATGTATTTGTATCGAATATTCCCAGCAGAAAAATCATGGAATTACTGGAACAGGAAAACAACAAATTATTCGATAATAAAAAAACTGAGTCAACCAGAGAAACTAAAGCCTACACTCTGTTTAAGAGTTTTAAAGATGCTATAAAAATGCTTTCTTCTCAGTATGGTAGTAATATAAAGACCTGGCGTTGGGGTAAATTACATAAACTGACTTTAGAACATCCTTTTAGCAATATAGATTTCTTGAGACCTTCTGTCACTTTAGGTGAATTTGAAGTTGGGGGTAATAATACAACCATTAATAACACAGATTATCCTATACACGAATCTTTTGCAGTAAGAGTAGGTGCTTCTTCCAGAGTTGTTGCGAATATGCAGGACTCAGTATTATTTTTATCTCTTCCTGGAGGTGTTTCAGGAGATCCTATGAATCCTAACTATAGGAATCAAGTACAATTGTGGTTAACAGGAGGCTATGTTGAATTGCCAATTGGAAAAGATCCTAACTCAAATTTTGAATTAAAAACTAAAATAATAAAAACATCAGAATAGGGAAATTAGTATGATAAATTTCAATGAATTAGATTTTCGAAGAATGGCTATCCATCAGATTATTGCAAAGTCAGAAGATGATAATCATGCAACTGCTATTCTAGATACAAAACTTTTATCAATCAATCCTGAAGTTGTAAAAATTATCAAGGATCGTTTAGCAAAAGCTTCTTCAAATGGATCAAAGTCCTTCGAAATGTTTATAGATGCAAAAGATGGAGGAAGCTTCTTTAGTCACATTCAAAAGCTCAATATGGCTGATGAAGATGTATTTATTCGTACAACAGGCGAAATAGCTTGGCTTCTAGCAAAAGCTCAGACTAAAAACACAATTCCGGGTGGTTATTTACTATTTATAGAAGCTATTACTGCAATGGGTAATTCTGCATATATTACTATTAAAGCTGAAGTAAACGAAGCTTTAAGATTTGAAATGGAAGATGAAAGACCAAGACTTGATTTACTAGATGATGTTTTTCTAACTCCACAGCAGAGACTTTTTAAATTTGGTATGATTCACGAAAGAAGCGATACAGATGATCAGACTCCAGAAGATGATCAGTTGTGGCCTAATAATAAATTTGGAGCAATTCTTTTTGATAATCAATTTTCTGTGGATTCAAAACCTGCAGAATATTTTTATAAAGACTTTCTAGGTTTTTCTGCAGATAGGAATCCCAAAATACAGTCAAAAAGATTTTATGATGCTACTGAGAACTTCATCAAGAATAATGTAATGAATTACGAAGATAAAGATGATATGATCTCTGCCTTAAAACAGGAATTTATGAGTGATGATGTTGCAGATGTAAACCCAATGGATTTTGCTCAGTCTTATTTTACTGATGAAGATTTAAGTGAACAGTATGCTTCAGAAGTAGCTCATTACTTACCTGAATACATTATCAAAGATCCCGGGCTAATCAAATCAAACTTAAATAAAAAGAAAATTGCTTTTCCTAATAAAGTAGAGATTAGTGGCCCAAGTAAAACTTTTGATCATTCAGTAGAGATTATACACTCTATTGCTCAGATTTCAGATTATGATGATAATGATGACAATTATACTATCATCAAAGTAAAAGGCAAGCCTTTTCAACAATAATCTCATTCAGCGGAACAATACTTAAAATCATCATAATATCTTATGACATAATTTGAGTCAATATAATCCGGTATCTTATAGCTAAAAGTCACCTGTTCATTGAGGATGGAATTTACACGTTTCATCCTCAATAGAGGTGAACTTAGTTCATTTATCACAAATAATGCTGATTCCATGTTTTTTGCTTTATTGGGAACTGCTAAACAAAAAAACTGATTCTTTTGTACAACTTCTGAATTGTTAAATTTTGTAGTTTCTTTCTTTAAATCAAGTGAACTTTGTAAATCTATCTGATTAAAGTTAGCTGTTCCATTTCTCCAAAACTTACTCTTTATATTTATAAGCTTCTGATCCATCTTTTCTTTAAGGGTATTAAAAATTGTTCTATCATATTTCGAAAGATTGATTTTCTCTTCTTTAGCAACTTCTTCTATCAAAGTAGAAAATAAACCTAAACTAACCCATCCCTTGCCGATAGTATAACGATAAGGATTAGCAATAACAATCTGTTCAAGCTCAATAATAGTTTTAGGAATAACTATTTTATTAGCCTTAGATCTATAAAATGTAACATCTACATTTCCCCAAGTAGCAATGTATTCGTCAAGAATATCAGTACTTTTTTGAGTAAAATAAGTATCCCAAAAAAAGTATTGCTTATTTGGCAATTTATCTCTAAATGGACCAATCAGTTGATTGTTTTCATAGAGAGCATTGATTTTTGATCTTGTGGAATAGATAATATCATATTGCGCAGTGCTGAGGTGATTAGAAGGTATTATATCAACCTGAATATCAATGCCATAGTAATCTTTAAAATAGTTTTTAATCTCGTTTGTAAAGTTTCCGGAATATTTTTCTATTCCGGATTCTACCGCGATACAAACTGTTTTATTATGAGCATTACTCTGAATATCTGACCAATCAGGGATGCTTTTATTTCTTGATTTATCAGTCACACATGACTGAAATAACAGCAATGCGAGACAAATCACGAACAGTTTACTATTTTGAAGAAAACTTGTCATTCTCATCTTTAAACATAAAATTGAATGAAGTTAGAGAACCATAACACTTAGTAATGTAATTCTGATACTTCAATTTTTCTCCTTCGGATAGGTTATTGTTCGAGTTAATTTGTTGTTCTAATACTCTTAAATTATCTCGAACCATCACCACTTTGTGCATGAATTTTTCCATTTCTATTTCATGTGATGCTAAACTCTCATCATTAGGCACAAACTGAATTTTACCACCTTCCCATTTTGGAGCTAAATCTGCGTTATTGTTCTCTTGAATTTCTTTATACAGCAATTTAGCTAATAATTTTATTTCGTCATAATCCATTTTTTTTACTTTATTTAATTATACCAACCATGTTCCTTTTTCCGGGTGATTTGCAGTGAGCTTTTTATCACCTATTTTAAAATATACAGTGCGAGATATATTTCCGCCCACATCTTCCCCTAGTAATTTTATTCCATGCTTTATAAGTCCTGCTTTGACAGCAACAGCATTTTTTTGTCCTATTCCAAATCTATCACCCAGTTCAACTTTAGTTTTTGCTCCTCCTGCGATTTTTGCGTAGATCATTCTGGAAGTGCATCCCATAGAAGCAAAATCATCAATCATTGCCTTAATTGCAGTATCTGCAAAATATCCTGGTTTATCAATAGATTTATCTAAATCAGTCTTAGACGATGGCAAAACTATATGTGCCATTCCAATGACACCTTTTGCAGGGCAAAACATTGCCAATCCTATACAAGAACCTAATGCAAAAATCTTTAATAGCTGTTCTTTTTCCTTAATTACCTCATAGGCACCCATACCTAATACAATTTGGTTTGTCTTAGTTGTCCTGTCGATAGCGTTTCCAGGGAGTGTATAATTCGAAGATTTTTTGAACCTTTGAACATCTTTTGTCACAGCTATCCTAATTTTAGCTCTTAGTTGTGAGAATAATCTTGTGAGCTCTTTCGCTCCACCTGTAGGTTTCATTACAAAATCTATTGCACCTGCTTCAAAAGCTTCAACTGTCAGCTTAGAGTTTTTTTCTGTCAATGCTGAAAGAACTATAGTAGGTATTGGATTAACCGGCATTAGATTATGCAGGAATTGGATACCATTCATTCGTGGCATTTCCATATCAAGAATAATTACATCAGGTTTTCTTCTTTGAATTGAATTTAAAGCCATATAACCATCTTTGGCAGTATCGATTACCTCAATGCCATTATCTTGTGCTAAACCTTTTTTTAAAAAATCCAATACTATTGCCTGATCATCAACAAGCAATACTTTAATTTTTTTGTTTTCCATAGATTCAATGTAATAGTACTAAAATTAAATATACTCTTTAACTTAATATTTATTTTGATATTATTCTTTCAAAGCACCTGCTGTCAGGCCGTTTATAATTTTTTTCTGAAACATGGCAAATAGTACTAGAATCGGCAATGCTGAAATAGCAGCACCCGCCATTAAATGCCCCCAGTCAATTGACTGTTTACCAAGATAAAATGTAAGACCTACAGGTAAAGTTCTGTATGCTTCTGTATTCGTAAACAAAAAAGGAAATAAGAACGTGTTCCAGTTGCTAAGAAATATATATATCAAAAGAACTGTAAGAATAGGTTTAGAAAGAGGCATAACTATTTGAAATACTATTTTCCACTCTCCTGCCCCATCAATTCTTGCAGCGTTTTCTAAGTCTTCAGGAAGGCTTATAAGATATTGACGAACCAAAAAGATTCCCATTGGAGTTACAAGCCAGGGTATGATTAATGCATAGTAGCTATTTATCCAAGAAAATTCTACCATTAGTCTGTAAAGAGGTATCATGACAACGTGAGGAGGAATTATCAGTACTCCAAGTACTGAAAGCCATAATATATTTTTACCCAAGAACTTCTTTCTAACTATTGCGTAAGCTGTTAAAAAACAAAAAAGAACATTCCCAAAGCTGACTGTTGTGGAGACAAAAATAGAATTTATAAAATATAGTCCAAAATTGTCTGACTTGAAAGTATCTACATAGTTTGACAGTG
Source organism: Kapaibacterium sp. (SeqCode) (assembly GCA_965140345.1). Classification (GTDB taxonomy): domain Bacteria; phylum Bacteroidota; class Ignavibacteria; order Kapaibacteriales; family UBA2268; genus JBFHIJ01. The sequence continues at coordinate 604,390 of OZ223197.1, forward strand.
TAAAATCAGAAGTTAATAGCCCTAGTATGTCTGAAAAAGAACTAGGGCTTTCTTTCAAAGAAAGTAAAAACATCCAAAGCATAGGAAATATCATTCCAAGAGCAAGAAATATCAGAATTAAATAGTAGAATATTTTCTTATAGGAATTCATTATCTCTCTTTATGAAAATAAAAGAATTGTGATAGCAACAGCCCCAATGAATCCTCTGCTCTTTTGTAAGAATAAACTCTGTTTCCATTAAAGATGAATGCAAATGCAAATCTTTCACCATCGAGAGTTGTGCAGTAACCTGCCAAAGCACTTGCATTCCGGAGAGTACCAGTTTTTGCAATTAAATTAGCTTCAGCAGCAGTATTCCTCATACGTTTCTTGAGTGTGCCGTCAACTCCGGCTATAGATAAAGTCGAATCAAAAGCGTCACTTAAATTTGATTTATCTGCAGCAACCAAAATATCAACTAATGTACGAGCAGATATAAGGTTAGATCTACATAACCCGGAACCATCATTTGCAGTACATTTTTTACTAAATATGTTATTATTTTTAAAAACAGAATCTCTCACTGCTTTTGCACCTGCAGCATTGTCTTTATAATTTCCATAAAGAGCACCTGTAAGCTTGAACAGATTTTCTGCTAAGAAGTTATCACTGTCTTTATTCACTGCTGCAGAATACTCAGTAATTGTCCTTGAAGTTTCAGCTAATAAAACTAACGTATCTTTCGAAGCTCTAATATTTATAGTATCAATAGTGCTTTCAAATTTAACACCTTGCGTCGAAAGACGATGCATCAAGGCACCTATAGTAACAAATGCAGGATTATCCATATGATAAGCATAAGATGTTCTACGATTTGATTTTAAATATCCTGACACTTTGAAATGCTGTTTATGTGATTCTTTGTTGTATGAAGTTCGTATACTTACTGTTCTTCTCCTTCTTCTAGGAGCCGGAGGTGCATCTCCCCTATATTCTTCTATGGAATAAGATTGAGTATCATAATCATCTAAATCAAGAAATGCTTTTGATTTTTTTCCGCCTCTTGTTTTCCCTGTTACAGATAAAGAAAAAGCATCTGATTCAGGAATAAGCTGTACATTTAACTTAGAGTTATTATAAGATCCTGATGAAACGAGAACAGTAGCAGTATTTCTTTCCATTCCTAATGCAGATAAAGGTGCCAATTTAACTACATGATCTTTATCTCCGGAATATTCTTTTCTGATACGCTTTTCATCAAAAAAAGTATCATCTGCTAAGAAGGAACCTGTAATGGAATCGATACCTAATGATTTTATCTGATCTGAAAGTATATCTATATCTTTGATAGATAACAACGCATCTCCTCTGCCAACCATTATCACGTCCCCATGTAACACTCCAGATGAGTCGATATTGCCATTTGTATAAACCGAAGTTTTTATACCAAAGTCTTTACCAAAATATGACATAGCAGAAAATGTTGTGAGAAGTTTTGTAGTTGAAGCAGGTGTAAGAGCCTTTTCCATATTATGTTCAAATATAATAGTATCTCTATCAAGTGAGTAAACGACTATACTTTTTTTAGCAGAACGCAAATCTTTGCTAGCAGAAAGTATACGTTTGAGTTCAGTTTGCAGTGACTCTATAGAATTTGTGGAATCTTCTCTTGAAAAGCTAGGCAGAAACGTTTCCTTATAGACTTTTAGAGAATCAACATTTTCTGCAGATCCCACATAAAAGAAGCTTAAAATTAAGCTTATGTATATGATTTTTATCAATTTTGTTTTCATTTCTAAGGTGGAGGTTTTTTCTTTATGCTGCTAAGAAGTTAAGAAATAGCTGTCACTTTTAAAAGCTATTATTGTAGTTTTTTTATTAATTTTTCAAATACTAAATAAGGTATTCCAAATTTACCTAAATTACTTAGTTCATAATCCTTTAAGCCATGAAAATCAGAACCGCCTGTTTCTATAGCACCGTACATCTTTGCAAGACTATGATATTTTTTTTGAAGATATAAACTATGATTTGGATGAATAACTTCCACTCCATCCATTCCTTTACTAAAGAAATATCTTACATCTTTTTCTGAAACCATTTTACTGGGATGTGCAATAACTGCAACGCCACCTACTTTATGAACTAGATCAATAGCCTCTTCTATCGGGAATTCAACTTTCGCTTCATAAGCCGGGCCATAATCATACAAATATTTGGAAAATGCTTCTCTCAGATCATGTGCATAACCTTGTGTAACAAGTTCTGCAGCTATATGAGGTCTTGCAATGGTATTATTTGGAGTCCTATCTTGGATATGAGCCAAATCAAGATTTATATCAAGTTCCTGCAATTTTGTTAATATTTTAATTGCTCTTTCTTCTCTTGACTTTTTGAACAAGTCTAAATGAGACATTAGAGAAGTATTATTGATATCAATTCCATATCCAAGTAAATGGATTTCTCTGTTTTTATAATGACAACTTATTTCTATGCCGGGTATAAATTCGATATCACCGTCTAAAATATCAAGCATTGGCTTTATCCCATCTACCGTATCGTGATCAGTAATAGAAAAAGCTCTTATTCCTGCTGCTTTGATTAAATGCAATAATTCCTCCGGGCTATGCTTCCCGTCTGAATATATAGTATGCATGTGCAGATCAGCTATATCTGCCATGTCTTTCTCCTAATCATAATATTTAAACATATTAACAGGCTGCCTTTGTTTTAAGACAACCTGTTACTAAAATTATTGAAAACAGATGATATGTCTAATTAAACTAAATAATAAGATTTCACCTTGTCTATAGCTTCTTCCAAACTAACCATTTCTTTCTCGCCGGTTTCTCTATACTTGAGTTCTACCAAACCATTAGCTAGGTTTTTAGAACCTACAATAATTTGAACAGGAACTCCGAGCAAATCAGCATCATTAAATTTAACACCAACACTGTCATCTCTATCATCATAAAGAGAATCTAAAGATACTTCTTTTAAGCCTTCGTATAATTTTTCGCAAGCTTCACGAACTTCTTCGGATTTTTTAGTGTTTAGACCAACAATGTGTGCATGGAAAGGAGTAAGTTCTTTATTCCATTTGATTCCATATTCGTCAAAGTGTTGCTCAACAAAGCAAGCTATTACTCTTTCTACACCAATACCATAACTACCCATGATAATCGGATTTTCTTTTCCTTCTGCATCTAGGAAGTTTGCGCCCATAGCTGCTGAATATCTAGTACCTAATTTGAAAATATGACCAAGCTCAATAGCTTTTACAATTCTTATTGGTTCACCATCAATTGGATTTGGTTCACCTTCTATAACAGTACGCAAATCATAAAATTCTTCTATATTCACATCACGTTTGAAGTCAATATTTTTAAAGTGGTAGCCATCTTTATTTGCACCAGACACAAGACCGTTCGCATCTTTAAGTAAGTTATCTGCTATGACCCTAACTTTAGTTTTCAAGTTGACCGGACCAATTGAACCTCCATCTGCACCGGTAAACTGAATCAATTCTTCTGAGGTTGCAGGACGAAATACATTAGTACCTAAAATAGATTCTAATTTATTTTCGTTTAGCTCATCATTTCCGCGCATCAAAACTAAAATCGGAGCATCTTCTACCATATATACTACAGATTTAGCACATCTTTCTTCCGGAATATTGAATTGTTCAACAAGATCATCTATACTTTTTGCATTTGGAGTTGCAAATTCTTCAATTTCTAATTCTTCAGCAATTCTACCAACTGGAGGAATATTTGAGGTTGCTACTTCAATATTTGCAGCATAACCTGAATCTGAAATAGCGCATAAATCTTCACCTGCATCAGATTCAACCATAAATTCCTGCGATTGTTTACCACCCATTGCGCCACTAGATGCACCTACTACAAAGAATTTTATGCCACATCTATCAAATATTCTTGTATATGCTTCATAATGTTTTTGATAGCTTTCATCCAAACCTTCCCAAGTAGAATCTAAAGAGTAAGCATCTTTCATAATGAATTGACGACCTCTCAAAACACCTGATTTTGGTCTTGGTTCATTTCTAAACTTAGTTTGAATTTGATACCATATCATTGGCATATCGCGGTAAGATCTTACGTGCTGGCGAGCATGAAAAGTAATTACCTCTTCATGAGTTGGAGCAAGTATTAACCCGTCACGGTTTTTGATATGAAACATTACTTCACCCATAGCTTCAACCCTATTAGTTTCTTCCCAGATATCTATCGGGTTTAAAGCAGGAAGTAAAAACTCTTGGCCACCAATTCTGTCAATTTCTTCTCTTAAAACATTCATCACTTTTTTAAGGACTGTATGCCCCATTGGTAACCAGGAAAAAACACCTGCAGCAAGTTGTCTGACCATACCGGAACGCAACATCAGTTTATGTGATGGCATTTGTACATCAGCAGTAACTTCTTTCAATGTCGGAATAAAGTATTTGCTTAGTCTCATGTCAATAACCATTGATTTATATTAAAAATATTATTTCTATTTTACGTAGAATACAAATTTAACAATATAGATATTGTTAAAAAAATAAATATCATCATTTACCGGGCTTAACGATTTTATATTTCTTCATCCGGTCTCTAAGTGTACTTGGTGCCATACCTATTTTTTTTGCAGCTCCATTCTTTCCTTCAATTGTATAATTGCAATCTTCTAAAGCATTCAAGATATGTTCCCGTTCAATTTCTTGTATAGTTTTGCCAGAAGATTCTACTTTTTTTGCAGGTTCAATATTAATAAACCTATCATCTACATTCAAAACTCCATTCTCTGAAAGAATTACAGCTCTTTCTATCACATTTTCTAATTCCCTCACATTCCCAGGCCAGGAATATTTCACTAGAGCATCCATAATTTGAGAAGGAACTTTCTGAATCTCTCTTCCGATTTTCTTAGAAAACTTTTCTATAAAGTGATTTACAAGTAACGGGATATCAGAATCTCTTTCTCTAAGAGGTGGCACTATTAGCGGAAAAACATTCAAGCGGTAATATAAGTCTTCCCTAAATTCGCCTTTCTTCACTTCTTCTTCTAAAATTCTATTTGTAGCAGCTATTATTCTTACATCAACTTTTATAGTCTGAGGATTTCCCAATCTTTCGAATTCTCCTTCCTGCAAAACTCTCAGCAATTTTGATTGTAATTCTAATGGCAAATCACCTATCTCATCTAAAAATATGGTACCGTTATTAGCTAGTTCGAATCTTCCGATCTTTTTTGTCAAAGCTCCTGTAAATGCACCTTTCTCATGTCCGAACAGTTCTGACTCTATCAAAGTTGCAGGTAAAGCAGCACAATTCACCTTAACTAATGGTTTTTTACTTCTTAATGAGATATTATGCACTGCTCTAGCTATTAGTTCTTTACCCGTACCGGTCTCACCTAGAATTAACACTGTTGAATCTGTTTTAGCAACTTGTTCAAGCTTTTTGAGTACCTGATTTAACTGGGAGCTTTGGCTTATTATCTCTTCAAAGTTATGTTGAATTTGAATTTCCTGCTTCAAATAAATATTTTCTTCCTGAAGCTTATTTTTTAGAAGTTCTAATTCTTCAACTGTTTGTTTCAGTTTTAATTCTGTTTTTTTTCTTTCTCCAACCTCTTCTTCCAGTCTCATGTTCATACTTCGTAATTCTGCAGTACGCTGGTTTACGCGCATTTCTAATTCATCATTAGCTTTTTGCAGCTCTCTACTTAAGTTTTGAAGTGAAAGGTGTGTATTAATTCTGGCAAGTACTTCTTCATGTTGAATAGGTTTAGTGATATAATCAACAGCTCCGGAATTAAATCCACGAACCTTATCATCTAAATCTGACAACGCTGTCATGAAAATAACCGGAATATCAGAAGTGTTTGTATTGTCTTTTAGACGTTTACAAGTTTCAAATCCATCAATACCAGGCATCATTACATCTAGTAATATTAAGTCGGGTTTAAAAAATCTTACCTGCTCAATTGCACTTTCACCATCTTCAGCAACTAGTACTCTAAATTGTCTATCCATGAGAAAATCTAACAATACTCCAATATTATCGGGGATATCGTCTACGATAAGAATAGTTGCTTTATAGTCACTTTTTTGTGTCATAATTCATCTATATTTGGTCTTAGCATTTCTCGTATACTCTTCATCTTAAATTTAGCTGCATATTCTCTAATTCGTTGTGTAAAAGCAGTATATTTTGAATCGTCTGCCTCCAATTTATCTAATATAGCGGTTAGGCTTTTAATATCTCCTATGAGGGCATATTGATATAAATTGACTAGCACTTTTCTTCCTGGGTAGATTACAATTTGTGTTGATTCTAAAGAATCTGAATCCTGCTGCTCATAAACCCAGTTAAGATTTAAATATTCTTTTATTTTATCAAAAAGAATATTAAAATCGTAAGGTTTTAAGATATAATCATAGATAAGGTCATCGCCCTGTGTTTCTAAATCTCTTCCCGTAATTATAAGAAACTTTATTTCTTCAGAAATATTCTGTATTTTTTTAGCTGCTTCAATGCCATTAATACCCGGCATAAAATAATCAATCAGCACCATATCCGGTACAAAATTTTGAGCGATTCTAATAGCTTCTATACCATTTTCGGCTTCTTTTATTTCGAATCCAATAGGAGACAATACAGTGGTCAATAATAATCGATTTTTGAAATCATCATCAACTATCAAAATTTTCTTTGTCGGACCATCATAAGTGACAATGTCGCTATATAAATTATTTCTGTTACCTGCGTTTCTTTTATATGGAAGCTCAATTACGAAACCAAAGTTAGTGCCTGTCTGTACTTTACTATCCATATAAACTCTTCCGCCAAGGAATCTAACTATCTTGATAATTCTTTTATATGCATATAAAATCTTACTTTGTAGCGGCATATCTGACTGATTGAGTAATATTTTCAACTCGTCTTCTTTGAAACCATTTCCGCTATCACTTACTTCAAATTTTATTATAGCTTTTTCTTCAGTCTTTCCAATAAGAAATAATTCTGCCCTGACAAATCCTCTTTGTGTGTTTTTAATTGCATTAGCAATAACAGCAGTAATAATCCTATTTAGCAAGCTTTTATCTCCAATCAGAACTTGAGGCAAATTTGAATCAATTTTGACAAATTGCTCAATATTGGAGCTAGCTTCTTCGAATGCTTTTTTGATTGTTCTCTCAAAAAATGCCATGGAAGGAATTTCAGTAGTCTTTTGTTGATAATTACCGGAATTAATTCTGCTAAAGTCCAATAAATCATTGATTAACTGAAGTAATGTTTCGCTACTTTGTCTAATATGCTGAACTATATTCTGGTTTTCTGCTGAAAGTCCCGGATTACTGGAGAGAATCTGAGAGTAACCCATTATTGAATTTAACGGGGTACGTAGCTCATGACTCAATCCACTGAAGAAGTTATAAGTCTCATTTTTTATCTTTGGAACTGCAATATTATCAATTGGAAGAAGTTGCAAAACAGTTCCAAACTGATTTTTGCTTAGTATCACCTGATATGACTCTTCCGGAAAATCAAGAATATAACTATCAGAAAACTTTTTACTTTCCTTGATAATATCAAATATTTCAGCAGGAATTAGCTCTTTAGAATTCAAGTCTTTAATGCTATTACAGATCCCAAATTTTTTCAAGAAACTTGTATTAGGCTTAGTCTCAAATGGGCTGATAAGGATACAAGGAAAATCAAAGATCTCAGGATTAAAGTTGAAATCAGCAACCATAGATGTATTATCTATTTCCTTGCATTCTTCTTTTTCTGAAAGAGTAAATATTGTTTCTATCAGATAGTTCAAAGACTTAAAGAAATCAACATCATCTCTTTCTATATCCTGATTAATTTTTTCTATAAGAATATATGTTTTTAAATGGTCCTTGGAAGAAATAGGAACAACTACATACTTATTCCCTAAGTTATCCAACTCTTTTGAATATACTAAATCGTCACTTTTTCCTTTAGATTTTATGTATTGTGTAACTAATAATCTTATATCATGAGGTATGTCAACAATATCATAATCAATTTTATCTCTTCCAGCATGAAATTCTACAAGAAAATTCTCTTTGAAAGATTTGATTAAGAATATTGACTTTGTATTAGTTTCGAATAGAAAATCTACACATATTTTATGTAGCAATTCACTCATTATTATCCCATAGTCTTATTTATTTTCAACATACTACAGAATATATCTATTTAAATGCAGATAGATTATATTCTATAGCTGATTCAGTTTTGAAATCATATAGAGTTGTCTGTCTAAGCTGGTAATATGAAACCCAATAGTTTTTCAGAGTTGAAATATAACTCTGAAATGCCTGATTTTTTTCATTTTGAGCTATAAATAGATCATTCATATCAATCTTACCAATTCTAAATCGCTTATAAGATACATCAAATCTTTTATTCGCAATAGTATCCGACTTAGCCGCTATAAGTACTTGTTTTTGCAACTGTTTAAATCTCAATGTCTGAAATTTTACCTGCGTTTCAAATTCTTTTCTACTTTGTCTGTTATCGATCTCAACTTTTTCCATATTTGCATATGCTGCTTCTATTTCAGAATCTCCTTTACCCCATTGAAACAGAGGAACAGAGAAAGTAAAATTTACGTTTTCCTGATCTAACATTTCACGATATGCATCTGTGACTTCACCGGCAGATTTATTCAAACCGAAAGTAGCACGAAAATCTGCTGTAAAAGTATTATTATCTTCTGTAACTTCGAGATTTCTTCTTGCTCTTTCTTCATTGATCTTGTAAAATGTTATATCTGACCTGTTTCTTAAAGCTTCATTCATAGCAACTTCAGGATCAACTTCAAACATATCAAAAGTAGTTTCCGGAACAATCGATATAGTATCATGTGCTCTCAGACCAATAAGAATTTTAAACTCTTCTAATACTCTTTCATATTCGAGGTAAGCTGATTCTAGAGCCAACTCACTTTTTAACTTTTCAAGTTCAGATTGAAGCAAGTCATTTTCTGCTATTTTACCTACTTTATATCTACCCTGAGACAACATGAATAAAGTATCGTTATCAAGTTTGTTTCTAGTTGCATTTTTGATATTCATTTCTGAAATATATAAATCAAAAAATTTAGAAGTAACTTTTATTGCAATACCCTCCATACTCTCGGAATACCTTTTCTTCATGTTTTCGTATTCCATATCACGGATTTTATTATCCCATTTATAAGTATTAACTTTAAACAAAGGCTGCCTTACCTGCAAATTTATCGGAGAAGTAGAGTAATAACTATTACCATTATCACCAAACTGGTCAATCCTGCTGATGCTGGAGCCAAGAGATATTTCTGTTCCCAAAAAAGCTAGCTTTTGAGTAACATTTAGATTAACATTAGAATAAGCACTGTTTTGAGCTCTAAATACTTGCGAACCATCATCTAACACGGCAGGCTTTATACTTCTATCTAAACCTGGCCCAGTACCACTTAAACTTACCTGTGGCAAGTATGATGCTTTAAAGCCTTGATAATTCAAAATATTCACAAGAAATTCCTTATCAGCAACTTTTGCTGCATCACTTTTCTTTTGTGCAAAAGCAATGCATTCCTGTAATGTCATTTCCTGTGACAATAAATCATTTGACAAAAATAAACTTATAACTATAAATAAAAATATCTTTCTCATTATTCATACCTCAATAAATCTATCGGATCCTGATTTGCTGCTTTTTTCGCAGGGAGAATACCGAATATCAAACCAACACTAATACTTACAAAGAAAGAAATCATAACAGACCATACTGAAACCATTGTACTTATTTCTGTTGTAAGTTCAATTATATAACTTGCCGAAATACCACCGATAATACCTAACACTCCACCGGTTATGCTTATTGCAACAGCTTCTGACAAAAACTGTGTCATCACATCAGTCTTTTTAGCACCAACTGCCATTCTGATACCAATTTCTTTTGTTCTTTCCAATACAGAAGCAAGCATGATATTCATAATACCAATACCACCGACTATAAGAGAAATTGATGCAATAGCACCTAACACAAAATTAAATATCTGACGTGTATCCTGTTCCTGTTGAAGAAGTAATTCAGGAATTATCAACTCAAAATCTTCAACACCGTTATGTTTTCTAACCAGAACATTTTTAATAATATCTGCAATATTCCTTATTTGTTCAGTTTTTGCAACTCTAACAACCAGCTGATCTAACTGATGATAATTCACAGCAGTTGATGATCTGCTTCTTCTGCCCCTCTGGAGATCAGAGGAAGTGATTTTACCTCGATTCTCAAATCTCATTAGCATAGTAGTCATAGGAATATACACATCTGAATCAAAATTCCTTACTCCAAGACTTTTTGCATTATCATTTGAAACACCTCTTCCTCCCTTAACACCTATAACTTTCAACCAGATACCATCCACTTTTAAAGACTTGCCTATTGGTTTGTCTGTAGGAAATAGCTTTTGTGCTACATCTTTACCAATTATACATACAGGTTCTGAAAGTTGATATTGTTCTTTATGGAAAAGGTTTCCTTGTATTTCATGATTATCAACATTGTTAAAGTAACTTTTCTGTACACCAACTAAATTTATTCTGTCATTGAAGCGTTTTCTAATCGCTTTTCTTTCTAAAATAACTTCCGGAGAAACACTTGCTACATTGGGAACTATTTCCTGAATACTCTCAGAGTCATAAATTGTTAAACCAGGAGAAAACCTTTTAGCTCCACCTTCTTTTTGTTGAGTAGCATCATCACTATCTTCTTCAGCTTCTTTATCTTTTTTATCTTGTTTTGTAAGAGGTTTGATAATAATGTTATTTGTACCCAGCACTTTCATTTTTTCCAAAATTTCCTGCTCAGCACCTTTACCAATTGCAAGCATTGTAATTACAGATGCTACGCCAAATATAATACCTAAAGATGTCAGGAAAGATCTTAATTTATTTTGGAAGATAGCTTCGTTAGCTATTTTAAAATTATAACCCAAAGTCTTTATCATAATCTAATTCTTCTTTGTTTCAATTTTAGTTTTTGCAGATCTGTCTTCAAGTAATTCGAAAGTTAATTCTTCAAAATTTTCAGGAACTGTTAGTAGGATATCATCTTCCTGTTTAAGACCTTCTTCTATAATAATCATGTCTTCATTCATCTTACCGGTTCTTACCTGCTGGCGAACTATTTTTGAGCCGTCTTTTTTAAATACATATTGAATTTTTTCTTCATCATTAGTCTCCGTGTGAAGTCCGTCTAAAGGAATAAATAATACATCATCAAAGCTATCAACCATGATTTCATTTGAAGTAGTCATTGATGGAAGCAAAGTTGTATCCTTTTCGTTTATTTCAAGTATTACCTCGAATACTTTAGTATCTCTGCCATCAAGATCTTCACCAATATTTGCAACATTAATAACTTTACCTGTTAAACGTTTCTCTGGATCAGCATCTAAAGATATTTCAGCAATTTGACCTGTTTTAATTTTTTGGATATCTAATTCATTAACATAGGTTATTGATTCCATAATAGACAAATCAGGTAAATTTGCTACTGTTGGACTCCATGCTGTAACAGTCGAACCCACAACTTTGCGTCTTTGTGCCCAATCTCTGGCATAAATCACCATGCCATCTGCAGGAGCCAATATAGTAAACTGCTGTTGCAATCCAATAAGTAAATCTAATTTTTGTCTTTCTTTTGCAATATCAGCACCAACTATGGAAAGTTCTGTTAATGCTTGTTCAACTTTAGTAGAATAGTTCTTCTTTAACTGATTATAGTTACGCAATTCTTTTTCATAAGCAATTTCTGCTTGTCTTATTGTCGCAGGAGGTTCATATTTTGATTGTTCCATCTGAAGTTGTTTTTCTTCAAGAGCATACTTTGTATTTTCCAGATTATCTCTGGCTTGAGATAATGTTAAAGTAGAATCAAGCCTCTTTTGTTTATATTGTGATTCCAATTTTTGAAGATTTAACTCAATTTCTTTAATTTTTGTGTTTAACTCTGATTTATCTAATTCTGCAACAAAATCGCCGGCTTTTACATGCGTCCCTTCGTCTATCAGATTTGTAATTTTCATATTATAAATTCCAACATTTTGAACTTCAGAAGGCCCTTTAATGTCAGTAGATTTCTGAGCTCTAAGCTCACCGGTAGTTTTTACTATTATTTCAAATGTTCCGTAAGAAGGCTTTACAACTACATGCTCAACAGCATCTTCTTCCAGAAAGAAAAAATAATATATTGCAAATGCTGCAACTATTAGACTACCCAACAATAAAATTTTCTTTTTCATCACTTCTCTCTTAAATAATTACTTTCGTGAAAACAAACGTACAAAATATATATAGGTTACAATCTAAAATTTACTGTTATTTATTTATTTTGTGAGAATACTATTTAAAATACTTGATTTTTGCCATTTTTTTAAATATTTTGTTCGACACTTCGTTTAAAAAAAGGTTCTATCTAACACATTTTGAGAAAAATATATGTTATGTATTTACAATAATAGCAACGATCCATATATCAATATGGCAACTGAAGAACACTTCTTCAAAAACTATACCGAAGATATATTTTTACTATGGAGAAATAAACCTGCAGTAATTGTTGGTAAACACCAAAACACATTAGCAGAGATAAATTTAGAATATATAAAAGAAAATGACATCCCGGTTGTTAGACGTTTGTCTGGTGGTGGAGCTGTTTTCCACGACTTAGGTAATTTAAATTTTACTTTTATTCAAACCGGTGAAACAGAAAAACTCGTAGATTTTAGAAAATACACTCAACCCATTTTAGATGTTCTAAATAATTTAGGAATAGAAGCCAAATTTGAGGGCAGAAATGACTTAACTATCGATGGTAAAAAGTTTTCAGGAAATGCCGAACATGTATTTAAAAATAGAGTTTTGCATCATGGCACTCTTTTATTCTCTTCTGAAATGAAAGATTTAACTAAATCTCTAAAAGTCAACCCTTTGAAATTCCAGGATAAAGCGGTAAAGTCTGTAAGATCGAGAGTTACCAATATAAGTAATCACTTACCTTCTCCAATAACTTTGGATGAGTTTACAAAAAAAATCATGGATCACATTCAAGGTATGTATGCTGATTCTAAAATATATCAAATGACTGATGATGATCATAATGCTATTAAAGAATTAGCTGATTCTAAATACTCAACCTGGGAATGGAATTTTGGCTACACAGCAAAGTATGACATGAGCCAAGGCTTTAGAACGACTGGTGGAAATGTAGAAATACATCTGAATGTAGATAAAGGAATTATTAAAGAAGTTAAAGTATTCGGTGATTTCTTTAACAAAAAGGACATCTCTGAACTTGAAAATGCCCTGATTGGTGTTAATCATGAAGAAAACGCAATCAGAGGAGCTTTATCAGATTTTGATATTAATGATTATATCAAAGGTTCAAATTTGGATGAATTGATCAAAGGTATGTTTTAGTTTTATCATTCCACACCGGAGATATTTATTTTTTTTCTCCGGTTGTGGAAAATTTTTTACTTCATTAAATAATAAAAAATTGTTGTATTTTTTCATCCAATAATATATTTACATTCGCGTTTTCGTATCTCTACTAAATCACTTATACAGAGGATTTAATCATATTGATGAATAAATATGTGCGTTTTTTGCTACCCCTACATTTTAACCTTTTAGTTATACCTATCTTAACATAATGAGAACTTTCTGTTAAGCTCCCCAAAAAAGCTATGTTGTTTTAAAAGATAAGTTTATTATATTAGCGGAATATTGTATAAGCTTTTTTAGGGTAAGCTATGTCTTTAGCAAAGAAAATACTCGATTTCTTCACCAGAAAGGAAAAAGTAACTGCCGGCGGTGGAGAAAAAGCGGTTCAAAAGCAAACTTCTATGGGCAAAATGACTGCCCGTCAAAGAATAGAAGCTATACTTGACAACCAGTCTTTTCACGAGTATGATTTATTTGTAGAGCATACCAATAAAGATTTTGGTATGGATAAAAAATTCCTTCCGGGCGATGGTGTAATTACAGGAACCGGTAATGTTGTCGGTCACCCTGTTTGTATCTATGCCCAGGATTTTACTGTTGCGGGTGGTTCTTTAGGACTTGCGCACGCTCGTAAAATCACAAAAATCATGGATCATGCAGCTAAACTTGGTATGCCGTTAATCGGTATCAATGATAGTGGTGGTGCTCGTATTCAAGAAGGTGTGAACTCCTTGGCAGGCTATGGAGAAATTTTTTACAGAAATACCAAATCCTCAGGTATTATCCCTCAAATTTCAGTTATTTTAGGTCCTTGTGCAGGTGGAGCAGTTTATTCCCCGGCACTAACAGATTTCGTTTTTGTTGTTGATAAAATCTCAAAAATGTTTATCACAGGACCTGAAGTTATTAAAACTGTTTTGGGTGAAGAAATCTCTATGGAAGATCTTGGTGGAGCAAGAGTTCAGGCTGAAATTTCAGGTAATGCGCACTTTTTCGCTGAAAGTGAGCAGGAATGTATCCAACAAATCAAAAAATTGATGGAATTCATTCCTTGGAATAATCAGAAAAAAGCTGACAAATTTACTCCAAAACCACCTAAGCCTAATTTCAAATTTGATGAAATTATGCCTAAAGATCCAAAAGAGCCTTATGACGTAAGAGACATTATTAAAGCTTTCGTTGATGACTCTGATTTTCTTGAAGTTCAGGAACATTTTGCTGCAAACATTGTTATCGGTTTTGCTCGCTTAAAAGGTGAAACTGTTGGTATCGTAGCTAATCAACCTTTAGTTTTAGCTGGTGTTTTGGATGTAGACTCATCTAATAAAGCAGCTCGCTTTATTAGATATTGCGATGCATTTAACATTCCGTTAATTACTTTAGTTGACCTGCCTGGTTATTTACCTGGTGTAGATCAGGAACACGCCGGCGTTATTCGCCACGGTGCAAAAATTCTTTATGCTTATAGCGAAGCTTCAGTACCAAAAATTACGTTGACACTAAGAAAAGCTTATGGCGGTGGTTATATTGCAATGTGTTCACGTCACCTAGGTGCTGATTTCTACTTTGCTTGGCCAAGTGCTGAAATTGCTGTAATGGGTCCTGAAGGTGCAGCTAATATTATCTTCAAAAAAGAGATTACAACTGCTTCTGATCCTGACGCGGTAAGAAAAGAAAAGGTAGCTGAATATACTGAAAAATTCGCTAATCCTTACGTTGCAGCTGCAAACGGATTTATTGATGCTGTGGTTTCTCCTGAAGAAACAAGAGGTTACTTATGTCACGCTCTTGAAATGGCTGCTAATAAAAACGAACAATTACCGAACAAAAAGCATGGTATTCCACCATTCTAAGGAGATATTACCATGAATTTGGAAAATATTAAAACTCTTGTTGTCGATGATACAAAATATCGCACAAAGCTTAATACTAAATTTGAAAAAAGAAAACCTTATACTCCAAAAAATGAAAAGCATATTACTGCCTTCATCCCGGGAACTATAAGAGAGATTTATGTTAAGCAAGGGCAAAGAGTTTCACGCTCAGAAAACCTATTAGTTTTAGAAGCAATGAAAATGAGAAATACGATTAAAGCTCCATTTGATGGAACAATCAAAAAGATTTACTGCAAATCTGAAAAGAATGTACCAAAAGGTGAACTTTTATTAGAGTTTGAATAGATTTTGAAAAAGGCAACCCGATTCACAGGTTGCCTTTTTTTATTACATACCGCGTCTGTATTTTCCGCCTATTTCATAAAGTAATGACGAAATCTCACCCATAGTAGCATGCTGCACAGTATTCAATAATTCTTCAAATATGTTGCCTCCATTCAAGGCTACTTTTTTCAGATTATCCAAAGCAATTTTGGCTTTATCTTTTTGACTATTTTTAAATAACTTAAGTTCTTCCAAGCGTCTGTCTTTCTCAGACACATCTGCTCTGATAACCTGCATATTCTCGTAATTATCTTTAGCATTTGGATTTAAAAATGTATTAACGCCAATTATCGGATATGCACCCGAATGCTTCAAAGACTCATAATACAAAGATTCTTCTTGTATTTTGGATCTTTGGTATTGTGTTTCCATTGCTCCTAAAACTCCACCTCTTCTGGAGAGTCTTGAGAACTCTTCTAGAACAGCATTTTGCACTGCATCTGTAAGCCATTTTATAAAAAACGAACCTTGATTTGGATTTTCATTTTTAAGCATTCCAAATTCTTTTGTTAAGATCTGTTGTATAGCCATTGATCTTCTTACAGATTCTTCTGTAGGAGTTGTAACAGCTTCATCATAAGAATTTGTATGAAGTGAATTACAGTTATCATAAAATGCAATTAGTCCCTGCAATGTCGTTCTTATATCATTAAACTCAATCTCCTGAGCATGAAGCGAACGGCCACTAGTTTGAATATGATATTTCAATTTCTGAGATTTAGCATTTGCGCCATATCTATCTCTCATTGCAATAGCCCATATTCTACGAGCCACTCTTCCTATAACCGAGTATTCAGGATCCATTCCATTAGAAAAGAAGAATGACAAATTTGGTGCAAAATCATCAATCTTAAGCCCTCTACTCAAAAAGTACTCTACATAAGTAAAACCATTAGCTAGTGTAAAAGCAAGTTGTGTGATTGGATTAGCGCCTGCTTCTGCAATATGATATCCGCTTATGGAAAGAGAATAATAATTCTTAATTTGATTTCTAGATAGATATTCCTGCAAATCTCCAATCATTTTCATAGCGAAATCAATAGAAAATATTATTGTATTTTGCCCTTGATCCTCTTTGAGCATATCTGCTTGTACTGTTCCACGGAGTTTTCTAAACGTATCTAATTTAAGTTTTTCTTTTTGTTCTTTCGATAACTTTTCACCATTATCCTCAAGCTTTTTAAGCTCACGTTTAAAGGCAGTCATGAAGAAAAAAGCTACCATAATTGGAGCAGGTGCATTTATTGTCATAGAAACGCTGGTCAGAGGATTCATAAGATCAAATCCATTCAGTAATGTATCCATATCGTCAATTGTACATATAGAGACACCACTTTCACCTATTTTCCCGTATATATCCGGTTTCTCAGCAGGATCCTCAGCATATAAAGTTATGCCGTCAAAAGCTACTGAGAGACGTTTTGCTTCTTCACCTTCACATAAGTAGTGAAAGCGTTTATTCGTTCTCTGAGGGCTTCCTTCGCCGGCAAATTGACGTTTTGGATCCTCTGTTGTTCGTTTAAACGGAAACACACCGGCAGTATAAGGAAATTCACCGGGAAAGTTTTCCAAATATTTGTACTTAATTAAATCTGACCATGAGCTATAATCAGGCGGAACTATTTTAGGAATTTTCAAACCCGTAATAGATGTTGTATTTAGATTCAATTTATAAGTTTTTCCCTGAATATCGTATTCAAGGAAATCCTGAGAATATTTCTTTTTGATGTCATCCTGATTTTTCAAATATTCTATATCATCTTTTGGTAATTCACTCTCAATATTAGATATTTCAGAGTCTATATTATCTGATATTATATTCAGTTCTTTAGCTTTTATTAGAGTTTGGTATTTATCTGCCTTTTCAGATAGTTCAGAGACTTTATTATTATATTTATTTATAGTGTCTACTATTTCAGATAAATATAATTGTCTATCGTCATGTATCAGACCTTTGTTGTTTTTATGAGCTACATCCAACATATCATAAATATCTTTATGATAATCATAAGCATAACCTGTTACTGACTGCATAGTGCGGAATATGTCTTTGAATAATCTGTTAACTCCAGTATTATTAAACTCATTACTTCTTGCTGCATATACAGGTAATAACATATCATCTAAAGCAATAGTATGATCTGCTTTTACTTCATGATTTCTAATATAGTTTATCTTTACTTCCCTGAATGCATCTTCAGATCCTTGTTTTTCGAACTTATTGATAGCTATAAAATTTGCTTCTTCCAGCATATCAATTTTTTCCAACTGGGAGGGAGCACCGAATTCAGAAGTCATAACATATAATGATTGATCACTAACTTCTTTAATCTTAGAATCTCCTTGACCAATTCCGCTGGTTTCTACTATAATTAAATCATATCCAACCGCTTTTAAAACAGAAATTGCATCTGTAATAGCATCAGAAATTTCGTTTCCTGACTCTCTTGTAGCAAAGCTTCTAAAGAAAACACGATTATTATATATATGATTATATCTTATCCTATCTCCAAGTAAAGCACCTTTTGTTCTGGACTTACTAGGATCAACAGCTAACACCGCAATTTTCACATCTTTGGTATAAACCACAAATCTTCCAATAAGCTCATCAATCAAAGAACTCTTACCTGCTCCACCAGTACCGGTCACACCAAGTACAAATGATTTTTGTTTATTATCTTCTGATATATTCTCTCTAATTTCCTGATATATATCATCTTTACAATGATTTTCTACGCAGGATAACATTTTTGAGACACTGTAAATATTATCAGTATTATAATTAACAATTTGTTCAGGTTTTAGAGCAACATTTGTTTTATGTTCTCTAATTCTGTTAAGTATATCATCCGCAATTCCATCTATTCCTATCTTCACGCCATCTTCAGCATGATAAATTCTTGTTACTCCGTAAGCCTCAAGATTTTTGATTTCCTTAGGCAGAATCACTCCACCACCACCACCAAAGACTAACTTATCATCAGCTCCAAGTTCTTTTAAAGAATCAATTAAATACTGAAAATATTCATTATGCCCGCCTTGATAAGAACTTATAAGAATACCATCAACATCTTCCTGTACAGCAGCTGCCACAACTTCATCAACGCTTCGGTTATGTCCTATATTAATAACTTCAGCACCTCTCTTCTGGAGTAATCGACGGAAGATATTTATTGATACATCATGTCCATCAAATAATGCAGCAGCAGTAAGTACGCGTATATTCATTTGCTACCTCCCTACTTAAGCAAACTTCTGGCAATTACTAATCTTTGAATTTCACTAGTGCCTTCATATATTTCAGTGATTTTAGCATCTCTGTAATATCTTTCGACATTAAAGTCTTCTGTATATCCATATCCACCATGAATTTGAATTGCTTTATTTGCACAGAACATAGCTACTTCAGAAGTTTTTAGTTTAGCCATTGCAGCTTCTCTGCTGTAATCCATACCCATATCTTTCATTTTAGATGCGCGGTAAGTTAAAAGCCATGCAGCTTCATATTCTGTCCACATATCTGCTATCATCCACTGAATTGCCTGAAAATTGGAGATAGGTTGATCAAATTGAATTCTTTCCTGAGAATATTTAATTGCATCATCAATAGCAGCTCTGGCAATCCCTAGTGCTTGAGAAGAGATACCAAGACGACCACCATCTAAAGTGACCATTGCAATTTTAAAGCCTTTATTGAGCTCACCAAGCATATTTTCGGCAGGAATTTCTACATTATCCAATATTATTTCTGCGGTAGAAGAAGATCTGATTCCTAATTTTTTTTCTACCTTACCTATACTGTAACCAGGTGTATCTTTTTCAACTATAAAAGCAGTTACTCCTCTAGTTTTCTTGGAAGGTTCTGTTGAAGCTAGTAAAACAAAAACATCTGCTTCTTTGCCATTTGTCGCAAATAGCTTAGAACCATTTAATATCCATTTTCCATTTTCGAACTTAGCTGTAGTTTTTGTTGCTCCTGCGTCAGATCCTGCACCAGCTTCTGTTAAAGAAAAGCTACCAATTTTTTTGCCTGATAGTAGTCCCGGGAGATATTTTTGTTTCTGTTCTTCTGTTCCGAATCTATATATAGGATCACATACAAGTGATGAATGTGCAGAAACAATAACTCCTGTAGAGGCACATGCTCTGGATAAGGACTCTATAGTTAACATATAAGAAATATAATCCATACCGGAACCGCCATATTCGGTTGGATAGGCAACTCCCATGAGTCCTAATTCTCCTGCTTCTTCTATTATTTCTTTTGGGAAGATATGATTTCTTTCGTTTTCTGATGCTTGAGGTTTGATTTTTTCTTCAGCAAATTTATCAACCATTTCTTTTAGCATTATTTGTTCTTCTGTTAAGAAGTATTCCATATTACTCTCCGGTTCTATAGTTCACATTTAAGAGAGCGACGGATAACAATGGTTAATTATTTGCTAATTCATATAAATTATCTTTTTTAATTCTGTTCTTTGGGTATATTAATAATAAAAGACGTACCTTTACCTAATTCAGATTCTACATGTACATTACCATTGTACATTTCCACTATTTTTTTAATAAGTGCAAGGCCGATGCCTGTACTATCAGAACTTTTTTCCTGAAGTGTTTGAAATATTTGAAATATTTTTTCATGATACTTTTTGTCAATTCCGGGTCCATTATCTCTTATAGCAATTTTCCATACAGAACCTAAGTCATGAGATTCGATTTTGACAATTGTTTTCTCTTTATCGCTATAACGTAAAGCATTATCTATTAAATTTTGAAATATTTGCTCCATTCTTACTCGATGAGCAACAATAAAATTATTTTCAAGATTAAATCTTAGTTCAAGTTTATCATTTGCTGCAAATAAAGCAGATACTTCATCTAATAAATCCTGCAAATCTACGAGTTCTTTATCAGCATCAGTTCTGCCAACTCTTGAATACTGCAAAATTCCGGCAATTAAATCATCAAGTATATTGACTCTCTGGATAAGCATCTTTATAAGATTTTTGCCTTCATCGTCAAGTTTATCTCCATAATCACTGTTCAGCCAGTATGCAAGCTGAGATATTCCTCTTAAAGGAGCTTTCAAGTCATGTGAGACAACATAAGCGAATTGTTGTAACTCAGAATTAATTTCTTTGAGCTTTAGAGTTCTCTCTTCTACTTTCTTTTCTAAATGAGCATTCAAATCATGTAGTTCTTTTTCTGCTTGAACTCTTTTAGTAATATCTCTAATTACAGCAATGAAAAAAGTCGCTTGACCTAAATGACTTAAAGAAAAAGAAGTTTCTCCAATAAACGCATTATAGGACTCTTTACCAAGATAATCAAGTACTATAGATTGATCAGAATGTGCTCTACCTTCTTTTATATTGATGAATGTTTTTTTTATAAATTCTTTATCTTTTTCTTCTAGTAAATTTACAAACATCCTTCCTTTTAAAGATTCTTCGTTAATTGCAAAATATTGACCAAAAGCATTATTATGATCTATTATCTGATAAGTATCAATATCTATGAAACAAATAGCATCACTGATTTGATCTAATAGTTTCAAACCATGTTTATGTTCTTCGGTTTTACTCTGTAAATCAGGAAAAAAGTTTTTCCGAACAGATTTTTCACCAAAGCCCATAATTTTTTTTCTAATTTCATCTTTATCTATTTGATTATAATGCTTCTTCATATACCACTTTTATATCTTCAACTTTTGATTCTCTAGGGTTAGTTACTGAACAAGGATCATTAAACGCTGCTTCAGCAAGGTATGACAAATCTGAGTAATGTATGCCTCTGTCTTTTAATGTTGTTTCTATACCTGCTGCATGGATGAAAGACTTAATCCTATCTAAAAGATATAATTTATTAGTCTTTTCATCAGAGCTCATACTTAATCCGAATATCCTACCAATTTCATTATATTTTTCAATATTTGCAGAATAATTATAATTAATGACTGAAGGTAAAAGCATTGCATTACATTCACCATGAGGAAGATCCTTAAAACCACCTAAGCTGTGCGCCATGGCATGTACATTTCCAAGGCTTGCGTTAGAAAAAGCAAGACCTGCATTTAAACTAGCTTGCATCAATTGGTCACGAAATTCTAAATTTTGCGGATTCGCTAAACATAAAGGTAAATTAGCAACAATTTGTGCTATTGCTTTTTTAGCAAATAAATCAGTGAAAGGAGAAGCTGCAGTTGAAACATATGCTTCGATAGCATGCACCATTGCATCTACTGTCGTACATGCAGTTAGATAATCATCCATAGTGATTAAAATGGTGGGATCAACCAAAGAGATATCAGGAACTATCATTCTACTGATAATTGCAATTTTTATTTTTCTTTCAGTATCATTAATTATTGCAAACTGTGATACGTCAGCAGAACTACCAGAAGTTGTAGGAACACAAATTAATGGTGGAATAGAGTATTCAACCTTATCCACGCCTTCAAAATCTAAAATATTAATGCCGTGTTGTGAAACAAGACCAATACCTTTTGCAGTATCTAATACACTTCCACCACCTATTGCAATTATAATATTACAGTCCTGTTCCAAATAGAACTCAGCGCCTTCATGTACTTGAAAATCTCTTGGATTTGGCGAGACATTATCAAATACAGCATATTTGATATTATTTTCATCCAGTTGCTGTGTAACTTTTGAAAGCCAGCCGGCTCTATGAATCATTTTATCAGTTACTATCAAAGCTTTACTTACGCTATAGTTTTTTGCATACTTTGCAACATAATCTATAGCACCGACTCCAAATACAAATTCAGGTGCAATAAATTTTCTGAGTTCATTCATGAATATTGCCTCATCGCTTAAAAAAAAAGCAACCTTTAGGTTGCTTTTCACGACGCGTAACTATTTCAAATGTTTTTTTGAAATTATCTAATTATTGTATCTGCTTTATCTGGTGAAGTAGATACAATTGATATTTTAGCTCCGACAAAATCTTCAATTATTTTAAAGTATTCATGTACTTCTTTTGGAAGCTGATCATAATCTCTAATACCAGCCAAAGAAGTATTCCATCCTTTGACAAATTCATATTGAGGTTCCATCTGTTCTAAAGTATGTAAATCTACAGGGAAAGATTTTAGCATTTTGCCATTTAATTTATAACCTGTACAGATACCAATTTCTTCAAATTCGTCTAAAACATCTAATTTTGTCAATGCAATATCAGTAATTCCATTTACCATTACAGAATATCTAAGAGCCACTAAATCCAACCAACCGCAACGTCTGGGTCTGCCGGTTGTAGCACCAAATTCTGCACCAACTTTTCGTAATCTTTCTCCAACTTCATCTAATAATTCAGTTGGGAAAGGCCCATTACCAACTCTAGTGCAGTATGCTTTAGTAATACCAACGATTCTATCTATAGACATTGGAGAAATACCTAAGCCTGTACAAGCACCACCTGAAGTAGGATTTGAACTTGTTACAAAAGGATAAGTACCATGATCCAAATCAAGAAGAGCACCTTGAGCACCTTCTACGATTACTTCTTTACCTTCTTTAATCATTTCATTGATAAGTAAAGTAGTATCTTTCACATAAGGATCAATAATTTTGTCAAATTCAATGTATTTAGTTACAATTTCTTCGACATTTAATTCTTCAAAGCCATAGATTTTTTTGAGTACTTCGTTTTCTTCAGCAATATTTTTTCTAAGTATTTCTGCAAATCTCTTTCTATCTAAAAGATCAACAATTCTAATACCTGTTCTTTTTGCTTTATCTATATATGTGGGACCGATACCTCTACCGGTGGTACCTATTTTGCCATCACCTTTTTTACCTTCTCTTGCCTGATCCAGTAATTTATGATATGGCATAATAAGATGTGCTTTATGACTGATAAAGAGTCTGCCTTCAACATCGATACCGTGATCTTTAAGCATTTGGATCTCTTCCATTAATGCAACCGGATCGACAACTACACCGTTACCGATAACACATTTTACATCAGGATTTAAAATACCTGATGGTATTAGATGTAGTATATATTGCTTACCATCTATTACGATTGTGTGTCCGGCATTAGCACCCCCCTGATAGCGAGCTACCACTTCAGCATCATTACTTACCAGGTTGACTATTTTACCTTTGCCTTCGTCGCCCCACTGAGAACCAACGATCACCGTAACACTCATTATACTACCTATAAAAATATTAATAATAGACTTTTTAATGCATGACAATGCTCCGATCTGTTACCAGTCGGAGCATTTATCAATTTCGGGTTTATACCCTTCTAACTCTTGCAAAAATTCATTGCATCATCTAAAGTCTCATACATAGTGAAGACTTTATTTAAATGTGTCATTTCCAATAGTTTTATGACTTTGTCAGGTACAGCTGATAAAGATAGTTTTATTCCTTTTTGTTTCAAAGTACTCAAACTACTTACAAGCATTCCTAAGCCGGAACTATTTATAATCTGCAATTCCTGCATATTAATTATAACACAGCATGGATTTTCTGCTGATATAGTCTGCAATGTTGAAGTAAATTCTAAGGCGTCATTTCCGCCTAGTGCTTCACTATTCATAGCAACTACTGCTATTTTACATTCATTGCTTTCGACTAATTCGTATTTGTATGTTATTTGCTTTCTCATTTAAAACAACGCTTTGTTTTTGTTCAATAATAGCAAAAAATTTTGTCATTTACTACTAAACAGTAGCTTCTTTTTTCAACATTCCTGTTTCTGCATCTATTTTGTTGTTGCGTTCCAAGTACCAAATCACAAAAGAAGACGCAATATAGATTGAAGAATAAGTACCAGTGATGATACCTACAAGCATAGTAAATGCAAAACCTTCTAGCACAGGACCACCGAATAATACTAACGCTAATAGCACTAACGCAGTAGTCAACACTGTATTAATTGTACGGCTTAAAGTTTCATTGATTGATGAATTTACCAAATCAGTGAATTTTTTGCCTCTCATTTTTTCTTTATTTTCACGAATTCTATCAAAGATAATCACGGTATCGTTGATAGAGAAACCTACTACTGTAAGCATACCTGCAAGTATTGTTTGATTTATTTCAAGGTTGATACCACCAATCTTGTTAACAATAACAATAACTGCAAATGTAACAAGAACGTCATGGACAAGTGCTACAATCGCACCTAACCCATAAGCAAATTCAAAACGGAAACCAACATAAAGCAAGATCGCGATTACTGATAACGCAACAGCTATCATCGCGTCGCCTCTTGATTCTTTACCGATTTTTGGACCTATTTTATCTACTTTCAAAGTTTCTACTTGCAAAGAAGAATAAGCTTTTTCTAATGCAGATTGCAATACTTGAGGAGCATCTGCAGATTCTTTTACACGGATTAAAAACTGATTTTCTTTACCAAAAGATTTAATCTCAGCTCCATCAAATCCAGCCTTTTCAACATAACCACGTAATTCATTAGTTTCTACGTGACCTGAAAAACCAACACCGATTTCAGTACCACCATCAAAGTCGATACCATAGGATACGCCTACACCAAATGTTGCAGCTAATCCTAATACAATAACTAACGAAGACACAATAAAGAAAAGTTTCCTTTTGCCTACGAAGTCAATATTTGTTTTATCAAAAAATTGCATTTTTATTTCCTCTATTATTATTTCCAAACTTAAATCAATTATGCTTATTGATTCTTAGATTGACCAAAACTAAATGATGATTTATCACCAAGCATAATTTCTATTACTTTTCTTGTTACAACTATACCGGTAAATAATGTACCGATAATACCAATCATCAATGTCATTGCAAAACCTTTGATAGGACCACTACCAAGATAGAACAAAATCAAACCAGTGATGAATGTAGTAATGTTAGAGTCAAGAATCGCACTTAAAGCTTTTTGGAAACCTTCGTCGATTGCAGATTTAATAGATCTGCCTTTTTTCAATTCTTCTCTGATACGTTCGAAAATAAGTACGTTCGCATCCACCGCCATACCGATTGTCAAGATGATACCGGCAATACCAGGCAATGTTAATGTACCACCAAATGCAGCTAGTACTGAAATAATAAGAGTAATATTTAACAATACCGCAAAATCGGCAACAAAACCACCAACGCTATAATAAACTATCATAAACAAGATTACTAAAGCAACAGCAAGCATAGTTGCATTGATACCACTAGAAATGGAGTCTTCACCAAGTGATGGACCAACTACTCTTTCTTCTACTATTTGAACAGGAGCTTTCAATGCACCGGCTTTCAAGATTATTTCAAGAAGTCTAGCTTCCTGGATATCAGCCATACCAGTGATTTGAGAACGACCACCAGTAATTTTATCATTTACATTAGGTGCAGTATAAACACGACCATCAAGAACTACTGCAATACGTTTACCAACGTTTGCACCAGTAATGCGAGCCCATCTTTCAGCGCCTTCAGCATTCATTTGCATGTTAACGATAGGTTGATTCTGCATAGCATCAAAAGTAGCCATTGCATTTGTAATAACTTCACCAGTAAGTTCTGCGTCACGTTTCAAAGAATAAAAATTATAAGATTCTACATTGTTTTTCAACATTCTTGAATCTGGTTTAGCATCTATTGCAATTTCCAAATTAGATGGAATCAAAGATCTTACTGTTGGTCTTTCAAGATATGAGTTGAATTGTTCCATATTGTCTTTTAAAATAACAAAAGAATATGGTACATCAGGAATAGATTCAATATCGTAAGAAATAGGCTGATATTGATTATTCACAACTGCATAAGTAGCAAATAAAGAAGTGAAAGGATGTTTTTCTCTGTAAGCTTTTTGAGCTTCAGTATCAGACATACCTTCATAAGGATTATTTACTGAAGAAGTATCTTTGCCTTCTGTAGCAGTAGTATCGTTTGAAGCTACATCTGTAGAGTCATTTTGTACTGTTTCTTGTGTTGTTGTTTCAGCAGGAGTTTCTTCAACTGTGTTTTCAGCAACTACTTCCGGTTGTGCTTCTTCTTCAACTTCAAGACCTTTTCTTCTTAAATTTTGTTCGTAAAGCATTTTGTCAATTTTTTGGAATGAAGTTACGATTTTAGAATTATTGCGAAGAAGTTTGAAATCCAAACGAGCAGTAGTTTCTAATAGAGATCTGATTTCGCCTTCATCTTTAACACCAGGTAACTCAAGGATAATTCTACGATTACCTTGTTTTTGGATATTTGGCTCAGTTACACCATATGTATCAATACGCTGACGGATAACTTCTAATGCTTGATCAACAGCTTGATTAGCATTTAATTCTAGTTTTTCTATAATTTTTTCTCTTGATGCATCTTTAATGTCACCAACATCAAAATAATTAAGTAATGAAATACCATTTTCATCCTTAACAGCGTCGAAATTTCTTAAGAAAACTTCAAGTGTAGCTTCGTCTGATTCAAGTAGTTCTTTTCTAGTTTTTTCTAGAACTTCCATAAATACTTCGTCAACTGCATCTCTAATAGCAGCTTCTTCGATAAGCTTTAATACGTCAACTTCCAAAGTTACGTACATACCACCTTGAAGGTCAAGACCTAATTTAAGTGCGCCGGAATTGGCATCTTGTAGAGCTTCTTTATAATCTCTATTAAATTCATCAATGATAGCTAATGAATCATCAATTGACTGAGCTTCAGCAGCTCTTTCGTAAGCTTCAGCCTGCTTGTCTTTTAAGTTTGCAGACTCATAAGTTGGATACAACAAGGCCAACGCAGCCAAGATTGGTATCACAACTAGGGCGATTCTTCCTAAATTCCCTTTCAATTAAACCTCCGTTTTAAAAGCTAATATTTATTAATTATTTTACTTTGCAATTTTGACAAGCACGAATATAAACCTAAATCTTGAAAATACCAACGTAAACGTTAATATTTAATAATTGTGGATAAGTTTTTTTAACTTCGATTCCAATAATTATTTCATATCAAAGTAGATTCCATCAGTGCTTATTTTACCTTTACTATCTTTTCTTATTCTAATCAGCAGCTTTCCTATCTGATCTTCTTTATGCTCAACTCTTCGTCCTTCTAAATCATAGTATTCGACTGTTTCATACTGTTCTTCTTGTTCTTCCTCAACTGAAACATCTTGTAGTAAGTTTTCATAAGCTTCCCAGAGTTCTTCGTGTTCGCTCTGGTAGTGAAGAGCCCACACACCTACTCCCATTATGTCTTCATCAAATGCGTACTTTACTTTGTTTGAAAAAGCCAAGGAGTCGTCATACCATAATTCGTACCAGTCTCCATCTTCATTATAAGTTAGATAGTTGCTTGAATATTCAGTATCAAAATTAGAAGCGGGATGTTTATTCTTTATAAAATCGTAAGATAAAGCTTCTGAATTGCCTAAAACTACACTTTGATATGAAGAATCAACAACCTGCCATCTTCTTCCGTACCACGGCAGCCCTAAGATTAACTTGTCTTTATCTATTCTATTTGTTTCATATCTATTGAGACTATATTTAATACTGATTCCGCTACTAGACAATGGGCTAACAGGTCCTGCATTATCTGAACCACTCCAGTAGTAATCGTAGCCCATCATAAAATAAAAATCAATTATATCATTAAGCTCATCAAAATCATAGGCAGAATACCAGTCTACAGCTGGTATATCTATTGAGATTTCTTTCTCAGGAAAAGCTTTATCTAATTTTTTTATAAATTCTATAAATTTGTCTCTGGATTCATCAGGTAGAGCTTCAAAATCAATATTAATACCGTCAAAAGGCTTTTGACTGTTATAATAGCTGAGTTCAGCTATGAATGTATCAATGCTGTTAGAGTTATTAAGAAATGTGGAAATTTTATTATTACCAAAGAGGATAATAGCGAGATGAAGTTTTGTATTTGAAGACTTGCATAGATCATAAATAGGATGTTCTAAGTAATCTCGAGTGTTGCTTATGCTACCATCTTCAGAGTCAATCTCAAATCCAAAATAAATAAGATCACTTATGAGATCATATCTATAATTTAAATACTTCTCCCCTGCCCAATATGCATGGAAGCCGACAAACTTCTTATCACGACTATTATTATTAAGAGCATTTCTTAAGTCAATTTTGTATTTTGACATTGACTTTGAAACGGCTTTGTCCTGATATCTATATTTGTCATATTCTTCTACGTGTATACTTTTAACCGGCTGAGAGTTAAGCACACACGCTGGAATAAAGAAAAATAGTATAGACAGAAGTATTCGCATTCAAATAAAATGATTATATAAAGTAATTCAAAAAGGGAATATAACAATAATACTTCTTACAAAAAACAGAAATTGTATTTTCACAAATGACTTTTACTAACTCTCAAATATAGTTTCCTGTTTTTTGCTTATATTAGCAATTCTAATATTTTTCAAATTTTTATGATGGAGCTAAGTTGTTCGCAAGGGAATTAGATATTATTATAATTACTTATAAATGCCTTCAACATACTATAAATTGCATTGAATCTATTAAATCTACTCTCCACAATGTAGACTATTCCATCATAATAGTAGACAACAATTCGAAAGACGACACAGTTCCCGGTATTAAAGAAAAATATCCTGAGATAAAAATTATTGAAAACGATGATAATCTTGGGTATGCTAAAGCAGTTAATATTGGAGCTAGAAATTCTGATGCTGAATTCCTCTTGATTTCAAATGCGGATGTTATCTATAAAGAAGACACAATCAATACAATGTTAAAATATCTGGCAGTTAATCCTACAGTTGGCGTAGTAGGCTCCCAGCAGATATTTGCTGATGGAAGTTGGCAATATAGTTATGGAGACTTACCAGGTATAAGACTTGGTTTCAAAGATTTATTTATGATTTCAACTTTCCAGAGAGCTATAAGAAAAGTTCTATGGAACAAAATTAAAATAGACAGATTCCCAAAAAGCGTTGGTTATGCTGATGGAGGAAGTCTTATGACTCCTATGCGTGTTTTTGGAAAAGTAGGCGGATTTGACGAAGATTATTACTTTTATACTGAAGAAGCAGATTACTGCTACAAAGTACAGATAGTAAATTTTTACGTTATTTTTAACCCAAAGGTGCAAATAATACACCACCGAGGCGGAAGTTCTGATAACAGAGGACATAATCCAAAAATGTTGCAGATTTTCGTAAATTCCAAAATCCTATTTTGTAAAAAACACTATTCTAACTTCACAGCACGTATCTTTAAACAATTAGAGTTGTGGCACAGTCTAATGATGGCAATTTTTTGGAATATGGCTTCAAAAATACTTTCAAGTGAAAAATCCAGAAAAGCCACTAATAAATACAACTACTTCAAAATGTTATCTGACTCATGGAAAAATGCGGAATAAACATGAAAAAAGAATATTCAGTTGCAATTTGTTATAGAATTTATCCTAAAGTATCAAAAGTACCACCGATACATTCTGACGATAAATATAAACTTTCAGAATTATGCCTCAAATCTCTTATTTCATCTTTAACACATGTGAACTACAAAATTTGGGTACTATTAGATAACTGTCCACAAGAATATTCAGAATTATTCCAAAAATATATTCCGAAAGAAAGATTGGAACTAATTTCTCTACCAGGTATAGGCAATGCAGGGACTTGGGGAAAGCAAATGGAAATATTATCAGCGCAACAGCATTCTGAAAATATTTATTTTGCTGAAGATGATTATTTTTATCTTCCCGATACTTTCTATGAAATGATAGAATTGATCGAAAACGAAAAAGAAGTACATTTTGTATCCCCGTATGACCACTTAGATTATTATACTCTTGACATTCATGATTATTCTACTAAAGTTAAAGTCACTGATAAAAGACATTGGAGAACTGTATCAACTACTTGCATGACTTTTCTAACACAAAAAAAATATTTGACTCAAACAAGAGGTGCATTTAATACTTATTTGAAGAAAAACTATGATAATAGTATTTGGTTAAGTCTGACAAAAAAAAATGCATTCAATCTTATATTATTTATTAAATATTTGCTCACTAATATTCCATTTGCCAAAATTTATATTAAATTGTTAATATTTGGCAGTTTTCGACTTCTCTTTGGAAAAAAATGGAACTTATGGACTCCTATGCCTTCAATAGCTACACATATGGATAGTCAGTTTTTAGCTCCGACTAAGAATTGGAGCGGTTTTTTCAAGGGTCTTGAGTAATTTTTAGCTTGCTAAAAGTGAAACTATTTATTATCTTCGTTAAGTAAAAATTGTGCTATTAAAATTTTTATGCTACTCATATTTATTAACTAAATTTCTCATAGGAGATTTAAAATGGCTTTAAAAATTACTGACGAATGCATCAGCTGTGGTGCTTGCGAACCAGAATGCCCAGTAGAAGCAATTTCTGAAGGCGATGATACATTTGTAATCGATGCTGACACTTGCGTAGAATGCGAAGGTCACTTTGACGAACCTCAATGCCAAGATGTATGCCCTGTTGAAGCAATCATCAAATAATTGTGCAAAAAAGAAAATTCTTATAGCTGCCCTTATGGGCAGCATTTTTTTTATATTAAGATATCAAGATTATTTTTAGTTGCTACCTAACTTCTACCATATCATTATCAGAAATGATAAAATACAGAGTATTGCACCTTTAGCTGGTCACTCTATCGTTGAGATCAATGGAAAACAGACTTGCTATAATCATTGCAAAGTAATGCCTTCATTTGTAGATTCTCATTGCCATTTCCACGGTCTGGGAATGATTTTAAACGGATTGTTACTAAGTTCATGCAATAGCTCCGAAGAATGCGCCCAGTTAGCATACAACTCCCCTTCTTATCGTGGTGATTGGATTTTTGGTATTGGCTGGAACCAATCCATTTGGTTAGATAAATCATATCCGGATAAATACATACTTGATAAGTATTTCCCAAATACTCCTGTCTTTCTCAAAAGAATTGACGCTCATGCAGCATGGCTGAACTCAAAAGCATTAGAATTACTCAATATTACTTCTGACTCAGTATCGCCCGTGGGTGGAGAAATTTTTAAAGATTTGAATGGATCTCCTAGCGGTATATTATTAGACGAAGCTATGTTTCAAGCAGAAAAGCAAATTCCTCAATTCACATTTGATCAGCTGAAATCACAGGTATTAAGATCTCAAAAAGAATTAGCTGCAGTAGGCATTACAGAAGTACACGACATGGATTTTGAACCGGATTTTTTAGATATGTTCCAGAATATGGAAAAATCAGGAGATTTATACATCAAATCCAAGGCTTATTTCAGAGCACAAAACGAAGAATTTTTAAATTATAATTTAGATACAAGTCAAAATGAATACTTCAAAATTGTAGGCGTTAAATTCTTTATGGATGGGGCTTTAGGCTCACATGGTGCTTCTTTGTCTGATTTCTACAAAGACAAAAATACAAAAGGTATTCTAATATTAGATTCAAATAAATTGGCAGATAAAGTTAAAAAAGCTGTAGATTTAAATTTAAATATAGCAGCTCATGCTATTGGTGATTGTGCAGTATCAAATACATTAACAGCCTTTGCTGATATTGCAAACGAAAATCCAAATCTGCATTTCAGAGTTGAGCATGTCCAGTTACTAACAGAATCAGATATTATTTTATTTAGAAAACCAAATGTTATAGCTTCTTTACAACCTGTGCATTATTACTCTGATATTGATAACATCCTGTCGGATAGATTAAATCAAGATCAACTTAAGAAAGCATACTTATGGAACTCATTATTACGTAATGAAATAACAGTTCTGGGAGGCTCAGATTTTCCTATCGAATCTCACAACCCACAGCTTGGAATTCAAGCTTTTACTCAAAGAATATCTCCTAATGGCAATATTTTGCTACCGGAAGAAGAAATTAGTTTTGAAAATGCAATTAACGCTTATACCATAGCTCCTCGTAAATTATTCAAAGAAAAAGTGTTTATATCTGGAGCATCAGCTGACTTTATTGTGATCGATGACTCTAATAAATCTAATAATCCATTTTTTGAAATCATTTCTACTTATTCTAACGGAAAAGTTATCCACACTAGCTAGTCTATAAATTATTGATATTTTTACAATTTATACAGTATTGTATTTGCATAAATGATAATTTTATGCTATATTGCAAAGCTAAATACAAAATAGTGGTGCATAATTATACCCATGCACTTTTGTTTCACAAATAATATCATTTTTAGAGGTACTTTAATGTCAGAAAATCAAAATACCCTACAAGATGTTGCAGAATCTTCTGTTGAAAAACATCCTATGCAAGGGCTAGATGCCGGTAAAGACGGCAATGTTGCAGAAAGAGCCAGAGAAGCTGTAACAAAATTATTGGAAAACGGCTTCAACGACTTAGATTTGGGCGATGATGCATTTGAGCAAATGGCTACAGGCAATATCGAAGAAATCAAAGAAGATGAGCTCGTAAAAGGTAAAATCGTTGATATAACTAAAGACGAAATTCGTGTTGATATCAATTTCAAATCTCTTGGCGTTGTGCCAAGAGCTGAATTAATCAATGCAGAATCTTACAAAGTTGGTGATGAAATTGACGTATTTATCGAAAATATTGAAGACTCTAACGGTAAATTAGTTCTTTCTCGTCGTCGTGCTGACTTCATGAAGATATGGGAAGACATACTTAAATTATACGAATCACAAGAAATCACACAAGTTAAAATCCTTCGTCGTATTAAAGGCGGTATGGTTGTTGACTTGTTAGGTATCGAAGCATTTTTACCAGGTTCTCAGATCGATGTTCGCCCTGTTCGCGATTTCGATGGCTGGGTATCAAAAACAATTGACGTTAAAGTAGTAAAAGTAAATCACCCTTCTGAAAACGTAGTTGTTTCTCATAAAGTTCTTCTTGAAGAACAACTTAAAGAACAACGCGAAGCAATCATGGGTAAACTTGAAAAAGGTCTCGTGCTTGAAGGTACTGTTAAAGCTATTGCTGACTTTGGTGTATTCGTTGATCTTGGCGGTGTTGACGGTCTTGTTCACATCACTGACCTTTCTTGGGGTCGTGTTACTCATCCGTCTGAAATCGTTAAATTGGACGAAACAGTTAAAGTTGTTGTATTAGACTTTGACGAAGATAAACGCAGAATCTCTTTGGGTATGAAACAACTTACTTCTCACCCATGGGATAATATCGGCGAAAAATACGAACAAGGTACTAAAGTTGCAGGTAAAGTTGTTAGCTTAACTGACTATGGTGCATTTATCGAAATCGAAAAAGGTATCGAAGGCCTTATCCACATCTCTGAAATGTCTTGGACTCAACACGTTAAACACCCGTCTCAAATCGTTTCTATGGGTCAGGTAGTTGATGCAATTGTCCTTAACATAGATAAAGATAATAAAAAACTTGCTTTGGGTATGAAACAATTAGAACCAGATCCATGGCAAGACCTAATGAAAAAATATCCTGTTGAATCAGTTAGAAAAGGTATCGTAAGAAATCTTACTAACTTTGGCGTATTCGTTGAATTGGAACCAGGTGTAGATGGTTTGGTTCACATCAGCGACTTGTCTTGGACTAAGAAGATTCGCCATCCGGGTGAATTCGTTAAAAAAGGTGACGAATTAGAAGTAGTTGTTCTTTCTATCGATCCTGATCAAAGAAGAATAGCTTTAGGTCACAAACAAATAAACGACAACCCTTGGGATGTTTTTGCTGACGAATATAAAGTTGGTGCTGAAACTGAAGCTAAAATTGAAAGAATTATTGAAAAAGGTGTTATTGTTGAACTACCACATGGTGTTGACGGTTTCGTTCCTGTTTCTCAACTTTCTTTTGCTCCTGTTAAAAACATCAGTGAATTCTTTAAATTAGGTGATGCTTTACCTTTGAAAGTTGTTGAATTCGACAAAGATTCTAAAAAAATAGTTCTCTCTGTTGTTGAAGCACTTAGAGGTAAAGACAATTCAGTTATTGAAGCTTATTTATCTGCTCATCCAGTTCCAAATGCAGAAAAATATGCTTATGATAACACTCCTATCGAAATTCCTGAAGATGAAAAGAATGTTCCTGATGTATTTGACGTCCCAAAAAAATCTGATAATACTGAAAAAACTGTAGAAGAAGCTCCGGCTGAAGAAAATTCTGCAGAATAATACATTCCAATTTCGTAAGTTTGGGCAGACTATTTTTAATAGTCTGCCTTTTTTATTATAGGAATGTATGTCATGTTAAAAATTTCGATTATATCAATTGGCGATGAACTTTGCATAGGTCAGGTGGTAAACACAAATGCAACTTGGATAGCTGAAAAATGCACGAAACTTGGTGCATCAGTTGTAACTCATTCTGTTATTGGGGATGACAAAGAAATGCTGATATCTGAATTAAATAGATTGTCAACTTTATCAGATGTTATAATTACAACAGGAGGTTTAGGACCTACACATGACGATATAACTAAAGATATTTTATGCGAATACTTCAGATGTCGTTCAAAATTCAATCAAGAAGCTTACGATAATGTTGTAGATATTTTTAAAAGAATTGGTAGACCTGTTACTGAACGAAATAGATTGCAGGCAGAAATTCCTGAAATCGCGACACCTCTTAAAAATAATAATGGAACAGCACCTGGAATTTATATTGAACTAAATGAAAAACATTATTTTTCTCTTCCTGGTGTTCCAACTGAAGCTAAAGGGCTCATAGAAGATCATATTTTAAGCATATTACAAAATCTTATAGTCTCTAAAAAACATTCTGTTTGCAAGTACAAAGTCTTAAATTTTGTAGGTGTTCCGGAATCAACTTTAGCTGACATTTTAGAAATTGACGAAACAGTATTAAATGGTAGATCATTAGCTTTTCTCCCTAATTACAAAGGCATAAGACTGCGTTTAGGGGCAATTAGTGATAATATTCAAGATGCTGATGCTCAAATTGCGGATTTTGAAGAATATATTTTAAGTCGTGCATCTGAATACTACATAGGTGCTGGTGATATGAATATTGCTGAGGCTGTAGGCAATATCCTTAAAGAAAAAAACTTGACTCTATCTGTTGCTGAATCCTGTACAGCTGGTCTACTTGGAGCATATATTACTGATATATCAGGTAGTAGCAAATATTTTGAAGGCGGAATCATTTCTTACAGCAATCAAGTCAAGATTTCTCAACTTGATGTTCAAGCTAAAACTCTTGAATCATTTGGAGCAGTTTCAGAAGAAACAGCTATAGAGATGGCGAATGGAATCAAGACAAAATTTAAAACAGATTTTGGCATTGGAATTACTGGTATCGCAGGCCCTACAGGAGGCACAGAAGAAAAGCCTGTAGGAACAGTCTGGATTGGTATTTGTACTCCAACTGAGACATTTGCTAAATTATTCAATTTAGGCAGAAAAAGAGATGTTACAAGAGAAAGAGCTGTAAGTATGGCACTTGTTTTGCTGTATGACTATTTATGCAGATAATTCAGGTTTGGGCAATTTATGATTTATGAAATCAAAAAAATATTAGTTGTAGAAGATTTATCCATAATGCGTAGAGTATTGATAAATTCTTTGAAAAATCTCGGATATCGTGATATTTTAGAAGCTGCTGATGGTAACGAAGCTTTAGAGCTTATGATACAGCATCAGTTCGATTTAGTGATAACTGATTGGATTATGCCAAAATTTAGTGGTGTTGATCTGGCAAGAGCAATGCGATCTACAAAAAGGCTGGCAAATATACCAATCCTTATGGTTACATCGAAAGATGATAAAAACGATGTTCTCGAAGCTATGTTAGCTAAAGTAAATGACTATATAGTAAAGCCTTTTAATACTAAAACTCTGGAAATGAAAATTAATAAAATTGTACTTAAGCAATCAAAATTGAAAGAATCACAATGAAAATATTAGCTATAGAATCTT
The DNA here is from genome assembly GCA_965140345.1 of Kapaibacterium sp. (SeqCode). Taxonomy (GTDB): domain Bacteria; phylum Bacteroidota; class Ignavibacteria; order Kapaibacteriales; family UBA2268; genus JBFHIJ01. The sequence goes on from OZ223197.1 coordinate 641,017, forward strand.
CTTGCGATGATACTTCAGTATCAGTTTTAAATGCTGATAAAGTTGAAAGTTGCCTAATTTCTTCTCAAAAATTTCATGGTAAATACGGTGGAATTATTCCTGAATTAGCATCTCGTGCGCATATTAAATTAATATCTGCTTTAACTCAAGAATCTTTGAAGCAAAGCAATACAGATATTAATGATATTGATGCGATAGCAGTAACTACTGAACCCGGACTCGTAGGCTCTTTGATCGTAGGCTCTAATTTTGCTAAAGGTTTATCTCTAAGATATAATAAACCTATTATACCTGTTAATCACATCGAAGGTCACTTGTATTCCGGATGTTTGCAAGATCCAAGCATTAAGTTTCCTTTTATAACTTTAGTAGTAAGTGGTGGTCATACAGCTATTTTCAATGTAAAATCTTATAACGACTATGAAATTGTTGGTTTGACAAGAGATGATGCTGCAGGTGAAGCTTTTGATAAAATCGCCAAATTAATGGGATTAACCTATCCCGGTGGACCTCTTATCGATAAACTTGCAAAAGAAGGGAATGATAAAACTTATGACTTCCCTAGATCTATGATTCATTCGGATAACTTTGATTTTAGTTTTAGCGGTTTAAAAACATCTGTCAGATATTTTGTTCAAAGAGAATTCCCAGATGGTGTTCCAGAGAGTAAAATGCCAGATTTAGCGGCATCCGTACAAAGTGCAATTGTTGATGTTTTAGTTCACAAAACTTTGGCATCTGCCAAAAGATATAAAGCTGAAACTATCGTTATAGCTGGTGGAGTTTCAGCAAATTCACAGCTGAGATCACAAATGAGCACTGAAGCGGCGAAATTTAACATTAAAACTGTAGCACCTGACATGATTTACTGTATGGATAATGCTGCTATGATTGGCTTTATCGCTCAGAAAAAGTATCAGGAAGCAGGTAAAAATACTTTTACAGATTTAGATTTTGTTGTTAACCCAACTGCTTTACGAGCAAAGCGTCTTAAGAAAAAGTAAACTACAAGTTTAAATAAGAAAACTCAAAACTCAAAGTTTTGAGTTTTTTTATTTTTTTACTCTTTTCTACTATTTCTACTCAAACTATATCCATTCTGATTCGTATTATGATATGTATTATTTTATGAATCCGTACCGGTGATGTATGTCTGATCTTCAAAAACCGATTATTCTCATTGTAGATGATGTCCCAAAAAATTTACAGGTTTTAGGCACAATTTTATATCAGCAGGGATGCGAAATTGCTATGGCTGATAGTGGTGCTTCTGCATTAGAAACTTTAGCTGAATTAAAACCTGCAATGATATTATTAGATGTAATGATGCCGGAAATGGACGGTTATGAAGTTTGCGAAAAAATAAAATCGAACCCTAGTACAAAAGATATACCTGTTATTTTTTTAACGGCCAAAACTGAAACAGAAGATATTGTGAAAGGATTCAAAATGGGTGCAGTTGATTATTTGACGAAACCATTCAATTCTGAAGAACTTATCGCTAGAGTACGAACACAACTTGAATTACATGATAAAACACAACAACTAAAAGAACTAAATGCTACATTAGAAGAAAAAGTAATAGAACGAACAGAAGACCTAAATAAAGCAAATTTACAACTGAAACAACTGGATAATTCTAAAAGTTATTTTCTTAGCTTACTAGCTCACGAACTTAATACACCTCTTACTGGAATAGATGGATATGTTAAGTTACTAAAAATGTCAGTTAAGGATGAGGAACAAAGGGAGTATTTAGATGCTATTAGAGATTCTGCAAATAGACTTCACAGGTTCTCCAATTTTTCACAATTAATTACACGCATTCAAACAGATACTTATCACTTTCATATAGAAGATATTCCTCTTAAGTTGCTAATTAATGCAGCTCTTTTATCCAGTGAGACTGCAATAATTGATAAAAATATTACTGTCACACAGAATATCCCCTCAGAAGATCTAACTGTCAAAGGTGATTCTTATTTAATTCAAAAAGTTATTGAAATTATATTAGATAATTCTATAAAATTTTCTAATAAGAATTCTAAAATAACAATCAATCTAACTAGAACTGATGATGATGTAAGACTTGATATAATTGACCAGGGAATCGGTTTTACAAAAGATTCACTGGAAAATGTGTTTGCTTTTTTTGAATCAGATAATCTTATGTCACATGGAGAAGGACTCGGATTAGGTCTAGCTACTGCAAAAATTATCATGGATAGCCACAATGCTGTTATAAAAGCACAAAATAATATTGATTCCGGTGCTACTTTATCGTTATTTTTCTATATTCTATAATTATTTACCTATTTTCATCATATTCACTTTACATATTGTTTAATTTTCGGTAACTCTATTATTTGCATTATTTTGAATCATACATTAACATTACTCTTTATACATCCATGCCGTTTTTTTTTATTTTTAGCCGATATTATTAAACACGGATATTTTTCCCTTGCTTTTCTTTGCTAGCTCACAAATATTGAATCAAAAATATTTGATGATTTAATCCAAAGGGATAACAATGTTCCGTAATTTTATTAGTAATGTTATTTTCGTGATTATTTTCTCGGGAGTTACTTCTGTTGCTAAAGATACAACAGTAGTGAGAATTAATCCAATAACTGTTACTGCTACAAGAGTTCCTACTTTATATAGTGAATCTGCAAGAGTAGTAAATATTATTGACAATACTCAAATCAAGAATGCAGCTATCCAATCTGTTCCTGACCTTTTAGAATTTGCCTCAGGAGTTGATGTAAGACAAAGAGGTAATTTAGGCGTTCAGTCAGATATAAGTATCAGAGGTGGTTCTTTTGACCAAACAATGATTCTACTAAATGGTATTAATATTACAGATTCTCAAACAGGTCACCATAATATGAACCTACCTGTTGATTTAAACTCAATTGAGAAAATTGAAATATTGCAAGGTCCAGGATCAAGAGTTTTTGGTCCTAATGCATTCTCAGGAGCGATTAATATAATAACAAAAGATACTCAGAATAACGAATTAAACCTAAGCATGACAGGTGGAGATTTTGGATATTATAATTTTGATGTAAATGGAACAGTAACAACAAATAGTTCCTCCACCATGATAGCAATCTCAAAAAAGAAATCTGATGGTTTTACTGAAAACACAGATTTCCAGAATTTGAATATTTATGCAAACCATAGACAAGAAATAGCAAATTCAATATTAGTGTTTCAAGCAGGGCACAATGACAAACAATTTGGTGCAAACAGTTTTTATTCAGCTAAATATCCTAATCAGTTTGAACATACTCGTTCATCTTTTGCTTCCTTACAATTTGAAACTGGTAAAAATTTAAAATTTATTCCTTCTGTATATTATAAACGACATCAGGATAGATTTGAACTATTCAGATATACTCCTGCTTCCTGGTATAAAAATCATAATTACCATCTTACTAATATTTATGGTGCAAAAGCTAATTTATCATACACTTCTTCACTTGGTATGACAAATTTCGGTATAGAATATAGATCTGAAAATATCCTTAGTACAAATCTGGGAAATGATTTATCAAGTCCTAAAGAAGTACCATTTGAAGATAATGCATTCTTTGCTAAACAATACCAAAGAAACAACTCAACTTTTTTCTTGGAACATAATTTATTTCTTCAAGACTTTACTATCAGTGGTGGTTTTGCTTATAATTACACTGAAGAGTACGGTTCTAATGTCACCGGAGGTATCGATGTAGCTTATAAATTGAATGAAAAAGTAAACTTATTTGCTTCGTTCAATAATACAATGAGAATGCCTACTTTTACAGATTTATTTTATACAGGCCCTACAAACCAAGGGAACGCTGATTTACAACCTGAAATAGCTAATTCAGTAGAAGCTGGTATAAAATATAACAATTCTTATTTCAGAACTACTGCATCTGTTTTTGTTAGAAAAGGAACTGATTTGATTGACTGGATTAAAGAAAGCCCGACTGATGAACTTTGGAGAACAAGAAATATTACTGAATTGACTACATCTGGTTTTGAAATTTCAAACTATATCCAGTTTAAAGAATTATTTGGATCCTCTTCCCCATTCAACTATCTGAATATTGCTTATGCTTTCACAAATAACAGCAAATCAAGTGATGATTATATTTCATACTACGTTATGGATAATTTACGTCATAAACTTACTTTATCTTTGAATCACGATATTATCTTCAATTTGAAAGCGGACTGGAAATTCAGTTATCAGGATAGAAATGGAACATATACATATTACAATTTAGAAACTAAAAAGACCGAAGGCGAAAAACCTTACGAAGATATGTTCATATTAGATACAAAATTGTATTACGAATTTGAGAATTTTACATTATCAACCGAAATATCTAATGTTTTAGACAATAAAGTTGCAGATATTCCTAATGTGGCTATTCCGGGACGCTGGGTAAAAATTGGTATCCAAACAAGCCTTGGATTATAATAATTTCTCTCCTCAAATAGAGAAAAAGGCGACTTACTATGTATTATTCAAGTAAGTCGCCTTTTAGATATTTATTCGAAGAAATATTTACTAACCTCTTTTACTGATTTGTAGAGGAAAGACATGATTTTTCTACTTCATTTAATAGACTAACTATGTAATCATTAAATCGATTTCTATTTATTCTCCAAATTCAAAGCTTTTGTGACTGATTCATATACTCTATCTTTAATGTTATCATAATCAAAGTTAGAAGGATAAATTGGGTCAAGGTATTTAACTTTAATTTCTTTGAAAGGCCTTGGTATTTTTGCCCCCTTAGGCATAGCTTTATAAGCTCCATCAATTGCTACAGGAACAATCGGAACTCCAAGCTCTGCGCTAAGAATTGCAAATGTTTTCTTAAAGCTTCCAAGTTCACCATCTCTAGAACGCGTCCCTTCAGGGAAAATAATCAGATTTTTGCCTTTTTTTAGGACTTCAGCCATTTTTTGCAAGGACTGTTTCAAATCTTTATTAATATCTACAACTATTACGTTATTTGTATTTGCTAAAAACTTAAATATAAGATTATTCACATGCTTCTTTTTGGCATAGAAGTATGTCTTTTTGAAAACATTACGTTTCAAGAACATACTCACAAACATACCGTCAAAATAGCTCTGATGATTAGGCGCTAATATAAATGGAGTATCTGGCAATTTTTCTTTGCCTTCTGCTTTAACTCTGAAATATAACGAGAAGAAGATTCTACTTGCATATTTAAAGAAACTATGTGTAAACCAACTTTTTGGTAATTTTAATTCTACTTTTTCTTTAAATATTTCACTCCATTTGACATTATCAACTTCTATTTTTTGCTTTTTATCTGCAACATATTTAGCCAACTGTTCAATGGTCGGGTGATCTAAAAACTTTTCAGGTGTAATATTTAGTCCAAAAGTTGTATTAATAAAAACCTGTAAACTTACTGTATCCAGAGAATCTAAACCAAGATCTAATTCAAGGTGATCAGTTGGAAGTACAGTAATATTCTTTTCACTATTTATAAAGTTACGAATCAACTCATATTCTTTAAAAGTAGGCTCTTTGATTTCAATTTTATCTGACTTTGATTTCTTTTGCGCTAAGCCGGCAAGCTCATGTCGCTTTATTTTACCTAAACGTGTACGCGGTAATTCATCACTTATGCAGGATATTCTTTTGATTCTTTTATATGGAGCAACTTTAGAATTGTATTTTTCTATAACACCATGCAAAATATGCTCTTCAATACTAACTACGCCTTCTTCTTTCAGTTCTCTAAAGTTGGGAGTAATTATGGATTTTAGGATATTATCTTCCATGTATACACCAATTTCAGAGATTTGTGATGACATCTCAAGTATTTTGAATTCTATCTCATTAGGATTTATATTTTTGCCTGCCTCTGTAACTATAATTTCTTTTTTTCTTCCTGTAATAAATAAGTTTCCGTCTTCATCTATATATCCTAAATCACCAGTATGGAGCCAACCGTCTTTAAGAACTTCTGCAGTTTCTGCAGGTCGTTTATAATATCCTTTCATCATCTGAGGTCCACGTGCAATAACCTCACCATCCACAATTTTTATTTCTGTATTTGGCATAGCTGAACCTGATGCATTTATAACAGCTTTTCCAGGTCTTGGAAATGTAATCATAGGAGCTGCTTCTGTCATGCCAAAGCCTACTAACAACTCAAAACCAAGTGTTCTATAGTCTTTTGATACTTCCTCATCAATAGCAGCGCCACCGCATACTAAAAATCGCATTGAGTGCCCGATTTTATCATGCACTTTCTTGAATATTTTTTTTGAGAATGCTCTTGAATCAACAATTTCTGCTAATTTGAATATTGACTTAGTAATAATACTGCCATCAATTTTTGCTTTTATTCCATTTCGAACCATACTATAAAAACGTGGTACACCAATAATCATGGTTAGGTCATTCTTCTCTAGTGTTTCCATAACATCAGGCGACTGTAAAGAAGGGCTTAAAGTAGCAATTCCACCGATATATAATGTAACAATGACTGATCCCAACAAAGGGAGTATATGATGCAGTGGCAACAATACCAGCACGTTACTATTAATATCAAAAAGTCCCACTTCGGTAACTGCAACTATATTAGCATGCAAATTACGGAAAGTTAGCATTACACCTTTCGGACTTCCGGTAGTGCCTGAAGTATATATAATTAAAGCTGTGTCTTCCATATCCACATCAGGGAATTCAGAGTTGGAAGCGACAAGTTCTAAATCTTTTATACTGTCAAAATTTATAATTTCAATAGGATGTTCAACTTGTGGTATAGCTTTTTGTAATATAGGCAAATTTGAATCTGTAGTAAAAACTACATCAGGTTTTGCATCATTTAATATATATGCTACTTCATCCGGTTGTGACATAAAATCAATTGGCACAAAGATATTACCTTCAAACCAGGAAGCATAAAGCGCATAAATATATTCTAATCTATTTTCAGAGAAAACAGCTATCTTTTTGGATGGCTTTTCTCTTAACATAGGTCTCAAAGATTCTATTCTGTCGAAAAGATCTGGATAACTAATTTTAGTATCTTTCAAGACTAAAGCGGTTTTATCATGTCTTTTTAGAAACACTGCGCAATCTCTGTACTGTTAAAAAATATAAGATAAATATTTGAAAGTATATTTCAAATTTATAGATATTCATAATAATGCTAACTATCTTACTTAATTATGAATATCAGACATAGAGATACAAATTTTATTGTACCAAGGAATCATTGCATTAAAAAGAGCTATTTTTGAGTACTTGCTTAAATCATCGACTAGTATATCCTTTTCAAGGATTATTCTTTCTTCTACTAGTTTATTTCTCATTGTTCCTTTTAACAATGGCGAACGAGGAGTAAACCACGATTCGCTATTCAATAATGCAACATTACAATAAGAAGTATCAGTAATAAGTCCGTTTTTTGATATTAGTATATCATCACAGTTGTCTTTTTTTGATAATAATTTATTTATTCTATCACGATTTGAATATTTAAAACTATAATCTAAATCTGATTCTACGAGTTTTAGTGAATTAATTGATTTTTTTATATACTCTTCTGTGTAAATTGATAGACTCTTTCTATTGTAAAGTATTCTATATTTATATAATTTATCATCAGATAGCTCATCTTTATATAAATAGCTCTCTAGGTTTGTTTCGATATCTAAATCAAAAGTTCTTACAGTTTTTTCAAATCGATTTTGGTGATATTTCAGATTATGAAATTCACCATCCTCATACCTGATAGTTTCAATAAATTGGCACATAAATCTTATTATTTAGTTCTTCATATTCTTTTTCAGGATCGCTATAAATAGTAATTCCACCACCACTTTTATAATAATATTTGTCTCCTCGTTTTTCTATATAACGAATAAGCACGCAGCTGTCTAAATTTTCTCCATCAAAAACACCTGCTATACCTGTATAGTAATTGCGATTATGATTTTCTGCTTTAGCAATAATCTCCAGCGTTTTCTGCTTTGGTGCACCTGTTACAGAACCGGCAGGCAGCAATTTAAAAAGTATATCACCTATTCTATAATTGTAATTAGAATCAAGATCTCCAACTATTTCAGAACTTATCTGAATAAGTTTTTTATTTGAAGTTTCAAGTATATCGTGATATCTATATTTTGTAACTCTAACATTATTGGATACTATTCCTAAATCATTACGCAGCAAATCTACAATTGTATTATGCTCTGCCGTTTCCTTTTTATCCTTGAGAATAATGTCTAATGCATCTTCTATATCAGCATCAATTGTCCCTTTCATAGGATAGGTATAAATTTTGGAATCTCTAATTTTTACAAATGTTTCCGGTGAAAAGCATACATATTGATTTTGAAATAAAAGTTTATATTTAGCTTTTGCTGAAGCGTAAACTACATCCAGACTACCATTTATTTCTATTTCAGTTTCAGATGTAAGATTACATAAGTAAGAGTTCCCATAGAGCAAATTATGATGAACTATATCAAAGCAATTTTTATAATCTACATAATCCATTAATCTGCAATCTGTTATAATTGGACTCTTTTTAGCCTCGGAAACATCAGTCTCATTTGAAATATGATTGAAATCATATAATATTGTGTCGCTTTTTACTTCTGAAAGCGGTAAAATAATATTAGATTGCATATCGTAGGATATGATGAAAAGAAAAGCTTCCTTTTTGGAACCTAATTCGTTTAGTTTATTTATTGATTCTTCTTTAGAGAAATATTTCATATTGAAAATAAATCCTGACATAGTGCTTATAGACAATAACGACTCTTTTACTTATAACATAGTACAAGTCATCAAAACTCTGGGTTATTGTTTAGATGTAATTCCTTATACCGAAATTGATTTTGATATATTGGACAAATATCAAAATATTATAATATCTCCCGGGCCGGACGTACCTTCAGCTTATCCAAATATATTCAAGCTTATTGAGAGATACAAAACAAATAAAAGTATTTTAGGCGTTTGCTTAGGTTTTCAGGCTATTGCACAGTATTTTGGATCGGAATTAAAGCAGTTGAAATATCCTTTGCATGGAATTCAATCCCAAATAGCAGTAGATACTTCTGAAGTTATTTATAACAATTTAGAAGATGTTATTAAAGTTGGTAGATATCATTCTTGGATTGTAAATAGTGATAATTTATCAAATGATCTGATAGTTACTTCTCGCGATGAGAATAATGTTATAATGTCGATAGCCCATAGACAGTATGATATTAAGGGCGTGCAATATCATCCGGAATCTATAATGACTCCTGATGGGCCAAAGATTATAAAAAACTGGATTGAATCAAGATAAGTACTTTTTAAACCACAGCATATCTTCACCATCATATCTGCAGTGATACTCAATTCTAATAGGCTTATACCCTCTCTTAATAGAAGTAATCAACATAGGCTCATTATCACAGAATACCCCAAATTTTATAGCTTGAAAACCGCAATCCATTGCATCCTTTTCTGTAAAATCTAATAATCTGCTTGCTACTTTTTTATTCCTGTACTCTTTGTCCACAACCAAAGCTATTAGCTCATAGTTATACTCGTTATCCTTTTTAACAGCTGCAGCAGCAATGATATGTTCTTTATTCCATACAAGATGATATTCAATGTGTTTAGAAACAACAGATGAAAGCCAATCATGTACTTGATCCTCACTGAAGCGAATACCTGAAAAACTTAGGTATTTTAAATTATCATCGTCATTTAGCAATCTAAGATAGGCATGTTTAAACTCATCGATCATATCGAGAGTCGACTCTTTGTTAAACTTTGAGATATGAATATCATCCATAAAGCACCTTAAAAAAGGGATTTGTAAAATAATACAAACCCCTCAGAATTAATTTTAGTGTGCAGATTAACACTATTATCTTAGCCGTTTTATCTCTTTTGAATCAATTTCATAAAATGATTTTGCACTTGCACTTGAATTAGATCCTTTAACTCTAAATCTGGCAACAAGATCGTTCAATTTATTGGATAGCTCACTTACTATTTGCGTAGCATTTACTATGTCTTCAATTTGAGCTGCACTATCTGCGGTCACTCTTGATATTTCTGTCATATTTTTTGCAACTTCTTCAGCCGTAGCTGATTGTTCCTCATTTGAGGAAGCAATTGCATTCACCATATCTAAAACTTCTTTCGAACTAACTACAATCTCATTGAGAGCATTACCGGCTTTATCTGCCAGATCAATACCATTTTGAACTTCAGTAGTACCCACATTCATTGCATCAACTGCATTACTTGTTTCTTTTTGAATACCACTAATCATTCCTGCGATTTCTTTTGTAGCTTCTGTTGTTCTTTCAGCAAGCTTTCTAACTTCATCAGCAACAACGGCAAAACCTCTACCCTGTTCTCCAGCTCGTGCAGCTTCTATAGCTGCATTTAGAGCTAGCAAGTTCGTCTGATCTGCTATATCATCGATTACAGAAATAATCTCTCCTATCTTTTGTCCGGATTCGCCAAGTTTGATAATATTATCTGCAGACTGTTTTACAACTTTTGCAATATCCTGCATTTTTGATACAGTATTTTTAACAATATGTCCTCCTTCTTCTGCTATTTGCTGATTTTTACGAGCAACTTCAGAAGTTTTCGCAGCATTTGTAGCATTGTCAGTTACAGTTCTAGACATTTCTTCAATAGCCGCTGCGACTTCCTCAGCTTGATGCGATTGTTCCTGAGAAGCTGCAGACATTGATTCCATCGTAGACAAGTTCTGATTAGAAGCAGATGATACTTGATGTACTGAATCAGAAACTTCACTAATCAATTCACCTAATGCATAAATAACTGAATTTAAGCTATCCTGAAGTACTTTATGTTCTCCTTCGTAATCTCCGGTCATGACTTGTGTTAAATCGCCTTTAGACATCATAGAGAGTATATCACCGGCACTTTCTAAGACCTCAGCCTGTGCAAGAGATAATAGATCAGCTTCATTTTTGGCTTCTGCAACAATATCCAATGTTGTGTTCACCCCATGTATTACTTTTTGGAAATCACCTTCATGTTGAGCTTCATCAGCTCTCTTATCTAATTCATTTTTCGCAGCATATTCAGCAAGCATATTTGCATCATCTACCAATTTATCTACTGCAGAAATACATCTGTTTAAACTTTCTTTGAGTTTATTGAAATCACCATTCCAAGTATCTGTAATTGCTTCAGGTATATTCCCTGCGCTAATATCTGCAACATAATTTGCAGCAAGATTAAGAGGTGTTACAATATTATCTATAGTCTGATTAACACCTGCAATTACATTTCTGAATTCTCCGAAGTGTTTCGCTTCATCAGCTCTTACATTTAGTTTTCCATTTTTAGCTGAATCTGCTAAATATTTTACATCTTCAACCAGAGCAATAAGGTTTGTTCTTATTTTATTCATTGCATTTGTTAGAATGATTTGTTTACCGGGCAAATCTCTCATAACATTACTTAGATCACCCTCAGCATACATATTTAAAATACCTATTGCTTCAATCACAGGATTTGCGATTGAATCGAGAGCTTCATTTATACCTGACATTATATCATAATATAGACCTTCCATACCTTCGACATCGCATCTATCAGCAATATTCCCCTGACTATGCTCTTCAATGGTATTAAGCAAGTTTCTATTCATTGTAGCAAATACAGTAATCAAACTATTCATGTTATCGATCAATTTTTTGAAGTCTCCTTCAAAATTGTTCTCAATTGTATCAGGTAGTATACCTTTAGACAATTGATCAATATTTCCAAGAACAACATTCATTGGAGTTGCCAAAGCTTCTATAGTATTATTAATGCCGCTTGTAATTTCTTTCCATCCACCAGGATAGATTTTAGTATCGATTCTAGCCCTTGTATCTCCCGAGACTGTCTTATCAGCAGTGTGTTTTAAATCTGAATTTAGCTGAACTAGGAAACTATGAAGTTTATTCATACCTGAATAAGCTATTTCGTAAGCTCCCTTTGCTTCCGGTTTGTAAAATTCTGTAGTTTTTTCACCCTGCGCTACTTTGTTTAAGAAATCAGTAGCATCATTCAAAGGTTCAGATAGTTTATCTAATGTTGTATTTACACCATTGATGATGGCTCTGAACTCACCATGATGGAACATTTCATCAGCTCTGTAATCAATAATACCGGAAGCTGCGGCTTCATTTAGCTTATGAGAATCATCTACCAGTTTCTTTATAGAATCTATACAAGTATTAAGATTATTTTTCAATTCGTTGAAATCGCCTCTGTATTCTTCATTTATTTTTGGAGGCATGTCACCTTTAGAAATTCTATCAACATACTCAGCCGCAACATTTAATGGAGCAATCAAGTTATTGAGTGTTGTATTAAATCCTTCTGCAACTTTTACAAAATCGCCTTTGTGTTTTGAAATATCAATTCGTTTATCTAATCTACCATCAGAAGCTGCTTGAGACATATCTACAACATCATGAATTAATTCTTCCAGAGGAGTTACAATATTATCCAGAGTATTATTTATGCCTAGAACTAAAGTCTTAAATTCGCCTTGATGTAAAGATGCATCAGCTCGTTTAGAAAAATCATAATTACCTGCAGCTTCCACAAGTCCATGAGTATCAGCAACAACTTTGTTTAAGGTATCTATCAGTTGATTCAGGTTATTCTTGATTTCATTAAAGTCTCCTCTATAGTCTTCTGTTACCTTTGGAGGAATATCTCCTTTAGATACTCTATCTACGTATTCAGCAACAACATTAAGTGGCTTCATAAATGCATTTATTAAGTCATTAATGTTATCAATTATTGATTTGAAATCTATAAGTACTTTCGATGAATCTCCACGTACATCAAGTTTGCCCTGAACCACAGACGAAATTAGATTATTTAGCTCACTAATTACATTTTTAATACCATTAGAAATGTTTTTTGAAATCACAAAAACAATTATCAAGACTACTATAAGAACTATTAGAAGTAAATAAAGTAACTCCTGGCTTAACTCATCCGCTGCTTTATAGATTTCATCAGAATTTATCTCAGAAATAATTGCCCAGCGCAAATCTTTTATATCCATTGGAGCGTAAACTGACGCTACTTCATTACCATTGTAATCTATAATAAATCCTTCTCCTCTTTCGCCTGCAATAGCTTTTTGGGTAGCTTCAGTTTTGACACCATTGTCTTTAACTGTCCCTAATAAAGACTTTTTAAGAGATCTGTTTTCTTTATCTAAATAAGAATCAGATCTCATAAGAAAATCAGAACCTACAAGATAAGTTTCTCCAGTCTCTCCCATTCCTTCTCTTTGGTGCATGATCGCGTCTATCTGTTTAAATGACAATTGAACTGCTACAGATCCTACATAGTTACCATCTAAATAAGAAGGTTGAACTACAAAAATTGCAGGATCCATATTAGAAGGAGCATATGGTTTAACATCCGTTATCTGCATTGTTTTAGTTTCTTTAGCTTTTTGCCATGCTAAAGCCAGATTTGTGTTTTCACTTTTAAGTTCAGTACCATAGTCTGCTTCTAATGCTACAGATAGCAAAATTCTTCCACTATTTGGAGAAATAAGAAAGACATCATAATATCCATATAATTCACAGAATTGTTTGAAATAATGTATATATTTATCATAAGCTTTTTTCATTGGTGGATAATTAAGCAGATCTGTAGATAACTTATACCCTTTACTTTTAGCTATTTTAGAAATGCTGTCAAGCACATAAACTGCTTCAGGAATTGAAGGAGCTTGAGCTAAGATTTTAGTATCAGTCATTCTTTCTTCAAAATATGACTCTATTTCGAGTTGTTTAATCTTTGAAACAGCATTAAGTCGTTGGAGTGCTTCTTCTTTTAACGACTCTCTACTTGCATCAGTAGCTATAATATTAACTATAAGTACAGGTAATAAACCAACCAATAAAAGACTCAAAGCTATTTTTATGGAAATAGTAATTTTTTTCATACTTAACCTGCAATTTTTGTAAAACAGACACCTTAATATGTAAACGTGTTTGCAATTTTTTATTATCAATTTTTTTAAATATATGAATTACTTATTCTTAGCTTCAGACTTAGCATATATTTATTGATATTTTATCGTTTTTCGTTAAATTTGGATTCTTATTAATTCCGGCTAACTTAAATGAATAATAAATCTATCATATGCGTTGACCTTGACGGGACTCTGATTAAAAGCGATATGCTTTTTGAATCAGCTTTGATATTTCTCAAACAGAATATGTTAAATATTTTTTTGCTTTTGATTTGGTTATTTAAAGGGAAAGAGGTTCTTAAGTACAAAATTGCCGAAAGAATTGAATTTGATCCAACACTGTTGCCCTACAATCAGGAACTTATTGATTATTTAAAAGAGCAGAAAAATACTCATATTGTTTTAGCTACTGCATCAAACATCAAAATAGCCGAGAAGGTAGCAACTCATGTAGGTATTTTTGACGAAGTTTTTGCGTCTGATGAAAATATAAATTTGAAAGGCATAAATAAACTGGAATTTTTAAATAACAAATTTGGAAAGAACAACTATATCTACTGTGGAGATTCGTCTGCTGACTTGCCCATAATCAGTTCCTGCAAGGATTATATACTTGTTAATCCATCGAGTTCAGTTAAGAAAAAAGCTACTTCGATAAAAACACCCTTATTGCTAATAGAGAATAAAAAATCTTTACTCAAATCGATAGTAAAACAAATCAGAGTCTATCAGTGGATTAAAAATATTCTTCTGTTTTTACCTCCACTCCTTGCTCATGTTACAGGATATGAAATTTATCAAAACTCTGTGCTTGCATTTTTTGCATTCAGCTTTGCTGCATCTTCAATCTATATTTTAAATGATTTGTTGGATTTAGATTCTGACAGAGCACACAGTAGAAAAAAATTCAGACCAATTGCAGCAGGTAATATGTCTATACCATTTGCAGGTTTGTCTTTCTTTTCTTTGGTAGGACTTTCTGCTTTTATTTCTATAGTTTATTTACCAGTTGACTATTCAATAGTCCTCTTGCTATATTATTTCTCAAATCTCCTATATTCTTTTAGACTGAAACGAATATACCTGGTGGATATAGTTTTACTGGCTTCATTATACACATTAAGAATTTATGCAGGCTCTGTTGCTGTAAATGTTCCAACATCTAAATGGTTGTTAGCATTTTCCATGTTCATTTTCTTAAGTCTAGCATTTTTGAAAAGATATACTGAACTTTTAGACCTTAAAACGAATAATAAAGAAAAAGCAAAAGGCAGAGGTTATTCTGTTTCTGATATATCTCTTATACAATCATTCGGAACCGGAGCAGGTTTATTATCAATTTTGGTCTATACTTTGTATATTGAGAGTAACTCAGTAAGCTTACTTTACAAAAGACCTGAATTCCTTTATTTGATTTCTCCTCTTCTTCTTATCTGGATAGGAAGATTATGGTTTAAAGCAGGTAGAGGCTATATGCATGATGATCCAATTGTTTTTACTGCTAAAGATAAAATTAGTTACTTAATCATCGGATTGTCGTTTCTCTTAGCACTTGGAGCAACAATATGATAGATAGTTATATTTCCTGGGGCAGATACCCAAGAGTAGAACATAAAGATGTCAAAAAGATTCTTTGGAATGACAATTTTAAGAGTATAGATTTTTCGGTAGATGATACTTTTCTTCCATTTGGTCTTGGGAAAAGTTATGGAGATAGTTGCTTAAATGATAATAACACTCTAATAGACTGCCGAGGACTAAACAGAATTTTGCATTTCGATGCTGAGAAAGGTATTATTAAATGCGAAGCTGGTATAACTCTTTCTGAAATTTTGGATTTCTCAGTTCCAAGAGGTTACTTCCTGGCTTCTACTCCCGGTACTAAACATATCACCGTTGGTGGCGCAATTGCAAATGATGTACACGGGAAAAATCACCATGTAGGTGGTACTTTTGGCGTTCACTTAATCGAGTTTACTTTACTTCGAAGCAATGGAACTCGAATCATATGTTCTAGAGCTGAAAACCCTGAGCTCTTTTCGGCTACTATTGGTGGCTTAGGATTAACCGGTGTTATTACAGACGCTACGTTTTACCTTAAACCTTGCAAAAATGCATTCTTTAAAATGGATGCTGTAAAGTTTGATTCTTTGGAAGAATTCTTTGAAATAAACGAAGAATCAGAAAAAGATTTCGATTACACTGTTTCCTGGATTGATCCTAATAATCTACGTGGTATTTACAATCGAGGAAATCACTTAAACGAAGAAACAAATTTGGAATTACCTAAACCCAAATCTATACCTTTTCCTTTTGATGCACCTTTTATCAATCCTCTTTCAGTTACTTTGTTTAATAGTCTATATTATCACAAACAAAACATGAAAGTAGAAAGCAATATTGTACATTTTGATCCATTCTTTTATCCATTAGATGCTTTTCTTTATTGGAACAAAGCTTATGGCAAAGAAGGTTTTCTTCAATATCAGTTTGTAATCCCTTTTGAAAATGGTCTCAATAACTTGAAAGCAATTATGAGAAAAATTGCTCTTTCAGGTTTATCCTCTTTCCTGACTGTATTAAAGACTTTTGGATCTGTCCAAAGTCCGGGTATGCTTTCTTTCCCTAGACCAGGGATAACTATGGCGATAGATTTTAGAATGACTTCTAAAACACTTGCTATACTTGAAGATATTGATAAATTAGTTGCTGATTGCGGTGGTGTCCTTTATCCGGCAAAAGATGCAAGAATGTCTCCTGAAAACTTTAAAAAATTCTATCCTCAATGGGAAGAATTTTCAAAATATATTGATCCAAAATTCTCATCCAGCTTCTGGAGAAGAGTAACAAAATAAATAACCATCATAAGAAACAGATATGAAAAAAGTAGTTATAATAGGCGCAACTTCAGCAATAGCTCATCAGGCAGGAATCCTCTTTGCAAAGAAAAAATGCAAACTAGCTCTCTGCGGAAGAAATTTGGAAAGACTGGAAACTGTCAAAGTAGATATCAATAGCAGATATAATACTGAAATAATTACAAAGAATTTTGATGTCTGCAATTTTGAAAACCAAAAAGCAGAACTTGAATCTATCATAGAAGAATTAGGTGGAATAGATATTCTTTTAGTAGCTCATGGACTTCTTCCTGAACAGGAATTAGCAATGAATTCTACTGAAAAGATAATAGAGAACATGAATGTAAATGCTACATCTGTAATGACAATTTGTAGCATTGTAGCTGAAAAGATGGAAGCACAAGGCAATGGAGTAATTGCGGTTATTTCATCTGTAGCTGGTGATCGCGGACGTCAAAGTAATTATATTTACGGTTCCGCAAAAGCAGCAGTAAGTTCTTATCTGCAAGGTCTACGCAATAGATTATATCATAAAGGCGTCCATGTGATGACTATTAAACCCGGATTTGTTGATACTCCAATGACAGCTCACTTAGAAAAGAACTTCCTTTTTGCTCAACCGGACTCAATCGCTAAAGGTATTTTAGAAGGTATTGAAGCAAAAAAAGAAGTAGTTTATCTTCCTAAATTCTGGGCCTTGATAATGTGGGTAGTAAAACATGTTCCGGAATCGATATTCAAAAAATTAAAGATGTAATATAAATCGTTGTAATGATATGCCAATTCAAGTAGTAACTATAGATTTTTGGAATACTATATTTGATTCCTATAACGGAGAAGTTAGAAATAAGTATAGGCAAAGATGTCTTATTGAAACAATCGATAAATTGGGAGTCATGGTTACTCCAGATCAATTTTCTGAGGCTATGCAGGCAAGTTGGGAATACTTCAATAGAATCTGGAAAAATGACCATATAACACCTTCTCCTCTTGAAACTGTTACTTTCTTCTGGAACTTTCTTAAGTTGCCTGAAGATAAGCCATCAATTGATCACGTGGTAGAATGCTTTGCAAATTCTGTACTTGTACATCAGCCTAAACCAATGCCTCATCTAATAGAAGCATTAACTGAGTTGAAAAAGAAATATAAACTGGCTGTAGTTTCAGACACAGGCTTTTCACCAGGTACTGTTCTTACTCAACTACTTAAAGAAAATGATCTATTCGACTTCTTTGATGCATTTAGCTTTAGTAATGAAACAGGAGTCTCTAAGCCGCATCCTAAAGCATTTAATACTGTTTTAGAAAGGTTAGACTGCAAACCTGAAAATGCTATACATATAGGCGACATTGAAGATACAGATGTGAAAGGTGCAAAAGCATTAAATATGTATGCAATTCGCTACTCAGGTGACATTACTGAGTACGTAGCGCAAACTAACCCTAAGAAGACAATTGCTGATGCAGAAATTGACTCATGGGAAATAATTCCGGCTTTTATTGATAGTCTTAGCTAATATTTATATTTTACTGAACTAATTTTATATTGACAAAAGCTAAATACTTGTTATATTTGTAGTTCTATATTTTAAAATAAACTGCATTAAAGATATGAACTTAGATAAAAATAAAGTGCTCCTCCTAATGTCTGGTGGAATAGATTCATCGGTCTCTGCAAAAGTATTGTTAGACCAAGGATTCCATGTCATAGGTATGACTATGGAACAGCTCAATTTGACTAAAAAATACTTTACTGAAGAAGAATTAAATACAATGTGCGTAGATGCTGTCAAAGACGCAAAAAAAGTCTGCGATATGTTAGGCATAGATCATTACGCTATGGACTTTTCTGAACAGTTCAAAAAAGACATTATAGATAATTTTGTTGAAGAATATATGTCTGGCAGAACACCCAATCCGTGCGCCAGATGTAACCCAATGATCAAATGGGATTTATTCTTGAAAGAAGCAGATAAATTAGGATGTTATTATATCGCAACAGGTCACTACTCACGAATCAGATTTGATGAGGATTTGCAACGTTATGTTCTTTTTAAAGGTGAAGATGCATCTAAAGATCAATCTTATGTTAAATGGGGGCTTACCCAGGATCAGCTTGCAAGAACTCTTTTCCCTTTAGGAGAAACAACCAAAGTAGAAAATAGAAAATTTGCTAAAGAGATAAATCTTCCTGTTTTCAATAGTCCTGAATCTCAGGATATATGTTTTATCTCAGATTCTTATCACGATTTCCTACAAAGAATAGAACCTCAGTCACAAGAAGTCGGTGAAGGAAATATTATGTTAGGCGGCATACCTCTTGGAAAACATAAAGGTTATCCATTTTATACAGTAGGTCAAAGAAAAGGCTTAGGTGTTTCGTACGAAGAACCACTTTATGTTAAAAAAATAGATCCGAAACATAATGTAATTGAAGTAGTTACTAAAGAAGGCATGGGCAATATGGGATTGGTTGCAACTGATGTGAATCTAATCAAATATGCAACTTTGGAAGAAGAAAAACTATTTTCAGTGAAAATCAGATATAATGATCGAGGCAGAGATGCATACTGCAAATTAGTAGATGGCGAGTTACACGTAAGGTTTGTAGAGCCAAGAGATGCTATTACTCCGGGACAATCTGTTGTTTTATTTGAAGGAACAGATGTAGTTGGTGGCGGTGTGATTGATAGAACTGTGGATTGATATTAAAGTTTTTCTTTTTTTTTTAATTTGTAGATTTAGAAATTTACTCTACAAAGGTAATATAATATTTGACCAAACCGATACTACGTGTGATACTGTCTCATAAGTATAGATGCAACTAATATTGCCTCAACTACCCCGCCCTTCGGGCACCCCTTTACTTCGGCTATGCTCAGCACATCGCTTGAGAAGTAGGGGAATATTAGAATAGTTGTCGCATCACTAGATAGTTATGAGATAGTTAACTTAAAGTATTCCCCTCTTTTCAAAGAGGGGTGGCACATCGAAGATGTGACGGGGTGTTTAATACCACAAAACATTAATAATGTAGCTACATTTTTACTTATTAGACAACCTCACCTAAAAGGGCGGTATGGTAGAGAACTTTTGAAAAATGCACTACTCAAATTTTTAAACATCTATGTTTTATATTTTTACTACAACAACAACTAAACATATATTCAGGTGATAAAATGTCAAAAAAGAAGATGAGTTTTGAAGAACAGATTGATAGAATTGAAGAAATCGTAGAAAACTTGGATGGCAGCGAAAAGCCTTTGGAAGAGCTTATCACTGAATACGAAGAAGCTATGAAATTAGCTAAAGACTGCCGCAGTTTCCTTGAAAAAGCGGAACAAAAAGTAACCAAAATAAGCAAATAGGGACTCTTCCCTATTTGCTTTCGGGCATTGATACTACAATTACAAATTCACCTTTTGGTTGCTTATTTGTAAACACTTCGATACATTCTTCAGCTGTACCAATCACAAATTCTTCAAATGCTTTACTAATCTCTCTGGCTATGCATAATTTGCGATTAGGAATTGTATCTTTAATTGTTTCCAATGACTTAAGTAATTTATGTGGAGATTCATAAAGAATTGAAGTAAAGGGATGTGAGCAAACCATTGCGAAAAATGTCTTTCTTCCTTTTTTTTGTGGAGGAAAACCAAAAAATGTAAAATGATGATTAGGGAAACCTGAAGCTACTAAAGCAGGTACAAATGCAGTAGCACCAGGTAAAGGTACTATCTTAACACCTGCTTCAATTGCAGCAGTAATTACTCTGTATCCCGGATCTGAAATACCGGGAGTTCCTGCATCACTTGCAAGTGCCACAGACTTTCCGTTTTTAATTTCTTCAACTATGAAATTTGCCTTAGCAGCCTCATTATGCTGATGAAGGCTTGTCATCTTATTATGCGAAATATCCAATAATTTCAACAACTTACCTGTTGTTCTTGTATCTTCACAGGCAATAATATCAGCCTTACCTAGAATAGTAGCAGCTCTTTGTGTTATATCTTCAAGATTGCCGATAGGTGTTGGAATTATATATAAAGCGTTTTCAATTTCCATTTTTCTTTTTGGCTCTGAGTGATTTAAAAAAGTCTTTTAACATTGCAGATGACTGCTCTCCTAATATATCATATTCCACATTGCATCTGTGGTTTAATCTTTCATCGCTGATTATATTAAACAAGCTGCCACAAGCCCCTGTTTTGGGATCTCTGGCAGCTATATAAACATTATCTATTCTTGCTAGAACAATTGCTCCTGCACACATTGAACATGGCTCTAAGCTAATGTACATAGAGCAATCAATAAGATGTTTATGACCATATTTTACTACAGCTTCTTTGATGGCTAAAACCTCAGCATGTGCCAAAGGATCTTTTAGTTCTTCAATTCGATTATGCGCTTGTGCTATTATTTCATTCTTGTAAGTTATAACAGCACCTATAGGCACATCGCCTGTCTCTAAAGACTTTTTAGCTTCATCAATAGCTATTTGCATGAAATATGTATTATCAAAATCAGGCAATTAGATCTGCCCCATTTTTCTGATACCATCAATAATTGTTTCGTCCCTTTTAGCAAAACATAAACGGAGCATAGATTTGCCTTCATCAGATTTGCCATAGAATATTGAAGGCGGAATAGTTGCAACTCCAAATTCTTTAACCAGCTTTGTTGCGCAATCCACATCATCAGTAAAGCCTTCAGGTACATCAACCATAATAAAATATGATCCAAAAGCTGCATGTGCTTTAAACTTAGTTTTATCCAACTCTTCAAGCATCAAATCACGTTTTGCTTTATATTCTTTTTGGAATCCCGGAAGATATGAAGACAACTGACTAAATCCATAAGCCATTGCATGCTGGCCCGGTGTATTGACAGCAAAGTTTGTCCATTGGTGCACACCTCTGATTGCTGCAGTAATTTCAGGAGAAGCGCATATATAACCTATTTTCCAACCAGTCATACCAAAAGTCTTACCGGTAGAAGAAATAGTAATCGTTCTATCTTTCATGCCTTCAATTGTTGCTGTAGGAATATGTTTCTTTTCTCCATAAGTAAGAAACTCATATACTTCATCTGAAAGAACAAGCAAATCATTTTCAATAGCCACTTTTGCAATTATTTCCAACTCATATTTAGAGTACATCTTACCTGTCGGGTTATGAGGAGTGTTTACAATAATCATTTTAGTTTTATCAGTTATTGCATTTTTTAGTTCATCAGCATCAAAAGTGAAGTCTGGTTTCTTTAATGTTACATATTTTGGAACACCACCAGCAAGAATAACATCAGCCTGATGTGCATCGTAGAAAGGTTCGAACATAACTACTTCATCTCCTGCTTCAATAAAAGCATGAATAGCACAGAACAAACCTTCAGTAGCACCGGCTGTAATTGTAATTTCTTCAATGGGATCCCAATCAAGGCTATAGTATTCTTTTTCAATTGCAGCAATGTTTTGCTTAATAGACAAAATTCCCGGAGACGGAGCATATTGATTTTTGCCTTCTTTCATAGCTTTATATGCCATTTCAGGGAGCCATTCCGGGCCATCAAAATCAGGGAATCCCTGACCTAAGTTTGTTGCTTTGTATTCAAATGCCATTCTACTCATTGTAGAAAATATAGATTCCGGTATTCCCGCTAAACTTTTAACTGCTAATTTATGCATGGTATTTCTCTTTTTATTTAAAAACATCTAAACAAAAATAATAAGATTCGTCTTATAGAAAAAAAATTCTATTCAAATCATTGCAGATGAAAAGAATATTATTATCTTAGTGAAAATGGGAGACTAAGGTATGGATTACGAAAACAAAACTAACGAAGAGCTGATTCGTGAAATTAGTCAGCTTAAAATGGCGCTAGCCGAACAAGAGTTGGAGAAAGAAAATAATATCTCCAGAGATTTATTCCAATCTCACAAATCTACTGCTCTAATATTGGAATCAGTACCAGGCGAAAATCAGGGTAAAATTTTACTTGTAGATGACAGCCCTGTTACATTGAGGCTGATAAGTAAATACTTAGAAACTCAAAACTTCGAAATAGACACTGCTATTAACGGTTTAGAGGCTGTTACTAAGATTTACTCACACAATTACGACTTAGTAGTTTTAGACGTTATGATGCCGTTTATGGACGGATTTCAGGTATGCGAGAAGATACGTGAAGAATACTCTTTATTTGAATTACCTGTTTTATTCCTCACCTCACTAAATGATATATCCGAAATTATAAAAGGCTTCACCTTAGGAGCAAATGATTATCTATCTAAACCTTTTAAACAAGAAGAATTAATAGCCAGAGCAAAAACACTTGTTAAGCTTAAAAAGCTAACTATGGATAATCAATATCTACAGGATTCTGTAGAACAAAAAAATAAGTTGCTGGCAAAGCTCCAAACTGAAATAGCTGAAAGAAAACGTGTAGAACGTGAACTAATAGATGCAAAAAATACAGCTGATGCTGCAAATAAATTTAAAAGCGAATTCGTAGCAAATATGTCACACGAGATTCGCACACCTATGAATGCTATTCTAGGCTTTACTGAGCTATTAAAAAAACGTGTAGCTCATGATGAAAAAAGCAAAGAGTATCTTGAAAATGTAAATTCATCCGGTAAAACTCTACTTAGACTTATCAATGATATCTTAGATTTGTCGAAAATTGAAGCTGATCGAATTGAACTTCATTACGAGCCGGTTGACCTTAGAAATATAGCTAAAGAAGTTAAAAATATATTCAGTCTTAAAGTTGAAGAAAAAGGTCTGGCATATAAAGAAAATATAGATTCTGAGCTACCTTTATTAGTCAGTCTTGACGAAGCCAGATTTAGACAGGTTATTATCAATCTGATGGGTAATGCTGTTAAATTCACTGAAAGAGGTCACGTTGGATTTAATATAGAACTTATTAAAACTCACGTCGGGAGAAATAAAATAGATTTTGCTATTGAAGTTAAAGATAGTGGTATTGGTATTCCTCCAGACCAACAGGAATTAATTTTTGAAGCTTTTAAACAGCAGGAAGGTCAAAGCGTAAAGGCTTACGGCGGAACAGGTTTGGGCTTAGCTATTACAAAACGTCTTACTGAAATGATGGGTGGCACAATAAAGCTTTTCTCTGAAAAAGACAAAGGTAGTACATTTAGAATTGAATTCTATAATATAGAAATATCTGATTCAGAAAATTTCATTCACCAATCTAACGAAGATGATCTTGATTATGACACTGTTAGATTCAAAAAAGCTACACTTGTTCTTGCAGATGATGTAGAACAAAACAGAATGCTTATCTCTGAATATTTAATTGATTCAGACATATCTATAAACACAGCGGAAGACGGTCATCAGGTTATAGAAAAATCTACAACCGAACCTCCTGATATCATTCTGATGGATTTAAAAATGCCAAACCTTGACGGATATGGTGCGAACAGAGAGTTAAAGAAAATCCCTAATCTTAAAAGCATTCCGGTTATTGCTCTCACAGCTTATGCAATGACTTCTGATGTAGAAAAAATCAAAGCTGAAAGTTTTTCGGGATTTGTGAGTAAGCCGGTACAAAAAGACAGTCTTTTTGCAGAACTTATGAAATATTTGCCGTTTGAAATTGTTGATAATAATAATGCAGAACTAAATCAGCAAGAAGAAACAGGGAAAGATTTTTCAATAAAAAATGCTGAATCCGTAAAACAGCATCTACAGAATACATTCCTTAAAGATGCTAAAAACCTGGAAAATGCTCCTATGATTGGCGAAATAAAAGCTTTCGGAGAAAATCTAAAAGAGTATTCCCAAGAAATAGAATTTCCAGTGCTAACAAAATATAGTGATGAATTAATATCTTACTGTGACAGATTTATTTTAGACAAAATGTCTGATCATTTAGCCTCTTTTGAAAACATGATCAACCAGATTACCGAAAGGTAGGAGATATAAATAATGCAAGCTAGAAAACCTAAAATTTTTATAGTTGATGACATAATGAAAAACCTTCAGGTAATCGGAGGTATCCTTATGGATGAATCGTTTGATATAGCAATGGCTACTAACGGAATCCAAGCATTGAATATGGTAAAAAATATTATGCCTGATCTTATTTTGCTTGATGTAATGATGCCGGATATGAATGGTTACCAGGTTTGTGAAAAACTAAAAAGTGATCCTGATGTGGCGCATATTCCGGTAATTTTTCTAACAGCAAAATCTGATACAGAAGATATAATTCAGGGATTCCAGATCGGCGGCGTTGATTATATCACGAAACCTTTCAAAAAAGAAGAGTTACTGGTAAGAATCAAAACTCATATAGATCTTAAATTTGCTGTAGATACGATAAAAAATCAAAATGAACAGCTTACTAAACTTAATAATGAGAAAAACGAGTTTTTAGGAATTGCAGCTCATGATTTAAAAAATCCACTCAGTGCAATTATGGGATTATCTGAATTGCTATTGAGAGATGATATGGAATTTAGCCTCGAAGAAATGAAAGAGTACACAGGAGATATAAATACTTCTGCAATTCAAATGTTCCGACTTGTTACGGATCTGCTAGATGTAAATGCTATAGAACAAGGTAAAATAAACTTGTCTCTTGATAATTTCCCGATTGCCATGATAGTAGAAGACTGCTATAAAAATTATATAAAAAGAGCAGAGGATAAATCAATCAAACTAGTATTTGAAAACCAAGTTGCTGATGCAAATTGTTTTGCAGATTCTGCAAAAGTTGGCCAGGTTATAGATAATCTAGTTTCAAATGCTATTAAATTCTCTCCTCAAGAGAAAAATATATTTATATCTGTATTTGATGATGACGAGTACTTGATAGTTGAAGTCAAAGACGAAGGTCCGGGAATTTCTAGTGAAGATCAGAAAAAGATGTTCACTAAATTCCAGAAATTATCGGCAAGGCCTACCGGCAATGAAAATTCTACAGGTTTAGGTCTATCAATTGTTAAACGCCTTGTTGAAGAAATGAAGGGCAAGATTGAAGTAATTTCTGAACTTGGCAAAGGTGCTTCATTTAGATTATATATGCCAAAAGCTCAGTGATACATTTACTCCAAAGGCATCTTTCAATGTGATGCCTTTGGATACATCTTCATCTCCTACCCATAAATAATACTCCTCTAAATAATATTTTTGCTGCCTCGAAAATTTTCAGTTGAATATTAAGTCTTTAGGTGTATATTTGCCAAATTTTTAATAATTACAATAGTCGTGAGTTGTTATGAAAATAGCAGTTATATACAACAAATCTGATATTTCGCAGGATGATGTGATAAATTTCTTTGGTATCAGAAACAAAGAGTTTTACAGCAAACATATTGTAGAAAAAGTTGCTACTTCTTTGGAAGCTGAAGGTCATAATGTTAGAATTATTGACGGTAATAAAGACGTTATCGCCAAACTGCAGAACTTTATGCCCAAAGTGATTATGGGTGAATTCCCCGGTATGGTATTCAATATGGCTTATGGTATACAGGGACAAAGCAGATATACTCACATTCCTGCAATGCTTGAAATGATGGGTGTACCTTATGTTGGAAGCGGACCTGCAGCTCACGGAATTGCTTTAGACAAAGTAATGACTAAAATTGTATTCCAAAGATTTGGCTTGCCTACTCCGGAATACAATGTAATCAACGGTTATGATTATGATCCAAATGCACTTGAATTTCCTGTAATTGTAAAACCCAGAAACGAATCTGTTTCTATGGGGATGAAAGTTGTATATAACGCAGTGGAACTTAAAGCTGCTGTAGATGAACTATTAGATAATCATATAGCTGTTTTTGTTGAAAGATTTATTCCTGGAAGAGAGTTCGCTGTCGGAGTACTCGGAAATGAACCAAACTTAGAAATATTACCAGTAGTAGAAATAGGTTTGGGTTCTCCTGATGCAATTCAGACTTATGATAATAAAATGCATGCTCCTATGGAAAAGATATGTCCTCCTAATCTTTCAGAAGAAAAAATGGATGAAATTAGGCAATTAACTAGAAAAGCATTTAATTCTCTTGGCTTATGCGACTATGCTCGCGTTGATTTTAGAATGGATGCTGATGGTAATTATTATTTGTTAGAAATCAATTCTATGGCTTCTCTTGGCCTTAAGGGATCTTTTTTCCATGCAGCTACGGTAGCCGGATATACTTATGAAGGACTTATTAACAAGATACTTGATAATGCTTCTTTAAGATATTTCGGAAGTAGCTATCAAAAGAATCCTGAAATATCTACAGGCATTGAGATTAATAAAAAGCTAAATAAAACTGCCAAAATCAGACGCTACATACGTAGTCAAATGGGTACAATTGAAGATTATTTAGAAAAGTTTGTCGCTGTAAGCTCAAACGCATATAACGCTGAAGGTGTTAATTACCTAAACAAAAATATTTCCAAAATCCTCAATCAGTTAGGATTTACATCTACTCTTTACCCTCAGACTGAAGTTGGAGATATGTATTATTTCAGAAATCACGATTCAGAAAAAGATGATATTTTACTTCTGGCACATAGTGATACAATTTCTGATTATCAGACACATATTAACTTGTATAGAGAACAAAACAAAATATTTGGTTCAGGTATTGCTGAAAGTAAATCCGGTTTAGCTTTGCTACTCATTGCTCTGAAATCCTTGAAATTTACAAAGTCTCTCAAAAAAAGAAAAATAGGTATTCTTTTAATGAGTGATGATACAATTGGAGGACACTTCAGTAGAGAAATTGTTAGGCAGCACAGTCAGAATGCAAAGAAAATTATCGGTCTCAAAAATGGGAATACTGATGGATCTTTTACAAGTTCCTGCTCAGGAAAACTAAAGTTTAGAATAGACTATTCTATTTTAGATAAAGGCAGTATATTGATGAAACAATACCTTTCATTTCTTACTAAGTTGCAAAAGTTATCTTCTACTTATAATGTTTCTGTCCGTATTGATAAAAGTGACTATAACTATATCTCAGAATCAAATATCTACAAATCAACTATCAAAGTAACGATAGCTTTTGATTCTATTGAAACTAAAGATATTATTGAAACCAAAGTAAAAGAATATGCAAAACCGGGCACTCCTAATATCAGCTACAATATCAAGAGATTGTTGAATAGAAAACCACTTCTTTCTCAAAACAGGAATGAAGATTTAATTGATTTGATAGACACTTTAGCTAAAAAACTGGAAATAAATGCATCACCTTCTCACCGCCCTACCTCATCCAATATTTGCAATATTGTAGAAAATGTTCCTGCTGTGGAAGGAATGGGAGCATTAGGAGGCAACTTGCGTACAGGCAAGGAATTTATTTTAAAAGACAGTTTAATAGACAGAGCAGTGCTTCTTTCACTTTTAATAGATGATATAGGTGAATAAAAATGAATTCTTGGTTTGATAATAACACGCAGAGAATTTTAGTATCTATAGTCATATTCGTTATATTTTCTATAACAAAATGGCTGCTTATTAAAATGATTGAAAAAAAAGATAAACAGCTTCGCAGAAAATATATGCACAGACAAACTGCGACAACAGTAATCAATATTCTCATGATATCTGCAATAGTCACAGTTTGGTACGAATATGTAAGCAATATAATTACTTTTCTCGGCCTTGTTACAGGTGCGTTTATTATCACTTCCAAAGAGCTTATTTTAGATATAATAGCCAATTTTGTTATTATATGGAGAGATTTATTTAAAGTAGGAGATCGTATTCAAATTGATGGAAATGTTGGAGATGTTATTCAAACAGGGCCGATATTTGTAACAGTAGCTGAAACAAACAAACAATTTGAAGACGTATATACCGGAAATATCCTAAAGATTCCGAATAGTATATTTATTACAAAAACATTGAGAAACTATAGCAGAGGTTTTGGATTAATTTGGAATAGCCTTGAAATACAAATCCCTGAAAATGACATTAAATATTTTACTCCACTATTACATGAAATAGCAGAGAAATATAATGTAGATAAATCAACTTTGGAAAACAGAGATATCCATAACCACATGGATGAAATCCTATTTACCAGAGAAAAGCCTTTGATTCACTTTACAGTAAAAGAATCAAAGGCTCTATGCCATTTGCATTATATCTCTAAGATAAATAAACGAACTGAAACAGAATCTCAGATTTGGCAGGAATGGATTAAACAGACAGAAAAGTATAAGGCAGAAAAGAAAGAAAAAGAAACAGACGATGTGAAAGAATAGGAATTCATTCTTTGACAAAAGTGGATTATTATGAGCTATATGTGCTTGTTTTGACTTATATCATAGATTTGAAATTGATTTAGTATTTGTAATAATAACTTAAAATATTATAAACCCAGATCCCTAATACAAACTTGCGTTTGTGGCAAAAAGAAGCTAACAGTTTGTTTATAATTTTACTTTTATTATAAGTAAAGTAGTGAAACAAACATTGCAACAACTACCCCGCCCTTCGGGCACCCCTTCTTGCGAAGAAGGGAAATTTTGACATTCCCCTCTTTTTAAAGAGGGGTGGCATGCGTAGCATGACGGGGTGTTAGCTACCACAAAACTTGTTTTTTGTTATCGTTGTCTTTTACTCTAACAGCTGCTTTCTTGCAATTAGTTAGATGGAATTTGTCAATGCGCAATAGCATATTCTCAAATCAGTGCAACGGCGTGGCTTTAGCCCGCCGCATATATTAATATTTTCTTTCTAAGAAAGATAGCTGTTAACCTTGATATTATAGGCGTTTACTAGTAATTGTATTTTCTGATGACATTTTTGGGATAAACAAAAAAAGCTGTCTCATTATTTAAAATCTCACTATACCAGATTTGCATGATGAGTCAATAGTCCCTTTTATAATAGCGGGTAGGTACATATTTTTCAATTGAGTGAATCTGATCTGGAAAATGTAAAACTGCACCCTGATCTTAAGCCTACTGAATATTCTTTTTTTGATTCTCCAGCTGGCACAAGAAATATTAGGTATTGTTGCCGTGCTGTCAGAAGTCTAAAGTTAGCATTATTGGAAACATTCACAAACACTACTAGATAGAAAAGTAAAGGATATTAAATAGAAAGGTAAAAATAATGAAGCATATAGTAATATTTAAAATTTTGGTTTTGATTTTAGAGTTAATCATGGTGATTGAAGTAAAATCTGATTTGAAAGATACAACTTCATTCTTAGAATCAGTTGAACTTGTTCCTATGGAATCAATAAGAGATATGCAAGTAGAATTTTTAATGGATTTTGAAACGCAGTATCTACGTTTTCCAAAAACAGATGCATTTATTTTCAAAGTATATAACATAAAAGACTCTGTAGCAAGAACCTTTTTTTTCAATGCTTACAAAACTTTAGATTCGTCATTATCATCAGTATTATATGATGGATTTGATGTTAGATTCCACAATAATGACATGTTAATTAATCCTGATGATTTTAACAAACTCTATATTGGACTAGATGAATTTCACAAGTATATATCGCATAATCATGACGATTTCACAGTAGATGAAGACGATCCTGATTATAGTAAATTATATTACACAATTATTCGATACAGAGGGCATACTGATTCTTTACTTACAAACAGAGATTGGCTAATATTTAATCTTAATCCTAAAAAAGATAAATTATTAAGTATTCTAAAAGAACACGTTGATCAAGATCTGTATAAGCAACTGGAACTTTATATAACTTCAATAGTAAAATACTTCAAAAAAATACAAAGTGATAATAAGAAAGAATGAGCAAAAAAAATCAAACCAAATATTGCTAATTCTTTCTTCCTTATCCTTTACTTCAAATTCTCAGATTTTTCGAGCTGTTTAAAATACTTATAGATTATATTTTGATAGTCTTTAGTGTAAGTATCTTTTGATGCTCTTAAGATTTCACGAAATAGTCTTGATTTGCCTTCTTGAGATTGCAAGTCAACTTCAGATGGAGAAACCAGGAATCTGTTTTTGCCTTCTTTTGATTCTCTTTGTTTTTCGAAATCTCTATCATTGATAGAACGAGTTGCATCTAATAATCTGGAAACTATTTTATCTTGTTTTTTTATAGTTTCCTGATCTATTTTACCTGACTGTATATCCTTAAGTACTTCTTCCATATCTTTAGAAAGCTTATTTAAATCGCCTACAGTTTTACGTTCGCCTTTATTTCCATATTGCTTTTGTTCATCTGCTAATCGTTTCATCTGCTGAGAGCTTTGTCCCTGCTGATCAGATAATCTTTGATGCTGAGCTTGTTGCTGCGGAGACATACCACCCTGCCCCTGCTGTTGCATCATCTGCTTCATAGATTGATTAATCATCTGCTGCTCAGCGGCTATCTGCTGTAGTTGCTGCTGGAATCCCATGCCCGGTTTCGGTTGTTGACCTTGACCGCTACCTCCGGGATTATTACATGACCCACCGTTTTGCTTCATCTCACTTAGCATATCCTGCATTTGGGATATAGCACTATTTAGAGAAGTCATCGCCTGAGCCTGGTTTTGTTTTGCATAATGAGTTCTTCTCTCAGACAATTGAGCGATAGATTCACTCATCTTCTTCATAGAATTACCAAGTTCTTTACCCATTTCAGGAGTTACAGAAAATGATTTCTCGCCAAGCTTAGATAGATTGTTTGCTACATTCATCAAAGCTCGAGAATTTTTCTCCTGATCTTTTGCTATCTGAGGCAATTTTTTAGAATTATAGTCAGAATTAGTTGTCTGCTTAGTAATTTCTTCCTGATTCTTAGAAATTTCAATCATATCTGAAATAGATTTTTCCATCTGTCGCATAGCTTCCTGATTGTCTTCCTGTTGAAGCTGCTGTTTCATCTGCTGCATCTGTTTCGCAAGATTCTGCATTTTTTGCTGAGCAGACTGTTGATTCTTTTTAGCAGAAGATTTCTGGTTTTGTTGCATCTGTTGTGAAGCTTGTTGCATTTGTTGCTGAGTTTGCTCAGCATTGAGTTCTTCCATAGCTTTTTGCAACTCTTCCCAAGGCATCTCTTCCTGATAATCTTTCATCATATCTTCAAGCTTTTTAAGCTCTTCCTGCAGCCTTTCCATATCTTTTGCGAGCTGTTCCTGTTTTTTAGCCAGTTCTTCTGTCTGTTGTTTGTTTGCATTTTCCATTTGCTTGCTGATTTCTTCTTGCTGCTTCGCCATCTTTTCAGCTTGTTTTTGAATTGCATCAGTTTTTTGCTCAGCTTGCATTCTTTTAAGCATTTTCATAGTACGCTCTATGTTTTGCTTAAACTGCTCTTCGTTAAACTCGTAATTCTCCATAGCTTTTTGGATTTCTTTTTTATCCATCTGCTTAAGAGCATCTTGAAGTTTATTCTGCATTTGCCTGAATTCAGCATTATCAACCTTTTGCATCAAATCCTGAAGTTGCATATATTTTTGCATAGTTTCTTCAGAAAGCATATTTGATTTTTGCATCTCTTCAGTTGCTTTTTGCAGTTTATCCTGTATCTTATCAAGCTTTTTGCTTATTTCGTCTTTCTTTTTAGCAATCTTTTCCAGGTTCTTTTTATCTTCCCAGTTCAATTCTTTTTTATTTTTATCTTTTAATACTTTACGATCAAACTCTTCCATATCCTTTTGGACTTTTTGAGCTTCATCCAGCACTTTTTTAAGTTCTTCTTCAATTTGTTTCTGCTGGTTTTCAGCATCTTGCATCGCTTCCATCAAAGAAGGTAACTTAACTGTCAGATGAGGAGTTTGTGCTTTTTTTGGGCCTGTGATAATGTCATTATCAGCAACTTCCACATAGTATTCGTATTTATCTTCAGGTGAAATATGTAAATCATGAAGATTCCATACATAAAATATATTTTGCATATTTTCTGATCTTTTGAAGGAGATATCTATATTATTGAAATCTACATCCGGATTAGTATATCTGGATTCAATTCTCTTATAATACAATTTCAACGAAGAAAATCCATAATCATCGCTTATATCTAGTTTGATTGGAAGTAAACCACTATCACCTATTCTGACATCTGAAATAGGTTGCAACAGAGTAATTGCAGGATATTCATCTTGAGTTGCTACAATTGCATACTCAATCGGATTAGAGTTTTTGTATCCTTCTTTATCTGATACTAAAATCTTATAAGTACCGGAATTTGTAACTTTAAATGATCCAATCGCAGTATTTTCAGATACTTGCATATCGTAAAGTATAATAGTATCTTTTAAAAGTGTAGAATCTTTTGCAGTCTCAGAAACAAATTGAATTTGAGCTCTTTCTACATCTTTCGCTGTAGTAGCATTAATTTCTACTCTACTTCCTGTTAAAGCTGCAATATCTCCACTTTCCTGATCAAAACTGTGCGATTGCCTACCTGTATAAGAAGGGAAAATAATTTTGCCTTCAAAAGCTTTAATATACGGTCTTTCAAAGATGTTTATCTTACAAGTATCAGTAATTACCGGTGAATCAAACCACTCCGCGAATGCGTAACATTCCACACTGTATTTTAAAGCATTAAATTTATAAGTAAAAGAATTTGTTGTTTTATTATTCAATTCTACTTTTTCAAACTGCTTATCATTCTCGTATTTAACCATCAGATATATTTTCTGACTAAGTTTACCTGAGTAGTTCACAACAATGTTAACACTGTCACCTCTTTCTAAATCTACAATCTTAGGCGATATTGATAATGAAAACTGTGCAGGCGGAACAAAAGATTGGTTATAATTTACAAGTCTATTTAGTGCAGAGTAAGCTTTTTCTCCCATAACAAAAAAAGATATAGTCGAGATAGCTACTATTGAGAAAAATAATAGTATTGATCTTTTAAAAGATTTTTTATCTATGATTACATTAAAATCCTGATTTTCTGATTTTTTGACTGCGTCATTGTATGAAGCTGCTATAAGCTCATTAGAAAAGATATTTTCTATTTTATTATTATATGTAAGCTGAATAGCATTACTTAAAGAATCTTTGATATCAGGATAAGCCTCACCAACTCTAAAAGCAATTGATTCGGTTCCTGATTTGTTTTTGTCTTTTAAATATCTGAAGGAAGGAAGAAATGAAACAGCAAACATCAAAACTGACAAAGCAGACCAAGTACTTATCATCGCAGTTCTGGTAGCTATGCCGGAGTCAAGAAGAGATTCTAGAGCAATAAAGAGTATAGCTGCCATTCCAGATACAGAAGCAGCGTAAAGTAAGTTAGTAATAGTTATATTTATCAGTTCCGACCTTTTGGTCGCATCTATTTTTTGTATTATTTTATCTTGTTTATTGTATTTTTCCATATCATCTAATTTGTTAGTGCCCAGACAATAATATTTGTCCCAAATTGCAACGCAGTTTCTCTTGTTTTTTGATTGTCATTATGTACTCTTTCATCTGCCCAACCATCGCTTGGATTTGATTCGAATGTATAATAAACGCATAGTCTGCCGTCATGGAACAAACCGAAACCTTTTGGATTGTGGTCATCATGTTCGTGTGTTTTAGGAGGCCCTTGCGGAAATTTATAGTGACAATTATAAATACCATGTGAAAAAGGCAACTCTACAAACTCCTGTTCTGGAAATACCTTTTTCATCTCTTTTCTGATATAAGGGTCTAATCCATAATCATCATCTACATATAGGAAACCACCATTAATCAAGTAATTATGTAAATTTTCTGCTTCTTCTTCAGTAAATTTCAAATTGCCGTGTCCCGTTAAAAAGATCATAGGATATTCGAATAACTTAGGTGAACTTAGTTCTGTAAATGTATACTCAGGTTTTACAGAAATGTTAGTATTTGCTCTAACATAAGCCAGTAAATTCTCTTCAGCAGAAGGATCATTATACCAATCCCCGCCTCCTGAATATTTAACTCTGGCAATCTGAAAATCACTACTTACATTATCAACTGCAAGTAATAGTAAAGAAGAAACTATAAAAACAGAAATATATTTGAAAAATCTACTTAACATGTTTAACAACCAGTATTTTCTTATCTTCTTTTTTAAACCAATCAACACCACGAAAATCAATTGAAATTACTTTAAATTTTGCTCTTGGGTAAAGTTCTTTTGTAATTTCTAGTTCTTCAGTCAAGTCTCCACCTTTGAGCAAATAGTACATTCCGCCGGGTTTCAATAATTTTTCGGAATATTCTATCAATTTGTGAGTACGAGTAACTGCTCTAGCAGTAATAATATCAAAATGGTCTAAATAATTGGAATCATCAACCAAATTTTCTACCCGACCTTTATATGTTGTTACGAGTCTATTCCCTGTATGTTTAGCAAACATTTCAGTTAATTTTATTTTTTTTGCAATAGAATCAGCTAGTAAATAATGAGCTTTAGGCTGGGCAATTGAAAGTGGTATACCAGGGAAACCGCCTCCAGTACCAATATCCAGTACTCGAGCTTTGTTCCGTATTTCCAAATATTTTAAAATAGAAAGAGAATGGATAAAATGTCTTTCGAGAATATTATCCATATCTTTTCTAGAGACAAGATTTACTTTTTCATTCCAATAAAGAAGTTCTTTGTGGAATCTTTTAAATTGATCTATTTGTTCAGTATCTAATATTATTTCGTTCGCCGAGCAAAGGGTCCAAAATTCAACAAAATCCATATTTAGCCTAAGATAAGTGGTAATACATAAAAAGCAAGATAATGATTTTTTTTGCCAATTACATACTTTTCGTAGGTAATTCTATTATAAAAGTAGTTCCTTTACCTACAATGCTTTCCACATTTATAGTTCCCTGATTTTTATCTACAAATTCTTTACATAAAATCAGACCAAGACCAGTTCCTGATTCAGAGTTTGTTCCCGGAGTACTATAATTTGAAGAAATCGAAAACAGCTTAGATATTTTGTCCTGTTCGATACCAATACCTGAATCTTCCACATAGATAAGAATTTTATCTTCCTTAGATGGCTTAGAGTATATTTTAATAGTTCCATTATCTTTAGTAAACTTTATAGCATTTGATACTATATTTCTAATGACAGTGGCTACCATATTTACATCAGCAAATACCATTGTATCTTGCTCTATTTCATGTTTCAATGATATTTTTTTGAGACCTGCTTGGTGAGCTAAAAGCGAAGTGATATTATCAGAAACAAGTTTCAAGTCAAATAAATCTGGGTTAAACTCTATGCGATTTGTTTGAGTTCGAGACCAAGCTAATAGATTCTGTAGTAATTCAAATACATTTTCAGTTGTTTCTTTTAGTCCAGATAGATATGATAGCCGTTCCTTATCAGAAAACTCATGATATAGCCTTGTCATAAGATCCACAGAATTTTTAATGCTTGAGATAGGATTTTTCAAATCATGTGCTATAATAGAAAAAAACTTGTCTTTTGTTGCATTCAATTTTTCTAATCTTTCTCTATATCTTTTATTTTCTACATGGGTTCTGACACGTGCAAGAAGTTCAGTAATTTGAAAAGGCTTACTTAGGTAGTCTACTCCTCCTACTTCAAAAGCTTTGAGTATATGTTCTTGATCTGTCAGCGCAGTTAAAAATATAATTGGTATATCTTTGAACTTATCTTCTGTTTTTATCATACTGCATAACTCAAAGCCATTTATTTTTGGCATCATAACATCCAATAATATTATATCTCGTACATTATCTCGAAGATAATCCATTACTAAAGTAGAATCATCCAAAATGTCAACATCATAGCCTTCTGCTTTTAAATATGCGGCTAACATTGTAAGATTTTTGGGTAAGTCGTCAACTATCAATATTTTTGCTTTATCATTCATACTAAGATTTCATATAATGAAAAATATTACTATAAAAAGAATTCCGTTTTTCTCAGTTGTTATTGCAACATATAATAGGCCTGCAAAGCTAATTAAAGCTTTAGAATCGCTTCAAATGCAAACAGAAACGGACTGGCAATGCATTATTATAGACGATGGGTCTAGAAACCCTGTCATATCAGATATAGACTATATAGTAAGAAACGACTATAGATTCAAATATATTTTCAAAAAAAATGAAGGGCCTTACATCTCCAAAAATTTAGGTGCTAAATTATCGAATAGTTATTTCGTTACTTTTCTTGATGACGATGATTTATACCACCCTCAGCATCTAGAACTAAGGAAGCGAATTATATTCCAAAATCCTTCAATTGACATGCTTCACGGTGGTGTTGAAATAATTGGAAATCCTTACGTTCCAGATTGCAATAACCCAAATGAAATGATTCATCTGAATGATTGCTATATTAATGGTACGTTTGTTGTTAAACGGAAAGTTTTTAATGCCGTTGGTGGCTTTGAGAATAAATTTGGATGTGATTTTGAATTCTATCAAAAGATGCAGGCTGGAAAATACGTCATTGGTAAAACAAGTTTATCAACTTACATATATAATAGAGAATCTGAAGACAGTATTTGCAATAAAATTGGTCAAGATAATGATACGAAGTAAAAAACAAAGAATGGCTTTTATTATAAATGAGTTATCAAAAGAATATCCTGATGTAAAAATTCAACTCGATTTTTCAAATCCATTTGAATTACTAATAGCTACGATTCTCTCTGCTCAATGCACAGATGCAAGAGTAAATATTGTGACTAAAGACCTATTTGCAAAGTACCTTTCACCTGAAGATTATCTGAAAGTCCCCATTGAAGAACTAGAAAAAGATATTTATTCAACAGGATTTTACAGAGCTAAAGCAAAGAATATTGTCGGTGCCTGCAAAATGATAATAGAAAAT
This sequence comes from Kapaibacterium sp. (SeqCode), assembly GCA_965140345.1. Lineage (GTDB taxonomy): Bacteria > Bacteroidota > Ignavibacteria > Kapaibacteriales > UBA2268 > JBFHIJ01. The sequence continues at coordinate 678,664 of OZ223197.1, forward strand.
TATAAAGGTGAGCTTCCGCAAACGATGGAAGAGCTCTTGAAACTTCCGGGAGTTGGCAGAAAAACCGCTAATGTTGTTCTTGGGCACTGTTTTGATACTCCCGGCATAGTTGTAGATACACACGTTACCAGACTCAGCAACAGAATGGGCTTTGTTGAAACAAAAGATGCTGTAAAAATAGAATTTGCACTAATGAAAATTATAGAAAAAGATATTTGGGTCACTTTTACCCACTACTTCATAAATCATGGCCGTAAAATTTGTGTACGTAATCCTAAATGTGAAAAGTGCGTGGTAGCTGAGGAATGCAAAAAAGTTGGTGTTTAATATATTTCTTTAACTTCAAAAAAAAAAGCTCCCGAAGGAGCTTTTTACTATAACTATTTAATTTTTATAGCTTTGCCGGAAAAGACTGTATCTCCCATACGAAGCTCTATAATATAAACTCCGGCTGACAGAGCAGAAACACCGTATTCAGCAGGATTAATAAGTATTTGACCATTAGGTATATTAGTAAATTGTTTTGTAAATATAACTTCACCTTCGCTGCTATACATTGCAACTTCAACTAAATCAGTATAAGATTCAACAGAATTTATAGCAATTGTAAAATCATCCTCAAAGACAGATGGATATATTTCTACTGAATTGTTCTTTTGGAAAATATTATCTTCTACTCCGACATCATAAGTTCGGACAAGTTCTGCAGTTGCTTTTTTATTGCCACTTTTATCTGCTTTATAAACATTTGTGAAGCTTGGAGCAGGGATCTGATCCATTTTTTCAAGCCACTCTTCGTCTTTGTCTCGTTTGAAATTTTCTGTTACATATTCGTAATAACTGTTTACAACGCCTGTATAAGTAGTTAAGTTGCCGGATTGGTTCTCAGTAACGATAGTGCAATAATTCTGATCACCTGTTGCTGCATGTTTGACCCAACCCACTATATTTTCATTCTCATCAGAAGGTGAAGTATGCACGTCAGTTGTAATTCTCTTAGGCTTATATCCTTCATCTACTTCGTTATATTTCCCTACATAGTCTACACCATCTAAACCAAACAAATCATAAATCCAACCAGTAGCATAATCTCTACCATACTCACAAGTTTCAACGATATAGATCATTGTCTTCAGATATTTCTTTTGTGATTCGGTCAACGGCTCGTGCGAATATTGTTTTCTTGAAATTTCTTCAAGAGACTCAAATATCTGTTTTTTAGCTACAAATCTTTCCAGATGCATCTTACTCTCATAACTGACCTCTTTAAAAACTAAATCATGGAATTCAATAATCTTATTATTTAATTCTCCCAATACTTCAAAGAATTCCGGTCTTGGCTCTATGAAAAAATCAGGGAAATCACATAAAGGCATACCAGTATAAGATTGTTTTGCATAGAGTACAGTTAAATGTCTGAGTTCAGTCCATGAAGCAAGCTGTGTATTCATGTTTTTATGTTGCCATGCAGCAGCCTGCATAAACTTTGGTAGATTGTCTCTGTCTTTTGGAGGATTTATTGTCCTTAAAGCTTTCATCCATAAGTTATAAATCGAAGAATTCCACTCTTCTTCGTCCATATTATCAAATAAGTATCGGCATGAAGCCAAGTTATCAGCATAAAGATATTTATTAATTGAATTTTCCAGAAGATGTGCAGATGCATCATTTCCTAATGCAAATAATATATCCATAGATTCCGGCAGCATCCTTCTAATAGGTTCCATGACTGATTCATCAGTAATCATTGGATAAACTACATTTCCCAAGACAAAGCCATCTAAAATTGGTCTTTGACCTAGCAAAGAAAAATATTGTGGAGCTTGCGAATCACTCTCAAAATCATTCCCTTTTACTATCTGAGTGTTATAAAGCTGGACACCTTTTCCTGTTGCTCTAAGCGCTTTGCAATATTCCCAAACTAAATCTTTATCTAGTAATTCCTGTAAATTAGATACTCCTATTGCTTCGTATGCTTCATCAACTTCCTTTATAGATAGATTGTTTTGTGCCGAAATAAAGAAAGTCATAATATTATCAAGTTCTTCCAAATTGTCCCTAACTCCTAATTCATCCACAAAATCCCTTATCATTGCAGACATGAGAATCATATATCTATTCTTATTTACATCTTTTTCTTTCTCAGGAATTGTCATAAAAAATCTGCTCATCCACATCATTGACATAAAATAAGATCTTAGTTCATCAGTATCATAGTGCCCACGAGGCATCAGCTGGCTTAAATCTATTGTATACGTATTTCCGGATGGTAATTCAATTTCCTGTAGATATGAAAAATCAGGATCTGAACTATTATGAGCTGTATAAGCGTCACTAATCAAGTTAAGAGTAGTTTTATAATAACTACTGTCAACTTCATAATCTTGATAAAGATAATCGTAATCATGAATAGTATATGAAATATTGGCAGCTATGAAAAACAGAAAATCAACATCTCTAAAAGTATTTTTGTATTCTTCATTTAAAGTTGCATCAGAGAGAATATCTGTTCTATTATGATAAACATATTTCCTATATTCATTTAAAATGGCAAAATATCTACCGGATATTCCATTTATCTCAGCCTCTTTCATATAATCAGTTAATGAATAAAAGAGAGAATGAGTAAATAAATCTGCAGAAATATAGACAGGTAAATCATTTACATAAATATTGTAGTAACCTTTTATGTAGTTTTCGACTTCTTTACGATCAGTGACAACAAACCCATTTTCTTTGATTAACTGCATTTCATCAGTCGTAAAATTCATGAATTTGTTAGTAGAATCGAAGTAAAACGCTTTTGAATAGTCAGTCGGACAAAATCGTGCAAATTTGCCGACATCAAATTCTTCTAATAACTCCTCATAACTAATATCCTCGTGTTCAGACATATATTTTTTATATGCATCAAGATCAATTTGAGAAAATAGTAAAGTCGGACTTAGTAAAATAATTGAAATTAGTAGTACTCTTAACATATTGTCACCATGTTTTATAATTTAAGTTCTTGTTTATAATAACACGTCAATATTTAAATAGTCTCAAAAAAAAAGCTCCCGAAGGAGCTTTTTTTATTTAATTTTTATTGCTTTGCCGGTATAGACTTTATCGTCCATCCTCAGCTCTATGATATAAACACCTGAAGTCAGACTTTGTAAATTAAATTCTGAAGAATTGAATAGTATTTTACCATCAGGAATATTCGATATTGATTTTGAAAAGATCATTTCACCATTGCTGCTAAACATAGCAACTTTTGCTACTCCATCATATTGCTTTTTAGAATCAATTGCAATAGTAAAACTATCTTCAAATACTGAAGGGAATACTTGGACTGAATAATCCGGAACATCAATATTGTCTTCTACGCTAACATCGTGAGTTCTTACTAAAGTTGCTATACTTGCTCTGTTGCCATCTTTATCTGCTCTAAATACATAGGTAAAATCCGGTGATGGAATTTGATCCATTTTTTCTAGCCATTCTGCATCTGTATCGCGTTGGAAGTTTTCAGTAACATATTCATAGTAACTATTGACAACACCTGTGTAAGTTGTCAAGTTCCCTGATTGGTTATCAGTAACAATCGTACAATAGTTTTGATCACCTGTAGCAGCGTGTTTTACCCAACCTACAATATTACCATTTTCATCAGCAGGAGAAGTATGTACATCAGTTGATATCTTAGTTGGCTTAAGATTATCGCCTACTTCATCTAATGCAACATCCTCAAATTCATGGAATAAAGTATAGAGCCAACCGTTTATATGATTGCCATCGCCAGTACATCCACCTGACATAGGATGAACAAAAACCATTTCTCTGATATATTGAATATCTTCATCAGAAAAAGGTGTTCCATTATATTGTTTCTGGGATATATCTTTTAGCTTATTAAAGATAACTTGTTTGCTGTTAAAGAAAGTACTCTGATTTGCTAATTCATGCAAAGAAGGTTCATCTTCAAGAACTAAGTCCATCATCTCTACGATGCGTTGATTTAATTTACCCATTGCCTCAAAGTACTCAGGCCTTGGTCCAATAAAAAAGTCAGGGAATTCACAAGTTGGAAGTCCTGTATAGGACTGCTTTACATAAAGAACTGTTAGATGTCTTAATTCTGCCCATGAAGCTAATTGTGTAGACATATTTTTGTGTTGCCAGGCAGCAGCCTGCATAAATTTGGGATCTTCTTCCCTATTCTTTTGAGGATTTAATGTACGTAAAACGTTAATCCATAGATTATAAATAGAAGATTCCCATTCTTTATCACTCATATTATCGAATAAGTATCTCGCTGAAGAAAGGTTGCTGGCATATCCATATTTATTTATTTCATTTCCAAGTAGATGTGAAGCTGCATCATTGCCTAAAGCAAATAATACATCCATAGCCTCTGGTAACATTCTTCTAGATCCATTCTCTAATTTTGGATAAACTACATTACCAAAAATAAAAGCATCTACAGTAGGTCTTTGACCTAATAATGCAAAATATTGCGGAGAATGTCCATCATCTTCAAATTCAATATCTTCCACAACTTGAGTATTATATAGCTGAACACCTTTTTCTGTAGCTCTTAACGCAAGGCAATATTCCCACAACTTATTATTGTCAATTACTTCTGCCATGTTATTTAGATTCAGAGCTTCGTATGCTACTTCTACTTCTTTTGGAGTAAGATTGTTTTGCTCAGAAATGTAAAATTCGAGAAGCTTATCTAATTTTTGATATTTTTCATTTATTTGCTGATCAGCAATCAAATCTTGAACTAATCCAGTCATAATAACGCTGCTTTTCTCATCAGCCATTGCATCTTCAGATGCAGGAATTGTCAAGAATAATCTTCCCATCCACATCATTGACATAAAATATGATCTTAGTTCTTCAGTATCGTAGTGCCCACGAGGCTTATACTGACTTAAGTCTACTTTTTTAAGATTAAACTTAGAAGGAAGTTCAATATCAACAATACCACTAGGATTCCCATTTTCAACAGATGACAATATCATTTCTGAAATAGAAACTGCATATGATTTATCTGCTTGAAAATGTGGAGAAGCATAATTCGCATCTTGGTTTGCAAGATTTTGTGCTACACAGAATATTACATCCAAATCACGTATTGCATTTGTATATTCTTCATTTTTTGATAATGCATTTAAGTTCGGAATAGAAGTTCTAATATCAGCAATCAAGCTATAAAGCAAATTATTGATGTATTTACTTTCCATCAGTTTCATTGACTTTGTCATAGTATAAAAAAGTGCATGATTGAAAACATCTGCTGATATATATACAGGTAAATCATTTACATAAATATTATAATAACCTTTTATATAATTTTCCACTTCTTTCCGTTCAGTAACCACAAAACCGTTTTCCTTAATCAGTTGTAGTTCATCAGGTGTATAATGCATGAATTTGTTTGTTACATCGAAGTATGATGCTTTTGAATAATCTGTAGGACAATATCTTGTAAATGTTCCTACATCAAATTCCTGCAACATCTGATCATAAGTCATGTTTTTGTGGTCTTTCATATATTGCTTATACGAATCCAAGTCTATTTGAGCATTCAGCATTATAGGAAAAATCACCCAAAAGAATACTGATAACATTTTGTACATAATAACACCTCTTATAGAAATAAATATATATACTATAAACAGATTACCTCGAACATTGTTACATATTTGAAAGTATTATTTTATATAAAAGTAATATATTTCTATCTAGTAAGATAATCTTTTAACTCCTCGGATGAAAAGTCTTATGTACTTCTTTAAGGTATTCTCTATCGATGTGTGTGTAGATTTGAGTAGTGGAAATATCTGAATGCCCGAGCATTTCCTGAACTGCTCTGAGGTCTGCCCCTCCTTCCAGTAGATGTGTAGCAAAAGAGTGTCTAAAGGTGTGAGGGTGAACATTTTTCAGTATGCCTGATTCAATAGCATATTTTTTTAATTGCTTCCAAAACCCCATGCGGGACATTGGTTTGCCTCTCATATTCAAAAAGAGCACATCTTCAGAGTTAATACTGGCTATTTGAGGTCTTGCTTTTGCCATATAATACTCTACCCATTTAAGAGCTGATCTTCCTATTGGAACAAATCTTTCTTTTGCACCCTTCCCTAATACTCTTATTATTTCCATATCTGTGATTATATCTTTGCGTCTGATTGTAAGCAATTCAGAAACTCTTAGACCACAGGCATAAATAAGCTCAAGCATTGCCTTATCTCTTATTCCACCTATTTTATCAGTATCAGGTGCTTCCAGAATTGCATTTATTTCAACAAATGAGAGCGTGTCAGGAATTTTTCTTTTCTGTTTGGGCATTTCTACCGTTTCGCTAATGTCCGACTCCATAATGCCTTCTGAGACTAAAAAGCGGAAGAAGCTTCTGAATGTCGAGAGATATCTGGCTCTTGTAGTATTAGATAGTCCTAAATCAGAGATATAGTACAAGAATGCTATCAAATCTTCTTTGACAACATCTTCAAATGTATCCAATTCCATAGAGGCTAAATATTCAGCCAGATTTTTTAAATCATTAGTATAAGAGACTTTCGTGTTATGCGAAAGTCCCTTTTCCAATGTAACATATTCTATAAACTGTTTAATTTGCCTGAGAAAAGCTTTAGGCAATGAAATACTATTTTGATTCTTGCTTGTCATCTTTCTTTGGTATTTCTTTGTATTTAACTCGTTGGTGTCCACGCGAAATTAAGTCTTTGAAAATAGTCTCTTTAATTGTTTCAAGATCCTTCATTGTAATTTCGCATTCGTCAAACTGTCCGTCTAAAAGTCTGTCTTTGATATTATTATTTATCATTTTTTCTAGTTCAGAGTTATCTTTTACCTGTATTCTGGACATTGCCTCAGCACTATCACAAATCATCAAAATAGCTGATTCTTTAGTTGCAGGTTTTGGCCCAGGATATCTGAAATCGCTTTGTGCTACTGTTTCATCTTCTGCAGCTTGCTCGACGGCTTTGGCATAAAAGTGCTTGATCAAAGTAGTTCCATGATGCATAGGTATAAAATCAATAATTCTTTTAGGCAATTTATATTGCCTTGCAAGTAAAATACCTTCAGAAACATGATCTTTAATCGCTTGTGCACTCTTCTTAGGTGGCAGCAAGTCGTGTTTATTTCCAATATCCATTTGATTTTCAGTAAAATATTCAGCTTTAGACATTTTACCTATATCATGATAGTAAGTACCAACCTTAGTTAAAAGTGGATTAGCACCAATTGCATCTGCACATCTTTCAGCCAAAGTAGCAACAGATAATGTATGCTGGTAGGTACCAGGTGCAATATCACTCATTTTTTTAAGCAATGGATGATTTAGAGAATCAAATTCCTGAATACGTAAATCAGTAGCTATATTTGATATTCTCTCAGTCATGATGAGCATACCAAATGTAATCAGAGGCGATATAGCAGAGTTAACAGATGCTAATATCAGTTGCTTTATCATAATATCCATATCCATTGATCTTTCGAGATTAAATGCCGTAATAGGCACTAAAAATCCAAGGAAGATGAAGAATATGGACTGAAACATCTGAGTTCTGTTTTGTATATCTTTTACTGTATAAGCCGCCAGAGTTCCTGCAAACATTAAGCTTACACCAGTAATATAATCTGTTCCTCTTATACCAGCTACTAGCAAAGCAATCGTCACAGTAACGTAAAAACCTGTTCTTGAATCAAATACGATTGCCGCCAGCATTGAAAAAGCAGGTACAACTATCAAATATTCCAGCGGGAATGAACTAGGAATCTCCATTGAGACCCAAGCAAGCATTGACGATAAAATCAAAATAACACTAATTATAGCAAGCTGGGCATTATCGTAGAATATTTTCTTCCTGATATAGAAAAGATAAAACAACAAGACTGTATAGATAGTAAAGAAGTGCCCGATTGAACCAAGCACATTTGTTAAACTAATACGAGACTCGCTTTGCATATTTTCAGACATGTAATAAGAATTGAGTTTTAATATATGGTCATCAGTTATAACATCATTCTTATCTATAATGACTTCGCCCTTTTTTACAACGCCCATAGTTCTGGCAACAGAATTTTTAGCCATAGCTTTCTGGATGTTTGTCAAATCTGCAGAATAAAGCAGATTAGGCCTGAGATTTTCTGAAACAACTTGTTTTAATAACTCATGAACATCCAGATCAAATCTGGAAAGAACATTCTTTTCAAATTTATCACTTAAAGTAGAATTATCAGTTAGAAGCAAAGTTTGAATATTTTTCCTTTGGTTATCATCTGTCTGTAAAATTATATAATCTGTTTTAATTCCCGATACTGCAATATCTACAAACCCATTTTTGTATATCATATCAATAAATTCATTTAATACAGTTTTAGCTTTTGACAAAAATTTAAGTCTTTGATTTTTTTTCATCTCAGTAAATACTCTTATATTACTCTCAGTAAGATAAGGTGTTGCGAGTACAGATTCTGAGCTCTCGTTATATGAACTAAATAAATCTTCGATCAGGTTCCAATGATCTTTAGCAATTTTATATGAGTTTTTATCAAAAATAAATACAGATGGAACTGATTTCATTGCTTTATTTATTTCATTTTGATACTGCAGAGCCGGTTTATAAATTGGAAAAGAATATTCTGAGATTATACTTTGCTCTGACCATGTAGAACCAACTACACCTGAAACTTGATTATTAGTATTTACGTCTTGTTCCAAATGAAAAACAAAGAAGAAACTACATCCGACAATAGTTAAGAGCAGAATTATAAATCTAACCTGCCATGAATATTTTAATCCGGATTTATCTTCGTAAGCTTGTGCGTTTTTTTCATTTACCAATTTTTGGAATAGGGTTTGCTTAGATGCCATTGTATTTACCTGATTATTCTAATAATCAAAAATAATAAAAATCCTTTGAATTATCGAAAGTATTAATGTTTATGGAATGCATTTATTATAAAAACCTCGAAAATAATTCAGGTACTTTTATTCCAAGTCCTGAGGAATGCAAACATTTAAAAGCTCTGAGGCTTGCCGAAAATGAAAATATCTTTGTCACAAACGGCAATGGTCTTATGGCAGAATGTACGCAAAACAGATTAGATAAAAATACTTTTGAATTGGAACCTGTTAAATTTTTACCGTTAAAAGGAGAAGCTCAAATTAACTACTCCTTAGCAATTGGTAGGCTATCGAACAGAGACAGAATGGAATTTGCGATAGAAAAAGCTATTGAATTAGGTGCTAAGCAAATCTACATTATTGATGCCGACCACAGCGAAAGGCTAAAATTAACAGATGAAAGATTAGAAGCCAAAGCTATTGCAGCAATGAAACAGTGCAAACGTGCTTTTTTACCTCAAATTCACAATAATATTAAATTGAATCAGTTATTAACTTTAAGAAGTAATATTCAATTTATTTTGCTAGATGAACATGGAAGCACACCTAATGACGTTTCTGGCGAAAACTTAGATATAGTATTATTAGTAGGCCCCGAAGGTGGTTTTTCTACAGAAGAATTTGATTTAATCAACAAGCAAAACGTTATCAAATGGAAGCTCGGGCTCAGAAGATTGAGAGCTGAAACAGCTGCTCTGTGCGGATTATCATATTTAGTCAATAAATAATTTATTATAAGGAATAATATATGACTCTGGAATGGTTTAAGTGCAAAGGCAACCAATGGTGCAACTTATTCAAACTTGATCTTAATCACGAATTTTTAAAAGATTCTGAAGGTGTGTTTGTTATCTGGACAGGTGCAGGAAAAAACACAAAATTCTTGAGTGTAGGATACGGTAACATTAGTGCACAACTTAAAACAAATAAAGCGGAATTAGCTATTCAGGCATTTCAGCATATAGGCGTTTATGTAAGCTGGGCAGAAGCTCCTGTAAATAAACATCAAGGTATTGCTCTATTTCTTAATAGAACCTTAGATCCTGCAATTATGGGCAGTCTTCCAAAAGCAATGGCTATTAAAGTTAATATGCCTTGGGAAGAAACTGATTAATCAAAATATTTGATTTAAAAAAAGCCGTAGAGTATTTCTACGGCTTTTTTTTAAATTTTTAGTGGTGATGACCACCGCCACCGCATCCACATGAATGAACATTATTTGGATTGTTAAATACAAAACCGCTTCCGTGTTCTGTTTCTTTATAATCCAAAGTTACACCCATCAAATAGAATAAGCTTTTGTCATCAACGATTACGTTTAATGAATCAAGTTCGATAACTTTATCACCAGGATTTTGTTTATCATCAAATCCCATAACATATTGCATACCTGAGCAACCGCCACTTTGTGCTCCGATTCTAAGGCACATTTCATCGCCAATGTTATTTTCGTTTTTCACAGCAACTACTTTTTCAATTGCTTTTTGAGTGATGATGATATCATCTGAAGCTTCTGTACCGATTACATCAGTAGGAATTCTTACTTCCATTTCTTGGATTGAGTCGCTCATAGCGTATCCTTATTTATTTATATTAAACATCAAAATCTACATAAACGTCATCTGAAAGAGGTCTTGCTGTGCAGGAAAGAATGTAACCTTCCGCTACTTCCTGATCAGTCAGACTCTCGTTTTCATCCATTTTCACTTTACCGGAAATTACTTTAGCCCGACAAGTGGAACAAGTTCCAAGCTGGCAGCTGTATGGAGGTTCTTTCCCTTCCCTCATTGAAGCCATAACAATAGTTTCCTCAGGGTGGACTATTATCTCGTGCTCTTCACCATATAACTTGATTTTTACTTTCCTTGCTACTTCTTCCTCTTGCTTTTTCTTAGGCTTGGACGTACCAAAAGATTCTTTATGTATGTTTTTTTCATCCACACCATTTTCTTCAAGTGCTTCTGTTACTGTAGCCATCATGCCATCAGGTCCGCACATAAAGAATTCTTTTTCAGAATCCGAATCATTAATAAAGTTATTCACAATATCTTTCGTTATACGTCCTTTTAGACCTTTCCACTTACTGGTTGGTCTGCTGTAAATATATTGAATTCTAAATCTTTCTCCGTATTGAATCTCAAGATTTTCAAATTCTTTTGCGAACATAATCGAAAATTGATCTTTATTGGCATAGAGCAAAGAAACTTTACTTTTAGGCTCAACAGCAAGTGTTGTTTTTATTATCGACATAAGTGGTGTAATCCCACTTCCACCACCGACGTGATAATAATGCTTTTTATTTTCGGGATCTAAGTCTATTGTAAATCTTCCCATAGGCTCCATTACTTCGACTTCGTCTCCCTCCTGCAAATTTTCTGTAATATGTTTAGAAACATTACCATTGGCAATTTTTTTAACTGCCACTGTTATTTCTTCATCTACTACAGGGCTACTACAGATTGAGTAAGCACGTCTTTCAGATTTTCCACCCACTTCGAATTTGAGTGTCAAAAACTGACCATGCTTATACTCAAATTGATCTTTAAGGCTTTCAGGTATTTCAAAAGATAAAGCAACAGCTTCATTTGTATCTCTGATTACTCTACTTACCTTTAGTTTATGAAATTTCATTCCCATTGCATCATAAATTACTATAACATTCCGAGTTCAAGCTTTGCGGCATCACTCAGAAGATCAGGTGTCCAAGGTGGATCAAATGTAAGCAGCACTTTTGCATTTGTTACTTCATCAATATCTTTGATCCTTTCCTGCACATCAGTGGGTAATCCCTCAGCCACCGGGCAGTTAGGTGAAGTAAGCGTCATAAGTACTACCACCTCATTCTGAGCTGTTACGCTTATATCATAAATAAGACCTAATTCATATATATTAACCGGAATTTCCGGGTCAAATATTTGTTTTAGTTCTTCAACTACTTTTTTTTCTATTTCTTGTGGTGAAATCGACATTATTATTCCTCCGTATTAGCTGCTTTTTCTTTTTCTTCCAAAGCATTCATCAAAGTATGCCAGGCAAGACTTGCACATTTTACACGAGCAGGAAACTCTCTTACTCCGCAAAATACTGCAAGTTTCCCAAGGTTTACTACATCAGGATCACTATCCGGATCTGAAGTAACTAACTCGTGGAATTCTTCGAACATTTTTTTTGCTTCCGGCACTGTTTTACCTTTCAGCAGAGTTGTCATAATAGAAGCAGAAGCTTTCGAAATCGCACAACCTGCTCCTTTAAACTTTACATCTTCAATAATATTATCCCGCATTTCTACAAATAAATCAATGTGATCACCACATAAAGGATTATGACCTTCTGCAGTGTGCGTACATGAATCTAAAATGCCAAAATTGCGAGGGTTTTTATTATGATCTAATATAACCTGTTGATATAACTCTTGTAATTCATTCATGACAAATGCCTTTTCTAACTAAACATGTCGATTATTTTTTCAATCGATTTAACTAAAACGTCTATCTCTTCCTTAGTATTGTAAAAAGAAAAAGATGCTCTTGATGTTGCAGGAACATCATATCTTCTCATAACCGGTTCTGTACAGTGATGTCCGGTTCTGATAGCTACTCCATCCATATCCATCATAGTCCCGACATCATGCGGATGAGCCGCATCCATAACAAAAGATACTACGCTTGCTTTATTATCAGCAGTACCAATAATGCGAACTCCCGGAATAGCAGATATTTTCTCTGTAGCATAATCTAATAGCTCTTTTTCATAAGCTGCAATATTATCAATGCCTAGTTCAGAAACATATTTAATAGCTTCTCCCAAGCCAATAGCTCCTGCTATATTTGGTGTTCCTGCTTCAAATTTAGCAGGTAGTTCGTTATATATAGTTTTTTCGAAACTTACAGAAAGAATCATATCTCCACCACCCTGATAAGGTGGCATTTCATTTAGATATTTTTTCTTACCATATAAAACACCAATACCTGTAGGACCATATATTTTATGACCCGAGAATACCAAAAAGTCAGCATCTAAAGCATCAACATCTACTTTCACATGATGAATAGACTGAGCGGCATCAATCATTACTGGAATATTACGGCTGTGTCCAGCTTCTATAATCTTTTTAATTGGATTAATCGTACCAAGTGAATTTGAAATATGAACCACAGAAATGATCTTTGTCTTTTCTGAAATAAGCTTTTCAAATTCTTCCCAAATTATCTCACCTTTATCATTAATGGGAGCAACTTTCAATATGCATCCTTTTTCTTCGCATAAAATTTGCCATGGAACTATGTTAGAATGATGTTCCATGTGAGAAATAAGAATTTCATCGCCTTCTTTCAGATATTTTCTTCCGAAAGAATTAGCAACTAAGTTAACTGAATCTGTTGTTCCCTTAGTAAAGATAATTTCTTCAGTTGAGCCGGCATTTATAAATTCTTTTACAATTTTGCGTGCTTTTTCATATCTGTCAGTAGCTTTTTGACTAAGCTTATGTACGCCTCTGTGAATATTGCTGTTATAATTTCTATAAAAATCTTCAACAGCTTCTATAACACATAGCGGTTTATGTGATGTTGCAGCATTATCCAAATAGACCAGATCTTTACCTCTAATTTTTTGAGATAAAGTTGGAAAATCAGCTCGCACTTTGTTTATATCAAAAGTTGACATTATCCTAATCCTTGCATTTCCTAAGTATGAGAAACTTATTCTGAGTAGCAAAAATCAAATAGATTAGACATTTAACCTATTCAATATCAATTCAGTTGCAAAATTTCTCAAGTCTTCAATTTCAATTCGTTGTATAACTTCACCGGCGAATGCATTTAGAAGTAAAGTTTTAGCTTCTTTTTCACCAATTCCACGTGCTCTTAAGTAAAATAATGACTCATCGTCCATATATCCACAAGTAGCACCATGACTACATTTTACATCATCTGCATATATCTCTAATTCAGGTTTTGTATTGATAGTAGCATCATCAGATAATAAAATATTTTTATTTGACTGGTAAGCATTCGTTTGCTGGGCATCCGGGCGAACCATGATTTTACCGTTAAACACTGCTGTACCTTTACCATTCATTATACCTTTGTAAAATTCATTACTATCACAATGAGGCATTGCATGGTCTAAATAAGTATGATTATCTATCAAATTATCACCATCTACATAATAAAATCCGTCCATATCACTTTGACAACCAGTGCCATTAAGGACTGTATTGATATTATTTCTGATAAATTTACCTGATAAACTTATTGTTGATGTTTTAAAATGAGAATCTTTTTGTTGCTGCACCTGAATATTACCAAAGTAATAAGAATTTTCAGTATCAGCCTGCATTTTGTGATATTCTGCTCTTGCATTTTGCCCGACAAATACTTCAGATACAACGTTTGTCATTGCTGGATTATCACCGATAGTATGGTTAGATTCCAAAATTTTTACAGAAGCATTATCAGAAATATCAATCATATTTCTAAAAAATGTTTTTGTAGATTGTTCTTTTGCATCATTTATCACAACAAGATGCAATGGCTTATCTATAATAGCATTTTTTTCAACTTTAATATAAGCTCCATCTAAAGCAAGTGCAGTATTTAAAGCTAAAAACGGATCTTTTTTATAATCTGCAACTTTAGAGTAAAGCGCAGATATTTCGTTTTTACTTAAAGCTGTAGAAAAGTTATCTATTACCAAGCCCTTTACATTAACTGTATCAGACAAGCTTTCTTCATACTTTCCATTTACAAAAACCAGCTTATATGCATCAAATTTAGGTACTTTTGCTTCAATATCTTCTTTAGTAATATTGCCGCCGATAGCTAAATTAAAATCAAATTGATTGATAAAAGCAAGCTTAGTATATTTCCAGTTTTCATACTTTAAAGTAGGAATACCTACTTCTTTAAAAGCTTCCAGTGCTTCTTTTCTTTTGCCGTAAGAAGCTGTCTGCTTCTGTCCGTTTAACTTGCCGGACAAAACATCAAATTCGGAGGCAATTTTATTTATTATTTCAGTTTTTGTCATTCTTTTACCTGATTTATTTAGTCTACAAGTTCTTTAATCCAATCGTATCCTTTTTCTTCCAATTCTAAAGCTAATTCTTTAGTGCCTGATTTAACGATACGACCTTTGTACAACACGTGAACATAGTCAGGTACTATATAATCTAATAGTCTTTGGTAGTGAGTTATAACTACAAAAGAGTTGTTTTCATTTTTCAATTTATTTACACCGGAAGCAACTACTCTAAGAGCGTCAATATCCAGACCTGAATCAGTTTCATCTAAAACAGCTAATTTTGGTTCTAACATTGCCATTTGGAATATTTCATTTCTTTTCTTTTCTCCACCGGAAAATCCTTGATTTACCGAGCGTGTAAGAAATTGAGAATCTAATTCAACATAAGCTGCTTTTTCTTTCATCAACTGAAGAAAATCCATTGCGTCTAAAGCATCCAGTCCTCTATGTTTTCTAATTTCATTCACAGATGTTTTCATAAAGTTTGCATTAGATACACCCGGGATTTCTACAGGATATTGGAATGCTAAGAACATACCTTCTCTGGCTCTTTCTTCAGGCGCCATTTCAAAAAGATCTTTTCCGTCAAATGTTACTTTACCTTCTGTTACCTCAAATTCTTCTTTACCTGCTAACACTGAAGCTAAAGTACTTTTACCTGAGCCGTTAGGTCCCATAATTGCATGAATTTCACCCGGTTTAACTTCTAAATTCAAACCGTGCAATATCTCTTTACCGTCGATATTTGCTTTTAAATTTTCTATTTTTAAGAGTGACATATCCTAAAATCCTATTTCTATTTTATTTATATATTTATTATCAAATTTAAGATTAACCTACGCTGCCTTCAAGGCTGATAGCAAGAAGTTTTTGAGCTTCTACTGCAAATTCCATAGGTAGTTTATTTAAGACTTCTTTTGCATATCCGTTAACAATCAAAGCTACCGCATCTTCTGTGCTGATACCTCTTTGATTTAAATAAAAGATAATATCTTCAGATATTTTAGAAGTTGTTGCTTCGTGTTCAACAACTGCTGTTTTATTTTCTATTTCTAAATATGGAAATGTATGCGCACCGCATTTATCACCAATAAGCAATGAATCACACTGAGAAAAGTTTCTAGCTCCGTCAGCTTTTTTAGTAGCTTTAACCAAGCCACGGTAGCTGTTTTCAGATTTACCTGCCGAAATACCTTTAGAAACTATTCGGCTTTTTGAGTTTTTACCGATGTGATACATCTTGCTTCCTGTATCAGCAATTTGTCTATTATTAGTCATTGCTACAGAATAAAATTCACCGATAGATTCTTCACCTTTAAGAATGCAACTAGGATATTTCCAAGTAATGGAAGATCCTGTTTCTACTTGTGTCCAGGATATTTTTGATTTATAACCAGCACACATTCCGCGTTTAGTCACAAAATTATAAATACCACCTTTACCTTCTTTATCACCCGGATACCAGTTCTGAACAGTAGAGTATTTAATTTCTGCTTTTTCTAAAGCTACTAATTCGACAACAGCAGCATGAAGCTGGTTTTCATCTCTCATCGGAGCAGTACAGCCTTCCAGATAAGAAACATAGCTGCCTTCATCGGCTACAATCAATGTTCTTTCAAACTGACCAGTAGAAGAAGCATTAATTCTGAAATAAGTAGACAATTCCATAGGAGATCTAACACCTTTTGGAATATATACAAAAGAACCATCACTAAATACAGCAGCATTTAAAGCAGCAAAATAGTTATCTGTATGAGGAACAACACTTCCTAGGTACTTTTTGACAAGTTCAGGGTGTTCCTGCAAAGCTTCACTAATAGGCATGAAAATAATACCATGTTTAGAAAGTGTATCTTTGAAAGTAGTAGCAACTGAAACACTATCCATAACAGCATCTACAGCTATTCCTTGCAATTTTTTTTGTTCATTAAGCGGAATGCCTAATTTTGCATATGTATCCAAAATCTCAGGATCAACTTCATCTAAATTTTTAGGTCCTTCTTTCTTTTTAGGAGCAGCATAGTAATGAATATCCTGATAGTCAATTGGAGGATAGCTCAAGTGTGCCCAATCCGGTTCTTTCATAGTCAGCCAATGTCTATATGCCTTTAACCTGTACTCAAGCATAAACTCAGGCTCGTTTTTCTTTGCAGAAATGAATCTGATAATGTCCTCGTTCAAGCCTTTAGGAGCAAATTCCTGCTCAATGTTGGTTGTAAAACCATATTTATAATCACTATTAGCGAGTTTTTCGAGGTACTGTTGTTCAGCTTGCTCTTTATTCATCACTATTACCTTCAAATTTATAATTTAATATTTCATTTGCATCAATCATAGTGTTGTTGCTGCCGCATATATCAGCGATACTTGTAGATTTAAGAATATAATTTATCCTCTGTTGGATATTCTGCATCGGAGAACGAAGAGTACAATCTTCTTCCCTGACGCATCCACAGTCATTTTCTTCAGTAAGACAGTCAACAACCTTTATTTCGTCGTTTTGAGCATTAATGATATCAGCTAAAGAAATCATCTCAGCCGGTCTGCTTAGAACATAACCGCCTCTGATTCCCTGCTTAGATTCAATAATACCGTTTTTCATAAGCTTTTGCAGTGCTTTGGACAGAAATTCAAAAGATATATTAAGCTGCTCAGCTATTTCTTTCGCCGAGACTATACCTTTCGAACTAAGTGCCATGTACTGCACAGCTAGTATTGCGTATTCAACTTTCTTAGAGAGTTTGAACATATATCTTTGCCTGTATGCCGTTGTTTTCGTTTAAGTCATTCGACGATTAACTAAATAGGACTATTGTAATCCTATTTGCAAAAATAGGCATAATTTTCGGCTCTACAAATGAAGATTTAATAATAAGAGTAGTTTTAGTAAAGATAGGACTAAAATTGTCTGCTAATATACATAATTTTGTTTAAAATCAACAAGTAAAATGCTTTATATACTATCTCAGAGCAGTTTGTTTTTTGCAACTATAAATATTTTGTAATAAGATAAGTTGTTTTGTCACTAATCGAAATATCTATTTAAAAAGTATCTTTTTCGAATATTTAAAAATATTCCTTCTTATTAATGCATCAATTTTTTCTTCAGAAACTTCATTTTTAATCATCTCACCCTTAAGCTCCTCATATTCTGTGGTTTCTTGAAATGATTCAAACTGTTTTCTTTCAAACATTGATAGGAATAATCTTGGTATCTTCTTGTGTTTTGTAACAATTCCTTTCTGAATCTCAATAATGGAAACAAAATAGCTTTCATCAGATTCTTGTTTAGTATCATTAATTAATTCCTTCTCTTCATCAATGACAATAATACCTGACCACCAATCACAGAGTACTTTATCTCTTCCTGGAAAGATTAACTTCATTAAATTATTACTGGTATCATTTGTATCAATATCACTGTAACAACTTGCTTACATAATTAAATCATTCAGAAAAAGGGAGTTATTTTTTATCCCATAAGTTGCATAGTATGCTCTAGATTTATCAGGATTTACCAGATCAGTTTTTAGTGTTACGTCAGGAAATGCTTCAAAATATTTTTCCAGTGGTAACACATCCAATAGATATTTTTTATGTTCTACAATAATGATATCTAACTCTATATGATCAGCAGAATCAGGAAAAAACATTTTTTGTATAATTAATGCTAAGGTAAATATAATCTTAAGTATTTGCATATTTTATCCTATTCGCAAAATAGTACATATCTCACCCAGCGTCTCTTTCAATGCTCCATCAAAAAGAAAGTAGTCTTCAATTTTTGACAATAAGTCTTTTGAATTTTTATAGTCGTTTAAAGCCGCCATAGAAAGCATATAAAGAGACTTTTCATCTCCCGGATAATAATTTACATCTTCACTTATTGACTTCTCCAAAAAGATTATTAGACTATCTATATCCTTTTTCTGTTTGGTGGATAATTCAGGAAATCTAAAGATAGTAGTATCTTTTATCTGTATGGCATTTTTTATAACAAAGAAATTATATTGACAAGCAGGTACAAATTTATAATCCCAGGAATCCCCTTCCAAAATCAAAGTATAAGAGATTAATTTTAGAGTATCTCCTGAATATTCATATTTATATGGAAAAATCTCTTGTAGTTTATCATCAAAAAGCACTGAATCCTGCGAACATTCTTTTACAATCGGAGAATAGATAAAACCATCATCAGCATCCTCACTTCCACAAATAACGAGTTCCATTTGATTAAGATTAAACACAGAAAGCCTTGTAAGCTTGTCACACTCACAAGGCTCTGCATTAAGATCACTAAGAATTAGTATCAAAAACAGAAAAGATAAGATTTGCATAAACATATTCTCTTATTTCTTCTTACCTAGGCTTTTGATAACAAATTTGTCGACTTTTTTAGAAGTACCATCTTCAGTTTTCATATCAGCAATCATATCAAAAGTGTGAGACTCTTTAATTCCATTTTCCGGATTCACAATCATCGAATTATTTACCACTATTTGTATTTCAGCATCATCAGCTACGACTTTTCTGCCTTTCCCACCTAGCTCAGAGAGAGCATTGGCTTTATTTCTATAATCATCAGAATCTAGAGTATCAGTTACAACTATGTGATATTTTCCTTCTGTAGTCTTATTTATCATTAGCTCTCTTCTGCTCTTAACCATACCAATCATTTGTACCATGCATTTTGTTTCAAAAGTATATTTTTCTCCTATATTTTTGCCAATAAAATCAGAATATTCAGAACGTTCATATCCAAGTTCTACTATAGTGAGTAGGCGTTCTTTAGAGAAACCTATTCTAAAAATAGAATCCATTTCTGCTAATTTTTGTTCTTTTTCTTCAGAATCTTCAATCATGTTTGCAAACAATTTTATTGGAGAGGTAATGGATTCAAATAAAGCTTCATATACTTCATCTTCGTTTATTATATTAATCAGCTTGCCATTCATATCAACCTTAGTCTTGTATTTGATATCATTTAACTTCATCATTGTAGCAAGTTTATTTGATTCATCCATTTCTTCATAGGATTCTAGAATATAATAGTCATCACTCTTATCCAATACTTTTAGATAAGATTTAGTAGGTGTAGTATCTATCATTAGAACTTCTCCGTCAGAATATTGCTCTGTAATACCTAAAACTTCAGATACGTACTCATCTCCTTTTTCAAGATCGTTTCTTATCTCAAATTTTTCAGTACCGAATATACCCGAACAGCTGGAAAGTACTAGTATTAAGGTTAATGTCATTATAATTTTCATTTTGTTTCCATTTTTATATTGATAAATAATGATTTTCAATTTACGGTATATTTGCCATAAAAAAAACCTCTTCTCATTTAAATTTAAAGAGGTTAATATATAGCTTTGCAGAATAAAACTAATAAAAAGCAATTCTATTCTTTGACAAGTCGCGATATACTGATATCACACTTCTCAGATTCAAGATTAAATTTTCTATTGATTGATTTATTACTTGTCTCAACCTTTTTATAAGTGATAATTCCTGTTTCAATATCAACATGAATAGTTTTTTCTGTTATATAGGTAATCTCTTTAGATTTGTATCTAGAACTTCTCTTGTCCCCTTTTAGTTCAGCAATTTTTATAGTTTTATCTATGTAGTCATTTCCATCTAATACATCTGTTGTTGTAATTATATAAGACTTACCTGTTTCGTCTTTTTCGATTAAGATGGATCTTTTTGATTTTACTTCACCTAAGTTAAACAGAAAATATCTTGTCTCCTGTTCAATACTTTTTCCAATTTCCATACCTTGATAAAGTGATAAGTCTGTTTCCTGACAAATATGTTGAGCGACTTTAAGAAGCCTATCATGCGTAAAGATAAGTCTAAATACTGAATCGATTTCATTTAGAGTTTCTTGTTTTTTTACAGAGTCTTTCATCATATTTACAAACATTTTCATAGGAAATGTAAAACTTTCAAATAGCTTTTCTAAAACTACTTTATCTTCATCTAGACTGAGAAACTTACCAAAAGAATCAGTAACAAGCTTAATCTCCATATCTTTTGTCTCAGTCTTTTTACCGGTATTGAGAGTTGTTAAATGTTTACTTTTGTATCCATTATTTGATTTTTCGATAATTTCAAATGATGCAATTTGTTCCGTAGTATCAGATGACATTTCTTCACCATCCACCATTCCTATGCTTGCATTTACCGTTTTATAAGTGAATTTATCACCTTTTTCAATATTAAGCTTTAAATCAAACTTTTCTGCCTCTGCAATTGTTACACTTGCTATAATTGCAATAATTAAAACCAATAATCTTTTTGCTTTCATGATAATTTCCATATTATATTATGTTTTCATTATTAACCATAATATAAGATATATTTTATAATAAAAAAACCTCTTCAAATATACATCTGAAGAGGTCTTTTAAAAGATATGTTGCTAAATGCTATTTTACGGCATTTAATCCTTTATCTAAAAATTCCAGGAATTGCGCTTCATCTCTTGTGAAACTGTTGGAAGAGATAAACTCTCCGTCAGGTGTCAACAGAACATAAAGTGGAAGCTCAATCGAACCGAATTTTTCTTCCTGCATCTTTTTGTTAGTAAGGTAAGGTTCTTCATTCCTATCTGTAAAGAGTTTAACTCTGACCATACTTTCCATTTTTTCTAATACTGCCGGTTTTGGAAACATTTTTGTTTCCATCCATCTGCAGTTAGTACAAGTAAAACCTGTAAAGTCAACAAACAGAATTTTATTTTCTTTCTTAGCTAAATCTAAGCCTTCCTGATAGTTTTTGAGCCAGCCCTGCATTGCTCTGTCTTTCATAGCTTTATCACCGCCACCCATAGTCGAAGCACCTATAGCAGCAACAGAAGCACCCGTAGCATCTCCCATCATTTCAGAGTAGTTTGGAGGTGGCAAGAATGCATCTAATTCACCAAGAGAATCGCCATACAGGCCGGATAACAAGTAGAAAGTAAATGTCAAGAATATAGTAGCAAAAGTTATTCTCATTGGGCCAACACCATTAATAGGTGCATCATGTGCTAATTTAAATTTACCAAGAACGTATAATACGATCATAATTGCACATGCAATCCAGATTGCCAAGAACATTTCCGGAGGCATTACACCCCATTTCCAAACTAAATCTGCATTAGATACAAATTTTATGGCAGCTGCAATTTCCAGGAAGCCCATAACAACTTTTACGTTATTCATCCAGCCACCCGCTTTTGGCATTTTCTGCATTACTGTTGGGAAAAGTGCTAATAAGAAAAATGGTGCAGCAAATACACCGGAAAATCCAATCATACCAATAATCGGATAGAACCATTCACCATTTGCTGTTGAAATCAATGTAGTGCCAACAAAAGGTACAGTACAAGTAAATGATGTTAAGGAGAAAGTTAATCCCATTAATAATACACTTACTATGCCTGAGCCCTGGCTTTTAGTATTCAATTTATTCATTAAACCTGTTGGCATTTGAATTTCAAATGCTCCAAACAAGTTAAATGCAAAAATTATGAATATAGTTGCAATGAACATATTTACCCAGCCATTTGTTGCAAAATCCCTGATACCGGTTGCACCAAATATAGCTGCCAAAATCATTCCCAATGCAGTAAATGTAGCCATAATACCAATAGCGTATAATGAAGCGTCTCTTACACCTTTTCCTTTTTCCTGTTCTGCTCTTTTAGTAAAGAAAGAAACTGTGATAGGAATCATTGGAAAAACACATGGAGTTAAAAGTGCTAATGCCCCAGCCCCCATAGCAAACCAAAGAAAAGACATTACACCTTTTTTCTTTACTTCTTCAATTTCTGAAGTTGCATCGGTTACCATCTGTTTCTTTTCTTCTTTTTTAACTTCATGAGTATCATCAGTTCCTGTAGGTAAAGTTGAAGATATTTCTTCATCTGTATATTCAATTGGAACTTCAAATTCTGTTGGAGGAAGACATCTTGCTGTATCACATTGCTGCAGATAAACTAAAACTAATTCTTTCCCTGATTCCAAAGTAATATCTTGTTTTACTTTTACTGGTAAAATAAATGTAGCATTATGCTTATAAACTTCGATATCCATTTCAAACCCTTCATCAAACTTGATTTTAGGTTTTTGTGCAATAATTGATTCAGGATCTAATTCAAACAATTCTTTGTTTTTCATAGATATATCGGTATTCATAGGACCGATCCCTTCATCGTTTAGTTGTAATTTTAAACTGTAAGTGTACCAGTGTTCTTTAATATCAAAAGTCAGTTTGACATTGAAGGTTTCACCTGCTTTCAGTTCTTTTGCATTGGCAACTGCCTTAAAATCAATGTTTTTATTTTCATCTTGCGCAACAGATGTGCTTAACAAGGCGAAAAAGGCAGCAAGATAAATCAATAAGCCAAATCGTTTCAGCATAGCAAACGTACCTTTAATTAAATATTATTTATTGTAAGAATTTATTTTCCACTAAAATAAAAATAAATCAATAATTAGAAGCATTATTTATGTCAAAAATCTTACTGTATGGCATTTTTAAAATAGAACTAATTTAGAGTTTGCCTTAGTAACATCACTTCATTATAAAATAATTATGATGTTAATTTTATTACTCCCGATCGCCCTGGAAATAATTAATGATCCTCTGATCGTGAAATCCTCTTCCCATTGTCGATTTCTGGCGAATTGTTTCTGACAGCCTTTCAGAAAATACATTTGCCGAGCTATATCCGTATGTTCTCAGCAAATAATTAAGAGCAATTACTTCAGCAATAACAGTAATATTCTTTCCAGGGAATATTGGTAATTTAATAGTTTCCAAGTCAATTCCCAAAATATTTATAGTTGCCTCATCCAGTCCTGTTCTTGTATAATCTGCTACGTCGGTATAATCTTCCAGTTCCACAATAATTTCCAGACGTTTCTGAAAGCGAATAGACCTAATTCCAAAAATCTGGCGAATATCGATCATACCCAAGCCTCGAAACTCCATGAAATGCTGAACTAGTGAAGTCCCTGTCCCCATAAGAATGCTTCCACGCTTCTTAGTAAGCATTACTATATCATCTGCCACGAGTCTATGCCCTCTTTCTATAAGATCAAGAGCAATCTCACTCTTTCCAATGCCACTACGACCTACAAAAAGAATTCCAACTCCATATACATCTACAAAAGAACCATGGATAACAACTTGCAATGCAAATTGATCATCCAAATATTCTGAGAGCAAATATGAAGTTTTTGTTGTATCATAAGCAGTACGAAATACAGCAATATTTCTTTCAGTAGCGATATCTAATAACTCTTTATCAAGATTGTGATTATTAGTAATTACAATACATGGAATGGGGAATTTACAAATAACATTAAATGCCTTGATTCTATCTTCCATAGACATATCTTCAAGGTAATATATTTCTGTATTACCAAAGATCTGTATCCTCTGAAATGTAAACAGCCCTACATAGCCTGAAAGTGCAAGCTGAGGTCTATATAAGTTTTTGTCATAAATCAAGTTATCTAAGCCAACCGGCTCGTTGAGATGAACTAACTCGCATGGAGAACCTAGCAAAGAATCTACTTTAATTTCGTTTGGAGTAAGCGGTTGCAGATTTTTGAGCTGATCCATAAAACTAATCTCTATATATGAAAAAAAAGGTCGGCATCGCCGACCTTCTTAAAATAAAAAAAAATGCTTATTTATGATAGTTCTTTGTTTTTAATTTCCTAATTTGTCTTTTTACCTTATCCGATGCCAAGTTTAAACTTTTCTGAAAATCATCACTTTGCTCACTGGCAACTATTGTCTCTCCGGGCACATTCAACGTAAATTGGACAATTTTCTCTTGTTCGTTTATAAAGTCTACATTCGCGGAAAGAATACCATCATGATATTTTTCAAAACTTTTTGCCATGTCAAGCGCTGCTTGATGCAATTTTGGATGTTGTCCATTAAAGTGTCTGAATGTTACATTTGTCTGCATAGCCACCTCGTCCAATAACTATATTCGAAAATACTAAATTAAATTATGGATAGTTAAATATCCGCCTCTTCTACAATCTCATCTGTCAATTATTCTGGTTTATTTCTTAGGAAGATTTTATCACTCATATTAAATGAAACAAGCATTGATAAATCTAATGAACTTGGGAATAACCTGTATTCCTTACTTAAATCAACGGGCGAAGTATAATTTTGTTGCGCAGTATTTTCAAAAAAGTTTGTAGATCCGGTATAAAATGTGTAAGAGAGCTCAAAACATAAAGAACCTAAAAAGGTAAAGTCTAAAGTCTCATCAAAGCTAAGTTCGACTCCTGTATATAGTTTGAAGCATGGTAGCACTTCTGATTTATTTAGATGCTCACCAGGTTTATAATAATCATATTTATATTTACTTTCGGAATATTCATTCCACTTTATTTGAGAGTAACATACTCCTAATCCTAAACCGAAATAGGATTTATAAGGCATATAATAAGGGACATAATCTAAAGTAAGATACGCAGGAATATTTTTAACCTTTACTTCCTGAGTTAAATTTCTGTTGTATTTTGCATTTGCAATCGTAAATTCCGTAGAATATGCATCATTAAGCTGTAGATTGAAATAATTTATCTCAAGACCTAATCTGAAAACATAAAGTGGTTTTAATTTATATTTGAGTTGGTATAAATTACTGGCAGAAAATGTGTTTTTGCCTGCACCTAGATAATCCTGAAAATCGTTAAAGAAATCCTGAGAATTAACTATAAACGGATATCCAACTCCTAAATAAAGTTGCTGATAATTATTCTGATCATCATCTTTTTTGGGAGCTATATCCTGAGCAGGTAAATCCAATGCTACTATTATCAACAAAAATACAATTAAAACATACTTCATATTAGAATCCATACCATTTTATTATTTCAGCTAGTTTATCTTTAAGATTATGACGTTTTACAATCATATCTAAAAATCCATGTTCCAATAAAAACTCTGCTCTTTGAAATCCTTGTGGTAATTTTTTTCTTATGGTCTGTTCTATTACTCTTGGTCCGGCAAATCCGATTAAAGCTCCTGGTTCTGCTATATTTACATCGCCCAGCATAGCATAAGATGCACTAACACCACCTGTAGTCGGATCTGTAAGAAAAGAAATGTAAGGAATATTATTTTCAGCCAATTCGCCTAATATAGCGCTTGTTTTAGCCATTTGCATTAAAGAATATGCAGCTTCCTGCATACGTGCTCCACCGGACGCAGAAAGCACTAACAGAGGCACTTTGTTTTCCAGTGAGTATTTTGCGGCTCTATAAATCTTTTCTCCGGCTACTGAACCCAGAGAACCTCCGATGTAATTAAAGTTCATCATTGCAACTGATAGCTTTCTACCATGTACTGTCCCATAACCAGAAGTTACAGAATCATGTAATTTTGACTTTTTGTCACCTTCCTCTATTCTTTGAGGATAAGGCTTTGTGTCAACAAATTCTAAAGGATCTGCTGATTTAATGTCTGTATGAGTCTCAACAAATGAACCTTCATCAAAAATTATGTTGATATAGTCAATCGTACCAATTCTGAAATGATGCCCACAGTTAAAACAAGTATACATTTCTTCTTCAAGACGGTCTTTGTAAATAACTTCTTTACAAGAAGGGCATTTCGTCCATAATCCATTAGGCATTTCTTTTGATTTTTGATTTTCTATATTCTTCTGTGTTCTAAGAAACCAAGACATATATCATTTTCCTGTTTTTTCGAAATAAATCATCTAAACGCTTAAACTATGCAAATCGTTTATTATTTACAATTACTTAACAAAAGCTATAATGTTTCAAAAAACTTATCTTTTATATTTTTATTTAAGCGAGCGGCATCTCTGAAATCTACATCAATTATTGAAATATCTCCGGTAATTCCTGATGCAGCAGTATCCACATTAACAGTGGCAAGCCCCAGTCTGCGCTGAAATATTGTCTGATGAATTCTGAATGTCTGAATTTTTCTTATTGGAATTACTGTTAAACTTTTGAAAAATACTCCCTGCTTGACCGCAAGTTTATCCTCAGAAATGATGTATCCCCTATTTATGAATCTAAGATACGCATACCAATATAATACAGGATATATAACTGCTAGTGCAAGCGCATATAAATCAATCATAAAGTATGAAGAAATTATAACTACTGACCAAAATATGCTAAGCTTAAAAAATGCTCTACGCACACTTAAAGGAGAAATTTGATGCAATTCTTCAGGTATTTCAAAATTAAATAGATCTTTTATCAGATTTAATATTTTCTCTCTTTTAGAAAAAGGAATCACTGCTTCAGGTTTTAGATTATTTTCTCCAAAACCTGCTGTTTGAATATCTAACGAGTAAAAGTCAAATTTTTTCTTAATAAGATTTGTTCTCAAAGTAAGCGACTGCAGTCTTTTCAGAGGAATTGTCGCTCTTTTTGTACTAGTAAAACCAAAAGAAGTGTGGAGTTTATTTTTTGCTAGCCTAAGATTGAATTTATAATATTTATTGAAAGTCAATATTATATCAGCGACCCAGGAAGTTAAAATTATAGCAAATAACAATCCACTTAAATATAAAACCAGTTCAAACTCATTTAGACTTCTGAAGAAGTCTATTATATGATCGAATTCGTTTGATTCATTTGTAAATAGAATAGGCTGAGCAAACGAATACACCCAAGACATAAACAATAATACAACCGGTCTAAAACGCAACATACCAAATCGGATAAGCTCCCTTGGAGTTAATCTGAATATTTCATCGCTGGTTTCTTCTTTGGAGTTGTTCTGAGCTATTCCTATATTATCATCATTGTTAGAGTCAGAATTTATTTCCTTAATTTCTTCATCATATAAACTGTCTTTTTTTGCCTGAATATATTCTTGAATGTTTTCAGCTTCTTTATAAGAAATAAACTGTAACGATGCTTCTGAAGTAGCATCACCGGCAGTCTCTAGTTTTAGCTGAGTAATCCTGAGTATTTTTTGTAAAATATTCTGCTCAATATTGATATTCTGAATTTTGGAAAGAGGAATAACTCTCTGCTTTTTAGATAAAATACCGGACTTTATGGTTACTTCTTGTTCGCTTATGCTATATTTATAAAAATAATAATTGAGGACAGCAACCGGAACAACAAAAATTAAAGCAAACAAACCTAAGAAAAAATATATCTTATCCTCTGCTCCACTTTGATTATTCATAATCAAATAAGCAGGTATTAAGTACTGCGGAGAAGCTACGATAATCCTGTATATTATTGTATTTGGATGCAGTCTTTTCATTAGAACTCTTCCGTACTAATTAGATCTTTAAGACTATCACGCAAATCTTCCGCATATTCAATCGGTAAGCCCGGAATAGAAATATCTGCTCCACGCGAACCTGCAGTGTAGATAATCAAACTGGCTAAACCATTCATCCTATCTAAGACTCTTTGCTGCACATCTATATGCTGAATTCTGACAAAAGGCGCAGTAGTAGTTACTTTAGTAAATACACCATATTTTATTCTGATTTCATTATCCTTTATAGCAAATCTCCAGTTATTATACCTGTAAATAGGCATAAAAATAGCCCAGGTCATCCCAAATGTAAATATCAATGCACTGATCATTCCTTTTGGTACATTCCATGTCAGATTAGGCGAAATAATTAACCATTCAATAAGAAAAAAACTTATTGAATAAAAAATGTATTTTGAGATTATACGAATACGCCAAATTGTCTTTATTGAAGGTTCTAATTGATTCATATTCTACTTCTTATTAGGATAAACATTTGATTGTGCCGAAACATTTAATAGCATACCAATAGCTGCAGCGTTAAAGAGCACTGCTGTACCACCATAACTTATAAACGGCATTGGAACACCTGTAGTAGGCAATAAGCCTGTATTTACACCAGCATTTACAAAAACATAAACGCCAAAAGTTAACACAATACCGGCTGCCAAAAAATAACCAAAATCATCAGGTGCATTTTTAGCTATCTTAAATCCGCGCCACAAAATCCATACAAACACCAACAATATAATAAACAAACCAATAAATCCATACTCCTCACCAATAATAGAGAATATAAAATCTCCATAGGGTTCTGGCAAGAAATTACTTTGTCTGTTTTGGCCGGGGCCTAAACCGGTAAGTCCACCATTTCCTAATGCTATTAACGCTTGATCAAGCTGATAATTTTCATTTGCTGCAGCAGTTGCGGGATCATTCATTCCAAAAAAGGATAATAATCGCTGCATACGATAATCAGCAGAAATTGCATAAAATGCAGCTAATACTAACCCGACTGATCCTGTTGCTACTATATGCATTATATTCGTATTCCCGATAAAGAGCATCATAAATGCTATAATGAAGATTACAAACATAGTAGAAAAGTTTGGCTGCATAGCTATCAAACCGCAGATTATTGCAATCCAGGTAAGTAATGGCAAAAATCCTTTTTCCAGATCTTTTATCACATTCTTTTTTGATTTAATAAGTGCAGCCAGATATATAACTAATGCAAATTTCGCAAACTCTGATGGCTGAACATTAAACAAACCAAAATCTAGCCATCTGGTTGCACCATTATAGGTTTTACCGCCGACCAGAACCCAGCCTAGTAAAGTAATAGCAATAAATATAATAGGTTTTGCTAGTTTTTCCCAAACATGATAATCTATTTTAGCAAAAGTTATCATAAAGAATATACCCAAGCCAATACGCAGAATATGCTTCCAGAGTAAAGCGTCAGAAGCGCCAAAATCCAAAGCAGATTTCACTGCACTGGCAGAGTAAACAAAAGAGCTGCTAAACAACATTAATGCAGCAATAGGAAGAAGGACAAACCAATCTATATGTCCTTTGTTCTGATATGTATCCATATATTCTTCCCCCCTAAGGAATTTTAGGATATTTTATTTTGTCTTATTTAAATAACGGATAGTAGAGTTTATTTTTTTAATTACTTCTTAAAATTAATACTGCATCAACTACCCCGCCCTTTCAGGGCACCCTTCTTCCCAAGAAGGGGAATGTTAAGTATAGCTATATAATCAGCAAATAGTTATGATAAATTAGACTTGAAAATTCTATTATTTTGATCGCATAAGTACAGAGTTTATATTAAGCTTGTCAAATTAATATGTTTAAAATCACAAATATCGATATTATCTATTTCACTATATAATTCCATGTAGCATCTTTTATAAGTCAAGTATATTTTGACAAATTAGAAAAAGAGAAAAATATATACTCAGTATTTTGATGCGTACCGATTTTAAAAACCATCTGTTACAACAGCTTATAAGTGCAACCGCATGCTTTAGCTTGCGGCAAGTTCTACAGATTTTATTTAGAAACTAGATGTATTTGTACTTATGAGACAGCCTCTACAAAGTTTCAATACACCTATGAAATATTTCTACAAACTATTTACTGCTGCTTTAAACATCTGTCCACGATGCTCAAAGTTTGCAAACATATCAAAAGATTTGCATGCAGGCGTAAATAGAACTATTTCACCAAAATCTGCAATTTCAGAAGCAACTTGAACTGCTTCTTCCAAAGAAGATACTCTATCTACTTTCGTTTTTAAGCAAAAATGATTGAATATTGCATCTGCTTCTTCGCCAATTGCAATTATGCTTTTTACATTTTTATCAACTAATGAATCCAGTTGAGAATAATCGTTGTTATCGCCTCTTCCTCCGGCTATCCATATTATTGGTCTGTCATAGCTTTGGAGAGCATACCAGGTGGCGTTTATATTAGTTGCTTTTGTGTCATTGATATAATCAACTCCCATAAAGCTTCTGACAAACTCTAATCTATGTTCAACCCCCTGAAAGCCCATTAGGCTGTCGCGAATGTTTTCATTTCTGATTTCTAGAACGCGCGTAGCCATCGCTGCCGCCATTGAGTTGTAGGTATTATGAATACCCGGTAAGGATAATTTTTCAACTGCCATTAGTTCCTCCGTTTCATGCTGCTGTGAGATTCTGTATTTAATAGTGCCAGCCTCTGTATAAATCCCCCGATTTAAAGGCGACACTGAAAAGAATAATAAATTAGCTTTTGAATTGATTTCAGATGCAATCAATGCATCATCATCGCCATTTATTATTAGAAAGTCCTCTTCTGTTTGATTAGCTGTGATTTTATATTTAGCCTCTCTGTATTTCTCTAAGCTACCGTGATAGCTAAGATGATCAGGAGTTAAATTTAAAATTACTGCAACATCAGGACGAAATTTCTTTGTCCTGTCTAATTGATAACTGCTTAATTCCAAAACAATAACCGAATCCTCTTTTAATTTCGGTACAGCTGCGGAAAGCGGAACTCCTATATTACCACACACATGTACATCCACCCCGGCATTTTCTAAAATAAAGCCTGTAAGTGTAGTAGTAGTAGTTTTCCCATTAGTTCCTGTAATCGCAATTATCTTATTATTTGTAAACTCCCATGCAAATTCCAGTTCGCTGATAATGTCCATCCCTCTTTTTTCTGCCTCAATGATGAAATTCACAGTTGGCGGAACCCCCGGAGAAAGAACAATTCTTTCTGAGTCTAAAATTTTGCTTTGAGTATTAGTGCCAAACTCGCACTCAATTCCTAAAGATTCGAGTTCATTGGCTGCTTCTGCGTATAATTCTTTTGGTTTAGATTCGGATAGGAATACATCGATTCCTTTGGAGTGAGCTAGTTTTGCTGCTGCAAGACCGCTTCTTCCTGCTCCTATTATAGAAATCTTCATAACAATAGTTACTCTTATACAAAAATTTCTTAAATTGACTTTATGCTGCTTTGAGTAGCAAATTTACATATAAATCAGTAATTTTATTTAATTTTTATGCTTACGTGGAAAACTTTATATTTGAAATAAAGACTAAAACAGTCCGTTTTTATAAGAAATTGTTTAACAAAATATAGAACTGAAAAAAAAATGGCAGTATTACCAATATACAATAGTTTTCACCCTGTACTAAAAAACAAAGCTTCAAAAGTAGAAGCAATAGACGATTCGGTTAGGAAATTGGTAGAAGATATGTTCGATACACTTTATAACATAAGTAATGGTGTAGGCTTAGCAGCTAATCAGGTTGGAGACAAAAGAGCAGTAATTGTTATAGATTTAGGAATCGGAGAGGAAGATGAATCTATCAGCGAACAAATTACAATGATTAATCCTGAAATATTAGAAAATTCAGATGATACTGATGAAGATTACGAAGGCTGTTTAAGTATTCCTGATTTCTTCGAAAAAGTTGTTCGCCCTGCTAAAATAAAAGTAAAATATTACGATTTAGATATGAAGGAAACAATTCGTGAAGTTGACGGATTTTTAGCAAGATGCATGCAACATGAAATAGATCATTTAAATGGTGTGCTATTTTACGACAGAATCACCGGACTAAGAAAAACATTAAGCAAAAACAAGCTTAAAAAAATTAAACGAGGAGCTATTGTTCCTGATTATCCGATGATTAATGCAGACGGTAAACCTCAGCAGAAATAAAATTTGAGCTGTATATTAATTTAGAAACGACTATCCCAATAATAAAAAAGCTACCCTAAGGTAGCTTTTTTATTATATTTCTTCAGACGGATTTTTCAATTCTTTTTCTGCGTCTTCTACAGTGTCCAAGATTTTGAATGTCAGATGTAAATTCGTAATCTTAAAGATATTTGCAATATAATCACTTAGATTGCAAAAGATAATTCTACCTTCTGCCCTTTTCATAAAGGCATTTCCTGATAGAAGTCCGCGAATTGCAGTTGAGTTAAAATAGAAAACTTCCTTAAAGTCAACTACAGCGTTAACAGGCTGACCTTTAGAAATATCTCTAAATGTTTCTCGTAATTCTTCATCATGCTCGTAACTATTAAAAGAACCTTCAAGTTTTAAGAGAATATAGTTCTCTCGAACCTCTTTTATGATTCTACCTTTCCCTTTCATGAGTAACCTTCTTTTTCTACTAAATCGAATACTGTGAAATTAACAAAAAAATAGAAAATATAAAGGAAAAATTTTCCCAAATCAATCATTATCTGATTTTTTTATATCAAACCTTGCATATACAGGGCAATGATCAGAAATATTTTTTGCTATATTTTTTTTATAAGCCTTATGTAAATTGTAAACTCCTACAGATTTAGGCAACAATCTGTTTTTAGCACTTGTAGATATAAGTAAATGATCTATTCCTTTTAGCTTTTCAAATTTGCAGCTGTATAGATCTGATGTTATAAATTCCAGGCTTTTGGAGTTTATTTTATTTAAAGTATTATATCTTTTCCTATCAGGATAGTCGTTAAAATCCCCTAATATAATTAAATCCTTCTCAGCTCCGTTTGTTAGCACAGAATCTGCCCAATGATTTACTATTTCTGCTTGTTTACGTCTGATTCCACGGCTTCTTTTTTTACCTTCTTCACCTTTATCATACCTGGAAGTAGATTTAAAATGAACTACCATTGTATAGAAATCAAAATTTCCTTTTTTGATTCTGGACCAAAGGCCGGGTCTTAGATGTTTATTTCCGACACGAATTGGTTCGTAAACATCTAATACTTCAACTTCTAATTCTCTATTATAAATTAGTCCAACATTTTGTGCACCGGAATGATCATCTATGAAATAATCATATTGCGGCAAATATTTAAGAACTCTTTCAATTGCTTCAGAACTTTCTATTTCCTGCAAGGCAATAACATCTGCCTCAATTTGGGAAATTACATCAGCTACATTTTTGTAGTCAGCTTCTTCCCTATCAATTCTGTCGCGTTTTCCATCCCCTAGCCAGGCAATATTAAAAGTAGCGACACAAATATCATCGTCATCAAAAGTAATTTCTTTTTCTACTATTTCTTCGCCGGCGACTGTCTTTTCAGACGTTTTTGATTCAGGCTGCTCTGGCTTTTGGCAAGCAGTAATAATAGTAAAAAAAAGGGCAAAATACAAAATCTTAACTATTGAATGAGAA
The DNA here is from genome assembly GCA_965140345.1 of Kapaibacterium sp. (SeqCode). Classification (GTDB taxonomy): domain Bacteria; phylum Bacteroidota; class Ignavibacteria; order Kapaibacteriales; family UBA2268; genus JBFHIJ01. Next base: position 712,603 of record OZ223197.1, read on the forward strand.
AATCGACTTGGCGATATGCCCTGCCATTTTCGGATTTTCTTTGAGTCTACGGATTGAATATCCATACCAGTCTTCTCCAAACGGAACGTAAATTCTAACATTATGACCTTTAGTCAGCAAACCATTTCTGATATTTTCTTTGACTCCTAAAAGCATTTGGAATTCATATTGCTGATCAGTCATTCGACGTTTCTTTATTTCGCTTTCTGCAAAATCAATCAAATAATCGTCGTGAGTTGCTATGCCGATAAAGAAATCATTATCTGCCATAAAATGAAACAATTTTTTGTAATTGTCTCTTACTTCATGGAAATCTTTAAAAGCAATCTCCGGAGCTTCATTATAAATACCTTTGCACAGACGTACATTAGGCTTATAGTGTTTCAAGCTCATTAAGTCATCATAAGAGCGTTTCATATAAGCCTGGATAACAAATCCTACATTATCAAAACCGGCGTCTCTGAGCTCTTTATAGCCTCTTAATGTATCATCTGTATATGGTGAGTTTTCCATATCAAGCCTAACAAATACGCCTAGTTCCTTAGCTTTTGTTACAAGCTCTCTAATGTTCTTCATACCAAAGTTATAATCTATACCAAGACCTACTGAAGTAGGTTTGATAGAAAGATAAGTCGGAAGCTTATTTTCATCTATTGCATCAATTACTTGCAAACACATATCTTTTTCGTGGTTTGCTGCTTTTTTGTCTGTAACAAATTCACCTAATACATCAATAGTCGTTTTCCCGCCTAATGCTTCAAAGCTTCTGGTTGTTTCAACTGCATCTGAAAGCTGCTCACCTGCAATATATTTTTTTGCAAAAACATGAACCAATGATTTTGGCATTATTGGTAAAACAGCTGTTATCATCTTATTAATCATTGTTCCTTCTCCATAACAATAGTGTCAATCAAGATTATGGAGACGGATTAATAACCGACAAAATTTTAACATAAAAAAATATTAAGTCTTGCCTAAAACTAAATAGAAATACCTTTACTTTTCAATATTTGAAGTATAGCATTAAATGTTTGCTCTTTCGAGTTAGTAGCATCAATTTGGATAATTCTTTGAGGTTCCATTTTAGCTAATTCCTGAAAGCCAATTCTAACTCTTTCAAAAAAGGAATTACCGGATAATTCAATACGATCTTTCTCTCCGGATCCTGCTCTTTGGGCTGCAACCTCTAAAGGAACATCTAGATAAAACGTAACATCAGGTTTTAAACCACGAGTTGCAATCGAATTACAATGAATAACATCATCCATGTCAAGTTCGCGCCCAAATCCTTGATATGCTGTTGTTGAATCAAAAAATCTATCAGAAAGGACTATATAACCATCTTTTATGGCTGGTCTTATTACAGTTTCTACAAGATGTGAGCGAGCTGATTCGAATAAAAGCAGCTCTGTAACCGGAGAAAGATTATGTGATTTATCAAGTAAAAGTTCTCTGATACTCTCCGAAAAGCGATTCCCACCCGGTTCACGGATAGCCATTACTTTTTTCCCTAGATTAGTCAGGTAGTCAGCAACTAATTTTAGCTGAGTCGATTTCCCGCAACCGTCAATACCTTCGAATGAAATAAACATCTTTCTTTCTCCTATCAATTCAATTATCCAAATTTAAGAATTTTTCCTGAATTTCTCAGCTGAAAATACTTGTTATTACTGATTATATCATAAAAAAAGCCAATAAAATATACTTAAATTATATATTTTATTGGCTATAATGATTTCGCAGCTATGTAGTTTACTTTTCTCTTAACATATATTCTGTATATGAAGATGTTTCAGTGTGATAGCTCAAGCCTTTATCAGTAGATACAAGAGTATAATTGTTTGAAAACTGCAAATTAACAACTATCCCTGTTTCTATATCCAGCATTGCTTTCCCTGAAATATTGCTCTTAAAGGCATTAATGCTTGATTGAGATTCGTAGGTATTTGACACAGTTTCAAAATCAACTTCAGCGCAAGTTCTATTTTGATATTCTTTTATGTCTTTCAAAGTATAACGAATTTTGTGTTTAGATACTAAAGTAGCAAACTCGTATTTCTGAGTATAGTCTTTTTCCGCTTCCCATTGTGTTCCCTGATTAATCTTCCCAACCGGAAGAGGTACTGCCAGATTTTCTAAGTAAGCTAATATATCAGGTAATATTAAGTATGATAGAGAATTGACATTATCTATATTTTCAATTTGTGCATCTAACCCATTTTTACTAAATGATACTTCTCCACCTGTTTCATCAAGATCAGTCAAATCATTTTTTGATTTTATCTCCATGCCTTTAGCAGGATCTTTTTCATAAGTGGTGACATTAGATAGTGAAACTAAGGCTGAAACTCTCGCACCTTCTGTTTTATAGAAAAGCATATCAGCATAAAAACTTTCAGATGAAGCAATTGTATCAAACTTATCCATTTTTCCATTGCTTGTTTGAAGCAAGTGTTTGGAATCGTTTACTATATAGTATTTCAAGTTTGAATTTTTTTCTATTTTAAGTTCGTTTGTCATATTTGCTGAATAAGCAAAAGTTACAAACACAAACATAAAAACTAATGCAAGTCTTCTCATATCAATCTCCTTTATTCTGTGTATCCCTCTGGTAATCCAGGTACAACCTGCACCACTTTTTCTTTTGTAATAATTACTTGCCCGGGATTTGCACCTTTTGGCTTTCTTACATATTTTTTTTCAGTGTAAGCTACCGGAGTAAGTCCGGCATTTCTCATTTTTGAATAGTAAGCTGTAATTGAAGCAGCTTTTTCAATAATATGTTTGCCCGGTTTCTGTCCTTTTTCAATTCTAATAACAGCATGCGAACCACTAATTCCTCTAACGTGAAACCAAAGATCGTTTGCTTTAGCGAATTTCATGGTCAATTCGTCATTATTAGAAGCATTTTTACCTACATAGAGAGTAAATCCATCACCCAAATCAAATACTTTGTACTTTTCTGTAGCGTCCAATGTTTTATGTCCCTGTTTTTTAATTCCTAATATCTTTTGGTGTCGATTTACAAATTTATTCAAATCCTTGATATTCTCAATGGATTCCAGTTCAGTTTTTACAGAATTTAATTTTTCCAATTCTTCCTGCATTTTAGGTATTCTAAGTTTTCGCATAATAAGATCTTGCTTAGATTTCTTCACCTTCTCATAAAAGATGTGACCATTTTGCATCAGGTCGAACTTATCATCCAGAGGAATGTTTATCTCATTACCTTCCCAATCGTTCAGAGTAACATATTTTCCGGGTCTGTCCTTTACGTTTGGTTGAGCCAATAAAATTTCAGCCCAAAGAGAAAATTTTTCTATTTTTTCTTCTGTCTTAGAAAAGTCAGAGGCAAAACCTAAATTTCTTCTAATCTTTGTGATTTTGCTGTCTAATCGTTTTTCTACATCCTTATAATCTTTAGCAAAAGTATCTTCTTTATGCACAAAACTAAGCCGCATCTGGATAGCTTTATGTAAATTATCAGTCACAAGTTCAGCTACAGGATACTTAGCAAGTTCGGTCATGCTGAATAGCATGCTATCATCTTCTCTGCGGTATAGATAAAAAGTATCAGAAGAAACAATTTCTTCTTTAAAACTCTTTGCCAAGTTTACCAAGTGCTTAAGTTCATTTTCGCGAAGATCGGATTTCAAAGCACTTAAGTCTATTTCTTGCCTTAGTAAAAACTCTTCAGCATAGTCTTTGCCAAACAGCAAAGTTGATTTAGCAAGCATATCTCTTAGCTTTGCATCATTAGCAAACTGTCTATAGTTTTTATTATTTGGTTGCTTTAACTTGAGAGTTTCTCCCGTAGGAGCTTTCTTTTTGTTTAGAGCATCTATAATAACATTTTCTTTTGTAGTTAGGATAAAATTGCTCTCAGAAGCTCCATAAAGTTGTATATAGACTTTTACTGAAACAAATTCAAATATTAGAACTCTGTCGTTTTGTTGTACGCTTACGTCCTGCAAATATTCATCTATCAGATCAGGCATCAAATCTGTTGTGTTTTTTCCTGCTCTCTTAAAATTATTTCTAAGGTAAACACTGCAAAATTTAGGATCTGCAGCAAAATGTAAAGTTTCTGTATTTACCCCATCACTTAAATCAATTGTGATAGTATCTTTTTCCTGGGTAAAACATTCTTTTACCTGATAGCCTATTATTTTTTTAAAGCTTTCAGCCAGTTTGAGCAATGTATAATAATGTCGTATCATTCCATATAACTATTTTTGTGATAAGCCTAACAATTTAACATAGATGTCTGAGAATAACAAAGTCTAATTCTTCTCAAAAAAAACTCCGATTTAAAAAAACCGGAGCCTATTTTGAAATTTTATCACTTTTATCCTCTAATCGCCTTCTTGAGCTTCTAAATATACTGAGCTGTTTGTAGGGTCAAGATAAATCAAATCTTTAAAGACCTGCGGATCTGAGTATCCTTTAAACATATCTGCAAGTTCCGCATATTTACTTGCAAACCAAAGAGAAACAAGCATACTCGGACGAACTAATTTTTGTTTTTTAAATTCAGCCATATCACTGATTATTTCGGCTAACACACCTAAAGATTCTTCTTTATTGACAGCCATTTGATCTAATCCGTCTACATAGTATTCAAACATTAAAGTTTTGAATGTATCGAAAGTTGGATCAGTCAATTCATTGACAAAATTATATCTTGTATAATCGCCAGGCTGTGAATATGTTTGATAGCCATCTGCATTTTCAGCATTACCAAGACGGACTATATTTTTGGCTTTTTCATAAATAGTGTAACCAGAACCATCTTCGTAAGTGTCAGAATCTAATCCAATAATTAATAACATGTAGTAATCTAGTAAAGAAGAGAACTCATGAAATCTATTTGGATCATAAGAAAAGACAGCATTTCTGGCATATTCAAAAGACCATTTTTCATCTATAAATTTCATTGTAACAGTAGCGCCTTCTGAGCCATAAATATATCTTTTAGCTGATATAAATATCCTAGCAGAATACTTATAATTGCTTCCACCTGTTAGAAAAATTAAAACATCTACAGGTATAGCCGGGCCTTCCCATTCTATATCAGTAAATTGTGTTGAATTTAAGTAACTTTCAACATCACTTTGCATTGAGCTGACATTGATCTGTTGTTCTTGCGTCAACTGTTCCATATTAACAGAAACATGTGCTTCTATCTCGTCTGCAGAAGTTATTATTGGCAGACAAAACACAGCAATAATCAAAAGGATAATAGTTTTCATATGTATTCCAATGTATTTATTCAAACTAACTCAAAGATATAAAAATTAGCTTAGACCAAAAAGTTTTTTCATTTCTTCTATTTCTCTTTTTGATACTGAAGTTGGTTTTTCATTATGGACATCATGTGTTTTTCTTTTTGAGCCTTTTGATGAACCTCCACCGCCCTTTTTTTTACCTGAAGATATTTTTTGCGCAAACTGATTTGAACTTTCAACCTGCATTGCATTAACTCTGGCAAAGTTATGAACTTCAGTGTCGCTACTTACTATTATTACATTTCTTTTGCCGGAAAGTTTCCTAATTCGCTTTTTAATTAACTCATCAGCAGTTTTGTTATTTGAATATTGCACTTTTACCATTCTGTAAGCAGAGCTCACACCTGCATTTCTTCCGTCAAAAACAACAGTAAAAGTATAGCTGGGATAGTCCTGAGCATAAGATTCTATAGCATTTAATAGAGCTACTCTGGCAGCATTTATACCTTGTGAAATGAAACCGCGGAATTGGGAACTGGTATGAATTACATTATGCGCATCAATTATATACTCTTGCATTTTTATTATTTTTTTTTATTTTAATATATTATATACTTCTGAGGCATGATGATGATAAGAATTATTCTTTTATTGCTTTTGATACCTAGTTTACTTTTTGCTACAGAAGTAAATTTAGAAGAGATATTAGACAATTATGGAGAAGATTCTAATATAAGTCTGTATATAGAAGAAATTCAAAATCTTATCATCACCCCAATTCTTATAGACTCTACAAAACTTCATAATATTGATAATCTAGTCTTTTTAAATCAGTTCCAGATTGATATTATAAAAAAAGTCATAAGAGAAGACAAATTTACGAAAGAATATTTACTTAGCACAGGAAGCTTCAAGAATTTTGAGATAGACCTAATTTTTCTCTGCATCGAAATCAGAGATGTACGTAAAGACACAATACAATTAGAAACTACGGCAAGAGAAAGATTTTACAGAAAACTTATGCCCATCAGAGGATTTGAACCTGATGAAAATGATGGAGAACCAAAATATGAAGGAGGAAATTTAAATTCATATTTAAAGATACTCAATTCTATTACATTTGGTCAAAATCAGATAAAGTTTGGTTCTGTCTGGGATAATGATGCAGGAGAAAAAGATTTTATTGACTATTATACTGTTTTTGCTGAATACAGCAATAAGGATTATGATATTATCGTTGGGGATTACTATCTAAAAAGAGGCAGTGGGCTTATTCTTTCTTCAGGATTTGCTCCACGAAAAGGAACAGAAGTTATTTATCCTGCATATAGTAGCAACTATTCAATTTATCCTTATACTTCCACATTAGAATCAAGACGTTTTCGTGGCGCTTCAGCTTCGGCAAACATATTAAGAAACTTCAAGGGTGCAGATTTATTTGTTGATTTGTTTTATTCCAATCAGAAAAGATCCGGCAATATTAAAGAAACAGACTATGGAACTAGATACATATCATCTGTCTATACTTCCGGTTATTACAGATCAGATACAGAACTTAGTAAAAAGAATGCATACTCTGAAACAATCAGCGGTGGAGGTTTGAATATAAAATCTGATTATTTTTCCATAGGCGCTACTGCATTATATATTGATAATTCTTTACCTATTTATTCAAGTAGCTCTTCCGCTTTTTACGGTAAACATGGACTACTTAAATCTCTTTACGCTAACTCTGAGTATTTTGAAAACATCAAGTTAAGTACAGAATATGCTTTAGATGCTAATGAAAAATCTGCTTTTATTTTTGGGACAATTTATAAAACTAATTTTGCGAATTTTGCCATGAATATCCGAAATTACTCTAAAGGTTTCAGAACGCCATACGGCAATGCTTTTGGAGAGTTTTCATATCCATCTAATGAAGAAGGTCTTTACTTCGGTCTTGAAACAAAGAGATATTATGGATTGCAATTATCGACTTACATAGATTTCTTTGCATCTAAAGATTCTACCTATTATGTACCTGATAAAGTAAATGGAAAAGAATTTTTAGCAAATTTGGAATATCTTTTTCTTCCTAATAATTACTTGAGTTTTCTCTATAAATATGAAAAGAAAACTGACTATGGAACTGTAGGCTTGATAGATTCAAAATTTTTTTATGATGCAGTTAAATCTAAATACCGCTTACAGTATAGAGGAGAATACAAAATCCGAAAGCAGAGACTTAGGCTAAAAACAGGACTTGAATTTACAAATTTTGATATACCATATGAATCATCTAATGGTATGGGATATTATTTCATCTCTAAATTTATTACAAATTTTAATCTTGATATTGGTCTTTCCTATGCAAGATTTGATACAGATGATTATGACAGTGCTATTTGGTTTTACGAATACTCGCTGCCGGGATATCCGAGTATTTTATCTTTATACCTTAAAGGCTTTAGAATTTCTTCTTTTATTGCCTATAGCTTTTATGATATAACTTTATCAATACGTTTAACATATTTGGAAAAACCTAATGAGAAGACATTAAGCTCTGGATGGGATCAGACTTTTAGCCCAATTGACAGAAGGATTTATTTCCAATTAGATTATCCATTTAAATAAAAAAAGGAGTAGTGTTATCACTGCTCCTTAATCTATTCTTATCTTTTAATTCTAATTGCCTTAACCGGCCAATCAACATTTTCATCTATAATTTCGTATATTTCGATGACACCTTTATCTTTTAGAATATTAACTAATGCGTAGGTTGGCCCCATTGCATATCCCTTATTCGCCAGGATTCTGGTAACAAAATTACGTAAGCCTAAATATTGAAAATTATCATTATTCGCTGTTATTGTTTCAGATTTATCAAGCTCACGAAGAAGTTGTTCTTCCGTAATAATTTTGCCATTCTCATTTTCTTCATCTTCCATTGTTTGATTAAGATTGATTTTGCCTAGAACTTTCAATCCTACTTTAGATTCAGAGTTTAACTTTCCTAGTTTAAAATCTGAATCTTCAAACGCTTCAATTGTAGCTTCTCTGATTGCTTCCTGTTCAGTGATGGAGAATCTAAATTCATCAATTCCAGATTCGGCATTGCTGATAATATACATCAATTCATCGTGAAGAACTTTTGCTTTATTTAATTCATCTATCGAAAAATAAATATTATGAGCTACCTTATTTCTAATAGAAAATAATTCGCGCCATTTTTTTTCAAAGTAATTATCCTGAAAAGCAGTTTTAAAAAACTTATTATAATTAGTTTGCAAATCACCTTTCAGTTTCATGAAATCTTCCGGTGAATTCGCTAACATAATTTTGTTCAATATATTTTCCTGCTTATTGAAACCGGCTACGTGTTTATATATTACTTCGCCTAAGTCATTGAAATCTATTAACGATACATCCAAATCTACAAATCCAGAAAAGATATTATCATTTTCTTTTCTGACCTTGATTTTATCAATCAATTGTTTAGGGAAATTAGTAGTCCACCAATTTACACCGATTTTCAAAGTAAAGAATTTTGTGATATATCTCCTCAAAGCATTTTCTACTTCGTTCACCAGAGGATAGATATCAACAGCAATTTTTGCTGATACATCATCTTTAAGTACTTTAATGTTTGAAAAAGATAGTTTTGCTTTTAAATGTTTAATAAGCTTAAATCTGAATTTTTCTAACTGCTCAAAATTCGAGCTCCAAACATTAATCAAAAAAGCTGACTCAATCAAATCATTCAATGTATTACTCGTATCCACTGACTGTATTATTACATCTATACCAGAGGCTGAATCGTGAATGCGATACTGATGTTTTGACTCATTTGATTGATCTTCAGGAGTCTCCCACAGTGATTCCATAAATAATAGCCCATGCACCATAGAGGATTCTGTTGAAATTTCTGCGTTCCCATATTTATCAATCGCAAGAATTTCAAAATTAAAAGGTATACCTTCGTTCATAATTAATTCCCATAACAATTACCCATATTCTTAATATACGAAATATTATTAAGTAATATGAATCTAAAAGAACAAAAGCAATAAAATATCGTAGATTCACTATTCCCCAAATAAAGACAGCAAATTTCAATAGTTTTGCTTATATTATCTACGTTTAATCAGTCATGTTTTTAAATAGATTATAGTCATTTTTATGCTTCAAAGACAGTTCAATATTGTTATACTATTTATTTCTTTCTTGCCTGCATTCTGCTTCGCCATAGAAGCAGATACTTTGTCTACAGGTAAAAGTAAGGAGATAATTGAAGAACATATTGTTTCTAACCCTAGAAATATTATATATGAAGTATTGAAAGATGTAAAATCAATAGACGAATTAAGCAATCAAAAAAAACTTATTCTGGCTAAAGCATATTACTATAATAATCAAAATACTCAGGCAAAAAATTTGCTAGAGTTAATTATTAGTCAAACAACAAAAGATACCGAGATATATGCTGAAGCTATACACTACCTTTCAAGTGTTCATTACAGAGACAATAACCTAAAAAATGCTCTTGCCTACGGGTTAGAGGCCAGAAAACGAATCAAAGATACTCAGCTCAAAGCAGAATCTGATAATACATTAGGTTGTATTTATTATCAATTGAAAGAATTTGCAACTGCACTTAAATATTTCAAAGAATCAGCTGAAATTCAAATTAAAGAAAAAGACTACAGAGCACTTTCAATAACTTATAATAATATGGGCTCTCTATATTATGAAGTTGAAAATTATTCAAAAGCTATAGAATATCTGGATAAAGCTTTCGAATTAAAGTCAAAGTTTGCGAATTTTGAAGATTTGATTGCAACAACTAATAATCTGATAGTTGTTTATAGAGATGCCGGGCTTTCTGAAAAGGCATTTGAATACCAAAATAAACTTATTGTTTTAAAGGATTCTCTCTTCAGTGAACGCCAATCTCATAAAAAAGAGGTTATGCAATCTGTTATTGACAGCACTCAGACTGTAATTTCAACTGCAATGAAGCAGATGCAAAAACTGGAGTCTGAAAAAGAAGAGTCTTTAGAAATAGCAAAAAAACATAAAGCTGAAAGTGAAAAGAAAGAATCCGCTCTTGAAGATTTGGAATTAGAAACTATTCTAAATCAACAAAGAATGAAGGATAAAGAAATCGAAATTCTAAGAAAAGAAAATGAGATAAAAGAACTCGCTTTACGAAAAAAAGAAGACTCTATTAATCTTCAGACTAAAGCAAATAAATTGCTTTCTATGGAGAATCAGAAAAAGCAATTAGAATTGCAAAATCAAAAAAATATAATTGCTCTAGCTGATAAAGAAAAAAAACTTATGGAAGAACAGAAAGCAGCAAAAGAGCGTTATATGCTACTATTGATTATGGGGCTGCTTTCCTTTGGTTTGATTGCTCTTGTTCTATACACAAGATTCAAGCATAACCAAAAGTTAAACCTGCTTCTTGGAGAAAAGAACTACGAGCTAACTGAAACAAATAAAAAGCTGAAAGAATCACAGTATTTCCTAAAGGAAAGTAATACCAGATTTTCTACTATTTTTCATAGTAGCCCTATTCCTTCAACTTTGACAGTATTTCCTTCTGGTGACTTTATTGATGCAAATAATGCGTTTTATAATTTATTTAAAATTGAAAAGCATCAACTGGAAAATACTTCTTTAAAAGATTTGCCACTTTGGCTTAAAACTGCTCAACGAGAGGAACTAATAACCAGTCTCGGTAACCACAAAAAAGTAGACGGGCTGGAAATGCAACTAAAAGATTTTGACGGTCAAATTATTTATACTCTAGTCTATGCTGAAGTTATTGAAATTAATAATGCACCTAGAATTCTGACAGTTATACAAAATATTACAGAACGTAAAAAAGCAGAAAAAGAGCTTCAAAAAGCAAAAGAAGCCGCTGACTCTGCTAATAGACTGAAATCAGAATTTCTTGCGAATATGTCTCATGAAATTCGTACACCTATGAATTCAATTCTTGGGTTTAGTGATTTATTGCGTAATAGAATCAGCACTCCTCAAGAAAAAGAATATGCGGAAGCGATTATTTCTTCAGGCAAAAACTTACTTGTTCTGATTAATGATATTCTGGATCTTTCTAAAATTGAAGCAGGCAGACTTGAATTGATGTATGACTCTGCTAATCTTAAAGAGCTTGGCAAGGAAATTCAGCAGCTATTCTCTATTAAGTGCTTGCAAAAAGATATTGATTTGAAATATGAATATGCTAAAGATTTACCGACCAATTTTATTTTTGATGAAAACAGATTGCGACAAGTAATTGTCAATCTTGTAGGAAACGCAGTCAAATTTACGACAACCGGTGGTGTTATACTTAAAATAAGCGGAGAAAATTCTCTTCTTAAAAACAGAATAAATCTGTCATTTTCTGTGATAGATACCGGCATAGGTATTCCTAAAGCACAACATGAAATGATATTTAAAGCATTCCATCAGCAAAAGGGACAATCAAACAGGACATTTGGAGGAACAGGCCTCGGACTATCTATTTCTAAAAAACTGATAGAAATGATGGGTGGTGAAATCTATGTAATCTCTGAAGAAAACAAAGGATCAGAGTTTATCTGCAAAATCCCTAATGTTGAAATATCAAAAGTTGTTCAATCTAAAGAATCTCATGCAAATGATATCAATCTGGCAATGTACACTTTTGCAGAGCAATCTATACTTGTAGTAGATGATAATGAGCTAAACAGAATACTACTGAAAGAATATGTCAGAGATACAGGTCTAATTGTTTATGAAGCAGGTAATGGTGACGATGCAATCAAAATGACAGCTAAACATAAGCCAAATATCGTTCTTATGGATCTAAAAATGCCAATTATAGACGGATTTGATGCAACTAAAGCAATTAAAAGAGACAAAGAATTGTCCAGTATCCCAATAGTCGCACTAACTGCCTCAGCAATGAAAAGTGATGAAATGAAAATTTCTGAAACAGGATTTGATGACTATTTGAGAAAACCTGTTAATAAGAATGATTTATATAAAGTATTATTATCTTTCTTAGAACATACAGAAAATGATAAAGCTTCAAATGATATGGAATTTCAACAAGAAGGATCTAATGGTTTAGAACTTAAAGCAGAAAATGTAAGCGAACTTGTAAATATTCTAGAGTTGCAATATTTAAACAATGCTGAAAAGCTTAGCAAAGTTCTAAAAATTGGAGCTGTTCATGATTTTGCAAAAGACTTAAGCGAATTAGCAGAAGAATATCAGGCACAATTCCTAAATATCTTTGCTGAAGATCTTAAGCATAAAGCAAATACTCTCGACTTAATTGGAATTAGAGAAAAACTAACAGGTTTGCGTGATTTAAATGACAAACTTAAAGAGAAATATCTAAGCTAATTTCTTGAAAGACAGCTTTTTAATATTCTGAGATATTTCCTTTTCTATATCAATGTTATTGCCAGGAAGAGGATTTATCAAAGTAATAGAGCCACTTTTATTATACCATATATCAAACACCAAATCTTTAGATGCTTTTCTAAATGTATACCTTTCACAAGCTGGTAAATGTCTAATTTTTTCAATTGAGATATCTTTGTCAAGACAGTGCAATAAAGCATGATAAATATTTCTAACATTATCTTCTGAATCAATAAGATCAGGATGTAGATCATTGTCTTTATTGAATTCTTGATATGTATCTTTTATAGTGGTTTTTGTATCAATTTTCTGCTCATAATCTAGCTGAGTACCAGGTAAAATTGTTGGGGGATTGTAAGCATAAAGTCTTTCGGATGCTCTTGTAATGGCCGTATATACCCATCTGAAATAGGTTTCGTTTTTATACCCATTGATAGAAGTAAAATCAACAAATACATTTTCCCACTCCCCGCCTTGTGCTTTGTGACAGGTAATGGCATAGGCATATTTTAAGCGTAGGCAATTGAAATATGGATCCACTTTAATATGATCTATAAATTTTTTGCTGCCAGGTTTTAGCTGAGGGAATCTGGATTTAAAGTCGTAGTACAATGCAAGTTTTTCTTCATAGCTCATGTCTCTTTCTAAAGATTCAAGAAGTGGCTCGTATATCTTGCACTCTACAATCTTCTCTCTTCCGTTTTCATCCTTAAATTCAATGACAACATCCCTAAAAGTAAGGTGGACTCTTTTTGCACCGTTGTAAGAATATACTGGTATAGATTTGGATTCTGTATATGGAGAAACACGCTGAACCTTCCCTATTTCACCATTCATGAGATCAACATCACCCATATATACGTTATTTAAAACAATGACTCTGTCGTCCTCACCTATATTAGTTCTATTAGGGAAAAAGTGATCTCTAATAATTCTGTTATAATGTCTCACCATTTTATTAGAATATGCGATTATCATGACATCGTCAGAAATTTCATCATCAGATACTTCTAAGTATTCCTCTAATAATTTAGCTTTAGGAACATGAATAATATCGTTGTTGTTCTCTTTTATTTCCATTTTATCAAAAGTTTTATTTGATATAGCAGTTCTGATGTCAGTTGCTATTTCTAATAAGTTAGAATCATCTTTTTGTCTGACAACATCAGTCAATTCAACTGAGTTAGCCTCTAAAAAGAAATTCTCTTTAAGATAATCAGGAGTAAGAGCCGGCGATAAAATGTTTTTAACAGGAGGCAACTGAGCAGGATCACCAACAAAGATAATTTTGTTGCTATATCCTATAAATTGTAATAAATCATTGAGCAATGAACCCGACCCAAAAGACATAAGCTCATTACCTAAAGAAAGATCCGGAATCATGGAAGCTTCATCTATGATATAGAGCGCTTGTCTTGTAATATTCCTTCTTATCTCGAAGTAGTATTTCAAAGAGTCTAGTGAATCGATACTCGAACTGGATTCTTTTACAAAACCAACTTGATAAATACTTCTGTGAATTGTGCTTGCTTTCCATCCTGTACTTTCGGTAATCACTCGAGCAGCTTTTCCGGTAGGCGCCATAAAAATGGTTTCTACACCAATATTATCAAGATATTCAGCTATGCCTTTCAAGAGAAAAGTTTTACCTGTGCCTGCATATCCCTTTAAAATAAAAGCCTGACTTGGGCTTTCCAGAAATTCGGTAATAGATTCTACAGCGTTTAACTGCGAATCAGTAAGCTTTAATTTATATGTATCTTTTAAGGTCTGCATTTTGTATATTACAAAAATAGATAAATTAGTCAAGAGACTCAATTAAATCTATTTATTTTCAAAAATATGAAAAATATTAGAAGCACTATTCCACTCATTTAATCATAAGCAATTTGTAAATAAACTGCCATCTCAGTAAAAATTATTTATGTTAGTACTGAAAAAATAAATGAATATAAAAGCAAATATCTATAATAACCATTTGCTTTTTTCGTGTAAAAATGTAAGATCAGTTTTTATTCTCCAAGAGCAAGGAGTCGATCATGTCTAGTCCTAAATTTATCGTAGGTAAACATATCTTCCGCATGAGAGATATTGTAGTAATTGAAAAACTTGCAGATAATTCTATTAAGTTATTCATCAAACATGTAGGTCACGAAAAAATCACTAAAGAGCAAGGCTCAGAAAAAATATGGGAATATTATAAAGAGCAATGCAAAAGTATCAAATCTGATACTAATTTTGCTGATGTGGAATTTATCAAAGTCGGAAATAAAATCATACAATTAAGAAATGTAGCAGCCTTCTGCTTTAGAGATCCAAGTGTATTCGAAATTATAACTAAATTAGGAGCCGGACTATCTGAATCACTACCAATAGAAATCAATCTGATAGAACCGGAATATCGCGAGAAATTTAAAGAATTCATACAAGACAATACATTGAATTCTGAATTTGGTGCTTGTACTGATTAGAAAAAAAGAAAGGGGCTTAATTTAAGCCCCTATTTTATTTATTCTTCATCATCAAGAATATCTTCTTCTGTATATGGAGCTGAAATACACAAGTCCACTAACACGTCGCCATCAATCCAGCAAGTAATACCAATATCGTCAAAAGAATATTGCTCAGTATTAGCAAGTTCTTCATCTTCGCCGTCTATAATTTCGGCATCTAAAATTGGTTCATGAGCTTCTTCAGGAGAAATTTCACTGTGTTTAGAAATCAAAGCAAAGATTTCTTCTTTAGAAAGATCAAAAAGATTCTTGTCATCCAAGATTGCTTTATCAGGATAAATACTCAATCCTAGAAAATTATTATTGAAGTGTTCGAAAATAAAAGAAACAGCTTCATCTTCATAAGTGTATTCCACTGTTGTAAGAAGAGTATTTTCCTCCATTTCTGTTTTGTCTTCCCATACTTCTGATGGTTTACCAAATTTTTCTTCAATCTGAGCTTTATCCCAGTCAAAGTTAATACCTGAAAATGATTCGCCGATTTTCAAGATATAATCCATACTACACCTGCATATATAGTTTAGAAATACTATTTATTCTTATTAGCAAAGATAAGAATATTATTCAAATCTATTAGAAAAATATCCTATTTATACTATTTCATATCAGGCTATTTATTTTCTATTTTTCTAACACCCTCCCTGTTTTATAAATACTACTTACCACATATTATATATTATTCTATAACATCCCCCCTATTTTTCATAGGCACTAGAAAAATTTTGCAATTTATTTTGATTTTTGTCGTAATTTATATTTTTATCAGTGGAGAAAATAAAATGGCTATCTTGAGATTCAAAGCATTGGAAATTGCCTGGAACAGGAATTCTAATGAAATCAAGCCTCCAAAAAATCTAACTTCTGAATATTTTGGAGTAAACGTGTTCGATAAAAAGAAAATGGAAAAGTATCTTTCTCGTGATGCGTACCTTCATGTTATAGACTCTATAGAAAACGGAACTCCTATAGATAGGAAGATGGCAGATTTAATCGCTATTGGTATGAAAGCCTGGGCATTAGACAGAGGTGTTACACATTTTACCCATTGGTTTCAGCCTCTTACAGGTGGAACAGCAGAAAAACATGATGCTTTTATAGAAAGGTCTCAGGATGGAACTGTTGTTGAGATGTTTTCCGGTGAGTCACTTGCCCAGCAGGAACCTGACGCTTCTTCTTTCCCTCACGGTGGCATTCGTAATACATTTGAAGCCAGAGGCTACACTGCATGGGATCCGTCATCCCCTGCTTTTATTATTGGTAACACTTTAAGTATTCCAACCATTTTTATATCTTACACAGGTGAATCATTAGACCATAAAACTCCACTTTTAAAATCTCTTCAAGCCGTAGATAAAGCTGCAACTGAAGTAGCTCAATATTTCGACAAAAATGTAACTAAAGTTAATGCAAATCTTGGATGGGAACAGGAATACTTCCTTGTTGACGAAGCACTGTATATGGCAAGACCGGATCTGGCACTCACAGGCAGAACTCTAATGGGACATGCCTCAGCTAAAGACCAGCAGCTTGATGACCACTATTTTGGGTCAATTCCGGAACGTGTGAAAGCATTTATGGTTGAACTTGAAATAGAATCATACAAACTTGGTATTCCCCTTAAAACAAGGCATAATGAAGTAGCTCCTAACCAGTTTGAAGCTGCACCTTACTTTGAAGAATGTAATTTAGCTGTAGATCATAATGCTCTATTTATGGACTTGATGCAAAAACTTTGCAGACACCATAATTTTAAAGTCTTGTTCCATGAAAAGCCATTTAAAGGCATTAACGGAAGCGGAAAACATAATAACTGGTCTCTGGTTACTGATACAGGAGTTAACCTCCACAAACCCGGTAAAACGCCAAAAAGCAATACTCAGTTTCTTACCTTCATAGTAAATACTATAAAAGCCGTATATGACAATCAGGATTTACTTAGAGCCTCTATTTCTTCAGCATCAAACGCTCACCGTTTGGGAGCTAATGAAGCTCCGCCTGCTATTATGTCCTGCTTCCTTGGTGATGAAGTAAGTAAAATGCTTCAGCAAATAGAAAATCAAGTTAGCGAAAAGAAAATGACCCCTGATGAAAAAACAGCTTTGAAACTAGATGTTGGCAAAATCCCCGATATATTACTTGATAATACAGACAGAAACAGGACATCTCCTTTTGCATTCACAGGTAATAGATTTGAATTCAGGGCAGTTGGTAGTTATGCAAACTGTGCTTCTCCTATGGTGGCACTGAATAGTGCAGTGGCTGCTCAGTTAATTCAATTTAAAAAATCTGTAGATGCTTTGATAGACAGTGGTGTTAAAAAAGATGAAGCTATATTTCAGATGATAAAAAATACTTATCTGGATGCGAAAAAAGTAATATTTGAAGGTGACGGATATAGTGAAGATTGGATCAAAGAAGCTGAAAAACGAGGTCTTTCTAATATAACAAATGTTCCTTCTGCACTTAAAAAATATGCTTCTAAAGAGTCAACCGATTTATTTACTTCATTGCATGTTTTTACAGAAAAAGAAGTTGAAAGTCGTTTGGATGTAATGCTTGAAGATTATACAATGAAGGTACAGATAGAATCACGTGTTTTTGGGGATTTGGCCATTAACCATATTGTTCCTATCGCGGTTCAATACCAGAACAGACTAATGGAAAACATCAAATATCTGAAAGATATTACTGATTCAAAAGAAGAATTTATAGAGCTTGCGGGTAATAGAATGTCTTTGATTAAAGATATTTCAACTCATATCAAAGAAATCAAAGAAGGCATCTTCAATATGATAGAAGCCAGAAAACAGGCAAATATCATCAGTGATTCCTTTGAAAAAGCAAGAGTTTACTCTGATACAGTCTTCCCTTATTTAGATGATATTAGATATCATATAGATAAACTTGAGCTGATAGTTGATGATGAGATTTGGCCTTTGCCGAAGTACAGAGAATTGTTGTTTATAAGCTAATAATATTAAAACAACCATAGAGACTGGTTAAAATAGTCTCTATGGTTGTATATTTTTTAATTTGTAATAGCTCTTACTTAATCTTTATTGACTTACCTGTATAAATGTTATTTCCAACTTTGAGTTCTATAATATAAACACCTGAAGCCAAATTAGATAATCCGTAATCTAATGGATTTATAACAATTTGACCAATTGGTAAATTGTCGTATTGAGCTTTAAATACTAATTCCCCGGAACTGGAATACATTGCAATCTGAGCAGTACCATCATATTTTACTTTAGATTGGATAGAAACTGTAAACTCATCTTCAAATACATTAGGATATATATTAATTGCATAATCCTCTACAGAGATTTTATCCTCTACACTTACATCATGAGTTTTCACCAGTTCTGCTGTGACACTTTTATTTCCATCCTTGTCTGCTCTATATACATTTGTGAAGCTAGGAGGCTGAATCTGATCCATTTTTTCCAGCCATTCTTTATCTGTATCTCTTTGGAAATTAACAGTTACATATTCATAATAACTGTTAACTATGCCTGTATAAGCTGTAGGGTAGTTGTATTCAAAATCGGAACCATAATCATGCTCAATAAAAATAGTGCAATAATTTTGATCCCCAGTAGCTGCATGTTTTACCCACCCGACAATATTGTCATATTCATCTGATGGAGATGTGTGAACATCTGTTGTTACTTTTTGTATTTCAAAAGAATTACCAACTTGGTCTGAATTGCCACTCATTGATATATCCTCTTCTAAATCGAATAAATTATAGATCCAACCTCCTGTATAATTATATTTAGCACAAGACTCTCCATTCCCTTTAAAAATCATGTTTTGAATAAATGCAATATTATCACTTGAAAACTCGCTGTTAGAATATTGTTTTCTTGATATGGATTCTAATTTTTCAAAAATTTCCTGCTTATCTACATACTTATTATACTGTTCCTCTAAATCATTGGATGCATACTCATCTTTGACCGATTCAATCATTTGAATAATCTTAGAATTAATTTTACCCATAATATTAAAATATTCTGGTTGTGGACCAATAAAAAATTTCGGGAAGGAACACAATGGAATACCTGAATATGATTGTTTAGCATACAATACAGTTAAATGTCTAAGTTCTGTCCAAGAAGCAAGCTGAGTATTCATGTTTTTATGCTGCCAAGCAGCAGCTTGCATAACTTTTGGTAAACCGGATCTTTCTTTTGGAGGATTAAGGGTTCTTAATGCTTGTATCCAAAGATTATATAAAGAAGATTCCCATTCTTCTTGTCCCATATTATCAAATAAATATCTACACGAAGCAATATTTTGGGTATATTGATACTTATTTACTTCATTCTCAAGAAGATGATAAGCCGCATCATTTCCTAAAGAAAATAAAATATCCATTGATTCCGGCAACATTCTCCTTACACCATCTTTGATCATAGGAAAAACTACATTCCCAAATACAAAAGCATCAACTGTAGGTCTCTGTCCTAACAGTGCGAAATATTGAGGAGATTGCCCATCATCTTCAAATTCAAACTCATTAACACATTGAGTGTTATATAGTTGAATACCTTTCTCTGTTGCTCTTAATTCCTTACAATATTCATTAATAAGGTTTTTCTCAACAACTTCAGCCATGTTATTTACATTTATTTTTTTATACGCAATTGGAACTTCTTTTATAGTAAGATTATTTTGTGGAGAAATATAAAGCTGGAGTAAATTATCAAACTTATCATATTTTTCTCTGATTAAGGAGTCATTTACTATATCAGATAATATACCACTCATTATTATTGGACTAATTTTTTTTGCTATTTGGCTTTCGTCTTCCGGTATTTCTAAGAATAATCTCCCAAGCCACATCATTGTCATGAAGTACTTTTGAAGTTCATAAGTATCATAATGACCTCTTGGTTTAAACTGGCTTAGATCTACTTTTTGGAGAATAAACCCCGATGGTAATTTGATATCTACCATCCCGGATTCTCCTCCCTCAATTGAAGCAAAAATCATATCAGTAATTTGAGTAGAATAACTAATATCTGCTGCATATTTAGGAGTTGCGAAACTTGAAGAACCATTTTCTAAATTTTGAGCTACACATAAAATTATATCAAGATCTCTTACTGCATTTTGATAATGATAATTTTGTGAAATATTACCGTTTAAATCTAGTTTTTCCTTTACTGCTGTAATAATTTCAGAGAGCATCTTTACCATGGCTTGAGATTCAATATATTTCATAGTTGTTGTCATTGTATAAAACAATGCATGATTAAACAAATCAGCTGAAATATAAACAGGCAAATCATTTAAATAAATATCATAATACCCCTGTATATAATTTTTAATTTGTTTTCTTTCTGTTACGACAAATCCATTTTCTTTTATTAGTTCTAACTCGTCTGGTGTGAAATTCATAAATTGGTTAGTGGCTTTAAAATAACTCGCTTTATTAATATCTGTTGGACAATACCTATCAAATGTTCCCACCTCAAATTCTTTCAGCAAATCTTGGTAAGAGCTGTTTTCATGTTGCTCCATATAAGATTTATAATCCTTTAAATCAATTTGAGCCACTAAATATGAAGGTAAACAAAGCAAACTAATAAGAAGTAGATATTTCAACATTAAGCTACCTTTTGAATTTTTTATAATGCTTCTTATATATAAGGACACATTAGTTCAAAAACGTATCATAAAAAAAAGCTCCAAAAGGAGCTTTTATAGTATTGTCAATATTTAATCAATATTCTATTGTTTCTTTTCTTCAAGTTTAGCACCTAAAGTTTCTAACATATATTGAGCTACTGCTTTAGCTTCCTTAGGCTTCAAGCCTTGGTTTGCCATAGCCGGGTACTCAGGGTTAACTTTTACCGGGTTTAAGATAAACTTGGCAAGTTCTGCTTCTTTACCGATATATTTTGGTAGAACTTCTTTATGAGGAGGCCCTACTTTTTTCTCGTCAAATAAGTGGCATGCAGTACATTTCGCTTTATAAATTTCCTCACCGCTGATCTCTTCACCGCCTTGTCCCATAGCTGCAAGAAGCTCTTGCTCATGCACATCATATTTACTAGCCAACTCCGAAACATGCTCTTTATTTGAGATATTAAAAGCATATTGGTTTTTAACTACTGTAAACATGAAGAGAGCTAATACTGCATAGAAAGAAAGATTTATATACTTCAAAGTATCTTTGCGGAACATATAATAAATTATATGCGCAACAATTGCCATAACTATCAAAGCTGCAATAGTCAAGCCAAACAAGGCAAATGATAATGCATGAAGAGGAGTTGTAGCAATATTTAACATAAAGAAAATAGGCTGCACTGCTGTAAATATAAGAGCTAAACCCATGTTGTACTTTCTTGCATAAGATAAATATGCGACATCCTGAAATTTTGGTGTAGATTCCCACTCGTATTTCTTAATTAAAAGCGCAACACCAGTTATAGCAGCACTTATAGTAAGAAAATTAAGACATGCAAGAATTGCTGATGGTTGAGCTAAAAAGCTTAGGAATCCTTCATTTTCCCAAAGTTCCGGTTGCACTGCGTGAACCGTAGAAGTAATAAATAATCTCAGAGAAATGAATAGTAATACAGCGCCCCAAAATCCTGTTCTGGAAGAAAGATTTTCATTTGATTCTTTAAAAGAGATAAATTCTTTTGCTTCACGGTCTTCCTGTGACTCACCTAAGAGTCTCTTCAGATATCCGAAAATATATCCTAAATCTGTAGAGTGCTGGTAAATATGAATCAAAGTAATACTTACTACAAATAGTACAAAAGAGAGAAGTAAGTATGGAACAACCGGCGCATTTGTACCGCTTAATAACTGAGTGTAGAGTAAAATAATTGAAAGAAAAGGAACTACACCCATACCAAAACCAAAGATTTTATTTGTTGTAATTAAATCTATATAGTCTTTGGATATGTAATAATAGTTTTTATTATTCTTACGTTTAGCAAGTATACTGAAAGCCACTGAAAGCACAGTAGAAATCAGCAAAGTTCCTGAATAAACAAGAAATATCACTTGTGCAATTATCAGTATATAGTGCAAAAACGTTAGATTCGCACCCGACTGAAGTAATACTAAATTGTCTAAAAAGTTCATAACGTATTTCCTGTATTAAAATGCCATCAATTTACTGACTGACAGTACTAAAACTACTGCAAGTACATAAATATTAATGTCTCTGAAAGCAAACTTAAAATTGTAATTCTCGTAGTATCTTCCCGCTAACCCTTTTGTTCTGTATATAAGGATACCACCGGCTATCATAAGTAAAAGCGTTGACCACTCATTACCCGGTTTCATAGCAGGAATTAATATGCAACTTGCGGCTAACGCGGCAACCCATACATAACTCATTCTGGTAATCTGCTGTTTAGAAAAGAACTTAGTCAATGTAGGGAAACCGGCTCTTTGATAGTCTTCATCATATATTAGAAGCAAAAACCAAAAATGTGGTATTTGCCAAATAAAGAAGAATAAAGCCAAAGCCCAAAGTTGCGGAGCAAAGATGCTTCCACCGGCAGCAACCCATCCTATAGCAGGAGGAATTGCCCCAATAACAGCACCCGGCACAACAGCTAAAGGAGATACTTTCTTCATTGGAGTATAGATTAGATTATACCATACTATTGCCATCACGCCAAGGAACATCGCAAGAGTTCCAAAGGCAATCTGCAACATAAGCAAACCAACTATGATATTGAAAAGAGCAAAAGAAACTGCATGTTTCATTGTTATTTTCGACGTTGGAAGAGGTCTGCTTT
Source organism: Kapaibacterium sp. (SeqCode) (assembly GCA_965140345.1). Classification (GTDB taxonomy): domain Bacteria; phylum Bacteroidota; class Ignavibacteria; order Kapaibacteriales; family UBA2268; genus JBFHIJ01. The sequence goes on from OZ223197.1 coordinate 735,532, forward strand.
TAGTTCTTTGCATTATGGCATCTGTTTTCCATTCCTGAATATGGTTTATTGCCGAAGAACCTGAGGACAAAAGGAAAATACCTAAAGAAGAAAGGATTATTCCAAAATCCATTTGTTCTGCAGCAAGGATATAACCAACAGCACCGGAAATGGCAACAAAGAAAGTGATCCTAAATTTGCTGAGTTCAAAGTATATATCTTGATATTTTTTAAGATTTATCATTTTTCAATCAATTCCATAAACATATCTGCAATAGCATTTAAGTCCTCATCACTGATTCTGCCTTTGTGAGTTGGCATCATATATTTTTTGAAGCCAACAGCAATTTGCTTATCCGGCTCAATGATAGAGTTTATAATATAGTCTCTGTCAATCTCGATAATTCTGGTATTACCTTCTTCATCATAGATTTCAGTATCGCCGTCAAAAAGTCCTTTGAAAGAAGGACCTGTAAATACACTGCCATCAGTAGAATGACATGTAATACAAGTATTTTTTTTCAATAAGTTAAAATTCTCGTGGTCTCTTAAATTTTGAGCAAATTGATTTGCCTTGAGTTCTGATTTTTCTTCATCAGTTACTTCCTGCTCAGGAATCTGAGCAAGACCTGTATTATCTGATTCATACCAGCGGTCAAACCAATCCTGATCAACTACTTTCAAATTAGAATACATATAAGAGTGACGCAATCCGCAATATTCAGCACAAGCCACATTAAAAACACCTTTTTCTTTTGGAGTAAGAATTAAGTATGTATTTCTGCTGGCTATAACGTCTTCTTTTAAACGAAAAGCAGGAATATAGAAACTGTGGTTCACATCTTCAGAACGCATTTCTAGTCTTGTTACTCTATCCACAGGGATATACAAAGTATCAGACTTCTTACCGTTTGGATACGTATAATCCCACTGCCACATTCTACCTTTAACATTTACAATTAAAGACTCATTAGCAGTTTCTCGAATATTTTTGTAGCTAGTGTAGCTATAATAAAACATAACCATCACTAAAGCGAGGGGAATTACAATCCAAGCGATCTCAAGCCCCACATGCCCATGAATTTGGGTTGCCTTAGGGTTTCTTTTTCTGCTGTATCGAAATACAAAGTAAATCATCGTAACAGTAATCCCAATCAAGAAGAAAAGGGAAATACCAACGATAAGAATCATTGTACTATCAACACTTTCAGCATAGTTAGTTGCACCTGATAACATATAATTTACCTCACCTATAAAAAACATCAAATGCAGTTAAAACAAAGACAACTGCAAGTATGGTCAATGTCACAAGTAAAAACACTTTAAATATTAAATCATCGAACTTTATATGCATAAAGACATTGATTACTAGTATAGATTTTATAGCAGCAATAACCATTGCTACAAATAATGTATAATTACCCAAATCTATCCCCGCAATTGCAACTGTCAATGCAGTCAAGCCCAATAATGACATCCAAATAAGCACATTCATACCATATCCTGGAGAATGATCTTCGCTATGTTGTAGTTTTTCGTTATTCATTGTCATCACCTTCTAGTGTAATAAGTAAAAGAGCGGGAATAAAAATATCCATATCAAATCGACAAGGTGCCAGTAAAGTCCACCATTCTCTAATTTTACATAATTGTCAGTTGTAATTTTATCTCTACTGATGAAGTTCAACATAAAAGCTAAAATTGTGATTCCAATTATGATATGAAGTCCGTGAAGACCTGTCATAGTATAATATAATCCATAAAATATGACCTGTCCGTTAGACATATCTGCTAAATGTTCAGATCCAGGATATATTCCATGATGAATCTTTGCAGACCACTCGAAATACTTAATAACCAAAAAGCCAAGCGCAAAGACTTTAGTCAGTATCAGATAGAGCATAGAATAAAGTTTATTTCCTTTTCTCAATGCTACAATTGAAAGCACCATAGTCAAAGAACTTGTAAGCAATATCATTGTGTTTACAGTTCCCATTGTTATATCAAGCTCTTTAGCAGCAAGATGAAATTCCTGGGAGTACTGATATCTATATGCCATATAAAGAATGAAAAGACCACCGAAAAGTAGTAATTCCGTAAAAAGGAATAACCACATTCCAATCTTAGCACCTTCATCATCACGATGCACATGAGTTTCGTGGCTAGCTGTTTCCGTGCTCATCGCCTTCCTCCTCTAATAGCTCATAATCATAAGGTCCGTGCGTAACTACAGGTTCTTCCAAGAAATTTAGTAGTGGTGGCGGAGATGGCATTGTCCATTCCAAAGTTAAACCACCCCATGGATTTGCAGGTGCTTTTTTACCTGATCTAAATGCTTTTATCAGGTTATAAGCCATCAATAAAATACCTGCAATTAACACCCATGATCCTACAGTTGCAACTTGGTGTAGAGTTTGAAACTCTGGTAAATAGTCATAGTATCTTCTTGGCATTCCAAGGTATCCAAGAATAAACATTGTAAAATAAAGCATATTGAAGCCAACGAACATAATTCCGATAGACCACAATGCAGTTTTTTCGTTATACATTTTTCCGAACATTTTTGGGAACCAGTAATGTATAGCAGCAAAGAAAATAAAAGCTGTACCGCCAAACATTACATAATGGAAGTGACCTACTACAAAGTATGTATCATGCAAGTGGACATCCGTGGATAATGAACCCAGTACAAGACCTGTTAGACCACCTATAGAAAATAGGACTATGAAAGCCATTACAAATGCAAATGGAGCTGACATCTTAATAGAACCTTTGTACATCGTTGCTACCCAGTTGAATACTTTCACGGCACTCGGTATTGCTACTATATAAGTAAAGAATGAGAATATCCACCTTGAGGTATCACTCATACCTGAAGTAAACATATGGTGTCCCCAAACTAGATAACCTACAAAAGCAATAGCAAGTGAAGAAAACACAATTGCTTTATATCCGAAGATATGCTTGCGGGCAAAAGTCGGAATAATTTCTGATACAACACCCATCGCTGGTAAAATCATAATATATACTGCCGGGTGAGAGTAAATCCAGAATAAATGCTGGAATAAAATAGGATCACCGCCTTTCGCAGGATCAAATAAACCAACACCGAAATACTGCTCGATAATTACCAAAAGTATTGTTATACCAACAACAGGAGTCGCAATAATTTGAATCCAAGCTGTTGAGTACAAAGACCATACAAATAAAGGCATTCTAAAGAATTTCATACCTTTCGCACGAAGTCTATGCACTGTTGTAACAAAGTTTATACCTGTCAATATAGAAGAAAATCCAAGTATAAAAGCCCCGAGCAGTGGGAAAATAACTTCAGTGGTTGTCCTCAAACTATAAGGGACATAAAACGTCCAGCCTGTGTCTATCGGACCACCTGAGAGAAAAAGAGAAAAAATAGTAAACATACCACCAATTGTATAAAGCCACCATGAGGCTAAATTCAACCGAGGGAAACTCACATCTTCCGCACCTATATGTATTGGCAGGAAGAAGTTACCAAATGCAGCCGGAATTCCGGGTACAATAAACAGGAAGATCATTATAATGCCATGCAATGTAAATACAGCATTATAAGTCTGCGGTTCCATGATAGTTCTTCCTGTGCTTAACATCTCAAATCTCATTAAGAAACCGAGAGTCATACCCACTGCAAAGAAACTAAGCATGGAAATCAAATAAAGAATACCAACTCTTTTGTGATCTGTAGAGAAAATCCAGGCAAATATGCCTTTATATTTTCCCTTGTAATCCAAAAAGCTTGTGTAATTGGTATCAACTCCTTGAGTTGCCATAAATTACTCCTTATCTGTATTTTTATTTTTGTTCTTTTTTCTGCCTTTTATAATAAGTACTGCTAAGAAAAGTCCTATAGAAGCAAATATTACTGTGCCTGCAATTTTGTTAAAATTGAAGACATATTTATTTCCTTCAGGATCATAGCTGAAGCAATACTCTAAAATTTTATTTATAGTAGGTGTTGCTTTTCCTTCACTGGCTTCTATCAAAGCCATTTTTAAGTCAAACGGAAGGAACTGCGTACCAGTCAGATATCGGGTAATTTTTCCTTTCGGCGATACTACTACCAAAGAAGCAGCATGAATATAATCTTCCCCGTCTTCTTTATAATAAAATCCGGCTGCGTCTGTCAAAGTTCTGATAGAAACACTATCTCCTACCATAAACTTCCAATCATCCGGAGACATATCTTTTCTAGTTAGCGAAGCAAAATGGTTTTTATGCCATTTTTTTGCAAGTTCTGCATCTTCTTTATGATTAAAGCTTATAGTCAAAACCTGAAAGTCTTCTCCGGGATTAAGCTCTACTTTATCAACTACTTCACTTAGTCCTGTTAACAGCGGACTACATATACCGGGACAATTATAGTAAACAAACGCCATAACTGTTGGCTTATCAATCAATTCTGATAACTTATATTGCTTCCCGTCTGAATTAGTAAAACTTAAATCCAAAGGTAGTGTCTTACCAAGATTTTCTTCTATTCCCAATTTTTCTTTAGACTGTTCAGCATTTGCCAAGAGAATTGAAATGCTACTTAGGAATATAATTATGTATACAATATTTCTCATTAGAACACCTAACCTTAATTTTTGCATTTTCTAAACTATGCTATTCTATTCATTATTGAGTTTGTAAAAAAATATCGACGGGATATTTTTTTTATTTACATTAGAAACTTGTGTGATATAATCAAAGTCAAATTGTAATTAGAACACCAACTACCCCGCCCTTCTGGCACCCCTTGACTTCCCTTCGACTAAGCTAAGTATATCGCTTACCAAGAAGAGGAATTAGTGGTAACTATAGCCTGAGTTATATGATTTAAGCCAAAGTCTAAAACCCTAGTTTGTAGTAGCTCATAAGTGCAACCGTATGCTTTAGCTTACGGTTAGTACCACTGGTTTTATAAAGACAATTGTTTATCATCAACCGTAGGGTTAACCCTACGGTTGTAGGTACTATTAAAATCACACAATAGCATAAATTTATGAGAACTTCAGAGCAAGATACTTTCTTACAGCATCCCACTTTTCTTTATCAATTTTCAATGCTTCTACATTGAAACCGTTTTCGCCGATATTGCTTGTAATAACATCCAGCATTATATCAGTATCTTCTACCCAACGCAAGTCTTTACCCAAAACAGTCATAGCTATTTTTACTGAATAAGTAGCAGATTTGAAAGTTGCAGCTTCTTCGTAAATTCTGTCATTTTGAACAGCTTTACTTAGCATTTCTACATCTTTCATCATTTTGCTCTGGTTTTTCTGAATAATCTCTTCTGCCTGTGCAACAGGTATCTGAGGAGAAGTAGTCATACCTTCTGTCAACTTATAAGTCATATCCAAAGTTTGGATATCATCTTCACTTGTTTCAGGATAATCAGAGCCAAAATTCTTTCTGATATAATGTATTAGAGCAATTCTGTCACTTGGAGGCAAATAGTTATAAGAAACCATTCCGTTAGCAACAATACCTTCCTCAAGAGTTCTATACATATCTTCAAACTTTCTGCCGTTAGTCCAGCCTTCAGCTGAAGTAAAGTTACGTGGTTTAGGATTCATTGAAGCACCAGCCACTCCATCACCTTGCCCTGCTTCACCGTGGCAAGAAGCACATGTAGTAGTAAAAAGCTCTTTACCTTTGGCAAGCAATTCTTCACTTGGATTAGAAATAACATCTAACTCAATGCCTGCTAGAACCATACCTTTTTTAGGCTCCAAATCCTTAGTATAATCAGGGATATTCGTTTTTACATGCGGTGTCATATTACGTTCTATTGTTGCCATATTGTCAACATAAAATTTACCTGCAATCAAAATACCTGCAATTATTACAGGATATATCAGCCCGAACCAACGACTTGGAGTTTTAGCTAACTTGAGAAAATCTATTTCTACTTCCGGTCTTTTATTGTTTTCCATATCATTACCATTTATATATTATAAATGAAACTCTAGTCCGCGCTGCAATTTTGGGTCACCTATCGGCAACATATTTTTCTTTTTAGAACCAATTGCAAACACTAAAATAATAACACCTGCAGGCAAGATAAACAGAGATAATTCCATCCATCCAAATACAGGAGCTTCTTTGCTGAAAGTCGGCATGATCAGCCAGTATAAATCCAAAATGTGTGCAAACATAATCCATATAGACATGAATTTAAGTCTAGTTGGATTGCTTTTAGCAGGTTGTGCTACCAAAGCAAAATAAGGCACTGCAAATCGGATAATTATCAGCATAAGTGATACTACTCCCCAGCCACCATCCATTCTAAGTATATACCAGAATGTCTCTTCAGGTATATTGGAATACCATATCAGAAGGAACTGAGAAAAGCCGATATAAGCCCAGAAATTAGTAAAAGCAAATAACAAAGCACCAAAGTTGTAATAATGATCTTTATTGATATATTTACTTAAATAGCCTTTCTGGTGAAGTGTAATTGCTACAAATGTCAGAAGAGCAAGACCTGTAAGCAAAGAACCTGAGAAATAGTAAACTCCAAATATTGTGGAGAACCAATGTGGTTCTAAACTCATGATCCAGTCAATTGACATAATTGTAACACCAATACCAAAGATTGGAAGGAACATTGCAGACATTTTGATAGCTCTGCCTGTCAACTTCTGTTCTCCGGTTTTATCTTGTCTTTTAGATAGTCTTGTAAAAAGCGTATAGAAAAGAATCATTATTAAGAAAAATGCTGCACTTCTGATATAGAAGAATGATTCATTCAAATATGGTGCTTTTTGTGTTAAAAACTTATCGCCTTCTACTGCTTCCTGATGAGTCCAGTGAAACATATCATGCATATTTAAAAGCAATGGAATTGCAAGTATAGGAAGAATCCAAAATATACCTGCGTTCACTTCATTAACTCTTCTAAAAGGAACGCTCCAGACTGCTCCAGCTATATACTCCAAAGCAACTATAAAGATAGAGCCTATACCCACACTTAATAAAAACATATAGATAATGTTCATATTAAATGCTGCTCTTACATGGTCAGACATAAAGCCGGCACCAAGTATCCCGCTACCAATGAGTAATAGCACGAGCCCAATCATAGTTACTTTAGCCGGAATTGGCTTTTTAACATAGTCTAATTGGAATTTGCTCATTTTAAATCCTCCTCATTAGCATTTTTGGCTCTTTGCAAGGCTCTTACATAATTTATAATTGCCCAGCGTTGTTCGCGAGTAATCTGTTTAGCGTAAGCAGGCATTATATTTTGCCCTTCAGTAATTATGTGGAATATTCTTCCGTCTTTCCAGTTCCTTACTTTATCAGTATGTAAACTTGGAGGATTAGGGAACTGATTATTTAATCTGCCGTCACCATCTCCATAAAGACCATGGCAAGGGCTGCAATAAATATCGAATCTTTCTTTTCCTAATTTCAGAGTTGCATCATCAGGAAAAGTAGGATTTACCAGATATTTTTCAGCAGAGTCAGGTTGACCTGTGTATAAATATGGCATAAAACCTCTGGCTACGGATCCTTTAACCGGCTCTCTCATTGAATAACCATCTTCAAAGAAGTCAGTTGGTGTCTGAGCAGAAAACTTATGTTGATGAACCATCCAGTTAAAAGGATTCATATACATTGCTTTATTTAGCATAAAGTAAGCAACGGTCGAAACAGTTAGCGATAAGAAAACCAAAAATCCTATAAATTTCTTATCAAAAACTGCAGGCTTCCACCCTATTTCCTCTTCATCAAAATATATTTCTTCAATAGATATTGCACCTAAAGAAGTATACATTGCTCTGATTTCAGCATCATCAAATTTCTCATCGTCAGCTTCTATCAAGATACCGTACTTATCTGAAGATACTTTCTTCATGTATTCGGTATCATGAACAGGGTGACTGTTATTAGGAAACTTGAAGAAAAAGATTATCATCGATGCAACAGTACCTACAGAAGCAAGCAAAACTGTTACTTCAAATGTGATCGGGATAAAAGCAGGCAAAGCGAAAAACGGTTTACCTCCAATCACGTTTGGATAATCTACATTAGTAGTCCACCACATAAAAAGTAATGCAAGCATTGCACCAGACAAACCAAGCACTAAAGCAAAGTAACCTAGTTTAGAAGGTGGCAATTTCATTGCATCATCCATTCCGTGCACCGGATAAGGAGTATTTACATCAAACTTTTTATACCCTTTATCAGCTACTGTTTTTGCAGCTTTCATGATAGCATCAGGGCTATCAAATAATGCTGCTAGTGAATATAACATTTTATTATTCATGTTTTTCTCCTCCTTCCTCTTCATCATGGTTATGATGAGACGGTTGAGAGCCATCAACAACAGCTTTCACCTCAGCAATTGAAACAACCGGCATTGTCTTAGTGAATAGTAGCAATAAAGTAAAGAATAGACCAAATGATCCAATCAATATACCACCATCAACTAGTGTCGGTTTGAAATATGCCCAACTTGAAGGTAAGAAATCTCTGGATAAAGAAGTAACTGTGATCACAAAACGTTCGAACCACATACCAACGTTCACAAATACACCAATCATAAACATAAATGGTATACTGCGTCGTAATTTCTTAATCCAGAACAGCTGAGGAGAAATAACATTACATGAAACCATTATCCAATAAGCCCAGGCATAATCACCAAAAGCTCTATTTACAAAAGCAAAAGATTCTGCTTGGTTACCACTATACCAGGCAATGAAAAATTCCATTGCATAAGCATAACCAACCATCGAACCAGTCAGAATAATGATCTTATTCATTTTTTCTAATGTATCAACTGTGATAATGTGTTCCATATTGAATATTTTTCTTATAAATATCAATACGTTCTGCACCATGGCAAAACCTGAGAACACCGCCCCAGCCACAAAATATGGCGGGAAGATTGTAGTGTGCCATCCGGGCAATACAGACACCGCAAAGTCAAAACTCACAATCGTGTGCACAGAAAGCACAAGCGGAGTTGCAAAACCTGCAAGAATCAAATAAACCATTTCATAATTTAACCAGTGTTTATTTGAGTGTCTCCATCCAAGACTGACAACTGAATAAACAATCTTTTTAAATTTATTTTTGGTTCTGTCGCGCATAGTAGCAAAATCAGGTATCAAACCAACATACCAGAACACAAAGGATACTGTGAAATATGTCGATACCGCAAAAACGTCCCAAAGCAATGGCGAGGTAAAGTTAACCCACAGACCGTGCTGATTAGGATACGGGAATAAATAGTGAGCAAGCCAAGGCCTACCAACGTGTATAAGCGGGAATATACCAGCAGTCATAACCGCAAAAATTGTCATCCCTTCAGCGAATCGGGCTATACCGTTTCTCCATTTTTGTCGGAATAAAAACAGGATTGCAGAAATCAAAGTACCGGCGTGACCAATACCGACCCAAAACACGAAGTTTACAATTGGAAAACCCCAACCAACAGGGTTATTATTACCCCACATACCGGTACCATAGTAAAAGGACAATCCTAAACTAATTGCACCAATAAACATTAAGGTCAGAGTAAAACCAATGGCCATGAAGAACTTCTTGTCCGGCATCGTCTCCGTCGGCTTTATCACCACTTCATCAATAGAAGCTAAAGTCGGCTTACCTTCGATGACTGAAGGTTCATGGGTATAATCAGTGTTCACCATGTCCTCCGTTTGTATGTTTGTTTCTTAATTTTGCTAAATATGTAACGTTAGGTCGTACGTTAAGCATTTCCATAACATGATAACCTAAATCGTGTTTTGCTAATTTTGATATTTTTGATTCAGGATCGTTTACATTACCGAATACAATAGCATCTGCCGGGCATGCATCCTGGCAAGCTGTTGTAATTCCGGCACCTTTAAACTGTTCTCCTTTTTCAGTAGCAACCTGACGCGCTTCAGTAATTCTCTGTACGCAGAAAGTACATTTTTCCATCACACCACGAGAGCGGACAGTAACTTCAGGGTTGTTGATCAGTTTAAGAGAATCAGAATATTGGTATCCGTCTTCAAACATTTCTCTGAAATCAAAGAAATTGAAACGACGAACTTTATATGGACAGTTATTTGCACAATAACGAGTACCTACGCATCTGTTATATACCATCTGATTTAATCCGTCCGGGCTGTGAGTTGTTGCAACCACAGGACAAACGTTTTCACATGGTGCATTATCGCAGTGCTGGCAGATCATTGGCTGGATACTTGCTTCAGGTTCTTCAGGAGTACCACTGTAATATCTATCGATACGCATCCAGTGCATCTCTCTGCCTTTTGAAGTTTCTTCTTTTCCAACAATCGGTACGTTATTTTCTACATTACATGCAGCAACACATAATGAGCAGCCTGTACATTTATTCAAATCAACAGCCATTGCCCATTTTTCATTTGGATATTCTATATCAGGAGTGATACTGATTACTTCGTGGTTATGAGCATGAAGAAAATGAGGATTTTCTTTATATTGATCAACTGTTCCTTCTTGAATGATATCTCTGATTTTGTGGAAATCTTTTACAAATTCTTCGTCAAGCTGGTGATGTTCCTGAGTGGCAACTAGTTTATATTCACCTTCAACTTTGCTTACTTTAACTCCGGTAAATATTCTTTCTGATAATCCGCCTTTTTTAGACATAAGCGAATTAACATTAACGCCAACTCCGGTTCCAACTGTACCGCCTTTTTCACGACCATAACCGATTTCAGTATAAACTAAATCATCTGCTGTACCTGACTGAACCCAAACAGGAAGAGTTTGTTTTCTTCCGTTGATGTCCAGTTCAATCAAATCATTATCTTTAAGATTCAATTTTTTAGAAGTTGCAGGAGAAACAGCAGCGTAGTTATCCCAAACAACCTTTGATACAGGATGTGGGATTTCCTGAAGCCAGCCATTATTAGCAGCAGTTCCATCACCAATTAAACTATTTGCAATTACAACAGTAAATCCTGATTTAGAAACAGGTTTTATTCTGCTTACCGCATCATAATTAAATTGGATTTGAGGATGTTCACCTTCGCCCATTTTTGGCTCAAAGCTTACAAAACCATCATGAAGAGCTGAATACCAGAATTTCTCAAAAGATCCAATTTTCGCAATTTTTGGAAACTCTTCTGTTTCCCAACGCCTCATCAGATATTTATGATAGATATCTTCAGAGTATTTATCTGCACCTTCTATCCATGTTAAAAGCAAAGCTTCTTTTTGTCTTGTGTCATGAATTGGAGATATTACCGGTTGGCGAAGTGATATAACTCCTACTCTACCGCCAACATCACCCCAAGATTCGAATGTATGATTTATAGGAAGCAAGAACCCGGCATGCGCTGATGTCTCATTTTCTAATTGAGTCATAGCTATCACTTCCGGTACTTTTTTAAGTGCTTCTTTAAAGCCATAATCTGAAGGGAGATCAAAAGATGGATTCGCATCGATTGAGATGAATAATTCTACTTTACCAGAATTCATGTCAGCTACTAAGTTTTCAATTTCTTCCTGAGAAGAATTAAACATTGTAGTTGTGTAATGATTATTTAGATATAAATCACCTGCGCCGAGTATTTCATTTAAAAGATTTGCTGCGATATGAGTTTCTTTAGAATGGATTGTTCCAACTGAAACTACAGCTTTACCTTTATTATGTTTTAAATCTTCAAGCAAATGTTTTATAGTTTCTTTATTCAAGTTATGTTTTGAAGCAATATTATCTAATCTGTAAGATCCAATTCCCGGTACACTACCATTTGATAGTTGATTTGCCAAAGCAAGTATCAATTCTAAATGTGCTTCCGGTGTTAACCTTAATCTATAATCAGCATTGGCTCCGGTCAAACTGAAACCGCCTTCGACAGCATAAACTCTATTGAAATGATCCAGTTTTTCGTGGTCTCTTCTGCCTGTGACAGCTTGAGTTTGCTCAACAGTATTGCCATCATTTCCAAGAATGTCAGATTCAAAAGTCAATATTATATTAGCTTTTGCAAAGTCAATTCCCGGATATTTTTTAGAACCGTAACACTCTTCCCAAGCTGCATCACGAGCAGTGCCGTTAACAACATCGTAAGAATATACATTCGTTGTAGGATATTTAGCTTTAAAATCACTAAGAAGCTTCAAAAAAGTTGGGGAGCTGCTGTTTTTAGTGAATAGAGCAATCTCTTTATTAGCAGCAACTGCATTTTCAAGCTTTTCAATAATTTTTTTATCTATTACATCCCATTTAGTTTTCTTTTTGAAAAACCTGTCAAATTCCAACGTACTATCATCATACATCTGCGGGAATCTAATTCTGTCCGGATCGTATAGATCCATAAGTGATGCCTGACCGCGAGCATCAATTTTACCTTTATTTAACGGATGCTCAGGATTACCGTCAATTTTGACAGGTCTTCCCTCTCTGGTCTTAATTAGAATACCGAGTCCGTTATCAAGAGTTGAAGCATAATAATTAGCCTTACCCATTGTAACTTCTTCAGGTTTTTTGTTATAATTAACGATTTCGCCTTTATCACGATAATCAGTACAAGCAGTAGCCGCAAATGCAGCAGAAGCCCCCATCAAAGCTAAAAATCTACGGCGTGACTTTTCAGGCATTTCTTCGAGATTGAACTCATCAGTTACACCCGGTTTAAACTCATCGCCAAGTTGATTTAGAAGCTCTTTTGTATCTTTAGGCTTGTTACCAGACTTGCGTGTAATTTTTTCCTTATTCGACATAACAACCCCTATTTATTTCTTTTGACTGCATTTGGATGAATCCTTAGCTTAAGAGTCTGCTTATTAGACGACGGTGCATCTTTTGCTTTTGCAGTAGCTTTGCTTAAAGGCAAAGCAGTTAGAAGCAAAGAACCAAAAGCTGTTTTGCCTATTTTTTCAATAAATTCTCTTCTCTTTTGCATTTTCATCTCCTTATCTATGGCATGCAGCACAGTGAGTAGGACCTTTTTTAACTTCGCCTTTCAGATAAGGCATTCTTTTCTCCGGCTCTGTATGGCACTGTAAACAGTCAGACATAGCAAACGGTTCAACCTGTTTCACTTTTTCCATTTTTTCTATATCGCCATGACATGATTGACACTCAATTCCTTTATTAACATGCACACTGTGATTGAAATATGCATATTCAGGAACGCGGTGTATACGTTTCCATGGAATTGGTTTGCCTTCATCAAAATACTGTTTCAGTTTTATGATTTCAGGCTTATCTGTCCTTGCAACAGTATGGCAATTCATACAGATATTTGCAGCTGGGATACTGGCATGACGTGTTTGATCGACACTAGTGTGACAATACTTACAATCAATTCCCATATCACCGGCATGTAGCTTGTGAGAAAAATTAATCGGTTGATCCGGCTGGTAGCCTACGCCGTCGCGTTCCGAACGGGAGACGTAGAATGTCAATGCAAAGGATACGGCAACAACAAAAAGAGTTACCGGAACCCTTATCTTGAGAATGTAATCAAGTACCTTCTTTTTCATAATCACCGACATTTAGTTTATAAATTTTATCTTATAATTATTTTTGTCAAAAGTATCGTAAATGGATATTAACTTTTGCAAGGCTAGTAACTTTTTAAAAAAGTTTTCGTACTATATCTCTATTGAGCAATAATATAATATATTTAGAAATACCACTAATCACTTAGTCTTGCCTAAATTTTTATATATTTCTAATCATATTAAATTTATTGTATATCCAATTGCACAAATAACGCACAAATTTGGATTAAATTGTCATTTATTATTGCTTTTTTTTACACATTCAAATTAACAAGCATCCTTGTAACGCTTGACTGTATGCATTAATACACTTAATTTGTTTTATTGCAATGAGTTAAACTTAATGACAACATTCATTCTTTTCTATGACCGGCATATCAGATAATTTTGGACTGACGTATGGAATCCCCAAAGAAAGTCCTCTCAGTATCATCAAAATTGCAACAACTGCAATGCCGTAAGGTATAGCCTTATTGATTACATGCCTTACTTTTATAGAAAATAGATTTTTTGTAAAGTAGATAGCTGCCATCATAGGGATAGTCCCCAATCCGAACATTGCCATATAGAGCGCTCCGCCGAGAGCACTTTCAGTGACACTCCCTTCCACCAAAGAACCGCCTAATGCTATATATACAAGCCCACAGGGCAAGAATCCATTCAAAATACCGAGGATAAATAGAGATGACTTAGTTGGTGTCTGTAAGAATTTGCCTAGCATTTTCTTTAATTTTTCAACACCTTTATAAGTACTTAGATTTGATTTTGTGAAATTATAATATTTTCTTGGCACAATTACGTAAAGTAACATTAATACGCCAACGATTATAGAAAGTACTTCCTGATAACCTGCCATATTTATTGAAGCACCTAGAAGACCTACTATGGCTCCCATAAACGCGTAGGTCAAACTTCTGCCTACATTATAAATAATACTATCAATAAAGATTGTAAACTTATTATTTGAAGTATGTGGTAAAGCAAGCGCAATTGGTCCACACATACCAACACAATGGAAACTTCCACCCAAACCGAGTAAAAAACCTTGGAGCATAACAGTACCTAAAGTATTAATTTTGTATATTGAAATGACTACACATTTCTGACTTTATTTTATGATTTCGGTGATTATTTAATTCATTTGGCGTGTTATGGATATTTTTTTTTGTATGAGGGTGAAAAATATTAGTTGTGATATAAGTAGCAGAATTAATAATACAGATTGGAATTGTCCACTTTACGCACGCCGTGGTCGCCCAGGTCACTTTCTGTGTCAAGTTCTTTGCCGATGTAGGTGGTGCGATGATCTGCTTCTCCTACAGGTATTTGCTTGCTGAATGGAAGATAATCAAATTCTTCGGTTTTGTATGGAAAGACTCAAGCTTTTTGTGGCTTGAGTCTTTTAGAATCAGCAATAAAAGATTTAATCAATTTGTCGTTTTGATTCCTCTATAAGGAACTCATGTTTTCTTTGAAAATCAAATACTAAATTACCACCTATCTTAAATTTTGAAGTACGAATTCTTCTGTAAAAGTCTAATTCCGTTTGATGATAAGATTCATCTATGTTTAAAGTATCTTCTATTATTTGCGTATAATGCGAACTATCTATCGGATAAATACGTTTATTGAAAATTTCAAAAGGTAGATTAGAAAAAACGCAATCTGTATTTTCATTTAAAAAACTTGAATTTATTGCATAATCGAGTCCATTCAAAATTTTGGGATACCAAGAAATAAAAAAAGATTGGAGTTTCGAATTTATGCGTCTAATGCTTACCAACGTATTTATAGGGACACCGAACCCATCTTTGTTTGCAGCAGTATTACTAAACAAAATTTCGATATCACTATTTTTAAATCTCTTCCTTTCTTCTTTAGTTAAGAATTTAAAATATATTTTATCAGCAATATTATTTTTAGCAGAAACATCAATTGCATAATCGACAGCAATTATTCTATTTTCAAGACTATTAACGCGATAAACTGGCTCATAATAATCATTAACAACATTATCAATCTTAATATTTAATGTATCTGAACTTTTGATTCCCTTATAGATAAGATTAGACTTTTTATGATTCAAATTCAGTTCAACAGGAATATTATAATATTTTTCAGGGATATCTATTACTTTCTCTGCTTTATTACAAGCATTCAGGATTACAAATAATATTAGAATTATTATATATTGCATAATTTATTTACCAAGTATTGTTTTCCAATGTCAACCATTTTTTGAATAAACGCATTTACTGCTTTTGAATCATTTGTATCCATGTAAGTTTTATAAGCTTGCGCTATTTGTGCTTTAAATAAAAAATACTTTGCCTTTGAATAGGATAATAACTTCCTATATTGACATTTTTAAACTTAATGTAATTAAAATATTCCAAATTATATCGACTTATATTATCATTGATATATATCGTGTCACTTTCGACATTTTTAACTGTCAATACGTTGGAATTAGATATTCTATTTATATCACTTTGATTTAAGTTTGTGGTTATGTTTTGGCAAGGTTCGTCAATCCATGCAGTATTTTTATAGGAGTTGGTGTTTAATTTATCAATTGGTTCCCAGATTATAAAAAAGGCTTTATATTTTGATTCTATTTTTTTTATTGAAATAAATATATTAGTTGGTATAATACGTAAATTAGAATCCAACTTAGTTCTTGTAAACTGAAGCTCCATGTCTGAGGAAGCAAATTTGAATCGGTTTCTATCTGTTGCGATACTAAAAATACTCATATCACTACCACAAATGCCATATAGAATAGTAAGTATTCCGGCGTCATCATCTAAAATATGATCGGAATCCCCCATCCTAAATCCAGGCAGATCCAATTTCTCTCTTTGTATTATTACATCAACATTATAAGCCGAATCACTCATATTTTCGATATGGTCATAATTGCAAGAAATACATATCATAGAAAACAGTAAAAACAATTTTAATGTGAACTCCATTATGCCTTGTACTCCTCCATATATATCAAGCTAATATTTATTCAGTTTCCAAATTTATCATATAATACAATTTATATGCTTGAATGTAGCTCAGTAAAAAAAACTATTTCTCCATTTCCTTTATCAAGAGTACTTTGCCTACTATAATATAGAACCGCAGTTCGCTTTCGGTGTCCAGTTCCTAGCCGAGGTAGGCGGTGCGCTGGTCGTCGTCAAGTGTAAAAGAAAATATGAAGATATTCTAGCTTTTTTAATTTACAAATATTACGTAAATCCTTACTGGAGAGTTTAACACTAGATATTTTCAATTCTAAAGTATTAATATTATACTTGCTACCAGAAATTTTAACATATTTTCTTCTATAATAGAAGAAAGTAGTTATTATTACAGCAAAAACTATTATAACTATATAAAAAACCATAACTTAATCAAGAGGTTAAATTAAGAAGAGACCATACTCAATCATAAATATGGTCTCTTTAATACACTTTTCTCTTCTAATACTCCATCGGCAGAGCCAGAAGCTCATCATATCTGTAAACAGGTCCGTCTTTACAAACGTAGTTGCTGCCTACCATGCAGTGACCGCATTTTCCAATGCCGCATTTCATTCTATTTTCCAATGTAGTGTAGATATTTTCTACAGGGAAACCTAGTTTTTCTAATACAGGCATTGTGTATTTGATCATTATTGGCGGACCGCACACGATTGCAATCGTATTTTCTGCTTTAGGTGCAATTTCTTCTACAATTGAAGGAACAAAACCAACTTTGCCTTTCCAGTCAGGAGTTTCTCCTCCCGGATCGACTGTTACTGTCAGATTAACATCCGGGCGTTCTTCCCATTCTTTCAATTCGTCTTTATAAACTAAATCGTTTTCAGTTCTGGCACCATAAACAATGGATACATCTTTGAAATTCTCTCTTAAATCAAGAGCATTCCAAATTACGCAGCGTAGTGGTGGCAATGCAATACCACCGGCTATGAATATCAAGTTTTTACCTTTCCACTCATCTATAGGAAACGTGTTACCGTAAGGGCCTCTGAAACCAATTATGTCGCCTTCTTCTCTGGAAGCTAATGCAGAGGTAACTCTACCTACTTCTCTAAATGTACATTCTATATAGCCTTCTCTGGTAGGAGATGATGCAATACAAAAAGTAGATTCGCCTTCACCAAAAACAGAATATTCGCCAAATTGACCAGCTTTAAAATTGAATTTCTTCTCATCATCTGAGTTCATAAATTTGAGACGAAATGTTCTGATATCAGGAGCTTCATCAGTTATTTTTTCAATTCGCATCATATATGGCACATACATATTTTCCATCTTACGCCTCCGATATCTTGATCATTGTATCAATAATATTCATGCCTGCCGGACAGTTATCTATACATCTGCCACAACCTGTGCAGCTAAGCTGTCCCATAGTGTCTACTGAATATTTAAATTTATGTAAAATTCTGTGTCTCCAGCGTTCAGTCTGTACTTCTCTAGGATTATGACCTGAAGCGTGAACAGTAAAGAGATCAAATCCGCAGCTGTCCCACAGTCTCAATCTTCTTGATTCATAAGGATTCTTTTCATCCTGTATGTCAAAGCATGTACAAGTAGGACAAGAAAACGCACAAGATGCACAAGAAAGACATTTATCAGACTCTTCCTGCCAAAAATCAGCTTCATAGATTTTATCAATATTTTCTTTTACTTTATTTATATCAAATCTGATTTGAGGTTCTGCCAGATATTGTTTTTTGTCAATATCAGAAGCTTGAGACATCATATTTTTATATGATTCAAGCAGACTTGCACCTTTGTCTGTTACAACTTCTACTAAGAAGCCGGAATCACCCATATCGGTGATATTCAGGTCACTTCCTCTTGTATTACCGGGATTACTCCCTATTGAAGTACAAAAACAAGTGTCGGTTGCTTCCTTGCAGCTACAACTAATAATTGTTGTTTTTTCAAATCTATCAGCTATTAATTTATCTGCATTTTCTTTAGTATAAAACTCTTTGAAGTAATCCATACCGGAAGCGTCACATGGTTTTATGCCATAAAGAACACCTTCTTTAGCTGCTTCAGGTTCTATAATTTTAGTATTTTCGCCATGGCCTTCAAATTTTACGAGTTCTTCGCATCTTGGAAAAAATACTGATTTAGCAGAAAGTTTAGTTTTTTTACCAACATCAGCAATTAAGCCAACTTCTTTTACTTCTGCAAAGTAGTTACTACCGTTATTTTCAACCGGTGCATATAGCTTTTTGCCTGATTGAATTATACCTGACAAAAATTCCGGTAGTTTCTCTTTTGATAATTTATATTGTTGCATATTTATCCTACCTTATGAAATTTTCTTTGTCATTTTCTTTGAAGAAAGAAAGAGTATAATTACTATTAAGCTCTTCGCCTGCTGTTTCACCGAATTGTGCAGCAATTGTTTCATTTATCTGCTGATTTAATAGATTTAAAGGAATATCCATTGGGCAGACACTTGCACATTGATTACATCCTACACATCTCCCGGCAAGGTGCATTGCTCTATTAAAATGCCATTCAAAGTTGCCTTGTGCATGTGAAGCAACCGGAACAAACTGCGGTTGATTTGCTTCTACCATACATTTTGTGCAATAGCACATTGGGCAAGATGAACGACAAGCATAACATTTAATACATTTAGAGAATTCTTTATTCCAGAAGTCTCTTCTTTCTTCTCGTGACATAGCTTTAATTTCTGCGACTTTGGCAGATAAATCAGCATTTGTTTCTTTACTGTTTGCTTTGATATATTCAGTTACTTCTTCAAATCGCTCAAACTTTTTAGGAGCTGCATCAGCTGAAATAACTTTTACTTTATCACTAGTTATCTGATTTTCGTTTGCTAATTGTACTAAAGCCTTCATAGTAGACATATTTGCCAAAATGCCAAGCTTAGAGAGTTTCTTTATTTCAGGTTTATTCAAATAAGCAGCAAGGTTAAATTCCTGATTATCTATTTCATCTACCTGCATAGCATCTTCTGATTTTCTGACAATAAATGGTTTACCATTTTTATATGCTACAAAGGCTTCAATATTTTCATTAGCAAATAAATCCTGAATGATCGTTTTTAGATTAGACATAAAGCAAATCTCCCGGCATATTGACACCTTTTTTCGCTAATTCCTGATACTCAGTGTTTGGACCCAGTTCACGAATATTTTCTACAACTTCGTTCACCAACTCAGCCCATTTGGCACCTTCAGCAGCAGAAACCCAAGAGAAAGTAATTCTACGAGTATCTAAGCCTACAAATTCAGCTAATTCTTTGAACACCATCCATCTTCTTCTGGCATGAAAGTTCCCTGATGTATAGTGACAATCATTTGGGTGACAACCAGATACGATTACACCATCAGCACCTGCTTCAAAAGCTTTTAGAAGAAACATAAAGTCAATTCTACCAGTGCAAGGGTAACGTACTATTCTTACGTTAGGAGGATATTTAATTCTGCTTGTACCTGCAAGGTCAGCACCTGCATAAGTACACCAGTTACACACATAAGCCATTATTTTAGGTTCAAACTTCTGCATAGTCCTCCCTCCTGTTCCAAAGCGACATTACTTCAGAAAAGATTTGTTGATGAGTAAAGCCGTTTAAGTCTATTGATTTAGATCTACATAATGCTACGCAAGTACCGCAGCCTTGGCATAAGCCAGGATTTATATAAGCAACTGTTTTAATAACGTTACCGTTTCTGTCTTTTATTTCTTCTTTACCTATTGCTAAGTAAGGGCAAGCTGATTCACATAAGAAACATCCAACACAGGTAGAAAACATTGGCGGAGCAGTTCTGTTAACAGTTGCTACTAATGGTTCTCTTGTAAGCTCATCATTTGCAAATAGTGCAACTGCTTTAACTGCTGCACCTGATGCTTGAGCTACTGTTTCAGGAATATCTCTTGGCCCTTGGCAAGCACCCGCTAACATAATTCCTGCTGTATTTGTTTCTACAGGTTTTAGTTTAGGGTGAGCTTCTGAATAGAAATTATGAGCATCATAACCTATGTGCATTGTCTGAGCCAAAGGTTCAGCTTTTTGCTGAGCTACAGCGGCAGTCGCAAGCACTACCATATCTGCTTCAACTTCTACAGGTTCTGAATTAAGCAGAGTATCTACGCCGCGAACAATAAGTTTTCCGTCTCTTTCATATATTTTAGAAACTCTGCCACGTACGTAATTAACATCGTCTTCTTCAATTGCTCTACGAACAAATTCATCGTAGTTTTTACCGGCAGCACGAATATCCATGTAGAACACATAAGCATCACCATGATGTACTTTATGTTTATATAACATAGCGTGTTTTGCGGTATACATACAGCAGATTTTAGAGCAATATTCTATTCCTTTTGCATGATCTCTTGAGCCTGAACAAGCTATAAATACTATTTTTTCAGGTACTTTCCCGTCTGATGGTCTTTTTATCGCACCTAATGTCGGACCTGATGCAGAGGCAAGTCTTTCAAATTGCAAGCCATCAATAATATCAGGATGTTGGCCATAGCCATATTCTGGGAAGAAATCAGTATGTTTAATATCGAACCCTGTAGCTACTACAATTGCACCGATTTTTTCTTCGATAATAGTATCTTCCTGATTAAAATCAATTGCATTTGCCGGACAAACTTTTTCACATAATTTACATTTGCCTTTTTGGAAATATGTGCAATGTTCTCTGTCTATCACAGGCTTATTTGGTACAGCCTGAGGGAAAGGAACATAGATAGCAGTTCTGTTGCTTAAACCTGCATTAAACTCATCAGGAATGCGTTTACTTGGGCATTTTTGCATACATAAACCACAACCGGTACAAGTGCTATCATCTACACTTTTCGCTTTTTGTCTAATCTTAACTTCAAAGTTACCTATGAAGCCTGAAACAGATTCAACTTCAGCATATGTATATAATTTGATATTTGGATGCTGAGCAACTTCTACCATTCGTGGAGTCAAAATACACTGAGAGCAGTCCAAAGTAGGGAATGTTTCAGATAATTGAGCCATATGTCCACCAATAGAAGGCTCTTTTTCAACCATTATCACCTGATGACCACAATTTGCAATATCAAGTGCAGCTTGAATGCCTCCAATACCACCGCCAATAACAAGTGCCGTTTTAGTAACAGGTACTTTGATATGTGTTAGTGGTTTATTTTTCTTTACTTTTTCTACCAGCATTTTTACAAGCTCGGTAGCTTTTTCTGTAGTGCTATCTTCTTTAGCGTGAACCCAAGAGCAATGTTCTCTTAGATTAGCCATTTCGCATAGAAATTCGTTTATTCCTGCTTCACGAGCTGCTTTCCTGAAAGTAGGTTCGTGCATACGTGGAGAACATGCTGCTACAACAATACCATCTAGTTTATGTTCTTTTATAGCATCTTTTATCATTGTTTGACCGGGATCAGAGCACATGTATTTATAGTCTATGCTATATGCAACGCCCGGGAATTTTGAGGCAGCTTCTGCAACTTTGGCACAGTCAACAGTAGCTCCGATATTTTCACCGCAATGGCAAACAAATACACCTATTCTTGACATTATACCTCCGTTAAGCTAATTCAGCCACAATTTTTAAATCTTTTTCTTTCACAGGGACAAAGTGTCTTTGCAAACCAAGTTTTTGTCCGGGAATACCAAGTGCAAGACCAATCATTTGAGTTATATATAGCACAGGCATTTGAGCCGTTTTGCATAGATATTTTTCAATTTCAGGTCTACGCATATCTAAATTGGAATGGCACATCGGGCAAGCTAAAACAATAGCTTCTGCACCACGTTTTTCAGCATCAGAATATATATCACCAGATAATTTGGCAACAACATCTGTTTTAGGCACAGACAGACCAGCACCACAACATTCAGTTTTAAATGCCCAATCTATTGTCTTAGTTCCAATAATTTTCAGAATATTTTCCATAATCTGAGGATCTTCGTATCTGTCAATTTTTGCTAATTTTGGAGGTCTTACAAGTAAGCATCCATAATAACAAGCTGTTACTACTTCTACTTTACTTTCTATCTTATCAGCAAGAATCCCTTTTACATATTTTTCTAAGAATTCAAGCACCGAAATCGGACGTGCTTTTGCTTCTATAGGTAATTCGATAATAGAAGATATTTCTTCTTTCAATTTCTTATCTTTCTTTACCTCTTCGAAAGCGTTGATTAGTCTGCTATAGCATGCAGCACAAGGAACTAAAATTTCATCAAAGTCCTGCTGTTCTGCAAGTGCAATGCTTCTTGCAGGAAGTGAAATTGATAATTTATGATTTAGCGAGTGAGCTGCAGTAGCACCACAGCAATTCCAGTCATTAATCTCAACTAGCTCGATATCTAATTTTTCACAAATAGCTTTAATTGATTCGCCGTATTCCAATGCTGTTCCGGAAAGTGAACAACCCGGAAAATATCCTATTTTACTCAATGTTCACCTCCATTTGAATTGTTTTTAGCTTCAGCTTTTTCAAACATTCGTTTAATAGCCTCTTTATTTTTTACATTATGAGGCAACAATCCAAGCTTTCCTTTCATAAACATGATAGGAGCATTTTTTACATCCTGCATAAGATTAAAAGTTTTCATCTTATACTGAGCAACCATCCCTATTTCGAATAGCTTACCTGTTGTTTTAACAGAATTCAAAAAAGACTCGTGAAATGCAACAATGTCTTTTGCTTCTTTGTTATAGACTTTTTCATCATAAGCCTTTTGTCTTAAATAATCAGCGATAACAGGGAATTCGACATCCTGAGGGCAGCGTGCTGTACAAGTTTCGCATGTAAGGCAAAGCCAAATATGCATGGACTGAAGAGCATTGTTGTCATGCTTTTTATCACCTACCTGAAGCTGGCGTATAACCTGATTGGGTGCCATGTCGGTAATATCTGCAACAGGGCATCCGGCGGCACACTTACCACATTGATAACAATCAGCTACCCATTGTTTCGTCTCCTCTTTTAAAGCATGCTTTAAAGAAGAGGCATGAGGATATTGATGTAAGTTTTCTACCATAGATTCCTCATAGAAGTAGTAGTAAAGTATTTTTAAATATCATATATATTCTTAATAAACTCATCATTAAGCAACACGTAAATTCTATATGATACTAACTCGAAATAATCTTACATTGTATCATAATTCTTGAATTGAGTATAGCTAATTGAATTTAGTAATAAGCCTACAATTATTAAAACAAAAGCTCAAAAAAGTCTGCTTTTTTTTATCAACACCCCATTATTTATCAAATATCAGGCATGATAATGATATATATTTATATCTTATTCATTTATACTTCTATATTTAGTCTCAGCATGTTTTTATAATATCCATACACTAAATTATTATTTTAGCCTTTCCTATTTTGTCATATTTATGTTTTTTTTGATAGAAGTAACAGTATTGAATGATTAAGTAGTAAGCGGAAGATCTAATGAGTGGTGTATCTTTATCAATGTGGAAATAAAAAAAGGGCTGCTTAAAGAAGCAACCCTTAAACATCTATTTTTTGGTATATAGATTACAGTTGTTTTGCAACATTTTCCCAGTTAACTATATCCCAGAATTTTTCGATAAATTTAGGACGTGCGTTTCTATAATCGATATAGTAAGCATGTTCCCAAACGTCGATAGTTAATACAGGAGTTATACCTTCTTTAACAGGAGTTCCTGCATTGCTGTATTGTTTGATTTCTAGTTTACCGTCATCGTTTTTCACTAACCATGCCCAACCTGAACCAAACAAAGTAGCTGCAGCTGCAGAAAATTTTTCTTTAAATTCATCATAAGAACCAAAGTCTCTGTTAATAGTTTCTAACACAGCACCTGTAGGAGCTCCACCGCCATTAGGAGACATAGAGTTCCAGAAGAAAGTGTGGTTAAAAGTCTGAGCTGCATTATTGAACATTCCGCCCTGAGATTTTTTGATAATATCTTCTAAAGACATATCAGCAAATTCAGTTCCGTCAATAAGTTTATTTAAGTTGTTAACATATGCAGCATGGTGTTTACCATAGTGATAATCAAATGTTTCTTCAGAAATAATTGGCACTAAAGAATCTTTAGCAAATGGTAAATCAGGAAGTTGGAAAGCCATAACAAACTCCTTTGTTATAATGATAAAATATTTATTTTTTCAAATCTTTTTTAATATTAAGAACGTAAATATGTACGTAAAACAAAGTTTTTTATTTGATGAAAATAATTTCTATATTGATATTCACGGCTCACATTTTGCAACCATTAGTTAAGATGAATCGTATGTTGCAGTAACGGATAGTATAATAAAAATATTGTCCCAATTTAGTCAACTGATTTTTTATTCCTTTGAAGCAGCATAAGAGATGAAAAAGAAAAAATTTAAAGTTTTATTATATATGAGCCTTTTGGGTTTTATTTTGTTGAATATAATAAACTTCAATCACGCATATAAATTTATGCACTACTCTGAATCAAGTAACACTAGTCAGATAGAAATACCCAAAGATGTGCTGACTACTACAAAAATGCTCCTGCTTGGAGCAGATATTCCCAGACCTAAAAACACTGATTTACCATCATTTCCTTATCAAACAAAAAAGATATGCAATGATGAAATAGAATGCTGGATTTCAGATAATCCAGAACAGAAAAATCTAGGTACAGTACTTATATTCCATGGATATGTTGCTTCCAAAGATTCCATGCTTGATAGAGCAGATTGTTTTTATGATTTAGGTTATAAAGTTGTATTAGCTGATTTTAAAGGCGGAGGTGGTTCGAGGGGAAATTCAGTTGAGCTTGGTTATGGCGAAGCTGACCAGGTAGCTTATATATTCAAATATTTCAATAAAGAAGCCCCCCTATATCTTTATGGTTGTTCTATGGGGTCAGTTGCCATCATGAGAGCCATTAGTAAACACAAAATAAAGCCGAAGGCAATTTTGCTTGAATGTCCATTTGGAACATTATATGAAACTGTAGTATCAAGATTTCAGTTTATGAATATACCTAGCTTCCCTTTTGCAGGTATATTGCTTTTTTGGGGTAGTATTCAAAATGGTTTTAACGGATGGGATCATAACTGCTATGACTATGCAAAAGATATAAAAGTACCAACACTACTAATGTTAGGTGATAAAGATCCCTTTGTCTCTAAAAAAGAGATTGATAAAATATATGATAATTTAACAGGAAAGAAATATCTGAAAACATTTCCAAATTCAGGGCATGAAAGTTATTTAAAACATGACTCTTTAGAATGGAAAAATAGAATAACTGAGTTTTTGAAAGAGGATGTTTATTGTAAAAATATAAATTAAGTTGGGAACAATAATGCAAAATCAAATTGAAATATTGAAAACAGATATTACCGGTTTAGATGTAGATTCAATAGTAAATGCAGCAAATAAATCTCTGCTGGGTGGCGGTGGGGTGGATGGTGCTATTCACAGAGCAGCAGGCCCTGATCTTTTAGAAGAATGCAAAATGCTTAATGGCTGCAAGACAGGTGAAGCCAAAATTACTAAGGGATATAATCTAAAAGCTAAATATGTTATACATACCGTTGGCCCAATTTGGAATAATGGTAAGTCAAAAGAAGAGATAAAATTAAGAAATTGCTATAGAAACACGCTTGCACTTGCTGCAGAATATAATTTAGAATCTATAGCTTTCCCGGCTATTAGTACCGGAGTTTATAAATTCCCTTATGAGTTAGCCACAAAAATAGCTGTTGAAGAAGTGAGAGAGTATTTGAAAGATCATCCTGATACAAAGATAATATTTGCATGCTTCGATCAGCATATTTATGAAGCATATTTGAAAGAAGTGAGCACCCTGTAAATCATATAATTAAAATAGTAAATACAATAATCGTAGCTTAAATTTGTTAGCATCTAATAGAATTTATCTTTTAGATTATTTGCCAAATGAGTAAGTTTGCAAATATAAGATTACATTTTTCCATATCCTTTTTTTTTAGGAGATATATAATGGCAGAAAAAAGTTTTTACCTTAACAAAGACTCCATGGTAGAGCATTTCGACATCAAGAAACATGATGTAACAGAAATAGTGGAAGCTATGGGTAAGATGGCATTTACTGCTCGCGATTTGAGCCGTGCAGCATCAATTTTCAACATGATGTTGGAAGATAAAGGCTGTACTACTTACCTTACACTTGCAGGTTCTCTAATTAGTGCCGGCTTGCGTAAAGTCATTGTTGATATGGTAGAAAACAATATGATCGATGCCATAGTATCTACAGGTGCTAATATCGTTGATCAGGACTTTTTTGAAGCATTGGGCTTCCGCCACTATCAAGGTACAAAATTCGTAGATGATAATGAATTGCGCGATTTGATGATTGATAGAATTTATGATACTTTTATCGATGAAGATGAATTAAGAGTATGTGATATGACAATTGCTGAAATAGCAAACTCATTGGAAGCACGCCCTTATTCTTCACGTGAATTTATCAGAGAAATGGGTAAATACCTTGCAGATAACAACAAAGGCGAAGGTTCTATCGTACGTACTTGCTATGAAAAAGGTATTCCAATCTTTGTTCCTGCATTTTCTGATTGTTCTGCAGGTTTTGGTTTAGTACATCACCAATTCCACGCAAAAGACGGCAAAATGCTTTCTATTGACTCTGCAAAAGATTTCCTTGAAATCACTAAAACTAAAATTGAAGCTGGTGGCAGTGGTATCTATATGATCGGCGGTGGTGTTCCTAAAAACTTTGTTCAGGATATCGTTGTCGCTGGTGAAATCTTAGAAGCAGAAGTTGACATGCACAAATATGCTGTTCAAATCACTGTTGCTGACGAAAGAGACGGTGCATTATCAGGTTCTACTCTTAAAGAAGCTTCTTCTTGGGGTAAAGTAGAAACTACTTACGAACAAATGGTATACAGCGAAGCAACTCTTGCCATGCCTCTTATTTCAGGTTACGGCTACCATAAAGGTGCTTGGAAAAACCGTCCTGAAAGAAGATGGAATGATTTCTTAGATGAGTAAAAATTACTTAGATATAGATGTAAAAACAGCCCGGTATTATTGAAATATCGGGCTGTTTTGCTATTTACAATGGACGTTTTATAAGTAAAAATAGGAGCTATTTGATCACTGTTGGTGGTATCAAACACCCCGTCTCGCTTCGCGATCCACCCCTCTTTGAAAAGAGGGGAATTTTTTTAATTTAGTGAAATAATAACTAGTTATTGATGCGATGGTTAATCTAAAAATTCCCATTCTTCATAAGAAGGGATGCCCGAAGGGCAGGGTGGTTGCGACATAATATCAGTTGTATTTTAACTTATAAGATAGCCTCTTCCTACCCCATATATGGATCCCAGTCTTTCCAGACAGCTTCATAATTATTATGTTTAAGCATAGATTGAATTTCCTGAGGCGTTCTGCCGTCATGTACTTCGAATTGTTCAAGTGCGTGAGAGTTTATCGCGTAACCTCCAGGTTCTGTTTTGGAACCGGCACTCATGGATGTAATACCCAACTTGTAGATATTATCTCTGAATTTTGCAGATTCTCTAACAGAAATAGACAATTCCACCTCTTCATCTAATATTCTGTATGCACAAATAAGCTGAACAAGCTGTGCATCTGTTATTGGATAGTTAGGTTGGAAGCTTCCAACGTGTGGTCTCAATCTTGGGAATGAAAGACAGTACTTAGATTTCCAGAATTTTTTTTCAAGGTATTTGAGATGAAGAGCAGTGTAAAAAGAGTCTATACGCCAATCTTCCAATCCCAGTAAACATCCCAAACCTATTTTATAAACACCAGCCTGCCCCAATCTGTCCGGAGTTTCTAAACGATAAGAATAATCTGCTTTTTTACCTTTTAGATGGTAGTTATTATATGTCTCTTGGTTATATGTTTCCTGATAGATATAACAGCCATGCAATCCAGCTTCTTTGAGTTTGCTATATCCATCAGTATCCAAAGGCTGCACTTCAATTGTTACCTGGGCGAAGTCTTCTTTAATTTGTCTTATGGCATCAGCAAGATAGTCAACTCCAGCATGATAGTTAGATTCCCCTGTAACAAGCAGTATATGTTCAAATCCGAAATGCTTAATGGCATTTATTTCAGCATCTAATTCAGATTTATCTAAAACTTTACGTTTAATATGATTTGCAGCATTGAATCCGCAGTATACACATTGATTTTCGCAGTAATTTGATAAATATAAAGGCAAATAGAGCTGCACTGTATTCCCAAAGCGTTTTCTTGTTAGCTTATGGCTTTCATTTGCCATCTGCTCAAGATATTTTTCAGCAGCAGGTGAAATAAGCGCCATAAAGTCACTTAAGTCTCTGCGATCTTTGTTTAAAGCTGCAATAACATCTGCTTCAGTTTTAGAATAAATCTGATTTTCTATATCTTTTCTATCATATTTTTTGATTATATCAGAAAAGGTTTCCTGTTTCATATCAAAATCTTCTTTTTTAGTATAAAAATGAAGTCATTGGGCTACTGGCTTCTGCAATATCAACTATTCCGGCAAGTTTTGCTTCATAAGCCATTCTTCCCGCTTCCACTGCCATTTTAAATGCTCTGCCCATTGCCATAGGATCTTGTGCCACTGCGATTGCAGTGTTTACAAGCACGGCATCCGCACCTATTTCCATCGCATGAGCAGCATGGGACGGAGCACCAATTCCGGCATCTACTACAACAGGGACATTACTTTGCTCAATAATAATCTCTAAAAAGCTAAGTGTTTTTAGTCCTTTATTACTTCCAATTGGAGACCCCAGAGGCATCACACAAGCAGCTCCTATATCTTCCAGTCTTTTACATAGCACAGGATCAGCTTGAATGTAAGGCATAACAATAAACCCGGATTTAACGAGCTCTTCAGTTGCTTTCAAAGTTTCAATCGGATCCGGCAATAAATATCTTGGATCAGGATGTATCTCTAACTTTAACCAGTTTGTACCTAATGCCTCGCGAGCGAGTTCTGCAGCAAAAATTGCTTCCTGAGCAGTTCTGACTCCACTTGTATTTGGTAATAAATTAATACGCTTATGAGATAAATGTTTTAGTATATCATCATTTTTATCTTCCAAATCAACTCTTTTTAAAGCAACAGTAACTAATTCTGATTCAGATTCAACTATTGCTTTTTCCATGAGTTCATTCGATGCAAATTTTCCTGTACCAGTAAATAGGCGCGAAGAAAATTCCTTATCTGCTATTTTAAGTTTTTGCATTTTTCAACCTATTTCATAAATAAACTTTTTAGTTGCTTCTATGCTGTCTTTGGCATTAATTATAGCACCTGAAATAGCTACACCCGCAGCTCCGTTTTGCAAAATTGCAAAGCAGTCTTCATCTTTTATACCTCCGATAGCAACAATATCTATAGGTGATTTCAAATTATCAATTATATCTTTATAGCCCTGCAATCCAAGCACAGGACTGAGTTTTTCTTTTGTAGTAGTAAATCTAAATGGGCCTAGTCCAACATAGTCCACACCTTTAGAAACTAACTCATCTACATCTTCTAAAGTATTGGCAGTTCCACCAATTATATAATCTTTTCCTAATATTTTTCTAGCTTCAGCGGGACACATATCACTTTTGCCTAAGTGCACACCTGAAGCTCCAACTTCTTTTGCGATTTGAACATGATCATCAATAATAAAAATAGCATCGTAATCATCACAAATAGCTTTCACTTCTTTAGCATTTTTTATTATTGCAGATTCTTTTGCATTTTTCATTCTAAGCTGCACCCATCTGCATCCGCCTCTGCAAACTGCTTCAGTTAGCTGAGCATGAGATTTTTCGGGATGAGTATGCGTTATAAACTGCAACGCAAATTGTTTTTTAGAATATTTTTTATCCATGGTAAGCCAGTAGTCCTGTATTACTTGATAAAGCTTTGTTTATATAATCTTTTGCAAGCTTGCAAGCCTCCTCTAAACTATTTCCTAATGCTAGATTAGAAGCAATAGCAGATGAAAGAATGCAACCGGTACCGTGTTTTGTATATGGCAGTTTAGTGCTTTCAAAGCAAAATTCTTCACCATTATGATATAACATATCTGTACAAACATCATTTTCAGAGTGACCACCTTTCAATAAGACTGAAGAATTATATTGATTATAATCTTCTTCAGGGAAAATTAGCTCTGCCTCAGGTATATTAGGTGTAATCAAATTTATATTATTTAGCACACTAGATAATATTTTTTTATCTATAGAGTTATGAAACTCAAAACCTGTACTTGCTTTCAGTATTGGATCCCATATAATAAATACATTTTTATCGTATTCTCTAATAAAAGAAACTACTCTATCAAGTACATTTAAGGATTCAATAAGTCCAATTTTAATTGCTGAAAATTTATATTCTTCCAGTAAGATTCTAATTTGTTGCTCTAGCAAATCTATAGATATAAAATTGCTTGAATCAAACTCTGCTTCTGTCTGTATAGTAAGCGAAGTTACACAGCTCATACAATAAACCTTATGCATCTCAGCTGTTTTAAGATCAGCCGAAACGCCTGCACCTGCAGAAGGATCATGTCCCGCTATAGATAAAATCAATGGTCTTTGCATATTTGCTGCAACTCCTCAAAAGTATTATATCCTTTGTCCACATTACCTGATTTAAAGTTATTCCAAAGACATCCAAGCACTGCCACACCACTAAAATTTGCTTTTAGACACTGCTTTGCATTAGATGTATTAATGCCACCAAGAGCAATAATATTATTCTCAGATTGTTTAATTTTCTCTGAAATATCATCTAAATCAAAATTGCTTTGATATCCGACTTTTGAAATAGAATCAAATATCGGACTCAAAAAACAATATTCTATATTATGCTCAATAGCCTCAACTTCTTCCAATGAGTGGCAAGAAACAGAAACTACATTATAGTTTTGAATCTTATTCAAATTCCTATGATTAAAATTCACGCCTGCCAAATCAAATTCATCACACAAATCATAAAAATCATGCAATACTATTCTAGAATGATATAAAAAATCAATTCCATTCAAATAATCAATCATTTGCTTTCTGCTCAGATCTTTTTTTAAATGAAGTCTATATAGTCCTCTCTGAAATAGATTATTGATAATATCTGTTTCGCCGGAGAATGATTCTTTATTTGTGAATAGTATTAGCATAGTGTTTATGCGAACTTTTGTTCTGTATAGTATTTTTCACCCCGTCTCGTCTGCCGACGAGCCACCCCTCAAGAGGTACTGTGTTAAAAAACAAGCAATTTTTAAATAAAATTCTTATATTAGCATCATACTAAGGAAGCAATATTTTGTATTGCTATCCCGTGTAGCCTGGACTTTGTTCAGGCTACTTCTATTTTAGCCTGTTTTGAAGCATAGCCTTCTACAAAGTTTGCTTTATTTTTCCATAATGCAAAAGTCAATAGTAATAGTTTTCTCTGCACAGCTACGTAACTAACCATCTTAATTTTTCTTCTATCGAATATCCTCGAATAAAACACTTTCATATCTTCTGAACTCCGAACTGAGCTTAAAGCAGGAAAATACAATGCTTTACGAATAAACTTATTGCCTTTTTTGGAAATACGCTCCATCCCATTAACTGATGTTCCGGATTGATTTTTCATTACATCATAGCCGGCAAAACTTACTAATTGCTTTCTGTTCTTAAACATCTTAAATCCTAGAGTCTCAGCCACTATCGTTGTTGTAACCAAGCCTACTCCCGGAATAGTACGCAAGCATGCAAATTCTTCGGCATAATCACTTTCGGATATTTGCTGTTCCATGCGCTTCATGCATGCCGAGCACTGGTCTTCTATTATCTTTATTAGTTGCTTCTTTTGACGCATGATAAAGGCATCTCTGTCTTTAGATCTCTCAATACTATGTAGCTGATTCTTGTGCAAAGTCAAATCATTTTTCAATTGATGATAATAGCGTGTCAAAGATCGCAATTGTTTAAAAAAGCTCTCAGGCGGCTGCCATTCGGGCAGATTACGCTCTAAGCCAAGTTGAGAAAGAACCTTAGAATCTATCTCGTCTGTTTTGCTCTTGATATTCAAACTTTTTACAAAGTTCTTGCTCATATTCGGCAATATTACGTGCTGCTTACAGGATTTTGAATCCAAATAATACGCCAACTCTTCATAATATATCCCGGTTGCTTCCATTAGATAATTTACCTGACAACCGGCGATTGATAGGCTTTTACGCCATTTGATAAACTCACGAAAGCCTTCTTTAGCATTGGCAAATATCTTTGATTTACTGTAGCTAGTTGTCATATCTTCAAATAATTGTCCAAAAGTAGCATGAAAACTATCTTTAGAAATATCTATACCTACGCACTGTTTTAGAACCTTCATGAGTCAATCTTTCCTATAAATACAAAATATTGATAAATGCCCGATTATTCTTCACCGCATTCCCTTGTCTTTTATTCAAGCTTACCTTGAGAGTAGCCTTAAGTACTGTTCTTGCTTTTAAGAATAACCTGAAAGTGGTAAACCTCTTGAACAATATAGCAGAGCTTATCTAGGGGAATTTCAAGCTCACTTCCAGGTCAAGCATCTAGTAATCTAATAACAATCTATATCGACTAAAATTGTTTTTCCCAATATACAAGGGGAATTCCCTATTGTGTTCTATTTTTCCCCTCTTGAGGGGTGTCACGAAGTGACGGGGTGGAAAAAATTCCACCACTTTTAATTATTTCTCTGGTATTAGATAATACTATTATCTTTTAAATACTAATCTTGTCGCCCCTTCAGGGCTCTAAATTTCTATGACATCTTTTCCCGGGGCGTTGCCCCGGGCTAATATCTTTGAGGCTTGCAGCCTCTTATTTATTACATATTTTATTTGTATGAGAGTAGATAATTCTTGTTTTCTAATTTTATCCTAGTATTACTCCACCCCGTCTCGTCTACCGACGAGCTACCCCCCTCAAAAGGGGAATGCCCCATTGTGTTCTATTTTTCCCCTCTTGAGGGGTGTCACGAAGTGACAGGGTGGAAAAAATTCCACCACTTTTAATTATTTCTCTGGTATTAGATAATACTATTATCTTTTAAATACTAATCTTGTCGCCCCTTCAGGGCTCTAAATTTCTATGACATCTTTTCCCGGGGCGTTGCCCCGGGCTAATATCTTTGAGGCTTGCAGCCTCTTATTTATTACATATTTTATTTGTATGGGAGTAGATAATTCTGTTTTTCTAATTTTATCTTACTATTACTCCACCCCGTCTCGTCTGCCGACGATCCACCCCTCAAAAGGGGAATGCCCTATTGTGTTCTATTTTTCCCCTCTTGAGGGGTGACTTGCCAAAGGAAAGTCGGGGTGGACAACTTACATAACGTATTTATATTTCAATTCAACTGTGGGATTAACCCCACGGCAACATAAACACTACTTATATATCTCACCACCTTGATCCAAAAACTCTTGTGATTTCTCTGCCATTTTCTCTGCTAATTCTCTGACTTCCTGACTGGACTTCATTGAACAGAAATGTTCACCGCACATAGAGCAAAAGTGTGATGATTTATGTCCTTCATCTGGTAAAGTTCTGTCATGGAATTTGAGGGCAGTTTCAGGATCTAAAGAGATATGGAACTGATCTTTCCATCTGAATTCAAAGCGCGCTTTACTCATTGCATAATCTCTTAGCTGAGCTGCCGGATGTCCTTTAGCTATATCCGCAGCATGAGCTGCTAATTTATAAGTAATTACGCCTGTTTTTACATCATCTCTATCAGGTAAACCTAAGTGTTCTTTAGGTGTTACGTAGCATAACATTGCAGTGCCATACCAGCCAATCATTGTGCCGCCAATTGCAGAGGTAATATGATCATATCCCGGTGCAATATCTGTTACCAGAGGGCCTAATGTATAGAACGGCGCATCAAAGCAATGTTCTATTTGTTCATCCATATTTTCTTTGATTTTTTGCATTGGCACATGTCCCGGGCCTTCAATAAGCACCTGAACATTTTTACTCCAAGCAATTTTTGTAAGCTCACCTAATGTATGCAATTCTGATAACTGAGCTTTGTCATTTGCATCTGCTATACATCCCGGACGAAGACCATCACCTAAAGAGACACCTACATCATAAGCTGCTAGAATATCGCATATTTCATCAAAATGAGAATATAGGAAGTTTTCTTTGTGGTGAGAAATACACCATTTAGCCATGATAGAACCACCGCGGGATACAATACCTGTCAAGCGTCTTGCAGTCATTGGAATATATCTCCAAAGAAGTCCTGCGTGAATTGTGAAATAATCTACGCCTTGCTCGCATTGCTCAATCAATGTATCTTTATAGATTTCCCAGGACAAATCTTCTGCTTTACCTTTTACTTTTTCAAGAGCTTGATATAAAGGAACTGTACCAACCGGAACAGGAGAATTTCTAATAATCCATTCACGTGTTTCGTGAATATTATCACCTGTGGATAAATCCATAATTGTATCAGCACCCCATCTGAATGCCCAAACAGCTTTTTCTACTTCTTCATGAATACTTGAAGTAACCGGAGAATTTCCAATATTAGCATTTATTTTTACAAGGAATTTTCTGCCAATAATCATTGGTTCTGCTTCCGGATGATTGATATTTGCAGGGATAATTGCTCTTCCTGCTGCAATTTCCGCTCTTACAAACTCAGGAGTAATTTCTTCCGGTATTTCATATCCAAATGCTTCGCCTGCATGTCTGTTATATTTAGCATTTGTTTCTTGTAGTTTTTGGTTTTCTCTTATAGCTACATATTCCATTTCAGGAGTGATTATGCCTTGTTTTGCATAATACATCTGAGTCACTTCTTTACCCGTTTCTGCTTTTCTGGGTTGAGTATTCACATGCTCAAATCTTAATTCATCTAAAGATTTATCAGCATGTCTTTCTCTGCCGTACTCTGAAGATAAGAAAGGAAGTTTTTCAGTATCGTTTCTTTCTTCAATCCATGTTTCTCTAAGTCTAGGTAAACCTTTTCTTAGGTCAATTTTAAAGTTTTCGTCTGTATAAGGTCCTGAGGTATCATATACAGTTAGAGGAGGATTTTCTTCAACTTGTCCTTTAGAATCTACAGTGTCAGACAGTTCAATCTCTCTCATAGCTACTTGAATATCATGGATTTTACCCGGCACATAAATCTTTTTTGATCCTGGGATAGCGCCTGTAGTAACGTTATCCTGCTGTGGAATGTTATTATTTTGCATTTCGATTACAACATTTTATTGATAAAACAGAATTATCCGCCCTGACCGGCAGAGATGATAAGAATCTTGTCACCATCAGATAGAATGGTGGCATCCCAATTTGCTTTTCTGACAACTTTTCCGTTTAAGGCAATAGCCATTCCAGCAGTGTTAGTAATGTTTTGCTTTTCCAGCAAACCGGATACACTGATGTTGTCGTCTAATTCAATTTGTTTTTCGTTGAGATAAATATACATAAGTAAATATGACAGGGCGAGCCTATGAGGGAGTCGGGAACAACTTCCTTCGCCGGTGCTAACCGGATCAGGTTCAAGGGTATAATCTCAGCCTATAAAAAGGCACCCCTGTCGTTCATATTGTTGAACATGATATAAACTTATGCAGAAAAAATGAAACCGCAAAATATTTTCAAAATAAAACTCTATATTTTCTATTGATTGAAAGGTTGAGTTTAAGAATAATTAATTATATTTATAAAATATTATCAAGATTAGAAAAAATAAAATATGACGAAAAATAAAAAGATTCGATTAGTTTACGAACCGGTAAACAGATTTTATATTATTACAAGTATTATTCTTTTCGTTTTCTCACTTCCTTTAGTAGCATTCTCTGTTGGTAACGAAGGAGTCTATTCCTTTATGGCATTGCTTCTTGGGCCATTAGGGATGATAGTCTTAGATGGTGCTTCGTTTTCATGGCTGGCAAATCCATGTATTTTAGTAGCGTGGATTTCAGCAAGAGCAAAATTGTCAAATTCTGCAATGTATGCTAGCTCTTTTGCATTGATTTTTGGATTGATGTTTTTATTATTTAATGAAATAGTAGCAAATGAGGCTGGAACTAGTGGAACAATATCTAAGATTCAGGCAGGATATTGGTTCTGGTTGATTAGTATAGTTTTAATATTTATTGGAAGCTATAAGCGAAAAAGTAAACCTAAAGAGGAACTAAAACCAAATACAAGGAATCATTATGAAAGAATATGATCCTGATTCAAGTTACGTCGAACCTATCAGCCGAAGGTTTCTGTTATGGAGTTGGCTATTATTTATGGCTTCTCTTTTTATGCCAAGCTTTTATACTTCAGCAAGAACCCATGCAGGTTTAATGGATTTGGCTATGGGGGCGTTTGGATTTTTTACGAGCCCTACTCATGCTTGTTGGTTAGCTAATCCTGCACTTTTTATAGCTTGGGGTACTTCAAAGAATAAAACAAATTACTCTCTTTTTTGTAGTCTTTGTGCTATCGCAATCGCTTTGCTTTTTTTGAACGCTAATCAAGTATCTTTTTCTCCAACTGAAACTATTTCCGGTTATGGCATAGGCTATTATTTCTGGGTAGCAAGTATGCTTGTTATGTTAATAGGTTCTCTTATTAGAAAAAGAGTTCGTATAGATAAAACCAATACTGAATCAACAAATAACTCGTAATTGCAGATAAATCTATATCTTAACAGATATTGTAAAGAGACAAAACATTGTGTTTCTGCTGATACATATACCATATAATATACCTATATTCTAATCACTTATCACATTCCTATAATTATTTTTTACACTCCCTAAACAATAGGATTTCTCCTTACACTAATATATTTTTGTTGCTAAAAAATATTTTTGTATAATTGTAAAATATTATTCGGACTAATTTGTCTGATATATAAATTAGATTGCAAAACAATTTTATGAGCATATAAATGACACAAATAAACATAGATGAAACAGTCTTTGAGATAATAGAGAAATATCCTAAAACACTGGATATTTTTATTTCTCAAGGTTTCAATAACTTCTCTGATAAATCTGTATTAGAGAATTTCGGAAAGAAAATTACTCTAAGAAACGCTCTGATATTCAAGCAGATTAACCCTGACTCTTTTACAAAAATGCTTGTTGACGCTATAGATGAAGTTGATACTGTCAGTGATCATAAAGTTTCTTCTAAAATAGATGCTGAGGATACTTTACAGGTAACAGGACTTCTTCCCTGCCCCGTTAGACTTCCTTTGATCGAAGAATTGAATGGCTTCATTGAGCAAAATAATCTTAAAAATATAAAATTTGATTTAAAAGCTGCATCCATGGGACTTGATTGGCTCAAACAAGATCTTAAGAAAGGTGCTGAAGAAGATGATCTTGCAGATGTGTTTATTTCTGCAGGATTCGATCTTTTCTTTGATAACAATCTATTTGGAAAACATAAAAATGCTGGTGTATTCAGAGACACTACAAAACTAGGGAAATGGAACTCTATGTTCTCTAATGATGAGATTGATTTGAAAGATCCTAAAGCTCATTACTCTATGGTAAGCGTTGTACCGGCTATTTTCCTGGTAAATACAGATGAATTAAATGGCAGAGATGTACCTAAATCATGGAAAGATGTCTTAAAACCTGAATTCAAAAAATCAATTTCTTTACCGGTAGCTGATTTTGACTTATTCAATGCTATTTTACTAAATATACATAAAATGTATGGTAATGAAGGGATCAAGTCGCTTGGCGAAAACCTAATGAAATCTATGCATCCTTCGCAAATGATAAAAGAAGGCAGAAAAGTTAAACCTGAAAAACCGGTTGTAACAATAATGCCTTATTTCTTCACTAAAATGATAAGAGAAGGTGATGCAATGAAAGCAATCTGGCCTTCCGACGGAGCGATAATAAGCCCGATATTTATGCTTATCAAAAATAAAACTGCTCATAAAACTGAGGGATTAGTGGATTTCCTTATGTCAGAAAAAATTGGTGAAGTACTAGCTCATCAAGGTTTATTCCCTAGTGTAAATCCAAATATCGACAATAGAATACCAGCAGAAAACAAATTCATGTGGCTTGGCTGGGATTATATATATAATCAGGATATTCCTGCTCTAATAGCAGAATGTGAGTCTATTTTTAATGCAGCTGCGGAGGTATAACATGAATCTTATAACAGTCTCCGGACCTCCTTCTTCAGGAAAAACATCGATTATTATAAAAACTATAGATGCTTTGAAACAGCGTGGATTGAAAGTAGGTGTTGTAAAGTTTGACTGTCTCACAACAGATGATGACTTACTATACAGAAAAAACGGAATTGAAGTAAAGAAAGGTCTCTCTGGCTCTCTTTGTCCTGATCATTATTTTGTGTCAAACATTGAAGAAGTGACTCAGTGGGGTATCAAAAATGGATTTGATATTTTAATTAGTGAATCTGCAGGTCTCTGCAACAGATGTTCTCCTTACATTAAAGAGATAAAAGCTATATGCGTAATTGATAACCTAAGCGGAATCAACACACCTAAAAAGATAGGTCCTATGCTTAAAATGGCTGATGTCTGTGTGATAACTAAAGGTGATATTGTTTCCCAAGCAGAGCGAGAAGTCTTTGCTTCAAAAGTAAATATTGTAAATCCAAAAGCTGCCATCTTGCACATTAATGGCTTAACAGGGCAAGGTGCTTATGAGCTTTCAACTTTACTTTATGATGAAACCAATCATGTAGATACTTTGAAAGGTAGAGAATTAAAGTACCCTATGCCTTCTGCTTTATGCTCTTACTGTCTCGGCGAAACCCGCATTGGAGACAGCTATCAGATGGGGAATGTTAAAAAAATCAATTTGGACTAAGTATGCTAGAATATAAAAATATGTCTATTAGCATTTTGATAGAGAAATATCCTTTTCTATCTGAATTTTTTAAGACTTATAATTTGCCGGAATTTAACAATTCTGAAGAATCTGTTCGCGAGTTTATCGGTAAATTAGATGAAGAGTTTATCGAAGAAAACGGATTTGAATCAGAGACATTTTATACTGCTTTGGATCAATATATAGAGCAAATGTTGAGCTTTCTTGGTGAATCAGATACTGAAACCAAATCAATTACTATTGTCTCAGGGAATAATAAATCAGGTGATAAAGAAAATTTTGATTCTATTACTATCAACTCGGGAGAAATTATCTGCATTGTTGGTCCTACAGGATCCGGAAAAAGCAGACTACTTGCTGATATAGAATGGCTTGCTCAGGAAGACACTCCTACAAAAAGAAAGATACTTATTAACGGAGAAGTTCCTAATAAGCTGAATAGATTTTCAGGTAGTAAAAAGATGGTTGCTCAGCTCTCACAGAACATGAATTTCGTTATGGATCTAACTGTAAGAGAATTTGTAGATATGCATGCAGAAAGCAGAATGATAGAGAATAAAGATTCAGTAGTAGAAAAGATAATTGAAAAAGCTAATCACTTAGCTGGCGAAAGCTTTACAGGTGACACTCATATTACAAGTTTAAGCGGTGGTCAGTCACGAGCTTTAATGATAGCAGATACTGCATATCTAAGCAAATCTCCAATTGTTCTTATTGATGAAATAGAAAACGCTGGCATTGATCGCAAAAAGGCCTTACAGATATTAGTAAGCGCAGACAAAATTGTGCTGATGGCAACTCATGATCCTGTTCTAGCACTCATGGGAGATAAACGACTTGTTATAAAAAATGGTGGAGTCGCTAAAGTTATAGAGACTGACCAGGAAGAAAGAAATATGCTTGTCGACTTAGAAAAATTAGACAAACTGATGCTTAATCTTAGAAATAGTATCCGCAAGGGAGAGAAAATAAATAATATAAATATTCAGAAGGAGTTCCAAAATGCATGACGGTTGTAAAGGTAGCTTTGAAAGCGGCAAACAGGTAGTTGACAAAATTAGAGCGATGGGTTTTAATGAGCAGTGGATGCCAATGGCTTTTAATATAAAATGTTCTGCATGTAATACAGAATTTCAGATGGAACAATTCGAATCTAAATGTCCTAAATGTAATATGGTTCATGGAGTCACTCCCTGCCACGCATTTGATCCTTCCAATGTAATGGCTGCAGGCGTAGATTACTAAATATATTCCTGAACAATTTAGTTTATAGAAGACTTTGACAATTGCTGTTAAAGTCTTTTTTTTATCATAAATGTAATATTATTTGCGATTTATTGAGCATAAACATAACTTAGAGACTAATATAGATTTGATTTGGAGAGTATTGCTATGAATTTATCAGTAATCGGAGCTGGCGGTGTTGGTGGATATTTCGGTGCTAGACTTGCAGCATCTGGCAATAATGTATCATTCCTCTGTAGAGGAGATCACCTTAAAGCTATTAAAGAGAATGGATTGCAACTTAAAAGTATAAATGGTGATTTGCAAGTGCATGACATAACTGCAAGCGACACTATTTCTGATTTTGAAAAAGCAGATATTATATTAGTTGCTACTAAGGCGTGGCAGGTTAAAGAAATTGCTCCGGCTTTGAAACACATTTTAAAAGTCGAAACTATTGTGATACCTCTGCAAAACGGTGTGCTTGCAGCAGAAGAATTAGCTTCAGTTCTCCCCTCTCATAATGTTGTCAACGGTTTATGCAGAATAATATCAAAGATTGAATCTCCGGGTGTTATTAATCATTTTGGTATTAATCCTACAATTGTAGTTGGAGAGTTGAATAAAACAAACTCAGACAGGTTATTGGCTGTGCAAAAGCTTTTTACAGAAGCAAATATTAAAATGATAGTAAGCCAAGATATTGAAGCTGAATTATGGAAGAAATTTATTTCAATATGCGTAAGTGGCTTACTAGCTATAACCAGAACAACTTACGGAGAGCTGAGAGAAACTCCTGAAACAAGGGAAATGATGATAGCTTTAATGGAAGAAATTTACAATCTGGCAATTGCAAAAAATGTAAACATAAAATCCGATTTTGTAGGTAAAAGTGTATCATTTATAGATAGTTTTCCTTATGATTCCACTTCTTCACTCACGAGAGATGTGCTAGAAGGAAAGCCAAGCGAGATTGAATATCAGAACGGAACTGTAGTAAAATTAGCTAAAGAAATTGGATTAGATGTGCCTATAAATGAGTTTGTCTATAAATGCATAATACCTATTGAAAATCGAAGTAGAAAAATGTTGTAGGTAAATAAATCAAAATTAGACTATTTTTTGTAATAGAACTGAAATACTATCCGCAAGCTAAAGCATGCGGTTGCACTTATAAGCAGTTGCAAACGCTGGCTTTAGCCGTCGGAGTATATCATTATTTAAAATCAATATTTATAACTATGATTTTTATTAGCAAGCTTTTGATTATTCAGCCTAGCTCTAAATAACCATATTTATAGCTTAGTCTTACTTTATAATCTTAGATATTTCTTTGAATTCAGGAGTACCTGAATAGCGGCATAATTCAAATAAAATTGATTCGTAAGTGCTTACAATTGCACCTTCCTGGAGCAATCTTCTGATAGCTGTTTCTTTGTCCTGAAGGTTGCGTGAAGACACGCAGTTTTCAATTACTACAGGTTGTAAACCGGCTTTCAATAGATCCAGAGATGTTTGCAAAATGCAGATATGAGATTCTATACCACAGATTAATACATTTTTTTTGCCATTCTGTTTTAAGAATGCTTGATATTCATCCATATCACAGCAACTAAAAGCCATTTTT
Source organism: Kapaibacterium sp. (SeqCode) (assembly GCA_965140345.1). Taxonomy (GTDB): domain Bacteria; phylum Bacteroidota; class Ignavibacteria; order Kapaibacteriales; family UBA2268; genus JBFHIJ01. Next base: position 777,768 of record OZ223197.1, read on the forward strand.
TCAATAGGTTTATAGGAATCGCCTAATGCAGCTTTGATGTTATTAGTTGTTTCACCTAAGCCTTTTACATATTGCTCAGATACAAAAATTGGCAAGTTAAGAGCTTTAGTCCCTTCAATAAGTTTGCACGTGCTGTCTTCAAATTTTTGAAATTCGTGGATGTGCGGGAAAAGTCGCGATTGAATATCAATAATCAGTAAACTGGTGTCTTCTTTAAGTAAACGCATTTAAAATCTCTCTGATTGCAAAAGAAGCAAATTAAGACAAAAGTTTGAGATACTAAATTAAGATTTGTAAGTGTTTCGCTTAGAATCTATTTAGAGAAAATTCTTTTCCTAATGATTTTATATTATCTAATATTCAAAGCTTAAAGCAAGAAACTTCTTGTCCAGACATGAGGATAACGCTAATGGCAGTAGCAGTAGAAATAGGATTATATCTTGTTTGTGTTTTTCCATATTATTTAGGCATTTCCACTTTCATTTCCTTACACCATCTATCTATCGGAAGAGGTTTCCACTGATCATTGCTAAATGTTTTGTCGATAAGATCGAATTGTGCTTCCGTCAGGAAGATCATTCTTCCGTCGTTCCCACCATTGATAAGATAAGCTCTTTCTGATTTATTCTGGTGATGCAACTGATCATTCAATATTTCTACTAACTTCACAGGCGCCTCTCCCCAACCAAGTCCGGTAAATTTGTCAAAAATGATATATTTCTTATCATTAATAACGATGCTGTAACTTATCTCACCATTTATTCCATAAATTTCCTGACACTTCATACTCTTCATTTTGAGATCCATCTTTTCGAATGCCGGCACTAAATCATGTAGCATCGAATCAAATCCACCGGATTCATATAATGTTTCACCATCACATAAATACTCTCTATAATCCCAAGAAAGGCCGGTCTCCTCGTCATATTCAGTATAGAAGTCAGTTCCATCCTGGGCTATCTCTAAAAAATGTTGCTTAAGACTATCTATAAGATTTTTATCTGTATATTTAAAATAGTCAAGTCTTTCCAACTCATTTACAAAATGTTGTGGATCAATTTTCTCTTTGTCAGGTGTATTGTCCTTCTCTTTTGAAAATACAGATTTTAAGAATAAAGCAGATGCAATGATTGCTGCCAAAATTATATATTGTAATAATGTGCTCATTTAAGTATTCCTAAGTACTGATAGTTTTATTACAATATATAAATATTATTTATGGGATACTAGAGATAATTAAGTTCGTTGCATTTAAGACTTATATAATAATATATAAGTTCATTGCATTTCGACTCCTTTCAGTCGCTCAATAACCGCGGACGAAGTGAGCGATGTGCTGAGCTTGCCGAAGTATCGAAATCTACCTTTTAAGTATCTAAATATTTAGGCAAAACTTAAAAAAACTAGAATACCTTATATTATCGAACTCACCTATGAATATTCCCTAGTAAGATCCAATATCACTCAAACTTTCATATTATTTTTGAAGACTCAGGTAAAATTAAGTTCCGCGACCGGTATGGCATGTTTCGACGCGCTTAGCTTGCTCAACGAACTTATATATATTTTATATAAAAAAAGCTGCCTTATTGGGGCAGCTCTATATAAGATTTAATCTTCTTTTTGATATGATATGTCTATCAGTCGTTTATATTCATCATCAGGGTCAAAACTGATTTTGACTTTATATTGCGTATCAGGCAGAAGGCTATGTGCTTTTTCCGCCCACTCTATCAGTTTGATTGCATCGTCAGAAAACAGACAGTCCTGTAGACCAATTTCGCCTAATTCATCTTTAGATTTAATTCTGTATAAATCAACATGATAAATAGGCAGTTCGTAATCTCCAAATTCGCCGGCATACTGATTCATAATTGTAAAAGTAGGCGAAGTAACAAGTTCATCAACTTGAAAATGTTCGCAGATACCTTTTATAAATTCAGTTTTGCCACTACCTAAATCCCCGTAGAATAAAACTAAATCTCCAGGTTTTAGGTCTTCAGCAAATTTTCTTCCAAGCTCGATAGTTTCCTGCTCGGAATTTGTTGTATAGTTATTTACTTCCATACATCAAATATACGAAAAAAAAATAATATTCAAAGATAAATTATCGTGGCTCCATAACAATTACCGGAATAATCATTTCTTCTAAAGAGATACCTCCATGCTGGAAACTATCTCGATACTTATTCATATAATGATGGTAATCTGTAGGATATACAAAATAATAATCCTCTTTTGCAATTATATTATTTACTGTAATTCCATGAGCAGTAAGCTTATATTCTCTAGGATCCGATATTTGCATTGCATTGCGTTTATCAGCTTTTACATTTTTGCCAAATTTGTATCTTAGATTAGTAGAAGTATCTCTATCTCCAAGAACTTTTACACCTCTCATGCATCTGATAGATCCATGATCAGTTGTAATCACAACTTTCGTGTTTGGCTGTTTAGCTATTATTTTCATCATCCCCAGGAAGGATGAATGCTGAAACCATGACTTAGTTAAAGAGCGATACGCAGATTCGTCCGGTGCAATTTCTTTCAAAATTGCATAATCAGAGCGAGAGTGTGCAATCATATCCATCGCATTTAGAACAACTACTGTAAATTGAGATTGCAACAGTTTAGGCATATCCTTTTCAATCTTTTTACCAAAATCAGTATCAAATATTTTGATAAAGTTTATCTTGTTTTTCAGCTTTAGACGCTTTCTTTGCGCCCAGGCTTCCAAGAGATCTTTTTCATGCGCATTTTGCTTATGGTCTTCTGAGTTTGACTCAACATTCCAAAACTGAGGATAATGGTGTTTGATCTCAGATGGAAAAAGTCCAGCAAAAATTGCATTCCTTGCATAAGGAGTAGCAGTTGGCAATATAGAAGAATACAATTCAGTTTCTGTAGAAAAAGAAGGTTTAAGAAGCTCTTCCATTACAAGCCACTGGTCGTAACGCATACAGTCAACAACAAAAAATACAAGATTTGTATCAGGCTCGTCTTTAAGAATAGGATATACATAATTGTCTAATATATCCGGTGAAAGTAAAGGATAATCTTCATCCTCATATTCTATCCATTCTTTGTAATTATCTTCTACAAATTTAGAAAACTCAGCATTACATTGACGCCATTGGTCAGCTAGAGTCTGAGTTAAACCTGAATCCGGATGTTTATCTAGTTCCATGGAATATGAAACCAGCTTTTTGTAAAGATTTTGCCATTCAGTCCAGTTTAAAGGACCAAGCATCTGACGCGAAATTTCATTAAATCCTTGAAGATAATCTTTTGTGAACTGCTCTTCCTCTATCCGATTTGCTTCTAAGAATTTCTTACAAGCCATTAGAATTTGCGCGGGATTTACAGGTTTAGTTAAGTAATCATCTATTTTTTTACCGATTGCATCTTCCATCACAGATTCTGCTTCGGACTTTGTCACCATAACTACAGGAGTATTCGGGTCTTTTTCCTTAATTCGTGGCAAAGCTTCCAATCCACTTATGCCAACCATCATTTCATCTAAAAATATAAGGTCGTAGTGTTTTTTTGCTACCATAGCAATTGCATCTTCACCATTTGAAGCAGTCTCAACATCATAGCCACGTTTCTGCAACAGAATGATATGAGGCTTCAGTCTATCAATTTCATCGTCAATCCAAAGAATATTACCTTTCGCAAGACTCATTTATTTCATACTCCATTTAATTTTATATCTTTGGGACAATAAAAGCTTATTTTCGAAAAAAAACAAGACTTAATTATCCACTATAGGATTATACAGTTTAAACGCAAAAGAGTTTACAAGATTTTTAGAGATTTAGAAATATTGCAAATTCATCAATCTATAAATGTATTAAATCATCAGTAAAATATCTTGAAATATAAATAAAAACAGCCCTTAAAGGGTTATGCTTCAAGGGCTGATTTTAAAATTTCGCGAAAACTATCTTACAACGTTAAATTTGCTGTTTGTAATAGAATTATTGGTTATTATTTGAATAATATAATTACCAACAGGTAATGTGCTTATATCTATTTCTACTTTGCTGTTCGAAACATAATCAACTATATCAATAGTTTTTACATTCAGACCTAATTCGTCATAGATTTTTATAGAAATAACTTGTTTTATTCCCTGTAAATCAACTGTAAATAACTGACTTGAAGGATTAGGAAATATGTTAAGCATATCTCGCGATGAAGAAATTTCCAAAATAGATGAAGGATTAGTTTCAACACTCAAATCCTGGCTCAAAGCTTCAGTGTAATCAACTGAAATTTGTTCAGTATAAGATTCAAAACATATTTTATCCGCTACAAGTTGGAATTCTCCCTGATATAGCTTATCAAACTCAAAATCTCCGGTTTCCTCCGAGAAAGTATATTCAATAATATTTTCTCCGTCTTTCACATAAAGGAAAGCTCCCTGAATAGCTTCTGTAGAGTTTACTTTATTTCCTTTTTTTATTATTCCGCCCGGTGTCTTACTTATTACCCCTTTTATCTCGGCAATACCGTTTACACCAGAAATCTGGTCATGAATAATTACAATAGAATTTGCAGATGTTGTTTCCTCTAATTCTATTTCAGCAGCTTCTTTCCACTGTTTGATTGTAGATCCGTTTTCGTCGTAATAGCCGGGGACATAGTCTTTATCAAAAGGTAATGAGAATAAAATATATTTACCCGGTTTCAGGTCAGAGAATTCGAATACACCATTTGCATCTGTATCAGTATTTTTTACAAACTCACCGATTTTATTGTCATTATCACCCAGCATATAAGCTGTTATATTTGATTCGATAGGATTATTCTCATCGTCTCGAACAATGCCACTTATAGAATTAGAAAAGCCTTCTGCTTCCATAAGATAGAAATCAACAGAAGAGTTGGTTGAATCAACTGAAATTATTTTTGCTTCTAATGGATCTGCAGTCTGATCATAGTACTGTTCCTGATACATATCATCATCCTTAGCTTCAGCTTTTGCTATATACTCAAAATTACTGTTTAGAGTAACTGTATATGCTCCGTTGATATCTGTTTCTACTTCAAATTTTGCATTTCCGGGTTTATCTTTATCAGTATCGAAAATCCAGTCAATTGGAATAAATTTAACTTCTGCTTTGATTCCTGTATTGTCAGATTGTCGGTATACATTTCCTGTAACTACAAATTCCTGTACTGCATTTTCTTTTTCCAGTACAAAGTTCAGAGTAAGATTTGAATCACATACTGTTTCTATTATTTCAGCTTCAGATATACTTTTTGCCTTGTTAAACCATTGCGTTTTATAACCTTCTTTAGTTACTCTAAAAGTGTACTTACCCTCAGGTAATTCAAATGAGAACGCGCCATTAACAATATCAGTTAGATAAGAAGGCTTATAAGCACCTGCATTAGCGTTTTTGTCAATTCTATAAGCTTTAACTTTACCTGTGAGGACAAGGCTGTCATTTTCGTCAAATACTTGACCGGAAACAGTCATACAAGGCAGCTCATTTCCACCGTCTTTTACATTGATTGTTACTCTCTCTTTATCCTTTGCTTTTGTATCGCACTCAAGATGAGCATAAACCCAAAACTTAACTACTCCTGCTTCAGAAGGAGTCCAAATAATATTATTAGTAGAATCAATCATCATTCCTTCAGGTGCACCATCTAATTCAAATACTACAGGACAGTTCAGATTTGATTCAACTTTTATATCAATCTTATACTCTTCACCTATATAAGCTATATTCTCTTCTTCTATTTCAATTTCCAATTCTGCATCTTCTACTACTCCGTCTTTCACTTCAAGTTCAAAAGTAACTGAATCTGCAATTTCAGGATTATTTATAAGATGTGCTTCTACAATGACAACATAAAAACCTGTTGAATCTGGTTCCCATTTTATTTCACCGTCTTCTTCATCTATAGACATTCCTGCCGGATATTGCAGTAAAGAAAAACGGATATCATCGTCATCAGCATTTGTTTCTGCTTTTACTTTATATTCAAACTCTTCACCCATCTCAGCTGTTTGTTTTGGAATATTTGCCAGATGAAGTACTGAATTAGTACTCTTACTATGAACTTTAATTCGCATCACTACTGTATCAGCAACTTCCGTATTCTCTTCCAAATAAGCATATATTACTATCTCATAAACACCGGAATCAGCAGGAGTCCAAGCTAATTCACCTTTATCAGAATCTAATGTCATACCGCTCGGTAAAGTTCCTAGATAAGCAAAGAGTATATCCTGGTCATCCGCATTTGATTCATATATAAATTCGTATTCCCATTCTTCACCGATTTCTAGATTGATTTGCGGTATTTGATTTAGTTCAATGAAGTAATCTGTCTGAATGTCAATATGCAGTATATCTGTTCGCTCACTTTCGTACTCTTCATCATCAATTTCTGCAAATGACGTCATATAGAAGGAATAACTTGACTCATCAAGATCATCTATCACAATTGTGTAGCTGACTTTATTCCCATCTAATTCTATTTCTTCCTCCAAATCAAATTCATTTGGATCAGTAGTGTTTTTATCTGCCATATACAGATAAAAATAATCCGGCGTATCCCCTTGGGAGTTTCTATCCCAACTAAGTCTTATTTTGGGATTTTCACCCTGACTTAACAACTCCGCAGAAAAATTAAGCGGTTTATTCAATACAGGATCAGCCATTAAGTTTATACTAAATAGCATAAATGCTATAAGTAAAAAGGATTTATGAGTATAAAAAAAGTTCATGAGATAACTCCAAATAATATTACAAGCTAAATATTATGACTCTTAAAGATTTAAGTATATTGCAAAATTGATTTATTTGTCAATACCATACACAAAGATAAGTATTTCTACCTAATTTATTTTAGTATTAACAAGTATATTTAAAAATTCAACTCGCAGAAAGTCAAGCACTCTTTTATGAAATTCTGCAAATAGTATTTTTAAAAATGCCTGATTCCTTGTATCTTTTAGAAACTATTTTCAGATTAATATTTTAAAGAGTGTGAAATGGATAAGTTTTATCAGGCAGCATTGGACGAAGCAAAAAAAGGTTTTGAAGAAGGTGGTATTCCAATTGGATCTGTTTTAGTACATAACGGAGAAATAATTGGAAGAGGCCATAATAGAAGAGTACAGAAAGGTAGCGCTATTTTGCATGGCGAAATGGATGCTCTTGAAAATGCAGGAAGATTACCGGCAAAAATCTATAAAGAATCTGTACTTTATACAACTCTATCCCCTTGCCCAATGTGTTCAGGAGCAGTTTTACTTTACGGTATTCCTAAAGTTGTGATTGGTGAAAATCACAGTTTCATGGGTGAAGAAGAACATCTGATCTCACGTGGTGTTGAAATAGAAGTATTAGATGATCAGGAAAGTAAAGACTTAATGCATAAATTTATGACTGAAAAACCTGAACTTTGGAATGAAGACATCGGTGAATAATGGAAGTTTTACATAACTCATTTACTGACTCTAACTTATTCGATGAATTCTGGAATTTGTATCAAATCTCATTTCCTGAGTATGAGCAAAGAAGTATAGAATCTCAAAAGTCACTTACGAATGCTGAAAACTACACATTACTCAGTTTTGCAGAACAGGAGACTTATGTAGGACTTCTCACCTATTGGGATTTTGAGGAGTTTTGTTACTTAGAACATTTCGCAATAAATCCCGGACTCAGAGGTAAAGGATACGGTTCTAAAATAATTCAGTATTTTCTGAAGAATGATTCCAATAAACTGATTTTAGAGATAGATCCTATTGAAGATGATATTTCTAAAAAAAGATGCAGATTTTATGAGAGACTGGGATTTAAACAAAATTCTTTTGATTTTATAAATCCTGGTTACAAAGGTAAAAAGCATCCGCATCAGTTGACTTTGATGTCTAGTCCGGAGATTTTGACTGAAGAAGAGTATATTTTATTTACTGATACTTTAAATAACATCATATTGAAATATTAGGATTAATCTTGAATATAAATATCTTAGTTTCCAGCATTATTGCAGCTTTTTTTCTTTACTTTTCTCTGATTTCATTTAAGGAGAAAAAAAACAGAGCTGTTAAAATTTCATTGCTTTGTAGCTTAAGCAGCTTATCAATGATACCTTTTGCATATTTCTTAAGTTCCGGAATTGTTATCGTTATATCTGCAGTAGTTATTGTTACTTTGCTGCTATTTCTATTGCCAATAGGCAGTACAAGCCATTTAAAGATTGTAGAATCTAATGAAAGATTTGATGAAAGAGACGGCATGTTTTCCAGAGAAGAATATTACATTGGTTCAGATAAATTTGAGAAGTATTATAATGCTCATCCGGAAAATCTTAGTATAGATGAAAAGATTCGCAGCAAACCAGAGTTAATGTCACCGGGAGCTAAGTATTATGATCCTGTCAAATCAGCTTATATAGAAGCTTTGTTCAAAATTCAACATGATAACTGCTATAAAGAACCTTCTCAAGTAAATTCAGATAAGTTAGAAAAATCAACCCAAGAGCTAACTACTATAGTTAAAAATCAAATATTACATCTTGGTGCTGCAGAAGTCGGTACTACTTTAATCAATCCCAGATGGATATTTTCGCATAGAGGCAGAGGTCCGGGCAAATGGGGTGAAGAGATTGATTTGAAACATAATTACGCTATTGTATATTCCGTTGAAATGGACTATTTCAAAGTAAATGAAGCGCCGGATATAGGCATTACCGAAGAAACAGCTATTAGATATATGGACACACAGAAAATATCTATGGCAATGGAAGAATTTATTAAAAATCTGGGTTATGATGCTAAAGCTCATATTCCGGGTTCAAACTATGAAGTGATATTACCTGCTTTAGCTCAAGATGCAGGATTGGGCGAACTTGGCCGAATGGGGTATTTAATCTCTCCAATATATGGTGCCAGAGTTAGACTCGGTGTAATTACTACAGATATGCCACTAGTTCAGGCTGAAGCTATCAAGTTCGGAGTGCAGGAGTTTTGCGAAATTTGTAAGAAATGTGCAACTAATTGTCCATCAGGTTCTATACCATCAGATAACAAAACTAACATAAGAGGCATTGAAAAATGGCAGATGAATCCTGAAAAATGTATGCTTTATTGGAGGCATATTGGTACTGATTGCGGAATATGCATGAAAGTGTGCCCTTTTTCTCACCCTGATACTATGCTGCATAATTTCATTCGATATGGAATAAAAACCTCATCCGTAGCAAGAAAATTATCATTAATAGGAGACGATTTTTTCTATGGTAAAAATTCAAAAATCGATAATTTTAATTCTTAAGCAACACAAATTGGTTACATAATAAATTTTTGAATTGACAGAATAACTATTTTCGCCTATATTGCCACTCAGTATTTTAATTTTCAGTATAATCTGTTTTAAGATTTCAAGGAGTGTGTATATGAAAGGGCGATTTTTACTTATTTTATTAGCACTGATTTCTTTGCCTGTACTAATGTGGTCACAGGGAAATTTCAGTACAAGCCTTCACAATACAAGAGAAGGTAAAGCAACGGCTTACGACAAAGAAAATGGTGGCATGGAATTACTTACAGGGATCGAATTAAATCAGCTCCCATGCAAAAGTTGTCATGCTGAAAATTATCCTGATGGAACGCCTGTAGATAATGCGACTTATGCGCCATCATGCAGAGACTGTCACAACACTTCCGACAACAACTCAGTTTCAGAATCAACATGCCTTAACTGTCATAGCAGAAAAACTGCTGAAACGGCTATGTACCCTAATCATGAAAATCCACATTCTGAACATGGAATGAAATGCTGGAGTTGCCATCAACCTGCTGAACTTCATGGTAATGACGGTGTTGAATATGCATCAATGTTAGCAGAAGGTGCAATTAAAGCGAAATGCACAAACTGCCATAATGAAAACAACTTACCTTCAAACACTGCTCATAATATGCATGCCACTTCCGGAAAATTTGAATGCCAGGCTTGCCACGTGAAAGCAGTAGTACAATGCCAGAATTGTCATATAGAATCTGTAATCGAAGGTCATATTAAACGTGCTAATACTCAAACTAAAGATTTCCAGATGTTAGTTAAACGCAGAGGTAAGTATACTTCAGGATCATTTATGACTCATGTTTATAATGGTAAAACTAATGTGATTATAGCTCCTTTAACAGGCCACCTGATTGACGAACATGGTAAACAATGTTCTGACTGCCACTACAATATGGGTGGCAGCAACAAAGCTATTCAATCATATAACGAAACCGGCGAAATTAAGATGCTTACTTATAATGAAGAAACTCATAAACTTGAAAATATGACTGGTGTTATTCCTTTACCTCTTGACTGGGATAAAACTCTTAAATATGATTTTGCTGATTATGAAGGAGATGCAACTGCAGCAACTGATGTAACTAAATGGAAATATATAGGCAGTAAGATTGATAATGCACACTTATTCTATGCAGAACCTTTAACAGCTGAAGAAATGAAAAAAGTAGGCTTCACTAGAGAGCCAAACAGCGTTGTTGAGCATGAAAATGCAATGTTTAGTTTATTTCAAAACTACCCTAATCCAATGGTAGACAGAACTCAAATTAAGTTTAAATTGAATAAACGAGCACACGTTAGCCTCAAAATCTTTGATTTAAATGGTAAACTTCTTATTACTGTTATAGATAACGAAATGAATCCTAATGAATATGCTCCTGCAGTTGACATGAGTGCTTTCCCACAAGGTACTTACATATATCAGCTCACTGCAGATGAATATTCTAAAACAATGAAAATGATAGTGCAGAAATAATATTATATCTTTTTGTTTACTTTATTAGGCTAACTTTTGCAAGGTTAGCCTTTTTTATTCGTTAGAAATAACTTAAATTGAATTATTATTACTATTATTATATCAATAGGAAATGCACAATGAAAAAGCTACTACTTCTTGCCTTTATGGCTTTTATTATAGCGTCTTGTTCAGACGATAAAGACAACTCTCCTACTGCTCCAAGCGGAAATAATACAGGCTCGTTCTTTCCATCAAAAGTAGGTAATTACTGGATTTATGATGTAATCACTGAAGATGATACTGAAGCTCCAACTCAAGATTCAATGTATGTTACCGGACCAATTACAGAGCAAAATCGAGAAGGCATGATATTTGAATCTATAAATTATGCAACCAATGAGACTAGTGAAGTGTATTATAGTACAGAGGGAGCAAAACTATATGCTTTTAGCAATTTTACTTCTACTTTCAGTATGGAAGGTTTTTCAACAGAAGATTTCTTTGAACCTCAATGGCTAATGATGATTGACACTTCTGATGTTGACTGGAAAATTGTAAGAACCGGGAAGCAAAAAAGAACCATCGATTTTGAAGGAACTGAGATGGAAGTAGAAATTGAAATTTCAGCAGATGGAGAAAGATCTGCTGATACAATTTATACTATTGAAGATAAAGATTATAAATGTCATAAATATACAATGTATATGAATGTCGGAATGAATATTGCTGTTTTTGCAATGGATATTGATATTGTACAGGATATCTATATAGTTGATGGAATCGGTATTGTAGAGCAATACCAGAGACCTTTTACAGTAAATATTCCAATGGTTGGCGAACAGGAAATCCCTGGTATGATAAGGAAACTAATACGTTATAACATAAAATAGGAGAAAAGCAATGTTTAAATCAAAATTGCTTGCAATGTTTCTGCTGTTAGCAGGAGTATTTATCATCAACTCATGCGGTAATGATGACGGAAATAATCCAATTAATCCACCTGCAGTTGGAGAAAACTTCTTCACTGTTACACAAGGTGATAAATGGACATATGATTCATACAGTTATGAAGCATCAGGAGATCTAAAAACTACTGCTGATAATTCTTATACAGTAGAAGTGACCGGAAAAGAGACTATCTCAGGTAGAGAAACTTACATTTATACTCATACTAACGATGGAGTTAAAACCAAAAAACATTTTATTCCGGACGGGAAGATACTTGAAGGTTTATCAAGTGAAATAGTACCATCTTCACTTCCTTTCGATTTGGTTATTCCTGATGAATGGGTTACAATTGCAGACTTAACTAAAAACGAATGGCAAGTTTATTCTCTTGATATAGTTGATTTACCAATTGAATACAGTGGGCTCAAAGGAACTATTTCAGGTAAACTTACAATTATGGGTGAAGTAAAAGAAAAACAGAATATTGAAGTTGACGGCACTGAGTATGAGACACAAAGAATAGAAATGAAATATCAAATTAAAATTACGTCCGGTACAATTGGAGGTATTCCTGTACCAAGTGTAATAGATTTAGAGTTGGTCAGCTCGTTTTATTATGCTGAAGGAAAAGGTTTGTTAAAAACTGTACTAGCACCTCAAACATTGTATATACTTACTTTCCCACTTCCAGTTGAAGGTTATCAAGATCAATGCACTCAATTAGATGTTAAATAGTATTACTATTAAAGATTTACAATCCATAAAGCTGCATTTTTATGCAGCTTTTTTTGTTTGCACTATTAACCAGACCTTTACTACCCTAAATCATTATACAATAATTAAGCTGTAAATACTTGTTTATGAAATATTAGGTATTGATTTTAAATAACAATAACTACTATATTGCTACGTGGTAATGTTTTTAAAAAATATTATTTTATAATTATGGGTATTACAGATATGAAAAAACTTTTGGCTATTCTCATTCTTTTTGTAGCAGCACACACTTTAAATGCGCAGAAAGTAACAAACACAGATTTGTATGAGGGCTGGAAAATTTATGGTATGTCTCAAATCATACCTTACGTAGATGGTCGTGATTTTAATAACGACACTTATATGATGTCTTATGCAACTATGAAAACGCGCCTTGGTGTTGAAAAATGGCTTAATAAGCATGTTGGTTTCACTATGGAGATGCAAGATTCTCGTGTTTGGGGACAGGAACCAGGCTTAACCAGTGATAACAGTAGCCTTGAAATGATTCAAGGTTATGTGACTTTTGATAACATATTTAATGCTCCATTAAGTGCACAAGTTGGTAGATTTCAGATGAATTACGGAACAGGAAGATTTATATCTAATAGTTTCTGGAACTACCATGAAAGAGCATTTGATGGTGTTCGTTTTGGATATAAAGCTGAGAACTGGCATGTAGATCTATTTAGATTAAACGAAAGAAAAATTGGTGCTAATACAGGTCAAATGCTTGCGGCTGTGCCTGATAACTGGCCAACAGATGAGATTAATGAATTCGATGCTGCTTGCATTACTGGTCTTTATTTCAGATTAAATGTAACAGATAAATCGAATCTGGATCTAACATTTTTCTCTGAAAATGATGCTACAGACGTAGTAGTTCCCGGAGATAACGACGGCGAAACTAAAGTTCAGGATAAATTGGAAAGAATGACTGGAGCTCTTAGTTTCTTTGGAAATTACGGCGACTTATCTACTACATTAGAAGGTGCTTTACAATTTGGTAATGTCTCAGGCAAAGATATTGCTGCCTATTTAGCTGCATTAGAAATAGGATATAATTTCAAACCATTGCAAATTAAAGGTGGTTTAGAAATGCATTCAGGTACTGCTTACGACGAAACTGAGAAAATAAATGCCTACCAAAACAGACTAGGTGCTAAACATAAATTTATGGGTATGATGGATTACTTTGTAAGCAAAACTCCATACGGCGATGCAGGGGTGAATGATTTTTATTTAGGTTTAGTTTACGGAGGCAAAAAAACTGATTGGGTATTTGGTTTGACAGGTCATATGTTTACTACAAATGCAAAAACAGCTAGTGATGAATCCGCTTACGGTCAGGAAATTGACTTTACTGTTAAATATAATATCACTAAAGGCGCGTTCTTTGAATTTGGAACAGGCTTCTTTATGCAAGGTGAATATATGAAACAAGTTTACTCATATAAAGAAAATAATGAGATTAAATATAGAGAAGATCTTGGCGCAATGATGTACTTACGTACTGTTGTTAAGCTATAATATTTACTTATTAATGTTTTTTATAAAGAGGTTGTTTAACTATATAAACAGCCTCTTTTTTTATATAAGTGTTCATATATAAAGACATGCCTAACTTTAAAACAGTTAACACCTTTTATCTTGCTTGTTTAGTTAAATGTGCCTACCTTACACTGTTTGATTATATACACTTTCTCCGAAGGCTGAGTTATGGAGTTTATCCCAAGGGTTCCCGGTCAGATAGTTTTTACAAACGAAGCTAAATGCCATGATTGCTACCGATGCATAAGACACTGCCCCGTAAAAGCAATCAGAATGTACGACGGACAGGCGTATGTAGATAATGATATGTGCATCTCTTGCGGTACTTGTATAAGGGAATGTCCGCAACATGCTAAGACTTATAGAAGAGATGCTGAAAAAGTCAAAAAATTCCTTTCAGATTATAATAAAGTTGCAATTACTATAGCTCCCTCCTATGCTGCTTATTACCAAACATGGCAGAGGAAAAGGCTTGTGGCAGCACTTAGATCTATGAGATTTTTCCATATTTCTGAAACTGCTGTGGGCGCTTATTACGTAGCTAAAAAAACAAAAGAGTATATAGATTCTCACAAAGGGAAAGCTCATATTGGTTCTGCTTGCCCTGCAGTAGTTTCTTACATAGAAAAATATGAACCGAAGCTAGTTGATAATATTATTCCTGTCATTTCCCCTATGGCTGCTCATGCTAAGCATTTAAAAGCAAAGTTGGGTGATGATGTTAAAATCGTATTTGTTGGTCCTTGTGTTGCTAAAAAAGCAGAAGCTCAGAGAAATGAATACGAAAATCTGGTAGATGTTGTTTTGACTTTCGATGAATTGAACCAATGGTTCGCTGAAGAAAAAATTGACCTTAAAACTTTTGAAGAAAGTGAATTTGACGAATTGCCTTTGGGTGACTCAAGATTATACCCTCTGATGGGTGGCAGCAGCAGAACTGGTGAGATGGATACAGACATACTTTCAGCTGAAATTATTTCAGTTTCAGGTTATGATGAAATAGAAGAATCTTTAGATATGGCAAAAAGTACTTCAGGGACTGTTGTCATAGAACCTTTATTCTGCTCACAAGGCTGCATTAACGGCCCGGGAGTTGAACAAAAAGAAAATATATTCGAACGTAAAAAAAGAGTTCTTACTTATGCAAAAAACAGAATCACTTATGATTCTACCAGCCAAGCAGAAGATTTATATGACTCTTTAGAGCTTTGTTCTGAATTTACCCAAGAAAGACCTGTTGTCGTTCCTAAGTTCAGTGAAGATGAAATCAACTCTGTTTTAGAAAAAACAGGAAAAACTAAAGAAGAAGATCATTTAAACTGCGGTTCGTGCGGGTATAATACTTGCCGCGAGAAAGCAATTGCAGTGCTTATGGGTATGGCTGAATTAAATATGTGCCTACCTTATGTAAGGAAGATAGCTGAACAACGCACAGACAGAATCATTGAAACATCACCAAATGGTATTGTTATACTTGATTTACGTTTAAATATTATACATACAAATAACGCATTTAGAAAGTTTTTCCAAGCTACTCATTCTGTGAACGGAAAACATATTTCCTATTTAATGGATCCTGAACCATTCCAGAAAGTTGCTTCAGGAGATTCTGATAAGTTAGAATTAACAGTAAGACATGACAGATATGGGATCACTTGCCATCAAATTATATATAAATTAAAAGAAGAAAAGCAATATGTTGGTATATTTGTAAATATTACTAACAGTCTTGCAGATAAAGTTCAGTTAAGCTCCTTGAAACGCAAAACTATTATGCAGGCTCAAGAACTTTTTGATCATCAGGTGACTATGGCTCAAAATATCGCTAAACTCCTTGGAGAAAGCACTGCAAGAGGTGAAGAGCTAGTTGAAAATCTTATGCAGCTGGCTGAAGACGAAGAAAAAGTTGAAAACAAAAAAGATGACAAGTGGCTATGGGATACTTACATATCGAAATAGAAGCAGTACAAAACTCTAAGCACCCTGATAAACCCTGCGGTGACGTTGTTCACTGGGAAAGACGCAACGAGAATACATATATAATCGTAAGCGACGGATTGGGGCATGGGATTAAGGCAAACATTGCTGCAACTATGTGTGTTGCCCGTTTAAAAGAGCTTATGGCTACTGACTTTTCGCTTAGAAGAGCTTTTACCAGCTTGGTAAAAACTATGAACCATGCAGCTAAAAACGGACTCCCTTATGCCGTATTTACAGTTGCTAGAATTATGAAAGACGGAGGCACTACAGTACTTACGTATGATATGCCTGCTCCGATTTTCATGACTCCTTCTTACTCTAACGTATTAGCTCAGAGAACTTATACAGTAGAAAATGCAATTATCGGTGAATCAAATTGCTTTATGAAACCAAGAGAGGCCCTGGTAATTGTTAGTGATGGCATCACTCAGGCAGGGCTTGGCAGAGGTCTAAGGATGGGCTGGGAATCAGCAGGTTTAAACAGGTTTATCAATGATAAACTAAATGAACGCATACATTACATGGAATTGCCCGCTGCTATTAATTCAAAAGCTCATGAACTATGCAAAGGTCATTATGATGATGATACTACTTCTCTAATTGCTTGGGGACGAGAAGGAACTACGGTAAATATTCTTTCAGGTCCGCCATCTAACAAAAACTTAGACCATGAAGTAATTGAAAAGTTCTTAAATTTTGACGGAACTAAAATAGTTTGTGGTGCTTCGACAGCAAAAATTGTTTCTCAGGTGCTTGGTAAAAACATAGAACTGGAAGGAGATTTGCACGATGAGCTAACACCTCCTATCAGCAAAATTGAAGGAATAGACTTAGTTACCGAAGGCGCAATTACTTTGAACCAGGTTTATAATATCTGGGATGAAGACAGAGTTATTATGAATGACAACAATTCTGCTGTGAAGCTATTAGATGCCATTCAATTGGCTGATAAAATTAGGTTTATGGTTGGTACATCGCAGAATCCAGCCACAAAAGATATAAAATTCAAACAGCGCGGCTTACTAACCAGGATGAAGATAATACCTTTGATTGCAAATAAATGCAAAGCTGACGGCAAACAAGTTTTGATGCATTATTATTGATTGTATTGAGAAATTTCTTAGTAAAAAGTGATTATAGAAAAACAGTAATAAAGTAGAACATTGACTCAGAAAATACGTATTCCAACTTTATAGCATTAATATATACATTGTTTATTCAATGTATTGCAATATATTTTTTTTTCTATAATCATTAACAAGGCGAAGTAAAATGAAGTTATTTAGCAAAATAACAAACGGTATTTTACTAGTTGTTATAGGCATTCTACACTCGCAATTAGCTTTTTCAGCAGACGGTTTTGGTAATCAATTTCTCAGACATACCAAAAGTTATTTCTTTAACATTAATTCCGGACTTGACGAATTACCTGCAGCTTTAGGAAAAACTGATTTTGAAACATTAGCCTCTTTTTGGTTTTTCTATTTAGGTATTTTACTCATACCATTAGGTCTATTAGTTCATTCTATTGAAAAAGACAGAATATTATTGCCTCATTATTTTACAGCGTCATATTTGATTTTTGTTTTATTAGGTGTCTATATGATTCCAAACTCTGGTATGACTTTTATTATGTTACCACATGCAATTTATATGTTCGTAATTAACTTAATCAGAGCAAATAAAAAGAAGGATGATATTTCTTCTCAAAAAGTATAGAATCCCATAACATATTGACATATTTAAATCTTTTGTAGAGAATGTTCCAATTTTCTACAAAAAAACAGCTTTATGTTTGCAATATCTTTAAATAAAGTGTGTTATTGGCATCCCTGCTATTCCCAACTGTAGCGGGATGCCAATATAATTTATAGCATATCTTAAAGATCCCCAAATTTAATTAATCTATTTCTTTTATTATTTATTTAGTATGTTTATATAGATCGTTATTTTAATTATTAAGGTTAATATGGAACAACGAATAACAGACTATTTGCATCAAATTGAAATAGAAAACGATATTGAAATATTACTGGCTTGCGAGACTGGTTCTAGAGCCTGGGGATTTCATTCACCTGATAGCGACTATGATGTTAGATTTATTTATAAACACAAAAAAGACTGGTATCTGAGTTTATCTGATAAAAAAGATAGTATTGATTTAATGTATGATGATAATGAAATAGACTTAAGTGGTTGGGATTTAAGA
Source organism: Kapaibacterium sp. (SeqCode) (assembly GCA_965140345.1). Lineage (GTDB taxonomy): Bacteria > Bacteroidota > Ignavibacteria > Kapaibacteriales > UBA2268 > JBFHIJ01. The sequence continues at coordinate 796,003 of OZ223197.1, forward strand.
AAAAGCCTGATGCTTCTCAATAAGTCAAACTCAGCATTAATTGAAAGGATTTATTCTCCAATACATTATATTTCAAATACAGAATTTGTAGATTCTATTAGGCTATATACTAATAGTACTTATTCAAGAATCGCCTCTATTCATCACTACAAAGGCATGTCAAAAACGGCTTTTTCAGATGTCAGAGATAAGGAGCAATATAGTCTCAAAAAACTATTTTATGCTCTTAGATCTGCAACTGTTTGCCAATGGATACTTCAACGTGACGAAGTACCTCCTGTTAAAATGATGGATATTTTAGATGGAATTGATATTTCAGATAACATCAAACAAAGAATTCAACCTTTGATAGAAATTAAATCTACCGTTGATGAAAAGTATAAACATTCTGGTGAAGATGAAATAATCAGCTTTATTCATGAAACGCTTGATTTAGCTGAAAGTGAAGCAAAATATTTACCAGCTGCTAAAACCAGGCTGGATGATTTGAACAATTTTTTTATAGACACATTAAATAAATGACCATTGAAGACTTAAGAAATAGAAATCTAATCATCTTTGAGGCAATAAGCGGAAGCAATGCTTATGGACTACAAACACCTGAATCAGATATTGATATCAAGGGAGTATTTTTATTGCCTAAAGAAGATTTTTATAGCATGAATTACATTAAGCAGATAAACGACGAAACAAATGATACAGTTTTTTACGAATTAGGTAGATTTTTAGAATTACTCTCTGTAAACAGTCCTAATATTTTAGAGCTTTTAAACACTCCTGAAGACTCTATAATTTATAAGCATCCATATTTTAACATGATTTCAAAAGATACGTTTATTTCTAAATTATGTAAAAATTCTTTTGGGAAATATGCTATCTCCCAAATAAAAAAATCCAAGGGTCTAAACAAGAAGATCATGAATCCGATGTCTAAAGATAGACAAAGTGTTTTGGATTTTTGTTATGTCAATTATAACAAAGGATCTATTCCTATTCAACAATTCTTAGATCTACACAATTTGAAGCAGGAGTTTTGTGGTTTAGTAAATATTCCAAATATGAAAGACTTATATGGTTTATACTACTCTGAGAAAATTAAATTTAGTGGTATTGTAAGAACTATTGATGCGAATGATGTAGCACTCAGTTCTATTCCTAAAGATCTTAACCAAATAGGTTTGTTATATTTTAACAGAGATGGATATTCTGTTTACTGTAAAGATTATAGAGAATATTGGGCTTGGGTTGAAAAAAGAAATGATGCCAGATACCAAAATACCTTAAGCCATGGTAAAAATTATGATGCTAAGAATATGATGCACGTTATCAGACTTTTGGATATGGCTATTGAAATTGGAAAATATAAGAAGATAAATGTCAGAAGAGAAAATAGAGAATTTTTATTAGATATTAAGTCAGGTCTATATGACTATGATGAGCTCCTAGCTATTGCAGATAAAAAGGCTTCCGAATTAGAACAAGTTTTTGATACTTCTGATTTGCCTGATAAACCAAATATTGATGCAATAAATTATTTAGCTTATGAAATAAGAAATAAATTTTACAATGATTTATATTCCTAAAAAAAGCTACCTATAAAAACTCATAGGTAGCTTGATATTATAAAGTCTGTTTTCAGAGATTATTACATTTTGCCGTTTCTTTTCAAAACATCTCTGGCAATAATAAATTTCTGAATTTCGTTTGTGCCTTCGAAAATTTTGTTGATTCTTGAATCCCTGTAGAATCTTTCGATTGGCATTTCACGAGAGAATCCCATACCGCCGTGAACCTGCATAGCTAAGTCAACACATTTGTGTAAGCCTTCAGAAGCAACTAATTTAACCATTGCTGATTCTCTGGAAAGCATAGTACCTGCATCATATTTATGAGCAGTTCTATAAATAAGAGATTCGCAAATGTAAATTTGAGTAGCCATTTCAGCAAGCATTTCCTGAACAGCCTGGAAATTAGCGATTGGTTCGCTAAATTGTTTTCTTTCTTTAGCATACTGAACAGAAAGTTCAAGCATTTCTTTCATACCACCCAAACAAGCAGCACCAAGACCTAAACGGCCTGCGTCAAGAGTTTTCATTGCGATAAGGAAACCGCGCCCATCTTGACCTAATCTGTTTGCATCGGGAACAACTACATTATCAAAAGTCAAAGAAGAAGTTTTAGAACCTTTGATACCCATTTTCTTTTCAGGAGCTCCGGCGCTAAAGCCTTCTGCACCTTTTTCTACTACAAATGCAGTGATACCACGTTTTGTACGTGCGTAAACAGCAAAAACATCAGCGAAAGGACCGTTAGTAATCCAAAGTTTTTCGCCATTGATAATCCAGTTATCGCCATCTTTTTCTGCTTTAGTTCTAAGATTAAATGCATCAGAACCAGCGCCTTGTTCAGTCAAAGCAAAAGCAGCGATTTTTTCACCTGAAGCAAGCTGAGGAATATATTTTTGTCTTTGTTCTTCGTTACCACCATTGAAAATAGAATTAGTACCGATTGATACGTGAGCACCTATAAAAGTCGCAGTAGAAAGGCATGCTCTGCCAATTTCTTCCTGAATTAAACAGTAACCAACTTCGCCAAACCCACTTCCGCCATATTCCAAAGGAAATGCAGCACCCAAGATACCAAGTTCACCAATTTGTGAAATGATTTCTTGAGGAATTTCTTCATTTTCATCAATTTGAGTTGCTATAGGTTTAAGCTCATTAGTTGCGAAATCACGCACCATATCACGGAGCATTTGCTGCTCTTCGGTAAGTTTAAAATCCATCTTTCTCCCTTTTCTAATTACTGGATAATTTCTGAACTAAATCATGTCAAATATCTGACCTGTAAGATAATGATTATTATCCAATGAAAGCAAGGAAAAAGTTCCAGGTATCTTTGGATTATCAACATTTCCAAATATTGCATTAACAGATATTCTATAATCGTATAATTCTATAGACAGTTGTTTTACATATTCTATCAGAGCCGAATAGGAAGCCACTAAAACTCCGTTATTCTCACGATTTTCTACGTTTTCAATCACAGCAATTATTTTGGATCCCGGAACAAGCATACCTGCGCTGAATAAATCCTGAACCCAATAGACAAATCCATGTGCCATAGTATCAAATGTAGCTTCAAGTTTTCTCTGGGAAACTTGTCTTGATTGAATATCATCAATCAAGGGGCCGATAGCCGGATATTTAAGAGCATAGACAAAGACATCCGGACGAAGCGACTCCCCCAGATACTTTTTCATATTGTTAATGACTAAAGCTCTGTTTTCGGCTTCAGTAGCATTAAGATTATATAGTTTGAAATCGGTTTGATTTTTTTGCAATTCTGATTTTAGTTCTTTGACTTTGTCATTTATATTTTCTAAATCAAAATGAACTCCAAATAAACCATAACCGCATTCCGCTAAGCGGAATGCGGTCATTTTACCAAAATCACCTGTAATGCCCATTACTAGGGCATATTTATCAGCGAGATCCATATTAGCTTTCTATAAAGTTCAAAATACTTTCACCACCATCTACGTGGATAACATCACCTGTGATCCAGTAGAATTTCTCATCTACAAGCAAAGATACAGCTTTTGCAACATCTGAAGGAACAGTATTTCTGTGGAAAGGATTGTGATCTTTAGCTTGAGCAAGCATTTTTTCAAATCCCGGAATTTTTGCAGCAGCAGGAGTATCAGTAAGACCTGCGTGGATTGAATTTGCAGTTATTTTGTAAGGAGCAAGCTCAACTGCAATCTGACGAATATAAGCTTCAAGAGCAGCTTTTGCTACAGAAACTGCACCGTAATACTGCATTGCGCGAGTAGAACCGATAGAAGTCATAGCAAAGATTCTTGAATTTTCAGCAAGAAGTTTTTCTTTAAATAAATCTTGTGTCCAATATAAAAGACTATTAGCCATAACATCCATAGTCATTTCAACCTGCTTTTTATTAAGCATTTCTTCGAGGTCTTCGCTGAAGAATTTTCTGATTGCTCCAAAAGCTAAAGAGTGTATAAGAACTCTAAGCTCGTGATTTTCATCAGCATTTTGTCTTTCTTTTATGGAATCGATAACTTCTTTTCTTTTGTTATCATCTGCTGCGTTTACATTAAAAAATACAGCTTCAACACCTAATGTTTCAAGTACGTTTCTAAATTCCTCCGCTTTTTTCTTGTTGGATCCCATATCCATGTGTACACCGTAGATATTGTATCCATTTTTTGCCAACTCTAAAGCACATTCTTTACCAAAGCCACTTGATACACCTAATACAAGTGCCCACAACTTTCTACTTGCAATATTTTTTGCCATCGGAAAACCCGAAAAATTGAAACAATAATTTTAATTAATAGACTAAATTGTACTAATTAACATCTGAAGTCCGGGCAGAAATAGTTCACATTACTGCTTATAGCATTTTAAAAATGCTATCCATAACATTACCAAATATAATAAATTTAGTCAACACAAAAAACTCTATTAGCTAAGTGACCGATTATCAATGAGATATGTTTTATTAGCGAATCTATATTCTCTATTTGCTTTTTCTAATTGCACAAAAAAAGAGTGGGAATATTTGAATAACAAATAATCCCACTCAAGTATTCAGTATTAAAAGTATTTACATACTAAACGTTGCACCAACATTAAGGTATGCAACACCATAGCCTAATTCTGCATATAACCCAAAGCTATTTGAGATGTAATATCTTGCACCAAGATGTAGCGAATATGTCATTCCGCTAGATGCTGCAGAAAACGCATAATCATCGCCAGGACCATCTACAGATGAAGATACGATGTTATAACCAATCATCAAGCCACCATAGCAATCCCACATTTTATCAGCATAGAAGTGATAACTACCTCTTGCCCCTAAAATTATATGAGTATAAGACCATTTCCACGCAAAATACTCTTCTGAACTCTGAGCAAAACCTACATAACCGCCCAAACTTACATTTGGAATTTTAAATAGATCAGAACCAACTTCATAAGATGCTGAAATTGGTGGCAAATCTAAATCACCTACTAACGTTGAACCTAATCCAACACCAATATTTAGATTACTTTCTCCAACTTTGTAATAAGTTTGAGTTTTTTGTGCTTCTGCTGTATAGCCTAAAGCTAAAATAAAAGCGAGAGCAATCAATAAGTTTTTCATTCATACCTCTAAATGTTATATTTATAATTTTTCTTATAAAAAAAACTTTCTATAAGCCTACAATAATATTCAATATATATATTGTTTTTAAACCCATGTAATTAATATCCAGATTTAACGTAAATACTTTGTAATTATTATATCAAAACTGTATTTATTTCTAACATTGTTTAGTGTATTGCAAATGTAATAAAAATATTTTTAATATTGCTTACTTTAGATTTTACTTTATCAATTTTTTACAAAAACAATTATATTAGTACTCAAATGTCTGTGACATTGCTTTTTTACATTAAAATAATCGAGTTTGATATGTCTAAAAATAGAGAAATACCTTTACCTAAAGATCCGAAGAACTACATAGATAGATTTGTTGCATTTGTTGAAATAGTAAAAATACTTCGCCAGGACTGCCCTTGGGACAGTGCTCAGACAAATGAATCTATTGCTCATCTGATGATAGAGGAAGCTTATGAAACGATTGATGCAATTCACAAAAAAGATGATAATGAGTTCGCAGGAGAGCTCGGTGACTTACTTCTTCATATCATCATGCATGCTGTTATGGCAGAGGAACGAGGAGCTTTCAACTTAAATGATGTTATTCGAAAAATAAGTGATAAGATGGTACACCGACATCCGCATGTCTTTGCTGATGTTGAAGTTGAATCTTCTGATGAAGTAATGAAAAACTGGGAACAATTGAAGAAAAAAGAAGGTAAAAAGTCAGCATTGGACGGAGTACCTCTTGCACTTCCTTCTCTTCTAAGAGCAGAAAGAATTCAGCACAAAGCCTCAAGAGTTGGCTTTGACTGGGATGATAAAAAGGATGTCTGGGCTAAAGTTGAAGAAGAATTAGCAGAACTAAAAGAAGAAATGCATAACGGAAATGACATAGAACGAGTTCGCGAAGAGTTCGGTGATTTTATCTTTTCTTTAGTTAATGCAGCTCGCTTTGCTGATATTGTTCCTGAAGAAGCTCTTCAAAAAACAAATAACAAATTTACTGATAGATTCCAATATGTAGAAAAAAGAGCCAAAGAAATGGGCAAAGAGCTAAAGGATATGACCTTAGGCGAAATGGACGAACTTTGGAACGAAGCTAAAAAAAGATAGTTTTTATTTACTTTTGTGAAAGAGATTGATGATGTGATTTATTGTCAATCTCTTTTATTATATAATTCTATAAAGCCTCTCTCCTATTTATCCCCAATATAAAATGTTTTTTGTATAAAATCGTAAATGTTATATCGGAAAACATTAAATTGGCTAGCCGGCAATCGCTATTTGCTAGCCTCTACCAAAAGACAACAATGATGCTTAAATGGAGATAGTTTTATGAACGTCAGAACACAGGCGGAATATAACAGAATTGTCAAAATCAGACAGCAAAAGATTTATCAGGAGCTACTAAGCCAGGATCAATCAGTTATATTTGATGACCCGCTTGAAAATGATATGGTTTTAAATATGGGACCTCAGCACCCTGCCACTCACGGCGTGTTGCGTGTAGTTCTCAGACTTGATGGTGAAAAAATCATAAAATGTGTACCTGAATTAGGGTATTTGCACAGAGGTTATGAAAAACTAGCAGAAAACACTACTTATCATGAATTCATCCCTCATACTGACAGGATGGATTATATTGCGCCTCTTTCTAATAACACTGCAATTTCTTTGGCTATTGAAAATGCTTTAGGAATTGAAGCTCCTCCACGTGCGCAGTGGATAAGAACTTTACTTTCTGAACTTGCCAGAATTTCTTCTCACCTAATGGCTGTTGGTTCTACTTGTATGGATGTTGGCGCTCTTACAGTACTGCTTTGGTGCTTCACTGAAAGAGAAAAGATCTATGACATTATTGAAGAAATAACCGGCGCCAGATTTACTACAAGTTTTGGTAGAATAGGTGGCGTGGCAAATGACCTTAGCGAAAAAGGCATTGCTATGATGAAAGAATGGATGGAGCAATTCCCTCAGAAATTAGTAGATATCGGCAAACTTGTTCATAGGAACAGAATTTTTATTGACCGTATGGCTGGCATTGGCGTGTTACCTGCGGAAAAAGCAATTCAAATGGGCGCTACAGGTCCATTGTTGCGCGGTTCCGGGATAGCAAGAGACCTAAGAGTTGATAGACCTTATTTGATGTATGACCAGGTTGACTTTAATGTTATTACTAGAACTGAAGGTGATACTTGGGCTAGATATATGGTTAGATTCAGTGAAATGACTGAATCTCTCAAGATTATGGAACAATGTCTTGAAAAAATGCCTAAAGGCGAAGTTAGATTAAATGATGCGCATAAGGCAGTTCTACCTAAGAAACAAAACGTATATACCAAAATGGAAGAACTAATCAATGACTTCATGCTGATTAATTTTGGAGCTGCTCCTGAAAAAGGTGAGTCATACACTGTAATTGAATCACCAAAAGGTGAGCTTGGTTTCTTTATTGTTTCAGATGGCACTGGTCATCCATGGAAGATGAAGATCCGCTCTCCATCTGCATCGAATCTGCAATTGTTAACATATTTGACAGAAGGTTCTAATCTTGCAGATGTTGTTGCAATTATTGGTTCTATTGATCCTATTATGGGTGAAGCTGATAAATAACAAAAACTTATTTATATTAAATAAAAACGCTGCTTATTTTTAGTAGCGTTTTTTTTATATTAGTCTAAGTGTTATCTTGTTTCTAAATTAGAAGATTGGTGTTATTTTTTCCATTTCTTTTTCTTTTTTTTTCGGTAAAAAAGCAAAAGAAACGGAAACCAAAGAAAAAGAAAAAAAACGATTCCCTCCTAACAACATCCATCTTTCTTGCTGATGTCACCTATAATTTTAAATTCCCTTGATCATTTTTTTATATTACACAAGTAAAGTTGTTAGATATAGATTATTAATAAAATTATAAATAACAAAAACTTATTTGTATTAAATAAAAACGCTGCTTATCTTTAAGGAGCGTTTTTTTTATATTTTTTAAGATAAAGATGAATCAAGAAAGAAAACAATTCCTTAAAGAAAAAGGTGAATTATCGAAGTGTATTACAGAAAAAAGATTAGCTAAACTAGAAAATGTTCTATCCAAACGCCAACCCGGTGTTACTCTAGTCCTCGAAAATATTAATGACCGACATAATATATCTGCTATAATTCGCAGTTGTGATGCTGTTGGAATTATTGATGTTTATCTTATTTATTATGGTAAACAACCTGTCCCTAAAATGGGGAATGCAAGTTCTGCTAGCGCTAAGAAATGGATTGATCTAAAAATGTTCCATTCTGTGGATGAATGTTTTAACGAACTTCGCGCACAAGGCAAAAAAATCTATACAACTCACATGAGTCGCGATGCGAAATCACTTTACGAAATGGATCTAACAGGTGACATTGCTCTTGTGTTTGGGAATGAACATGCGGGAGTATCAGATGAAGCTGTAGATAAAGCAGATGGTAATTTTTTAATCCCTCAGGTAGGAATGATTCAAAGTTTAAATATCTCTGTTGCATGTGCAGTGTCTTTATATGAAGTTTTCAGGCAAAGAGAACAAGCAGGCAAATATGCAGAACTACAGATGAGTCAGGTTGAATATAAGGAACGTCTTGACGACTGGATGAGTAGATAAACTCAGTATTTATTTTTTCAGAAAGACTTTCCACATAAACAAATATTACAGAGCTTATTTCGACTAATATTTGTTTTATGAACTAAAGAAACAGATATTAATATGTATAAATTGCCAGAAAAAATTCAATCCGGATATGATAGAGATAAAGAAGCTATTAGAAAAAGATTAGAGGAATTTGCAGCTGTTCCTGAAGACCAATATTTTTATGAGTTATGTTTCTGCATTTGCACTCCTCAGTCTAAAGCTGCTCACGCTTGGCAAGTTCAGGATAAATTGCAGAATAGAAACTTCTACGACCATCCTTTTGATCCGGTTGATATTTTAAATGACAAGTCTCATTATATACGTTTTCACAACCAAAAAGCAAAACGTTTACTTATTATAAGAGAGCAATGGCCAGAAATAAAAGCTGTTTTAGATAGTAATAAAAGTGATATTGAGAAACGGTTTTGGCTATTTGACAATGTAAATGGTATGGGGCTTAAAGAAAGCGCACATTACCTTCGTAATATCGGATATAGAGATTTGGGTATATTAGATCGCCATATTCTAAAACATCTGGTAACATGTAATGTATATCCGGAAATCCCTAATATTTCAGGTAAGAAGCGATATTTGGAAGTAGAAGCTAAATTCCAGGAATTCGCACGTGAAATAAACATTCCTATGGATGAACTGGATCTGCTCTTCTGGAGCTATGAGGCCGGGGAAATTCTAAAATAATTAGATTAGACAACATACTTTGAAGATATATAAATGCGGCCGCCCTGCTACTTGGACAGCCGCTTTTCTGTTTTATTTAAGGAGCGTTTGCTGTATTGTCCTTTTATAATATAATCAGCAGAGCTATGATTGGCGTTAAAGTCCCAGCTGCAACTAACCATTTACCTCTACCGGATAAGCTGTATTTGCCTTTCATCATAGTAATTCCTGTTATAGAAATAAATATCAGACCAAGGGCAAACACATCAGATATCAATGTCCATAGACCGCCTGGATTTCGATGCAGCATATTCATATGGAAAAATATTGGTCTTCTAACTGCTACTTCAAGCTCTCCAACCTGTTTTTCAAGATTATAAAGCATTGAACCGTTTTTAAAGTAAATTTTTACTTTACTATCGCTTGGAATATCAAAAGAAACAAAATCTTTAGATAGATTTACTTCTTTCAAAGCACCTTCAATCAAAGTAAAACTTAGTGCACTAGTCTCACTTGGAAGATTTAGTTTAACAGATTCTTTTTGAACTATAAAATCAGGATTCCAGTCGTCCACATGGTTGATTGCAATTCCAGATAAAGCATAAATGATTATCATTGCAAAAAGAATATAACCTAAATCTCTGTGGAGTTTTCTACTATATTTTACCCATTTCATTTGTCTATCCTTTCAACAAATCATTTACATATCTGTTACATACTTCGATAATCCAGTTTTCTACGTTTTCATCCGGTAATATAGAATCTGGAATGTATTTGACATTGTCAGGGTTCGAAGAAGCTTTAATACCGCCACCAATTATCTCCATTTGGAACATTTCATCTACTGCGACAAGAACAGGTATAACTATTGCAGTTTTGTTATTTTTAAGAATTCTATTTACTGATTCTGTAGTAGGTTTAGTATCGTATTCTACTATATGTCCGCACCAGGCATATTCTGATTGAGATAATCCTAATTCTTGTTTTATGTTTTCACCCATTTTTTGCATCAGCTCTGTCCATTCTTTATCAAAATTTCTGGAGCCATAGGCAATTAAAGCTACACCTTCTTTTGCCGGATTTTCAGACAAAGCTTTAGCCCGTTTGACTAAATTTTTGCCTAATATATCAGGGAAATCCAGCAAAGGAGTAATTGAAATATTAGCTTTCGCTTTATAGACTTCAATACTCTCTTGTTTTAGTTTGTCAATTTCTTCAGGCTGATTTTTTAATCCGCAGATTGTAGGGATATCTTCAAAAGAGTGATTTGAAACTGTAAGGAATACAGGTACAATTATTACATCTGTGTAGTTTTCTTGATCAAATTCTTTCAGTCTTGTAGCAATGCTTGGTTCTGTATATTCCATAAAAGCAGATTTCAGACCAGCAATATTTTTATTAGATATTATTTCAGATTTGACTGAATCTCCTATGCTTAAAAGCATATTTCTCCATGTTTCAGAATGAGAACCGTGAGATACAAGAAGAACTCCTATTTTCTTATCATTACCAACTTCTTGAGCTGAATCTTTCTTTTCTTGAGAACAAGAGATTAATAGAGTTAGGAATACTAACATTAGGAATGAAACTTTTAAGTTCATTGCCAAAATCCTTTCAAATATTTTTTAATTATGGCAATATTTAAAATATTTCTCTTTGAAAACTGTCTCTTAAATATTGCGTTCAGCAATTGGGAGATGAGGCTGCTCGTTTTCTAATACCCGAATCAAAAATTTCGCGCGGCCCCATTCCCTTTTTTTATTTTATTTTATCTGCAAATAATTTGCACCATGTTTTAATTCTGCTGTCAGTAAGCTCTGACTGGTTATCATCGTCAAGTGCTAAGCAAATAAATTTATCATCTTTAATTGCTCTAGATTCATCAAAATTGTATCCTTCTTTGTCCCACATACCAACTAATTCAGCACCTGTATTTTCAAGAGATTCATAAAGAATACCTATAGCATCAAGATAATTATCAGAATACATATCCTGATCGCCCATTCCAACAAAAGCAAGCTTCTTGCCTTTTAAATTGAGTCCAGGCAGATCATCTATCTTATCGTCCCAGTCATCTTGTAACTCCCCTACATACCAAGTGGAACTTGCTAGAATTAAAGCTTCATAATTTTCTAAATCATTAGCTTCTGCTTGTGCTATATCTTTAACATCTACATCAAAGCTCATAGCTTTTAATGTATCAGCTACATTTTTTGCAGCCATTTCTGTAGATCCACCGGAAGAACCGTAAAAAATACCTATATTCATGAGATATACCTTTATAGTGTTACAAATTTTCGGCTTAGATAGCGTTTACATTGTTTTAGTCTATCGTAGCCCAACATTATTCCTAATATAAAATCTTCTTCATGTGAAAATTCTTTGAGATTGTTTTTTTCAAATGATTTGACAACAGATATACATTCAGCATCTCCAAAAAAAACATTAACTTTTGTCTTATGCACTTTTTGCAGGTGATAAGAGATATTTCTTTTATCTAATGCATCAATTGCTGAATCCAAATTTTCGATATGCATAGTATGTAATATTAAGTTTCTAAGCCCTTTTTCGTATTCATAGATGTGATGATTAAATACTTTCATAATCTTGTTCTTTCAAAATCTCAATAATGGTAAACTTAAATAATTTTGATATGCATACCAAAATATTTTTATAGGCTTTCCTAAGTTGTATCATAATATTGTATTTGTAAACATAATTTAATACTATTTTACTATTCAACTTACATATCCTGATTTTTAAAAAAAAGCATTCAAAAAGATCGAATAAAATGATAGACCAGATAATAATAAAACTCAAAAAAAGGATAGTGGTTGATTATTTCTCCACTCATATGAAAAATAATCGTATTTCTCAGGCTAATGTATTATTTTTAAAGGTTTGAATAAATGATATTATAGAAATTTTAGGAGAGACTAAATGAGATATTACAAATGGCTTATTTTATTGATGTGTTTTCTTCCAATTTCTCTTTTTGCAGGAAAAATGGATGAAGATATTCTATTCACTTTAAAGCGCTTATCATCATATTCTATTTCACCGACAGGTGAACAAATATTACTGCAAGTCAGTTTGCCTGATGTAGAAAATAATGGCAGTGAAACCCAGTTGTATCTTTTGCCAACCCAAGGTGGTGAAGTTAGGCAGATTACCGGTGATGATTCTCACAATTTTGGAGCATCCTGGTCTACTGGCGGAAATAAAATCATTTTTACTTCAACCCGCTCAGGTAAAACGCAAGCTTATATTTTAGACCTGAAAGAAGGCGGTGAGGCAATGCAAATAACTGATATGGAAAATGGTATTGCAAATCCGATTTTCTCGCCGGACGGTACAAAGATTCTATTTACATCTGATGTGAAATTGGAAAAGACTATAAAAGAAAACTATCCTGAATTGGATAAAATCAATGCTATGATGTATGAAGATTTACCCGTCAGACATTGGGATCACTGGCTGGACGAAAAATATTCTCATCTCTTTGTTATGGATCTGGCAACTAAAGAAGTTAAAGATCTAATGGAAGGTGAAAAGTTTGAAACACCTCTCCCTCCTTTTGGCGGAGCTTCTCAGCTTGCTTGGTCAAATGACAGTAAGTACATAGCATATACAAGCAAAAAAGTTGAAAATTTCGAATCTTCAACTAACTCTTCTATATTTTTAGTAAATATTGAAACCGGAAAAACTGAAAATATCACTCCTGATTTACCCGGTTATGATATGGATCCAATGTTCTCTCCTGATGGTAAAAGTATAGCTTTTCACTCTATGGAAAGAGCAGGTTTCGAATCAGACAGACACAGACTCATGATTTACGATATTCCTTCAAAAAATATTAAAGAATTATCTAAAGATCTGGATCAAGATGTGGCTCAGACAATTTGGTCACCTGACAGTAAACACCTTTTTTTCCATGCAGGTCATAATGACGGCACAGAGCAAACTTATAAAATCGATTTAAAATCAGGTAAATATGAAGTTTTAACTGAAGGGCAGCATAACTTTGGCGACAGAGGAATTGATATAACACCAGACGGAAAAACTCTAGTTTTTAACAGAAGAGACTATAATTCTCCTAGTGAATTATATTCTATGGACTTGGATTCTAAAAAGATTAATAAAATCACTCACTTAAACGATGATATTCTAAATAATATTGACAAAGTTAAAATCGAAGCCAAGTGGTTTACCGCAAAAGATGGCAAAAAATTCCATTCATGGGTTGTTTACCCTCCAGACTTTGATAAAAATAAAACTTACCCGCTTATTACCTATTGCCAAGGCGGACCTCAGCAATCTATATCGCAATATTTTAGTTATGGATGGAGCTTTTTAACTATGGCTTCAAAAGGTTATGTAATAGTAGCTCCAAACAGACGCGGCTGTCCCGGATTTGGTCAGGAATGGACAGATGCTATAAGTAAAGATTATGGTGGCATGCCAATGCAGGACATCTTAGTTGCTACTGATGAAATGGCAAAAGAAGATTATATAGATAAAAACAGAATGTCTGCTATTGGCGCTTCTGCAGGTGGGTATACAGTATTTTGGCTTGCGGGAAATCATGAAGGCAGATTTTCAGCATTTGTTTCGCACTGTGGAATGTACAATATGGAAAGCAAATATGGTTCTACAGAAGAGTTGTTCTTCCCTAATTGGGATAACGGCGGTCCTTATTGGGGATCTAAAGAGCTTAAGCAATATTATGCTGAAGTATCACCTCACAGTTACGCTCAAAACTGGGATACTCCAATCATGATTATTACGGGTGAAAAAGATTACAGAGTGCCTTACACTCAATCTTTGGAAGCTTTTACTGCTGCTAGAGCTCAAAATATTCCTGCAAAGTTGATAGTTTATCCTGATGAAAATCACTGGGTATTAAAACCACAGGAAAAATTATTCTGGTACAAAGAATTCTTCAAATTCTTAGACAAATACACTAAATAACTTATATATTTACCAACTTATCGGATTTAAAAATGAAAAACTTTTTTAGTTTGATCATTTTAGCTGTTATATGCTTTGCTTCTTATTCTACAATGGAAGCTGCAAAAAACTTTACAGCAAAAGATCTAATGTCTCTGAAAAGAATCTCTGACGGGCAAGTATCCCCTGATGGCAAATGGGTTCTTTATAATCTAAAAACTCCGGCTGTTAGTGAAAACAAATTTTACACTGATATCTATGCCGTGAAAATTGATGGCTCTGAAACTTTGCAAATCACAACTGACAAAGCTGCTGATTTCAATGGTAGATGGTCTCCTGATGGCAAAAAAATTGCATTCCTTTCAACTAGAAACGGTGCACCACAGATTTTTGTAAAAGACTTTCCTAACGGAACAGCAAAACAAATTACCAAAATTGAAGCTGGCGTTTCTAATATGGACTGGTCTCCAAAAGGAAACTTTTTCTCTTTTACCTCTGAAGTAAAATTGGATAAAACTCCTCAGGAAAAATATCCTGAATATAACAAAGCAGAAGTTAGAATCTATGACGACCTTCCTGTAAGACATTGGTCAGAATGGACTGATGAAAGCTACAGCCACTTATTTGTTATTCCATCTAATGGTGGAACTGCTAAAGATTTAAACAAAGACATGAGACATGATACTCCTTTGAAGCCATTTGATGGCGGAGAGGATATCTCCTGGTCTCCAGACGAATCTGAACTTTGCTATACTATGAAAATAGTTCCTCAATTTGAAATTTCAACAGACTCTCAGCTTTATACAATAAGCAGAGAAGGTGGTGAAGCAAAAAACATTACTCCAAATATGCCCGGTTATGATAAAGTTCCTCTATACTCTCCAGACGGCAAATGGATAGCATTCCACAGTCAGGAAAGAGCCGGCTTTGAATCAGATAGAATTAGACTTATGTTATACAACAGAGAGTCAGGTAAAATTACTGAACTTTCTAAAACTCTAGATCAGTGGGTTGGTACTACAATTTGGGCTCCGGACAGCAAGTCTTTATATTTTGACTGCCCTACTCAAGGTACTAAAAGAATCTACAACATTACTCTTGACAGTGAATGGAAAATATTAACTGAAGGTTGGTTTAACTATGGTGCAACTTTAAGCATTACTCCTGACGGTAAAACTTTAGTATTCGGTAGAGAGTCAATGCAAGAGCCAAATGATTTGGTTACAATGCCTGCAGGTGGCGGAGATGTAAAACAAATGACTGATGTCAACAAAGAAATGATGGCACAGTTCAACAAAATTAAAATTGAAGAAAAATGGTTCACTGCAAAAGACGGTAAAAAAATCCATACATGGATAGTTTACCCTCCAAACTTCGATCCTAACAAAAAATATCCTATGATTACTTATTTACAGGGTGGTCCTCAATCTATGCTTAGCCAGCAGTTCCACTACCGCTGGAATTGGTATTTGATGGCTTCTCACGGTTATATCATCAATGTTGCAAACCGCAGAGGTGTACCAGGATTTGGTCAGGACTGGAATGACGCCATCAGTAAAGACTGGGGCGGCATGCCAATGCAGGATTATTTGACAGTAACTGACGAAATGAATAAACTTCCTTATGTTGATAAAAACAAAGTAGCTGCTATTGGAGCATCTGCAGGTGGTTATGCTGCATACTGGATGGCAGGAAACCACGAAGGTCGCTTTAAAGCATTATTGGCACATTGTGGCGTGTTTAACTTGGAATCAATGTATGGAGCAACTGAAGAAATCTTCTTCCCTAACTGGGAAAACGGCGGTCCTTATTGGGATAAAAAATATAAAGATTTCTATGATAAAAACTCACCTCATAGATTCGCTCAAAACTGGGATACACCTATCATTATCTCAACAGGTGAATATGATTTCCGTGTTCCTTACACACAATCATTAGAAGCCTTTACGGTAGCTCAATTGAAAGGTATCCCATCTAAATTATTGGTTTATCCTCAAGAAACACACTTTATTGCGAAACCTCAGGAATATATTATCTGGGATGCAGAAGTTTATAAGTTCTTGGATAGATTCTGTAAATAATCATTAGAATGAAGTGTTTTATATGAGAGACGCAAGCTTTTGCGTCTCTTTTTTTGTATTCTCCACGATATTACTCAACTTTCTACAAATTAAAATTTTAATATTTAGACTTTAAAGTGAGTATTAAGCAGCCAATTTTATTATCTAGTGAGACTATGGAGAATAAAATATTTGAAAATTAAATCGTTTACATACCGAATAAAACGCTATTAATATCAATTAACACAAATTTGTCACAATATAAATAACTAGTACCAAGATTTTTCGTAATTTTGTATTTTTCCTTATAATAGGCATTTGAGAATGAGAAAAGGCAATTTTAGAAATATTGCAATCATAGCACACGTTGACCACGGTAAGACTACTTTGGTAGACGGCATGCTAAAACAAAGCGGCACTTTCAGAGATAATCAGCAGGTTGCTGACAGGGTCATGGATTCTATGGATCTTGAAAGAGAACGCGGTATTACCATAACTGCTAAAAATACTGCTATATGGTATGATGATATCAAAATCAACATTATGGATACACCTGGTCACGCAGATTTTGGCGGTGAAGTTGAGCGTAGCCTTAATCTTGTAGATGGCGCATTATTACTTGTAGACGCAAGTGAAGGCCCTCTTCCACAAACTCGTTTTGTATTGAAAAAAGCTCTTGCTAAAAATTTGCCTATTATACTTGTTATAAATAAAATAGACAGAGCAGATGCGAGAATCCAGGAAGTAATCAACGAAGTATATGATCTTTTTATAGATCTTGATGCTAATGAAGACCAATTGGAATTCCCCATCTTATATACAGTCGCAAAAGAAGGTGTGGCTCATCTTGAATTAGAAGATGACAACACTACTCTTAAACCTTTATTTGATACAATAATTAACAATATCCCTGGACCGGAAGTTAGTGATAATACGACTCCTCAGTTCTTGATAACATCTTTGGATTATGATTCTTATGTAGGTCAGATTGCTATAGGAAGATTATCTAATGGTCGTTTGAGACTGAATGAGCAATATACGCTTTGCGGCGAAAAAACTAATACAAGTCCTGTGAAGTTCTCTGCTTTATACTCTTTCCGAGGTTTAGAAAAAGTTAAAGTTGATGAAGTAGAAGCAGGTGATATTATTGCTGTTGCAGGTATAGATAACGTTAGTATTGGTGATACAATTTCATCTTTGGAAAATCCTGAACCACTTCCGCGTATTTATGTGGATGAACCAACAGTATCAATGATCTTCTATGTAAATAACGGTCCATTTGCAGGTACTGAAGGTAAATATCTAACATCTCGTAATCTTTCAGCACGACTTCAACATGAAACCCTAAGAAACGTATCATTGAGAGTAAAATCTTATGAAGATAGAGCTGATGCATTCGAAGTATCAGGCCGTGGTGAGTTACAGATGGCTGTTTTGATTGAAACGATGAGAAGAGAAGGTTATGAGTTCATGGTTTCTAAGCCTCAGGTAATTATCAAAGACATCGACGGTGTTCAGTGCGAACCTGTTGAAAGAGTTTATATTGACTTACCTGAAGAAAATGCAGGAACAATCACTGAAAGACTTCAGTTAAGAAAAGGTCTTATGGTCAATTTCGTTAACAACGGATTTGGTAGAGTTGACTTAGAGTTTTTGATACCTTCACGTGGACTTATCGGTTTTAGATCTCAGTTCCTAACTGAAACTAAAGGTGCAGGTATTATGAATACTTTATTTGAAGAGTATCAACCTTGGTTCGGCGTAATTCCACAACGCAAAAATGGTGGTATAGTAGCTGACAGAGCCGGTAAAGTTACAGCTTATGCTTGTTTAGGTATGGAAGACAGAGGCGAGTTATTTGTTGAAGTAGGTACTCAAGTATATATGGGTATGATTGTAGGCGAAAGAAACAAAACTGAAGATTTGAATGTGAATATCACAAAAGAGAAAAAGCTTACAAATATGCGTGCTTCAAGCTCTGATCAAACAGTAGTACTTAAAACACCTAAAAAAATGTCATTGGATGAAGCAATAGAATTTATCGCTGAAGATGAACTGGTAGAAGTAACTCCTTTAAACATCAGATTGCGTAAAATGAGATTGGATCCACACGATAGAAAAGTTAAAACTAGAAGCTAGTCTAATTCTAGCTTAGGATAATATTAAAAAAATCGGATACCTTGATATAAAGATATCCGATTTTTTTGTTTATTTTTCTTTTATCAAATAAAATTCGTCTTTAAAGTTTTGGTCTACAATTATACTTTTATCGCCAATTGGGTAAAAGTTATTATAGAATATTTTACTGTTTCCGTTTTTATTAACAAGTAGTTTTGACTCTAATAACTCTCCTGTTTGAAGATCGTAATTCACTCTAAAATATCCCCTACTATAGCCAAAGAAACTATCAGATACAGCTTCAGTCATATTAATTGCAGTCAGTTTTCCATCTTTAACTTCAAATTTTGAACCACCTTGCAAATTATAATCATCACTGTGTTTTCCAAGATTCATCAAGAAGTTTAATGTTCTATTTGTAGCATTAGCCCATTTCAAATTAAAATTTTCATCCAGAGCTAAAATATACTGATCGCCAGCATTACCTATTAAATATATAGCACCGTCGACTGAGATATAGTTCTGATATAATAATTCAAGAACTATATAGTAGCTGTTTTCGTGCTCAATAAAATTGGTAATATTTAAAGAAGGAATATTATTTACATAGAATCTATCGTTATTCTTTTTTATTGAATCTAAAATTGCATGAAAAGGAATTAGATTGAGCTTGTCTATTTTTCCTTCATTTTTATCAAATTCTGCAGTCAATACTCCACCATTCCCATGCTTACCTACCACATAGTTTGCAATTATAGTTTTATCTTCCTTTAAGATCCGAAATTGGTTAGTTGAACCAAAATTTTCGTGGTATTTATATACGTAGTCACTATTAGGTCTCTGGTCGAAGTCCGGTAGCATTATTTTGTGAGTTTTATCTTCATTTCTCACTCTAGGTATAATTTTACTATCAGATTTATATAATTCGCTTCCCATAAGTTCCACATTATAATAATACTGATAGTTATCTATGTAAAGACAGCTTAAGAGCAGATTACCATCATTTTCTACCTCAAATTCAAGTGTACCTCGAATATTCAACACTTCTGATCTGAGTTTATTAGCTTCGCTGTCGAAAACATCAACTGTCCAAACCCCCATCATATCACTAGCAGTATGTGCCATGTAAATTGCAAAAAATTCTTTATTTGGCGCAACCTTAATTAGTGGTTCATAAGATTGAATTGCATCCGATCTAAGCCAGAAATTTGTAAGTTCAATATATTTCCTTCTGATTACTTGTTCTTTAACTACTTTCTTTTCTGCCAAATTAATAATTCTCAGAAAAACACTATATGGATAGTCTTCTTCAAAATGGCTTATATAAGAAAATAAGTATAATTGATCACCTTTAACAAAATTATAAAAATATCTTTCTGTATTTAAACAAGAAATTCTAAAGTAATCATTTACTCCTTGCTCATTAATTTCAGAAAGTACAAATGCACCATATCCTTTTATTACTATCTGACCTTCTTTATCTGTTAACTTAGTAACATTAGGCAAATTTTGATTCATTGCCTTTTCCAGAATAAAAGCCCTATTCTGATCAGTATATGTGATTACTTCCTCAATTGTATTATCTGCTTCCAACTCAGCAATCAATTCTAAATTATCATTTGGCTCTACAGACAGAGTATATCTATGGAACGTACATGATGATATTAGCAGCAGTAATGAAAAAGCTAATATAATTTTTATCTTCATAAGTGCTGCCTCCTAATTAGAATGTGTATGGATTACAAATTGGATACCTGTAGACATATAATTACCTGGTACAATTAAAGTTTTAAACAGCATTGCAAAGAATGGTCTTCCTCCAAAAGAAAAATCAATCGCTTTTAGCTCAGCGTTTATACTTAGCTTCTCTTTAAAAGAATAATCACCGGACAAATCACCTAAGTTGTGCAAACCTATCCCAATTTTGTAACCCGCAGTAGTTGAGTAGTATCCATCGCTTATATAATTAAAAGCAACAATAGGATTTTCCGGGTTTAGGAGATAAGAAGAAGTTACATTAAAATCAAGAAGATAGTTAAATAATCTTAGATGACCTCCGATTCCTATCTTTGATTCGTCTCTAATATCACATTGCAGTAATTTTAGGCCAAAACCGAATTTATTAGAATTATAATAAAATCCGCCTGTAACTATTTTGTTTATGTCTTTTTTTATCCAATAATAATCGCCAGTCTGGCTATTATATTCTTGATATTCTATACCATTCGTGTAGGTTACACCAAATTGGATACCATAATTAGTTCTTTTTTCAGAATCTTTGTAAGATATTTCTGAACCTATTGCATCAGAAAGCATTTCCGGTCTTTTACCGTATTTAATATAATTATCAAAATCTTTCATTCGATCATCTCTCTTATCTAAGCTGTTTTTAGCTTTTTCAACCAACTCGTTCCATTCAGCACAATCAACCTCATATCCGTCCAAAAATTCTTCTAATTGAACATCAATGCTGGCATTATATCTGTCATATTTCCCTTCAGCCACATCTAATTTTCTGGCTTTTCTTATACTTATATCAAAATCTTTAGCATAAGCTGCAGATTTTAATTTATCATTTGATTCACAATAATAGAAAGCATAGTATAATTCAAAAGAAGCTTTAAAAAAGTAAGCTAAAATATAGTCAGCATCATGTTCAATAGATTTCCCTACATGATACAGCGCTTTATTTAAAAACTCTTCCTCTTTTTCATCATCTTGATAATATTTGATACTAATAAACGCAGCTTCTGCAGCACATAACTCTTTATAAGCAAGCTGACTTTTTGTACCAGTAATCTCTTCATAAGTAGCTGTAGCTTTTTTTGCATTTTCAATAACTTTTGCGGCATAGTCCACAGATCTCAAAAAACCTGTACCTTCTACAGATATCGCAATTTGTTTAGCGTAGATTGTACCAACAACTTTACCGTCCAAATTAATACATGGGCCACCGCTATTGCCACCATTTAATGCGGCGGTAGTGTTCAAAGTTGAATCGTTTGGAATACCTGAAATGATACCCCATGTCACTTTTATATCATCACTTCCGCCCGGATATCCCAGAGCTAGGACTTCTTCTCCAAGCTTTATTTCATCTTGTTTTGCAAATTCCAAGTAAGGAAGATTTGTTTTATCAATTTTTAATACTGCCATATCCATGTCGCTATCAGACCAGAGCGGATAAGCCGGAATAGTATCTTTTGTATCTCCATTATTGACAATAGCATTGATAACAACTGCTCCATCTATTACGTGGTGATTTGTAATAATGTACCCATCAGATGAAGTTATATATCCTGTCCCGCTACCACTTGAAGAACGGAATCCGATTTCAGGAAGCTCTGAAGCAATAATTTTTACAACTGCATTTTTAGTGTTATTAAAAGCATCTTTTTTTGTTTGCCCTAAAAGACTATAGGAGCATAATATGGTCACGAGTAAAATATATGATATTATTTTCATGTTGTTAATCTTTTAAAATATTTGAAATACTTATTCTGTTATTATTTTTTTCAGCATAGAAGGAGTTCTACCGTACAAAATATAGCCGTAAAAATCAGATTCTCTTATATTGGCTTTAATACCATCAAGAATAAACTGGACTTGACTCATTCTTGCTTTGTCAGCAGCTATGCTCATAGAATCGAATTTATCCAACTCAATTCTTGTATAATCATCAAATGAAAGTGTATTGTTTAGGTTAGACTGATTATAATTTGATTCTTTTACATCCATTGCGAGATTTATATAATCTTTGTATACTTCAATAGCTAAATCTTCCTGATAATCAGAAACAAGTGCGTTAAAATAAAGTTTGGTAAGATATGCTTTAAAAAATGCTTTTTCAATATTTGTCGCTGATTTACTCATTCCCATATCAACTAATTCTAAAGATTCTTTTAACAGAGATATTTCTAAAGTAATATCTTTCACATCATAGCTTTTCATCTCATTTTCAAAAGCTTTTCCCAGCAAATCAAGCGTCTCAAACTCTTTGACAGCTCCTAATGGGAGAGCTGAAGAATTAATTGTTGAAATGGCATCTTTGACAAGATCTATATTTGACATGTAGGCAACACCTTCCACAAAAAGGCTGACTTCTTTATCAACGATTATACCCGCTAGTTCACCATTCATAGTAACCACAGGTGCACCTACTCCACCAGGATTTACAGGAGCACCAACTGTAATAATCGTGTCAGTAGGACTTCCGCTCAAAATACCCCAAGTTGCTTCAAAGTATAATGAATCTCTTCTTCCGCAATTATATATCATAATTTCATCGATTTGAGATAGATTTTTACTATCAGCAAGCTTAATAGCTGAAGAGTTAAATTTAGGAACCCGAAAAATTGCAAGATTATGCAATGAATCTTTCCAAATTAGCCCACAACCATATCTTTCCTGGTTAGCATATTTGAAAACATTGACAATTGAACTATCGTTAACAAAATTCAGTGAAGTGAGAACAAGATCCTTGTCAATAACTACTCCTGTTTGAACTCTATACGAGCTACTCAAAGCATCTTTAGAGATTTCATGACACTCTAAACGAACAAGGAAATCTTTGCTGGATTGAATAAGGGATTGCTTATCACTTTTAGCTACACCGGGGAAGGCATAAATAATAGCAAGAGCAATTAAAAATACTCTCATACTACCTCTTGTTTATAAATTATATTACTAAGTTTTATTTACTTAATCTTAATTAGCAAATATAATATTATAATGACAATATATCAACAAGTTCTTATACAGAACTTCTTTTCTTGGAATATATTAAACAGAGGACTATATGTTAGATATGACTAGGCAATTAAATATGGATTTATGAAGAAAAAAAAAGCCGGATTTAGAATTGCCGGCTTAAATACTAATTAGATTTGTCTTGATTTAATTCTTTTGCAGTTGGTTTTTCTGCGGTATTTTTATCACGATATTTACCGTTTGGTTTTGCACCATTTCTTTGGTTTTTACCGTTATTGCGGTTATTACTGTTGTTGTTATTGAAACGCCTGTTGTTGTTTCTTCCATTACCGTTAAATTGTTTTCTGCCACGAGCTTTCCCGGTCTCCTCTCCTGAAAGGAGGTGGTCAGTCAATTCACTGTTTTTTTGACTGTGCTGCGAGTCCTGCATTCTGCTCATGATTCTTTCAACTTGCTGCTGCATAGCAGGTCTTCTTTTTTGCTGTTCACTTCCGTCCGGTTTATCTTCCAGCTCTTGAAGTTCAGCCATGGCACGGATCTCTTCTTCATCGAACTCGACGTTTCTATAGACTTTGCCTCTTTTCATTATCTCAAGAATTTCGGCTTTTTCCAAAGTCATATATTTTTTATGAGTTTCGTTGTAAACTTGAGCTGTATCTTTAAAAACATCTACTTTTAGAAGTTTAGCTTCAGAACCATCTTCTAATATTAATTTAGAACGAAGTTCCGGATATTCTTCAAAAGCGGCTTCATAAGTATCATACTCATATAACAAGCAACATTTGAGTCTACCACAATATCCGCTAAGTTTAGCAACGTTATTAGATAATTGCTGTTTGCGCGCGTGATCTAAAGTAACATGATTGAACTGTGGAAGGAATGAATTACAGCATAACTCCAATCCACAAGCACCAAACCCGCAACCAATTCTTTTTGTCTCTTCTCGCGAAGAAATCTGTCTTAGCTCGATTCTTGTTCTAAATGTTCGAGCTAATTCTTTTACTAATTCACGAAAGTCAATCCTCTGAGCAGCAGTAAAGAAAATAGTAAGTCTTTGCCTGTCATATTGCCATTCAGCTTCTGTAATTTTCATTTCAAGCTGAAAAGACTCAACCATTTCTTTAGTTTTTTCGAGAGTCAATTGCTCCTCGAGTGATATATTTTGCTGAACTTCATAATCTTCGGCATTTGCATGTCTAATAATTATGTAGTTATCTTTTGCAGATTCTTTATAAATATTTTTTAGTTTGTTTGAGGCAACTTGACCATTACAGCACACAGAGCCCATTTCTGTTCCGTTATCAGTGGAAACGATAACATCATCGTACAGCTCAACATGCAGATTATTAGGATTCTTAAAAATATGTCTTCTATTACCTTTAAACTGGACTTCAACAAATTCTGATTCACCTACAATGTCAAATGCAGGGTGCGCAGCATCTCTTTCTTCTAAGCCCAGGCTTAAAGGAGCTTTCAAAACTCGAAACTTTAAAGAATCTTTGTTATATGGTTTTAGCTTTCCTCCGTTATTATTATCTACATCGTTATGTAAGTCAGATCTATGCTCATTCATAGTAATTCCTTAGAGTAAAAATCAAATCTATAATAGTCGATTTTATAGAATATTGTAGGATAGAGTCTTATCAAAAGTCTCTAAATGCAATTTAAAAAATTATCTTGTTTTATCAAGAAAAATATCTCTCAATTCTAAAAATAAAGTAACCAAAGCTAATTGTGGATTTATGTTTTGCCTAATTCTTTTTATAGCTGCCTCTATTTTTAAGATTGCCAGAGATAAGTCACTTCCTTGATAGTGGTTTGCAAACTTCTGTATCACATCTTTCTGATCAATATTTATTACTTTTGGATCGGTTGAGAGGCTTGCAATGGCTACATCCCTCATCCAAATAAGTAAAATATTTAATGCTTTATCTAATTTATTTTTATCCCTTGCAGCAGAAAGATCAGTAATCTTATCTAAAAGTTCTACTCTAAAGACATTTTTCTTCATGGCGCTTCTTAGCAAATCTATCATACCAAAACGCAAATCTTTCATGTCTTCGTCTAGCATATTTTTAGCAGCAGTAATAGAGCCCTGTCCAAATGTTGCTGCTATTCGAGCGTTAATTTCATCTATTCCGTAGAATTTTTGTAACCCTTCTGATACTTCTTCATCAGAGAGTCTATTGCATTTTATTTGCTGGCATCTTGATTTGATTGTTTGCAAAATCTGATCCTGACGAGAAGTAATCATAAATATAGTAACATTATCATGGGGCTCTTCCAGATTTTTAAGGAAGGCATTTGCTGATTCTACTGACATTTCATCCGCAGCAAATATTATTAAGATACGTCTCCCCTTTCCAGAACCGGAAAGCGCAAGATTACGATTTGCTTGTCTTACAGAAGATATTTTGATTTGGTTAGCATTAGGTACTGAGAAAGAATGATACTTATCTTTAGCCTTTAGCGCAAATTGTTCTTTTATTTCTTCTATTTGTTCATCGCTTAAAGAAGCCAATGGATCTTCATCTTTTTTAGAAGAAGCTTTTCCGGCAGGCATAGAATGAACAAATTGCAAGTTTTGATGGCTTAGAGCATCAATTTGCTTGCAGCTCTTACATTGATCACATGAATTTATCGAATCACTTTCTATGACGGGTTGTTCACAATTTACAGTTTTTGCAAACTCTAAAGCCAAGGCATCTTTCCCTATACCCTCAGGTCCCCATAGGAGATAGGCATGCGCTATACGCCCTTCTAGAATCGCTCTCTGCAATATTTTTTTTTCTCGTTCGTGCCCTAATAACTGATACCAAGCCATAATAAATATTTAATAGTTTATAAAAGGCTAAATTTTTAAAATTCAGACAAACAAATTAGCAAATAAATATGTTTAACTCAAATAAATTGTAAGAGATATTGAAATGGCAAAGAAAAAAAGTGAAAACAATTCGCAATTAGTGGACTCTTACGAAAGAGTAGTAGAGTGGGAAATTATCGAAGACCAACCTATTGGTTCAAGTTGCCACCACGGAAGAGGTGACTCATGCAATGTGGATCGAACAAAACTTGATAGATCAAAACCTCCTCACGAAACTTTAAATCTAACTAAAGAAGATATGTTAGCTGCCTTAAAAAACATGATGATGGCACGCTTTACTGATGAAAAGCACCTGGCTCTTGTTAAACAAGGTAAATCTTTCTTCCATATCGGATGTAGCGGACATGAAACTGTGCAAACTGCTGTAGCATTTACATTAGAACAAAAAAAAGACTGGGGATGGACTTATTACAGAGATTTGGCTTTCTCATACGGTATGGGCTTTAGTCCTAAAGACTATTTCCTTTTAGCGTTCGGTAAAGCTGATGATCCTGCAACCGGTGGACGCCAGATGCCGGGGCATTACGGTCATCCTGAATTTAACTTACCAACTCAATCTTCATCAACCGGTACGCAGTATTTGAATGCTGTTGGTACTGCGCTTGCTTCACGTAAAAACGGAACAGATGAAATTACTTATGTAGCTTCAGGTGAAGGTACAACTTCGCAAGGTGAATTTTATGAAGCAGTGAACTGGGCAACAAGACAAAAACTTCCTGTACTGTTTACTATTCAGGATAACGGATATGCTATATCTGTACCTAGAGCAGACCAGTCAATGGGATCAAGTGTAGTACATTCCTTCTGCTGCTATCCTAATTTACTTATGAAAGAATTTGACGGCACTGATTATTTTGAGTCTTTAAAAGCTGCTCGCGATGTAGCTGAATATATCAGAGCCGGTAAAGGCCCTGCTCTACTTCATGCAGTTGTAGAAAGATTATTACCTCACTCATCTTCAGATGACCACAGAAAATACAGAGATGCTGAAGAACTAGAGCATGGCAAAAATAAAAAAGACGGTATTAAGAGGTTATCTAATTACTTAATTGAACACAAATTTGTGAAACAAGAAGACTTAGATAAGCTTTGGGAAGATGTTAAAAAAGAAATTAACGATGCTGTAGATGAAGCTTGGGCTGCTCCTGACGTAAAAGCTGAAGATTCTACGAAACACATCTTTGCACCTGAAGAATCCAGAGATTTACCTTATGCTACTTCAGAACCTACTGAAGGTAATCAAGTAGTACTAGTTGACGCAATCAATCATGCTTTGAAAGAAGAAATGGCTCTCAACGACAAAATGATAATCTTTGGTGAAGACATTGGTGATCCTAAAGGTGGCGTATTTACAGCTACTCGTGGAGTAACTGATATGTATGGCAAAGAAAGAGTTTTCAACTCTCCTCTTGCAGAAGCTTCAATAATGGGTGTTGCTCTTGGTCTGGCAGTCAGAGGCTACAAACCTGTTGTTGAAATTCAGTTTGGTGATTATATATGGCCGGCATTTATGCAGTTCAGAAATGAAATTTCTACTATGAGATACCGCTCAAATGGTGGCTTTAAAGCTCCGGTCGTAACACGCGTTGCAGTTGGAGGATATATACATGGTGGATTATGTCACTCTCAGAACATTGAAGGCTTTTTCTCGCACATTCCGGGTATTATGATAGCTTATCCTTCAAATGCTGCTGACGCAAAAGGATTACTGAAAACAGCGATCAGAATGGATGACCCAGTACTATTTTTAGAACATAAAGGTATGTACCGCCTGCCTTTTGCTAAAACAGTAGAACCTGATGAAAATTACTTGCTGCCTTTTGGTAAAGGTAAAATCGTTAAAGAAGGTAAAGACGCTACTGTTGTTACCTGGGGTATGGGCGTTAAAGACTCTCTAAATGCTGCTAAGAAAATTGAAAAAGAAACAGGAAAAACAGTTGAAGTAATTGATTTGAGAACTATTGTTCCTTGGGATAAAGAAATGGTACTGGAATCAGTTAAGAAAACAGGTAGAGTTTTGATTCAGCACGAAGATACACTTTCCGGTGGTTTTGGTGGTGAAATAGCAGCAGTAATCGCAAAAGAGGCATTTACTTATTTAGATGCTCCTGTTATGAGAAATGCAGCTAAAGACAGCCATATTCCATACGCTCCTGCTTATGAAAATGATGTGCTTCCTTCTGAATCTAAAATTAAAGCAGATCTTGAAGAATTATTGAAGTTCTAAATATAGATTATTAGTATTTAAAATGGGCTGTGTATCGATACGCAGGAGACTGTAAACTAAACTCTGTCCATTAGAGTTATAATAATAAATAAAAGGACAGAGCAATGAACGAACAAGATTACAAATCGATTCAAGACAAAGCGATTAAGCAATTTAAAGAGGGCAAATCACTATTAGGCAAAGATGGTGCATTTGCCCCTTTACTGCAGCAATTCTTAGAAGCCGCACTCGAAGCAGAAATGAGTGAGCATCTTTCAGAGGATCAACCTCAAAAAAAGAATAAGCGTAATGGGAAAGGTAAAAAAACGCTTAAAACAAATCATGGCCCTGTAGAGATAAAAACTCCGCAAGATCGCAATTCAACTTTCGAGCCACAGATAGTCAAAAAGCGTGAAAGAGTGCTTTTAGACAGCCTCAGTAACAAAATACTTGCTTTATATGGCAAAGGACTAAGTTTACGCGATATATCAGAGTATATCGAAGAAATGTATGGCATGAATGTGTCAGCAGCTACCTTATCTCAAATTACCGATAAAGTAATACCGGATATTCAGCAATGGCAAAATCGCCCGTTAGATCCGGTATATCCAATAGTATTTATGGACGCAATGCATTTCAAAGTGAAAGATAACGGTAGGATTCAAAGTAAAGCTATATATACCGTTTTGGGTATAAATAAGACAGGTCGTAAGGAAATCTTAGGTTTATATTTTTCCGAAAGTGAAGGAGCAAATTTTTGGTTATCGGTATTAACTGAGCTTCAAAACCGAGGAGTTGAGGACATTTTAATAGCAGCCATAGATAATCTTAAAGGATTTGCAGAAGCAATCAACAGTGTTTACCCTGCATGTGAAGTGCAAACGTGCATTATTCATCAAATACGTAACTCAATAAAATATGTAGCAAGTAAAGAACAAAAATCCTTTATGAGTGATTTAAAGCTCGTCTATAAGGCTGAAACCAAGGCAGTCGCAGAAATGGAATTAGAGAACCTTGCAACAAAATGGGGTAATAAATATCCCATAGTGATAAAATCATGGCAAAATAACTGGGAAAAATTATCTACATATTTCCAATATTCCCCTTATATAAGAAAAATTATATACACAACCAATACTGTAGAAGGCTACCACAGGCAGGTTCGCAAGGTGACAAAAACTAAAGGAGCATTTACAAGTGAAATGGCACTGATGAAGTTAGCTTATTTGGTAACTCAGGAAATTAGTAAAAAATGGACACAGCCAATGCAGAACTGGGGTTTGATTATTCAGCAACTGGCCATACACTTCGGCTCTGATAGGCTACACTTAGATATTTAAATTGGCGCGACTACACGCCCAAATTTTTCGCAAAACTCCGTTAGCTAAAAATTTGGACTGTTTGTTTATGCCTAAAATCGAGGAATATCTTCAAAAAAGAGCAATTGCCGAAGTGTGGGGCAAAATGCGCCTATAAGGAATGTAAAAAATAAGGATGTGATTTAAAAAATTTGTATCTTTAACAATCACATCCTAGAATTTTCTTCTATAGAAATAGAACAGACAGAGTTTATTTTACACTGCCTTTTTGCAGGTATACTTGCATGGTATGTAGTTTTAATCATAAAAAAAACCGACCTCAATAATATCCGCTAGAAAATACCATTCTTTGATATCATGTTCTTCTTGCCAAGGCACTCGTTTTAATAAATAAAATAAATTATCTATAAATGTATCAAAAAATACATTTTCATTTTGTCGCAGCAAAATTTTTGATTCGTAAGTATGATACAGATAAACACAAAGACTTATAAAAGATTCAAATATCATAAATCTACTAAAACTATATCCTTTTAATAAATATAAATGGACTGATATCATGTCATAATAGACTTCGTCCAATGTTGAATATCTTATAAAAGGTATATTGTAATTATATCCTCCATTAGAAAACCTATAATCTATCTCTCCTAAGTTTTTGTTGCTTGTACTAATTGTTAAGTCTCTAAAAATGGAATATAAAGATTCAAAATATACGATAGCAAAAGTATACCAATCAATTCTATTTAGATTAATATCTTCAAAATCGTAGTTATTCCATGATATTGTTGATTTAGGAGTGATCACTCCCTCAGATATTTTACTCATATCCCAATTTATACTAAATATATAAGCATGTAATGAGTCACTAAAAAATTTAAAATTATTATTCCACTTTGCCTTTTGGATTGGATCATGCCAATCTATTTGAATTAACTCTACATACTCATTGAATTTCTCAATATTATCAATACACATGATTTTTTTATTTTTAATTTTATCAATTTCTCTCATTTACTTCACTCTTATTATTAATTATTGGGGTAATCTTTTTCTTTCATATCTTAATCAAATGTTAGAATAGAGTAAAATACATACAAAAAAACCTAAGCTTGGTTCAAAATCTAAAGCTTAGGTTTTTTAAAATATATCTATCTACAAAGAAATTATTTAACAGGATAATAGATATTTGTTCTTAACTCTTCAGGAGCAACTTTTTCTGGATCATCTATATATTCTTCCCAGCTGTTTCCATTTTCCTCTAAGCCATTAGACTTCATATATTCCTGCATTTTTGTATATGTTTTATCTACTGTGTCATAAGGACCAATGTGTGTTGCTTTTAGAACTTTACCTTCGTAAGTTTTGCCGGCTTTAATTAGACCTGCAGTTTTTCCTTTGTCTGAATTTACCGGAATTGCCGGATTGAATTTCACATCTCCGGTTTCCATATCAAAGAAAGTAGTAATTGATAGCGGTGCACCGGCAAAATCTAAACCTTGTTTCTGCATTTCTGCTATGATATTTTGGTATGCAGCAGCATATATTGCGCTGATGTTTTTATTCTGAAAGAAGTTTGTAGCCTCTTCGACATAGAGAATATCAAAACTGTTTACATTTGCTATTTCCATTTCTGGGTTCTCATCCTTCTGTGATTCAGTATATTCTTTTAATTTTTTTAAGCCTTTCTCATAGTCTTTTCCAACCATTTCATCTATTCCAAGAGCAATCCATCTTCCAAAGAAGCCTAGATCACCTTTCATTCCCCAGATAACTTCAGTATTTTCTCCGGATTCATTTAATTCAAAATAGCCAACACCCCACTGCTCTCCGAAGAATGTAAGTTCTGTTTCCATAGATTTGTCCTCAACCATCGAGGCAATTTTCATACTACCAATGCCCACATTCTCAACTTCGCTTTCCCAACTCATTGTTGCTCCAACACCAACTCCATCTTGTGTGATATTCATAACCATATTAGTATCAAGTTCCTGCCACGGAGACCAGTATTCCCATTTTTTAAAATCGGAAATATTTTTGAATACTTTTTGTACAGGAGCTTTTATAGTTATTGATCGCTGTATGTCAAATGTTGGTTCCAGGAAGAATGTTGCGATTAGTAATAACGCAATTATTCCGAGAATTGCAAGAAAGATGTACTTGATAAATTTCATAACCCACCTAATATTTTATAATTTACTTCACTCTAATTTAAGTATTTGCAATGTAAAAACAAATTGTTTTCTAATAATAAAAAAGAGCTGTACCGCAAAAGGCACAACTCTTTAGAATTTATTTGATTACAAGAATCAAATTACATCACAAAACCTAATTTGGATTGTGGTGTTCTGCAATCCATATCCTGTCCTCTGTCTCTATGATCAGCGATTTCAGCAGAAACACCAACGGCTCTACCGATAAGGAATAAGATAAATACAAGATCTTGTACTTGTTTAGTATCTATTTTTCCTGCCTGCAAATCATTCCATACAAGTTTAAGCGCAATAACAGAAATTACTGCATCTACGTTTACGCAGAATACATTTCTTGTTGCACCTTCGTTGAACAATTCAACTACTAATTTATGGTAGAAATCAAGGAAGATATTGTAAATATTTGAGCTTTCTAATTCTTTGCGAACAAAATCTTCTCTAGGATCAATATTCACATCATTGCCTTTGAATACAGGGTGGTTAACGCAAGGAATCTTAGCATAATTCATTTTGCCGCCTTCCTTAGCCATTTTCTTGAAGTTTCTGTATTCTTTAGCAGCTTTATTAGCAATAGCTGTTAAATCGATGTTATGAGCTTTATCACCAGGATTTTTTAGTTCAGAATCTTTGAAGTTTCTTAGTAAGAATTCGACTGCTTCAAAACCATTACCACCATGAGCAAGACCTGTATTAACCAAGAATCCTACATAAGCAGTAGGGATATAGTTTCTTGCAGATACTGTTTCTTTAGCACCTTTTGCAGAAATTGTTCCAGGACCGTTTGTAAGAGTCAAGCCAATTAGATATTTAAGCTCAGTAAGTTCTTCAGCTTTTGGTTCTCTATTGAATAAGATTTTGAATACATTATCAGAGAAACTGTTATTGATATTTTTAACTTTACCGCAAGTAAGTTCTTTCCAGTATTTATTGTTATCAATATCAGTTACAGCAAAAGCAACTAATTGAGCAACTGTATAGAAATAACTTAAAGCATTTTCAGCTAAGTCTCTGGTAATGCGTTTTTCCTGCATTGGTTTCCAGAAAATGCAAAGAGACATACCTGCTAGCAAAAATGCATATTTATTTTTGATGCCTTTTTTCTTATCTGCAGCATATTTCAAAATATGTTGAACTACTTTCAAAGAAATACATTTCTTTTTAGATTTAAGAACTTCTTTCTCTAGAATGTCAGCAGTTTCGTTATCTGTTTTTTCATCTGTAAGAATATTTTCGTCGATGAATGCATTTAAGATTTTATCAAGATCTTTGGTATTATCTTCAATTCCGTTTTCTCTGATAACATCAACAAGCATAGTAGAGTATTTGTTAGCATTATCAAGTAAAGCTTTATTACCAATTGCAGAAATTTGGCTAGCCATAAATGCATTTGGAGTACAACTATTATTTTTAGCATACTGCAAGTTTGCAATCTGATGTGCTTCAACTTTCAAGAATAGATTCAACAAAATATTGATTGTGTTTGTATCTTCTTGTTCAGGCAATACTTTAGCTAAAGTAAAGTAAAGATTTTCTTCGATAGAATATTTAGATAAATCTAAAATAGATTTGCCATGCAAGTGTGCAACCTGAGTGTTTTTATCCATTCTGGAAGCACCTGATTTATCAGACATATTCTGGCGAAGATAATTAGCGCCGATTTGTTTGTTTTGCTCAAGAATTTGTTTGTTATATGGCTCAATAGCTTCTGTAACAGGTAAATCAAGTTCTTTTGGAACTTTTACTTTGTTATCGCTAATCCATAATTTTAAAGATAAATCGCCTGTAGTTTCGAAATCAGGTTTTTCATCTATCTTAGCATAAACAGCTTGCATTGCTTTAGGGAAGTCTTGAATAGAAGCAATACGAACACCTTTTTTACTGACGTTTGGATTTTCCGGATCAAAAACATCAACTCCGAAATAATCATCAAACCATTGTTCTTTGCTTATTGCATCATCACCACCACCAGCTAATGCACCTGCGTGACCACATGATCTCTGCAAGTCTTTTTTCCAGCGACCTGTAACGCAAACAACGATTGGTTTATTGAAAGCAAATCGTCTTTCTTCGATCCATTCCAAAGCTTGTTTTTCATAATATCCGCCCGGTTCAACGTAAAGCGCAATAGCTTTAGTTCTTGGATCATTTTGTGCAGCAAATAAAAATTCAGGTAAAGCAAAGTGAATGTACACGTCTTTACCGGAAGAAACTGCAGTAGAGATACCAAAACCGGAAGTTCTTAGATATTCTGAAATAGTAGTAGTAAAGTTCCCTGAATTTGAGTGAATGGCAACACTACCCGGTCTTAATGTTTCTTCAGGTTTATCACCACCTAAAGCTCCACCAACTCTTACGTGATCCCAAACGTTAGCAACACCCAAACAGTTACAACCGATAACATCTACACCTGCTTCCTGGCACAAAACTCTAATTGCCATAGAATCATACGAAGATACTTTTTCAGTTACAATAACAATTCTTTTCAAATCAGGATTGAAATTTACGAGTTCTGCTACAGCCTGACTAACTGCAGTTGGAGGCAAATATATTACACCTACATCAAATGTGATGTCGTTATCCATTACGTCACGAATAGAACGAAAAACAGGGATATTACCTTTTTTTGATTCTAATTCGCCACGGCGGCCGTACTGCACACCTGCAACAACGTTTCCATTACTATATTCATGAGAAACAGGAGTTACTTTGCGACTTTCACCGCCTAAAATATTTATGACACATACTCTTGAATCCTTATTTACAAGCTCTTCCAGAGAGTAAACACCCACGTAAAACGGGAAAGGTTTTGTTTGTAATTGAGTCATGGTTTATATTCCGATATTATTATTTTTAATACTAAATATTTACGTGATTACATGTGTTTTTTGATGTAATCTTCTTTACCTTCATTGCCCCACCATTCATCAATTTTTTTGGCATATTCCAAAGTTTGAATCATAGAAGAGTCAAAACCAAACATTTTGTAAGGTAAGTTCATTGTATCCAGGATATCTTTGCCATAGTACATACCTTGAATAAGGTTTGGACCACCACGACCAATCACTGTGTAAATTGGTTTGTTGCCGTTTTCAGCAATGTGATCTCTTAAAGCATCAAAGATACCTTTAAAAGTTACGTAAATATCAGTGTTATTAGCTTTACCGCCAATCAACAATAAAGTATTAGCTTTTTCCAACCAATGTTTAAATACGATTTTAGATATTTCGTACATTTTTTCATAAGGAGGATTGCCACCAAAGTCAGAAGCGAATATTGCTCTGGCACCTAATGTTTCAGTCGCAGCAGAGTTCGCACCGCCACCAAACATAAATGGAATAATAGTTCCATTAGGATTCAATTCCACAACATCACTTTGTCCCTGATAAGTTCTGAGTTTATTAATTTCAGATTCAAACTCAGTAGTTTCAGATTCAAATATAGACATAGGAAGTTCAACACGTTTCCAGTCAGGGCTATCCTGATCAAACGCAACTTTCAAGTCACAAGCAACCGGAACGTAAGAAGAACCTCTTCTTTTCATTCTTATCGGGTTGATTTCTAAAGTTGTTACACCATAGTTGCTGTATAAATCCCAAAGTTTTGGAAGGAACTGCACTAAAGGTGAAATATATTCAATTGGACAGTTCAAATCATTAAGAGCATTAGTAATATCAAAAGATTTGATACCGATAAGTGGGTCTATCCAAGTTATATTTTTCTTTTCAGCAGGAAGATCTTCAATATCTACACCGCCGTAAGGAGTAATTGAAAAAACAGGTTTTCTTTCTAAAGTAGAATTTGTTATAGAGAAATAGAGTTCTATTTCAGATGGAATAAACTCTTCGAAAGTTACTCCATTTGCTCTAATTGTTTTATTACCATGTTTATGTTCTGCAAAATATAGTTGCTCTTTTGCTCTAAAAGCATCATGTATATTGTCAACTATTTTAACAAGACCGGCTTTTCCTTTTTTACCTACACCACCGGAAAATTGCGGTTTTACAACTGCTTTTCCGTTTTTATCAAGCATGGATTGAATTTCTTCTTTAGTAGAGCTTCCGGTAAGGAATTCTGCATATGGAAATTCTACCAGATCTAATAAACGAGAGCCGTATCTCAATCCGGAAATTTGCATAACATTACCTTTAATTTTATGAGTTTTATTTTTTGCCTAACGCAGGCGGCTTTAATTTCTTAGTTTGTTTACTATTAGAAAAGTTTTTATTTTAAACTGAAACTATTTTAATAGCAAATTTATATTTTTGAATCACTTGTTAGCAATATCTGCTACCCTCAATAGTGATTATCTATATCAACTTTGAATTCAGATATATCGAGATATTTTTCTCGATACTAATCTAACTAATTCTATCCTAACAGCAATAGGAATTTTTATGAGCAGCATTAGAGACATTTTGAGTGAAGCTAAAAACTTCGATGGATATATCAAAAAACACTTCGAGACTATCAGACGATTTTTCTTTGATTATAATGGAGAGAATCCTGATATAGTCTACGAACTGTTGGATGTAGTATTTCGGGTGACATTTCTTAAGTACGTTCAAAATATAGAAGATAGATATTTATTAGCGGAAAAGGCTTTTCAATTAATACAAAATTCTAATTATTCATTACTGGATATGTTTAAGCAACGTTTAGACAGGAATAAGGAATCTGTGTTGTTTAGAGATATGGGGGTTAGCCCATCTCAAAAATTTACTTATCAAAGAGTAAATGAAATTACAAAATCTTATGCTGCAAGCTTCATTTCATCTAAAAAAACTCCTCGAGTTGCAATTTTAACCGATAATGCTCCTTATTCAGCAATGGCAGACCTTAGTTGCCTTTTTTACGGGATCTTTGTCACTCCGTTAAATATTAACTTTTCTAAAACAGAACTGATTTCAATCTTTAAGCAACTTGATATTAATATTGTTGTTACTGATAAATTGGAAAGATTGAAGCTGATTGACGATATCAAGAAGGAATTAAAACAAGATATAGATATTTTTACTACTAAAGTATTTCATAATATTGAGCTTTATAGCTGTAGAAACTTAAATATTTCTGCTTCTGAACAAACATCCGATGAAGTAGAAAATATTATTCAATCCTACAAGCCTTTTGCAATAAATGAAGTATCGACAATAATGTTTACTTCCGGATCTACAGGGGTACCTAAAGGCATTTCTTTCAGTAACTATTCTCTGGTTAGTAAAAGATTTGCCAGAGGAGCGGCAGTGCCATTTGTTGGAGATAATGAAGTAATGCTTTCATATCTTCCACTATTCCATACATTTGGCAGATATTTAGAACTGCTTGGGACTATCTATTGGAATGGCACTTATGTATTTACTGGTTCGCCTTCTTCCTCTACCCTATTTAAACTGTTTCCAATTATAAATCCGAGCATATTCATTAGTATTCCTTTGCGCTGGCAACAGGCTTATGATAAAATAATGCAGGTTATGGATAAAAACAGAATTGATTCACAAACTGCCATTGAGACTGTTGTAGGTAAAAAGCTTAAATGGGGACTTTCTGCAGCAGGTTATTTAGATCCAAAAGTTTTTAAATTCTTTAATCAAAATAATATAAAATTATCCAGTGGCTTTGGGATGACTGAAGCTACAGGCGGAATCACAATGACACCACCGGGCGAGTATGTTTTAAATTCTACTGGTGTTGCTCTTCCAGGTATTTATCCTAAACTGAAAGATAATGGGGAAATGCTAATTTCCGGGCATTATGTGGCAGAGTATCTACAAGATGCTCCCATAGGTTCAGAAATAGAATATCCAAAGCAGGATGACTCTGATTATTACGTTGCAACAGGTGATATTTTTAATCAGGATAAGCTTGGGCACTACCAAATAATAGACCGAGTAAAAGATATTTACAAAAACAATAAAGGTCAAACTATTGCTCCACGTAATGTGGAAAGCAAATTTGAAGGCGTGCCCGGCATCAAAAGAGTATTTCTTGTTGGAGATGGTAGACCTTATAATATTCTGTTTATAGTAACTGATAAAGAAGATGAATTGATTGAAAATCTCAGTCAAACAGACTTATATGACTATCTGCATAAATTAATTATGGCAGCTAATAAAAGCCTGGCACGTTATGAAAGGGTTGTCAATTTTAAAATTCTGGAAACTGACTTTAATGCTAAAAATGGAGAATTAACTGCTAAGCAGTCCTTTAATAGAAAACTTATTCTTAAGAACTATAGTAATATAATTGAAAGTTGCTATGAAAGAAATTATGTAGATCTTAAAATGCAGGGCTTTTTTGTTCGCATTCCTCGATGGTTCTATCGTGATTTAGGAATTTTAGAAAGCGACATACTCATAAGGCAAAATTCAATTTATGACAAAGTAAGACAAAAAGAATTGACATGCCGAAAAATCGATGATAGTTCTATTCAAATAGGCAATCTTATTTACGATCTAGATGGAAATATTATTGACTTTGAAATATTAGCAAAACAACCTCTTTTATGGGCAGGTAATTATGCTTTAACACAATTTGCTCCGGTAAAAGAGATTTGGGAAATGGATTTCAAAAATATCGGACAAAGAGTAAAACTCCCTCTCATTTCAGCAAATGAAACTATCAAAAAAGAAAATTTCAAAACTCAAGGCCTTTCTGATTTAGTCTATAATTATGCAATGATTCTTGCAAACAGATCACTGGATAATCAAGATGCTTTGACAAATATTCAACTGCTCGCAAATAATACTGATTCTAATTTATTGGAATTAATAAGACTTCGCTTAGAGTCACTTGCATATCATCCGGTAGAAAATATTCGATGCAGAGCATATATGATTTTACTTACTACTGATGCTTTTTCTAGCAGAGAATTAGGTTATTTTACATTCCTTGAATCGGGATTTTCTTTTTTAAATGAAGAATATATAGCAAAGATCACTTCTCATAAATTTGAAAAACGACGTTTAGAAACGCTTAGACAGAGGCTTTTTATATATAGAACTCAGCTTGACTGGCCTGTCAATAGATTGATGATTAAGCAGTTTGAAAATATTTTCAAATTACTAGTCAAATATGTAAAAAAACATGAGCAATACTACGAACCTGTAAGAAGCGAACTTGTAAACTGGATGATGCACGATGAGGATGAGAAAATAACAGAGATAGCGCACAGATATTTTATCGAAGTATCTGAGTATTACGAGAAGAAAATACAAAATTCTTTCAAACCTGAAGATAAAAGTGAATGGAAGAAAAAAATAATATTTGACGATGGTGTGCCTGAAAAAGCCAAAGCACAGTTATTTTCTATACTGACCTCAACTACATTTTTGAAGCAATCAATAATGCTGGCTTATGATCAGAAAGGATTTTGCCTAGATGATCTAACTGATTATGGAATATGGCTTTCAAATATTACACACACTCACGAAAATAATCTCTACAGAATGTGTATAAATACAAAAGAAGGTCAGCGCTATGATTTTCAAATTGTTATAAACGAAAATCTTAAATCCAGAAGAAATCTTGAAACAGTTTTCTGGTTAATGATTATTTCTGCTTATCCTTATGGCACAAAGGTCCTTCCCAAGCTGGGGTGCGCTCGTCCTGAACTGAATGCACGATCAGTTATATACAACGACGAATTGACAGCATGGGGGCATATTCGCATATTATCAAATGAAATTTTAAGTAGTGGCAGTAGTTCAGACATTTCTAAACTCCAGAAGATCTTTGTCTACTCTATGAAGTCTATTCTTATAGGCTGGAGAAACAGCGGCAAAAGAATAATTCCTGGTTTTATTTCTTTATCTAATATTATACTTCCAAACAAAGATTATATGCATGCCGGAAGGCTTTTATCTCTAAACGGGTGGGTTTATTATTCAACTCCTATCTCGATAATATTGCCTATTTACAGGAACTTTTTCAAAAAAGCAGTATCTCATTATTCATGGATATCCGGACATTTGGATTTGAATTGGATATTCGATGCTATAATTGAAGTTCTTGGCGAAAAAGAAGGAAAAGAATTATTAGA
Source organism: Kapaibacterium sp. (SeqCode) (assembly GCA_965140345.1). Taxonomy (GTDB): domain Bacteria; phylum Bacteroidota; class Ignavibacteria; order Kapaibacteriales; family UBA2268; genus JBFHIJ01. The sequence goes on from OZ223197.1 coordinate 836,010, forward strand.
AGAATTATATTCTGATCTTCAGAAATATGACTTTTTAGAAGGAAGAAATAAATTACTAAATAATCTAAAAGCATATCTTAGAGAATTTCCGAAGTGCTTTACTCCTATTATTGTGCTAAATGCAATTGAAAACTATATAACCTGGAATAAGTTGAATCCAAGTGCGACAGTGGATGCCATTACTGATTCTATTTTCACCATATACGACAAGTATGAGCTTAATGATATTAGCGACTTTTTCCGTTTCTACTACTATAGACACACTTACTTCCGCAATCATAACAGCGAAGTAAAACATCTTTTTGACAGATTACTTAGAATAATAGAATCTAAAGAATATTCTTACATAACAGAATTAAATGAGCTATCCGATTTACAGTTCTTATTACAAGGCAAAAATGATCGTCTTATTTTTAGTAAAATGGTTTACCCTCATCAGTTAGTACCTAAGCAGTTAAGCTTTGATACTACTGATAATATATTCGGTAATATGATCAAAACAAAAATCACTGATACTAGCGGAAATGGTTACTATTTATCTGAAACATTTAAGCCGTCTGAAATTGGTATTCTTTACAGATTATTCCATAAAGAAAATTATACTATGAAGTATGGGGAATCATACAGATACTTTATTTTGAATGACAAATTCGACCGCATTGTTGGTGGCTTAAGCTTCAGAGAAATTGATGATAAATCAGTTTTTCTTGACGGTACTGTTTTGGTACAAGAATTAAAAGGTGTTGGTCTAGGTACAGCAATGCTGGAAGTATTTTTTGACAGGATGCTTGTTCAAAATATTGAAATAGTAAAAACTCATTTCGAAATTCAGGCATTTTTAGAAAAAATTGGATTCAAGTTAGATAAAAATTATGGAGCAATGGTAAAATTCTTAAAGTAACGTAACTCTTATAACAAACTTGCGTATATAAAACTAAACAATGTACAAGGAGTTTGTTATGAAAAGGTTTTACAGAAGCGATCGCAAAATGATAGCCGGAGTTTGCTCCGGAATAGCTGATTATTTTGCAATTGATCCAATACTAGTCAGAATATTTTTTATTGTTTCGCTCTTTTTTAATGGTATGGGTCTTCTAGCATATATTCTGTTATGGATTGTTTCTGAGCACCCGCCTTTCAGACAAGAATCCAATCAAAACAGAAAAACCGGAAGCACTAGAAATACTTTGGGTTATATTCTGATTATGTCAGGAGCTTTTCTATTATTAGATTACATTATTCCTGATTTTGATGCCCAGATGGTATTTGGCATAGTTATGCTTTCTGTAGGCGGAGCAATTTTGTACAGAAACATCCAAAGAAATACACTTAGGGAAAACCAGGCATGAGTAAGAAATCAGGATCTTTATTCTGGGGATCGTTCTTTATATCTATGGGCGTATGCTTTCTGCTGTTAAAGTTTGAGGTAATAGATTTCCATGGTTTCACATTAGGCTATTACTGGCCTGTTCTTCTGATTATTTTTGGTATATCACTTTTGAAGCTGGCAGATGGTTGGAAAAAACTACTTTCAGCAATATCAGGTTTTTTGTTTGCTTTCATTGTTACAGGTATAATTAGTAACGGAATGTTCTTCTTTAAGGATAACTTTTTTAAAGATAATAATACGTCACTTATTGATCCAATTTCTAGTATTGCATTATCCCAATACAAAGATATAGAGATAAAACAAGCGATACTCAATTTCGAAGGCGGATCAGGAGCATATAAAATAAAAGATTTTTATGATTCTACATATTATTTAAAAGCTGATTCTTATGCTCTGGGTATAGGAAGTAAAAGCTATTACAACAAAGATTCTATATTTACTATTGATTTTTCAAACAATTTCAATTTGAATAAAATAACAAATCTGATTAATGATAACTTATTAAACTTGAAGCTCCGTGATAACATCGAATGGACAATTAATATGAATACTGGCGCTTGCGAGATGGATTTAGATTTTCATAATTTGAAAGTAAGTCAATTAAATATTCAAACCGGTGTCTCTTCTCTTGATCTTAATTTAGGAGATAAGGCTGATACTTGCAAGGTTGATATAGAAAATGGAGTATCAGAAATGAGTATTGACATACCGGAAGATGTAAATTGTAGAATTTATTCTAATTCTGCTTTGAGTTCGGAATCTTTTATTGGATTTGTTAATCGTGGTGACTATTTTGAAGCTACACCAAACTCAGAAACAAAAAAATATATAGAGATCAGTATAGAAGGTGGTATCTCAGACTACACTATAACGCGTTCTCAAAGATAAAGTTGATGTTCTTTTATATAATTTTCAACTTTTTTTGGAACTAATTTTTTTATACTGAAACCTTTTGAAACATTTGCACGTATAATAGTTGATGAAATCTCCATTAGTGGTGCACTGACCCAATGAGGCTCTTTCGATTTAATTGAAAGGGCCTTTTTTATTTCTTCTTTTTGCTTATCGCTTAACGCCCCCGGACGATCCACGATGCAAAGCGTGACATTTTCTAGGATATATTCCCAATTCTTCCATTTTTGAAAAGTAGAAGCATTATCACCTCCTATCAGAAGAAATATTTCAGCATCAGGAAAAGTATTCGTAAAGTGAGTAACAGTTTTATAGGTATAGGAAACTGCATCAGGCGAACTAATTTCATAGTCTGAAACTTGAAATTTTGTGTTATCTTCAATAGCAATCTTAAGCATATTATATCTATTTCGCTCATTTGCTTGTTTCTCGCCGATTTTAAAAGGTGAGACAGTAGTTGGTACGAAATAACAAATATCTAGGCTACAGCTCGCTAAAAATGCCTCAGCCATTTTTAAATGAGCTAAGTGCACAGGATCAAAACTTCCACCGTATATACCTATTTTCATTATGAAATCCGAGATAAGATACAATCAGGTAAAAAAAAAGCTTAAGAGTTATTCTTAAGCTTTTTGTGATCCCGACAGGATTTGAACCTGTGGCCCTTTGATTAAAAGTCAAATGCTCTACCGGCTGAGCTACGGGATCCACACTGCAGTTATGCAGGACAAAAGTAATATTAAAGCTTAAGAACAGAAAAGTGATCCCGACAGGATTTGAACCTGTGGCCCTTTGATTAAAAGTCAAATGCTCTACCGGCTGAGCTACGGGATCATATAAACTTTTTCGTGTTTTATAACTTTTATAAGTTACTTTTGTAATATTTATTAGAACTTGTGATCCCGACAGGATTTGAACCTGTGGCCCTTTGATTAAAAGTCAAATGCTCTACCGGCTGAGCTACGGGATCATTGCCTCAACAATGGAGTACAAACTTAAGGAGATTCTTCATATAATCCAAACATTTTCTTAGATTTTTTTGAAATTAATTATTCCCTCTGTCAAATTTGCAATCCCTGAAGCGTCTAAACCTAATGATTCATAAAGCTGTTCTTGAGTTCCGTGCTCTACAAATTTATCAGGTATGCCATGAATCTTTAATGTTACATTCTGAATATTTTCGGTTACTAAATACTCAGCAACAGCTGATCCAAAACCACCTTGAATCTGACCGTCTTCAACTGTAATGATGTGTTTGTGGTTTTCACAAATATCTTTTAGCATTTCATGGTCTAATGGCTTAATAAATCTTGCATTGACAATAGTAGGATTTATACCTTTTTCTTTCAGTATTTCTGCAGCATTAATTGCTTCCACTACTGTTTTTCCTACTGACAGAATTGCAACATCTTCACCTTTAGTAAGCATATCCCAAGTTCCAAGCTCAATAAACTTCATAGGAGTCGATTTAACGCCCATTCCTTCACCTCTAGGGTATCTAATAGCCACAGGACCATTTGTATACTTAAAAGCGGCAGAATAAAGCAAATCTCTTAATTCCTGTTCGTCTTTTGGTGCAAGCACAATCATATTAGGAATATGTCTTAAATATGCCAAATCAAATGTTCCATGATGAGTCGGGCCATCAGCTCCAACGACACCACCTCTGTCCAAGGCAAATATTACATGAAGCTTTTGAATTGCCACATCATGTATTATATGATCATAAGCTCTTTGAAGAAATGTAGAGTAAATAGCAACTACCGGGATCATTCCTTCCGCAGCCATACCTGCAGCAAATGTAACGGCATGACCTTCGGCTATACCAACATCAATTACTTTTTCAGGAGCAGCTTCGCATAAAATATTTAAACCAGTACCTTCTATCATGGCTGCAGATACAGCAGCAACTTTATTATTCATTTTGCAAAGTTCAACCATCGCATGGCCAAACACATCTGAATATTTTTCTTGTTTTGGACCGGTTGATTTTTTTAGAGACTTTCCTGTTTCTCTATCTATTTTACCGATAGCATGTAAATAGTGCGAATCTTTTTCTGCAGGAGCATAACCTTTACCTTTTTGCGTAATTACGTGCAAAAAGACTGGCCCTTTAACGTCTCTGATTTGTTTAAGCAGTCTGACTAATTTTGTAACATTATGACCATTTACCGGGCCAAAATATTTAAATCCAAGGGCTTCAAATAAAACACCCGGTGTAATGATAGCTTTCACGCCATCTTCAAAGCGCGCAGCATACTTTCTTAATCTATCGCCCAACTCATCCATCTTACCTGTTAGTTTCCAAACATTGTCTCTGAAAGACTGGAAAGTAGAAGAAGCAAAAAGTTGATTGAAATAATTAGAAAAAGCCGATACATTCGGATCAATAGACATGTTGTTATCATTCATGATAACAAGAATATCCCTTTTCTGTACGCCGCAGTTATTCATAGCTTCAAATGCAAGACCACCTGTCATTGCACCATCACCTATTACAGAAACAACTCTGTAATCTTTATTCTGCATATCACGAGCAGTTGCTAGACCTAGGCCTGCAGAAATACTTGTAGAAGCATGTCCTGCTCCAAAGCAGTCATATTCGCTTTCACTTCTTTTTAAGAAACCGGAAAGACCGCCTTTTTGTCTTATAGTCTGCAGTAAGTCTCTCCTACCGGTAAGAATTTTGTGTGGGTATCCTTGATGTCCAACATCAAATAAAATTTTATCTTCCGGAGTATTTAATATATAATGAAGAGCTACTGTAAGTTCCACTACACCCAAACCGGCACCAAAATGCCCGCCCGTTTTTGTAATGGTATCTATCATAAAGTCTCTAACTTCAGAACAAACTTCCGATAGGGCTTCTACCGGAAGTTTACGTAATTCTTTTGGAGAGTCTAAAGTATTCAAATATTTATATTTAGAGTTTTGTACACTCATTTATTAGATCCTATTATGTTATTGTTTAGGAGTCACCACATAAACCTGCACGGTTCTGGAAAGTTGTCTTCCTATAGGTGAGTTATTGTCAAATAATTCAACAGATTCTCCTACGCCATAAACTTCAAATTTAACATTTTTTATTTTGCTTTCTAAGAAATTCTTGACATTGTTTGCTCTTTGAAGAGCTAACTTCTTGTTATAGCTATCATTACCTAATTTATCAGTATAACCGTATATTTGAACAGTAGAGTTATAATTGATAGCAGGAATCACTTTGTCTTCCAACATTTTCTTATCAGCATCTGAAATTTCAGGCGAATCAAAATCAAAAACAACTAAGCTATATTTTGAGATAGTTTTGTCCGGCATATCTTCAGTTCTTTTTCTTGTGAAAGAATAATATTCCACTGGAATTGAACCTGAAGAGGACTGAATTTTTCCTTTATTATCAATTACTTCTAATGTATAATCCAAAGGTACTTGAGCATCAGTCAAATCATTTGGCATAATTGACCATTGAATTGCTTCAGGTGAACCTGTACCTGATATTTGTTTAATAATTCTATCAGCTTGCAATATTCTAAGTTCCCAGTTTTTTACGCCTTCAGAGCTTACAACGACAGGGTTAAACTCAATCAATTGAGGGAAAGAAACTCTTTGTTTATCTTTGCTAAGCAAAATTGGCTCTAATAATTCGTGATTAGTAGAGAAGAATTCAATTCTTCTGTTTTCCTGCATACCGTCAGGATTGCTCATTGCAGAAGGTTTTTCAGGTTTTTTGCTTGAAGTTACATCGATTCTATCAGGGTTAATTCCATAATTTACTACTATATAATTTTTAGCAAATTCAGCTCTTTGTTTCGCAACTGATAAATCTACTTCATCTCTTCCGTCTAGCGTACCGTTAATTCTGATTCTAGCCTGTTTATTAGACTGCATTCTTTTACCAATAATATCCATGGTATTATAGTTAATTGAAAGAGCATTCGCTTCTAACGCTGAAAATGAAAAGTCGCCTGAACCTGATTGCGAAGCCATAGTTTGGTATCTAGTATCTGGTTTAGTTGCATTTTCACTACAGAATACATATGGTATAACAGGGTATAATTCTTGATATTCAGTTTCTTCTACTGATATTTCATTCAGTTCTTTTTTAGTTCCGTCAGTATCATAATATGATACATCATTAAATCCAACACTTAATTCGCCCGGATCCGGCTCATTTTTAACTTTTGTTGCATCACCACCAAAAGTAAGTGCTACACCAACTCTGATTTGAGACATTGACCATGAGTCAAACATCTCATCAGATGATACTTTTGTCAAAGGCAATCTGAAAGATATTTCAGGAGAAAGTTCTACACCATCACCGATATCAAAATTATATCCGGCTCCTAAAGCAATTGCCATTCGCATTGATTTGCCGTCAATATCCTGACCTTCCAAATTATCTGTTTCTTGAGCTTGACCAGCTATTGTAGTACCATCATTATTTAAATCATAACTTGCTGAAATAGGGAAACTTAGCTCAAGACCACCTAACAAATACAAATTTTCTACCGGAATTAAGTCTGTAAACTTAACCATAGGAGAAATTTCTACATAATATAAGGATGCATCTAGCTCTCCCGACATTTGAATATTTGTCCCTATAGTATGATCATCTTTAAATAATACACTTGCAGAATGAATCCCTAATCTGCCTGAAAAGATATAACCTTCAGCCATTTTATAGTCAATTAAACCACCAAGATGAATACCGATACTAGTGGCATTTTCTTGAAACACATTATGAGTCGGAGTATTAACCGATGGTATAACAGCATTATCTAAAGTAAAATCAGGGCTGTGCATATTAAAATTAATGCCACCAAATATACCGAACTTTACATCGTTTTCTTCAGAATGAAGTGTTATTGCTCCTAAGCTAATCAGCATTAAAGCTGACAATACTGATATTATTCTAGAAACTTTCATGTTTTTCTTCTATTTTTGAAACAAATTGTCAGTTATTGCGAACAAACCTATAAAATTGCTACGAGTTTTAAGCACTTTTGTTCGAACAAAAATACAACTTATAGGAGTATAAGGAAATATGAGCAGGTTTATTGCACTCTTTTTTATGTTAGCTGCATTTTTTCAATATAATAAATTATCTGCTGCTGACGGTGTTCAATTTGGGATAAGAGCCGGATTATCAACACCAAGTGATAAGGTTGGTGATGTTTATAATAAAAACACGGCATCTTTATTAGACGAAGACGGCTTAGCCAGTCTTGTCAATGATGGTATGGGTGCTGGTTACTTCGTTGGAATGAGAGTTAAAGTAGCTATGTCTGATTATGCTGATTTTTACGGAGGTTTGTCCTGGAATAAATTCCCTGAAAACGAAATTACTGTAAAACATGAATCTTTAGATTTTGATGTTAAACTCCTCTCCAGCACTAATATTGTTCCTATCAATGCAGGTATGCAATTATATTTATTCAGATCCCTGATAGGAGTTTACGGCCTAGGCGAATTAAGTTATAATTATATTAGTAGCTCAATTGATTATCCTCTGGAAGGAATTGGCTTACAGCTCTCAAAATCTCCGGCTGATAGCCGTATAGGATTTGGTTTAGGTGCCGGTGTCGACTTAAATCTAAAATTAATTACTCTGAATTTAGAAGCGAAATATTCCTATGCTAACTTGCTTTTAAAATCTGATAATGAAGAAAAAAAATCATTCTTCCAGTTAGGATTGGCACTATATTTCAATTAGAAAAACTAGCTTATAATCATTTAAAAAAAGGGCAGATCAATTTGATTTGCCCTTTTTCATATTATATCTTAAGAAATCTTCTGTCTGATTTTTTTTAGTTTTTCGAAAAGTTCCTTTTCTTCTGAGCTTAGGTTTTCGGGCAGTTTGATATTAATATTTAAATACAAATCACCCTTTGCTTTGTCAGCATATTCAGGCATACCTAAACCTTTTAATTTCAGTACTTTTCCGCTTGGTGTTTCAGGAGCAATATTTACTTGAAGAGTCCCTGTAAAAGTTTTTACTTTCATACTGCCTCCAAGAATGGCAGTATATAGATCAACAATAACATCCTGATATAAATCTCTGTCTTTAAGTTCCACTTCAGGATGCTCTTTGACATTTACTGTAATTAGTAAATTTCCGTTAGCACCACCATTTCTTCCTGAAGAACCTTTGCCGGTTATTTTTAGCACTGTACCATCAGGAATTCCGGCTTTCAGTTTTATTTCAATTCTTTCTTTATTAATTTTGATAAGTCTTGATGTACCTTTGAATGCTTCTTCTAAGCTAATATCCACTTCGGTTTTAAAATCTTCTCCTTGCTTGGGAGTAGGGTTAAAACCTTTGCTTTTTCCAAAACCACCACCAAATATTTTTTCAAAGAAATCTGAATAGAAACCACTGCCGCCTTGATCAAACATATCACCAAAAGATGTTTTTCGCTTACGTCCGGATGCTCCAGTATTCTCCCAATCTGACCAGTTAAATCCTGAATTTCCGCCTGTATTTCTATATCTGTTATAAGAACTGCCTAGATTGTCATATTTTCTTCTTTTATCAGAATCTTTTAATACCTCATAGGCTTCACTTATATCTTTGAACTTTTCTTCAGCGGTAGAGTCACCTTTATTTTTATCAGGGTGATATTTTTGGGCCAATTTTCTGTATGCCTTCTTAATCTCATCTTCCGTAGCACTTTTGCTTACCCCGAGTATTGAATAATAATCCTTGAAGTCCATATACCAACCTTAAGTGTTATGCCATAATAAAACCAAATTAGGCTAAACAATTTCAAAGAAATCAATTAGCCTAATATTTATAACACAAAAATAGCGTTTTTATTTTAAAAACAGCACATCTAAATAATTAAATCCTGTCTTTACATGTATCTGTGAATTTTCCCTTTGTATTCAGTGATATCAGGATCATAAGCTTCCGGTTCTCTACCGAAACAAACACCTAATTGTTCGTGGAAAGCGACATCTTCCAAATCAACAAATCTTTGTTTGATAGCTTCTTTTGTAGGAATATAAGATACTTCTTTACCTTCTATGCCAACTACAGTCACGCCTTCAATTCCTTTATTTAATAAAAGGACGGCACCACCACCGCACTGTTTTCCAAAAGTTACGTCATAAGAACTTGTTTGACCGGCTCTAACAAGGTGACCAAGAGTTACTTCTCTAATCTCAGGATATTCATAGATATCTTCTACATAGATACCTTCTTTTTTCAAGAATTCCTGCCATTCAGGATCTTGTTTCATGTGTGCTTCTAGTTGGTTTCTAACGTATCTTCCAATACCGGATAATTTCTCATGACCAAAAGAATCTGTGATTGATTTATCAGTAAATAAATTACCAGCTTTATCTTTAAGACCTTCGGCAGCTACTATAATGTAAGTAGAACCTTTAACATCAGAAGAAAGAAGTCTATCCATATAAGTTTTTTTAAAATGTTTATATAGATAATCATAATCCACCGGAATTTCAGGAATCAATATTGCATCAGCATCAGCGCCAATACCACCACGAAATGCAGTATGACCTGCATACCTTCCAAATACTTCTATAATAAGTGTCCTGTTATGTGTAAGCCCTGTAGTTCTTAAGTCTTCAGTAAAAGTAGAGATTTTATTGATTGTAGAATCACCACCAACTGAATATGTCTGAAGGTCAAGATCCATTGTTTTTGGCACGTGAATACATCTTATGCCGTTATTAATCAAATCAACAACAACAGAACCTGTATCATCACCACCTGCAATAACAAGAGCATCGATCTTATGTTTTTCAAGACCTCTTCTAATTATATTATATTTATCAGGATTTTTGATTTTGCTGATTTTTACACGGGAGTGACCTGCCTCTGACCCGGCAACACCTGAATGAATGCGATCTGCTCTTGCACTATCAATCACTACAGGTTCCAAATCAGACAAGTTATACAAACCGGCATAACCATTTGGGATAAGAACTACTTCTATACCCAAGCTATGAGCCATTCTGCTGGCGCCATTAATAACCGCATTTAAGCCGCCACAGTCACCACCACTTGTGATAATACCAATTTTTTTAATTTCAGACATTTCTACCTCTATTTACAAATCAAGTATTAGTTTTTACGTTATAGTACAAAACTATAAAAATTGGATAACTTATATTTACATTTTTTACGTTTCTTACTTATATTAAGGTAATCCAAATATTTCAAATACGAATATACTGAACATGGAAGAAAAAATAAGAGAATTAGAAGGTTTAGTTGAAGATCTTAGTAGTGAATTGGCGTCAGGGATGTACCAAACAATTCAAATACTATCTAATATAACTACTTTCACTGAAAACTTTTACGAAGGGAGTCATTCTCGCTTTGTATCAGAAAAATCTGCAATTCTTGCTGAAGAGCTCGGATTGAATGAAGATATGGTTACTGAAATCAAAATTGCCGGTTTACTGCACGATATCGGTAAAATAGGATATATGGATTCATCTCTATATAAATATCCTTCAGAAATGAGTTCTTCTGAATATAAAAGATACACTATGCATCCGGGATTAAGCGTTAAAATATTAGAGCCCTATTCCGGATTTAAAGGAATATGTGAAATAATCAGTCAGCATCATGAAAAACTTGATGGTAGCGGTTTTCCTAATCATATTCAAGGCAATGAAATTCATCCGGGTGCCAGGATAATTTTGGTTGTAGACACTTATCACAATGCATTATATAAAAAACAGAGAGACAGAACATATAACAATTCTTCTTCGACTCCATATACGAGCACCGCTGCTTTTTTGGAGTCAACAAAAGATAAATATGCTAATACTATGAACTATCTCTATAAAAAAAGAGGTATTCTCTTTGACCAAAAAGTTGTTGAAGCATTCATCAGGATGATGGAATTAGAAAGAACTTCTTTTGGTAGAAAATCTGTGATGCGTGTACCAGTAAATCAGATTGTACCGGGAATGATATTTGCCGAAGATTATTTTACAAAACATGGAATGCTTATTGCAGCTAAGGGAGAGACTACAAAAGAAGAAATGATTAAAGCTTTAGTTCGTTTTGCAGAAGCAGGAGAAATTCCTACAAGAATATTAGTTATGAAATAAGAGGTTTTTTATGAGTTTTGACTTACCATCTTTTGATTTTTCGGATATGAACGTTCTTCTATGTGACGATGATCCTGCATATAGAAAAATTCTTAGCTCAATTTTGAAAAAAACTTTTAAAGTTACAGTCAGAGAAGCCACTAACCCTCAGGAAGCATTTTCTCTGATTAAAGAGTCTATGCCGGATTTACTAGTACTTGACATGCAAATGCCGGTTATGGATGGACTGACAGCTTTAAAATTTCTTAGATCTAATGATGCTACGAAAGAGTTACCAGTGATAGCTTGCACAGCATTAAGTTATGGAGATTTATTTATGAGTTTGGCAAAGCTCAAAATATCTGATTATATTGTAAAACCATCTAATGCAAAAATTATTAGTGGTAAGTTCCATAAAGCTCTAAACGAAATATCTAAGAGAAACAAATAATGCCTCAAACGACGATTCAAACAATATTAAAATCTGGTGATTATCCACCTATAATTTTGTTATTTGGTCAGGAAGAGTTTTTGTTAGATGAAGTATATGATAAACTCATAGCTTCTCTTGTAAAAACAGAAAATGACAAATTTAATTTCGATATTTTGGATGGAGATGAACACGGTCAGGATCAGGTTGCTTCGATTTGTTCATCTTTTCCTATGATGTCTGAAAGAAGAGTTGTAGTTTTAAAAAATATAGATAAGCTGTTTACCGGACGATCAAAAAAGCAGGAAACAAATGCTCTATCAAATTATCTGAAAAATCCATCTCCAAATACGGTACTCATTTTAAAAACTAGATATGATAAGCTCAACGGAGTAGCAAAAAAAATGAAAAATACTGCTCCTAAAGGAATAAAATATCCTTTCCCATATCTATTAGAGAACCATGCATATATTGAATTCCCAAAAAAATACGACAATGAATTCCCTGAGTGGCTTACTTCCAGATTTAAACTATATGGAAAAACTATTGCTCCTGATGCGCTCCAGATGGTTTTAGCTCAAAGTGGCGAATCTTTAAGACACTTAGCAAATGAAGTTGATAAAATTGTTGTATCTTATCCTGATAAAACTGAAATCACAATTCAAGATATTAATCACCTTCTCGGTTCTTCAAAAAATTACACTGCTGCTGATTTACAGAATGCAGTTGGAATGCGAGATTTAAACAAGTCTTTATTTATTTTGGACAGACTTATGTCAGTAAATGAAAAAGACGGCAAGATTGTACCATTCCTGACCAATTTCTTTATTTCTGCATGGAAATTATTTGAACTGTCAGCAAAAGGACTCAATAATTATGAACTTGCAGCACAAATCAAAGTAAATCCTTTCTTCCTTCAACAATATCAGAGAGCAATCCGAGTTTATAATCATAAAGAGATTGAAAGAGCTATAATTGCCTTGACGAAAGCAGACGAATCCTTAAAAACTTCTGCAGGCGATGGGCGAGTAATCTTTCAAAACTTAATAATGAACATTGTGCGCAAATAGGATTTATCTTATTGTTTTGTCCCTTATTTTGATTATAATTGTAAGTTTTTTATTCGATTACTATTAGAGAACAGTTTAATGCAATCACCAACTATAGTATTAACTACTGATTTTGGTTTGTTCGACCCTTATGTTGCTATGATGAAAGGGGTCATTTTAAATATTTGCAACGATGCTAAGCTGATTGATATGACTCATACTATTGAGCCTCATAACATCAAACAGGCAGCATATATTTTAGCTAATTCAATCAAATTCTTCCCTGAAGGTACAGTCTTTGTTACTGTAGTTGATCCGGGTGTTGGTTCCGAAAGACAACCAATAGCAATCAAAGCTGCAAATAGATATTTTGTAGCTCCTAATAATGGTGTATTAAGCTACATAATTAATGAGCATTTTGTTGAAGAATCAGTTTTATTAGACAAAAAAGAATATTTCTTAGAAGTCGTAAGTAAAACTTTCCACGGTAGAGATATTTTTGCACCTACATCTGCTCATATAGCTGCAGGCAAAGAGTTACATCAGGTAGGATCTCACATAGAGATAAATAAATTAATATCATTAGCAAAACCTAAGCTCTTTATGGATGATAATTCTCTGACAGGTGAAATTGTACATATAGACAGATTTGGTAATTTGATTACTAACTTAAAAGATAATATGATTGCTGAAGCAGACTTAAATGAAATTATCTTTACTGTTGGCGAAACTGAAATTGTTGGTCTTAAAGAAAAATTTGCTGACGTTGCTGAAAGAGAAGCTCTTGTTTATACAGGATCTAACAGCTTCCTGGAAATTGCAGTTAGGAATGCAAATGCTGAGCAAATATTGGATGCAAAAATTGGTGACAATGTAAAAGTATTGCTTAGTGGCAAATAAGATTTAAACTTTGCTATATACAAATTGAGCCGTGAATTGTTTAACTCACGGCTTTTTTTATACATTTATAGTATCTATAACTGCTGGAGCATCTTCCTTGCTTTGGGTATATGTTTGCTGCGCGGATACTCTGCTAAAACATTTTGATATGCTTTTTTTGCTTCATCAATTTTACCTAATCTCATATTTGCTTCTGCAATTTGAATTTGAGCATCATCTTTAAACATATTCTCTGACAAAGAGCAAACTTGATCAAAATATGCTATTGATTTTTCGAAATGTTTTAACTGGTAGTGACTCATAGCTACTTTATATAGTACTTCTGACTTAATCTTATTAGATTTTATATCATTTAAAGCAGCTACATAAGCTGTTATAGCATCATCATATTTACCTTTATTGTAGAACTGTTCAGCGAGATCAAGCTTTTCAGTTGATTGTTTTGCTAATGCCTGCTCTTCCACTTGAACTTGTTTTCCCTCTTTTTTAGCAATCTTTTCTTCAGATTCTATAATAGGAGTTCCTTCTTTTTTAGTTTCTTTTTTTGCTATATCCTTGTTAAGAAACGTTTCTTTTCTACTATTCAAAGCGATAACCTGACTGCGTAAAAATTTAAGTTCTTCTTCGATTTGACTGACTTTGGTAGCCAGCTGATCATGTTTTGTTTCTAGACTGCTGAATTGCTCTTTAAATGTAAGTAGCTTTCTTTGATTACTTTGTATTTCTACATCCTGTGCATCATCTTTACTAGGCACGCCTGCTACAGCAACTGACGGTTGTTTGTTCTCTTCAGGTTGAATTATAACTGTTGGCTTAGTATCTAATTTTTCTATTTGTCTTGTAACTTCTGCTTTTTCTTTTTTAGCAGCAAGAAGCTTTTCTTCAAAAGCAGCAATTTTTGCCATCTGTGAATCGGATTCAGCATTTGGTGATTCTTCAACTATATTTTGCTTATCAGAATTATTCCCTGTAATCTGATCTCTCAATTTAGATTGATATTCTAAACCATTTCTTACACTTGTCATAGGAGCGCATGCCGAGAAACCAAGCATCGCAATCAAAATAATGGCTAATACTCTTACATTAGTCAATTTTAGCCACCTGTTTTTATATGTTTCAATCGGGTATATTTTTGAATCCATGATTATTCCCCCGTTTTAAGTATATATCTTCAATTTTATAATGAGAATTGCAATAGGTATGCCATAAAAGAAGTCAATTTTTTGTTATATTTGTCTTTATTGTTTAAATGGCACTACAGAGATGAAGATTTTACTTATTAATTGGCAAGATATTAAAAATCCGTTTGGTGGTGGTGCAGAAGTGCACATGCACGAAATTTTCAAAAGGATAGTAAGTCAAGGACATGAAGTTACTCTTTTATGCTGTGATGTGCCTGGCTTTCCTTCAGAAGAAGTCATTGATGGTATCAAAGTTATTCGAAAAGGTAGCCGTTCTCTTTTTAACTTTATCGTTAAAAAAGAATACAAAAGACTATCCTCCGAGACAAAATTTGATATAGTTATAGATGATATAAACAAAATTCCTTTTTACACACCAAGATTTGTAAAAGAACCTTTAATTGCTATAAGTCATCATTTTTTCGGGAAAAGTATTTTCAGAGAAGCAAATATAATATCTGCTTCTTATGTATATGGCTCAGAAAAAATGGTAGACAAAGTATATAAACATACTCCGTTTGCAGTTGTATCTAAAAGTACACTCTCTGAATTTATGGAACGTGGATTTGACAAAAAGAATTTCATGATTATTCCTAATGCCATAGAACATAAACAATTCCCTATGAAAGCAGTTCAAAAAAATGAGACTCCAACTGTTACATATTTTGGAAGACTTAAAAAATACAAAAGCGTTGATCATCTTCTTCAGGCTTTTGCTATTGTGAAAAAGAATATTCCAAATGCGAAGCTTGAGATTATGGGCAAAGGTGATTTCATGGATTACTTAAAATCACTGGCTGTTAAGCTTGGAATAGCAGATGATACTACCTTTTGGGGTTTTGTCACAGAAGAGCAAAAAGTTGATCTTCTTTCAAAATCTCATTTAGTTGTAAATACTTCAATGAAAGAAGGCTGGGGTATAACAAATATTGAAGCAAATGCATGCGGTACTCCTTCTGTCTCTGCTAATGTCCCCGGACTAAGGGACTCTGTTAAACCGGGGCTTTCCGGTCAATTATATGAATATGGGGATATTGATAACCTAGCAGATATAATTATAAACATACTGCAAGATAAACATTTATATCAACAACTTTCTGAAGGCTCAGTGGAATGGGCAAAATCATTCTCCTGGGATAAATCAGCTGAAATGATGATAGAATACTGCGATAAAGTAATTGCAGAATTCAAAAAATAATATTGCACACAAAACATTAATAAATATGCTAAATACAGATATACTTCAGCCCGGAGATTATTATTTAACCATTGCCGAAGGAAAAAGAACCGAAACGAAAATAAAGGGATCCAAATTTATAGCTTCAGTTCAGCATGTACGTACTAAGGATGAAGCAGAGGCATTTTGGGATGCTAAAAGAGCAGAATTTTATGATGCAACTCATAACTGTTTTGCATATAGACTTGGATCTGATGGTCTGGATTTCAGATATTCCGATGATGGAGAACCATCGGGTTCTGCCGGTAAGCCGATGCTTTTCTCTATAAATAAATTTAATCTTTCTGATGTTGCAGTAGTAGTCACCAGATATTTTGGAGGCACAAAGCTGGGAGTTGGCGGTTTAGCTCGCGCTTATGGAGGTTCTGCAGAAGAAGTTCTAGGCGAATGTGAAAAAGAAATGGTCTTTTCCATAAAACCGGTAAAAGTATTCTGTAGTTATGAAGATTTATCATTTTGCAAGAGAATGGTAGAAGAAAATTCTATCATATTCGAAGATTACTACACAGACTCAGTCGAATTTTTAGCCAAACTGCCTATCTCAAGATATGAACGGTTTGCAGCCGAAATAGTTGACAGAACTTCAGGCAGAGCTGGTATTCAGATACAAAACAATATTGAAAAACTTTACGCAAGAGATATGTAATGAAAGCAATTAATACAGTTGCTGAAATGCAGCAATTTTCAATTCTAAATCGTGTTGCAGGTAAAAAAATAGCTGTTGTCCCAACGATGGGATACTTACATGAAGGCCATTTGAGCCTAATAAAAGAAGCAAAAAAACTGGCAGATATAGTTATAACAACTTTATTTGTTAATCCAACTCAGTTTGCACCAAATGAAGACTTAGCAAAATACCCAAGAGATTATGAAAGTGACTTCAAAAAAGCAGAATCTGCCGGAGCTGATATTATTTTTTGTCCTGATGAGCTGCAAATGTATCCAATCGGTTATAACACTAGTATACAGATAAAAGGCGTAACGGATAAGTTTGAAGGAGAAAAAAGACCTACTCATTTCTCCGGTGTTGCAACAGTTGTAGCTAAGTTATTTAACTGCACGTTACCGGATATTGCTATCTTTGGGCAAAAAGATTTCCAACAGACTATTGTAATCAAAAGATTAGTTAAAGACTTAAACTTTCCGGTTCAGATTATTGTTTCACCGACTATTCGAGAAGCAGATGGTTTAGCTATGTCGTCAAGGAATACTTATTTAAGTAAAGATGAAAGAGCAGTAGCTCCTACCCTATTTCATGCACTGGAAGAAGCAAAACTAGCTATTGCCAAAGGCGAAAGAAACAGAAAAATCATCAATTCAATTATCCTGAAAACAATTAGAGAGCCTCAGCAATTCAAAATTGACTATGTAGCTACTGCTAATGCGGCAAATTTTGACGAACCTGATGAATTCTTGCCTGGAGAAAAGATAGTAATGCTCTTGGCCGCTTATTTAGGTAAAACTCGATTAATAGATAATGCTGTAGTAGAAATTCCTTCATCACTCAATGAATCAAATTTCTAAACTCTGTATATAATTTATTTAACAAAACGTATTAAGATATATAATCATAATACGTTTTTTTTCTATAATCAAGCTCTTTGTTTGTTCTTTTCTATGCCATTAACAGTAACAGCTACTGCTGCATCCCCACTAACATTAGTAGTTGTTCTCATCATATCCAGTATTCTATCAACTCCCATGATTAAAGCGATACCTTCTGGGGGGACATGCACTGATTGAAGAATCATCACCAACATAATAATACCGACTCCAGGAACAGGAGCTGTGCCAATAGAAGCAAGTACTGCAGTAAAAACAACTGTCAATTGCTCAACTATACTTAGATCCATGCCATAAATCTGTGCAATAAACACAGTAGCAACTCCCTGATAAAGAGCAGTGCCATCCATGTTAATAGTTGCACCTAATGGCAATACAAAGCCGGATACCTGCTTGGATACTCCCATTCTTTCAACACATTCAAATGTTACAGGTAAAGTTGCAGCTGAAGAACTGGTGCTAAAACCAATAGCTTGAGCATTCCTAATTTCTCTAAAGAAGTCTTTAATTGAATATTTACCTAAAAACTTTAATAAAGAGCTATAAACCAATACATTTTGAAGTAACAGCCCCAAAATAACAGTAAGAATATACCATAGCAAGGTAGAAACAACTTCAAAACCAAAATCGGCAATAGTGGCTGCAATTAATGCAAAAACTCCATAAGGCGCCAAGTACATGATAAAATCAACCATTTTGATCATGGTTTCTGAAACACCTGTAAAAAATGCCAGAACCGGTTTCGATTTGTCTTTTTCAATGAATGTTAGAGTGATCCCAAACATAACAGAAAAGAAAACTATCTGAAGCATATTACCGCTAGACATAGCTTTAAATGGATTTTTGGGTACTATATCTACTATAAAATCTAATAAGTCAATCTCCATTTCCTGCGTAATATTTACCGGAGATTCCTGATTCACAGAACTGAGCATATTTGCTTTGATTTCATCTGGGATCTGATTACCAGGAGCAATTATATTAGCTAATGTAAGACCAATAGTTATAGCAATGGCAGTTGTGCATATATAAATAAGAAATGTTTTACCGCCAATGCTACCTAATTTCTTGATATTATCTAGGCTGGCAGCACCTACAATTAAAGATGCAATAACAAGAGGAATTGCTAAAAAGCTTAATAACTTGATAAAAAGTGCACCTAATGGACGAATAATAGTGGCAAATGTATCCTGCTTTTTAATCTCAGAAACCTGATAAGTCTTTTTGTCATGATCTGAATACACTACAATAATAGTCTGTGGCAATTTGCCTGATAAATCTTTATATAAACTATTCGCATCATTGCTAGCATAATTTGTGCCATTTAATTGGATATAAGTCCAATCAGAAATTTCCATTTCTACTTTTTGATTTTCTACCATAGCTTTGATGTCAAAAGCTGTTTCATCAACTTTGAAAAAGGCTCCCCAAAGAGTGCCTAAAAACAAAGCCAATAAGATTTGTACGTGTAATGGAATTTTCTTTAGAAAAGACATATTAAACCTTCTGATCTTTTGGAATTACAAAATGGAAAGAAGTTCCTTTTCCGGGCTCACTTACTGCCCAGATCTTGCCTTCATGTTTTGATACAAATTCTTTGCACAACATTAGACCTAATCCAGTACCCTTTTCTCCATTAGTACCAACAGTTGAAGCAGTCTGATTGTATTCAAATAATTTCTCTAATCGGCTTTTCTCTATCCCAATTCCATTGTCTTTAATAACAAAATGCAAAAATTCTCCTTCTACATCCACATTAACTTCAATAAGACCTTTAGGGTTTGTAAACTTTATAGCATTGCTGATCAAATTCCTAAGAATAGTTGAAAGCATATTCACATCAGCATAAAGCTCTATAAGCTGATCATAATTGGTATATATATCAATATCCTTTTTGTCAGCATTAATCCTAATAAGATCAATCACATTGTTCACAACAAAATCTAAACTGATAATTTGTGGACTAAACATGATAGAATTAGTTCTTGAACGTGACCAGCTCATTAGATTCTGGAACAGATCATAGAGCCTTTCTGAACTTTCGCGAATAGTACTAATATAATTTTTTATATCAGCTCTTGTCATTTCATCAAAAGTGTTATCCAAAAGCTCAGCAATAGATTTAAAAGCAGCTAAAGGATTGCGCATAT
Organism: Kapaibacterium sp. (SeqCode); assembly: GCA_965140345.1. GTDB lineage: Bacteria > Bacteroidota > Ignavibacteria > Kapaibacteriales > UBA2268 > JBFHIJ01. The sequence goes on from OZ223197.1 coordinate 855,888, forward strand.
CGTGTGCTATGATAGAGAAAAATTTATCTTTCTCTTCATTTATATTTTTGTACTCTGATACAGATTCCAATAACATGGATTGTTCAGTTTTATTTTTAACATGAGTATTGACACGAACAATAAGCTCTCTGGCTCTGAAAGGTTTGGTTACATAATCTACTCCTCCTATTTCAAATCCTTTTAGAAGGCTTGCATGATCATTTTTAGCTGTTAAGAAAATTACGGGAATATTTTTGTAGTTATCAATCTCTTTGATTTTAGTGCATAGAGTAAAACCATCCATTTCAGGCATCATAACATCTAAAAGTATTAAATCAAAGTTATTATTATAGATTAAATCCAGAGCAGTCTTCCCATCTAAGGCATAAGCTATTCTATAGCCTTCCTCTCTAAGAATATTCCCTACAACTTGTATATTCTTAGCTACATCATCTACAATTAGAATTAATGGAGCATTTGTATCATTCATATGTTAAATCTTGTTATTCTTAAATTATTCAAGTCATTCAAATTAACAATATTTTAAGATAAATACAAGGAGTATTTATTTTGTATAAGAGAACTTATTATCTTCATAAAGTGTATGATTAAAGATAGAAGTGTAAATTATATACATTTTTATTATCTTTGTTATTCCTAATTAAATACAGAGAATGATAATATGTGCGGAATCGTTGGATATATTGGTAATAGATCTGCTTCTAATGTTCTTATTAGCGGTCTCAAAAGAATGGAATACAGAGGCTATGATTCAGCCGGTATTGCTGTATTAGAAAATGGAGAAATCCAAACTGTCAAGAAAAAGGGCAAAGTTTCTGAACTTGAATCACAGTTTAACGCTGATGCCTTTTCTGCAAATTTAGGGATAGCGCATACACGCTGGGCAACTCATGGTTTCCCTAATGATGTAAACGCTCACCCACATTCTGATAATTCAGGCAAAATTTCCATTGTTCATAATGGTATTATAGAAAATTACAACATATTAAAACAAAAGCTCCTTTCGGAAGGATGTAAATTCAAATCTGAGACTGATTCAGAAGTATTAGCAGCTTTTATTGGCATGTTATATCTTAAGGTCAATAATCTGGAAGAAGCGGTTAGGCTGGCTTTATCGGAAGTAAACGGTACATTTGGTATAATCGTCATGTGCAAAGACACTCCCCAGAAGTTAATTGCAGCAAGAAGAGGCTCTCCGGTTGTAATTGGTATAGGTCATGATAATGAATATATTGTGGCTTCTGACGCTGCTGCGATTATACAATACACAAAAAATGTTATTTACCTTTCTGATAATGAAATGGCGATTATCAATGGTACGGGTATCAATACTAAAACAATTGATAACAAAGCTACTCACAATAATGTCTATGAAATTGAGTTCGACTTGTCTCAAATTGAAAAGAGCGGTTTTCCTCACTTTATGTTAAAAGAAATTTTTGAGCAGCCTGAAACTATACAGGATGCTTTCAGAGGACGTCTTTTAGTTGACGAAGGTAATGTAAAAGTTGGTGGACTTCGTTCAGTTGCGGAAAAAATTAGAGCTGCCAAAAGAATTATTATTACAGCTTGTGGAACTTCATGGCATGCGGGATTAGTAGCTGAGTATATTATCGAACAACTTGCTCAGGTTCCTGTAGAAGTTGAATACGCATCAGAATTTAGATACAGAAATCCTGTTATTTCAGAAGATGATATATTATTCTCAATTTCTCAAAGCGGTGAAACTGCTGATACTTTAGCAGCAGTTGTAGAAGCTAAGAGAAAAGGAGCTGTGGCTCTTGGAATAGTTAATGCTGTGGGAAGTCAAATTGCTCGCGAAACTGAAGCCGGCATTTATATTCATGCCGGACCTGAAATTGGTGTTGCATCCACAAAAGCATTCACTTCCCAAATAATGACCTTAACTTTGTTTGCTTTATACCTTGGCAGAATGAAAAATCTTTCTTTTAGTGATGGCAAACAATTAGCTGAAGAAATTATTAAGTTACCTGGTAAAATACAACAGATATTGGATCAGGCTGATAAAATAAAAGAAATAGCGAAGCAATATGCTCAAGCCAAAAACTTTTTGTATTTAGGCAGAGGCGTAAACTATCCTGTAGCTCTGGAAGGTGCACTTAAGCTTAAAGAGATCTCATATATTCATGCGGAAGGTTACCCGGCAGCAGAAATGAAACACGGGCCGATTGCACTAATTGACAAAAATATGCCTGTTGTTTTTATAGCAACTAAAGATGAAATTTACGATAAAATTATAAACAATATAGAAGTTGTTAAAGCTAGAGAAGGTAAAATTATAGCTGTTGCCACAGAAGGTGATGAAAACATTAAGCAATATGCTAATCATGTAATTTATATACCTGAAACTAAGCCTATTTTGACTCCGATATTGTCAGTTATTCCTTTGCAGTTATTGGCTTATTACATCGCAGTAGAACTTAAGTGCGATGTAGATCAGCCTCGTAATTTGGCTAAAAGTGTAACTGTGGAATAGCATTATAATAATACTCAAAAAACGCCGATAACTTAATAGCTATCGGCGTTTTTTAGTTTTAATGCGAAATTATTTATCTTTAAACTCAGCTTTTCTTTTCTCTAAAAATGCAGCTGTACCATCATACAAATATTCTTCATATCATAGTTTGAATTCATTCTTATAACTTAAGTATCCATTATTTGATTTTTAATATTCTATATTTACCAACAATTTGCTTCAAACCATGCGATATAGGTTTGTTCATATTTCGTTCTTTGACCCCATCATTATGCAATGCGAGAATTTCAGCTAAGTCACCGGCTATATAGGCTAAATCCTCATAATTATCTGCTCGATTCTGTGATTTTGGATGAATGAAACTAAAAGTATGAACTCGTTCATGTATCAATGTATTTAAAATGGAATACTTGTCTCTATCTATATTCCATATATTCAACTTTGTTTGGTTTTCACCATAATTAGTAACTGCTGTTGTTGATGACCAAGGATTCCATTTACGCCATAAATATACTGAATCCTGACTAAATCCGCCTTCGTTTTCAAATTTATTAATAAACCAATCTATTTTTGAAGCTTCAGTTCCATATAAGTCAGGAATAAATTTATCACTATCAGTCTGCCATTTAATACTTCCATTATCATCTAATTCTTTCAATATTTTAAAGAAAAGAGGATCATTGATTACTGACTCTTGAAGCTTTATTGCTTCTTTTACTTCTGTATCTTCTTGATTAACTCTATGTATACAAGATGTTATCCCAATCGCAATACAAACAGATAATATAATTTTATACAAGAAATCTTTATTTAGTGCTATCATATTTTAGCCTCGCCTTATCTATTATTATTTATACATTCTTTTAGATATATAAAATAATATAAATATGATAGATTACAAATTATTTTTATACTTCTTGATTAAATATTCTCTATACATCTTGATTTGTACTCATTTTAACAAATCCAAAAATAAAATCATCTCAAAATATACCGATCTTGAGATGATTTACTATTAGTAGCATCATAATAAATAATTTGTATTATTTATCTTTAAACTCAGCTTTTCTTTTCTCTAAAAATGCAGCTGTACCCTCTTTAAAATCTTCAGTCGCGCATAAAGCTCCAAAGAGTTCAGATTCGTATCTTAAGCCTTCCATTTTGCTCATGTTTTCTGCGGCTATTATTGCTTTTCTGGCTGCTGCTAAAACAGGTTTACTTTTGGCTAACAGTTTATTTGCAAACATCATAGTTTCTTCCATTAATGATTCTGCAGAATATACCTGATTTACAAGTCCGATTTTTAATGCATCTTCTGCATTTATCATATCTCCGGATAAAGTTAACTCCATTGATTTAGCATTTCCTACTAGATGAGTAAGTCTTTGAGTACCTCCATATCCCGGGATAATTCCCAAATTAACTTCAGGTTGCCCAAATTTAGCTTTATCAGAAGCAAATCGCATATCGCAAGCAAGTGCCAGTTCGCAGCCTCCGCCCAGTGCAAAACCATTTACTGCAGCAATTGAAGGGATATCAAGTTGTTCAATCATTTTAAATACATAAGATCCATATTCAGAAAACATAGTTCCTGAAGCTTTGTCATTTTCCCTTAATTCTGATATATCAGCTCCTGCAGCAAAAGCTTTTTCTCCTGCACCAGTAATAATCAATACTTTTATGGTAGAATCTAAATATATTTGTTTAAGAGCTTTTTCTAACTCTTTTAGTAATTCATAATTAAGAGCATTGAGTTTGTTAGGTCTATTTAAAGTAATTGCAGCTACTCCGTTTTCTACTTTAAATATTATATTATTGAAATTCATCATGACACCTTTTTAGTTGTTAATGTATTTCTTTATTGATATTTTGCGTTTCTAATCTATTTAAACACGACTATTAATTGTACTTAATATTATATATGAAACAAAATCTAATTTTATTCTTGTTGCTTTTATTTGTCTCTTCTACTCTGAAACTTATTGCAAAGGAAGAAGTTGAAAAAGATTCCATACTTAGTTTGGGCGTTATTTATTCAAATAAAGTAATGAAATCATTCGGAAATAGAAAGCATTCAGTGCACATCATTGAAGTTAACAGAATGTTGCCACAAAACTCTATAAAAGTTATTAAAGCAAAAAAAAATAATGCTGAGCTAGACAAACTTCACGATATCATTACTTCGTACAATAATGATAACTATGATATTTTATCAGCGGTAAATGCAAACTTCTGGCGATCATATTCGAATTTTCCCATTGGGCCTACGATCATAGACGGTGAAGTACTCCAGATGCATAGACATAAGCAGTGGAGCAGTATTATGTTTGATCAGTACAACTCTCCTTCTATAGATACTTTTGATATTACAGGAAAAATAATTTACGGGAGAGATTCTTTAGACTTGGAATATACAAATCGACGTAATGATGCTACCGGCATAGTTGTCTATAACCAGTACGGTGGAGATCATATCCCATATATTAAATCTTCTGTGATAAGTAATGCTTATGAAAAGGCTTCTAAAGACAATGAATTTGATAGTTCAATTGCTGATTCTACAGAAGAAGCATTTGACTATGATGATTTTAGAGATAATTTAATATCTGAGAAACAGGCCTCAATGACAGAATATAATATGCGCAAAGTTATTGTGGAATACCTCACAGTGCCTAAAGTAAATGAACCGGTTAAGTGTGTAGTAAAAGAGGTCAAAACCGGGTCAGTAAATATGCCTTTCCGGGGTTGTGTCATTTCATATGGAGAGGATATCCCAAAATTTAAAATACCTGTTAAGAATGATACAATTCAAATTCTTTACACTACAAATGTAATGCAGGAAACTATATTTACAAATTCTGTATCAGGTACACCAAGACTTGTCAGAGATGGAAAAGATTCTCACGAAGCCAGAGCTGAAGGTTCTAAAGGTAGGAGGTTTATTAGTCATAGGCTGCCAAGGACTGCTATAGGGTATTCAAAGGATAAATCAAAAGTGTTTATTGTAACTATAGAGCAGGGCAACAGGCGAAAAGGAACTAATGGAGCAAATCTTAAAGAATTAGCAAGAATAATGAAAAATTTAGGCTGTGATGAAGCAATGAATTTAGATGGAGGCGGATCAAGCATAATGGTCATCAACAACCAAAACTTGATGAAGAAAACCAATCCTTCTTATTCCCGGAAAATCTCAGTTGGGATAGCAGTTACGACGACTCAAAAAAAAGAACCATAAAAAAATAAGGCTGCACATTAATGCAGCCTTTATCATAATTATTTAGCAGAACGCCTCAAATAGTTATCAGGCATTTCCGCAAGCCATGACTCTATATTATCTAAGAAATATTGTTTTGCGTCTTGATACTCATTTTGAATAATACCATCAAGTATCGCTTCTTCTATGTTGTTTTTAATAATTCCAACTGCTCTGGAAGGTTCTAGTTGGCAAACTTCCATAATTTCTTCCCCTCTGACAGGAGACTGAAAAGCTCTTAGTTTGTCTTTTTCCTGAACTTCAAGAATTTTTTGGAAAACAACTTCGTAGTTATGCAGGTATTTCTTTTCTTTAAATTCGTTTTTAGTTGTTATGTCAGCTCTACATAGAATAAATAAATCTTCTAATGCTTCATCCGCTGAAACAGCTAACCTTCTTACAGCTGAATCTGTGACACCATCATCAACAAGCACCATCGGTCTTTGGTGTAGTCTTACTAGTTTTTCCACATAAGGTGCATATTCGAAAGGCAGTTTCATACGTTTGAATATTCTTTTAATCCATCTTGCACCGATCTCTTCGTGACCATGAAAAGACCAGCCAATGCCTTGAATAAACTTCTTTGTTTTAGGTTTTGCTACATCATGCATCAATGTAGCGAATCTGAGCCAAAGATTGTCAGTTTTCTCTGCTACGTTATCTAAAACTTGTAAAGTATGCTTAAATACGTCTTTATGTCCGTATTTTTTATCTTCTCCTTCTACTATCTCAACTCCTGCAAGATTATATACTTCGGGGAATACATACTTTAAAAGACCTGTATAGTATAAAATGTTGATACCAATTGAAGGTTTTTTAGATTTCATTATTTTTAAGAACTCTTCGCTAATTCTTTCTTGAGAAATAATAGATATTCTATCAGCCATTTTGGAAATAGCGTCAAAAGATGATTGGTCTATTGTAAAACCTAATTGAGAAGCAAACCTAGCAGCACGCATCATACGTAGAGGATCATCCGAATAAGTCACTTCCGGTTCCAGAGGAGTCCTTAAAATTTCTGAACGTAAATCTTCAAGGCCTGAAAAAGCATCAATAACTTCTCCCATGCGAGATTTATTTATGCAAACAGCCATTGCATTGCAGGTAAAATCTCTTCTTTTCAAGTCATCCAGTAAGGTACCTTCTGTTACTATCGGTTTTCTGGAATCAGGTAGGTATTCTTCTTTTCTTGTACCTACAAATTCGCATTGATATTTGCCAATCGGTACCATTGCAGTTCTGAATCGTTCGTAGATTACTGCTTTAGAATTAGTTCTTTTTGCAACTTCTTTCGCAAATTTGAGAGCATCTCCAACAACTGTGCAATCAATATCACTGCGGTCTCGATCCAGATAAAAATCTCTTACATAACCGCCTACAGCATATACTTCAACATTAAGCTCATCAGCAATAACACCAATGAGCTTTAATATATCTTCTTCAATTTTTATCTTGTCAATAATTTTTATTTCTATCACTTTTTATCCTGTTCTTCGGGAGCATTCTTTTCAAGTACAAAAATATCAAATTTATATAAAATATGCTTATCAGTTTCTTGAATACCTGCTTTTTTATAAAGAATATCTTTTATTTCTTCTGCTGTAGATTTTTGTTCAAAATCTATGTCAGGTAAAATATAAGTTTCACCTTTTTCTGAAATCAGACCAAAACCTATCTTAGAAAAACTTCCTTCTTTAGGGAAATTTCTAATAACTCTTGGAAAATCACAAATGTACATTCCTAAATATATATTTTTGTAATCTCTAAGCAATTCTTTTGATCGAGGATTGTTCAAAGCTAAACCATTAGCTACTTTATGAGCTGTATAAAGTATATTATATTTTGGTGATATTTCACCTTTAGAATCTAATAGTTTTCCATTTTCTTTAACAGTCAAAAAGAATGGATATTGTTTTTGAAAATCTGCCATAACAATCATACCGTTTGGAGATTTATTGCCATTTAATCCTAACTTAAATGCAGAGTTTACTGTATCTGCAAATTCCTTTATCAAGGTCATCTTTTTGAATGGCGAAAATGATACAAGAGATTTTTGTGAATCATAAGCCGAAATAGAAGCCAAATAAGCTTTGACAGAATTATACTCAGCTTGTTCTTCAAAAACATTAAAAGAAGTGTTGTACATATATGGAACAAACATATTTGCACCACCATACTGCCCTATAAGAGTAGTTACTTTTAATGCTCTAAGTTCATTATTGTAATAATCTAATTTAGATCGAAGCAAAGTAAAAGTATTTCCCATTTCCATTGATTGTATAAGAGGAATGTCTAATTCTCTTGCTTTGTCCTGTTGAACATTCTCAGATAGATTAGTTACTAATACTGTTAATACATTTTTTTTGGACTTTTGAATCACATCTTCAACATTTTTAGCAAATGCATTTAACTGGAAATTATCAGCTTTTCCAATAACAATCGGCACAATCTTTTTATCAGGAACCAACTTAGCAATTACATTCATATATGCTTCAAATCGATTGTATTTTTGATCATTTTGAAAATCAACTGAACAATTATCAGGATAAAGTTTTTTTAAAGCATCTCGAATATCAGTATCTACTTTGACGTTACCGAAAGAAGAAGCATATCCCATACCGTCATAAATATCAAATGTCTCTAATTCTTCATCACTATTACAATCAGTAATAAAAATCATTGTTTCAAAATCATATCCTGTAATAGCACGAAGAGGATCTTTGGCATTTTGCATTATATATTCCATTCTACCGTGCGGCATAGTGATATAATTTAAGTAATAACCACTCATGCCATTTGTACCCATCGTTGTTGTATCTGCGAAACGATCGATTAGCCTTGCTAAAGAATCTTTATCGGCCGGATAATATTCTCCCTCCATGGTTTGAGCTCTATATCCCACTTCACTACCGCTTGTAGTTTCTGTTGAGCAAGAAATTAAAAATACTATCAAAGTAACGAAAGGTAGTAATATTTTTTTCATATCTAATCCTATCTGTAAAATAAACAAAAGGCTGCCAAACCACATGAGCCGTTTCCACAGCGAATGCTAATAATGACAGCCTAACAGCTCAAAAATTACTAATTTTCTTACATATTTTCAAAATATTTAGGAAAATCAGTCACTTTTCTAATATCTTTTGAAGGTTTTTCTTTTCTTTCTAATACTTTTAGCGCTGAAGCATATATTTCTTTCCATGTAAACCCGAATTTTTCTAATAATTCTTCAGGTTCACCACTTGCACCAAAGATGTCAGGCATACCAACAAATTCCATTGGAACAGGCGCGTTTTTAACTACTACTTCGGCAACAGCTCCACCCAATCCACCGTAAACTTGATGTTCTTCAGCAGTTACAATTGCACCGCATTCTCTGGCAGCGATTGTAATAGTTTCAGCATCAATTGGTTTTATTGTGTGGTTATTTATGACTCTGGCTTTAATTCCATGTTTCTTTTCTAGTTCTTCAGCAGCAAGTAAAGCTTCCCAAACCATAAGTCCGGCAGCTATAATTGCTATGTCATTACCTTCAGTAAGCACATTTGCTTTACCGATAACAAATTCAGAATTTTCATCTGTAAACATTGGTACATTAGGTCTGCCAAATCTGATATAAGCAGGACCAAACATTTCACCTACTGCCACTGTAGCTTTTTTTGCTTCTTCAAAGTCAGCAGGTACAACTAATGTCATATTAGGTAATGCTCTGAGTAGAGCTACTTCTTCTAATGATTGGTGAGTTGCTCCATCAGGACCAACAGTGATACCTGAGTGACCTCCACCAATTTTTACGTTTGCATTGTTATAGCAAACAGAAACGCGCAATTGATCTGCATTTCTAAATGCAGCAAACGCGCTGTAGCTTGAGAAAAAAGGAATTTTTCCTGATAATGCCATACCAGCAGCAACAGTAGTTGCATTTTGTTCAGCTATACCCAAAGAGAAAAATCTTTCAGGAAATTTATCTTTGAATAAAGAGGTCATTACCGAACCGGTAATATCACCGCCAAGAACAACAACATTATCATGCTTTTCACCTAAAGCTACCAATCCTTCGCCAAATCCATGGCGAGTAGGCTTTTTACCTAGAAGTTCGTATTTTTTCATTTTATATTTTGATTTTTTTTACAATTATTAGGAAAAAAGTTTAAACTAACTCTGAAAGAGCTTGTTCGGCTTGGTCCGGTTTAGGCGGATTGCCATGCCATGAGTATTTATCCTGCATGAAAGAAACGCCTTTACCCATAAATGTTTTAGCAATGATCGCTGTTGGTTTGCCACTACCTTTGTTAGCTTTGAATTTATCAAAAGCAGCAATGATCTCAGCATAATTATGACCATCGATATTTATTACATCAAATCCGAAAGATTCAAATTTTTGATCTAAAGGATAGATATTCATTACATCTGTGCATCTGCCGTCAATCTGGCAGTCGTTATTATCAACTATCCAGCATAGATTGTCAAGTTTGTGATGACTAGCAGCCATAGCAGCTTCCCATACAGTACCTTCCTGTATTTCGCCGTCACCTGTAATGCAAAATACATTTCTGTCGTTTTTGTCTACAAGTTTATCACTCATAGCCATACCTACAGCAATTGAGATACCTTGACCTAAAGAACCTGAAGATGTTTCAACGCCAGGTAAATTTTTGTCTAAGCCTGGATGCCCTTGAAGTCTGCTTCCCCATTTTCTTAAAGTAGCAAGTTCTTCTGCAGGAAAATATCCGGCACGAGCCAAAGCAGAATATAATACAGGAGCCATGTGCCCTGCACTTAATACAAATCTATCTCTCATAGCCCAGTTTGGCTCTTGAGGATTATGATTCATGACACCGCCAAAAAACAAAACGGACATAATATCTGAGACTCCCAACGGTCCACCACTATGTCCTGATTTAGCTAATGTCAAACTTTTTATTATATCTCTACGGAGCTCAAGAGCAATGTCTGCGAATTCGGCAGGCTCTCTTTTTTGATTTTTAAAAATGATATCAGAAAATTCCACACTGAATCCCATTAGAGTTTTTTGAGTTGATTTAAATAACTATCTTCAAAACTACGAAAATTATAAATAAGAATGTAGCTATATTGTTAACATTTTTGCTTATAAATTAGATATTATAAGATTTTAATACTATCTACAAAAGTATTTTAAAGATGCTAAGTTGTTGTTATCTAAGAACCTGTAACTTGCGTTTTATTGTGCGTGAAGGCGTTTCCAGTATATAGATATAAGAACCAGACGCTAACGCTCCTGCCTGCAGAGTGGTTTCGTAATATCCAGGAGTAATACTTTTATTAAACACTTCTTTTAGTTTGATCCCGTAAGTATCATAAATCGAAACTATATGAGTGCCTGTTTCAATAGCGTAGAATGATATTTTACTGCTTGTATAAACAGGATTTGGCGCATTTTGGAATAATTGAAGTTCACCTGTGTCTATAATGAATCTATTCCCCCCTTCAGAACATACACCAAGCAAATTGAAAGTTCCATTATCACTTGCAACCAGAATTTCATCATTTCCGTCAACACTTATTTCAGAAATTGTTATCTCAGTAAAATTAGTATCGCCAAGAAATGCTTTAAAAGGTAATTGAATACCATTTAGCAAATCTTTGACAGAGATATTATTAACTACAATGCTTTTATTTCCGGATTCAATAGAAGATATAAAGCCATCTTCTGGTAATAAAATAGAACTATTGAAACTTAAAAGGAACGATATTGTAGTTGCATCAGATATTTCTATAGGCTCATCAAGAGTCATTGAAAATGGCAGCTTAAATTCCTGCCCGGGGAATGCAGACGCGGATTCAACTGTCAATTTAGCATTAGGAATTTTATCAACTGATGCACTTAAAGTTAACCTTATAGTTTTACCACAATCATCAGTGATATATAATTCTTCGTTATAAGTTATACCTAGGTTGCCACCTGTAAATTTAATTATTAGATTCTTAACTTCGTCATCTTCAATCGCATGAGGTGGATTAACAAGTTGGAATCTATTAAGGTTTGAATAGCTCAACGAATTAACTGCCAAAGAACCTGTATTTTTAAGTTCTACTGTATAAGTAGCGGATTGATTTTGAATTAGACCTGAGATATTAACTGATAATTCTGAAGATTCAATCTCGATTTTTTCTTTAATAAAATCTACTTCAAAACTTAGCTCCCCATTTGGTACATTAACTGCATTAGTTTCGATGGTCACTATATTAGAATAATTCCCGGGTTCTTTAGCTGAATAATTCAAATCTATGATTTTTGAAGAATTAACACCTATAACAGTGCCGGAGTAATCTTCGGCAAAAGAAAAAATATTATCACTAATTTTAAAATTCAAACTTGTTAGTATTAAAGGAGTAGTACCTGTATTTTTGATTTCAATAGCGCGTTTTCCGGATTCGGAACAGACGAGAGTTGGCAAATTTATATCAGCAATCTCTTCAATCCTTGCATCATTATTTCCTATTGTTGCAATTAAATTAATAGAGTAATTTCTTCCGCAGAGGTCATTAACAATAAGTTTTTCATTATATGGACTTTTGGAAACGACTCCTCCATTGAATCTAATTTCGAAGTCTGATGAATCTCCGGCTGAAGTAATAATCGGAGTAATAGAAACAACCTCAAAATTATCTGTTGCTAGTGGTAAACTCCAAGTAATAGATTTTGTACCTGTATTATAAACCCGTAAAACTTTAATATCTGACTGGTTTTCATCCAATTCTTTAAATTCTAGAGTTGAAGATTCTAAGGCTAACATACTACTTTCTTTAAGAGCTGAAATACTTACGCTATTCTTAGTTGAAAAATTTTGATTTAAGTTGCTTGAAATGATTAAAGTATCAAGAAACAGTCCTGTGTCTTCAGATTGAAATTGAATTGGTAACCATACAGAATCTTGAGGTAAAACAGTATGATATAAATCTAAATTAGAACTATAATTACCTGTACCAAAACTGAGAGACTTTAGTATCAGTTCGCCGTTGCCGGTATTTTTTATTTTTATCGAATCAGATGCAGATAACTCGCAGATTACATCATTGAACTGAAAATTATCTATTACTTCAATTTGAGGCGCAGTACCCTCTCCGCCAATCAATATTATTATATTTTGATCAAAATAATTTGTTTTAATATCTATCGCAGACGTGATCAGACCAAACTCTTGTGGTAAAAACTTAACATTTGCAAAGAGTGTATCTCCGGGACTTAAGATATTATTTGAAATACTCTCTAAATTGAATCTGTCTGTGTTTAATAATGATAGATTTATAGACTCTATATTGATATTGTTATCGGAGTTATTAATTAACAACTCAATACTTTTTGAAATAGTAGTATCTAAATTTGATTTACCTACAAAAAAATAATCTTGTACTATATGTAACTTATCTTCAATAACATTTGCTTTGATTTTTGCCTGAGTATTTAGTGAATTGTAATAAACAACTAAGTCGGCATCCATGTTACCTGATTGATCATTTACTGATTCAATCAGCAAATCAATTTTCTCATTAGGTAGAAGATATTTTTCCTTATATTTCGATTGCAGATTAAAACTTGAACGATTGGCTCCCTTAATCACAACAGAGTCAATTTTAACCGGAAATGAATTAGTATTTTGAATATAGCCGGTTAATAAGGAATCAACTGTATAGTCTTTTAATTGTTTACCAAAATCTATATCAATAACATTCATAGTCGCTCTTACAATCGAAAATGGTGCATCTGATATATCATCCTGAAGAGCTACATATTCGTTACCATCATCTCCAATCTTCCAAACATGAAATGAGCCTGCAGCATCAGCAGAAGCTACTACTGTCCCATCAAAGCGGATTGAAACTGCAGTTACCTGAGCGGAATGTCCGTCATATTTATAATATGGCTGATAAGAAAAACGATTTTGCGACAAATCAAATACTCTTACACCATTAATTGATCCGGCTGTAGTCAAAATCTTCTGTACACTATTATAATCGATATCTAAGATATTTTCTTCAATATCATTCCTCAAGTAAGAAACAGGTGAAGATTCTTGATTAATATCCCAAATTTTTACTTCGCTATTTTCAGCAGCAACTGCAATTTTTTCATCAGATACCCATTCTAAAGAATTTATCGGATAAGGATATTGAGGGAAGCTCGCTATTTCTTGAATTCTATAGCCATCAGATTCTGCAATTAATTCTGACACTACAATTTTTCCATCAGCATCACAACTTGCAATTTTATTTGATGAAAGATTCCAACATAAATCAACAACTTTCGAATTATGCAGTTTTTCAATTGCTATCTCATTTGTTTTATCCGATGGTTTCCAAACCAGGATATGGCCGCTATTACTACCTCCGATAATAAATCTTGAATCCTTTGACCAATCTACAGCATTAATTCCTGATACGTGACCGTAATCAACTAAAAGTTCATTTGTACTAGTGTTGAATATTCTCACTCGCTGGTCAGAATTAGTTATTGTAGCTATTCGTTCATTAGAATTTTTAGTAATATCCGTTACATTGGTCTGACCGGTTAAGATTATACGTTCTTTTTTATAGCGGTAGTACCATTTCTTAAGAGTTCCATCTTTTGATGCAGTGTAAACGGTATCAAAGTCATTTCTTCCCCAAACAACTTTATTGATTCTGCTATTATGTGCATCAATAATGTAATTATTTCCTGATTCTATACTTGTATTAGTGTGTCTTAATCTTACTACACAGTTGTTTGAAATATCAAACGGAACTTGCCATTTATATTTAAAACCATCAGCATACTGAGAAATAAGATTCCAATCAGTGCCATTAGTTGAATATTCAATAGCAACAGTATCTTTAAATGAAATACCTTCCCAAGTGATTAATGTGTCAGTACCTGCAATCAGCTTCTCATTGCCATTAGGAAATGTAATCTTTAGAAGAGAATCTTTAACAGTTGTGATTTTCCCACCGGCGATTGCATAAAAGACATCATTAATACAAGCATCTGATTCTATTTCAAATTGAGCTAAAGAATACTCTTCTGAAACAGAATGGAAAACAATATCGAATATTTTGGTATCATCTTTAGTAATTGTTAAAGGGAAAGAGATATTTTTTAAATCAATTTTATATTGAGAGTTGTTAGATTTGATAGTATCTATTATTATATCTTCTCTAACTGCTTTAATCTTGATCTGCCTCGTATTCTTGTTTCCTAAAGGTATTTCTCCAAAATCTACAGTATTAGACTGAGGATATTCAAAACCGGGTAATAAATTTGATGGAATTTTAAAACTAATTTGCTGTACTATATTTTTACTATTTACTCTGATTTCTATATCTTTTTCTTCTGCACAAGAAGTGGAAATCCAGCTTATTGAACACGGTTCTAAGCCTTGAGCATCAGCAAGAATATATTTATAAGCATTTTGAACATCATTATTTTCTAATGTTCTGCCAAATGTTTTACCACCTGTTTGATCTGCAATATCAAGTAAAAATGAAGGTACTACTTCTGAAGTTACAAATGAATATACTTTTGCTCCGATCAGATTTGCTGAGTCAATTATACTCTGCGTATCAGCATTTCCTTCACCATCTGTATATAAGACAACGATAGGTATATGCTGAGCTCTTCCAGCAGTTAGAAAAATTCCGGCAGGCTGACCGAAAAATGCATTATCGAAATCTGTTCCCCCGTTTCCACTCATAAAGTTCAGAGAGTTTGTAAGCAATTGCTTATCTGATGTAAAGTCTCTGAGCATATAGTTGTGTTTATTAAAAGAACTGATTGATGCTTCTGAACCTATTGGAAGATTATCAATCCAGATATTTAGAGCATCTTTAGCATTTTTAATTTTGTCAACATCCATAGAAGCGGATACATCGACAGATAAAATAGAAGATATTTCTGAAGGAGTCGTTCCGGGTGTGCAGGAATAATTTGTGATATTTTGAATTTCTCCGTTTTCAATAATCTGAACATCACTTTCAGATATATCAAACAGTTGATTACCATTGTCATCTAAAAAGAAAATATTTGCATGAATTTCAGGATAATCTGATAAATCAGTTATAAAAATAGCTGCAGATGCCGAGAAAATTATTCTTGGCATAAGCAGCATAATAATTAATATAACTGATCTATAAAGCATATCTGTATATCTTTTTTCTTTTATAGAGTGTATAAAAGCTATTTTGTTACAAATATACTAAAATATCAATATCTTTTACATTGAAGACAAAATAGTTCTAGCTGTCAGTCAATTCTAAATTTTTTACTTTCTTTTGTAAATCTCTCAAATCTGCAAGTAACTCAGGCAAATGTCTTATTACAGCTTCGATTTTAAAAGCCTGCAACTGACTTTTTGCAGGAGCTCCAAAGTAAGTACCTTTCTTATCAATAGTTTTTGCTACACCTGACTGTGCAAGTAGTACAACATCATCAGCAATAGTTAGATGACCTGCAAGGCCAACCTGTCCGCCCAATCTGACTCTTTTACCAATAATTGCACTTCCTGAAATACCTGTTTGTGCAGCAGAAGCAGTATTTTCTCCAATTTCGCAATTGTGAGCAACATGCACTAAGTTATCTAATTTAACACCGGATTTAATTACTGTTGATCCTATCATAGCACGATCAATTGTACAATTTGCTCCAATTTCTACATCGTTATAGATAACTACGTTACCTAACTGAGGAACTTTAATAAATGAACCGTCAGGATTTTCAATGTAACCAAATCCATCAGCTCCAATGACAGTTCCTGCATGAATAATGCAGTTATCCCCAATTATAGTATCGTTATAGATAGTAATATTGGAATTTAAACATGTATTTTCACCAATAGATACATTCTTATAAAGAGTAGTATTTGCTCGAATAACAGTATTGTCCGCAATTTTGCAGTTCTCTCCTATCACTACACCAGGTTCTATTGTAACATTATTGCCAATAGATACTGAAGGAGCAATTGTTGCTCTATCGCTTATAGAATGTGTTGTTTCTTTTAGAGAAGCTGCTATTTCCATCATCAACTTTACAAAAGATTCATGAGGATTATCTACAACTATATAATCTACATCGGGTTTTGTGCATTCTGATTCAAATTCTTTTTTTATCAAAACACAAGATGCATTTGAAGTTTTCAGATAATGCAGATATTTGCTGTCCCCCAGAAAAGTTAATTCACCTTTGTGAGCATCAGCTATTTTATTTAGCTTAAAAATAGAAAGGTCACCCGAACCAATCAGGCGACCGTTTAATTTTTTTGCAAGTTCTTTAGTTTTAATATTTATCATGATATCAACTACTTTATTTCTTGCTCTTCTTGTTCTTTCTTTTCAGGTTCTATTTCTTTTTCAACTTTTTCTTGTTCCGGAGTCGGCTCTTTCTTTTCAATTTCTTCAGTATTCTTTTCTTTTATTTCCTCTTGAATTTCCTGAGCTTTAGTCGGATCATTTCTAGAACGTCTAGATCTACGAGAACGAGGACGTTTAGCTTCTTTCTTCTCGTTTCTAGGATCTTGTTTAATTTTATCTTGTAATTCTTTTTCAAGCTGCTCAGTTTCTACACCCAAAATTTTAAGAACTTTAATTGTCAAATCATATTTAAAATTGACATATGGTATAGGCTGAATACTTTGATCAAGAATAATATCATAACCTTCTTCTGAAGAAACTTTCTGCACAGCAGCATATATTTTTTCTTCTATAGGCTTCATTATTTCTTTTACAAGATTATCATACTCGCCACCTGACTCAAACTTTACTTTGGCAAAGCTCTCTCTCTTTTTTAGCAGTTCTTTCATTTTTCTTTCGTTGGCGGCTTTTTCTCTCGAGCTCCAGATCAATCTGTTTTTGTCAGTTTCAAATTCCAGCTCATCAATCTCATTTTGAGTTTCAGCAAGTTCACGTTTCCAGTCTTCAACAACAGACTGAACTCTTTGCTCAGCAGCTTGAGCTTCAGGAAACTTTTCTCTGATAGTGTTAGAATTAATAAAACCTACTTTCTGAGCAGAAAGGTTATAGCTACAAATGAAAGATAGTATTAGCGTTAAAAAGATTATAGATTTTCTCATGTCAGATTCCGAATATAAAGTAAAGAAAGTGATACTAACACATAGTACCACTTAATCCAAAAAAAGTTTATTTATTTCCTCTTTTTATCACATCTAAAACTTTATAAGTGATATCTAAAGAGTCATCAGAGTATAAAATCATAGAAGTCTTTTCTATAACAAGAGTAAGTTTTTCTTCTTTAGAAACTTTTTCGATTGCTTTTGATACTTTATCGCGAATTGGTTCTAATTTTTCTTCTCTTATTTGAGCCATTTCACCGGTTTGACCAAATTTTTGCTGGTTGTATTCCATCATAGTCTGCTGCATCGCTTGCAATTCTGCTTCAGTTTTAGCTTGCTGATCGGCAGGCATCATACTTTTCTGTTTTTGATACTGCGCAAACTTAGCTTCTAAGTCATTTTTCATCCCAACAAGTGTATCCTGGAATTTTAAGCCTATTTCCTGCAATTCTTTGTCTACTTTTTTTGCTTCAGGCATTTCTTTAAGAATAGTGATAACATCTACTACACCAGCTCTAACAGTTTGAGCGTCAGCATAAGTTGCAGAGAATGTAAAGCCAACAACTAGAAGAACTAGCATCAACATTTTTTTCATGATAAACCCCATTTGTTTTATAAATATTTAATATTATTGTGGTCCTAAGTGGAATAAAAATCTCCAGCCTGAAACTTCAGAAGATCCGGTTGGCGTGTCAAAACCATAGCCATAACTAAAGCCAAGAATACCTATAGGCTGAACTAGCATTTGAATACCAATACCTGCTGATCGTTTCAAATCAAATGGATCAGTAGTACTTAATTTGGTCCAAACATTACCCGCTTCAGCAAATCCAAACACGTAAATCGGCATAGGATTCAAAGAAAGTGCAAGTCTTAATTCAGCAGTATATTTTGACATAACTCGATTCCAGTTATATCCGCCAATTGCTCTGTCATCATAACCTCTTAGAGGTGTAACACCAATTCCGCTTAAGCCGTTACCACCCATATAGAAGTAATCAATTGGAGATATTGTAGAATCCTGATCCAGATATGTTAAATATGACCACTGAGCTTTCATCGCAAAGACTAACCTATCATTATCTTGTACTTTCAGCAGTGGATTGTACATTTCATAAGTGACTTGATTTTTCAAATAATCTACAGAACCTACACCTAAATTACCCATTGCATAATTTATACCCCAGCTGAATTTAGAACCACTGGTAGCAAAAAATGGACTATTTAAGCTTATTCTTGAAATTGTTTGACCTAATGCAAATTCTGTATTTTTTCCAGGAAGATAATAATAAGAACCGCCTTCAGTGATATCATTTTGCTGAACTCTTATGCTCCAGTCGCCTCTCCAGTAGTCATCAGGCCAACGGAATCTACGTCCGATATTAACGCCCAAACCAGTTCTTTTAAGGCTATAACCATAATTGATTTTTGAACTAAATAAGTTAAAACCAACAGTTGTAGGTGTATTCATAAGCCACGGTTCAGTAAAACCAATTGAGAAATTTTGAAGTCTATTATTATAACCAAATTCCCAGTTAAGATTAAATACCTGACCGGCACCACCTTTGAAAGGTTCCATTAGAGAGAAGTTATTAAATGTAAAACCTATTGCACCAGTCATGCCGAATGATCCAGCATAACCGATTTGAGCATTAAAAGTATCAGTGGATCTTTCTTCAACGGTATAAGCTACATCAACATTAGTATTATCAACAGGCAGTACATCCGGTCTTAATCCTTCCGGATTAAAATAATTAAGCATTTGCAGTGCTCTTACACTTCTGATAAGAGATCCTTTAGAGAAATACTCACCGGGTCTGGTATAAAGCTCTCTTCTAATTACCTTATCTTTAGTTTTATCATTACCGATAATTTTAACTTGTCTGATTCTAAATCTTTCGTTTTCGAATACATTGATAGTAATATCAACACTATCGCTTGAGATTCTTTTCTCTTGAGGTTCAAGGCGAGCAGTTAGGTAACCATTATTCAAATATAATGAAGCACAATCACTTTGTTCTTCATTACCATTCAAATTCATAGTGAATTTTTCCTGGTCATAAGTGTCACCAGGTCTAAAATCCAAAGCTCTATAAAGAGCGTCATCTGTATAAACAGTATTTCCGTCAAATTTTATATCTCTGACAAAGATCTGTTGCCCTTCATTTACCTTAACTTGGACTTTAACCGTCTCGTTTTCATCATCATAAATCAAAGTGTCACTTAGTATTTCAGCATCAACATAACCTTTTTGTTTGTAATGCTTCAATACTAATGCTTTATCTTCTTCATATTTATTTTTATCAAATTTGGCAGATGCCCAAAATTCATACCATGAAGTAGTTTTTGTATCATCAAACTGAGAAGCTAACTCGTCATCATCAAAAGCTTCATTACCTTCAAACACAATTTCACTACAATAGAATTCCACACCTTCTTCAATTTTCAGCACCATATCTGAATAAGCCTCTCTGGAAGTGGATTCAAGTTCTGCCTCTACTTTGGCAAAAGTTAATCCTTCTTCGTTGTAAAGAGCTTTTACAGATTTTTCGACTTTATATAAGTCATAGCCGGAAATGATGTCACCACGCATTTTTTCAGTGGCTTCCTTAACGTCATCAATTTCAATCTCTTCATTACCTTCTACTACTATTTCATTTAGTCTCGGGAACTCTTTTACAGTAATTTTGAGGAAGATACCTATCGGAGCTAATTTATCAATGCTAATCTCAACTTCAGAAAATTGATTTCTATTCCAAAGTTGCTTAATAGCTTTCTGAATAGTATTATCAGCATAAGGATTAATTTTACTACCGACCCGCAAGCCGGATAGTGTAATAATGGTAGCAGGATCGGCAAATTCATTACCTTCAACTGAAACACCTGCAATTGTATAAGTCTCCCTGGTAGGGCTATTCATACCCATACCCATTTGAGCATTTAGTGATACTGAACTGAATAAGATCAGTAGAATCAAAAGCCAAAAATTATGATTTCTTGAATACATTAACAACCCGTTTGATATATGATTCTGTTTCCTCTTTGTCATTTTGTAACTGAGAAGAAGTTTTTCCAAATCTTCTTTCTCTGTTTTGGTAATTATACAGCGCTTCGAATAAATCATGTCTTCTAAATTCAGGCCAGAATTTATCAACGATATATATTTCTCCGTAAGCCATTTCCCATAGTAAAAAATTACTTAGTCTCATCTCGCCGCTTGTGCGGATAAGTAAATCAGGATCAGGCAGCCCATCAGTCTGTAAATAAGAAGTAAATGATTCTTCAGAAATATCTTCAGGAGAAACCTTTCCACTTCTTACATCTAAAGCAATCATCTGTACTGCACGAACTATATCCCATCTGCCACTGTAGCTAAGAGCTAAAGTTAAAGTAAGTCCGGTGTTATCCTTTGTTTTTTCTTGAGCATTCCTTAGCAGCTTTTGTACCACTTTTGGTAAAGAGCTCATTTTTCCAATAGATTTCAACCTGACATTATTTTCATGAAGTTCTTCAAGCTCAGCTTTAAGATAATGTTCAAGCAATTTCATTAGACCACCTACTTCTGTAATAGGTCTTTTCCAGTTTTCAATTGAGAAAGCATACAAAGTTAAGTATTCTATTCCCAATTGCGAAGAAACTTTTACAATATCTCTAACTGATTCTATACCTTCTTTGTGACCATTTATACGGGCTTGGCTTCTTTCCTGCGCCCACCTGCCATTGCCATCCATAATAATAGCAATATGTTTCGGTGTTTTTCCCTTTTCAACAATATCCTTATGGATACTGCTTTCATTAGCATCTAACTGTGATTTCCAATCCATATTTTACTCCCAAGGAAATTGTCTTTTTAGCAAAGTACTAAATTACCTTATTTAACACTAAATTTCAAATAAACTATACGTTTGGAATTAAAACTTGTTCAATCCACGAAATTATTTTTTTTTAGAAGGCACTTTTCGTAAATTTGTTTTCCTTTATGCATTTGCAAATAAGAATAGTAATAAGATTAGTGTTTCAATAAATATTGCTGGGAAAATTATGACAAAAGCAGACATTGTTGACGAAATCGCCAAGGCAACGGGGTTGACGAAGAGAGATACAAAAGAAGTTGTAGAGGGCGTTTTTGAAAGCATAAAAGCTTCGATTGCCCAAGGTCAAAGAATCGAACTTCGCGGATTTGGAGTTTTTCAATATAAAAGTCGTAAGCCTCGTAAAGCTCGTAACCCAAAAACCGGAGAAGAAGTTCAACTGGAAAAAAGATATGTTCCTATATTTAAGCCATCTCCTGATTTCGCCAAAAGAGTTGATAGCGAAATGCAGAAAAAAAGTACTAATGGCGAGTCTTTAGACTAAATATTAAACATATTTTTTTTTCTCAAAAATTTTTTTTATATTAATAGCCTAATCAGTTGGCAAAAAAAATTATTTATTGATATAATAAGTTGATTTAAAGAAGGAAGAAGTTATGCCTTGCGGTAAAAAAAGAAAACGTCATAAAATGGCGACACACAAAAGGAAAAAAAGACTTCGTAAAAATCGTCATAAAAAGCGTAAATAACTGACTTTTTTTCGTGGAAACGCTCTGCAATTTGCAGAGCGTTTTTCGTATATATTAAGGAATAACCTACCTATTGAGTCTGATTCTATCTGCTCTGAAAAGCTTGTAAGATATTATTACTCCAGTTAAATTCATAACCAAAAATATTATAAAAGATACTTGCATCCCCTTTAAGAAATTTCCTGTCAAAGCTGAAGTCATCTCTTGTGATCCAACAAAATAGTTAAATGCAGTAGAGGCTATAGAAATGCTTGTAAGCATCCCAAGAGTTCTTAAAGCACTCATTATGCTTGATGCTACTCCAGTTTCACTTCTTTCTACACTTGACATCATCTGATTAGTATTTGCTGAAGAAAATAGAGCATAGCCAATACCAAAGAACACTAGTAATGAATAAATCCATATAATATTTGACTTATCTGTCAAAGTTACTGAAATCATAATTCCTACCATAGATGAGGTCATCCCTAGAAACACTAGAATAGATGGACTAATCTTATCAGATAACCTCCCTGTGATTGGAGTAAATACAGCCTGCATGATTGGTTGAGCAATTAATATCAATCCTGCATCATGCGCAGACATTCCTCTGACGTATTGCAGATATAAGCTAAATAAGTATGTTACTGCTATAGAAGATGCATAATTTATGTAATTAACTATATTGCCATCCCTGAAAGCTTTATTCTTTAACAACAACCTTACATCAATTACAGCATTTTTAGCTTTATATTGATGTATAGTAATATAAATTAGTATTATTACTCCTATGATGCTAAGAACTAAATAGTAAGACTCTATTTTATATAAAGTCATACCTAGCCAAGCCATAAAAATTGAACCTGAAAAAATAAATGCTCTTTTCAAATCAAGCTCAAATACATTACCTTGTTTGGCAAAATCAAGTGTTTTAAATGCAAAAATAAAAGCTATAATGCTGAATGCACTTAATATAAATAAAATATAGTGCCATGTCAAAATTTCGACTATCAATCCACCAAAATATGGTCCAAGTGCCAGTCCTATATATACTGCTCCTATATTAAATCCCAATACTTTGCCTCTTTCAGAACTCGGGAATACATTTGTCAGTATTGCATTTCCTGTTGCTATTGGTAACGACATACTCACACCCTGAAAAAAGCGGCACACCAAAAGTATCTCATAACTTGGAGCTAAACCAACTGCTATCATAAACAAAGTATTTGTACCTACACCAAAAATAAATACTCTGCCCAAACCTACTTTATCAGCAACTTTCCCGATGGGAATTAACATCAGAAAGGAACCAATTAAATAACTGGTTTCTACTAAACCTAAATCTCCGGGACTGATTCCATATTCTTTCCCTATTTCCGGCAGTGCAACAGCTAATGCTGAGACCATAAATGGAAATATAAAAGAGCTAAAACATATTGTAAGAAGCGTTCCTACTCTACCTTGTAAAGTCATATTACCCAAATTAAATTGATCGAATATTTTCAAATGCAAATAGCCAAAAACAGATTAATTTAAAAATTAATCTTTTTCAAGCCTTTGGAAGAGATGAGTACTTATTAAGTTTTATGTTTTAAACATTTTGAGTATATATTCGTATATTGTTATATGAAAAAATATGCTTACATATTTGTATCGGTTTTGATGGTGGTCGCACAACTTGTGACTAACCTTCATATTTTTGCTTATACTAACACCTGCAACTCAAGTAATAAATTTGAAATTACACTTGAAAAACATATTTGTTCCTCAGATTGCTGTGGTACAAACTGCATATTAAACAAATCAAAGATTGAAAGTTGCTGCAATACTGAAAAATCTGATGAGCAAGATTTTGAAAATAAATGCTGTGAAACTAAAACTATTTCTATATATAACGCATTAGACTTACAACCAATCATTAACATTGCCACAATAAATGTAAATGTTTCATACACTTATATTAATAATACTCTTTTATCAAATGAGTTAAAATCACAAAAATTGCAAATTAAAGATTTTACATCAAATCTTCCGCCTCCAATTTCTTCAGATATTTTATCTTTTCTTAAGGTGCTTAATATCTCTCAAGAAGATGATGATTATTACTGCTAATTGTCTAATATAACAATTAGTTTTATTAATCATTTATTTTTGGAGATAAAAAATGTTCCGAATTATTGTCTTAATCTTATTCGTTAGTACAATAGCTACAGTTGCACAAACTATTGAAGGTACTGTATCTGGTCATAACACATTGAATGAAGTAAATACTTTAAGTAGTGCCAATATTTATTGGAAAAACACCAAGCTAGGTACTAGATCTGATATCGAAGGGAAGTTTTCACTTAAAAGATCTAAATCAAGTGATACACTTATTGTAAGCTATACCGGCTATGAAAAACAAGAAATTTATATTCCTGCAAGTCTAAAAAACATAGACATAGTGCTGCAACCTAATGCAAGTTCGAAGGAAGTGGTTGTTACTGCAAGACAAAATGCTAATCAAATAAATAAGTCATCTATAGCTCATCAAGAAGTTGTAACCAGTCAAGGGCTTAGAAAAGCAGCATGCTGTAACTTGGCTGAAAGTTTTGAAACTAATGCGTCGGTAGATGTACATCAGACAGATGCAGTCACCGGGGCAAGGCAGATTGAATTATTAGGACTTGCTGGAAAATATACTCAGATAATGATAGAAAAAGTACCTTCAGTTAGAGGGCTCGCAAGTACTTTTGGATTAAACTATATTCCCGGATCTTGGATGGAAAGTATTCAAATTTCAAAAGGTGCTTCTACAGTAGCAACAGGCTTTGAATCAATCACAGGTCAAATTAATGTGGAATATAAAAAACCTGATAACTCCCCTCCTGTTTATGCAAATTATTATCATAATAATTTTGGCATGATGGAAGGCAATATAATTAGTGCATCTAAATTATCTGATAATTGGAGCACTGCTCTTTTCTTACACGGAAATTACTCTAATACTGAAAAAGATCACAATTCTGATTCCTTTTTGGATATGCCACTTACTAAACAGTTTAACGTGCTTAATAGGTGGAAATATATGGGAAATGGCTTTGCTACTCAGTTTGGTATTCAAGCTCTTTATGACGACAGGAAAGCAGGTCAGATTGGATTCCATAGTAATGATGAGAATAATCTATATGGTATAGATATAAAGACAGAAAAAGTAGACTTATTTCATAAGGCAGGATATGTTTTTGATTCAGAAGCTTATATGAGTATGGCTATGATACAAAATTTCACCTATCATAATCAGGAATCATTTTTTGGAAACAGAATTTATAATGCAAAACAGAATACGTATAATGCTAGTATATTCTTTGATGCTCATCTAAGCGCACAAACAGAGGAACATCTGCCTGATAAATTACAACTTGGAATAAACTTTATTGCAGATAATTATGATGAAGTTATGTCTACTATAAATTCTAAATCACAGGATCTTATACCAGGGTTATTTGCTGAATATACTTCGCAAATCTTTCCTGATTTACAAGTGATAGCAGGCTTAAGGGCAGATTTTGTAAAAAGTGATCTTGAAGATAGAACTTTTATTTCCCCAAGAGTCCACTTAAAATATAATTTAGATGATTATTCTTCTCTTCGAGCATCTTTGGGGAAAGGATACAGACTTTCACATGTATTTTCTGAATATCCTGCACTGCTTGCAAGCAGTAGAGAATTTGTAATTGAAGATAATAATAGAGCTGAGGAAGCAATTAACTTTGGACTTCACTACACTGGTGAACTAGAGTTATTCGATTATTACTTCACTTTAAATGCGGAATATTATTATACAAGATTCCAAAATCAAATAGTTGTTGATCTTGATCGAGATCCAGGAAAAGCATTTGTAACAAATTTAGAAGACAATGCTTATTCCAATAGTTTCCAAGTAGATTTGACAATGGAAGTTTTTGAAGATTTTAATGTAATTCTAGCATATAGAATAAATGATGTGAAATACAAACTTGATAATGAATATATTGAAAAACCTCTGTCGAAACGCCATAAGGCATTTGTTAACTTAGCTTATACAACAGGCGAAAATGGATTTGATTTTGATATGACGTTCTCATACAATGGCAGAAGTAGATTACCTAAATCTGTCAATGAAAATGCCTATTCACCTGACTATTTAACGATAAATGCTCAAGTATCTAAATCTTTTGAAGCTTTTGAAGTTTATCTAGGTGGAGAAAATTTGACGGGATACACTCAGTCAAATCCAATTCTTGGAGCTGAAACTCCTTTTGCAGCCGGTTTTGACAGTTCTATCGTTTGGGGCCCTATCAATGGTGCTAAAATCTACGCTGGAACACGTATCACATTATTTGAGTAATTTTCCACAATTCTTAATAAATTCAAGACGAGGCGCTATAAAGCGCCTCTCTTTCTATCTATTTTATAATTTTCTTATCGACAAATTTGGAATTCATTAGTCTTGCTGCTCCCATATAGGAAAGTGAAAAAGTAATCTTATTACCAACTCTGTATTTTAATCGGCTACTTCTATTTAAGTTTGCACCTATATCATACACTGTAAGATCTGAAGTAGTTCCAATAAACTTTACATTTTTATCTTTCGGAAATATCTCTTCCACATCCACATCTAATATTCCGAAATCAAGAATTGCTTTATAAGTTTTATCACTTAATTCATATTGATCGAATTCAGAAGAATGTCCTACATTTGCATCACTTAATTTACCATCAGGTACATAATTTTTTTCTTCCATTTCAAGTATATTAGCTTCATAAGAGAAGACATCAGTTGAAAGGTTCGCAAATTTTTTACCTGTTAGTGGAGTCAAGCCCATAAATGCAGCTTCACCAATTCTAAAGTGATTTACCAAAGGTGGAATTTTTTTTCTTGTCACTAATGGTAACGTAATGGAACTTCCACCGGAAACCAATGAAAGTTTTTTACCAAACTTCGATTCCAGAACTTGTTTATATAAGGAAAGCTGGACTAATTTATCATACGTAGGTTCAATACCGTAAAGGCACCCAAGATTAGTCCCAATTCCAATTACTTCGATATTGCTAAGTTCAAAAGCTTCTTTGTAAAATCCTTCAACATTTTCTCTAAGAATGCCTTCTCTTAACTCACCAAGTTCAAGCATTATAACAACTTGATGAATTTTTCCAACATTTTTAGCTGCCTTATTTAGCTCTCTAATAGTATGAAGTGATGAATTTAGAGAAACATCACAATATTCGACTATCTGATCAGCTATATTTGGTGCCGGAGGTTTGATGTAAATAGTGCGTATGTCCGGATTTATCTTTTTAATTTCTTTAATCCCTGAAAGTCTGGAATCACCTACAGAATGTAATCTTTTTATAGCATCTGATTCAATCAAAGCTCTTAGCACTGCTTCATTACCGGATAAGATTTTGGTAATCAAAGACCATTCAATTTCAGCTTTTTCCAATATTTCAGAAATTTTATTTATGTTAGAAATGATTTTTGAAGGCTTTATCACTAACTCAGCCATTTTATTTATCCTCTGCTGTTTTTTTGAATCTCATTTCGGCATATTTATTTACAAAGCCTAATCTTTCATATAATTTTTTAGCAGGGTTGTCGTATTCTACGTGCAATTTGACATCGCCTTCTGATAAATCAATACATTTTTTGCATAATTTACCACCAATGCCTTTGCCCCTTTGCAAGGCATCTACTGCTACGTAAACTAAAATATTTGCCGGAATATAACCGGACATTCCGGTTTTATTCATAATCAGGCCACCTACCATTTTGCCATCTTCGATAGCTGCCAAAGCAAAACCACCTTGACCGCCGTTTATGCCAAAAGCATAGTCAAGACATTTAGAAATGTCTTCTTTGGGATCGCCAAATTGATCTAAGTGAGTAAATAAGAATTGGATAAAATCATCGCGCTGCAGGTCATCTTTAAAGTCATCTTGAGAGTAAATCTCTTGAATAAACATAGAAATCCTCTATTTATTAAAAAACAAGTGTGTTAAAATCGACGTGAAATAGCTAAGAATATTTTAATAATATTTTTTGAGATTTGATATTTATAAATATAATAATTAAAGTTGAGATAAAAAAATAGGCAACTCTTAAGTTGCCTATCTATATTTTCTTTATTTTTCATGACAATCCATACAACGTGGTTCATCCCGTTCGTGACAGACGACACATCTGTCTGCATTTACCTTGCCTGAGAACATGTGCTCACCAATCCAAGTTGATGGCATATGATCCGGTGGAGTTATATAATTTATCTCCATATGGCATTCACGGCATGATTCTAAACCATCGTGGCATGATTGGCAATTTGATTCGCGCATTAAATAGCTCATAGAGTGGGTAGCTATAAAATGTGGCGGATGCGAATTATTAAACAAATTTTCTCCGGTATGACAATCAATGCAATATTGTTCCTGATGGCAAGTTTGGCAATTATTTCCTTCTGCCTCAACAAAATTTGAGTGATTGTCTAACCACATTTGAGTATGGCTTTTTGGAGTAAGATAATAATTCTGATCATGACAAACGTAACACTCTTTAGTGTCTTCAGGTGTTTCGTGACATGTCATACATTTGTTCATATCCGGCAATTTAGGTCTGGCAACTTTTTCTTTCTTGGCAATATCATTATGGCAAGAATTGCAAGTAGCTCCTCCATCAATATGCTTTTTGTGACTAAATTTTTCAGAATAATTAGCCACTCTAGGCATCACAATTGGTTTTTCAGGATTCATGTGACACATACCACATGTTTCTTCTGTCTTTTCATGACAATTCAAACAAGTTTCTTCACTTGGAAGTAAGTCATCTGAACCTGTTTCAGAATCTTCAACTCCCATGTGGCAAGACTCACATCCTAATTCGTTTTCAATCACGTGTTTGGAATGAGAAAAAATTAGATCTGATTCCCAATTTTGTACACTGTCATCAGCATTAATATCGGAATTATAAATTCCAAGAAGTACTACAGAAAGGATAGCAACACTACTTAATATTATTTGATATATTTTCATTTGTCACCTCCTGATAGTATAAGCTGAGCAGTCAAGCCACCGCGCCATTTACTGTCAAACATTGTGTTTTGGTGATAGTAATTTGCATAGGCGGCAATGTTTAAATAATCTAATGCTTTGTATCTAACTTTGAAATACGAAGAATAAGTTTGTTCATCTTCATAATAAATATTATCAAACATATGATCTACAGAAGCTATGCCCGCTTGAAGTTTAATATCTTCAGTCGGATAATATTGACCACCAACTGTCAGAGCAAGTCTTTCTGCTTCTAAATCACCTGAAAGATAGTTTACACCAACATAAAAATATTTATGAGTCAAATACAAATAAGTCAGATTATTCGTATTCCCATCAGCTAATCCCATCATTTGCTTAAGAGAAACAGTAAATTTGTTTCCCAAATCATAGCTGATACCTAATTGAACTCTATCAATATATTCTGAGTAATATTTATAGCTCCAGCTAATAGGAATAGTTCTTAAGTAATTAGCAGATACATTAAATTTTGGTGTTATGTAAGCAAATACACCCAATCCAGCATCAAAAAGTCTTGAATTTGTCGCATCATAGCCGATATTTGCAGCAGTTCGAACGTTACTGAATCTGTAATATAAATCAGTACCAACTTTCGATTCTTCATTGGCGTATAAATATTTCACTTTGCCGCCAAAGTCAGTATCTCTATAAGCAATTTCAGTATATCCTACTGCTTTCCTGTTATTATCATCTACAAATAATCCGTAATCAACATCACTACCTGCGAATGCATTGATAGAAATTTTAGGACTGAATTGGTAGTCAATCATACCGCCATCTACAGAACTAAAAAACCATCTTGAAAATGGCATAACTCTACCCAATTTGACATTACCTGCATCAAACTTATATTGAGCAAAAGCCTGGTACATTTTAGTGCGGTTAATTTCTTTATTTGGAAAATATGGAGCTACACCATCAAACTTCATGTAGTCACTGCGGATAGCATTGAATTTTACAGAGAAATTATCATAATTACTATTTACAGATACTCTGTTATACCAACGATATGCATCTTCGTTGGGATTGATTAGTCTATCTTCCAAATTTTCTCTATTATAAAATTGAGATCCGGAAAAAAAACCGGATGTGATGCGAGCTTTGTAGTTAAAATCAGCATGAGCAAATGTTGCTACTGTTAAAAAGCATATTAATAAAGTAAATTTCCTCATTATTGCTTGCTCCTGAAATGAATAAAATTGAGTCTGTCCTATACAAAATCGTGCTCCTTGATTAGGTTTCTATATAGGACAGATCAATTATTGAATTATAAAGCTGCTATTGTATTTTGTAATATAGCTTTAGTATATTTCGGATTGTGAATACCGTTAGATCTATCTTCTTCGATAGTTCTGTAGTTAAGGAGTGCTGCTGCTAATTTACCAGTAGTTTCACCAGTAACAGTAGCTCCATCATTCATCACACCAGCTGCTTCTAATTTTTCTTTTAATTGAGCCATTAGAACATCTATTTCTGCTACATATTCTTCTACTTTTGTAACGATTGCATCTTCATCAGTACCATGACAGTCAGTACAACCAGCAGTCAAAGGAACACTATGACCATGATAATCATAAGCCATCGCCATGTTATGACCACCAGCTTGAACGCCATAAGGTTCAGCCATATGGCAACCTACGCATCCATCTTCAATACTACCGTGAATGTTGTTATTAGCATAACTTGCTGAACCTTCAAATTCAACCAGACCTGCAGCAACCATCAAGTTAGCCTGAGGACCGTGGTGAGGACCAAATCTTGAACTAGTGATATTATAAGTTGCATCTGCTACACCTGGCATATCCAAAGGTCTAGACTGGTGGCAATTAGCGCAAAGGTTACTTTTGCCTTTGTCATAAGTTTTACCACCAAACATCAACTCAACAGGTGCAGTAACTGTCAACGCATAATCATCTACAGTATAAGTAGTATGAATATTATGACAAGTACGACAACCCGGAGGAGTTGGATTAGAAACATCAGCGGTTTCACCCGAAGCTAATACATTCATAAAACCTTCATGAGTGTGACAAGGAGCACAATCAGCAGTACTTCTTTCGAAGTTACCGCCTAAAGCATGAGTAGAACTAGCATACTGAAGCATTTTCGCTTTCAATTCTGTTCCTACGTCATGACAGTTGTCACAAGAAGCAAGAGCATTTGCTCCGTCTTTACCTGCAGGGCCTTCAGGGCCTTCTGGTCCCTCTGGACCTTCGCAAGCTGAGAACATTCCCCCAGCGATGACCAGCACAATCATCATGGAGAAAATTTGGATTAGTTTTTTCACTATGACCTCCAAAATTTATGGAAAAACAGTAAGACTAACATTAATCTATATCTTACTTATATCCTTTTTCCTGTTTGTATGCATCCGGCATCGGATGAGCTATTTGTTTAACTCTTTCTTCAAAGTTAAATTCTTTATAAGTAGGCGATTCTTCATTGTGGCAAGCTTTACAAGTAGCTTCTGTTACAGGAGTGTAACCTTTATCTGTACCATCAATTTTGCCTAAAGAAATATCCTTCATAACTTTCATATTTTTGTATTCTGAACCTGGGCCGTGGCAAGATTCGCATGAAACGCCTTCTTCCATAGTCAAAGTTTTTTCTTTCATAGAAGCATCTACGCTATAAGCGGTCACGTGGCATTTCAAACATTCAGGAGCTTTCTGAGGGTCTTCTATCCCCATTTTAGCAGCAATCTCTTTTGAATGATCATTTGCCAAAGTTGCATATGCTTTTGCATGGACTCCAGAAGCCCAAATATTATACTGGTCGCCTTTCTTTTCTGATTTATGGCACATTTTACATTTGTTTGCACCAATATATTTCGCATTTTCTTTACTAGTCAAAGAAGTAGAAGAAAATGTACTTACTAGCGCTACAACCAGTGCAATAGAGAAGAAGCTAATCATAATTTGCTTAAAGTTCATAAACACCTCAGGTTAAGTATGGTTAATATTTCTACATTCAAATTAATCAATTATATTAAATTTTTCAAATCTATACAACAATTTTTATACCACTGAGCAAATAATCGGCAGTATTATTGTCTATACTTTTTTAATATACGAAATATAAATAAGAAATGTTGAGAAAATTTTATATAAATCAAATTTTTTACGTGTTATTATTACTATAAATTTTAGGCACAACTAAATATCCTTACTTCCTATATTATTCTACAATTTATTTATTTATACCACTCTATACAAGACATCTTAAGTCTGATATTTCAATATATTGATATATAGCAATTTATCTATTTTAGCTAAGACTAATTTATTTATTATGTGTATTTATTTTTACTTTATTAACAATATATAATTGTAGATATTTTACAAGTTATATATCTTATCTTCATATTTAATTATATTCGGTGGGTCTTGTAATGAAAACTTTCTCCAGGTATATGATAATCATGCTCTGCTTATCATTATTTACTCATCTGAATGCATCATCCGACGAGATGTGTATGGAGTGCCATTCTGATAAAGATATCTCTATGGAAAAAAACGACAAGGTTGTATCTTTATACGTTAATGCAAAAACTCTTTCAGAATCGCCACATGCCGGTTTGAAATGTGTTGACTGCCATAAAGGTTTTAACGCAGAGGAATTTCCACATAAAGAAAATATTAAACCTATACAGTGCCAATCTTGCCACACAGATTACTTGAATGCACATGTATTTCATGCTTCAATGAAGGATAAATCTCATAAAGACTATGCAAAATTGAATAATTGTAAGGCATGCCACGGCACTCATAATATTATATCTCCAAAACTTGCAACTTCTCCTATGCACGAATCTAATTCGTTGCAGTATTGCAGCCAATGCCATGAAGATGTTGCAAAATTACACAGCGTTTCAGAACATAAAGCACAAGCAGGCGAGGATAAAACTCCTTCTTGTTTGAGTTGCCACAGACACCCTGTGACTTTAGGATCTGAGAAAAAC
The DNA here is from genome assembly GCA_965140345.1 of Kapaibacterium sp. (SeqCode). Taxonomy (GTDB): domain Bacteria; phylum Bacteroidota; class Ignavibacteria; order Kapaibacteriales; family UBA2268; genus JBFHIJ01. The sequence goes on from OZ223197.1 coordinate 889,299, forward strand.
GCTTTAAAGCTAAAGCAGAATCAGGAAAAACTTTGTATATCTTGCCATATAAAAAGTGAAAATCAAACTTCAATATCAAAATCACTTGTAAATTATGAAAAGAGTGTTCACGGCGCTCAGTTAATGGGTGGCAATCAAAATGCTGCAACTTGTATTGACTGCCATGGTACACATAATTTACAAAAGGCTTCTTCTCCAAATTCTACAGTAAATAAAAAGAACATATCCAAAGTTTGCGGGAAATGCCATATTTCTACCGCACATGAATATGATATGAGTATTCACGGCAAAGCTGTTGCTCAGGGCAATCCGGATTCTCCTTCTTGTACTTTTTGTCATGGAGAGCATGATATTGCTAAAATTCCTGAAATATCTCAATCAGAATTCAGTGCCAATCACATTAACAAAACCACTTTTGTTGAAAACCAGATGGTTTATTGTGTTGTTTGTCATATTGATAAAACTATGATGAGTAAATATGATATCAGCACTGTGCAAGAAGCACATGAATGGCTTCCAAAAATGAGCATCCACTGGGAAACTGTGAGATGTATTGACTGTCACTCTTCATTTTCTCCGCCTCATATGTCTCACGACATTTTAGCACCTGAGAAAACTGTACAGAAATGTGAAGAATGTCACTCGAAAAATTCGATTTTGATGACAAAACTATATAAACACGAAAAAGAAAAATCCAGAGAAAAATTCGGATTTATAAATGGTACTATATTGAGTGACGCTTATGTAGTAGGTACAACCAGAAATTTAATCTTAGATACTGGTTTTATTATGCTTCTAAGCATTACTGCTATCTTTATCTTATTACATAGCTTTTTACGCTGGTATTTCAAACGTTCAGGAAGAAAATAATGAAAAAGATATTTTTATATCCACTTTGGCTAAGGATTTGGCATTGGTTAAATGCTTTATTATTTGTTGTATTAATTTTATCCGGAATGAGTTTGCACTATGCAGGCAGCGGTGATTTTCTATTTTCGTTTGAAGTAGCAATGATTGCACATAATACAGCTGGTGTAATAGTCTCATTTATATATCTGTTCTATTTTATATTAAACCTAACATCGGGCAATATAAAGCATTATCTGCCTAGTCTGAGAAGTTTTATAACCAGAGCAATTAAACAAGCCAGATTTTATACTTTCGGTATATTTTTGGGTGAACCTCACCCCTATCATGCCAGCGAAAAAGAAAAGTTTAATCCGATGCAACAGATGGCTTATTTCTTTGTTGTATTTATTGGATTTCCGGTAATAATATTTTCCGGTTGGCTTTTAATGTTTCCGGAAGTAGCACCTGATGAAATATTCGGCATGGGTGGAGTATGGCCTATGGCCATGCTACATACTGTTATGGGATTTTTCCTAACTATATTTATGTTTGCACATATTTATCTGGCAACAACAGGTAACACACCTACTGAATTATTTAAATCAATGTTTACAGGCTACCATCTGGTACATGATGAAGAAGAACTTGATCATGAAACAGAAGAGCTTCCAAGCTTGTTACTTAACCCTATCTCACTGGTTGGTGCTTTTATTACTATGATTAGTTTAGTCTTTATTATTCTACTTCTAATATTTGAATTTACAGTTGGAACAAATAACCCTTATACTAGACTAATTACCTACATAATTATACCTTCTGTATTATTAATTGGTTTTTACTATTATTCTCGTAGGGTGGCTCAAAGAGAATAGGAATAAAGGTAAGGAAAGAAGACCACTACCGGTTTTGAATTTCAACCGGGCAAAACATCAGTTGTTCTTCTTCTTGATTTCTGTACTATCTTTTACGTTTGTAATTACTACAATCTATGGAAGCAGAAAAGCTTATGAATATACAGAATCTAACAGTTTCTGTATGGAAGCTTGTCATGAAGTAATGGAGCCGGTAAGCGTAACCTATAAAGCTTCTCCACATTCTAAAATTGCTTGTGTAGACTGCCATTTTACTGAAAAGAGTTCTTTCTGGGATCAGAATCGTTTAAGCGGGCTGCCACAAGTTTATATGACTTTAACTGATAGTTACGAAAAACCATTAGGTGCTCCGACAACTTACCTAAGGCCTTCTGCAGAGGCTTGTAAAAAATGTCACTGGAAGATAAATTTTACGAACAAAAATCATTTACACGTGATTATTTCTTATCAGATGAAGAAAATACTCATTACCAAATTACATTAACTATGAAAGTCGGTGGCGGTAATAGAGAATTAGGTATCAGTTCAGGTATCCATTATCATATGGGTATTGGTAAAGATATTTTGTACATAGAACCTGACAACAAAGACGACGCTATTCCACTAGTGAAAGCGATTTCTAACTCTGATGGTGAAGAAATTGTATATCGCTTATTAGGAAAACAAATATCAACTACAGCTCAGTTTAAAGAATTTGACTGTATCGATTGTCACAATAGACCTTCTCACTCTTATCATGATCCATACCAGACTATGAATGGTTATATGGCTTATGATAAAATAAGCTCTCAATTGCCTCATATTAAGAAAATAGGTGTTAGAACTTTGGAAGCTTTGAAATCCAGAAAGAACTCATTAGCTGATATTAGAAAATCAGTAATAGAGTATTATCAGGAAAATTATCCAAATGTTCTTGTAGAGAAGAGAGAAGAACTTGACCTCGCAATATTAGAACTGAATTCTATATTCCTTAAAAATTACTTCCCTGAAATGAATGCTAATTGGAAGATTTATGCTAATCATGAATCCCATTTATATAGCAAAGGCTGCTTCAGATGTCATGATGGCAACCATGTAAATAAAGCAGGAGAAGTACTAAGCAACGATTGTAACTTATGTCATACAATCACAACAAGGCTGGTAAATGGAAATCCTGTTCCCGATAGCCTTGACGCTAACAAATTTATCCATCCAGGTGGATTAGATAAAGATATAATAAATCAGTATTGCTCAGATTGTCATAACCCGCAATAAATACTTAGGGTCACATATATCGGAGTAAGCCATGCAAAAAAGGCTATTTTATTTTTTCATGTTAAGTCTTGCATTTACTGTCATTATCGCGTGCAGTGATGACGATGATGAAGTACCTGCAAAGATTGACACAACAGAAGAGCTGAGTTCATGTGAGATGTGTCACTCAGACTATGAACTTCTTAAAGCTGTTCACACTCCAGATACCGGTGAAGTTGCCGGCGGTTGTAGTGGTGATGTTATTGTTATTGAACCATATGATCGAGTTTATCTTGGCGGTGAAGGTTATCAAAAATTCAAACAATCAAAGCACTATAAGCTTGGTTGTACTTATTGCCACAATGGTGTGGAAGATACAGATGATAAAAACGAAGCTCACTCTGGAGACTTCATATCTGCTCCTTCGCACGATGCATTAGAAAAATGTGCTGAATGTCACCCGACTAAAGCTCATAATGCTTTAACTAGCATTCATGTCAACGGATGGGGGCAAAAACGTAAGGTAACTACAAGATACGGTCTTGCCGGATCTCATGAATTTGATCAGTTACCTGAAGATCTTAAACACGGTTATGATTTCAACTGTGCTCGTTGTCACGGGTCTTGCGGTGAATGTCACATTAACCGACCTCCTGCAGGCGGTGGTGGACTGATTGATGGTCATAATTTCGTAAAAGAACCGGACATGGTTAAAACATGTGTTACCTGCCACACTAGTAGAGGCGGCCACGCATATCTTGGTACGGGGCCGGGAACTCAGATTGATATTCACTTAGAAAAAGCGAAATTTACTTGTACAAGTTGCCACGGTACTGAAGAAGTTCATGGTGACGGAAACAAATACGAAACAAGATACCATGATCCAAACTTGCCAAAATGTATTAATTGTCATACAGACATAGAAAAAGCTAATAATTACCACTCTATGCATTATGATGATCTAAATTGCTACGTTTGTCACTCGCAGCCATATAATAACTGTGGTAGTTGCCATATTCATGGTGACGGTGCGAGAGTACCTTCATATATGGATTACAAAATTGGTGTAAATCCTATTCAGGATGTAAAACCTGGTAAAATGGTATTAGTAAGACGTTCTCTCATGGCTCCTGACAGCTGGGAAAAATACGGAGAATCTGATTTAGCTAACTTTAATGCTCATCCTATTTATAATTATACAAGCCCTCATAACATCAGATTGCGAACTGCTCAGTGTACACCAGTTGATGGTAAACCATGTTATGATGCTTGTCATATTATAAAAGAGGCTGATACATTAAGAAACAAAGATTTGTACTTATTTAAATCTGATTTTGATAACGAATGGGAACTTGAATCAACTGAACATGTAGCAGTTGATGGTAAACTTCCTGATTCTTGGGGAATAAAATAACATACTTTTATATTTTACTTTTTTATGTTTTTTAGGAGGTCTTATGTTTAAAGAAATGCTTAAACGCAGTAATTACCTATTTATGCTAATTATCGTAGCATTTGGTTTGTCTTTCACATCTTGTAGTGATGATGATGAAGATTCGCCAACAAATCCGGTAACAATTAACGAATCTGAAGTCTTAGCTACTTATCTGGAAAGTATGAACTTAACTTTCCCTAAAATTACTACTGCTGAAGCAGTTAACACAGCAATCGTAACTAACAATGACAAAGTTTATCTTATTGATATCAGAAGTGAAGCAGATTTCAATGCTGGTCACGCAAAAGGTTCTCATAATGTTGCTTTCGCTGATCTTTTAACTCACATGGAATCAATTACTGCAACTGATTACGAAAATATCGTTATTATTTGTTATTCTGGTCAAACAGCTGCTTATGGTGCTTCTTTGATGAGAATGATGGGGTATGACAATGTTACTTCAATGAAATTTGGTATGTCTTCTTGGCACTCTGAAAACGCTGGCCCTTGGAACGGAGCTATCAAAAATGACAAAGCCAGCATGTTCACTAGTGATGTAACAGACAAAGGCGCAGAAGGTGACTTACCGACTTTAGCAACCGGTAAAAAAACTGGTGCTGAAATTTTGAGAGCTAGAGTTGAAGAAGCATTAACTGCTGGTTTTACTCCTGCTAGACTTGGTAATGGCGATTTATATACTGACTTAAGTAAATACTATATAGTTAACTATTGGTCAGAAGCTCATTATTTAGATCCCGGTCACGTAGAAGGAGCAATCCAATACACTCCTAATGCAAGCTTAACACTTAGCACAGATCTTAAAACTTTACCTACAGACAAACCTGTTGTAGTTTATTGCTATACTGGTCAAACAAGTGCTTTTGTAACTGCTTACCTAAGAGTTTTAGGTTATGATGCAAAATCTCTTCTTTATGGTACTAATGGTATGATTTATGATATTATGAAATCTAAATCAATGACTATCTGGTCTGATTCTCAAATCAAAAATTATGAAAAAGTAACTGACTAATCTAATTCTTGTTTGATCTTTAAACCGCAAATAGAGTCAACTTTATTTGCGGTTTTTTTATAATATTTTCTGTATTTCGTCAGCCATTATGGAAACACTTTTTTTCCAGGTATGATATTCTTCGATGAATTTTCTGGCTAATTGACCTTTTTGTAAAGCAAGATGTTTATCAGCAAGTAGATTACATATATATTCAGCATTTTTATTTGCATCACAGCTTACATATAAACCGTCTTCTTCCGTTGCTTTAATACCTTCAGCAGAAACTGGAGTAGCGACTACAGGTAATTGCATTGCCATAGCTTCAAGAATTTTTATCCTTATGCCTCCACCAACAAAAAGAGGAGCAATATAAACATTTGCACTGCTAAGAAATTCTTTTACGCTTGGCACGAAACCGAGAACTACGACCCCATTCCCATTATATTCTTTCAGCCTTTCAGGAGGATTTTTACCAATTAATTGCAATTTCGCAGCAGGATATTCTTTTTTGACAATAGGAAAGACATTCTCTATGAACCAGATTACTCCATCCACATTATGTACCCAGTCGTAGTTTGTAGCGAGTACTAGAGTATGTTCTGATTTATTTATTTCTTTATCGGGTTTCCACTCATTCAGATTAACACCTGCTGTAGCAATGCAAACATTTGCTTTAGTTGTCATTGCTTGTGCTCTTTTTTTATCTTCCTCTGTAATCGCAAAACAAACATCTGCTATCGAGTAATATTTTATTTCGTCTCGTTTTAGCTTATTACTTTGAGAATTGATAAACCACTTTTTAGGATGCCAATTAGGAAGCACAGATGCATATCTATCCCAAATAGTCCATTCAATATTATGTAATCTGAGGGCTATAGGAATCGAATATTTTCTTTTTAAATATAAAGCAATCGGCATCATGGCGGAGTGGTCACAATGAATAACATCAAAGTGCTTTTCTGATATTATTTTATCGAACTGAGGAAGTAATTCTTTATCATAGTGTTTTGAAGTATAAAGCGATGCCTTAATGAATAATGAGCTCAAAATCCTTGCAGGGGTATTCCCAGTAGAATGTTTTATTATTCTGATATCTCCAAACTGACTAGCTTCTTCAATATATCTTCTTTCAATTTCTTTACCTGAATACGCGCAGAATGTAACATTATGACCTAAGGCAACATATTCTTTAAATATATTTGCTATACCGATTTTCCCTCCATCAGTCATAGGAAAAGGGAACTGTGGTGATAGTTGGAGTATTTCTAACTTTTTTTGAACCATTTGTTAAGCTTTTTCTTTATTACATCTGCAAAATAAGTTCTTTGATTTTTCCCGATAGTTACGCCTAATGTAATATCTTTTATTTTATCTTTTGGCACAACTGCCCTTTCATCTCTATATGTCCCAAACATAGTAGCAATCATTCCAAAAGCTCCTTCCATAAAAGCGGAGAATGGAATTCTTTGCATAGCGGCAACAGTTAACTGAAAGAAGTATATCTGCATTGATCTGCTTAAAGCCATCATAAAAGGAAAATAACGCCACTGATATCGTACAAACTGCTTTGACACTTTAACCCATCTTGGACCGCTCTGCCTTCCACCGGGTGATGCCCAGTGCAAGGTTCTTATATTAGGGAAGTATCTTACGTTAAATCCTGCCACAATTGCTCTTGTGCAGAAATCTAACTCTTCAAAACCAAACTCCCAAAATCCACCAATTTTGTCATAGACAGTTCTTCTAATTGCAGCTCCTGTACCCGGAAATACATTTGAAGGGAATCCTTTTTCAGGTACTTTAGATTTATCTACATTTATTGGATACCACTCCCACACTCTATATCCCTGACGAACCTCAACATCTTCAGTCGCGATGACATGAATATCTTCGTTTTGATTGAAAATATCAACTATCTTTTTAAAAGTATCTTGATCTTCAGGATAAGAATCATCATCTGTGCGCCAAATTATATTTCCATCCGAAAGTTCAATCCCGATATTTATAGCACGAATATCAAAATTATCTGGTAACCACATGTATTTCACTTGTGGGTATTCTTCTTTAATCCAGTCCGGAGTACCATCATTTGAAGCATTATCAATCAATATAATTTCTTTATTCTCATAAGTTTGAGACAAAAAGGCAGGTATAGTCCTTTTTAAATCTTCCAGTCTGTTATGAGTTATTATTATTACGCTTACTTTCATATTGCCAATTATGTGAGAATAAAGGATACAAGATACGAATTTTTCTTCTTTTATTGATACAGCTAAGACTGACTAAAGGTTCTTTTAAATATTCACTAATTTTGAGTCAAGCCTTTATGATTTGAATTTTAATACTTAAATTGCAGGAATTGAACAGCAAACGGAAGATGACTATGCATAAATTAAAAGGCTTTTTGCCATTTATACTAACAGGCTTATTACTGGGGCTAAGCTTCCCTCCAATGCCTTTACCTTTTGTTGCATTTATAGCATTCTTACCGTTACTGCTTGGATTTGAATCTATGGATGAAAACGGTAAATATGTTTTACAAACATATATAGCTTTTCTGATTTATCACGGAATGTCAAATTGGTGGATAAGCAGCTGGCAGGAAAATACTGACCCGTACTTGTTTGTGTCCGGTTTTGCTGTGTGGCTAGCAAATTCAGCCTTCTTTCTGATTCCTGTTATTATATATAAATCATTCAGAAAGCGTTTCAATTTTGAATTATCTCTATTATCTTTCCCATTTATATGGACTTTCTTTGAATGGGGGCACGGTATAGGACAGCTTAGCTATCCGTGGCTAAATATAGGTTATAGCCAAATAAATTTCAGCAGCTGGATTCAGCAGTTGGATTTCTGGGGTATTTATGGGGCAAGTTTTTCTATAGCTTCAATCAATGCTCTTCTCGTATATAACGTAAAAAGAGGAATTATCGATAAAGACATAACTCTAAAATATTTATTCCCGTCACTTATTGCGTTAGTTATGTTATTTCTTTTACCATGTTTGTACGGCTCTGATTCCATTGATAAATTTGACTCATATACCTCAAATAATAATCTCAATGTATCCCTAATTCAGCCAAATAAAGATCCCTGGGAAAAATGGAAATCAGCTCCTGAATTGCAAGTAATGCAGCATATGAGAATTCAAGACTCTCTTAAAAAAGTAAATGGTGAATCTGATTTATCTTTATGGTCTGAAACAGCAATACCATTCATTACAATGGATTTTAACAGCAGAAGCAATTTTTCTTTCCTGCAAAGATGGCTGGATACTAATGATCTCCATCTGATAACAGGTATGGCTAGATACGAACTATTTGTGTCTGATTCAGCCCCTCCTATGGCTACGAAAGCAAAGTGGGATAACACAATAGCCTTCCAGGCATATAATGCTGCGGTTCTTATTTCTCCACTTGGGTTGAAAAATCCTCAGATTTATAATAAAGCTAAACTTACTCCATTTGCAGAAAGAATACCTTATGCAGAATATATTCCTTTTGCTACCGATTTTATGAACTGGGGGGTTGGTATTTCCTCGTGGGGACTAGGTAAAGAAATGAGAACTTTGAATATGCATAAAAATGGTTATGATTTCAAAATTGGTACCATAATCTGCATTGAATCTATTTATCCAGAATTCTGTACTGAGTTTGTAAACGCAGGTGCTAATGTTTTGACTATTATTACAAATGATGCCTGGTATAATCATACTCCAGGGCCTTATCAACATTATGTTATGGCAAGAGCAAGAGCTATAGAAAACAGAAGATATATAGCTCGTTGTGCTAACTCAGGAATCAGTGGATTAATCTCGCCGACAGGTGAAAGTATTGCTGAGATACCACAATATATTCAAGCTGGAATGAATGTACAAGTACCTGCTTTGGAAGAAATTAGTTTTTATACTAAAAATGGCGATTTTATAGGAAAGATTTCTGCAATATTTGTATTATTGTTCTTTGTATACAGTCGTTTTTCAAAGCCTTCTAAATCTGAAGAAATTAAATAATATTATCTAAATAAATTAAGGTGCGATATGAAAAAACTTTTTTTACTTATTTGTCTTGCAGCTTTTTCTTTCACAGCATGTGATAAAGCTAAAGAAGAACCGATACAGGATCAAGAAACTGAAGTTGCACAAACTCAAACTATCGACAGTGCTAAATCTGTAGAAATTGCCAGAGAAAACAAAGTAGTTGAAAATCTAGAACAAATGAAATACATGAATTTTGTAAAAGACGTAAAGCTTGTTGGCGAAAATGCAATTGTATTATTCTGCGAGAATTACGGAGAATTCCAAACTTTACATCCTGATACTAAAATCAGTAAATTAGAATATAATGATTTCTGGCGCGATCCGGATAAACCTAAAATGGCATTTTCAAAAATACCACTGAGCTTATTCAAAGATAATAAAGATATAAATACGATAAATATTAACATCGAAAATGATGAGATGAAGTTTTATCTCAATATCTCAAGAGATGAATTCTTCCAGTATTTCACAGATTTTAAAGATGATGTGAATATGACTGATTATTTTGATGCTAATAGAGATAAATCAGATATGTTATACGAAGAAAAAGTACAAAAAGAGGAGAAGTAAAATCATGGTAAAACACATTGTGTTTTTCAATATTAAAGAAGAAAACAAAGAAGAGAATGCAAAAGCAATCAAACAAAAATTAGAAACTTTAAAGAATAAAATACCGTTTATTGTTGAATTAGAAATCGGAATCAATGAAGTCACAGGAGAAAGAGCCTGGGATATTTCACTTTACTCTGCTTTCGACAATATGGATGATTTGAATTCTTACAGAGTGCATCCGGAACATGTAAAAGTAGTAGAATTCATAGCAAAATTTAAAACAAATGCTGCTTCAGTTGATTATACTGTTTAGAATATGAAAGTAAAAAGACTCATAGGTATCGTTTTTTATCTGCTCAGCAAGAAACTGGTTTCCTCCAGGGAACTTGCTGAGCATTTTGATGTTTCAGTCAGAACTATATTAAGAGATATGGATTACCTCTCTGAAGCAGGTATTCCAATCATTTCAGAAATGGGAAAAGACGGTGGTTTTGGCATAATGGATACTTATAAACTTGACGCCAGACTTGTTGATAATGAGGATCTATTCTACATAATGACTTCTTTAGAGTCAATTTCAGATACTTATACAGACGAAAGACTTCAAGCGACAATAATAAAACTTAAAGGCCTACTTTCAGATCAATCCCAACAAATTCTTGACAAAAAAGAAAAACTCAGATTTGATTTTTCTTCTTTAAAAGTAAAAGATGCTGATAATTCAAAAATGGCATTACTAAATGATGCTATTGAGTGTTCGAAACAAATCAAATTCAATTATACTAATTTCAAAGGCGAAAAAACTGCAAGAGAAGTTGAGCCTCACATGATAATGTTCAAATGGTATTCATGGTATCTTTATTCCTATTGTTCTCTTCGTGAAGAATTTAGAGTTTTTAGAATATCCAGAATGTCAGACCTGGAGTTACTCGATAAAATTTTCCGCCGTAAAGAATTCGACGTCTCCGAATTAGACAAGGATTATAAAACTAAAACTTCAGATATTTCTACCCATGTGCTTCTTAGATTCAACAATGACGTTAGATATATGGTAGATGACTACTTCAGAGAATGGGAAAAAGAGTACAAAAAAGACGGTGTATATGTACATTTTAAAGTACCTATTGACAATTGGTTCTTTGGAATGATATTAAGCTATGGCAATGCGGTTGAAATTATAGAGCCTCTTTCTATCAGAAATGAGCTAAAGAAAAGAATTTCAGATATAAATTCAATTTACACTTCAGATAATGTATGACATAAACTTGTCATACTTCCCTTCTTATATTATATCATCTAATATTTTAAATATTCAAATATAGCGAGGCAACTATGAAACACGAATGGCGCAAATCAGAAAAACATATTTATCTGCCAAAATCTATACCTGAAATAATCGATATTCAGGAGTTAAAATATTTAACTATCTCAGGAGAAGGAAACCCTAATTCAGATACATTCCCTGAATATATAGCTGCTTTATACTCTGTTTCTTACGCTATTAAAATGAATTATAAAAAAGCTAAAAAGCCAGAATCTTATCAAGATTATACAGTTTATCCTCTGGAAGGTGTTTGGGATGTAACTGAAGAAGCAAAAAAACAGGAATCTTATACTTTCAATAAAGATGATTTAGTTTTTCAGCTTATGATTAGACAACCCGATTTTGTAACCGTGGATTATTTCGAACAAATGTTAGAAATGACTAAAATCAAAAAACCCAATCCATTATTAGATACTGTAAAATTTGAAACTATAAAAGAGGGTAAATGCATTCAAATGCTACATTTTGGCAGCTTTGACAACGAACCAGCAAGCTTTGCCATAATGGAAGAATTTGCTGAAAACAATGGATTAAACAGATTATCTAAAGTGCACAAAGAGATCTACCTCTCCGACCCAAGAAAAGTAACTGAAGATAAACTTAAAACAGTTTTACGTTTTAAAGTTGAAGAAAAAAAATAAATCGTATCTTTTTTGCAACCTATTTTGATGTATGACAAACTGGTGTCATATATCAAAGCTTAAGTTTGTATTGTATTTAATGTTCAACAATACTCTTAGGAAGATTAACATGGAAGCTCAACAATTTTGTTTCTCATGTGGTGCACCACTAGCAATGCCTGAAATGAAAGGTACTCACGAAAACTATTGCAAATTCTGCAAAGATGAAGCAGGTAATACGCCGGCCAAAGAAGTAATTCAAGGTGGAATTGCAGAATGGTTTATGTCATGGCAGACTGAAATCACAAAAGAGCAGGCATTTGAAAGAGCAGGTCATTATATGAAAGCTATGCCTCACTGGGCTGAATAGCTAAAAACATCAAATAGGTAAAAACAAAGGCTAATCAAATTGATTAGCCTTCTTTGTTTTTCTATTTACTTCTATCAACCATATACTCTTTGCCATTTCGAGTAAGGCTTTCTAAAATGTAATCCACATCTATGAAATGCCATCCAGGTTCAGGATCATTGCCTTTACCGTTCACTATTTTTACTTTTTGCTCTATTTTTGCAGTCATGAAAACAGGAATATGATGCTCGATACTAAAGAAACAGTCGTTAAAACCTGTCAAAATAGATGTGACATCAATGTACATCTTATCTGTTTCTAGCTCAAAGCTACCCTGGCCTGTTTTTATGAATTCAACTCTAAAACAATCAAAGCCAAGTGTATCTTTCAGAGGCTTATTTTTATATAACAAAGTCTGTCGAACCAATGGGGCTGGAACAGCATTTTCATTCAAATCTACTAACTGCTTGACAAGATTCCAGCTTTGATAAGTTTTTGCCTTCTTTTTATTTAGAGTAACTACTAATGGAGGATTAAAAACACTCCCCGGCGCCATCCCTGCTTTAGTAGAATCATCCGGATATGAAGCAACTCTGTTTCCTGTAGAATCTATCACAATGTGAGCCTTTCTGTTTACCCATGGAGAATGCTCTCTGGTCACATTTTCTATTTTTCCCTGACTTTCTTTTCCAATAAAATCAAGTAATTCCTGAGTCAGGTAGAATAGCCCGTCTTTACTTACAGAGTCACAAGTAAGTCTCCACTTTTCAAATCTAATTCTAAGAAGCGGACTTTCAAATCCTCTGACAATACTATCATGAGCTTCTGCTCGGTAAATTAAAGTATCACCGGGCATAAAATGATAAGTAATGTCCGTTGTATCTACTGCAATTTTCATTTGGGAAACCGGATCAAAAACACTATCTCTTTCAACTTCTTGAGCTAGTGAGAATGAACTCATAGCAATCACAATCATACAAAGCAAAAAGCAATATTTTTTCATATAACTTCTTAAAATTTTTAAACATATATAAACAAGATACATTATTTTTTGTGATAATACAAAGATTTCAGCTATTAAGCTATCCCAGAGCTAGATATTTCTATATCAAAACACGTATAAAAATAATATTATATTTTTATATTTTATAACGAGGAGCATTATCTTCAAGCCATTTTAATCTGGCTTTATAATCCGGCATCATCTTCCCAACTAAAGTCCAAAACGCCTTACTATGATCCATGTGATGCAAATGAGCTAGCTCATGAACAACAACGTAATCTATTATTTTCATAGGGAAAGGCATCAGGTGAAAACTTAGATTTATATTTCCTCTACCGCTGCAGGATCCCCAACGCTTTTCGGCACTTGAGATCTTAAAGACCTTTGGCTTTAGATTGACTGTTTCAGCTACCTGCCATGCTCTTTTTATCAAAGCATACTTTGCATTATCTTTATAGAATTGGAGAAGTATATTTTTAGCATTATCCTTTAACTCCAAAGATATTTTAAATAATCCTTCTTCATGCCGGAAAGCATAGTCCATATTTTCTAGATATGTCAGCCTTCTTTGTTCGCCAAGTAGATAAAAGATTTCACCATCTTCGTATTTATGAGTTTGAATATCTCTTTTTTCTATTGCATAAGTCTTTTTGGCGATCCAGTCTCTGTGTTTTTCCAGATGTGCATCAATTTGTGCTTTCGACATTTGTTCAGGAGCGCGCACAATAATATTTTTGTTATAATCGACTTGTATACTTACAGTCTTTCTATTTGATTTTATTATAGTAACTTGATTCATAAAACTTCGTATAGCTTGACAATAGATTTACAAATGTATTGAATATTGAGCAAAAAATTTTATAATTTGCGTAACATTTTTCTGTATTTAGAAGAAAGGACATAACTTGTACGATACTCTCGATAAAAAGGAAAAGGCGATAGCCATTTCCGTAGTAAAAAAAGGTGCAGACAGAGATAAAACCAGAGAAAATCTGGAAGAATTAGCTTTCCTGGCTGAAACAGCAGGTGCCGAGGTTCTGGATATGATTTACCAGGAACTTGCCAAACCAAGTAAAAGCACTGCTATTGGTAAGGGTAAGGTTACTGAAATCAAAGAAATAATTGCAGAAAAAGAAATTGATATGATCATATTTGATGATGATCTTACGCCCGCTCAGAATAGAAATCTTGAAGCGGAGCTTCAAATCAAAGTTTTGGATAGAAGCGGTATTATCCTTGCTATTTTTGCAGAAAGAGCTCAGACTAACGAAGCTAAAACGCAAGTGGAATTAGCTCAACTTCAATACTTAATGCCAAGACTAACCAGAATGTGGACTCACCTTTCCAAACAGTATGGTGGTATTGGAACTAAAGGCCCCGGCGAAACTCAGATTGAGACTGACAGGCGTATAATCCGCGACAGGATTCAGGCATTAAAAGAAAAGTTGAATCTAATCTCTACACAAAAAGAGCAACAAAGAAAAGGCAGAAAATCAATGCCTAGATTTGCACTTGTTGGATATACTAATGCGGGTAAATCTACTTTGATGAAAAACATTACTAATGAAAATGTTTACGTCGAAGATAAACTTTTTGCTACTTTAGATACGACTGTTAGAATTTTTGATCTTCCTTCAGGACAGGATGCATTACTTTCTGACACAGTTGGTTTCATTAAAAAGTTACCAACTCACCTTGTAGCATCATTTAGATCAACATTAGCTGAGGCTTCAGAAGCTGATATCATTTTGCACGTGGTAGATGTTTCTAATCCATTTTTCAGAGAGCATATAGACGTTGTTGAAAAAACTTTAGCATCTCTGAAGATAACAAATATTCCAGCACTTCTTGTTTGTAACAAAATTGACAAATTGGAAGATATGGATGGGCTTAAACTTATTGAAGAAGAATATCAGGATTGCATTTTTGTAGCCGCTTCAAAAGGATTAAATATCCAGACACTATTGCAAAAAATGCAGGAAAAATATAACGAAAATTGCAAAACAACTGATTTGCTAATCCCTTACACTGATTCTCAAAGAGTTTCCTGGCTCTATAAATATTGTGAAATCATTGAAAGAGATGATACAGATGACGGTACGAAGATATCTCTAAGAGTACCTCTGGATCAGGAAGAATATTTTGAAAACCATTACAAAGAATTTATCCAATAATATTGCTGACAGGTACCGGTATGTTTCAAGATTTGATAGCAAAAATCAAATCCCTCAAGTCCGTTCAGGAAATTGGTTCTAAGCTAGACAATGGTCTTAATTTAGATATAAAATTAAATGCGAATTCTTCAACTGCTTTTTTTGTCAATGCACTTAGCCAATTGACAGAGAAGCAGTTTTTTATCGTTACTAAAGATTATGATTCTGCGGAAAGATGGTTTAACGATCTTAAACTGTCTATGGGCGAAGAACAAATTGCTTTCTTATCAAAGCCTAAAAAGAATATAAAGTTTGAAGTTGAAGATGCTGATTCGCATTATGGTTGGCTGGTAGACGGCCTCCGAAAAATTTCTGAAGATAATAAATCAATTGCTATTATTGAAGAATCTATTTTTGATCTGGAAATTCCAATTCAGTCTGAAATTACCGGCAACAAAAAGACTATTAAAAAAGACCAGAACTTAGATTTTGATGACTATGTTAAATCCAATATTCTTAATGGATTTAACAGAAAAGATTTTGTGGAGCAGGAAGGCGACATTGCTATTCGTGGCGGTATTGTGGATATATTCCCTATCGGATGGCAAAACCCTCTTAGAATTGAATTCTGGGGCAATGATATAGAATCTATTCGTGAGTTTGATGTACTTTCTCAAAGAAGTATCAGAGAGCATAAAGAAATAAGCTATATTGCTAATGTCTTTCACAAATCTAATCTGGAATCTACCTGTTCAATTTTGGAGTATATATCTGCAGATAATCTGATCATATTGGATGATCAGAATTCTTTGGAATTAGATATTGAAGATACTTTATGTGGAAGAAATATACTGACTCTCTCCTATCTTGGAAATTCTGACTATACTTTTTCTACAAAATCACAGCCTGCATTTGCAAGTTCTGTGAAGGCAATTTGTAAGAACTTAAGAGAATATTCCTTATTGGGTTATGACTTGTTCCTTTCTGCTGACGGAAGTAACGCTCTCAACAGATTGAAAGATCTAGTCTCTAACTTTTTAGAAAATGATGCTGATGATGAATCAAATTTAGATTCTGCGGAAAATACTCTTGAAAAAATCCACTGGAGTGACACTACTCCTGCTTATGGCTTTGTTTCTGATGATTTTAGACTTGTCTGCTACACAGAGCATCAGCTTTTTGACAGAATAAGAGCTAAAGCAAATCTGAAAAACAATAAAAAAGGCATAACTTTAAAAGAACTTAAACAACTTAATCCCGGAGATTTTGTTGTTCATGAGGATAAAGGTGTTGCTAAGTTTCAGGGATTTGAAACAGTTAAGTTGGGAGATTCCTTACAGGACTGCGCAAAACTTATGTTTGCCGGAAATGATATTTTGTATGTTCATTTGAATTATATCAACAAAATACAGAAATATTCTGCCGGTGAAGGTCACATGCCTATTCTTTCCAAGCTGGGAGGAACAGAATGGATTCGAAAAAAACAAAGAACTAAGAAAAAGCTTAAAGATATAGCAAGAGATTTAATCAAACTATATGCTGAAAGAAAAATGCAGCCAGGGTTTGCTTATGAAGCAGATAATGTCTGGCAGAAAGAATTTGAAGCTTCATTTATGTACGAGGACACTCCCGATCAGGCAACTGCAACTGACGACTTCAAAAAGGATATGGAAAGCTCTACTCCTATGGATAGACTGGTCTGCGGTGATGTAGGTTTTGGTAAAACAGAAATTGCAATCAGGGCTGCTTTTAAAGCCGTACAAAGCGGAAAGCAGGTAGCAGTCTTAGTGCCAACTACTATTCTGGCACAGCAGCATAATATGTCTTTCAGAGATAGATTAAACAGATACCCAATAAATGTTGATGTTATTTCCAGATTTAGAACAAAAAAAGATCAGACTGCTATATTAGAAAAGCTTGAAAGGGGCGGTATAGATATTCTCATTGGTACTCACAGGCTACTATCAAAAGATTTAAAATTTAAAAATCTTGGTCTAATTATCATTGATGAGGAACACAGATTTGGTGTTTCTGCCAAGGAAAAACTTAGACAGCTAAAAGCTTCGATAGATACATTAACTCTAACTGCAACTCCTATCCCTAGAACATTAAACTTTTCTCTTATGGGTGCAAGAGATTTAAGTATAATCGAGACTCCACCAAGAAACAGAATTCCTGTGAATACACAAATTATTGAATGGGAAGAAGAGACTATAAAAGAAGCAATTCGAAAAGAACTGGATAGAGGTGGTCAGGTTTTCTTTGTTAATGACAGAGTCCAGGATCTTGAAAAACTAATGGTTGATTTAAAAATGATCATGCCTGATGTTAAGTTTGCAATGGCTCACGGACAGATGAAAACTACTGAACTTGAATCGGTAATGCAGAAATTTATCTCAGGAAAATTTGATGTATTGCTTGCTACAAAGATTATAGAATCAGGTATTGACATTCCTAATGCCAATACAATGCTTATAAACAAAGCACAAAACTTTGGTCTGGCTGAGCTGTATCAGCTTAGAGGCAGAGTTGGTAGAGCAAACAAGCAGGCGTATTGCTACCTAATAATACCTGAGATAAAAAAACTTCCTCAAAAAGCACTGCAACGCTTGCAAGCTATTGAAGAATTTACAGATCTGGGTAGTGGATTTAAACTCGCAATGAAAGATATGGAAATCAGAGGTGCGGGTAATCTACTAGGAGCTGAACAGAGCGGATTTATCATTGATATGGGTTTTGAATTATTTCATAAAATACTTGATGAGGCAGTTGCTGAAATCAAGGATCAGGAATTCAAAGACTTCTTTGCAAATGAAGGTGAAGATCTGAAAACTGAATTCCTCAATGATGATATTGCAATTGAATTGAATTCTGATGCTCTACTTCCTGAAACTTATGTACGAAGAGATACCGATAGATTTGAGCTCTACAAAAAAATGTATTCCCTCAGAAGCTATGCTGAGCTGGAGCATCTTAAGAAAGAACTTGAAGATAAATACGGTAAATTACCTCAAGAAGCACTTGAACTTCTTTTTGCTGTAAAAGTTAGAATTGTAGCTCAATATACAGGTTTTGCAAGGATTATATTTAAACCTACAAGAATAATATGCGAATTTCCTCCGCAGGAAAACGAGAATTTTTATAACTTTGCATTCCCAGTTATTATGGAATTTGTTCAGGATCAGCCGGGAGCTAATCTTAAACAAACCAGCAAGAAAATATTCTTAGAATTTGACATGGAAAACAGAGAAACTGCTATAGAAATTCTCTGGAAAATCAAGCGTAATTTAGAATTTGTTGAAACGGAATAAAGCAATGAAAAAAGAATATATTTTATCAATAGAAACAAGTGGCAATTTACTTGGAATTGGCATCACTGACACAAAAGAAGTAATTGCAAAAGTAGAATATTTTATGCCAAACCTGCACGATAGATTGCTAGCTAAAACAGTAAAAGAAATCATGCAAGACTTAAAAATTTCTTTTGAAGACATTAAAGCTGTTGCTGTTTCAGCAGGTCCCGGATCTTTTACAGGCCTTAGAATAGGATTGGCTTTTGCCAAAGCTATTTGTTTTGATGAAAGTATTAAATTCATATCTGTTCCAGTTTTAGATGCATTTGCATCTACTGTGTCAGAATATATGAATTTATTGGGATGTAAGAAAATCATTGCTACTGTTCCATCTCACAAAAATCTACTCTATTATAGAGAATATGACAAAGATTTGAATCCGCTTGGCGACATAGTAATGGAAGAATACTCTGATTTTACTCAAAGGGATTTTTCCGATTCACTTCTTATTGGTGAATTTTCATGTTTTGAAAGTAATTATAAGACAATTGGGCATTTGAATTCTCTCAGTATTGAAAATATTATGGATTATGCAAACAAGCAATTTAGAAATAACAATTTCACTAATCCTTCTGAATTTACACCTATTTATGTTCAGGATTTTGTACCTAAAGGTTATAAAAATTAAAAATATATACAATATATTTAAATTTTTTCTATGAATACTTCATTATATTGTTTATATTTGTACCTTGTTTGATTATAAAATTTTACAAGGTACGATTACATGAAGAGAATAATTTTTCTTCTATTTGCTGCTATGATATTATTACCTTCTAAAGATGCAGTTGCTGCTGAAAGTAAAAGTGATAATATTGAGATTAGCAAAAACTTTACACTTATGACATCTCAACAGATGCAAGGTTACTTTAAACCACTGTTTACAACTCTAGAGCAAGGTTTTAACTCAAACCTATTTACACATGCTAAGTATGAAAAAAAATGGTCTTTTGCTTTTAACATTAGTGGTGGTTTTAATTTCATCCCAGGTTCGCAAGACACTTACGAGGCAGAACTTCCCAGCACTTTTGCTGACGAAACTATCGTGAAAACTGCTACTCCGGACGGCACTCAACATGTTTACGGAAAAATCGAGCAGCCAACTGTATATGGTGGTGCATCCACTACAGTGTTTGCTACTCCACAAAACTATTCTTATCCTGACTCAATGAACAAAAGTCTCTCTTTTGTTGAAGGCAATGACATCGGCACTATGCTAAATATGCCTGCTGCGCAGTTTATAATTGGCTTCCCAACTCAAACTCAATTAAGAGTAAGATTTTTTGCAGTGCCTATCCAGGAAGAAACAATGTCATATTTTAGTTTGATTGTAAATCAAAGACTAGATGACTTCATGAATTTATTTGGCAAAGACTCTACTATGGGACTTTCTTTGCACGGAGCTTATCATAGCATGAAAAGAGATCCGGGTATTGATATTTCATCATGGGCTGTAGGTTTACACTTTAGTAAAGAGTTTGAGTTCGGTTTAACAGCGTACTCTGCTTTCCAATTAGAAGGTATGTCTGGTGAGTTTCAAGCGATACGTACAGGCTCAGCTGCCGATATTGTTGATTCTCCTTACCAAGAGCTTCGAAATCCATTAATTCCTATACGATTTGATGTAGAAAGCTTCAATAGCGCAAGATTTTTACTTGGTGCTAGTTATAGATTAGGATTTTTAGAACTTAATACTGATTTAGCTTTAGCTTCTCAGCCAACCTGGAATATGGGAATGACATTCTGGTTTGGTGAGTGGTAAACAATAAATAGGAGAAAAAAATGAAAAAAATAATTGCACTAACTTTTGTTATTGCCGCCACTGTTTTTATGTGGTCTTGTGGTGCTGTGGACAACTTAGAAACATTCAGCTTCCAGTACACAGTAAATTTTGAAGATGAAAGAATTAACGAAAGTGTTCCTGATTCATCTGTTGATAGAACAGATTTAAATGACTATGCAGAATATAGAGATAACAAAGATAAAATCGTAAAATCTGAAATTCTTCATTTTAACTTTTGGATTGATTCAATGGCATATGAGAAATATGGTACTATTAAAAATTTCGATCCTAAATACAATAAAGACGAAAAATCTCTAATATTCGATTATGTCAAATTCTTTATTACTTTCGATAATGATGAATTTTTTGAATTAGCAACATTTGAAAATGTAAATGTTTTAGATTATTATAGAAACCCGTTCCATATTAACGAAATCAATACTGAAACTAGAAAAGAAGTATTAGAAAAATTGAAAAACAATCCAATTTTCTATACTAAATCAGTATTTGGCAAACTTAATATAGAAGATACAGACATCGCTGATAAATATAAAACTATCAATATCCCTTACTTTAAATATAAAACAGATATTGTTTTAAGATTTGAAGTAGATTTATAGAGAAGTTTAAAGCCGACTTAAAGCCGACTTAAAGTCGGCTTTTTTTATGCTTTTTTGACTACTTTTATTGCAATATTATAAGCTAAACATCCATACGAAATCGCATAATCTGCATGTCCCAAAGCTTTGAATGGTATATTGAAGATATGATGTGTCTTTCCTTTTAACAGAACTCTTGAAAAAACATCCATATTTAATGCTATTGGTTCTAAAAGTAAGCCGGAACGTTTCTTTTGTATAATCTCGTAATTGCCACCAAAATCAGATTTATCCAGCATATTTTTTAAATCTGCTAAACTGTAATGGAAGTGTCTTTCTTTATGTGCAGAATTCAGTTCTTGAGGAATTTTACCTTCTTTTATAAGTCTAACAGATTTATACAGTAGCTTATACAATGGCATCATATATTCCTGCAGGAAGAACCCGTAATTATATGGATCTAAAAATCCGAATAAACTTTTGTGTGGAGTAGAAATAATAATCTCCCCTCCCGGCTTCAGAACTCTATAGAGCTCAGACAGAGATTTTATTTTATCCTGAGTATGCTCAAGTACATCAGTAAACACAATGCTATCAAAGAAGTTATCTTCAAAACTAAGATTTTCCAGGTATTCTACTCTAAAATTATGTTCCGGGTACATCTCATTTGCCTGAGCAATATGCTCTTCATTAATGTCAATGCCCCAGGTATCTTCAGCTTTTTTAGCATAATGGCAGGTCATGTAGCCATAACTGCAACCGGCGTCTAACAGTCGCTGGTTATCTTTTTTAAGCCAGTTATAAGCAAGTTTCGAACGTCCCTGCAATTTGTGTTCTACGAATACATTTTTTTTGTTTATCTTAGTCTGAACCATAATGTTCCAAAGTGATATTATATATAGCGACAAAAATACTATTTTTCTATGAAACATTGATACTATGCTTACATTTTTATTTATCCTTGCATTTTTTTCTTACTTCACAAACTCGTGGCAGCTCTTCTCTTTCATGGGATATGGCGTTCCGAGTATAGATATAGCTCTTCTCGCAATTTACACTTACATTTTGAAAGAGATATTTTGGGAAGGCAAAAAGCTAAAAGTTCGCATGAACTACCCGATCATATTTTACTTTATTTTTATAGCAGCATGCTTAATGTCGGGGATTGCAGTTCTATTTTCTAATAATCCTGACATGATGACTCAATACATGAAGACAACTATACACTTTCTGTTTTTGGCGTTTATTGCAGTTGTCTCATTTACTTATAAAGTAGATTCTTCAGTTTGGACTAAAGTTATAAAAGCCTGGCTAATTGCTTCCATTTTTATAAATGTGTTTGGTGTATATCAGATTGTAGCCAGAGCTTTTGATCTTCCTTTTGCCTGGTTGGAATATAACAACGTAAATATGATGGGGCGAGGAAATTTAGGAAGTATTGATGAAGTATCTCAGCTAAGTTTAAAATTTAAAGACTTTTACAGAGCAACTTCAATTCTCCCGGAACCATCTGCACTAGCAGCATTTAATGTATTAATACAAGCTTTTATCATTGTTCCTTTTATGCAGAGGACTAAGCCTTTTTTCAAGTCAAAATTTATGATAGGGCTTATCTTCATTTGTTCTTTAGTGGCTTTGTTTCTTACTTTTTCTCTGACAGGAGCTTTAGGTTTGGCAATGGTACTCATTTCATTATTTATTTTTGAAAAAAGGATCAAGCTAAAAGCCGTATTGTCGATATTTGCTATATCAACAGTTTTGATTATTGTGACAGATTCTATAGTTGAATCATACTCAAATATTAGCGTTTTAGAGCTGTTTGGGAATAGAATCAGCGGAATCGTAGATGAACGAGAAGGTCGGCGCGGAGGTATGTCCGGTGAATCTTTCGGCACACGTGTCGAGTCTGCGGAGCAGAGTCTGGGTATATGGTATCGACATCCTGTATTAGGAATAGGAATGGGTCTAACTGATTTTGACAAAGAGGCGCATATCGGATTTGCAGACTTTGGAATACTGTCTGCACTTTCAGAGACAGGCATTATAGGAGGACTATCATTTTTAGCTATGTTTATAGCCATTTTTTATAAATCACTCAAAATGATGAAACACAGACTTAATCATAAATTATCTGAAGACGAAGACAGATTGTTCGGGCTTTCGTTTTATATAATGCTGCAATTATTCCTAATAAACTTCATTGTCAGTAATAATATCGTGAATATGTCATTATGGATACCAATTACAATTGTCTTTTCGACCATAGATAAATATGAAGAAAAAAAAGATAATAAAGCTTACATTCTTCCGTTTGTTAAAACATCTATGAAACGGTCTCTCAGTTTTGTTCGGAATCAAAACTTCACTAATCAAATTCAAAAAAACAACAATAAAGAATATTAGTTATGGCAGATCTCTTTTCAACCTACAGTAAAAATATATCAACGATATTTTCGATTGGAGTTGACGTATTAAATGGTTCCAGATCGTTAAAAAATATCAGCTTAGATTTAAAACTTCTTGCTATTAACGGAATCGTTCAAGCCGCAAAAATTGGTACTAATCAGGGACAATCATTGATTACATTGTCAGGATTCTTATCTGATTTACCGGTACAAATTGCACCTGAATTAAAAGAACTGGAAAATATATCCAGTAATTTAGCGCAGGAAATCACAATGTCTTCTATTTTTGTGAAGAAGTTTTTGCAGTATACAATGTCTTTGTCAAAGTACATTGATGCGGTATTAAAACCTCTTAAAACCAGCTATACTTCAACTGATTTTAATTTACTTAGTGTAAGAGAGCTGGAAAGAATACACCGCCATGAAGTTTTTGCAAGATTAGAAAGACATCAACTAGATACTCTTCGCTATTTAGCTGAAAACAATATTGAAACTTTAAAAAGCATCAATGTTATGCTATTTAACGGACACACTTCTTTTATGAAAGCCAGAACCAAAATTGATAATATCAATAGAAATGGCGTTATTGCTAATTATATGGGCTCCAATATTCTTATAGAAGCCTCTTACCTTTCTGACGATCAAAGAAGTTTTGAAGGTCTGGTCAATAATATTAAAAAGATTATTGAAACGCTGGATTCTAATTTATACAGCATTCAGGAAATGATAGTCAAAGGCGACAATACTCTAACTACTATGATAAATCTTAGAAATTCATAAATATCGGAATCTATTATGAAAAGTGAAATTCTTTTTGAAAAAGGTGAACACAAGTGGATAGTTCTTGGTCGAGACCCTGATAAAAAAAATGAGGTTATCGATACTAATGAATATATTATTGTAAATGAAGGGCAAGCGGTATTACTTGATCCGGGTGGAATTGAAATATTCCCTCAAGTGCTTGCTGAAATGACAAAATATATTGGTCCCAATCAAATTAAAACTATCTTTGCAAGCCATCAGGATCCTGATATTGCTTCATCTTTAGCATTGTGGACTGATTTATGTAAAAACCTTAAAGTATATTGCCCTTGGATATGGACTGGTTTCTTATCTCATTTTGGTATGGGTAATACTTTGGAATTTACTACAATCCCTGATTATGGTATGGAAATTCCAATTGGCGATACTAAGCATTCGCTTTACTTTGTACCGGCTCACTATTGTCACTCTTCAGGAAACTTTTCGGTATATGATCCGGTAGCAGATATTTTGTTTACCGGTGATATTGGTGCTGCATTATTGCCACCTGATTATCCGTTATTTGTGGATAATTTTGAAGAGCACATTAAATATATGGATAAATTCCATATGCGTTGGATGCCATCTAAAACTGCTATTCAAACCTATGTAAGACGTGTTAGAGCTATTAACCCTAGCATCATGGCACCTCAGCACGGTGCAATATTCAAAGGCGAAAATGTAAATAAATTCCTAAACTGGCTTGATAATTTAGAAGTTGGTAGATGGGATTCCGGTGAAGAAGCAGTTGATATTAGTAAAACTGTTTGGATGAAGTGGAAAAAATAAGTTAACGAATTAAAAAAGATGAGCTGCATGTTTTAGCTTGCGGTAGAATATTCATAAAAGGCTAAATATTTGATATTTAGCCTTTTTTAATACTTACATTCTTTCTGGAGCCGAAACACCGAGAATTTTTAAACCATTATATAAGGTATGTTTTGTAATTTCCAGCAGCTTAATTCTTGCTTGAGTTAATTCCGGTTCTACACCTATTATTCTACAATCGTGATAGAACAAATGGAAGTCCGCAGCTAATTTTCTAAGATAATCAGCCATGATATGTGGCTCAAATTTCTTAGCAGCATTTTGAATTGTCTTTTCAAAATTCATCAATGTTTTGATTAGATTTATCTCGTTTTGATGAGTTAAGAGTTTAAGATCAGCTTTTTCTTCCACAGCAATTTCAGTCTCTTTGAGTTTATCAAAGATAGAAGATATTCTTGCGTGAGCATATTGGAGATAATAAACAGGGTTTTTATCGCTTTGCTCTTTTGCTAATGAAAGGTCAAATTCTAAATGAGTTTGAATGCCTCTCATAAGCAGGAAGAATCTAACTACATCTTCTCCTACTTCATCTAATAAATCATCCAGTGTATATGATTTGCCTGTACGTTTTGACATTTTAACTTGTTGACCGTTTTCAGTTAAGGTCACAAATTGATGCAGAAGAACGTTTACTTTTTCAGGATCGTAACCTAATGCTTTTACACCTGAAAGCACATCAGGAACAGTAGCAATATGATCTGCACCAAAAACATCTATCATTAAGTCAAAGCCGCGTCTGAATTTTTCTCTGTGATAAGCCATATCAGGCAATCTATAAGTAGGCTCACCTGTTGATTTTACTATAACTCTATCATCGTCCTGACCTAGCTCTGAAAGCTTCATCCATAATGCACCACCTTTTTCGTAAGCTAAATCATTTTCTTTGAAGTATTCAATAATTTCAGCAATTTTGCCTTCATCGTATAAGGATTGTTCATTATAATAAACATCCTGAATGATATGCATTCTGTTAAGAGTTGCTTTAATTCTTGCAAAACACCATTTTTCGCCTAAATCTTTGAATAGTTTAAGATTTTCAGGTGTAGGCTCTTCATATCCTTCACCGTATTTTTCAAAGAATTCCTGAGCAATTGTTTTCACATAAGGTCCGTGATAAGCATCATCGAACATAGGATAATCAGGATCTTTAAGCTGCATATATCTTGCATGTATTGATTTAGCAAGATTATTCATCTGATTGCCGGCATTATTGAAGTAATACTCTCTTGTCACCTCGTAGCCACACCATTCATAAAGATTAGCAACTGTATCACCTACACATGCGTTACGGCCATGTCCCAAGTGCAAAAGACCTGTCGGGTTAGCACTAACATATTCCACATTTACTTTAGTGCCTTTACCTAATTCAAGCTTACCGTAAGCAGCTCCTTTTTTAAGCATATTATCGAGCTGCAAAGAAAAGAAGTTTTCAGAAAACTTGATATTGATAAAACCAGCACCGGCAATTGAAACTTCAACTATAATTTCCTGATCATAGCTTAAATTATCTAAAATATCCTGTGCAATCATGCGAGGTGCTTTTTTTAAAGCCCTTGCAAGCTGCATAGCGATATTAGTAGAAAGATCGCCGTGGTCTTTGTTTTTCGGTACTTCAAAAATTATATCACCATCAAAGTCAACACCTAATTTTTCAAGGGCTGCCTGAAAAATCGGTAGAGCATATTCCTGATACATCTATTCTTCTTCCCAATCTCTTTTGTTAAAAATATGACTTATATCACCGAACTTAATAACTCTAGGTTCGCCTTTTTCATTCAATTTGTAGAATTTTGCATCGGCCCATAATTTTTCAATGGCATAGTAAGAGCGCTTCTTCGCCTGTAAGATATGCATCATTACATCAAAGAAGTCAATGATTACCCATTCTGCGTTAGACATACCCTCTTCTTTAGGTTTATCTAAGCCGATGGTTTTAGATGTGCGCATTACGCTGTCCGCTATTGCTCTAACCTGAATATCAGAGTCGCACGAACAGAGTACAAAAAAATCTGCCGGAGAGGAATCTAAAGCAGTTAATTCCATCAAAATAACATCTTTAGCAATTTTGTCTTCTGCAAGTCTGGCGCATAATGTAGCCAAACCTTTAGAGCTTCTTGGTTTTCCTATTTTAGACAAAGTATTCCCGCTATTTTACTTAAGAACAACATAATTTGACTTAGCAAAATAACAATTAATTGCTGAAGCTAAAAATAATATTTATTTAAACAAGCTAAGGTTTTGATAGTCACTGCCTAAAATCACTGTTGCATGCAAGTATACTTCAGGTTCCTGAGCTTCTATAATTGCATCATCATCGAGTCCTAAGGCATAAGCTATCTTGCGGGCATTTTTATCATCTATGCTTCTGTTTATTACAACTGTTTTATCCATTTTTTCTTTGGAATTACCAATTTCCACAACATCAAATCCCTGAGATCTTAGATATTCTTTTGTCTGGCCTGCTAAACCATTAACATCACAGCCATTTAGAATATTAAGCTGCACAATATTTTCTAAAGCATATTTTTCGTAGTCATCCGACAATGTTTCGGAATCAGGTGAGTTCACAACATTTCTTACTATAAAAGAACTCAACATTGTTAGTACGATAATTCCTAAAACAGACATCCAAAATGTCTGTAAAATTTGTTGTCTTGAAATTCTGCCTAGCAATTCACGTATATTCATATTATATTTGATTTAAATGTTTAACATTTGTACAATTATTCAATCAATAACTAAGCCAAATATGCAAATTATAAAAGCAACTTTGATAAATCCTGTAGATAAAGAATCTATTGAATTTATAGAACATGCAGGAATAGCGACTTCAGAAGATCAAATACTAGATTACGGAGATTTTACAGATATAAGCAAACAGTATCCTAATATTGAGGTTCTTGACTACTCAGATTTAGTAGTTACTCCGGGATTTATTGATTTGCATACTCATATACCGCAATATCCTGCAATTGGTAAAGGGAAGGGTGAGCTTCTCCCCTGGTTGAATAATAATATTTTCCCATTGGAACAAAAGTTTTCTGACTATAATTATGCTTTTAAGCTCTCTGAAGCATTTTTTATGAAGGCTATTTCTTTTGGTACTACTACACTGACTGCTTTTAGTTCTTTACATAATTCTGGAACAAAAGCTGCAATAGACGCAGGTCTCAAATCAGGGGTCAATTTATATATTGGCAATACTTTGATGGATCTGGGAGAAGGTAGTTACAAACATTCTATTGATCAAAATATAGAAGATTCTTTGGATTTAATTAGCTATATACAAAATTCAAAGAATCACTCTGTTAAATATATTCTCACTCCTAGATATGCCGGTTCATGTTCTGTGGATTTATTAAAAGAAGTATCAAAACTTGCTAAAGAATATGATTTGCATATTCAAACTCATCTTTCTGAAAATTTGAGCGAATTGGAATTTATCGCCTCTTTGCACCCAAATTATAAATCCTATACAGATATTTATCTGGAAACAGGTATTTTAGGCTCAAAGACGCTTTTAGCGCACTGCATTTATCTATCTGATACAGAATTATCAATTTTGAAGCAAACAGGTTCAAACGTCATCCATTGCGCTTCTTCAAATAGATATTTAATGAGCGGAAGAATGAACTTTGCGAAATATGACGAAATGAATTTGAAAATTGGAATTGGGACTGATGTTGCTGCCGGTTATAGTTTATCTATGGCTAATGAAATGAGAGAAGCACTTGAAACAAGCGGAGACTTATACTATACAAAAAAATCAGATCAACTTATTTCACATCAAAGAATATTTTTCTCATCAACTTTAGAAGCTGCAGAGATTTTGAATAATAACAGAATTGGTCAAATAGCAAAAGGAAAACAAGTGGATTTAGTATTCCACAAAGTATATGATTTAAATGATACTGATAGTATCTTAAACCAGATTATCTATGGCAATTCTAACGTCCAAAAAGTAATTATCAATGGAATTGAAAGATTTAGTCTTTAAAAAGATAAATTTTCTTTCTCAGCTCTTCTAAAAGCAATTTGCGTGCTCTGAATAGGTGAGCTTTTACAGTGCCCAATGGAAGATCTAAAAGCTCTGCAATATTTTTATAATCCATTTCTTTTTCGTGTCGAAGTTTAATTATTTCACGATAGTTTTCAGGCAGGTTTTCTATCGCTTCACGTAATGCTTCGTACTTTTCTGTAGATAAAACAGCATCATCAGGCATGTAAGTTTTATCTTCGATTTCAAAGAAGTGGTTATCTTCGCTGTTGCCAATTGGTTTATCTATTGAGATAGTAGGAAATCTTTTTTTACGAAGAAAATCTATGCATGTGTTAGACGCAATTCTATATAGCCATGCCGAAAAGGAATAACCAAACTGAAAGCTAGACAAAGCATTGTATGCTTTAATAAAAGCTTCCTGAGTTAAATCTTCTACATCATCTTCATTTTGTACCATTTTACGTATAAGAGCAGCTATAATTCTTTTATATTTCTTCTGAAGAAAATCATAAGCTGCATGATCTCCGTCTAATACTTTACGTATTGCCTGGAAATCCTCTTCCTGGTTTTGCTTTTGTTGTTGCGTCTTAGTTGCCATACAGAATATCTCAATTGCACATTCCTACTTTGCCAAATTTACTAACAATTAAAATTTCTAACAAATTGTAATTTCAATTATTGCATAATTGGTAAGTGAATAACAAATTTTGAGCCGTTTTTGTAATCATGATCAATAAAAATTGTTCCGCCATGTAGCTGAATAATGTGTTTTACTATAGAAAGGCCCAGCCCTGTACCTCCTACTTTTCGAGATCTTGATTTATCCACTCTATAGAATCTTTCAAAGACTCTGTCTTTATCTTCATCCGGTATACCGACTCCAGAATCAGCAATCTCAAATATTGCTGTATTGCCGTCTTTTTTGATATTGACAGCTATTTTCCCTTCTTCAGTGTATTTGATTGCATTATCTATAAGATTTACAAATACTTGCTCAATTTTAAAATTATCTATCATAATTTCCGGAAAATCTTTATCTACATGGACGATATATTCAAGTTTCTTTTCAGCTAATTTCGGTTCAAATATTTTAGAGACATTATCTACTAAATTATTCAGGTTAACCTGGCTTTTTAGGAGTGTTTTATTGACATTTTCCAATTCGCTAAGCATCATAAGATCCTGAACGATATTAATCAGGCGGTTAGTATGGCGTTTTACAATGTCTACGTAACGTTTACCTGTTTCTTCATGCACTTCATCTTCTAAAGTTTCTATAAATCCTTTGATAGCTGTTAAAGGAGTACGAAGTTCATGTGATACGTTTGTAACGAAATCTTTCTTCAATAGTTCAAGTTCCTTCGCTTTAGTAATGTCTCGCAACAGGAAGACTATCTCATTCTTTGATTCTAGAAAACTTGCACTTGTAGCGTAAAATTTATCATTAATATTAATATCTTTTTGAACAACTTTTTTCTTATCTACTACTTCTCTGAATAATTCACCGAATGCCTCAGAATCTATTGATTCCCAATAATAGGATTCTTTACAATCTGTACATTCGAGCATACTGCAGAAAGCTTTGTTGGATAAAAGCAATTTCCCTTTAGTGTCAAAAACTGCCAACCCTTCATTAATGGAAGAAATAATTGCATTTAATTCTTCTTTTTGACTAGTCACTTTCGTAAACAGCTCTTTTATTTTCTGAGTCATAAAGTTGAAGTTGTCAGAAAGATCTTTTATCTCTGATTTACCATGAAGAAAAACTTTAACATCAAAATCTCCACCTGCCACTTTTTGAGCAGCCATAGAAATTTTCTGCAAAGGTTTTGTGATAGATCTTGTAAAGAATAGCACTGCAAAAAGTGTAATCAATACAAAAAAGAGTACTACTTCAAGAATTTCGTAAAGAATATCAATAATAAGAGTATCAATTTCATCAGCATAAAGAGATACTCTGCTTAAGCCTATTAATTTGTTCTTTTGCAGAATGGGATGAGCAACGTAAAGCATCCTCTCTTTAACTGTAGTAGAATATCTGATTGATGAACCATAATCCTGAGACAGTGCATTTAGTATTTCAGGCCTGCTTTTATGATTTTCCATTTCATGTGGATTTTTCTCAGAATCAGCTAAGACAACACCATTGGTATCAATCACAGTGATTCTGGTGTGGATTGCAGCACCCAGAGTTTTTACATACTCATCCAGCTTGTCATATTCCTGTTCTTTAAGGTAATCAACAAGCGGGTCATGAATAGTATTGTTTAGATTGATGAGCTGAGTAGTCAGAGTATCTTGATAATGAGTTTTAATTTTCTGATAAGAAAACATCACTATAATAGCAGTCAGGCTAACTATTACTAATAGATAGCCTGAAAATATTTTTGAGGATAAGAGTTTCATTTTATACTTCTAATTTGTAACCTACGCCACGAATATTTTTTATATATTTGCCGCAAATGCCCAATTTTTCTCTAAGGTTTTTAATATGGACATCTACTGTTCTATCAAGTACGCCTTTGTCTTGAACTCCCAAATAATCTAAGATTTGATCTCTTGCGTAAACCCAGCCTTTTCTCTCGGAAAGTAACCTAAGGATTCTAAATTCAGTGGAAGTAAGTTCAATTTTTTGATTTTCTATTCTAACTTCATATTTCTGCAAATCGATTTCTAAAGTATCTGAGACTTTGATTTTTTGAGTTTTAACAGTAGTATTTTCTCTTCTTAATACAACTTTTACCCTGGCAACCAGTTCTCTTGGAGAAAACGGTTTAGTAACATAATCATCTGCACCAAGCTCAAGCCCTAATACTTTATCTGTCTCATCCCCTCTTGCAGTAAGCATAATTACTGGAACGTTTGTAAATTTTTCTTCTTTCTTTAAGAATTTACAAATTTCAAATCCATCAGCATCGGGAAGCATTAAATCCAAGATAAATAAGTCTGGAGTATTGTTATTTATAAATTTGAATAACGAAGTAGCATCTTCAAAAGATTTAACTTTGAACCCTGCTTTTTCAAGGTGTAAAGATACTAACTCTACAATATCCGGCTCATCATCAACAATTGCGACTAATTTTGCATTTCCGGACTGCATTGATGCCAAAGGACTGTTGTTAAAATTTGCAGACATTAGCTTTTTCCTAATTTAATAAAGAGATTTACGCTTATACAAAGATACTTCTTCTTTGTGAAGATTGTGTTTGTTTGCATTTTAGAACGCGTTAAACTAATTTTTATTAAGCCATTTAAACAATATATCAAGTAATGATTTATCAACATGGCCAAATTTTTGATATTCTTCGGCTGTAGGATTTTTTGAAGTTTTAAGGAATATGTGGTCAAGTCCTTCTAACATGACCATTTCACACTTCGAATTATCCGCAAAAAGATTTTTCCAAATATTCCAATCTTCTTCAGTAGCTTGATAATCATGTGAACCTTGTACAAAAAGTAAAGGTATTGTTACTTTATCTTTATATAATTTAATATTATAGTTGTCCAGGTATTTCCAGAATGATGCAGTCAAACCTAAAGGTAGATACTTAGGTGGAATCTGATCATTTTTAGAAATATTTTTTGTGGTATTTATTTTTATTTTGAGTTTTCTTAAAAACTCCTGTTCCTTTTCATCAACTTTTCCATCCAATTCCGCAACATGCTTATAATGAGATAACAAAGCATCAGTCAAAGGTCTACCAAGTGCAGCTAAAAATATAGCACCTGAAACTTTTTTTGATCTCTCTATTATTTTAGGAAGTAGATAACCTGCAAAACTATGCCCGGCGACAATAATGTTTTTATTATCGACTAATTCAGACTTAGATAGCATATCTATAGAAGTTACAACATCATCTACTATCACATCATCAAAATCAACATCTGTCATTTTTGACATTTTGTTTTTATACATATAAGTTCTTTTATCATATCTAAAACTGGCAATTCCTTTGCTTGCCAGCGCCCATGCAATATCTTTGAAAACCTTATTTTGCCCGACTGTCAAATCTCTGTCATGTGAACCAATGCCCGGCACCAGAATAATAACTTTTGGCCTTTTTTTGCAGTTAATTGGAATAGTAAGTGTTCCTTCCAGTTCCCATGAAGGCTCTCCAAATTTTATATTTTTTTCGTAAAATTTGGAAGTATCAGCATAGTTAGGAATTTCATAGAAACTGCTTTTTGCATTCATTGGAGTAAAAAAGAGACCTGCAATCTTATTTTCTGCACTATATGTAATTTTTGCACTTACATCCTGATTGGCGAAACCTAGAACTACGTCAACCATCCATAGTTCATCATTAGGCAAAACTTGAGAAGCTTTTATAAGTTCAAATGCGCCATATTTTTGTTGTATCTGATTCCATATAGTCTCTAAGTACTCAGCCTGAAGCTGCTGTTTCATATTACTGTCAAAGTGATGATAAACAGAATCATACTTAGCTTCGACAAAATATCTAACTATTTTTTTTGATTCCTGTATATATGAAAAATCAGGATCTTGAGCTTTCGCTAAAATAGTAGTACAAAACAGCAAAGATATGCCTAATAAAAACTTGAGATTAGTCATTCCTTTCTCCGATTATTTTATTTATTATTGTTTCAGCTTTTAATATTAGATTTTCTTCTTCTGCGTTGAGATAATTCACATTTTCAATGCGTCTGTTCCAGGTTAATTGCCTTTTAGCATACCTTCTGGTATTTTTCTTCATTTCTTCAATAGCTGTATCTTTAGACCATTTACCTTCCATATAAGCAATACATTCTTTGTAACCTACAGTGTTCAGTGAATTTAATGATTTATCAAATCCTTTACTTAATATGGCCTCAGTTTCTTCTATTAATCCATTTTTCCACATTAATTCAGTTCTGAGATTAATTCTGTTGTAAATCACTTCTCTGTCCCAATCCAAAGCTATATATATTGGATGATATAAATCTTTAACAGTATCTTCGCAGTGAGCCTCAGAAAATAGTTTACCTTCTGAATAGTAGTACTCCAACGCCCTGATAATTCTTCTGGAGTTCTTATCAGAATATTTTTCTGCTGACTTCGGATCAACTTCAGATAACTCTTCATAGAGAGCTTCTTTGCCTTCTGTTGAAAGTTTTGCTTTTAATCTGTTTCTTACTTCAAGAGTTTCTGGAGACTTATCATCTCCGAATAAGCCTTCGACCAATGCTTTTACATATAGCCCGGAACCACCGGCTATAATTGGTATTTTACCTTGACTATGGAGTTCATTTACTATCTTTTCAGCATCTTTTTCAAAAATACCGGCACTGTAATCTATATCAGGTTCAAGAAAATCAATCAAATGATGCTTTACGCCCTGCATTTCCTCATTATTTGGCTTTGCAGTGCCTATACTCATATACTTATAGATTTGTCTGGAATCTGAAGATATTACTTCGGTCTGATAAATTTTGGCAAGTTCGACAGCTAATTTTGTTTTACCTGATGCAGTGGGTCCAATTATAATAATTAAAGGTATCTTTCTTAACATCAGTCTTCCCAACCATATTTCCCAATAAGTGGTACAAATTTAAAGCTATCTAATGTCTTTTGAAAATAAATTCCGTCATTTTTTCCGGCAAGTATCATATTTTGTGATTCTCTGTCACCTACAGGCATTATTAAACGGGAATTACCGGCTAATTGTTCTATTAACGCCTTTGGGATTTTCGGTCCTGCGGCAGTAACGATAATCTTTTCGTATGGCGCATGTTCCTGCCATCCTGTAGTGCCGTCTGCCAGTTTAAATCTAATTTTTGAAGATATTGTTGATAATCTTTTTTGAGCTTGATAATATAACTCAGGGATTCTTTCTACAGTATAAACCTCTCCAGATAGAAACGCAAGGATAGCAGTCTGATATCCGCTTCCTGTACCGATTTCAAGTACTTTATCACCAGGCGTAAGCTCTAGAAGCTGAGTCATATACGCAACTGTAAAAGGCTGTGATATAGTTTGTAGGCAGTCTATTGGCAGAGCTTTATCGATATAAGCATGCTCTTTGATATCATCCGAAATAAAAGCTTCACGATTAACATTATAAATCGCATTTAACACAGCTTTATTATTAATCCCTTTTTTAACGAGAGATTGTAAAAGTTGCTTTTTCTGTAATAATATTTCTCGGTTATCGGACATCTAGTTTGAAGCCAATTTTGCACTCAATATTGTTGGAAGCTGTTCAACCGGAATATTAATAATGAGATCGCCACTGTCTGCGATTGATATACCACCGGTCTCTTCTGAAACAACGAGTATAACAGAGTCTAATTGTTCACTTAGCCCCAAAGCAGCTCTGTGCCGAGTTCCTAGATTTTTACCTTTCGCTTTTTTAGCATTAGATAAAGGCAAAACGCATCTTGCTGCTAATACCATCTGATTATCAATTATTACAGCTCCATCATGAAGTGGAGCTTTTGTATTAAAAATTGAAACTAGCAACTCTCTTGATACCGTGGCTTGTAAAGGTATCCCTGTATCTATTGTCATTTGTACATTTTGTGATCTGGGAAATACTATCAATGCGCCTATATGTTTATCTGATAATTCCAGAACTGCATCAATTACTTCATCAATTGTTTCAGCAATTTTTGTTTTCACAAATAATTGAAATATTGGCGACCTGGTTATTAAAAGCAATAGCTTTCTAAGTTCAGGCTGGAAAAGTATAATAAACGCAATGAGCCAAATATCTGATATTGTGCGCAATATCCAGTTTATAGACTTTAGATTAATGGCTTCTGTTACGAATTGAATACCAATAATTATAACAAGTCCAAAAAGTATCTGAACGGCAATTGTATCTTTAAGTGCTCTGTAAAGCCAGTACACTAAGACTGCAACCACAGTTATATCGATTACATCTATAAGAGTAAAAGATAAAAATCCTATTTTAAATAGTTCTATCATAAAGAAAAACTTTTAGTCTGAAAATTTGTCGTAAGCTTTGATTATTCTGGCTACCAGAGGATGACGTACAACATCTGCCTCAGAAAATTCAGCAAATTCTATGCCTTTTACATTTCTTAATATTTTTGTAGCATCTATTAGACCTGACATGCTATCTTTTACAAGGTCAATCTGTGTTATATCACCTGTAACAATAGCTTTAGAATTAGCTCCAAGACGTGTCAGAAACATCTTCATTTGCATTTTAGTAGCATTTTGAGCTTCATCAAGAATAATAAAACTGTTATTCAAAGTTCTACCACGCATATAGGCTAATGGAGTAATCTCAATAATATTTTTTTCCATCAATATTTTCATTTTTTCAGATGAAAGCATAAACTGAAGAGCATCTATCAAAGGTCTGATATATGGATCAATTTTTTCTCGCATATCTCCCGGTAAAAATCCGAGAGATTCTCCAGCCTCTACAGCAGGTCTTGTCAGAATAATTCTTGATACATCATTATTTCTTAAGGCGGCTAATGCCATAGCAACTGCTAGAAAAGTTTTACCTGTACCGGCAGGTCCAACTGCAAAAACTAAATCATTATTTTGAACTTTTTTGAAGTAGTCTAATTGTTTGGGTGTACGTGCTTTTATAATATCTTTTCTGCCTTCATAGATTTCATTTTCCGTGCTTTCTTTTTTACCAAGCTTCGCGACTTTATTAACATCAATCAAATTTAGCACAGTATTTACATCATCTGCGGTTAGTTTACCGTTACGCTTAAGCATATAAAGCAATTCTTTGAATACAAGAGAGATTGTTTTTACTTCGTCAGGCTCACCTTTTATAATAAGGTTATTACCACGAGCAAAGACCAATGATTGGAATCTGTTTTCTATTATAGTGAGGTAGTTTTCATTGACACCGAATAAATCAAGCAGGCTAATATTATCAAGTTTAATTTTCTTTTCGATAATTTCCATACGACCTTCTTTTTAGATAGTTTGAATAACGACAAAGCCCCTTAGTAAAAATACTAAGGGGCTTTTAGAAATAAAAGTTTTATTTTCAGCTGTGAAAAACATTATTCGCCTGCTGTTGCAGTTTCAGTTTGTGCTTCAGCTTCTTTTTTCAATCTGTAATATTTTCTTTCAGCTTTCAATTCTTCACCTGATTTAGGGCTTTTTTCTGGAAGTTTCAACTCTTGACCAGGGTGAATGATATCAGGATTTCTGATGATATCTTTGTTTGCTTGCCATATTTTTGGCCACAAGAAAGCGTCACCATAAATTTCTGTTCTACCTGCGATGTTCCACAAACAGTCGCGTTCTTTAGACCAAGATTTTACGATATATGTAGAAATTCTTTTTTCTCTGTAAAGACCTTTGATTTCGCGAGCTAATTCAAGGATTCTGTTGTAGAATTCAGGAAGAAGAGCCACTTTTTCTTTTCTAAGTTCATTAAGTTGGCTTTCTAAGTCAATAACTTCATCTTGTCTATCAGCAAGTGCATCATCATTAAGAGCTTTTAGTTCTCTTACTTTACCTGCGATAATACCTAATTTTTGGCGGAAAGCTTCGATATCTTTGTCAGTAACACCTAACATTTTTTTAAGATCATCTAAGCAATTTTCTAGGTTTGTATTAGTATTTCTAAGCTGATTTTGAGCTCTTTCTAATTTAGATTGTTCTTCTTTCAAAGTATTTTCTAAATCAGCTACGCGAGCTTGAAAATCATTAATTCTATATTCGGCTTGCTCTTTAGTTAACTGAGCATCCGGCAAATTAGCAGGCGGCATTTGTGCGTTTGCATAAACTCCTGCCGTAAATATTGCGATAAATAAATATATAATCGTTTTCATGACTCTCCAAATTCGGATTATTTCACATTTAAGTTAAATAGATAAATTAAATTATTCTGCACCTTCTTCAGCTTTTTCTTCTTCAGGAGACCAGTCAGGCCATACATTAGGCCATGCTTGCAATTTACCCTGAACAAAAGCTTTGTCTTCTTTGCATTTTTCTAATTCCGCTTGGCGAGCTTTCAATTCTCTTTCTAATTTCGCGTATTCACTTTTCGTGTTTGCTATTTCTTGATTCAGACTTCTTTCTTTTCTTCTAAGTTCATCTAATTGAGCTAATTGCTCATCAGTAACTTTAGGTGTGCAGCTCGTGAAAGATGCTGCAGAAAAAATTAAAGCTGAGCTTATGCCTAAAGCAGTAATCAAGCTCTTTACACGCATAAGTCCTCCGACTAGTAATATATTTAACATCTAATTTAATATTCTATTGGAATAAGTAGTTAAGTCGTCCAAAATTGTATTATATTTTAACTTACGCTAACAAAACATATTTGTTCCACTGAACTTAAGCAAATATCGTAAATTTTGTTGGATTTAGCTAACTTTTCTGTAAATCTACGGAAAAAAAGTAACCTCATTTCGCTAACTTCTCCCCCTCAATGAGATTACATAAGTTTAATGTAAAACTTTTATTTGATATTTCCAAACATATTTACTGACTTGTTGATAACTATTACTAATTTTTTTTTCTATGACTTCCTATTATTGGTTATCTTTGTAAGCTTAAAAAGAATATTTGTATTATAATAAGATAGTAATTATTAAGATGAAAACTGAATTTCCTAAGGCCTTCGAACCAATCTCTTCAGAGGACAAATGGTATCCTCTTTGGTTGGAAAATAAAATTTTCGCTGCTGATAGTAAATCTGACAAACAAGCTTATAGCATTTTAATGCCTCCACCCAATGTAACCGGAATTCTTCACTTCGGACACGTTTTAAATTCTACTTTACAGGATATTTATATACGTTGGAAAAGAATGCAGGGTTACGAAGTATGTTGGTTCCCTGGTATGGATCATGCCGGAATAGCCACTCAGGCAAGAGTTGAAAAAGAACTTAAAAATACTGAGAATCTTTCCCGTTATGACTTAGGTCGCGAAAAATTTGTAGAGAAAGTCTGGGAATGGAAAGATAAATACGGCGGAATTATCTTCAACCAGCTCCAAAAACTTGGTATCTCTACAGATTGGGATAGACAGATGTTCACTATGGACGAAGCCCCTTCCAATGCTGTAAAAGAAGTTTTCATTAGATTATTTGATGAAGGTCTTGTTTATAAGGGCAAAAGAATCATCAACTGGTCTCCACTTGCTCAGACTGCTTTATCTGATGAAGAAGTAGAGTTTAAAGAGTTAAACACAAAGTTATATACTTTAAGATATTATTTTGAAGACAGCGATGAATATTTGCAGGTAGCAACTGTTCGTACAGAAACAATCTTTGGTGATATTGCTGTTGCAGTAAATCCGAATGATGAAAGATATAAACACTTCATTGGTAAAAATGTTTTAGTTCCGATTATTGGTCGTAAAGTACCTGTTATTGCTGATGAACATGCCGATCCGGAATTCGGTACCGGTTGTGTTAAAATAACTCCTGCTCACGATCCTAATGATTTTCTTGTAGGCGAAAGACACAATCTTGATATAATTAACACTATCAACCCGGACGCTACTCTAAATGAACATGCAGGTGAATTTGCAGGTTTAGACAGATTTGAAGCCAGAAAATTAGTTTCTAAGAAATTGGAAGAATTAGGTTTAATTGAAAAAGTTGAAGATTATACTCATAATGTAGGTATTTCTCAGCGTGGTGGTGAACAGATCGAACCTATGCTTTCTGATCAGTGGTTTGTTAATATGAAACCATTAGCTCAAAAAGCTTTGGAAGTAGTTCAAAATGGCGAGGTTAGATTCCACCCTAATCACTGGATCAAAACTTACGAACACTGGATGAATAATATCAAGGATTGGTGTATTTCTCGTCAGCTTTGGTGGGGACATCAAATTCCTGTTTATTATACAGAAGACGGTCAGTTTACTGCAGCTATTGACGAGACTCAGGCAAGAGAAAAACTAGGCTTATCTTCCGATGTAAAACTCAGACAAGAAGAAGATGTATTGGATACATGGTTCTCTTCATGGTTATGGCCAATGACTACCATGGGCTGGATGAGTGATAATAAAACTGAATCTACTGATGATCTGGAAAAATTCCTGCCAACAGACTTACTTGTAACAGGCCCCGATATCATTTTCTTCTGGGTTGCAAGAATGATAATGGCTACTGAAAAATTCAAAGGTGAGATTCCTTTCAAAGATGTATACTTCACTTCTATGATAAGAGATGGTCAAGGTCGTAAACTTTCTAAATCTTTAGGTAACTCTCCGGACCCATTAAACATTATTGCTAAATATGGTGCTGATGCAGTTAGATTTACAATGATTTATCTTGCTCCTTTGGGACAAGACGTAAGAATGGATGTAGATGTGGATGCACAGGATATTCCTTCGATGGAAATCGGTCGTAACTTTGCAAATAAAGTATGGAATGCAGGCCGTTTCTTAAATATGAAACTAGATCAGGCTATAGAAAACAATGGTGGTAATTCTGATGTTGAAATTGACACAGCTGATTTAACAACTGCTGATAAGTGGATTCGATCTCGATACAACACAACAATTGAAAAATTGAATCAATCGTTAAGCGACTTCAAAGTTACTGAATACTCTAAGATTCTTTATGATTTCATCTGGAGAGACTTCTGTGACTGGTATGTTGAGATTGTAAAGATACAGTTTAATGATGCAGATAGTAACAAACAGGTAGCTATTGCAAAATTTGCGATTAGCATTTACGAAGGTATTCTCAGAATGCTTCACCCTGTTATGCCATTTATCACGGAGGAATTATGGCACTTGCTTTCAGGAAAAGATGATTCTGAAACAATCAGTACTCAGCCAACTCCTGTACCAGTTCAAGATAATATTAATACAATGATTGAAGAAAAACTTGAGTTAGTTCAGCATATTGTAGAAGAAATAAGAAAACTTAGATCTACAACTTCTATACCTCCTTCTCAAAAACTGCCTGTTTCTATCGCAATAAAAGATGCTACAAACAGAGCTATTTTTGATGAGGCTAAAAATGTTATTGCAGGCATGGCAAAATGTTCTGAAATTATTATTGCAGAATACGTAGAAAAACCTGAGTCTGTATTAAGCTCCGTAGTTAGAGAAATTGAAATCTTCCTTTCTTTAGGAGATGCTATTGATCTTGATAAAGAAAAAGAACGTCTTGAAAAAGAAATTAAAAGATTAGAAGGCAATATCCGGGGATGCGAAAACAAATTGTCTAACGATAAATTTGTAAATAACGCACCTGAAAAAGTAGTTGCTTACGAAAAAGAAAAACTAGCTTCTATGAAAGAATCTCTAATCAAAGTAAAAGAGAATCTGTCTAGTTTATAGCTTCTTCGCTGTTTCTGAGTGGAAAATACATATAAAACATGTTTATATTTCTATTCAGTAATATTCTGAAATTATATAATATAACCTTATTTTGGTATATTTTTTAGGTATACTTAGGGGAAAAGTCGCTTTTCCCCTATATATTTAGACAAACCAAATATATTAACTCAACATAAATATTGTCTTATAAAATTGAAAATTGTACAATTGTGTAAAATTTTGACTCAATTTTAAGTTAAGACATACGTTAAGAGTGTTGGGTTTGTATTTAGGATAGTAGATAAAATGAATATTTTAGCTTTCAATTGTTCTCCGAAACAATACGACAATCTTGCGACTCAGATGATTGAAGCTTTCCTTAA
The DNA here is from genome assembly GCA_965140345.1 of Kapaibacterium sp. (SeqCode). GTDB lineage: Bacteria > Bacteroidota > Ignavibacteria > Kapaibacteriales > UBA2268 > JBFHIJ01. The sequence continues at coordinate 931,118 of OZ223197.1, forward strand.
TGGAGCACAATCAGCCGGAGCCAAGGTTGAGCAGGTTAATACCTGCAGTCTGGAAATAGGTCCATGCAGAGGTTGCACTAATGACATGTTGTATGAATACAAAAATACTTGTGACTGCAACGACGATATGATTCCTCTGTATCCAAAACTCAAACAATCTGATGTTTGGATTTTTGGCACTTCTGTATTAGAAAGTGGAGTACCTAAAGTATTTACAAATGTCTTAGATAGACTAGAGCCTCTTTTCCATCCTTTTGTGTTAAACGGCACAATCAAATTGCCTGAGGAAGATTCAACAAAATCAGGTAAAGTACTATTTATCGGCACAAGTAATCTTAAAGATTCTTCTATATTCAATGAAGTAACTGAACACATTGAATCAGTTAGCTCCATGTTTGACAAAGAATTTTTAGGTGCTATCACAAGAACCAATTCAAGAGCTATTGCAACTCTTGATGAAATGCATGAAATTCTTGCAAGCATCCTTGAAGAATGCGAAGAAGCCGGTAAAGCATTAGTAACTGAAGGCCGTATACAAGACATTTCTTTGGAAAGAATTGCTCAAAAAGTAAAAGTAGCTATCTAAAAAGACTTTGTTTTTAAGCTATAAAAGCACAATATCTTAAATTTGATATTGTGCTTTTTTTTTACATAACTTTGTTATTTATCATAGAGTTTTTGCTCTTCATATATTGATTTATATATAAAAAAAAAGCAGAAGCAAACAATATGCCTCTGCTTAAAATAATGTTGGTTAACTATTATTCTTTATCTAACAGATATTCTACTCTATCTAAAACGTCCGCTACATATTTTTTATCGCCAGAAAAACCTTGTATTTTGAATTTAAGTTTTCCGTCTTTTCCAAAGATTAAAGTCATTGGCAAACCATTGATACCTGAGTTTTTAGCAGTAAAAGCAGCTTCATCTATTAAAACAGGGAAATCTGCTTCAGCTTCATTAAGAAAATCGTTTATATCAGTTTCTTCGTCTTTTCTTTCCCATTGATTTATAGAAAGAATAGCAATATCAGGACTTTCTTTGTACTGTTCATATAGGTCGTTATAAACCGGGAACATTGTCTGGCAAGGACCACACCATGAAGACCATAGAAATGCTACTACAACCGAACCTTCCATATCAGTCAGATCGATATAATTTCCGTCTAACGTCTGAAGAGTGCCGGTATTAACACTTCTATCTAACTCTTCGTTAGAAAGATGTTGAGTTCTTTTTTCTTTGTTTTGCTCTGAAATTGTTTCTAAATATTTGTCAAAAGCCTCATCATCTACTGCTTTTATTTCAGTATATTTTTTTCTGAAATTCTTTTCGAGATCTTCTGATAAAATTGTATTGGCTGCAGCTGATTCTAAAACGTCCAGACCTTCATTCATTCTATTTACTTTAAATAAAGAAAAAGCATAGAGCTCATAAAATTTCTGATCAAAGACTTCAGCTTTTTTCCAGGCTTTTTCAAAATTAGTGATAGCTTTTGTATAATCTTCTTCAGCTATGAAAGATTTTGCCAAGGTAAAGTTAAACATCACTTTCAAATTTCTATTAGCCTGTTTAATTTCTTCTTGCGAATAATAATCAGGTAAATCTAGAGAATTGAAGATAAGCTCTTTATTCGTTTTTAAAAGTTCTCTAGCTTCTTTTACTCTGGTAGCCAAATTTACACCACTATAGCTATTTGCATCTTCTATCAGACGATTTGCAATAGAAAGATAGATCATTGGAGGAACTTGAGTTCTTTGAGCTAAAAATGCTTTTAAATCTTCATATTTTCCATTTTGCATAAAAGCAGAAACTAGAGCATTATAGATTTTTGTTTTGCTTTTAGATTTCGGAAACTCAGAAAAAAACTGTTTTGCTATTTTTACAAAATCATTTCTTGATTGCGCATTTGCTAATTTAATCAGCAATTTTTCTTCAGCTAAGTCACTGTTAGGGAATTTACTAATAAATATCTGCTGAAGTTTTTCAGCAGCATCTGTTTTATTAATAATTTTAAAAGCACGAGAAACTGATTTGACAGTAGCTTCATCATTAGTATCAAAATCTTTTTTCAAGATATCTTCTAGCTTGGAATTGTAGCTTTGTTGTCCAATTTTTTTAATATCAAACTGCAAAGAAGTTAAACCAATTTCTGCCTGTATATTATTTGGATATTTTTTCAACTCTAATCTGAAGTACTTTTCCGCCAGAGAATAATCAATATCTAATCTGCACTGATCCGGTAAGCTTCCCATATAAAACAAGGCAACTCTTAGGAAATAATTTTCAGGAGCATTATCTGCTTTTGGCAGAAATACAAAATAGTTGTTATAGTTATTATCAATCTTGCCTTTATCAGAAACAATTTTTGAAATAATATAGCTTGGCTCCTGATTCAAAGTAAGAGTAGCTTTGTTTTTTCTTTTTCTTTGTTTAAGATCTGTGATAACAAGCTTTGGTAAATCATCATCACCGTAAAAGACATAGTTATAAACTTCAAGTTTTTCAGAATCACTAAAATAGTCTTTATCATCATAATCTATTTTATAAGAAGTAGATGATTGAGGTACTAGCTGCATTTCGCCATGAGCATAGGCAAATGCAGGAATTAACATCATAATTAAGAATAAGAATTGTGATTTTTTCATATGTACCTCCTAACTGATTATAAATTTTCTAATCTCGATAATTCTGAGATTAAGAAGTCAACTGCTTCATCCGGTGTTTCAGCATAGTGGAATAATTCCAAATCAGATTTACTAATCATTCCCATATCAAGGAAATAGTCAAAATCAATCAAGTTTTGCCAAAATACCTTTGGATATAATAATACGGGTACTTTTCGAGTAAGTTTCTTTGTCTGGATTAATGTCAGATTTTCAAACAATTCATCCATAGTTCCAAATCCACCCGGCATAGCTACTAATGCTTTTGCCAGATTTACGAACCAGAATTTTCGCATAAAGAAATAATGAAATTCAAAATTCAGTGAAGGCGTAATAAATTGATTTGGTTCCTGTTCAAAAGGCAAGCTAATGTTTAAACCAATTGAGTTACAACCTGATCTTTTCGCACCTTTATTCGCTGCTTCCATCATGCCCGGACCGCCACCTGTGCAGATGTCAAATCTTTTTTCTTCGGGCAATCCCATCGACCATTTACCAAATCTATATGCTATTTCTTCACACTCATCGTAGTATTTGCTGATAAGTTTTTTCTTTTCATGAAATTCTATTTTTTTCTGAATACTTATTTTTTCATCACCGCTAGCTTTTTTTAACTGCCCCTGAAGATCCATAGCCGTTTCATTCCATTGAGCCATCGGCACTGAACGTGCAGAACCATAAAAAACTACCACTCTGTTTACATTGTGCGAATTGAAATATTGTTCAGGATACAAATATTCAGACAAAATTCTGATTGTTCTGCCATCACGGCTATGAATAAAGTCTTTGTTATCGTAAGCTTTGTCTGCTTTGCTAAGTCGTTTTTCCTGTTCCATAAAAAATTCCTTTCTAATCTATTTTGTTAAATTAAAGCCACCATCAACAATTATATTTTGGCCTGTTATATAATCCGAACAGTTTGCAAAGAATTCTGCAACTTGAAATATATCATCAGCATTTCCATGCCTGTTCATTGGTATTCTTTCTTTTGCAATATAGGGAGAATCCTCATATTCATTTTTTTCACTCAAATCAAGCGATCCCGGAGAAATACAATTTACTGAAACAATTGGCGCCATATTTCTAGCCATTGCTTTAGTTAATGTAATCAATGCAGATTTAGAGACGTTATATTGTATCTTTCTGTCCCATATTTCCACTCCCCCTAAAGAAGCTATATTAATTATCTTCCCTTTCTTTCCTGCTTTTTTTAAAGCAGTATAGAATTGCTTAGATAAAAAGAAGTGTCCTTTGAGATTAACATCCATAGCCAAATCCCAATTTTCTTCACTTAACTCTTCTAAATTAATAGCTTGGGGAAATACTCCCGAATTGTTAATCAGAATATCAGGAGTTCCATAATAGCTTTCTGCTTCCCTATACGCAGTTTCTATGCTTTTTGTTTCTCTTAAGTCACACTTAACAGACTTAATATCAGCATGTTTATATGTGATATTTTTAGCAGCATTTTCTGAGCTATTATAAAGAAAAACCAGACGGTTTCCCTGATGATAAAACTTTTGTACTAAAGCAGCTCCAAGTCGGACTGCTCCACCGGAAATAAGAACTGTTTTCATCAATAAATCTAAACTATAATTTCGGATAATCAAATATAAGAAAATATGACAACATAATGGTAATCATGCTTTTTAAGAAAGATAATTGTAGATTATTTCGGAAGAAAATATTATCTTCGCAAGTCTTTTTGCTCTATATAGTAGCGTTTGAAGCAATTTTTGATATTTATACTTGTGGAAAACAATTTTAATCAAAAATCTAATTTTTGTTTGTTTTTTCGAAATAAATGCTTACTTTTGAATTCTCTTTTTGAGGGCAAGACAAAAAGACAACTTGGGCCTATAGCTCAGTTGGGAGAGCGCTTGAATGGCATTCAAGAGGTCAGGAGTTCAACTCTCCTTAGGTCCACTCATTATGAGAAAAATTGATATTTCGGAGCTGTAGCTCAGTTTGGTTAGAGCGCCTGCCTGTCACGCAGGAGGCCGCGAGTTCGAGTCTCGTCAGCTCCGCTTCTTTGAAATATTTTTTGCTTTGTTTTTAAGTACGGAGCTGTAGCTCAGTTTGGTTAGAGCGCCTGCCTGTCACGCAGGAGGCCGCGAGTTCGAGTCTCGTCAGCTCCGCTTCTTAAAAAAATTTTGCTTTGTTTTTGTTCGGAGCTGTAGCTCAGTTTGGTTAGAGCGCCTGCCTGTCACGCAGGAGGCCGCGAGTTCGAGTCTCGTCAGCTCCGCTTCTTTGAAATATTTTTTGCTTTGTTTTTTAAGTACGGAGCTGTAGCTCAGTTTGGTTAGAGCGCCTGCCTGTCACGCAGGAGGCCGCGAGTTCGAGTCTCGTCAGCTCCGCTTCTTAAAAAAATATTTTGCTTTGTTTTGTTCGGAGCTGTAGCTCAGTTTGGTTAGAGCGCCTGCCTGTCACGCAGGAGGCCGCGAGTTCGAGTCTCGTCAGCTCCGCAGACAAAAAAGTCTTGCTTAATTTATAAGTAAGGCTTTTTTTATATCATTTTCCGCTCTTTCTACTTAAATATAAATGTAAGCTCCGATACTAAATTCTCTTCCAATCAAAGGTAAATCGAATATCCCTAATACTTGCTTATCAGTTATATTTTTAACAGATATTTTGCCCTGCATATTTTTAATTATCTGCAAATCTATATAAGCATCATGTATTTGTAAATTCTCCTGATTCCCCATTGTCATCAGATATGAAAAAGTATAATTTAAGCTCAACTCAGATAAAGGTTTTACAGTTACTGAACCTTTAAAAATATCCTTAGGTATATGCATGCTAAATATTTCAACCATATCCTCATCATGGACTATACTTTCAATTAACATCGAATATGAGCACATTACATCAAAGTATGTATGACTATATGCAATTTCAGCTTCTCCACCTTGAAAAGAAAGGTTACCGTTATTTACATAAATATTCTGGTAAATTGATTCATATAATGGGTATATGTAATTTTTTATCGTATTTGAGAAAAAGTTAGCTTCAATTTTTAGATTGTCCTGGTTAAAATCTAAACCTATTTCGTAGTAATTCTTGACTTCAGGATCCAGTTCGATGAGCACCTGTATAGAATCTGTGAATATTGAAGAATATTCGTTTATATAAGGAGCTCTTACAGATCTGCCCAACGACAGATTTAAATCAAGATTTTTAGCCATTTCTAAGGTCAAACCAATATCATAAAGACCATTGCTGGTTTTTTCAGTAGCTCTCCCTGTACTTATACGCATAGGATTATTAATGAAAAAGCCAACGTTATAAGTAAAATTGACATCTTCTTTTATCCAGTAGCTTTGTTTGAAATTAATTTGCAGACGTTCTGTTTCATTTTTTGTCTTTTCTGCACCTAATTGATTTCTCTCATCTATAATATCTTTTCTGTATTTGATGTCAGTGTAAAGTGGCGGTATGTAGTCATTAAAAAATATAAAGTCTGTGTCAAATCCATAAGAATAAGATTTTACACTCTGTAACCCAAACATATCAGGAACTAAAAACTGCATTTCTTTATCACTGAAAAAATTAAGCTCTTTATCTTCTGTGCCGAAGTATATATTCCCACTCAAAAATATATTATCAAGAATATAAGTTTTATAATTCAAGTTACTATATAATCGATTGTCTCTAGGTATTTTTGCATATTCATCAATCAAGTTGTTATATGGTAAATTTCTGTTATTATTATAAAGAATCATCATAAGCGATAACTTGGAATTGTCATTTTCAAAACCCATATTGAAAATAACTCCGGTACTGGTTGAAATAGAGTTATCTAGTGTATATTTCACCCTTTCTTCATCTTTTGATATCGGATAGTCAGGTCTGGAATTAAAAACAAATCCCACATTCCAGAAAAATTCCTGAATAAAACCATTGGCATTGATAAGACCAAATCCATTACTATTACCACCTTGCAGAACCGATTTCAGATTAAAACTTTTTGCACTCTTAGGAAGTATAAAGTTTAATTCTGATCCGGTATTCGAGAAAGATTTATTATTTGTCCTGTTATAGTCCAAATAAATAGATCCCAAACTTGCTAATCCTAAAATTTCATGAGGGACAGTTCCGTTAAAGGGACTATTGAGTTGAATTTCAGAAAGTGAAAAACTATTTCTTGTACTACTCAAACCTCTGATAGTATAATCTATGTTATTATATCTATTGAAGTAACTATAAATGGAAGGTTTCAATTTTATTTTATCAACCACAAGATTACCGGAATTTATGGTAATCAGAGAATCAATTCGAAAACTCTTTGTTTTGGATAAACCATAGAAATCCTCAAACATATCCACTTTCATATCTATTTGTCCTAATGCCTCAATAGATAAAAAAGTAATAATTAGTAAAAAGAGTAATATTTTATTCAAAATTGACATAACCACAAAATAATAAAATTTTTCACGACTGAGGCATAAATTAGATGCATTTTTTCTACAAACTTAACTTAACTAAATCGTGTTGTTTTCTTCATTTATTCTTACGCATTCTATTTTCAATAAATCTTTCAGAAATTAGATATTAAGTAATTTATTCAAGTGTAATATGAAACAATAATAACACATCTGTTTTTAGACATGAATTATTCCCTTTTATATCAACAACTTAGAATATTTTTTTACTTGTTTTTATCTTATTATTATACTAAATTGTTTTGAAATTAAACATCTGTAAACTTTACCTACTCATTTGTAAAATAGTAATTATTGCACTTTACTATAGTTTTTTCACTATATATTTCTCCAAAGAACAGCACACTAATAAAAACGGAACGTAAGTTAATACGTTCCGTTTTTAATATAAAATCTATTAGTAAATATGAAGTCAGAGTAATTACTTACGATTTATAATACCTTTGGACTCTTTCAGTTAAAGCCGTAGTTATTTCGTAAGGAATAGTATTTATATTATTTGCTAATTCGTAAATAGAAATTTCCTGAGTTTCAGATTTGCCCATCAAAATCACTTCATCTCCTATATTTACATCATAATTATCTTTACCAAGATTTACCATGATTTCATCCATACAAACTGTACCGATTATAGGATATTTTTTATCGTTAATTATAACGCAGCTTCTGTTTGAGTGAGCTCTTGAATAGCCATCCCCGTATCCAGTTGAAATAACAGCAATACGTGTATCTTCATTTGCAATAAATCTGAAGGAGTAACCCGTTGTATCTCCTTTTTTAAGATCTCTTACTTCTATCACATTTGATTTAAGTGTCATTATTTGTTCGAGAAGTATTTTGTTACTGAGGAATTCTTCTCCCTGATAACCATATATACATATACCAGGTCGTACCATAGTCTGATGTGATTCCGGTAATTGAAGAATACCTGCACTGTTTGCAATATGTTTATATTTGAAAGTATATCCTTCAGCTTCAAGCAATTCTATGGTATTAATTAGAATTTTCAATTGCTTTTTGCTGAAAGTAAGATCTTCCAAATCTGCACTGCAGAAGTGAGATTGAATACCTTCAATTCTGATACCTTCCAACTTAGAAATCTGAGACATAAACTCAATCGCTGTTTCCGGATCAATGCCGTCTCTGTTCATTCCTGTATTTACAAAAACATGTATAGCAATGCATTTACCATGTTTTAATGCTTTTTTGGATAATTCTTCGCAGAAATCTATACGACTTACAGAACATTGCAAATCATATTCTATAATAGTGTCGATATCTTCATTCAGAGGTGGTACTATGATGTGGATTTTGGCTTTATTTCCTGAAAGTCTAATCTTTTTTCCTTCCTCAGCCCATGCCACACCTAATACATTTATACCAATTTCGTGTAGTTTATTAGCTACAGGCAGTATCCCGTGCCCGTAAGCATTTGATTTTATTATTGGTAGTATTTCCGAAGAGCCGACTAGCTTCCTGATAGCTTCAATATTATGTTGAAAACTATTCAGGTTTATTTCGCAAAATGTACCGTTCATAGCTAATTTTCTTCCGTTTTATGCCGATAATAGAGATATTGTAGAGGGAATACTCCTCTCTGTGCAATAAACAAAATCCCCCGCACAGAGCAAAAGTATTAAGTAAATATAATACTCATACAAAGATATATAAATAGTTTGTTCTATACTAATACAATATTTTTCGCCGGATAAACATGACAAACAAAAATAAAATATTGCTTTTTAGCTTCATTATACTTGCATTTGCCTTGAACAGTTGTGCAACTATTGATAATTGCCCTGATGAGAGGAAAAACGGCAATTTAGGTGCACTTTTCAACTCAGCAGATGATGAGTTTTCTCCATTTATTATTGAAAATACAATGTATTTCACCTCACAATCTAAAACTCAGCAAGGCAAAGAAGAAGAAATTTTAATGATAGATTTAGAGCAGGAAAATGCTCCTGTTGTAGTAAATGATTTACCTCTTAATAATTTTGAAGTTGCAGGTCTCCCCTCTTTTTTCAGAAATAAAGATGGAAATATGGAAATATTTTTTGCAGCAATGACAACTGATGCTGAAAAAATCAATTCCGATATTTATCATTCAATACTTTCTAATGGAAAATGGTCTAAACCTAATAAAATTAGTATAAACACTTTACATTACGAATCACACCCGCATATTTCGAAAGACGGTCAAACTTTGTTATTTACATCTGACCGTCCAGGTGGAATTGGTGGCTTGGATATTTACTCTGCAAAAAGAAATGGAGATACATTTACAGATGTATTAAATCTCGGTTCTGAAATAAACTCTAAAAAAGATGAAAAATCTCCTTATTTGGATGATAATAATAATCTACTTTTTGCCAGTAATGGACATAATGCAGATGGTTACGATATTTTCAAAGCTATTTACGATAATGAAGGAAATATTGAAGTAACTCGCTTACCTAGCCCTATTAATACTGAATATAATGAGCTCGGCCCTGCAGTTTATAATGGTGAAATCTATATCACTTCCGATAGACTTGGCGGTTGTGGGGGTAAAGATATTTACGCATTTGAGATGTGTGGTCCGGTGCTTATCCAAGGGAAAGTATACTGCGAAGACAATGAAATTCCAATAGAAGGAACTTTGTATTACACTAATGTAAATACTAAAGAAAAGCAGCAAATTGAAATCAATGCAGATGGTAAAATATACATAGATGCTATTCCAAATGCGCCTTATATTTTAGAATATAAAAACGGTTGCAACCCGAATATAGCTATCAGACAATATATACCAGCTCAATGTAATGAAGGTAGTGCTACAAAAGTCCTTGTTAGTTTCAAAGTAAATCCGGCTGATCAGACTTTTACATTTGAAGAATATGATATTCCATTTTTTGTTACAGGATATTATAAGCCGAATACAGGTGAAAATCTAACCACTTTAAAAATGAAGTTCGCTTATAATTTGCTCGGAGTTGATGATTCAACAAGATATATCGAAAATCCTGAAGATAATTATGATAAATATACTTTATTAGTCGAAAAAGCATTAGATGAAGCCGTAGATTATATCATTGAAACATTATCCGGACTGAATTCTAAATGCACTCAGGAAAGCCGTAAATTAGAAATTTGTGTAGAAGGCTATGCTGATCCGCGCCCGTTCACTTCTAAAGCTGTATATGCAGATATCCCTATTTCATCTAAAGAACTTGGGATTAACGCCATTCCTGGTAATAAGATGGATAATAAACTTTTATCTTATCTTAGAGCATATTTCACAGCTAAATATATCAATGACAAACTTGCTGCATCGGACATTGATATTTCTAATTGTATCTGGAAAGTAGAAGGCAAAGGAATAGATAAATCTCAGATAGAAAATAAGCTAAAACGCCGCGTCAACATTTCCATCAAACTTGTAAATTCAGATCTTATTTCTGAAAAAGAATAATAGGTTTATTATATATGAATAGTTGAATATCCCCGATGTTTAAATTCTCAGATTCTTCCCAATTCTTTGTTTGATAATCCCAGATCCATAATACAAACTTGCGTTTGTGGAGAAAAGAAGTTAACAGTTTGTTTATAATTTTACTTTTATTATAAGTAAAGTAGTGAAACAAACATTGCAACAACTACCCCGCCCTTCGGGCACCCCTTCTTGCGAAGAAGGGGAATTTTGACATTCCCCTCTTTTCAAAGAGGGGTGGCATGCGTAGCATGACGGGGTGTTAGCTACCACAAAACTTGTTTTTTGTTATCGTTGTCTTTTACTCTAACAGCTGCTTTCTTGCAATTAGTTAGATGGAATTTGTCATTACGCAATAGCATATTCTCAAATTAGTGCAACGGCGTTAGGTAACTGAATCTCGACAATCTCGATAACTGCGAACGTAGCTAAAAGTTTATCCTGATCATCGTCGAAGTAAAATGTAGCCAGCCGCACATAACAATACTATCTTACTAAGCAAGATAGCTGTATACCTTGATGTTACAAGCGTTTACCAGATATTGAATTTTCTAACGACATTTCCATCTAGTAATTGCAAGAAAGCAACGATAACGAATAACAAGTATTATGGTCTCAAACAATAATATTTCTTATACATAAGTTTATATATTTCTCGTAATAAAATATTTAGACTATTTACATTAGTTGGGTTATGGATGTCAATAATAATCTATGTTCAGCCTTAAAGGCTGATAGATAATAGCCCATGGCAACGCCATGGGACGCTTACACGTTTTGTTAAAACAGAGCCCTGTAAGGGCGAGAAGACTTCCCTTTACTGGTGATTTAGATAATAGATTGGTGTTACTTTTTCCATTTCTTTTTCTTTTTTTTGCGATAAAAAAGCAAAAGAAACGGTACTTCGACAAGCTCAGTAGCCTGAGAAAAAGAAAAAAGAACGCTTTACTTCCTCTCCTTATCTAATGTTCGAGCTGAGTCAACAAATCCAATCTAAGAAGTTCTGAGAAGAATAAATGTTCTTATGGAGTATTGATACAATATTTTTCTATAAATACGGAGTATTTACTATTTTTTTTTATATTTTATTTGGCTAAACTATATTAACCAGTAGAATTATAGACAAATGGTTAGATTCTTTTTGTCACAAATGCAAATTTGTATTTGGAATTTGGAATAGTGGAATACATCGTTTATTTGATATTAAATTTTAAAAAAAAACCGAAGATAATTTTGTTCAAATCAACTTCGGCTCTCTTTTTTTAGATCTCTCATTTATACTTTTTTTTCTATTCGTATTTGAAAAGTCTTATTGTTACTGTTTTATCAGATGAATAAACTTCTCTGTTGCTCATTCTGCACTCAGTAGGATCTGAATTAAAAGCACCACCTCGTATTACTCTATCTGTTCCTGATTCAGGACCTGAAGGGTTATTCAAATCGTTTTCATCATAAGGTGCATAATAATCCCAGCACATTTCCCAGGCATTACCAAGCATATCATAAATTCCGCTGTTATTTGCATTTTTTCTGCCAAATGGTTTAGTATTTTCCCACTTATCCAGATAAGATGTAGAATTATTACCGCAATACCAGGCAATAGCATCCAAAACCGGATCTGCTTCAGAGCAGAATTCTAACGTAATGTTTCCATTATATGTATCCTGATTATATGTTTCTGTTCTACATACCATTTCCCACTCTGCTTCAGTTGGTAACCTGTAGCCTTTAGCCGTTTTATTCCAGATTACGTCGCTACCATTTATTTCATAAGCAGGTGTCAAATTTTCTTTTTCTGACATTTTGTTGCAGAATGTGCAGGCCTCAACAAAAGATATATTTTCTACAGGTAATGAATCATGTTGAAATCTGGAGTTATTATATCTCATAAAATATCTCCATAGAGCCTGATTGACCTCTATTGTACTAACGGAAATTGCTTTCTGCATTGCTAGTTTTCTGATAGGCTTTTCATCCGGTTCGGCATATTTCGTAGTATCCCCCATATAGAGTGTATCCTGAAACATTGTTTTCATAGGAATGTCAATAGGCATAGCAGTAAACATCTGACCATTACTAGTATAATGATATACTTTCACTTTGACTTCTGATGACACTACGCCTTCGGGTACTACAATTTTTATTGTATTATCGTTCCAGGATATATAATCTTTTACAATTATATCTTTAATTCTAACAATATTTGTATCCTGATTTGCACCAAATCTGATACCTTCAATAGTCATTGTGTCACCCGGTACACCAATATTTGGATATATTGAAGAAATAATCGGCAACTCATCTTCTTTCAATGGATTTTCTGATTCGAAACATGCAGTCAGAATAATTGCGCTTAGTATTACAAGTGAATAGATTTTTATCATTAGATTTCCTATTTTCAATTTCCCATTTTAACAAAGATATACAATCGCGAATAAATTATAAATCTAAAATATTCGTTTCTTACTCATATTTAGTACAATCATGATGGAGCTTAGTTCGAATGAAAAACTATATTCTACTACTTATTACTGTTTTTACTCTTTCCTGCTCTAAAAACGAAGAAATAAAGCAAGTTGCTGATCCCATATTCCCTAATTCCCCGTTTAAAGTAAATTCCATTAAAAACGGAGAATCTTTCCCGACATTATCCTTAAAGTCTTCAGAGGGAAATCTCATTAATCTGGATTCTCTAATTAGCACAAAACCGACTATTTTTATTTACTTCAGAGGCGGATGGTGTTATTATTGCAATCTACACTTTGATCAGATACATTCTGTCGAAGATTCTCTAATTAATCTTGGATATCAATTAGTGACAGTGTCATCTGATCTACCTGAAAAAATGACGCCCGGTATGAAACAATATGCAGACAAACTTCTTCTTCTTTCGGATTCTAATTCAGAACTAGCTAAGAAGCTTGGAATTGCATACTCATTAGATGAATCTGCTTATCAGGAATTTTTAGATTTAGGCATTAAACTTGAAGAAACTCAAGGTAATAAAGAACATCTTCTACCCGTGCCGGGAGTTTTTATAGTGGATAAGAAAGGTATTGTAAATTTCAATTATTTAAACCCTGATCATAAAGTTCGATTACATCCTAAAGTATTGCTATGTGCTGCAAGGGAATATCTGGATTATAATATCGAATAAAGAAATATCATTTTTCAATATGAACTGATAATTAGCTATCAAATCCGTATATTTGTTTTTACATAATTTTCAATTGCGGAGAATCTTTCATGGTACCTCGTTATACGCGCCCGGAAATGGGTCAAATATGGACTGAAGAAAACAAATACAAAATTTGGCTGGAAATTGAAGTATTAGCTGTTGAAGCTCAGGCAGAAATGGGTATTATTCCAATGGATGCAGCTAAAGAAATTAGAGCTAAAGCTAACTGCGATGCTGACAAAATCAATGAAATCGAAAAAGTAACTAAACACGACGTTATAGCATTTTTGACTAACGTTGAAGAATATGTTGGCGAAGTTTCCCGCTTTATTCACTTAGGTATGACTTCAAGTGACGTCTTAGACACTTGCCTTGCTGTACAATCTAAGCAGGCAGGCGAGCTTATTATGGAAGATTTAGAAAAATTGAAAGTAATTCTTGCCAGAAGAGCTAAAGAACATAAACACACTGTTTGCGTTGGCAGAAGCCACGGCATCCACGCAGAAGCTATGACTTTTGGTATGAAGTTCGCTTTATGGTATGACGAATGTACAAGAAATATTACTCGCCTGAAAGCAGCTATGGAAGAAGTTTGTGTAGGTCAGATTTCAGGTGCAGTTGGTACTTACGAACACCTTTCTCCACAGGTTGAAGAATTTGTTTGTAAACATCTTGGCTTAGGTGTTTCCGGAATTTCAACTCAGGTTATACAAAGAGATCGACATGCTTCCTTTATGTTGGCGATTGCACAAATCGGCTCTATGCTTGAAAAAATTGCTATTGAAATCAGACACTTGCAAAGAACTGAAGTATTGGAAGCTGAAGAGTTCTTCTCTAAAGGACAAAAAGGCAGCTCTGCTATGCCTCATAAACGTAACCCTATCGCTTCTGAAAACATTGCAGGTCAGGCAAGACTTCTTCGCACTAACGCACTGGCAGCAATTGAAAATAATGCATTGTGGCATGAAAGAGATATATCTCACAGTAGCGTGGAAAGAGTAATCTTCCCTGATTCTACTATCTCTTGCGACTACATCTTAAACAGAGCAATTACTTTATTAGATAATTTGCTTGTTTACCCTGAAAATATGGAAAGAAACCTTAATATAACTCACGGTTTGGTTAACTCACAAAAAGTACTTTTGGAACTTGCTAAACGTGGCTTGAAACGCCAGGCTGCTTATGTTATGGTTCAAAAATCAGCAATGAGAACATGGGCTGAGAAAGTTCCTTTCATGCAAACTCTTCTTGAAAATGAAGAATTAATGCAGCATATCTCTAAAGAAGATATTGAAAAACTTTTTAACCATGACCAGATATTTGAAAGTGCAGATTACATATTCAAAAGATTAGGTCTAGACTAGAAATAATTGTTTTTCTACGAAGGGTGCTAAGTTTATTAGTACCCTTTTTTTGTATGTTAATCTTTGCTTTTCAAGCTATTAGCCTTAACCTCCCCGAGATTCTTAGACAGAATCTCGCCCCTCCTTGTCCGGAGGGTGAAATGCGAAATTTGAGATATTGATAAACTTTCTTAAGACTTAAAGCCTCCAAGCATTAGCGTACACTTACACTTTGACTCACTTTGTTAGCGGTTATCGAGCTTGTCGAGATGCAGTGAGCGGTGTTATATGCTGGATCACACCAATAGATCGATTTTTTAGTCTGAGCTTCGCTAATACTTAATATTCTAGATTTACTATATTTGTTTTTGATAATACATTTATAATAGTTATGTTGTTTTTAGTCTTTATTAATTTTTAAAATGCGAAATATCAGCATGGCTTACTTTAAATTCTTATTCCTTTTTAATATACTTTTGCTTCTCTCCTATTCTGCTGCAAAAGCCGGTGAAATGAAGTTTTTGTGGTCGGAAACTCTTGATTCTGGATATGTGACTGATATAGAATTTATGCCGGATAACGACTATTTTGCAATTGCAAGATACAATGCTCTTGATGTACGTAAATCTGAAACGGGAGAATTAATTCATAGCATAGATGTTAACCTTTCTGATATAGAGTTCACTTCAGATAGCTCCAAAATGATAACAAGACGTAACTATATTCTTGAGTTTCGTGACCTTAATACTTTGGAAGTTATTCAAGACAAAGTCATGCCCAATGAAGAAGGCGAATATATTATTAGTTATGGTCAAATGGAAGTAGATCCTGTAAGACCATTATTATATCTAAGAGTTGAGCTTTCAAGATATGAAGGGGATCAACGCATAATTAAATCAAAAATAGTTATATACAATTCTGAAACTTTAGAATATGTAGGAGAATTAACAGATGAAACTCATTTTGATCTTCTTATAGAAAAAATAGATATCTCTACAGATGGTAAATATTTTGCTGCAATAAATAGCGATGATTCAAGATTAATGGTGTGGGATTTAGATACAAGAGAGCAGATAGTAGATCACCTAATGGCACCGTATTATTCTACAGAATGGGGTGAACCGGGAGATCTTAAATTCTCCAAAATAAATACAGATAATATATACATTACCGGATATTTCTTACACAGTCCAAATGATGAAGATCATCAGGGATTATCCGTTTATAGTATATCGCAACAACAAATTATTGATGAAAGATTTAATGTTGAAGGTAATTCAACAGGTAAAGCAAACATAACATTTTTTAAAAATGAAAATCATATACTTGCTACTCTATCTGCCATTACTCTAGTTTTGGATATACATCATGGTGTTTTCCAATATGAGACAATTCAAAGTAAAAACTATAACTGGGGAGACAATAGATATAGTGAGAAAAAAGATATAATTATTGGACATGGTTATAACTCATTTTCAGCAGGATTCTATGATTTTGATTCATCGGTAGATGATCCAAGCGGTGATAATGCTATTTATCCAAATCCTACAACAAATGAAGTAAATATTCCATTTACCTGTACATCTCCTGAATCTACTATATCTTTATTTGATATCAACGGTAATAACTTAACTCCTCAGATTCACTGGCAGTACACAGGTGAAATGTATTCTATTGATTTAAGTGGTGTATCTTCTGGTGTTTATGTTGTCAGAATTAACTGTGGCGAATCTTCCACTGACTACCGTGTTGTGAAGGAGAATTGAGATGAAACCTATACTTTTATTTATACTTTTGCTTCTCTCCTATTCTGCTGCAAAAGCAGGTGAGATGAAATTTTTGTGGTCGGTGCCTGTCGACCAAGGATATTTTTATGATTTAGAGTTTATGCCTGACAACGATTACTTTGTCTTAGGTTACAAAGACAGAATTGAGCTTAGAGAAACGGATACAGGCAATCTAATTAGAGTAGATAGTGTAACCGCGAATGAGATTGAAATTTCTTCTGACAGTACTAAGCTTTATATAAATTGCATCAACTCTTTTCAAGTGAGAGATGTAAATTCGTTTGATGTATTACAGTCTGTTATTTTACCTGATTCTATTGATGGATACCCTGCATATTATTCTGCTTTTTGTGTCGACCCTGTAAGACAGTTAATTTATATAAAACGAGCCATAAAATATGATGAAGATATTAACGGCAATGCTCTGATTTGGCTTTCAATATGTATTTATAATTCTGAGACTTTTGAGTTTATTACAGAATTAACAACAGAAGTACAAAAGTTATTGAGATTATCAATAATGGATATTTCAAATGATGGAAAGTATTTGGCGCTAATTACAGAAAACAAGTCAAAGTTAATGGTGTGGGATTTAGATACAAGAGAGCAGATAGTTGATCACCTAATGGCACCGGATTTTTCTACAGAATGGGGTGAACCGCGTGATCTAAAATTCTCTAAGATCAACACTGAATATATATATATAACCGGTTCTTTCAAACATAACAAAAATGACAAAGATCATCAGGGATTATCGGTTTATAGTATATCACAAAAACAAATTATTGATGAAAGATTTAGTCAGCAAGGTAACCAATTTGGACCTGCCATGCTCTCGTTTTTAAATAATGAAAATCATATACTTGCAACGGTGTCTGCAATTACTCGAATTTTGGACATGCATAATGGTGTTTTCCTATATGAGACAATTCAAAGTAAAAACTTCAACTGGGGATATAATAGATATAGTAAGAAAAAAGATATAATTATTGGACATGGTTATAACTCATTTTCAGCAGGATTCTATGATTTTGATTCATCGGTAGATGATCCAAGCGGTGATAATGCTATTTATCCAAATCCTACAACAAATGAAGTAAATATTCCATTTACCTGTACATCTCCTGAATCTACTATATCTTTATTTGATATCAACGGTAATAACTTAACTTATCAGATTCACTGGCAGTACACAGGTGAAATGTATTCTATTGATTTAAGTGGTATAACAGCAGGGGTTTATCTTGTCAGAATTAACTGTGACGGATCTTCCACGGACTACCGTGTTGTGAAGGAGAATTGAGATGAAACCTATACTTTTATTTATACTTTTGCTTCTCTCCTATTCTGCTGCCAAAGCCGGTGAAATGAAGTTTTTGTGGTCGGTTCCTGTCGACCAAGGATATTTTTATGATTTAGAGTTTATGCCTGACAACGATTATTTTGTTTTAGGTTACAATGACAGAATTGAGCTTAGAGAAACAGATACAGGCAATTTAATTAGAGTAGATAGTGTAACCGCGAATGAGATTGAAATTTCTTCTGACAGTACTAAGCTTTATATAAATTGCATCAACTCTTTTCAAGTGAGAGATGTAAATTCGTTTGATGTATTACAGTCTGTCAATTTGCCTGATTCTATTGATGGATACCCTGCATATTATTCTGCTTTTTGTGTAGACCCTGTAAGACAGTTAATTTATATAAAACGAGCCATAAAATATGATGAAGATATTAACGGCAATGCTCTGATTTGGCTTTCAATATGTATTTATAATTCTGAAACTTTTGAGTTTATTACAGAATTAACAACAGAAGCACAAAAGTTATTGAGATTATCAATAATGGATATTTCAAATGATGGAAAGTATTTGGCGGTAATTACAGAAAACAAGTCTAAGTTAATGGTGTGGGATTTAGATACAAGAGAGCAGATCGTTGATCACCTAATGGCACCGTATTATACTACAGAATGGGGTGAACCGGGAGATCTTAAATTCTCTAAGATAAACACTGAGAATATATATATAACCGGTTCTTTCAAACATAACAAAAATGACAAAGATCATATGGGATTATCTGTTTATAGTATATCGCAAAAACAAATAATTGATGAAAGATTTAATGTTGAAGGTAATCAAATAGGTAAAGCAAGTATAGTATTTTTTAATAATGAAAACAATATTATGGAAACCTCCTCAAGTTTAACAATGATAATTAATTTTGAAGAAGGAAAAATAATCTATAAGAAAATACATATTGAAGATTATAATTGGGGAATTAATAGATTTTCTCCTTCTAAAAATAGAATTATTGGCATGGGCGGGTGGTCTTTTTCAGCAGGATTCTATGATTTTGATTCTTCTGTAGAAGATCCGAATGATGATGATGTTATTTATCCCAATCCTACAACAAACGAAGTAAATATTCCATTTGTATGTGCATCTCCAGAATCTACTATTTCTGTTTATGATACAAACGGTAATAACTTAACTCCTCAGATGCACTGGCAGTACACAGGTGAAATGTATTCTATTGATTTAAGTGGTGTATCTTCTGGTGTTTATGTTGTCAGAATTAACTGTGGCGAATCTTCCACTGACTACCGTGTTGTGAAGGAGAATTGAGATGAAACCTATACTTTTATTTATACTTTTGCTTCTCTCCTATTCTGCTGCAAAAGCAGGTGAGATGAAATTTTTGTGGTCGGTGCCTGTCGACCAAGGATATTTTTATGATTTAGAGTTTATGCCTGACAACGATTACTTTGTCTTAGGTTACAAAGACAGAATTGAGCTTAGAGAAACGGATACAGGCAATCTAATTAGAGTAGATAGTGTAACCGCGAATGAGATTGAAATTTCTTCTGACAGTACTAAGCTTTATATAAATTGCATCAACTCTTTTCAAGTGAGAGATGTAAATTCGTTTGATGTATTACAGTCTGTTATTTTACCTGATTCTATTGATGGATACCCTGCATATTATTCTGCTTTTTGTGTCGACCCTGTAAGACAGTTAATTTATATAAAACGAGCCATAAAATATGATGAAGATATTAACGGCAATGCTCTGATTTGGCTTTCAATATGTATTTATAATTCTGAGACTTTTGAGTTTATTACAGAATTAACAACAGAAGTACAAAAGTTATTGAGATTATCAATAATGGATATTTCAAATGATGGAAAGTATTTGGCGCTAATTACAGAAAACAAGTCAAAGTTAATGGTGTGGGATTTAGATACAAGAGAGCAGATAGTTGATCACCTAATGGCACCGGATTTTTCTACAGAATGGGGTGAACCGCGTGATCTAAAATTCTCTAAGATCAACACTGAATATATATATATAACCGGTTCTTTCAAACATAACAAAAATGACAAAGATCATCAGGGATTATCGGTTTATAGTATATCACAAAAACAAATTATTGATGAAAGATTTAGTCAGCAAGGTAACCAATTTGGACCTGCCATGCTCTCGTTTTTAAATAATGAAAATCATATACTTGCAACGGTGTCTGCAATTACTCGAATTTTGGACATGCATAATGGTGTTTTCCTATATGAGACAATTCAAAGTAAAAACTTCAACTGGGGATATAATAGATATAGTAAGAAAAAAGATATAATTATTGGACATGGTTATAACTCATTTTCAGCAGGATTCTATGATTTTGATTCATCGGTAGATGATCCAAGCGGTGATAATGCTATTTATCCAAATCCTACAACAAATGAAGTAAATATTCCATTTACCTGTACATCTCCTGAATCTACTATATCTTTATTTGATATCAACGGTAATAACTTAACTTATCAGATTCACTGGCAGTACACAGGTGAAATGTATTCTATTGATTTAAGTGGTATAACAGCAGGGGTTTATCTTGTCAGAATTAACTGTGACGGATCTTTCACTGACTACCGTGTTGTGAAGGAGAATTGAGATGAATAAGTTAATTTTAATTCATGTCTATTTAGCCTGAGAAAAAGAACACTTTGTATCCATTTCTCATCCTGTGTTTTCACAATATTTACCGTTCCATTTAAGAATATTTTTGAATATTTTAGTTTTATTTCCTTAAAACTGAAAGCCTCCAAGAATTAGCGTACACTTTGACTCACTTTGTTCGCGGTTATCGAGCTTGTCGAGATGCAGTGATCGGTGTTCTATTATGGATGAGATTTAAACCCCAATTTTTTGCCCAGTATGGCGACAAGGAATAAGCAAGCTACAATCAATCCCTCACCCTACAGCTTCACTTCATCAAGTGGTTTTAGTTCCTGCCTGTTTAGCTTAACTGCTACTGATTTGGAAACACCCGGCTCTTGCTGAGTTACCCCATACAGAGTTTCTGCTGCTTCCATTGTTTTTTTGTTGTGGGTTACAATCAGGAATTGAGTTTCAATGCTGAACTGCCTGATCATATCAAGGAATCTGCCGATGTTTGCATCATCAAGTGGTGCATCTACCTCATCCAAAATACAAAACGGACTTGGTTTTACAAGATAGATAGCAAATAGCAGTGCAATAGCAGTCAAAGTTTTCTCGCCACCTGAGAGCTGTTCAATAGAATTTGGCTTTTTGTTAGGCGGTTTAGCCATGATTTCTATATCTGCTTCAAGAGGATTACCGTCTTTCAGTCTGATGTCAGCTTCGCCTTCTTCATTGAAAAGCTTTTTGAAAAGCATCTGGAAATTCTTTTTAATCTGGTCAAATGTCGCTTTGAAGTTTTCCTCAGCTGTGCGGTTGATTTCCCAGATTGTTTCTTCGAGAATTTTCTCCGCCTCTGTCAGATCAGCCACCTGCTGGTTATAAAAAGTAAGACGTTCGCTTTGAGTTTCAAATTCTTCTAATGCCATGAAATTCACATTCCCAAGACTTTGCAGCTTTTCTCTGAGTTCAGCTACTTCTTCTCTATTTGCTACAAAATCAAAGCCTTCTTGTTGCTCAAATTCTTTTAAAGTAATATCTTCTCCAAACTGCTCATTATAGCGTTCTTTGACGTTATCAATGTGTACATTTATGTCAGTAGCCTTGATTTCTTTATTATGAATTCTTTCTTTAGCAGCATCATACTGCTTTCTGAGTTGATTGAAAGAAGTATTACTTTGTTCAATCTGCTCCTGGATTTTGTCTTTTTCATCACCAAGATATTGGCGTTTGTTTTTAATATCCTGAAGCTCGGAATCGGTATTTTCTATATCACTTTTAAGCAGACTTATTTGATTTTTCAGCTTAACTTCTTCCCCATCTTTGCCATCAAGCTCTTCCTGTTTTTTCTCTGATTTATATTCCAGATCTTCAATTTGTTTTTCCAGTCTTTCAATATCAGCTTCTAATCTGCGAATTTCAGCATTGAGTTGAACTTCCTCTTTCTCAATTTCGCGGTGATTTTCCTGCTTTTCTCTAAGCTCATTTTCCGCATCGCCTAGTTCTTCCATTCCGGATTTATAAGAGGACTCTTTTTCGCTCATTTTTGCTCTAATAGATTCTATCTGATCTTTGTAATCAGATTCTTCAGATTCAATTTCGCCTAGCTCTTCAGTAAACTGAGTAACGTTGGAATCAGCTAATTCAATTTTATTATCAATTGCTTCTTTTTTTAGTTCCAGCTGAGCTATTTTGTTGTCATTGTCTTTTTTATCTTTTTCCGCTTTTCTGACTTCATTTGTCAGAGCCTGAATATCAATTTCATTGAAATCTGCTTTGGTATTATTAAGCTCTAAGTCAAGCTCATTCACCTGAACCTGCAGAGATTCTATTTCCGCTTTAAGCTGTTCGATTCTCTCTTTTTTACCAACAATCAGACCTTCTTTTTTAGAAGTGCTACCACCTTTTATTATACCTTTGGAACCAAATATTTCACCCTGCAAGGTTACAGCAGAAGAAGCTTTTCCTGATTTAACAAGGCTTTCAGCAGTCTCTAAAGTGTCAACTATTGCCATATCTCCGACTATGCCACGTAGTGCATTTCTAAGAGAATCATCCACTCTCACTATTTCGCTAAGTCTTCCAAAGATATTATCATTGGTCTCAATAGCAGAAAATTCAGGTAATGTATTTATAACTTCTTTGCATATAAAAGTAGCTTTACCTTTTTGCTTGCTTTTCAGAGTAGCAAACGCAGAAGCAGCATCTTCTTTGGTATCTACAACAAAATAGTGTGCAGCCTCACCAAGTGCTGATTCTACAGCAATTCTAAATTTCTCATCAGTCCCAACAGCTTCCACAAGCAAAGTTTTTTCATTGCTAGGCTGCCATTCCTTCGAGCTAATAAGAAACTTGGAAATATCAGTTGTATCCATCAATCCGGAAAGAAATTCTAAAGATGCTTTTTTGGAACTTATTTGATTTTTTATATCATTAATCTTATTCCGCAAATCATCTATTTCAACTTGAAGTGAAGCACGTCTTTCAGTTTCAGCCTGCAAGGTTACTTCAGATTCTGATAATAATTCACGTAGTTCCGATTTTTCATCTATAGCAGATTGTAAATCATCTTCCAGCTCACCTAGCTGAGATTTTAAGCTATTTATCTCTTCAGTTGACTGATAAATCTTTTGTTTCAGATTGTTCTTCTTCGATTCGTTACGCTTAGCTTGCTGCTCGATGTTATGTATCTGATTTTGAAATTTCATAACTTCAGCATTATCATCGCCGGCTTTCCTTCTAAGATAGGTAACAAGCTTATCTGCTTCTTGTTTTTCAATAACTGCAGAACTTAAGCGAGATTTGATGCCTTCTTGTTCACCGCTAAGCATAGAAAGCTTTTGTGATGTTTCTTCTAATATAGTTTTTGAAGATTCCGCACTTTGGCTAGCTTCTTTTATTTCATTAGCAAGACGCTCTCTGTCCTGATCAATAGATATAGCTTTTTGTTCAGTAACAGCAAGCGATTGTTTCATATTTGCAAGAGAGTTATGAAGTTTTCCTTCTGCAGAACGAGCCTGCTTAAAGTTGTTTTCAACAACATTTAAAGTTTCTTTCAGCGAACTGATGGATTTTTCCATATCTGTAATCTGGAAATCCAATTTGATTTTCTCGCTGTTGAAACCTTTTAACTCTTCTTCCAAAACTATATATTCTTTTTTGTAATGCTCATATTCGTGAAGCAAAAGAGAAGACTCTTTCTCTTTCAGCTCACTTAAAAGTGTATTATATTTTTTAGTTTTTGATGCCTGACGTGATAGAGAATTGACATTTTTTTGAACTTCGGAAACTATATCTTTAACTCTATCTAGATCGCCCTGCACACTTTCTAATTTGCGGAGAGCTTCTTTTCTTCTAAGTTTATATTTTTTGATTCCTGCAGCTTCTTCGATCATAGCCCTTCTGTCATCTACTCTTCCGGAAAGAATAGCTTCCACCTGTTTTAGCTCTATAACTGAATAAGAATCAGGCCCCATTCCTGTATCCATAAACAGATCCAGTATGTCGCGAAGTCTACACTTGGTTTTATTCAGTAAGTATTGGCTTTCGCCACTTCTGAATAGTCTCCTTGTGATAGTTAGCTCTGTATATTCTGAAGGCAGCACGCCTTTATCATTTTTTATAGTAAGTGTAACTTCCGCCATACCAAGAGGTTTACGCGACTTTGTTCCGTTGAAGATTACATTTTCCATCACATCAGAACGAAGTACACTTGTTTTCTGCTCACCTAGCACCCAACGCACGGCATCTACAATATTAGATTTACCGCAGCCATTTGGGCCAACAAGAGCAGAAACTCCGGTTGCAAATTTTATTTCAGTTTTATGTGCAAAGGATTTGAATCCAACCAAATCCACCTTAGATAAATACATCTATCATCCGGTTAAAGTTAAACAGTTCAGGACATGAGTTTATTGAAAATTCGCTCAAGTCAGACTACAAATGTACCAAATTTTAGGCTTTTTGAGTAGTATTTTGTTCGACAGCTATAAGAGACATTTTTTAGATGATATCAGCGATGAAAGGTAGTGGAATAAAAAAAGCACATCTCTAATATCTGTAGAAATGCGCTTTTTATATTGAATTATGTTTTGACTACTGTTTAGTTTTTTGTTCTTCCATTTTTACAAATGCTTTCTTTACATATTCTTCTAATTTTCCATCTTCTTTAAGTTTTATAAACTCTTCAACCTTGTCATCCTTACCTATATATTCTTTTACCACTTTATAATGATCAATCATAGCTTGAATACCGGCAATTGCAGCTTTCTCATGGTTTTCAAAATCTCTTGATTCAAGAGCATATTTTGTCCATCCTGCCATGAAAATAAAAGCAGCTTCATTCATTTTTGGATTTGATACAACAAATGGTTTATCAATAGTAATTGAAACATTTGGGCTTCCTATTATCCATAGCATAAAAAAGCGTGACACTTCTTTTTGTTTGGCTTCATCACTTTGATGATCATGCTGAATCAACCAGTCACAAGCTTCTATAATTTCATCTTCAAGTTCAGCATAAGCTTCAACTGAATTGAGCTCATAATTTTCAGGCACTTCAAATTCTTCTGCATTCAATATATGACAATTGAAAAACAAAGCAACAAGCATAAACAATAAAAGTAGTTTTTTCATTACATTATTATATTTTGTTAAACATAGTTATATAGTAAATATAAGATATTTTTATTTAATAATTATACTTATTTATTTTTACATATATCTTTATATACTGCTTTTTATTCAAAATAAAATCTTAGACTTTTACTAAATCACAAATTTAGATATGAGAATTATATCTTCCATGTCTTACATCTAATAATTCAATATAAACCGTTACTGTTTCATCGGGTCTAATTTTTCCCGGTACACCTTTATCACCAAATGCCAAATCAGGAGGAACGATGATTTTTCTTTTACCTCCGACTTTCATTGTAGTAAGAGCTTCTTCTACTCCGGGAATGACTTCATTCAGCCCGATCTGGAAGCTAAAAGGTTGGCCTGAATCTTCTGTATCTACATACACGAAGCCATCTTCCAATACAATTTTCATATTAACATTGACAATACAGCGATCTGTTGGTTTTGCACCAGTACCGATAACTTCATCTACAAATTTGACACCACTAGGCATTACTTGTGTAATCCCAACTTTTTCCTTGTACACAAAGTATTCAGTAGAAGAACAAGAAAAAAGACCGATATTAATTACTATAAAACAAGCTAGTATTAAATTTTTCATAACACACCTATTGATAATTGACTACATTCAAAATCTAAGATTAAGATTCTAATACAATGTAAATATTAGCTGAATATTATCAAATAGAATTATCTAGCTTTTGTTCTTATTTAGAAATTTTTTCTTAATTATATATTTTTTATGTCAATATATTTCCACATATTTTTAGATTGTGTAAGTTTTTACTCTTTTTTATTCATTTTCTACATGGAAAAATAGATTGATCAGGTCTTAGGATAAATGATAAAACGAGAAATAGATGTGTACTATTAATCTGCGAGGGAATCACAAACTACTACCGGTACTATCTGTATATCTGATAATTGATAATTAGAAAGGTTTCTTATCCAGTCAATGCGGATAAATAAATCGGGGTTAGATCCGGAATAATATTCTATTATGAAGTTATTTTTCATACCAAAATAACTTGTATATTTTTCAACTTCTTTTTCACATACTTTGGTATAATCCGGAGTAAAGTATTCTTCAATTGCTTTTCTAATAGGCTCTGATACAGCAGATTTTTTTTCTTCTGATGTAAAATATCTATCTTTGAAAGGAGCAGTATACTTTGGATATCTCTCTATATAAAATGCTAGTTTATGTGGATTTTCAAAAATCTTCTTAACTATATTACTTCGATATTCACCATCTTTGCAGGCAGTGACAGTCAAAAATAATATAATCAATATGCTGCTAAGTTTTTTTAGCATACACCTAACTGTATTTTTTTAGGAGAATCTACATTAAATCCTAAAAACAACTGTGCCTGCTCAAAGAATAAAGTAGGAACATCTGTAACGTAAAAATCTATATTCGGCTTCATTACAAATTCTTCTCTTTCTTCCACAAGCATCTTTCTTTCAGCAAGCAATCTTAATGCTGTTACAGCAGCATGCTCACCAGAATCAATCAAAGGAATACCTTCCAAAATTTCACTGATCATTCTGGACAGCAAAGGATAATGTGTACAACCTAAGACTAATGTATCAATATTTCTTTGTTTTAATTCTGCAAGATATTCTTCAGCAATAATTCTACTTGCCGGGTGATCAATTAAGCCTTCTTCCACCATAGGTACAAAAAGCGGGCATGGTTGCGACATAACTGTAATTTTATTATTGCCGGCAAGCTCAAGTATTTTATTAGTATATGCTTTACTATTTACAGTTGCTCTTGTACCAATAACGCCAATTTTACCGGATTTACTTGAACGCAACGCAGCCCCGGCAGCAGGATCAATCATTCCAATAACAGGAATATCTCCGGCTACTTCTCGCACTGTATCCAAAGCAATAGAAGAAGCAGTATTGCAGGCAACAACAATCAGCTTAACATTTTTAGAAATGAGGAACTCAGCGCATTCTTTGGAATACTGTTTAACAGTATCATCAGATTTATTTCCGTAAGGCACTCTGGCTGTGTCACCAAGATAGACATAACTTTCATAAGGTAAAAAACGTACTAACTGTTTGAGTACACTAAGTCCGCCAACACCTGAATCAAATACGCCGATTGGGTTATTGTTATGCATTGCATTTCCTGTTTAATTGGTCTAATTATTACAAAAATAATAAATTTTCCGAGAATACATCATTTAGAATATAAAGACTTAAAGAGTCGTTTTATTTGTTTTTTATTTGAAATCAGCTCTAAAGGCATTATTTTTACATTCGCACACATTAGTATAGTAATTTAGCATTATAGAAATCCGAATATGAAATATTTAATCTTTCTGATATTAGTACTGACTTCCACTCATTTACAAGCCAAAATACAATGGGCAGACAGTGTTATTGCTGTTTCATCCAATACTTCATTCAATCAGTTTTCGCCAAATCAAGTGCTGGGTGAGCCAAGCGTAACTTCTGAATTTGGATTAAGTGAATGCGCCTGGACTATTCCACCAAAGACTCTTAATAAATCACAGCAATGGATTATTGTTTCATTTGAGGAAGCTATAGTTGCTAAATCTATATTTATACATGAAAACTTTTATCCCGGTGCTATTTTCAAGATTGAGCTTTTAAATAAAGCAATGGATAGAGCAGATGTTATTTATCAAAATGGCAATCCAAGACCTTTGGCAGAAAAAGGACAGATGTTTAAACAATCTATTCAAGCATCTAATTTCCCGGTAAAATACTTAAAACTACACTTAAATAATTATCAATTCTCCAACTTTCAAAAAGCTCAAATAGATGCAATTGGTATTTCTGATATAGATGAAGACTACTTTGTTGATATAAATCTCCCTGATAATTTGGAATTCCCTGAATATCCGATAAATCTTGGAGAAAAAATAAACTCTAAATATTCGGAAGTTACAGTTGTCATTTCTCCTGACGGAAATACTTTGTACTTCTCAAGAAAAGGACATCCAGATAATATGGAGAAAGATCAAGGCAGCAAATCTCAGGATATATGGTATTCTGAACTTGACAGCACTGGTAATTTTAGTGAAGCAAAAAACATAGGCGCTCCAATAAACAATATAGCACCAAACTCCCCTATTTCTGCCGGAACTGATGGTAAATCATTGATCCTGATGAACCAGTACAACAAAGACGGCTCTCAATCGATGGGCTTTTCCATCTCATATTTAGATGGTAAAACCTGGAGTTTTCCTGAGCCTATTGAAATTGAAAATTATTATAACAGATATGACTACGCTTCGTTTTCAATGGGTGCAGATGGTAAAACATTAATATTAAGTATAGAAAGGGACGATTCGCAAGGGCAAACGGATTTATACGTTAGCTTCTTAGGAGACAATAATATTTGGTCAGCACCAAAAAACTTAGGTAAAACATTAAATACTGCTGCCCCTGAAGATACTCCTTTTCTGGCTTCAGATAATGAAACACTATATTTTGCATCATCAGGTCATCCCGGATATGGTATGCATGATATCTTTATGACCAGAAGACTGGATGATACATGGGAAAATTGGTCTACACCGGTCAATCTTGGCTCAGTAATAAATACAAGTGGTTGGGACAGTTTCTTTACAATTCCTGCCTCAGGTGAATATGCATATTTTGTTTCATCTTATCAATCTCTTGGCAGGGATGATATTTTCAAAATTAAACTCCCTGATGCTCTTAAACCAAAAACTGTTACTCTAATAGCCGGAAATGTCTTGGATGCAAAAAACGGCAAAGCTGTATCAGCGAAAATTGTTTATCAAGAGCTTCCTAGTGGCAAAGAGCTTGGCCAGGCAAGATCAGATAAGCAGACTGGTGAGTATAAAATCGTATTACCTGGTGGTAAAAAATATGCATTCCTTGCAGAAGCTGAAGGCTATGTTGCAGTCAATCAATTTATTGATCTTAGAGATTCTTATAAATATAATGAGATTGCCAGAAACATTGAGTTGGTTCCATTGGAAAAAGGTCAAACTGTTAGAATGAACAATATCTTCTTTGAAACCGCAAAATATGAGTTGTTAGAAGATTCTTATGTGGAATTAAACAGAGTTGTTGAATTACTAAACCAAAACCCAAAACTGCATATCTTAATTGAAGGACATACTGATAACGTGGGTGACAACTCTTCTAATAAAATTCTATCAGGCAACAGAGCCAATGCCGTTTTTGAATATTTAACTAATCGAGGAATAGATAAATCCCGTTTAAAAGTTAAAGGGTATGGCGAAAGCAAACCAATATCAGATAATAGCACAGAAGAAGGCAGAAAACAAAACCGCAGAGTGCAATTTAAGATATTGGAGATGTAAATTTTTCAAATTGAAAGCCAAGATGGGAATCAAATATCCTTTTTCACATGTAGAGTTTGTCTCATAATTAGAGTATTATTTTGACACACTAGACAAAGTGATAAATTTAGACTGAATATCATAATTTATATAGCCTGTCTAATAAGTGACAAAAATAACTGATATTGCCGCAACTACCCCGCCCTTCGGGCACCCCTTTACTTCGGCTATGCTCAGCACATCGCTTGCGAAGAAGTGGAATTTTTAGAGTAGCTATAGCATATCTAACTAGTTGTTGTATAAATGGCTTAAAAAATTCCCCTCTTTTCAAAGAGGGGTGGATCGCAAAGCGAGACGGGGTGTTTGATACCACACATTATTTTTTAAAACTTTGTTTTTTGATTAACGAGACAGCCTATACGAAGCTATCTCATATATTGCGCAACTACTCTTCCAAAGACTCATATAAAAAGACATAACTCTCGTATCTTTCGTAGTCGATATGCCCTGCTTCCACCGCTTCTACCACTGCGCAATTAGGCTCGTGAGTATGTGAACATGGCTTGTATTTGCAGTCTAACATATAGTCATCGAATTCATGGAAATATAGTGGCAGGTTTTGTTTATCTACTCCGGCAAGAGCAAACTCTCTGATCCCCGGAGTATCTATAACTTTTCCACCAAACGGTAGATCAAACTCTGCTACAAAACTTGTAGTGTGTCTACCCTTATTACTTTTATCACTTATTTCGTTAACAACCTGAACTTGTTCACTTAAAAGATTATTTACAAGTGTCGATTTACCCGCACCGGACTGTCCTGAAAAAACACTTGTTTTATCTTTTATAAACTCTTCCAAAGGTTCAATTCCTTTTCCATGCAAAGCAGACATATATAATATCGTGATCCCTAAATCATGATAAGGCTGCATTATTTCTTCAATATCTACCCCTTCTACCAAGTCGATTTTATTTACGGCTATTATGGGTTTTATCTTACCAACTTCTGCAGCCACTATATACCTATCTATCAATCGTTTATTTAAATCAGGTGACACTAAAGGAGCCATGATAACCAGATTATCAATATTAGACGCAATAACGTGTTCACTGTGTCCACCATGAATCGCAACTCTGGAAAGCATAGACTTCCTCATCTCCACTTGCACAATACTTGCACCTGGAAAACCGGAAGCTTCATCATAGTTTTGGTCAGGCAAAATTTGAACTTTGTCTCCTACAGCAATAATTGTTTGCCTCTTATTAGGTGAAATAATCTTGCCTGCAGGCAGGCATTCATATTTCTCATCAGACTCTGTTAAAGCATAGAAATATCTTCCTTTTGCAGCAATTATGCGCGCTTTAATAGATCCCTCAGGCAGCTTACCTGATTCGCGAATAAGTATTCGCTTTGGAGCAGAATTTTTTCTGATCGGAGCTTGTTTTGTGTCTTTGTTTTTATTTCTTTTTTTCATTCGTTTTATTACGCTAATATTATATTCTCTTTAATTTACACAAAGTGTGGAAAATAATTTACACAAATGTGTTTGAAAAGGTAAACAAAATTCGTAAGTTGCCTCTAATTAAAAAATAACACAGGATTCTAGTTGAATTACCGTTGGACATTCAAGAAGCAAGAAGGTAATGAAGAGCATATCCCAAATTTAGCAAGATTATTAAAGATACCCAAGAGTCTTTCTTCAGTTTTAGCCTCAAGAGGCATAAAAAATGAAGAAGAAGCTCAGGTATTCTTTGAACCCAAATTGACGGATTTACACGATCCTTTCCTTATGGACGGGATGGGTTTAGCTGTAGATAGAGTAATGCAGGCAATCAATTCGGGCGAAAAAATCTGGGTACACGGCGATTACGACGTGGACGGCACTTCTAGTACTTCAATGGTCTGCCAGTTTCTGAAAGAAATAGGCGGAACGGTGGACTATTATATACCCGACAGATTTGATGACGGGTACGGGCTTTCGAGTAAAAGTGTCGACTTAGGGTTAGAATTTGGAGCTTCTCTGCTGATTACAGTGGACGTTGGAATAACGTCTTTTGAAGCACTCGATTATGCCAAATCTCATGGCATGGAAATTCTAATCTGCGACCACCACGAACCCGGCGACCATCTTCCTGACGTAACTGCGATATTAGACCCAATCAAACCCGGATGTAATTATCCATTTAAACACCTTGCCGCTTGTGGCGTTGCTTTTAAATTTGTACAGGCTATTGCTCAGCAAATTGGAGAACCGGACAGAGCTCTCCAATATCTTGACTTTGTTGCATTAGCTTCTGCTGCAGATATGGTTCCGCTAATTGGCGAAAATAGAACTTTGGTGTATTATGGCTTAGAACAACTCAATTCTAATCCTAGACCGGGCATTAAGGGACTTGTGTACTGCACAGGTCTTCGTTTGGGAAACATTACTGCTTCTAATATTGTATATGCTATCGCGCCGCTAATTAATGCTGCCGGTAGATTAGGAGATGCAAGACGCTCTGTTGAGATGATGTCTCAGCAAGATGAAAATGCCGCCTTTCGTATTGCCCAGCAATTGGAAGACGAAAATAGAAAAAGAAGATATTTCGATCAGAAAACTTTCGATGAAACTTTGCCTATCGCTGACAAAATACTTGAAGATCCGGATAAAAGATCTTTGGTTTTGCATGGCGGTAGCTGGCATGCCGGTGTAATTGGTATAGTTGCATCCAGACTTGTAGATAAATATCATTTACCTACTGTGCTGCTTACTACAATAGACGGTGCTGCTAAGGGATCTGCAAGAAGTATAAATGAATTTGATATACATACTGCTTTGAAGCAGTGCGAACATTTACTAATTGAATTTGGTGGACATAAACACGCTGCAGGACTTTCTATTGCTGTAGATAATATCCCTGAATTCAGTATAGAGTTCAATAAAATAGCATCAACTCATATTACTAGAGAGATGCTTATTCCTGAAATTGAGATTGATTCGGAGCTTAAACTTAACGAGCTATCTCCTAAATTTCTAAGGACTTTGAGTAAATTTGCACCTTACGGATTTGCTAATTATAAACCTATTTTTTATTCCAAAAATGTTAAATCAGTAAATGGAGTAAAAATTGTGGGTAGCAATAACGTCCGCTTCAGAGCTTTTCAAAATAACTTTGTTATTGATGCTATAGGTATCAATTTAGCATCTAAAATTGATATAATAGCCGGGGGAAGACCGTTTGACATGGTGTATAATCTGGAAGCAAATAATTTCAACGGTCAAAAATCTCCGCAGTTAACTGTAAAAGATATTAGACCGACGAAAAATGCTTAGCAATATCAATTTTGACTATTTTTACGATAGATTACGTGAATTAGTAAACATGAGAGACCTTTCTGCAAAAGAAAGGTTTCTTTTTGTTTTTTCAGTGATCAAGGAAATTTTTTCAAATCTGACTGAATTTGAAAACCGTTACTTCTCTTCTTTCTTTTCCAGAACAGTTTATATTTTTGATAAACACAATTTTCCGGAAGAACTCCGCAAACATATAGGTAAAGTCAGATATCTAGCTTCAGAATTAAATAAAAACCCAAATCTTTATTGCTCTGAAGACAACTATCTTGCAGCACTACAGATATGTCTAAATACACTGAAATTATTATCAGGGCTAAATACACCTGATTATCTCATAGGACTATTTCCTGTATCTGTAGAATTAGATTATTCTTTTATAAAAAGTAAATCTGAAAAAAAAGATTTATACTCATTCAAAGGCGTAGTGATAAAGAAAGATAATAAATCATTCCCTGTAATTACTTTAGAGATAGATAGTACTGAATATATACACATACGTTTATCTGATAAATGGAAAGATTTATACAGTCAGGTCTGGAAAGGCGTTGAGCTAAACATAATTGATTGTGAATTAAGAGATGAAGAAACTCTGCTGTATGGATGTGCTGCTCAGACTATAATAGTGCTTATGCCGGATTATCTGTTTGATGTTACAGATTTATCTGAATGTTTCCAGCAGAAAGGCGCTAATATTCTGCTTTATATCCTCAAAAAATTCCTCCCGCATAGAACCGGTTTACCATTAATGATTGGAAACATTATCAACTCTATGCTGGATGAATTATTATATGATTCTGAAACAGATTTCGACGATTTGCTAATTAATTCAATGAAGTACAAACCTCTTCAGCTTTTTGCACTTGCCGCAAAACAGCCTGAAGCAGTTCATCAGATAAGGACTATAGCTGCTAATCATTTCAATAGTTTACAGCGTACAATAGAAGTATTGGAATATGATAATTTCCTGGTGGAACCATCTTTTATGAGTCCGGATTACGGTTTGCAAGGTAGACTTGACGTTTTGCTGGAATATGATGATGATCCAAATAGAAAAAATGTAATAGAATTGAAATCAGGCTCAGCTCCTAATACTGATATTGCTTTTAAAATAGACGAAAATAAGTCAGTCAGAGCAGGGATTTGGCATAATCATTTTGCTCAGATTACTTGCTACAATATGCTTCTTGATTCTACATATAAAGACAGGAAAGGTAATTCTCAGATATTATACTCTTCGGCTATAGAATATCCGCTCAGAGATGCACCAAACGTAATACAAAAGAAGCAGGATATTATAAAAAACAGAAATTGGGCTGTATCAATAGAGTACGCTCTAACTCAGAAACAATATTCAGTATTTGAGCTGATTAATCATAGAGATTTCGGAGACTTCCCTCCTTACCTGTTAAGCCAATTAAAGTCATTTGAGTCATTTTATAGTGGCTTAGAACAGCATGAAAGAGACTACTTCCATTCTGCTGTGACTTTCATCTTGAATGAATTATTCTTTGAAAAAACCGGTTCAGATGAGTTCAAGCATAGAAAAGGATTTTCCTCATTATGGAAAGATTCTTATAGAGAAAAACAGTTAAGTCTTACTATTATCAGTAATTTAATTCTTGATATTGAAAATTCTGATTTTGACAAATTGCATTTACACTTTGACAGAAGCGAAGATATCTCTAAATCCCAACCTTTTCGCAAAGGAGATATGATAATTCTCTATCCACTTAACGACGAAACAAAGATCAATCCTTTATCCGGTCAAATAATCAAAGGCACTATAAAAGAGATATCTCCTGAAAAGCTTATCATTAGTATCAGAAATAAACTCTTTAAAACTAATTATTTCACTGACAATAATTATTGGGCTTTAGAGCATGACCATCTGGATACAAACACTAAGAACCTTTTCAAACAAGTATATTCCCTATTGACTACAGAAAAGAGAAAAAGAGATTTATTTTTCGGAATTTCAGAGCCTCAATCAGAAGAAATTACTGTTTCCTATGAAGAATTAAGTGATTATCAAAACAAGCTAATTGGAGAAGCTGTAGGCGCTCAGGACTATTATTTGCTACAAGGACCTCCGGGAACAGGAAAAACTTCTTATATGCTACGATATTTGATAAAATACATCTTTGAGAACACAGAAGATCGAATATTATTAGTTGCTTATACAAATCGGGCAGTTGACGAAATTGGCAATGCACTAAAACGCTTAGATCCTGATTTCGAATTTATCAGATTGGGAAGCAAAGAATCTTCAATGCATGATGAGCATATAATCGCAAATCTTGCGGATAAAATGCGTCTGAGAGAATTGCAAAAAATCATAAAGAAAAGCAGAGTATTTTTATCAACGGTGTCTTCTCTGAATGCAAACCCTGAGATATTCGAAATACACAAGTTTAATATCGCCATCATAGACGAAGCAGCTCAAATTCTTGAACCGCAGTTGGTAGGAATTATTTCTAAAGTCGATAGATTCATCATGATCGGAGATGAGAAACAACTTCCTGCTGTTGTATCTCAAAGTAAAGGTTCTTTAAATATTAGCGATAACAGTTTGATAGAGTTAGGCTTTACGTCATTTTCTGAATCATTTTTTGAAAGACTAGTTCGGAATGCCGTTAAGAAACAACTCCCGGGAGTTGTTGGACTCTTAAACAGACAAGGCAGAATGCATGATGATATTATGTTTTATGCTAACAAGCTAATCTACGAAGATAAATTGCAATGTCTTGAAGAACCTACATGGCAACATGATTCAGAAAATATTTTCAAACAAGGTAAAAGTTCTTTAGCTAAAATATTATCTGAAAAACGTGTAGTTTTTATAAATACTCCTCGTGAAAATCTAAGCAAAAGAAATGTCACAGAAGCTAAACTTGCTGCTGATATTATCAACTTAGTTAGCGAACTAGAAGGAATCGACTTTTCCCCTAATTCTATTGGAGTAATTTCTCCTTTCAGAATGCAATGTGCAGAAATAACATCCTTAATCAACAATGAGTTACATCCGTTAGTTACGATTGATACAGTAGAACGCTATCAGGGTTCAGAAAGAAACACCATAATAATTTCTTATGCAATTAACTCACCTAACCAGACAGATAATGCTGTTGCTGAGGCAATAATAAACGGCAAAAAAGTAGACAGAAAACTGAACGTAGCTATAACCAGAGCGTGTAGAAACTTGATTATTCTAGGAAATGCCTCAGCATTATCAGACAAAACTTATTTCGCAGAATTTGTAGATTTAATAAAGCAAAATGGCAAATACGTTGAGTATGACGAACTAATATCTTAGTACTTTATTATTAACCTTAGTTTTATTATATTTATGTTTGCTGGAAATGCGTATTCATACAACAATTCAACATGTTAAATATATTTAAAGTGTAAGCACAATGGCTGGACATAGTAAGTGGGCTAACATAAAGCACAGAAAAGGCAGACAGGACGCTAAAAGAGGTAAAATCTTTACTAGAATTGCAAAAGAGATTACAATTGCTTCTAAAGAAGGTGGTGGCGACCCGGATACAAATCCTCGTTTAAGATTAGCGATTCAAAACGGGAAATCTCAAAACATGCCTAACGATAACATTACTCGTGCTATCAAAAAAGGTACTGGTGAAATTGAAGGCGTAACATACGAAGAGATTACGTACGAAGGCTATGCTCCTAGCGGTGTGGCTGTTATCATTGAAACTGTTACTGACAATAGAAACAGAACTGTGGCGGATCTTAGATCAATGATGGGTAAACTTGGTGGTAACTTAGGTGAATCAGGTTCAGTTGCATGGAATTTTGAAAGAAAAGGTGTAATAACAATCAACACTGACGGTAAAACAGAAGATGAACTGTTGGAACACGTTTTAGAAGCTAGTGCTGATGATTTGGAATATGGTGAAGATTCTTGTAGAATTATTTCTGCTATGGAAAACTTCTCTATTGCTAATAAATACTTTGAAGGCATTGATAATATTGAAGTTACCGAAGCTAAACTGGAATATATTCCAAAAGATATGGCTAAAGTTACTGATTTAAAAATTGCAGAAAAAGTACTGAAGTTTATTGATAATTTAGAAGACCATGATGATGTCCAAAACTTATTCTCAAATTTAGAGATAGACGACAGCATTGCTGACCAATTAGATCAGTAGAAGATAAAAAAATAGTTTTGAAATTAAGAGGCAGAAATATTTCTGTCTCTTTTTTTATATATTTTGAAACTTATGCGAACACAATGCCGTATGATTATTTAGTTAGTAACCAATAATACTAACAGTGCTGCTAAATTATTTATAATCATATAATATGAGGTTCATCATGTTACGCAAGGCAATCTTAATCGCTGCTGCTTTTGCGCTAATCAGTCCGCTTAGTGCTTTAGCTCAAGACCTACCAAACTCTGTTAACGAAAAATATTTAAAAACAGAGGTTAGGAAGGTAAATAATTTTAATAAAAATAAACTTATCAAAGCTTCTCAAAATCAGGGACAAATGAAAGTAGAGGACAAAGATGCTCCAACTGAAACAAGTGCTGATAAAATTTATGTCAATAAGGGAAGCTATGAGATATTTGAAAAGCCGGAATCATCTTTTACAATAACGGATGTATGTCCTATTGAAGTACATTTTGTGAACGTCGTACAGGTTAACTCACATCAAATACTAATTGAAAGTAATAAATTTGAAGGACAATTAATGCTTCAAATACTTGATTCTGAAGGAAATATTGTGTTCAATCAACTTATTTCTGTACACAGTAATATATATTTCAATGTTGATTTTTTAAAACCAGGAAACTATTTAGGTACTCTTTCAGGAGTTGGAGTCAATAGCAAATTTAATATTACAAAATAAAAAGTGCATCAACAATGGAGCTATGAAATTAATTCTTAGCTCCTTTTTTTGCTTCTTTCAATATAATGTCACCCATCTCAACAGACAGATGATTTGCAATAACCTTACATTTAGCTTTTAGCATAAAATATATATTTTCAGATCTATCGGAAAGACCTTCAAAATTGCCCTGCCCTTTACTGATTATTAAATCAGCATCTCTGTAAATTTCAAGGAACTGTTCATTACACATAGAAAGAATTGTTCCTGGAGCAGGAGAGCCGGAAGAAATTACTTCTGCAACTTCATGTAAACCTGAAAGTCTAGCTTCTTTCATTGTTGCATCGTTTATAATTGGAGACTCTCTAACCGCATAAACAACTGGTTTATTAATAGTTTCAATCAGCAACTTATCAAAAACAGTTTCTCCGCTATTATCTCCCAAAAACAGAATTCTCTTAGCTCCAGACAAATCTTTTTTGAAATTATCATAATCAAAAACTGCAAATTCCTGGTCAAGCATTTTTTTAATATCCTCTTTCAAATCAAAGCCCATTTCAACTCCTAAATCAATAACATTTCCAGCTATTGACAGTCTGATGGCTGTTAAAAGAGGATCACTTGAATCTTTTACCAGAATATTTAGTTCATCATAGATCCTATTTGCTTCTTCTATATGTTCAAATTTTTGACTTGCATATGGATCTTTAACGCGTGTAACTTCTGAGATGCAATGATACATAAGAGTACTTAATTGAGGTGGTGGGCATGCCATGTCCATTTCTTTAAACATAGCACCAGTCCTGTCCAGTATTTCTTTTATTTGAGACTCATCCTGAGTGGCTAACCTTGCAGTTTTAAGTGCTTGCTGCATGATACAAGGAAAACAATCCAATACGGTTTTCATAGTTGCTTTCTTTTTATTGACAAATATTTGCATTTATAAGATAGCAATTATGAGTCACAACCTTCATTACATTAAACTTAATTTATTCTCTTTAAAAGCGCTAAAAGCTTCTTCTACTGATAAATCTGCGGCTCCGATATAGATTTTTGTATTTCCTCTTTGGATAACGCTTAAAGCATTCCCTCCAGGGCCATTCCCTGTAATAATGATATCCACTTGTAATTCAAACAATTTCTGAGCGGTCTTAGGGCCGGCACCGTGAGCTTCTTGTGCAATATCTGTATTGTCAATAATTTCAAGCACTTGCATATCTTTATCTAATATTTGTATATAATCGGTTCTACCAAATCTTGCATCAATTTTAGAACTGATTTCTTTACCTGTTGTAGTAAAAGCTATTTTCATTTGAGTTTCTCCAATTTAAATTTTATAGAGCCCCAAGCTCTACTTATTTCTTTAGAAATATAATCGTCAGTTTCAGTTAGTATATTTCCTTGCGATATTGCTTTAGGAACTGAAGAGCTATAAGGTATACTTGCTATCAAATCAATCTTTTGTTTTTCTAAATATTTTACAATATCCTCTGATATTTCTCTGTTCATATCCTGCTTATTTATTATACAAACGGCTGGAAGATGAAACTTTTTAACAAGTTGAACAACTCTTTTTAAGTCATGAAAAGCTGATTTAGTTGGCTCTGTTACAAATACTACCAGAGAAGCCCCTGAAAGAGAAGAAATCACAGGGCATCCTACTCCGGGTGACCCGTCTACTATAATATACTTCTTTTCCAATGACTTAGCTAGTTCTTTCGCCTTGTTTTTTACATTAGCAACTAGTTTGCCTGAATTATCAGCTCCAATTGCTAATTTTGCGTGTACCATTTTTGTATTTGTCTTTATATCAGACACAAACATCTGCCCTACTTTTCTGCTTTTATTTGTAATTGCATCAGTCGGACAGACTTTGCTGCAATAACCACATCCTTCGCATGAAATAGAATCTACTTTGAAATAATCTGTTTTTTGACTTATAGCATCAAATCTGCAAACTTCTTCGCATTTACCACAAGATATACACTTTTCTTTCTCAATAAATGCTAATTGACCACTATAAAAATCTTCCGCTATGGAAATACTTGGCTTTAGAAGTAAATATAAATCTGCAGCATCTACATCACAATCAGCGACTATGCATTTATTTCCTGCCAAATATGCCAAAGAAGCAGTTATTGAAGTCTTCCCTGTGCCACCTTTCCCAGATATTACTACAATTTCTTTCATAATATCACATTCCTTCCATTTCTTCAATTTTAGCGCATATCTTTTCTATTTCTTCAGTAAATGCATTGTGCTTATCAATAAGCAATTCTCCCTGTGAATATAGAGTTGCTATTTCACGATCTTCAGAAATACTTGATATGATTTCTATTTCTTCTAAATCGCAATATTTTTCAACTCCTTTATATTCATTACTTGCTCGATTAATAATTACATAAAACGGTTTATCAAGTAGATCAACCGTTTCTACTGCTATACGTAAATCATTTAAACCAAAAGGTGTTGCTTCTGTTACTATAAAAACTGCGTCTGCATTTTTAGCTACCTCAATCATTGAACATGAAGTCCCTGGAGGAGAATCGAATAGAATTATATCATCCCTATTAATGATGCTATCAACATAGTTCAAGGTCTGTGTAATTAAAGGTACTGCTTGCTCTTCACCGATATTCAGTCTGCTTTCAATGAAATCTAGTTTTTCAGATTTGAAGTGTGTCATCTCTCCTATTTCTTTAGATTTCATTGGTAAAGCCGAATCAGGGCAAAGTTCTGAGCATGCATAGCAACTGTGACATAATTCCGGAAATACCAGTATATCTTCTCCCAGACGCATTATAGAATTGAAATTACAGTTTTCCTGACAAGAGTTGCATAAAGTACATTTATCTTTATCCCACTCCGGTATCATTTTATATTTCTTTTCCTGCAGATAAATTTCACCTTTAATAAAAATGGAAGAGTTGGGCTCTTCCACGTCTAAATCTGCAAGTATTACTTTTCTTGTTTTAGAAATAAAGGCACTTAAGTTAGTAGACAGAGTTGTTTTACCTGTGCCCCCTTTTCCGCTTGCAATAGCAATTTTCATTAAAGTCTCTGTTTAGTGATCACAAAGATTTTGTCCTGTTTGCAAATTATCTTTTATATAAGCTTCTACCAATTCTTTCGGTGAACCGGCTGTTACACCCATGCAAACCTGAATGTTATTTTGAGCAAATAGGTCTTGAGCTTTTTGTCCCATACCACCTGCAATAATAACTTTTACTCCCTGCTCTGCTAAAAATCTAGGGTATACTCCGGGTTGGTGTACAGGAGGATCAACCATAGTTTCGTTAGTAATATTTCCATCCTGAGTTTCAATAACAGCAAACTTTTCACAATGACCAAAATGAGCGCATAGTTTTCCGCTTTCAGTAGGTACTGCAAATTTCATAGACGAATTCATAATAATTATCCTTTTGTATATTGAGTAAAGTGAGTGGAAGAAAGCAAGGAGAGATTTATGCATGATTTACTTATAGTATAAGAACAAGATCTTGCTTTCTTCCATACATCACTAATCCTTATTAAATACAGTTTTTTCGAGAGATTCGAGTCTTTGGAGAATAGAAACACCGTTTCTTTGATTCATACCTTTCTGCATTCCTCTACCGGCTCTTCTACCATTCCCCATTCCTCTTCCTTGTCCGAATTGAGAAGTGTCGTCCTGGTTAGTGTTTGTTTTACATTTCCCCATTCCTCTTCCTGTTCTTGGACCTTCACCTAAAGGGCCCATACTGTTTCTATCTGGCATAATTAACTCCTATTTGTGATTTTGACAGCATTTGCCATGACCAAAGCCACCGGCAAAATTAATTAGCTTATCAGAATTACATGCAGGACAGTTAGTAAGATGTTCTTCAAAACCCGTTTTGAACATTTGACCACAATCCATACATCTTAGAATATTATTTCTGAAATGCACATTCCCACCATCAATCACAAGCATTTTACCGCTAATAATGAAGTCAGCCATTTTTTGTCTGGCTCGCTCAATTAAGCGAGTAAATGTGGAGCGGGAAATTCCCATTTCATCAGCCGCTTCAGCGTGAGACAGGCCTAATTGATCAGCTAATTTTAATGCTTCGTACTCATCAAGACTTAGCATTATTTTAGTCAATCCGGGACCTTTTACTCCAATTGGCTTAAAAGCGCTAAAAAGAGGCGGCTCTCCAACTATTCTATTTTTTTCTGTTCTCGGCATAATTTCTGACCCCAATATAACGCACATATGTGCATTATCCAAATTTATTTTTACAGTTTTTTTATATCACAACGATTTTTTTCCAACTTCCATTTTTAATATTGTACTAGGCAAAAATAAAGGTATATTGCAAATAAGTACATAATTTTCTAAATACCTCCAAGTATTTAAAATAAAAGACGGAAAAATACTTTTTTAACGTGGATATTGTGGCAAATTATCTTTTTTAAGGCAACACTATTTGCCGATTCACAAAGAATAATATTTACGAAAGGAATTATTATGAGATATAGTGCACTACTTTTCCTAATGATGGTATTTGCTACATCATTATTTTCAAAAATCATTACCAAACCATACCTTCAGGCTGGAACTTTCAAGAGTATGGTTATAATGGCTGAATGCGACAATAAAGAGCCTGTTACAGTTGAATTTACAGATCCTACAGGCAAAATGAAAAAAGAATCTACATTCTTCTTTGTTGAAACAGATACTCTGCCTAAAACTTTTGTGCATAGAATCAAATTGAACAACTTGTCGGAAAGCACAAGTTACAAGTACAAAGTATATCAAGATAAAAGTAAGAGTTTCTCCGGAGATTTTAAAACTCTTCCAAGACAAGATAATGATACTGTTTCATTTGCAATTTTAGGTGACACAAGATCTAATCCAAATAATGTTCCCGCAATCTTTGCAAACAAAATACTAGAAAAAAGACCTGACTTTTCTATTTACTTAGGTGATCTTTGCTATAAACCGGGGTATCAATACTATAAAAAAGAATTTCTGATACCTGAACAATTAGAATTAGCATCAAAAGTACCTTTTTATAATGCAGTCGGCAACCATGAAGATTGGAAACAAAACACAAAAGCTTTCACTCAGTCTCCTTCTGACGGAAAAGACAATTTACCTTATTACTCTTTTGATGCCGGAGATGTACACGTGCTAGTAATGAGCACTGAAACTTCGCTTTCTAAATATTCAGATCAGTACAAATTTGCAGAAGCTGATTTAAAAACAACAAAGAAAAAATGGAAAGTAGTAGCATTCCATATTCCGGCTTATGCAGCAGGTGCACATGGCGAAAGCAAAACAATGAAAGGTTTAACTACTAATTTATTTGAAAAATATGGAGTGGATGTCATTTTTGCCGGACACTGCCACTTCTATCAACACAATCTGGTGAATGGTATACACCATTTCATAATGGCTGGTGGTGGAGCTCCATTATATAGACCAAAGAAAAAACCTTATGTAGTAAAATCTGTAAGAGCTCATCATTATGGTATAGTCAAAGCTACAAAGAACAAGTTCACCTTACGTGCTTTTGATAAAAAAGACAAAGTAATAGATGAAGTTGTACTTACTAAATAAACAATTCTACTAAAAGACTTGTGCAAAAAGCTGTAATGTTGTAATCTTTGCAGCTTTTTTTATATCCTCAATTGCAAAACCTCTATAATAAATATTCCACAATCATTCTTTAACATTGGATATACCAAATAGTATTCTTAATTTGCAAAACTTTACCAAGCTACTTATTATTATACTGAAATATTAAAGGATTCTAAAATGATTGACTTTATTCTAACAGCAAAGCATTGGAAGATATTTTTTCTACTAATGTTTATTCCGTTTGCATTGATGATGTTTTCTTCTTTTTTTATTGGATTTGCTCAACTTATTTCAGATGGTAGCAATCTATTTACTACTCTACTCTCATCTTTGAATTCTTTGCTCAGTATGGCAATATTAATTTGGTTTTGGTCCGTCGGGAAAGGTTTACAAAAATACATTCCACAGAATATAAATGTAAATGATAAATTCTTTAAACTTGCTATGACATATTTAATAGTTACTTGGCCGCTGGAAACAATTATAAGTTTTATATTTCAAATCGCAAGATCTGGTGATTCTAC
Organism: Kapaibacterium sp. (SeqCode); assembly: GCA_965140345.1. Lineage (GTDB taxonomy): Bacteria > Bacteroidota > Ignavibacteria > Kapaibacteriales > UBA2268 > JBFHIJ01. Next base: position 975,219 of record OZ223197.1, read on the forward strand.
TTCTTTAGGACTTTCGCATGCATTAGAATTCGCAATTACATTTGTAATTAGTATTGCTTCATTAGTTGCAGGAATTTATTTATGTGTACATATAGCAAAATCTTTAATTATAGCTGAAACACAGGAAGATACAGACTCTAAAGAATATATCGGTACCTTCATTCTATGTTTACTGCTACCAATCGGGATTTGGTTCGTTCAGCCTAGAATAAATGATTTAGTTGAGGCAGACTATGAATAAGCCTAATTTTTTCCTAAGAGCAAAGCATTGGCAGATATTTTTGATTTTGATGGTGCCTGTACTAATTCATATGATTATTCAATTCTCTTTGATTCCATTTGGATTAGATCCGGAAACTATGGATCCAATAGAAATAATTCCTTTGTTCTCAAGAATGATGGATATAGCAATAATATTTGCACTGATACAAATTTATGTGTTATTCAGCTGGTTCTGGTCTGTAGCGATTACACTTAATAAGAAACTATCCTCTGAAATAGTTCGTAAGACTTGGTTTTTCAAACTAAGTATGATTATACTTGCAATTTTTTATATTGGCATGTTGTATCAGGTTTCCAATATATTTAGCGTCTTAGCAGAAACCATAAAAGATGACAGTTTACATCCTGATATTTTTACTTTTATAGTGCCATTATTCATTTCATTGCCAATTATTTTCTTCTGTTCCATTTACGTTATGGGATTTGTTGCAAAATCAATAGTTATGGCAGAAAACGATGAAAAGGTAACTTTAAGCGAATACATTGCAGAATTCTTTTTGATTTATTTTTATCCGATTGGAGTCTGGTTTTTACAGCCTAGAATTAACAAATTAGTGAGTAAAGACGATGACTAAAGTTCCTTTTATGCTTAAAGCAAGTGCAGCACAAGCTTTTATTGCCCTATTAGTATTTCCTGTTGCCTTGATGGTAATATCTGTAATCTTTGCATTTTTAACGCAAATGTCAATTACAACTATTGGCTATGTATTTCCATTTGTAGCAATACTAATGTATGTTCCTCTCTTTCTTTGGTATTGGAATATAGGGACTTATCTCCATAATAAATTGCCTGAAAATCTGCAGTTTCACAAAAATATTTTCAAAATTGTTTTCGCGCTTGAAGTTATTATCATTCTAGTGATGGCGTTTTACGTACTTAATTTGTTTTTAACAGAAATATTTCTGAAAAACACTCAACCTGATTTTTTTTCTCCTGAGTTTTTGCCAATGTTTCCACTTATGATTGTTGGTGTATTGTCAATATTCTCTGTTGCAATCTATAATGCAAGAACTATCAGAACTCTTGAATTGCAGGAAAAAGTCACTTATCAAGACTCTTTTGAAGAATTTCAATGGCTAATGAGCTTCCCTATCGGGCTTAAGATTATACAACCAAGAATCAATAAGTTGGTGAGTGATAACGATGAATAAAATTCCTTTTATGTTAAGAGCAGATATTTCTAAAATCATAAGTAAAATTTTACCACTTCCGATGATTTTGATGATTGCTGCTGTGGCTGTGACATTTTTTACAAATATTACAATCTCTAACATATTCTCTATCTTACCATTGCTAGGGATACCATTGATGTTCCCACTATTTTTATTTTATTGGGAATTGGGATCATATCTTCAAAACAAATTGCCTAAACATCTGAAATTTGACAAAAGTCTTCTTCTGATATTATTTGCTGTTGAAATCATTCTGTTATTTATTGTTGCATTAGTACTATATAATGTAGGTATAAATCTAACTAATATGGAAGCTAACGCTTCTAATGTCATGATAGCACCGCCATTCTTTCAATATTTTGCATTAATATTATTAAGTGCACTATCTTTTGCGGCTGTTTGTTTTTATAGCGCAAGAGCAATTAAAACACTGGAATTTCAGAAAAAGGTTAGTTATAAAGATAGCTTAGAAGAGTTCAAATTGCTTACCAGCTTCCCTAAGGGAATTTCAATTATACAAAATAGAATAGATAATTATAATAGTAAAGACAATGATTAGTGTAAATAAAATACTTAAAGCAGAGCATGTGCAGATTTTTTTTATTTGCTTTCTGCTGCCATTCTTTTTGAAAATAATTGCTTCATTTTTTGCTCAGTTTAGCGGATTTGGAACACCTGGTATATCCTCAGTATCCGGCATTTTTGGATTATTAGCTTACTATCTGTTTTTATCAATAGCCGCTTGGTTTTGGTCGGTTGGATTTTTGCTGAAAGACTATATTTCTAAAGATAAAATCTTTGATTTTAAATATTTTAAGTGGGCAATAGTATTTATTGCTATAATAGTTCCAATTGTCTCAATTGTACTGGGAGAAATGCAAGAATTAGGACTTATAACTGCAAATTCAGGATTTACTTTTTCTGATCCTATTACAATGTTTCTAGCTTTTGTATATATTTTATTATATATGTCTAGTTCTCTATGGATCTTTATTTATATATCCCGTGGATTAGCGATTGCAACTTTATCTGTACATTCTGATTCTATTTTAGTAAGTCAAATTAAATATTTCTTCTTGCTTTTATTTCTGCCCGTAGGAATATGGTTTATACAACCAAGAATCAATAAGCTGGTATCTGAAGAAAGTGAATAAAGCTTCCTTTATACTTAGAGCCAAGCACTGGCAAATATTTGGATTAGTCTGCTTGCCTTCTGTATTGGCATGCAGCCTTTTCTTTCTTGATTTTGTCAAAACATTTTTGTCGCATTCCAGAATAGATATATTCCTGTTGGTAATTGGCTTTGTTTTCTCTAATGTTATTTATATAGTCACTTATTCTATTTGGAGTATTCTGCTTTTTAGAAAAATTACTTCAATAAATACTGCAAAGTCCCAACGCTTTCAATTCTATATATCAATATTAGTAGTGTTATTAGGTTTAGCAACTCAATTATTTTTAGAATATAATCTCCTAGATTATTCTACTATTTTAATGTATCGACCGGAAGCAAGTCACATACCTATAAATAGATATTTAATTTTACTTCTTGCTGTCAATATTCTTTCTATTATCGCCTATATATATTCCTGTATAATTATTGCAAGATTATGTTTTAATACCTTAAATAAAAGTTTTTCCAATTTTTATAAGTTTATAAATGAACTTTTTATCTTCTTGTTTTTACCATTAGGCATCTGGTTTTTGCAACCTATGCTTAACAATTTAATTTTAAAACAAGGACATGACAAAATTGAACTTTCAAATGAAGATTTTTAAGTCAGTAGACTCAAACTGGAAGCAATATTTATATACTTTCATATTATTGCAACTCCTATTTATACTAAGCACTTTCTGGCATGAAATGGGGCATTACATTCCGGCAAAATTGCTTGGATATTCACCTACTTTCCAGTATTCTGCTGTCCATTATGATGATAAGACAACAAGCTTAAATAGAATTGATTCTATATATTCTATATATAATTATGAAATTATAAATGATATAGATTTCCCAGGACGTAAGGAATACAATAAGCTCAGATCAGATTTAATAAATCAACCTTTTTATATAACATTGTTAGGTCCTGTTCTAACATTATTAACAGGTCTGTTTGCTTCTTTCTATCTCTATTACCGTCGATGGAAAAGACGCGGCACAGATTGGCATTTTTTAGATTATCTTCTGGTTATGATTAGCCTCAATTTTTCAAGGAATTCTTATTTTTTATTTTTATTCTTATTGAGATATATAAAAGGGAAAAAATACTTAGCAGGTTTTTCAGATGAAACAAATATTGCCTTCTTCCTGAATATCAATGCAAATTATATAATTATTTCGTTAGGACTATTTGCCGGACTTTTCCTTTTTATAAATTTCTTCTTAATGGTTCCGGTTAAACAAAGATATCAGTTTCTCTTGACTTGTCTTTTAAGCTGGATTTTTGGCAATTTTTTCTGGATGAATAACATTTTTGAATTATTAAAAACTATATAGTGATATGAAAATTTTAAAGAATATTTTAGCCTGTAGCTTTTTTTTGCTTTTAATTTACAGCTGTGCAAATGATTCAGATGGAAAAAGTGAAAAGGATGATAATTCCCAAAAAAAGGAATATAACATCGACAGTATAACAGCACAAATTATAATAGATGATGTAAATTTAGACTTTGATGTAAGAAGGCATTATAGGAATCATGATATCCTATCTTCAACATTTTATAAGGAGTGTGCAGATTCTTTACAATGGAATACTCTTATAGATGCTTTATTTAAGAAACTAGATTATAAAGGTCTACAAAAACCTGAAGAGATATACTTTGTATACTTATACGCTAAAAATGTCGATAGCATTTTCAATCTTGATTCAATCGGAGGTATTTCTTTAAATATATTTGCAAAGGATAACTCGTTACATCATAGACTTTATAAAAATACTGATGGTAAATTTCAAATAATTCCTGAAGCAAATGCAGAAGTTTCGGTCAGATATATAGAAAACTATAACTTTTTTCTAGATAATATAATTTATCCTGATGCAAATGAAGATGATAGCTATTCGATGTTTATGCTCTTTAATAATACTATTGATATAAATTACAATGAGCATGGACTTCACAGAATCAGGCAGAATATCGAAAATATAAAAAATAAGAATAAAAAAGATTAGATATCGTATATTATACCTTTCTCAATTAAAGGGAAAGATATGAAATTTATAGTTACTATCTTTTTGCTTATAACTCTATTAGGAAGCACAATGGCAGCAAATAAACACCCTATGAAAATAGCAATGGTCAGCGTTCTAGTCTCTGACCCTGCAAAAGCTTTCAAATTTTACACTGAAATCCTGGGATTTGAAGAAGTAATGTTTTCACCTGAGAATTATATTGCAATAGTTAAGTCTCCCCTAGATTCCTGTGGTACAACTATTCTTTTAGAACCATCTGAGCCGGGCGGATTAGACTTTGTCCAGAAATATAAATCTGAACTCTATAAAATGGGAATGCCGGTTATTTCTTTCGGTTGCGACGATATACAAAAAACTTATGAAGAACTTAAGTCAAAAGGTGTAAAGTTCAAATTAGAACCTACAAAAAGAGATATCGGTTACGAAGCCATTTTTGATGATGATAACGGGAATTATATACAACTCTTGCAAATGGAATTGTAAAATTTATAGATTGACTTTGAAAAGCAGAACAGAGCAAAATGTTCTGCTTTTTTTATATGCAGAAACAACAATTATATTGTCATTACTTAATACTCTTCTTATCTTTGCTATCTGAATCAACTTCATTTTATTATTTAATTTAGCAAAGAACATGATAAAGAACATTATTTTCACTGCAGTTATCTTTTCACTAATGATACTAAAAGCTTTTTCTGAAGATAAATGGTATACTTTACATCAAGAAGACCTAAATTTTTCAGTTGATTTTCCTAGTGAACCTGATTATTTCCTTGATAAAGTATCATACCAAGAGCAGATTGTTTACTCTAAGACATGGACAGCATCTGATACTAATTATGGTGGTTCAAGTACAATATTCCAAATATTTCAAATACAATTCAACAATGAAGATCAAACTTTGAGCAATGATAGCTCCCAAAGATATAATACTTCTAACTTTATTAAGGAATTTGAAAAATCTGATTCTCTTTTTAAAATTCAGTCATCTGAAATAAAATACAACGGTTTATTGGGAATTGAGTCAATTTTTGAAAACAAAATAAATAACCAAAGATTGTTATGCCGTACGTTTTGGGCAAAATCTTCAATAATTAATCTCACAATTGCTGCTAAAATGGATATTCAGTCTATCTCACCTTCAGCTGATAAATTTTTTAATTCATTTCGTCTAAAAGAATCTAATTTTTCGCAAATTGATACTTATAAAATCACTTTCCCAGGTGAAAAAACTCAAGAGCAAAAATCAATAAAGATAGGTGGTAAAGAAGTACTGTTTTATGTATATAACCTTGATCAACAAGACTCAAAAAACTTGAGTTTCTTTACTTCAGAATTACCTTCATTATTTAAATCATCATCTTTCAGTTCAGATGATGATTTAAATAATCTATATTCTTACCTTGGGGAGCTTTCTGCAGCAGAAATCAAGGGCAAAGTAATTTCTGATAAAGATATATACTGTAAGGATGTACTGGGTAAAGAGATTAAGATTCAAAGCAGTAGTAAATTCTTAGTTCTTAGATATTTTCTTCACAATTCAATACTATATACTTTAAGAGTTACAACTTCTGCCGAAAACGAGAACAACTCTGAGATGCTAGATTTCTTCAATTCCTTTGAAATTATTGAAGAATAGAAAAGTCTGTATTAAATTCTAACTTTTGCGAGTCTCTTAGTAGAATGATTCCAATATATATTTTTATAGATTTTAAACTAATTGAGATAAGAAAATATGTTTCGTTTATCGATGTTACTCTTAATAGCGCTAACTTACTGTTATGCACCTTCCCTAGCAAATGAAGAATGGGAAACCCATACATTTAAAGAATTTTATTGTACTATAGACTTCTTTGGTAAAGTAAAAAAAATGGACGATAATAATCCAGCTGATACCACATTTACAACTATTGCCTCAGCACAAGTGGAAAGTTTAGAGCATTCTAATTTGCAGTACACTGCTTTATTGATGAAAGGCACAAAAGACATTCCGGTTGACTCTATAAATGTTGAGACGCTAATAAACTCTTTTAAAGAGCATTCAAATCTTGAAAATATTACAAAGCGAGATGTAGTTCAAAATGATTTACATGGTAAGAGAGTTGATTTTGATCTCATTGACTCGAATATGCATATGACGATTGAATTATACGTATATAAAAACGTACTCTTTCAAATGTTGGTAACTTCAACAATCTCGAATAAAGAGAACAAGGACAAGGAAAAGTTCTTTGACTCACTTACAATCATTGCTAAATAGAACAAACATAAACAATAAACTATAAAACTATATACATGCAACCGATTACGAATCCGAAACCTCTAATTATTGCTTTTATTATTTTAGCTATCATTCCACTTGCTTTTAAAGCTTATAACTATTTCAACAGTAACTGGGATCTTTATGACTTTAGTGGCTATAACTTTAAAATAAAATTCTATAATGATCCGGATTTTAAGTACAAAAATAAGCATACTGAAGATGGAAATATAGATATTTACGATTGGAAATCTTATAACAAAGATACAAGTAGCACATATTTGGAGTGCCGCCTTATTATTTCTGATTTGCCTGAAAATATTATCCATTCAGATTCTTCCGAAGCATTTATTGATAATCAGCTAACATATATGAAAAATCGTATTTTAAATGATTCCACAATAATTGAATTAGAGACAACAACTCGAGAAAAAAATGGTTACATGGGTAAGCGAACTTTAGCAAGAAATTCTAGTGTAGGCACAGATTTAATAATAGAATTATATTTAGTAAAAAACAAAATATTTCAATTATATTTTAAAACATATTCAAAAGATAAGTTCAAAATAGATCCAAATATATTTTTTGAATCATTTGAATTAGTTGACGTTCCTCAAGGCAAATTTAAACTCAATATTGATACGAATAGAAATCAATCCTACAAAATTGACTTCCCTTCAAAAACTGAAGTCCATAATGAAGTTGTTGATAGTGAACTTGGAACAATCTTTACTAGAAAAGAAGTTTGTAAGCTAGAGTCCGGAACAGAAAGAGTGTTCGGAATAACAGAGGAAAGTTTAAATTTTCAGCTAGATACAATAGATCAAGATTGGATACAAGAAATATATCAGACAGCATCCGATATAACTTCTGTTAAGACTAATGGAAAACTATTATCTCAAAAAGAGATTGATTACAAAGGTTTAAAAGGCATGGAATATAGAATCTCTTTACCTAATGTTGATTACATTTTAGTCAAACGCTTTTTTATAAAAAATAAGAAGGCTTATACTTTGATTGTAATGACTACGCCCAAAAGATATAATAATAAAGCTATAATGAAATTCTTCGATTCCTTTGAGATAATTGAGGAGTAGAGAAGCGGGAAATAATAAATCCTAACTTCTGCGAGTCTCTTCGTAGAGAAAAATTTATGTATTTTCTCTACAATGTGACTAATATTTCCAATATACTTGTGATAGATTTTAAACTAATTGAGATAAGTAATTATGATTCGCTCCTATATTTTTTTTAGTATCGCTTTTATATTTGCTTTCGCGCCATCTTTTGCAGAAGAATGGAAAACTTATACAAATGAAGAGTTTAAGTTTTCTATTGATTTTCCTAGTGAACCTGAAAAAAACAGCAACGACGTATTGATTCATAAAGAGAAAATGAAGCTCTATTCTTGGAAAACAGAATATAAAGATTCAATACATCCTAATTCATCGTATAAAATATTTTTTACGGAGTTACCGAATAAAATAATCCACTCAGATTCAAGTAATGTAGAGCAATTTTTAAGAGCAACTCAAATCTCATTTCTTAACAATCCAAATGTAGAATTGTTGACTTCTTTTTCAACAGAAAACAATGGTTATCAAGGTATCATTTATTATTTCAAATTGTTACATACTAAACAATGTCTTATCAAAAAAATTCTTATAGTTGAAAACAGGTTGTTCCAATTTTACATTTTTACTAATCTGGAAAACCAATTTAACACTGATACAGAGATTTTTTTGAACTCTTTTAAGTTGTTTGGAGTACCTGATGGTAATTTCAAACTGTTATCAGCTCAAAAAAACACATACAAAATAAATTTCCCCGGTAAAGCTACCAAACAGATTGAAAACCTTAACATTAATGGGACTGTATTGCCATATTACTTATCAGTTTATGAAGATTCAAATTCCAAAAACATTTCTTATATGGCTTCACAGATGAATTTTCCTGACAACTATGATTTTGGAAAAGATAAAAAAGAGCTTGAAGCTAATTATAAGAAGGCAATAGCAGGAAGTGTTAAAAATCTAAATGGAAAATTAATTTCAACCAAAGACATAATATTTAATGGTATAAAAGGAAAAGAAGCTAGAATTAGTATTTTAGAAGGTAGAAATCTGACTGTTTTCAGATATCACCTAATTAAAAATATTATATATATGTACGGAGTTATAACAACACCACAACATGGCAACAACGATAATATGATTGAATTTTTCAATTCTTTTGAAATTATGGAAGAGTAGAGTTAATCAAAATATACATGCAAATACGTGCATATATCTTCGTAGAGAAAAAATTCATGTATTTTCTCTACACTTATCAGAATGTTTACAATATTTGCTAGATTTTAAAACTAATTGAGATAAGTCATAATGTTTCGCATTTTTATACTGTTCAGTATCGCTTTTATATCTTCTTTTGCTCCGTCTTTAGCAGAAGAATGGGCAACTTATACGAATGAAGAATTTAAGTTTTCTATTGATTTTTATGGAGAACCTGAGAAGACATTGGACACTTTGAACTTTAATGGAAACAATAAGCCGACAGAACACTGGACGTCAAATATTACAGATACAACTCATTCAAATAGTTTTTATGATCTATGCATAATTCCTCTTTCTGCTAATTTCTTTTATAATCCAAATAGTTTCGAAGAAGTAGAAAAGAGTGTGCTCTTCACATACGAATCTACTTTTCTAGACAACTCAAATACCGAACTAATATCACATAACGTATTTTATCATGGATATGAGGGTATTTATCACGCTTTTAAAAATATCTCAAATACTATTATTATAGAAACTTGGTTTTATTTTATTGATAATAACTTTTATTTACTAACAGTAAAATCTTCGCCTCATGAAGGTTTTAATGCTGACTCTCGCAAATTTCACGATTCTTTTGCTATAGAAGGTGTTCCAGAAGGTCCATTTTTATTCCCTCAAATAAAAAAGTCCTCTTTCAAAGTTCAGCATAATTCAACTCCTTTCATTCAAAACTATATTTATCCTTATTTTGCGGACTTGATAAAATGTAGATCTTCTATTTATACAGCTAAAGAAGATAGCGTGATTGCGTACTTTATCATAGAAGAGGAATACCCTGAGGATTTCGAATTTTTACAGAACCCGAAAAAATTAAAACAATTCCTAAATCACTCCATATACAGATTCCAATTAAACTTAAATGGCACTACAATATCGCGAAAATCTGATATGTATAATAAAATCTATTATAGAGAAGCAATGATAGAAACAGACAGAGGAAATATACTGGCTATAGTCAGGTTGTATATGAAAAATAATATCATGTACAGTCTAGGTGTTTTAATGTATAAAAATAATTCTAAATTTGAAGAAATTGATAAATTCTTCGAGTCTTTTGAGATTGTAGAAGAGTAGAGATTCGGGAAATAATAAAATCTAACTACTGTGTACAAATCCAAATTTAACATTCCATAATAGAATATTCTCAAATCAGAGCAACTGCGAAAGGTCACTGAGCGAGCGTAGCGAGTCGAAGTGTAACCCGCCGCATCGTATAGATTTTATTATCATGCAGGATATCAGTTTAGCTAGATTTTGTAGGCGTTTATTAGAAATTGTATTTTCTTATAACACTCTAGGGTTCAATTCAAAATTGAGTTAATGTGAAGCATAGCATCAAATTGCTTGTTCCGACTCGCTTTGCTCGCTCAACGAACTTATTTAAATAATATCTCACCCCATACCTCCCCATCTTTGGAAAACTTGTGTATAACTTTGCAATATAGACAAGCATATATCCTAAAATTTATGTATTTTTGGTATTCGGATTAATACGTGAAATTTGTAAATTTATGCACTGCTGTAAATCAATGATAAAAAGCTGGTTAACTAAGGAAGAAGAGCTTTCGGCTAATTTGAGAATTTTTCAGGCGAAGTTAGTTACTAGGGAAAATCCCATTTCGGGTGAAGATGGTAAGTTTACTGTTTTAGATTCTCCTCAGTGGGTCAATATTATCCCGATAACTAAGGATAATGAAGTTATACTTGTTAAGCAGTACAGACACGGCACTAATGAAATAACATTAGAAATTCCTGGTGGTCTTATCGAAAAAGGCGAGGATCCAAGAATTGCCGGACAAAGAGAATGCCTGGAAGAAACAGGATTTGGTTCTAAAAATGATGCTATTTTATTAGGCAAAAACAGACCTAATCCGGCGTTTTTAAATAACAATTGTTATTCGTATGTTTGGTTCGACTGCGAACTAATCCAAAAACAAGAACTTGATATACATGAAGATATAGAAGTTGTTAAAGTGCCTCTCAATGAGATTAAAGATTATATTATGGATGGAAGAATTGACCATTCACTTGTGTTAACAGCATTTTTCTTCTATGGTCTAAAATATAAAGACTTAGAATTTTAAATAAATCAAATATTTGAGCTTATGGGAAAAATAATTGCGATTGCGAATCAAAAAGGCGGAGTAGGTAAAACAACGTCTTCTATCAACCTTGCAGCTTCGCTTGCTGCTATGGAATTTAAGGTATTACTTGTTGATACAGATCCTCAGGCTAATACTTCCAATGGTGTAGGTATTGATTCGAGAGAGTTAGATAAAACAGTTTATGAAGTGCTTGTTAACAAGCTGCCTGCTCAGGAATGTATTCTAGAAACTCAAATGCCAAACCTAAGCCTCTTGCCTTCTCACATCAATTTGGTTGGTGCCGAAATTGAAATGGTAAATGAAGAGCAAAGAGAAATGGTACTAAAAAGCGCTTTGGCAGAAGTTAAAGAAGATTACGATTTTGTTATAATAGATTGCCCTCCTTCTTTGGGATTGCTTACATTAAATGCACTTTCTGCTGCAAATGCTGTACTTATTCCTGTACAGTGTGAATATTATGCATTGGAAGGTTTGGGGCAGCTATTAAATACAATCTCAATTGTGCGCTATCACTTAAATCCTGACTTGGATATCGAAGGTGTGCTTCTTACTATGTTTGATGCAAGACTCCGTCTTTCTAACCAGGTTGTAGAAGAAGTGAGAAAGCACTTCGACGAAAAAGTATTTAATACTTTAATTAATAGAAATGTGCGTTTATCTGAAGCACCAAGTCACGGAAAACCTGTTATTCTTTATGATGCAGTTAGTACAGGTGCAAAAAACTATTTGGATCTTGCTGCTGAAATAGTAGAAAGAAACAAAAAGCTGTTTAAACGCAGAAAAATTAAAACAAATATTGTATAATCATTATCGCAAAAATAAATGTCTAAGAATATAAAACCGGCTCTTGGTAAAGGTTTAGGTGCTCTAATACCAAAAGTAGATTACCAAAAGCAACAACAGGAAGCCGATAAATCTAGATCAACTGTGGATGCAGGTAAAATTGCCAGCATCGACATAAAACTAATATCAACTAATCCTTATCAGCCTAGAAAAGATTTTGATCAGGAAGCATTGAATGACCTAAAAAACTCAATCGTTGAGCATGGGGTTATTCAACCTATAACTGTTCGCAAATCTCTGCACGGTTATGAGCTTGTTTCAGGTGAAAGAAGGCTCAGAGCTTCTAAACTGGCTGGGTTGGAAACTATACCTGCTTTTGTTTTAGATGTAGAAACAGGTGCAAAATCACTTCAATTAGCTATAATTGAAAATGTGCAGAGAGAGAACCTAAATTCTATTGAAATTGCACATTCATATCAAAGGCTTATAGATGAATGTAATCTTACTCAGGAGCAAGTAGCTGTTAAAGTAGGTAAAGAAAGATCTACTGTTACTAATTTTCTACGACTTCTTAAACTACCAGAAAAAGTACAGGAAATGCTTCGCACTAAACAGCTTACCATGGGACATGCAAGAGCACTCCTTGGCTTAAGCAGCAGCGAAAAAATGAATGAAGCAGGTTTGGTCGTAATTGAAAAGCAACTTTCTGTAAGAGCAACTGAAGCTTTGGTTAAGGAATTAGAAAACAACCAAAAAGCTAAAAAACCTGAACCAAAACAAAAAACTCCCGTTGTTAGCGAAGAAACTAAATTGATATTAGAAGATTTGGAAAATAGACTAAGACAATCTTTTGCAACAGATGTCAAAATTCAACCGAAATCAAAACAGAGTGGTACTATCAGCTTTGAATTTTACTCTCCGGAGGATATGGAAAGATTGATAGAAATATTTGAAGAAGTAAGCAAAAAAAATGGTAATTGAGGGAACTTTTGATGACTAATGGTGTAATAAAGATATCACATAAGCATAAAATAAGAGTTAGATATGCTGATACTGATAAAATGGGTATAGTTTACAACGGAAATTACCTAACATTTTTTGAAGTAGGCAGAACAGAACTAATGAGACATCATGGACTTAGCTATAAAGATCTGGAAAAAGAAGGCTTTTACCTCCCATTGGTGGAAAGTTACGCCAAATATGTTACTCCGGCTTTATATGATGATGAACTAGATGTTGAGGCTACTCTTTGCTTTGAACGTAAAGCTACTTTGAAGTTTGATTATAATATTTATCGTGGAGATACGATAATAACCAAAGGTCATACAGTGCACTCATTTATGAACCAGGAAACAATGAGACCTGTCAGACCTCCAAAATCATTTATTGATTTACTGGAAAATCTTCAAAAATCAAGTAGCGATAGCTAATATTTGAACTTATTTCGGATTCTAATCATGACTAAAATAAAGATACTTATTATACTTTGTATTTCTTCTGTGTTTTTCTATGAAGCTAGCGCACAGGCTTACACTCCTTTTAATTTTATAAGAGAATCAATGAGTGCAAGAAGTGCAGCATTAGCAGGTTGTATGGTCTCTATGAAAGATGATCCAACGGCTCATTATTTCAATCCTGCATCCATCTCTACTGTAGAAAAAAACAGATTTGCAGCAACATTTTTGAAACATGCGGCAGATATAAACTCAGGTAATGTATCTTATATTGGTCCTGTAAGTGAAAGTGATAAAAATACAGCTTATTGGGCTGCTTCAGTTGCTTATACTAATTATGGATCTTTTGATTACGCTGACATTAACGGCGACAAAAGCGGTCAGACTTTTGGAGCTAATAATATGGCTTTTGCCGGTACATATTCAAATATGTTAGATTCTAATTTATATTATGGTGTAACTGCTAAGTTTATTTATTCAAATCTGGAAGAAGTAAACTCAACAGCTTTTGCAATAGATGCAGGAATCTTTTATAAATTAAAAGACGGCAGATCTAACTTCGGTTTATCTGTGTTGCATGCAGGAACTCAATTATCTAAATTCAGCAATGAATCTGAAGATTTACCTTTGGATATTAGAATCGGTATGAATCACAGACTTAAAGGTCTCCCCCTTTTAGTTAACGCCTCTTTCCACCACTTAGCTGATGAAACTGATCAATTTACAGACAAGCTGAAAAACTTCGCAATTGCTGGCGAATTATATTTAGGTAAAGTTATTATGGTTCGCTTAGGATATGACAACCAGGTTCGCCAATTCTCTACTCCTGATTTTGAAAAAGGATTATCCGGTATTTCAGCAGGTGTCGGTATCAAAGGTGATAATTTTACATTTGATTATGGTTTCGCCAGATATGGCAGTGCTGCCACTCTTCACAGATTTTCATTAGCTTTTGATATAAACTAATATGGAAGATATTAGGCAAAAAATATTAACAGAAATTGAAAATACTAAAGAATCAATTGCAGAGCTAGAAGAAATAATGCAGCCAATTGAGCCTGATTGTGCAATCGGCAGATTATCTCGTATGGAAGCTATTCAAAATCAAGGCGTTGCAGAACAATCCTTAAAACAAGCCAAAGACAAGCTTAATAAACTTGAGTACATGCTGAATAAAGTAGGTACTGAAGAATTTGGCAAATGTAAAAACTGCGGCGAACAGATTCCTTTGGCAAGAATCCTATTCATCCCTGAAAATCCATATTGCATTAAATGTTCGCGATAGCTCTATCGATAAAGTACTTAACACTTCCCTTCGACGATACTCAGGATAAACTTTTCACTATGCTCGTGGTTATCGAGCTTGTCGAGATGCAGTGAGCTTAGATTTGATATAATCAATCAAAATCTTCGCGCACTATAAATGAATTCAACAATCTATTCTTAGACTCTAGCTTTCACAAGTACTACTTTAGCCTCATTGTGTAAAAATAATTCTAAATTCTTGAAATAATGTAATTTGAGTAATGTCAGAGATTAGTTATTTTGCCGTGATATTATAATTGGTTGAATCACTTTTTGGAGATTTTTGATGTATAATAAAACTGGTAAGTTTACATCATTACTTATTGTATTGTTTATAGTAATTGGTGGATTTGGAAATATGGCAATGGCTCAATCAGATCTTAAAACAAGAGATCAAGTTGCGGATAAATACAAATGGAATCTGGCTGACGTTTATAAAACAGAAGCTGACTGGAACAAAGAATTTGATTATGTTTCAGGGAAACTAGGTGAATATGCTAAATATCACGGAAAATTGAATAATCCTAAAGCAATCGCAGAATGCTATAAATTGCATTTTGATTTGCTCCAACGCTTGAATAAATTATATATTTATTCAGCTCTTGGAAAAGACACAGATTTAAAAAATGCAAAATTTCAGGGTATGTACGAAAAAGTATCCAAATTAGGAAGTGAAGTATCTGCAGCTTCTGCTTTTGTCACTCCAGAAATTACTTCTATTCCAAAAGCAAAAATGGACGGTTTTATCAAAAGCGATGAACTAAAAGACTACAAACAACTTTTAGAAAATATGTTCCGTACAAAAGAACACACTTTATCTGCTAAAGAAGAGCAAATTCTTGCAAAATTCTCTCAGGTAACTAGTGTTCCTACTTCTGCATATAATATTTTAAATGATGCAGAACTTCCTTTCCCTGTTATCAAAGATGAAAACGGCAAAGATGTAAGACTTTCTCACGGACGTTACCGTTCAGGTTTATACTCTAATGACAGAGCATATAGAGAAAGAGTTTACAAAGGTGTTTACGAACCTTACATCGCTTTGCAAAATACTTTTGCTGCTCTTTATAACGGTAGAGTAAAAACTCGCTTGACTCAATCTGAAATTCGCGGATATGAAACTCCTGTTCATGCAGCTTTAGATGCAGATAATATTCCTGTATCTGTATATGAAAATTTAATTTCTACAATCGATAAATACAAAAATGTACTTCACAGATGGGCTGCTTTAAAGAAAAAAGTTTTAGGTGTGAAAGAACTTCACCCATATGACTCTTATGCTTCTTTATTCCCTGGTGTACAAAAAGAATACACTTATGATGAAGCTGTTAAAATGGTTACTGAAGCCTTAAAGCCACTTGGTGAAGAATATAATAAAACCATTACTTATGGTTTTGAACACAGATGGATCGACGTTTACGAAACTCAAAATAAACGCTCCGGTGCTTACTCTAACTCTACAGGTTGCGGCCCTCACCCATTCATTCTTTTGAACTGGAACAACACTTTGGATGATGTGTTTACTTTGGCTCACGAAGTTGGTCACAACATGCACTCTTACTTCTCTGAACAAAATCAGCCGTTCCAATATGCAGGTTATTCTATTTTCGTAGCTGAAGTTGCTTCTATTACAAATGAAGCTTTGCTTTTAGATTATTTGATCGAACATGCTGAAACTGTTGAAGAAAAAATGGCACTTTACGAAAAATTCTTAGTTGGAGCTCAATCTACTTTCTTCCGCCAAGCTCGTTTTGCTGAATTCGAAAAAGAAGTGCATGACATCGCTGTAAAAGAAGGTAAAATTTTAAGTGCAGATGAATTGACTAAACTTTTTGCTGACATGTATTCAAGATACTGGGGTCCGGACATGGTTGTTGATGAAGAGGAAGGTCACTCATGGGCAAGAATACCTCACTTATTCAAATATAACTTCTATGTATATCAATATGCTACTGGTTTCGTAGCGGCTCAGGCTCTTTCTGAAAGAATCAAAAAAGAAGGCGCTCCTGCAATTAAAGATTACTTAGGTTATTTATCTTCAGGTGAATCTGATTATGCAATCAATGTGCTTAGAAAAGCAGGTGTAGATATGTCAAAACCTGAACCGGTAAAAGCTACATTAGATAAAATTGACAGATATATTACTGAATTAGAAAAACTTATCGAAGAAAATAAATAATTTTCTTTGAAATATATCTAAAGAACTCCTTTAAGCTTTCGCTTGAAGGAGTTTTTTTATTTCTGCACCACACTTTTGAATAATGTTTGTGATTTACACTATCTTTTTTGTATATTCGCTTAAGTTATTTTCAGACTTTTTTATCTGTTTTTAGAGGATCTATATGAAAGCTTTGCATAAATGGATTGGTATACTTATAAGTATAATTATTATATGGATGTCTTTTAGCGGTATATTGCTTAACCATCCTGAACTTATTAATAATATAGATGTTCCTAAATCTTTTGTACCTGAACATTATTGGCTTAATAACTGGAACAGATCCACTCTAATTGGTAATCTCAACTTAGGGAATAATATGTATCTATATGGAAGACAGGGAATATTTATTACTGATTCCAACAAGAAGTCATTCAAAGAAATATCAAAAAGCGGATATCCTACTTCAGCTAGGCTGAAACGAACCAATCACCTGGAAGCGTATATTTCAGATAAAGATACTCTTCTTCTGGCTTCATGCAATAGTGGGTTATATCATTCTAAGATTCATCAATACAATTGGGAAAAAATTGAAATTCCTACTTCGGCTCCAATTCTAAAAGCAATTCCTAAACGAGATGGTATTTATATATTTTCTGATTCAGAAGCATTCCTTTATAACCCAAAATCAGACAGAATATCACAATTGGATATAAAACGCAATCAAATAACAGATACTATGACTCTGGTTGAATTTTTCTTTATGCTTCATGACGGCAGAGCATGGGGTTTTCCGGGTAAAATACTATTTGACTTTGCAGGTATAATTCTGATATTTTTATCAATTAGTGGATTATATATCTGGCTCAAACCCAAGTCAATGCGGAGAAGCAAAAAGAAGAAATCGACAAAGGCTCTAAAGTGGAATTACAGGGAGCATATAAAATATGGTTTCTGGTTCTCCTTACCTTTTCTCATTATCAGTTTTACCGGTATATTTATGAGACCACCATTTGTGATATTACTGAGCGGAGAAGTTCCTATGGATTTATTTCCGGGCTTTATATCAGAAAATATGTGGAATCATAAAATCAGGAATGTGTTTTTAGATACTCAAAGAGATATCTTTGTTATTGATGCAAAAGATGGATATTTCACAGGTAATTTTGACAACGGCTTTAACAAAGAAAACCCACCTGTACCGATTTTTCCAATGGGAGCTACAGTCTTTACTGAAGAACATGGCAAATATGTAATAGGATCGTTCTTGGGACTGTTTGAATGTAATTTAGAAACAGGAAGAGTAACTGATCTAGTAGCAAAATCAGCAGCTGAAATTGAAAATCCATTTATGCCAGGTAAAAATATGATTACAGGTATGGCTCTCATGCCAAATGGAGAAAGAATTATTGCGACACATGATATTGGAGTAATCAACTCCAACAGTTTACCAATGCCGGAATCTATCAGAGAAAACTATACAATGCCATTCTGGAATTATATGTTTGAACTTCATAACGGAAGAATGTTTAAATCAATGATTGGTGGAATTTATATACTTCTTGTTCCTTTAAGCGGAATTTTGCTATTCATTGTATCGTTGACAGGAGTATTTCGTTATTTCAAAAGAAAAATGAAGAAATAAATAACAACTTAATTTTGAATCTAAAATATAAAGAAGTTGCTCCCTGAAAAACGGGAACAACTTCTTTTCATATACGCACATTATTATAGACCGGGATTATTCACCAATTCTTGCAAGAACTGCGTTGCCATCTACAGCTTCGCCTTCTTTTACAAGAACTTCTGTAACTGTACCAGCTTTAGGAGCTTTAATTTCATTTTCCATTTTCATGGCTTCTAAAACTAAAACAACATCACCTTTAGCTACTTTATCACCAGCTTTTTTGTGAACTTTCCATATTTTACCAGGCATTGGAGAAGTCAACGCTTCACCATTACCATTATCTACCACTTCATCATCAGCTGCTTTTTTGTTAGCGGCAGCATTTGCTTTAGCTTTAGACATAGCTTGAGTAGTTACTGAGTTTGCAATACGAACTAAGTTACGTTTGGCATTTGGCACAGGCATCGGTTTATCACTCTGGTAAACAGGTCCTCCGCCAATCAACGCTCCTTCCATTAGACCTTCACCAACGTTAATTGAATAATCTTTACCGTTTACAGTAAGAACTATTCTAGCTGATTCAAGATTTACATCACATAAACCTGCAGCAGCTTTTGGAGCCTCAGCTTCTTTCTTTCTGATTCCAAGTGGAGCTTCGCCTTTCAAGAAAGCAATACCTTTTTCTTTACAAGCAGCAGCGATAAAGATATTTTCATCTGTTACAGGCAAGTTCGCATCCTCTAAAGATTTTTTAGCCGGAGCAATACCTTTATTAGGATCTTTATCATTTAATGTCAAAACTTTTTCAGTAGTAGGCTCTAAATTTAGCTGCTCAGCTGCAATCTGTACAACCTCTGCATCCGGTGCAACAGGAGTTTTACCAAAATAACCGAGAACCATTTTACCGTAACTATCAGCAATTTTTTTCCATGGTCCGAAGAATACGTTATTAAATGCTTGTTGGAAATAGAACTGAGAAACAGGAGTTACAGAAGAACCGAAACCACCCTTTCTTACTACTTCACCCATTGCTTTGATAACTTCAGGATATCTATCCATAATGTTGTTATCGCGCATCATTTGAGTATTAGCAGTTAATGCACCACCAGGCATAGGAGACCATGGAATTAATGGTTCTACTGCAGTTGCTTCCGGTGGAAGGAAATAATCTTTCATACAATCAACAAATACGTCTTCAGCTTTAAGTACTTTATCGATATCTACATCTAGTTCGTATTCAGTACCGCGTAAAGCATGCCACATAGTAAGAATATCAGGCTGGCAAGTACCTCCTGAACATGGTTTCATAGACAAGTCAATCAAATCAGCACCTGCGTCTAATGCCGCAAGGTTACAAGCAACAGCAGTACCGGCAGTATCATGAGTGTGATATGATATAGCAGTTCCTTCAGGAAGCATTTTTCTTGCACGTTTAATAGTTTCATATACAACTCTAGGAGTTGCTGTACCTGAAGCATCTTTGAAACATACAGAATCAAAAGGAACATCTGCGTCTAATATATCTCTCAAAGTTTTTTCGTAAAATTCAGGAGTGTGAGCACCTTCACATCCCGGAGGCAATGCCATCAAAGTAACACAGACCTGGTGTTTAAGACCAGCATTTGTAATAGCTTGACCGCTATAGATCAAGTTATTTACATCATTTAATGCATCAAAGTTTCTAATTGTTGTCATGCCGTGTTTTTTAAACATTTTGGCGTGCAAATCAATAATATCACTAGATTGTGAGTCAAGACCAACAACGTTTACGCCACGAGCCAAAGTCTGCAAATTGGCATCAGGTCCTGCAGTAGCGCGGAATTGATCCATCATATCAAATGCATCTTCCTGGCAATAGAAATATAAAGACTGAAATCTTGCGCCACCACCTGCTTCAAAATATGTAATTCCTGCATTTTTAGCGGCTTCAACTGCAGGCAAGAAGTCTTTAGTCTGAACTCTTGCTCCAAATACAGATTGGAAACCATCGCGGAATGCAGTACACATGAATTGAACTTTTTTCTTTTGCATATTCTGCCTCTTTTTATTGATTGTATTGATATTACTTATTCAAATTGTAGCTGTTTTTATATAGAAGCTTTCAAAGAGTGATAGGTTTGATTTGATATCTTAGTTGAAATCTATATTCAATCTAATTCAGTACCACGCTTTTCAATTTTAAGCTTTTCAAAACAAAATTATTTAATACCTTCCTTTTTTCCTAACATAAAACGAATAGCCACCGAATAAGTTTTCCGATAGTTTTATGTCTGTAAAATCATATAAAGCAAGCACTTAAAATTGCAATGTTACTGATAAATTTTACGAGATGGCGTAATTTACTAGATTTCAAGCATATTACGTAAAATTAGATTATTAATAGACTTTTTGTTAAGTAGAGAAATTTTTCTCTATTAAACAAATAGTCATCAATATTCTTAATCTCTTATAGCTGAAGTGCATTTATGAGGAAATTATAAGCTAATATTAAAATAAAAAAGTAGAAAGGTATGTTACTGAATGGTTGTATAAAACAACACGGTTACTACAAAAAGACGTTTTTTTTAAGTAAAACGGAAGTTTTTTTGGCACTTGTTTATTTTTTTTATATTTTTTTGTGAGCTTGTGAAGAATTTTTTCTTGAAAGAGCAATGCAGAAACAGTTTTTTGCTGTTTCTGCTCATATTTCTACTCTTTGTACTTATTTTTACGGCTTCCCTGGTACAATTCGTATTTATGGAATTTACATTCCAGAGCACCATTGAATAATGTATACTTTTTAGCAGGTCTTAAACCTAGCATTTTAAGAGCCTGTAAATTAGATGTGATTACCCACGCTTCGTAACCTGTATATTCCTGTTTAAGTTTATCGCCTATCATTTTATACAGATCTATTATATCACTTTCTTTTATTCTTTCTCCATAAGGTGGATTAGTTACTATAAGACCTTGATCTCCTTCCGAAGCTTGTTCTTCAAATTTCTTTATTTCTAATGCAATTCTGCCTGCAAGACCTGCTCGTTTTGCATTATTTGCAGCAATCATTATTGCTTCCTGATTTTTATCAGAACCTATAATCTGAGGTTTGTAATCAATTTCTGCCAGTTTTGCTTCTTCTTTGATAGTATTGAATAATTTTCTATCGTAGTCATTCCATGATTGGAAACCAAATCGTCTAAGTTTCCCTGAGGCAATATTATTTGCAATTAATGCTGCTTCTACTACCAAAGTACCACTACCGCACATAGGATCCATAAATGGGATTTCTTCCTTACCCCAGCCTGCGATTAGAAGCATACCTGCAGCTAGAACCTCATTAAGTGGGGCAATAGTCTGAGGGCCTCTGTATCCTCTTTTATGTAATGAGTCTCCACTGCTATCAAGAGATACAGTACATTTTGATCTGAAAATATGGATATTTATTCTCAGATCAGGAGTAGTATTATCAATATTCGGACGCTTACCGAATTTATCTCTGAATCTATCTACAATTGCATCTTTTGCTTTTAGAGCTACATAATTTGAGTGATTGAAAGCAGAATAGCTAATTACACTATCAATTGCAAATGTCATATCTAAATCAAAGATATCTTCCCAGACAAAATCTTTAATACCATTATATAGGTCATCATCATTTTTGCATTCGAAATCAAAAATAGGAATCAAGACTCGCAACGCAGTCCGCAAAAAGTAATTTGCTCTATAAACAAATTCTTTATCTCCGCGGCATTTTACTGCACGATTCAACTTTTCAACTTCATCACATCCCAAATTATTCAGTTCTTCCACGAGAACATCTTCCAGACCTGCCAGAGTTTTTATAGTAATGTCAAATGTATCTTTAGGAAACATGTTATTGTCTTATATTTATTTGTATTTCAATTTCATAATCAGAATAGTTCCTGCCAAGAACAAAGTTACTGCATTTGCTGCAATAATAGGCATTGAAGAAATCATTAGTCCATAAGCCAGCCAACAAGCAATGCCCAGAGTAAAAATGATGTACATAGCAAGAGAAATATCTTTTGTTTCTTTTTCTTTTATCGTTTTAAAAGCCTGTGGAACAAAAGCTAGTGTAGTAAGTACTGCTGCACAATATCCGAATATTTCGGGGTTCATTTTTAACCTCTAAAAGATTATTCTTGCTAAATTTTGCATTTTACAAAGATAACTATAAAATGCGACAATTATTAGCTACAAAAAAAGGGAAAGCATATATCTTTCCCTCATAATAAATCTTTTAGATTTTGTATATGTGCTTATAATTCGTTTAATGCATTATCCAATACTTCTATGAAATGAGTGATTTCTTCATAGCTTATGATTAATGGCGGTACTAGTCTTAATACTGTCCCAGAAGCAGCATTCGCAACTACTTTTTTCTGAACTAGCTTTTCAACTAATATAGCTGCATCAAAATTCAAAGCAAGCCCTTTCATCAGACCGATACCTCTTACTTCTAATACTTTGTCTGAATATTTGTCTCTAATATTTAATAGTTTCTTTTCTAAGAAATTGCCGACTTTTTGAACATGTTCCATTACTCCATGTTCCAGTTCTTTTAAAACTGCAAGACCTGTGGCGCAAGCAACAGCGTTGCCACCGTAAGTAGTACCATGTTGACCTTTGTTCCAAATATCAGCCAAAAATTCTTTTGCGGCTATTCCACCAAGAGGGAGCCCACCTCCTATTCCTTTAGCCATAGTTGCAACATCCGGATCTACGTCAAAATGCTCAAAACCGAACAGCTTTCCTGTTCTGCCTATACCTGCCTGGATTTCATCTGCTACAAGCAAAAATCCAAATTTCTCTTTCAGTTCATTGATTTTGGATATAAAAGCTGCTGATGGAGTTGAAAGTCCGCCTTCTCCCTGAACAAATTCTAGGAAAACTGCTGCTGTTTTTTCATTAATAGTAGCTTCTAATGCTTCTACATCATTGTGAGGAATAACACAAGTATCATCTAAAAATGGCCCCATATCTTCTTTGTAGTTAGGTTTATCCATAATAGATAAAGCTCCGTAAGTACGTCCATGGAATCCACCGGAAAAAGCAACTAATGTGGATTTACCATTTTTCTTCCCCCATTTACGCACAAGCTTAATTGCACCTTCCATTGCCTCTGTGCCGGAATTAGAAAAGAATATTCTATCAAAACAGCTCATTTTAACAAGCTTTTCAGCAAGTTCTACCTGAGGAGCCTGATAAAAGTAATTAGAGATGTGCATATATTTATCAATCTGATCTTTTGCAGCAGCTATTATTGCGGGATGCCCATGTCCCATAGCGTTTACTGCGATGCCTCCCAGCATATCAAGATAGGAATCACCATTAACATCAAAGATTCTACACCCTTTAGCATGACTTACTTCAATCGGGTAACGTTTATAAGTCTGAAAAATAACTTTTGATTCTCTTGTTTTCATAACATAAACCTGATTTTATCTATTATTTTCAAAGAATATTACTAAGTGTATATCTACATTCTCTATAAATATTACAAAAGATGAAGACTCTTAATATAAAAAAAATGTAGAAAATGGAAAGGGGGAATTTTTGTTTCATATTTTTTTTGATATAATATCTACTTATTATTTTTACCTCTAAACTCAAAACAATATCATATTTAATTTGTTTAAATAGCTTATTATTTATATATTATTTTATTTATATTTTATTCCTCGTCTATTATTCCACATACTAACAATATAGGTGTCATATGTATTCGATTTATATTGTACAGCCTGGTGATACATTATCACAAATAGCTCTCAAATTTAATATCACGACTGAGACAATTATGGAGTCAAATCCACATATCGAGGATCAAAATCTGATTTTTCCGGGAATGTCAATCAATATCTTAACGCCTGATCAAGAAGAGAGTACTGATACTAGCCAATACCCTGAATGGTATAATATTGCTCTAAGAGAGCTAGAAAGTGGTGTTTCAGAAATTCCAGGCAAAAAAAATAATCCAAGAATTTTAGAATATCACTCTCATACTTTGTTACATGCAACTGATGATGAGACTCCGTGGTGCTCAAGTTTTGTTAACTGGTGCATAGAAAAAAGCGGACTATCAGGGACTCGTTCGGCAGCTGCGCGCTCATGGCTAAAATGGGGTAAACAACTAGAAGAACCACAAGTTGGATGTATAGTAGTTTTTAAAAGAGGAAACAGTTGGCAAGGACATGTGGGTTTTTATCACAATGAGACCAACAACCATATTTTAGTACTTGGTGGTAACCAAAGTAATTCAGTAAGTATCAAATCATATCCAAAACCTGATTTACTTGCTTATAGATGGTCAAAGTAAGAGTTTTCAATTCGTTTATTTTACACAAAAGAGGTATCTTATGAAAAATGAGGACATAACAAACATGATTTCATGTTTAATGACGGCTCCTTCAGAAGCCACACTTGTGGCTTTAGAAAAACAACGTGAGATTTGGTCAAAGTGGCTAGAAGATATTATCAAACTGATGGCTAAGCAAAAAGATGAAACTAAGAAACAAGCAGTTATTGATCGTTTTATATCTCTTGCACCTTCTTGGAAAATGAGATCTCATTTAGATTTAAGCATCAGCATGAGGGTCTCATCAGTGGATAAGAAAGATGGAAAATTTACGCTGGGACTAGGTATTGGTTCAGTGAACGCATCCGGACAATTTGGATTTATGTCTCAATCTTCTTCAGAGAGTACATTGCAAGCAAGACTTATTTATGATTTGACGAATGATGACGAACTCACCTTAGAAGATTATTTAAAAACGATCTACCAAACTGACCTTACAGCCAAAAATATTGATACCATTCAAAAAGAGCTCGCGATATAAATCGAAAAAGCAAATAATAACAGGATTTAATTATGGGAAATGAGCCTAAAAGTTTAGAAAAACTACTTGTAGCTTTACAAAAAGAAATTAGTAGAGTTAATTCTGCAACAGCTGAGAACATCAGAACTAATACTGAACAACCTACAGCAACAATGTGTTTGAGTAATGTTACGTTTCAACTAAAATTCAACTCTAATCTTGAAAATGATAAAATTATAATTGATAAAGATGGAGCTGTTCAAATAGAATTAAGTTCAGAAATAATACCTGACATAGAAAGAAATAGCGAAGGAGAAAAATAATATGGCAAAAGTAGATCCTCCTTCTGAGAAGGTTGGTATAATTTTTAAAAATATTGTGGAAGATTTGTCCTCACAAACCACTCTACATTCTAAAGTTGACGCTATCGATATAGCTTTAGAGTTTAGATCTGTTACTCTGAATCAAGATGGAAAGCTAAAAGCATTTTTTGGAAAAAATAAAACAACTACAGAAAATATTTCACTAAAACTGGCAACAAGAATCAAATTAGAAAAGAATCAATGACTCTGACAAAAATAATAGTATTTAATCCGTTTTATACTAAAGATGTAAAACGGATTTTTTTGCTTGACATACTTCACAAAAAGACGTATCTTGAAATCTAAGATGCGATATTAGTATGAATAATGTGCCAGATAATATGGAAAACGCAATACAAGGCAGAGATGAATACACTAAGGTAGGATTCTGGAAAAAACTGATCAGATCTGCTCAAAAAGGAGGAAAAAAAGTTATAGAAAAAGCTTTGATTCTTTATTATACTTTAAATGACAGTGACACTCCAAAAAAATATAAAGCTATAATATATGGAACATTAGGCTACTTTATTACTCCTTTGGATGCAATTCCTGATTTTGCACCTGTTATTGGTTACAGTGATGATTTATCAATAATAGTTACAACTCTGATAGTTGTTTCTTCGTTTGTCAAAGATGTACATAAAGAACAGGCTCGTCAGCAGATAGAAAAGTTATTCGGCTAAACTATTTTCTGCCATAAACTTTATAGAGATTAGATAAACAATTCTTCTGTAAAATAGTAGAAAACTCTGTGGAACCTTCTGTATTTAGATGTACAAAATCACCATAATCAGCTTCCGGAAGTTGAAGCTTTGACATATCCAAGAAATCGATATCCTTCAAATTTGCATCATAATATCTATAAAACTCTTCGACTCCGTACTTACTATAATTTAAGATTTCTTCCCTCTTAGGAGTATTTATCAAGTACAATTTGATGTTGTTGTCTTGGCATAATGATATTATCTTTTGTAAAAACAATTGCTCGCTAACTGAAATATCAAATGTTTCAGGCATTTCAAAAAACGGTAAAGGTTCTCCTTTGCTAAGTAGTTCTCTGACTTTATCTAAAATGTTTCTGTCCAGGCTAAGAAAACTTCCAAAATTAGGAGAAATATTCTTCCCTGTAGCATACTGAAATAAATTTGATACTGCTCCGCTTATCATCGCCGGAACTGCAGCAATAAATGCATGAGGATTTATACTATACATATATGCGAAATCTTCATATTCCATTAGAGGATAATAGATTTTCATTTTAGAACCGATATGTTTGCTATCAGTTAGCCATCCATTATCGAAAATATTATGTGGTGCAAAAGCAAGCAAAACAGTATCCGGTTTTTCAGATATTTTAATCAGATCTCTGAGCTTCAGATATGAATAAAAATATGAATCTGAAGAAGCGGCTTTATTTATTGCGCTGTAATATATTTGATCATTGATAGCACATTCCATATTAGAATCACCTAACGCAATCACTGTTTTGCTGGATACATCACCTAACCAATTATCTTCTGAAATACTCTTATTGACAAAGAGCATCACTGCTGATAATGAAATAAACAGCATTAAAAAGATAGCTAAGCGTTTCAAAAATATATTCATTACACAATTCTCTGTTTAAAACTGAAAGTAAATAAATTCCTGTTGGCTTCTGCCAAACACCATAATAAAGTATATTAAGACTAAAAATGCGGTCCATCTCAAAGGTCGGTTCCAATTAAGGGCAAATTTCTCAATTGCATATTCCCCTTCTCTGCCAAACCACTCAATAGTAAGAAGTATTGCTATCAATGCTAATACAGTTTTTGGTATTATTTCAGGCATTGAAATTAGACTCGGTGAGAATATTTCAGAGATAATACTAAATGCATGAGTCATGTCAGCAGATCTGAAAAAGATCCATGCAAAAATTGTTAAGCTGAAAGTTATAAGCATAGAAACAAGTTCTTTGACATTAGGTAGATATTTGCCTTGTGCTACAATCTCTAAGTTATTACGGTTGTTTTTTGTCAGCAACAAAGGCAAGAAATATATAGCATTGAGAGCGCCCCAAGCTATAAAAGTCCAGTTTGCTCCATGCCAGAAGCCACTTACTATAAAAATAATAAAAGTATTTCTTACTTTCATTCCTAAGCTACCACGACTTCCACCCAAAGGAATATAGAGATAATCTCTGAACCAAGTAGATAGTGAAATATGCCAGCGTCTCCAGAACTCAGCAATATCTCTGGAGAAATAAGGGAACGCAAAATTGCGCATCAGATTAAATCCAAAGAGTCGGGACGTACCAATCGCTATATCAGAATATCCGGAAAAATCACCGTATATCTGAAAAGTAAAAAAGAGCGCACCTAAAACTAAAGTACTTCCTCCGAAATCTGTTGAATTATTGAATATTTGATTTGCATACTCAGCGCAGCTATCGGCAATAACCATTTTCTTAAATATACCCCAAATTATCTGGCGCATTCCATCAACAGCTTTAGAATATTCAAACTTTCTTTCTTTGTAGAATTGAGGTAAGAGATTTGTTGCTCTTTCAATTGGTCCCGCAACCAACTGCGGGAAAAAGCTTACAAATGCTGTAAATGCTACAAAATCATCTGTAGGTTCAAGTTTGCGTTTATATACATCAATTGTATAACTAAGTGTTTGGAAAGTATAAAAACTAATACCAACCGGCAGGATTATATTTAAAGAATTTGCATTAATCTCAGCGCCAAAGAACGAAAAGGCACTTACAAAATTATCTAAAAAGAAGTTGTAATATTTAAAGAAACCCAGAAAACCCAGATTTACTATTATGCTCACCCAGAGAAGTATTTTCCTTTTTTTGTTATCCTCCTCATTTTTAAGCGTTCTACCAACTGAATAATCAACCAGTGTACTAAATAAAATCAAAGAAAGAAAACGCCAGTCCCACCAGCCGTAGAAAACATAACTGGCAAGAACTATCAGAAAATTTTGCATCTTAAGGTTGCGATTAAACACAAACCAATAAAGCAAAAAAACTATAGGCAGAAAGAAAGCAAAATCTATAGAATTAAAAAGCATTTTTAGTCAAAAGTATAATTTCCGAAATTGACAATTTATTACATCCATAAATAATATTGGATGCAATTATAAATTCTAATTTACAAAAAATGGCTGAGATGGAGATAAGTATAGAATATCTTATAGCAATTTGTATATTTGTTTTTCGTATCTAAGTAGAAATTCTATTGAGCGTGAAATGAGTGAATTCAAACTACATTCTAAATATAAACCCTCAGGCGATCAGCCTACTGCAATCAAAGAGCTGACTGAAGCTGTTGAAAGAGGTGACAAACACCAGGTTCTGCTTGGTGTAACCGGTTCAGGAAAGACTTTTACTATATCTAATCTTATTGAAAAAGTGCAAAGGCCAACATTGGTTATTTCCCCGAATAAAACTTTAGCTGCGCAGCTTTTTGGCGAATTAAAAGCTTTTTTCCCAAACAACTCTGTTGAATACTTTATTTCTTATTATGACTATTACCAACCTGAAGCTTATATTGTTACTTCTGATACATATATTGAAAAAGACTTTTCCATTAATGATGAAATCGACAGATTAAGACTACGTGCAACTTCTGCGTTAGTTGAAGACAGACGTGATGTTATTGTAGTCGCATCGGTGAGTTCTATTTATTCAATAGGTAGAAAGCAGGATTTTGTTGATAGTCTTTATCATGTATATGTTGGTAAAAAAGTAGACAGACAGGCCATTTTGTATAAGCTTACTGATTTATATTATACAAGAAATGATTTTGAATTCCAACGTGGTACATTCCGTGTACGAGGCGATGTTATAGATATTATACCTGCTTATGAAAATCAATTAGGTATAAGAATAGAGCTTTTTGGCGATGAAATAGATAAAGTATCTTATATTGATGCATTGACCGGAAAAGTAGTGCAAAACCTGAAAGGCACAAAGATTTTCCCTGCTAAATTATTTGTTACAGGTGATACTCAGCTTAAAACAGCAATGCAAAAAATCAGAGATGAACTTTATGACAGACTTAAAGAGCTTCGCAGCCAGGATAAACTAGTAGAAGCTCAGAGACTTGAGCAAAGAACTCTTTTTGATTTGGAAATGATGAAAGAAGTTGGTTATTGTTCCGGAATTGAAAATTATTCGATGCATATTTCAGGAAGAGATTTTGGAGAAAGACCGCACTGCCTATTTGATTTCTTCCCGGATGATTACCTGCTTGTGGTCGATGAAAGTCACGTTACACTTCCGCAGCTGCGGGCAATGTATAATGGAGACAGAAAACGTAAAACAAATCTTGTTGAACATGGGTTTAGGCTACCATCAGCAATTGAAAACAGACCTATGAAGTTTGAAGAATTTGAAGCAATGGTTAATCAAGCGGTATATGTGAGTGCAACTCCGGGACCTTATGAACTTGAAAAATCAGATGGAGTTGTAGTAGAGCAGGTGATCCGTCCGACAGGATTACTGGATCCTGAAATAGACGTAAGGCCTATAGACAACCAAATAGATAATCTACTTTTTGAAATTCGCAAACGTCAGGAAAAAGGTGAAAGAGTTTTAGTTACAACTCTTACAAAAAGAATGGCGGAGGACTTAACAGATTATCTAAGTAATCTTGATGTTAAAGTTGCATACATTCACTCTGATATTGACACACTAGCGCGAGTAGAAATCATCCGTGATTTGAGAATTGGAGAATTTGAAGTTCTAGTAGGTGTCAACTTGCTGCGTGAAGGTCTGGATCTGCCGGAAGTATCTTTGGTTGCTGTATTAGATGCTGATAAGGAAGGTTT
Organism: Kapaibacterium sp. (SeqCode); assembly: GCA_965140345.1. GTDB lineage: Bacteria > Bacteroidota > Ignavibacteria > Kapaibacteriales > UBA2268 > JBFHIJ01. Next base: position 1,005,894 of record OZ223197.1, read on the forward strand.
CTTACGCTCAGAAACAGCACTTCTTCAGATTGCCGGCAGAACTGCGCGTAATGCAGAAGGTCAAGTTATCTTATATGCAGATAAAGTAACCAGATCCATGCAGGCTCTTATTGATGAAACCAACAGACGTCGTAAACTTCAAACTAAATATAATGAAGAACACGGAATCAATCCTGTAACTGTATTCAAATCGCTGGAAGAGATTTTAAGCTCCACTTCTATCGCAGACGTTCGGAAAGACAGTAATAAAAAAGATTTGGCTTATGGCGTGCATAAAAATAAAGAAGTTAAAGTTGCTGATCCGCTTGCTGAATATATGAGCAAAGAGCAGCGTAAAGAACTTGTAGAACAAATGTTTGTCGAAATGAAAAAAGCTGCGAAGGATCTAGACTTTGAAAGAGCAGCTGAACTTAGAGATGAAATTCAGAGACAGCAGGATATGATAGAGGAATAAGAAATTTGATATAAATCAGCCACCAAGGAGTCTTAGAAAAAGACTCCTTGGAGACAAAAGAAAACTATCTGGCAATAATAACTTTCCCGTAAGATTCCTCGGTATAAAAATCAGAGTTTCTGACTACACTGAAGTAATAAGCCCCGCTTGGTAATGGAATTCCATTCTGATCTGTACCATCCCATTTAATAGAATTTCTTCCTACATAGAGAGTTTCCAGTGATATTGATTTTACTCTCTGTCCTTCTGAATTGAATATTTTGATTTCAGCTTTTCCCTCTGCGCTTGAAGCAACAAGATTGAATACAATTTCAGTTTCCTCATCAAATGGATTTGGTAAAGCAGATACTTCATTTATTTGAGATTTTGTTGTAGTATATAGATAATACTCAATAGTATCTCTATTTCCGGTTGCATCCATAAGGTATGTAATCATCAGTGATTCTTCATAAGTAATTGTATCCGGTCTGACTTGAAGAATTGCCTTCAAACTATCTTCCGATTTTTCAAAGAATTCTAAATTATAAAATTGAGCATTATCTTCTGTGTAATACTTACCATTTAGCCTCACAACAGGTTCTATTCCATTTGTAAAATCCAAAAGGGAATTATCGTACACTCTTACCTCAAATAGAGGACTGTCCGCAACAAAACTCTTATCTCCTATTACATTATTATCAGCTAAGATAATAGCAGTTGGTTTAATAGTATCCTCTTCAAGAATAAATTCTCTAGAATATGTGTTGTTAAAAGAGTATTGTTCGGTAAAGTATTTTTTATGAGGATTCGCATTTATATAAATTTCGTTGTTCTCTGCTAGACCTTCTGTTCCAAATGTCTGCTCGATTAATGTTGAAGCATCTACAGGCATATTTTCCAGATCAGTAGCATACTGTTCTGCTAAAGACATATTTTTATAAATCTGCAAATAAGCTTCAGATTTTGCAATAGTTGATCTTCCTGAAATATTTTCTACCAGCATTCCAGCACTATTTTCTTCTCCCCTAAGCACTTTTTCCTTATCCAGAGTAAAACTTGATTTAACAAGTGCTAGTTCAGGCGAAGGGTTATAGTCCAATTCTATTTGTGATATGCTTGGCAATTCACTTATTTCTTTACGTATCAAATCAATTTTGTAAGAAACAAATGGATAAACAGAAGCATCTATATTAGATAAATCGATCTCATCTGCAGGATTAAACTCACCATATAAAGAAGTTTGATTTAAAGTATCTCTGACAAATATTTCTAAATTAGAATTCTCCAATTCGTTCCCTGTGAATTTAACTTTATCCCAAGATTTAGCCGGGCCTATAGGATCTGAACTAAAATCGCCCTGCATCTGGTAGCGAGTAAATCTTCCTGTTACCATTGCTGAGTCTTTTACCATATTAATAGATTCGTCCGCTTCCTCTTCTGATGCCCCTTTCCAGGAAAACAATGCATAAGAAGTTTGCGAATGAATTGAATCCACGTGATGAGCTCCATACATTTTAAGTAGCTTTTTAAGAGTATCTAGACTTCCAAAATCTCCAGGATTGGTAGCTTGTATATATTCTTGCCAAGATAAAGAGTTATCACAAGTAGCAATTGCTAAATACTCATCATCTCTCACAGAATCTTTTAAGAAGCTATGTAATGCATATACATTTTCCAGATTTTTATCTGAATTTACATCTTCTCTGTAACAATCAAATCTTTTATATCTTGCTTTTCCAGAATTTAATTTTTTTGGATAAGTCACAACATTGAATCCTCTGGCACTCCAAATATCAATATAAGTTTGATTATCTACAGTTATAGTTGCCCATCTGGTATTTACACCATCAATATTTTTGCCTTTTATAGAAACAAGATAGTATTCAGGATTCTCGTCTTTTAGCTGAATATCTTTTTCTGTTCCATTTTCATAGACATCTACATTGTTAAATTTGTGAGCTTCAAGATTGTTGCTATTTTTAACGAATCTTGCTTTATTGGGTTGCATCTGTCCTGCATGCAGAGGAATCCATGTCCATTCTATTTCTGGAGTATCATTTTTTACATTAACCGGTTTGCCAGCCAGCCAGTAGTTTTTACCTGAAATCAAGCTCGCAGCAGAGTTCCATAAAATATAGTTTTCTTTCACTTCAACTTCTTCATCGTTAGAAGAATAAACGGTTTGAATTGTATCTCCACGCTCCTCACTGATGATAAACTTATAAGTAAATTCACCTTCTAATGGGTTGATAAATCTCAATTTTGGATTGTTTGAATTAATATCCCAATAGGCTAAAGGCTCTAATGGTAATAGTCCTTTTTTAAAGACATCGATGTCATAAGATAAGAAGTTGTTGTTTAGATCATCACCAGATATTTTATTTTCAGGATCAATTTGCAAAGAAATATTATATTTACCTGGTTTTGATTTTATAGGAATATCAAAATTAAATTCTCTAGAATTAAGAATAGAATTATAAGTTAGGTCTTCCGTAAACTCTTCACCTTCATATAAATATTTTAGTCTTAAAACCACGCTGTCAGTATAAGCAATACCATAATTATTAATAGTACCGGATATCTTCAAAGTCTGGTTCTCATCAGTAAATTCTGAACTACCCTCTTCGTTTTCAATATTTACATAATTGATATCAAGATAAGGATCCGGCGTAGCAGCTAAACGTAATTTAACCATTGGGTCGCCAAGTAGATTAGTCTGAAAACGAATTGGAACATATCCTGCTACCATATTAAGAGTTGTTTTAGGATATAGAATCATATCACCAAAACTTCTAATATTCAAATTAGTTTTAAACACTCCTTCCCAAAAATATTGCGCCCAATTATGTACTTGCAAGCCATTTTCAATACCTGTACCACCAATTGCTGCTATAGCGCCTTTATTTGCTGCTAATACATAAGATTCGTTTCTGCTATTAACCACTTCAGGTTCTGCATAAGCTCCTGTATTACAAGAAAGTGTCATTAAACCAAAATATCTGTCTTTATTATTTAGCTTTTCAACTTGCCATCCTTCGATGTCAAATACTACAGGAGAACCGTGACCGTAGAAAGTAACAAAACTAACACCATTATTGATAGCGTTTTTAATCTTAGACGCTACGCCTTCACTCACTATATCACCAACAGGTTTTACTATGTGAATTGTATCCATACAAAGAGGTTCTTGATGCACCAGTGTTCCATGTAAAAGAGATCTTCTATAAATTCTGTCGATTTCTTCTTTATCAGCACCCCCACTTAAGTGAAGCGACTTTTTCATCCATGGTGATTTTGGTGCATTTTCATAAGCACGTATCTTGTCAATATAGCCTAACATTTCTTCATTACTATTAACAGGTACTCTACCTATGCCATAGTCACCGATTAAATCTATTTCTCCGTCCATTAGAGAGTACCAGTAATCTGTTGCAGGCCAACCGTAGGTCGGCACATAATCCTTAGTTTTGCCTATCTGCATTACGTCTCTATTATCCCAGCTTGCATCTCCGACTATAAGAATGTTAGTTGGGATTGGTTCTACCCAGGTATTATAAATTGTTTTAAGGTATTCTTTAATTGAATGAGGAGACTTTTTCCCATAGTTGAATCTGTCATATATATTATTTACATCAACAATTTTTACTTCAATATTTTGTTCTGCTCTAAATTCTTTGTAAGCGATAGCTGATGGTACTAAATCTGCATGTGTGAGAAGAATTGCATCATATTTTTTATCTTGTGCCAGAATATCAACTTTATCAACTCTATATAATTTAGGAACATCATAGTGAGATTTATCTATAAGCATAAGACTATATTCTGTATCAGCTTTTAAATCTATTTCAGCTTTATAAGATAATCCTGAAGTGTGTTCTACAAAATCAGAAACACCATTCTCTGAAAGTTTACTTACTTCTTCTACTCTTTCACCAGTTTTACCATATAAGATATAAGTCATTCCACTGGCCGAAGGTACTGATTTAGCCGATAAGCTTTCTAAAGCTGATTTTATTTTATCTGATATCGGGAATTTATTTACACAGACTGTAAAACTTTTATCTTTTAATGCATTTATAGCATCTATAGCATCTATGGCATTTTGATTTCCTGATGTATGAAATGATGTATTCCAATTCCCACTATTATCTATCGAAGCGATATGTATGCCTGCTTCATTTGAAGTATAAATACTGTCATTAATGATAATTGTTGCAAACTTAACATCTTCGTTCAACACATTAGCTCTAAAAGAACTACCTGCCACTGTATTCATAAGAGCAATAGATTTGCTTAAAGTATCATATAAAATTACTTCTGAACGACTAAATCCTGGAACGGACAATCTAAAATTACTAGGCTGGGAAGCTATATCGAATTCTGCCTTTCCTTCATAAGCATAAGGCTCTACTTCTCCACTCATAAGTAGATAATCTATGCCAACTCTACCAACATCATCTTTGATTCCGTAAGATCTCACCTCTAAATTTGCTATTCCGGGATATAATTTGATATTCTTATCATTAGTCAAAAAGCCTTCTCCCAGAGCTTGTACATACACAGAATCATGCACTTTACCGTTTATTCTTAAACTTATACCAAAATCAGAACGAGAGTGGTTATAGTTTAATTGAGTGTTATATCTTAATTTCAAATCAAGTGGATTCTCACTTTTACTAAAAGCTATATCAGCAGTAAATCTTCTTGATTCTAAGCTGTTTGGTTTTTCGTATTTTTCTACTATATCCCAGTACCAGCCCTCAAAAGGTAGCGTATAATGTGAGTAAACAGTATCTCCAAAACTATATACCTTTTCTTCCTCTATATGCCTAGCTATTTTAACAGTAGATAATATTGGGTTATTCCCGGAAGCAATTTTTAGAGGAGATATATCCAGTGGATTGTCGGAAACATTTCTAACTAAAAAATATGGTTCTTCGCCAGCATAGTTATCAAACCATGTTGTATCTCCCATCGCTCTCTTTGATTGGAAAAGTATTTTAGTATCGGAAGTAAATTTAGGTGAGCTAAAATATACCGGATATTTGTCACCTCTATATAAAAGCTGTAATTCATTAGTAGAGATTCCAGACCATTTAGGATTCATATCAATGATATCAGAAGCTTGAATCTCTGCAAATCCATCAGTCTTAGTTGTTAGTTTAACGTAATCTAAGTTCGGATCCATCCAGTTATCACCTGCAAGGAGTTGATCTCTTTTTTGATTCTTTATATATGAAATCAATCTCGGAAGATCATTCAAATTCGCAATACCTGAAAAGGCTGACAGTAAGTAAGTATTTAATTTGGCTTCTTTTTTAGGTAGTTGGACACCATAATCAATTTCATAGGAACATCTTACTAAAACAGAATCTCCAAGTTCGCTTGATTTGAAAATTGGAAAATTTAGCCTCAATATGTCAAGATGGCGTTTAACACCCTGATAATTGATATCTACATTTTCGCCTTTGTACCATAATCCATCATCTTCTTTATAAGAAGATGCAATATTCGATACTTCCCTATATTTTACTTCGTCTATAGTAATAGTAAATAAGTCTTTATCCGGAACAAGCAGTAAATGTTTGTTATTGATAAATTCTGATTTTGAAACATCTAAATTTTCAGCAAGTTCAAACGTAATTTTGTCAGAAGCTGATAATTCTATTCCCAAAAATAAAGCCAGAACAAGCAAGTATCTTATTTTCATAGCGTCCTCTTTTTAATCATCTATTCTGATGTGTATTACACTCAAATCAAAAATATGCTCATATAAATTGACACATTTTTTATAAAAAAGTTACCACAAACAAAAATGGCTGCCTCAAAGGCAGCCATATAAATCATTCTATTATTTTATCACATTACTTAGATCTTGATATTTATTTCAAGTTCAAAATCATCATAAATTGCCTTGTCACCTAATGAATCGAAGAAGCTTGTAGAAGCATATTTAACTTTCCATTTTGTTCTGTCGATTTCAAATTTTGCATCTGCCTGTACGCTGGAACCTGATTTTTTAATTTTAGCAGTAAATTTTATCTGATTTGTAATACCTTTGATAGTCAAATCACCAATCACTTGATAATAGTCCCAACCACTTTCAGATTTTGTTTTATTTACTTTTGTAATAATAAAATGAGCTGTCTTGTGACTGCTTACAGAAAAGAAATCATCTGATTCTAAGTGACCTTTAAGTTTTGCATTGTATTCAGGATCTTCTATGTCTTTTACTGTAATCGTTGTCATATCTGCGTGGAATTCACCACCTACTAGAGTGTTCCCGTCAAACTTCAAGTGTCCGTCTTTGAAGTTTATTGTTCCATCATGCTGGCCTAGTATCTTCTTTCCAACCCATTTTATCTCACTTTTCTTAGTATCTATCTTGTGGTCAGCACTTTCTGCACTAGAAAATGCAAACACAGAAAGAAGTAATGCTAAAAATAGTCCCTTTACCATAAGTTGCCTCTATATTAGACATAAATAAATATTTTAGTACTTAAACGAAGACCATATAGGTCTTATTTTAAAATATTTTTAGTTTTGCCTAAATATTTTCATCCTTATCCAATCTAATTTTAAATGGAGGCGCTTCATAGCCTTTTGGCAAATATGATTCCGGTATAGTTGTCATATTGCCGTCTCTAGCTGCTCTATAGTGTGGAGAAAGTATTTCTACTCCATTTTCAAAAAATTCATCCTGAATATTTTGATGAAGTTCAGAATATATGACAGGCTGCTTGTTAGGAAACATGGAATATGCATTAAGTTGATATGATACATAAAAATCATCCAAACTTGTCTGCAACACAAAAGGTGTGGGGGTGTGTAATATATTCTCTGTACGTTTCGCAGCATTTATAAGCAATTCATGTACTTTTCTCCAAGGCACATCATACCCGATAGTAACTGTAGTATGTAAAACTATACCTTCCTTCTCTCTTGAAGTACTATAATTAATTACATTTGATGCTAATATATTTGAGTTTGGAACAGTAATGTATTCTTTCTTAGGAGTTTTGATTCTAGTAACAAACGGTGTTTTTTCAACTACGTCTCCAACCAGATCATTAATTTTAATCCTGTCTCCAATTTTAAATGGCCTCATATAAGTCATCACAAGACCAGCCACCATATTCCCAATAATTGAAGAAGAACCCAACGAGAATATAATACCTAAAAATACAGATACTCCCTTAAAAACTTCTGAATCTGACTGAGGTAGATAAGGAAAGATTACGATAAACATAAAGGCCAGAACTAATACTCTGACTATGTTAAATGTAGGCTTACCCCATTCCGGAAAAAATCCGGGAATCTGCAAATTCTCATTTGCAATTTCTTTAGCAATAAAAGCCAGAAATTTTATAATATACCTAGTCACTATTAATATGACAATAATTGTAAATAGGTTAGGCAAATAGTTAACAAAAGAACTAAAAATAGATTCCAAAGGAGATAATATTAATCCAAAAAGAACCTCTGCAAGTCTTTGTGTTGGTGGGAAAATACTAAACAAAACAGGTATAGTAATATAAAGCTGGAATAGGTTTATAAACCACCTTAGAGCTTTTGCTACAAACAATGCTACATTGGTAACTTTATCTGCATCTAACAATTGAAGCTCTTTTATGGATATTGCTTTAAACCAGATCCCCCTTTTTGTTTCAATAAGATTATCTACCCTTTTTCTAAATACCAGATTTACCAGATATACTAATCCAACTTGAATTGATATTGCAAAAATTGCAAGTCCTATTTGTTTTAGTAAAGTAAAGAAGCTTGTGCTCTCTTTATAATCAATAATATCTTTCAATATTATTTGCTGGTATTCCTGAGCAATCTCCATTTTAGATTGTTCATACCATTTTTCATCAAATTCTGTGATATTTATCAGAGATTTTTCTTTAAAAACTATATCAACCGTCTGACCATAATCAACAATTTCTATAGTATCTATTCCGGTAATAAACTGATCATATAGGTCTTCCAATCTGAAAGTAATCAAATCGGCTCTTTCTTTTGGTGAAATTGTACCAATCTTTGTATAGATTTTAAAGAGAGTATCGGAATCGATTATAATAGGATAGCCCGTTGTTTTACCTTTGAGAGAGTCAATTTCATTTTTTATAGCTACATCTTTCAAAGAATCTTGAATTGAAATTTTACGTAGCTTAACTTCAAGCTCTTTCCTTCTTTTTACTTCTGTTGATTTAAGCTCATTAAGTTCCCTTTCCAGATTAGATTTTGCAATTGAATCTGCAACGCGTATAGAATCTGCGACTCTAATTAAACTAAGCGCAGCATCATCATGACGTGTTGTATCTATTGCTGTAGTGTCCTGCTCACTTTCCTGTGCAAAAGCATAAGTAGCAGCAATAAAAATCAAAAATAAAGCTATTATGTTTTTCATATAAAATCCGTTTATTCCATATTTATTAATGATAAACATGATATAAATTTATTGTTAATCAGGTAATTTTTCACCACAATGAGGGCAATATTTATATTTAGTATCTTTTGAATTTTCTTTTGCTTCTTCCTTTTTTGCCTGAATCTGATCCAGGAATCCGACACTGATAATACCTGTCGGAATGGCAACAAGACCTATCCCAAATAGTGCTGTGATAGCCGCCAGAAACTGCCCTAATCCTGAGACCGGATAAACATCACCATATCCAATTGTAGTTAATGTCGCAACAGCCCACCAAATTGAAGAAAATATACTTGAAAATTTATCAGGTTGCAATTCATGCTCGATTTCATACATCAGAGACGCGGAAATAATCATCATAAGTCCGGCACCAAAAACAGTTATCAGCAATTCGTCCTTTCGTTCTTTTACAACTCTGATTAATAGCTGAAGTGAACCGATAAACCTCACGAGTTTGAAAACTCTGAAAATTCTCATTAACCTAAGCACACGCATAAACCTAAGATCAAGATTAATAAACATAGGCATATAAAAAGGTAAAATTGCCAGTAAATCTATAACTCCAAAGAAAGAAAATACATATTTAAATCTAGCTTTAACTTTACCATATTCAGGATACAGCTCATCAGCGATCCAAATCCTTATAAGATATTCTACAGAAAACACTCCTATAGAGAATAAATCGAATATATGATAATAAGTTTTGTACTGCTCATAATGAGTATCTATAGATTCAAACATCATTGCAACAATATTGAGTACAATAAGTGCAGTAATAAAATAATCATCTATTACGTGCCATTTCTTATCTTCTTTATTGTCATTTATAAATATTTCTGAAACAAAATTTTTGATTGCTGACATATATTCCTCCTTTTGCTTAGCGAATGCAATATCCATGCCTGAATAGGTTTTAGATAAATATTTTTTAAACTCCTCATATTTGTAGCTTTAAATAATATTATGTAATTTGCATGAGGTCTTTTAGGGGGGAAATATGAAATCCAAAATTTTTATCTTCACATTGCTATATTTTTTGGCATATACTCTTATTTTGGCTGATACTCAGACTTCAGATACTACTTATTGGTCTAAAGAAGCGAATGTCAGTATTAATCTGAATCAGCTGGCATTAGTCAATTGGGCAAAAGGTGGTGAAAGCTCCGTTGCCGCTACAGGACTGGTAAATGCCAAGCTGAATTATAAAGAAGATGATATACAGTGGGATAATGTATTGGACATTCGCTATGGGATAATGTCTTCTGAACAGTACGATATTCGAAAAACTGATGATAAGTTTGAGATAGAATCAAAAATCGGTTATAATGCATTTGCTAATGTATTCTATTCTGTAGATATGTCATTTAACTCGCAATTTTATGATGGATACAAATATCCTGATGATTCGACACTCGTTTCTACATTTTTCTCTCCTGCATATTTAACAATGTCTACAGGTCTTGACTATAAGATAAATAGTTCATTTTCTTTCTTCCTCTCACCGTTTGCAGGAAGATTTATTTGGATTGCAGATGACTCATTATCTGCTAAAGGTGTGTATTCACTTGAACCCGGCGAAAGTTTCAGAGCTGACTTTGGAGCAAAATTTACAGCTAAAGCTGAGCAAAAGATTATGGAAAATGTTATTATAAAATCTAAGCTTGAATTATTTAACAACTATACAGATAGAGATGAATCTAACCGTACTAATATAGATGTCAACTGTGAAAACACTTTATCTATGAAGGTAAATGATTATATAGCAGCAAATATTTTTGTACATTTTATTTATGATCACAATATTAATGTACCTTTGTTTGACCAGGTTGAAGGTATAAAAACAAAAATTGGCGAAGGCAAAAGGCTACAAGTAAAAGAAGTTCTGGGTGTTGGTTTTTCTTATAAACTATAGTTAGAATATGTTAGAAAAATCTATTAAAACATTTATAGCTCAAAATCTGAATGCTAATCCTTCAGAATTGATGTTCAAATATGGCAACGATGAAAATCTAAAATTCGCTATTACTCAAATAGCAGCCAGACAAAAAATAAAATCAAAATTACCTTCAATTTACACTAACCCTGAATTTGAATTTCCTGCTTCAATTTCGTTAGAACAAGCTTCTTCAGAAATCACAGCTAAATACAAAGCAGATATCACTGATTATAATACTTCCTGTGACTTGACCGGCGGCTTTGGTATAGATAGCTTATTTATTGCGAAAAAATCTGCAAAACACATTTATATAGAACAAAACAAAGAGCTTTGTGAAGTATTCCAAAAAAACACAAAATTTCTGCACTTAGATAATATTGAAATTATAAATTCTGATAGTTTATCTATTTTGAGTGAATTGGAGGAGATTCCAGAACTTGTTTTCCTTGATCCGGCAAGAAGATCGATGGATGGCAAAAGGACGTACTATTTAGAAGACACTTTCCCTAATCCAATAAAAGCAATCAATATTATAAAAGATACATTCAAAAAAATACTAATTAAAACTTCTCCGATGCTCGACATCTCAAGAGCTGTAAATCAACTTCCTTTTATTAAAGAAGTACATATTGTATCTGTAAAAAATGATTGTAAAGAGTTGCTCTTTTTGTTAGAGAATCAGTACGAAGGTAAGATCAGATTTAAAGCTGTTAATTTCACTTCTGAAGTTAGTTCACAAAGTCTGGATTTTGAAGAGAATAGTGGCGTCCTGAAAATCGAAAAACCTCGTAAATATATCTATGAAGCAAATTCTTCTATTAGTAAATTAGGATTCTGGAGAAATTTTACAGAAAGATATGAACTTGCTGCATTAGAGATAAATACACATGTCTTTACTTCAGATCACAAAATAAAAAACTTTCCGGGAAGAGTTTTTGAGCTTTTAGAAATATGCAAAATCAACAAGAAAGATCTTTCAAAAGCAATTCCAAATAAGAAAGCTAATATAACTATTAAAAACGTGCCTATAAATATAGTTGATTTCAAAAAGAAGACTAGTATTAAAGAAGGCGGAAGTAAATATATTTTTGTTGTCAAATCTTCTGAATTGGGGAATGTTTGTCTTGTTTGCAAAAAAATAGAGCAGGAAATTAATCCTACTCTTTAATAATTGTTCTATTGTTATACACAACAGTTTGTTTCAACAACGGTTCGTCTGTATCTAAATTACTTTTCGACACTACTTTCAATTTACTCATGCAGTATCAAGCAAAGGGAAAATATCAATCTACGTCTACAGACAAATGCAATCGCTTTCACTAGAATGTCAAAAAGTTAGGCAGACAATCCGGTTTTTGAGGTTGACCCGATAAAGCTTGCTCTACTAAATAATTTGACATTGTGTCAACCAGCCATTCAAAATTGTCTTCTTTAAGAAATTCTTTATCAGCATTAGGTGTTGGGTTCAAACAGTCCATCACGTAAACTTCACCATCTTTAATAGCTAATTCTACCGCATTAAAATCAAACCCTAAAGATTTGCACAATTTCTTACAAATTGTTTCTATTTTCTCTTTCATATTATCTTCCAAATGAGGAGCTTCTGGAGAATAACGTAGATGCATAGGTTGTTCCGGATTATAAGTCATGATTTTAGTATGCTTATATCCAATTGTATATACCCTAAAATATTGATCGTATTCTATTGCTTCCTGAACAATCATAAGCTTTGGACCTGTTAAATCATAGGTAGCGAAGAATTCGGTTTGATTATATACTTTAAATGAAGTATAAGCTCCGCTTCCTAAATTTGGCTTAATGATGCATGGGAAGCCAACATAATCGAAAACATAATCCCAGTCCAATGGATATTGTAAATTCCTCATAGTTACGGGGCCCGTCCCTTCAGGCATTTCTTTACTAGGAATAATTGCAGTTTTTGGGACTTTTATATTCAACCTTTCAGCAAGAACTGCGTTAAAAAAATTATCGTCAGCACATTTCCAAAATGGGTTATTTATAACATGTGATCCATTAAGAGCAGCAAGTTTTAAAATACTTCTGTAATATGGAACTGCATTTGAAACTCTATCTAATATGACCTGATATCTTGGAAGTTGATCTATGCGAACAGCACCAACCACAATAGATTCAGCACGAACTTTTTCAGGAATTATAGAATTAACCCTATCTATTAAAGTTTGAGGAAAACTTTTTTCGTTACCAAATAAAACACCTATATTTTTCATATCTCACCGCGATTAAAAAAGAATGTTGGACTTATTTTGAAAATGTATCAGTTTGTCTCAATTTTTACTTATTTTATATTTTATCGGACGAACTGGTACACTAAATTATTTAGCAAAATGAGAAATATCTTAGTAAAAGTAGATAATATTTCAATATCATATTTAGGGCAAATTTTGTTCCAAAATCTCTCCTTTCAAATAAATAAAGGAGATAAAGCTGTGATAAAAGGACCTTCAGGTAGTGGTAAATCAACCATTTTAAACATGATTTGCGGATTTGAAAAGCCTGAGTGCGGCAATATAATTGTTTTTGATATTGATCTCATTAATAATCCCACTTTAGCCAGAAAATATTTTTCATGGCTGCCACAAGACTTGAATTTCTCAGATGATGAAACTGTATTGGATATAATTAAATTTCCTTTCTCTTTTAAAGCCAATAAAGAAATTACAATAAGTAACAACTTGATACTGGAACAGTTTGAAAAACTTGGATTGAAAAAAGAGATATTACTCAATAAATATGTTGATTTATCCGGTGGAGAAAAGCAGAGAATAGGAATAATCATATGTAAACTGCTCAAATGTGAAATTATGCTGTTAGACGAACCCACTTCAGCTCTTGATAAGGCTTCTAAAGCAAAAGTGATAGAGTATTTACTTGAAGACGAAGACCTCACTATACTTTCAGTTTCTCATGATGATAATTGGTGTAGCAATTGTAATAATATAATTGAGATCGACTCATGATTGATATTCCATGGATAAATATTGGTATAGCCTCTTCCCTATTGATTTTACCGATTTTGGTATTGTCTTATTATAAAACCGGTTTGCTGAGAACTATGGCATGGTCTTTTTTCAGAATGTCATTGCAATTAAGTCTGGTTGGATTCTATTTGGAATATATTTTCGAGCTGGACTCTACTATCATCAATATTGCTTGGGTAGCACTAATGATAGTAGCAGCTAGTTTTACAATTGTTAAAAGAAGCGACTTAAGCGCAAAAAAATTCTATTTTCCTGTATTGTCAGGCATATTGACTAATGTTGTGATTAATGGGATTGTCTTTGCTTTTCTTGTATTTGAAGGTAAAGATTTTTTCGCAGCTAGGTATATTATTCCTATTATGGGAATGGTAATAGGCAACACTTTAAACAGCTCAATAGTGGCAATTCGCTCTTATTTTTCTTCAATGAAAAAAGAGAAGCAGAAATATAGATATTATCTTATGCTAGGAGCAAGTGAAGCAGAGGCTTTATTTAAATTCAGTTCCGATGCAATGAAAAATTCTTTTAGCCCAGTGCTTGCATCAGTTGCTTCTATGGGTTTAATATGGCTTCCGGGAATGATGACCGGGCAAATACTTGGCGGAAGCAACCCTTTAACTGCAATCAAATACCAGTTTCTGATAATGATTGCGATTTTCACAGGAAGCGTGCTGACTGTTGCGGTGAGTATCAAAATTGCTCAAAAATCTTCTGATGATATTAATTGAGCTAAATCATTTGAATAAATTCCTGATGAAGTTCTACTAGCTCACTAAGTATCATTGCTGTTGCTCCCCAAAGTGGAACTTTAGGATGAATGTCCCAAAATGGAACATCAACTTTAACTCCTTTAAAATCCCATATTTCTTTTCGATAAGCTTCTTTATTTATAAAGATGTCAAAGTCCACTTCGAAAACTTCTTCCACTTCATCTTCAGATAGAACATAATCGAATTTATCTGTTATTATCCCAAGAATTGGAGTTATGACTGAGTTAGAAGGAGGTACGAATAGAGTTGACATTTTTCCCAGAACTTTAATATTTTGATAAGGTAAGCCAATTTCTTCCTGGGTTTCTCTGAGAGCTGTCATTACAGGTGTTTCACCAAGCTCTGCTCTTCCACCGGGAAAGCTAATTTGTCCGCTGTGACTATTAAGCTTTGAACTTCTAAGAGTAAAAATTATCTTTAATTTGTTATCTTGCTCTATGAGAGGAATGAGCACAGCACTTTTTTTCGAGTTTGGCTCTGATTTAAATTTTCGGAAAGGTTTTCCTTCAATAACAGGAGACATTTTCAAATGAGAATCTATGCCTGGCAATTGCTCTTGCAGTCTTTTTTCCAAGAATTCCATAAATTCGTTTTGCATAGTAACCAGCTTTAGTATAATGGATAATAAACAAAATAAAGATTTTTATTTAAGAGTATATGAAATTGTAGCAAATATTCCAACCGGAAAAGTTACTACTTATGGTGCTATAGCAAAAGCTCTAGGTAGCCGCATGTCAGCCAGAATGGTTGGCTGGGCACTTAATGCTGCAAAAAATCGAACTGATTTGCCATGCCACCGAGTTGTCAACCGTTTGGGTGAATTATCCGGTAAAAATGCTTTCCCTTACCCTGAACTAATGCGTGAATTATTAGAACAAGAAGGAGTAAAATTTAAAGGAGAATGTGTTGTAATGAGAAAACATTACTGGGAGCCATTTTGATGTACAGGTAGTTTGATTTTAAAAACCGATCCTTTTCCAAGCTCACTTTCTACTGCTATTTCTCCATTATGCCTGTCCACAAATTCTTTTACCATAAGTAGCCCCAATCCTGTGCCACCTTCTGATCTTGTACCTTTAGTAGAGATTTTCTCACCAGGATTGAATAACTTATCTAAAGTAGACTGTTCCATACCTGTACCGGTATCAGAAATTTCGATATAAGTGTAATAACTGTCCTTGTGTGCGTTAAGTTCTATTTTACCACCAGACTCAGTAAATTTGATAGAGTTTGAAGTAAGATTTCTAAATATGGTGCTTAGCATATTTCTATCTGCTATCAGATAATAATTATTAGGGATATTATTTTCTATCATAATACCTTTTTTCTTAGCACTTTCTTTAAATAAATATTCCACAGTCATAGATATTTCGCCAAGATCCGTGTTTTCAGGTCTGAACTCCAGATTCCCGGTTTGTGATCTTGCCCAGGCAAGAAGATTCTCAAGCAGATTTAGCAATTTATCTGCAGATGTATATAAATCATTTATTGAGTCCTGGATTTCTTCTTCATCCAGTTCTTCATATCTATCTTTTATATAGGACGTAATTCCGTGGAAAACACTAAGTGGATTTCTCAAATCATGAGCAATAATAGAGAAGAATTTATCCTTCATAGAATTTAATTCTTTCAGATTTTTCTCAGAATCTAATAGTCTATTATTCAAATCGATTGCTTTTTCTGCTTCAAGAGATATTTCATTCCTGGCATTATTAAGATCTTCTACCAAGTTTTCAAGTTCTTTCTGCCTACTAATTTTCTCAGTAATATCAAACAGTAATATCAGAAATCCATCTTCATTATACCTCCTGATTCTTCTTATGTAGGTCTGAAAATAGGTCAGTTCAGAGTCAAATTCATAAGTAATTATCTTTGTCTCTTCATTCTTCAATTCTTGAAGATTCGTGCACGACTTCAATTTTGCAGGTAGAGTATACTCTTTTTTTGCCTCATTATTTACTATAGCGAAAACTTCATCAAATTTAATATTACAGTGTTTAACCTCACAATTTTCAGTAAGGAAAGCAACAGGACTTGGAATACCGTCAAGCAAATTAGACATAAAGTTATTATTTTCTTCAATCATCTGCTTGTATTTTTCTTTCTCGTCTATATCTCTCACAATTGCTAAAATATAGTGTTTATCTTCAAAAGGAAGTAAACTCAGGGAAACCTCTGCATGAAACAGATCATCATCCACTCTTCTATGTATCCAATGAAAATGCTGTTCAGTCCCTTCCTTAGCAGCACGAATATGTTTGATAGCCATAACCTTAGACAGTTCCCCATCTGCCTGTCTTTCCGGAGAAAACAGATAAGGAGGTTTCTGAAGTATTTCGTTTTTGGAGCATCTAAACATTTCTAATGTTTTCTGATTACAGTCAACAAATTCATTACCATCCATAATGAATATAGCATCTCCAGCATGCTCAAATAAATTACGGTATAATATTTCGTTTTCTTTTAGCTTTCTTTCGATTCTTTTTCTAGGTGTCACATCTCTAAATATTGCAAGTATTGCACCTTTCCCACCAAAAAGTATATGAGTAAGTGACATTTCGATATGTTTTAGTTCTCCCCATCCTAAATCAAATTCAGTTTCTATAAATGCAGATGAATCCTTATCGTGAATCACATCATTAAATACATCCATAAACTGTTTTTTTTCATTATCAGAAATGAATCTGTCAATTGTTTTGTTTTCAATCGACTTTGGTTTTCTTTCTAAGACTTCAGCACCTGCATCGTTGATGTATTCTATAATTGAATTATGGCAAATAGCTATACCATCATTCGAACGCTCTACGATACGAACATAATCCGAATTTACGATTTTTAGTGATTCGTTTTCATCTACAATTCTTTTTAACTTGCCCTCTATTTCAATAGTTTTACGTATAGCAGCTTTATATTTCAGTAAAAAATAAAAGACAGCAAATACTAAGCCTACAAACAATAGTAGCCATGTAATATGAATTATATCGAATTCCATTATTTTTTCTAATCTAATCATAAAATTTTTGACGAATAAGTATTAAAAATCTTTGTTATCATAAAAATGTGGATAACTATGTGGAAAAACAACATATCATGTGGAAAACATGTTTAGAATAAACTTTTGTAAATGAACAATTTAAAATATTTATTTGAAATACTTATACTTAGCACTGAATAAAAAACAAGAACACAAAATACACATAAGGATCAAAAAATTTAAATTTATATTATTAAATACTTATGTAAGCCGTAGAAGTAAACTTCTTTGTATTTTGTACGTTGAGTTAAATTAGCTACAAATATTTTTTTTCAAATACACAGGTCAGTGTCATGCGTAATTTCACAATTACTCAAAGCCTCCTAAAAAAACTATCTATGCTTTTTGCTTTTATGGTAATAAGCTCTGTTAGTGCTTTTAGCCAGGCTAATCCTATTAAATATGTGGAGGAAGATTTAGATAATGGTCTCCATGTAATTTATTCAATTGACAAAAGTGCTCCGGTTGTTTCTACAATATTGCACTACAGAGTGGGCTCTAAAGATGAAAACCCAAATTTGACAGGTTTTGCTCACTTCTTCGAGCACTTAATGTTCGAATCTACAAATGAAATACCAAGAGCCAGCATGGATAAGTATATCCAGGAAGCAGGCGGCGTGCTTAATGCACACACTTCGTTTGATGAAACAGTTTATAAATTTACTGTTCCTTCTCACCAAATCAAATTAGCTTTGTGGATTGAATCATCAAGAATGAGACAATTACAAGTGAATGAGATTGGCGTTGAAACTCAGAGAGGCGTAGTTCTGGAAGAAAAGAAAAACAGAAACGACAATTCACCTTACGGAACATGGATGGAGAAAATGTTCAATAATGTTTTCAAAGGTGGTAACTATTCCTGGGTTCCAATTGGAGATGCAGAACATATTAAAAAAGCAACAATTGCAGATTTCCAAAAATTCTACAATAACTTTTACAAACCAAACAACGGTACATTAGTTATTGTTGGTGATTTTGACTTAGCAGACACAAAAGAATATGTAAGAGCATATTTTGGTCGTTATGAAAAAGGTGCAGAACCTGTACGTTCAGAATTCCAATTGCCCCCATTGTCTGCTTCTTACAAAGAAACTATTGAAGATAACAAAGCTCAACTTCCGGCAGTTTTCATGGGCTTAAGAGGTCCAAAAATGGGTGAACCTGATTATTATGCACTTTCATTATTGTCAGATATTTTAGGTGCTGGTGAATCTTCAAGATTTTACAGAGAATTAGTTGAAAAACAAGTTGCATTACAAGCTGTGATGTCTCCAATGGCTTTAGAAAAAGCAGGCATAATCTATATGGTTGGTATTCCTGCTCAAGGTAAAGAACTTGCTGATGTAGAAAAAGCAATGCAGGACGAAATTCAAAAAGTTATTGACAATGGTGTTACAGATGAAGAGTTCCAAAAAGCAAGAAACATCAAAGAAGTTTCTTCCGTAAGCGGTAAAAAAGGTACTCAAGAAAAAGCTATGGCACTTGCTAAGTACTACAGCTATTTTGGTGATGCCAGCCTAATTAACAGTGAATTGGAAAACTACATGAAAGTTACCAAATCTGACATCCAAAGAGTTGCTAAAAAATATTTTGGCAATGCAAATAAAGTAACTTTGGAATATATACCTGCAAAAGGCGAATAATTTTTCAACTAAAATCAAAATAACTTAGGACAATATAAAATGAAAAAAATTCTCAGTTTATTAGTTATGATATTTATGGCAACTCAAATGCTTGTTGCTCAAAATATCGACCCAACTAAAAGACCTGAACCTCTAAAAGGTAAAGATTTCAAATTCCCTGATTACACTACCAAAACTTTATCTAATGGAGTTAAGGTATTTATTATTGAAGATCACGAACAACCAACTATATCATTTAGTCTACTTATTCCAGGTGGATCTTCAGTGCAAGGTGCAAAAGCCGGATTAGCTGACTTTATGACTACTTTACTTACTAAAGGTACTACAACTAAAACTGCATTAGAAATAGCTCAAAAAATGGATGGTATCGGAGCAAGCGTAGGAGCAGGTGCTTCTGTTGATTATTTTAATGTTTCCGGTGGTGGATTAACTAAGTATACTGACGACATCCTGGAAATGATGGCAGATGTACTTACAAACCCTACTTTTCCTCAAGAAGAGTTTGATAAATTATTACCGCAAGCTATTCAAGGTCTTGAATCAGAAAAAGCTAATTCAGGTTCAATTGCAGCTGCATTAACAAGAAAAGCATTATACGGTGAACATCACCCTTATTCAATTAAAGAGACTAAAGAAACTTTAGAATCAATCAAAATAAGAGATATCAAAGAGCTTTACAGAACTTGGATGAAGCCAAATAATGCGACT
The DNA here is from genome assembly GCA_965140345.1 of Kapaibacterium sp. (SeqCode). GTDB lineage: Bacteria > Bacteroidota > Ignavibacteria > Kapaibacteriales > UBA2268 > JBFHIJ01. Next base: position 1,025,872 of record OZ223197.1, read on the forward strand.
ATGGCTGTTATAGGTGATGTTAAAGCTGATGAAATAGTAGCTAAACTTGAACATGCATTCAAAGGCTGGGAAAAAGGATTTGTTCCTGAAATATTAGTTCCAAAAGCTAAACCAATGCCAAGAGGTGTATATTTTGTAAACCGCCCTGGTTCAGTTCAATCTTCTGTGATAGTTTCAACACCTGCTATCCCTTATGCAGATAAAGATTATGATGCTGCAGATTTTGCTGCCAGAATTATTGGTACAGGTTTTGGTGGACGTTTATTCCGTACACTTCGCGAAACTCACTCTTACACATATACTCCTTTTGGATATATGACAGGTAGCAAATATGTAAATAGATTTGCATGTGGTGCGGATGTGCGCTCTTCGGTGACTGATTCTGCTATTGTTGTTATTAACGAACAGCTAAAAGATCTATGCACTAACCCTCCGGGCGAAGAAGAACTCAAAAGAATTAAGAACTTCCGTGTAGGTACATTCTTAATGGCGTTTGAAAGCGCAGGTACAATGGCTAGTTTAGTTCAAAGAGCTGATTTCATGGGAATTTCTATGGATCGTTATGAAAACTATACTAACTTTATTACTAATTTGGCACCTGAAAAAATCAGAGATGTAGCTGCAAAATATTTAAATCCAAAAGATGAGTATATCATTGTAGTTGGCGATCCTGAAGTAAAAGAAACTCTCAAAAAATTCGGTAAAATTTACGAATATGACTTAGACTTAAATCCTATTAAAACTGAAGAAGTTACTATTAAACCTGAAGAATTGATTGCTAAATACACTGAAGCAATTGGTGGAAAGGATAAAGCTGATGCATTTAACACTTTGAAAATGACAGGCAAAGGTACTGTTAGCGCACAAGGTCAAAGTGCTAAAATTTCAATGGAAGAATATAAAAAGAAAGGTAATAAATTCTACTCTAACAGTAATTTAGGTCCATTTGGTATCTCTAAGCAGCTAACAGATGGTAAAGATGGTTGGGTTGCAGAAAGATCAACAGGCGGAAAATACGTACAAGGTGCTCCTGAAGATGTTAAAAAAATCATGCAAGATGGTGCATTTTTTGAAGTTCTTGAATTATCTAAAAACAATAAGACTTTAGAATTAAAAGGTAAACAAGACCAACTTATAATCTTAGAAGCTACAAACGACAAAAATGAAAAGAAATATTATTATTTCAACAGCGAAACATTTCTTCTTGAAAAACAAGAATATTCAATTCCTCAAGTAGGGATGATTCAAATTGAGTATTCCGAATATAAAGAATTTGGCGGTGTAAAACTTCCAACTCATTTTGTACAAAAAATGGGTCAATTGACTTTCGATTACAATACAGAATACGAAGTAAATATCGAAATTGAAGACAGCATGTTCAGACCAGAATAATTCTTATTCGAGTTAAATTGTTACTTTTTAAGGCACACAAGCAAAACTTGTGTGCTTTTTTATATTTTATTTTTATTATCAAACTATTTTCTTTAGATTAAAGATATATATTCATAATTCAATTCTTAAATCTAATGAAATCAATATATACAATATTGATATTTATATTTAGCTCAATATTTTTGTATTCCGAGAATATTGATTCACTCTTGCATCTTTCCGAAAAATATCATAATATTAACCTGGACTCTTCTGTCTCATACGCGCTAAGAGCAAAAGAATCTGCGTATGAAATTCAGAAGAGAGAGCTCGAAATCAAAGCTATCAATTTATTATCAACTGCTTTTGCCTACAAAGGTGAAATTGTAAAATTCGAGGAAATGAATAACCATGCATTGTATCTGTGTGAAAAATACAACTTAGAAGATATGAAGTTGTTTACTCTGATAGAACAGTCATATCGCTATAGAGAACTCCACCATACAACTAAAACGATAAGTATAATTCAAAATGTCACAGATGAGTTGCAATCTCTGCCAAAAGAACGAAGAAAAAAATTCTACCCTGAATTATTTGAAGCAATAGGTTACTTGTTATACTTTGAATTGAAAGATAGTGTTATTTCATTAGAATATTTGCATAAAGCCCATAATTATTACCTAAGAAGAGGAGACACTACAAATTTTAATAATCTCTATCTTTATATGGGAGAAATATTCAGATTGAATGGAAGAGCAGATAGAGCAGTAAAATATTATTCAGCAGCCAAGGAAGCAGCAGAAAAATATAAAGATTCTACTCTTTTAGGCAAGTATTATCGGCTAACTTCAGCTACATATCTGGACAGAGACAATGCAGCCACAGCTCTGCAATTACTTCGTAAGGCAGAGACCATTTTTACAAATCTTAATAACTTTAAGCAGCTCTCTGATCTATACGGCATGTTTGCATATGCATATTCATTTGTCAATGATTATAAAAATAGTCTGCTTTACAACAAAAAATCCCTGGAACTAAGAAAAAAAGTAGGCAATTTATCTTTAGTGGCGAGTTCCTGTTTAAATATAGCAAATTCATTTAAACATTTAAACATGCTTGACAGTTCAATACACTATTCAACGATAGCTTATAAGATATGCATAAATAGTAATCATAATTTTTACTTGCCCAAATCACTTAAAATGTTAAGCGAGTTATATGACATCAAAAAAGATGAAAATCAATCCCTTCACTATTTGAAAAAGTATATAGCCTTAAAAGATTCATTAGATTTGGAAAAACTCTCACTAGTTTCAATACTTGAAAGCAAGTTTAGATTTAACATGTTGGAAAAAAACATGCTAAACACGGAAATTATGACAGATTTAGAAAATGATAAAGATTTTTATTTAACACTTTCCTATATTTTTGGATTATTGGCATTTACTTTCGCCATTTTATCCGGTTACATTTTTTTGAAAAAGAGAAATTAACACCATCCGAATAATATTTTTCAAACTCTTTCAACAATACTTACCGTTTTTTACTTAAACATTAATAGCAAAAACTACCTTAATGATATATATTCGTAAAAGGTTAAATAACTCGGTAATAATTTGAAAAAAAGTGTAATTATATTATCACTTATTGGTTTTTTACTTGTAATAGTGCTTACAGGACAAAACAATAATCCTAATGCAAAACCTGCAATTGCTTCTGAAGTTGAGGCGTTGCTTGATTCTTCAGATATTTATCAACATAGATATCTGGATTCTGCTATAGAGTTTGCACTATCTGCCAGAGAATTAGCTTCTAAACATAATTACACAGAAGGTGAAGTACTAGGTTTAACTAAAGCGGCACTTGATCTTACGTTTAGAGGTGAACCTGTCAAAATGCAAGAAATTTACAATCAAGCAATTTTTACAGGAAGAGATTTAGATGACAAAACTCCACTTGTTTACACCTATTTCAAAATTGGTGATTCTTATCGCAGTTTATATCATTTTGATAAATCATATTATTACTATCAATTAGGTGTAGATTTAATATTTGCAAATCAGTTGCACCAAAACGAAAAAAATATGGCATATCTATATCAACACCTTGGTTATATGTTATTTTATGAACTCAAAGATAGTAGTGTATCCATTGACTATTTGAAAAAAGCTAAAAATTTATATAAATCTATTAATCAGTATCCTGATTATTTGGATATGTTTATAAATATTGGTGAATCTTTTAGATTAAATCATGATTTCGCGAACGCCAAATTATACTTTGACTCTTGTAAAACTTTACTTAGTGCCAACTACCATATACTCACTGATGCAATGTATTTCAAATCTATGGCAGCCTTATATTTAGATAATGGAAATATGGCTGTTGGTATTTCATACTTGAATGAGTCAATTGATTTATTCAAAAAAGCAGGTGATAAAAAACAATTGGGTGATGTCTACACTATGATGGCATATGCATATTCTAGCTTTGGAGATTTTGATAAATGCATTAAATACAATCATTTAGCTAGAGAGTCCAGAGCATCTTTAGGAGCAATCACTGTTTTAACCAGTAGTATGGCAAACCTATCCGGTAACTATTATCAAATAGGAGACTACAACAAAGCTCTGAATTATGCAGATTCAGCACTATCCTATGCAAAACAATGTGACCATAGATACTATATCGAACGTGGAGCTATGCAGTTTTACCGAATCTTTAAGAAAATTGGAAATGACAAAAAAGCTCTACAATTTCTAGAGTTAGCAGATTCGATAAAAAATGTTTTAACGAAAGAAAAAAATCCTAGCTTTCAGTTAATAGAATCCAAAATTAAGCTCCAAAATAAAGAGAGATTAGAACAAAATAAACAACAAATCGAAAGAACAGAGCAACATCTTGAATATAGTTTATATATTTCTCTGCTCCTAATGATGATTATTGCTGTTTTTGTGCTTTGGATTTTCAAGTTAAAGAAAACTCTGATTGATACATAAAACCTTTCTCATTATAAGAAAGGTTTTATGTGAAAGTTATTCTTTTTACTATCTATATGCAGGAACACCCGTAATATCTTCTCCAAGTATTAAAGTGTGGATTTCATGAGTTCCTTCATAAGTTTTTACTGATTCCAGATTTGCAGCATGTCGCATCACAGGATATTCGTCCAATATTCCGTTTGCTCCATGTATTTCCCGGGCTTTCCTTGCTATTTCAAGAGCTATCTCTACGTTATTTCGCTTTGCAAAAGATATGTGTTGCGGTCTGAAATCACCAGATTCCATAATTCTTCCTAACCTTTGATTAACGAGTTGAGCTTTTGTTATTTCTGTAAGCATATATACTAGCTTATCTTGAGTTAGCTGAAATCCTGCAATTGGTTTATCAAATTGTATTCTTGATTTAGAATATTCAATAGCTGAATCATAAACTGACATAGCAGCTCCTACTACTCCCCATGCAATTCCGTATCTTGCTTGAGAAAGACAAGCTAATGGTCCTTTTAAGCCACTGATGTTTAGTTTATTCGCATCAGGGACAAATACGTCCTGAAAGACTAATTCACTTGTAACAGAAGCTCTTAAAGAATGCTTACCTTTCATTTCAGGAGCTGTAAATCCATTGAATCCTTTTTCCACTAAAAATCCTGTTATCTTTCCTTCAAGTTTTGCCCATACAACTGCTATATCTGCAACTGTGCCGTTAGTAATCCACATTTTAGCTCCATTAAGCAGATAGCCTCCATCTACTTTTTTAGCGTTTGTGATCATGCCACCCGGGTTTGAACCATAATCAGGCTCAGTAAGCCCGAAGCAACCAATTGCTTCACCTGATGCAAGTTTTGGAAGCCATTTTTGTTTTATTTCTTCATTTGCATATTCATAAATTGGATACATGACTAATGAATTTTGAACTGAGGCAAAAGACCTGATTGCAGAATCTCCCCTTTCCAATTCCTGCATAGCTAAACCATAGGATGTGTAATTAGCTCCTACTCCACCGTATTCGGTAGGTATTTTTATGCCTAATAGACCAAGCTCTGCCATTTTTGGTACTAATTCATTTGGAAATGTACCATCTCGATAATGTTTATCTATTATGGGAATTACTTCTTTTTCCGTAAATTCGCGTACAGCATCCCGAATCAGCAATTCTTCAGGTGTGAAAAGTGATTCTATATTATAATAATCGACTGCGTTAAAAGCCATGTTTCCCTCGTAAAAATAAAATTATTAGTTACTAAATTTCATATTTTAATGTATATATAAAAAAAATATTGTAAAAGTCTTGGGGAGTTAGCGAAAAGTTGTTATTTTTGTAATACTGATATGGAAAGGGCACGAGTCCCTTTTTTTTATTATAGGTACCATTGCAAGATTTTTATATTCTTGCTTACAAATAATTTCAGTATTTGTTCAAATATTTTGAAGATAACAATGGCAAGGCGCAAAGTAACTCAGAAAAACGACAAAAAGGTAATCATAGAAGCTTTTGCCGACATGGCGAAGCATAAAAGTATTGATAGAGACTTGCTTCAGGGTGTTTTGGAAGAAACATTATCAATGATAATAAGAAAAAAACACGGTCCTGATGCAAATTTTGATATCATTGTAAATATGGAAAAAGGTGATATCGAGATTTATCTAACCAGAGAAGTGGTAGATGAAGATTTTTACTTTGATGAAGATACTCAGATTTCTGTCGAAGAAGCTAATATGTACAGCGATGAAGAGTATGAAATCGGAGATGAATTTATTGAAGAGATTACCTTAGATAATATTGCTGATACTTTTGGTCGCAGATTAATATCACTTGCTTCTCAAAATTTGAACCAGCGTATTCGTGAAATTGAAAAAGACAATGTTTACAATGAATACGCTACTAAACAGAATGAAATACTTGTTGGTGAAGTTTATCAAATTCGAAGACATGATATTCTGATTTTACATAATAAAACAGAGTGCCGTCTTCCTAGAGAAGAACAAATTCCCAACGAAAGTTACAGACATAAAAAGAACCAGACTATTAAAACTATCGTTAAAGAAGTTAAAAGAAACGGCGCAGGCGGTCAGCCTGAAATTATTTTGTCCCGTGCATCTGAAGATTTCCTTTCCAGATTATTTGAAATAGAAATTCCGGAAATTTATGACGGAATTATTCAAATTAAAGGTATCGCTAGAGATCCGGGTGAAAGAAGTAAAGTAGCTGTTATGTCATTTGACGATAGAGTAGATCCGGTAGGAGCTTGCGTTGGTATGAAAGGTATAAGAATTCATGCTATCGTTAGAGAGCTTAATAACGAAAATATTGATCTTATAGAATATTCTGACGACATTAAAACTTTCATTGAAAGAGCTTTATCTCCTGCTAAAGTTAAAGAAATTAATGTCGACGAAGAAACACTAAGCGCAAATGTAATTGTGCCTGATGATCAGGTATCTTTAGCAATTGGTAAAAATGGCCAGAATGTAAGACTTGCATCGAAACTTACAGGTTATGCTCTATCTCTTGTTAAAGAAGGATTTGAAGATATTGATTTAAGTGAATTTAAAGTAGAGCTTGGTGAAGAGTTATTTAATGAACTTACTGAAGACGGTATTAATACTGCAAGAGAGTTCTTAGAAGCTGACCCGGCTGATTTGCTTGCTTTAAACAACTTAAATAAAGAGTTCTTATTAGAACTAAGAACGATAGTGCTTACTGAGTTAGAAGAAGAAGAATCTGACGAAACAGTCGCACTTATCAATAGTTTAGACTTATAATCATCCCGAAAGTCTGGGATATTAGAATTGATTTTTTTAGATAAATGAGTATTAGAGGTTTATGGCTGCCGCAAGAAAAACAAAACTGTTTAAAATCGCTTCCGAGATAAACATTGGAAAGGATGCAATCATCGAATTTTTGCAGTCTAAAGGCTATGATGTCCAAAACAAGCCTACTGCAACGCTTACACCAGATATGGTAGATGCGGTGCATGATAAGTTCAAAAAAGAGATTAAAGCTGCAGAAAAGCAAAGAGAAAAATTGCAAAAACACAAAGATACCAGAAAAACAGCTCAGCAATCTGCTCAGGAAGAAGCGAACTTAGAATCTGCTAATGCAGATACTAATGATCATTCTGCTCCTGCAAAAGTAGACGCAAAATCTACAAACGAGACTGTTTCTGATGTGAAAAATGAAAAAGTAAAACCTGCTGACTCGGATGTTTCAATCCAGCCAGGTATGGTTATCGACCTTTCTGCTCACGATAAGAGCAACGATAATAAAAATTCTAAGACTAACACGCAACCTCAATCTAAGGGAGATAGCCCGAAAAAAACTGAAGATACTCAATCTCAAGAATTAAAAAAATCTGATGATGCTATAAATTCTAAGCCTTATAATAGCAGTTCTAATAGACCTGATAATGATACTCGTAAACCTCGCAGTAATCGCGATAATTACAATCGTGATAATCGTGACTCCCGCAGTGGCGATAATCGCTCAAGTTCCTCTCAGGATGATAACAGACCTAGAAGAGACGATCGTTACAATGATAACAGACCACCTCGCGGAAATAGAGATGACAATAGACCGCCTCGTGGAGATAGAGATGATAACAGACCTAGAAGAGACGACCGTTACAATGATAACAGACCGCCTCGTGGAAATAGGGATGATAACAGACCACCTCGCGGAAATAGGGATGACAATAGACCACCTCGTGGTGATAGAGATGATAACAGACCTAGAAGAGACGATCGTTACAATGATAACAGACCTCCTCGCGGAAATAGGGATGACAATAGACCACCTCGTGGTGATAGAGATGATAACAGACCTAGAAGAGACGACCGTTACAATGATAACAGACCGCCTCGTGGAAATAGGGATGACAATAGACCACCTCGTGGTGATAGAGATGATAACAGACCTAGAAGAGATGATCAAAACCAAGACTTTGATAACAGACCACGTAAAAAACGTAAAAATATAATCGAAGTTAACCCTGGTGATGCTCCTCAACTAAAAGGTCTTACAGTACTCGGTAAAATCGAAATAAGCCCTGAAGAAGCTGAAAACATGGGTAAAGGTGGAAAATCTCGCAAAGTTGTTAAGAAGAAAAAAGTTACTCCTGAAACTGCTAAAGAGAAGCAACCTAAAGTTGTTAAGAAGGCACCTCCTAAGAAGTTGAGAAAAACTGAAATAGAAAAAACTATTTCACAGGAAGATGACTCTCCGGCAAGAAAAAAACGTAAAAAACGTAAAAAATCTGTTAGAGATATGATCAGCCAAGATGATGTGAACAAGGCTATCAAAGAAACTTTATCCGAAATGGATCACTCTTCTTCTGGTAACCGTGCTAAAAACAAACAGCGTAGAAAAGCAGAAAGAGTAGAAAAAGAAGCTAAAATCCAGGAGGAAATGGAAAAAGAAGCTAACATACTTGAACTTACAGAATTTGTAACTACAAGTGATTTAGCTAACCTAATGGGAATTGGCGTAAACGAAATTATAATGAAATGTATGCAGCTTGGATTGATGGTAACTATCAACCAACGCTTAGATAAAGATACTATCGTTTTGATTGCCGATGATTATGGTTATGAAGTTAAATTCCATGATCAAAAATCCTTGCAGTTTGTGGACGAAGAAGATGACGATGATGATGAAGATTTACTACCACGCTCACCTATTGTAACAATTATGGGTCACGTGGATCACGGTAAAACTTCCTTACTTGATCATATTCGTTCTGCAAATGTGGTTGCAGGTGAAGCTGGTGGTATCACTCAGCACATTGGCGCCTATAAAGTAAAATTAGAAGATGGTCGTTCGGTTACTTTCTTAGATACTCCTGGTCACGAAGCCTTTACGGCAATGCGTGCTCGTGGTGCTCAGGTAACTGATATTGTTGTACTAATTGTTGCTGCTGATGACAGTGTAATGCCTCAAACTATTGAAGCAATCTCTCACGCAAAAGCAGCCAGAGTGCCAATTGTTGTTGCTATCAATAAAATTGATAAACCAGATGCGCAACCTGACAGAATTCGCCAGCAATTATCAGACTATGATGTATTAGTTGAGGATTGGGGTGGTAAATATCAGGTAGCTGAAATATCAGCTAAGCATGGTAAAAATATCGAACAATTGCTTGAAAAAATCCTGCTTGAAGCAGAAATGCTTGAACTTAAAGCAAATCCTGACAGACTAGCAAGAGGTGCAGTAGTTGAAGCTAATATGGAAAAAGGTTTAGGTGCAACTGCTACTATAATCGTACAAAAAGGTACTTTAAAAGTTGGTGATCCTTTCGTTTCCGGTGTTTATTCTGGTAGAGTAAGAGCTTTACTTGACGAACGTGGAAATAAATTAGATGAAGCCGGTCCTTCTGATCCAGTAATGGTTATCGGTTACGACGGTCTTCCTGAAGCAGGTGATAGTTTCATTACTACACACACTGACTCAGAATCTCGTAGCATTGCAAATGAAAGAAAACAACTTAAACGCGAACAGGAATTAAGACAAGTACGTCACATGACTCTTGACGAAATCTCTGCTCAAATTTCTATAGGTGGAATCAAAGATCTTAACCTTGTTATCAAAGGTGACGTTTCTGGTTCTGTGGAAGCAATTAGTGATTCATTGCTTAGACTTTCAACGGAAGAAGTTAGAGTCAATATCCTTCACAAAGGTGTTGGACCTGTAACAGAAAATGATGTTATGCTTGCAGCAGCATCGCATGCGATCATTATCGGGTTTAACTCTGTTCCTACAGGAAAAGCAAGAAGAGTTGCTGAAACTGAGTCTGTAGAAATTAGAAATTACAGCATTATTTACGACTGTATCAACGAAGTTCATTTAGCTTTAGAAGGTTTATTATCTCCTGAAGTTCACGAAGAAATAGTTGCAGAAGTCGAAGTTCGTGCTACATTCAAAATTTCTAAAGTTGGTGTTATCGCTGGTTGTTATGTACAAAGTGGTAAGATTAACAGAAATGACAGAATTAGAGTAATGAGAGACGGATTTGAAGTCTTTAAAGGTACAATCCACTCCCTAAAACGTGAGAAAGATGACGTTAGAGAAGTAGATTCAAAATACGAATGCGGTATTCAGCTATATGGCTTTAATGATATTAGAGAAGGCGATATAATTGAAGCATTCAAAGAAGTAGAAGTAAAACGAACACTGTAATATACTTATGGCTAACAGAGCAGAAAAAGTAGCAAATGAAGTTAAAAAAGTGCTGTCCGGAGAGATATCCCGGATAGCACTTGATAATGGTTTTGGCATGGCAACTCTAACAGCTGTCAGGATGTCAAAAGATCTTCAGGTTGCAAAAATATATATAAGCAATTTTGGATCTGACAAAGGTCCGGGTGAATTAATGGAATTGTTTGAAAAACATGCCGGCGAATTACGCTACACAGTTGGAAAACAATTAAAATTAAGATTTACTCCAGAACTAAGGCTATTTTTTGATGACACTTTAGAGCAAATAGAACATATTCAGGATTTGCTCAATAAAGCTGATATCAAAGGATCTGACAATAAAGACTATAACATACCGGAAGAATAGATTTCGCATGATACTTACTAAGGAAAATACATCTGATTTTCAGGCATGGAAAGATAAAATCAGAGAAAACGGCAGTATGCTGCTGATTAATAAAGATTTGGATTGGACTTCTTTTGATGTAGTTGCTAAAGTCAGAAATCTGACTCGTGCAAAAAAAGTAGGTCATGCCGGCACTTTAGATCCATTAGCGACAGGTCTTTTGATACTTTGTTTAGGAAAAGCGACAAAAACTATTGATCAATACCAGGGTTTAGAAAAAACTTATTCAGGGAAGATCAAGATTGGAGCAACTACTAAAACAGATGACTCCGAAGCAGAAGAAGAAAATATTTGCAGCACTGATCATATCACTGAAGATATGATTCTTGATGCTGCAGCAAAGCTAACCGGAAAGCTTGATCAGATCCCCCCTATGTTTTCTGCTAAAAAAATTAAGGGGCAAAAGCTTTACCAATTAGCAAGAAAGAATCAAACTGTTGAAATTAAGCCTTCGCAAATTGAGGTTTACAAATTTGATATACTCGAATTTAGTAATCCTTTTTTATCCTTTAGAATTGAATGTTCTAAAGGTACTTATATCAGAGCTTTGGCAAGAGATTTAGGTCAAATGATAGGAACCGGTGCTTATCTTGCTTCATTGCACAGAGATGCAATTGGCACTTTCCACTCAGACAATGCTCTAACTATCAAGGAATTTCAGGAACTAGCCGTTCAAGACAGAGATGAAAGTTTATAACTCCTTTGACGATATAAAATATAACAAAAATACCATATTAACTGTAGGTACCTTTGACGGTGTACACAAAGGCCATCAGATAATTATAGGTAGATTGCTGGAAATCGCCAGAAAGGAAGATCTTCGTCCCGTCCTTCTTACTATTCATCCGCACCCGCAGATTGTACTACGTAAAAAAGGCACAGAAGCGCTGAAAATGTTGACTTCTATAGAAGAAAGACTTACTCTTTTTGAAAATTACGGCATAGAACATACACTTGTTATTCCTTTTTCCTATGAGTTTTCTCTTACTTCCCCTGAAGATTTTGTCAAAAACTTTCTTGTAGACAAAGTGGGTATGCAAAAAATACTTATTGGCTATGATCATTTATTTGGCAAAAATAGAGAAGGCAGTAAAGAATTGCTGGATGACCTTTCTTCCGAATATGATTTTAGTTTGGAAAGAATGGAAGCTCGAAAAAATAATGACTCCATCATTTCGAGCACAGTTATCAGACAGCATCTTTTAAATCACAGAATCAAAGATGCAGCTTCTCTTCTGGGATATAATTATCATCTAAGAGGAAAAGTTGTAGTTGGTGATCGCAGAGGCAATACAATAGGCTATCCTACTGCCAATGTAAGACCAAACGATCCACATAAGCTTATGCCTGCTAATGGAGTTTATCTTGTACATGCTAAAATTAAAAATCAAATATATTACGGCATGGCAAATATAGGCACAAGACCAACCTTTACTGATGACATTATGCCAACATTAGAGGTAAACTTCTTTGATTTTGACGAAGATATTTACGGTAAATATATTACTGTGAATTTTTTAGAGTTTTTAAGAACAGAAGTTAAATTTGATTCTTTGGAAGCTCTTTTAAATCAATTAGAAGAGGACAAAAAAAGTTGTCAACAGAGAATCAAAAAACTTTACAAATACAAATAAATTACGTATATTTGTGTTTTATTGGAAAATAATAGAGCAATAAATTTAATCGGAGCAAGATTAATGATTTCTAAAGAGCAAAAATCTGAAATTATCGCAAAATTTGGTGACAATGCAAGTGATTCAGGTAAACCAGAAGTACAAGTAGCATTATTAACTGCTCGTATTAATGATTTAACAGGTCACATGTCTGATCATAAAAAAGATAATCATAGCCGCCGTGGTCTAATCAAGCTTGTAAGTAAAAGAAAAAGACTTTTAAGTTATTTGATGAAAACCGATATTGAACGCTATCGTGCTTGTATCGCAGCACTGTCATTGCGTAAATAAAAAATTTATAAAACGGCGTGCTAAACGCCGTTTTTTTGTTATTTTACCAACCGAACAAGAACATTTCTAATTTTTTTTGAGATATCTATGTCAATGCAAAAAGTATCAATTAACTTTGAAGGCAAAGAGTATTCTTTGGAAACCGGAAGGTTTGCCAAATTTGCCAATGGTGCCGTTATGGTAAGATGTGGAGACACTATGGTTTTAGTGACTGCTACTGCATCTTCAAAAGAGCTGGAAGGAATCGATTTTTTACCGCTTCAGTGCGAATATAAGGAAAAAACTGCTTCTGCAGGAAAAATCCCAGGTGGATTTATGAAAAGAGAAGGTCGTCCTTCTGATTCAGAAATTTTAACTGCCAGACTAATGGACAGACCTATTCGCCCTATGATTTCAAAAGCTTGGCATCATGAAACACAAGTTATTGCTACAGTTTATTCTTATGATCCTGAAGTAAAACCTGATACTATGGCGGGTGTTGGTGCCTCTGCTGCACTTCTTATTTCTGAAATCCCGTTTATGGAACCCGTTTCTCAGGTGCGTATTGCTAAAATTGACGGTGAGCTTATTGCTAACCCATCTGATACTCAATTAGAATTGTCTACTATCGATATGTCAGTTTCAGGTACTGATTCTGCTATCACTATGGTAGAAGGTGAGTCCAAAGAAATTAGCGAAGAAGAATTTTTAGAAGCTCTTGATTTTGCACATGAAAAAATTAAAGTGCTAAACAAACTTCAAAAAGACCTTCAAGATTTAATAAATCCTGTTAAAAAAGAAGTAATTGAAAAAGTATATGATGAAGAGTTAGTAGCTTTTGTTGAAGAAAATGCCACTGAAAAACTCAAAGAATATATTTACTCTAACTCTACTAAAGCAGAACGTAGCGCAACAAGAATGCAAATTGCTGCTGACTTAAAAGAAGCTGTTGCCGAAAAATATGCTGATGTGGAAGATATAGATATTGATGCAGTTTCAAAAGATGCCGGAGAAATCCTTGGCAAAGTTGAAAAACGCATCATGAGAAATATGATTTTAGTAGATAAAAAACGCCTTGATGGCAGAAAAACTACTGATATCCGCCCTATTTCTTGTGAAATAGGATTACTTCCTCGTGCTCATGGTTCTGCACTTTTCACTCGCGGTGAAACTCAATCTCTTTCTACTATCACTTTAGGTACTACAAGAGATGAGCAAATGATTGACGGTTTGAATCCAATGTACACAGAAAGATTCATGCTTCACTATAACTTCCCTCCTTTCTCTGTTGGTGAAACAGGTAGATTGTTTGTAGGTCGTAGAGAAGTTGGTCACGGTCATTTAGCTTGGAGAGCATTAAAATCTATGCTTCCAAATGCAGAAGATTTCCCATACACAATGCGTATAGTTTCTGATATTTTAGAATCGAACGGTTCTTCATCAATGGCTACAGTTTGTGCGGGTTCTCTTTCTATTTTTGATGCTGGTGTACCAATGAAAAAACCTGTAGCCGGTATTGCGATGGGTCTTATCAAAGAAGAAGAAAATGTTGCTGTTCTTAGTGACATTCTTGGTGATGAAGATTTCCTTGGCGATATGGACTTTAAAGTTACCGGAACTGAAGAAGGTATCACTGCTTTCCAAATGGATATCAAAATAGATGGTCTTAGTGTTGAAATCATGAAAGAAGCTTTAGAGCAAGCACGAAAAGGTCGCCTTCACATACTTGGAATTATGAATGACGCGATTGAAGCACCTAGAGAAGATATCTCTATGTTTGCCCCTCGCTTTACTTCTATCAAAGTTCCTCAAGATATGATTGGTGCGATTATCGGGCCTGGTGGTGAAACTATCCGTTCTATCACTAAAGAAACTGAAACTGAAATCAATATTGAAGATGACGGTACAGTTCTTATCTCAGCTGTAAACGGTGAAAATGCTGAAGCAGCAATCGCTATCATTAGATCATTAACTAAAAAACCTGAAGCAGGTGAAGTTTACAATGGTAAAATCGTAGAGATCAGAGAAGGTCTTGGTGCATTTGTAGAAATCTTGCCAAAAGTACAAGGCTTACTACACATCTCTCAAATCGATCACGAACGCGTTGAAAACGTTGCTGATTTCCTTAAAGTTGGTGAAAAAGTAGATGTCAAACTTATGGAAATCACTCCTGACGGTAAAATGAGATTAAGCCGCAAAGCTTTACTTCCTATTCCACCACACGTCCAAGAAGAAATGGATCGCAGAAAAGCTGAAGGTGGCGGTAGAGAAAGAAGTGATCGCAGAGACGGCAACGGTGGTGGTTATAATAGAGACAATCGCGACAGAAACCGTGGTGATAGAGACAGAGGTCCAAGAAGAAATAACAACAGATAATCTCTTCTGAAATAGATTTAAATTAAAGACTCTTTCCTAATAAGGAAAGAGTCTTTTTTAGTTAATCCCCTAAATCCCCTTTGACAAGGGGACTTATTTCTATATTATTCATTACATCTCGAATATAAATATAATCAAGTTCGTTGAGCGAGTGCAACGAGTCGAAACATGCCTTATTAGTCACTGTACTTAATATGCACACCAACACAGTTTATGATTAAGTTCACTGAATTTCGACTATAAATATAATCAAGTTCGTTGAGCGAGCAGAGCGAGTCGAAACATACCTTATCCGCCACTGAACTTAACTTCACAACAATAACTCCATAAAACTCATTCTCTGAATTACCTCCGCCAGCTAAAGCAGGCGGTTGCACTATGTTTATAAAAAAGTTCCCTGCTGCATTTAGACTCATTAATAAATATAAGTTCGTTGAGCGAGCAGAGCGAGTCGAAACATGCCTTATTAGTCACTGTACTTAATTTTACCCCACAACTCCATAAAACTATCCACCACCCATACACAAACAACAAATTTCTCTATTAACTTTTATCTCACTTTATTATCTTTGCATATTGCAATATGAAATATATATTGATAAATTGAAATACAAGAGATAAAAATATGCCTCAGACCAAAAAAATAATTGACATAAAACATATAGATCAAGCCCCTGAAAAACAGAATAAAAGCAATACTATCATCGCGAGAAGCATTGCCGAAGTTACTTTTAAAAATGCAGATGGTAAGGAAGAAATAAAGATCTATAACGTGATCCAACCGGAAGATATCTATGAGGCTATTAAAAATAAATCTAAGAGGATTGATGTAAGCAATTGTTTGATAACTGAATTTGATTCTGATAAGCTAAGAGAGTACCTTGGTGTTTCTAAAGATAAGTCTGTTGATATTAACGAGTTTATAAGCTGGAAGGTAATAATTGAGAGGAAGTCATATTTTAAAAACATAACTTTTAAAGAAAATGCTGAATTTAGGAAAAATATATTTAACTCATATTGTGATTTTGATAGTTCTACTTTTATGAAAGATACAAATTTCATTAATGCTATATTCCATAACAATTCTATATTTAGTAATATAATATTTTTCTCAAAAGCATTTTATTTCAATTCGGTATTTGTTGGTAATACAGATTTTAGTAGAACAGTCTTTCACAATATGGCAAATTTTAGAGAATCGAAATTCTTATCACAATTAAATTGTGTAAAAACTAAATTTCAAGAAGACGATGATTTTAGTAAAGTAGAATTTCTTCATAAAATATGTTTTGAGAGTACAACATTCGAGTCTGGAGCTATCTTTTGGAAATCGTTATTTCATAACGATACTTCTTTTAGATCTGTCATATTTCAGTCATTTACTTGTTTTCTCAATTCAAAATTTAAAAAAGTGACAATATTTCAAGATGCTACATTCGAAGACTTTACTGACTTTAACGAAGTAATATTTCAATACGCTACTGATTTCGGTAATTCAATTTTTAAAGGTACAACTGAGTTTCAAAGTTCTAAATTTTTTGGTGAAACTAATTTTATGGGCTCAATTTTTCAAGGAGATACTGATTTTTGGCTTACAAAGTTTAGAGGTGACGCTTTGTTTGAAGCCACAAAATTTAATCAAACCGGAATTTTTATACGCCTAGAAGCAGAAAATTTATTCTTTACTGGAACTGTTTTCGAGAAATCAGCACTATTCACAGACTGCAAAATAGAAAATGCAGACAGAGAGACATTCAGAATTATAAAACACGAACTTCTTAAATCTAACAACAAGCTTGATGCTTATGATTATTTTAAAAGGGAAATGGATGAAAAAAGAAATGAGTTAAGTAAATATAGTATAGAGCGGTTCTTTCTTACATGTTATAAATACGTAAATGATTATGGAACAAATTTCAAAAAGGGAATTTTGGTTACTCTTGCTTTGTTTGTATTATTTACTACTCTCTTTCTCAATTTTGGGCTAAATGACAGCTATTTTAAATGGGGCTGGAACGGTTGGGATGAATTTTATGAAGTAACTAAAACTTCTATTCAATATGGTAAGGAACTCTTTCACCCTGCTCATAGAACAAGTGATATTCACGGCGGTGATTTTAACATTATCGGAATGTTTATGCACGCAGCATTACGTATTTATGTACCTTTGATGTATTTCTTTATTCTTCAGCCGTTTAAGAAGTTCAAGAGCTGGTAGAGGTTCTTTAATCATATAAGTACCCACTGCGGCAATTTTAACAGATACTTATTTCTATAAAAAGTTCGTTGCATTTCGACTATAAATATTATCAAGTTCGTTGAGCGAGCAGAGCGAGTCGAAACATGCCTTATTAGTCACTGTACTTAACTTCACAACAATAACAACATAAAACTCATTCTCCAAATTCTCTCCGCCAGATAAAGCAGGTGGTTGTAATATGCTTTAAAAAAAAGTTCGTTGCATTTAGACTGCTCAATAGCCGCACGCGAAGCGAGCGATATACTGAGCGTTAGTCGAGGTAGAGAAGCAATTTTTTTAGAGGATTCAAATCAATCAAGAACTATGTTATTTTTCATTTTCATATCCTTCCGGTAATCTTGTCCATTTTCTATCAGAATATAAATAATCTTGATATACAGTATGTACTAGATATTTATTTTTATCAACTTTCATAGAATAAAATACACCTTCTGTTTTATCATACAGTAATTTATAAGTGTTCTTCTGAGAAGCAGAACTAGAATCATTTCTTATAATCTTTTTTTCTTCTTCAGCAGTAAGAGAATAATCTTTGTTGAGTTGCAATGTTGTACACCAACACTCATTGATTTCTAGATATGGAGGTTCAGAGTCTCCTTCCCATTTTGTTGAATAAATATTCTTATAATACGTTTGCAAGAATAGTGAATTTACTAATTGATTATTGCTATTAAAAGTAAATATCCGTGTATACTTCTCAACACCTCCGAAACCACTACTCGAAGAAGTAACTATTGCTAAGAATTTTTCTTCCAAAATATATGTTTCGTCAAGATAAACATGCACTACATTGTCATATTTTAATATTTGACTTTTATTATCAGACACTGTCAACCATTGATCATAATAATTAAATTTAATAGTTATTTTTCTTCTAATCCCATTGTTATCTATTAATTCACAACTCGCAACTTTTGTGTGAGTTCTTTCACATCTAAGTAAAGGAGATGCTAGAACAAAAACTATAATTATCGATATGATTATTTTCATTATGGCCACTTATCTTTTAGACATAAAATACTTTTATTGAAGAAATCCTATTAGAAATATCATACCTATTTTCTATTTGGAATCTCAATTATTACAAAAATAATATATAATATACAATATTCTATTTTTATATAATATTTTAACCTCATGCTTTCTTTATGTTTACATATTTAAGAAAAAGGCTGAGATATTCTAGGTAATCCATAAATAAAAAAGATAACTATATCGCACAAACGCCCCAACCTAACTGTCAGAGGCTGTCTGTCAAGTGAAATAAACTATAAAAAAATATCAGCTTTCGTGATACTCTCCGCCAGCTAAAGCAGGCACTTGCACTATATTTTAAAAAAAGTTCGTTGAGCGAGTGCAACGCGTCGAAACCTGCAATTAGGAGTCACTAAACTTAACTTCACAACAATAACAACATAATACTCATTCTCTGATACCTCCGCCAGCTAAAGCAGACGGTTGCACTTTTTTATAAATCAAGTTCGTTGAGCAAGCGAAGCGCGTCGAAACATGCCTTATTAGTCACTGTACTTAACTTCACAACAATAACAACATAAAACTCATTCTCTGATACCTCCGTAAGCTAAAGCAGGAGGTTGCACTATGGTTATAAAAAAAGCTTGTTGCATTCAGACAGATTGCCTATAAAAAACCGCAGTGTTATTTGAGTTATAACACTGCGGTTTTGTTTATTTTTGCGTTATGTTCAGTTCCCAATATTGCGGGTTTCGACTCGCTTGGCTCGCTCAACGAACTTAAATTATAGTCGAAATGCAAGGTACATAATTATAGTACGATAAAATCTTACTGTCTCGCTTTTGCTTTCTTAACTATATGTTCTATTTCTTCCTGAGCTTCAGATAAGGCATCCTCAGGGCTTTTCTTTGCATAAAGGACTTGTTCGATGGCTTGCTCTAAAATAGCTTCCATTTTAAGCCATTTTGGATGTACCGGAGTCATTCTTGCATATTTAAGTTGTTCAGCGAATATTAGTCTGTTTTCTTGCGTTTTGTAGAAATCATCATTGAAGTAATTTTTGTCACATGGGAAACCTGCTTCCGGAATCATTTTGCAGAATTCTATTGCATTTTTACCATCTGTGAGGAATTTTGCAAATTCAATTGAATATTTATTTTCAGTTTTGGCATTAACTGAAATATACTCCCCTCCTGCAAAGCTCATACCCGGTACTAAATCGCCACCAGCTGTTGCTTTTACACTTGGCATCAGAGCTACACCGAATCTCATAGTAGGATTTTCTTTTTTGATTTTGTTTAATAGCCATGCGCCTGAAAACCAAAATCCAACTTTGCCTTGAGCAAACATTGCATCTAATTGCTTCTGTGTTTCCTGAACACCAGATCCTGCTAAAGTAACGTAATCATAAAATGCTTCAATATTCTCTTTTGAATTAATAACTACATTGCCGGCTTCATCTAAAATTCTGCCGTCATGACTCCACATCAGTGGAATAATTTTTTTATACAATCTGTGCTGATCAGAACCATTAGCACCAAAGCCGTAAACATCCTGAATATTGTTGATTTTTTCAGCAGCTCTCATTAGTTCTGCGATGGATTGAGGTGCAATAGTATCTAAGCCTGCTCTTTCAAGAAGGTCTTTGTTATAAAACATAACTCTGGTATCAGTGATCCAAGGCAAGGCAAATTTATTTGAATTCCATTCGCACGGTTCAAGAGTAAAATCTATAAATTTGCTAAAATCAGCTAATGTATCAAGTTCTTTTAGAACACCCGAAGAGGAGAATTGAGCAACCCAATCAGAACCTAGTTCTAATACATCCGGAGCAGTTCCGGAATTAAATGCTGCCATCAATTTTGTTTTGCCGTCATTCCAGCTTAGCTCTGTAACATTTACTTTGCATCCGGTTTCTTTTTCAAAATCAGCAATTATTTTTGAAATAGCTTCTCTTTGGTAAGGTTCGCTCCAAAAGTGCCAAAATGAAATTTCTTTCTTATCCGTTTGTTGGGGTTGTTTGTCATCTTCACCGCAAGCTATTACCAATAAAGAGATAACAGCGAATAAGCTCATCAATCGTAAAATCTTTTGCATAAACCTTCTATATTTAGTGTTCCACATTAAGTCAAAATAATCAAATATCTTGTGATTTTAAAATCAAACCGCTAAATATCTACTATTTTCGCTATTTAAGAGAATTATTTATGAGAGAATATCACAAAATCAATTGAAATGTGCAAACATATTGGTTGCGCTTTATGCAATTTATCAGTATTTTGTATTCCCATAGACACGCATTTTTCTAACTAAATATATAAGTGCAATGGGTGACGAACAAAATTCCGCTAAGAAAAATACCAAGTATATTTTTATCACCGGTGGTGTGGTTTCCTCTCTTGGTAAAGGTATCGCATCAGCTTCTCTAAGCTTTCTTTTAAAACAACGTGGCTACTCAGTTACTATCATGAAACTGGATCCGTACATCAATGTTGATCCGGGAACAATGAATCCTTTCCAGCATGGTGAGGTTTACGTAACAGATGACGGCGCTGAAACCGACCTTGATCTTGGTCACTATGAAAGATTCCTGGGTGAATCTTTGACTAAAGAAAACAATCATACTACAGGTCAGGTTTACTACGAAGTATTGATGAAAGAAAGACGTGGCCATTACCTAGGCAAAACTGTACAGGTAATTCCTCACATCACAGATGAAATCAAAAAAAGAATTAAAACTTTTGATGGTAAATTTGATATCGTATTGCTGGAAATCGGCGGTACTGTCGGCGATATCGAATCACTTCCTTTTTTAGAGGCGCAACGCCAAATGTGGCTTGACAAAGGACCTGAAAATGTTTTGAATATCCACTTGACTTATATTCCTTATTTGGAATCTGCCGGAGAAATCAAAACTAAACCAACTCAACATTCTGTTAAAGCTTTAATGGAATACGGTGTAAGACCAGATATTCTAATGTGCCGTACAGAACATAAAGTCTACAAAGATACTCGCCAGAAAATTGCTCTTTTCTGTAGTGTTAACGAAGAAGCTGTTTTTGATGTAGAAAATGCAGCACATTCTATCTACGAAGTACCTTTGATGTTTGCTAAAAAGAAAGTTGCGGAAATCGTTCTTCGCAAATTGAAATTGCCGGAAAACGAATTAAATATCGATACGTGGAAGAAGTTTGTTAACCGCATCAAAGCTCCAAAAAATGAAGTTAAAGTTGCTTTGGTTGGTAAATACACTCAATATAGAGATTCTTATAAATCTATATTAGAAGCCTTTATTCACGCAGGTTCAATCAATAATGCAAGAGTAAATGTAGAACTGATTGACTCTGAAGAAATTACTAAAGACAATGTTGCTGAAAAACTTGAGGGAATCGAAGGTATTCTTATTGGCCCAGGTTTTGGTGACAGAGGTATTGAAGGCAAAATCAATGCTATCCAATACGTCAGAGAAAATAATATTCCAATGTTTGGTATTTGCTTAGGCATGCAATGCACAGTTATCGAATTTGCAAGAAATGTTGCTAATATTGAAGATGCTCATTCAGGTGAGTTCAATAAAGAAGCTTCATGTGTAATTGACTTAATGGATGAACAAAAGAAAGTCAAAAACAAAGGCGGTACTATGCGCTTAGGTGCTTACCCTTGTGTAGTTAAAAAAGGCACAAAAGCATACGAAGCATATAAAGACGAAGAAATTTCTGAAAGACATAGACACAGATATGAATTTAATAATGACTATCGTGAAGAATTAGAAAAACACGGCTTAGTTCTTAGTGGTATGTCTCCTGATGGTAAACTTGTTGAAATAGTTGAATTACCGGAACATCCGTGGTTTGTTGGTGTTCAATTCCACCCAGAATTGAAATCAAGAGCCGTGACAGGTCATCCGCTATTTATTCAGTTTATCAAAGCTGTGTTGAAACAGCAAAAAGCGAAACTGGACTAATAGTCTGATTTAGATAATCTTTAAGACAGTTAGAAATCTTTAGAGTTTTTAGCTGTCTTTTTTTTATATTATATGCTGTTTGTTTCATTTAGAATAATTTCAAAAATTAGAGCCCCGAATAAGAATTAAATAAAGATAGTTGTAAGAGCAAACAAATTCTTCAAATAAGTTAGACAGTGGAATTTTTATACTGCGACAAGGGAAAGCGTGGCATCCCGCTAGATGGAGTTTTGATAATGTATCACGCAACTTTTTACATATAACATAGTAAAACAAAATATGGAGATCCCAATATGAAAACAATTCTTTTCGCAATTTTAATTACAATGACGTTAGGATTTATTTCCTGCTCAACTGTCCAGGAAGAAGTTAAAGAGGAAGTGGGTGTTTTGCAGCAGTTAAGTTCTGGTTTGCAGTATATCGACAGAGTTATTGGCAAAGGCCCTATGCCTGAAAAAGGTGATATTGTACAAGTACATTACACAGGTACTTTAGCTGATGGAACTAAATTTGACAGTTCTTTAGACAGAGGTCAGCCATTCTCTTTTCCTTTAGGCGAAGGTAAAGTAATCAAGGGCTGGGACGAAGGCCTTTCTACAATGAGAGTTGGCGGTAAAAGACAACTTATCATTCCTCCTGACTTAGCTTATGGTAACAGAAAATCTGGTCCAATTCCACCAAACTCTACACTTTACTTTGAAGTTGAACTACTTCACATAAGGAAAAAGTAATATGAGTATAGATAAAGTTCTTCTCTTTGAACCTGAAAGTGTGGATAATTTCTACCCGTTCAGCGTAATGCATCCTATATGGGAAATGCGTTGTGGAATTTTTAGAATATTTGAAAAATATAAGCAAGAAATTTCAAATTTAAAATATGCTTTCAAAGGCAGAGATAAACATCTCCAATCTTTTTTACTTAGGTTTGGCTTGCAAGATTCAGGTATCTCTAACGAAAATGTACTTAGTGTAAATGCTTCAGTTCTACCTGATTCATATTTTTGGAAACAAATAGAAGAAGCTACAATTTCTAACGAACCTTGCATTTTTTATAAGAACAATTACCCTTATGCAGCTTTTATTCCAAAAGAAGAAATTCAAAAAAAGGAAGAATTATCACGTAAAGAGTTGCTTTCTGATCTGAAAATTGATTTGTTTTCCGGATATAAAAAAGTAGAATTGCCTGAACTGAAAACATTAGATTATCTTTTCAATGCTATTCCAAATAATGCAAAAGCTATTGAAGATGATTCCAAATATTTTGAGATTGGCAACGCTAAGGAATCTGATTACAAGGGTGTGCATATTTCTGAAGAAGAGAATGTATTTGTAGGCAAGAATGTAAGAATTGCACCCGGAGTTGTATTAGATGCTGAAGAAGGTTCGATAATCATTGACGACGATGTTAAAATTATGCCAAATGCTGTAATTATTGGTCCAGCTTACATCGGTAAAAGTTCTACAATCAAAGTTGGTGCGAAAATCTATGAAGAAACAAGCATAGGCGAGTTTTGCAAGGTCGGCGGAGAAGTTGAATGCACTATCTTCCAAAGTTACTCAAACAAGCAGCATGAAGGCTTTTTAGGGCATTCTTTTATATCTGAATGGGTAAATTTTGGAGCTGATACTAATAATTCCGACCTTAAAAACACTTATGATAATATCAAACTTAGAATAGATGATATTGAAGTCAATACTGAAACTATGTTTATGGGTCTTTTGTGCGGTGATCACACTAAATCCGGTATAAATTCTATGTTTACAACCGGCACAGTTTGCGGAATTTGCAGCATCATAGTAAAAGAATGGTTTATGCCTAACTTTATCCCTTCTTTCTCATGGGGTGGCAAACATGGCTCCCCTATTTATAAAGTGTCTAAAGCAATTGCTACTGCTGAAAAAGTAATGGCAAGAAGAGGCAAAGAACTTTTAGATATTGAAAAGGAATTACTTACTATAGAACACGACAGAGTTGCTGCCAGAATTCGCTAGATTTCTGCTAATTTATTTTAAAGAAAATCCATACAAGAGATATATACTTGTATGGATTTTCTTTTTATATTATTCTATATGTGCTACTACTTATCAAGATTTTTTCGTGCCTTTTTATCCCTTATCTTCATATTGACAAATTCAACAGATAGAGAGAATGCAACTGCAAAATAGATATATCCCTTTGGTACGTGATAATGTAGTGCTTCAACTAATAGCATAAATCCAATCAAAATAAGGAAGGACAATGCTAAAACCTGCAAGGTAGGATGATCGTTGATAAATTCGCTGATTTTACCGGAAAATATCATCATAACTATCATTGCTAATATGACAGCTATTATCATAATCAGTACTTCTTCTGTAAGCCCCACAGCAGTTAAGATTGAATCAAAAGAAAATATAAAATCTAAAAGAATAATTTGTGTAATCACTCCTGAAAAAGATTTTACTTTTGAATTGCTCCCATGCTGCTCTTCACCGGACATCTTATGATGGATTTCTGATGTACTTTTTGCCAATAAAAAGATACCACCAACAGCTAAAATAATGTCTCTCCCACTCAATTCAAATCCCAGTAATGTCAATATTGGTTCAGTGAATCCTATTATATATGAGATTCCCAACAGGAGAAAAATTCTTACTATCAACGCTAAGGATAAACCTATTAAACGTGCTTTGGGCTGCTGCTCTTTGGGTAGTTTATTAGAGACAATTGAAATAAATATTATATTATCAACGCCAAGTACTATTTCCAGAAAAGTTAAAGTAAGTAAGGCTATCCATGCCTCCGAATGTAAAAATACTTCCATTATATTACCTAATATTAAATACTATGAATTTCGATATGTGCAAAATATTGATTCCAATTATATTTTAAAAGACTTATATTATGCATGTTGGATTTTTAGGCCAAATACGTTAACAAATATTAGACAAAATCTGACATGATTAACTGAAATGTATAATTATAAATGATAATACAAATGGATCCTATAAAAATAAAAGCTAAACTTATCAATGAACTAAGAAACAATATCGATGAAATAGATTCTGAAATTATCCAATTACTCGGTAGTAGATTGGAAAAAGCAAGGCAGATTATCAAAATGAAAAACGATATAGGTGAGCCTGCTCACTCACCTGATAGAGAACGAGATATTCTAAATACTCTTGCAAAAAAGTCTTCAGGTCTTATCCATAAACCATTTATAGAATCAATCTATAATATAATTTTTACTGAATCAAAAAATCTGACAAAATCAAAAGAAAATCCTTTTTCCTTGACATTCTATATTGCTGATGATAAAGCATTGTCAAAATTCAAGAATATACCGAACTATATAAGCAATGGTTTCAAATTTGTACTTGCTTTTGATGATCCGTCTTTAAATGTTGAAGGCATAATAGCAACACATGAAAATGCAAAATCTATGTTTTTTTCTGAAAGATTTTCTGATCTTAAATTGTTGAAATCTACACCTTCTCTGATTGTCCCAAATTATTTTCACAACTTTTGCGAAGAAACCCAAAAGCTATATGCTGAATATGCTAATAAGAATAATTCTACTTTAGTTTTAAAATATGGAAATGGTTTTTATCTTAAAGAGTTTATAAATGTTTTAGATACATACTTATCTATTTTAGATTCTGCTCCTGCTATTCTTGTTGACAGGCAGGCAATTCCTGTAACTGAATCCAGCAATGAAATAAATTTAGACACAATTCTCTCCAGCAAACCATATTCTACTGCAACATTATTCAAAGATGTGTGTTATTTAGGTAGAGAAATTGAGATTGTGAATATTGCGAGAGCATCTTATGCTAGCGGAACGAATTCAGTTATAGTTGATATTAATACACTTACTTATTCATCGATTCAAACTCTTATCGAATTTTGTCAAGTACTGAGCAAACTTTAAATGAGATCTATAGATATAAATTTTGGTAAAACTAAATCTGTTTATTTGCTAACAGATGCTCAGAACTATATAGAAAATTTAAGAGAAAAATATAATAGAATTTTTCTTATTTCAGATGAAATTTTATTTAATCTTTATCCGCATATTTTTAAACCATACATATCTAAAATATTACCTGCAGGTGAAAATTTCAAGACTCTAAATACGATTGAAAATATTTTCAGATTTTTTTTAGATAATGAAATTAATAAATCTGATATAATAATTGGAATTGGAGGCGGTGTAATTTCTGACATTACCGGATTTGCAGCCTCTACTTTTAAAAGAGGAATTCATTTTGGATTTATTCCAACAACTCTCCTAGCGATGACAGATGCCTCGATAGGCGGTAAAAATGGGGTTAATTTCGAAAATTATAAGAATATGCTTGGCACTATTACTCAACCAAAATTTATTGTTAGTGATATTTCTTTTCTAAATACATTGCCGGATATCGAATTGAAAAATGGATATGCGGAAATTATTAAATCAGTAGCAATTGCAGATTCATATTTGCTATCAGAACTTTTTCATAAACAAAATTTTGATATATCAGATATTATCATTAAAGTTGCTAATATAAAAATCAGCATAGTCTCTGAAGATGAGACAGAGCAGGGCATTCGTAAAGTGCTTAATTTTGGGCATACTTTGGCACATTCTATTGAGAAAGTTTATTCTTATCCTCATGGTATGGCAGTAGCACTAGGAATGCTTTTTTCTTCTAAACTTTCATTTCATTATGGGTATCTTGATTTTAATAAAATGCAGTTTTTGCATAAATTAATACACAAGTTTTTTGATCTATCAAGCTATCCCATTAATTTAGAAATAATTTTAGAGGCTATACGATTAGATAAAAAGAGAGTAGGAAATTCTATAGATTTTATACTTCTTCAGGATTTTGCTCATCCAATAATAAAGAGAATACCCTTAAATAATTTGATGGAGAACTTGCATGCTATTTGTGTCACTCGGTAATATGACAAAAGAGGAGCTTTTGCAGGAAGTCAAAAAATATGACAATGTAGAACTCAGATTTGATTTGCTTCGTAGTTTGTCTCTGGAAGACATCACTGAAGTAGTAAAAGCATCTAATAATGTTATTGCTACTTGCAGAGCAGGTGAGCTTTCTTTTGACGAAAGATATAACATTTTAAGTACTGCTATAAAAGCCGGTGCTAACTTCGTCGATTTAGAATATAGAAATGATCAGACTGTATTAGATAAATTGTATCAGGTTGCTCGCGAATTCAACTGTCAAACTATTATCTCTTACCATGATTTTCAGAAAACTCCTTCTTATGTTGAATTAAAGCATCAGATGGAAGACATGCTTGAAATGAGAACTGCATATGTTAAAATGGCAATTTTTACTAAAACTAATGATGATATTGATAAGCTCTTTGATATCTTCAAAGACTTCTCACAAAAAAATATCATATTGGTACCTATGACCGATGAATTCCCTGAAGCACGCGTCGAATCTGTATTTTTAGGTTCTGCATTCATGTATGTAGCTCCAGATGGAAAAGATCTTAACATTGCTCCAGGTCTAATGCAATACTCAGAATTCAAAAAACTTGCAGCAATTTAAAATTCAGGCTTTCATTTGTAAGTTATTATTTGTATTTTATTCTGAATTAGCATGTTTAACAAGTGAGCGGAGTGAATTACTCACCCGATATGGAATATTTTCTGATTGCCTTTGTAGTTACTATTGGCTTTTTAATTTCTACTTTGTCTGCAGCAATTTCTTCGGTACCTCCCGATGAAAATGATAACGACAACATAATAAAACAAAATGTTGAAAACAGTGTAAGTCCTTTCGATATACTTGAAGTATTTACTTATGTTGTCGCTGCTGTTATGCTTGGTATGTCATTAAGCAGCGGATTACACGCTCAATATGAAAGTTATGTTGCTGTTGCTTTGTTTGTAATTTCCTTACTCATTTTAAGATTTGTATTTTTTGGTATTGGAATCAGATTCAATAATAAACTATTTAATAGTTTTAAACCTATCTACAAATTTGTAAATATGCTTATAAATCCTCTGGCTAGCTCTCTATCTCACATGATTAAATCAGTCAGCGGAGAAAAATCTGAAGATGCATCCAGAAATGAGATTTCTGCACTTGTAGAATCGGCCAGAGAAGAAGGTTCTCTGGCAGACAGAGAATATAATATTTTGAAAAATATCATACATTTTAGTGATGTTTTAGTTTCTGATGTAATGACCCCGCGAACTATGGTTTTTGCTGCCAAGTCAGACTCCACAGTAAAGGATCTTGTTAAACTCCCTGAATTAAAAATGTATAGCCGCTTCCCGATTTGGTCAGGTGAATCACTTGATGAAAACATTGATGGTTATGTAATGACTCGTGACGTTTTGCATGCGGCTCTTAATGGTGAAATGGACATAAAACTCTCAAAATTTGCAAGGGAAGTTTATTATATTCCTGAAAATGCTGAGCTTGATATCGCTTTAGATAAATTTTTGAAACGCAAACAACATCTATTTATGGTTGTTGATGAATATGGTGGAATAGAAGGTTTATTATCTATGGAAGACGTTCTGGAAACCATTTTAGGTGCAGAAATAGTGGATGAAGCAGATCGATTTGAAGATTTAAGAGTAATTGCAAAGCAGCAAAGAGATAAAAGAATTTCACAACTTTCTTCTTCGGGCGAAATTATTAACGATGAGATTGCAGAGTAATGGATAATAACTTTATCATCTGGAAAGATAAATATCTTACAAATGTTGAATCTATTGATAAACAACACAAGCTTCTCGTGGAGCAGCTTAATCTTACTTACAAGTTCTATCTTGAAAATGAGTTGGAAACTGCTACTGATGCATTAGAGAGATTTGTTATTACAATTAGAAATCATTTTGCAGCAGAAGAAGCTTTGATGGAAAATAAAGAATATCCTGCAACAGAAGAACATAAAACTTTGCACTTCAAACTCCTTCACCAGCTGGAAAAATTGTATGGATTTATTCGTGATGACAAAGCAGTTTTGAATATGGAAGTATTTGATTTTCTTAAAAGTTGGCTTATAGATCACATAGTACGTAGTGATCAGGAATTAGGGAATTTTTTGAATTCGAAGTAAATTTTTAAAAAAGTTCTTGCAAATATTGGATAAAATCAATAAGTTTGTACTCTCGTTTGAGACGGGGCGTGGCGCAGTCCGGTTAGCGCGTCTGGTTTGGGACCAGAAGGCCGGAGGTTCGAATCCTCTCGCCCCGACTAAAGCTGAAGCACTAAGTGCTTTTTATTTTTCCAAAATTGGAAAATAAATAAATTCAGTTATTTGAAATATCTTTAGAAACAAAAAAAATAGTTGTTGCTTTTGAAGAAAATAATTATTATTTTTGTACTCACAGTTCGGGGCGTGGCGCAGTCCGGTTAGCGCGTCTGGTTTGGGACCAGAAGGCCGGAGGTTCGAATCCTCTCGCCCCGACTAAAAAGCGAATCTTTTAAAAAGATTCGCTTTTTTTGTATGTGGTAATTGATATGATTTTTGGACTGAGTTTTGAAAATGCATTCAGTCTATGGTAAATACCAAATTTTTGATATCCCAATTGCAGAATTGCAAACTGGTACTTATATTTACACTATCAGTAGTGGCGGTTATCTATTTGATACAATCAAATTTAATGTAGTAAAATAATTATTTATTTCAATGGAGAGTACTTTGATAGTACTCTCCTTGATATAATAGTGAGGCAAGTATGAAATATATAATCTTATTGCTAATTTTTATTTTATCATTATCCATTTCCAATGCAAAGAAAGTATATTTTCTAAGACAACAAACTTACAACGAAACTTGTTTACATTTACAGACTTTAGACAGTAATAATATTTATGCAGTAATGCGAGGAGATGCTGAGCTGGTTGTTTACCATTCAACAGATCAAGGCAAGTCCTGGGATGATATTATCAGAAGAGATCATATGGAGCATTACGAGCAAGATTCTGTTTTAAATGTTGATTTCTGTAAAATTACAGATACAGATCATATGTATTTTTCATATTTTGATTATCCTATCATTCTCTATACAGAGGATGGTGGTGCTAGTATTAAACATAAAACAGTTTATGAGTTAATGCATAGGCAAAACTACAGTTTTAAAATGTTTGATATGTATGATAATAACACCGGATTTGCTTTAGGTATGGGTGGCGATACTCTAGTGGTAACTAGAGACGGATGGCAGACTTATGATATAAGAACCTTGCCGGAGTCATATCCCACATTTCGAGGAGATGTTATTTTCATAGATTCTGCTAATATAGCATTTTGTGAAAACTTATATCATGGACCTGGCTTTGTAAGATACAATATAGACGAGGATAAGTTTTATGATTATGCACCCATGCCGGTAAAAGAAGAAGGATATGGATATAAAGAATTTTATGAATTTTGTTTTGTAAATGATTCTGTAGGTTATGGTTGCGGGATGCAGGATGAAGATGTTTTAAATAATAGAAACGACGTGATATGGAAAACTACTGATAAAGGTAAAACATGGAATATCATTTATTGTGACTCAGTTATAACTAAATGTACTAAAATAGCATTCGCAAACGAATATATCGGTGTTGTAGGTGGTCATACTGACGAATATATGTTTACTTATGATGGAGGACAAACCTGGATTCCTTTCATAGTTGCTAATGGAGTTTACAAATCATATGGATATGGTATTGAGCTTGCTTTTGCTGGCAGCTACTGCATAGTTACCAGTAGAGTACGAGGTATATTCAGATATGAAGATGATAATACTGGGATAGCAAGCAATTTATTTAGCAATGTAAATATCAAGAAAATACAAACTATGACTGATTTCCATATAGAAATAGAAGATTCTAAAAATAGAGACTTTGAAATATTGGTTGTGAGTATGGATGGCAGAAAGATACTTGATCAAAACCTAAATTCTGCTTATTCGGGAACATCAGAGTATATTGATCTACTTTCATTGCCTCAGGGCTCTTATATGTATCTGGTTTCCAGCAAGAATCAGCTTTTAGCTACAGGAAAATTTGTAAATGTAAGGTAGATTATAGTATAGAATAGACTCTACCTGTTTTATTTATATAGCATAAAATTATAGGGTGTGATTTGTAACGTTTACAGATTACACCCTTTTTTGCATTGTGACTAGCATTTAAATATCGCTGTAATAATCTTGCACTGTTTCTTACGGGAATTATCAAGCATTTGGAATTGTACCCAAAATCTCTTTTACCACAGCCTTATCTTCTTTGCTTAATCCGTGCCATCTTATATCCTGCATTGCTCCTTCTATTGCGTAAGCTTTATTTATGCAAACATCGATTCCTGCACTTGTTAGCTGCATGATTACCTTTTCTGTACCTGTTTCTTTTAACTGTTCTGCTGTTTCAATTCCTATTTCTTTAAGCTGTGAGCTAAGCACTTTAGAAATATTTGGAAGTTCGGTCAATTCCATATTTAAACTCCAAAAGTTATCAACATTGTAAAATGAGGTTTGTCTAATTGCGACAAAAAGAATATAATTAATATCTTGGATTTGATAAACTTTATATTTTAATATATGTCTAATGAAATTAAACTTTTGCCGGAATTTCTTGCTAATCAGATAGCTGCCGGTGAAGTGGTACAGCGTCCCGAATCAGTTGTCAAGGAGTTAGTTGAAAACTCTATTGATGCAGGTGCTGATCACATCGCTGTTGTTGTTAAAAACTCCGGTAAACAGCTGATACATATTGTAGATAACGGCAAGGGCATGAGCAAAGATGACTTAAAAATGTCCATCAAGCGACATGCTACAAGTAAAATATCTACTCAAGCAGATTTAGAAAAGATTATGTCTTTTGGCTTCAGAGGTGAAGCTCTCGCTTCTATCAGTGCTGTTGCTCAACTTGAAATCAGAACAAAACAGGAAGGCGAAAAGCTAGGTTGGAAGTTGCAGTCTGAACCGAATAAAGAAGACATAATTACTCCTGAAAATACTGAAAAGGGAACTCAGATATTTGTGAAGAATCTTTTTTTCAATGTGCCTGCAAGACGTAAGTTCCTACGAGCAAATATCACAGAATTCAGATATATTTCCGACACAATGATGAAGTTTGCTCTCTCCTACCCTCAGCTCAGATTTACATTTTATGACGGTGATAATCTTATATTTGATGTTCATCCTGCTTCACTGGAAGAACGTATTGCACATTTACTTGGTAATACTGTTGCAGGCTCACTCATTAAAGTAAATTTTGAGAATGATTTTATAAGAATCTGGGGTTATGTGGGGCAACCGCATCTTGCAAGAAATTCAAGTTCCGGACAGCATTTATTTTTGAATACAAGAGCTATACAAAGCAAAGCGCTTTCTCATGCGATTTTTTCTTCGTTCGAGCATTTGCTTGAAAAGAATCATAAACCGCTGTTTATTATCAATCTGGAAATAGATCCTGAGCAAATTGATATTAACGTTCACCCTCAGAAGCACGAAGTGAAATTTGAAGATGAACGGCTTATATATAATACTTTGCGCAAAGCAGTAACTTTGGGATTACAGGAATATGATTTAACTCCTGAAATTGAGCTTATCAGGCATCAGGTAAGTAATCCATTTGAACAAAATAAGGATGAGCAAAACGGAGATTCTTTCATCGTAAATAAAATTACCGGTGAAATAATTGAACCTACACCTGTTAGAAGCTATGAGACTAAGCAATCTAATTTTACAGAAAGGTATAATCCAAAAGAATATCCAGATGGAAATAATGATTTATTTGCAAATGTAAGGCCTCCTCAGGAAGAGCAAAGCGATGAAGTAAGTGCATTTGATGCTTTATTTAATCCTGACAGGCGAAAAGAAGCCGTTCCGATAAACCAGGAGAGTTTAGGAAGCAGCTTAAACGAAAGAGTAATTCAATACTGGCAGCTTCATAATAAATATATTTTGATGCAAACAGATAAAGGAATGCTGATTATAGACCAGCATAATGCCCATGAGCGAGTTTTGTTTGAAAAGGCAATCAAAATGATGAACAAAGAATTCAGAAGCTCCCAAACTTTGCTATTCCCTGTGTCTTTTAGTATCTCTCCTTCTCAAAAGGCACTTATTGAAGAAATACGAGAAGAATTATTTGATATAGGATTTGATTTTGATTTGGAAGCAAACAAAGCTATATTGAAGGCTATACCAACTGACATAAGTAATGGTAATGAAGAACTTTCTCTGATGGAAATCGTATCAGAGTATGAAGAGAATCAAAAAATAAAACATACAGAAAAAAGAGAGAATATAGCAGCCTCCTTTAGCTGCAAATCTGCAATAAAAACAGGCAAGAAGCTATCTCAGGAAGAGATGAAAGCACTTGCGACAGATATACTTAAATGTGACATGCCTTATGTATGTCCCCACGGACGCCCTGTAATCCTTGATTTTACTCTAAAAGAGTTAGACAGAAAGTTCGGAAGAACAAGTTAGTAAAGTTTTTTTGCTAAATATTTGGCAAAGATAGGACTAATTGTTATTTTTGTAATCTGTATTTAGTATCAATCCATTAATACAATATTAGGAGTTGTAAGTGGAAACGTCAGCCAAATTTACAAAATCAGTGCGTAAAGAAGACGTACAAAGAGACTGGTGGTTAATTGATGCGACCGGTCTTACAGTAGGACGTCTTGCGACACAAGTTGCAAGTCTTCTACGCGGAAAACACAAACCATGGTTCACACCACATATTGACACAGGTGACTTTGTAATTATTACAAACGCCGACAAAGTCGTATTGCAAGGTAAAAGAGCAGAAATGAAAGAATATTTCAAGCACTCTGGATACCCTGGTGGTGTAAAAATCAAATCTTTCAAAGAACTATTGAACACTCACCCTGAATTGGTGATGGAACATGCAATCAAAGGTATGCTTCCTAAAAACCGTTTGGGCAGTCAGATCTATAGAAAATTGAAAGTATACGCGGGAAGTGAACATCCGCACACGGCTCAGCAGCCAAAAGTTTTTGAGGTTAAATAATTAGTATTTGGAGATTTAAATGAAAGTTTATAGAGCAGTCGGAAGAAGGAAAGACGCAGTTGCTCAAGTTCGTTTGGTTTCTCCGGGTAGTGGTAAAATTTCTATCAATGATCGTGATTTTAACGAATATCTACCTGTAGAAGTGTGGAGAACAAACGCTACACGTCCAATGGATGTAACAAAAACTATCGGTAACTTTGACGTATATGTAATCGTTAGAGGCGGTGGTAAAAGTGGTCAAACCGGAGCAATCCAGTTAGGCATCGCTCGCTGTTTAGTAATTTCAGACGAAGAGCTTCGTCCAAAACTACGCCAAGCAGGCATGCTAACTCGTGACCCTAGAATGGTGGAACGTAAAAAATACGGCCAGAAAAAAGCACGTAAACGTTTCCAATTCTCAAAACGTTAATCTTATTATATGTTACAGATCATGCTTTGCGATTGCCCCGGTGTTGCATTTATCTGCGGATATGGATGTTCGACGGGCAAGCTGACCAAGGCAGAAGCTAAACACTTTTTAAATTAGGAGAATATAATGAAAAATTATGTAGAAATAGAACAACTGCTACAAGCAGGTGCTCATTTTGGGCACTTGACTCGTCGTTGGAATCCAAAGATGGAACCATTCATCTTTACTGAAAGAAACAACATCCACATCATTGATCTTCGTAAGACTCAAATTCTTGTGAATTACGCTCGCGAAGCAATGAATGATATTGCTCGTAAAGGCAAAACAATTATGTTTGTTGGTACTAAAGTACAAGCTAAAGGCATAATTGAAGAAGTATCAAGAGATATTAATATCAACTACGTATGCGAACGTTGGTTGGGTGGTATGTTAACTAACTTCCAAACTATCCGCAAATCTATCAAACGTCTTACTGCTATTGACAAAATGGAAGTAGATGGTACGTTTGAAAAAGTAACTAAAAAAGAAAGATTACTACTTGGACGTGAAAGAGACAGACTACGCAAAGTTTTTGGTGGTATCGAAGATATGACTAGATTACCTGGTGCTATTTTTGTTGTTGATATCAAAAAAGAACACCTTGCAATCAAAGAAGCAAAAATCTTAGGTATCCCTGTTTTCGCTATAGTTGATACTAATACTGATCCAGAAGAAGTGGATTATCCTATTCCGGCAAATGATGATTCAGTAAAAACTATTGAACTCATTTCTTCAATTTTGGCTGACGCTATCAAAGAAGGCTCTGAAATAGCTAAAGTACGCCAGGCTGAACTCGCTGCTCAAAGTGAGCAAATGAATAAAGAAAATGGCGGAAAAGGCAATGACGGTCCTAAAGTTAAATCTCGCATGAGAGGTCGCAAACCTGCTCAAGGCGAAAATAAATCTGCAGAACCTCAAGCTGCTGAACAAAAAGAAGACTAAGACTGAATAAAAAATCTGCAAATAAGTTTTCTTGTTTGCAGATTTTTTAACTTTCCTAAATAATCAATTTTGTAAATAATATATAGAGATTTTAAAATGTCTAAAATCACTCCTCAAGCTGTTAAAGAACTTAGAGATAAAACAGGCGCCGGCATGGCAGACTGTAAAAAAGCTTTAGTTGAATCTGATGGTGATATGCAAACTGCTATTGAGTATCTTCGTAAAAAAGGTGCTGCTGCTGCTGCAAAAAGAGCTGATAGAACTGCATCTGAAGGCGTTGTTTGCACTAAAACTTCTGACGACTTCAAAACTGCTGCAATGGTTTTAGTTAGCTGTGAAACTGACTTTGTTGCTATGAACAAAGACTTCGTTGAATTTGCAAACACTGTTGCTGATGCTGCTTTGGCAAACAAACCTGCTAACGCTGAAGAACTTATGAAAGTTAGCGTTGACGGTACTTTGATTGAAGATTTGCACAAAGATATTTTAGCTAAATTCTCTGAAAAAATTGAAATTGCTGACTTGCAAATTGTCGAATCTGAAGGTTATATTGGCACTTACATCCACGGTGGCGCTAAATTAGGTGTTATGGTTGACATGACTGCTGATGGCTTGAATGATGATGCTAAAGCGTTAGTTAAAGATATCGCTATGCAAGTTGCTGCAATGAACCCAAGATTTAGCCACAATAGTGAAGTTGACGACGAAACTATGGCTAAAGAAAAAGAAATTTACACTCAAAATGCTATTGAGTCCGGTAAACCTGCTGAAATCGCTCAACGTATCGCAGAAGGTAAAATGAACAAATTCTACGAAGAAAACTGCTTAGTAGAAATGGCTTTTGTTAAAGATCCTAAGAAAAAAGTTAAAGACGTTGTTGCTGACATTGCTAAGCTTGCTGGCAAAGACATCAATGTTAAAAGATTTGTTCGCGTAGCTATCGGTGGCTAATAGTTTTTTGATAATAATAATAGAAGATATAAAATGGATACACCTAAAATAAAAAGAGTACTTCTTAAATTAAGTGGTGAAGCTCTAATGGGCGACAACCAATTTGGTATTGATCCGGTTACATTGCAAACTTTTGCAGCTGAAATCGCTGAAGTTCACAATTTAGGTGTACAAATAGGTATAGTGATCGGCGGTGGGAATATTTTCAGAGGTATTCAAGCCGCTGCTCACGGTATACACAAAGTTTCCGGTGATCATATGGGCATGCTGGCTACTGTAATTAACTGTATTGCTTTCCAAAATGCCTTAGAAGCAATTAATGTCCCTACCAGATTGCAAACTGCAATCAAAATGGAACAAATTGCCGAGCCTATGATTCGCAGAAGAGCTATTCGACATCTTGAAAAAGACAGAGTAGTTCTTTTTGGTGCCGGAACCGGTAACCCTTATTTCACTACTGACACTGCTGCTGTTTTGAGAGCAATCGAAATTGAAGCTGAAGTGATTATCAAAGGTACGAAAGTTGACGGAGTTTATGACTCTGACCCTGAGAAAAATCCTAACGCGAAAAAATTTGATACTATCTCTTACAGAGAAGTGATCACTCAAAACCTTAGAGTAATGGATCAAACTGCTATTACTCTTTGCAATGAAAACCAACTGCCTATAAAGGTTTTCAATATCAATGATAAAGGCAACTTTAAACGTCTTATCATGGGTGAAGATATAGGTACAACTGTTAATAATAATCAACAGGATTAGTGATGCCATTGCAAACTATTTATAATAAGACTAAAGACCAAATGTCTAAGTCTCTTGAGTTTACATCATCTCAAATTTCTAAAGTACGTACAGGTAGAGCTTCTGCTTCTTTAGTAGACGGTCTTAAAATCGACTACTATGGCTCTCAAGCTCCATTATCTCAAGCAGCTACAATCTCTACTCCGGATGCTCGTACTATAGTTATTCAACCATTTGATCGTGGTCAAATTACTGATATCGAAAAAGCTATCTTAGCCGCTGATTTAGGATTTAATCCTCAAAACGACGGTAATATCATCCGTATTCCTGTTCCTCCATTAACTGAAGAACGCCGTAAAGAATACGTTAAAGTATGTAAAAAATATGCTGAAGATGGTAAAGTTGCTATTCGTAATATCAGACGTGAATCTATGGATGATTTGAAAAAATCTGAAAAAGCTAAAGAAATCACTGAAGATGACAGAAAACGCGGTGAAACTGAAGTTCAAAAATCTACTGATGATTTTATCAAGAAAATCGATGATGTTCTTGCTAAAAAAGAAAAAGAATTGATGGACTAAAAATATTGAATTTTGGGAAGATATTCTCTTCCCTTTTTATGGGGTCTTAGCTCAGTTGGTTTAGAGCGCTACCTTGACATGGTAGAGGTCGCCGGTTCAAATCCAGTAGATCCCACTTTTAAAGACGGTTTTTAACCGTCTTTTTTTATCCTCTTAGTAGGATTATATTATCACTAATCCATAGCAATGTATAAAAAAAGG
Source organism: Kapaibacterium sp. (SeqCode) (assembly GCA_965140345.1). Classification (GTDB taxonomy): domain Bacteria; phylum Bacteroidota; class Ignavibacteria; order Kapaibacteriales; family UBA2268; genus JBFHIJ01. The sequence continues at coordinate 1,064,217 of OZ223197.1, forward strand.
GGAGATAAATTCTCCCCTTTTATTCAAGTTAATACTTTTAGCTAGCTTAAGGAATCACAACCGGCTTTGCCATCACCATAAAACCGTTTGTTCCAGGCTTAGCAATAATATAAACCATATAATTCTCATAATCTGTTCCCTCTTTTCTTGCGATTGCTACTCCACATTCTGTGAAAGAACCACTCCAGGAATCCATACCTAATAAGTGTTTTCTATGGCCTAACGAAGGAACTCCATCATCAATAATAAGTTGATCTACAAATTTTGTACCTGAAAAGTTATCTTTGCTGTTTGCAGCAAGAGATTCAAAATTATTTACTTTAGGATCTGTAGTCCACTCAGGACGCATAGGATATCCTGCTTTATTCATATGATAATTTATACCAAATCCATCAGGATCAACATGAGCAAAATAATTTCGTTCAACCATATCCAAAGCCTTTGCTTCTGCCACTTTCTGCAGAGTGTTATTCCATGTCAAAACATTCCTGGCTTCAACCATAGAGAGATCTACTCCAATTGAAGAGCTATAAGCGCCCGGATTAACTCTTACTTTATTCAAGTATTCAAAAGCTGCTTTTGCCTCAGTTCTATCGAGGTATTCACTAACAGTAGGTTCTGCAGGACCTGAGTCATCATCAGAACACGCAGATATTACAAATACTGAAAGCACAAAAATTAATAGTAGTCTAAAATTTTTCATATTACTGTACTACGCATTTAGTGTTATAAATAGTTTGAATTTTATTTGCATTTGCTTCTGCTTCTTCGAGTGTAGGATACCCCCATATTTTAACTCGATAAACAGGTGAATGATTATCTAAATATCTTTCATAATATGCATTATAACCGTGAAATTCCCATTTCTCTACATTGATTAGAGCTTCTGTTTCACTGTCAGATGTTTGAGCAATTATTTCATAAGGAAGTAGTTCAGGATCTAACCAACGAACTTCTACTCTTCTGTTGTAATATTGCTGCCAAGGAGCTTGTTGCAAGTAAAAAATCGGGCTATTGCTTCCCTCCCACCTGATTCTTATCTGACCTGGAGCAACTCCTTTATCTAAAAGCATTTTTCTAACTGCCTGAGCTCTTGCACGTGAAAAATATATATTTTGCTCTTCATTACCTTCTATGGATGAATGACCAATAAGTTCAACAGTCATTTCTTTATTGTCTTTAAGAGCAGTTGCTAAAATCTCGATATTTTCAAAGAAATCATCATGGATTACAGTATCTTGTTTAAAAAATGCTGCTAAAGCCTGATATTTTGGATACTGCGGTTCTTGCTCATTAATCACTTTAAACACATCAGTTAAATTTCCGGATTCAGTCTGCAAAGCAATCTCAGTTTTTACATTATTGCAATTAGGATTTACAAATAAATTATCAGGCAATTTGTATTTAAAGAAGTGTTTTTGAGAATAAGCAATCTCAGTCAAAATATTGGTTATATCATCAATATTATTATACGAAAGCTGATAATAATTACCACCCGTCGCATAGCTTAAGTATTTCAAACTAAATGACTCTATGGCATTACCTACTGAAATAACATACACCGGTATGTTATTTTCCTTTGCAAGACTTACTGCATCTTCAGTTTCGTATATAATCGAAGAGTTATCAGGTGAATAAGTTATCAGTACCAGACATTGTTTATCTGCTTTAGAATCAACTAAGTTCTTAACGCTTTTATAAGCAGTTTTATTGAAAGAGTTAAAACCGTTTGAAGCATCGATATGAATATTTTCAAAAGATTTCACAGCTTGCAGTTTATTTTGATCTACAATCTTCTCTGTTATATTTTGATTGAAAGTATAAAAAGAGAATATATCGTTATTATCTAATCTCTGTATAAATTCAGAAAGATTTGGCACAAATTCTGAGTTTTTCCAGGCTGCAGCTGAGTTTTCTATCGCTAAAGAAAAATGAAGTGGAGTATTTTCTCCATGGTGTATCTCAATAGGTTTCTTTAGCAAATCACCAGCTATTCCAGTTTTGCAATATTGAAGAATAGAAGTAGGTGAATTTTTTTGTTTATAATAATCTGAAAGGAAGTTACCAAACTCATCTAATAAAATACCTTTTACTTCTATATTTTCATAACCCTTAGAATAATCAATCCCGATTATTCTAAATGTATTTGGTTTAGTCTTTCCGTTATATTTCAGAATTCCGGAAAAATAATTTGTCTCGTAGAACGAAGGTAAAATACTGAAATCCTCAGTATGAGCTTCTCCTGTTTCACTCATTTCAAGGGGTTTACCTTTTTCATAATTTTCTTTTATGCGAGACTTTTCTACTTCCAGTTTTTCTGATGTGACAGTCTTTACTTCTTCACTCCCATCAATAACGTGAATGCTCCAATCAAGAGTATGAATAGTATCATTTCTGTGAGCATTAAATTTCAAAACTCTATCAATATTTGCAGTTAAATAAAAATTATCGTTAGACTTATAACTACCGGGAATACCCTGAATGGTTACAGAATCGCAACCATTCAGATCCCAATCTATCAAAGCTTCTTCGCCTTTGAGCACTTCAGAATGACCTTTAAAATCTGACACTTCAAAAGTATCAATTGATGAGCAGGCACTCAAAGCTACTAAAGTCAAAACGGCTAATATTTTTTTCTTTGTTTTGGAAAACAACATAAACACTCCTGTTATGCATAGTTTCCTTAAAATAATAATAATAAGTTATAAATGCACATTTTTTGTGAAAATAAACTGTCCATTATTGTCTAAATCGACAAAAATGTTGTCACCTGTAGAAAATTCTGCTCCCAGAAGCTTAAAAGCCAATGGATCGGCTATATATTTCTGAATTGTTCTTTTCAAAGGTCTAGCGCCGTAATTGATGTCATATCCTAAATCAATAAGCTTAGACATAGCATTTTCACTTAATTCCATTTTTATCTGTTTTTCTGAAAGTTTCTTCTCAAGTCTTCTCAAGTTTAAAACTGCGACATCTTTAATTTCTTCTTTACTCAAAGGCTTAAAGATTACTATATCATCTACCCTATTTAGAAATTCAGGTCGCATTTTAGTTTTTAGCAAAGCAAGTATTTGTTGTTTTAGATTATCAAATACTTTATCTCTGCTTTCTGTCTCTAAAATGCTAAATTTGTCTTGAATTATCTCAGTACCAATATTAGAGGACATGATTATAATTGTATTTTTGAAATTGACTAAGCGACCTTTTCCATCTGTCAATCTACCGTCATCCAAAACTTGAAGCAGGACATTAAAAACATCCGGATGAGCTTTTTCAATTTCGTCTAACAATAATACTGAGTATGGTCTTCTTCGTACAGCTTCTGTCAGTTGACCGCCTTCATCATACCCAACATATCCCGGAGGCGCTCCGATTAAACGAGATACGGAGTGTTTTTCCATATATTCACTCATATCTATTCGAATCATAGAGGCTTCGTCATCGAATAAAAACTCAGCCAAAGCTCTTGCCATTTCTGTTTTACCGACGCCTGTTGTTCCTAGGAAAATAAAAGATCCTATTGGTCTGTTTTCATCTGCCAAACCGGCTCTGGAGCGTCTTAAAGCATTAGATACAACAGTTACAGCTTCTTCCTGACCAACAACTCTGTCATGAAGATTATCTTCCATGTGAAGCAGCTTAGAGATTTCTGTTTCCATCATTTTCGATACAGGAATCCCTGTCCATTTAGAAACAATTTCAGCAATATCTTCAGTTTCAATTTCTTCCTTTAGTAATTTGCCTGACTGCTGCAAATGATTAAGTCTTTCATTAGCACTTTCAAGTTTAGATTCTAGCTGGTGAATTGTACCGTACCTAAGTTCGGCAACTTTGCCTAAATCACCTATTTTTTCATAATTATCGGCATCCGATTTTGTCTGTTCAATTCTTTTTTTAATTGCTCTTATTTCCTGAATAACCAGCTTTTCGCTTTCCCATTTTTCTTTGAGCACTTGTTTTTTAGCATTAAGCTCTTTGATCTCAAGCTCAATATCTTCCAATCTTTTAAGCGTATTATTTACAGTTACGTCCATTTTATCATCCTTTCTGTCAATTATCCATAACATTCCAAGTAAAAATACGGAAAAAACATCCAAATATTTGAAAATATGGCTATTAGAAATAGATGTAAGAATTTTTTTAGGTGTTAAAAATATTTTCACACCTAATACTTTTATAAAGTGTCAATGATAAACATTTTGCTTATAATTATTTTAAATAGATAGGAAGTTTTATGAGTGTACTCTTAAACAAGAAAACTAAAGTTATTGTACAGGGAATTACCGGCTCTGAAGGTACTTTCCATACATCTCAGATGTTAGAATATGGAACTCAGGTAGTTGGCGGTGTAACACCAGGAAAAGGCGGTTTAGCTTACGAAGGTAAAGGCGAAGCAAAATTTATCACACCAGTCCCTGTGTTCAATACCGTTAAAGATGCTGTAAAGGCTACTAAAGCGACTGCTAGTGTAATTTTTGTGCCACCTCCATTTGCCGCCGATGCAATTTTGGAAGCGATAGATGCAGAAATTAAGCTCATTATTACCATTACAGAAGGTGTTCCTACTAAAGATATGATAACAGTCAACGCAGCTTTAAAAGACTCTAAGTCTGTACTTGTTGGCCCTAATTGCCCTGGTGTTATCACTCCAGGTGAAGCAAAAATTGGTATTATGCCTGGATTTATCCATAAACCAGGAAATGTAGGTGTAGTTTCAAGAAGTGGTACTTTGACTTACGAAGCAGTAAAACAGCTTACTGATTTAGGTATTGGTCAGTCTACTTGCATCGGTATTGGTGGTGATCCTATTATTGGGACTCAATTTATTGATGCAATAAAGCTCTTTAACAAAGATCCTGAAACAAAAGCTATTTTAATGATTGGTGAAATTGGTGGCAATGCTGAAGAAACTGCTGCTGAATATGTTAAAAAATATGTAGATAAACCCGTAATTGGTTTCATCGCAGGAAGAACAGCGCCTCCGGGCAGAAGAATGGGACACGCAGGTGCAATTATTGCAGGCGGAAAAGGTACAGCAGACGACAAAATGAAAGCTCTGAAAGAAGCAGGCATTCATGTAGTTGAGTCTCCTGCTGAATTGGGTATTACAGTAAAAAAAGCTATGGCTAAAAAATCTAAATAACTATTAGATTAAAGACTTAAATAGCATTTTACTAAAAGTAGAATGCTATTTTTTTTATCTTATAGGAAAATATTTTTTTCTATGAAAAGTCAATTTCATATTAATTGCTCACACAAGTGAGACTTTTTCAATTTTAAGTGTTATTTTATATATTGGAGTTCCAATGGGAAACATTACTTTAGCAATGATTAAACCTGATGCGGTTGCAGCGAATAATATAGGACAAATTATTACAAAATATACTGAAGCCGGTTTTAAAATCAGAGCCATGAAAATGGTAAAACTAACTGAAAAACAAGCGAAATACTTTTATGCTGTGCACAAAGAAAGGCCGTTCTTCAATGATTTAGTAAAATTTATGACTCGCGGTCCGATTGTAGCTCTTTCTTTACAAAAAGAAAATGCAGTTGAAGATTACCGAAAATTGATTGGTGCTACTGACCCTGCTGAAGCTGCTGAAGGAACAATCAGAAACCTATTTGGAAAAAATAAAGAAGAAAATGCCGTACATGGCTCAGATTCTGATGAAAATGCTTTGATTGAAACAGGCTTTTTCTTTCCACAATCTGAATTGTCTGAATTAAATGATTAATCCTAAAAAATGACTGAAAAGTATAAGACAGTAAGTAGTAAAATTTTATTTAGTAATCCTTATTGGGATTACTATTTTGAAAAATACATTTTGCCCTCAGGTAATGAGGGTGATTATCATTATGTAAAATCTAGAGGTGCTACAATGGTAGTACCTCTTAGCTCTTCTAATACGTTTATTTTAACACGTCAATACAGATACCTCAATCAACGGTTTAGCATAGAATTTCCCGGTGGCGGAATTAAGCAAGGACTGACTCCAATAGATAATGCAAAAGAAGAATTGCTGGAAGAAACAGGTTATTCAGCAGGATATATCAAAAAAATTGGTGAATTTAACCCTTTTAATGGTGTAACAAACGAAATTTGCAGTATTTTTGCAGCAAAAGACTTGACTCTTTTGGGCTCTAAGCCTGAAGAATCTGAAGAAATTGAATTAATTGAACTCACTGGAAAAGAAATAATAGAACTTATTTCCAGAAACGAAATTTGGGACGGTATGACATTAGCAGCTTGGGCTTTATTTTCTAATAAACAATCAGAAGGAGATTAATGATGAAAAGGTTTTCTACTTTAGTTCTGGTATTTATACTTTGCTTAGTTGGATTTATTTACGCTAAAGAAGATATTTATTACATTTTAAAGCCAAAATTCAGGGTTAACGTAATTCATCTGTATAAGTTTACAGAAAATACCAAAGTGAAAAGAGTGCTTGCCGAAGGTGACACTTTAGAATATAACAGAGATGTTACTTACCATATATCTTTATATCCCCCGGCAAATCCTCAAGATGGGTTTCAGGATGTAGATGTATCAATAGATTCAATAAATTATAAATTTACTGACGGCAAGGTAACTAAAGTATTCAATACTATGGATATGACACCTTCCCCGCTTAGCTTTCAAGATTACTTGATGATTGGCCCTACTATCAGCCAGAAATATAAGTTGACTTATTCGCCTTACGGGGAAGTATCAAAAATAACCGGTAGGAGTTTGCAAGATGCAATAAAAATGCTCGACCATGATGTATTTGGTGTTAAAGATCCTGTGAAAAAACAAATTTGGCAAAACGCCTATTCTTTTGCACATCTAATATTTCTTTCTGATGTAACAAAAAATTATTTTCCGCAGGGAAAGATTACAAGAGATTCTGTTTGGAAGAAGCTAGTCTCATTAGATTTAAATAGAGTTTATTTTCAGGATACAGTTAAAGCCACTATTGATGATATTAAGCCATCTAGATATATTTTAAAAGGTAGTATGGATTCACTTAAAGCAATTTCAAATACAGCTATGCTTTATGATATTAAAGAACCAGTCCAAATAAAGGATGCTAAAGGTAATGGTATATTAGACATTGACTTTACTCCTGCTGGTGTTATTGAATTTGTTAACGGTGATTTTATTACTAATGTAGAGTATGACTATAAAGGTAAGAAAATACGAGAAATAGCAGAAACAAAGTTAAAATGGGAACTTCTCAATAGGCTTACTTATTAAACCTACAATCAAAAAATAATCTAATAAAAGGTATTCTAATATTCTAGAATACCTTTTTTTGATTTACCTAAAATATCTAGTAATCATTCAATTTTGAAGGATAATCAATTCGTTTCCCATCCTCTGTTGAGTATTCTTCCAAAGAATTTTCCTTTGACTGGATACACATATAAACCATATTTTCATCAGAAGTGTTTTTCAGTGATCTTACACCATTAGGAGCAACTCTTATTATACTACCTTCCTTAATAGGAAAGCAATTCTCATCTACTTGGTATAAGCCTGAGCCTTTTAGAATAATATAAGTTTCTTCATCTTTATAGTGAATGTGAAAATATCCCAGTTCTGAATGAGGCGGGATTGAATTAAAAGAAATTTCAGTTCCGGTAGCACCAGTCTGCTCTTTTAAAAACACTTTACCTTTAATCTCAGTTCCAAGTTTCGGATGAATCATAGAATAATTTTTTATATCATCTATGTTCCCTATATTGACCGAAGTATAATTACGATCCGCTGATATTTTCTCTATTTTTTTCATATATTTCTTCTCTATTTAGAGTTATACAATGCAATTACTTTATTAAGATCTAACAAATTATCTAATTCATAGAAATATTTTAACTGCCAAAGCTGACTTTTCTCTGCATTTTTATTGCCTGGATTATCCCACGAAGGATACACTCTTAGAGCAAGTTTACCCAATTTATCGTTGGTTGAAATTATTCCTTTTTCAATCAATACAGATTTAGGAAAAACAAACTGCCCCATTTTAGATTCAGTTATTACATTTATAGCGATAAAGTCTATTATATCTGATTCGTTGATTGGTTCAATGTTATTATTTATTCTTTTCCAGCATGTTACAAATTGACCAGTTTTTTTGGGAGTTATTTTGGAAGTTCTGGACATTACTTGATAACTATTAAGTTGGAATTTGCATGCTTCGTATTCATGACTTCCTGGTTCTTCTTTATAATCAGATAAAACCCAACCACATTTATCATAAATCTCAGACTTGATTCTTCTCAAAGCATCGAACATCTTTTCCTCTAAGTAATAATTTATGTTGTTTAACAACTAATATCTTAGAACAAAATTGTAAATGTATTTTATTTTACGAGATACAAAAGAAAAAGTTAGTTCAGTTTTATTTGAAGCTAAAAAGAATGTACTTGAAACTTATTAAATCAGGGAAGCTAAATATGAAAAAAAACAGGCTACCTAATATTTGAATTAGATAGCCCGTTTAGAGTTGTGATTTATATCAAACTAAATATCGATATTATGCTCCTAGCAAGAAGCTAAGCAAGATACCTGCAGCTACTGCAGAACCGATTACACCGGCTACGTTTGGAGCCATTGCATGCATCAATAAGTAGTTAGAAGAATCTTCTTCCTGTCCCATAGAATGAACTACACGTGCACTATCAGGCACAGCAGATACACCTGCAGCACCAATCATTGGGTTCAGCTTGTTTCCATCTTTCAAGAATAAATTCATAATTTTTGCAAAGATAAGACCACCAGCTGTTGCAATCATAAATGATACCGCACCTAGTACGAAGATCAAAATAGATTGAGGAGTCAAGAAAGTAGTTGCTTGAGTTGAAGCACCCACAGTCACACCCAGCAAGATCGTTACTGTATCAATCAATGGTTTGCTGGCAGTATCAGCCAAACGTTTAGTTACACCTGATTCTTTAAGCAAGTTACCGAAGAACAACATACCTAGTAGCGGTAAAGCACCAGGAGAGATAAATGTTGTTAAAACCATACCAAAGATTGGGAAGATAATTTTTTCAACTTTAGAAACCGCGCGAGGAGGTTTCATTTTGATTTTTCTTTCTTCTTTAGAGCAAAGAAGTTTAATAATTGGCGGTTGGATAACCGGTACAAGAGCCATATAAGAATATGCAGCAATTGCAATAGAACCAATTAAGTGTGGTGCAAGTTTAGAAGAAATAAAGATTGCTGTAGGACCATCAGCACCACCGATAATACCGATTGCTGCTGCTTCATCTACAGAAAATCCTAAAACTAATGCAGCCAAGAAAGTAAGGAAAATACCAACCTGAGCTGCTGCACCCAGTAACATTAGTTTAGGATTGGAGAGCAAGGCAGAAAAATCTGTCATCGCCCCTATTCCTAAGAATATTAAAGGAGGATAAATACCTTTGGTAACCCCCATATAAAGGTAGTTAAGAACACTACCACTTTCATATATACCTAATTGTAAGCCTATATTTTCTACAAAAGGAATATTACCGATTAATATACCAAACCCGATAGGAACAAGAAGTAATGGTTCATAGTCTTTTACAATAGCTAATGTAATAAAGATTAGCCCGACTACAATCATTACAACGTGTCCAAGAGTCATGTTATAAAAACCGGAAAACTCCCAGAATTGCATTAAACCTTCCATGTTAAATTAGCCCCCGATTTCCATTAGAACATCACCTTCAAGAACTGACTGCTCTATACTTACTTTAATAGAAGTTACTTTACCTGCTCTGTCAGCTTTGATTTCATTTTCCATTTTCATGGCTTCCATAATCATTACAGTTTGTCCAGCTTCAACAGTATCGCCTTCTTTAACTTTAAGAGCCATAATTAGACCCGGTAATGGAGCTTTAAGCTGTCCTGTACCTTTTGCACCGCTAGGATTGCTTGTTCTTGCAGTAGAGCTGTTGTTAGGAGTAGCTTGAGATCTAACCAATTTAGGAGTTTTTGAAACTTTTTTCTCTCTGTGAATAGTTACTTCATAAGTAGTACCATTTACCTCGAGAGTAGCAATATCATCTTCGATATTTTGAATTTCAACATCGTAGTTATTACCACGGATTGTAAATTTATACTGCTTCATCTTATGTTCCTGATTAATTTTGACGAGGATTTCTAGTCATTGAATAAATTTTAGAACTCCATGGGGAGTAACGTTTTTTCACTTTTTCGATAGTCAATACAGTGCTTTCGAAATCGTGTGCTTCATCAAAATGCATGTGCAATGCTAAAGCGATAGCAGCATTTACATCACCTGTCATTTCAATGTCTTCTCTTTTTGCAGTTGGCTTACCTGTAGCTTCCATTTTTTTCTTCTGGTTGCTCATTAATACATTAGTTAATAATGTAATACTAGCAAACAGCACTATCAAAGCTACAAACACTACAAGGTAACCAACAAATGTAACTGACATTGCCTGGTCAGTTGTAGCAGCATCAAGATTAAAACTTACTTCACCCATCTCAGAAGCTTGTGAAGCACCTGCAATAAGAAATTTTATAATACTGTTCTGAACTAATGATTCAAACATTTTTTATCCCAATTTTTATTATAACGGTAAGTTTGAATGTTTACGAGGTAAATTAAGATCCTTTTTAGTTGCAAGCATTTGCATAGCTCTGATAATACGGAAACGAGTGTTTCTTGGTTCGATAACATCATCGATATAACCATATTTTGCAGCAACATAAGGATTAGCAAACTTCTGTTTGTACTCTTCTTCTTTTTTCATGATTAATTTCACTTTTTCAGTTTCATCGTTAATTGCGCTTAATTCACGAGAAAGAAGTACTTCAATAGCTCCTTTAGGCCCCATAACAGCGATTTCTGAATTTGGCCATGCATAGTTGATGTCACCACGAAGGTGTTTAGAGCTCATCACATCATAAGCACCACCATAAGCTTTACGCAAGATACAAGTGATTTTTGGTACTGTAGCTTCGCCATAAGCAAATAGAAGTTTTGCACCATGAAGGATAATTCCACCATATTCCTGAGCAGTACCAGGTAAGAAACCGGGAACGTCTACTAAAGTAACGATAGGGATATTAAATGCATCACAGAAACGTACAAAACGAGCAGCTTTTCTTGAAGCATTAATATCTAGCACACCGGCCAAATAGTTAGGCTGATTAGCTACGATACCTGCAGCCATACCATTAAATCTAGCAAAACCAATAACAATATTTTGTGCATAGTGTCTATGAACTTCTAAGAATTCACCATTATCTGCGATAGAATGGATAATATCTTTTACGTTGTAAGGTTTGTTAGGATTTTCAGGTACGATTTCATTCAATTCGTCATCCAATCTATCAATCGGATCATCACAAACTACAGCAGGTGGTTCTTCTAAGTTATTAGAAGGTAAGTAAGACAATAATTTTCTTACTAACAATAAACCTTCATCTTCGTTTTCTGCTACGAAGTGAGTAACACCTGATTTAGTTGCGTGAACCATAGCACCACCAAGTTCATCAGAAGTAACTGTTTCATTTGTAACAGTTTTTACTACTTTTGGACCAGTCACAAACATATAAGATGTGTCTTTTGTCATGATGATAAAGTCAGTTAATGCAGGAGAGTAAACAGCACCACCGGCACATGGACCAAAAATTGCAGAAATTTGAGGTACAACACCTGATGCATTAATGTTTCTTTGGAAAATATCAGCATAACCGCCCAGAGATTTTACACCTTCCTGGATACGAGCACCACCACTATCGTTAATACCGATAATTGGAGCACCAACTTTTAAAGCTTGATCCATAACTTTACAGATTTTTTGTGCGAACATTTCAGAAAGTGAACCACCAAAAACTGTAAAGTCCTGAGAAAATAAATACACTAAGCGACCGTCGATAGTACCGTAACCAGTAACTACACCGTCAGACAAATAACTTTCTTTGTCCAAACCGAAGTCTACTGTACGATGACTTACGAACATGTCAAATTCTTCGAAAGAACCTTCATCTAAAAGCATGTCAATTCTTTCGCGAGCAGTATATTTGCCCTTTTTGTGTTGAGATTCAATTCTTTTAACCCCACCACCAAGACGCGCTTTCTCACGCATCTCCATCAATTCTTTAATCTTATCTTGTATTGCCATTTCCTCTCCTCAAGAGAAATTGTATTTAAAAAGGAATATATTTCCTATCGATGTTTCTATGTTTGACTGCAAATTTACCAATCAAATGGAATAAATAATAACCCTATTGGTGATATTTTAACACTTTTTGTATATTTTTCGCCCTATTACCACGTTTTAATTTTTATGCAACTAGTAATTCAACTACACTTGAAGTGACATTAACCCGTTATACCCTTAAAGTTTATTGTTTTGTGTTGCCAAAGATTTACAATCTTCTTTCTTTACAATTTGGCTAATAATACGCAAGAAATACAATTATTTTTATCTTAGTCATGTACATTTAATCTATATGGAATAAATATGACAAAATCACGTTTACACGATATACTTTTAATTACAGGGGTTGTACTTGTTACCGGTATTATGGGTTTTATCGGCTATTTGCAGACAAAAGATCTGCAAAATAACACAACTCCACAACTTGTAGAAGATTTATTTGCGCCTTATGCAAAATGTTTAAATCAAGGTGACTATGAATCTGCTTATAAATCTTATTTATCAGAATCATATCAATCTAAATTTGACTTCGAAGAATATGTCAAGTCGCAGAAATTAAATAGAGAAAAATACGGAAAACTTGTTTCTCTTGAACCACTCTCAGGTATTTTTATTTCTGAAAAGTCTAAAGGTAAGTGGATTTATAAAGGTACACTTGTTTATAAAGGCGAAACTTCAACTCAGAGAATTACAGCTGCGATTGAAATTGAAAATGGTAAGTATAAATTCTTCAGGACTTACCCATCTACAGTTACAATGCGAGATAATGTTCCTTTGGTATACTAATAACGAAAAAGAGCTATCAAAATATTTTGAATAGCTCTTTTTTTAGATATTATATTTTTAGTCTTCCCAACCACGTGGCCTATCATCATTGCCTCCTCTTCTTCCACCTCTATGCTTTTTCATAAGAAGTCTATGTACTTGCTTTTCGAAAGAGAATTCAAACAAGATGAATTTTGCATATTGTTTAGTATCTAGCAATTTTTTTGCATCTTCCATAAATGTTTTTCTGATATTAAACATTTCCTTCATCTTAGAATCAATTTTTTCAAGTGCTTCTTCTAAAGTTTTATCATCTGCATTCTGTTGAACTAATTTTTTCAAATTATTGTTCAAGTCATCTATTTCATCACGAACTTGAGCTAAATCTTTTTCCATTTTAGTAAATTTAAAAAGGAAAGCATTAGCAGTCTGCTCATTCATGTCTAAAGTTTCGAGCAATTTTATTTTCTTTAGCTGCATAAATCTTTCTTTTGAATTTAAAGCTACATCTTGTGCATATAAATTCAAGTCAGTAAATAAAACAAGCAGCAGTAAAACCGGGATTATTTTAAAAATCAATTTCATTTTCAAGGTCCTCTATTATAGATTGAAAATCATCTTCACTAAGCATAGATAAATCATCTTGAATTGATGTATAATTTCCAACAGAATTAAGTAATACATTAGTCTTTGTAGCTGCAATTGCTTCTTCAATACTCTCTTCTATATAATCAGATAGAGAGGCATATTCTGATTCCACAATTGTTTCATTACCTGTTACCGCTTCATATACACTTTCCATGTCACCATTATCAGAAATAGCAAGTAAATCAGCATATTTAACAAATTCTAAAGGCTTCTCTGCAGCAACTTCTACTTTTGGTTCAACCGAAGTATGAGAATCTTTTAAAAACATGTCTTTACCTACATCTGTAAACATTAGAATCGCAACTAATGCTAAAGAAACTGAAGGAGCAATAAATTTTGCAAAAAAACTAGTACGTCTTTGCCTTTCTGTCATTTGTCCTCTGCGTCTCTGATTGACTTTAACAGATAAATTTCTAGTTCTGTCAGAAACAACTTTTTTTACTTCTAATTTATCTAGTTTATCAAAAACAGCTGTTGCTTGATCAACTTCTTCGATTAAATCAGGAAATTCTTTATAATGAGATAAAAAGAACTCATGATCATCTGTATTCAAATCTCCGAAAACAAAATCCGGCAACATTTCCTGAAGTTTTTTATATAAATCTTGACTAGTCATTTATGCATCCTCCTTAGCGAAGATAACAGATAATTTTTTTACTGCCTGGTGATAGTTTGCTTTTAATCCTCCAATACTCGTGCCAAGTAAGTTTGAAATTTCTTCATAACTCATTTCATCAAAATATCTAAGGGCAAATGTTTCTCTTTGTTTTTTAGGTAATTCTGAAAGAGCATCCAGAAACTGTTCTTCAAATTCTTTGATTTGAATATCTCTATCGGGTAAATGTTTTTCTAGAGGAACATCTCGTGGATCTTTATCGTCAAATATTTTAAATATTGATCTGACTTTTTTCTTTCTCTGCTGATTAAGACAAACATTTACAGTTATCCTATAGAGCCAGGTTTTTACTCCTGATTCTGCTTTGAACTTATGTAGATTATCAAGGGCTCTGATAAAAGCTTCCTGAGCGGCATCATCAGCATCATCATGGCTCTGTAAGTATCTATAGGCAGTGGAATATACAAAATTTTGATATTTTCTCACAAAAGCTGTAGCAGCCCGGTCACTGCTGTTTTCGCAGTAATCTTTTATTATATCCGCATCTGTATTGTATGTTAAAGCCAAATCTTGCATCACCTTTATCTCCATCGATTATCTACCTTTTAGATTGCATGAAATTCTAAAAGGTTTAATCCGAGGAGAAAAAACTTTTACTACACATAAAAAACGTCCACCTAAAGATGGACGTTGGTAAAAGCAATTATTTGCCGATTTTTATTACTTCGTATTGAGTTGTTCCAGCAGGGACAACAACTTCAGCTATGTCGCCAAGTTCTTTTCCCATTAATGATTTACCTAAAGGAGAAGTAACCGCGATTTTATTTTGTTCGAAGTCCGCTTCTTCTGCACTGACAAGCTGATATTCAAATTCTTCTTCAGTGATAACATTTTTTAGAGTAACTCTAGTCAAGATATAAACTTTATCATCAGGAAATTCATCTGCTCTAATTACTTGAGATTTTGAAAGAATCTGAGATAGTTTAGCTATTCTCATTTCTAATAATCCTTGCTCATCTTTCGCAGCATCGTAATCAGCATTTTCAGATAAATCACCGTGAGAGCGAGCTTCTGCTATTTTTTGAGCAATTTCTCTTCTTCCTCTCCCTTTCAAGTCATTCAATTCTTCTTCTATTTCTCTTACTCTTTCTTTTGTCATGTAAATGATTTCAGACATAACATTTACCCCTTCAATATTTTTAATAGTTATTTACAAATTTGATAACAGATGCCCCATTTTTATCTTTTTTGTTTCCAAATAGTGATGATTACAAGAATTTGGTTCAATCTCCACAGGAACACGTTCTGTAACGTTTAGACCGTAAGATTCCAAGCCTACTCTTTTTTTAGGATTATTTGTAATCAATCTCATCTTTTTCACACCTAGATTCATTAGTATCTGAGCACCAATACCGTAATCTCTGGCATCTGCAGCAAAACCTAATTCAAGATTTGCTTCGACAGTGTCTCTGCCTTGTTCCTGAAGAGCATATGCTTTGACTTTATTGATCAAGCCAATACCTCTGCCCTCCTGTCTCATATATAATAAAACGCCTTTACCGTCTTTTTCGATCATTCTTAGTGCAGCATGAAGCTGAGAGCCACAATCGCATCTAAGTGAACTAAAAACATCTCCGGTCAGGCATTCCGAGTGAACTCTAACCAGAACATTATCTTCTTCAGTCAAATCACCTTTCACTATAGCTACATGTTCTTTGCCATCAACTACATTTTCATATACTTTTATTTTGAAATGTCCATGATCAGTTGGCATGTCTGCTTCCGCAACACATTCAACCAAAGATTCTTTTTTTAGCCTATATGCAATTAAGTCTTTAACTGTTATAACTTTTAAGTCATGCTCTTTTGCAAATTCGATCAATTCAGGCATTCTTGCCATTTGACCATCTTCTCGAATAATTTCGCAAAGAACACCACTTGGCTTAAGCCCGGCAAGTCTCATTAGATCTACCGTAGCCTCAGTGTGTCCTGCTCTTCGAAGTACACCTTCTTTAACTGCTATTAGCGGAAAGATATGCCCGGGTCTTAATAAGTCTCCAGGTTTTGTATCTTTATTTGCAATAGCTCTTATTGTAGCAGCTCTGTCGTTTGCAGAAATGCCGGTAGTTGTGCCATGAGCATAATCTACAGAAACAGTGAACTTAGTTTCGTGCAGAGCAGAATTATCTCTTACCATTACATCAAGCTCCAGCTCTTTGGCTCTCTCAGGTGTAATTGAAACACAAATCAACCCTTTGCCCTTTGAAGACATGAAGTTAACTGTTTGCGGAGTTATAAGCTCAGACGCACAAATCAAATCGCCTTCATTCTCTCTATCTTCATCGTCCATGACCACAATCATTTTTCCGGAGACTAAATCCTGCAAGGCTTCTTCTATTGTATTTATCATTTCCGTACCCGGTTATATTATAACTACCCTATATAATAAACAAATCTTTCACCGTTTGTGCGGTGAAAGATTTATAGTCATTTCTTTTGAACTACGCTATCAAGTTACAAAATTTTTCTTTAATAAAAAAAATTATGACTTAGATGAGATAGCAACTTTTTCAAATTTTATTTTAACATTTTCAGCAACTTCTACTACTGCGGTTTTTTCATCAACTTCTACAACTTTACCATGCATACCTGATGAAGTTACTACTTTATCGCCTTTTTTAATACCATTAAGCATAGCCTGATGTTCTTTCTGACGTTTTTGTTGCGGGCGAATCATCATGAAGTACATGATAAGAATTACACCACCAAACATTACTAATGTGCCGACCATATTACCGCCGCCTTGTTCTCCACCCTGAGGTGCCATAGCTAGTAGATTTAAGAAATCCATTACAGTTCTCCTCTATATTACATATTTGAATTAAATTTTTCCAGCATTTCTTTCTTCCATTGCACAAAATCACCTGCTGCTATATGCTCTCTGGCATTTTTTACAAGCCATAAATAAAATGCAATATTGTGCATTGAAGCAAGCTGCAAAGCCAATATTTCATTAGCAACAAATAAATGTCTTAAGTAGCCTAAAGAGAAATTATTGCTTGCATAAGAATCTATATTTTCATCTATCACATCATCGGATAGCTTATATTTTGCATTTTTGATATTTATCTTTCCACGTGTAGTGAAAAGCTGGGCATTTCTGGCATTTCTTGTGGGCATTACGCAATCAAACATATCAATACCACGTTCAATCCCTTCTAATATATTTTCAGGAGTACCGACGCCCATTAGGTATCTTGGCTTATCCTGAGGTAAGATATCAGTGCAGACGTCAGTAAGTTCATACATTATTTCAGCAGGCTCGCCAACTGAAAGTCCACCGATTGCATAGCCATCAAAATCCAAATCTATCATTTGAGTTGTATATTGCTTTCTCAGATCAGCATACATGCCACCCTGACCTATACCGAACAGGAATTGACGGTGTCCGTATTTAGGTTCTGTTCTGTCAAATTCTTTTTTGCATCTTTCAGCCCAGCGAAGAGACATCTGCATAGATTTTATTACATAAGACTCTTCTGCGGGATACGGAGCGCATTCATCTAAAACCATAACGATATCAGAACCTAGTGACTTCTGAATACCTACTACGCTTTCAGGTGAAAAAAAGTGTTTAGAACCATCTATATGAGAACGAAATTCAGCACCTTTTTCTGTGATTTTTCTTAATTCTTTCAAAGAAAATATCTGATAACCACCGCTATCTGTCAATATTGGTCTGTTCCATCCCATAAATTTGTGCAAGCCACCGAAATGTTCCATTATTTCAGTGCCGGGGCGTAAATATAAGTGGTAAGTATTACCCAATATAATTTTAGCGTCTAACTCGTAAAGTTCTCTTTGTTGCAATGCCTTCACAGATCCCTGAGTTCCTACCGGCATAAATATCGGAGTAGGAATTTCGCCATGATCTGTATATAATCTGCCTAATCTAGCCTTACTTTCGGTATCAGTTTTTTCTAATTTAAAAAAGTTGCTCATGTAAATTTTCTTTCTACTATCTGTTTGATTCGACTATATAATAACAATGATGTCAAAGCCCCAAACAAGTCAGCTAAGACATCGAAAATATCAGCATCTCTTCCCGGCACAAAGCTTTGATGTATTTCATCGCTAACTGCATAAAGAGAGCTTAACAAAATTACGATAAATATTTGATTTTTCTGAGTTTTTTTACTTGCCGCTCCTATCACAGCAATCTGCATCAATATTCCATAGATAAAATATGCAGAGAAATGCAGTAGTTTATCCCAGCTAAAAATTCCCAAATCCGGCATTGGCAACCTAGACTGATTTGATAAGTAATAAATAACACCGGAATAGAGAAGTATCGGCAAAATAAATACTGATTTATATTTAGTATACATAATTATTATTATTTGATTGTTTTATTATAAGTTTTTATTATCTTTGCTTTTTTATCATGAATTGAGTAATTAATGAGAACAAATTTAAAACATTACTTATTAACAATCCTAATATTTTTTTGTCTATTAACGCCCGCAGCTCTTTTAAGTCAGGAAACTACATATCGTTCTCTATCAAAAAAGGAAGTCGATAGTTTTAAAAAAGAACAATTTTTTAGATTTGGATTTGCTTATTCACCTTTCCAAGTATTTTCATTTGAGTATGATAAAAACAAAGAGAATTTTCTAAGTTTATTCAACATGACTTATAATATGGATTATTTTATCAATAAAAATATGTTTTTGTCTACACACTTTGGATATCTATTTGGCACAAACATTTTAAATAATTCAAATAATTATGATTTTCAAGAGAGAAGATCGCATTTATATTTTGCTGATCTGAGTTATGGCATCAAAAATGATTTTTTATTTGCATCTTTAGGCTTAGGCTACAGCTACTGTTATTATTACAACGAGATTGATGACTATAATACTCTTAGGAACAATAAACATTACTACGATTTTGCTAAAAACATCAACTCATCAATCAATTTAGTTTCTAGAGTAGGGGTAGACTTTAGATTTGTTAATATCCATCTGAGATATGATTTAGGTCTAAGTAATTTGCGTGACCAAGAGATTGACATAAGCAACAGATCTGTTTTCGGGCTCATTTTCGCTATTAATTTCGGTCAGTTTTTGGATTAAAGCCTTTCTTTTAGCTACTAAGAATTTTTAATATTGATAAATTTCCGGGAAGAATATGCTACTCAAAAAAATATTATTGCTATCTCTTCTATTATTTTTTTCGTTGATTACTCTTAATGCTCAGGAAAATAACAATCAAAGTTATAGAAGTGATAATTTGCAAGAAGCAAAAACTGATGATCTGATATACAGGAGTGCCACGTCTTCTGACATAATTGATACAAATAATATAATCAACCATTTGGGTTTTACCATCTTTTATACTCCGCTAAATACAATGTTTTTTGGCAATGAGTACAGAGAAGACAATCATCAGGTAAGTATTTTAAATTTTGGTTTGGGTTTAGACTACTATCTATCTAAAGCTGATGAATATATAAGCTTCAATTTTGGATACCAGCATTACTTCATTGGAGATGGATTAGACTTGAATATAACTATCAATACAGAGTATATGAACCATTATTTTACAAATTTGACTTATACACAAGTTTTCAATAAATTTTACATCGGCTTAGGCCTAGGCTACAGCTATACATATTACAAAAGAGAATTTGAAGTAAAAGAATACAAGTACGAATATGATCCGAACAAAGAACCTGAATACTATTATTATTATTATTATGATCAGCCAAGTGCTTCATTAGATTTAATAGTAAATTTTGGGATGGAAGTTGCCAAATATCTGCAAATAGGTTTTAATTCTCATGTAGCCATGCTGTTTTTGCGCGATCAGGAAACAGATTTTTCACACAAAGCAAGCATGGGACTTACATTCAGACTAAAGATACATTAATCAATTTCACTTATACTTTACGAAAAACAAAAATATTTTTTGACCCTTTTTATAGTTAAGAATTCAATATGAAATTACATAATATCAAAATCTTTATCTTTGTAATATGCATTCTAAGCATTGGAATGAATTATGTATCCTATAGTCAATACGAATCACTTAATCAGACTAAAGATACTTTAATAAACAATGACATACCCAGCTTGCGTTTTGGTGTGTTCTACTCTCCATTGAGATTTTATAGTTTTGGAAATGATGAAATCAGCAAGACTTGCTGGGCTCCCGGAAATATGTCTTACAATGTAGATTACGTTTTTAATAATTACTCTTTTTTGAGCTTAAACTTTGGTTTTCTAATAGAGGCCACCTTATCAGATTATTATGAAGCTAATTACCATTACTCAGATTCACATCTCTATTATGTTGATCTAAGTTATTTCATTCAAAAAGAATTTTTCCATTTAGGTTTAGGATTAGGATACTCTTATTTTGATTACTACGAAGAATATGAATATCCGGACGATCCGCCATATAGTGATTATGAATATTTTTATTTAAATCATAAAAATTCTTCTCTGGACTTCAGTTTAAGATTTGGTGCCGAGCTTTTTGGCACTATAAATTTAGACCTAAGATATAGCATTGGACTACTAAACTTAAAAGATCAAGAAGTAAATTTTAGTAGAAGATCTATATTTGGTCTTGTCCTGGGTATTAAACTTCCAAGTTTTGATAGCTTTAATAAATACAAGCAAATCAAATACTTAGACGGTAAAATTAGAAAATCAATATAACTATTATTTGGAAAGCAAATGCATAAGGTCTATAAATACTTATTAACAATCATAATATTACTTTCTCTATTTGGCAATACTTTTGCACAAAATATAGAAATTGAAGAAGCAAAAAGCGATACCACTGCCACTATTTCAGAAAATACTCTAAGATTTGGTTTATCTTATTCTTTATTCAACTTCCTCTTCTTTGGCAATGATCACAAAAAAGATAATATGAATGTTTCTTTTAGAAATATTTCTCCAAATTTGGATTATTATATAAATCAAAATACTTTTTTGAGTCTTAAACTAGGTTATGACTTTTATAGGTATGGAGGAGATGATTATTTATATTATCATGAGCATATAGATAACTTTTATGTAAACCTCTTATTTTCTAAATATCTAACAGATGTTTATTACGGAATTGGATTAGGATTTAGTTACACTTACCATATTTGCGAATATGAGTATGAAATGTACCAATATATACCAATCATAGGTGAAACTCTTTATATTGGAAATAAATATTATTTATTTGAACAGAGGAATTCGTCTCTTGATCTTGCTTTTCAAATAGGTACAGAATTTTTGGATTATATAAATTTTGGATTGGATTTTAAAATTGCTTTGCTAAATCTAAGAGATCAGACCAATGATTTTACACATAAAGCAACAATGGGAATAACCATTGGCCTGAAATATCCTAAATATAAAAAATGAAAACAGTAACTCAAACTAAATAAGTTAACTGTTGGATATACTTATTCTTGGCTCGCGAGCTGAGAAATCAATGTTTTAAAAGAAGCAATAATATCACTGGCTGACATTGTCATTTCTGACATTCTATCTTTTGCCAGATCGCCTGCAACTGCATGCATTAAAGAACCGAGATATGCGGCTTCTGTTGTAGGTAGATTTTGTGACACCATAATACCACCAATAATACCTGACAATACGTCACCACTTCCGGCTGTGGACAATCCGGGATTGCCACATCTGTTAATATAAGTCAGCTTACCATTTGTGATACAAGTAGGATAATATTTCAGAAGAACTACCGCGCCAGTTTCGTTAGCCAAATATTTTGCTTTTCCTATATAGTCTGATTCTATTTCAAATCTATCTGCGCCTGTTATTGCAGAGAATTCTCCTGTATGAGGAGTTAGGATTGTGTTTTCACCCAAGTCATCTATATCTATAATAGCTTTTAATGCATCTGCATCTATAAGAAGGCGTTTTGTGTCTTTGTATTGCTTAATAATCTGTTTTACATTATTCAGCGTAACTGGATCATTTCCTAAACCGGGACCTATTACAATACCATCTGCTTTTTGAAATAGATCTTCTAAAGTATAAAGTTTAAAATTTAAGCTGGAAAGATCTCTTTGGTATACAATAACTTCAGGTAAAATAGAAGGATGAGGATTTGGTGTTATAAGGTGAACAAATCCGGCACCTGAGCTAATTGCCGCATTAGAACTTAAAGCTGCAGCACCAGGCATATCTTTAGAACCAGCTATAATAATCAGTCTTCCGTAATCGAATTTTGAACTAACTTTTTTGCGGCTATTAAAGTTTAAAATCTCAAGATCATATTTTTCAAGTAAAAACGTATCCACTTCATTTGTAGCTTCTATTTCAGGGAAACCAAGTGAAACAGGCACAACCTCACCGCAATGATCTATTCCTTCCTGAATATGCAAACCAATTTTTGGAGCAAACATTGTTATTGTAAGGTCAGCATGGAAACATAGATCATGAGCTTTGCCTGTGTTGGAATTTAATCCTGTCGGAGCATCTATAGCAATCTTAAGTGCTTCTGAGTTAGAAACCCAATCTAAAACATCAAGAACATTACCTCTTAAATTATCTGATCCGCCAATGCCAATCATTGCATCAATAATACAATCATAGTCAATTTCAGTATATGAGCTTAGGAACTCAGTAAAAGTTAAAACAGGAATATCCATTTTTTTACAAATTTCAAAATTTTGTTTGGTCTCCGGAGACATTTTGTCTTCGTTACCAATATGCAATACATAAACATCAGCTAATTCTGATAAGTGTCTAGCGATAGCAAACCCGTCTCCCCCGTTATTTCCGGAGCCACATAGTATCAAAATATTGGAAATATAATGTGGATAATCTTCGTCCCTCAATAAGATTGACTTTATTATATTCGCTGAGTTACTTGCAGCGTTTTCCATAAGTAGAGCAGACGGAATCCCTAATTTTTCCATTGCATACTGATCTATACTGGTCATTTGCTCTTTCGTAAGTAAATATTGCATATTTCCACCTAAAATTAACTATATTTGTAAATTCTAATATATAAAAAGCTACTCAATTAATGCTTGAATATTTTAAAAATAGGGTATCAAATCTAAAAAGCAACTACTCTTCCTATAGAATAGTAACATTCTTTGCTTTATTGCTTTTTTCTTTTACAAAAATGGCTTTAGATACCACATTCTTCTCTATCAATGAGAATTTCTTTTTAACATTTGATTCCTGGCATTACAGCTCTGAGATTGTACTTTTTATTACTTTTGTTGCCTATTATTTCACTCTTCCGAAAATAAACAGAAATATTGAACACGAACAAATAAATGCTGTATTTTTCAAACGACTGAAAAGTATGTTGTTTCATTTTGGAGTTTATTGGATATTTTCTGTTCTTCTGGGGATTATATCTGATATTACACGAGATCCTGATTTATCAATCATCCTACTCTACGATATAAAACTAATATACTCTCTTTTTGTATTGGGAATCCTATGCAAATTTGTTTTAGATTGGGTTTTATATTTTAGAACATCTTCAACTAAAAAACACCTGGTTTTTATTACTATCAATTTGGTATTAACTTCAATAGGTCTTTTTCTGTCTGAGATAATAAAATCAGAAAATCTCGATTATATCAATCTAATAAGCTCTTTATTATTAACTGTTTTGCTGATTTCAATATTTGTATTGCCTAAAAAAAATGCGTGGGTAGCTGCCTTATCTTATAAAAATAAACTTTTACTGATATTTATAATCCTTGCTATTTCATTTTTTATAATACCTGAATTTATGCTGGGAATTATAGGAATGGATTTTGGAAGAACAATTTTGTACTTCAAAGCTCCAATATCTAACAGTATGTTAGATATTATCGCAGTATCAGTGCTTGCTTTCTTTTTACGAATAATTGTGTCTACTCTTGCTGCTTGGCCTACAACAAAAATTGTTGCTAAAAAAAATATAGAATTAGAATCACTTTCAACTTTAAATCGGTTTGTAGTTGAAACTTTAAATAAGTCCCCTGATAAAATTATAGGGACAGCTTCCCAAATTGCGCGACAAATGACTAATGCTCATTCGGCTTGGACTGAGATTTATACAGAGAGCTCTAAAGATATTTCTTATTCTTTCAACATATCTCAAAAGAATCTTGGATATATTAAATTCTATACTCACTTTTCAGAATTTTTTAAATCTTGTAATGATACCACATTAGTTGATTCGATTCCTGAGCATGACTATTTATATCCAATAGCAGATACAATTACTTATGCAAAATCGATGATTATTCTGCCTTTATATACGGCACAGGATAGACTTGGTACATGTATTCTTTTAAAAGATTCACTTTATGGATTTGATGCAGAAGATATAACTATCTTGAATACTCTCTCTCAGAATCTTTCAATTGCATTGCATAATGCAAGTCTAGTCCAGGACTCAATTGAAAAAGAAAAGTATAAAAATGAGATGCTTCTTGCGCAGACTATTCAAAGAAATCTACTACCTAAAGAAGATCTCTCTACACAAGACTATTCAATAGCAGCTTTTACAGAGCCTGCACAGGAAGTCGGGGGTGATTATTACGATTTAGTATATTTAAAAGATAAAACGCCGTGTTTGTTGATTGCTGATGTATCCGGCAAAGGTATGTCTGCAGCTATTATTATGTCTCAGATGAAAGGAGCGGTACAGGCATTAAGTCCACTAAGCAGTTCAGTCTCTGAGTTACTAAAAAAACTAAATAGTACTCTGTTTGGAACAATTGGCAGAAAGAATTTTATCACTATGGCAGGTTTAGCTTTAAAACCAGATGGCACTATCTTTTTTGTGAGAGCAGGTCATGCTCCAGTTTTTGTAACGCGTGAAAACAAGACAGTCAAATATATGCCCAAAGGTCTGGGAATAGGCTTGGTAGGCGCATCTATGTTTGACAAAAATTTAGAAGAAGTAGAGTTGAAACTTAATAAAAACGACAACGTATTACTGATAACTGATGGAATTAACGAAATAAGTAACGAAAAAAATCAACAGTTTGGCTACGAACATTTGATTAATATTTTAGAAGAAAAAGAATTGACTTTGGCGAACGATATTAATCGCAAAATTAAAAAGAAAATTGATTCTTTTTCCACTGATGACGCTTATATTGACGATATGACTGTTATCAGTCTTATATACTGCTAAAAATCGGTATGCTTCTTGATAGAATATAAATTAGATTATGATATTCAATGCTGAAGATCACAATAGTTAACAAAGGAAAAAAAATATGCCTGCTAATAACAAATTTGGTATTACTAAAAAACAAAACGATGGCATAGACTGCTTTTATCTAGAAGGTTATTTAGATGCTCACACTGCGCCACAGCTTGAATCTGCTTTCCAGGAAAGTATAGACAAAGAAAACTATAAGATTCTTGTAAATTTCAAAGATCTGGATTACATCAGTAGTGCAGGGTTGGGTGTTTTTATGGCTTTTATTGAAGATATAAGGAATAAAGGCGGAGACATCAAGCTTTCTTCTATGCAGGAAAAAGTTTTTTCCGTGTTCGATTTATTAGGTTTCCCAATGCTTTTTGATATTGAAACGAGTGAAACAGATGCTATTGACAAATTCTTATCTCCAAACACACATGACATCAATAAATAAACATATAGATAATATCTGCGTTAAAGCTGATTTTTCTGAACTTGAAAAGATCAGGGATTTTGTCTTTATGCATGCTAAAGAATACTATTTTTCTGAAATAGATGCTCAGAAAATCACTTTGGCTGTTGATGAAGCGTGTACAAATCTGATGCGTTATTCTTATAACTGCAAATGTAACTTCTCTATTTCTATAGAGATTATGATTTCCAACAATGAATTCGTTGTTCAAATTATTGATGAAGGAGAACCTTTTGATCCGCTTTCAGTCGAATCTCCCGACATGAAGAAATATTTTGCTGAATTTAGAAAGGGCGGTTTAGGTATTCATATTATGCGTAGCGTTATGGATAACATTAATTACCAGCCTTCTGAAAAATCCGAAAGAAAAAACGTATTAAAACTAACAAAATTCCTTCCTAACTCTTAATATTTGCAAAATAATTATTATATTATTCCTTCATATATCACAATGTAAATTTTGAAGGAAAAACTATGAAAGGTCTTGTTATAGCCGTTTCAGTGACACTGTCATTTATTCTGGGATTTATTCCCAATATAAATAAACCTAAACCACTGTGGTGGAAACTACTTACAATTACTACTATTACACTTGCCATTATACTTACTCTTTTTCCTCCTATCGCAGGAAATTTTGCAGATTTGAAATTTGTATCAGGATGGGAAGATGGAAAGCATATAAATTTACTTGTAAGTTATGACCGGGCTGAAGATGGGACAGCTATTTTCACAGATGATTATGGAGAATCATTCCCTATCGCAAACACAGATAGTTATGGGCTTGAAAAGGGTAATAAATATATTATTAATACCACTTTGGCAGATAATAATTATAAAGCTGTTGAACTTGTTTCTACTAATCCAATAATGACATATCCTTATATCCCTAACCTGGAAGATAGAACCAAGATTCTAAATTTCCATGTACCTATGGCTTGGATTTCTGTTTTGGCTTATTTAATTTCTATGATTTATGCCATTCAGTACCTTAGAACAAAAGATTTAAAATATGATGTACCACTGAGTGCTTCAGCTGCACTTGGTACTTTGTTTGCTATCTTAGCTACTGTAACAGGTATGCTTTGGGCCAAATTCAACTGGGGAAGCTTTTGGAACTGGGATCCCCGTCAAACATCAATACTTATACTTCTATTGATTTACGCAGCGTTCTTCGCTTTGCGTTCTTCTATTGATGTAGCAGAATCAAAAGCGCGACTAAGCTCTGTTTATTCAATTCTAGCTTTCGTGACAGTTCCGTTTCTTGTGTTCATTTTGCCGCGAATGTCAACCGGACTTCATCCTGGCTCAGCGGATGACACAAATGCCGGACCTCTTGTCAGCAATCAGGCAGGTATGCTTGATTCCAGTATGCTTTTCAGCTTTGGATTGGCAATGTTCGGATTTTCAATGTTTTTCTTTTGGCTATTAAATTTACAGATAAGAATTACGAAAAATAGAGGAGAAATATAGATGCTGGACTTTTTGCATGATAATTCAATTTTTGTAGTGCTTGGCATTACATTGATAATCTGGACAGGTATAGTAACTTATATGATGTCCTTAGATAAAAAAGTAAAGAAGCTTGAAGAGCTTAATGAAGAATAAAAAAGAAAGCCGGTGTCATTTTGATGTGATACCGGCTTTTTTCATATGCTTATTGATTTTCTTTTATTAGTTTAATTAGAGTTTTGTCTAATTCTTTATCGTATCCAGCATGTTTATGTAAAAGTTTACCTTCTTTATCAATCACTAATAAAGAAGGATATCCTTCAATATTTAAAAGCTTAGCAACTTCATCTCCATCTACTAAAGTTGGATAACTAACGCCTTTTTCTTTCAAAAATGCTTTTGGATCAGCACTTTCTTTTTCCCTGCAACTAATACCATAAATATAAGCATTCTCTTTCATATCTTGATAAACGGCTTCCATTTTAGGCATAGCAACAACACACCAAATACACCAAGTTCCCCAAAAATCTAAAACAACAGGTTTTCCTCTAAGACTTTCTAAACTAACTTCTTTGCCATCGGCATCTTTTAGAGTAAAGTTAGGAACTACATCTCCAATATTTAATTCGGTGCTTTTTACTTCTTGTTGTTGTTTCTTGTCGTCTTTAGCAAAAAACTCTTCTACTGTTATATAATCTTGAGGAATATTTATAACAAAATTAGCGTCATCTATGTCAGGAACAGATTCAATTTTATTTACATATAGATTTTTTTTCTGTACAAGGTGGTCACCATTTTTAATAGTAGACCATTCTTCTAATGGGAAACCAGTTTTTTTGGAAATAAACTGATCAGTATAAAAATCCAAATCTAGTTCATCATCATGAGATTTGTTAGAAATGTGATACACTTCTTCATTGTTGATAGTTGTATCAATTCCCCAAACATAATCATCAAATTTGTCGCTGGAATCAACTGTGGACGAAAAATCTTCGAAAGTTGCAAAAGGTAGGAAGTTTTTTATTTCTTCTGAATTACGCTGTATCTCCATATTATATTCTTGCGGATTAGTCATCACTTTAAACCACTTATCTTTATGATTGACTATTGTAAATTTTTCTCCGTTAAATGCCGCCTCAAGTTCATTATCAATAATTACAAACTTAAAGTCTTTTCCATTTTCTTCCATTTCAGCTTTTATGGTTTTTGTTTCCGGTTTAGCAGTATTTTCAGAAAAACCTTTAGCCTTTGTGATCTCAGCTTTAATCGCTTTTACAGTTGATCTTGTTTTGTAAGTAGTTTTTAGCATATCTTTCATTGTAGCAGGTCTCTGCTCAGAACAAGCTGCAAATGCTAGAACCAATAATAGAGTAGCAGTAATTTTTTTCATTTTGATCTCAAATATTATATATTAATGTATATTATTTCTTTTTTTGTGCGTTTTCAGCTTTTTTTAGGAACTCTGCAGCCTTCTCTTGATTGCCGGCGAAACTATACACAGCAGAAATATTCTTCAGAGTTTTGACAGTCATATCCGACTTAGCTCCAAGTTTCTTTTCAAAGATTGATAATGCTTTATTTAAATAAGTCAAAGCATAATCGTATTTATGAGTTTTTGCCAGTATGGTTGCTAAATTATTCATAATATAAGCAATTTCAACATCATCATTGCCTAAAGCTTTTTGTTTTGTTTCGAGTACTTTTAAATAAATCCTTTCAGCTGAAGCTAAGTCCCCTTTTTCCTGGTAAACAGCAGCAAGGTTATTAAACACAGTCGCAATCTTTATGTCATTTGTATCACTTACAGCTTGGAATTGCGCAGCTGATTTAACAAAATATTCTTCAGCTTTGTCATATAGCTTTCTTGTTCTGTAAAAATCACCAATATTATTGAACAGTACAGCAATAGGTTCGTATTTTTCGCCGTGATTTTCTTTATAAATTTTTACAATTGAAAGCATAATACTTTCAAATTTTTTCAAGCTATCCATTCTTACATAGATTTCACCCACTCTATGCAAATCTTCCACAGTATTCTGGCTGTACTGTCCAAAGTTTTTTACTTTTATCTCAATATTTCTTTCAATCAAAGCTTTAGCAGCAAACAGTGAATCCTGCTGCATGTAAATATTCGATAAATATGATATAGGTGCTATTAGTGACTGATGCTCTCCGCCATAAGACATACCGCGGATTCTTATGCAATAAAACAGCATTATTTTTGATTTTTCAACTTCACCTAATTCCTGCAGTAGCATGGCATAATTGAAATAAGTATCAGCAAGACTCAAATCTGCCTCTCCCAGAATAACTTTTTTGATACCTATAGATTTTTTGAATAGCTTTTCTGCTTCCTTATACTTACCAAGACCTGTTTTAGTTTTAGCAAGATTATCCATAGCAGTTGTGGCTTCACGTGTAGAGTCTTTTTTATTCTGATTGAATGATTCTACTGCCTTTTCAAAGTGTTTTTCAGCATCATTCAGCTCTTCAATATTTAGATAAGCAACACCTGCCATATTATGTGAACTTCCGGCTCTAATACTCATTATGCCATACTTTTCTTCTGCATATTTTGCAGCTTTTGAAGCGGCTTGAGACGCGCCTTGAAAGTCCTGATTTCTGAGCATTTCTAAAACATTTTTCATTGACTTTTCCCAAGGATCATCTTCAGCATGTAGATTTACAAAGCTTAGAAAGCAGGTTAGCAGCAAAATTCCAATCAATTTATTCATCTTATATCCGTTCCTCTGTTAAATTTGCCTAAGTTTAGGCGAAATTGTTTGTTAATGTATAATTTTTTTTCTTATATTATAACATATTACCCTCTAACAATATAAAAGGTTCTTGTTATGAAAGCCAAATATATTATCACGGCAATAATTGCGCTCGCATTTGTAGCGCTTGCTTATTCTGCTTTTGACAGCAGTAAAATTGAATATACGGATTTTACTTATGCAAAAAAAACAGGTAATACCGTTCAGGTTACAGGCTCGTGGGATAAATCTGAAAATTACGATTACAATGCCGAAACCAACACATTCACTTTTACTATGATTGATGAGCAAGCAAATAGCTCAAAAGTAGTTTACCACGGTGCAAAACCAAATAACTTTGATATTGCGCCTATGGTAGTAATTAAAGGACAGTTTGAAGATGGTATTTTTATGGCATCAGATATTCTGACTAAGTGTCCATCAAAGTACGAAGCTGATTTCGAAGAAATCAAGAAAAACGCAAAAGTATAACACTAACAGAAAGGAATGCCTATGTTTGGCTCTATACTTATACACGGTCTCCTTGGGCTGTCTATAATCACAACTATAATGTACTTCTTAGCTTACAAGAGAGAGAATATTGTTAAAACAGCAAGTGCTTTTTATCATGTTATAACTCTGGGAATGATAGTTGCTTCTGCGTATCTTCTTTACAATGTTATGACTCACAATTTCTCTTTTACATATATATGGAGATATTCTTCTACAGAGCTTCCTAATTTCCTACTTGCAACTACATTTTATGCAGGACAGGAAGGTTCATTTACTCTATGGGCTTTGATGCTCTCAATTATTGGTAGTTTGGTGATTCCTTATGTAAGAAAGCATAACTACGAAGCTCCTGTGATGAGTATGTACTCTCTGATACTGGTATTTATATTTCTGATTATGATAAATAAAAGTCCATTTGAATATATTTGGAATTCATTCCCTGACCAAAATATAGAAGTAGGCTTTATGCCTGCAAATGGTAATGGTTTGAATCCTATATTGCAAAACTATTGGAATGTTATTCACCCTCCTATTTTATTCTTAGGATTTTCTGCAATGTCTGTGCCTTTTGCTTTTGCATTTGCAGGACTAATTAAACGCGATTATTCTAACTGGATAAAAGTTTCTATGCCCTGGACTTTATTTGCCACAGGCTTACTTTCTTTAGGTATTATGCTTGGTGGTTTCTGGGCTTATGAAACTCTTGGCTGGGGCGGTTTCTGGGGATGGGATCCTGTTGAAAATGCATCACTTATTCCTTTGCTAACTGCGATTGCTCTTGTTCACACTATGCTTGTACAAAAACGTACAGGCGGTCTAATACGTACTAACTTTATTCTTGCCATAACAAGTTTTGTATTAGTAATTTACTCTACGTTCTTAACTCGAAGTGGAGTATTAGGCGATTCTTCTGTTCACTCTTTTGGTGATCCGGGGCAGCTTACTTATACTTTGCTTTTAGCATTTTTAGCTTTCTTTACTTTGATCGGTGTTGTTGCATTGCTTATGAGATATTCTGATATAAGTAAAGTTGCTGGAAAAATGGACTTCCAGATGAGCTCCAGAGAATTTATGCTTTCATTGGGATCTCTGGTAATTCTAGCAATTGCAGCTTTTGTTCTTGTCGGAACAAGCTGGCCAATAATTCAGGAAATTCTCGGTCAGTCAAAAACTGGTGTTCAGATTTCTATCTATGACAAAGGCTCATTACCACTTACTGCAATTGGATTAGTACTTATGGTATTCTCAGTTTTCTTAAACTGGAAAGTGACACCTGCAGAAATCTTAGTGAAAAAAACATGGCTAAGCATAATATTAGCTGCTGTATTTACTAATATTTTTATTTTGATTGGCTTCAATGAATTCCGTCATATTGCGTTAGGTTTTGCTGCTTTCTTTGCATTATTTACTAACCTGCAATACTTATTCAAAACAGTAAAAAAATATCCTAGATTAATTGGAGGATATTTATCACACTTTGGATTTGCGCTTTTGATTTTGGGTGTAATTGCTACAGGTGGCTATACTGAATCTAAACAAATGACTTTGAAAAAAGATCAAGTTCAGGAATTTGCAGGCTACGAATTTAAATTTATCGGTAAAAATCAAATTGAAAAAGAATTTAAAGATAGAGAAAAATTCCAATATTTAGTTCAAGTTACAAAGAATGGTGAAAGTGATGTAGCTAAACCAATAATCTACTATTCTGACTTCAATCAGAGACAACAGCCTTTCTTGGAACCTGGAATTTTGGAATCATTTTCTGCTGATATTTATCTTTCTCCAAATGTAGCTGACTATAAATACGATATTCCTATTATATCATTAGGTAAAGATGACAAAATCGAAGTACCTCTTACAGATAATCTTGAGATGAAGGTGACAGGTTTCGATATGCAGTCAATGATGTCAGGTGATTCCAATAATGGTTTACTTCCTTTTGGCGCAATAGTAGAATTTTCAGATGGAGACAATACATTCGTTGATACTCTATATTCAAATTTAGATGCGCAGTCTTTTGTTGGCGATCCGAACTGGAAAACAATGGAAAAATATGGTGCTGATATTGCTTTAGTACAATTTATTCCTAATATGCAAGAAATGGGCAAATCCCGCGTCGCTTTTATTTTTGAAGCAAGCCGGGGCAGAAATGCCTGAACCTGTAGAATACTTTAGCTTTGAAGCTTCAGTAAAACCGCTAATAAATTTGGTTTGGGCAGGTACGCTTGCAATCGTGGCAGGTTTCTTCATTGCTATTGGCAAATACACAAAAAATAAAGAAACAAATTTTGAAAAAACAAACTCAAAAGATGTAGAAATCGAAAATAATAGCAATAATTTAGAAGAAAAGCCGTATATTGCTAGTAAGTAATATATTATATATCAGGAGAAATCATGTTTTACAAACAACTAATAGCAATTATTTTTGCGATGACTTTGGCATTTACCACTGCTTGTAGCAGCGATGCAGATAAAACTCAAACTAAAGATGTAGCAGCTAACTTGAGCGCAGAAGCTCCGGCTGCAAATACCTCCGTTTTTGTTATGGAAAATTTAAGTACCGGAGAAAATCCTTTACCTGATTTTACATGGCATCAGGACGGCAAAACAATTAAATTTTCTGACTATATCAAAGGTAAAACTGTTTTTCTTAACTTCTGGGGAACCTGGTGTCCTCCTTGTAGAGCAGAAATTCCTCATATAGTTGAATTGCAAAAAGAGTATAAAGATAAAGATTTTGTAGTGGTTGGCTTTGCATTAGAACGTAACCAAACGGTTTCAGGTGTTCAAAAATTTGTGGACGCTAAAGGAATCAATTACATTAACTTTTTTGCTTTAGGTTCACTACAAAATACAGCGAAACTTGTTGAGCATTTTGGCGGAGTGCAGGCTGTTCCGACTACTTTCATCTTCAACAGTAAAGGCGAAAAAGTAGAAACTATAGTTGGCGGAAGAGACTACAAATCGTTTAAAGCATCAATTGAAAAAGCACTGAAAAGCTAATCAATTTAAAAATACAAAGATGTAAAAAGGGAGACTTTAGAGTTTCCCTTTTTTTTTTGTGAATGTCAAATATATTATTAGATATATTGAATAGGCTGTCTTGGAAAGTAGAGTAATCTTTTAAAAAGCCAGACAAAGTGATAAACTTAATCTAAGACAAGTGCAACCGCAAAGGTCACTGAGCTAGCAAAGCGAGTTGAAGTGTAGCTTGCGGTTATTATCACAGGTTTTAGTTAGATTATAGTCTAAATATGACTCATAAGACAGCCTCTCTACAGATATGATATTTGTTTCTACACTAACATCAGTGCCAGAGTTGTACCAAGCCCCGCAATGAGCGAAGTAACAAAGATTATACTTAATGTAGCCATTTTGCTTTCGTAGAGATGCATATATGCATAAAGTCCTATTGTAGGAAGCAATTCATCACTGTGCTCAGATTCTAACTCGCCAACATTTTTAGTGCTTCTTTTCGCTTTTATCATCGGTCCTTTTCCATTTTGCAGAGTCCATTCCTTTGCAATCATCCTACCATCTGTCTTGAAATTGTACCTTGTATCCTGATACCAGATTTCTGCATTTTTAAAATTTTGATCAAAACAAATATCTGCAATTATATCGCCATTTCCGCTCTTGAGTTTTAACTTTTTGCTGAGTAAACCATCTGACTTGAAGAAATAGCTGCTATTCTGAGCTTCGCAGATGCAGCGATAACGATTTGACATACGGAGAAGTGCAACTTGCTTTTTGGATTGCCCTAGTGAAAGAGTTCTGTCATCGGAATTATAATCCCAGTGATATTTCATTTCTATACTCCCACATTTAATATACTGGAATGTATATATTTTTTATTTCCCCGACAAGTCATTTTTTGTTTATTATATAAAAAAACCACAAGTATTACTACCTGTGGTTCGAAAGATATATTTTAATAGTCTTTGTTTTTTATTCGCCAAATTTCATTAAGTTTTCCATACTGGGAACTTTATTAGGATCAACAAATTTAATCCCTTTAGGTGCTTCAAATTTTGAATCCGGCACTGATACATCCAATTTGATACTAGTAGCTTCCATTTTAGATTTCATTCCCCAACCGCTACTCTCTGATTTCAAAGTCAGATTTTTCCAAACCCAAATTTTGATATCCATACCCATTGTATTCCCTTTCCATATCTCACATTTCTTTCCTGCAACTGTTCCTGTTTCACTTAGTTTTGTATATTCCATTGCTTTTAACATTTCTTTACCAAATTCTGCAGGGTCTATATTTTCTTCAGCCATGGCTACTGCAACTTCATTTTTCATCTTAATACCAGTCTTTTTATCAAAATCCACAGAAATCATATCATAACCATCTAGTATAACAACTTCATTTTTTTCAGAAGAAAACCCCATAGCTTCTGCACTTGATTTTTCATAAGTTGCTTCTTTAAAACCATATTCCTTGATGTACTTTGTTTTAGTACCTTTAGAACTACCTGAAAGTTTATATTCTACAATAGCAGATTTAAATTCATATAACTTGAATTTATTAGAACCGGCAAACGCTACTGAGAATACAGCAAGCAACAAAAACAACTTTAGCACATTTTTCATTTTACTTTAAACTATTTAGTTAAACAAATATGATACAATATAATAGAATTTTTATTAATATTTGTTTTTTTTACTTCAAACTAAACTTAAATACAAAGAAAAGTTGCTCTTTTTCAGGTTGCAAATATAATGCTGTACCAATTGGAAGACTGAAACTATCGGATAGTTTTAAATCCTGATCCAGGGAAATACCGAGATTCACTACCGCCCATTTATCTTCCGGTACATCGTAGGTTCTTGTTTTACCTTTAGTAAAGCCGGCATGTACTTTCAATTTGTGACTATCTATAAGAAAAGGATACGCTAATTCGAAATAGACAGATTTATCCGGATCATTATAGAAGCAATGATCAAATAAAAACTGAATTGGAAATTCTTCAGGTCCTTTGTATTGCAGAGAAATATTATACCAGTGCCCTCCCTGTTCTACAAATTCTCCTTCTTCATTTTCTCTGCCTTTATCAAAATTGAAATATCCTTTGCCTTCACAAGGATAAAAGAAATCTGTTATAAAAGGAGAAAATGTACCAATTGATGTTTCCCAATTATATTTGAGAACCAAATCTACTTCATTGAATTTTACTGTTTCATCATTATAATCATAACCTGATGCAAATGCCTGAGAGCCCCAAAATTCAAATTCAAAATTATATCCTTTGAAGTTAAATTTGGGCTGGATTGCCGGAGAGTCTCCAACATCCATTGCGCGCCAGTTATAGGCACTTACAAAATCAACAGCGGAATTTACTTCTACAGCAAAAAGATTAGCAGAAGAGCAGAAAAGAATCGCCAACGCGGCAAGAAGTCTTGTCATGTCAGTACTCAAATAATATATGGATAAGTTTAAACTATCGAATGCAAATTAGCTCTTTAATTAATACCAAGCTCTTAACAAGATATTAAACCTTTGTAAAGCAATAGCTTCGAATTATTTAGAAAAATGACTAAGTAAATAATACATTCTATTGACAATTGTGTTATATGTGAATTTATAGATACTTGCTAATATACTTTAAATTTTGTGCTGAAAGTTGTATATTGGCTATAAGAATTAATCAATAAAAGGTGCAAAATGAAAAGAATCATAGTACTTGTAGTAATTGCATTCTCTATAATATTTTCCGGTAATTTATCCGCTAAAAAGCTAAAAGAGGCTGAAGTGCCTGCCGTTGTAGTTAAAAAATTTAAAAGTATGCACGGTTCAGCAGACAAAATAGAGTACAATATTAAAGAAGAAAATGGCAAAGATATGTACCGAATCCGTTTTGAAGAAGAAGAATATGACTACGAATATTTCTTCGAAAAGGACGGAACAATTTATAGAATGGATGGCGAAATGCCTATTAATGAGCTTCCTGAAAGAATAAAAAAAATCATAGACAAAAAGTTTGAAGGCGAACAAATCGTAGAAGTAGAAAAAATAATTCGCAATTACGATGAAAAAGGCTATCAAATTAAGCTTGTAAAAGGAAATAAAGAGACTAAAGTTGAGTTTGACAGCAAAGACAGAGTTGTAGAAATAAACATGAAGTTTAAATACTAGAATATGTCCGAACAAAAAATAGATATTGCAAATAACGAGCTTCAGTTTATCAAAGGCATTGGCCCCAGACGAGCTGAAGCTTTTATAAAAGAAGGTATTCTTACACCTTTGGATTTGTTATATTATTTTCCTAGAACTTATATAGACAGATCCGGTACCAAGACTTTACAACAACTTAAAAATGACCTCAAAAATATCAATAATTTCACTGCTGAAAAAAATCTCTATTTTAATTCTGAATCAACCGCGGTTGCTAAAATAGTTTCAAAAGAGATAAGGGAATTCGGCAAAAAAAGGCAAATGCTTTCACTTACAATCAGTGATAATTCCGGTGCAAATGCTAAGATAATATTTTGGAATAGTGTTAAATATTTTGATAAAATGTATCAAAGAGGTCAACTTCTTGCAGTAAGCGGAAAGGCAGAATTGGACAGATATAATTTCATTAGTTTTACGCATCCTGATATTGATATAATTGATGAAGAAGATTCCAAGCTTTATTCAGACGGCGCGATATTACCAAAATATAAGCTTTCTGAGCCACTCAGGAAAGCCGGCATAACGATGAAATTGATGCGTAACATCATCGCTACTTGCTTAAAAAAATATGCTTCAAGTGTGGTAGAATCTTTTCCTCCTGCACTGATGAGCGAGTTTCAATTTCCGCCAAAAGCACATGCTATATTTAACCTTCATTTCCCTAGAAATAAAGATCTACTCGAACGCTCCAAGTTAAGGATTAAGTTTGAAGAACTCTTCCTATTTCAGCTCTTTTTGAATCTAAAAAGAGATAAGATTCGATCTGAAGAACAAGGTGTTAAAGTAAAACCTAAAAGCCAGTCCGCAAGAAAATTATATGATATTTTACCTTTTGATTTAACACCAGATCAGAAAAAAGTTTTACGTGAAATTGCGTCCGACATGGAAGCCGGTGTTGCAATGAATAGACTTTTGCAGGGAGATGTTGGATCCGGAAAAACTATTGTTGCGATTTTAAGTATGCTTATGGCAATTGATTCCGGTTTACAAGTTGCTTTTATGGCTCCTACTGAAATTCTTGCAGAACAACACTTCCATAGTATAAAAAACTTTCTTCAGGATTTAGATTTAAATGTAGTTCAGCTTGTAGGCGGGCAAAAAGCACGAATGCGCAGAGATGTGTTGGAAAAAATAGAAACCGGATATGCAAATATTATAGTTGGAACTCACGCATTATTTCAAAGCGAAATCAATTATAATAAACTGGGCTTGGTGATAATAGATGAGCAGCATAGATTTGGAGTTATGCAAAGAGCCGATCTGATAAAATTAGCTAAAAAATCATTTAATGACAACTCCATTGCTCCTCATATATTAGTGATGACAGCCACCCCTATCCCCAGAACTTTGACTATGACGGCTTATGGAGATTTGGACGTCTCAATTATAAAATCTAAGCCAAAAAATAGAAAACCAATCTTGACTAAAGTAGAATTTGAAAGTAATCACGATAAAGTTTTTGATTTTGTAAGAAGTGAAGTTAAACAAGGACGACAAGCTTTTATAGTTTTTCCATTTGTAGAAAAGTCTGAAAAAATTGAAGAAGTGAAATCTGCAACTGAGTACTATGAACCGCTTCAGGCAGTCTTCCCTGAATTTAAATTGGGACTACTTCATGGCCAGATGTTCTGGTACGAAAAAGAAGAAGCAATGCAAAACTTTCTAAATAAAGAATATGATATTTTAGTTGCTACAACAGTGATAGAAGTGGGTATTGATATACCAAATGCCAGTGTTATGGTTATAGAAAATGCAGAAAGATTTGGTTTGTCTCAATTGCATCAGCTGAGAGGCAGAGTTGGCAGAGGCGGTGAACAGTCATATTGTATTCTTATGACAAAAGACAATTACAAGTTTCAGCTAAATAAAAAAGAGCAGGCTGAAAACGCAAAATCTGCTGCTATAATCAGATTGAAAACTATGGCAGAAACTACGGACGGTTTTAAAATATCAGAAGTTGATCTGCAGCTCAGAGGTCCGGGTGATATTCTAGGAACAAAACAGGCAGGTCTCCCCGACTTTAAATATGCTGATTTAGTAAATGACGGCGACATTATGGAGATAGCAAAAAAGATGGCAATTAAAATAATTGCAGAAGATCCACATCTTAGAAGCCAGGATAATAGACTTTTAAGAGCAGAGATGTCCAGAAATTACTTCTCTGATTCTAACTTTTTTGATATTGCTTAATTTGATTTATAGGATATATTATGAGAAACTTCTGGGACGAAAGGTTTGATACAGAAGAATTAATTTACGGAACTAATCCAAATAAGTTCTTGAAATTATATATAGATCACAACTCTCCTTCAAACATTCTACTTCCGGGCGAAGGCGAAGGACGAAACGCAATTTACGCTGCCAAACAAGGATGGAATGTTACTGCACATGATGGTAGCGAAGTGGCAAAAAACAAAGCCCTATCACTGGCAAAAAAAGAAGGTCTAAATTTTAATTACATAGTTAGTGATATTCTTGACTTAAAACTATCTCAACAATTCGATGCTATTGGATTGATATTTATGCACTTACCTTCTTCAATACGAAGGGATGCGCACAGACTATTGATTGATTACTTAGCACCCGGAGGAAGTATTTTCATGGAAATGTTTTCTAAAGAACAAATCAACAACGAAACTGGCGGACCTAAAAATATTGATATGCTATACAGTCTGGATGATTTAAAAGAAGATTTCAAATCACTAAATATAGTTTCAGCAGAAGAGATAATTACAACTCTTGATGAAGGTGATCATCACCAGGGTAAAGCGAATATCATCAGATTGATAGCTACAAAATAATTCTGAATGTAGAACCATTATTTTCTTTAGAATCTAATTCAATTTTGCCTCCATGCTTTTCTATAAACTCGCGGCACAAGATTAAGCCCAGACCGGTACCTTTTTCCATATTGGTTCCGGGACGTGTAAATTGTTTATCAAACTTAAATAGATTATCAATTTGATTCTGAGACATGCCAATTCCTGTATCCTTAACTTCAATTATAGCTTTGTCAACATCATTAAAGGCTCTTATAAAGACTTTTCCGTTTTCAGGTGTAAACTTAAGAGCATTAGAGACAAAATTCCTTAGAACTGTGTGTATCATGTTATAGTCAGCAAGAATAACTACGTCCTCTTTGATTTCGCAACTTAGCTCAATATTTTTATTCTTCGCGACCTGTTTATTAAGATCAACCATGCTTTTTAAAACTTCCTTCAAGAACACATTTTGCTTCTCAAAAGGGATTTGCCCCATCTGAGCTCTTGACCAAAACAGTAGATTTTCCAACAAGTTATACAGATTCTTTGAAGAATCTTTCATTTCAGTTATAAATTCAGTTATCTCGCGTAAAGTTAAATCTTCAAAGGTATCTACGAGGACTTGAGTTAATTGTCTGAATGCTCCAAGCGGATTCTTTAAATCATGAGCAATAATAGAAAAGAACTTATCTTTTGCGGCATTAGATTCTTGCAGCTTCTTTTCCTTTTCTATCAGTAGTGCTTCAGCTTTCTTTCTTTCTGCGATTTCTAGTTGAAGCTGTTCATTCTTTTCTTTAATTGACTTGTTTATCTTTTTTTCGTGTGAAATGAATCTGATATAAAGTTGAAGTAATCTTATTAACTCCTGGTCTTTGAATGGCTTAGTCAGATAGTCCATAGCGCCTACATCTAATCCTGCCTGCATCAATTCTTTTTTTGGATCAGATCCGGTCATTAAAATAATTGGTATAGTCGAAGTTAATTCCTGCTGTTTCATAAGCTTTGCAGTCTTAAATCCATCAATTTCAGGCATAAAGATATCCATAAGTACTATATCAATTTTGTGGTTCCCCAACAAACGAATAGCATCTTTGCTGGAAGGTGCTTCAAAAACTATAACGTCCATGTTCTTATTTATAATACTCGCTACTTTTTTTATGAGAGTAGGAGAATCATCAACCACTAAAACTGTATATTTCCCGTTTTCCATCTTTCAAAGCCTTACGATAATAAAATTTAATGTTGGCACTATATATCAATATTTGTATATCTTTGTAGTTTGTTTTTTGTTTCGGAAAGTAAAAATGAGAGATACACTAAAAGCACCTTTGCAAAAATACATAGATCAGGAATTAAAAGAAATAGTTATCACCGGTGCAAGGGAAAATAATTTAAAAAACTTGAATATTACTATCCCGCGTGACAAATTAGTCGTGATAACCGGACTTTCCGGGTCAGGTAAATCAAGCTTAGCATTCGACACTCTCTATGCTGAAGGTCAGCGCAGATATGTTGAATGTTTATCAGCTTATGCTCGCCAATATCTCGGAATGATGAAAAAACCGGATGTTGACCGCATCGAAGGACTCTCTCCTGCTATTTCCATAGAACAAAAAACCATAAGCCACAACCCGCGCTCTACAGTAGGCACGACTACTGAAATTTACGATTATATTAGGCTTTTATTTGCAAAAATCGGCACTCAGTACTGCACTACCTGCAATATACCAGTAGAGAAAAAGAGCATTGATCAGATTGTAAATGATATTTTTGCTCACTACCCTGAAGAAAAAATTCAAATTCTTACTCCTTTAGTAAAAGGCCGTAAAGGTCATTATCGTGAGTTTTTTGAACAACTTATGAAGCAGGGCTTTACAAAAGTAAGAATTGATGGAGAGCTAACTGAACTTGTACCGGGATTAAAAGTAAACAGATATAAAATCCACAACATAGAATTAGTTGTAGATAGATGCATTGTAGAGAACTCTCAAATGAGTCGCATTGCAGAAAGTGTTGAACTTGCTTTGCAAAAAGGCGAAGGTACAATGATGCTTCTGGCAGGCAAAGATAATACTGAACAATTATTTAGTACCAATTATTCATGTCCTTCTTGTAGTAAAGCGTATCCTCAATTGTCGCCTTATAGATTTTCTTTTAACTCTCCATTTGGATCCTGCCCTTCATGCCAGGGCCTTGGAGAAAAAGTAGATTTCAGCAGATCTTTAGTAATACCTGATGATTCACTTTCAATTGCAGAAGGCGGAATTGCAATTCTAGGTAAAAAACGAGATATGTGGATTTGGACTCAGCTAAATGCTTTTGTTGAAGAACACAACATTGATTTAGATAAAGCTATTAAAGATTTGAAAACTGAGGAACTTAACTTAGTTCTCTATGGTTCTAAAACAGAAATTACTGTAGAATATCAATTTTCAAATACTAAGAAAATAAATTACAAACACAAGTTTGCGGGTGTACTTCCTACATTCAGATCACAATATGAAACTACTAATTCAGGACTTATCAAGAGAAAAATTGAAGAATTTATGTCCTCTCAAATATGTGAAGTATGTAATGGTGGAAGATTGAAACCAGAAAATTTGGCAGTACTAATAGACAAACATTCAGTAGCTGACATTTCAAGTTATGACATTACAGCTAGTTTAGAGTTCTTTGAAAATGTATCTTCCAAACTTACAGACAAACAAAACGCAATAGCAAAACTTATTTTAAAAGAAATAGTTGAACGTCTTAAGTTTCTGGAAGATGTGGGATTAACATATTTGAATATTGGAAGATCAGTGAAAACACTTTCAGGTGGTGAATCCCAGCGCATCAGACTTGCATCACAGATTGGCTCCAAATTGGTTGGTATCATGTATATTTTGGATGAACCAAGCATCGGTTTACATCAGCATGACAACTATAAGCTAATTCAATCACTTAAAGATCTACGCGATTTAGGAAATACTGTTATTGTTGTTGAACATGATAAAGCAATGATAGAAGAGTCTGATTATCTTATAGATGTAGGGCCCGGAGCTGGTATTCATGGTGGAAATATTATTGTTTCTACAAACCCTGGTAACATAAAACACCTGAATAAAGATACACTATCTAGATCTTATACTGCCCAGTATTTATCCGGAGATAAAAGTATTCCAACACCTGTTTCCAGAAGAGAAGGTAACGGTAGCTTTTTAGAATTACTTGGTGCAACAGGTAATAATTTGCAGAATGTTGATTTGAGAATACCTCTTGGAACATTTACTTGCGTTACCGGCATGAGCGGCTCCGGGAAGTCTTCATTGATAAATGACACACTGTATCCGATTCTTTCAAGGCATTTCTACAGATCTACTAAAATTCCTTTACCATACAAAACCATCAATGGTTTAGAACATATAGATAAAGTAATAGAAATTGACCAGTCTCCAATCGGCAGGACGCCTAGATCAAACCCGGCTACCTACACAGGGCTTTTTACTTTAATTAGAGATTTTTATGCTTTATTGCCGGAATCTAAGATTAGAGGATATCAATCAGGCAGATTCTCCTTCAACGTTAAAGGTGGTCGATGCGAGGAATGTGAAGGTGCAGGTCTGAAAAAAATAGAAATGAACTTCCTTCCTGAAGTATATGTAGAATGTGAAGTATGTAACGGCAAACGTTATAACATGGAAACACTTTCAGTAACTTTTAAAAATAAATCAATTGCTGATGTGCTTGATATGACTGTAGAAGAGGCTACTATATTCTTCAAAGATATACCAAAAATACACCACAAATTACAGACTTTGATGGATGTTGGTTTGACTTATATCAAACTTGGCCAGCAGGCTCCAACTCTTTCCGGTGGAGAGGCTCAGCGTGTTAAATTAGCAACAGAACTTTCTAAACGCAGCACTGGTAAGACTTTATATTTACTTGATGAACCTACAACAGGATTGCACTTTGAAGACATCAATATCCTTCTTAAACTGATACATAAGCTGGTAGATAAAGGCAATACTGCGATAATAATAGAGCATAATCTAGATGTAATCAAATGTGCAGACAGAATAATTGACCTTGGACCTGAAGGCGGCAGGAATGGTGGAAAAATTATTGAAGAAGGTACACCTGAAGAAATTGCTAAATCTAAAATAAGTTTAACGGGTAAATACCTAAAAGATGAGCTTTAAGAAATATTTAAACAATATTTATGCTTTAGACTAGTGTATATCTTTGTATACTAAGTACCAAAAGGACATCAATTGAAGAAAGATGTAGTAAGATATTGCATAATTAATTCCAAAGCCGGTGACATCTATGTCAGATTTTCAGTAGATGAAGATATTATGGCTGGTGTGGAGTTTCGATTATATCATAAAGAGACCCAGGAAGCCTTAACATACTGGAAAATGGCTGCAGGCAATGGTGACACAGTGTCGAAACAAATTCGTATCGCACCTGAGAAATTAAATCACTTAATTCTTACTTGGCAAGTTATATGCTGCTCTCAAAATGTTGATACTTATGAGGGTAATATTTCAATTGAAGTTATTCAAGATAGAAAAATATGCAAAATGACTATTCCAGCTTCTTGGTACATAGATAACATACCTCCTTGCGCTATAAAGCGTTCCGTAGAATTCAGCGAGAGTTTTACTTTTCTCTGCAAAGATTAACTTTCCTCAAAAAAGAACATTTTTATCACATTTTCTCCGATTTTTGATA
This sequence comes from Kapaibacterium sp. (SeqCode), assembly GCA_965140345.1. GTDB lineage: Bacteria > Bacteroidota > Ignavibacteria > Kapaibacteriales > UBA2268 > JBFHIJ01. The sequence continues at coordinate 1,108,465 of OZ223197.1, forward strand.
TATTGTAATTCAGATATTTGTTTATATTTGCAATGATTGTTCTGAATTATATTAACCGGAGTTAAGATGAATATTTTGGTATGTATATCCAGAGTACCGGACACAGCTACAAGAGTAGCTATTGGTGCAGACAAAAAAAACATAGAAACCAAAGGCGTTAAATATATCGTCAACCCATATGATGAGTTTGCTATTGAAGAAGCTCTTCAATTGAAACAAAAAAATGGTGGCACGGTAACAACGCTGACAATAGGCACAGACCAGGCAGTAGATGTATTACGTACTGCTTTGGCTATGGGCTCAGACAAGGCTATCCTTGTTAAAGGCGACACAACTAAAGATTCTTACTATATCGCAGAAAATATTGCTGCTATAGCAAAAGAAGTAAACCCAGATTTAATTTTAATGGGTAAACAAAGTGTTGACTTTGACTCACTTCAAATGCCTTCTATGCTTGCAGAAATGCTTGAAATGCCTTCAATTTCTGTAGTTTCTAAACTTGACATCGCTGATGGAAAAGTTACTGCAGAAAGAGATATCGAAGGCGGTAAAGAAGTAGTTGAAGCTTCTCTCCCATGCATCCTTAGCGCACAAAAAGGTTTGAACGAACCTCGCTATCCAAAACTTCCTGATATCATGAAAGCTAAATCTAAACCAATTGAACAGAAAGATGCAATTGATGCAGCAGAAAGAGTTAGCATTTTATCTATGGAATTGCCTGATAAACAACGCGTTGGTAAAATTCTTACTGACAGTGATGCAGACATTGCAGAATTGGTTCGCCTTCTACGCGAAGAAGCAAAAGTTATTTAATGCGAAATTTGGGAGAAATATAAATGAAAATATTAGTATACTTAGAAGCTCAAGGCGCTGAACTCAAAAGAGTATCATACGAAATGATAACAGCTGCTCGCAATATTTCAGATGATATCGTAGGCGTTATTGCTAATGCTGATGATGCTGCTATTAAAACTGCAGGCGAATACGGATTAGGAAAAGTAGTAAAATTAGATGATCCGTTTTTTGCAACACATTCTTCTTCTGCTGTTGCAGCCGGAGTTGCACAAGTTGCTGAAAAAGAAGCATGTAATGTAGCTATCTTCCCTGCTAATGCAGCCGGTCAGGAAATTGCTCCAAGAGTATCAGTAAAATGCAAAGCAGGATATATCTCTGATATTATCAGCTTAGATAAAGATCTTACTGCTAAAAAACCCGTATATGCAGGTAAAGCAAATATCAATATTAAAGTTGATACTGATTTCAAAGTATTTTCTTTACGTCCTAACGTATTTACTGCATCTAAAGCTGGTGCTAAAGATGTTTCAATTGAAGCTTTTACTCCTGCTTTAACAGATAAAGATAAAGCTGTAAAAGTTACAAAATTGGCTAAAAACGAAGGTAAATTAGACGTACTTGAAGCTGATAGAATCGTATCCGGTGGACGCGGCTTGAAAGAAGCAGATAACTTCAAATTAGTAGAAGATTTGGCAGGCAAATTAGGTGCTGCTGTTGGTGCTTCCCGTGCTGTCGTAGATGCAGGCTGGAGACCACACAGCGAACAGGTAGGCCAAACCGGTAAAACTGTTTCTCCTTCACTTTACGTAGCATGCGCTATCTCAGGTGCTGTTCAGCACTTGGCAGGCATGTCTGGCTCTAAAGTGATCGTAGCAGTTAATAAAGATAAAGATGCACCAATTTTTAAAGTTGCAGATTATGGTATTGTGGGCGATGTATTCGATGTTTTACCAAAATTAACTGAAAAAATTGGATAATTTTTTGACCTGCAATAATTATATTTAAATAAAGTCTTTGAAAACAGGAGCATTTTACTGCTCCTGTTTATTTTCTGTAACAATTAGAAAAGTAGTGAACATGGATGATAAAGTACAAGTTGTAGTTTTGGGATTATCAGCTAGTCCGGCAAGTAATAACGCTTACGCTTTAATATTAAAAGAGTTAGACGGAGATAAAAGATTACCGATAATAATCGGAGCTTTTGAAGCACAGGCAATAGCACTTGAAATGGAAGGTGTGGTACCTCCTCGCCCTATGACTCATGATTTATTAAAAAAGATAATTGAAGCATTCGGTGGCAATTTGAGCGAAGTGCACATTAATGATTTGAAAGAGGGAACCTTTTTTGCTACTTTAAGATTTGAACTTATGGATTTAAATATTGATGCGCGCCCAAGCGATGCAATTGCTCTTGCAGTTAGATTCAGCGCACCAATATTTATCAACAGAGACATTTTGGAAGAGACTGGCCACGTACCCGAAGGTAGCGAACATATTGAAGATGATGAGTTGGATGACACTTTAGAACCAACTAGCGTTCCCGCTACTCCTAAAGAACCTGTAAATGAATCTCCTATCGAAGCTTTAAATAGAAAGTTAGATAAAGCAGTCGAAGATGAAGATTATGAAACAGCTGCAAAATATCGAGATGAAATAAAAAAACTTTTGGATAATCAATAAAATCTCCTTATATTTGTACTCTCTTTTGGAGCCGGGGTAGCTCAGTTGGTTAGAGCATCGGAATCATAATCCGAGTGTCGGGGGTTCAAATCCCTCCCCCGGTACATAACTTCACAAAAGTTATGTATCGAGAAAAATCTCACTCCAGAAGAAAAATATTGTTGCCGGGGTAGCTCAGTTGGTTAGAGCATCGGAATCATAATCCGAGTGTCGGGGGTTCAAATCCCTCCCCCGGTACAATAACAAATTTAAGCTTTGCATTACGCAAAGCTTTTTTTGTATCTGCTCGATTTAATCTCCGGATTATTGAGATTTGTTTTTATTGTATTGTTTGAATATAATTTACAAGTCTATTGAAATATCATTCGACTCTTTTAGTCTTATAGTTTGATAGGTAATTATTTAAAATGTCAACAATTCTCTTTATCCGTAATTCCATCAATGGATATTCATTACCTTTTCCATTTCTTTTTCTTTTTTTTGCGACAAAAAAGCAAAAGAAACGGAAACCAAAGAAAAAGAAAAAAAACGCTTCACCTCCACTTCTCATTCTGTGATTTATAAATGTTTTTCTATCCAATTAAGAATCTGATAGTCAATGTTAGTTACTATATTCGCAGTTATGTTTGTTTAATCAAATACTGAATTTTCCATATAGATTCAGTGTGAAAGCAACTATATCTCATAAATATAAGAGTTTTTGATTCTATATTTAAATACCGAAAAATATTTTGCTAAATTGTGTCTCTATTCAGATGATAAAAATAAGAAACTTAAATAAAGGAGAAATTTGATGAAAAAAACTCTTCTAATGATATTAGATGGTTGGGGAATTGGTGATAAATCCAAATCTGATGCTATATATAATGGCGATACACCTTATTGGGATAAATTAGTTGCAGAAAACCCTCACTCTGAACTTTTGACTTGTGGGGAAAATGTTGGCTTACCTGATGGCCAGATGGGCAATTCTGAAGTTGGTCACTTGAATATTGGTGCTGGAAGAATTATATACCAGGATCTGGTAAAGATAAATAAAGCAATAAAAGATAAAACTTTCTTTGAAAATCCTGAGTTGAAAGCAGCTTTTGAATATGCTAAGACTAATAATAAAAAAGTACACTTGTTAGGTCTTCTTTCTGATGGTGGTGTACACTCTTCTAACGAACATCTTTATGCTCTTTGCGATATGGCCAAATCAATGGATTTTGATGATCTTTATATCCATGCTCTCATGGATGGAAGAGACTGTGACCCTAAAAGCGGCAAAGGTTTTATGGAAGAACTTCAAAATCATCTAAAAAGCTCAAATGGAAAAGTAGCAAGCGTTTGTGGCAGATATTATACTATGGACAGAGATAAACGCTGGGAACGCATAAAACTTGGATATGACCTCATTGTTTTAGGTGAAGGTGCTAAATATACAGATCCTGTAAAGGCAGTTTCAGATTCTTACGAGAATGGTGTAACTGATGAGTTTATTAAACCCGTGGTTATTACTAATGACAAAGACGCTCCTCTTGCTACGATAGAAAAAGATGATGTTGTAATCTGTTTCAACTTTAGAACTGACAGATTAAGAGAAATTACTATAACTCTTACTCAGCAGGATATGCAGGAATTAGGCATGAACAAGCTTGACTTATATTATGTAACAATGACTCGCTATGATGATACATTCAAAAATGTAAAAATTGCTTACGACAAAGACAATGTAACTATGACTTTGGGTGAAGTTGTTGCCAATGCCGGTAAAAAACAAATTAGAATAGCTGAAACTGAAAAATATGCTCATGTTACATTTTTCTTTAGCGGCGGACGTGAAAAAGAATTTGAGAACGAAAAGCGCATTCTTATTCCATCACCAAAAGTTGCGACTTATGATCTTCAACCTGAAATGAGTGCATTTCTTGTAAGAGATGCAATTGTTGAAGAGCTAAAAAAACAGGAAACTGATTTTGTATGTCTTAACTTCGCAAATGGCGATATGGTTGGTCATACAGGAATAATGGAAGCAATTTTAAAAGCAGTAAATGCAGTAGATCAATGCTTAGAATCAGTTGTCGAAACGGCTAAAGCAAATGGATATTCTGTTGTAATCATTGCAGATCACGGGAATGCCGATAATGCAGTTAACAGTGACGACAGCCCTAACACAGCACACTCTTTAAATCCTGTACCTATAGTAGTTGTAGATCCAGATGTAAAAGCCGTTCAAAAAGGGGTTTTAGCAGATGTAGCTCCTACTATATTAAGCATTTTGGGAATTGAAAAACCTGCTGAAATGACCGGGAAAGTTTTGATATAATATTATTATTTTATATTTAACCAAACCTTTTTTCACTTATTCCGTATAATCTAAAAACAATCATAACGTCTTTATTTATGAAAAGATTATACAACATAAGCGCAAGTCTGACTTTAGGTATTCTATGGGTACTTATGGTACTATATTTAAGGGATGGCACGGAGGATAGTGAAATGGATGAATGGACTTTATTAGCGACTGGTTTTATTGGACTTTTTATGGCAGTATCGATGACTGTTGTTTTTGAAAAACTCAAAAAGGTCAAAGTTAGAAGCAATAGAAATTATATAAAACGCAGATAAACAAAAAGCCGGATTTAATTCAAATCCGGCTTTTCTATTTCTTTGAGCAATTAATTTATGTCAATCTTTATTCTACAATAATTTTGGTGCCAAGATAAGTTGAATTGTTACTTAATTTCAAGAAATAAGATCCTGCAGAAAGATCCAAATTCAAATCAGTAGTTATCTCGCCTTGAGTAAACTGTTTTGTTACTTCAAAAACTTTTTCACCACTTATAGAATAAATACTAATTGTATAGTCTCCTGCATCTTTGATATTTGCTTTCAAAGTAGCTTTATTGGCTATTGGCATAGGACTGACAAGTAAGTTAGATATTCCACTGTTTAGATGACCGAAAGTTTGATTTTCTTCTACTCCTGTGAAAGTTTCTTTCGCAAACATAATATTTACATTGCCATCATTATTTCTACCATCTGCCCAGATCGGCATAAAGAAGTCTTCTGTGATGATTAGCTGATTATATTCACCAATTCCAAAGTCAGCATTTTTAGAGTCAATAACTGAAAAATCACTTGGTAAAGTAGTTACGGCTTTATTTTTAGAGAATGTTTCTCCTCCATCTTTTGAAATTGCATAATAATAGTGGGTATTTACATTATTGATGTCATCTCTGCGATCATACCATGCAACTGCATATTTACCGTCAGGGCTAACCATTTGTGCTGTGTAGAACTGATCAGTATTTAAATTTTCAGTATTATCATTTAGAACTACAGCATCAGACCAAGTTTCACCACCATCTGACGATTTAGAGAAATAAACATCAAGTCCATTTCCTAAATCGGAATTAATTCCAGTAGCAGTCCATGTAGCATATAAATAACCATCAAACTGACCACCTGATTTATCAATAGTGATGTTTGGAGCAGGGTAAATTCTGGATAATCCCTCAGGAGTTGGAATGCCTTGCTGCTCATTTATTTGAATCTTAATTGGATCTGTTCCGTAAAAACCGGAAATCCTGGTTACTTTATCAATACTTTTACCACCGTCTTTTGATACAGCATGATACATAGATGGATCAGAACCTGTATCTCCAAAGAACATAACATGAACCCATCCATTATTATCAACATCAAGAGTACCAAATTGAACAATCTGCAATCCCGGAGGCGATACAATCACCGGCTCATAGTTAAAGTTTGAATTATCAGCTTCTTTAGTAAACAACTGCATTTGATATCCTGAAGTTTGAGAAATAGATACCAATGAAGCGTATACATTATTTCTATAATGAGAGCTACTTAAGTCTGCAGCTAACCATTGCTTATCATGCATGTCCTCCAAACCACTGGTTGCAGGCGCAGCACCTCTGGCATTACCAATGATAGGATCATCTTCTGCCTGAAAAGTCACACCACCATCAGTAGAGCGAACTACAAAAATGCCCCAGCGAATAGAATCAATTGACATACCTTTTATCTCTCCATACAAATAAATCCAGGAGAAATACAAATCACCTTTCGCATCAAAAGTAAACATTGGATCCCCACCACCAAGAGGAATACTGTTTTCTCCAAGAGTAAACGTCTCGAAGTTACTTTCATTCCAGGAAGTCCCACCGTCTTTGGTGTAAAACACAGGACATGTCAATGATTTCAACATATTGTTCGGATTTTGTCTAATAGGACTTACTACAATATTATTGTGATCTGTTGGATTTACTGCTGCATGCAACTCTGATTCAGGAAGAGAATTATTTGAAATATAACCTGACTCAGCTTCCAGTACTTTATCCTGATATTTTTTACTCTTTTTATCCAAATATTCAGCCGCAGCATCATTACTTTTCAAAAAACCTTCAACCTGCTGAGGAGTCACACGCATTTTTTCTTTATAGCGAAAATCTTTTAAAGCATCTTTTCCATCCGTTTGAGCGTATACGCCTGCATTGCAAACTAAAACTAACAGAATTATTAGTTTTACTACTTTAGTCATAACACAACCTTATAATTAATAGATAAACCTTGTTTTCCAGTAAGTGCTTCTTCTTTAGAAAAAGTCTCTTAATTTTTGGCATAAAATTAGATTTCATTTTATCTCATATACTCTGAATTGCTGCATTCGTTGCAAGATGAGCATAGTTTCAATCATAATTTAGTTTCGAGAAATACAATGAAGAATAAAAATATAATATGGATCATCGGTCTGACTATTTTCACGATAATAGCCTGGCAGTTTAACGAAACCAGGACTATTCTACTACCATTTACAGTACTTGGAACATGGTTTCATGAAATGGCGCATGGAATTATGGCATTTGCTTTAGGTGGCAATTTTCATACCCTTGAACTTTTCCCTGATGGCTCAGGTGTAGCACATTATAGTGGTAATTTATACTTTGGTAATATCGGGAAAGCACTAGTTGCAGGAGCAGGTCCTTTCGGACCGACAATAGCAGCAAGTATTTTCTTTGCAATATCAAAACATAAAGATGCCACAAAAGTATTACTGCTATTTATGAGTATTATTTTGCTACTCTCTGTACTAATTTGGATAAGGTCGGCTTACGGTTTTATCATTATTATTGCTTTTTCTGTAGCAATTGGTTTTATAGCGTTGAAAGCGAAAGAAAAAATTCAAAAAATAAGCCTCCAATTTTTAGGAGTTCAGGCAGCAGCAAGTGTTTATTTAAGTATATCTTATCTATTTTCTGCTTATGCTGAAATGGCAGTTGGTCAGTTTGCATCTGATACAGCAATAATGGCAGAAAATCTATTTCTGCCACATTGGGTATGGGGATTTTTAATTTTGTTATTTTCAGTTATTATAATAGGTGAAAGTTTGAAATATCTATCGAAATAGCTATTTAAAGATTACTTTCAAAATAGAGAAATCATCATCAAGTTGCGGGCTTCCGTTGACTTCAACCTGATGATTATAGAGTTCTTTTAACTCATCAGTGCCTTTCGCATTATTATTTTCCAGGAACCTATGTAATGCATCTACATCCCAGGGTACAGTATTTGACTTAAATACTTCATATGTCCCATCAGAGAAAATATATAGTATTGCTTCTTTTTTTACATCTACTTCTTTTTCTTCATAGCCCATAATTGCCTCAGCACCAATTACATAATTTCTAGTGAATAGACTTTGCGCTTTCCCATATTTATTTATCAGTAATGCTGGTGGATGACCTGCCGAAGCATATTTTAGTTTATGTGTTTGTTTGTTATATACACCATACCACATTGTAAAGTAAATGTTATTATGGTGCTTCATCTGGAAGATATTATTTAGATTTGTGATTACATCTTTCGGACTTGTGAAGTCTGTATCGGGAAGTAGCTGATTTCTTAAATTATTTAAGACAGAAACTGAATGCAATGCAGGCCCAACACCGTGTCCGCAGACATCAAGTAGATACATAGCTATATGATTTTCATCCAGATTATGCAAACCGAATGAGTCTCCTCCCAAAGTAGCTGCAGGGATAAACATCCAGTCAATTTTTAACGTATCATCATTTATACGTTTAGGCAATAAGGATTCAATATATTCAGAAGCAATTTTTAAATCTTCTTCTATTGTATTCAATAATTCCTGTTTTTCTTCATTGATTGCAGATAATTTGGCATTAATTGCGATCATTTCTTTCGCATGTTTTTCACTGGCATCTCTGCTTCGTTTCAAATCCACATGCGTTTTAACGCGAACTAAGAGCTCTTCCCTATTAAAAGGTTTAGTCAGGTAATCGACTCCCCCACAGCGAAAAGCTTCAACAATGTCCTCTGTTTCAGATTTTGCTGTTATAAAAATAATAGGAATATCTGCAGTATCTTCATTGGATTTAATTCTTCTACAAGCTTCATATCCATCCATTTCCGGCATCATAATATCAAGAAGTATCAAATCAGGTTTGTCATCTTTTAAAGACTCAATTGCTTCAAATCCATTAGAAACAAGAGATATTTCATATCCGTTTTCAAGCAAAATATTTCCGATGATCTTTAAATTTTTCAAAACATCATCAACGACAAGAACATAAGGCTTGAAATTAGTATTGGTATCGATCATAATAAAATTTTTATATGGCAATGTATTTTTTCAAATATTATAACAAAAATACTAATAATTTCCTTATATTTTAAAGAGTATTTGGAATCTAATTTTAGGAAGAAGAAATGCGATTTTATTATTTGATTATTTGTGCAATTTTGTTTGCCGGTACTTCGGATCTTATGGCACAAAAAAAGTTTAAAACAGACGATAAATTTGATAAATCAGGCTTAAATGTCATGTTCTATTACGAAGATCACTCATATGCCTCGTTTTTTGATAATAACAGTGATAAAATTGGGAATATTGATATTGATATAGAAAAAGTAAGAGGCAGAATAAAAAGCGACTCTACTGTAACAATTTTAAACCCTGCTAACTGGACTTTTGATATTAAAAGAAAACGTTATGGTCTTCATTTAGAATATTTTTTCGACAATGATAACTTTATATACCTAACAATGCCTTTTGAAAGTCAGTCACTAACAGACCAAATTTCTTTTCGTCTTGATAACGGAAATCAACTTCAACAAGACGTTAACAAACAAAAATTTCCTGAAAGGACGAAAAGTTTCCTGGCTTTTGTGGGACTAGGTGGTGAGTATTGCACTTATAATAATAAATTCTTCCATTCAGTTATGGGTGAATTGAGAATTCCAGGTGGTTCGCAAGACTTTATTCCTGGATCTGAAGTAGTTAAAGAAACTTATGAAGACAGTAAAGGTAATGAAGCAGTTCGTTACTCTCCGCCATGGCCTGACTCAGCAGCCTACTTTTTAAGTGATGGAGCCTTCGAAATGCATCTAGGAACTAGTGTTGGTGTCAATTTCAGAAAATCTTATATTAGGTCTACTGCTAAATATATTCTAAGAGGAGAAGAACTATCAGATCAAATATTTGGTTCTGCTGGTTTCTTTTATAACGGAATGGAAGAAGCAACACTTAAAATAGGTCTGAACTACTACCACAGTATTAATGAAGCTCCAGCAGATTATTATTTTGATTATTCCAAAACTCCAATCTACGATAGAACTCTTAATGGAGACATAGGTTTTCAATTGTATTTAAAAAAGGTCATTATAGATTTAAATATGCAAATACCTGTATGGGGTAAAAATGCAGCCTCCAATTCTATATTTACTATGAAATTTGGATGGCACTTTTAATCCAATCTATTAATATTACCTATTTACTTTTATGAAAATGCAGCTTAAAGCTGCATTTTTATTTTGTATTTACAATTTATGTATTATCTTTGCCGTCCAATATAATCCAAGTTTGTGCAACAAGCGGTAAATAAATGAAACATATATACTTAAGTTTATTAATCGGTCAATTTCAGCTTTAGGGTAAAAAGCTTGCCGACTAATTGTTATGTTTCACAATATGAGGTTACCCCCTAATGGGTATATCTAACACAAGTAAAATCAAAGCCGCATCAATTTATTATTTTTTAATACCGGCTGTACTTGTCTCACTACTAATAATCTCATTGCAATTGATTGCAAACGCTGAAGAAAGAGTTGAAATCAACTCAACATTGGAACAAAGCAGGGATGCTATTAGCGAAGAAGATATTCTTAAGCAGATAGACATCAGTAACGAATTACTTTACGATACCAGTGGCATTGCCTCACACTATGCCAGAAGGTTTCACAAACGAAGAACTGCAAATGGTGAAAGATTTAATATGTATAAATTTTCTGCTGCCCACAGAAATTTGCCATTTGGGACTATACTTAGAGTCACTAACATTGCAACAAATAAAAAAGTCCTTGTAAGAATTAATGACAGAGGGCCTTATATAGGCAAAAGGATTCTTGATTTATCTTACCAGTCTGCCAAATACATTGGTGGCATGGGACTACCAAAAGTAAAAATTGAAGGCTTTCTTGATAATAAGTTCTTAGTGAAAGATATCAAAGACACCGCACAGAGCTATTTCTATGCTTATTCTTTTGACAAAGAATTGAGATGTATACCTGAAAACTTTGTAGCAGTCACTGATACACTAAATAATTTCAATAAAGCTGTCAAACGATTCTCAGAAATAAATGACTCTGATACATACTTATTTGTACATGCCGGAAGAAAGGTTAAAAAACAAACCCGAAAGAGTGATTCGATTTACTATATCGGCAAAATTGATAAAAGTAAACTTGCAGAATTCAAAGACGAAGTACTACTGGCAGGCATATAATTAACACTAAGCTAAAAGAAGAAAGACATTCTGAGTCTTTCTTCTTTTTTTTTCTGTTTTTTTATTGTCTTATCATTAATTTGCTATAAGTAGTTTATACTTGACTTAAAATCTTTTGTTCACATCCAAACCTTTCTTATCTTAGTAGAAGTTGCAAAATCTATATTAAACATTAGGAGTTTTCAAAGTGCGTAAGTATTTGATTTATTTACTCGTCCTTTTTGGTGGTGCAATCTTAACTCAAAGTTTCCAATGCGCCTCTATGAATGTATCTTCTGCAAAAAACAAAATTAAGCAGGGAAAATACGATGAAGCGATTACGCTCTTAAACAAAGAGCTAACTGTTAACCCAGGCAGTGAAGATGCACTAAACATGCTATTTGACGTTTATGGTCAAAATAACCAGCCGGAAAAACAGTTTGAAACACTGGAAAAATTAGAAAAAGTAGCAAAAGATCCTAAGGTAAAAAAACAGTTACCTTATAAAAAATATCAATTCTGGTTCTCTTGCTATCAAAATTCGATTGATTTTTATAAAAACAGAGATAAAAATCCGAAGTCTTTAGATACGGCTCTGACTTATGCGAATATGGGTATTAAATTAAAACCTTACAGCAATGTATTATACCCTGTAAAATCAACTATTTATTCAGCTAAAGGTGATGAAAAACAAGCTGCTAAAGTTTATGAAGCATACGTTGAAACTATTAAGCCTAGCCTTAATTTTATGGAAGAAAATAAAATCTATTTAAAATCTACAAGATCACACAATATTGATATCTTAGGTCAACCTAAAGACACAAAATCTAGTTTGAAAAACGGTACTCAAGATACTATGATTACTGATTTATATGTAATAGATGGAAAAGAAATATACTTAGGTTATGATAAAGATAGAAATGCAGATAATGCTTATTTCTCTTCTTTAAAATATGACATACCAAAAGACTTCCCTGAAGAAGACAGATACAGTTTAGAGCCATTTAATATTGATCCTTTAACTTCTTTAGCTTTTAATAATTACCAAGATAAAAATTATGACCAAGCTATCAAATATGTAGAACTTGCACTGAAAGCAAACCCTAATGATGAAAAATTAAATACTATGGTTATTTCTTTTTATCAAAGTGCGGGTAAAACTGACGTAGTGATAAACAAGCTTAAAGACAGAATTAAAGAAAATCCGCAGGACTATAAAGCACGCACAACTTATGCAGGCTTTATCTTAAATGCAGGTAAGACTGAAGAAGCAATTTATAATTACAAACAAGCTTTATCTATTAAGCCAGACTACGATTTTGCTCTTAGAAATCTTGGATCTGCGTATAAAAATTTAGCTGCTGATTTGCAAAAGAAAGAAACTGATAAAGCTGATGCCGATCCTAACTATAAAATGGATTTAACTGAAACATTAGAAATGTTAGAGCAATCTGCAGAGTATCTTGAAAAAGCATTGAAGTCTGACAAGTATAAAGATGACTATAATCTTTTATCTGATCTTTTAAATATCTATGATATTCAAGGGAAACAGGATAAAATAAATACTTATCTTTCGAAATTAGAAAAAATGGAAAGTGATATTTCAGATCCTACAGAAAAAGAACAATACTATTTACAGCTTTACAAAATTTACACTAGTGTAGGTGAAAAAGAAAAAGCTAAAGAAATTCAAAAGAAATTAGGTTACTAATATTTTTAGTATATTTTTGTTACATATAAACATAAGAGAAAATACAATGGCAGACAAAAAGAACACTCCAGAACAAGGACAACAAATCAAAATAGAATTAAGTGGACCTGAAGCTCAGGGTATATATTCAAATTTGGCAATTATTTCGCATTCTGATGCAGAATTCGTAATGGATTTCACTAGGATTCTACCTGGTGTACCAACTGCTAAAGTTCATGCTAGAGTTATCATGACTCCTCAACATGCAAAAATGATGGCTAAAGCTTTGACTGAAAACATTGCTAAATACGAAGCAAACCACGGCGAAATCAAAGCAAATCTTCCACAACCTGAAGATATGCCTGAATTTGCAGGTAAAACATCAAAAGTAAATTAGTTTGAAAATTTATTTAATTTTCTTACGTTAGAAGGGGCATGTAATGCCCCTTTTTTTATTTATTCAAGAGAAATATATGTTTGCCGGTAATTATGTTCTAATTCTTCATACTCACCTTCCCTGGGTTCTTAATCATGGTACCTGGCCACATGGTGAAGATTGGCTTACTGAAGCAGTAGCAGAGTGCTACATCCCTCTTCTTAATGTGTTTAATGATTTAGTAAATAAAGGCATACTGCCTAAAGTAAGCTTAGATATATCACCTGTCTTATGTGAGCAGTTGGAACACCCTGATTTTAAATCCAAGTTTGTTAATTATTGCAATGAAAAAATTGATTCTGCAAAACAAGATTATAAAGATTTTAAAAGTTGGGGGAATGACCCTCACCAGATTTATTTGACAGAATTCTGGCAAAGATGGTATGCAGACCGTAGAGACGATTTTATTCATAGATATGACTCATCTGTAGTAAAATCTTTAAAAGCTCTACAGGATAAGGGAGCTATCGAAATTATGACATGTGGAGCTACTCATGGCTATTTCCCGCTTCTTGGAAATGATGAAAGCATTCATCTACAGGTAAAACTGGCTGTAGAAAATTATAAAAAACATTTTGGCAGAGAACCAAGAGGTATGTGGCTACCTGAATGTGCTTACAGACCAAGTTATGAATGGAAATCATTTATTCCGGTTGCACCATATAACCAGCCACATCTGAGACAGGGTATTGAAAATATTATAGCACAATATGGAATAAAATATTTTGTATCTGATCAAAAACTTTTAGAAGACTCTTATCCTCTTGGTAGATTTACCGATGACAGAAAAGAATCTTTCATATCTTTGAAAGATGATGGTTTTCAGCATACACCTCGCTCTTTTGAAAGAAACCCTCTCAGAGTTTATGAAGTCTGCTCTTCTGAAGAAATTCAATATGGGACTTCCGCTGTTTTCACCAGACACAAAGATATAGCTATGCAGGTTTGGAGCGCAGAAGTCGGGTATCCCGGTGAACCTAGCTATCTAGACTTTCATAAAAAGCACCTGGGCTCCATGTTAAGATATTGGAGAATAACTGATATTAAAGCTGATATGATGTACAAGCAACACTATTATCCTGATTGGATACATGAAAAAATTGATCTTCAGGCAAATCACTTTATTCATCAGATTGAAAATACCTTAAATCACTATAAAAATAAAACAGGTATACAGGGAGCAGTCTGCACACCTTTCGATACTGAATTATTTGGGCATTGGTGGTTCGAAGGACCGGAATTTTTACGAAAAGTGATTGAAGGTATATCTCATTCACCTTATGTAAATACTGCTACTGCTAACGAACAATATATCAAAGAAAACAGTAAAGAAGTCATTCATCTTCCTGAAGGTTCATGGGGTGAAAACAATACGCATGAAGTTTGGGTAAATGAAGAAACTAAATGGACTTGGGAGCAGATTTACAACTGTGAACTTAGATTTTCAAAAATAATAAGCAGCGTAGATCTTGATAAGTTGAATAAACTGGAAGAAAGAATTTTAAAGCAGGCACTTAGAGAAATGCTATTGATGCAGGCAAGTGACTGGCAGTTCCTAATTCATACTAAAGGTGCTACAGACTATGCTGAGCAAAGATTCTTTTATCATAACTCAGATTTTAATAAGCTATGTGACCTATTTGAGCATATTGTCAAGGAGAAGGTGCTCTCTCCTACTGAACTTTCTTATTTACTAAATGTAGAAAATAGAAATTCTTTATTCGAAGAACTTAATCTAAAATGGTGGGCTAAGTAATTTTTTTACTAAATTTGCCTGCCCTATTTATCTACATCAGATTGGAAACTAATGATTTCGTCTCGTAAAATTTTAAAAAACATACTCTCTTTGTCTGTAGCGGAAGCTGCAAGCAAAGGGATTATGTTTCTTACAGGTGTGTACTTAGCAAGAACATTACTTTCAAACAATTATGGAATTATTGCTTTTTCGAATGGAATTATTGTTTACTTCTGGATGATTGTTAATCTTGGTTTTAATACTTTAGGCACAAGAGAGGTTGCAAGCACTGAAAGTAAAGATGAAAGATCCAGATTAGTCAACGGTATACTCACCATCCGATCTTTGTTATCTATACTCGCTGCGATTAGTATTTTTATTTTCCCGTTTTTTTTAGACAAACCTGATATTTTTAAATATGCAATTTGGATGACCGGTTTAACTTTATTTTCGCAGGCTACCATGTTAGACTGGTACTATCAGGGAATAGAAAAAATGGAAGTTTTAGCGATTAGACAATTAGTAACCGGTGTTATTAATTTAACCGGTGTAATAATTTTGGTACATAGTCCGGAAGATGTAGTTCTTGCAATATTTATTAATAGTCTTGCTGCTATTATAAATGCCTTATGGATGATACTTTATTATATTAAGACAACTGACAAAATAAAAATATCTTTTGATATTCCACTTTGGAAAAAGCTTATAAAACCGGCTATTCCCATTACGTTTTCCAATTTTTTTGTAACATTGTTAAATACATTCAATGTTGTAATACTTGGTTTTATTGATGTCTCTATGGCAGGACAATATCAAATCGGTTTTAAAATTTTACAATTTGTAATTCTCCCAACAGCGATAATACAGGGAGCTTTTTTTCCGGTTCTCTCTAAAACTTTTGGTACAAATGACTATATCAGAGCAGCCAGGAAGTATTCCGTATTAATTTTTATCTCCGGTGCTATAATTACAGCTGGCTTTTATACTTTTTCAGAGTATATTATTCTGACTGCATTTAGTGATGAATATACTCCGGCTATTGAGATAACACAAATATTGATGTTGACTTCATTTATTGTGTATGTAAATACTTCTCTTTCTCCGCAGCTTATCGCTATTAAAAAAGAAAAATCTATGATGTATGCAATGGGCATTGGTGCAATTTTGAGTGTTGCTCTTAATATTATTATAGTTCCAAAACATGGCGCGATAGGAGCTGCTTGGGTCACAGTTATTTCAGAGCTTGCACTGATGATTGGATTAGGCATAGCATATTATGCTGCTATCAAAAAAATATTTATATTAGAAATGTTTAAAGCTATTATCTTAGCAGTGCTTTCGTGTGTTCCTGGTTATTATTTACATAAGGCGGGACTTCACGAAATTGCTTCCGGCATAATCAGCTTTGTTATTTTTATAGCTTTGAATCTGATTACTAAAACTTTTACTATTGCTGAAGTTAAAGGATATTTTATAAAATGAGATTTGATTACTTAATAGTTGGTGCAGGATTTGCAGGCAGTATTCTTGCAGAAAGAATAGCAACTCAACTTAATAAAAAAGTATTAGTTGTAGACAAACGCTTCCATATAGGAGGCAATTGTTATGATTATCCAAACGAACATGGTATTTTGATACATAAATACGGCCCTCACATTTTCCATACACAAGCTAAGAAAGTGTGGGATTACTTATCACAATTTACTGAATGGTATCCTTATTATCATAGAGTATTAGCTGACGTTGAAGGTATAAAAGTTCCTGTTCCATTCAATTTTAATTCAATTTATTCTGTATTCCCAAAAAAATATGCTTCAAAACTGGAAGCTTTATTACTTGAAAAATATGGATATGGAATCAAAGTTCCAATTTTGAAATTGATGGAAAATGATAATAAAGACTTAAAGTTTTTAGCTGATTATATTTATAAACATGTTTTTGTCGGCTACACTATGAAGCAGTGGGGACTGAAACCGGAGGAAATAGACTTCAGTGTTACAGCAAGAGTTCCTGTTTATACCAGTCGCGACGATAGATATTTTCAGGATCAGTACCAGGGAATTCCAAAACATGGCTATACAAAAGTTTTTGAAAAACTCTTAGCGCATCCTAATATCCATGTTCTACTGAAAACTGACTACAAAGATATTATTGATGATATTAAATTCGATAAAATGATTTATACCGGTGCACTGGATCATTTCTTTGATAAAATGCACGGAGATTTACCTTACAGATCTTTGGAATTTGATTTACAGTCTTATAGCAAGACAAAATTCCAGGATGTTGCACAAGTAAACTATCCGAACAGCCAGGACTATACACGAATAACTGAATTCAGTCATTTCCTGCCTTCTAAGAGTGAAAATACAACAGTTGCGTATGAGTATCCAAAAGCTTATAAAGAAGGCTTAAATGACCCGTATTATCCAATTCCGCACGAAGATAATCACAAAGTCTTTCAAAAATATAAAGAAGAAGCTGATAAACTAAAGAATGTCTATTTTGTGGGAAGATTAGCTGATTACAAATATTATAATATGGATCAGATTGTCGGAGTGGCTTTAATGCAGTTTGAAAAAAATATCGCAAAATAGATATAAAAAAGGGTGCATTTAGCACCCTTTTTTATTTATTTCAAATTTATTTTCTCTTCTTTGACCTTATCATCTACTTTGACTACACAAACGTACTCTCCTGATGAAACTAATTCTCCATTTTTATCATCACAGTCCCATGCAACGTGTAATTCTCCTGCGTCAGCTTTTCCATCGAAAAGAACTTTAATATCTTTACCTTCTTTACTTTGAATTGTAACTTTTACTTGCGAAGTTTTTTCTAAGGTCTGGGATATTTTATAGTAATAATTATCCTCTGAATCCTCTGAATTATCAGGTGCACTTGGCATATCCAGGACTTTTTTCACAGATAAATCCACAGCAATTCTAGAATGATTGACATCTGCAGCATCACTGATTTGAGATAAACTCAAAAATGCAATTAAAAGAAGAATATATTTCATGTTTTATAACTCCTAATTATCATTGATACAAATTTAAGGAGTTCTATATTAATAAACATCAGTACTATTACCTAATTATAGAGGCTTATACTTCTTAAGGATAAGTACATTTTCACCTTTTACGTAATTATAGGTAACTGCATCCATTAATTGCTTCACTAAAAATATACCTAATCCTCCTATTTCTCTTTCTTCAGCCGGTAATAACATATTAGAGCCAACAGCTTCTAAAGGATTAAAAGGCTTAGCGTCATCTTTTATCGTAATAATAGTTACTTTCTCGTCTATTTCGAAATAAATATCAATTTTATTTGTAACGCATTGATCGCAACCATGAGTCACAATGTTTGTAAATATCTCTTCAAGTACCAAATTTATGTTAAAGAACTGTTCCTTTAGTACCAGCCCTTTTGCAAGCATAAGTTCAATTTCAGAATTAAGTTTTTCAATTTCACTTATATCACTGCTTAATTCAATTTTGTGTTTTTCAGTCATTGTAGCCATAAATATTGAATTAGAGAATAATACAAAATAAAAAATTTTGAATCTCCGAAAACATTTTTTTTACTTATTCTTTAAGATTTGACTATAATCAATATTATTTAGATTTCTTTATAATAGCGGAATTTCAGTAGGCCTGATGTCTCCTTTGGAATTAGTCGATATTTAACACATTGCTTATCTGCTCTTTACCTTAAGGGTGTATTTTTGAATATTACTACTACTTTTGGAGAAAAAGATGCAGATACATATTAACGAACTACTGGAAAAATTCGCAGGAGATGCTTTGGAAAAGCACCCTGTTTTGAAATCAAAACCTTTTTTAAAATCTCTGAACGCTATTCTTAAAATAGATAAAATCAATGCCTTTTTAAGAGAGCATGATGATAAAACTGAGTTTGATTTTATAGATGCTGTATTGCATCATTTAAATTTCAGTTATTATATGTCCAATAAGCACCGTTACAATATCCCTTCTGAAGGTAGACTTATTATTGTTGCCAATCATCCGCTTGGCGGACTGGACGGGCTTGCTCTACTAAGAGCAATATCTGAGGTTAGAAAAGATGTTAAAATTGTAGCAAATCAGGTTTTGTCAGAAATTCCAAACCTGGCAAATCTGCTCCTGCCTTTTAATGTTTTTTCAATCCAGAATCAAAAGAACAATATAAAACGTATAGAAGAAGCTCTAGACAACGAAGAAGCGGTTATTTTCTTTCCGGCCGGTGAAGTATCCAGGCTTCAAACTAATGGAATAAGAGATAAAAAGTGGATGAAAGGGGCTGTTTCATTTGCTGCCAGAATGAAAGCGCCTGTCCTACCAATATATATTGATGGTAAAAACTCAGCAGGTTTTTATACAAGCTCTATGCTTAATAAGCATTTTTCAACTTTCCTGTTGCCAGGAGAGCTCTTCAAAAGTAAAGATAAGCACATTACTCTTAACATTGGCAACATAATTCCTGCTGAAACTTTTTCACACAGCGCTCTTACTGATAAAATTCAATCTAAGTTACTTAGAAAACATGTTTATAGGCTTGCTAAAAACAAACAGGATATCTTTAAAACAGAAAATACTATTATACATCCGGTATCAAGTAAACTTCTTAAAAAAGAATTAACTACTTCAAAATTACTTGGAAACTCCGGAGGCGATAAGTTTATATATTCTGTTGATTATAATACTGCACCAAATGTGGTAAAAGAAATTGCCAGACTCAGAGAAATAACTTTCAGAAAAGTTGGTGAAGGAACGGGCAAATCAATGGATTTTGACACATTTGATAAGTACTATAAACACATTGTTGTATGGGATGACAAACAGCTTGAAATAATGGGATCTTACCGATTGGGAATTAGCAGTGAAATTCTGCAGCAATATGGAAAAGACGGCTTATATAACTCAGGACAATTTGAAATATCTGATGATTTTATGCCAATTTTAGAGCATTCTATTGAATTAGGCAGAAGTTTTATACAGGAAAAATATTGGAAAACGAGAGCTTTAGATTATTTATGGCAGGGAATTGCTACCTTATTTCAGGAATACCCTGAAGTTAAATATCTTTACGGAGCAGTAAGTATAAGCGATTCTTATTCGGATATTGCAAAAGAGATGATAATCTTTTACTATAAAAAATGGTATTCAGGCTATGAACATATGGCAAAACCATTTGACAGATTCTCAATATCACATAAAAAACTAGAAGAATTAGATAGCACTTTTACAGGTCGTGATCATATAGAAGATTTTCACATACTCAAACAGAGCTTGAAAAATCTAGGTCATTCTATTCCGGTACTATTCAGAAAATATACAGAACTTTGCGATTTTGGTGGTGTAAAATTTATAGATTTCTCAGTAGATGCTGATTTCAATAACTCAGTTGACGGATTTATAGTTATAGATTTAAGTAAACTAAGACTTTTAATCAGAGACAGATATTATAAAAAAGAAAAACCAGAACAAAATAAATTAGAAAGAGTCATAGCTTAACTCTCAGGCACAGGTAAAGTGAAGGTGAAAGTAGTGCCTTTTCCTAAGGTACTACTTACACTAATTGTGCCACCCAGTCTTTCAATCAACTCTCTACATAAAATCAGACCTAAGCCTGTTCCTTTTTCAGCATTTGTACCGGGAGTTGTATATTTTGAATCTATTTGAAATATTTTTTCCATGGCATCTTCAGACATTCCCACTCCTGTATCTGTTACGGAGACATATTGCATATTATCCTTCAGTAAGGAATTAATAGTTATTTGTCCTCCTTCTTCAGTAAACTTCAGCGCATTAGATACAATATTCCTCAAAATAGTATTTATCATATTAGAATCTGCAAAAACATAAGTATTTGCCTTTACTTCATTAATTAGTTGAATTGATTTTTCTTTTGCTTTTGCTTCCAGCAATGAATTAATTTTGACTACTAATTCGTATAAGTCTAAATTTATAGCATGATATTCAATTTTACCCATCTGTGAGCGGGACCATTCCAGCAGATTTTCCAGTAACTCATATAGCTGCTTTGCGGAATTATTTAGAGAGCTGGAAATATCAATCACATCTTCTTTTCCAAGTTCTTCATAATCTTCCATAAGCATTGCACTTAAACCAATGAAACCACTAAATGGACCTCTTAAGTCATGCGCAATTATAGAGAAAAATTTATCTTTTGCATTTATGGTCTGCTCTAATTCTTTTCTATATTCCTCCAATTTTAGATTGGATTCAATTATTCTGTCTTTAGATAATTTAAGCTCCAAATGATTATGTATTCTGCTCACCATTTCTATCGTATTAAATGGTTTAGTTACATAATCTACTGCTCCAGCCTTAAAACCCTCGATAATATCTTCGCTCTGAGAGCGACCGGTGATAAAAATAATAGGAATATCTTTAGTTTTTTCAGTGCTTTTTAGAATTTTACAAGCTTCAAAGCCGTCCATTTCAGGCATCATAACATCTAATAATATCAAATCGGGGGAAGCACTATTAGCAACTTCTATCGCTTGTCTTCCGTTATTTGCAAAAGTGATATCATATCCTTCATTGTCAAGGATTGTACTTAATATTTGTAGATTCCTGGGCATGTCATCTACAACTAAAACTAATGGTTTTCTTTCTTCTGTCATTTTTCACCTGAACTGAGTTTGATACGCTCTAATAACAATGGGAATTTGGCTATTTCTTCCGGAATTTGTTCGAAATCAAAATCTTCAAGACACTCATTAAGATATTTACAATAGTTGACTAATTCGGAGCATTCATATTGCTTTGCGACATCCTGCAATACATTAGACCAGTTCTTTATATCGCTTAGCTTATTATTTTTACGAATTACATTCCAGATAGTTTTAGCTTCTTCAAGTTTCTCGATGAAAGACTTAGCATCTTTGATTTTATTAAACTCAATCTTTCTTCCGTCTGATTGTGTTAACGATTTCTTATCTATAGACTTTAGATTCAAATTTGTAATAATGGATTGAATTATTTCATGTTGCTCTAGAGGCTTCGTGATAAAATCATCAAAACCATATCCTCTAAATTCGGACGACGAATAGCTAACTGAAGCAGTAATAGCAATAATAGTTAAATCCGGGTACATATCTCTTAATTTTTTTGTAGTCTCTACACCTGTCATTTTTGGCATTTGAATATCCATAAAAACAATATCCGGTCTATCAAATTTACAAATTTCCAAAGCATCATCACCTGATTTAGCTTCGTAGATTTTGCAATTTTTTTGATTTAAAAACTCCACGATAAGCTTTCTATTTAAAAGGATATCATCAACTACAAGTACTTTTATTACATCTTCAAATTGTTTGATGCTTTGTTGTTTAAACGGTCTGGTTTGAGAATTCCCATCTGTATATCTAACATTTTTTAACCTTAGGCAAAATTCGGATCCTACACCAACTTCTGATTTAAGACTGATATTACCATCCATCAAATGAGCCAGTTTATTACTAATAGCTAAACCAAGACCTGTCCCCTTAACCTGATTTTGAATATGTTCCGGTTTTTGATAAAAAATATCAAAAATTGTTTTTTGTAATTCTTCTTCTATACCTATACCGGAATCAGAAACTGTTATAAGTAAATCAGCAACATCATCTTTAATTTTATCGACTGCGAATGCCACTTTAATATAGCCTTCTTTGGTAAATTTAATAGCATTGCCCAGTAGATTGAAAAGTATCTGGCGAACTCTGATTTCATCAATATAAACTGAATGAGGTAAACCATCTTCAAAATCTACTTTCAAGTCTAAATTCTTGTTTTTAGCTTCTAAACCAAAAATGTTATTTATCTCTTTAGATAATTTAAAAAATGGCACTAGCTGTACGTTGATAAGCATTTTGCCTGCTTCAATCTTTGATAAATCCAATAAATCGTTTAAAAGGATCATCAGGTTATTTCCACTACTCTCTACTGCATCAAGAAATGATTTATGTTTTACTTCAGAAATCTGATTTTTAAGAATTTGAGTAAAACCTAAAATTGAATTCATCGGTGTCCGAATTTCATGACTAATATTTGTCAAAAACTCATTTTTAGCTTTTATAGCAGACTCTGCTATATTTTTTTGAAGTTCTAATTCTTTGACTGTGCTTTGTAATGTTTTAGTTTTCGAATCCAATTTTCGATTTATAGTTTTTAAATCTTTATTATTTTCTATAAGCTTATTCTGAATGTATTGGATAGTAGTATAATCATTAAATGCCCAAATGCTGCCAAACACTTTATTGTAAGAATATTGAGGACTAATAGCAAAATCGTAAAACTTATTATTTCTTAGTTTAAATAGCTTTGTATGCAATTCTTCCGGATGTTTAGTAGATTCCTCTACAAAATCTCTAAACTCTTTTCCTTTTTCAAATTGATTTTGTAAAATATTAATGAGCTCTGATTTTCTGATATTTTCAATATCGTGTTTATCTATTTCAAATAAATCAGTAAAACGATGATTAAAAATACTAACTCTGTCAGTAACATCAAATGCTACAATACCCTCTGAAATGGAGTTAAATACAGTTTCCAATAGTGCATTGTTAGATTCCAGAATATGTTCTGTCTTTTTTAAATGAGTAATATCTTCTTTTATAGCTATATAACTGTTTATTTTTCCGTTAAAGTCTTTAACAGGTGCAATAGATGCAAATTCCCAATAAATCTGTCCGTTTTTCTTTTTATTGCAAAACTGTCCGTGCCAAACCTTTCCCCGCCTGATCGTTTTCCATAACAGCTCATATTCATCATCCGGAGTATATCCTGATTTCAGGAAACTGGACGTTTTTCCAACTATTTCAGAAAGTGTATACCCGGAAATTTTTTCAAAATAAGGATTAACATATTGTAGTTTACCTCTTTCATCAGTAATCATTATCGAAACAGGCGTCTGTTCAAACACTTGAGTCAATAATAATAAGTCGTTTTCTGATTTTTTAAGAGTTGTAACTTCAGTACTTAATACGATATAAGAGTAAGGTATATCAGGGTCGTTAGGAACAGGCATAATGGTTTTGCTTAGCCAAATATCTTCTTTATTCCTAGAATAAATTCGATTTAGACCTTTCCAAACTGTACCTGATGTAACTGTATTTATCAAATCCCTGTGATACTCATTAGAATGATATCCGGCATCATTAAAATTATAAGATTTACCAATAAGCTCACCAATAGAATAGCCTAATCTATCGCAGTACAATTGATTAGCATATTTAATTTTCAAATCTTCATCGTAATATTCTATAAAGAAAGTACTATCTACAGCAAAATGCTGAAATTCTAAATCTTTTACAGTGCTCAGTAATGTTTTTTCTTCATTACTCTGATCATAATCCAAAAATACTAATAATACCAGAAGTCTGTTTTTGTCTTCAATAAATTTGTATTTAAATTTTATCTGCAGAAAATCACAAATTTCTTCAATTTCATCTCCATTTTGCAGTACGATATCATTTGAGTTTAGTGGGCATTTATCACAAAAGCGTAAAAAATTTCTATCCGGACTACAATGTAGGGTATCTTGTTTCCCTATGTTTAATTTTTCGTATAATTCATTTTTTAGAATAACTTTTTTAGATTCATAATCAATCAAAGCAGCCGGTAAAGGTGTATTAGTAATAGCAGTGTTAAAGTGATTTAAAGTATAATTTTCAAGTATTTTCTTACTTATTGTGCTGATAATGTCAAGATCATTCTGAGTAAAAGAATCTGAAGATAGGAAATACTTCTTTTTACCAAACTCTATAGCTTCTCCTTTGTCTGAATCGAATGAAACTTCAATCTCATATTCCTCGAACAAAGTAAATAGACTGTTGTGAAAAATAAAAATATTTTCCGACTCTTTTTCCAAGTCATATATTGCATTTATAATATTAAGTATTTCTTCCATTCCAACAGAATTAATTTTGACATATAAATATTATCACTATTATTACACCAAAATATTTTATTTTATTAAGAATTACTTTGAAAAAATCTTTAGTCCAATTATTCCAGAAACAATTAACAGTATACATATTATCCTTGCGATATCCTTTGATTCATCAAATAATATCATTCCTAATACAGCAGTACCTACTGCCCCTATTCCGGTCCAAACTGCATAGCCTGTTCCTATTGGGATCTCTTTTAATGCTACAGAAAGCAAGTAAACACTAATAGCCATACTAACGGCAGTAAGAATAGAAGGAACCAATTTTGTAAAACCTTCGGTATACTTTATGCCTATAGCCCAACCTGTTTCAAATAATCCTGCAATTACCAATATAATCCAATGCATTTAACCAAATCTCCTAAATAAAAAAGGTGTGCTCCCGTAAGGAAACACACCTCAAATCTAAGCATTTATAGCTTATAATAAGCCACGTTTTTTCAGTAAAGGTTCAACTTGTGGTTCGCGACCACGGAATGCTTTAAACATTTCCATAGCGTCTTCGGTTCCACCTTTTTCTAAGATATTTTTTCTAAATGATGTTGCAGTTGCTTGATCAAATAAGCTTGTTTCTTTAAAAGCTGCAAACACATCTGAATCAAGAACACCACACCAGATATATCCGTAGTAGCCTGCAGAATATCCAATTGGATCGCTGAAAATGTGACGGAAATAAGTTGATCTGTAACGAACAACGATTTCATCAATCATATTATGTTTAGCTAAAGATTCTTTTTCGAATGCATTACATTCAACTTCTTTAGGTTCAGTCCAAGTGTGCCAATCCATGTCTAAAAGAGCAGCTGACATGTATTCTGTAGTTACAAATCCCATATTGAATTTGCCTGCATCCTGGATTTTTTTGATTAATTCATCAGGGATTACTTCACCTGTTTCATAATGTTTAGCGTACAGTTTCAACATTTCAGGCTCGCCGCACCAGTTTTCCATCACCTGAGAAGGAAGTTCAACGAAGTCACGAGATACAGCAGTACCAGTCACTGAAGGATAGTTAGCTTTAGTAAGCAATCCGTGCAATGCATGACCAAATTCGTGGAATAAAGTAGTTACTTCTTCAAAAGTTAGCAATGAAGGTTTGTCACCTGCAGGTTTAGTAAAGTTACAAACATTACAAACGATTGGAGTTTTAAGGTTACCGTCTAAGTTAGTTCTAGATCTGTAAGCATTCATCCAGGCACCACCGCGTTTGCTTTCTCTTGGGAAATAGTCAGTGTAAAGAATACCGATATGCGAACCATCAGCTTCTTTTACTTCAAATACTTCTACTTCTGGGTGATAGATAGAAATGTCATTACGTTTTTCGAAAGTAATGCCATAAAGTTTATTAGCAAGAGTGAAAGCACCTTCTCTAACATTTTCAAGTTTGAAGTAAGGTTTAATCATTTCTTCGTCTAAGTCATATTTTGCTTTTCTTACTTTTTCAGCATAATACCACCAGTCCCAAGGTTCTAATTTGAAGTTACCACCTTCTGCATCAATAACTTTTTGCATTTCTGCAACTTCTTTTTTAGCGTTTGCTACTGCTGGTTCCCAGATTTTTTCAGCTAATTCATAGAATTTAGCAGGAGTTTTAGCCATGTTTTCTTCTAAGATATAATCAGCATGTGATTTATAACCTAAAAGATGAGCTCTTTTAACTCTAAGGTTCGCAATTTCTACAGCGATTTTTTTGTTATCTAAATCGTCGTTATTGTCACCCATATGAGTATAAGCATAAAACATTTTTTCTCTTAAATCTCTTTTAGAAGAGTAAGTAAGGAAAGGAATCAAAGATGGTTTTTGAATGTTAAACAACCATTTGCCTTCTTGTCCATCAGCTTTAGCAGCATCAGCAGCAGCATCAATTACTGACTGTGGAAGACCAGCTAAATCATCTTTATTATCAAGTACCATTTTGAATTTGTTAGTTTCAGCAAGTACATGATCACCAAATTCGTTAGTAAGAGTACTGATTTCTACGTCAATTTTTTTTAGTTCTTCCTTTTGAGCAGCGTCAAGTAAAGCACCATTACGAGTAAAAGATTTATAGTAATCTTCCAAAACTTTAGCTTGCTCTTTATTTAAGCCAAGAGTTTCTTTTGTGTCATACAATTTTTTAACTCTTTGGAATAAAGCATCATTCATATTGATTTCACCACTTAAAGCAGTCAGTTTCGGTAACATATCCGCAGTTACTGCTTTAATAGTGTCATTAGTATTAGCACCTTGAAGATTAAAGAATACGTTAGAAACTCTATCAAGTAATACACCTGATTTTTCTAAAGCATCAATTGTATTAGCAAATGTTGGCTCTTCTTTGTTGTCAACAATCGCTTTAATATCAGCTCTTTTTTCTTCGATACCTTTTACAAAGGCAGGTCTGTAGTATTCATCCTTAATTTTTGTAAAATCAGGAGTTCCAAATGGAGTTGACCATTCTGTATAGAATGGATTATCAGAAGCAGGCTCTGCTTCTACTTTTTCGGCTTTGTTACATGCCATCATAAATAGCCCCGCAGCAAAAACCAACAGAAATAAATTTTTCATTGGATTATAAAACAATTAGTTTAACAAACATTTAACATAATTGCCTAAGTTAAGCATAATCATTGAAATACAAAAGTACTATTAATCCACAAATGGCGTTAGTTGTAACGGTATATTGGTATACTAATTTGTACTGTGTATATCTGCTTAACATCAATTTTTTTAATATACAGAAAGAGGTCACTCATTACTGAGCAACCCCTTTAAAGTTTGGTTCCACTTACTACTATTAGTTTTTAACTGTAGTAGGTTCCATAATAACTTTTACTAAGTGATCTAAATTAAGATATTTCTTAGCAGCATCTCTTACATCTTCAGCAGTTAAGCTGTTGATATATTTTTCATAAGTAAGAGCACCATCAACCGGCTCATCATTTAAGTAAGCGTTAGTCAAAGCACCTAACCAGAAGCTATTAGTTTCTAAGTCTTTTTCTCTTTTATTAATTTGAGCTTTTTTAACTTTTTGTGTTGACTCTTCTTCAAGTTTAGTAGTCATTTCTTTAAGTAATTTTTCTGAAGCAGCTACTAATTCATCAGTTCTTGAAGGTTCGCAAACAAAACCAATATTGATCACATATTCTGGTTCAGGATATTTCTCAGTTGACACATAAATCATTGGAGAATATACGCCACCCAATTTTTCACGGATTTCCTGAGTAAATCTAATATCCAAAACTTCAACCATTGAACGAATATCATGACGTTCTTTTTGGTTCCAATCAAAATCACCTGTAATTGCTAACTGAACATTAGTTCTATCTTCTTCCCCATTTTTGAAACGTTTAGTGATGCGTTCTCTTGGAGTTTCGATACCAATATTTTTCCAGTTTTCATGAGAATCTTTGCCTGGTAAAGAAGCAATATATTTTTCAATCATTGGTTTCAATGTATTGATATCAACATTACCTACAAAGTAGAAAGTGAAATCACCAGCATTTGCAAATCTCTCTTTGAAAATACTAATCACTTTATCGTAATCAATACCATTTATTCTGTCAACAGTAATCGGTTGAGCAGTATAATGATAATTAGCCATTGTCAAACCAAGAGTATCACGGAATGCTGTTTGAGGATTATTGCTTTGTTGTGCAATCATACCTGCAAATCTTTGTTGCATTGCTTTAAATACCATATCGTCTCTACGTGGAGCTGTTATACGAAGGTGAATCAATTGAAGTAAAGTTTCAATATCTTTTACTGTAGACTGACCTCTTAGACCTTCGTTAAGAAGACCAATATATGGGCTAACATTAGCATTTTTACCAGCTAATACTTTCTGAAGATCCATTCCTGAGAATTCAGCAAGACCACCAAGTGTAATAAACTGACCACCCACTACTGTGTTTAGGAAATCATCTTTATCTTCCAAAGAAGCACCACCACGAGAGTTAGCAGCAAAAAGAATTTCATCATCAGCAAAATCAGTAGGTTTTACAACTACTTTAGCACCATTAGAAAGAGTAAATTCTGTAAAGCCAACTTTTTTATTAACTTTAGTATCTACAATTTTACCGGGAGTTACATCTTTGTTGAAAAGAACATCTGTTACTTCTTTTGCTTCATAAGGTTTCAAATCTTTTAAAGCAGCATTTTTGTATAATGCTAATACTTCACTTTCAGTTGGGAATTTATTACCTTCAACCAAAGAAAGAGTAATAACTGTATTATCATTTCTATAGTATGATTTAGCTAATTGATTCATTTCTTCAACTGTAATAGTTGGTAGAACTGAAGCAGTAAAACCATATTCCCATTCGATACCAGGCATAGCTTCATGATCTATAAAATTACGAGTGTATTCGCCTACATAAGATCTGTGTTCTCTACCTTTTCTTTCAGAATAGTAGCTTTCATAGCTAGCCATCATTTCATTTTTTGCAGTTTTCAATTCTGATTCAGTGAAACCATATTTCAATACTCTATGAACTTCATCGAGAGCACCTTCCATACCTCTAAGTGATTTTCCACCTTCAGTATTAATTGAAACCATAAACATAGATTTATCACCTAAGTAATCAGTATAGAAAGCACCTGCACTTAAGAAAGGAGCATCCGGTTTTCTGATAACTTCAGTAAAACGTGTACCCATCATAGAGTTAAACATTTGTTGTTTTAAGCCTTCTCTATAATCATTATATGTTTTACTTTCTTTTTTATCATGTTTGATATAGATAGCAACCTGATCATTTGTCAATTCAGGATCTGAAGCTATAGAAACTAATGTTTCTTTGTGGTTTGGCACTTCATATATTTTTCTTTCTCTAGGATTTTCAACAGGTTTGATTCTGCTGAAGTATTTTTTTATTCTTTTTTCTATATCATTTACATCAAAATCACCCACAGCAACAACAGCCATAAGATCAGATCTGTACCAGTCATGATAGAATCTTCTTATTACATCATGTTCAAAGTTCAAAATGATAGTAGTATCACCGATAACATTTCTTTTTGCATATTTAGAACCTTTGAATAACTTTGGTGCATGTTTGTCATTCAAACGCATTCCTGCACTATTTCTTTGTCTCCATTCATTGATGATTACTCCACGCTCATCATCAATGTCTTTGTCTTCAAAAAGAACGTTGTGTGACCAGTCTTCCAAAATCTGGAAAGCATTATCAACTAATTCTTTGTCTTTCATATTAATTGGAAGTTCGTACATAGTTTGGTCATAACCTGTACTTGCATTCAAGTCAGCACCAAAACGAACACCTGATTTTTGAAGAACTTCGATTAGTTCATTTTCAGGGAAGTTTTTTGTACCGTTGAAGCACATGTGCTCAGTGAAGTGAGCTAAACCATTTTGGTCATCATCTTCATTGATAGCACCAGCCCAGAAAACTATACGGAAATGTGCATAATCTTCAGGCTTTTGGTTTTTTCTGATGTAATACGTTACACCATTATCCAATTTACCAATTTTAACATCCGGATCAATCGGAAGTTTTTTTGACATATTCGATATGTCAACTTTTGGTGCGTCTGCATAACTCGCAGCGAAACCAAAAAGCAGTAATAATACTGCTAACTGAATAAAGCGTTTCATAATTTCTCCATTATGATATAAAAAGACCCAATTTTTACTTTACTAATTACGAAACTGTAAAAGTAAAGTTTCAAATATTTACAAACAATGAAATAAAAATCCAATCTAATAATAGTAGTTTCGTTTTTTTTATATAGATTGTAATCTTTTTTGATTAACATTAAATCAATATGGCAAAAATAAATAAAAATATGTTTTCTGATGCAAATTTATCTCATATTGTATCTCAAGCTCCAATTGTATTATTTGCGATTGATAAAGATGGAATCTTTAAACTCTCTTTAGGAAAAGGACTTGAAACTTTAGGTTTAAAACAGAATGAAGTTGTAGGAATGTCAGTATACGATGTTTATCAAGATATGCCTGAGGTAGTTGATCAAGTTGAGGAAGCTCTAAAAGGTAATACAACTACAAAAATTCTCAAAATTGGTGGTGCTGTTTTTCAATCTTCTATGTCTCCTAATTTGAATGAAAATAATGAACATGATGGAATTATTGGCATTGCAACTGATATTACTTCTAAGGTAGAACTTCAGCAGGAACTAAAAAAACAAAATGAACTATTTGAAATTGTAACTACTGTTTCTAAAGACGTCATTTGGACAATGGATTTAGAAGGTCATTTTTTATATTTTAGCCCAAATGTTTCCATTATAAGAGGATATAACCCTGACGAAGTTATACATCAAACACTGGAAGATGTTATTTATCAGGACGATTTGCCACATGTTAAATCAAAGATTAAAGAAATATCAGAGTTGATAAAAAAAGGCTATACAGATATACCTACTTTTTTCTTAAAAATCCGAATGATTCATGCTCATGGTCATCTGGTGGACACAGAAGTCCAAATCAACTGTGTATTTGATGAAAATGGAGATTTTAAATTTTTCCTTGGTGGGACTAGAGATATATCTGATAGGGCAGCGTTAGAAAAAGAAAAAGAAAAAGCTTATCAAAAATATAAACTTCTTTTTGAATTTGCTAATGATGGCATCTTCTATATGCGCAATTATAAATTTTTCGATGCAAATAAAAAAACTTGCGATATGCTCGGATATTCAAAAGAAGAGCTGTGTACGATGCATCCTGCTGATTTCTCGCCTGAATTTCAGTCAGATGGCCAACGTTCTTTTGATAAAGCTAAAGTGGTTATTGATAAGGCAATGCAAGGAGATACCCCGGATTTTGAATGGATCCATCTAACTAAGTCAAAAGAAGAAAAAACGATGCATATCTCACTTTCAACAGTAGAGTATGAAGGAATTCCTACTGTTATTGGATTAATGAGAGATATTTCTTCTGAAAAACAAGTATTACAACAACTTCAAGAATCTGAAAATCGTTTTGCCCTTGCACTAGAAGCCTCTAATGATGGACTTTGGGATTGGAATATGACTTCCAATACTCTTTTTATTTCTAAGAAATGGAAAGAAATTATAGGGTATGAAGAGCATGAATTAAAAAATTCTTACGAGACATGGGAAGCGAACCTTCATCCTGACGATAAAGAGTTTACTCTTACTGCATTAAAAGATTATATAGATGGCAAAGTGGACAGATATGAAATAGAGTTTCGAATGCGACATAAATTGGGACACTATGTGTTTATTCTTGCAAAAGGGAAACTAGTTCGTGATGAAAATGGTACTCCAATTAGAATGTTAGGTACACATACTGATATTTCTGAGAGAAAAAAGCTGCAAGACAATATTACTCAGTTCTTTAAAAATAGTGTGGAATTAGTTTCAATTACCACTCGCGATGGAAAATTTGTTTCTTTTAACCCTATGTGGACTAAAGTTTTGGGTTGGTCAGAGCAAGAGTTATTATCTAAGCCATTCTTAGAAATTGTACATAAAGATGATATATCAAGAACAGTAAAAGAGATGGAAAAACTTTTTTCAGGTCATATCGTTTACGATTTCAGAAATAGATACGTCTGCAAAGATGGAACTTATAAATGGTTATCCTGGCATTCCAGATATCTAAAAGAAAGAGATCTTGTATTTGCTAATGCCAGAGATATTACATCCCAAATTGAATCTGAAAAAGAACTATTGTTATTAAATACAGAATTGGAAAATAGAGTTGTCGAAAGAACGGAAGAACTTAAAACAGCTTATAATAAGTTAGAAAAAGCTTTGCAAGCAGAGAAACGGCTTAATGAAATGCAGGCAAAATTTATCAATACAATATCACATGAGTATAAAACTCCTATTACTGCTATTTCTACTTCTGCAGAAATACTGAAATATTACCATGAAAGTAATAGCGAAGTGGCAACTAAAAACATAGATAGAATAATTGCTTCTACTCAATCCTTGTCTAGTTTAATTGAAAATGTAATAAATTATCAGAACATTTTAGATGGGAAATACAAACCTCGTTTAATTCCAATTGAAATAAACACTTTAGTAAAATCAATTGTAAACCAATGGAGCAATGTGCATTTAGAAAAATATTCTT
This sequence comes from Kapaibacterium sp. (SeqCode), assembly GCA_965140345.1. GTDB lineage: Bacteria > Bacteroidota > Ignavibacteria > Kapaibacteriales > UBA2268 > JBFHIJ01. The sequence goes on from OZ223197.1 coordinate 1,141,621, forward strand.
TTGAATTAGAAACTTTATCAAGTGACATTAATTTAATGACAGACAAAGCCAGTATTTCACAAATTCTGGGTGAATTTATCTCAAATGCAATGAAATATTCCCCACTTCATACTAAAATCAAAGTGCTGATGCAAGAAACTGAGGATAAAATTCATTTAAGTGTGGAAGATAAAGGAATTGGTATAAAAGAAGATGAAATGCAGGATTTATTTACTCCGTTTTTTAAATCACAGAAGTCTATTGGACTCAAACCAGGAACCGGTATCGGCTTAGCAGTTGTGAAGAAATTAGCTGATAGTATAAATGCTGAAATCAGCTTAAAGAGTACTCTTAATATGGGATCTACTTTTACATTATCGTTAAATAAATACTAGATGGCGTTATGAATATTCAAATTCCAACTTGTTTTCTTACTAAATGGCAGCAAACTTTAGTGCTTATTTCAGATATTTTCTCCACCACTGTGGCTATTATAACATCCGGTGAAGAAGATGGATACAAGGTATTGCTTAGCAATAATAATATAGAACACCCTTATAATCAAATTGCTATACCTGAAGAAGCCTGCCTTATTTATTCTAAAAAAGTTGGAGAATCCAAAGAACCGCTTTTTGTGACAAATGCTCTTAGGGATGATGAATATAGAGAAAGTTATGATTCAAAACACAATTTGATAAATTATACAGGATTTCCTTTGTTTTTTCCAAATGGCAAAGTAGCAGGTACTCTTTGCATTATGGACACAATGGAGAGACACTATGTCAAAAAGCAAATAGATATTCTACTAAAGTTTGTAGAAACTATAAATATTGATTTAGAAATTATTACTAACTTTGATAAATCTAAACTTGAATGTAGAGAAAAACTAGCTTATGAAGCTACTTTAAAAAAGGATAATTACTTCGCAAAAGTTATGCTCAAATTGAATTCAAAGCTTCACAAAGTATACTCTATGAGTGTAGTCAAAAGACACAAAGAGCAAATAGATGAACTTCTATATTTAGTTTCAGATTTACCTTACCAGAATACACTTCTGGATTTACCTAAATTATTCAGATATTTAATTCCTGAAGAAAGACAATCTAATATTATTATAAGGTTAGATGACATTGATTCCAGCATGACTATGTCCACAAATCAGGCAACTGAGATTATGTTAAGAATCATGATTTTATATATTCTACTTGAAGAGATAAATGCTTCAGTTTTCTCAAACGTGATCAATAATGAACTCAACATAAACTTTCTTCTCAATTTGGAAAATTTGGATACTTTTGATTTTGAAAATAGCATCAGAGAATCTTTGATGATTATGTCTGAACAGTATAGAGGCAAGGTAAACTTTGAGTTTGTAGATGATTCGATATACAAAATTGAATTGATTATGCCTGTAGAAATAAGTTAGATCTTAAAAGCACAAGGGAGACAAAAATAGTTTCATCTCCCTTGTTATAATATGTTTAATTGCTTATCCGAGCGTTTATAGCGGATTTTACTTCTTCCATATACCATTGAGGTGTAGAAGTTGCACCACTAATACCAACTTTACTTGCGCCTTCGAACCAAGCTACGTCAATTTCTTCGTGACTTTCTATAAAATAAGTCTTTTCATTTGCTTCTTTACACACTTGAAACAGACTTTTCCCATTGCTTGAATTTCTGCCTGCTACAAATACCATTACATCATGTTCCTTAGCAAAAGCAATTAACGGCTCTTCCCTACCTGATACAAACTTACAAATTGTGTGTTTTGTAATCATATTGTTCGTATCAATTTCTCCACCATCTACAAGGTCATCCATTCTCTTATCCAGAGCACCTTTAATTGCATAGAATGTTGGTTTGTCCATTGTTGTTTGCGAAAGAAGAACTGTTTTCTTATTGAAATCAACTTTTTCCAATGCTTCATCTACTGACTGAACCACTATTGATTCGTTATTTGATACACCTAGCAGACCTTTCACTTCAGGGTGCTGAGGTTTACCAAATATTACAATCTGGAATTCATTTTCATGAAACTTTCTTACAGATTGCTGCAAAGTTTGTACCAAAGGACAAGTAGCATCAATAACACTTATATTATTTTTTTCTGCTCTTTTATAAGTTGCAGGCGGTTCGCCATGAGCTCTGATAATAACATTAGAATCTGCAGGCAAAGTATCCAAATCATCATGAGTAATTGTTTTCAGCCCTTTGCTGGCAAGTCTGCTGACTTCCATAGGGTTATGAATAATTTCACCCAGAATATATGTTGGCTTACCATGATTTTTATCAATGGTTTCCTCTACTTTATCTATCGTTCTAACTACCCCCCAGCAAAAACCGGAAGATTGATCTATATTTATTTCCATAATAATCTCAGTTATTTTATATTAGACTAATAATATTATTAGTCATAACGAAAACCAAACAATAAAATTATTGCATTTTTTTTATGGCCAATTCGTAGATACTATTTACCTGATCATCTATAGTCATATTAGAAGTATCAATTTCTATGGCATCTTCAGCTTTTCTTAAAGGGCTGTGCTCTCTGGAACTGTCAAAATGATCTCTATCTATTATTTGCTGTTTTATTTCTTCAACATTAGCTTCCATTCCTTTTTCAAGCATTTCTTTGGTGCGTCTTTGAGCTCTTGCATCAATAGATGCAACAAGAAATACTTTCAGATCAGCGTTTGGAAATACTGCAGTTCCAATATCTCTGCCATCCATTACAACTCCACCTTTATATCCCATTTCTCTCTGCATAGCAACCATTTTTTCTCTTACATAAGGCATAGCACTTACGGGAGAAACGAGTTTTGTAACGGCAGTAGTTCTGATGTCATCGCTAACATCTATCCCATCTAAAAATGTAAGTTGTCCATTGCCTTCATTTTTCAATTCAACTCTAATAGAATCAACTAATTTTTCGGCATGTATCTCGTCAATTTCCAAACCGCTTTTAATCCAAGCTAAAGTTACCGCACGGTACATTGCACCAGTATCAATATATACATAAGCTAATCTTTCGGCTAACCTTTTGGCAGTAGTTGTCTTTCCGGAACCGGCCGGACCATCCAAAGCTATTATTATATTTTTCATTACTATCTAAATAATGTGAAAAAAGTATTCTCTACTGATTCAAAATCAGACATATCATCTAATAGTAAATCAGGATTATTTGCAGCAAGTTCTTCTTTAGAAAACTTACCTGTAGTCACAGCTACTGATTTTATATTATTGTGTTTAGCACATTCTATATCTCTTACAGTATCTCCAATAATCAGAGTATTTTCAGGATAAAAATAAGTCTCTTTAAAAAAGATATTTGCATTCTCTATTGCTATTGGAGGCAAATTATTTCTACTTTCATGGTCATCACCAAATGCACCAAAATTGAAATAGCGGCCTAAGTCATGAGCCTTAAGTTTCAAATAAGCATTTGCTTTGAAATTGCCGGTTATAAGACCAAGAGCAACATCATCTCGCATTTCCAGAGAATTCAGTAGCTGTTTCACTCCGGGAAGCAATTCGATATAGTCAGGAGTGGAATAATTTTCAAATTTTTCGATTATAGCCTTCCAAACATCAGGTAGTTTGCGGTTCAACCCATCAAAATTAATCCCGTGATTTTCTGCCATAGTACGAAGAATATATAAATCAGTTCTTCCGTTGAAGTCAGGAAGATGCGTTTCATCAAACTCTTTACCGAATATTTCAGTCATGAGTTCTATAAACAAAGCTTTTGCTACTCCATGTTGAAAATTTAGAAGCGTTCCGTCTATATCAAATAAAAATAAATATTTCATAGTACCTAATTAAAATGGAACTTCATCGCTAAAGTCATCTTCACCTAAAACGTGTTCAGAAAGATTCGGGCCAACAGATGATGAGCCTTGTTGAGTACTTCCCATTTCAGGTGGCATATCATGTCCATATGAACCAGAACCTGATCCGCTACCTGTGCCACCGGAAGGCAACAGCACTAAATTATTTCCCATTACTTCAGTTACATATCTGGTAACACCATCTTTTTCATAAGATCGAGTCTTTAACTTACCTTCGATATAAACTTTACTTCCTTTTTTCAAATACTGGCCTGCAACTTCAGCTTGTCTGTTCCAAAACACAACATTGTGCCAGTCAGTTACTTCCTGCCATTGGTCATTTTTATCTTTATAACTTTCAGTAGTTGCAATCGAAAAATTACAAACAGAAGCACCTGAAGGTGTAGTTCTTAGTTCAGGATCGCGTCCCAAATTTCCAAGAAGTGTAACTCTATTCAAACTTTTAGCCATTATCTGCTCTCCTAAATAATATTTTCTATTTCAATAAGTAATATCATGATTATTATTGTAATCTAATAATAAATAAGTTGAAATCCATATCCAAAATAAGAATCTTTTTGATCATAAAACATACCGTGCATACTTTTGCCCTGGTAATAGAATATACCTCCAAAGATTCCAAAGTTTTTAGATACTTTTGCGATCAGACCACACTGTGACGAATGTATTGCGGTTGCAACTCCATTTTGACCATCTAACTTCAAATCATATCCCATAGATACATCAAAGACTTCATTTAATTCTTTCTGCCAGTCGATACCAATTTGCGGAATAAATTTATTTACATCATCCGGTTGATAGGAAAATACCCAACATGCACCAACATAAGGTCTGATATTATGATAATCAAAAGCCACAACCAAATCTAAAAACTCTCTGCTATAAACAAATGGCTCTTGAAAAAAGGTGCTATTATCGGAATATCCATCCACCAAATGCGATGATATATGAGACAATCTGGCACGCCCTTCCCATTTGTAATCTTCTGTTTCATACTGGCAGGAATAATTTAGCCCAAAGAAATAATCTGAAGTTTCTACCGGAAATTTGAATCGGCCTTCTGATCTCAATCTTGTATATGTAAAGAAATCTGCTCCAATTGCAGATTTAAATTTATCGCTGTCATCTTCTCCAAACTGTACCATATCGAAAGAAGCTCCGATATCAAGTCTCAATCTTTCATCGTCCTTCTTCATATAAAGCACCAATTCTGGCTTCAAACGGATTAGCTGTTAATGGTTTGAACAGTAATTCTGTTGAGTATGCTTTACAAGTGAAAGCAATCAGGAACAATAGAGCTATTTTCTTCATTGTTGTTTCTCCAAAAAAAAAGCCGCTAAGCGGCTCTCATATATAATCATAGTTTTGTGTTTATTCAGTTTTTAATATCCGCTGTTTCCGGTAATAATTACACTAATTGTACGAACAAAAATGTAAAAATCAAGAAACATCGACCAATTTCTAATATAATAAACATCTGTAAGATTTCTTTCTTCAAAAGAAGAGGCATTTCTGTCTGTAACTTGCCACAAGCCACTTATGCCCGGTTTAACTTTCAAAATAATCTCATCATGGCCGTTCATCTTTTCTTTTTCCCAAGGCATATATGCTCTTGGACCGATAAGACTCATTTCGCCTTTTACTACGTTTATAAACTGAGGAAGTTCGTCCAAACTGAATTTTCTTAAGAATTTTCCTTACTCTTGTTAAGCGAGGATCATCTTTCAACTTGTGATATATTTCATATTCACGTTTCAAATCAGGATTTTTATCAAGCAAATCTGCTAATCTTTGCTCAGCATCTATATGCATTGTTCTGAATTTGACAATATTAAATCTTACATCATCTTTGCCCATTCTCTCCTGTCTAAAAAATATACTTCCTTTAGAATCCAGCCATATCATCAGAGAAATTACCAGAATCAGCGGGTGAAACAGCCAAACAAAGTATACTTGAAAGAAATAAATCAAATATTCTTTTTGCAGCTAAAGCCGACTTGCGAAGTAATTTCTGCTGAACCTCAAGGCCAAGTATACCACCTAAATCTCTTGTTGACACCCATAATGAAGATAATCCAAAGAGATTAGGAATAACAGTAACATGAGAGAAGTATTTAGAATATTGCTCTGATTATCTGTTCCTGCTTTTTGCTTTCTACTTTAGGCATTGCTATGATAGCATGATCTACACGAAGTTTAGAAGACAACTCAGGAATTACATCCAACCCGCCAATAACGGGTATTGAATCTATATATCCCCATCTGTCAATGTCATCATCTATAGCAACTACCGGACGTAATCCGATGTAGCTATGCTTTTTAAGTGAAGTAATAATAGTTTCACCGGTTCTGCCGGCACCTATTATTATCACAGGAATTCCCCACCAGCTCTTACAGGCCACGAATTTCCTTATAATCGACCGCCCTACAGGTAGTATAAATAAAGACATTCCCCAAGACATAATAAACATAAGTCGCGAGAATTCACCATCTTTTACAAAGAAAGTCAGACCGGCCAGCAAAGCATAAACTACAGAAGTACTATAAGTTATAGACCTGAGTTCTTCTATAACATCTATTCCAAAACCGGGGTATAATCCTTTCAAGTAAAAAGCTAGTGTAAATAATGGCAGGACTAAAGATATCACGGAAGAATAGAAACTCCAATCTGCTGCTTGCGGCATCATCAAATCTCTCAGATATAATGATGTAAACATTGCAAGAGCAACACAGAGCAAATCAATGCTTATGAGAGTCGCAGATGCTGCTAATTTCCTAAGAAAAATGCTTTTCCTAGGTATAGTTTTTGACATCCTTAGACTTAAGTATATCAGTCAATTGTTTTAAAGATAAAGTTTCCATTTCCTAAATCAGGTAGTAAAAAAAAATCGATATTCACTCCCAAATCACAATTTACAGTAAATGTTGTTAAACAAATACAAACCTATAAATGCTAATACACCCCTTTAAGCAAAAAGTTTACCAAAAGGGGTACCAGCTATAATATTTTTCAATTTTAACGATAAATTCCGCGAGTGGATTTTTCAATAAAATCTATACACAATTGTACTTCAGGAACGACTTCAGAGTTTTTCTCTTTGTAATTGGCAATCCCATCTCTGTTATTGAAGCCTGAGAATAAAATTGTATCATAGAAAGATTGAATTTTATTGATAGTGTCGTTTTCAAAGCCACGACGACGCAAACCTACTTTGTTTATACCTTCTACCTGAGCAGGCTTTCTGCCAATCAGTGTATAAGGTGCAACATCTTTTACAGCTAATACATCAGCACCAACAAAGGCGTGAGCGCCTACTGTGCAGAATTGATGTATCTTAGCAACACCACCAAGACCTACCCAGTCTTCGATTGTAACGTGACCCGCAAGCTGTACTAGGTTTGACATTACCACATGATTCCCCACAACACAATCGTGAGCTACGTGGCAATAAGTCATAATCAAACAATCTGAACCTACTTTTGTTTCTCCGGTGCTGTCAGTGCCACGATTTATAGTAGCATATTCTCTGATAACTGTTCTATCGCCAACGTAAGCATAAGTAGCTTCACCTTTAAATTTAAGATCCTGTGGTTCAGTGGCAATAACCGCACCATTACATATAATGCAATCTTTACCGATTCTGGAACCATTTGCTAATACTACGTTAGAACGAATTTCCGTATTATCTCCGATGACTACATCATCATCTATTATTGAAAAAGCTCCGATTTTTACATTTTCACCTATTGTTGCTTTGTTAGAAACAATAGCAGTCGGATGTATCAACTCAATCATAAATCACCATCAACTAATGCTACCTGAAACTCTGATTCGGCTGCTACAACGCCATTAACCATGGCAACGCCGTGCATCCAGTATGTATTAAATCTTTTATTGACCATTTTAACTTCCATAACTAATTGATCGCCTGGAAGTACAGGTTTTCTAAATTTAGCACTTTTTATGCCCATAAACAAAGCTAATCTCCCATTTAGCTCTCCTACTTCCTGTAATAAAAGCATACCGCCGACTTGCGCCATAGCTTCGCAAATTAAAACACCCGGCATTACAGGTTTTTGAGGAAAGTGTCCCGGGAAGAAAGGTTCGTTTACACTAACATTTTTATAACCGATAATTATTTTTTCATCTAAATCTAAGTGAGTGATTCTATCAACCAACAAGAATGGGTATCTATGAGGCAAATATTTTTTAATCTCATCAATATCCATCACTACTTGCTTGTTTTTATTAGGCAAATATCTTTCTTTTTGTTTTCTTTCTAAGTATTTTTTTCTGATTAGCTTAGAGAACTCATAATTGCTTGCATGCCCCGGTCTTGCTGCTAAGATCTGACCTTTCACAGGCACACCGATAAGAGTCATATCACCAATCATATCTAAGAGTTTATGTCTGGCAGGTTCATTTTTAAATCTTAGAGGAGTATCGTTTAAAATACCGCTCTCTCCTATTTTTGGAGCATCTTCTAAGTTAAATATGGATTTTATATTATCAAGTTCACCATCATTCATGTCTTTGTCTACGATAACTATAGCACTATCTAGACTTCCGCCTTTGATTAAATCATTTTTACGAAGCATCTCTACTTCTGTAAGGAAACAAAATGTTCTGGCAGGCGCAAATTCAGAAACGAATTCTTTTTCTAAATCAAACAAGCCTGTATGCTGGCTACCTAATGCCGGATTGAAATAATCCACCATTACAGTAACTCTGAATGTATCATTAGGCAATGCTACTATCTCAATATGTTTTTCATCATTTGAAAAAGAGATAGTTTCATCTATTTCAAAGTATTCTCTTTCAGCATCCAATTGTTTGATGCCGGCTTGCTGCAATGCTTCTACATATGGCATAGAGCTACCATCCACCACAGGTGGTTCATTAGCTGAAAGTTCTATTAGACAGTTATCTATTTTAAGACCTGCTAAAGCAGCCAATACATGTTCAACAGTATGAACTTTGACATCATCGATACCTAAAGTAGTTCCTCTTGATAAATCGACAACATAATCGACCAAAGCAGGAATTTCTACTTTATTTTCTAAATCTGTTCTTACGAATTTGTAACCGTGATTTGCATCAGCAGGATGAAATGTTATTTTTGAAGTATTACCTGTATGCAAGCCAATACCTTCAAAAGACACTGACTGTGCGATAGTTGTTTGCTTTTCCATTAACTTACAGTGTTGTTTATAAAAACCTAATTAATCAGTTTGCAGATTAATACGACCAACAAAAATAAGAATTAAGTTCAATAATTCTAAATTTTTCTATCCACAAATATCAAATGTCTTTATATTATTTGAACTAAATCTTTAATATCATTTCACAAACAAAAAAAAGGGCTAACTGCAATATGCAATTAGCCCCTAAAAAAGTCTGTTATAAGCATCGCCTACATTTTGTCAGCAAACTCTCTACCTGCTCTTAAAGCATCGATATTAGATTGAAGGATTTTGTCCCCTTTTCTTCCGAAGAGAGTTTTTAAGCCTAATTCCAAAGTAGACATATCCATACCCAATACTTTAGAAGCAGCACCTAAAGTTACAATATTCGCAGCTTTTGGAGTGCCCAAATCTTTTGCAATTCTATCTGCATCTAAAGCAATACTATGAGGTTGTTTATCTATTTCAGCCAAAACATCTTCAATTGCCGGATAGTTAGGAATATTGATAAATGGTTTTGTATTAGTGATTAACCATCCATCAGGAGCTAAATAAGAAGTATATCTTAAAGCTTCCATAGGTTCTACAGCAATAATCAAATCAGCTTTTCCTTCAGGTATTAAGTCTGAATTGATTGGTTTGTCTGATAAACGGAAATGTGACTGTACATCGCCGCCTCTTTGGCTCATGCCGTGCACTTCAGCTTGTTTCAGGAATAAGTTGGATTCAACTGCAGCGTAACCAATTGTAGCAGCAATTGTAAGAATACCCTGACCGCCTACTCCGGCTAAAATTATATCTTTTTTCATATCAATATCAAAATATTTGTTACTAAAATTATTTAGATTTTTTTGCAGCGCGTTTAGATTTAGTAAGTGTTACCAAACATTCGCGGCGAGGGATAATTACTGATACGCCTTCGTAGGCTAATTCTTTTTTGATTATTTCTACGTTAGTATCATGTTCTTTTTTAACAGGATTAAGCACGTGTAAGTGTTCTTTTTCAACACCTAAACCAAGGCAAATTTGTTCCAACCTGCCAAGTGCAGATGACTTTTGACCACCTGTCATACCTGTTGTTTCATTATCTAAAATCATAATAGTAACAGGAGTTTTGTCATTGATACAGTCCAATAATCCTGTCATACCGGAGTGAGTGAAAGTAGAATCTCCAAGAACACCAACTACAGGGTGCATGCCGGCGTCAGATGCGCCTTTAGCCATTGTTACAGAAGCGCCCATATCAACGCAAGAGTTAATTGCATTATATGGTTCCAAAGCTCCAAGTGTATAGCAACCAATGTCAGACATTACTCTTCCGTCACCAAATTCAGCTAATGCTTCATTCAAGGCATTATAAGAGAAAATGTGAGGGCATCCATCACAAAGTTTTGGAGGGCGAGGCATTACCATATCAGGAACAGGATTACCTTTTGCAATTTCTTTACCCATAGCCTTGGCTACTAAATTAGGATTTAATTCACCGTCTCTTGGCACTAAGCCATCTAAACGTCCGCGAACTTTCACACCTTTATTTAAAAAGCCTCTAAGCATTTCTTCCACGATAGGATAACCTTCTTCGAAGATATAAATTTCATCTACTTCTTCAGCCATTTTTTCTATCATTTTCTTTGGAAGTGGATATTGAGCAATTTTCAATACCGGGTAAGGAACATTGCCATCTTCATAATTTTCTACAAGGTAATTATAAGCGATACCTGTAGCAATAATACCGATTTTTTTATCATTAGCATCAATGTATTTATTGAATCCACTGTTTTCACTAGCTTCTTCAAAATTATTCTGATTATCTAAAAGAATTTTATATCTTTTTCTTGCAATAGCCGGAAGTAGTACAAATTGTTTCAAATCTTCAGGTAATTTACCTTCATTTTGAACTTTAGTTTCTTTTCTGATTACATCTGCTCTTGAGTGGGCAAGTCTTGTAGTAATTCTCATTAAAACAGGTGTGCCGAATTTTTCGCTTAATTCATAACCATAATGGCACATATCATAAGCTTCCTGCTGATTTGAAGGCTCTAAAACAGGCAACATGGCAAACTTACCAAAAAAGCGAGAGTCCTGTTCATTCTGAGAAGAGTGCATAGAAGGATCATCTGCTGATACAAAAATCAATCCACCATTTGCACCTGTCACAGCTGAATTCATAAAAGCATCTGCAGCAACGTTTAAGCCAACGTGTTTTTGGCAAACCATAGCTCTTTTACCTGCATAAGACATACCGATAGCAGCTTCCATAGCAGTTTTTTCGTTAGCAGACCAAGCAGATCGAACACCAGTTTCGCGAGCTTGTTTTGATCTTTGTACATACTCTGTGATTTCAGTCGAAGGGGTACCAGGATACGCATAAATACCTGAAATACCAGCGTCTAAAGCGCCTTGAGCAATCGCTTCATCACCTAATAACAATAACTTTTCCATTTATAGACCAATTTATCGTAGATAAAACATTTTATACGTTTAACAAGATAAGAAAAATCAATAAAGAATTGAATTTAAAGAAATTAATCATAAAAAAAGCTACCCTCTCAGGAAAAACGAGGGTAGCCTTATCAGAGTCGGTATTTGATAAATTTTTATTCTTCTTCTTCTTGATCTTTTTGGTATTTTTCAATCAATGCAGCTTGAACATCGCCTGTAACTGCCTGATATTCATCATATTCAGAATTGAAAGTACCTTTGGCCTGAGTCATAGAACGCAATGCAGTAGCATATTTATCTAATTCTGCCTGAGGCATTTTAGCATTTACCACCTGGAATCTACCTTCAGTATCGATACCTAAGATCATACCTCTACGAGATGGTAAATCACTCATTACATCACCAACATAATCTTCAGGAACTTTGATCGCTACGTTATAAATTGGTTCCATAATTTTAGGATTAGCTTTTATGAAGCCTGATTTAAATGCCTGAGCACCTGCCATTTTAAATGCTGCCTCGTTAGAATCTACCGGGTGCATTTTTCCATCATAAACATATACTCTAATATCGCGAACGTAAGAACCTGTAAGAGGGCCAATTTCCATTTTTTCCATAACGCCTTTCAAAATGGCCGGCAAGAAACGCTGGTCAATTACACCACCAACGATACAGTTAACAAACTCAAGTTTGCCACCCCATTTCAAATCATGAATCTCTTTACCGCGAACTGTTACGTCGCTTGCGTAAGGCGCATCTTCGTACCAAGGTTCAATTTTAATGTGAACTTCAGCAAACTGACCTGCACCGCCGGATTGTTTTTTATGACGGTAGTCAGAATTAACTGATTTTTGGATTGTTTCACGGTAAGGAACGCGAGGTTCGCCAAATTCAGATTCTACTTTATAACGTTGTTCTAATCTATATTTTGCTTTTTGCAAATGTAATTCACCTTGAGCATGAAGGATTGTTTGACGCAATTCTTGAGAGTGTTCTACAGTATATGAAGGATCTTCATTTTGCAATGCATGCAAGCCAAGACCCACTTTTTCTTCTTCGCCTTTTACTTTAGGGTAAACTGCTACACGAATTTTCGGATTAGGATATACAATTGGATCAAATTTTACATCCAAGCCTTTTTCCGCGAATGTATCATTCACGTGAGCAGTTTTCAATTTAACTGTAGCAGCCAAATCGCCTGCATGTACTTCAGCAACATCTTTTCTATCTTTACCAGCCACAACAAATAACTGACCAAATCTTTCAGACTGATTACGAGTATTATTATTCATATCCATTGAAGATTTAAGCACACCTGACATTACTTTGAAGTAAGTCATATCACCTAATCTAGGATCTGAATACAATTTATACATAAATAATGACGTCTTAGATTTTGGATCATAGATAACTTCTGCGCCATCAGTAGATTTCACAGGAGGCATATCTAATGGTGATGGGAAGCTATCAACCATAAAGTTAAGCATAGCTACCATACCAATGTTATTTTTGCTGGAAACAGCAAAAATTGGCATAATTAATCTGTCTACAATTGCTTTTTTGAAGCCAATTTTAAAATCTTCTTTTGATAAATCACCTTCTTCAAGGTATTTATTCATTAATTCTTCGTCTGTTTCGGCAACAGATTCTAAAAGCTCATTAAACAGGTCTTCTGCTCTTTCTTTATGTTCATCAGGAATTTCTGATTCTGTCATATTGCCATCTTTGAATGTTATCATTTTTTTTGCAATAACATCGATTACAGAATCAAAACCAGGTCCTGTAGCAACAGGGAATTGAGTAGGTTTGATACTTTTACTGTATCGTTCTTGTAACTCAGAAATAATCGTATCAAAATCTATATTCTCTGCATCCAATTTATTAATAACAAAGGCTGTTGGTGTATTAGTGTGTTCTGCATATTGCCAGGCATAATCTGATCCTACTTCTGCACCATTGTTAGCGTTGATATTGATTAATGCAACATCTGCAGCATAAATAGAGGAGTGAACTTCACCAATATAATCATCAAAACCAGGGTTGTCTAAAATATTAATTTTTGTGTCTTTCCATTCAGCAAAAAGAGGTGTTCCATATACTGAATTTCCCTTTTCATGTTCCAATTCTCTAAAGTCAGATACTGTGTTATTATCTTCAACTTTACCTATACGACTTATCATTCCAGCTTTAAATAAAATACACTCCGCCAAACTAGTTTTGCCGGAGCCAGCATGCCCCACCAAGGCAATATTCCTAATATTCTTCGATTCATAAACTTTCATTGACTTACTCCAAAGTTATGATATATGTAGATAAATTCATTTGTTTAACTGAATCTTGATTTTTGAAGCCCTAAGTTATACAATATTTTCCAAATAATAAAAATATTTTTGCGTTAAAAATGATTTAGCTCTTTTTGCTTATATTTGTAACATTATTAATTCAATTATGGAAAATTGTGATGTATAGCTTGGATTTAAGCAAGATTCTATCAATGAAAAAGACAATATTAGCTAATGGATTGAAGGTGATTTTAGTTCACAAAAACATTCCAACTGTTAGTATTGCTCTCTCTTATCGAGTTGGATCTAAGAATGAAGTGTTTGGCCAAAGAGGCTTCGCTCACTTGTTTGAACACATGATGTTTGAAGGCTCTAAGAATGTCCCCCACGGCAAATTTGACGAGTATTGCTCTATTGCCGGCGGCACAAATAATGCTTATACTACGTACGATTGGACTTCCTACACTATGACTATACCGGCTCACCAGTTAGAATTAGCTTTATGGATGGAATCTGACCGTATGTTCAACTTCGAAATTAGTGAAGAAGCTTTAGAAACTCAAAAGAATGTAGTTACTGAAGAAATTAGACAAGTAGTGGAAAACTACCCTTATGGCAAGTGGCGTGAACTTTTAGCTGAAAATGCTTTTTCTGAAGAGTCCGGTTATTCATGGGAAGTACATGGTACCATTGAAGATGTTCAAAATGCTACTTTAGATAAAGCTAATAAATTTCATCATAGCTATTACAGACCTGACAACGCTATTTTAGTTTTGGTTGGTGATGTAAATGATTCCACTATGGAACTTGTAAATAAATACTTTAACAAGCCAATTCCGGCTGATTTTGAAAAATTGCATCGTCATACGGGAAAACATAAGATATTTGGAAATAAAAAGGCTGAGTTTAAAGACAATGTACCTCATGCAGGGCTTTTCTTAAATTATCACCTTGCTGGCTTCGAATCAGACGATGTTCTTAAAGCCGACCTTATTGCAAATATTCTAGGCAACGGCAAAAGCTCCAGACTGTTTGAAGGTCTTGTTTATGAAGACCAAATTGCTTCATCCGTAGGCGCTTATGTTGATAAAAGAGAAGATTCTTCCCTTATCACTCTCTATGCTCTGGGAAGTGATAAAAATATTCAAACTGATGATATGAATTCTTTAATAAAAGACGAGCTGAAGCATTTCCTTCTGAATGGAATTGAACCTGAAGAACTGCAAAAAGCAAAAAATCAAATCATCTCAGCTATTTCTTATGAAATCCAATATTCTTATGGAATTGCTGATGTTGTTGCTACAAACTCGTTATTTTTTGATGATGATTCTAAATTGCTTCAAATACTTGAAAAATACTCTTCTTTCACTGATAAAGAGCTTTTAGCATTTGGAGAAAAGCTATTCGATTTTGAGAATGCGGTAAGAATTGATGCATTGCCAAAATTTTAGTGAACTTTATAAGTAATAAAGAGTATTATCGTACCGAAATAGTAGCTAATTTTAAATAGATTTCTTAGCTTTGTAGTTTATAGAAAAATCAGTGCGGACAGTATATGTTTTCAACAGTCAAGAATATTCACTTTGTAGGTATTGGCGGCATCGGAATGAGCGGTATCGCCGAAATTTTGATAAATCAGGGATTTTCAGTATCCGGTTCTGATATGAATCAATCGCAGAATACTGATTATCTTAAAAATCTCGGTGCAAAAATATTTATAGGGCATTACCCCGAAAATATTAAAGATGCTGAAGTTGTAGTATACTCCAGCGCTGTTAAAGTAAATGATAATCCTGAAACAAAAGCAGCTTTTGAAAAGAAAATCCCCGTTATAAGACGTGCGGAAATGCTTGCTGAAGTTTCAAGATTAAATTATAATATTTCAGTTTCAGGTACTCATGGCAAAACTACTACAACTTCTATGATCGGACTAATCCTCATAGAAGCAGGAATAGATCCTACTGTAATTGTGGGCGGAAGATTAAAAGACTTAGGCGGCACAAATGCAAGATTAGGTCATGGCAAATGGACTGTTTTGGAAGCTGATGAATATGACAGATCATTTTTACAGCTAACTCCTACTTTGGCGATAGTCAATAATATGGAATTAGAACATCTTGATATTTATGCTGATTATGATGACCTAAAAGAAACATTTGCAGAGTTCGCAAATAAAGTTCCTTTTTATGGCAAGATTTGTTTGGGACTGGATGATCCTGGTATCAGAGATTTGCTCCCGATGTTGAATAAAAGATATGTAACTTATGGTCTTTCCAGACACAGCGACATCAGAGCTGCAAATATAAGCCACTCCGGTAGAAGCTCTTCGTTCACTGTGTTCGAACACGGTAAGGAATTAGGTGAAGTTACAATTAATATCCCTGGTGAACACAATGTAAAAAATGCCCTTGCTGCTATAACTTCAGCAAGAGAGCTAAACATAGATTTTGAAATAATCGCTAAGGCATTGTCACAATTTAATGGTGTTTTCCGTAGGTTTGAAATTAAAGGGGAAAAACAGGGAATCACAATTATTGATGATTATGCTCATCACCCTTCTGAAGTTTCTTCCACGCTCAAAGCTGCAAGAGACGCTTGGGACAGAAGAGTTGTCTGCATTTTCCAGCCTCATACTTATACAAGAACTAAGGCTTTAGCATCAGATTTCGGCAAATCATTTGATGATGCTGATGTACTAATCGTAACTGATGTATATGCTGCCAGAGAGCTACCAATCGAGGGTATATCTGGAAAAACAATTGCAGATGCAGCTTCAGATGCCGGACATAAAAGCGTTCAATATATGCCGGATTTCGACACACTTTTTCAAAATGTTAAGCCTTTACTTAAAGAAGGCGATATAGTATTAACAGTAGGTGCAGGTAATATTTGGAAAATATCTGACTTACTATATGCTAGCTTATAAATTTTGATATTTATGAATATTAACTAATTCGGAGTAGTCAAAATGAACTTAAAATCAAGTGCCCTCAAAATATTATCTATATTAGTTTTGGGAACTTCAGTTTGTTTTGCGGGTTTATCAGACAAAGTAGTTGCTACTGTAGGTAGTGAAAAAATAACTTATGATGAATTACAAAGAGCATATCAAAAAAATATTAACAGAAGCACTGATAATTTAACAGAATTGCCAAATGACTCTTTAAGAGACTTTGTAAACCTTTACATTGATTATAAACTTAAAATTTTAGATGCTGTTGATAAAGGCTTCGATAAGGATAAATCTGTACTCGAAGAAATAGACCAGAATAGAAGAGTTTTAGCTCAATCTTTCTATTACGACAACGAGTTAACTCAAAAGTATATTAACAAAATGCTTGACCGCAGAAAGTTAGAATACAAAATTGCTATCATTGTGGTAACTAAACCAACAATGACTAACCAAATGTCACAAAAAGAAGTACAGAAATCAAAAGCCTTAGAAGCTCTGAACAAAGTAAAATCAGGTACTGACTTTGCTGAAGTAGCAGCTCAATTTTCAGAAGACACTCATAATGCCAAAAAAGGCGGCGTATTGCAAAATTACATTACGGGTGGAAAGATTCAACAACCTATTGAAGATGCTGTTTATCAAACGAAAGTAGGTGACTATTATCCTGAATTGATTGAAACAGATTATGGCTATTTTATTGTAAAAGTTCTTGATAAAAAAGAAAGAGTATTTGTTAAAGCATCTCACATTTTGTTTAAAAATCCACCTAGCAAGGGCATAAGCAAAGAAGAAAAAGACAGTATACAAGCAGCAAAATTGTCACTTGCTAAAGAAGTTCTTCAAAAAATTAAAAATGGTGAAAGCTTTGAAAAAATGGCTGAACTATATTCAGAAGATACTTTCTCAGCTGCAAAAGGCGGTAGTTTAGGCAAATTTTACTCTCGCTCTACTGGCTTTGAAGATAACGGAAGAGCACTTTTAACAGAATTTGAAGATGCAATGTTTTCTCTGAAAGATGGAGAAATTTCAGACATTGTTGAAACTGACTACGGCTACCACATCATTAAACGTGAAGATTCTAAACCAATAGATCTTGAAGAAGAAAAAGATAATCTCAAAAAGTTTTATAAAAAGCACTTCTATTATGAAGACAAAGAAGAACTAGATCATAAGCTAATGCAAAAACACAATTTGAAAGTTTATCAGAAAGTTATTGAAGATGTTCTTAGTCACACTGATGAAGGTAAAACAACATTAACTAAAGACTGGGATCAAAAAGTTCCTCAAAGCTTAAAAGATGCAACTATGTATACGCTTTACGGAAAGGAATACAAAGTATCTGATTTTATTACAGCTGTGAATACTAATCCGCAGCTAAAAGGAACAGCTTTCGAATATAATGCATTCTTAAAGGCAATTGAGAAACTTCATTACAATGAAGTGTTTGACAGAGAAACTAAAAATATTGAAAATGAAGAACCTGAATTCGCTAAGCTTTTCAATGAATATAAAAATGGCATCTTACTTTTCAAAGTTCAGGAAGAAGAAGTTTGGAATAAAATGTCATTCGATTCTACTCAAGCAAAAAAATACTGGGAAAAACGAAAAGAAGATTTTCTCACAGATACACTTTATGAAGTAAGCGAAATTTACTTGATCGGATCTGACTCTCTAGCTAAAACAGTTTATAATACTCTCACACCTGAAAACTTCAAAAAAATTGCTTCAGAAAAAACTGAACGTAAAGGGATGCGAGAAAAAGAAGGCTTCATAGGTGTAGTTTCTTCAAAAAACAGTTTACTAATAAGAAACCTTTTGGCTTCAGAATCGTTTGTGCAAGAAGGAATGATAAGTAAACCATTCCGCCATGAAGCAGGAAAAAGTATTGTATATATCCAAAGAATAGTGCTTCCTCGCATAAAAACATTCGAAGAAGCAATTCCAAGTTTCTCTTCGGACTACCAGGAAATGGTTCAAAACGAACTTCTCAAAACTTGGATTGAAAAATTGAGGAAAAAATACGATATTTCGATTTCAGATTCTGCAATTAATGAAATACTTAAACATTCAAAATAACGGATAAAAAATGGCACATTTTTGCAAGAGAGTTTCAGTACTTTTTGTACTTCTAATATCTTTGTGGTCAAATGTTAGTGTTGCTCAAACACCTGAAGAAGGCGATACTTTAGACAAAATAGCCGCCATAGTTGGTGATGAAATTGTTATGCAATCCGAGGTGAAAACTCAAATACTTATGATGGCACAACAAAATCCAAACATCAATATTGAAGATAAAGATCTTTACGACAAAATCTTGGATGAAATCATCGCTCAAAAGCTAATCATTACAAAAGCTATTGAAGATTCGGTCGTTGTTACTGATGATGAAGTGGAACAGAGATGGGATTATTTCTTACAGTCGGTGGTATCTCAATACGGTTCTGAAAAAAGGGTTGAGCAGGTTTATCAAATGTCTATAGGTGGCATTAAAAATGAATACTCTGAGCAAATTAGAAAAAGTCTTCTTGCTCAAAAATTGACTCAACAGAAATTTATGAATATAAAAGTTACTCCGCGTGAAGTAGAAGATTTTTATAATCAATATAAAGACTCTTTACCTGAAGTACCTTTGAAAATTGAAGTTAGTCACATTGTTAAAAATGTTACTGCCAGCAACACTGCAAAAGATGATGCTCTTAATAAAGCTAAACTGATCAGAGATTCTATTCTGTCAGGTCAGGCAACCTTTGCTGATATGGCTTTACGTCATAGTGATGACCCGGGCACAAGAGAAGATGGTGGTGATTTAGGTTGGTTCGATAAAGGCAAATTAGTTCCGGAATTTGAAAAAGCTGCTTTCCAATTACAGGAAGGTCAGATTTCTTTGCCGGTTGAATCTCCTTTTGGATATCACCTTATCCAAACAATTGAAAAGAAACCTGACGCAATAAATACTCGTCACATTCTGATCAAATTGGATGAATCTAATGATGACAGAGACGCTGCTATTAAGTTCCTTCAAGAACTTAAAAAAGAGGTTGTTGAAAATGGAAAAGATTTTACCATCTTAGCTAAACAGTTTTCTGATGATAAAGACACTAGAGGTTTTGGTGGTGTATTAGGTTCTTTCGCTTTAGAAGAACTACCTCCAAACTTATCTTCATTGTTGAATAATATGAAGGTTGGTGAAATATCTGATCCTGCTCCTTATATGGCTGATCCATCTAAACAAGCTTATCATATCGTTATGAAGAAAAGAGTGATTGATGCGCATAAGCCCAATTTGAAAACTGATTTTGACGAGTTGGAAAAACGTGCTAAAATCAAAAAACAAATGGAATCAAGACTAGAATGGATTCAAAAACTTAAGAAAGAGCTTTATTGGGAGAAAAAATAGCACTTCTTCTAAGTTTTTAAATAGATTTTTAAAGACCTCACTTGCGGAAGCAGTGAGGTCTTTTTTGTAATTAGTATTTTCAATTATCAAGTACAAGGAAAGTGAATTTCAGCTTCGATTTATGCATCACCCTTTATAATATTTTTCTTCCAGAACATTATCTCATTTAGGTTAAGAATAACATATATGTTTATCTGATCTATATCGCAATGCAATACTAGTACTCTACTACTATCCTACTTTTGAAACTAATAAAAAATGATTCAATAATGCATAAAAAAAGGCACACATTCCTGCACGCCTTTATGATAATCAAACTATTTGAGTTTTTTATTTTTTGCTTAAAGGTGACTCAACAAAAGGAAGTTTGTTGAAATCATCTTCAATAATTCGAATTTCTCCGTCTTCAAAAAGGATATTAGGAGTAACAATAGAAGATGCTACAAAGCGATCTCCGCCTGTCATAAATGAAGAAATTACAGAAGGTGCTAATAGATTTTGCACATATTCCTCTTCTCCGATATTAATAATATCTTTGAATGACTGAACAGTAAATCCTTTAGCTAAAGCGCCTCGAACTAGTTCTTCCTTTCCATCAGGGAAGACTTTATAAGCTTCTAATACAATTATCTGCTCGTTAGAACGAGGGAATTGTATTGCGCCTTTCGTCATTCTATAAAGAGAAGTATACATCAAATTCTGATTCATCACTTTTTTGATTACTAAACCGTATGGTAATTCTCTGTCTTTGCATAGCTCCATCATTCTTTCTTTCATATCGCTGTAAGACATTTGTTTGTCATTTGCAGTAACTATGATATTGCTGTACATAGGTGCACCACCACGTTTATGTCCGTTAGACTCTCTAACCCTTCTGGTTGGCACTCTTGAAGATAGAAGATGTTTCAAATACCCTTCTTTTACAAGATTAACATCTTTTGGAGCAAGTCCATCATCATCAATTTTATAATTCCCTAACAGATCAACACCTTCATACTCAGATTTAGTAGGATATGCATCTACAGACATAAATTCTGGTAATACTCTACCCCCTATTTTCCTTTGGAAAGCCCCGTATCTATCTGAAGTTTGAACTCCACCTTCAGTCATTGATTCACGTTGTGCAACAAGATTTGGTACAAATACCTGAGCAAACATTTCAGCAGCTGCCTGATCCGCAAAAATTACAGGTCCTGCGTATGTTTCTTCCAAAGCACTGGCTTTTACCAAAGAATTAATATTGTTTTTAACAATATTAATTGCATTGGTTAGAGAGTCAAGAGAAGGCAAGTTTTTAGGATCTTTTGCATAAGCAGTATAAAAATCTGCTAAAGGCATACCATCTGTTGCCTGAGTGGCAGCTATGACTTCCAAACCTGCAAAGAATTTAGTTTTAATATATTCCATACCTTCTGAGTTAGCATAATAGATTGTTTGAGGTTGGAACTCAATATTGCATCCTGAAACCTGAACAGCAGGTACATCTTTAAATAAACCTGATAATTTCTCTGCTACCTTTGCAAAATATTTATCATCAAAGTTTGGATAAGGCTTAATATCTTTAGCTTTCCTTGCTTCTACTCTAAGAAAATCGTGAGTAGTATCTTTGCGCATTCTGTTTTTAATTGTAGCTTCTTTTTTTGATAATAGTTCTGCAGATTGTTTATATGCTGCATCTGTTGCAAGCCAAAGCTCTCTTCTTAGCGACTGATAATCGAGATCAATAGGAACTCTTCTTGACTTGTATCTTTCTTCGTCATCACTAGATCCAAAAAAGCTCAAACCAATATCAAAGAAATTTGTATTGTCAAATTGATAATCACCAACGCGTACACCTACAGTTAGACGAGCAACTTTGTTATGCTCGTTTTCATTTACAGCACCTAGCTCTGCTTTAATAGCGTATGAATCCATAACACTAAGTGAATATTCTATATAGTATGGCTTTTCTAAATCTTCCAGTTTTAACTCATCCATGGAGCGCGAAATTTCGTCTCGCATGGCATTTAAAATTTGATCGTCATCGTTTGCTTTTGCTACAAAAGGCAAGCATACGAGTAACAATAAAAGTACTTTCTTCATTATAATAACCGAATTTATTTGTTTAACATCGTTTCTAGAGCTTGAGAGAAGTTATCTGTATCTTTAGAACCAAGCATAATCTTCTTCCCGTTTTTCATTAAAAGCAAAACGCCCATGTTCCCGGAAGTATTAATTGCCATTTCTTTAGTACTTCTATATCTCAAGCCCCACCCACCAAATCTAAGGAGGGAATTATATTTTTCAACTTTAAAAGATTCTATATCTTCTTTTTTGTACACTCTTTCTGTCCATATCAGAGGGAAAAATTTGACTGTAATCTTCTCATCATCAACTTCTGTTATCATTTGAGCCCTGAAGAAGATGAAGTACATGACTACTGAAAATACTAAAAGAAGTACTATAGTCATGATAAGAATGCCATCACTAGCAGGATTATCACCAAAAGGTATTCCTTTTATAAGCTGCTGATAGGCACCATAAAATAAAAAACCAAGCGGTACAAAAAGACCAACAACTAGAATCAATTTCAGCCATATAGAATCAAATTTTTGTATTTCTTTATAAACAGTCATAATCATCACTTACGGATTTATTGTTGATTTTACAGGTGAAGGCAATAATGGCGGTTTAGCCTGAGATTTTTTCTTTTTCTGCACTTCAATTGTTGATACAAGTAACGAAGGTGAACAAGCTGAAACAGGAACACCACCGGACTCAGCACCACAAACTCCGTTAAATATACCTAAATCATCAGCAGAAGCTACAATATTCGCAAAAGTAGTTAAAGGTGTACCAATGAGATCAACACCTCTTACTAACTCATCAGGTCTACCATCAGCAAATACTTTGTACACTACTAAAGGAGTCACATTAAATGCATTTGGAATAGTTCTGTTTGTGAAAGTAAAACCTCCTGAAACAGTTTCAAAGTACAAGCCATATTCTTTGTCCTGTTCTTTGCAAAGCTCACGCATTTGGTCTTTGAGTTCTTCATTAGATACAGTTTTGTGTGCTTTCACTATCAAATTTGACTGACGAGAAACTGCGTTATAGCCTTGCTGCTTTCTACCATGTCCATTAGAATGTTCGAAATTTTCAATTGGTGATCTTGACATCAGGAAGTGAGAGAATTTTCCATCTTTTACTGTTTCAACTCTTTGACCTTTGACACCTTCGTCATCATATGGATAGTAACCTGAGATTTCTCTGCCATCAAGTTCTTTCAAAGTAGGATCGAATACGACATCAATAAATTTAGGTAATATTTCTTCGCCAATAGATTGTTTAAATGTTTGAGAAGAATTAGGATCTTTTTCTCTATGACCTTCTACCCTATGCCCAAATATTTCATGGAAAAATACGCCTGAAGCTTCTCCTGATAAAATTGCAGGACCTGAGTAAGTAGTAGCCATAGGAGCTTCTCTAAGATCAACAAGAAGTTTAATCATTTTTTTGATGTCAGCTGCAATATCTTGCTCATTAGGTAAATCCTTAGGATTATAAGCAAAATAACTTTCATATAGAGGTAATGTCATTCCATCTTCTGCTTTTGTCTGAGCGCTAACCATGATTCTTGCACCTTTTTCAGACCAGCGAAGTTTAGTACCTTCAGTGCTTACAAAATACTTATGTTTAAGTTCTGTTCTGATAGAAACTGTTGCATTATAAATAAGAGGTTCATTTGCAAAAATGGCCGACAAACGGGCAACAGTTTTTTCCCATTTATCTGCATCGAAAGACATAGATTGAAGATCTCTTATATCTACATTTTTCGGTTCTTTAGAAAAATCTGCACTGCTGTCCTCTTCGGCAACTTTCACGGCTTTATTTGTTAAAGCTTTTTCGTATCTTTCTGTTGCATTTTTATATAAATTATCAGTAGAAAACCACATTGCATTTCTCATAGCTTCCGGTTTATCTTCAAGTGGCAGCACAGCAGAACCTGCCCCTGAACCAAAATTAAACGGATTGCCTCTGATTATGTGAGTATTATCGAACTGATAATCTCCCACACGAAGATCAATATCTAAAATTCTGTTTTTATTATCAACAGATTTTGACAAAATTCTGCCAAAAGAAGCTGTTATAGCATTTGTATTTGTTTCTGTGATAGAATAAGAAATAAAATACGGCGGTACTTCCTGATTCTGTAAAGCTTCATAATTTCTCATCAATTCCTTTTCTGCAGTTTTCAGCAGATCATCAGCATGGATTACCGGCGAAACAACCAGCATTAGGAATAGTAATCTAAGGATCTTATAGGTCATATCTTTTACCTTACCTTTATTATGTTATAAATTCGATATTTTCAATTTATACGATTATATGAAAAAATAGTTTAAAATCGTAGGAATATAGTATAATTTGGGAAAAGAATGTTGATTTTATTGAGCTATGCAGAGAATTTTTATTAACTTTACACATAATATTAAGTTTCACTCTATTAACCTAACTTATGAAACTAAATAACCGCAGTTTTACGATAATTCTTTTTTTATTAGCTTTTACGATTCGGTTTGCATTCATAGGATTCTTTGGAGATTATGAAAATCCTGAGATGTATGAACACGGAAAAATAGCCAGGAATCTTTTGATAGATAATGGCTTTGCTATGCATTGGCCATATCCTTCCAATTCTGCAGAGAGATTAGCTGAACATGCAGCTCCTCCCGAATTTGAAGGCGCCTTTATACCTCCGGCTAATCCATATATTCTTTATATAGTGATGGAGATTTTTGGAGATAATGCAAAAGGCTATTTTGCATTGATGCTGCTGAATGCAATATTTAGTGCTATCACTGTTATACTCACTTTCCAGATTGCAAAAATATTTTTCAGAGAACGGGCTGCCAGAATTTCGGGAATAATAGGTGCTTTCTTTTTGCCGAATGCTTTTGGATGTGTTACATTTAGTGGATCTCCGCTTTATCAGATGTTGGCACTGGCAATTCTTTTAAGCTTGGTTCTCTATATTAGAAAACCTGATATTAAGACTCTAATCATTGCTGCAATGTTGACAAGTCTTCAGATTTTTACAAGAAGTGAGTTTCTGCTTCTTGGAAATATACTAATATTTGTTTCTGCTGCAATTGTACTCTTGATGAAAAAGCACAGACTCTCAACTATTGCTTTACACTATGGAATTTCTGTAGCATTAGTCTTTCTTACAATATCTCCATGGATGTATAGAAATACTGAATTATTTGGAAAGTTCGTACCGATTGTATCCCATCCATGGCATGAAATATGGAGAGGCAACAATGAAATGGCTACAGGTGGAGCGTTTGGTAAAAACAATGAATCTATTTGGCTTAACGAAAATCATTCGCCACATCTGATAGATAAACTGGACTCTTTGGATTATAACGCATATTTCGAGATTGCTGCGGATAGTGTCTTTAAAGAAGAAGCAGAACATTTTATCAAAAACAATCCTATGGAATACATTCAACTATCTTTAAAGCGTATACTATTCTTATGGTCTATTGATATTTACACTCCTCGGGCAAAAAGTATACCTTATGTGTTTTTTATTTTGATTACCATACCAGCCGGATTTTACGGCATATACAGAGCTATTAAAGAACATAAGTATTATACTATTCCGTTTATACTGTTCTTTGCATTCTACACAATGCTTTTTGGATTAGTTAATCTGGAAACCAGATATCAGATTTATATGATCTCGACATTGATTCCGTTTACCGGTGTATTCTATGATAAAATACTTGAAAGATTTTTGAACAAATAGCTCAATACCTTGTAATATGGATTGATCAAAAGATTTCATATATTGTATATTCTTCAATTTTACAAAGAAAGATTTAGACTATGGAAAACAATACTTACAGCAACTTGAAAATACTTTTTCTACTGTTTAAGCATAAAACATTTATAATAATTTTCACTGCTATCTGCGCAATAGCGTCTATCGTAGTTTCATTGATGCTCCCGGTCTGGTTTACTGCAAAAGTAAACGTAGTACCTCCTAAGGATGCATCAGGAACTTCCGGACTGATGGGAAGTGTCACTTCTGCTTTGAAAGATTTTGGTCTTTCAAAATTAGGCAGTAAATCAGGTGAAAGTTATTCTTTTATAGTAATCCTTGAATCACGCACAGTTGTCGATTCTATGATAAGCAAGTTCAATTTGGCAGAAACTTATGATATCCCTGATACTTTGATGGATGATATCAGAGCTGAATTTCTTGGTAACGTAGATGTCACTTACGAAAAAGAAGGTAATTACCTGATAAGTATAACTGATAAGGACAAACAAAGATGCGCGGAAATGGCTAATTATTATGTTGATTTGGCCAATACTTTTGCAATCAAACTTAGTAAAACAGAAACTACAGATAATTTAAATTATCTTGAAAAACGATTAAATGCTACAGATTCTACTTTAAGAGAAATTGGAACAAAATTGCAGGTTTACGCAAAATCCAAGCAAGTCATAAGTCCTCTTGATCAGGCTCAAGCGGTTAGCATGTCGCTTGCTGAATTTAAAGCTCAGGCTATACAGTACGAAATTCAGTATCAATTCCTAAGAGATAATTATGGTGAAGACTATTCTAAGACAAAACTTATAAAAGATCTATACCTAAAATCTCAAGAAAAACTGGAAGAATTAGAAACTAAACCCGGTTTTGCAGGTAATTTTGCTCTTACAGATGCAGCTGAAGTTGGAATCAACTATTTAAGGCTTTATGCTGAATTTGAGACTTTTACTAAGGTAAAAGCATTTCTTATGCCTATGTATGAAGAAACTCGTTTAGAATTAAATAAGAACCAAAAGAACCTATATATACTTGATAATGCAATTGCTCCTCAGAAAAAATCTAAGCCTAAACGCTCTGTAATTGTTGTTGGGGCTACATTTGGCGGATTTTTACTAGCTATATTATTTGTAGTCTTATTTAATTCATACCGTGATTTAATGGAAAAATATAGAAGAAGCTTAGAAGCAGATGCAGAATAAAACAATAAATATTCCAAAAATTCCCTTTATATATGGACTTATTACGCTAACTTTTTCATTATTGGGTATTTTAGCAACCATATTTTTGGAGCAACACTTATTTATTGTACCTGCTTGTCTTGGTTTTGCCTTTGTTACTCTGATGTTTTATAACAAAAAGTTTTGGCTTTATTCAGTAGCTCTGTCAAGCTCTGTATTTTTCCTATCCAGAAGCGAAGGTGTATCTATACTGGATGTATTGATAGGTATTTATTTATTTTTTGGTTTAGCCATTTGGTTTTTTTGGACTGTTTTTGTGCAGAAGAAAAAAATTGTCAATGGAATGCAAGACTGGCTTCTCCTCTTCTTCTTCATTGCCTTATTAGGTAATTCTGTAGTAGCTTTTGCAAATGATGTTGATCTTTTTGACTGGCTTAGAGAATATATTCTTTTATTTTTAACTCTTTACTATTTCCCTTTAAAAGAAGTCTTTGAAGATAAAAAAGATATAGAGCGACTATTATTTCTTTTTTCCTTGTCCGTATTAGCGGTTAGTTTTGGTCAATTTTATACCTACTATAAAATTCTAACAGCTGAAGACATGATGTATGCTTATCAGTTAGGCACTTCCGTTCGTGAGAATCAAACTATTTTGACTATAAGTATAGCAGTTGCCGTCCTTTTCAGTTTTGAAGATTATTCTAAGAAAGTAAAACTATACTTAATCTCTTTTTCCGGAATTTGTTTTACAGCACTGGTTATTACATTTTCCAGAACTTTCTGGGCAGTAGAGATGATTTTATTATTTCTTGTCTTTTTGTATTTGCCATATAGAAAGAAGTTATTCTTTTCCGCTTATGCAATTGTTCTGGTAGTTTTTACAATTGTAAGTTCACTACTCTTTTTCCAGGATAATGCCAAAATATTTTATTCTTTCATAGAAAAACGCTTTACTTCTTCAACAAAAGGTATGAAAGATTATTCTTTGCTCTCAAGACTTGCTGAGTATGATGCGGCTCTAGAAAGAACATTACCTCTCAAGGTTCTTAGCGGAAACGGATTATCAGCTCAATTTCACTTTTATGACCCGATTCCGGAGTTGACAAAGAGAACCAACATCATACATAATGGCTATATTTACTTCTTATATCGAATGGGTTTGCCTCTAACATTAGCTTATATGTCCGTAATGGTTATTGCATTTTTTAAATCATTTGAGCTGTCGAAACAAATTAAAGATACTTTCTTCAGAAATATTGCATTATCCGGGTGGCTTACTATATTAACTCTCTTTATAGTTAATACAACATCAAGCCAGTTCGCTTATAGAGATGGAATTTTCGTAGTTGCTTTCGGTTTAGCTTTGACTGGTTTAGCGAATAAGTATCGAACAAAAAGCAAGTCTCTTATTTAATTTTACAATTCTTTTACTTATTTTGCATATCTACAATTTGTTTCTATTTTTGATTGATAAATGCCAATAAAAAGATCAATAGGTGAAAACCCATATTTTGGGTCTAACGGACGTAAAAATGTATTTAAGCTTCTGCTTTTTGTAGTTGCCAGTATATTTCTTTCTCGTCTTGCTCAGCTTCAGCTATTGGAAGGCAGTGAATATAAATCAGAATCAGAAGCTCAAGCTATTAAAGAAGTCAAAGTTGAACCCTTTCGAGGAAATATGTATGACAGAAACGGAAAGCTTATCGTTCATAACGAAGCTTCGTTTTCTGTTACATTGACGCCAAAAGATTTTGACAATCTGGCAATGCCTCTGCTTTGCTCCTTACTAGAAACTGATTCTGCTTCAATCGCAAAATCTATCAAAAAATATTCTACTTATTCAAAATTTGAACCTGTTAAAATATATAGAGATGCATCTTTCGATGTAGTTTCAAGGATAGAAGAGTATAGTGACTATTTACCCGGAATTGGTATTGCAATAGAATCTAAACGTCTTTATGAATTCGCTTGTAACATGGCTCATCTTCTGGGTTACACCGGTGAAGTTTCTCAAAAGCAACTAGATCAAAAACCTTATCTTCGACCTGGTGATTTAATTGGGAAAGCTGGATTAGAAGCCTCCTATGAAAATTTCCTCAAAGGCAGAAACGGTTATAAATTTGTTGCGACTGACGTTTGGGGACGGCCAGTTGCCAGTTTTAAAGATGGTAAGAATGACATTGCTGCAGTTAATGGAAAGGATTTACAGTTAACCATCGATATTGATTTACAGATAAAAGCAGAGGAGCTTCTGCAAGGTAAACGTGGAGCTGTGGTAGCACTGGATCCAAATACTGGTGAAATAATTGTGATGGCTAGCAAGCCGGACTTTGACCCAAGAGATTTTTCAGGTCGCATTCCTGCTAAACTTTACGATTCTTTACGTTTAAACGAAGGTAAACCTCTATTGCCAAGAGCATTTCAATCTGCTTATGCACCGGGTTCTACATGGAAAATGCTGATGCTTGCTGCTGCTATGCAGGAAGGATTGATAAACGAAAATACTACATTCACTTGCAATGGTGGTATGTATTTTGGTAATAGACATTTTGGATGTACTCACGTTCACGGCACTGTAAATGCTCAAAGAGCTATTCAGGGATCTTGTAATACTTTTTTCTATCATCTTGGACTTAAATTAGGACTCGATAAAATTTACGAATACGGTAAGTTGTTTGGATTTGGGGACAAAACAGGTGTCGATATTCCTTATGAAGGCAAAGGCTCTTTTCCTTCAAGTAAGCAGCTTATGAAACGTAATAAATATATTCCTAAAGGTATTGTGCTTAACTGGGGTATCGGCCAGGGTGAAATTGCAACTACTCCTTTACAGGTTGCCGCATATACTGCTGCTTTGGCTAATGGCGGGACATTGATAGAGCCTCATACAGTAAGTCATATTTATGATCCGGAGACTAAGAAAATAGAACCTATAAATTATACTTCTACAAAACTCCCGATTGATGACAAAATTTTCAAAATAATACATGACGGTATGTATGATGTAGTCAATAAGCCCGGAGGTACTGCAAACAATGTGCATATTGATGGTTTGGATATTTGCGGTAAAACCGGTACTGCACAAAACCCTCACGGAAAAGACCACTCATGGTTTATTTGCTTTGCCCCGAAAGATAATCCAAAAATTGCAGTTGCCTGCATGGTCGAAAATGCCGGCTATGGATCCACAGTAGCTGCTCCAATTGCCAAAGAAATTGTCAAAAATTTCTTTTATCCAGACACGACGTCTGCTCTTCAAGTAGATTCTCTAAGTATTCAGTCACAGATCGATTCTCTCAAATTAGAACATGAGATTACTGATATTCAGTAAATCTTTATGTATCAATTTGATACTTATGCACACCTTATTTTTTTAGGCTTTAAATACTCAAAAATGTCCTTTTTTTTTCGTAATTTAGTGTGATTCAATTTTAGATAAACAGACTATTTATGTGGAGTTGTAATGTACACTAAAATGAAAGATTATCTTGCGAACGAATTAAAAAGTTTGGAAGATCAAAAGTTATATAAACACGAAAGAATAATTGAAAGTCCTCAGGGACCTGAGATCCTTGTTAATGACAAAAAAGTACTAAACTTTTGTGCAAATAACTATTTAGGTTTGTCTTCTCATCCTGAGCTTATTAAAGCAGCTCACGAAGAAATCGACAAACGTGGTTTTGGCCTTTCTTCTGTGCGCTTTATTTGCGGTACTCAAGATGATCACAAATTATTAGAAAGAAAAGTAGCTGACTTCCTTGGTATGGAAGACTCAATTCTTTTTTGTTCTGCTTTTGATGCTAATGGCGCTGTATTCGAACCATTGTTCGGACCTGAAGATGCTATTATTACTGATGCATTAAACCATGCTTCTATTATCGATGGTATCCGTCTTGCAAAAGCTCAAAGATGGATTTTCAACCATGGTAATTTCTCTGATACTGAAGAATTAGACCCTTCTACAGGTAAAACTCTTAAAGGTTTGGAACGCTGCTTGAAAGAAGCAAACGAAGCAGGCTGCAGATTTAAAGTTATTGCTACAGACGGCGTTTTCTCTATGGATGGCGATATAGCTAATCTTCCTGCTATCTGCGATTTAGCTGAAAAATATGATGCACTTGTTATGGTTGATGATTCTCACTCTTCAGGATTTATGGGTAAAAAAGGTCGTGGTACTCACGAACACCATAATGTAATGGATAGAGTTGACATCATCACTACTACTTTTGGTAAAGCTCTTGGTGGAGCTTCTGGAGGTTGTATTGCTGCAAAACAAGAAGTTATCGACTGGATGCGTAACAAAGCTCGTCCATATTTATTCTCAAATACTTTAGCTCCTGCAGTTGTTGGTGCAACTATCAAATGTATCGATATCTTGTCAGAAACTACTGAATTAAGAGACAAATTAGAAGCTAATACAAAACGCTTCCGTAAAGAAATGACTGAAGCAGGTTTTGATATTATTCCCGGCGAACACGCAATCTGCCCTATCATGTTTGGTAAATATGACAACTGCTCTGAATTAGCAGTTAAATTTGCTGACAGAATGTTAGAAGAAGGCGTTTATGTAACTGCATTCTCTTTCCCTGTTGTTCCAAGAGGAAAAGACAGAATCAGAGTTCAAATTTCAGCAGCTCACACTGACGAACATTTGGATCATGCAATTGCAGCTTTCAAAAAAGTAGGCAAAGAATTAGGAATGTTATAATCTGACAGACCTAAAAAAAGTTGAAAGGGCTGATTTATATTAAATCAGCCCTTATTTATTTCTTAGCTTCAGTATTCTGTGTTATAATACTTCGATTACATGCTCTAATTTTTCTTTGATATCACCTGCAATTTTTTCAATTGCTTTATTCTCTACTGCAAGCATAGAAGCTATAGGATTAATAGCTGAGACTTCTACTTTCTCTTCTGAAATTTCCTGCACTATTATATTACAAGGAAGCATTGTCCCTATCTTATCATCTGCCTGTACAGCTCTATATGCATAATGCGGATTGCAAGCTCCTAAAATTACATACCTGTGATAATCGACATTTAGCTTAGCTCTGAACTTTTCATCCATATTTATTTCTGAAAGTACTCCAAATCCTTCTTTTTCAAGCTCTGATTTAATCGACTCAATTGTATTTTCAAAACTTTTATTTACTGTCTTAGAAATGTGATAATTCATATAGCCTTCCTTTGATTTCAAAAATAAACTCCCTATATATAACATACGTATTAAGATGAATTTATTTTTTTGATTTTTATTTACCAAACAAAAATGTTCTTATAAATTGGAACACTATTTTTTAAAATTCAGATTAATTAGCTTCAGCACTAAAGGTATTGCTGCTGTAATAAATGCAATCAAAGTAATAGGAGGTAAAAATCCCTGCCATCCTGAAATATTAAACCATTCGAAAACACCCAGGACAGAAATATGTACTAAGCCAAAAACCAAAGATAAATAACCAAGCTTTTGATATATTCTAAATTTGTTATCATTCATATTTTTTCGCACAGAAGGCAATGAACTTATCCCGGGCATAATCAAAGCTGAAAGAGTTAAAATACCAAATAAAATTAGTAGATTTCCTTTTGCATTAAATTCCAGATTTGATGAATAAATTTCTGAAAACAAGTCAGGTGTCAAAAGTCTCAGTGATAAAACTGCATGCACCATAGCCATGATAAAGCCCCACTGCCCCATATACTTAACTGTTCCAATCAGTTCAACAGCCCAGGATTTTCCTAGTTTTGCAAAACCGCCAATTGAATAAGAAAGAGCTACTGCAGTAAGAGCATTCCATGCCAAAGCTTTGTTCAGTGTATAGCTACTTATTAAGAACCAATCAATGCCTTCGATAATATTATACTTAATGGTTGCATAAACAAAAAATATCGAAAAGATACCCCAAAATATCTTCTGTGCTTTTCTTCTATTCGGATCTATAAGTACTTCTGTTTTTTCCATATTAATTCTAGTTATTACTGTTATCGATAATACTAAGAAGAACAGCTGCAAAAATTATTCTATAAAAATATTAGTTTTACTATTAAATCAATGAAAAAATATCTGATTGAAAATCTTCTCATTGCTAGTGAAATCAGCTAAAATTTTAAAAGACCTCACTGACATATAGGCATTTTATTCCAATAGCACATAAAAAAAGAGCTTATAAATGAGTATTTATAAGCTCTTTCACATAAATATAAGACACTAAACTTTTATGGTTTTACTAAAAATTTCTTAGTAGAAGTAACCTCATCGCTACCGTTTTCTTTGTAGTTAATTCGATAGATATAAACTCCCGGAGTTATATACGAGCCATTTACATCTCTTCCATCCCATTTTGCACCACCGTTTCCATCATCTTCTTCTAAAGATATTACAAATTCTCCATCCAGTCTGAATACGTCAATTGTACATCTTGCAGGTAATTCTGCAAAAAAGATGTCAGGTCTCTCTCCAATCGAAATCGGGTTTGGATATACATAAGCATTTTCATCTGGATCTTCACTTGTTACTACAAAACCTAGAGACTTTCCTGCTCCTTCTGTAATTGGAGTACCATCTGCAGCGATTACATTCGTAACAGTCAAAAGATAGTTAATACCTTTTGCTGAAAGTCTTTTCGTCGGGTCTAGTCCTATTAGAACTTTCGTTGAATCTGTTTGATCCATCTCCACTAAGAATACCCCACCTTCTGGAGAAATAGCATAATTCTCGATATTTTCTGCAGAATTATTATCTATTTTATGACTGAACTCAAGCCCTAAAACACCTTTGCTCAGTACTTTAAGACTTTTCAGATACATTTCTTCTTGCTCTGCAGATATATTTCTCTCTATTTCTATTTCTTTATAGATACTTGGAGATCCGTAATAGTCTGTAAACACTCCTGAAATAAAAATATAATTACCGTTTGGTATATCTTCAACAAAAGTCAATAGCAGAGTGCTGTCGGGGTTACTTAAGACTTGTTTGATGGCATACTCTGTATCATCTTCAGCAGATTTTAATCCGAAATCGAAGACATTCATACCTGTAAGTAGTAAATCACCTGTGTATTTTACCTTCAGCAGATTATCTGTAAATTCACCATAATCTGGTTCTATCATGTTATGAGTATATACTTCTGCTATATCTGAATCTTCTAATACAGACTCAGTATCTGTCATAGTCAGGCTTACAGACTGAATTATAAACTCATATAAAGAATTAGGTTTTAACGTATCTATTGAGAATTCGGTCTTATCAGTAGCATCCACACTAACAGCTTTTGCTGAATTTCCGTCTCTGATGATTTGATAAATCTTATAATAGTCAGCATTTGTAGAAGCATTCCATTTCAAATAGGCAGAAGTATCAGATGTTGCCCAGGCTTCAAAACCTGTCGGAACATCCGGCCCGTCATATTGAGTATCATATTCAAAGAACTGAGTTCTTCCAAAATTAGAAAAACCAAGTTCGTTTACACCATTTTTATCAAAATCATAAATCACACCAGAGACAGTATAAGCAGTTGGATAGTACCACTTTGGAACTATTTTACCTTGAGTATTATCCCATCCGAACACATAAAGATTAGGGAATGTTGATATAACAAACTCTTCTCCCGATTTATTATCCAGTTCACCTACAGCTAAACCGTTTTTGTAGAAAGCATTCACTTTAGGTATTTGTCCTGCTCTTCTCTGAGTAAAATGTTCAGTCCAGATTTTTTTATAAGTAGCTTCTGCTGCATCATATTTATAAATGCGATAATACCAAACGCTGTTGCCAACATCATATCTGCCATACAAAGGATAACTTCCGTGATTACCTAAAATCAATTCAGGAACACCATCACCATCTATATCGCATTTTTTCATATAAACTGTATTAGGGAAAATCTCTGTTGTATCTATAAATTCAAAATTGAAATGTCCATTTTGGTACTCATGAACGTATAACCTTCCGTAAGAATCAGAGTGAGCCATTTCAACTTTACCGTCATTATCAAAATCTCCGACTGCCATCCCTAGTGCAAGCGAAACTCTTAAATATTGCTCAGGGACTACAGCTGTTGTTTTGTATTTGTATTTTCCATTCTCATATTCATATACAAAATATGAAGTATCATTATACATTATAACTTCATCTTTGTTATCATTATCGAAATCAAACATCCCTGCAGCCCACATTGAATAAGATGGATTTGAAGTGAAAAGCGGATTTTCAAAGAATTTGCCATTGCTTTCCTGGAATATAGAAGTTCTTCCATAGTTAGTTGCAATTATTTCCTGTTTACCGTCACCGTTTGAATCTCCTTTTCCGACAACTGCCCACGGCACTTCTATAGAATCCAAAGGAACAAACGTATTATTCTCGTCAAATTCAAGAGCAATAGTTTTTTCGTCAGCTAATGATTCACCATCATTTATAATAAGATTAGGTTTTTCATTACCGGAAAGATCAGCAACCACATTTGACAAATAAGCCATTCTGGTTGTGTAATTTTTCAAGACAAATTTGTCTTTAGGCATATCAGCATTATCAACCTCAAATATTTTTGTTTGAGTGCTAATATTGCCGGCTCTGTCCTCCGCTGTTATTTTGTAATTATAAGTTCCTGCAGGCAGGCTATCCAACACTAATAAGTGATATTGCGTTTCACTTTCAGTATCCTTTACTTTAAAGATAGTTTCAGCATTCCTTCTTACTTCCAAACTTGCAATAGTTGCTCTGTTTGTATAAAAGCTGACAATCTTTACTCTTGTATCTGCACGGTAGCCATCTAAAACTTTGATTTCTGAAAATTGAGGTTTGCTTTCTTTAGATATCATTTCCAGATATTTTCTTTGTTCCAGTGTCTTACCGTTTTTCAGATTAACTACTAAGCGAACAGTATAAATCGAATCTATAAATAAACCTGGTTTGAATTCTGCCAAAATTCCATTTTTTATTTGCTGCTGAACATTTTCGTTTATTAAGAACCATGTTACCGGCAAAGTACCATAACCTAAATAAACACTGTATGAATCGAACAGAGGAGTTACAACTGTACCTTTTACAGTATAAGTCGGATTATCTTCTTTTATAATTCCATCTTCATATTTTGGAGAAGTAATTTCTATTTCTGAAGGAGCTTCTTCAAGTAAAGCAGCTTCTGCATCCAAAAACCCTGCTCCTGTATAAATATCCCACCCATCATCTTTATAATCATAAGCTGAAGCGATAAGAACGCCTTTTAATTCATAAGGTGTATAGTGGGGATTTTTTTCTTTAAGCAATGCCAATGCAGCAGTTACATGTGGAGCAGAAAGAGAAGTACCACTTGTTTCGGTGTAGCTGTCATTTACATTCGTAGTTCTCACTAGAGATCCCGGCGCGCAAATATCCAGTCTGGAACCATAATTCGAAGCTCCGTAAAGTTTACCATTATTTGCAGTTCCGCCAACACATATTACTTTACCATAGTCTGAAGGATAGTGATTATAAAAAGAACCACTATTCCCCGAGGAAGCTGAAATAACGACTCCCATATCTGAAGCAAAATCTACTGCAGCTTCTACAAGTGGAGATTTGGTATTCTGCCCAAAGCTAAAATTAAGTACGTCCACCCCATTCATCGCTGCATAAACAATCGCTCTTGCAATATCATCAGATTCAGCATTGCCAGTAATATCAAAAGCACGTAACGCCATTAATTTTGCATCAAAAGCAAGCCCCTGCATGCCACCCTCATCCTGTTTCTGAGCAGCTATAATTCCACTGACTTTAGTGCCGTGATTATTTTCATCATTTGGAATCGGATCCGGAACTCTATAGTCTCCAATATTTGCAAAGTCCTGATCGACAAAATCATATCCTATTACATCATCAGCGAATCCGTTACCGTCATCATCTATTCCGTTTAAATCACCAAAAACACCATCCTGTTCCTCATCAGAACTCCATGCATCAAACTTTCCGTTGCCATTCAAATCTTCTTTGGTGTTTATCCAAATACTGTTTTTAAGATCCTTATGTAAATAGTCTAGTCCGGTATCTACAACACCGACCACAACTCCTTTACCTGTAGCATATTTCCATGCATTTTTTGCATTTATCTGCTCAAGAGCCCACTGTCCATTTGTAGATATATCCGTCTGCTCAATTTGAAATACAACATTTTCAAATACTTCATAAGTAACTTGCGATGCATCTAAAGAAGCAGTAACCGCACTTAAATCGCTCTTATTAATAACATAATAGCTTTTAAGATTATCGAGTGCAGTATTCGCAGCCAGAGAAATATCTTTTCTTTGCTTTGCAACCTGCACTAAAGATTCATCTAGAATCGATTTTGCATAGATTTGAGGCAAAGAATTTTTATTTTTTACTTTGATAATATATGAATTTGATTCAGCCAATAGAGGCATTGCAAATATTAAAAAGAGACAGATATATCTAAACATTATATTTTCCGATTATTTTACTATTAAATCACTAGGTAAAACGGGCATAGAGAGTAATTCTTTGAAAAGTTGCCATCTTTTTTCCGGTTTGTCAGCTGTTCCGCCCAAATGGTTGATATAGTCTTCTACCATATCCTGCCCTAAATTGTAATTGATTACATACGAGCGGTATGTGTCGATAAAGTCCATTAGTTTTGTAGCTCTTAATTCAGATTGTAGTTGATATTTCATTTTGAAAGCAATCGCTTCTTCGCGAGTCATTGTTCCATCCAAATAGTTTCTTGCAGCATCATTTCCTGCATAAGTAAGTTTGCCGGCAAGTTCCATTATATGATAATATTTTTCTGCTTCATCAGGGTTAAATCCCGCCAAAGGAAATACTACTTCTTTTTCAAATTTTAAACGTTCATCACCGGGAAATGCAGTTTTGATACCAAAGTTAGCAGTTCCTTCGGAAATCAAAGCTTGCGGGCTAAACAAAGGATAGATAGAAAATTCAACCATTCCTTTTTCGTTGACCATGTGTTTTTCAATTAAACTGTGATAAGCATGATGCCCGGGATACCCTTCGTGGCAAGCAAGGTCAACTGCCCTGTCTACATATATAGGTAAGTCCATATTCACCTGAATCAAGCTATAAGCATTGCCTTTAAACCAGTTATATCCGCCCCATGGTTTATCATTTACATATTCAACTTTGAAGTTTTCACCTTCAGGCAAATTGAGATATTGACTAGTTCTTTTTTTGCCTTCTTCAATAGCAGCATTAAAAACCACAGAAACTTTTTCTTTAGGTATGATATATTTATTTCTAAAATCATTAAAGCGAGTCGCTATATCACCTTTGCCAGGTAAAATATCTTCAAGCTCTTCAATCAACTTTGCATAATGCTCTTCCGGAAATGTAGGAGACACAGCATCATATAAGGCTTTAGATTCTTCGTCAAAGCTCATTTTTTTACCATCTAAGAATTGAATTCTTGCTATAGCTGATTCAAGCATTCTTTTTAAGTATTTAACTCTGTTTTTAAGTTCAACTTTCTGCCAATCAAATTTCAGTTTGCCAAGCTTATCAATTAAATCCTGCGCTTCTTTAGCAATGTCTTTTAATTCTGCTTTTCCCGCTAATGCCTCAGTTTTTAAGCTGTCAGGTCCGAAATATGCATCTACATAATTTGGGTCATGTTCACCTATTTTGAAGATCACTTTTACATAATCATTAGCTATTTCATTTATAGAATATTCTACATCTACCCCATTTGAAGTAGAATGAATATCATCACTTTCTTTATTACATGCTGAAAGAACAACAATCATAATTAGTAAATATACATATCTCATATTAAAGTTCCCCTACTATATTAACTTCTCTTTCTAATTCTAGATCAAATTTATCTTTTACAACATCTATTATATTTTGAGATAAATTATAAATGTCAGCACCGCTAGCATTTCCATAATTTACCAGGATAAGTGCATGCTTTTCTGATACTCCTGCATCACCGAGCCTTTTGCCTTTAAATCCGGCCTCCTGAATCAGCCATGCGGCTGAAATTTTAAATCTGTCCTCAAAATCGAACAAAGGCACTTTTTCATATTTATTCCTTAACCTCTCTGCCATTTCAACAGAAATGATTGGATTTTTAAAAAAGCTACCGGCATTCCCAAGTTCTTTATAATCAGGAAGTTTTGATTTTCTGACTTCGCATATATAATTAAACAACTCACTTGCTACAAAGTTTGATTTTTCAGCAAATTTATCTTTTAAATCTCTATATGCCAGAACAGGGCTGAATGATTTACTAAGTCTATATCTAACAGAAGTGATTATAAATCTTCCCTTGAGTCTTGTTTTAAATATCGAATTGCGGTATGCGAACTTGCATTTTTCTTTAGTGAATTTCATCTCTTCAGCTGTATCTCTTAAAATGCCTGTGAGCGATTCAAAGCATACATCTTGTTCAACTCCGTAAGCGCCAATATTTTGCACAGGAGCAGCACCAACAGTACCGGGTATTAAAGCCAGATTTTCCAATCCATAATAGCCATGTTTCATGCATTCTTCAAGGAATTCATGCCAGACAACACCGGCTCCGACTTCAACCAAGACATCGTCTTGATTATCTTCAATTACTCTGAAACCTTTGATGTCATTTTTAATAATATTCTGTTTTAAGTCACCTAAAAAAAGGATATTAGAGCCACCTCCAAGAACGATATCCTGTTCGGAGTATTCTTCAGAATTAAGATACCTGACTATGTCTTCCTGCGATTGGACTGCTACTATCTTTCTTGCTGCGGCTTTTATTCCAAAGCTGTTATATTCTTTTAAATCCACATCTCTTAATATTTTCATTGCATATATAGATTAATCGTAAAATACAAAGATACAAATTTGATAAGAGTTTAGCCTTATCTAATCACATTATTTATTCCATTCTCTAGCCAAAACAGCATAAATTATATCATCCACCCACTCGCCATTTACATATAAGCTTTCTACAAAATGAGCTTCTTTTCTAAAACCAAGTCTTTCTACTAGATAAATAGAATCAATGTTTTGTGGATCGATGGAGGCAAATACTCTATGCTTATCATATGCAATAAATAAATAACTAATCAGAGCGTTCAGGGCTTCAGTAGCATATCCTAATTTTTGATATTTCTTACTAAGCGTACAGCCAACTTCTATTTGCTTATTTTCAGATCCTGTAAAATGGATTCCAATATCACCAATGATTTTAGCAGACTGTTTTTCAATTATCACTAATTGATACCAAGAATCAGGTTGATCAGCTATCTTAGCATTTTGATTTATAAATAGTTCCACCTCTTCAATGTCATCCGGAATAAATGATTGATATTTATTCGTAACTCTATCTTTTCTATAATCAAATACAGCATCTTTATCCTGCAATGCCATTTGCCGAAGAAGTAATCTATTAGTTCCAATATTCATTTATTTATCCCATATATCAATACTCTAACAAGTCATATCAACTAATAACAAGCTCACTAAGCGAGCATAGCGAGTCGAAGTGTAAACTAAATCCCTCGCTCCATTATATAACAAAACCGATACCTACTTAGTTACAGTAAATATCGGTTTTTAAATAATTTCTTAGATATTTCTATCTTTTTAATATCCAGTCTTTGATATAATTTAATACTTGTGGCGCTATTGTTTGTTCAATCATGCCATATTCGTTAATCATACCTGTTTCGCATTCCTGGAATAGGTGGTTTAAACCTGTAAATTCTTTGATTTCCAAATCTAAATCTGAGTTCTCTTTTTTCAAGTTATTGAGAACTTCAATATTTTCTTTTGCAGGAACTTGTAAATCTTTGCTTCCAAACAACGCTAGCATAGGTATTTCTACTTTTTTCAAGTATATTTCGGGCTCGACACAAATAATCTCACGCATAGTAGGATTTGACAGTTGTGCTACAATACCTTTTCTTTGATCTTCAGGTAGCTGAGAACCATAGGACATTTTGAAGTGCTTATCTAATGCATCTTCTAAAGCTTGACCATTTAAGCTTCTGTCTTTAAGAATATCATAAGCATCTCCGAAAATCTGATTATTCTGGTCAAGAGTTTGTTTTGGAACACCCGCTTTTTCTTCGATTTTATATTTCTGTAAAAGCATTAAGTCTTTTCCGTTCAAAGCAGGACCTGCA
Organism: Kapaibacterium sp. (SeqCode); assembly: GCA_965140345.1. GTDB lineage: Bacteria > Bacteroidota > Ignavibacteria > Kapaibacteriales > UBA2268 > JBFHIJ01. The sequence continues at coordinate 1,182,826 of OZ223197.1, forward strand.
AGCATAACAATAAATGCTAAATCATCATCTTCTGAAGCTATTGCAGGCGCAATTACTCCACCTTCGCTATGACCTAAAATACCAATTTTATCTTCATCAATATTATCCTGATCTCTAAGAAACGCTATAGCAGATTCAGTATCAGTTGCCAAAATTTGAGGAGTAGCTGTTGCATAATCACCTTCAGATTCGCCAACACCTCTTTCGTCATATCTTAATACTGCAATTCCTGCTCTGGTAAGAAAATCAGCAATTACTAAAAACGGTTTATGCCCAAATATCTCTTCATCTCTATTTTGAGGGCCACTACCTGTTACTAGTACAACAGCCGGGAAATCATCACCTTCTTTTGGAGTTGTTAAAGTACCTTTTAAAGTAATACCGGCTTTCTCATTTTTGAAACTAACTTCAGAACTGTTATATGGGAATGGCTCTTTTGGTTCTTGAGGCCTTTTAGGGCCAGCCTCCCTTTTTAAATTCAAATCAAAGCTTTGACCTCCCTGATTGAATTTCCCTTCTATATTTTCATTATCTATCAGTTTTCCACTATACATAATTGCAGCTGCGCTTATCTCAATTTTAATTTCAGAATAAGCAAATTCTGTATTATCAGCAGGAATTCCATAAGCACCCTGGCTTGGACTATCCATAGTAGATTTATATTCAGTTCCGTTTTTTTCTATATTAAAGTTTAATTTTAACTTCAATCCTTGAACAGCCAGCTCTCCGCTCCATGACCCAACGATATCCTGAGCAAAAGCAGAAACAGAAAATAATAAAGCAAAAGATAAGTAAACTAAAGATTTCATAAAATTATTCCTTATAAATAAAACAATGTTTGACTAAATAATTAAATAGGACTTCCCAATATTTGAAATATTTCACCAATATACAAATAAGACTATCTAAAATTAGATAGTCTTGTATTAAATTTATGTATTTTAATCTTATTCATAACGTAAAGCATCAATAGGATCAAGCTTGGCAGCTTTAAATGCAGGATAAACTCCGAAGATAATCCCCATAAAAGTACAAATACTTACTGCTATTAAAATCCAAATAAATGGAAGAGTTAATTCCATTCCCATCATTTGACCAAATATATTGCCAACTACAATGCCAAGAATAATTCCTATTAGACCTCCTAGCTGAGCTAACGTAATAGTCTCAATTAGAAATTGGATTACTATATTAATGCTTTTTGCACCTACCGCTTTGCGTACACCTATTTCTTTCGTACGTTCTTTTACTGAAATAAGCATAATATTCATGATGCCGACACCAGCAGCGAGCAATGAAATTCCACCAGTAACCCAACCAAAATAAACTAAGTATTCTGTAAGAGATGAAAACTGATCACCGATTGCTTCATTAGATTCAATTTCGAAATCATTTTCTTCCCAAGGTTGAACATTTCTTAATGTCCTGAGAATCCCAATGGCTTCGTCCATTGTTTCATCAATAAGCACCTTAGTAGGAGCTCTCATCTGAATTGTAAGAGATTCATCCCATTGCGACGCATAATATTTCAAAAACAGTGTAACTGGAATAATGACTCTATTATCTTGACTCTGTCCCATCATAGCACCTTTGGGTTCAAGAAGACCAACAACAGTAAATTTTTGTTGCCCAATTGTAATATCTTTACCAAGCGCATTCCCGTTAGGAAATAATTTTATGACTACGTCATTACCAATTACAATAACATTCCTTTTAAATCTAATATCGTCAAGAGTCAAAGATCTACCTGCAATCAAGTTATCACTCATTATTGTAAAGTAGTTTTCATCTGCACCCATTAGAGACACATTAGGATCTGTTTCTTTATTTCCGGATTTGAGAGTTTTACCACTACTAACAGAAAATGCAGACATAATTTTGGTCAATTCCATTTGTTCTTTAAAGTCATTGAACTGAGAATAAGTAATTGATTTACGTCTTGCATATTTTCTCCACTCATTTCCAAATTGCATCGCAGGAGCTTTTTGGATAAAAATTGAAGTCTCACCCAAAGATTCTAACTGATCATCAACGGTACTGTTTAGTGACTCTATTAATGAACCTACTGCTATTAGAGAGAATACACCTATAGCAATGCTAATCAGAGTTAAAAAAGAACGTAACTTATTTGCTTTAACTGCTTGCAAAGCCATTATTATACTTTGTAAAATATTCATTATTCGCTCCTCATAGCATCTACAGGATCTAGTTTCGCAGCTCTAAAAGCCGGAATTAGCCCTGCTAACATACCAACAATCACACTGACTAAGGTAGCCCAGAACAATAGATTATAAGGTAACATTTTGGATAAGAAAGAAAGTTTGTCGCTTACATAGATTGGCAAGTATTCAGCAGCTATGTATACTATTACTGAACAAACAATAAAAGATAACAGCGCACCAATAAAACAAAGTAGTCCTGATTCCATAATAAATTGCCAGGCAATAGATCCTCTTTTGGCACCTAATGCCTTTCTTATGCCTATTTCTTTGGTTCTTTCTACTACAGATACAAACATTACGTTCATAATACCTATAATACCAACAACAAATGACAACGTTGTCAGACCAATACCAACAGACCAAACCATTGTTCGAATCATTGCAACCTGATTTTCAAAAGCTTTTGTTTCATTTATAGAAAAATCATCTTCTTCGTACGGTTTTACTTCGCGAATTGTTCGCATTGCACCTCTTACTTCATCCCTTACAAAGTCTAACTTTTCTACTGATCCGGCTTTTACCCCAATAGAAATTGATCTATTGAAGTTGCCAAAAGTTTTCAAAAATGCTTTCATCGGAATAAAAACCTGATTATCAATAAAATCAAAAAACATATTACCTTGCTTTTTAATAACTCCAATAACCCTAAACTTATGCCCATTTAACTTCACAATTTTGTCAACAGGATCTTTACTATCAAAAATCTTTTCGTATATATTAAATCCTAAAACAATTACATTTTCTCCACGAATATCTTCTACTTGAGAAAAATGTCTTCCGACTATTACCTCTCCTGCAGGCGACAAAGAATGCTCAAAAGTAGTACCTAAAATTGGGAATCCTGAGTAATTTTCTCCATTATAAGCCATCGATGCACCCCATCTTCTGGCTGTTGGAAAAATCAACTCAGCATCTTGAACTCTTTTAGTAAACTCTTCTACTTGATCAATAGTAATATTTTTTCTTTGCCGAACTTCGTCCCAAGATTTCCCTCCAGCCCAATCAAACTTATCAACGTAGAGAACATCAGCTCCCATTATATTGAATGTATCTTGCATCGCATTATCTAAACCATCTAATACCCAACCCATGATGATTACAAATGAGATACCAATCAACACACCAAGAGATGCCAAAAATGAGCGCATTTTGTTTGCAATCATAGCATCTAATGATATTTTGAAGGCTTCTGATATTTCTGAAATTCTCATATTTTTTGGTCTGGATTTATGATATAACCGGTTCTGGATTTTTTAAATCAGATTCTATAAGTCCGTCTCTGATTTTGATTATTCTGTGCGCATGGCGAGCAATGTCTTCTTCGTGTGTTACAAGGATAATTGTATTGCCGCCTTTCCATAGATTTGCAAAAAGCTGCATAATCTCTTCACCTGTCTTTGTATCCAGGTTACCTGTTGGCTCATCGGCCAGGATAATTGAAGGATCATTTACCAAGGCTCTGGCAATTGCTACACGCTGTCTCTGACCACCTGAAAGTTCATTTGGTTTGTGAGAGACTCTGTCTTCAAGACCAACTTTCTGAAGTGCGATTTTAGCTTTTTCCTGTCTTTCAGAAGCAGACATACCTGCATATATCAATGGTAATTCTACATTTTTTTGAGAAGATGCTCTTGCGAGTAAGTTAAATGTCTGAAACACAAAACCAATTTTTCTGTTTCTGATATCAGCAAGTTGGTTGTCATTCATTCGGCTCACATCAGCATCCTCTATTTTATATCTTCCGGCTGTCGGTGTATCTAAACAGCCTAAAATATTCATAAGTGTAGACTTACCTGAACCGGACGGTCCCATAATAGCTACATATTCATTTTCATGAATATCTACGGAAACTTCTCTAAGAGCAAATACTTTTTCAGTTCCCATTTTGTAAACTTTGGCAACTTTATCAATTTCAATTATGCGTTTATTCTTGTCAGCCATTTCTTAATCCTTCTTAGTATCGGATTCTTTTTTAATTTTCGAACCGTCTTTAAGTAGTTTACTAACTGCTGTGAAGTTGCCGGTTACGATTTCTTCTTTTTCTCCTAAGCCACCAGTAATTTCAATGAATCCTTTATCTGAGATTCCGGTTTCAACGAGAGTTTGTTTTACTGAATCTCCTGAAACAACAAATACAAGAGATGGTGGAATATCAGTTTTTTGTACTTCTTCTTCTTGTTTGAACTGACTTGCAGGCTCTTTAGTTTCATCTTTTTTATTATCTAAGCGCACTGTTACAGCCTGTAAAGGCACAGATAAAACGTTATGCCTTGTCTGCGTGTTGATTTCTACATTGCAGCTCATTCCAGGTCTCATTTTTATATCTCTCTCTAGTAAACGAACTTTCACAGAAAAGTTTGTTACCTGATCCTGAGCACCAAGAGATGATACCTGAGCAGAGTGCCCAATTTCTATTACAGTTCCTAAGAATTTTTTATTAGGGAATGCATCAATTTCAACATAAGCTGTATCGCCAATATCAACTAAAACGATATCGTTTTCATCTACATCTACTACAGCATTCATAACTCTTAAATCAGAAATGCGAAGCATTTCAGTACCTTGCATCATTTCCGTACCAACCACTTTTTCGCCTTTTTCTACAGACAGTTTGGTAATAGTACCGTCAATTGGTGCATAGATTGTAGTTCTTTCAGCATTCCTTTCAATCTCTCTGTAAGCGGCTTCGCTTCTTTCAAGGTTTGATAGAGAAGATTTATATGAAGCAAGTGCTGTCTGGTAAGTACTTTCAGCTCTTTCAAAATCAGATTTGGAAACAAATTCTTTTTTGTAAAGTTCAGTTATTCTGGAAAGTTCTGATTTAGATCTGTCCTTCTCTGCTTTACGCATTTCAATTTCCATTTTAGCTGCTTCTAAAGCTGCTTTATACTGATCTAATCTAGTCTGGATAATATCCGGTTTGATTTTTACAAGTAGCTGATTAGTAGAAACAGTATCTCCTTCTTCCACTCCTAAGTAAATAATTTCACCACTAGTTTCAGGCGATATTTTTACTTCAGTTTCAGGATTAATCCTACCAATCGCGGATACTTTCTGCGATATTGTTCTTCTTTCTACTTTTTGAGTTCTAACTCGAATAGAATTATCTTTACTACAAGCTGAAAATACCAATCCGGCTACAGCTATAGCAAATATAGATTTCTTTAAATTGAAAAATTTTGACGAAAACATATCTTCCAAATCCCGGATATTATTTTATATATTTTTTACTTTTTCTGCTTCTTCAGGGGTCATTATTTCTGCTTTGTAATAAACAGCTGTGCCGGCAATAAGATCATGCAATGCTTGTTTCTTTTCTGATAAAACAACAAAACAGCCGATAAAAGCAACGAAGCCTAGTATTGTACCAAATGTACTTATTATAGCTGCACTAGTTGCTAAGAATAAAACATTAAACACAAAAGAGATATTTTTTATTGCTGACCTAATCATCAATTTTTGAATACTGCCCCAAGTTCTATCTGCATGTGCAATTCTTAAACCCATCAACATTTTACCAATTGTCGCGCCATAAATTACTTCCAAAGAGAAATAAAGTAAACCAATAACAGTAGAGTACATAGTAATTTGATAACCAACCTGCTCGAAATCTGCCATTAAATTTGGATCGACAGATGCCCCACCCGATTCCATCATAGTAGAAAAGAATTCCACATATAAATCATAAATGCCGGTACTGACTATCACGGTAAATAAGATACCTGAAAAAATCACTATATCAATAAACCAAGCAAGGAATCTTTTACCGAAACCAACACGAAAATCCAATTCATCTACATAATCATACTGCTCGTAATCAGGCAAATTAGAATTATTAAGATTATCACTCATAGCACACCCCTAAAAATTAGATTAGAATTCTCCAATAGAATAAAGCAACTCATTTTTTGCTTTAAAATAATCATATACTGAATTTACTAAATTTATTTTTGTTGTAACAAGTTGTAAGTTAGCATCATGTAATTCGTTTATTGATGCTGATCCAACCTGAAAACGCTCTTTTGCACTTTCATAGTTTCTTTCTGCTGACTTGATAGACTTTTGAGTAATCTCTAAAGTCTTTTCTGCTGATTTTAAAGAAACATAAGCCATTTGCACTTGAGTTTTAACCTGCTGTTCCATTCTTTGATATTCCACTTTACTTTGCTCTACTTGTAATTTTGCATTTTCTACTTGTCTGCCCGTAGAAAAGTTAGTGAAAATAGGAATACTCATTGAAACACCAACGCTTGGAGTCCCCTGGTTAAAGTTTGCCCATTCGTAATTACTCCACTGCCAGCCACCGGATGCTCTTATCACAGGGAAGTAATCTGAATATGCCTGACGCACTGAAGTTCTAGCAACATCTACATTGATCTTACTTGCCGTCAGGTCACGTCTACTTTGCCCTGCTTTACTAACTAGTTCTGAGAAGTTACCATATTGGTTACTAAAAGTCTCAATATCGGATTTGCTGATAGTTTCAGGCAAACTAATAATTTCGAAATCTGCATTATCTATCGGGCTTAATCCCATATAAGTCAGTAAATCTGCTTTTGCTAAGCTTAGCTGGTTTTCCGCAGTTACGATTTGTAACTCTCTATTTCCTAAGTCAGCTTCCTGGGCATACACAGAACCTACAGGAATGATACCTGCTTCATACTGAGCTTTAATTCTCTCAAGTTCTTTATTACCTAAATCAAAATTTTCTTTTCTGATTTCAACTACTCTGTAATTTTTGATAATATCAATATATTTTTTGATCACTTCCACTTTGACATAGTCAATAGTCTGTTTGTGTCTTTCTTCGTAAACATCTCTGGTTTTAGTAGCTCTGTCATAGTTAGCTTCTCTGGAAAAACCATCAAAAAGTGTCCATGAAGCATTTGCATTCATGTAATAACTATTCTTATTACCAATAGACAAAGGAACATTAGAACCACTGATATTAAAAGTAGTTTTCTCTTTCAAATCTCTGGAATATCCCATATTAAAACTTAAGGATGGCAGATACATTCCGAAAGCATTAACTAAATCTGCTTGAGTCGCTGCAAGCTGAGCTTCACTGAGATGAATGTCGTAGTTCTTTTTAAGTGCAACTTTGATACATTCTTCCAGTTTATACTCTTTGTATTCTCCGGTCGTCTGAGCAAAGGATGCTATAGTACTCAACATAAAAACAAAAACGATGATTTTTCGCATTTGAACACCAATTACAAGATACAATTACAGCTAGATATACGGATATAAAGATTAGTTGTTACAAGAAGTGTATAAGAAAAATGAGTTTATTTCGTCGGAAAATGCTTTTTGGATGAAGTATTACCTTTTCTATCTTTAGCCACTATACTAAATTTGAATGGCTTACTAGGATCTTTAGGTACGAAAGAATATAGTTGAGTCCAGAAAAGTTGAGCTTTATCTTCTTTATATTGCCCTGCCAGCTCTGTATAAGTAGCATTTCCTTCTATGATAAAATCAGAAATATAATTTTCCTTACCATCGATAACACCATGAGATCTAGTCAGGACATAAACTTCCTTATTAGCATTGAGCTGTATTCTCTCAATTTCAGGATTTTTAAAATCCTGTACAGAAATAGTATACTTTTGACCAAAAATTTTGTCGTCAGACTTCCGAATGAAGAGAAATTCTTTACCTATATCTTTCATAGAAGGGGTATAAGAGATTGGTTCTCCTTGAGAATAAGCCAAATCTTCTCCGCTTGAGGACTGTAAATAAGCTTCCAGCTTATTAAAACTACTTATAGGTAAAGCAGGATCTAAGCGATATGTAATATTCGGATACATCTGCGTAGGCAAATTTGGTTCTGCAATTCTAAGAGGTTCCACTTTGAAACTGGCTACTGCATTTTGCTGATCGTTACGTTTTACATAAAGTGATACTTTCATGTCACCATAACTTGGAGTAACACCTTCAACTATAATAGAATCAGAACTAATCATAGTAATCTCTGCAGAAGCTGTTTCAGGGATAACTTCTAATTTGGGTTTAGAATCATAAGTAAAAATCTGATTATCAATCCCCGAAATAATACATTTATTTTTCCATCTGTTTCGAGCTAATGCAGAAACTTTCCTTTGCTCAAAAAATAGATTCAGATCTACATTATTGTAAGCAGACAAAGGCCTGCTTGCAATGAATCCATTATTTCCATTTGCAGGATTATTTCCTACGGATTCTGGAGAAGTTCTATTATCTACGATAATTTCTCTGCCTAAGATGTTGCCTGACTCTCCTTCTATATAAACATTTAGAAGAAATTCAGTATTTGCGGAAATAAGTTTATTACTTGAAATATCAAGTGCAGTCGCAGATATTTTAACTATATATTCAGTATTTTCAAGTCTATCTAAAGGTGGATTCCAGAAAAATTCAGCAGATTTGATTTCTTCCATCTTCGTCATAGAAAAATGAGGATTTGCTGCAATATTTATCTTTTGTATCTCAGAGTTCGATTGATTTAAAACTCGAACAGAATAATCTACATTTTTCACTTCCCCCTGAAAGTGAATTATATTAGTAGAATCAAGATATGTCAGATATGGAACATTATCTTTATATTCAATTTTGCAGTTTAATAAAGTCTTTTCGGGCCATACTTCAAATGTACTACCAAAGAAATCACTTCCGGCTTTATCCACAAATTTGTATTTGCCAGGAAGTAAAAAAATCAGAGCAGCTATATACAAAACAAAGTATATCTCTACTTGTCGCTTTCTTTTGATAGGTTTAATTTTCATTATTTTCTGACTCTATCTACCAATATCTTTTCAACTTCAGTTCTGACTGCATGCTGTATTTCTTTTTCTTTTATGCTTTGTGCTGTTGAGCTAAGCTCTTTTATTGCTTCCTTAAAATTAGCCAACTCGTGGTTAGTTTCTTTCATTTGCACTAACATTTCATCATTCGGCTTAATTTTCTTATCCGTTTTTTCAATCAAATCAGACATCAAAGTTAGCATTTTAGACTGCATATCAAATGTCTTATTCATATTTTCAGTAAGCTGTTCCATTTGAACAACAACAGCTGCAAAATCTCTGCCTATTTCTCCAATTTCAGTAACCAGCTCATTTATAAGCTCGTCTTCCCCCTGCTCCTCTTCGAACAGAACCATATCATCATTAGGAGAAAAAAGCATCACTAAAAACATAAATATTAGCATCAGAGATTCAAAAGCAATACCCATGATTACCATCTCGCTTGTAACCTGCTCGCTAAACTGCCTGACACCTATAAGTACAAGCAAAATAGCAGCTCCAAAGTACACAAATGAACTTATAGAAGAATAGTAAAATCTATTTACTATTTCTTCCATCCAAAGTGCTGTACCCTTTATAAATCCAAGTGGATGCATAAGAGCTACATCAGAATTTACATATTTGGTCAGATCTTTTTCTTTTACGCAAATTGACCAAAGAATAAATAATGTAGGTACACCTGCTCTTTGTCTTTCGTATCGCAATTCGAAAAATATATCTCTAAGTAATTTTCTTCCTTTGAGCGATTGAAGAGTATCGAGTTTTTCCATTATGTTCTCGCTCTAAATACAACAATGATTCCTAACACAAGAAATATGATATTAGACATCCATGCACTTAAGATTGGCTCAAGTTCCATGGTATATCCTATCGTTTTACCAATTTCAGTAAAAATTAAATAGGCAAAGGCTATTATCATAGCAGCCGCTATTTGGATCGCTATTCCACCTTTTTTCTTTACGGAGGCAAAAGGCACGCCAAAAAGAACTACTATAAAGTTTGCGAAAGGAAAAGCAATCATGCCGTGGTAGTCAATAACATGTTTTGTTACATCCTTACCGCCTCTCTTAAGCAATTCAATATATTCTTCATATTCCGGGAGAGTCATTTCTTCCGGATCTTTCTTCAGTTTTTCTATCTGATAGTGTTGAGTATTTAAAGTTATAAAAGTAGTATCAAATACTTCTACAGATATTGAATCATCGTAAAAAACTCTGGTAATTCCATTCAGCAATTTCCATTTGCCGGTGGAATCCCACCTCATTTTCTGAGCTTCTATTCTTCTGGAAAGTCTAGGATGCATTCTGGACGAAAACTCTTCTATAGCAACTGTACTCCCTTCTTTCCTTTCAGGATTATAATAGCTCATAATGATATTTTTCAAAGGGGTATCTTTCAAATATAAGTCATAGATAGAAGATGCTTTGCCGGACTTTTTGAGATACACTTTTTCTATTTCAAGTTTGGTTCGATTTGCCTCCGGCACTACCCACCCATTAAAAACGAGCTGTCCTCCGGAAATCAGAAGACTCAACAGCACCATAGGAATCATCATCCTGTAGAGGCTTAGTCCACCTGTCTTCATGGCAGTGATTTCATTTACATTCGATAGTTTACCGAATGTAAAAAGAACTGCTAAAAGCATAGCAATCGGAGTAAGAATTTTCAGAATCTCAGGAAATAGAGAAAGATAATATTTTGCAATTATTCCAAACTCCAGTTTCTCTCTTAGAAATTCTTCAAGATTCTCCATTAGATTAACTATCAGGAAAATAATACACAAAGCAATCAGTGCAAAAAATAATGTACTGATAAACTGTTTGACTATATATCTATCTATGATATTCATTTGCGTTTTCTTTGAAAATAATATACCGCAACTAAACCAATCATTGAAAGAGCTATAGTAAAGAGACTAATTGCTTTGCCGGTTGTCTGAGGATCTGAGCTATAATACATTTTTATCTTATTTTTACCTTTTTGTATTGGCAATGCTCTAAAAGAATAGTTCGCGTTCAAAACTTTAGTTTCTTTTCCATTTACTTCTGCTTTCCATGCTGGGTAATAGATTTCACTGAATACCACAAATCCGTCAGCATCGGCTTCAACTTCCAAATTCATCTCATTTGCAGAGTAATTTTTAAAATCAACTTTGGAGCTGGTTCCATTACCCGGTTGATGTCCACTATCTTCAGTAAAAACCACTTCTTTATTATAATCAAATTCGTCATTTCTCATTCGTTTCTCAATCTCATCTTTGCTGACTACAGTTTGCTTGAATACGACCCATGCTCTAGGGAATCTTTCGTTATTTTCAAAAAATCTAGGTTGACCGCTTGTTTTGTCGATATCAATCTGATATTTAACATTGTATAATGCATTTACTTTGTTTCTGCCTTCAATCGGAGGAAGGACATTAGCCAAAATCAGCGGGTTATATCCTTCAGTGAGTTGGATTCTGTCAATCATACCCTGATTTCTGTTAAACGCCATAAAAGAAGGATTATACATACGCGAGTTTACTCTAAATAAGTCGTTTGCATTTTCAGGAGTAAACAGATCCACTAAAGAATTATCAATTACATACTTACGTTCAGGATTCTCTTTAGATGCATTAAAATCTGCACTTGCAAAATATAAATCACCAAAAACTATGAGAGAAATAAGTAACCCGGCTAATGTCGGTGCAATTTTCTTTTTAGTAACGAAATGAATAAAAAGCAAAGCAATTGCTGATGTAAGGAATAAAGTAGTTCCCTGGCTGGTAACTCCATTTTCCACTTGAGATGGAGTACCTAACATAGAAGGCAAGCCACCTAATAATGTCAGAATACCAAATGCAATTCCAAATCCAAATACGACATATATTACAAGTTTTACTTTTTTGAATTCAAGTTCTGCTGCATAATCAATCGCTTTACCTGCGAATATTGAGAAAGCCAAAATAAAGTATAGCATCATACGAGCCGGCATTCTAAAAGAATCGAAAAGCGGGAAGTTATAGAATATTCCATGTACGAAGAAATTATCTCCTAAAGCATAAAACAATCCTAATAATGCCATTGACAACAAGAAAATATTCTTTGGATCTTTATAATTGAATACAATATAGAACAATCCTAACAAGAAAACCATACTCCCAAAATAGAAACCAGTTTCCCAATAATAGTAATATGGTTGTTGCTGGGAATCTTTAGTCAAATGGAAAGGGAATTTATTATTTCTATCAGCAGACATTTTACCAAATGGATTTGGCAATAAAGTATTCGTAAGTTGTTTCATCTGCAGAGAACCTTCAGATGATTTTTCGTATGACATTTCTTTACGTTGCGATAATTCAGCAAGCTCAGAAGATGGCAAGTATTGTACAGTAAAAATACCAACACCGATTACAAATGGCAGCAAAAATGCCAAAATTTTACTTATGTTATTTTGACTATCTGACTTCAAGGAAGTTATCAGTTTAAATACGCTGTAAAGCCCCAGGAAAAACACTTCGAATAGCGTCATTTGGGGGTGTCCTGAAAGCATACTGAAGCCCAAAACAAGACCGGAAATAATAGCAAACTGAGCTTTTTTTGTTTCAAATGCTTTATCTAATAATGCAATTATCAAAGGAAACCATGCTAAGTGATAAATCATCATAGGGTGAATAACGTGCATCACCATAAGCCCGCTGAAAGAATATGAAATAGCAGATATTAGCGAACCTCCTTGACCGGATTTCCACTGCCTTGCTAAAATATACATCGAAATTTGAGCGATAAAGAAATGGAGAATTACAAGGAACTGAAGCGGGCCAATAGGAAGCTTCCCATTCTCTACAAAAAAGTCCATGACTCTATTCAAAGGGTAATAATATCCAACCTGCAAATCCGCTATAAAAGGCATACCTACAAATGTATAAGGATTCCAGAAGGGAGTATTTCCATCAGCTGTTTCTGAAGCAGCATAAGATTGCACAGGGTACACATATTCTGCGAAATCTTCCCAAAAATATGTTTTGCCACCTAATTGACTATTAAAAAATACGAAAGTAGTCAATGCAAAAAGAATGGCAACTCCCCAAATAGGTATTTTAAAGTCTTTCATATTATTTCCCTGTTTTTTGAGCTATTACAATAATTGATAATCCAAATGGCAAAGAAAAAGCAGGTAAAAGTTTAGATTCAAATGAAAATACTTTATGGAAAAGACTATTCATCCCATCAGAAACTTTATCGACCGGATCTTTATGTTTCTCTTCTTTACCTGTCATCTTATCCAACTTCCTTTTCAGAAATGCCGGTAAAAACAAAAAGCTGTTAAAATAGCTTGCATATTTTATTTGGAAGCCTGCATTTTTAATTAGTTTAGTCACTTCTTTTTTTGTGTATCTGCGGTAATGCATGTGAATTTCATCATGTTTACTCCACATCCATTTATAAGCAGGGACACTCATAATATAATATCCATCATCTTTCAGTATTTTATATACATCTTCTAAAGCAGACTTGTCATCTTCAATATGTTCAAGGACGTCAAGCATAATTGCAGCATCAAATGGCTCAATATCTGCCGGCAATTCTGCAATTGTAGCATTATACAAATTTTTAAGTCCTCTTTTTTTGCAATATTCTAAAGCTGTTTTAGAAGTATCCAGGCAACTTATGTCATAATCTTTTGAAATGTAGGAAGCAAAACCACCGGTTCCGCAACCTATATCAATAATTCTAGAAGATTTGGACAGTGAAGGAATTATTTTATTTATGATTTTAGATATGATAATATTTCTTGCAGTAAACCACCAATATGAGTCTTCATTTTGGTAGTTAGTGTGATATACTATTTCTTGCATTTATTTACTTATAATTATAATTACAAAGTTTTGCAATTTACGGGCTGGCAATGTATTAAACAAGGATTTAGTTATATTTTTCTAAGAAGATGGAAAAGTTAGAATAACATTTGTACCTTTATTAATTTGGCTTTTCAAATCGATTGTGCCTTTCATTGCCTCTACAAGTTTTTTCACAAGCCTCAAACCAAGCCCGGTTCCTGATTTGATACCAATATCTTTTTTACTTTTGAAAAAAGGAGAAAATAGATAAGTCAAATCTTTTTCTGTAATACCAACACCTCTATCTTCTATCTCTAAAATTATGGAACTTTGAGAAAAATGTAGGCGTATGTCAATAGCAGAATCTTCTGGTGAAAATTTCATAGCATTCACCATAATATGAGTAACAATCTGGCGCAACAGATTAGTATCAATCATCGTACTGAAATAATCCCTTTCAGTATTAAATTTAATCTTATGACTTGTTTTATCCAGGATCTTGACTTCATTTATTAGATTAGAAAGATACTCAACTAAGTTTACAGTTCTATTAATAACTTTTATTTCAGAAGTTTCTACTTCTACAAATTTCATCACATCATCAACCAGGTGATTCAAAATATTTACAGCAGCATAAATCTTGGAAATGTACGAAGAAGCTTTCTCCGTATCTTTATCTCTTAAAAGTCGCTCTAATATAGCAGCTGATGTACTGATAAATGTTAATGGAGTTCTATATTCGTGAGAAATCATATTAATAAACCTGCTTTGCAAATCTGTATATTCTTCTTTCTGCAAAAGACTTTCTTCAACTTCATGTTTAGCATTTTGAAGTTCTTTAGTTCTTTCTTCAACTCTTTTCTCAAGATCAATATTGATTTCTTGAAGTTTTTTTCTGGCTTGATTTTGAGCAGTCACATCTTCAAGGAAGCATATCACTTTGTCAACTTTTAGTTCAATATTTTTAATAGGATACATTTTTACATTAACAATTCTATCCGAATCAATGACCTTAGAATCAGCTGATAGATATAATACATCATACCAGTTCCTAGTTTTATGTTGAACAAAAACCTCATCTATATTCATATCTTTATTGGCTACTAGAATCGGAAACGAATACAAATTAACATGCAAAGCCAGTAATTCTTCTTTTGAGGATTTGTACCACTCCAGAGCCACTTGATTAGCATCCAGCAAGTTAGCTTTCATGTCAAAGATAAACAATGGAATTGGTGCTTTTTCAAAAAGCTCTTTAAACTGAACTTGGCTATTAATCAACCTAAGTTCCCATTGTTTCCTATCGTCTATGTCTTCTAAAATGCTCCATATTTGTTTAATCTCACCATCTTCCTGAAATTGTGGAATCACTGAAATGGAAACCCATTTAAGTCTATTATTTATTAAATTTTCGACCCAAATTTCTTCATGATAGATAGCTTTTTTTGTATTAACAACTCTATAAATCGGATACTCAGTGTATTCCAAGTTATTCTTTTTTTCATCCTTAAGCGCCCAAATATCAGGTATTGTATTGAAATTAATAGGTTTGTATCGATCTAATAAAAACATATCAGAAGCTGACGGATTCATATCTATGATATCCCCGTTAGAATTATGAAGCAAAACTCCTTGAGTCATTGAATCATAAAGAAGCTTAAATTTGTCTTCTGATTCCCGTAAGATGCGGTCTTGTTTCTTTCTTTCACTAATATCTCTTATACTTACTAAATACTGAAGAGACATATCAAAATTAATTTTTTTTACAACTAGTTCAGCAGGAAAAAACTTTTGTTCCGAAAAATCTTCAAGATTCAGATTTTTAATTAGAACTTGATCAGTATCTAACTTTTGCAAATCAATCCATAAATCTAAATCAAAATCTGCAATTGTTTTATTTGGTCTGTCTCCATTGATTATAGTCGGAGAAAGTAATGAAATCATTTCATCATTATGGAAAACCATTTTCCCTTCGCTATCAGCAAGAAATACAGCATCTTTGATTGAATTAAATATCGTTTCGAATATTTTATTTCTATTATCACTTTGCTCTTGCACAAACTGTGTAATATCTATACCTACCGAAAAAATAGCAAATTCTCCCAGTAAATTGGAATTTACCTCATTTTTCCAAAAAATAGTTTTCTCCTCCCCACTTTTACTAATAATTTTATTCTGATAGAACTGTCTGGTAGTTTTCTTTTCCAAGGCAGCTCTAAAAACTCTATATACCTGAGGGAATTTATTAGAAGGAACTATTTTCTCGAACCAGTTTTTATTTAAGACTTCTTCTTTAGTGAAGCCTGTGACTCTTTCTGCTCCGGCATTAAAAAATATTACATTTGCATTTTTATCTAAACCAAGTAATACAATATTTGCTTCATCAACCAAATAATCCAGATAGTGTTTAATATCTTTCGAAATTTGAAGTCCTGCGTCTTCTTCAATTTCTTTCAATCCAATAATAATTTCATCGAATTTTTTACTGACATCCAGCATACCTGAAGTATAAATTTTATACCTCTTGTTATTGTTCATATTTTGAAAAATTTTATCTTCAATTGAACTAATCGAAAAGTATGAACTGGCTTTATGAAGTGTAATCCAAGGATATAACTCATTCAGTTTTTTACCAATAAATACATCTCTTGCACTTTTCAGCATATTGATATCTAAAAGCTCTTCCAATTCTTCAATCTGATTTGGTGCATAGTAATTCCCTCCCGGAATGCAAGCAGGAGAAATTAATTTTGCAGCCGTATGATTTAGATTAACAACTACGCCTTTACTATTGACAAGAAGAATAGGATCAGAAACAGACTCAAATACAGTTAGATATTTATTTTTTTCATTTGCTAAAAGTCTATTTTTATTTCTTAGCTCTTGTATTAGATCATCTTGCGGAGTTTCAGACCATTTTTTTGTATAAGCAATTTCAATTCTATCAAAAGATCTTTCAATAAAATATCTTTGTTTCTCTAAGTCTTGAGGCATTGCTACACTTTTGAATAGGATTAAATCCAAATAAGTTTGCTTATAGTATTTCGTGAGCGCAAGAAACATTTCAAGAGGAATGCCTCGTTCTCTATGCTTAATTGCTTCAATTATCGCAAATTGGGAGATAGGGTCATTTAAATAATTGTCATCAGGATCTAACTCGGGCACCTCACCGTAAGTATCGATAGCATTTGTTATGGAATCACTTAGTCCGGATATAGAAAGCCGCCAAGCTTCTTCTAATGTAGAAGTATACTTAGTAAAATTTCTCTCCAAAGCATATTTTAATATCCTTTTGACAAGCCAGTTTTCATTATTCAATATTAGTAACTTCAACTCTTCCATACAGCCCATAGCTTTTAATGCAACTAACAAATATATACATTTAAATAACTATTATCAAATTATAATATATATCTATTAAAGACCTTTTTGTATCAAATATATTTGCTATTTTTGTACTATAAAATATATAACTTTATACGGGAGGAATAAAATGGCTTTAAATAAACTGATAATGGATGAGCTGAAAGCTTCGATGAAAAGTGGAAATAAGCTAAGAACTGAAACACTTCGCTCGCTTAGAGCTTCTTTGCTGGAATATGAAAAATCAGGGGCAGACAAAGAAATGTCTGAAGCTGATGAAATCAAAATGCTAAATTCTGCTGCTAAAAAACGTAAAGATGCTATTGCGATGTACAAAGATGCAGGCAGAAATGAGCTGGCTGAAAAAGAAGAGCAGGAGCTGGTAATTATACAGGAATTCCTGCCTAAGCAATTAAGCGATGAAGAAATTACCGAAGTTATTCAAGGTATCATTTCTAAGGTATCTGCCACCGGCCCTTCAGACATGGGCAAAGTTATGGGCCCTTCTATGAAAGAACTTTCCGGAAAGGCAGATGGAGGTAAAGTAAAAACTATTGTCCAAAATTTACTGAGTTCCTTATAATGAGTCAAGCCAAAAAACTGACTGAAATAGAACTATCGAATTTATCTTTAAAAGAATTAGAATTTCCAAGATTACTGGAAAATATTGCAAAATTTACTTTCTCTTCTCAGGGCAAAGAGATCATCTTATCGCTCTTACCTTCTGAAGATAAAGATTATGTTAGACAAGAATTAGATTATATAGAAGAGATGATTACTCTTCAGGTATCGGATGATACGATTCCATTCGAAAGTATTAGTGATATCAGAGATCTTTTACACAAATCTCTAATTGAAAATGCGGTGCTTTCTTCTACTGAAGTGCTAAATGTTTACGATATTATAAGATCTTCCAGACTGGTTAAATCTTATTTTGATTATAGGCAGGATAAATACAAGCACCTTCATGCTCTTTCTGAAGAGCTTTTTGCAGATAAATTATTAGAAAAACATATCACTGACTGCATTGACGATAGCGGTGAAATCAAAGATACTGCCACTCGTGAGTTGGCACATATAAGAAAAAGTATTAATGAAAAATCTAATCGTCTGCGCTCAAGACTGCAAAAAATACTTAGAAGAGTCTCTGAAGATGATATGGTTCAGGAAGATTTTGTAACTATGCGCGAAGGCAGATACGTTCTTCCTATCAAAGCTGCAGTAAAAAGGCAGCTTCCGGGAATTATTCATGGCGTATCTCAAACCGGTTCTACTGTATTTTTAGAGCCTTCTGAGATTATTGAAATGAATAACGAACTCAATTTGCTTTTAAATGAAGAGCAGAGAGAGATTTATAAAATTCTCCAAAATATTACGAAAGAGATAAGCACTGATGCTCTTACAATTATGAGAACAAGTGAAATAATTGCTCACTATGATTCTATTATGGCGAGAGCTAAGTTTGCTTTGGAATATGGTGGAATTAAACCTGTAATCGCAGATGAACGCTATATAAGATTACATAAAGTAAGACACCCGTTACTTGTAGTAAGTAAAGGTACAAAAAGTGTTGTGCCTCTTAGCATTGAATTTACTGATGAAAAACGAGGTTTCCTTATTTCAGGACCTAATGCCGGTGGTAAAACTGTAGCACTGAAAAGTATCGGGCTTAATATTTCTATGGCTCTTGCCGGAATATTTCCGTTGGGTATGTGTACTACTGACTTTAGACGTATTTATACTTCTATCGGCGATCATCAATCAATAGAAAATGATTTGAGTACTTTTAGCTCTCAGATGTACCAAATGCGTGAAATCTTAAATAATTCTGATTCTAACGCAATGGCTCTTGTAGATGAAATAGGTTCAGGTACTGACCCGCAGGAAGGTGGAGCTTTAGCTTCAGGTATTTTAGATACTTTTATTGAACTAAATATGTTTTTTATTGCAACTACGCACCAGTCTTCTCTTAAGACTTATGCACTAAATAAAGATGTGATAGAAAATGCTTCTTTGGAGTTCAATGAAGATAAACTGCAACCGACATATAAATTCTTATCAGGCATACCAGGTAACAGTTATGCATTCTTCCTGGCTAAGAATATTGGACTTTCTGATTTAGTTATTAAGAGAGCTAAAACTTATCTTGGCACTAAACAGAAAGAATTGGAAGAAAGTATTTCGGTTTTATCTAAATTCAGAACTGAAGCTATAAAAGCTAAAGCTGAAGCTGAAAAAATCAAAATACAGGCAAAAGAAAAGAAAGAGAAATTCTCTACTAAGATGGATGATATCAACGCTAAACGTGACGAAATAATCAAAAAAGCGAAACAGGAAGCACTTGATATTGTCAAAAATGCCAATTCCTTGATTGAAAAAACTATCAAAGATATTAAAGAAGAAAAGAAAGAAATCAAGGAAATTAAATCCGGTTTCCAAGATAAAAAACAGCAACTTGAAAAACAGGTAGACAGACTTAAAACTTCTGAAGAAACTAAAGAAACTACTATAGTTACTTTGAAAGAAGGTGAGTTTGTTCAGACTGAATCAGGAAATGAAGGTGTAGTTTTAGAAGCAGATAATAAATCTAAAACTGCTTTGGTTGAGATAAACGGTTTGAAATTCCGTTTGCCTTATAAGCAGCTAGCTAAAATTGCAAAACTTAAACCTGAGAAAAAGTCTTCTGACTTTACAAATAACTTCCGATTTGATGCTCCAACTCAGATTGATGTCAGAGGAATGCGCGCAGAAATGGCAGTTAGAAAAGTAGATGAAGCAATCTCTGATGCTCTTATGTCTAATATTCAGCAACTTACAATAGTACATGGCAAAGGTACAGGTGCTCTTAGACAGCAAATACATGAAATGCTGAATTACCATCATTCTATCAGAGCTTTCCGCTCAGGAGACTTAGTAGAAGGTGGCGACGGAGTGACAATAATTGAACTATAATAGCTCTAATAAGCTATAATATACTTGCTTTGCACTGATTTCGGTCATGCAACGAAAATGCCCTTTAGGGCATTTTTTTTTTGCCTATATGTGTACATGGTCGGCAACTTAAATCTTCAACTTCTATGATTTTATGCTTCACATTATAAGGAGTAAAACCAAGAGCTGGTACAGTGCTGCCAAAAATTGCAACGATAGGAATATCCGCAGCTGAAGCTATATGCATCACACCTGTGTCGTTAGTTATAATTGCAGTGCATTGTCTTACAATATTATATGTAAATATTATTGAATTTGCACCTGAATAATCAAAAAACTCTGCTTCACTCTGCTCTTCAATATGCTTACAAACATCTTTATCTGCCTTGCCTCCGAGCAACACAATTTGATAATCTTTGCTTAGCATATCTGCTAATTCAATAAATCTTTCAGGAAGCCACTGTTTTGTGTGGTGCTGTGCTGCAGGAGCAAATGCGATTAAAGGTTTTGTGTTATTTATTTGAGGAATTCCTTCAGTTCCTGTGTAAATTTCACATCCTTTATTATCTGCTTTAAGATTATATTCTGACGCAGCAGCAAGATAGTTTTTAACTACATGAAAATCTGCATCCAATTTTGGCTTTTTCAGATAAACTAGTGACAGCTTATGTAATCTGTTTTTTTGGATCTGCTTAACATTATCAGATATACCTGCTGACCAAGCTTTACTACGCTTGTTTTTTTGTAAATCTATTATTAAATCATATTTCTCAATATCCTTTGATCTTAAATATTTATCTCTTTTTTCTATTATTTGTGACTTAGATAAATCTCTGTCATATAGAATAAGATTATCAATATTTGGATTAAATTTGTATATTTCGCTAAAGGATTTGTTCAATAAGAAATCTATTTTTGCATTTGGAAATTCTTGCCTCAATGCACGAATAAATGGAGTAGTTAATACAACATCACCCATTGAAGATAGTCTTATAACAAGAATTTTGCTAATTGCGTTTTTTTTTGATAATTTTAAATCCATAAATACTGCAAATAAGTAATCATTATAAATGAGAGTAAAACAATATGCAATTTACAATTGAGAGTAGGGATAATATAGTAATTTTCTCCCTAAAAAATACTACAGTAGAAAGCAAAGTTGCATCAGAATTTAAAGCAAAGCTATTAATATTGGCTCAACCTGATATTGATGCTTTGATTATTGACTTAACCGGCGTTCAGGCGATAGACAGTTCAGGGCTTGGTGCATTGCTTTTAGCACACCGCCAACTTAAAGAGCATTCTATTCCGGTACTTTTGATAGGTGTTCAGGAATTTGTGATGTCATTAATGAATATGACAAGAATTGACGAATTGTTTGAATTCTATGATACATTGGAAGAAGCATTGGAAACATTCGGAGATGATGAGTTTCCGGATACAATTCCATTTGATGAAAACGATATGTAATGATATAAAAAAAACCGCAGTTAACTGCGGTTTTTTTTTAAAGATCTCTTTTTAAAAATAAATCTCTTATAGTTTTATCTTAAACATAAAAAGCTGAAAGTACTTTCAACTAAATATCTACTTCTTCGAAAAAGTTCTGCAAAACCCTGTGCATAATCCACAATCTGTGCATTTTTCCTGATCTACTTCCGGTGCTCCAAATCCATTTTGTTTAATTGCTTTAGCCGGGCAAGCATTTACTACCGGACACTGGTGATTCTGAGGGCAAAACTCAGTCTTAATTTCTATCATTTTCCAAACCTGAACTGATATAAAAAAACAACTATATTCCTTACAAGCAATATAGTTGTTTTTGGTAATTTTTGCAAGTTAAAGATCGAAGAATATTGCGTTTATGCTAGATTTGCTGTGAATTTCAATTAGCACGTAAAGTGCAAAGTTTATCCTGAGCATCGTCGAAGGTAAGTAAAGATATTAGCAAAAAACGTTTTCTAACAAAAATTGTCTTATAAAAGAAATGGAGCTATATTATCAATTTTTGTGGTATCAAACACCCTACTTCGGCAAGCTCAGCATAAACTCTTGCTACGCATGCCACACCTCTTCTCAAAGAGGTACTGTGTTAAAAAACAAGCAATTTTTAAATAAAATTCTTATATTAGCATCATACTAAGGAAGCAATATTTTGTATTGCTATCCCGTGTAGCCTGGACTTTGTTCAGGCTACTTCTATTTTAGCCTGTTTTGAAGCATAGCCTTCTACAAAGTTTGCTTTATTTTTCCATAATGCAAAAGTCAATAGTAATAGTTTTCTCTGCACAGCTACGTAACTAACCATCTTAATTTTTCTTCTATCGAATATCCTCGAATAAAACACTTTCATATCTTCTGAACTCCGAACTGAGCTTAAAGCAGGAAAATACAATGCTTTACGAATAAACTTATTGCCTTTTTTGGAAATACGCTCCATCCCATTAACTGATGTTCCGGATTGATTTTTCATTACATCATAGCCGGCAAAACTTACTAATTGCTTTCTGTTCTTAAACATCTTAAATCCTAGAGTCTCAGCCACTATCGTTGTTGTTGTAACCAAGCCTACTCCCGGAATAGTACGCAAGCATGCAAATTCTTCGGCATAATCACTTTCGGATATTTGCTGTTCCATGCGCTTCATGCATGCCGAGCACTGGTCTTCTATTATCTTTATTAGTTGCTTCTTTTGACGCATGATAAAGGCATCTCTGTCTTTAGATCTCTCAATACTATGTAGCTGATTCTTGTGCAAAGTCAAATCATTTTTCAATTGATGATAATAGCGTGTCAAAGATCGCAATTGTTTAAAAAAGCTCTCAGGCGGCTGCCATTCGGGCAGATTACGCTCTAAGCCAAGTTGAGAAAGAACCTTAGAATCTATCTCGTCTGTTTTGCTCTTGATATTCAAACTTTTTACAAAGTTCTTGCTCATATTCGGCAATATTACGTGCTGCTTACAGGATTTTGAATCCAAATAATACGCCAACTCTTCATAATATATCCCGGTTGCTTCCATTAGATAATTTACCTGACAACCGGCGATTGATAGGCTTTTACGCCATTTGATAAACTCACGAAAGCCTTCTTTAGCATTGGCAAATATCTTTGATTTACTGTAGCTAGTTGTCATATCTTCAAATAATTGTCCAAAAGTAGCATGAAAACTATCTTTAGAAATATCTATACCTACGCACTGTTTTAGAACCTTCATGAGTCAATCTTTCCTATAAATACAAAATATTGATAAATGCCCGATTATTCTTCACCGCATTCCCTTGTCTTTTATTCAAGCTTACCTTGAGAGTAGCCTTAAGTACTGTTCTTGCTTTTAAGAATAACCTGAAAGTGGTAAACCTCTTGAACAATATAGCAGAGCTTATCTAGGGGAATTTCAAGCTCACTTCCAGGTCAAGCATCTAGTAATCTAATAACAATCTATATCGACTAAAATTGTTTTTCCCAATATACAAGGGGAATTTAAAATGTTTCCTTCTTATTAAGCGATGTTATAAGCTTGCCAGAATGCTAAAGGTGTTATAGATAGATGCATACAAAAAAAAGGAATTGAAGTTTACATCTTATACTTCAATTCCTTTTTTAAAAGTTTATTTATGTATTTCTACTTTGTCAAGTGCCTGGCTGCTATTTCTTCAATTTCTTTGAATGTTTGTTCCAAAGTATCATTGATTATTACATAATCAAATCCTTTGCTTTGCTCTATTTCCATTTTTGCTCTGGAAAGTCTTGTTTGAATTTGCTCTTCTGTTTCAGTTGAGCGACCGCGTAAGCGTTTTTCCAGGACTTCTTCGTTGAGTGGAGCCAGGAAGATTAGCAAAGTGTTATCCGGATAGGCTTTTTTTAGAGAGAATGCACCTTTTACATCAATATCAAAAAGCAGAATATAACCTGCTTCAAGCTTTTTATCTATTTCAGCTTTCAAAGTGCCGTAATAATTACCGAATATTTCTTCATATTCAGCAAGCTCTCCGGCTTTGATTTTACCTTCAAATTCCTCTCGTGAGAGATAATAATAATCTACACCAAAAGTTTCATTAGGTCTTTTAGCTCTTGTAGTAGCAGATATCGAAAACTCCATGTCAGGATAAAGTGATCTGAGGTGTCTTGATACTGTAGTCTTTCCACCACCGCTTGGAGAAGAAAGCACAATCAGGTTTTTATAATCTTTTGACATTAGCAATGTAAATTTTTAATATAACATAGTACAAAAATATAGTAAATTACTTAGAAGGTAAATTAAATTTCAAAAATTACTTTACTTCTTAAAAATGAATCTAATTCTATCAATATCACTCTGAGTATTTTTATAGTCTTCCAAATCATAAAGTTTGCAGAACAGTGCATACATATCTATACCGTACATTGTTCCGGTTTTGATGCCTTTATTAAAAGCATTTCCTGAGGCAATAAATATTCCGTGCATATTAATATACTTAGGATCATATCCATGAGCTCCTCTTGTGTTATCCGCATAATTCTTTTCAGTATGTTTAAAGAAGTAACCTTCTTCAGCCATCATCAGGATATCACCGATATTAGGATCTCTCGAGAAATGCAGATAGTCTGGAATTTCTGATTTCAGATACACTCTGCAGTGACTAAGCTTTTTTAGCTTGGCATAAGTATCCTGAATTTGTGATTTATCTTTAAAAGATAATCTGCAATAAGCACCGCTGTTTTGTAGCAAAGTATTATCATTTACAAAAGCTAAAACATCAATTGCTCTATCCGGTACAATGTTTACCATTCCGTGGTCAGAAACTATAATAAGATTCGTGCTGTCTTTGTGATCAGAGTTATTGATTATATGGCAAACCTCTCCTACCACACTGTCTAATCTGACTATCGCAGATTTAATTTCTTCACCTTCTGTTCCAAACTCATGCCCGACTGCATCAGTGTCATCAAAATAGAGCATAAAGAAATCAGGGACTCTGGCTTCGTGCATTTTATTTAGCCAAAAGTCAAATTTCTCCAATTTATCTTTATTTGTCAGAGAGTCTGCCCAGCTCATGGAATAAGTAGGTCTTTTCCAGGGAGTAAAGCTTTCTGATCCCGGCCATAAATAAACACCTGAGCCATAACCATATCTGGCAAGAGTTTCCCAGATAAACTCCCCTCTATACCATTTAGCAACCATTTTAGAGCTGTTATCCATTACAGTATAGTATTCACCCGTTACTAGATTTTCAAACTTATTATCAATTATTCCATGTAATTCAGGATGTAAGCCTGTAGCCATGGATATATGAGAAGGAAAAGTTTTTGTAGGAAAGACAGGCTGCAGTGAAGTGGCTGAGACACCTGCTTTGATTAATGAGTCAAGAACAGGTGTATCAGCTTTTTCTATATAGTCATAACGAAAGCCGTCAAGAGAAATGACAACTGTAGTATTTTCGGATATTAAAGGCAAAGTACATAAAATAAAAAGGTAAAAGAAAGTTCTCATAAAAAAGCCTCTATAATTAGTAATATACTATAGAGGCAATTTATAACAATTTGAAGTAAATTAAAAAATCTATTGTCAATAATTAGAAAGCATTTCTTTCAATCTCGCCAATTATCACTTCAATATAGTCTCTTTGCCTTACATCTAATTTATAACCAATTGTGTTCGTATTGAAAATAAGTTTTCTGAAGGCAGACACAATACTTTCTAAGGCAAATGAGATATCAGTGTCGTCGATATCAATAGGTCTTAGTTTGCTGTGTCTGTCATATAAGTAACATATTAAGTCAATAGCCTCTAACTCTTCATCTTCAAATTCAGGAGTTCTGCAGTCTTCCCTCCTATTAATCCAAATACTACTATCAGTAACTCTGGCAAATGCATTTTTAAAACAAGTGATCATATCTTTATGCAAATCTTCTTTATTGCAATAATCGCCTTCTCTGATAGAATTTTTAACATTGTTTGGTATCGCTTCCAAATCCGGCTGTTCGTATGCTATTGTTGTTATGTAAGAATAATTGTCAATATTGCTGATATTCCACGAAAACCAATCATTATTAAATACTACATAACCATTAGTATCATCAACCTGAATTGATTGAAGACTATTTTCTGTATTAAGTGACTCATAAAGCAACTCCATCAAGACTCTGAAGGCAACATCCGCCGCCCAAATCTGTTTGCCGTGAAGCGGAGACTCCATTATATGGAGCATCATTTCCAGGTCACTCTCAAAGCTGAACTTTGTTTTAATTTTAGTAGTTTCCATACTGAATTTTCCTATAACTGTTATTACTATAAGATATGTATTATTTGTGTTATTTTTATGATTGTGGATATATTTATTTTATTTCTGTATACATTATGTTGTTTTTTGAGATAAATTCCTCTTCTTTTTTAGCAAATTGATTAATCTTTACCATAGTATTGTCATTTAAATTGCATATAAGCCAGGATTACTTATTCTTAAGAATAGTGTATAGAAGCATATTGCCAGATGATATTCGCATATCATATCATCTTTTTTTTTTGAATATGGTTAATTTACTACTCCACACACTCCAACAAACTCTCTGATAGAGCTAATTTTCAGAAGTTTGATTATTTTATTATACTATTGTAATTTTTTGGTTTAATAAAAGAATTATCCCTAAATTGGGCAATAGTTAAATCGAGAAATATTTATCTATTTGTTTTAGTGATATTTATATGTTCCTATTATTACTATTTAGAGAATATCGCCACTACTCGATTTATTGGTTAAGGTATTTTCTTTTAATATGAATCAAACAGTGTTTTAATTTTTATAAATAATTGATATTATTCGACTTATAGCGGTTATAGAAAATATTGTACTCGTATTCGCCATGTATGACAAAAAATATTTTTTCTTTATTGGCTATAAGAATTATATTGAATCGAGAAAAATATACCGATATAAATTTATCGATAAATTTTTCTCTATAAGGTAGGTGTTATGAAAAACGAAGACATCAAAATGATACCCGAACCTGCTCTTAGGAGATTACCTCAGTATTGGCATCTGCTTAAAAGGCTGAGGAATGAAGGCATAAAAGAGATATCCAGTTCTCGAATAGCACAGGAAATGAAGTTTGACCCGACTCAGGTGAGAAAAGACATTCAATATACTGACATTGTAGGCAAGCCAAAAACAGGATATGATATTAATCAGCTAATCAAAGCTATTGAATCATTTTTGAATTGGGAAAATTACGATGATGCATTTTTAGTAGGTGCAGGTGTTTTGGGTCAGGCAATATTATCATATAAAGCATTCAAAGATTATGGGTTGAACTTTGTTGCTGCATTTGATAATTCTGAAGAGAAAATCGGGAAAAAGTTTTTTGACATTGAAGTGCTTCCAATGAGCAAGATGGAAAATCTTGCCAAAAGGATGCATGTACATGTGGGAGTGATCACAACTCCGGCACAGGCAGCTCAGGAGGTTGCAGATCTGATGATTAGTAGCGGAATCATTGCAATTTGGAACTTTGCTCCTGTATCTTTAAAAGTGCCTGATGAAATTGTGGTAGAAAATATTCAGTTTTCTCAGAGCTTAGCTGTGCTAAGCAGAAAATTGGCTTCTCATAAATTACACATATAGATTTGTTAGAGTGGAGATAAAACATGGCGAATACGGGTCATTCTTCATCAGAAATGATGAGAAAATTTGACAAGGTTTGCATTATTCTCGAAAAGTACGAGTATAAAAGCAGCAAACTAATACCTATACTTCAGGAGGTACAAGAAGAGTACCGTTATCTGCCTGAGGATGTACTGACTTTTGTTGCAACTTCATTAGATATTTCTCCTGCGAGAGTATATGGTGTTGCTACTTTTTATTCTCACTTCGCTTTAGAGCCAAAAGGTAAATACGTTATTAAAGTATGTGATGGCACTGCCTGCCACGTAATTGGCTCTCAACCTTTAATCAATGCTATGCGCGATAAGCTTGGTCTTTCAAGTGAAAAGCACACTACTGATGATATGCTTTTTACTCTGGAAACTGTTTCTTGCCTTGGTGCATGCGGTTTAGCTCCTGTAGTTGTTGTCAATGAAGAAGTATACTCTCAGATGACACCGGCTAAATGTCTTAAAGTTATTGATGGAATTATGACTAAGGAGGATGTAAATGAACCAGCACTTGGATAATTTGAAGCAGATAAAAGCAGCTTACGAAGAAAAGCAAAAATTAGTTAAAAAAAGAATTATTGTATGCGCCGGTACTGGTTGTGTTGCAAATGGTTCTAAAAAGATTTATGACGAATTGAAAAAACAGATAACAGCTCAAGGCCTGGATTTATCTGTTGATATCAGATTCGAATCAGATGAAAAAGAAAAAATGTATATCTCTCAGAGCGGTTGCCAGGGCTTCTGCCAAATGGGACCTCTTGTAACAATTGAACCTGCTGATATACATTACTTGAAAGTAAAAGAAAAAGACGTAGCTGAAATAGTAGAAAAATCAATCAAAGATGATGAAATTATCGAACGATTGCTTTTTAAAGATCCTAAGACTAAAGAGAAATGTAAAGGGACTCAAGAAATACCATTCTACAAACGACAACAACGTTTGACTTTGAAAGAATGCGGTATGATTGATCCTGGCAGTATTGATGAATATATCAGCCATGACGGTTATCTTGCTGCTTACAAAGCTTATGTAGAAATGGAACCTGCTGAAATATGTCAGTCCATTTTAGATTCAGGTCTTAGAGGCCGTGGCGGTGGTGGTTTCCCTACTGGTAAAAAATGGGAACTTACATTAATCCAACCCGGTCCAAAAAAATATGTAATCTGTAACGGTGACGAAGGCGATCCGGGTGCATTCATGGACAGATCTGTGATGGAAGGTAATCCTCACTCTGTTATCGAAGGTATGATGATCGCTGCAAAAGCTATCGGCGCAGATGAAGGTTATGTTTATGTTCGTACTGAATATCCATTTGCTGTACAAAGAGTACGCCAGGCAGTTAAAGATGCTGAACAAATGGGTCTTTTAGGCAACGACATATTTGGTACAGGCTCTAGCTTCCGCATAGAAGTTATGGAAGGTGCAGGCGCATTTGTTTGCGGTGAAGAAACTGCACTTATTTCTTCTGTAGAAGGTTTGCGCGGTATGCCAATGCCAAAACCTCCGTTCCCTGCTGAATCAGGCTTGAACGGTAAACCAACTGTAATTAATAACGTAGAAACTCTTGCTTCTGTTCCTCTTATCATGAGAAACGGCAGTGACTTCTACAAAGCGTTAGGAACTGAAACTTCTCCGGGCACTAAAACTTTTGCTTTGACCGGTCACGTTGCAAACACAGGTCTTATCGAAGTACCATTTGGTACTACTTTAAGAGAGATCGTGTATAACATCGGTGGCGGTGTTTTAAATAACATGGGCAAAGCTTCTGATCAGCAATTTAAAGCTGTTCAAATTGGTGGCCCTTCAGGTGGCTGTTTGACAAAAGATCACTTAGACTTACCTCTTGATTTCGAATCTCTTCGTAGTATCGGAGCAATGGTTGGTTCAGGTGGTTTAGTAGTTATGAATGAAAACACTTGTATGGTTCGTATCGCTAAATACTTCATGGAGTTTACTCAAAACGAATCTTGCGGTAAATGTGTTCCATGCCGTGAAGGTACAAAACAAATGCTTGCACTTTTGGAAGATATAGTTGAAGGCAGAGCTACAATGGCTACATTGGACTTGCTTGAAACTCTTGCCAAAGCAGTACAAAAAGGTTCTTTATGCGGTTTAGGTAAAACTGCTCCGAACCCTGTACTTTCTACTATGAAACATTTCCGCCATGAATATTTGGCTCACGTACAAGATAAATCATGCCCTGCTAAAGAATGCGAAGCTTTGGTAGCACCTGAAATTATTGCAGAAAACTGTAAAGGCTGCGGCGTTTGTATCAAAGCATGCCCTGTTAATGCAATCACGGGAGAAAAGAAAACAGCTCACGTACTTGATGCAGAAGTTTGTATCAAATGCGGTTCTTGTAAACAAGTTTGTAAGTTCAACGCTATTGTCGGAGTATAAGAGAATGAAAACTTTATTTGTAAACGGCAGAGAAGTTGCTTTCGACAACGAGAAAAATCTGCTTGAAGTTATTCGCAAAGCGAATATTGAAATCCCTACTTTCTGCTACCACTCTGAGCTTAGCGTTTACGGTGCTTGTAGATTATGTATGGTAGACATCGAAGGTCGTGGCCTTATTACTTCTTGCTCTACTAAACCGGAAGAAGGTATGAAAATCAAAACTCATACATCCGAACTTAGAGAAATGAGAAAAATTATCTTAGAGCTTTTGCTTGCTAACCACGACAGAGATTGTACTTCTTGCCAAAAAAATGCTAACTGTAAATTGCAGGATTTAGCATATAAATTAGGCGTAGATAAAATCAGATTTAAAAAGACAGAAAAAATATTACCTATAGATTTCTCTTCAAAAGCATTAGTTCGCGATCCGAATAAATGTATCCTTTGTGGCGATTGCGTTCGCGCTTGCTCTGAAATTCAAGGCATCGGCGCTATCGATTTTGCTCACAGAGGCTCAATGATTCAGGTTACTCCTGCTTTTGGAAAAGATTTAGCAATGGTAGAATGTGTTGATTGCGGTCAGTGCGCGAGAGTTTGCCCAACCGGGTCTATCGTTCCAAGATCAGAAATGGAAGAAGTATGGTCTGAAATTGATAATCCTAAGAAAACAGTTGTTGCTCAGATTGCACCTGCAGTTAGGGTTGCTATTGGCGAAATGTTCGGCTTGGAATCAGGCGATGTACTTACAGGTCAGATTGCAGCAGCTTTAAGACTTCTTGGTTTTGATCAGGTTTATGATACTTCTTTTACTGCAGACTTAACAGTAATCGAAGAAGCAAACGAATTTGTAAAAAGAAAGAACTCAGGCGAAAATATGCCGCTTATGACTTCTTGCTGCCCGGGCTGGGTTAAATACGTTGAACAATATTACCCTGAACATTTAGCTAATCTTTCTACTTGTAAATCTCCGCAACAGATGTTTGGTTCAGTAGCAAAAGATTTGCTTCCTAAAGAATTTAATACTACAAGAGAAGACTTGATTGTTGTTTCAATCATGCCTTGTACTGCTAAAAAATTCGAAGCAAAAAGACCTGAATTTAAAACTGAAGATGTAGCTGACGTAGATCACGTTATCACTACTCAGGAACTTGCTTCAATGATCAAACAAGCAGGTATCAACTTCAAAGAATTAGATCCTGAACCATTAGATATGCCTTTTGGCTTTAAATCTGGTGCAGGTGTTATCTTTGGTAATACTGGTGGTGTGAGTGAAGCTGTATTGAGATATCTATATGAAAAAATTAAAGGCGTTCAGTTAGAATCAGTATACTTCCATGAAGCACGCGGTTTGAAAGGTGTTAAAGAAGTATGTGTTAACTTAAACGGCGAAGATGTGCATATAGCAATCGTAAACGGTCTTGCTAATGTTAAAAAAGTATTGGCTGAAATGAAATCAGGTGCAAAACATTATGACTTTATCGAAGTGATGTCTTGTCCGGGTGGATGTATCGGTGGCGCAGGACAACCTGTTTGCTACGATAATGCAGTCAAAGAAAGCAGAGCCGAAGGTATCTATAATTCAGATAAAATGTTGAAAGTAAGAAAAGCTCAGGAAAATCCTTACATCAACGAATTATATGAAACAAGAATCGGTGATATCGGTGGCAAAACAGCTCATGACTTGCTGCACACTCACTATCACAATAGAAAGAGAATTGCAGACGAGCAGCTTGCATTGCTAAACGATCCTGACTCTGATATTTTAGAAATCGGCGTATGTATCGGTACTAATTGCTTTATCAAAGGTTCGCAGAAACTATTGCGCAAACTAATGACTTATGTAGAAGAACAAGGTATAGCAGATAAAGTGAATCTGCACGCTAACTTCTGTATGGAAAGTTGCGAACATGGACCAAGCGTAACAGTTGGTAATAACAAAATTACTCATTGCACTTATGAAATGGCAGTAGAAGCGATTGAAAAAGCAATGAAATAGATTTATCTCCCTATAACATAAACCCATAATGCGCGGGTTGCTTTGAAAAAAGCCCATAATCTTTCAGAGTGACCCGACGTGTTTCAAAAATTCCCTTCCTGAAAGTCTGAACTCAGCAAAAAGTGTGTTTCCCAAAGTGTGTGTGATGTGTGTTGAGTTCAGACTTCCTATATAGACTCCAAATAGATTCAATATTAAGATTCCCATAGTAAAAGTTTATTTATTTTGTGCCGTTTTTAGTAGATTGCTGAAAATCAATATTCCCGGAAGTAATTAAACTAATGCTATGAAATCACTATTATTTGCTTTTATACTCTTTTTGACGTCTATAATCTTATCAAAAGCTGAAGACAAATATTTTGATCAGCTGCCTACAGTCACGGATACTATACGCTTCAATAATTTTGAGTATTCTGTTGATACTAAGTATATTGGGATACCTGATATTGAACAAAATGACTCTGAAACATATCCAAAAAGTCTGGAATTATATCAAAACTTTTTCCATCCTGATTGGAGGTTTGAGTGCGTTGAAAAAAAAGATAACTACGTGATTGCTCATTTTTACACTAGAAAACCTTCAATATATAATATCAAGATCTACTTTTTTGATAAGAAATATTATAAACTGGATTCGGTATTTAATTTTTTCAATTTAAATAACAAAGATGTAGCTATACCTGAGCAACTCTCAGCAAACACAAATTTCAAAGCTATCAGAAATGATTCTATAGATGACCAATATACTCATGATAACGTCTATGATCACCAATTGATAAACCAAATCTATTTAGATGAATACGAAGCTTATAATATAGCTGAAGATTCGAATTTTATATATTTCTTCTTACTTAAGTCTTTATGGGATAGTGATTTAAATAAAAATATTCCTCATTTTGATTATATGCTCTCAACTTTTAAATTCATATCTGACAAGCATCGATTTGATTCCACGTTACTTCAAAAAGCAAAAGAAGATTTTACATACAACTGCGATTTAATACTCACGGCTTACAAAGAAGACAATGAAAAAGCATTGGAGCAATACTTGGAGCTTGTAAGAATCAGACGAAATCCGATTCCTGAATCTATCATTAGTTTAAAGCCAAACTACGAACAGGAAGCCTATAAAATAATCTCTAGATACTTTTATCCTTACTATTCCACAGAATGGGATGACAGCTCTTATGGAGCAAAAATCAATACATGTCAAAAACAAGACTCTTTACTTAAAGCTATATACTTTACTTTAGAAAAAGAATTAGAAATTACTATAGTCCAAAATATAGAGTTTAAAGAACAATATGACTCAAGTAAGAAACAAATGAATTATTTTGCCTGGCCTTCAAACCCTGATATTTCAAATTTCACAATTGAAGATTTTAGACCTAAACTGAAACTCGAGAATGCTAAAGTTATATACCTAAATGATAGTTTAGAATCTTTTTTATCTGACTTTCTTGGTAAAGAGTTTCTTTCAAAAGACGAAGACAAGTATGTTACAATGAATATTCCAGCTGGTAAGTCAAGATTAAGAGAACGCTTTTTACGACATAAAACTGCCATTAATACCAAAAACTCAAGTCCGGAATGGGAACTAGGTGCTCCAACCAGAGTTGGAATAACATTCGATAAAGATTTAAATACTGCTGTCATGTATACAAAGACACAATGTGCTATCAGTGAACTCTATTTCAAGAAAGACAAAGACATTTGGAATATGTTTGACGGAAAATTTACCTGGTTTGGTGATTAGTGTGTCAAAATAATAGTAACTACTCTCGAAAACTACGTAAAACAAATGAGAAATAGAAGATGAAATATATAGTCCTACTCCCTACACTAATTGTACTTTGGCTAAGCGTGTGTAAAGCTGAAGACAAAAATTTTGATCAGCTGCCTACAGTCACGGATACTATTAGATTCAATAATTTTGAGTATTCCTTCGAAAAGAATTTTGTATCGAAGGGATACAAGCATCAAAAAAGACAACAAGATACTTCTTATTATCCTAATTGGTATTTCGAATGCGTTGAGAAAAAAGAAGAAGGATATATTGAGGCTTATATTTATTCAAATACTGCAACTAAATCGCGTATAAAAGTTTATTTTTACCCTAAGCATTTTGATAAAGATTCGATAAGAGTAGACTTGAAATATTCGGGTGACACGATTAGATATGAAAATGCAAAATCTGAATTTTACGACCAATTTCAGGATATGTCAGAAAATAGTATACATATTCAACATTTTGTTGCCGAATATAACAAAAGAATTCCTACTGATGATCTGTGCAGAGCTTGGATTACAAAGTCGGACAAAGATTTTGTAATAGTATCAATGCTACAGAGTTTTGACATTGAAGAGTTTGACAAAAACTTATACCATTTATGTAAAACTGCAAATTCGATCAGACAAATAAATGATACATTTGATTTGAGTGATAAAGTAAAATTAAGTTCCTATTTCGATATTTTACAAAAAGCATATGAGTCGGATGATGATGAAGTATTATGTTCGTTTCTTGACAAACTTGCTGAATATCCACAACACATAAGTCATAAAGATTTAAATAAAAAACCTGATTTTGAAAAACAAGCATACAAGTTATATGAAGAGTTTATTTCAACTGAGGTTATACAAAACAGATTCACAAATATAAATTCAAAATTTTCACTCCCACAATATTTAATCTGTCAGAAAGAGTTAGAGATTATAATTGTTGACGAGATTCATTTAGACAATATTGATAAAAACAATGATCTCTATGATGAACTAAGAGAAGAGTCCTTAGACACAATAAGTGCTTTTACTATCAAACAATTCATACCTAGGTTCAAAGATTCAAACGTAAGAATTATTTACAATAGTAAGCGTCTAGAAAGTAAATTTAACGATTATTTGATGTTTAAGCATTGGTCTAAAAATTACGATGTTGAACATATTTTTTTATTTGAATTAATATTTAATAGAATTGAATTTATCAACAAAAGACTTAAACTTAGCAAGTATCATCATAGCATTGCAGGATATCATTGGGATATAGAATCTCAACCTACAGTTAGTATAATTTTCAATAAAAAATTGGATAAAGCAATTATTGAAAGTTATTTATTTGGTGAATTCAATCTAGATTTGCTTATTAAGGACAAAGAGAGATGGAGAATTGAACATTCAGGAGGTTTAATATTTACTCATTAACCCCTCAACACTTTCTTCCTGAAAAGTCTGAACCCTGTGAGTGTGTTTCTCAAAGTGTGTGTATGTGTGTCGAGTTCAGACTTCCGTTTTTTTATTCAAATATAAAAAATATATTTTAAATATTACTATTCGAGAAAACATTCTCTATTAACAGTTCAATTTGTAAAAATTTCTTGCTAAAAATATTATATTAATTATTATATTGCTTTTTTATTACTAATATTTATTGGAGTTATTGTGAAGTTTATAACAACTATATTTGCTGTATTTATTTTTTCCTGCGTCGCTGCATTTTCACAGTTTATTGCTTTTACTAGCAGTGAAGCATTTCCTGCAGCTAAAAATTCTGCAATCGAAGCCATTGGCTCTGAAGCGAAGCTAACTTTTGTTGGACATTTGTTGGAAACTATACCACTTAGCATGGGTGGCACTAGTATTCAGTTACCTTCAGATTTCTCTATTGAAACCGGAAAAGCTAATTTTTGGTTCTATAGTTTTAAAGCAGGCGATCAAACTTACGATGTCGGCATCATAAATTCTGCAATGGTAGGCGGCTTCTATGCGATGTCAATTACTATCTCAGATTATTTTGATTTATCAACTATGGTTGATCTGAGCGCTACTATTGCTGATGATCAAATTGTAAACTCTGCAGATATGGGGCAATACTTCACGCAAAATTCTGAATTTATGACTAAGTTCAATGGTTTTAATGTATATGAAACAGTTTTGATTGGATTATATACAAACGGCCCTCTTGATGAATTTGACCAAGGAATATACTGGGGATATTGGTTTATACCCGAAGCAGGAGACAAAGAAGTATGTGCCTTGAAAATTGAAAATAAGGAACTTACTTGTAATACAATTGTAAATATAACAGAAACTTCAGAAATAAAAATTTCTATATCACCAAACCCTGCCAGTGACCTATTAAATATAAGCAATACAAAATTTGCAACTGAATATACTATCACTAATTATTATGGTGAAATTGTTGCAAATGGTAAATTATCTGAAGGTAGAAATTCTATAAATATCAATGATTTGTCTTCAGGTATGTATTTCGTCCAGTTGTCAAATGATAATGGTATGATCAAAGCTGAAAAAGTGATTATTAGATAAGAATTATTTGTATTTAAAATTATCAGCTTCATAAGATAAAACTATTCGTAGAGAGAAAATTCTTGAATTTTCTATACGGATTTCAAACAATATTTAGTATAAATAGCTAAAAAAATCTCGTTTTGTTTTTTAAATCAAAACGAGATTTTTTATAAATTATAAACAGCTGATATTTATCGTTTTATAAACTTCTTAGACTGAATATTATTTCCGTCACTAATCTGAATAAAATAAGCTCCGGATGTTAAATTCGATACATCAAGTTCACCATATTCTAAAGACTTCTCTTCTGATATTACTTCATTTCCTAGAAAATCAATAATAGAAACATGATATTTACCAGTTGTTGATAGTTCGAAAGATAATACATCATTAACAGGATTGCTATTTATCTGAATCTCTGATTTAGTATTATTTGATAAGGTTTCTTCAACACTTGTAAATGCCGAGCAACTTATATCTTCAGATTCTACATCCATAGAACAAAAACTATCTGATAGTTCAGGATCAAAGATAACTCCCCAATACGTATGACCTTCTTCTAATCCAGGAAAAGCTTTATTATTAAATAAGCTTATATAGATATTAGCATCATCTCCATAGAGACTTTTTTCATTTTGAAATTCAGTATGTGCTGAAAACTTTGCTGCCATCTTACTGGAGTTTAGTTGTGATTTAGAGAGTGAATTATCCAATGTATAGAACTCTTTAATATCACCTATGTAGTTATCTATATTCTGTTCCATCGCCATAATTCCAACTACCGGAATATTCAAGGCAAAAACTCCTGCGTGATTATCAGGATTATCCTTTTCCACAAAATAATAAATCCAAACAGTAGCTTCCCCAGTTTCCCAATCAAATTCAAATGGAAATCCTGCACCTGTATCTTTCATTTGTAGCGACATACATAATATTAGCTGAGGAGAATCAAGCGATCCTTCAGCAACATTCATAGCCTTGTCATATGCTTCATCTGCATAAAATAAATCTTGAGAATATACCTTTGTAGATACTATTGCAAAGAATGCTAAAATAAGTAAACTAATTCTTTTCATAAAGAGGCTCCTTAAAAATGATTACTGATTTACTATTAGAATAACGTATTATCAAATACGTTGTTTCAAAATTGTATTTTTTGTATAATGTAAACCTGTTTTACATAAATTGAATATATCTTGAAAAAGTTAATACTGAAAAGAAAAAATAATAACAATAAACCGCAGATTGGATACAAAATTGCGTACAGCGAAGAGCTAAATGTCGCGCAATACGAAGCTGTTATGCATGACAAAGGCCCAGCTCTTGTTATTGCCGGTGCAGGCACTGGTAAAACTAGAACATTGGTCTACCGATTAGCAAGACTTATAGAAGATAAGAATCCGCCTGAAACTATACTTCTTCTTACATTTACACGCAAGGCTTCAGCCGAAATGTTACGCCGTGCATCATCAATTTTAGACGGCAGATGCGAAGACGTCTCCGGTGGCACTTTTCACTCGTTTGCTCTTCAGACTCTTAGAAAATATGCTGAAGCTATCAATTTCCGCAATAATTTTAGTGTGTTAGATACCGGTGATGCTGAAGATGTCATTAATATATTACGAGCAAATCTTAAATTCGATAAAACAAAAAGACGCTTCCCTACCAAAAGTACTATACTGAAAATTATTTCAATGGCTACAAACACAAGAGAACGTATAGATGCTGTAATTGAAAAGGATTATCCTGGCTATGAAGATATTGCTGAAGAGATAAATTTAATATCACTTCAATATAGAGATTATAAAGCAAAACATCAACTGATGGATTATGATGATCTGCTGGTGCATCTTTTAAATCTGATGAAATCAAGGCCGGATGTCAGAAAAAAATTAAATGACAGATATAGATATATAATGGTAGACGAATACCAGGATACAAACAGACTGCAGCATGAAATTGTATTACAGCTGGCAGGAACTCAGCAAAATATAATGGCTGTCGGAGATGACGCGCAAAGTATTTACGCATTTAGAGGTGCTGATTATCAAAATATACTCTTCTTCCCTAAATCTTTTGACAACTGTGAAGTATTTAAAATTGAACAAAACTACCGAAGCACAACTCCTATTCTAAATTTGAGTAACGAAATTATTAGATCTGCTGCTTTCAAATATGAAAAAGAGTTGTATTCAGACAAGATTGAAGGCGAGCTGCCCATGCTTGTTGCAGCAAATGACGAAAGAGAACAATCTGATTTTATAGCACAGCAAGTATTAGAGTATAGAGAACAGGGAATTGAGTTAGATGACATAGCTGTTCTGTTCAGATCATCTTTCCACTCATTTGATCTTGAAATTTCGCTGAATAAAGCAAATATTCCATATCAGAAGTTTGGTGGAATCAAGTTTGCTGAAACGGCGCATATAAAAGATTTACTAGCATTTTTTAAAGTGATGTATAATCCAAATGATGCAGTCTCATGGACTCGCATATTAATGCTGCATACCGGAGTTGGACCTGCAACTGCTTCAAAAATAGTTGATTTAATAACTTCCAATGAAATATCTTTGGAAAATTATACGTCTCTAAATGAGATTAAGGGTAAGCAAAGTATACGTGATTTATTCAAAATTTTGTCTCAGCAGTATCAATCAAATAGTGCTTTGGGAGACAAGGCAACTCGATTCGCTGAGTATTATAAGCCGATTCTTATTGATAAACATGACGACTGGCGAAAGAGATGGAAGGATTTGGAAATGTTCATTTCGATTGCAGGCACGTACAAATCTTTGGCTTCATTTTTGAATGACATGGCTATTGATCCGCCGACAGATAAAGTTGACGATATCGACCCGACAGACAAAGAAGAGGAAATTCTAACACTTTCGACAATTCATTCGGCTAAGGGATTAGAATGGAAAGTTGTGTTTGTAATATGGGTTTTAGAAGGTCGCTTCCCTTCTGCCCGTAGTTTAGATTCTATAGATTCAGTAGAAGAAGAAAGTAGACTGTTTTATGTCGCTTGTACTAGAGCTAAAGATATTTTGTGTCTTAGTTACCCAATGAATATTTTTGACAGAGAAAGTGGTTCCGTTTTAAGTCAACCATCCAGGTTTTTAGAAGCCATAGATGAAAAGTATTTTGATAAGTTTATAATTTCTGAAGAATAATTTTTTATATTTGCCATATATAATGCATTAGGTACATCCGGAGAGATTTATGAAACAGATTGATTTAAATTCAATGCTAAAGAAAATAGATGATTATCAGTTAATTCCATTTTTGGAAGAAATGGTAAGTTTTGTAAAAGACATCAAGCCAACTCTGGAATCTATTAATGTTGCCATAGCCGAGAATATTAAGAAAATGCCTAATGCAACTCAAAAATTGAGTCAAGTCACTCAGGCTACAGAAAATGCTACAACAGAAATAATGAATGTTATAGATACATTTTTTGTTAAACTGGATAGTGCTCAGAAAATACTCACTGATTTTGTCGCTAAACGAAAAAATCAAAAAGAATTTTTTGTAGATCTGCTTGAAAAAATCAAACCTGTAATTAATGATAATCCTGAGTTAGTTGCTGAAATAGACGAAGGCATTTCAAAAGCCAATGAAATATATAATGATGATATTCAAAAATACTACGATGAACTTCTTGGGTATATTGACGCTATCAATATGGATTCTACGAATATTATGATGTCTCTGCAAGTTCAGGATATAACTTCTCAGCAGATAGCAGCAGTAAATCATTTACTGGGTACCATACAAAACAAATTAGCAGTCATACTTCAAAGATTTAAAGCTTCAGAATTAAGTACAATTCTCAGCTCAAATGATGACAAAATTGAAGAAGGCAAAAACGTATCCCACCTTCACAGAGATATAGCTTTCGACCCGGATGCAGTTAAAGCTATCTCTGATAAAGAAAACAGACAAAATGATGTTGATGACCTTATTAGTAAAGTGAACTCAGGAGATATTTCTGAAGAGGACTTACAAGAAGACGGTAACGACAGCATGGACATAGATGATATTGATGCACTGTTTGGAAATACAAATACTACAGATGAATCTACTTTTTCACCAGACTCAGAAGAAGAAGACCCCTCAGATATGTCTCAGGATGATATTGACGCTTTATTTGGCTAAGTAAGTCATTATATATCAATATATTAAACTTGTTTTACGCTGGCTCTCTTTTTTTTAGTAAATTAGAGAGCCAAATTATTTACAATTTGATTTTTAGGTATGCAAAACGTAGACAAAAAGCTTAATATTTTATTTCTATTGCCAAGATTTCCGTATCCGGTAATAGGTGGCGATAGACTTAAGCCACATAATATAATAAAGTATCTGGCTGAAAAACACAATGTAACTTTAGTTACTTTTTTCCAGGGAGAAAAGGCTCCGCAAAGCTTTATCAGAGAAGTTGAAAAATTAGGTGTAGATTTACATGTTATACCTCTCAACCCGATTAAAGCCGGTGGAAAAGCGCTGACTAAACTCCATAAAGAATATCCACTTGAAATTGCATATTATTATCAGCATGATTACCAAAAAACAGTAGATAACTTATGCAGTCAAACCAATTTTGATTTAGGCTTTTCATTTTTTATGAGAACAGCTGAATATTTAAAAGATAAAGTCTTCCCTAAAATACTTATGGCAGAAGACTGCCGCACTCTATATCAGCAAAGATCCTATGAAACCAGCCATAACTTAAAACAAAGAGCTGTGAGATGGTGGGAATACAGAAAGCTTAAAAATTACGAACCGGGAATTGTTAATCACTTTGATATAACTACTTTAGTGACACATGAAGATATCAAAGCGATGCAAAAACAAAATCCTAGCTGCAAATACGAACTACTTTCTAATGGAACTGATGTTGATAAATTTGTTCCTAATCCGGAAATAGAAAGAAAAGGTATTTTATTCGCAGGGAAATTAGATGTTTGGGCAAACCAACTTATGATTATGAAAATAGTTAATGATATTCTGCCTAAAATCAGAGAAAAAGTTCCTAATGCGGAATTGCATCTTGTTGGAGCTACTCCTCCACCTTCTATAAGTAATTTAGAAAATAAATATATAAAAATATTTCCCGACGTTCCTGACATGGTGCCTTACTTGCAGGGTGCAGAGCTGTTTTTGCATCCCCACGAAGGTGGCTCAGGCATTCAAAATAAGCTTTTGGAAGCTATGTCATGCGGATGTCCTGTGGTAACAACACCCACTGGAAATCAGGGAATAAACGGCGAGCACGGAGTTCATTTATTACTAGGCGATAATTCAGAGAAGCTAGCTGAGTATGCTGTTAAATTATTGTCAGATAAAGAATTTGCGCAAAATATTTCCGAAAACGGTCGTAATTTGATTGTTCAAACTCACGCCTGGAAATTTATTTTTCAGTCAGTGGATAAAATAATAGAAGAAGTCTTAAATTAGAGTGGTGGTGCAATGAAAAGACGAACTTTTTTTTTCGATCGTGATGGAATCATCAACAAAAGAATTGTAGGCGACTATGTAAAAAACATCGAAGAATTTGAGTTCAACCCCGAGATTTTTGATATTTTTAGGCATATTAAAACTATTGGTTATTTAGCTATATTAGTTACTAATCAGCAGGGTATTGGTAAAAATATAATGACTGAAGAAGATTTGAACACAGTCCATGAACACATGCAGCAAGGATTGAAAGTCAAATCTGGTTATCAGTTCAATGATATTTATTTTTGCCCTACATTAGAAGTAGATCAAAGCTATGACAGAAAACCCAACCCGGGTATGCTTTACAAAGCTTTTGATAAATGGGATGTTGATGTGGAAAGATCCTGGATGATTGGTGACAGTGTTAAAGATGCAATAGCCGGAAAAAGAGCTAACTTAAAAACAATTTTAGTTGGTGATTACTCACCGGAAGATTGCCCGGAAGCAGACAAAATTTTTCCTTCTCTATCAGAAGCTTCTGACTTTATCAGAACTTTCACAATGATGGACTAGATAGTTTAAAAATATAAAAATCAACCTCGTCCGCTACTCTGAGGTTGATTTTTATTTATATTCAATTTCGGATCTTTTTATTATCTCTTTAAAACACACCAAATTTAAAAACTATGTTCCCTGAAAAACCATCAAAATTATAGTCTCTTACTTCTCTGATTTCTCTGAAGCCATCACCTGAAGCTATTCTATTACTAAACCTATATGATGCTTCCATTCCAATTCTAAAAAATGATGTGACATTCATTTCAACACCTACAGCCGGCTCAATGATAAAGAATGATGCCCATGGGTCATCGCTGTCAAAATCATGATCATCATCCAAATGATTCATACCGTCGAACCAGTCCTGATCTCTATCAATTCCAATTCCACCCCAGCCTATAAATAAATTTCCTGTCAAGTGAAGCAGACTGTTCGGGCTATTGGTATATTCCATATAAAACCCACCGTATCCTGATCTAATAGCTGCATCTTTAAATGTGGTATCTGCTAAAGAATAGTCAACAGTTGGAGCGTTAACCATTCCGAAACCTGCAATACCTAAAGTAAAGCTATGATTTATGGTCCAACCGCCTCTACCGCCTAACATAACAGCAGTAAAATCATCAAACTGTCCAACTTTTACTTGAGGCCCACCATATGCGCCATGAGAAAGTTTACCAT
This sequence comes from Kapaibacterium sp. (SeqCode), assembly GCA_965140345.1. Taxonomy (GTDB): domain Bacteria; phylum Bacteroidota; class Ignavibacteria; order Kapaibacteriales; family UBA2268; genus JBFHIJ01. Next base: position 1,225,956 of record OZ223197.1, read on the forward strand.
TTCCGCCTAATAAAGTACTCATATTCTCTTCTTTTTCATTCTGAGAATCAAAATCATCTGCGCTCGTGTATTGAGCAAATATATTCAATGGCAATAAAAATGCTATTATTATTATAATCTTTTTCATTTTGAGACTCCTCTCACACTGTCTAATAAAGACCAAGTTTAAAATAAACACTTGTTGATAATCCACTAAAATTGAAATTTGTAAGATCAGGACTTTGAGCATATAATTTATCTAATCCTGAAACTTCAGAGTATCTATAGGAAACATCGAAACCTAATTTTAGGAAATTGGTTACATTCAATTCAATACCTGCATTCGGTTCTACAAGCCATATTACTGATACATTTTGGCTTTGTTTATCTTTCGTATTGCCGTTTACGGGTGCTGCATGAACTCCGCCCAGTCCAAAAAAGCCTCCTACATAGCCATGGATTACTTCTTTTGGAAATATGTAATATTCCATAAAGAAGCCACCATAACCTGCATACAAGTTCCCATCTACTATTTCTTCAGTGCCTAGAGTTTCATCAGTCATAACCATTTTTATAATTGGTTTATCTGTCATGCCATAACCTGAAAATCCAAAAGACATATACTCTGACGGCATCCAGGCTATCCTTCCACCAAGAAGTAAAGCTCGGTCAAGACTGGTATTAGTGAACTTAGTATCAAACTGTAAATAGTACATATTTTTGGCATTTTTGCCGGCTAAAGTTTGAAATGTTTCTATTGTTTCTTCAGCTTCTTCTAGTTCAGGCTCCTCATTCTTTGAAGTATTCTCTACAGCGTAGGGAATAAATTCAATAGTTTGATGTAATGTATATTCATTTTGCACTACAACAATTGAACTTGGAGTTATTGATTTATTATTTGCCCAGAGATTAGCATCTTCAGACTCTAAAGATTCTGATGCAATCTCTGTTTCTATTTTATTACTAAAACTACTTGTTTTGTAGTTGCTTTTGGAAGAAGCTTTCTTCATTATTTGAGCTGAGAAATTTTCTTCCTTTACTTTCATTGCACTCACTTTATTGATAGGTTCTGCAGCTTTTTCTGCAGTATTATCTTTGTCTTGCATGATTTCTGCAGTGTTTTCTTTTTGGATTACAGATTGCACATCATCATCTAAATCTACAGCTAAAAACGCTACAACAGCTAAAGCAGAAATCAGGAGTACACTATTGATCTTTGAAGCTAATGGTTTGAGATAAGCCAGCCATGATAATTTTGCAGCCGGAGCCGCACTAATTAACTCTGAAACCTGCTTAGAACTCATTCCATTATTGGTTGCTTTCGCCCTTGCGAAATATTCATCAAGGGATTGTGGTTTTTTGTTAGTTTGTTTAGTCATGGCTCACCCTTGCATAAGTTACTCTTGTTTGCACAGTCGGCCGTGAGCCCACATCATCTCTTGCGCTGCTGCCTGCATAATCTTGCACGCCAAGCAACTCTGCTAATGCCTTACGGCCCCTTTGGATTCGGGATTTTACACCCGGTACAGATCCGCCCTGGATCTCACAAATTTCTTTAATGGATAACCCGGATATTTCAAACAAAACAACCGCTTCTTTTTGTTTATGAGGAAGTTTTGCCAAAGCTTGATACAGCATTTCTACGTCGTGACTCATCCCGGGTTCTGATTCACTCGCCTCAAGGCCTTCGATCTCAGGTTGTGAATCATCATCAGCAACATTGAAATGTGTAAATAACCTTTGTCTCCAACCGGTACGTTTATGTATGCGGGAAGCTATTGTAAATAGAAAGCTAGGAAAAGCTTCGGGATTTTTTAAAGAATCCAAAGCACCATACGCTTTCAGAATAGTCTCCTGGACTATGTCATTAGCATCCTGTCTGTCTTTCGCCAAAGCAAAAGCAAAGCGGTTAAGCTTTTCTCTGCATGGCTCAAAGAGTTCCATAAAGTATTGTTGTTTTACATTGTCTTTCATAAGAAAAGATTTTCGTTTTTTGTAAGATAACAATTCGGGTTACGTAGATAAGAGTCACATGTTGCCTAAAGGATGCAAACTTTTTTTTATTTTTTTTGAGTAAGCCTGAAGACTCTCTATATAGTGAGTTGTAGGAGGAAAATTTATTTTCTAAAATATTATTTATTTAGCTAAATATCTTATTAGCAGCGAGATACATAAATAGATTTTCAATTTATTTATGTATGACAAACAGTTGTCATACTTGAAGATATATATTTGTAGAGCTAAAAAAAAAACAGTAGAGTATATTTTTTAGACTAATATCATAATGAAGGCGTTTGTGTTAAAAGTTTTCGAACGTTGTTTAATAGTATTTTTTATTATAAAATGGAGTAGTATCATGGCTAAAGCTAATGTTTACCTAAATTTCAAAGGAAATTGCGAAGAAGCATTTAATTTCTATAAATCTGTTTTTGGAGTTGAATTTTCTTATTTCAGCCGTTTTAAAGAAATGCCTCCGGTAGAAGAACATCCGGTTGAACCACAAGATATGGAAAAAGTAATGCACGTATCTCTTATGTTAGAAGATGGTACTTGCCTTATGGGATGCGACCTTGGCAGTAAATGGGAAGAACAACATGTAGCCGGTACAAATTTCCATATTTCTATCTCTACTGACACAAAAGAAGAAACTGAAAGAATTTTTAATGCTCTTTCCGAAGGTGGACAGGTAATGATGCCATTAGGTGACACTTTTTGGGGTGCATATTTCGGAATGTTTACAGATAAATTCGGCATTGGCTGGATGGTAAGCTGCGAAAAGAAACAATAGACCACACTTATACTCTCATAGGTTAATAGGGTAAATTTTGAGATTTACCCTATTTTTTTTGTTTTTCGCTTACATTGTAGTATTTTGCAAATAACATTCTTCTAAAGCAGTCTATATACTATAAAATCGATAACTTACTCAATTTTTGAAAATAATACTATGAGAATCAACTACATAGAAACATATAATAGATTTAGAGATTTAAAAATCAATCGAATTGATTTTAAAGATTTGAATTTACTTGTAGGTATTTCCGGAGCAGGCAAAACTCAAATTATTAAATCAATTTTAGATATTAAAAATATAGCTCAGGGAAAATCTATAAATGGCTTTGAATGGAAAATTGAGTTCTCAACTGTAGAAAATAATACTTTTCTGTGGGAAGGTGCTTTTGAAATAAAAGATAATAAAAACATAGATAACTCTAACATTGGAAAAAGCAGTAGACCAACCATAAATTATGAAAATCTATACAAAAATTGCGATCAGATTATTTCACGATCTAATCACGAAATCAAATTAAGAAACATTCCTACTGTAAAATTATCAAATAGCGAAAGTGTTGTTTACTTACTAAGAGAAGAAGATGAAATTTCAGAAATATTCAATGCTTTAGGTAAAATTAATTTTTATAATCAATCAACTTCTGATTCAACAGAAAACAGTTTTCCAGGTCAAATCGAAAAAGATTTTATAAATTTGCACTTTGGTTTAGATTTTATTAAAAATAAGGACTTAAATACTTATCAGAAAGTATTCTTTTGCTATCATAATATCAATAATATATTTGAACTGATAAAAAATAGATATATAAATATATTCCCAAATATTACTGATATCAAATTTGACAAAGTAGAATACGATTATAGTAATACTAAATGGTTTGATAATCCTAGAGTTTTATACTTCAAAGAATTAGGTGTACATAATTGGATAAGGCAAGATCACATTGCCTCTGGTATGTTTAGATCTCTTTTGCAAATTGCAGAACTGTATCTATCTGCCAAAGGAACTGTTATTCTAATTGATGAGTTTGAAAATAGCTTGGGAATAAACTGTATAGATGAATTAACGGAAGATTTGCTTGAAAACAATTCTGCTGAAATGCAATTTATAGTCACTAGCCATCACCCTTATATTATTAACAATATATCTCCTGAATACTGGAAGATTGTGACTAGGAAAGCCGGACAGATAAATACTCAGAATGCAAATGAATTAAATATTGAGTCTTCACATCATGATGCATTTTTGCAGCTTATTAATTTTGAAGAATATCAAAATGGTATAGAAAGCTAATGAATCTATATTTTTTAGTTGAAGGTAAACGTACAGAACCCAAAATATATCCTTCTTGGTTCGGTTATCTTTTACCAAACTATTCAAAAATTCAAAATCCGGGAAAGGTTTCTAATAACAATTATTACCTCATAAGCGGACTTGGCTTCCCTGCACTTTTTAATCATTTAAAAAATTCAATTTTTGATGTAAATAAAATTGGCAAATTTGACTATTTAGTTCTTATTCTTGATTCAGAAGAAGAAACTATTGCAAGTCGAAAACAAGAGGTATTAGAATTTCTCCAGTCTGAGAATTTGAAGATAAACTGCGAATTTGAAATTATTGTTCAGCACCATTGCATTGAAAGTTGGTTGTTAGCTAATAAAAAAGTATTTACTTACAATCCGCAAGATCCTGAATTGCTACATTTTATTGATCATTATGATGTAAGCCAAAAAGATCCTGAACACTGCCCTCCTTATGGCAAATATTCCAATCACGCAAAATTTCATGAGGCTTATCTTAAAAGTATTATGAAAGAAAAGAATCTTTCATACAGTAAAAAATTACCTGGTACCACTAAAGAATATTATTATTTAGAACAACTAATAAAGAGATCTGGAGAAGATAATCATATCCAATCATTTAAAGCTTTGTTAGATTTTTGTTCAATAATCAGAAATTCTTAAGTAAATTCAGCGGATCTATTTATCTACCCCATAAATAAATTTTATATCTTAGTCTTTCTTTTTTAACTTTGCTTGATTGAATATTTATAATTAGAGTTAAACATGAAAGAAATTAAAATTGCTGTTATAGGTACCGGGCATCTTGGCTCGATACATACCAAATTATGGAAAAATAGTACTTTTGCGAAGCTTGAAGGCATTTTTGATGTTAATCAGGAAAGAGTTAAAGAATTAGCTGCTGAGCATAGCTGCACCGCTTTTGCCAGCGTAGAAGAAGCTATTGATGCTGTTGATGCAGTTACTATTGCTGCACCTACTTCTCTTCACTTCGAAATTGCATGTAAGGCTATCAAAGCAGGAAAACATTGCTTCATCGAAAAGCCAATCACTGCTACTAATGAAGAAGCTACAAAACTTATTGAACTGGCAGAAAGTAAAAAAGTGCTTATTCAGGTAGGACATGTTGAAAGATTTAATCCGGCACTAGCAGCGCTTAAAGATTATAATGTTTCCCCTCTTTTTATAGAAGCTCACAGATTAAGCCAATTCAGGCCAAGAGCAATTGATGTTTCGGTTATTCATGACTTAATGATTCACGACATTGATATTATGCTTTCAATGGCTAAATCTAAAGTTACTAGCATAGATGCAAATGGACTTGCGGTTCTAACTGATACTACAGATATAGCAAATGCACGTATCAAATTTGAAAATGGTTGTGTTGCGAATCTAACAGCTTCCAGAATTTCTGCCAGCCCTATGAGAAAAATGAGAGTATTTGGTAAAGATGCTTATTTCTCTATAGATTTTGGCAAGCCGGATGTAGATGTATACCGTCTGCTGGAAGACACTGAAACTCCTAAAGAAGGTACTTTAGCCACAATGCTTGGAACAATCGAAGCAGGCTTAAAAAACAAAAATATTGTTTTTGAAAAGCCGGAAGTACCTCAGCTGAATGCAATCGCAGAAGAACATAAAGCATTTATTGAAGCTATAAGTGAAGGGAAACCTATCGCAGTGAATGCAAAAGATGCTGCTGAAGCTCTTAGAATTGCAGAAGCTATTGCTAAAATGGTGTAAAACTTTGAAGGAATGCTCCTGATTTTATAATTAGGAGCATGATTTTATTCCGTTTAAATCTTGTTTAGCGTTTCGACTCCTTCAGTAGCTCGCGGAACTTTAGTGATGTAGTTAATATTCACTCTCTTAATCTACTCCACAGATTCTATCTCAATTCCATTTTTGGATAACAACTCAGCTAAAATGCCATTGCCTTCTATCAACTTGCCTGAAAATGTACCGTCATATATTTTGCCGTAACCACACGAAGGGCTTCTTTGCTGCAAAATTGCCTTTTTGACATTTAGAATCTTAGCTATCTCAAGTATTTTTTCTGCGCCTGTTTTGAATTGTAGAGTAAAATCGTTTCCATTAGCATCAATTACTTTATTGCTGCTAATTTCGCAAGAATTTCTTGGTATAGGTAAACCGCCAATAACTTCGGCACAAAGGGGAATAGCCACTCCCCTTTCTACCAAATCAATTATTTCCTGTTTTGCATTGCTTTTGCCATCATATCTACATTTGCATCCGGCAAGGCAAGCGCTTACAATTATCATCTTCTACACCTGGAATACTTTCAATGTATTATCAGGCATATCTTTATAAGGAGCTAATCCTGCTACAAAGACTACTGTATCGCCATTTTTAATATGCTTGAAATTTTTAACATAGTCACCCAAATCTCTGAAGATATTTTCTTTGTCTTTGAATTCTTCCACTAAAATTGGTTTTATTCCTCTTACTATACATAAAAATCTAAGTGTTTCAATGTTGTTAGTAAGAGAAATGATTGGAATATCAGGTCTGTATTTTGCAATATTTCTTGCAGTAAATGCTGAATTTGTGAATGGAATAATAGCCGCTGCATCTATCTGATCAGCTATAACGCATGCCGCACGACCAAGAGCATCTGCTATATTATCCATTTCAGCTTCATGTCTCTGATATCTGAGTGGCCCTGTTGGATGAGAATTTTCCATACTGATTATGATTTTACTCATATATTCTACAGCATCTAATGGGTAGCGGCCAACACTTGTTTCACCGCTTAGCATTACGCAATCTGTTCCGTCTAGAACGGCATTTGCAACGTCACTTGCTTCTGCACGAGTCGGGCGAGGATTTTCTATCATAGATTCAAGCATCTGAGT
>OZ223198.1:0-1117500 GCA_965140345.1 Kapaibacterium sp. (SeqCode)
AAATGAAATATTGACGACTAACTTAGAAAAATTCAGAACAATTATAGCTGTTATTTCAGCTGCTACGATGCTTATTGGTAATATCAGTGCATTGACTCAGAAAAGCGTAAAAAGAATGTTAGCCTACTCTTCTGTGGCTCATGCAGGTTATTTATTGATGGGTATCGTTGCTAATACTCCTGATGGCAGAAGCGGGATCGTGTTCTACGCTACAGCTTATATGTTTATGCAAATTGGCGCATTCCTAATCGTTTCTGTATTGGAAAGAGAAAACAAATATTTGGAAATTTCTGACTACGTAGGTTTAAGAAAATCTAATCCTGTGATTGCTTCAATGATGGCATTATTTATGTTCTCATTGGCTGGAATACCTCCTATGGCGGGTTTCTTTGGTAAATATTATTTATTTATGGCTGCCATGGATGCAGGTTACTTGTGGCTAACAATAGTAGCAGTTATATCATCAATCATCTCAATGTACTTCTACATCGGACTTGTATTGAATATGTTCTTTAAAGAATCTGATGAAGAGCAGGAAAAAGTTTCACCTGGCATGGCAGGAATTGCTTTGGCTATTTCAACTTTTGGAGTTATATTGTTTGGTATATATCCATCTTTAATAATTGATTTAGCAAACACAATATTTTAGGGTTAATATGAAGTTATTACTATTAAGCAATTCGACTACTCATGGCTTTGGCTATTTAGAGCATGCAACAGGTCAAATAAAAGACTTTTTAAGAACTGGTATCAGAAAGATTACTTTTGTTCCTTATGCAGGTGTAACTGTAAGTCCGGATGAATATACACAAAAAGTTAAAAACGTATTCGAACCACTTGGATATGAGGTTGAATCTGTTCATGAAACTGAAGATCCAATTGAAATGGTAGAAGAAGCTGAAGCAATAGTTGTTGGTGGAGGTAATACTTTCCGTCTATTGGAAATGTGCTACAAAACTGGTTTAATTGATGTTATTCCTAAAAAAGTAAAAGAAGGCACACCTTATATGGGTTGGAGTGCAGGTTCTAATTTGGCTTGCCCTACTATTAAAACTACTAATGATATGCCGATTACAGAACCGGAAAGCTTCCAGGCTTTGGATTTAATTCCGTTTCAGATTAACCCTCACTATTTAGATGCTCATCCTGACGGCCACCATGGTGAAACCAGAGAGCAAAGATTGCAAGAGTTTTTAGTAATCAATCCTAAAATGTATGTAGTCGGTCTGAGAGAAGGTTCTACAATTTTAATTGAAGATGATAACATATCGCTTTTAGGAGAAAAACAAGCACGAATTTTCAAAAATGGACAAGAACCTAGAGAGATAAATCCGGGTGACTCAATGGCATTTTTGAAATAAACTTTCAAATATAATTTATTATCTGTAAAGGTATCAGAAAAACTTCTGATACCTTTTTTGTTTCTCCCCCTTGCCTTTGCAGTAAAATATATTATATTGCTATGATTGAATAAAAAGGGTAGTGTGTTTGGAAAGAAGATAGATAGTAGTTTCCGAATGGTAAAATAGACAGAATTGAAATAAGAGGCTGCAAGCCTCAAAGATATTAGGAGGCTGTCTTATAAGTAAAAATTAGACTATTATCTAAATAAAACCTGTGATAATAACCGCAAGCTAAAGCATGCGGTTGCACTTGTAAGTAGTTGCAACCGATGGCTTTAGAGACTGTGTGAAAAGAGAGGCAAAAAATATTTATATTAGTACAATTATTCAACTAAAATATTCAAGACGGTATGCGCTATATTCAAGGTGAAGAAAGAAGTCAATCAGTGCTTTTCCCAGAATCGTTGGATGATTATATCAATGATAATAATCCAGTTAGATTTATAGAAGCTTTTGTAGATAATCTCGATATGATAAAATTGGAGTTTACACATTCAGAACCAAAAGGAACCGGTAGAAAACCATACAATCCTAAAGATTTGTTAAAGCTATATCTTTATGGATATATGAACAAAATACGTTCAAGCCGGTTGTTAGAAAAATTAACTCACCAAAATATAGAGGTAATCTGGCTTCTAAAAAAGCTAAAACCGGATTTTAAAACAATAGCAGATTTCAGACGGGATAATAGTAAAGCGATTAAAAGTGTATTTCGAGAATTTATTTTGCTGTGTCGTCAACTTGGTGTACTAAGCGGTACACTGGTGGCAATTGATGGTAGCAAATTTAGAGCTCAAAATTCAAAATCAAGAAATTTCACACAAAAACAGATAACATCGATGATGACGAACGCAGAGAAAGAGGTAAATCAATATCTATCTCAGTTAGATAACAATGATTCTTCTTCTCCTAAAGATGCTTCAATGAGCAAATTAGAGCTTCAGGAAAAAATTAAATTATTGCAGTCATCAATGGCTATATATCAGGATTACCTTGATGCTATGGATGCAAGCGACGAAAAACAAATAAGCACAACCGATCCTGATAGCAAACTGATGCTAAATCACGGTACAAAAGAAGTAAGCTACAATGCTCAAATTGCAGTAGATTCAGAAAGTAAAATGATAGTAGCTAACGATGTAAGTAATGATTGTAATGACTTGCAACAATTGCACAGAATGGGGCTAGCTGCAAAAGATATACTTGAGTCAGATAAGCTTGAAGTTGTTGCTGATACAGGTTATTACAACCCAATATCAATAAAGATTTGTGATGACAATAATATTGATTGTTATGTACCGAAACCTAATTATGCTAAAAGATGTAAACATGGTGTATTTCCTGCTTCAAAATTTGAGTATAATCAATCAAACAACTTTTTTAGATGCCCTGCAGGCCATCAATTATATCACACATCGACAATCTATGAAGACAAGAAATATTATAAGCTTTACAAAACAAAGGCATGTAATAGTTGTTCACTAAGACGCGAATGCACTACATCAAAACGAGGTGGAAGAAAAATCAGGAGATGGGTGCATGAAAATGTAATCGAAAAAATGAATAAGAATATTAGCTATAAAAAAGAATTGATAGCTATGCGAAAAGCGATAGTAGAGCATCCTTTTGGCACATTAAAACGCACTATGAATCAATCGTACTTTTTATGCAAAGGGTTGCAAAATGTACAGACTGAGTTTACTCTCAGTAGCATAGCATATAATATCAAAAGATTGCTTAATATAATGGATTTTGGCAAAGTAAAAGCAGTAATGAGCATGCTTTTTACAAAATTTGACCAATGTTTGAATCTAATCGTCTATATAAAACAAAAAAGAGCCCTATTAAAAGCTCTTTAATGTATTTCTTGTAAAACAGTAAGTATTTGATAATGAGGTTGTTATTGTTAGAGAAAGTTGCGGTTTTCACACAGTCTCTTTAGCCGTCGGCTCTAATCACATGTCTTAGATTAAATTTATCACTTTATTTAGCTTGTCAAAATATTACTCTACTTATGAGACAGCCACAAACATAAGTCATAGGAATATAGAGCCCTTAAGGGGTGACAAGATCTGTTAGTAGCATTATTTACTATTATCGAAATATGAGATTGGTGGATGTTTTTCCACCTCGTCACTTCGTGACACCCTCAAGAGAGGAAAACATAGCAAAAATTTATTTAGTGGGTTAGATTAGCGTAGAGGCTGTATTATAAGTCAACAATAAACTAGTATTGTCGCAACTACCCCGCCCTTCGGGCACCCCTTTACTTCGGCAAGCTCAGCACAGCGCTTGCGAAGAAGGGGAATGTTAAATTTATCATTGCATCACTAACTATCTATTAGATAAGTAGCTTAAAGAATTCCCCTCTTTTAAAAGAGGGGTGGATCGCGAAGCGAGACGGGGTGTTTGATACCACAAATATTGATATTACAACTCTGTTTTTTTCACTTATGAGACAAGCTCTACAAATAAATAAAATGATCATTAGACTTGTATTGAAAGTGTAGTCAAAATAAAAGTAGTAAGTTTCTATATTAAACTAAAAAAATGTAAACTCAAAACATGGCAGTAAATATTCTTATAAAGTATCTTAAAAAGCATTTTGGCTATGACTCTTTCCGCGATGGTCAGGAAGAAATTATTATGTCTATTTTGAATGGAGATAATACTCTGGCTGTTATGCCTACCGGCGGAGGTAAATCTATATGCTATCAGCTTCCTGCGATTGTAAAACCGGGAACCTGCATTGTTATCTCTCCCTTAATAGCTCTGATGAAAGATCAGGTTGATACTTTAAATAACAAAGGTATTTCTGCTACTTATATAAACAGTAGCCTTTCTTATCAGGAGCTCAATCACAGACTACAAAAGGCAGAAGCAGGAGCCTATTCTCTTATTTATGTCGCTCCTGAAAGACTTGAAAGTAAGCTTTTTATAAATCTTCTGTCGAATATGGAAGTATCTTTTATAGCTGTGGATGAAGCTCACTGTATTTCAGAATGGGGACATGATTTCCGACCTGCTTATAAAAATATAGCTAGTATTAGAAATCTGTTTCCGGAGCTACCCATTATAGCCCTGACTGCCACAGCTACAAAAGATGTGCAGGATGATATAGTAAACATACTGGAAATGAAACAGGTAAATCGTTTTCTAAAGGGTTTCGATAGGCCAAACTTATCTTATAAAACGATTACTACTAATAAAAAAGTAGAAAGAATAATAGATCTTGTTAAAGAAACTAAGATTGGTTCTGTAGTTATTTATTGCGCTTCCAGAAAAAGAGTTGAAAATGTAAATAATCAGCTTATTGCTTATGGGGTAAAAGCTGAAGCTTACCATGCAGGTATGCCGGATTATATTCGCCAACAAGTGCAGGATAGATTCATAAAACATGAAAACTCGATTATTGTTGCTACAAATGCCTTTGGTATGGGTATAGATAAAGCTAACGTCCGCAAGGTAATCCATCATGATTTGACACTAACTTTAGAAGGCTACTATCAGGAAGCAGGGCGTGCGGGACGCGACGGAAATGATTCAGAATGTTATTTATTATACGATCCTGAAGATATTAAGCTGATGAATTTCTTTGTTAAAACAAACTATCCGACAAAAAAAGAAATTCAATCTGTATATGATGCACTTTATAATATCCATGGAGTTGATTTCGGATATAAATCAACCAATCCAATTTTACATAGTATAGCGGCTATTGCTAATACTTCAAATATTCCACACACAATTGTAAGCAATGTGATAAATCTTTTTGAACGGCATAATATTATTCGTAAAAATTCAGTTCACAGCCGAGCTACCATGCAATTCACTGAAACTCAAGACAGAATCAGAGAATATTATTCAAATACTAATGATGATAACCGCATTGTACTTGAAGCATTATTGCGCAGTTTGAGTAGTGATGCACTTAAAAAACCTGAAGAGGTTGATTTGCATGAGCTGATGAATAAACATGACATTGACGACGAACTACTTAAAAGATCTCTAAATGCTTTGCAAATATCAGGTGTAATAAGATACAGAGAAGCCGGGCTGGCAGGCGGAATGATGCTGACTTTAGAACGTATGCCTATAGACAAGCTACCACTTGATCTGAAAGCTTTGGATGATCGCAGAATTCATGCTTTCAACAAAATGGAAACCATGGTCAAATATGCAGAAACTCTAAACTGCAAACGTAATTATATTCTTGAGTATTTTCAAAATGAAAAGCAAGCTGATATTTGCGGAAGATGTTCTTCATGTATGTCATCAGGCAACAGTAAAGTTAAAATCAATTCTGAAAAAGAAAAATTTACAGTTAGACAAATACTTTACGGTATTGCAGAGCTGGACGGTCGATTTGGCAAAGCAATGATAACTGACTTTTTGAAAGGCAACAGGACAAATAAAATTAGCTCATTCCAGCTGGAAAAGGCAAATTACTTCGGAGCTTGCAAAGATATTCCGGTTGAAGAAATTAAAAGGAATATAGAAACTGCTTATATGAAAAGGCTGATTGATATTGACTCCGGTCAGTATCCTGTGCTATATATAAATGAAAATGGTATCAAAGAAATTGGTCGCAAGCCGGCTCCATACTTGCCACAACAAAAGCGCATAACAAAAGAAATATCTTTAGAGCTTGGCTCAAAACTGAAAAGCCTTAGAAATGATATTGCCAGAAAGGAAGGAATTGTTCCTAGAGGTATTCTTTCAGATGTGGCTATCAGAAAGATGTCTGAACTTGTTCCAAGCAGTCTGGAAGAGCTATCTAAGATCAATGGTGTTTCTTTATTTTTTGTAGATAATTACGGGAAAATTTTCCTTACAGAAATAAGAGACTTCTTTGATAAAAAGGCAGATTCCAATTCTCCAAATATTTCACAGGAATCTATAGTTACTCTTAATATGGCAAGGCAGGGAATCTCTATTGCAGAAATTGCAAAAGAGCTAAGAAGTACTGAAGGTAAAATTGCATATAATCTTCAGGAAATGATACTTGCCGGAGAAAAGCTGAATTATAGACATTTTGTAGAAGATAGTAAATTTGAAGAGCTTAAGAAACTGTGCAATCAGAAAGGAGAAATCTCACTAAAGGAAATCAAAACCTCTTTATCTTATGATATCGGGTTTGCAGAACTAAGAGTTATTTACGCTATTGCTCAATCAGAAGTATAATATTTCTTCTTTTTCTCGTCATCAGTCATCATAGTGTGAAGTACACCATATATTTCATAACCTGCTTTTCTGCGTAACGTTTTGTTAAATTCTATAACTTTATCTTCAAAGGCTTCATCAATAGTACCACTATGAGCAAGCTTTTTACGCAATTTATTTATAGCAAGATTCTCGTCATCTTTGACTTTTTTCGATTTAGCTTCACCGCTTAAGTCAAGATTCCTTTGCTTGGCTTTACCTACCGCTCTTTTAGACATAAAACACCATCAAAAACACTTTATAAACTACCCCTAATATAATAGACTTATATATAAAGTCTATATTTTAAACATACAAATTTTATTGTATCTTTTACTGACTATAATTTGGTATTCGACATATCATGAGAAAACTTGATTTAATATAATATGTATTTTAACTCAAAATTTTTCTTTACATACTACAAAAATAATGCCCTCTTTTGTATATCAAAGAAGGCATTATTTTAAAGTATTTTGAAATGGATTTACTAACCAAATGAGGAATAATTTCCTCCACCGCCCAATGTTTTTCTCTTCTTCGCTCTAATCTTTGCCCTAATAATTAGTATAATAATACCCAAAATAATTAAAGTAAAAATAAGTTTGCTGAAAGAAAATGTCGGAGGATATACTCCTATAGTGCCGTCTGGATTATTTACATAATATGGTCTTGAATAGTAAAAAGCCGGGTGGAAAGGCATTGACCATAATAAACTAGTTCTACCCATCATGTAACCGGTCATCAAACCACTTCCGTATCCGCCATAATCATTCATTACATAGCGCTGATTAACGCCTGCAGCATTTTTACCATTATAAGTGCTTGTTTTTCTTGGTGCGCCATATTTTGAAGTATATGCTTTTTGATTATTAAGTCTGCTTCCGCCAAAACTGGATTGCTTTGTTCTTGGCACAGAAGTTCTGGTAGCAGAACTTCTGGTATTTTTATTTAATCTTGTCCCGGAACTTGTTTTTCTGGATCCTCTGGTTCCAAAACTTGTACTTTTAGATCTTTTACTTCCGAAACTGCTTTTAGGTCGCGAGCTTTTAGTTCTAAAAGAACTGCGGCTTCTTCCACCAAAGCTACTCCTTCTTCTTGCTTCAGCATAATCAGGAGCTAAAAATACTCCAAGAGCAAATATTATAGTAAGCAATCCTAAGATTCGTCTTAATCTATTATTAAATTCCATTTTTAAAATATCTCCTCGGTTTCTAATGAATCGTCTTCGTTTCTAAAAGTTATCTCAGCTTTGAAGCTTTCTGTTTCCGGTAATGAGTTTTTACTCTTCAGAACTTTTTCCATAAAGGTCTTAGTTTTTGCCGGCTTGATATGCACATAAAGACTCACAACTCCATCAAGGGCTTCGTCATTGTGATAAACCATACAAGACTCAATATCACCCTGACTTTCAATAGCGAGTAATTGTAATTGGAAATTATCAATATCTTCTAAGCTGAATGATGGTTCTGTAAAAACTACATTTGTAAGTCTTTCTTCAAAGATATGTTTGGTGTGAATTTCGTTGTCACTGCCTTCATACTGAATAACTGAATCGAAAACTCCATCTTCGTCTAGATTAATAAATACTTCTTTGATACCTTTGATCTGTTGCCCGTTGTAATAAATCGCCGTTTGTTCAATTCGTCCATTTGATTCAATAGAAAAAGTCGGCATTTCTAATTCTCCCGTCTAACAATAAAATATCTATATTTATGATACGAAAAAATAAAATGTTTGTTCTAATTTTAGCAAAGTGCAAAAGATAGATTAGTTATGCAAACATTTTTGCTTTATCGGATTATCTGAAACACTAATTGGCACAATCTGAGTAATTTAGGGTACATAATTGCAAAGATTGTCTTAATAAATTTATATATTTCAAAGTATTTTCTTATTTTAGTAGCAAGAGGAAGTGTAGCTTTCTACTGAATTTCTCTGCAGCATAAAGTATAAATCATTCACTGAAAATCGGAGTCGTGATGAAAAAAAGCACGCTAGTGGTGCTTTGTGCATTGTTTTTGTCATTCGGGAATTTGTTTTCTCAAAATATAGCTGATACTACTCAGGTAGAAGAGCCTCTTGACTCTCTGCAGCAGGCCCAGATTGAGAAAATGAAGCCTCGTTACGGCATTTACCTGCATTACGCTTTAAACGTTCATTCCGCTGACTTTCAAGGTCTTCCAGGGGTTCCTTCATGCTGCCCTATTTATGACGGGGGAACGGCAACAGGTCTGAATTTAGGAGCTTTATTCGAATTGCCTCTTAATGATGACTTTATGTTAGGTGCTCGCTTAGGTTATGCTGATTATAGTATACTTATGGAAACAAATGAACCTATGCAGTTTATTGTAGACGGTAAACCTGCAATGGGAAGTTATGATCATTATTTAGATTCTAAAATTGGTACATTTGGTATTGAGCCTTATGTTTCCTACAAATTAGCAGATAACTTTTATGCTTCTGCAGGTGTCAGAGCTGCTCTGATGACACGCAAGCATTATAATACTAAACAAACGTTAAATCCACCTAACGGAACAGGTACAAATCTGGACGGTAGCATTATTAATAATGTTTCTTCCGGTGATATACCAAACGCTACTTCGCTTCTTTTAGGAGTTCAGGCAGGAATTAGCTATGAATTAGCTTTAAACAAAGACTCATGGCTGATGCTATGCCCTGAATTGATGTTTAAATATAATGTAAATCCACTGGTAAGTGACTTGAGCTGGAATGTGTTTTCAGTCCATGGCGGTGTAGCTGTTAAATTCAAACAGCCACCTCCACCTCCACCACCTCCACCTCCGCCGGCAGCACCACCATTGCCAAGAATGTTTGATCCGGTTAAACCTCCGGTATTACTGGCAAATGTTTCTGCTGTAGAAATTGATACTAATGGCAGAGAAAGAAAGAATTTCAATATTAAAATAGAAGACTTTGTCTCATTGAATATGAGACCTTTGCTTAACTATGTATTCTTTGAAGAAAATTCTGCGGCTATTCCAAGCAGATACCACAGAATAGATGCAAAAGATACATCAAACTTCAACCTGAAAAAACTACAGGATATGGATGCACTGCAAACTTACTACGATGTGATGAATATTGTTGGTAAGCGTATGCAGCAGGATCCGGCTGCTAAAATTACTTTAGTTGGCTGTAATGCCAACAAAGACGCAGAAAAAGGTAATAAAGAACTTTCTAAAAACAGAGCAGAATCTGTCAAAAACTATCTGACTTCTGTTTGGGGAGTTGAAGACAGCAGAATCATAGTGCAGGCACGCAATCTTCCTAAACAGGAAACAATTTCTGATGAAGCAGGTGCTGACGATGAAAACAGACGTGTTGAGATACTTTCCAGCAATTTAAAAATTGTTGAACCTGTAATCACTGTTGATACAATGAGAGTTATTTCAAAATCTACAATCAGATTTTTGCCTAAAGTAAAAGCTGAAGCAGGGTTGAAATCATGGCGTCTGGAAGCTGTTAAAGATGGAGCCAAACTTGTAACTTATGCCGGAAAAGATGAAATACCAGGTAACATCGACTGGGAATTATCTAATGAGGACTCAAATGTTCCTCGTAAAGCAGGTTCGGTTGAAGTAATGTTTGTTGCTGAAGACTCCTTAGGTCAACGCGCTGAATCTAAAAAATACAGAGTACCTGTAGCTCAGCTAACTATCGACAGAAAACGATTAGAAAGAATATCTGATAAAGAATTTGAATACTACAGTCTGATTCTTTTTGACTATGGCAGAACTAATTTAGCCTCTGCACATAGAAAAGTTGTTGACTTTGTAAAAGAACGATTGACCGATGATGCTACTGTTTATATCAAAGGTTATACTGACAGAATGGGTGAAGAACCTATTAACGAAAGAATCTCAACTAAAAGAGCCCAGGCAGTTGCAAAACGCCTGAAAATACCTGCTGCGCAGGTAATTGGTCTCGGAGAATCTGAGTTACTTTACGATAACAGTTTACCTGAAGGCAGATTCTACTGCAGAACAGTAACCATCACAATAGAAACACCTATTACAGATAAGACTGAATAGTTCTCAGATGAGCTTTAAATTCTAAAAAAAACCAACTCAATTAAATTTGGGTTGGTTTTTTTATTATTTGGAGCAGATAAACGTACAATGATCATTAAAAAATAAAATTTCAGGTAAAAACATGCAACATCAAGGCCAACTGCTATCTTACTTAGTAAGAAAATCTTATTAACTACGGCGGGCTAAAGCCACGCCGTTGCACTAATTTGAAAATATGCTATTGCCTAACTACAATTATGAGATGAAATAAAAGAAGTAACAATTCACCCTTTACCAAGTAGAAGTGAAAAAGTTAATGCACAAGCGGAATGGCATTGATTTGCACAAGCAGGAGGAGCTCCGAATTTTTCCAAACCGAGCTGCTTCATTTCGTGAATATCATTGAAATCATTAATATTACCAACAAGATTACCGATTTCAAGACACGGATAATATACCTCACCATCTGGAGAAACCACCAGCATTGTAAATGGTGCGCAATCGAAGTTTGTCAAATTCCCCATATAACTAAGATACTTCTTGGTCCCATATATATTTTTGTTGCTTTTTTTCTCCGAAATCAGAAAATCAAAAAAATCTTTATATTCCTGATTATCCCATAGTTTCTCTTGTGGATCAACTCCCACAAGCTGAGGGCTCGCAGCAAATCCAAAATCATGCGCCTTCGAAAATCTATAGACTTCATAAAGATCACTTATGTTATCAGGTGTAACAACTGAAGAAATTAAGATTTTGTATTTCTTTTGAGGATGTCTATCCGCTTTAAGAATATTTCCCATTATAATATCAAAAGTACCATTAGGCATACCGTAGAGTTTATCGGATTTTTGCGGATTCAAACTGTCTAGACTAAAAATTAGAGTATCTACTGATTTGGCTATTTCATCAATATAATTTTCAAAGTAATATCCATTTGTTGTTAGTAACAAATTTTTGAACTGCATATTCCCTATTTCGGTAATTATCTTGCCAAAATCAGGATGCAAAAGAGGCTCTCCTCCTGTTAAAGTCATCAAAGAAGTATTTCTTCTAATAGCTTTTACAGTAGAAATTACACTTTCAGTCGGGACAATCGGCGAATGAAGTTTATAATATGGCTCACCTTTCCCATCACTGCAGTAAGAGCATTTAAAATCGCAGGCATAAGTCAGATAATATACCGCAATAAAAGGATACCATTTCCTTTGCTTTGAAGAAAATTTATGATATAAATATTTCGCAACATCATTCATTTAAAGTAAATTCAATTTATGTGTTTAAAAAACAAATGGTATCAGACGGTATTTCACTCTCGCTTTATATTCCACATAAGCCTCATCCTGACTTAGAAGACGTTCTTCCAAAATAGCGCGGTAGATATATGATGCTGCTGATAAAATGATTAGACTGACAGTCACCGCATTAAAGTGACTAATCACAAACCCTACTCTGAGAAGTAAATCCGTAGCATACATAGGGTGCCGGATGATAGAATATAAACCTCCGGTTCTGACTTTCCTAAGAGCAATCAAAATACCGAAACTTTTTCCCATATTTAAAAGTGACACCGCTCCAAGAACATTTGCAGTAAATATAATGATCTTAGAAACAGTCTTGATTGTTTCACCTCCGGTAGGTGACTGCCCTACAAAAAGCACACCTGAGAAGAATGCAAATAAGGCAACTGCCTGATGCCAGACATTTTTATCAATCAATTTATGTTCTCTTCTGGTTAGAATGAAAAACAGAACAAGCATGCTTTGTACCAGATATCCAATTTCGACATAGTCCAAATTGCCGTCATTCCAGTTATTATATGTCTGCCAAATTGCATAGCCACCAAGATTCAGCACAATGTAAATATTGAGCAACATGGATTTATTCTGTTTAATAAAATCAACGAGTTTCATTTCTATCACTTATAAAGTGGAACATTTTTTATTGATTGGTACATTGTATTCCAATTAGAAAAATTGCCTTGATAAAGCAGAGTTTCTATTGCACCTCTGCAACTTGTCCAGCAATCTCCGCAGCTGTTGCTCATTTGTTTCTGAAGCAATAGTTCTTTAATATCTGTCATATCATCTGTAAATATATTTCCTACCGGATCATCAAGTCGGTCAATGCATAATGACACATTGCCTGTGCTGTCAATGTTATATAGATTTTTACCTGCATAACAAGGCTGCATACCGTTTACATTATTTACAGCATCAGAAAATCCTGATATATATCCGGGAAGGCTTAGAAAATCTTTATACTTTGCCTTTAATTCGAGTAGATGAGCACTAATATCTCTGCCATCAAACTGCTTATTCTTCTTGCCCCTGTTATCGCTATATAAGGTTACCAGATATGTAACACCAATATCTTTAGCCAGTTTTATCAAGTCTTCTATTTGATCTAAATTATCTTCCATCACCACTGAAATCATGTGTACTCGCTGGTGGCTTGCTGTTCTGTTTTCTTTTAAAATTTCAAGAGCTTTTACTGCTCTGTCAAAAGCTCCTTTTCTGCCTCTTTGTGCATCATGTTTCTCAGCATCAACATAATCAACAGAGATACTGACTTCATACATACCGGCATTGAATAAATCACGGGCTATTTCTGAAGTAACAAACCATCCATTGCAAATCATAACAGGAAAATTGTCTTCAGCCAAAATACCTGTTATATCAACTATATCCTTATGCATAAGCGGTTCTCCACCACCTATTGAAATAATCTGAGGACCTAATACTTTGATTTTATCAGCAATAATCCGGATTTGTTCCAGATTAAGCCTCTGAGAATCATCATATTCCTGTTTCCAGAAATCGCATATTTTGCATTTATAATTGCAGTCATAAAGCAGCTGCAAATTCAAATGAATCATTCTCTTTCGGAGTATTGAATAAAAATATGCAAGACCTTTTTTATCTATCTTAAGCATTGTTATATCCTGTCATGGAAGACATTTTGCGCACAAATAGGAATTAATCTGCCGTCTTTTTTCGGATAAGGATTGCAACATTTAACTAGTCTTCCGAAATCAAAATTGTATTCATCCATAAAGTGGTGAATAAATATTGCTTTCATGTTCTTCATTCCCAGTTCCAGAGAAGATTTTCTGTTGCAGGCACAGGAATTCAATTCGATAATTGTATGTTTTATTCTCTTTAGTACTTCATCATTAAAATTGCTGGAATCTGACGCTGACCATAATTCATAGATTTTGTTTTTCATCATCTCCATACCGTCAGAATCAAGTCCTGGCAAAGTTTTATTAGCAATAGCATTAAGATAGTCTGCTTCGCCTAAAAACTCTTTTAAACTGTGATAATCGCCCGAATCACCCTTAATATAGTAGGATAATGCAAAGCATGAATAATGTGAGCAAGGCAGTGGATTAAAATCACCTTGACCGACAAATTTACTCTTTTCGATCTCTTTTACAACTTGAGCTATATCAATTCTATGTTTATCTACATCTAACATTTTCGCAGCTCCGGTAAAAGCAAGAGGCTGGAACATCAAGCTTAGTGCCGAGGAGTTAAAAAAGAAGTCTGTGATTTTTTCTATCTCAAAGTCATTAATATTCCTTGCAACAGTTGCTACGAGTGAATAATTAAGCTCTTCTTTTTCAAATAGTTCTATCAGTTCCAGTTTTTGCCTGGAATAATCCTTACCGCGCAGTGTTTTATATGTATTCCCGTCAAATCCATCGAACTGAAGCGCTGCAATTATTCCTGTTTCTTTAAAAAATTCTCTTAGAGATTGATCTCTAAGTAGTCTCAAACCATTTGTGGATATAGAGATTTGTGTAATGTTCTTTTGATTTGCAGACATTATCATTTCTTTGAAGTCAGGATGCATTGTAGGTTCACCGCCACTGATATTTACTACATCAGTATTTTTCTCGGATCTTTCCATCAGTTCAAGAGTTGCATTGAAATCTTCCAGAGTAAATTGAGAAAGATTATCAAAATCCTTCAAGCAGATTGGACAATCCATATCACAAGCATCTGTAATTTCTATTACAGGCAAACAGGTATGCTGCTGATGTTCAGGGCAAAAGCCGCATGAATCAGGGCAGCCTTTAAACTCATCTACATTGCTTATCAGAGGATATTCTCTTGGTTTTATGTAGTCCATACTTCTTTCAAACCAAGCGGCATCAGTATATAATAGTGCAGTATGAGTACCATGTTCAGGACATAGTTTTTCGAGATAAACACTACCATCTATATTTACAATTCTTGCAACAACTTTTTCTTTGCATTCATTGCATAATGCCTGCGTGTGTAGATATACTTTCTTCAATTATTGCCTCTTTTCTTTAATTTCAATTTTGTATTCATAGCTGTTTCTTGAATGATCTGCTATATCTTTATAAACAGTAGAAGTCAAACGCACTAATGATTGCTCTCCTACCTTCACTCCTGCTCTTACAAAAGAAAAACCACCAAGAACACTGCCTTTCCCGATTTGAGTTCTTCCTATTCGAAAAATTCTGCCATCGTAATCATGCCCAAAAACTTTTGATCCCCAGCCAAGAAGTGCATAGTCTCCTATTTCAATTAATTCAGGGAAATGAACATCAATTATTACATCCGGAGCAATAAAAACTCCCTTTCCGATCTTTACTCCCATCATCTTATATATCAATATTTTGATTGGAGATATATCGATAAACTGTACAATTCTGGCAATTAAGTGCCTTGCATAAAAACGATACTTTTTAAAACCGGGGAAAATAATCTTATAAGGCATAGAATTTCTTCTACTCAAATCTGATGTAACTTCAAATTCAAATACCATTTCGTCCGAAGATAAAAATCTATAGAATTTATCTCTTATCTCTTTTATTTCGGAATCTTTCATATTAGTAGTCATACTCTGGATTTTCAATATCAAAATCAAGCTCAGTCATAGCAGTATTTAGCTTTAGGTCATACATTTCATATCTTTCAAGGAGTTTGTCGTCCCAGTCATAAATAGAGAATTTCACAGGCAGGTTTATATCTTCATCTATGTAAATGTAGATTTTATGAGCAAAATATTCTTTCTTTTCAGGGAATTCTGCCAGATATACTTTAGCTTTTCTGCCATGCAATTCATCATCTTTCAGATATTTAATTTTACCTTCTCCATTTTTCTTTGCTTTCATGTAATTCTTTTTAATCAGTTCAATCACAAATCCTAAATCAGATTCCAGAACGGAATGTCTGTTCCCATCCATAGCCATACTGCCTTCAGGATCGAGTTTTACATTGATAAAGCTGAACAAACCACCGGAATGTACATAAAGCTCTTTGTCATATTTATCACCTGCATAAATGGCTTCCGTGCCTTCCAGCCTGCCGCAGGTATATTTTAGATAATATCTATCAGGTTTCCGGTGCTTATACACAACATTACTGTCTACATAATACTCGCCGTCAACCCAGTCTTTCTTGTAAAATGTGCAAGTGTAGTTATTCACATTAGCATAGGACTCTTCGATCGATTTGATTACTATTCCAAAATCCAGATCTTCTGTAGTGCCTGGCAGAGGCACTAAGAAACACAGAAGTAATATTAAATATTTGAGTTTCATTGTTCTACCCAAAATCGTGAATCTTTCTGGCGATAAAGTAGATTATAAGCACATGCAGGAATCATATTGCCCTGTTCATCCGGTACTAAATCTCCGCATTTGCTTACTCTGTCTATATCAAAATTATCTTCATCCATGTGCGGATGTATATAAATCATTTTAAAGTAGCGTTCGAAGTAGTGTTGCCTTTCTTCGCCGGATATTTCTCTGTCATTTGGGTAAAGTTTGTTTATCATGTCCTTTAACACACGGATAGTCTTTTCATCTTCTCCGTTAGCCCACATCTCATTTACTCCATTCAGAAATTCCCTTGAGAAATCCTGCTTAGGATCTATCAAGTAAGAGTCTTTAGTCATTTTAGAAAGGCTTTCTTTATCTAGTAATTTTGTGAGTGGAACTATGATTCCATCTTTCGAAAAGTAATATGCGATGGAGTAACACATCGGATGGTATGATGCAAAGTTGAAAAAATCTGACTGATTGAATTCAGTGTTTTCCGATAATAAATTTTCAACTTCATCCATGGTTATATGCTCTCTAGGCTCAAACTTGCTACCATTCAATCCGGTGAACGTCATATTTTGGATTGTCATACTTCTGACAAATTCCTTTTTCAGATATTTAGCAGCTATCTCTTGTATTTCCTTTTCATTATGATGCTTTATTGCAACTGATAATATCGTAGTAGGAATATCATATTCTTCCAGAAATTCTAAGGTTTGCTTCTTCTCTTTACTGATATCTCTACCATAAATAATCTTACTCATTTCAGGATCTAATGTATCCAGAGATAAAATAACCTGAACTCCGGTTTCTTTTAGAGCAGCTGCAAATTCTTTTGAAGCTGCTATTTTGAGACCGTTGGTATTCATGGTAACTCTGCCAATACCCTTTTGATGACATAGATTTAGAATATCAATAATTTCAGGGTGCAAAGTCGGCTCTCCACCTGTAAGATTAATCAGCTGCACACCTCCTGACTGAGCGGCAATGTGATCTAAAATCTGTTCAGTCTCTTCCAAAGACTTATAATATTTCGCATCAGGTCTGTTAAACGTAAAACATTTGGGACAGTCCAAGTTGCAGTCATTTGTTATGGAGAAGACAGGTAATGTCAACTTATTTGAATGCCATTCACAAACACCACAATCAAGAGGACAGCCGTTTTTAGCAGGTTTTGGGTGCTGTGGCAAAGTAACTTCACCAAAGCTTTTAATTCTATCCTTATACCAATGATAGTCGGAAGCAATTATTGAACTGTGGACACCATTAACAGGACACATTCTTTCAAGATAAACCTTGTTATCTCTGGAAATAATTCTAGCCTGCTCAGTTTTATTGCATTTACTGCAGTAAGCCAAAGTCGAATTTATATATATTTCTCCGGTCATACTAAATACCGCCGTCAACGAATAAATTTTGTCCGTTTATATAAGATGCTTTTTCAGAAGCGACAAAGCATACCAGTTCAGAAACATCTCTGGCTAATCCTGCTCTTCCCACCGCGCAGTGCTGCATAAAAACATCTTTCAAGTCAGCCGGAACACCTTTGGACACACCGCCATCCATCAAGCCGGGGATAACATTATTTACTCTGATGTTGAATTTTTTCAGTTCAGAAGCCAGAGCAACTGTCATTCCGGCGATACTGGCTTTTGCCATGGCATAAGTTACAGGAACGTCGAGCATTCTGTGACCTGCTATTGAACCAATATTTACAATTGTGCCTGATTTTTTCCTTATCATACCTCTGACAGCAGCTTTAGTCACAAATAGAGTACCTTTGATATTAATATCAAACATAGAATCTACATCATCTTCTTCCAGCATAGCAAATGGAAGGATATGGCTCACTGCTGCATTATTTACCAGTACATCAAAAGCTCCGGTCTGATAGACTACTTCATTAATTTTCTTATGGATATCATCAACATCTTTGATATTTATTTGAACAGCAATAGAATTGTTTAATTCCTTCTGTAGCTCTAATGCTTTCTCTTCTTTCTTGTTATACGAAAAAACAACGCGAGCTCCCATCTCATTGAAATTTCTGCAAATTTCAGAACCTATATAGCCGGTGCCGCCGGACACAAAAACCAGTTTATCTTTAAACATCTTTTTCCTCTTTCATTTTTAATTCGATGATGTTGATAAGATCCCTCACTGTTATTAATGCGAACAATTCTACTTTTGTCATTCCGGCTTTGAATCGGTTGTTATTTCCAGGGAATTTCTTAGCGATGATTTCTTCACCTGTTTGAGTCAGACAACCGTCTTCAAAAACCATATCCTCTTCTATACTTTCTCCGCCAAGAATTATCTCATTAGTCTTAAGCACTATTCCAAAATTCTTTTCTATCACATAAACTATTTCAACAAAATCAAGACTGTCTGCTCCAAGTTCTTTTACAAAAGAAGCATCTGTAATCACTTCTTCTACATCATCAAATCCCAGAACCGGAACAAGCAACTCTCTAAATTTCAATTCAATACTCATATTAATTTTCCTTATTCTTAAATCCAATTGGAATAATAGCACCGATCTTTCTGCCGGGCTTGATTGGAATTATCTTTTGTATCTCTTTTTCGGCTAATAACGCACCTGTCATATAGCATGCGCCGAGTCCTAGACTCTCTGTAGCAAGTAAAATTTGCATAGCCACACATGAAATAGACTTAACATAATTATCTCTTTCCCACTCCCGGATGCTTTTTTCTATATCTTCGGGCACAGCTTTATCAAACATCATAGAAAATGATGAAGGTGTTCTGTAGTTAAGAAATATAACTGCAGGCGCATTTTTAAAAAGAACAAAGTTTTTCGCATAATTTCTATAGCTATCTACAAAATCATCTCTTATATACTGATTCATTGATTCAGATTTTTTCTCTACTATTTCAGCCACTTTCACTATTAAATCTTTATCTTCAAGAACAACAAAATCCCAGTTTTTTTTGCCGGATGCGTAAGGCGAACTCAAAGCTATATCTTTGATTTTATCAAGTAGTTCCGGATTGATTTTCTCATCTGAGAAAGTGCGATGACTTTTCCTTCTCTTGCTAATTTTGTGCAAAGCATCATAATCTTTTTCTGTCATTTTAAAGTCCTTTCAGAAAGCCGCCGTCTGTTTTTATAATCTGTCCATTGATAAATTCTGATTCTTCAGAGCAGAGAAAATGCACCAAATTAGCTACATCGGAAGCCTTGCCAAGTCTTTTTGAAAGCATATTATTTTTAATCTCATCAGGTGCATATTTCATTATTTCCTTCAAACTTCCGGCATCTATTGCGCCGGGAGCTACGCAGTTCACCCTCACTCCACGACTGCCGTATTCAGCTGCCAGCGATCTGGAAAAAGACTCAGTAAATCCTTTTGTTCCTGCATAAACACTCTGCCCGCGATTCCCTCTTCCTGCTGCAATTGAAGAGATATTTACAATGCATCCTCTTCTTTGGGATGACATATATGGGATAACGCTTCGGCATATTTGAATCAAAGCATTTATATTCACACTTATCATATTGCTTATGGAAGCATCACTCAGCATAGGAAGTAAATCAGTCTTTGTTACTGCCGCTGCATTTATCAGAATATCACATTCTTTAATCTCATTGCAGAACTCACTTATCTCTTCAGACTTAGTAAAATCTGACTTAATCACGCGACAAGTCTTGTCCAGAGAAGCTACAAAATCAACAAACTCCTGCCTATTGGAAGTTGTCTGCAGGATAAACTCAGTTGCTAAATTTTCCAATTTACTTACTATAGCCATTCCAATTTCTGAACTGGCTCCTGTTATCACAATTTTTTTATTCATATCTTTTTAGCACCAAAGCAGTATTTTGACCACCAAATGCAGCATTTAATTTTAAAATATACTTTATCTCCTTCTGAAGCGGTTCACCTTGTATTACATTTAAAGGAACATCTTTATCAGGATATTCAAAATTCACAGTTGGAAGCACTCGCTGATTTCTTAAAGAATCTATTACTCCAAGTATTTCCATTGCTCCGCAAGCACCAATCAGGTGACCTATTTGTCCCTTGAGTGAAAAAACGGGTATTTCAGCTCCTCTTTTACCAAATATTTTATGGATTGCTTTTGCCTCGCTTAAGCCATTTCTGAAAGTACCTGTACCATGAGCATGAACGCAGTCTATTTCATCCGGTGTAATTCCAGCTTCCTTTATAGCTAATTGCGCAGCTTTTGCAAGATATTCACCTTCGGGATGTGGATCAGTCACCATATATGAATCCATAGTAGAAGCGTAACCTGCTATTTCAGCTAATATTTTACTACTATCAGCGTTAGAGGCATCCTGAAGCAAATAGGCAACTCCACCTTCACCAATTACAAGACCGCTTCTCTTGGCATCAAAGGGTCTGCATGATTCTCCGGCTTCTCCTTCCCAAGCTGAAAGTGCTCCTAATTTATAAAACCCAAGATAGTGCAGGTGGCAAAGCATTGAATCGAACCCGCCGCTTATTACGTGCATATCAGGATTATTTTTAACTACTCTATATGCCAGCCCCATTGCCTGAGTTGATGCCACACAAGCAGAAACATTTGTAGAAAAGCCACCATTGAACTCATATTTAGAAGCAATATCTCTAACTACATGACTTGATCTTTTGCAGTGATTTTGCCAATTTTTTTCAATACAATTTTGACTGTTGATATAGCTAACAAGATCAAAATAGTCTATTCCTGCTCCCAGATGTATAGCTCTGTTTTCCGGCTTCACAGAAGATAAATCAAAATCACTAAGAGCTTCTGAAACTGCTGAATTTATAAATTCACTTTTCCTGTCGGTATCCGGATTAAACATCAAAACTTCTTCATTGGACTTTGCCTCAGCTCCAAATCTGGAAGGAAAATGTTTTGTGTCAAAGTTTTGGATATTGGAAATTCCTTTATATCCTGCCACAAGATTTTCCATAAACTCGTCGACATTTGCTCCCAGAGGTGACACTGTTCCTGCTGCAGTTATTACAACTTTACTCATTATTCGCTCCATGCATTTCTTTGAGTAACTCTATGCCTTCTGCTTCTGAATTTAGAAAGTGTTTATATGCACTCAATTCCTCTTTTTCAATCAAAGCAAAACCGGAGGCTATTGTTCCGTCTGCTTTAACTTTACCGGAACCTAAAAGAATTGAAGAATCGCTATTCGAATTAAGCGCCTGAAGAAGCAAACCTGAGGCTGATGAATAAATAATAGCATTATCGCCCGTAATGTCATTATCAATAGAAATAAAACTGGCAGGCATATTCAATAATATTTTGAACTGAGTAAGAGGAGAAATTGAAGACATTCCTTTTTCTACAAATGCTTTTTGTGAGAATTCTCCCTCCTCCTCGCATACTTCTACTATGTTATCTAATCCGAAGTCTTCATATTCCACAAGACCTGTTTCATAGTAGAAAGGAATTGATTCTTCCAATTGTGTTTCAGCTAACAATTCTGCCAGACATACTATCCCGGCAGCAGTTTCACGATTGAAATATTTTACCAGCTTTTTATTCTTTAAGAATTGTCTTGCTGGTATCTTGTCTTCCGGTTTGAATTCGATATAATTAGTCTTCACTCTCTACCACTTTTGTTTTTCTCATACATATCTTATAGACTTGCTCTCTGGATTCCTGCAAAGCCTGATCAGGAATATCAAAAAAATTAAAGAGCATTTCGCCGTTTGCCGAAAGTTCGCCGTCCAGTGTAGCAGTAACCTTTGCTACACCAAAATCTTCATTCAGTGTTTTAACTTCTGCTTTATATACTAATTTGTCGCCGGGTTCAGCAGGTTTTCTAAACTTCATTTTATTTACAATTGTCAGCACCGATCTTTTAGAATTTATACCTTGTCTATGCATAATCAATTCAAAAAATGATCCTGCTAATTGTGCCAATCCTTCCTGCACTAAGCTGCCCGGAAATATAGGATATCCGGGGAAATGTTCGTTAAAAACGTCATCCGCTAAGGTGACACACTTCACGCCAATAATGTATTTATCATAACACACTTCATCAACTCTATCTACGAGATGAAATCGCATTTCTACCTCAATTTTAATCGTTCTATATTTTGTCCGGCATATTTCTTATAAAGATTAGGATGAGCCAGCTTCCATCCCAACATTCCACCCATAATAAAATTCAGATTTTTAAAATTCTTCTTTCTTAAGTAGTATGCAACAAGTGGAGAGTTCACTCCAGTCTGGCATATTACTACTATATTTTTATTCTGAGGGATAAGATTTAAATATTTATTTACTCTCCAAAAGGAAGCTTCATGTGAGTTTGGCATCCCTTTGATTGAAATCCTGTCATAATCAAAACGTATGTCAAGAATATAAGTTTCATCATGAAATAACATTGATTCATCAAATTGTGATGGATTTAACATTTTTATAGATTCATCATTCTCATTCAAACACTCTTTCAGTGCCTCCAGAACATATTTTATATCCTTTTGCGTAATATTTCCGGGAAGACTGAACCGTAAAGTTTCCTGCGTTGATTTGTCACTTAATCCGATACTTTTTAATACATGAGATGGAGTGTTTTCCTGAGTGTTACAAGCTGAACCGGCAGAAACAGCAATCCCTCTGAAATCCAATGCTGCTAATAGCAAAGCATTATTTATTCCGGGAAATGTTACGCTCAAAGTGTTGGGCACACTTGTTTTAGTATCTGTATTAATTACCGCAGAAGGGAATATATTTTTAATTCCATTTATAAACATATTTCTGAGGCTGTCCAGCTTATCATTATTAAGCAGAAGTGCACTTATGTCTTTAGCAGCTTCAGCAAATCCGGCTATATTATGAACTCCTTCTGTTCCTGCTCTGAGCCCATTTTCCTGATGCCCGCCATGAACCAAAGGAGTAATTTCATTTCCTGTTTTTACAAACAAAGCTCCAATTCCTTTCGGGCCTCTAATCTTGTGAGCGGAAAAAGAAGCATAATCTATTCCCAGTTTTTTCACATCAATGCTAACTTTCCCGAAAGCCTGAACACAGTCCACCATTATCGGAACTGAATTTTCATTACAGATTTTTGCCAGCTCAGGGATAGGAAGAATGCTACCTATCTCATTATTTACAAACATACAGGATACAAGAATTGTTTTGCCATCTATCTCATTTTTCAGTTCTTCGGGAGAAACCTGACCTCTCTCATCTACTTTAAGATAAACTATATCTGCACCCTTAGACTCCAAATATTCTAGTGTGGTTCTCACTGATGGATGCTCTATTGGAGTAGATATAATTTTGTTTTTGACAGGGTAATGCTGCTCAAAGAGAGATTTGAGAATTGTATTGTTTGCTTCAGTAGCACTTCCCGTAAAAGTAATTTCTTCTTTCCGGGCATTAATTACATTTGCCACTGCTTCTCTGGATTCATCAAGCAGAATTGCTGCAGAATGGGATATTTTGTATAAAGATGAAGGATTTGCGTAGTTATTTTTAAGCACTTCATGCATCTTTTTAACGACTTTTTTTGAGACTTCCGTCGTTGCATTATTATCTAAATAGATGGTTCTTCTGTATCGGAACATAACAATAATCTTATAAATTAACTTATATTAGTGCATCTACAATTTATAATATTGTATCTTAATTTCAAATAAATAATAATATATCTTAACTTATTTATAAAATACTTTTAAAGCTTTTATATATCCATATCCATCTCGCCTCAAAAGTTTAAGAAACTATGATTCTTATTGTAACTAAATCCTTTTACATGAGTCTACAATAAAACATTTTAAATGATACTTACATTTACTTTTATTGACAACTATCAGATTCTCAAATAAACTAAAGGAAACAGTGATGAAAAAGAACCTTACTTTTCTTCTATTTGCTTTGATGCTTTTACCTGCAATTAGCTTTGCTGAAAACAAACCTTATATTGAAGTCGCAGGCAGTGCCGATATGACAATTATTCCTGACGAGATACATATCACAATCAGATATGAGGAATATTATTCTGAACGATATGAGAAAGGAATCAAAAAGGAAGATTGGGTTAATATTATCACTTTAGACACTATTGAACCCCAGATTCTAACAGCACTGGAAAACTTTGGGGTAAAAAAGGAACAGATTACTATCACGGACGACTACTACTACCACTGGTTCTACTATACTAAAACTTACTTGAAAAGTAAAAAGATAAAGTTAGTTTTAAAGAACTTCAATTTATCTGATTCTATATTAACACATTTGGATGTTAGAGGTATTGAAAATGCTTATGTTAGCTTTTCAACTCACTCAAAAATTCACGAATATAGAAAGCAGGTAAAAATTGCAGCTGTTCGTGCTGCAAAGGAAAAAGCAGAGTACATGATGGAAAGTATTGGTCAACAAGTAGGAAAAGTAATTTATATTATTGAAGGAGGCAAAAGCTCATACTCAAGTAGGGATTATTCAAGTATGGGGATTAGTAACACATCAGTTTCTTTTTCGCCAACTTCGAATAAAAATGACGATGATGGAGAATATATAGAAAATCCCAATGGATACGGAAAGGTAGAACCTATAAAATTGAAATACGAAATACAGGCAAAATTTGAAGTATTCTAATTACTATTATTATATTTCCAAGTACGCCAAAAATGTATATCTATAATTCTGAGAAGCCAAACTGATTGATGTTAGTTTGGCTTCTTTTTTTATTATATCTTACGTTAACAGGCATTTCACATAGTTAAATCAAGATTGATAGAACTATTTTATAAATATTTACGTATTAACCTATATTTACTAATTCAAACAAAGACATGAATAATCCGGGAAATGAAATATGAAAAAGACTCTTATATTATTGCTATTTGCTCTGATGCTTGCACCTGTTGTTAGCTATGCTGATGAAAAACCAAATATTGAAGTAACAGGCAGTGCTGAAATGGAAGTTATCGCTGATGAAATTATTTTGGCTGTAGGTTTTTCTGAATATTTTGAAGAAGAATATCAGGAAGGTAAAAAATACGAAGACTATAAAACAAAAGTTCCTATGGAAAAAATTGAACCTCTGGTATTGAAGCAACTTAAAGAACTGGGAATCAAAAATGATCAGATAACTTTGCAGGATGGCGGTAACAGCTGGCAGCAAAGAGGCAAAAACTTTCTTAAAAGAAAAGAATTGCATATTTCTATTAAAGACTTCAAGCAGGTAGATGTATTGATGACTAAACTGGATGTCAGAGGATTAGACAGAGTTTCTATCCATGAGTTAAAAAACAAAAAACTTCAAGAATATCGTAAGCAAGTTAAAATCAATGCTTTGAAAGCAGCTCAGGAAAAAGCAAAATACCTTGTAGAAAGCTTAGACAAAAAGTTAGGATCTGTTCTTACTATAGTCGAACAAAATTACCAGACTCCTAATTATGGTGGTGTCTATAGACTTCAGTCTAATACTGTGCTTAGAAAAGCTGAAATGGACTCTGAATATGATAACTTCAGAAAGATTCAATTAAGATATGAAGTAAAAGCAAAATTTGAAATATTATAGGTGATTTATGAAATACAAATCCATATTTTTAGCATTTGTTATAACTGTTTCTCTTAGCTCATGCTCCCTTTTTACAAGTGCTGTTGAAGGCGATAGTAACGTCACAAAAAAAGTTCGCAATGTAGGCTCATTCAGCGGTGTTGAGTTGGAAGGAATCGGCAATATAATTCTGACTCAGGGAAGCCAAAGTGTTGAAATAGAAACAGATTCCAATTTACAGGATTTAATTAAAACAAAGATTGAAGACGGCAATCTTGTGATTTATCAGGATGAAAATATTGAACCGTCAAAGCTGGAAATTTATGTTTCAACTCCTACTATTTCTGAAATAGAATTAAATGGATCGGGTTCTATAATTTGTCAATCTGATTTGAAAGGCGATGAGCTGGATATAGAATTGGACGGTAGCGGAGACATCAGATTAGCTGGTATAAAATATGATGAACTGGAATTAGAACTTGATGGCAGCGGTGATGTAAATATAGCCGGAAGCTTAGATTATGCCAAAATTGAATTAGACGGCAGCGGTGATATTTATATGTCAGAATGCGAAATTGACGAAGCTAAAGTTGAATTAGACGGTAGCGGTAATATTTCACTTAAAGTATTGGAAACTATACACGCTGAAATCAATGGATCAGGCGATATCAAATATACCGGCAATCCATCTGAAGTCAGAGCAAAAAGCAATGGCTCAGGCAATATTATAAAAGTAGATTAATTTCGTATATTTAGAAATTATATTAACAGAATTTTTCAAAGAGACTGTCCGTTTAGTATTTTTTAATGGGTAGTCTCTTTTATAATCTTGATCAAGGAGAAAAGAACTAAATGCTACTACTCTTAGTTTATTTGTTTTTAGCATTATTTGTATCATTTTTATGTTCAATAATGGAAGCTGTACTTCTGTCAACTTCCAAATCATTTTTATTGATTAAAGAACAGGAAAATGCAGGCTGGGCTTCAAAATTTCTAAACTTCAAAGAAGACATAGACAAGCCATTATCTGCTATTTTATCGCTAAATACTGTAGCCCATACTGTCGGTGCAGCAGGCGTAGGCGCGCAGGCATCTCTAGTATTTGGAAATGAATATTTTGGTATTGTCTCTGCTATTTTGACTCTTTTGATTCTTGTTGTTACTGAAATAATACCCAAAACCCTCGGTGCAAGATATTGGGATAAGCTTTCTGCAATAGTATGCAAATTGATATCCATTAGTATAATTATTACCTATCCTTTAGTTAAGATATCTTCGCTCATAACTAAATACTTGTCACCGGATAAAAGTGCTAACTCTACCAGCCGTGAAGAGATTTCAATGCTAGCAAGTATTGGGGCTGAAGAAGGACTGGTCGATTTGAAAGAACAGAAAGTTATCCATAACGTCTTAAAGTTGAAAACCTTAAAAGTCTCTACTATTATGACTCCTCGTACTGTGCTGACTGCTGCAAATGCCGGCATGAGTCTCACAGAATTCAAAAAAGCCAAAAATTATAAATACTTCTCACGTATCCCGATCTTTACAGATGACATAGATGATATAGATTCTTATGTAATGAAACAGGATATTTTTGAAAATGATAATCCGGAGAAAAAGTACTTAAGCGATTTCCAACGCAGAATGCTAATCGTACCTGATACAAAAGCAGTCTATGAGTTATGGGAAATGCTTCTGGAAAAGAAAGAACATATTGCATTGGTGATTGATGAATTCGGAGGAGTTGACGGCATAGTAACAATGGAAGATATAATAGAATCTATACTTGGGCTGGAAATTATAGATGAAAAAGACATAGCAGCTGACATGCAGAAATTGGCACTTGAACGCTGGAAATCAAGACAACATAAATATAAGTTTATAGATTAAGGAAATAATTAATATCTCTCATCAGCCTTGATTATACTTTGAATTATAGGCATTTATAATTTGGCTAAACTAAAAAAGCATAGTAAGAAAATACATCTTTTTTTTGTATTTTTGTCATTATAATCTATCTATTTGGAGAATTCCATGAAACTATATAAATACTTCTTATTACTTTTTGCATTTATAGTTGCCTGTAACGACACTCCCGTTGTTCATAACGGTGTAGAACATACTCTTGAAAGTTTCAGGGTAGAACCGGGTGTATCCTGGTTTGACTTGCATTATCAGGAATATCAGCCAATCGATTCACTGTGCAACTTAATTGAAGATAAGTATGATGCTAATGAGTATAATCTTGTGATGTTCACAACATACTTGTGCGATTGCAATGATAACTCTACTTATCTATCAAAAATTGCAAAAATCTATAATTCTTGCGGTATCCCTGAATCTAATATTACAATATATCTGATGACTTCTAAAGATGACGAAACTCCGTACAAAGGCGATGTAGTTATTGATAAGTTTCCAGAAGCTTACCTATTTAAAAATGGTCAGCCGGTAGCTTCGTTAATTTCTACCAGAGACAAACTTGAAGACAATGTTCAGTCTTTCGAAAAAGCAATTTTGGACTTAATTAGTCAATAAAAGGAGTTCTAGATGAATTATTGGATAGCAAAATCAGATCCCGACTGTTATTCATGGGATGATTTGAAACAGGATAAAAGAACTGACTGGGATGGTGTAAGAAACTACCAGGCAAGAAATAATCTAAGAGAAATGAAAGTAGGCGACTTGGTTATGATTTATGCAAGCGTCACTACTAAAGAAATTGTAGGCATCTCTAAAGTAACAAAAGAAGCCTATCAGGATCCAACTACAGAAGACGATAGGTGGCTTGCTGTAGAGCTTGAAGCATTTGAAGATTTGGATACACCAGTTAGTTTAAAAGAAATAAAAGCTACACCTGAGCTGGAAAATATTGCTTTGATCAAGCAATCCAGATTATCTGTAATGCCTGTTACAAGGGAAGAATTTGATAAAATTGTTGAAATGTCTAAAAAATAGTCTGAAATATGAAAAAGAATATTCGAGTTTGGTTTACTGATTTTTGGCCGCATTTTGATAAGCAAAATAACATTTTTATGGATTTGCTTTCTGAAAGATACGAAGTAACTTTGGACGAAGAAAACCCTGATTATCTATTCTTTTCTTTATTCGGTATGAATCATGTTTTCTATAAATGTATCAGAATATTCTTTTCCGGTGAAAATATTCCGGCTGACATGAACAAATGCGACTATTCTTTCTCCTTTGAGATGCCTAACGGCAATCCGAGAAAGTACAGACTTCCGCATTATTATCAATTTGGCAGACCTGAATCTTTACTCGAAAGACCTGATCCACGTGAGCTGATCAAAGAAAAAACTAAATTCTGTAATTTTATTTTTTCTAACCCTAGCTGTAAAAAAAGAAACGACTTTTTTCACAAGCTTAGCAAATACAAAAAAGTGGACTCAGCAGGCAGATATTTGAATAACATGGATGAACCTCTTGGCATGAAAGTAGAAGACAAGTGGGAATTCATGAAGCCTTATAAATTCTGTATCTGCTTTGAAAATGAAGAGGCAGATTATTACACGACTGAAAAGCCTTTCGAGGCAATGAAGCTTAATAATATCCCGGTTTACTGGGGCAATCCTAAAGTTGAAGTTGACTTTAATCCTAAAGCCTTGCTAAACTGGTACGATTACGGCTCTGATGAAGCTCTCATTGACAAGATAATCGAATTGGATCAGGATGATGAGAAATATATTGAATTTATGTCTCAGCCCTGGTTCACAGATAATAAGCTAAATGAATACGTCAACAGAGATAATATTTTAAATTATCTGGACAAAGTCATAAACGATAATGTTGAGCCGATAGCTACTAAATCAGGGGTATTTTCAAATAATCCGCTAACTAAATCTTTAGCTATTCAAGCAGAAAAATTTCGCTTTTTCAAGCAAAGGATGCACATGAGAATGCGCTTCTGGACTTGGCAAAAAGTAGTTATGAAAATTCAAAAGATGAAGAATAAGCAGAAATGGTAATTGAAAAGGGCATCAGTTTTGATGCCCTTTTTCTCTAATAATACTTATGATTTGCCAACTACAAAAATCAGGGTGCTGTAACATAGAAGATTATACAGCTGCATTCTTCAGACTGATGTAACATCCACTCAAGTTCAAGAATATCTTATAAGTAATCAAAATATCTTATCCTCCATGTTAGTCCCTCTTCGTAAGGCTCATTTACTCCATCATAAGGCGCATCTAATTCGATATTTTCAATATAAATAAACCCCTTTTCTTTTAAGTATTCTTTACACTTCAATATCTCTTTGTAATATTGATTCTCAGCATCTGGGTTATGTCCAAGTGTGAATAGTTTGCCAAAATTTGAGAACTTGAAATAGATATGATTTAACGTACTCTTTGAATCTTTTTCTCTATTATAGTTCTTATCGACAGGAAATTCTATCCTTGCAAAAAAAGAAGCATCTTGGATTTCATCATCAAGTTTTACTTTTAAATCTAATATAGATTCACAATATTTTATAAACTCTTTAAGTAATTGACTTAGTTTCTCCCATTCAAAGTCAGCAGGGAATTCCCAATTATCTTTTTCATCAAATGATAATAATAAATCACGTAATTCCTGTCTCATTTTTACTTCCTAAAATAATGTAATTATATATCCAATACACATCAATCCTATTAAAGGTTCACTAAAAGGCGGTATATTCAATTTACTGATCTCAAAAGTGTAAGTAATTATCCATAGATATACACCCATAACAAAAAGGGCATCAAAACTGATGCCCTTTTCGTTTATATAAGTGTCGATTCTATCTACTTTCTCTTATCAACCTGCTCTTTAATCCAGGCAAAAGTTTTTGCCATTCCTGTTTCCAGTTTTTGACTAGGTTTCCATTCAAGTTTTTCAAAGATTAAAGCATTATCTGAGTTTCTTCCTCTAACGCCTTCAGGGCCAGGGATGTGTTTGATTGTCATATCTTTTCCCTCCCGGCAATCTTCATAATCATTTCTGCCAGACCGTTGATAGAAATCATTTCGTCAGAGCCAATATTTACAGGGCCTGTGAATTCTGATCTCATCAATTTCAATATGCCGTCTACGCATTCATCTATATAAAGGAAAGATCTTGTTTGTTTGCCGTCTCCCCACATAACTATTTCACCACCATTTTCAGTTTCAGCTACTTTACGGCACATTGCTGCAGGTGCTTTTTCTCTACCACCCTCCCATGTACCTTCAGGGCCGAAAATATTATGGAAGCGTGCGATTCTTACATTCATACCAAAGTTTCTGTGATAAGAAAGGAACAGTCTTTCACTGAAGAGTTTTTCCCAACCGTACTCACTATCCGGAGCGGCAGGGTAAGCACTTTCTTCACTGCATTTTGGATTATCAGGATCCAGCTGATTGTATTCAGGATAAATACAAGCAGAAGAAGAATAAAATATATTTTTTACATTTCTCTTATAGCAAGTATCTAGTACATTAAGATTTACTAAAGCAGAGTTGTGCATAATATCAGCATCATTATCACCTGTAAAAACGAAGCCTGCTCCACCCATATCTGCTGCTAATTGATAAACTTCATCAAATTTTCTATCAATACCACGCTGACAAACGCTAATATCTCTCAAATCACCAATCATAAAATCATCAGCTGCTGTTTCGCCAAACTCAGGGAATTTTAAATCTATACCTCTAACCCAAAAGCCTTCACTTTTTAATCTTTTTACTAAGTGAGAGCCGATAAATCCACCGGCACCACATACCAAAGCTGTTTTCATCTAAAAAACTCCGATAATATTTATATACTTATTTATCTGTTTACTGATTTGCAAAAAGTTTGCAGAACAATATATAAAGATTTTATATATCCGTAAAATTTTACACTTTTTACTTACATTAGTTCAGTAATTGTACAATTATATTGCTAATAAGTGATATTATTTTTTATAGGTAAGATTCAATATTTCTTCTGCATTTGTAAAGACTGTCTCGGGAGTCAGTTTATTCATGCAGTCAAAGTGTTTAAGCGGGCATTTTTTTTGACCGTGTATTGCACAAGGTCTGCATTTCAGATTCTCTAATGCTATTGTTCGGTCATATTTCCCAACAGGTGCAAAACCAAATTCCGGTGCAGTAGGGCCATAAATAGTAATAGTAGGGCACTCTACCAAGCCTGCAAAATGCGTTGGGGCGCTGTCGTTGGTGATGAGTAAACCAGATCTGGAAAGTAGATTAATAGATTGAGGAATACTTGTTTCGCCACATAAATTAATGGCTCCTGATGCTCTAGATATTATTTCAGCGTCTTCCTTATCGTCTTTTGCACCGATAATTAACACCTGATATTCCTTTTCTGTTAGCAAGGCTGCAAGTGAAGCAAAATGTTCAATTTCCCACTTCTTTGTTGCCCAGACAGATCCGGGAGCTAGTATTACAATAGGATATCCATCAACGATGTTATATTTGTCTAAAATCAGTTGAACTGAGCCGGCATCTTCAGAAGAAAATTTTAATTCAGTCTTTCTATTAGAACCTTGTACATTTTCAAACACAGATAAAAGAGATAAGTTTCTATCGATTTCATGTTCTGTCTTATGGTAAGTAACAGTTTTGGAATACAAAATAGAAAGAGTATTTTTATCAAATCCCACGCTAAGCTTTGCTCCACTCATCTTAGCAAGAAGTGTTGTTCTTAAAGATCGGTGAGGAGCAATAATTAAATCCACTTCTTGCTTTTTAAGCTCTTCAGCAAGTAATTTAATTCCTGCATAACCTTTATGTTGATTTCTTTTATCATAAGGAATAATTTCATCAATAGCCATTGCTAAGGATGCAGTTTGAGAAGATACAGGAGTGCACACAGCAATGATTTTTGAATCCGGTGCATTATTGCGAATAGATTGGAAAAGAGGCAGAGATAGCACGAAATCCCCTAAGAATGCAGTTTGAATTACTGCAATAGATTTATAATCGCTGAGTCTCATCCTTTTTCCCTTGGAGTATGTTTCCATCTTTTGTGCTGCCAAGCCCAAAGTTCAGGACGTTTTCTAATCTGCTGTTCCAATGCCTTTACATGTCTTTCAGTAAGGATTTTTATAGCATCTTCGCTGTCTTTTATATCGTCATATAGTATTTCTCTAAGTTGTACCCGATATGTACCATCTTCCTGTCTTTCAGAAAATCCGATAACAATAGGCGCATCCAAGCGAAGAGCCATAGAAGCGGGAGATTCATAAGTAGCTGCCGGTCTGCCGAAAAAGTCTACAAAAACATCTTTGTCTTTTGTAGCACTCTGGTCTGCAAGCAAAGCAATCATGTTTCCTTTTCTAAGTTCAGAGACTATGGGTCTTGCAGCTCTATACATAGAGACTATTTTATTATTGTGATGCGTGCGATAAGAATTAAGAATTTTATCAGCAGTTTTATTTCTCTGTGGTTTTACTATAATTGTCACAGGTATGTCAGTGAAATATCCGGCAGTATAAGCAAGTAGCTCCCAATTGCCGTAGTGACCGGAAAGTAGAATCACACCTTTACCAAGTTTTCTTTTTTCTTCTATAAGATCAATATTTTCGTATACAATTTTATTTTTTAACTCGTTTTCAGTCATACTTGGAATAGCCATCAGTTCAAACATAGTTATGCCTAGATTCCTGTATGACGATTTCGCAATTAGCTTACATTCTTTAACTGATTTTTCCGGAAATGACTCAGTAATATTATTCAGTGTTATATTATATCTTTTTTTTGCTTAGTAATCTCAGGAAATCACCAATCCATTTCCCAATTATGATTCTGGTATTATCACTTACATGTTGCGAAATAAAGCATAAAAAGGCTAATATAACTGTTACCAGTTTTTCTTCAATATTATTTATTATATGTGCCATTGTCAAGTTCAATTGTTGTTCTAGTATCCCCTTCATTAGGAACGTATTGATTATACCAGTCCGGATTATACACTTCGCCTGTAACAGTAGAATGTACAAGATCAAAATCGTTATATCCCAATCTTTCTACAAAATAGAAGAAAGCTCCACCTTCAAAACGAGTATAGTGCCACTCTTCCCAAGCTCTGGTTTCCATAGAAACGCTATGAATATCTTTATCATCAGGGAAACCATACCTCATCAGAACTATACCTCTTCCTGTTTTCCAACCGTTATCTTTACTTTGGTTAGTAGAAAAGTGTTTATTCGCGTATCTGACTCTGGTATTAAAATCCATAAGTGTTTCATTAACTCTTGTCGAAGTATCTCTATCTCTTAACTGCCAAAATCTATAAAGAGCTCTTTGTTTCCCTTTTACTGTAGTTAGTCTTGCAAAAAGTTCTTTATCAGTATCATGCGAAACAACTTTTGCCATTTCCAAAGCTACATCTACTTGCTTATCAGTCATTGTAGAAAATTCACTCATCTCGAAAAGTACATCTTCATTAAATACAAGCGTAGTTTCAAGAGGAAGCTCATAGTTATATATATAGAATTTTTTTTCTTTTGTTTCAAATAAGTAAATGCCTTTATATATTTCAACCTGAGCATAGTAAACACCGCTAGGCAAACCATTTAATGAAGTATTATAATATTTAAAATATATATTATCTTTTTCTATAGTTAGAGTATCTATTTCTTTTATAACAGGCATTTTTGCAGCATCAAGTATTTTATACCTTAAGGAATATTGATCATCATCATCCGGATCTTTAATTACTTTATAGCTATGACAAATATATAAATCCATCTGGTTCGTTGCATATACACATTCAGGATTAGGAATAACATAGAACCCATATTTGGAAAAAGGAGAAGTAATATCAGATTTTTGAACAGATCTTGCAAGTTGCAAAACACCAAGTTCTACATTACTATTGTTAAGCTCAAGCTTAAGAGATATTTTGTCAGTCTTAACAGATCCATCATATTTTTTATAAGAAAAATATATCTTATAATTCCCAGCTTTCATCTTATAATTTTTCTGCCCGATCAGGTCTCTTATCACAGAATCTTTAACACTGCGAACATCTGTAATACTCCAGAAGTCAGAGCGTATTGTGTCTTGTCCATTTAGAATAGAGAGCTTGCATTCCAATTCTGCTTTAAATTTATCTTCAGAAACATGATCGTATTTAAGTTGGTCATTCGAAATACTATAATAGAATTCCCACGAAAAACTGCTGTCTATTTCAAAAAAATGAGCATGATCAATTTCAATTTTTTGTGCGAACCCACTAGCACTACTTAGTAACATAAAGACAAAAATCAGATGGTATTTCATTGCAATTTCCTGAATATTTTTAAAAAAGCCGTTAGAAACAATAATTCTAACGGCTTTATTATCAAAGAGTCAATTTGGTTTAGTTGCCAAAATTCAAGCTAACACCGATTCTATGAATTAATTGATCAATTTCAATTGCTGGAGTCATAGAGTAACCGAAGTCACCTGACATACCACCAGTGAAGTATTTCAAACCAACACCAAAAGCTACGCCATTGTTATCGTGGTTGAAGTTATAACCAGCTCTGAAAGCTAAGAATTCTTTCCAAACATATTCGCCACCAATAGCAAACTGTTCTGGAATATCAGAGTGAGTAATAAAGTCGAAAGCAGCAGTAAGAGCATGATCGCCTTCATTATAAACTTCAGAAGAGATACCTGCACGGAAAATAACTGGAGCACTGTAAGAAGAGCTCAAGTAAGCAGCATCAAGTTCTGATTGATAAATTTCTTTGCCATATAAAGCTGCTTCAGTTCTCAATTCTTGACCTGAATAAGTCATATCACCACCGAAGTTATGAATTGAGAAACCAATTTTAATACCCTGGATACCAGTATCATAAAGAGTACCAATATCAAAAGCAAAACCACCACTAGAAAGGTTTGCAATTGTATTATTCAAATAT
The DNA here is from genome assembly GCA_965140345.1 of Kapaibacterium sp. (SeqCode). Lineage (GTDB taxonomy): Bacteria > Bacteroidota > Ignavibacteria > Kapaibacteriales > UBA2268 > JBFHIJ01. Next base: position 35,597 of record OZ223198.1, read on the forward strand.
TTAGCAGTTACACCGAAGCTAAACTGATCTGTAATTCTACCTGAAAAAGTCAACTGAGCTGACAAATCCTGTACTTTATAACTAGTACCATCACCGTCTTGATCAGTCATAGTAGTAAAAGGTATATCACTACTTGACAAAGAAACGACAGAGGCAGCAACAGAATACTGTTCACTCAATGGGAACGACAAACCTGCAAAGCTTAGACCGTAATCTGCAAACCAAGTAGTGTGTTCAAACATTGCTGCTGCGCCATCAAGTTCAACTAAGGCAGCAGGATTCCAGAATAAGCATGTCATGTCATTAACAGCTGCACTGTTTGCCCCAGCCATACCAGTCGCTCTTGTACCAATAGGAATCTTTAAGAAAGATGATCCTGAGGCACCTACTTTACTTATTTTACCTGCAGAAGAAGCAGTACCTTTACTAGGTTGATTATTTGCTGCATTCATTTCTGAAGTAAAGAAAATAGATATAGCGACTAAACAAATTATTGAGAGTATTTTCTTCATTTTAAAATATCCTTGATTTTATTTCCTATTTTATGCCGCTGCCTATAAGCTAGGCAGCGACTTTGAAAAAAACTATTAGTCTGTAATGATTCTGTAGCTACCAACAATAACTGAGAAGTTTTTCACTGTAGTTGCACCGCTTGGTGTAGTAATTACAGCAACCAATGCTTGTGAAGCAACTCTCTGGTTGTTATCAGAAAGCAAGTTCCAAATATCAACAGAAACTTTATCAGGATCAGCAGAATTCAATTCATTATGTTCAATACGCTTAACTAATTCACCAGTAACAGTGTAAATATCAATTGTACATTCTTCCGGTAATCTAGTGAAGTACAATTCTGCACCGTAAGGTGATTGTTGACCTTGATGAGAAATGAAGTAAGGGTTTGGAACAACTTTGATTGCTTCCAAATCGTCATCACTTAATTTATCAGCGTCAATTGGGCTACCACCAACTTCTATTCTTACTTTAGCGCCAGGAGCAGGAAGCCCTAATGCACCACCAGTAGTAGAAAGGATAAGTTTATCACCAACTTCGAAGTTAGCACCACCATATTTAAAGTTTTCTTGATCTACTTGATCCCATGTTCTATCAGGAATGTTAGAACCGGCATTCGCACCATCAAAGAAGAATGGAACACCTGAGATATAAATCACGTTAACAAAGTCAATTGTATATTGTCCGTCAGCAGAAGTTGCTGGTAAAGCATAAGCACCTTGAAGTCCAGTGTATAAGATTTCATAGCCATCTTCATTCAATCTTTTACCATTTTCAAGAAGTTGTCTTGCAAATCTATAACCTGAAATTCTAACACTCATTTCTTTTGATTCTTCTCTACAGTTAATCCAACCGGCTGCAAACATGTTATAAGTATTATATAGTTCATCTGGATGGATACCTTTAGCCATAGTATTTACAGGGTATGGATAAGCTTTTGTATAAAGATTTTGACCTTCATACACTGGTACCCAAGCTGGACTATTACCTACACTTGATTTACGACCATAATGAGAATAACCATCATTATCATAAGGTGCCGGATCAATTGTCATGTGCTGCATATCAGCTTCATAAGAAACTAACGCAGTTCCGCCATTATTATCAATTCTTTCAAATTTAGTAGTATTTTTAACATTTACAGTTAAAACATCAACATCAAATTTTACATCAATTGTATCTTTTGAAGTTTTATCTATGAACCAAACATTGATAGTACGTTTTTCTTTGCCGGTAAATTCAACTTCGTAAGTACCAGGACCATTATTATAAGAAGCTACAATAGGATTTCCATAGTCATTTACCATAGTTGCATTCATATAAGCTGATCCAGGAATACCGTAGATAGCTTTTTGAGCAGCTTTTTGTTGGTAATCCATACCAATCATTTGAGTTGTTACAGTGTTTGCATCTTCTTTAGCAAATGTTTCAACTAATTTATCATTTGATTCAATGTTTAGTGTTTGTCTACCATAGTCAGTATATCTTGGAATAATAAGATCAACTGCTTTTTCATCACCATTGCTATTTCTTACTAATACAGTATCCATTCTGAAATCACCACCATATTGTTTGATATGATAGTTAAATTTGAATGCTAAAGCACCGTAAGCTGGTTTTTGGAAACCTCTGGCTTGAACATAAGCACCTTGTTCACCAAATGTATACATTGAAGTACCAACATATGGAGGATATAATGCTTCTTCCATTTCACCAGTAGTCCAAACACCAAAGCGTTCTCTTACTTCTCTGGAATCATGTTCAGCAAAGTTAATATCTGCACCACTGATTGGATCACTAATTACTGAATCTGCATAAACATAAGAAAGACCATTTTCAGTAAATGCTTCAGTATATGTAAAGATACCCGGATCATTTTCAAACTCTGTTAGGCCTTCATATAATAATTGGCCATTAGTTGTATCAGTCAAAGTCATGAATCGACCATATTTACCAAAGTAAGTAGGAGTAGATTCACCTGTGAAAGTAACAGAACCTAGAGTCCAATATGGTTTAAATTCAAGTTCTAATACGTGACCTGCAAAGAATTGAGAAACTCTTTGTTGATCTAGAGCTGTAAATTTAAAGTCATACAAACCACCAATTCTTTCAGGTGTTACAATTTCAATATTGAAATTAACATCTTCAGTAATTGCTGCAGCTTTTGGTCTTACAGTCAATGCATTTGGAAGAGCCAAAGACGCATCGTTTGGTTTGATTTCAGTAGGCTGTTGATAATCACCTTCATCATAAGAGATTATTTTGTAGAAATAATCAACATTATTGATCATTTGTTCTGTTTCAGCAGGATCTTCATTATAGTAGAATTTACCATCGCCATTATCACCTAAATCAATGTATGTTCTATTGTCAGTAATTTTAGCCATGTATTCAGGTATAAGACCTTCGCGGATACGTTTTGTTTGAGGAAAATCAACCAAATCAATAATTGTATCTAGTTCAGTGTAAGGATTACCCAAAGAGTCAAGTTTAACTGCTTGATAAGTAGTTAATTCTTCAAACATTGGGAATTTTACGTTTGCTTTTCCATTTTTAATGTAAGTATAAAGCATGTCATTTACATACTGCAAGTGTTGAGCATTAGACATAATCATTTGTACATCATCAGTTAAAGGAGCATGTTCAATCACATAAATATCTCTGCCTGCTCTTCTTTGCTTGATAGCAGTGCTGAAGAAATAAATTTCTTGAACTTTTTCTTTAACTTGAACTTCTTTTCCATTAGAGTCAGTAGTAGAAGTAAATGACCATCTTAAAGTATCATAATCCGCAAACTGTGAAGGATAATTCACATAGTTTTGGAATTTTTGATATTGTGCCAGAGAAATTTCTGAAGTTTCTCTAACATAGAATAACGGGTTATAATCAAGTAATGCACTTTTTAATTCAACTGTACCTACTAATATAGAATCTAATAAGAAATCTTTTTTCTTAGGATCATATCTATAACCATTGTCAAGATATTTTGCACGGTTTTCATTAATTTTTGCAATTGAATTTCCAGGATAAGCAGCTTCAAATCTATATTGATTTAAGTTAACACCTAATCTGCTCTTATTGGCTACACTATAGAAGTATTTACCCCAAGGACCATTAACAGCTTCAGAAGTGTCAATATCAACAATCATAGGAATATTAAGTGTATCAAATTTAATGATCTGTGTAGTATCTGCATTAGTTGTACTAAGGTTGAAGAAATCAGGGCGTTCCATGATACAACCTCTACAAACTCTCATAACTCTAATACTAAATTCATCTTGTGGATCTACTTTAGAGTATAATTCGTCTACAACAGGGCCGATGATCAATAATGAATCAATATATGGCATAATGTGTTCATCTTCAGGATCGCCAGCTTTATGTACTGATTTTTCAAATGCAGTTGGGATTGACCATTCTGCAATTTGTCTCCAGCCTAAAGGACCAGATGTGTCAGTTTGATGATTTGTATATGCAGCAATATCATTTCTTCTTGCTCTATATAATTTATAGCCCATAAAGTCAAGACCATTTTCTTCATTATCTTCAGACAATTCAGAATAATCATCCCAAGATAACACAACTCCGTTATTTACACCTTCTGCAGACAATCTTGCACGTCTTGGAGGCATTGGAGCTTTAAAGTTGTTATCATAAACAGTTTGAGCAAACTTATCTTTTGTAACAAGAGCTGCCATATCTTCAGTAGTACCATCTGGTGCAGCAAGATCTTTTACAGATTCTGCAATGATAATACCAACTACAACGCGTGCAGTGTCATAAGGTTTCATATTGAAAGGACCTGTCGCCATCATAAAGCGTTTGTCACCAGAACCTTCATCACCGTCACGTGCTAATGTAGAAAGGAAGTCATAACGTTCTTGATCTTCAGTTAAGTCATCAGCGATATTCCAGTTATTGAAAGTCTGAAGACCTAACTGTTCAGCATTAGAATATTTTCTTTTATCTGTTCTTAAGAAACCTTGTAATGGGTTAGGGCTACCATCTGCTAAAGTATCACCTTGAACTGCAGGAGATTCCAAGAAGTCATAACCTAAATAACCAAATCCACGGCCACCTTCACCACGGTCAGCTTGTGACCATTGAACAGCCATATTTAATGTAGAATCTTCATTATAATAACGAACACGGTCATTCACCGCACCAGCACTAGTATTTGGCTCACGTGCAATATCCACGTCCATTACAGGTGCTAACCAGCAATCTCTTAGTGTATCATCATTAAATGAAATCAGGTCATATTTGATAAAGATAAAGTCTTTATAATCACCAAAACCCCAAGAGTAAATCATTTGTTCGTATTGAATTTCAAAAGGGTAACCTTTTTGTTGTGCTTGAGAGTAGCCACCTTCGTAGTATCTCAAGTCAGTATCTTTATATGTAGCAAAGATATCTTCGCCAGAAATAAATGCAGGTCCTTTTGCATAAAATGCATCAGTTCTACGATCTATATCTTCTATATAATAACCAAAATATCTTTTAGTTTTCAATGTATCCAACTCATCGCTACTAGCATCCCAAATTGGCCAGCTAGGACCATCAGCTTCATCTATAGGTTCGCCGTTGCCTAGAAAGTCTGTTGCAAAATAAGTTCTATATTTTGCAACAGCTGACGCATCATTATCAACCATTGGAGTCGGGAAACCAGTTTCGTCTTTAATACGACCTGGAACCATCCAAGAGCTACCATCACGTGGGTTATATGTCAACTCACAAAGTTTTTTAAGTTCTGGTCTTCCGGTTTCAGGATCGATAATTTTTTCACCAGTTGCATAATCAACTTTTTCTACTTTAGCACCTAGCCAAACACCACCAGCAAAGATGTACTGGTTTAGGGAGTTTCTTGGCCAGTGAGAACCACCTGTACGGTTGGCAACATTGTAACCAAAAATACCATAGTTAGTGGTGTAGAATTCGATATTACTTACAGTATTTTTCTGCAAGTCAAAAGCACCTGTGGCTTTTCTTAAAAGCACCTCAGGACTATCACCATCAGTTTTAAATTCTTCATGGATATCTGCTTCCATTGTAGTTTGGACTACAAGTAAAAGCAATGCAACCATGCCTAATAAAACCTTCTTGAATGAAATTGTCATTTTATCCTCTATTTTTAATTATTAACTTTCTAAGTGTAGTTAGCTACAATTAAAATTTGATTTTCATACCAAAATACACAGTTCTTGGTGTTTTATAATTGTTTCTGAATGAGCTTATTGTTTCAAAGTAATTCAAATAAGATTCAAATTTTTCAAGCTGATTTACTTGACCATTTTTGTCTATATCTGCTGCTTCGTTATACATTCTGTTACCATAGTAATCATACTGCATAGTGCTAAATGTTTGCGAGTTAGCAAAGTCAGCTTCTTTATACCAAACAGTTTTGCTATAGTCACCAAGTCTGATTCTTTTTAGCTGACCACTATCATCAGGGTCACCAGTTACAGAGTAGAATGAGTAAGCAGAAGTAATATCTAAAATATTATTAACATCTAAGAAAAATTCTATTTCTGTATCACCAGCACCTTCCCAAATTTCATTCATTTTAACTGCTTTTGTTAAACGCATATCTAAATTCCAGTATGAAGGACCTCTTTCACCATTTCTGTTAGAAAGCATGTTACCTGTTTCATCTGTTTTAGTATATGGGCTACCAGATCTGAATCTACCAGTCAAGTTAATATTTGTATTCTGTAAAGGTTGAATTCCTGCAATTGAAGGACCTTCATCATCGCGCCAGAAGAAGTTCATAGTTGCACTAACTCTGTGTCTGATGTCACGACTTGTAGGATAAGTTGCTAATGGGAACATTGGGTTATCAGTATATGGATCCAATGTCAATGAAGCATTTGTTGTAGCACTTGAAGAAGTACCAGATGCCCAACCTAGAGTATAGTTCACTTCAAAATTGAAATGATCCACAGGTCTGCGGCTTAATGAAACTTCAATACCACGTGAGTTACCATACTCTGTTACAGTGTATTGATAGTAAGGAGTAGGCACAGATGGAATATACACAGCACCAACTTCATTATAAATATCATTATAATAAGCAGAAATTTCAACTGCTAAATCTTCAGTAAATTGATTAGAGTAACCTAACTGATATTCATTCTTTCTCTGAGCATCCAAATCAGGATTACCTAAGATAGAGCTAGTTTTCAACATTTCTTTGTTGAAGCCATCATATAAGTTCTGGAATGATGTGAAAGAATAATATACACCATAGTTTACTTTAAACACTTCTTGTTCTGTAATTTTATAGTTAACACCAATTTTTGGTGATAATTTCAATTTTGCAGATACATCATCAAAGCCATTTTCATCACCGATAGAAACGAAGTTTAATGTTTCATTAGCTAAACGGTATTGAGAATTAGCATCAAAATAGTCCAAACGAACACCAGCATCTACAGTCACATCTTTGTAGTTCACACGATCTTTAACAAAGAAGTCAAGCTGTCTAGGTCTAAATGGTTTACTTGTTTTTTCATAAACATACTCATCATCAGCATAGATATTACCACCCCACTTATCAGTATAGATATCATAAGTTGGGTTACCATTATATGGTGTAGCATTATAGTGTCTATGAGATTCAAATAGCTGTAAGTTAAAACCAGCTTGAATTTGTTGAGTGATATCATCTTCAGCAAGAATCCAGTTGAATTTACCATCCAATTGTAAATAGCTACCATCTCTGAAGTTAAATCCACCACCAACAGATCCGTTAGAAAGAAAAGTATTTTGTAGACCAAAAGCATTACCAGTACCTGAGCTATAAGGATTACCTTCATAATATCCTGTTAAAGGATTTCTCATTGGCATTTCAGCTTCTAAATATCCGTCTTTTGTAAGACCTTTCATAGTTCCCATTTGAGTATAATGGTCAACAATAAAGTCAGTTCTACCATCGTTTACCATTTGGCCTTTATCAGGCACCATGTTGTCTTGTGGTTTTAAAATATCAAAACCGGTTATAAAGTTAGGGTCATCGAAATTATTTCTTCTACCGGTAAAATCACTATTAGAAGAACGAGACACTCTTACTTCATAAAACATCGAGTTTGATAAAGTGTGATTTAATTTCACATATAACTGAGAAATAATCTGGTTAGCTACATTAATTTTAGCAAACCCTTGATTCACTCCATTATACACACTATCTTGTGACATGCCTTCGCCTTCAAGATAATAAGAAGTATAACCTGCATTTTCAAAGTTTGTCATACCGTACATACCGCCAACAACCATTCTGATACCGGAAGCAACATCCCAAGTAAATTTACCTGTGATATTTTTCATCCAAGATTGATTGTTTGGAACATGAGTCATGTTATTACCATCAGGATCTAAAATTTCATAACCTGCATTACGATAATCCTCATGGAAGTAATAACCTGAAAGATAAAATGTAATATTTTCAGTACCTGGGATTGGGCCACCGATACCAAATTCATATTTACCTTCGTTCGTACCTTGTAACTTATAACCTTCACCTTCATTTCTGTAATCGTAATTATCAATACCAACTTTAACAATATTTAAAGCGTTTGACTGACGACCGTAAAGGAAAGGAAGATCAGTTCTGTATCTTAAATAACCTTCATACCTATCGTTTTTACCTGATTTCATTACTGTATTTACAGCACCAAAACCAGCATATTCAGCACCCATACCGCCTTTCATTACCTGAGCAGACTCAGTTGAGGCAGAAGATACCATCGGATAATATTTAGATCCACCGATACCCATACCACCTGTAAACTTATTACTCAAGTCCATACCTTCTACAAGTATCTGAGTATCTGCCTGGCGAGCACCGCGAATGTTAAAACCAGAGCCGGAGTTTTCTACACCTGCTTTCATAGAAATAACATCTACAAGGTTTTCATTCGCAACTTGTTCAATTGTTTCACTAGTTACCATATCCTGAGAGCCGGTCACATCTACTTGAACCATTTCTCTTTTTGCAACAACAACAACTGTCCCACTAGTAGAAGTTTTATCTTCCAATTGAATAGCTAGTTTTGCTATCTGACCAGGTACAATTCTGACATTTCCAATTTCTTTGTCAGCTTTACCTACATAAGTAACCTTAATAGAGTAAACATTACCTACAAGGTTATTAATAAGAAAACTACCGTTCGGCTTGGTCTTAGCACCTTTTTTAGTACCAAGCACTTTAACCGTAGCCCCTGGAAGCGGCTTCCCGCCTTCATCTGTTACTGTACCTTTAAGGGCACCATGGACCTCAGCCTGAGCGGCAATCGGCAACAACAGAGAGACCAACATAAATAAAACGAAAAATCTTCGCATTAGTTTAACTCCTTTATACAACCTAGCACAAAATATTAATCTTTATTTGCAACATTTATATTTTAGAAGCGTATGTAATTATAGGCATCTTAACCTATTTATATATCAATCTAATTCTTCATTGAATACAATACACACCACTCCCTACACAACTTGTAGCGGTTTACAATTGCCAAATATAACACAAATTTTTTTTTCTACACAAAAACTTTACTCATTTGTTGAAAAAAACTACCTTAAGTTATACTCTAGTCCATAGACTAAAAAACCAGTTCTACTCCAACCTGCTCCACCTAATAACTCTCCAAAGTTTAGATACATATAGCGCATCTCAGTACCTACAGTAAAGAATAAGTTGTTATATAACTCTACTTTACCTCTAATTCTTCCATAAAATATAGATCCACTATTTGATGCTCCAAGTCCAAGTCTTCCGGATAAGTTAAACCAACTGATATCAGAACTTGGTATAATATTATGTTCAGCAAAAGCAGACAGCCAAAACAATTCGTTATCTATATGTATTGTTTTAATTACGTTTCTATAGTTAGGTAAACTGCCTACTTCAATCATTTGGTTCCCAGTTTCTACAGGTACCGGATATGCCACATCTTTTGTAGACAAGTAAGAAAGGTTGCCAAATTCAATCCCAATATCAAAATTATCTTCTATCAAATAAGATATAGATAGCGAGTAGTTCATAATTGCAGAATTTGCTATCTTATTAAAGCCAGAATTATAATAATCACTTGCAGCAAAAAAGCTAATGTTGACATTATTGGAATTAAGTTTGTATTCCATGTCATCATAATAGTTCATTGTTCCGCCTGATATAGGCTTTGGTAAAATGCTTGGCATTTTAGGTTCATTATAATTCTTATTGGCAAGCAAAGATGTACTTAGTGCATTATAATTTTCATCTGTTTCTAAATATAGATCTAATTCATCCAGATTGCTTTCAATGTTTTTAAAAGCTATCACCGGTAAATCCAATTCCTGAGTCATTACAGAATTACTATTTAAAGGATTAATCACTTGAGCAAAATCTTGATTTATAGGCGTGATGTCAGACTTATTTATAATTGCAATTTTTTGTTCTTGCGGAACTTCCATCACTAAAGCTTCAACATTTAAATCACTATTTGCTTCATATAAATAATTCATTGCAATATTCTTATCTACAGATCTGTACTCATCTCTTTCATTTTGAGCATACTCTGCCGGATAATCAATATTGTAATCGCTTATTTTACCAATCGCAAACATAAATAGTATCACTGCAGCAGCACTAATATATTTATAGTTAAATCTAGTTTTCTTTGCTTTAGGCAAATCTAGTACATTAGCTTTGCTGTCATTTATAATTTGCATCATAATCCTGTCTTCGGTTTCGCTTACAACATCTACCGGAGCTTTAATGGATTGAGCATCTTTTTGCATAGCATGATACAATTCGACAGAGATATCAAAATCTTCTTTTGCTTCTTTGTCTTCTGCCAAATAGTGTCTGAGGAGAATATCCTCTTCCTGATTTAGCTCACCATCAAGATATTTCGATATGAGATTATCGAGACTCATTGATTTCCTTAACTATAGGTTTTAGAATTTTTCTTAGTTGGACTCGTGCACGGTGTACTCTTACTTTTGCAAGCGATAGCTCTATGTCTAGCATATCAGCTATCTCCTGGTACGAATAACCTTCGTATTCTCTAAGTAAAAGAGCTTCTTTAAGTATTACTGGCAACGATGCTATTGCATCCTGTAGAGACTTTCTTAATCCAAAATCGTCTTTCATTTCTACAGACTGGCCGTGATTATAATCATCATAAGATTCTACATCTTTTTTACTTCTGATCACATTCAGGCAAGTATGCCTCGCAATTGTAAAGACCCATGCTGTAAAATTTTCGCCGTAAAACTTTTTACTGTTTTCATAGACTTTTACAAATGTTTCCTGGAAAGCATCTTTTGCTTGTGCTTCGTCACCGAGCATTCTCAAGCAAAAACGATAGATCCTATCGCCATACTTTTTGTATAAAACTCCGAAGGCCTGGGCACTACCATTCTTGAAACTTTCTAAGGTTTCTGGTAAATCTTTTTCTTCGTTATTTACTTTCCTAAAAAACATATTTTCTCTATTTAGTTCCCGGCTTTATTGGTAAACACAACAAACAGAAATTTGGTTACATACTTTTTAAAAAAGTTGAAATTTTTTTTTCAACTTTTTTAAAAAGATGTCAATTTTTAATTACTGCTTCGCATCAGAATACAAGAAGTACAAAGTAACTCCGACTCTGCACTTCTTGTTTATTTAATTTACTTATATTTTTTTTGTTCTTAAAAACAATAAGCTATTTTCTATTTAACAGGAGTTCGAAGTTCAATAATTACTGTTCTTGAGTAATTTCTTCCTTCAGGCGTATCATTATTATATAGTAACACTCTGCTGCCTACACTGTTTTTCTCTATTTGATTATTTACATCTAGTGCTTTAAGCACATTATTGATTCGATCATTAGCTAAGTTTTCGTTATACTCAGCATCACCTGTTCTATCAGCATAACCTGTAATATAAACTTCTGTATTTTCTTTTATGTGATCTTTTACTTCTTTCAATACATCTAAATGTTCGTTTTTCAAACTAGCTTTATCATAATCAAAAAGAATCAAAGCAAATTTATCTATGATTTTATCATCTTTCAAGATTTCACGTTTTTTGCGAATAGTCTTCTGAGAGATTCCTATGGTTTTAGATTTCTGATATGAATCATCTCCACTATATACATTAAGTTCTACCTGAACATCTTTATCATATCTAGGAATAGGAAGTTCTTCTATTTCCCAAATTCTTTTTTCCATTTTATCAGTTAGACTATAATATCTAAGTATCTCATTATTATGTTTTACATAAATAGCAGCACTATCTATTTCCTTCCCTGCAAATTTCGGGCTAATTTCCAGTACCGGTGGAGTTGCAGTTCTTTTAATATCTTTTATTATAAATGGCGCAGTAATATTTTTATCTTGAGAGCTTATCTCTACTCTTCTATTTTCTGCTTTACCATCAGGATTTTCATTATTAGCAGCATTTAAAGGTAAATTTCTATTCTTGATTACTATTCTTGACTTAGGTATATCCCATACTTCATTAAAATATTTACTAATTTTTTCAGCTCTTGCTTTAGAAAGCTTCAAATTATTCTGCTCATTTCCTGTGTTGTTATTGCAGCCTGTTATAATTAAATCTGCCTCTGAATTCTTAGCTCTGTTACCGATAATATTTGGCATATCTTTATAAATATCTAAAGTATTAGGAGTCAATTTATCAGGATTAAAATCATCAGTCGATTTTTTATCCATCATAGTCAAGCTGGATCTATTTATCTCATCACTTCCCTGCTCAAAGAATACATAAGGCAAGAGCGGGAACATTTCCTGATATTCTGTTTCTTCAATAACTACAGTTGGGTTTTCCATTACTTTACCCTGAGGATCAATTCCATATACCATCAAATCAATTTCAATCTCTTCAGGTTTTGGTTTTTCTAAGCGATAATTTTCATATTTGGTTGTCAATTCTATAACAACATCACCACTATCATCCAATGTAGTTTCTTCACGTGAATCTATAAGTTCAATTCGTTCATTTGGAATTCCTGCTATTATATCTACCACTGTATCCCTAACAATTTGATATTGCTTATCTATTGGTTTTGGCTTTGGTTTAAGATATGGGAATTTTAAGGCAGCTCCGAATGAAAGAGAAGAAACAATCCAGTCAACAGAACTCACTTCTATAAATGGCAAACTATATCTTATCTCAGGTTGAAGAACACCGGACTCAAACACAGGAATCCTATAACCTAGACTAAATGTAGCAAACATCTGAAATGAATTAAGTTCGGGCATATCAAATCCATTATAAACTGATCGGGTTCTCTTACCATTTTCTAAAAATACTACATTATCCGGTTGAAGTAATTCTTCCTTTTGATCTAAGCTTGTAGATGCTATAGATCCTGCCTTCAAGCCTGCAGTAGTATAAAATCTATCGAAAAATTTAAACCCAGCATGAGCTTCTAAATCAAACATTGTTATAGAAGACTGTATCTCATATTTTGACTTTGCCTGAGAGATACTAATAGTATTATAAGGCGGATTTAAATCCCTAAACTCAGTATTTCCTGTAACATCTTCTTCGGAAAGAGTTCCGTCTAAAGTTGAAACACCTAACCTGATTCCAAAGTAAACAGCATGATTAATAGGAAATTCCAGTAAACCGCCAAGATTAAACCCAAATCCACTTCCACCTTCAAAGTTGGTACAGCAAATTGGTTTGCCCGGTAATGCCTGGAAATCAGAAAAATGAAGATTGTAGTTTAAACCACCATATACTCCATAATATCGAACTGTATCATAATTCTGCTTCTGAGCGTTCGCAATAGACGGAAGACATAAAAGAAATGCCATAAAATAAAAAGCTATTGGTTTCATCTTGTTTCTTGTATATATTAATTGGATACTCTTATTCAAAAAGTAACATACTCTATAATTATTGTAATTCCAAACATAAGTAAATAAAAAAACATGGATAACAATCTTTTTTCTAATGAAATTGAAAAAGCATCTCAAAGAGCTTCTGAGCTTAGAGTGCTTATCAATAAATACGACAAAGCATATTACCAAAATGCCGAATCTCTTGTTTCCGACAGAGAATACGACGCATTATTTCAAGAATTATCTGATTTAGAAAAAACTTTTCCGGATATTATTACTCCTGACTCCCCTACTCAGCGTGTCGGCGGAGAGCCAATCAAAGAGTTTCAGTCAGTAGAACATATAGTTCCGATGCTCTCATTATCTAACACTTATAATGCCGAAGAGTTGCAGGATTTTGACCGAAAAATCAGAGAAAATCTAGGAGAAAACAACTACACATATACTGCTGAATTGAAATTCGACGGAGTAGCGATGAGCCTCCGTTACACTAATGGTATTTTAGAGAAAGGAGTTACAAGAGGCGATGGCTACAGAGGCGACGATGTAACTCAAAATATTAAGACTATAAAAACACTGCCTTTATCTGTTAGAGGTGACATGAAAAACTTTGAAGTGCGCGGCGAAGTTTATATGCTTAATGAAGACTTTCTTGAAATAAACAGAAAACGTGAAGAAGAAGGCGACAAACTTTACGCAAATCCTAGGAATCTGACCGCCGGAACTCTTAAACTTTTAGATTCAAAAATTGTTAGTAGCCGTAAACTTCAGATGGTCTGCTACTTTCTAAGAAGCGATGAGACTAAATTAGAAAGTCACTCTAAAAATATAGAAATATTGAGAGATCTCGGTTTCCCTACGTCAGAATACACTCAAAAATGCAAAAATATAGAAGAAGTACTAAGTTTCATCCATTCTATAGAAGACAAACGAAATTCTTTACCATTCCAGATAGATGGTGTCGTTATTAAAGTTGATAATCTTGCTCAACAGGAAGAGATGGGGTATGTAGCTCGCTCTCCTAAATGGGCAATAGCATACAAATACGAAGCTGAATCAGCAGAGACTCTTCTAAAATCAATTAGTCTACAAGTAGGCAGAACCGGCACAGTTACCCCTGTGGCAGAATTAGAACCGGTCTTTGTAGCCGGCTCAACTGTCAGCCGCGCCACGCTTCATAACATAGACTATATCACTGAAAAAGACATTCGAGAAGGAGATTATGTTTATATTGAAAAAGGCGGAGATGTAATACCAAAAGTCACAGGTGCAAATAAAGACAAACGTAAAGAAGATTCAACTCCTTTTAAATTTCCTAAAGTTTGTACTTGCGGCAAAGAAGGTCTACTTGTAAGACCAGAAGGAGAAGCAAATTATTACTGCACAAATGCAGACTGCCCTTCTCAGCTAAAAAGAAGAATAGAACATTTCGTAAGCCGAAATGCAATGAATATTGACGGCTTCGGAGAAAAGATTGTAGAGCAATTATTGGAAGAAAATCTTATTTCCGGAATAGCTGATATCTATGAACTTCATCAAAAAAAATCTCGTTTGCTGGCTCTGGAAAGATGGGGCGATAAAAGCGTTAACAATCTTTTTGAAAATATAGAAAAGTCAAAAGAAAGAAGTTTTGCAAATGTGCTATATGCGCTTGGTATTCGCTTTATCGGTGAAGGTGGAGCAAAGATACTAGCAAAGCATTTTAAAAGCTTAGACAAGCTTACAGAAGCTGATAGAGACACTTTAATATCCGTCAACGAGATAGGCAATAAAATGGCGGACTCTATTCTTGAATTCTTCTCTAATGAAGCTGAAATGGAAATAGTAAAGAAACTACAAAATTCAGGACTTCAGTTTGAATTGGAAGAAGAAGAAAACACAGCAGAGCAAAAGTTTAATGGAGAAACTTTTGTCTTTACAGGAGAGCTGGAATCAATGAGTCGAAAAGAAGCAGCTAAAAAAGCAATTTTACTGGGTGGTAAAGAAACAAAAAGCGTCAGTAAAAAGACTTCTTATGTTGTTGTTGGAACAAATCCCGGTTCTAAATTTAAAAAAGCACAGGATCTGGGAGTAACTATTTTATCTGAGCAGGAATTCCTTGATTTAATTAAATAATCGAAAATTATCTCATTAGAAAATAAATTATTGGTTAACACCTGTAGTACAAATGTGAACTGCTATCATTCTAAGCAAGAAAATCTTTTTATGTGCAGCAGGCTATTTATCCCTTCGACGATGCTCAGGAAAAACTTTTTCTTAGCTCGCGGTTATCGAGCTTGTCGAGATGCATGACCTTACGCCGTTGGACTGATTTGATAATATAACATTGCCTAATGGCAAATTTCATCTAACTAATTACAAGAAAGCAACTATTAAAGTGTCAAATAACTATAACAAATAACAAGTTTTGTGGTTACAAACCCATAATATTTCTAACACAAAGGTCAATATAATTCTCTTAATAAAATTATTTTGGCTATTTCCATCAGTCGTATTATGGATAACAATAATAATCTTTTTTCAGCCTGAAAGGCTGATAGATTATAGACCATGGCAACGCCATGGGACGCTTGCAAGTGTTGACAAAACAGAGCCCTGTAAGGGCGAGAAGACTTTCTTTTACTGGTAATTTAGATAATTGATTGGTGTTACATTTTCCATTTCTTTTTCTTTTTTTTGCGATAAAAAAGCAAAAGAAACGGAAACCAAAGAAAAAGAAAAAAGAACGCTTTACTTCCAATCATCATCCAATGTTTAAGCTGAGTAAACAAATCCAATTAAAGAAGTTCTGAGGAAAATAAGGGTTTATGGATTATTGATACAATTTTTCTCTAAAAATAACGGAGTGTTGACTGTATTATTATTATATTTTATATGGCTAAATTATATTAAATAGGGAAATTTTTATACAAACAGCTAGCTTATTTTTGCCACAAACGCAAGTTTGTATTAGGGATTTGGGACAAAAATTATAAAAGTAGAGCATAATATTTATGTTCTACTTTTTTATATGATACATCTACTCTTTTGCTAATTCTGCAAGATTCAAAGCATACTTATCAACGATGCTATTGCTGATATAATTATCTGAATTCTGGCATACATCTATAGCAAAACTAATTGCATTATCAATAATCATATCCCAGAATTTTTCATCCAAATGTGGCAGAGTATCTTTGTTTATGCCTTCATTATTATAAATGCTGTAAATCACGCCTACATTGAAGTTATCTCCTGCTCCTATTGTACTTACAGGAACGATATTGGGTACAGGATAAGAAGCATGAAGTTTCTCAGTATGCAAATCTACTTCATCCTTCCCTTTTGTATATATGAAGTTGGAACAGTATTGGCTTATAATGTCATAAGTGGATTTTGAAGATTTAGTACCAAAGATTATTTTAAAATCCTCATCAGATCCTTTTACGATATCAGCAAGCTGCATATTTTCTATTATAAAATCTTTTATTATGTCCATGTCTTTAAGGTAAGCTTTGCGGAAATTAGGGTCATAAAGGATTATAGCTCCCGCTCCTTTTGCTTTTGTGATTAAACTTACCAGTTGGTCTCTCAAAAGCTGTGAAACTGAATAAGATGAACCAAACAGCAGTATATCATTCTTTTTAAATTCAATATTTTGGGTAATTATTCTTTCTTGAGGAAATATTTTATAGAAGTCATATCTTGCATTATTATTTTCATCTAAAAATGCAATTGCCAGAGCAGTTTTTCCATCAGAATAGCGTCTGACATAATCAGTATTGATACCATTATCTTTTAGAAATGAATCCACTGTCCTACCAATTTTATCAGTACCGTATTCACTGATAAAATAGACCGGCAAACCTAGTCTTCCCATAGAAACAGAGGCATTTAGCATAGATCCTCCGGGCACTGAATTGAAAGCAATATTATCTTTGAACATAATATCATAGACTGTTTCACCCGGGCAATAGATTTTGTTTTGCATTGCAATACCTCTTTTATATTTTCACACCACTTTTGCGGCAAAATAATATACAAAAGAATATACAAATAAAAAAAGCGAAGTGTTATTCACTCCGCTTTTTTAAAAGTATCTATTTTCTAAAATATCTTAACGAACAACGTTAAGTGTTTTAGTAAATGTTTCGTTACCTACTGTCAAATGGATATAATAAGTACCGTTAGCTAGCTCTCCCAAGTCCAAATCAATCATATTATTATCTGATGTTTGATATTTCTCAGGCTCTATAACCATTACTTTGTTACCCATTACATCAAATATTTCGATATTTGTAATGGAATTCACACCTCTGTACTCAATGAATGCCTTTGTAGAAGCAGGATTTGGATAAATAATTAATGCGACATCTGAAATTTCTTTATTAATATCTTCTTCAACAGATACAGGAGCTAGAGATTTAAGATAAATATACCTAGGATCATCTTTGCAAATATCTCGCATTCTTGTGTCATAATTATAACGGTAATATGATTCGATTGGTACAATACTTAGTAAATAAGTCATAGGAAAAATATAATATTTCTGGTCTGATAAAACATTATCATCAGGAACTACATCCGGAATGTGAGAAAAACATTCGTTTCTTTGCTCATCATCAATTTCAGGATACACACTAGTCCACTGTTCTCCGGACTTTGATGTTGCATAAATACCAATATTTGGTAGACTATCAATGTCTATATATACTGCTTTTTCTCCGTCATAAGATTTTACTTTATAAGTCGAATCTAATTTAATATTATGGGTAGCTTGTACAAATTTTAGAACTAAATCCTCTGATCCCTCTACATTCGCTAATTCAATTTCCAGATTATCTCTATCTCCATAAACTAGAGAATCTATTAAGACATTGTCTGAAGCCTGAACTAAGCTTGGCAACTTATATGGCATAGGCAGTTTATGTACAACTTGAAGATCTTGCCATTCGCCTTTATCATAAGAAAAATCTACAAAATATACTTCTGAACCATCTGTTGTATTGATTTTAACAGGTAACACTGCAGTAAATTTATCTACACTTCTCACTGCAAATCCGAAGCTTCTTAAGAGTATTGTATCTCCGAAAGGTTTAAACTCTTTATTAGGATCCTGGCCATTATGATTTGCAAAATCTATGAGTTTTTGATTGGGAAATTTAATCCAGTCCGACCAGGTCTTTCCACCATCTGTAGATTTCATAAATGCAGGAGTGCGCATTCTATCAATAGAATTTACGCCATTTATTGGGTGGTTTGGTTGTAAATAATTCACAGCGAATAGATATAAGTTACCGTCCTGATCTGTATCCATATAGTTTCTGGAGTTTGTGTTTGCAGTTTTATCATCACCCCAATATGTAATTTTGTCCTCTTCAAAATTTGGAAGTATTTTACTTTCTTCTATTTCTTTGCTATCCTTGTTAATCGAAGCGAAATATACCGGCCCTATCTGTCCATCCTTATTCTTATTTATAGATGCGGTATTATACATATACAAATTGCTGTTAGTAGAAACAATGCTACCTGGATTAAATCTATATAATACATCATCATTATTATCTATCGGAGTCTTTAAATCAATACTGGTGTCATAGAAAGTTTCTGAAATTTGAAAAGTCGATGTATCAATTTTACTGTAAGTAGAATCAACTTCATTATAATGATCTAAGTCAAATCCTACGAAGTATTCTAGTTCAGACAAACCAGTTAAACTTTCTGCATTGACAGTAGCAAAAGTAACGTTATAAGGCAAATCATACTCGCTTTTAAACACAGTTGATGTAATATTCTCCAATCCACCTCCATAAACACTACTCCAAACCAGAATTTCACCTCTCCTATAATCATCATCATTCTCATTAATTACAAATAGTGCAGATATAATATGCGTTGATGGATCATAGATAATATTTTTAGCATTTGGAGAATAACTCTTATAAGGAGCTGATACATAAAAGAGTCGGGTTGTATCGCTGCCATATTCTGAAGTTTTATCTGAATTATTTTTCGCAGACATCATAAATGGCACTAAAAACAGCACCAATATTATAAATACTTTAGTTTTCATTTTGTTTACTCTTTAATTATTTTTTCAATATCATTATTTATACTATTCCTTTTTTAATTTACATGTTTTCTATAAATAAAAAAAGCGAAGTGTTATACACTCCGCTTTTTTTAAGAATTTATTTTCTAAAAGCTATTAACGAACAACGTTAAGAGTTTTAGTAAATGTTTCGTTACCTACTGTCAAATGGATATAATAAGTACCGTTAGCTAGCTCTCCCAAGTCCAAATCAATCATATTATTATCTGATGTTTGATATTTCTCAGGCTCTATAACCATTACTTTGTTACCCATTACATCAAATATTTCGATATTTGATGTAATGGAATTCACACCTCTGTACTCAATGAATGCCTTTGTAGAAGCAGGATTTGGATAAATAATTAATGCGACATCTGAAATTTCTTTATTAATATCTTCTTCAACAGATACAGGAGCTAGAGATTTAAGATAAATATACCTAGGATCATCCTTACAAACATCTCGCATTCTTGTGTCATAATTATAACGGTAATATGATTCGATTGGTACAATACTTAGTAAATAAGTCATAGGAAAAATATAATATTTCTGGTCTGATAAAACATTATCATCAGGAACTACATCCGGAATGTGAGAAAAACATTCGTTTCTTTGCTCATCATCAATTTCAGGATACACACTAGTCCACTGTTCTCCGGACTTTGATGTTGCATAAATACCAATATTAGGCAGACTATCAATGTCTATATATACTGCTTTTTCTCCATCAAAAGATTTTACTTTATAAGTCGAATCTAATTTAATATTATGGGTAGCTTGTACAAATTTTAGAACTAAATCCTCTGATCCCTCTACATTAGCTAATTCAATTTCCAGATTATCTCTATCTCCATAAACTAGAGAATCTATTAAGACATTGTCTGAAGCCTGAACTAAGCTTGGCAACTTATATGGCATAGGCAGTTTATGTACAACTTGAAGATCTTGCCATTCGCCTTTATCATAAGAAAAATCTACAAAATATACTTCTGAACCATCTGTTGTATTGATTTTAACAGGTAACACTGCAGTAAATTTATCTACACTTCTCACTGCAAATCCGAAGCTTCGTAAGAGTGTTTTATCTCCGAAAGGTTTAAACTCTTTATTAGGATCCTGGCCATTATGATTTGCAAAATCTATGAGTTTTTGATTGGGAAATTTAATCCAGTCCGACCAGGTCTTTCCACCATCAGTAGATTTCATAAATGCAGGAGTGCGCATTCTATCAATAGGATTTACGCCATTTATTGGGTGGTTTGGTTGTAAATAATTCACAGCGAATAGATATAAGTTACCGTCCTGATCTGTATCCATATAGTTTCTGGAGTTTGTGTTTGCAGTTTTATCATCACCCCAATATGTGATTTTGTCTTCTCCAAAATTTGGAAGTATTTTACTTTCTTCTATTTCTTTGCTATCCTTGTTAAGCGAAAAAAAGTACACTGGTCCTAACTGTCCATCCTTATTCTCATTTATAGATGCGGTGTTATACATATACAAATTATCGTTTGTAGAAACAATGCTACCGGGATTAAATATATATAAATCATCCTCATTATTATCTATTGGAGTTTTTAAATCAATACTGGTGTCATAGAAAGTTTCTGAAATTTGAAAAGTCGATGTATCAATTTTACTGTAAGTAGAATCAACTTCATTATAATGATCTAAGTCAAATCCTACGAAGTATTCTAGTTCAGACAAACCAGTTAAACTTTCTGCATTGACAGTAGCAAAAGTAACGTTATAAGGCAAATCATACTCGCTTTTAAACACAGTTGATGTAATATTCTCCAATCCACCTCCATAAACACTACTCCAAACCAGAATTTCACCTCTCCTATAATCATCATCATTCTCATTAATTACAAATAGTGCAGATAGAATATGCGTTGATGGATCATAGATAATATTTTTAGCATTTGGAGAATAACTCTTATAAGGAGCTGATACATAAAAGAGTCGGGTTGTATCGCTGCCATATTCTGAAGTTTTATCTGAATTATTTTTCGCAAACATCATAAATGGCACTAAAAACAGCACCAATATTATAAATACTTTAGTTTTCATTTTGTTTACTCTTTAATTATTTTTTCAATATCATTATTTATACTATTCCTTTTTTAATTTACATGTTTTCTATAAATAAAAAAAGCAAAGTGTTATACACTCCGCTTTTTTAAAAATTTATTTTCTAAAAGCTATTAACGAACAACGTTAAGTGTTTTAGTAAATGTTTCGTTACCTACTGTCAAATGGATATAATAAGTACCATTTGAAAGATTAGTAACATCGATTGAAGCAGTTCTCAAACCAGCAGCTTGAATTTGTTCAGGAACAACTGCCATCACTTTGTTACCCATTACATCATAGATTTCCATGCGAACATTTTGATTAACTGCATTGTATTCAACATATGCTTCAGTTGTTGCAGGGTTTGGATAAACTTTCATGTTTACATCTGTTTCTGTTATCTTATCTTCTACACTTAAAACAGTATCTTTAAAATCAAAGTTACCATAAATAGTATAGTGATACCAGTAAGGACACAAGTCAAACATACCAGCAGTATAGCCATAACGGTAATATGTTTCAATTGAACCTGTTGCTAGACCATAAGTCATAGGAACTTTTTCAAGAGAAGGAACAACCGCTGGAATAAATGAGTGACGTTCGTTTCTGTAATCTTCGTCAACTATAGGAATAATTTTTCCTGACCATGCACCATTAATTTTTGCTGTACCATAAATACCAATATTTTCAAGGCTATCTATTTCTTCGTACTGAGCTTGCTGACCATCATAGTATTTGATATAGTAAGTGCTATCTAAAGATACCATGTGAGTTGCTTGTACAAACTTTAGAACTAAATCACCTGAATCTACAACTTTTGCTAATTGCAATTCAAGATTATTACCAAAACCATAATCAATTGAATCTGTAGGAGTCACATCGTCTGATTCTAAGAAACTAGGAATTCTGAAAGATCTTGGCAATTCATGGATGATTACCGGATCCAACCAAGTGCCTGAATCATAAGATAAATCAGTCAAAACTATTTTAACACTTTCAGAAGAAGTAATAATTTGAATAGGCAATATTACAGTAAATTTATCTTCTCCGGTTACAGCAAAACCAAAGTTTTCATAAGGTAAGCTACCACCAAAAGCATAATAACCTTCTGATTTATCCTGGCCATTAGCTTCTAGAAAATCAATTACTCTAGTTGTAGGGAAAGTGATCCAATTTGTCCAAGTTTGACCGCCATCAGATGATTTCATAAAGGCGGGAGTTCTTGTTCTGTCTTTAGGATCTTGACCATTTTGCGGGTGATTTGGACTCAAGTGGTTAAGAGTAAACAAGTAGATATTACCATTTTCATCTGTATCCATGAAGTCACCGGATACAGTTAAAGAACCTTTTGAATCAGCCCAATATGTAATATCATTCTCAGTAAAGTTAGGTAGCATCAAGCTCGCATCAATATCTTCGTCTTCTAGACTGAATGATGCAAAATAAGCCGGACCAGCCTGGAATTCGATATCATTAGCAGGCATACCGTAACCAGACATATAAGCATAACCATCTTCTGTACTTTGATAAGAAACAACTCTACCTACAGTGAATGCATATCCGCCCTGATCGTTGTTATCTTCAGGATCAGAAACAGGAAATACTTCATTATAGTCAGGGTTTGACATATTGATAATCACACCATCATTCAAAGGATAAGTTGATGTAGATGGATTGAAAGTTTGAGTTCTATAAATAGCTATATGCTCTAACTGAGTAGGATCAGTTGTATTATTTCTATTAAAAGTAGTTAAAGTTGACCAAAGTGGAAAAGTAGTTTCATTATCTTCCATCAAATTTCTTGTAGACCAAGTATCACCGAAGTCATTAGAGCTTAGGATTGATAAAAATCCGCTTGCACCTTCAGCGTATCTTGCATTCATTGCTCTTAATACTGATACAGTCTGAGAAATTGGTTCGTAAGTTATTTGGTTCGTAGTCGCACTATACTCTGTAAGCGGACTTAGAACGTAGAACAGATTTGTAGTATCCTGTTGTGTTTTTTTAGAAAAATTTAAATGATCTGAAGCAACAAATGGAGTTGTTCCCTCAAATAATGGAGTTTCAGCTATTTGCTCCACCCCTTTGAAAGTTAATGCTTTTCTCTCTTGATCTTCCATTGTCTCATGAATTTCTGCATTGAGAACATACGGAGATACAGCAAAAAGCACTAAAAGTGAAAGTAGTTTTTTCATAACAATACCTCATAATTAGTAAGCTAACACTTATTATCTTTACCTTAACTATTCGCTTAGTAAATATACATATTATTATGGAAAAAAAAAAGACGAAGTGTCAAACACTTCGCCTTTTCTTAACTTTTTTTTTACTAATACTAATTAACGAACTACATTAAGAGTTTTAGTAAATGTTTCGTTACCTACTGTCAAATGTACATAATAAGTGCCATTTGAAAGTTCTGATACATTGATAGAAGCAGTTCTTAAACCAGCAGTTTGTACTTGTTCAGGAACTACAGTCATTACTTTGTTACCCATTACATCGTATATTTCCATGCGAACATTTTGATTTCCTGCATTATATTCGATATAAGCATCAGCTGTTGCAGGGTTTGGATAAACATTCATGTTTACATCTGCTTCTGTCAAGTTATCTTCTACATCATCGGGATCAATTCTTTCTTTGAAGTTAAAGTTGCCATAAACTGTATAGTGATACCAGCGTGGACATAAGTCAAACATACCTTCAGTATAACCATAACGGTAATAACTTTCAACAGAACCTAATGCTAAACCATAAGTCATAGGAACACGTTCCAATGAAGGTACTACAGCAGGAATAAAGGAGTGACGTTCGTTTCTGTAATCTTCATCAACTATAGGAATAATTTTTCCTGACCATGTACCATTTATTTTTGCAGTACCATAGATACCAATATTTTCAAGACTGTCTATTTCTTCATATTGTGCTTGTTGACCATCATAGTATTTGATATTGTAAGTTTTACCTAAAGATACCATGTGAGTTGCTTGTACAAACTTTAGAACTAAATCATCTGAATCTACAACTTTTGCTAATTGCAATTCAAGATTGTTACCATAGCCATAGTCAATTGAATCTGTAGGAGTCACATCATCTGATTCTAAGAAACTAGGAATTCTGAAAGATCTTGGCAATTCATGAACGATTACAGGATCTAACCAAGTACCTGAATCATAAGATAAATCAGTCAAAACTATTTTTACAGTTTCAGAAGAAGTAAGAATTTGTATAGGCAATATTACAGTAAATTTATCTTCTCCGGTTACAGCAAAACCAAAGTTTTCATAAGGTAAGCTGCCACCAAAAGCATAATAACCTTCTGATTTATCCTGGCCATTAGCTTCTAGAAAGTCAATTACTCTAGTTGTAGGGAATGTAATCCAGTTAGACCAAGTTTGACCGCCATCAGTTGATTTCATAAAGGCAGGAGTTCTTGTTCTGTCTTTAGGATCTTGACCATTTTGCGGGTGATTTGGATTGTGGTGATTAAGAGTAAATAAATAAATATTACCATCTTCATCTGTATCTAAGAAGTTTCCTGATACAGTTAAAGAACCTTTTGAATCACCCCAATAAGTGATTTCATTTTCTGTGTAGTTAGGAAGCATTAAACTTGCATCGATATCTTCATCTTCAAGACTGAATGATGCAAAATATGCAGGACCAGCTTGAAATTCAATATCATTTGCAGGCATGCCGTAATCAGCCATATAAGCAAAACCATCATTTGCACTTTGGTAAGAAGAAACTCTACCTACAGTGAATGAGTAACCGCCCTGATCGTTGTTATCTTCAGGATCAGAAACAGGGAATACTTCATTATAGTCAGGATTTGACATATTGATAATCACACCATCATTCAAAGGATAAGTTGATGTAGATGGATTAAAAGTTTGAGTACGGTAAATAGCAATATGTTCTAACTCACTTGGATCAGTAGTATTATTTCTATTGAATGTAGTTAAAGTAGACCACAATGGAAAAGTAGATTCGTTATCTTCAAGTAAAACTCTAGAAGACCAAGTATCACCAAAGTCATTAGAGCTCAAAACTGTCAAAAATCCACTTGCTCCTTCAGCGTATCTTGCATTCATTGCTCTTAATACTGATACAGTCTGAGAAATTGGTTCGTAAGTAATTTGGTTCGAAGTTGCGCTATACTCAGTAAGCGGACTTAGAACGTAGAACAGAAGAGTAGTATCCTGTACATTTTTTGAAAAGTTTAAATGATCAGACGCAACAAAAGGCGCAGTCTCATCAAATAAAGGAGTTTCAATCATCTGCTCAACCCCTTTGAAAGTAAGTGCTTTTTCCATTTGCTGTTCCATTGTTTGTTGTACTTCAGCTTTAAGTACAAATGGTGCTACAGCAATCAGCACAAGAAGTGATAATAATTTTTTCATCACAGTGCTCCACGAATAGTATTTAACATAATATTAACAGTAAAGATTTTTATTCTATTATACGAATTAGACAAAGTTACAAGCAATTGCGCCGTATTACAAATTTTTTTTGAAAGATGAATATATTTTTTTGAACTTTTAGTCAAGTTATACGTTTTATATACTTCTTCTTAGTAAACACCTCAAGTAGCAATTTGGTTACAAAAAAAAATTATATTTTTCCTTCTTTTCTCAACTTAATTTATAGATATTTTTTTGCTTTTACAGATATAATAAAATATCTTTGCATAACAATATTTAAATAGGTTCGTTTTTATCCTATTAAGGTTTACTCAATTATATCAAGGATATATCATGAGTCTCAATCAAACTCAGATAAAAGAAGTTATAGGAAAGCTAAAAGACCCTGGATTAGGTCTTTCTTTCCAAGAATTAAATGCTATCAATAATGTGATTATTGAAGGCAATATAGTAAAGTTATACTTAGAACTAATCCAACCGATTCATACTATTGCCGAAGAAATTAATAAGATCTGCGCTGATGCAATAAAAGAAATTGCACCAGACGTCATTTTAGAAGTTTACGTAGGTGAAAAAGGTATCCAGAAAAATAAAAATATCTTACCGGGAGTAAAAAACATTATTGCTGTAGCTTCAGGCAAAGGTGGAGTAGGTAAATCATCTGTATCTTCAAACTTAGCTGCTGCATTATCACTTACCGGCGCAAAAGTAGGAATTTTAGACGGTGATGTCTACGGCCCAAGCCAACCAACAATGTATGGTCTTAACGGAAGACAATTAGAAGCTGTGCAAATGCCTGATGGGTCAACAAAAGCTTATCCTTCAGAGCAATATGGAGTTAAAGTGGCATCTATGGGATTTGTAATGAACCGGGATGATGCTGCAATCGTAAGAGGCCCTTTATTAGCTGGATATTTTTCTATGCTTTTCGAACAAGTAGATTGGGGTGAATTAGATTATTTAATTTTTGACTTGCCTCCGGGAACCGGTGACATTCAGCTTACTTTGACTCAAAAAATTCCTTTAACAGGAGCTGTAATTGTTACTACACCTCAGGAAATCGCTTTGGCTGATGTAAGAAGAAGTATTACAATGTTCAAAAAAGTTGATGTAGATATTATAGGTATTGTCGAAAATATGAGTTACTTTATTCCACCGGATATGCCGGATAAGAAATATTTTATCTTTGGCGAAGGTGGTGGCCAAGCAGTTGCAGACGAAACGAATTCTGATCTTCTTGGTCAAATACCTCTTAATATCGGCATGCGCGAAGGCAATGACGGTGGTAAGCCTTTTGTTCTATCTGATGAATCAGGAGAGCAAGGTAAAATTATCAAAGATATTACACGTACTCTAATAAATAAAGTTAGAAAACTTAACCATAGTAAATCTAATGATGCAGGCTTAAAAATTAATATTTAGTATTAATATGCAAGAAGATAAAAGAGTAATTCAAGATAAAGTAGAAGCTATTCTTAAAGATATTCGCCCCTATTTGCAAG
Organism: Kapaibacterium sp. (SeqCode); assembly: GCA_965140345.1. Taxonomy (GTDB): domain Bacteria; phylum Bacteroidota; class Ignavibacteria; order Kapaibacteriales; family UBA2268; genus JBFHIJ01. Next base: position 63,019 of record OZ223198.1, read on the forward strand.
AAGATGGGGGCGATGTCGCTTTTGTTGATTTTGAAGAACATAATGGTACATTGGTTCTCGATTTGTTAGGTGCCTGTAAAGACTGTCCTTTACATATGATGACTCTCAGAGCCGGTATAGAAAGACTTATTCTAAACGAATTACCTCAGATAAAAAGAGTAGAGAAATACTAATTTTATTTGGATATTTCAGAACTTAAGCTTATATTGCATTCCTCTTAAACAAGAGGTGACAAACATAATGTTCTTTAAATAAATCAATAAAAAAGTATTTGACTTAAATAAAGAATTTTCGTATGTTTGTTCTCAATTAAAATGCAAGGGCGAGTAGCTCAGTTGGTCTAGAGCACCTGCCTTACAAGCAGGGGGTCGGGAGTTCGACTCTCTCCTCGCCCACAGCCTTGCAGAAGTGGCGGAACTGGTAGACGCGCTGGACTCAAAATCCAGTGGCCCTTAAAGCCGTGAGGGTTCGAGTCCCTCCTTCTGTACTTGACAAAAGCCTTAATGCTTGATAAATCAAAGCGTTAAGGCTTTTTTGTATTTGCGTCAAGTCGATTAAATAAAATATTGCTTACAGCCTTTCCAGATTGTAATATAATTGCATCTCTTTTCTTATTTTAGAAAGCCTACAATTGATTTTAACAGTGTATCCTCACTCTGTTTACCATCGGTCCGTAATATCTCCTTAAAATAGCGTTATATAAAAAAAAGAGACTGCCTATTGGCAGCCTCTTAAATAATATCTATGATTAGATTATCTTATTTTGATATAACCATGCTACCTTCACCAACGAAAGTATTTTGTTCTAATCTCATAATGTAAACGCCATTTGGTAAATCATCAGTATTTACATCTACTGTATGAGTACCTGCATTTTGATAACCGTCCACGATAACTTTAACAACTTTACCTTCTTCATTGTATAATTTCAATGAAGCTTGTGCATTCAAAGCTACTCCATAAGTTACTTGCGCTTTGCTAGTCACAACTGGGTTTGGAGCCAAAGTTGGAGCTAAGTTAGAAGCACCTGAAGAGCTAATCAAGTTGATATCCTGGATACAGTTAACCAAAGGAATTTCTTCAGTTGAAGCTGTATACGTAATACATTCATCTCTTGTATCGAATGTTATGTTTGTAATTTCCGGCGTATATTTAGTGTCACCACTTAAATAAAGCAAGAAGTAAGGATTCAACATTGCAGCAGTTGTTCCACTGTAATTTAAGAATGTAGTAGGACTATTTGTACTGATTTTGTAAGTATCAATGAAGTATTCACCTTCTTCTACTGTACCTGTTTTCACTACATCGAAGCCAGGTATTGCATTAAGTGAAAATGGTTTACCTTCTACTAAGCCCATCCATTCTTTTTTGTATTTGTAAGAAATGCTTAATGATTTGATATTTAAGTCATCCCAATCATTAACATCATCTATAGAAATCATAAAGTAGTTAGTGTAATGTGGAGCGTTTCCACCAATATTGTAAGAGAACATACCTGGTTGAATAGGAACTTCTCTAGTTTCTGCACCTACTTTAGTTTCAATTTTTTGAGAAATATCAACATTAAGTATTCTTGCAGAAGCTGTCAAGTTTTGAACTTCAGTTTCTTTAGAAACCATGTTTCCTTTAAACTCATAAACCATATGTACAGTTGCCGCAAAATCCAGTGTCATGTTTGGAGCAGCTTCATAAACTGATCTCTCAACAGCTGTTGGATCAAATACTACTTCGCAATTTACACTTTCACCAATTGGAATTTCAGAATCAATCAAAGCAGCTTTGTTAGGTATTACAAATACACCTTCATCATCATCAGTAATTACAATGTCTTTGATTACTAGTACCTGAGACTGAGACAAGTTATTAAGTCTTACATTACCTGTAACAGCATCGCATCGCATAGTTTCACCATAATTGATACCAACTACAGATGCATCACCTTCAACTACATAACCTTTCAAGAAACCTTGATCAGTATTAGGATCTAAGTCATTTTGTACAAAATCTTCATAAACCATATTGTAACCTGGTGCGCCGGAACCTTCAACGTGGTTAGATTTTACAATGATGTTAGTAAAGTATACAAAACCATTTGTTGGATCGATAGGATCGATTTGAAGACCCGGTTTTACGTTAGGTGGTGCAAAAGCATACACAACTTCAACTTGACCATTAGCAGGAACTGTTAATGGGAACATATTCGCATCATACGGTTGACCATCAATTTGTACTGGAATGAAATCATTCACAAAAATTGGGTCAATTGTGATAGCTTCAACTAGTAAGTCTTCGAAGTCATCAGAGTTTTTAACATAAATTGATTTTGTTTCAGCAGTATTAATGTCTGCAACCGGACCTGTTTTAGCAAATGTAGCTTCAGTTACTTCAACATTTGGTAAAGTACCTTGACCTCTTAAGAAACCAAGCGCTTCTTGATTTGCTTTATTTACGTCAGTTACAGTATAGTAGTCTGCAATAATTTCAACTTCCATTGCCAGTTCATCCACAGGAATGAATGCTACATTGAATGTTGCTTCATCAGTATCACCATCGTTTTTCGCTTGCAATTCAACATCACCATCAGCAAATACGAGTTCAGATACAAAGTTATTACCGTTATCTACAAATTTAAAGTTATTTGTTTTTGTATCAGTTGGAGTCTGGAATCTTAATTTTGTAATCATTACAGCTTCAGTACCTGTATTAGTTACAGTTACAGTACCGTCTGATTTCAATTTTAAGTGTTGCATATCAAAATCAAAAGAAGAAAGAGTTACATCGCCCATTGTAGAGAATGCTTTCCAAATTGATAATGAATCATCATTTCCTTCAGGGTCAAAAGCATTACTTGAGAAAATCAATGTATCCAAGTAAGTACCTACTGAATTAGGAGCAAAGATTTCTTTTTTAACAACCTTTTTCCAGGCATTAGGATTATTATCATTAAACATTTTTGGAGCAATTGTAAACTGAACTTCAGTTGGCTGATAACTAAACTCAGAAATACCTTTAGTAAAATAATGAGCAGTTACGTTCAATGGAGCAGAACCTGGGTTTTCTATTGTTAAACCACTTGTTTTTTCTTCCACATTACCAGGGAATATAGGATAGTCAATAGTCCAGTCTTCAACTCTAATCTTAGGAGTTACACCTTGACCTGTAATTTCCCATGTAAAGTCCAAACAGTCTGTTTCAATTTGAATTGTATCTATATCGAAGAAGTCTTTATTCTCAATTTCTTCAGTTGGAGAATATTGAAGTCTTAGAGTCATTTCTTCATTAACCATTAATTCAGTTTTACCATAGTCACCTTCTCCAGGAACTATGCTGTAATAATCATTAACCAATACTTCCATGTTACCTAATTGAATAGGACCATTACCTGAGTTTCTGAATGTTACATCGAGGAAGTGATCTTCCATAATTTGGCATCTGTTAAAAGCAATTGAATCAGGTGAAACTAATTCAAGTTCTGCAGCAAAATATTCTACAGAATCAATTGTAATATTACTTTCATCATCTGCAACATAGAAATAACATTTTGCATCTTTAAATTTATCTTCAACTTTCAAAGCAAAGTAATAATCATTATGAGGGCCATATTCCCATTCAATTTCTGCACCTGTAGCATCTGATTGTACAACAGGCATCATATTGTAAGAAACATAGCGTGTTCCATCACTTGCTGTAGAATCATCAATAATTACAGCAGGTTCAGTCCATACTTCAGAATCAACCTGACGAGGATCTGCATCAAGATTTGGATCAACTTCTAATTCTGTTACATGAACTACCCATTCACCACATTCACCTTCAACAGTCAATTTTGGAGGAATAGTATCAGTTTCAGATAAGTTTCTCAAAGCCATAGCTGCAGGCCAGCCATATGAATCCACAGATTTAAATCCATAGATATAGCCACCAAAAGTAGCATCTCCGTCACCATCAATTTTGTGAGGTCCTGGAGAAATAGGAAAACTAGCCCAATATAAGTTAGTTCCAGGGATTTGGTTTGAGGTAAAAGAAGGAACTTTATCAACGATTCTAGTACCATCAAAAGCTAAAGATTTCAAACCTGCTTTTTCGATATCAGTAGTATCATGTAAAGCTATAATATTGATATAGTTTTCTGCAAATGATTTATTACTTGGAGCCTGAACAATTGTACTTGGTATATACTGTTCCACAGCAGTTATTGGCCACATAAAAGGATCATATTGTGAATTATCCCAAGAAGCAGAGTACGAATATTGCATAATAAATACAGGTTTATTAGCTTCAAATACAGAAGTACCTGTGATAGATCTTGCAGCAGCAGTAGCACTCAAAACAGAAGATATTTCTTCCCAGTCACCTTTTTTTTCTAAATCACCTGATTTAGTATTGATCAATTCTTTTGTTTCAAAATCATACCATCTAACTGAATATTTAGTGTTCGGCTCAGCAGCCATTACTCTAAACAAGTCACCTTTTTTAGAGCCTCCTCTTTCTAATGCGATAGAAGCATAATTTTGACCCCATGTCGCAACAGGCATTGGCATAGCACATAAGTGGTCACGAGAGCTAGGAGTAAAGATAGGAATTACTGCTCTCCAGTGGTAAGAAACTATTGCAATTGGTTTATTAGCAGTTACAGAAGTACCACTAATGTCAAATTCACCTTGTGTTAAACCATCTGTTTCAACCTGATAAACTTCACCTTCGTCAATTCTAAAACTGAATTCGCTACCAATTGATTCTGATCTACCTTTAAGAGTAGCAATTGCAGAGCTACCAAAACCTCTAACTTTAACATTAACTGTTGTTTTATCTTCAGAACCAAGAACAAGAAAACCAGTGGCAAACTTGTTTGTAGAACTTTCGAAATTATCATAATATGAACAGTGCATATATTCATTTTGCCATGAATCTACTGGTATAGCCATATAACCATCAGATGTTGTATTTTTCGAATTCATCACATAAACAGAAACAGGACGATCTGCTTTGATTGTCACTGTTTTATTTGTTCGTGTAAATGGTTCACGAATTTCGGCAGCACTTTTAGTTAGCCCCATGGATTCATCAATAATGATAACTTCACCGGCTCTTAGTTTTTCTTTTTTAGTTGAACCTAGAATATTTAATTCCAGTTCCGTATCGTTAGCACCGGCTACGTAAACTTCCATTGCTGAATCACTCCAGCCGAATGAAGCAGTTTCATTTGGCGGAATAGCAACGATAAATTTTCGCCCCATCTGCCCTTTTCCAAGTTTAAGGTCTTTAACCCTTTGCTTGTAGATTTTCTTTTTTAGTTCTTTTGTATTAGCCATACCTTCCTGCGGTACTGCAAATAAGAAACTAAGGCATAATACGAGGGTAATAAGTAAATTTTTCCTCATAATGTCCTCCAAAAATATAATAAATAATATATATAAGTATTTCTATAATGATCTTAAATAACTGACAGTCTAGTGCCAAGTTTGTTACACACTTTTTTAAATTATTTTCCGGATATTTTTTATATCTATATACAATCCTGCAACAAACCCTTATAATATAAGGATTTTTTTCTAAATAATGTGTAGGAATATGCACATTGTTGAAAAATCATATAAAAAGAGGGTAGAATTTATTTTCACCCTCTTTTTTACTTTACATTTTACAAATCTTATATCAAAAAATCAAGTTCTTTTGACTTCGGTCTGTCTTTTTGTATCAATAACTTATACACATTTGTGATATGGGACATAAAATCTTTAAATGCTAAATCTGAAATTGATTGTTTACGTATATTTTCTAAGTATTTTGGTTTACTTATTATCTCAGTCAGGATCGAAGCAAGATTCATTTCCGAATTATAAGGATATAAATACCCATTTTCATTATTCTTAATAAAATCAGGTATCCCACCAATTCTGGAAGCAATAACCGGAAGTCCTAAAGCTTGTGCTTCTAATATTACCAAACCTGCTCCCTCTTCCCAGATACTAGGGATTATTGCTGCATCCATCTCTTTAGCTATTTCACTAAGATTTTCCTGTTTATAAGCTCCCATCCATTTGAAAGCATTATAGGTATCGGCTTTTTTCAGCTCTTCTATATATAATTTATTACCCTCACCAAAAATATAAAACTCAGCTAAGCCCGGTTTAAGAACATGAGATGCATTAAGAATTTTATGAACACCTTTATGAGGAATTACACTTCCAAAAAATGCAAATTTCAGTGGAGTATTACTGTCATATTGTTTATCTAATTTTGTAAGCCTGTCTACTGATTCCGGTATTTGATGGACTACTGATATTTTGCTTGGCAAACATCCGAAGTCTATAAGTAATTCCCGCACTCTGCTGGATATTGCCAAAGTGTAATCAGTAAATTTATTTACCACTGAGCTCGCATATATAAATCTTTGCCTGTATGCTTCTTTCAATTCCAGGTTTTCAATTTTATTCAATGTATTGTTAAAATATTCTGTGTCTTCCCAAATTTTCAGATCTTCCCTTATCATATATAATGCAGGATCTATCAGATGATAATTATGTGGAGTATATACTGAAGGTATACCCTTATTATATGCAATCTCCGCAATGGAGAAAGATAGCCCCAGGAAGTTATGGAAATGAATCATATCAGGTTCAAATTCTTCCAATACCTGATTGAATAATTTTGCAACTTGCGAATCATGTATCTCTAAACCAGGATCATTATCAATGATAAAAGGCCTTGGTCTATTGAAAACTCCATATAAAGTTACTCCACTATCTTCTGATTTCTCAAAATAATATGGTTTTGTTTCATTTGGATGATTCAATCCGGCATAAAATACAGCTACTTCATATCCCTGTTTTGCCAAATATTTTGCCATAGCTCTTGGCATATATGTGCCACCACCGGATTCGTTCCAGCCAAACATAGTATAAAGAATTTTTTTCTTAGTTTTTATTCTAGTCAAATCCTGAATACTAGGCACTTTCGGTTTTTCTACTTCCGAAACTCTTGACTCATTTTCATATATTTCTCGAGGTAAACATTTAATTGCTCTTTCTTTTTCTTCCTCTGATATTTCTATTCCATTGTTGCCAATATAAACATCTGAAAAATCATGTTTGGAATTAGTAATTCCTATAATATCCATGTTTTCATCGCATAAGCAACCTTCAGCTTCTCTTGAATTTCTGATTACAAGGTTATCTACTTTACTTATTTTAAATAATACCGGGAATGCATTTTGCCCGGCTTTTTCTAATTCTATTAGTAACCTGCTGTTATAATCGCTTTCTGCTTGTTTTGATTTGCCGAAAAATTCCTGTGCATTATCATATTGACCTGAAGCAGCCAAAATTATACCTGCATTATTGAAGAATTTGTCCTGTATTTCAGTTAAATCCATTGGTGCAAGATTCACTGTTTTCATAGACTCTTCGTATAGCTCTAAAGCTCTTTGATAATCCGGATAAGGACTTTCAATATGCAAATTTGCATAATCAAAGAAAGCATAAGCTATATTTTGAGGTGAATTATTATTAGTAAGAGCAGGATATACTTCTTTTAATGCAGCATCTTTTCTGTGATGCTTGAGCACCTTCATAGTTTCATTAATGGTATCATTTCTGTTTGAAGAACCACTTACGCTGTCTTCTCTCTGCAAAAACAAGCCAAGAGTTTCTCTAAGGTGAGTAGCACCAAAATTGCGACATACTTTAATAAAGAATTCGTAGTCCGCAGCAATTTTCAGAGAATCATCAAAGTAGCCTACAGTTTCATGCACTGATTTACGCCACATTGGTTGTGGGCCAAAAGCAAAATTAGAGAGAATTGTTCCCAGATTATAATCCGGCCAATCGTATCTTTTTAAAGAAGTTGTTTCTTCAAACTTTTCATTTTCTTTATTTGTAAGGAAGGTATCAGCATAGACCATCCCAACATTTGGATTAGCATCAAGTGCTTTTGCCATTAGTTCAAGGGCATCTACTCTGTGAGCATCATCAGTATTTGCATTAGTGAGATATTCGCCTCTGGCTTTTTGGATTGCTCTGTTCCAGCTTCTATAAATTGTTTCTCTATCCTGAGTTCTCTCATAGATAATTTGATCAGGATATTTTGCCAAGTACGGTCTGATAATATCAATTTCGTTTTCCGGAGAATTGCTGTCTATGATGACAATTTCCAATTCACCTTTTCCGAATAATGTTTGTCTTGTCAGATCCTCCATACAAGTCTGCATGTATTTCATAGAAGAATACACACTTACTAAAGCAGAAACTTTAAAAGCTTTTGCTTCCTCGCTATCATTAATATATGTATCTACATCTTCAATTTCTTTCAATGTCGCTTTAACTTTCTCATTGCCGGGATTGCGTTGAAGGTATGTTTCCAATATCTCCATAGCATCATCTTTGTTTCCTATAGCAAGAAATATATCGCTAATGTTAAGAACTATTATCTCATCATTAGGATTTATCTTTATAGCCTGAAGCAAGTATTTCAAAGATTCTTCAGGATTGCCTTCTCTCCATTCCAATACTGCAAAAGCATTTAATGCTCTAAGATTTGCAGGTTGATGTTTTAATACTTTTCCGAGGGCTTTACGTGCTTCATCTATTTCATTTCTTTCTATGCAAACTTCTGCAAAGAGCAATGAAAGTGTGTGCGCTTCAGGATACTGCACAGTATATACATCAAGTAAATTATATGCAGTTTCTAAATCGCCTCTCTCTATATGTGAATTGATTTCATTTGTAATTCTTTCAATTTCAGAATCAGGTTTCAAATATAGGTTTGGATCTATATCTATTCCAACTCCCCAGTCTATATCCCAAATATCCAAATCAGCGAAAGGCTCAGTTCCATATTGATTAAACCATTCGACAACTTGCGTCTCTCTCCAAACTTCATCTTTATCATATACGGATAAATCTAGAAAGTCATAATGTTTGAACCATTCCTCCGGAGATTGCTCAAGGTTGATATTAGTTTCATCTTTGCTTGGAGCATATCGTTCATTTATAGCATCTACCGGTTTTTGTGGAGTTCTCAGTTTTTCTAATATTCTATACCATGCTTGTTTTATCAGCAAATTTCTCCAATTTACAAATTGGAAATGCATAACACCTGTTTCATAGCCACTTATTCTGAAAACTTTACCGGTCAGATTGCCCGGAGTTCTTCTTGTATGAATAAACTCGGATTCATAAGAGCATTTACCATCATCACAAAATGCAAAATCTTTATAGTGATTTGTCCATTGTGAATTATCGAATCTATATTGGCTGGTGCTTCTCCATAGCTGAATCCAGTTCAACATCAGGACGTCACCCGGCTTCATTTTCATAATTCCGATGCGAAGTTTGTTATCTTCAATTGCGTTGGAAGTAATAATCTCATCTGCATCAAGAACCAGGAAGTGGGTACCTCCAATTTTTCTGCCTTCTTCAAGTAATCTGTTTCTATCGGCAGGTTCATCTCTAAACCAGTTATCTTTTGTGATAATAGTTTCAATATTGCACTCATCTTTCAAAGATTTTACTATCTCTAAAGTCAAGTCAGTAGAATTATCATCAAGATAAACAATAGCATCAGTAATTTTTGCCATAGCTCGAAGAGCATTTGTAATTATATTTTCTTCGTTTCTGGCAGGCATTAGCCCAACAACTTTTGTTTTTTTAGAAGTATCTATAATACTTCCTGCATTATATTTATGCATTGGCTGCATAGGTGTACTAACAAGTTGATCAATCAGATTTACATCGTTAAGATCTTTGGCTTCTCCCCTTGCGGCTTTCATTTCTCTAATCACATCTAACGATCCGAACTTAATTCCGTAATAGTAGAAGTGGTTCTGTGGATTACATACTATATCATCTATACTTGACTGATGAACTTTTGCCTCAAAATTGTGACTATCAATATATCCGGGAGCTCCAAAATTTACGCCTTCATTTTCAAAATGAAGATAGTCTAAATCTCTGGCTTCGCGGATACCATAAGCAGCCATAATAGCACTTCCGTCGATAGCAAATTCATCCGGATCCAAATCACCTTTTTTAAATCTTTGTTCGTATTTTTCTAAAAGTCTATAGAAATTAGGGAAATGTTTTAAATCTGCATTATTCAAGAAATGTACAGAATTCTCATTGAACAAAATCTGAGCGAGCAAAATTGTTTCTTCATGTGTATCATTTATATGTACAGAATCATTACTGATGCCATATAAATCGCGAACTTCTTCTTTGCACTTTTTCATATACTCAGTAGAATCAGATTCTATTAAGAAAGTACGTACTGCACCGGCTTTTCTGAAACACATGTTAGCTTTGTGTTGTGCACCCTGGAAATTATTGCTCCAATCACCCACCCACGGCTCAGTTCTATAAATCTGTCTAATTAGATGTAATGGGCCATATTTCTGTAGGAAGATGTGTTTCTGGTAAACAATTTTTCCATATTTGCTTAAAGTAGCAATCAGTTCATCATTTTTCCCTTCAGCTGAAGGGAAGACTGTTGCGATATAAGTATTTTTCTTTCTTTTAGCGTATTCATAAGCGCATGCATCTGCATATACTAGCGGAAACTTCGCTTGCAGAAAGTTGAAATAACTATAATTATAACTAATAATAGGGAACTTTGCCATAGGAACGTCTACATTATGATAAACGCAGGCAGCTACTCTGTGCGAACCATCAATTGGCGTACCTTCCCTGTCTATAGGAATAATAGAATTATCAGCATACCCATTTTCTTTTACATTATCTAAAAGATTGTTGAAATCATGCAAAAATGACATAATTCCGGTTTTACCGGATGCATCTAATTCTCTGTAGTTATTTATTACTTCTATATGGTTGGAATATATTTGCTGACCGAAATCAGAATTTATATTTTTCTCTCTGAAATCTGCATATATTAATTTCGCAGCGAGATCAAAACGTCTATAGTTTAAAAGTTCTAAAGCATTTAGTGTTTTAACCGGAACATTAATATTTGTAGGGAGAAAGTCTCCTTCAAACAAATGCGGATTAAATTTATCCATTATCTCGCTAACCGCTACTTCTTCAGATTCTATAATTTGAGTTTTTTCTGCTGTTTCCATTATCTCAGATTCAACTTCTATCTGGCTAATCTTTTCACCTTTAAGCCAAATAGAATTCCCTGTTCCATTTGCTAATTGATTATCTAAACCGATACCATGGAGATAGAATCCATACTCTGCTACAAAATCTCTGATTTCATGAGCAAGACATTGTCCCTGATAAAGAGTCTTAGTCATCCATATTTCCATGAAAAGCGAAGATGTTCTTTTCAGCATTTCCGATGCACCTTTAAGTACATTTAGCTCTGCACCCTGCACATCGATCCACAGCATATCAATTTCTAATCCTGCTAATTCTGTTATATTGTCAAGTGCATTAGCTGCTACTTTTATTTTAGGCAAGTTATTAATTTGATATTGGTTCAAAGGATCTTGTGAAGCATCAACATTTAATTCTTTGTCTATTTCATTTTTCAGAGGAAGGGTTGATGCAGCTGCTTCAATATTTGTAGGGTGTACATATATTTCACCAGGCATAGCTGTTACAGCTAAATGGTAACATTTTACTCTATCTATATTATTATAGTTATTTTTAAGTTTTGCATAATGATCAGGATGTGCTTCAAATGCATAGAAATTTGCATTCGGATAAGTCTGAAGCATTTTGGATATTTCATATCCATCATAAGCACCAACAATAACTATATTATGTATATCATTTTTATCTTTATGTAAAGCTTTATCTAAATCATATTCAGCGAAAACTTGAATTTCATCATAAGGCGGAATATTTTCCTTGCCGGCAAAATTTATCGTGCTGGATGCGGAGAAATTTACAGCTGCAAAAAAGATATCCTGTCCGTTATCAAAAACAGCAGAATAATTATGTTTCACTACATAATCTATAATCGGCTGTCTTAGTTTGCCATATTCTACAACTATCATTTCAGGACGGAACCTGTTTAAATCAAGTCCTTTGAGGACATCAAGATCTGCACCCTCTGTATCTATGCAAAGTAAACCGATATTTTGATAATTTTCTTCTGTTAAGACTGTGTTTAGAGTTTTAACCTTAACTTTTTGTTTTGTCCATTGTGCATTATATTTATTTGTCCACACTTCTTTGTCAATTTCTTTCAAAGAAGCAACGTCGCTACCCCAATCAGGCAAATGAGGATAGCTCGAGACATTGATTTCAGTTTCTCCATCATAGTCGGAGACAGCAATATTTAGACACTTAACAGGGAGTTGCTTATAATTTTTCTGCATCTTCTCGAAATTGTGGAAAACAGGTTCGATGGACAAACCTTCCCAACCATATTTTTCTGATAATCTTCTAACATTAGAATAATGCAGACCATCAAAAGCACCAACTTCTACAAAAGTTTTTTCTTTAGGTTTCCAGTTTTTGAACCAATTTTCCAAGAATTTATCCTGATTGATTTGAGAATAATAGCCACTTGCGTGCTTTGGTAGCTCTCTAGCGTACCAAAATTCAGGATTGATGTCGAGAATTATTTTACAAGCCTCTTCTACAAAATCATTCATGCCTAAAGCTGAAGCAGATTTAGCAAGATTCCATGCAACTTCCATGTCAATAGTGCGCTTAGCTACTTCCAGGAGCAACTCTTCGGCCTTTTGTTTATCATTCCTAATAATGCTGAGAGCCAGCTCCGGATCATAGTTAATCACATCAATGATTGAGATTTCCTTATCCATTTTTTGCCTGTTTTAAATTGTATATAATACACCATAAGAAATGCGACAAAAAAAGTGCCAAATAAATATTTTTTAGCCTTACCTAACTGCATTTATTGGTTTAACATAAGTTTAACAAAAGCTTTATCACAAGCACATACTAAAATGGGAAGTTTGCATACTGTAAGTTTTTACAGTCTTCGAACGAATATTTTGTGTTATTATATTTATTGTTGGAGGGTGCCTTGAAAATTTCATCCATGAAATTGATAGTGCTTTTCTTAGTTTCAATTTTTGCAGCAACGACTCAGTTGTCTGCAGAAGAAAAAGCTGTAATCACTGGTAATGTTGTTAAACAGGAAAACGGTGATCCATTAATTGGCGCACGTGTCTTTCTTAAAGATGCAAAAAAAGGCGCAATTTCTAAAATGGGCGGTAAATACCGCATCAAAAATATCAAACCAGGAACATATACTTTAGTATGTACTTATGTTGGTTTTGAAAAATTTGAAGTAGCGAATGTGAAAGTTGCTGCCGGAGAAACTAAATCTATTAATATCTCTATGGTAACTAAAACAACTACTTCACAAACAGTTGTTGTAACTGCCAAAGCAATTAAAAACAATGGAGCTGCTTTACTTAAAGACAGACAAAAAGCAACTGCTATGAGCGATGCAATCGGTGCGGAAGAGATCTCAAGGGGGGGAGCTAGCGACGCAGGTGATGCAATCAAAAAAGTAACAGGTGCCACAACTGATGGTGGTAAATACGTATATATTAGAGGTTTAGGTGATCGTTATGCTTCTACACAGTTAAACGGAGCTCAGCTTCCATCTGCTGATCCTGACAAACGTTCAGTACACCTTGACCTTTTCCCGACTAACTTAATCGAAAATATTGTAACTACTAAAACTGCAACTCCTGATAAACCAGGCGATTTCACAGGTGGTGCAGTAAATATTGCTACTAAATCATTCCCTGACAAATTCAGAGCTTCTTTCTCTTTATCATCTTCATATAACACTCAAACAACAGGCAAAGACATGCTGACTTACGGCGGTTCAGGTACTGACTGGTTGGGCTTTGATGATGGTAAAAGAAGTATTCCTGATGCAGTTCAACAAGTAATTGACAATCCTGATTTAGATGTGCCTTATTTACAAGACACTTGGATGGATAAAGACAAAGCTCAATTATTAGATAATTTGTCGAAATCTTTTGATCCTCAGATGTCTCCAACAACTAAATCAGCACCGATAAACAGAAGTTTTTCTGCAAATGTTGGTGATCAGGTTGAATTGTTCGGCAGTGAATTAGGTTATGTAGCCAGCTTTAGTTATGGAAGAAAATTCAAATCTTATGATAATGGTATAAATGCTTTCTACTCTCTATCAGGTGCTTCTGACGAGGTTACTAGCTTAACAGACGATAACGTAGTATCTGATAGAAAATCAACAGACGAGGTTCTTTGGGGTGCAATGGCTAACCTCTCTTACAACCTGACTCAAAACAACCAAATTTCTGTAAACTATATGTATAACCAATCCGGCGAATCTACTGCCAGATATCAGGAAGGTTATGACAGATATTATGGTTTAGATAGAATTTATGAGACTCGCGTATTAGGTTATGTTGAAAGAAATATGTCATCTTTGCAATTCTCCGGCAAACATAATATGCCTTCAGTTGCAGATTCAAAATTAGACTGGCAAGTGTCTTTAAGCCAAAACACTCAAGACGAACCGGATTTGAGGTTCTTTACTAATGACTATTATGTAGATGAAGAAACAGGTGAAAAGACTTACGATATCGATCAGTCTTTATATAAATTTCCTTCCAGATATTTTAGAAACTTATCTGAAGATCTAAATTCAGTTAACTTAAACTATGAAGTGCCTTTAGAAGATTTTGCAGGTAATTCTCTAAAATTTAAAGTTGGTACTGCTTACACTGAAAAAACAAGAGCTTTCCAAGAATTCAGATTTGACTTAGCTCAAGATAAGATTAATTACGATGGCGATGCTGATGGATTCTTCAAAAACAACACAGGTATAATAGATTCTAGTAGCTCATTCCCTAGATTTGGTAACTATATTCAATTTTATGATCCAACGAAAGCTTCATATGATGGTGAACAATCAATTGGTGCCGGATATGGTATGATAGACTGGACTATACCTTTTGTATCAAATTTTAGAATTATTGGTGGTGTAAGATACGAAAGTACAGATATTACAGTAACAAGCCGTGATACTTCTAAAGCAGTGGGTGAATTAAGCGAACAGGACTGGTTGCCATCAGTAAATATGGTTTATGGCTTGAACGAAAAAATGAATCTACGTTTTGCTTATGGTAAAACAATTGCAAGACCAAACTTTAGAGAATTTGCTCCTTACTCTTCTTTCGAGTACGTTGGTGGCTATATTTTACTTGGTAATGCTGAACTTGAAAGGACTAAAATTGACAACTATGACATCCGATGGGAATATTTCTCACAACCTGGCGAAATCTTAGCAGTAAGTTTATTCTACAAAGATTTTACAAATCCGATTGAAAGAGTAATTATTAACGTTAATAAAGAGATTCAATATAAAAACGTAGAAACTGCAAGCCTTTATGGTGCAGAGTTTGAATTTAGAAAACAACTTGGTTTCTTAGGTGAGTGGGCTAATAACTTCCAAATAGGAACAAACGTAACCTTAGTTCAATCCAGCGTAGATATCTCTGAAGAAGAATTGAAAGTAATTCAAGCTTATGACCCTAATGCAAAAACTACAAGAGAGCTTCAAGGACAGTCCCCATTTATTGTGAATGTTGACTTTGCTTATGTTGACTTTGCTAACGGTACTGAAGCAAGTATCACTTATAACATATTTGGTAAACGCCTTTCTGAAGTAACTGAGCAAGGTACTCCTGATGTCTATGAATATTCAAGACCAGACTTAGGGCTAGTATTCTCTCAGAAATTACTCGACAAATTAAAACTTAAAATATCTGCTAAAAACATCCTTGATTCTGACATCAAAAAAGCTCAGGAATTCAAAGGAAAAGAATATATAACTCAGCAGTATTCATTAGGCAGATCATTCTCTGTAGGTATTTCCTACTCATTCGACTAAAAAACTAAAAGCAAGGGGCTCACCCATGCCCCTTGCCTCTATAAAAACTTTGTTATCAATAGAAATAACTGTTTAACCCTATATAAATTTAAGGAGTATTTTGATGAATTTCAAAATGTTTGCCGCACTTTTTGCATTTATGACATTTATTTACTTTGGAAAAGCCGATGTCATTAATGTAACTGATGATTCAATTAAAGCTGGAGACAAAGTTACCTGGACAGCAGATAACACTTACATTCTTAATGGTTTTGTATTTGCTGAAGAAGGTGCTGTTTTAACAATTGAACCAGGCACTATTATTAAAGGTAAAGCCGGTCAAGGTGAAGCTGCTTCTGCATTAGTTATTACTAGAGGAGCTCAAATTTTTGCTGAAGGAACACCGGAAAAACCTATTATTTTCACTGCTGAAGCTGATGATCCATATAAATTTGATGATATGCCGATAGACGCTTACGGTCTTTGGGGCGGTCTGATTATACTTGGTAAATCTCAAATTAACCCGACAGGCGGTGTAGGTCAAATTGAAGGTATACCTTCTGAAGAGCCTAGAGGTGCTTATGGTGGTGGCGATACACCTGATTTAAATGATAACTCCGGTGTGTTAAGATATATATCTATCCGCCACGGTGGTACTGATATTGGTGCTAATAATGAAATCAACGGTTTATCTTTGGGTGCTGTTGGTGCAGGTACAACTATAGATCACATTGAAGTATTTAGAAACGCTGATGACGGTTTTGAATTCTTTGGTGGTACAGTGAATACGAAATATCTTATTGCTGCATATTGTGAAGATGATGCATTTGATTATGATATGGGTTTCAATGGTAAAGGTCAGTTCTGGTTCTCAATCCAATCAGGTATCGATGGTAACCACAGTGGTGAACACGATGGTGGTACTAAACCTGAAGATGCTATGCCTTATGCTAAACCTGTAATTTATAATGCTACTTATATCGGTAGTGGTGTAGAATCAAAAAGAGAAAAATCAATTGGTTTCTACTTCGGTGATAATGCAGGTGGTACTTACAAAAACTCTGTATTCACTGACTTTGGCGGTAAAGGTATCTATGTTGAAGATTTAGCTTCAGGTGAAGACAGCAGAGCTCGTCTTGAAGGCGGAGATCTTGTATTCAACAACAACATTTGGTACGGATTTGCAGGTGGTAATGAATTAACTAACATGGCACCAGGCGATGATCAACAATTTGTTAGAGATTATTTTGGTAACACTGCTAACAAAAACTGGATCGAAGCTCCTATGCTAAGAGGTATTACAAGAACTAATGACGCTACACTTGACCCTAGACCTCAACCTGGTTCTCCTGCCTTGACTAGAGGTGCTGCAGATTATCCGATGATTGATGGCGAAATCGATCCTTTCTTTACTGAAACTGATTATGTAGGTGCTTTTGGTCAAACTAATTTCTGGTTAAAAGGCTGGACAATGTTAGATGCAGCCGGCTACTTATCAGATGGTGGTTCAACTGGTACTGATATTCAGGTTTTTGACTCAGATATTAAATCAGGCGATAATGTTACCTGGTCAAGTGAAAACACTTACCACTTAAATGGTTTCGTTTTTGTTGAAGAAGGTGCTACTTTAAATATTGAAGCCGGTACTGTTATTAAAGGTCTTCCTGGACAAGGTGAACAAGCTTCTGCTCTTATCATTTGCCGTGGTGCAAAGATCAAAGCAGTTGGTACTCCAGATGCTCCGATTATTTTCACTGCAGAAATTGATGATGTTACAAAAACAGATGATATTCCAATTGACGTAAAAGGTCTTTGGGGTGGTTTAATAATACTTGGTAAATCTCAAATCAATCCAACAGGCGGTGTAGGTCAGATAGAAGGTATTCCTTCAAATGAACCACGCGGTGCATACGGCGGTGGATCTGAACCTGACTTAAATGACAACTCCGGTACTGTAAAATATGTCTCAATTCGCCATGGCGGTACTAATATCGGTGCTAATAATGAAATCAACGGTCTTTCTCTTGGTGCAGTTGGTGCCGGTACTACAATCGAATATGTAGAAGTATATAGAAATGCTGATGATGGATTTGAATTCTTTGGTGGAACTGTTAATACAAAATATCTAATCTCTGCTTTCAACGAAGATGATTCATTTGACTATGACATGGGCTTCAATGGTAAAGGACAGTTCTGGTTCTCTATCCAAGCTGTAGATGATGGTAACCATAACGGTGAGCATGATGGTGGTACTAAACCTGAAGATGCTAAGCCTTATGCTAAACCAGTTATTTACAATGCCACATATATTGGTAGCGGTGTTGAATCAAAAAGGGATAAATCAATAGCTTTTGCTTTTGCTGATAATTCAGGTGGTACTTATAAAAACTCAATTTTCACTGACTTCGGTGGTAAAGGTATAATAATCGAAGACTTAGAATCTGGTGAAGATTGTAGAGCACGTCTTGATGCCGGCGACCTTGTTTTCAATAATAACATTTGGTATGGTTTCGCTGGTGGTAACTCGCTGGACAATATGGCTCCTGGCGATGGTCAAGCTTTTGTTAGAGAATACTTCGGAAATGAAGCAAACAAAAACTGGTTAGTTGATCCATTATTAATGAGAATTGGCAGAGACGGTAACTTAGAAACAGGTACAAAATTAGACCCTAAACCAGCTTTCGGTTCTCCGGCTACAACAAATGAAGTAGCAACTGTTCCTGCTGATGAATTCTTTACTCAAACTAATTACATTGGTGCTTTCAGCCCACTGGATTCTAAATTCTGGATGTCTGGATGGACTTTCCTTGATAAAGCAGGTTTCATTGATAATGGTACTTCTGTAGAAGAAGATGTAACAAATGGTGTTGAATTAGTAGGTAACTACCCTAACCCATTTGCTACAAACACTACAATAAAATATAATGTAACAGAAGCAAATAACGTTAGCTTGACAGTTTATGATGCAACTGGTAATAAAGTAGCTAACTTAGTAAACGAATTCCAAACTGCCGGTGTTTATACTATCGATTTCGATAGTAGCAAACTTGCAAATGGTGTTTACTTCTTGAAATATTCAGTTAACGGCTTAAACGTTACAAAACAACTTCTTATTATTAAATAAGAACCCTCCAATAACACAAAAAGGGTGCGGGCTCCACAAAGGGTTCGTGCTCTTTTTTTTATGTGCTTATTCGAATTATAAGATTCTCCCCTACCCCATCTTTTTTGTTTTGAAATGATAAACAGATAGGATATGATACAAGCCTAATTATATATAAGCTAAGAAAAATCCCCTGTCCTTTCAAGTCCTAAGCTGAGGTAGCTATTCTCTAAATCAGCAATAGATATAATAAGTAAATCAATGTAGTAACATAGAATTATTTTCAGCACTTCGACTCGCTTTGCTCGCTCAGTGAACTTATTCAAGAGTATAGAAAAATTTGATATTTGTCAGTATAAAAAAGCATTCCTGACTTGTTTCTCTTGCTATAATTCATTGTAACTCTAGGATATAGAAGATAATAACGTATTTCTTTTAATTATGTAAAAAAAGGAGCACCCTTTTGAAAAGAGCACTCCCAAAAAATATCTTATATGATATACTTTTATTATTTGCTGATTGAGACCGGTAAAACAGTAACTCTTTCGTCTATTGTTACTTTCAGATAGTACATACCTGATGCCATTCCTCCTACATCAATTCTGTGATTTTCGTTAGAGCTTACAGTACTATTGTATAAAATATCGCCTGTGACATCTATCAAGCTAATATTAGCATCACGTGTCAATGTTCCCAAGTTAACATTGATGTCTGAAACTGCAGGATTCGGATATAGGCTTACTTCAGAAATAGTTAAATCGTTTACTGAAGTAGTAGCTCCGTTAAAGCTTATTGTTTCTATATCAATATGCTTATTATTTGAGTTTATTTCAGCCCATAAAGATAGTTGATTATATCCTACTTTATCTACTCTAATATTATATCTACCATTTTCCAAATTCTCTACACTGAACATGCCGGAATTATTAGTTCGTTGGTATTCCACTATTTCATTATCATCGTTGATTGTAAAGACCATTGCACCACTGATTGGTTCGCCCATGCCTTTAACGATGCCGCCATTTCCACCATTTTTACTAATTCGGCCGGAAATAGAACCATTTCCTATAACTCTTGTCATTTTTTGTAATTTGATTATTTTTCCTGATATTTCAGCACCTGACTGTACATTGATACGTGTTGCATCTTTCCAGCTCATTGTTGCAAAATCACCTTCAACAAAGTAGCCTGAAGACAAGGTTTGATATAATGGGTAAGCTAATAAAATATAGTCTCCAGGAATTAAATTATCAAATGAAAAGTCGCCATTCTTGTCTGTTTGAGCAGTAAATACCATTTTTACAGATTCTTTATTATCAGATTCTTTTTCAATTAAAAATGCAGATACTAAAGAATATCTTAGAATATTTCCATCAGAATCAAAGATGCTACCTGCTAATGAGTTGTTATAATCCATGGCTTTTGTAAGAGCAAAGTCCATATTTTCAATATCTTCTGTCAATGAGATCACTGTAGCTTCTGTAATATCTGTCACATTATCATAGTATTGAGGCAGATAGAAATCATCATTTTCAGGATCCTGTTCAGATTTAGGCATAAAAGCTTTAGTAGATACTCTAAATACATATTCGTAATTATTACTCAAATTAGCTTCATAATAGCCATTTTCGTCAGTGAGTTGAATTGCACTTACTCTAAATGTTTGATTATAAGTCATTAGTGCTTCTACATAAGCATAAGGAATACCTTCGCCTGTAGCGGCATCGGTTACTCTGCCTGATACTTTATAAAACTTTGGAGACTCATGCACCTTAACCAATTCATTATAGCTGTATGATTTTCCACACTCTAATGTTATTATTTGAGCATTTTGCATTTCAGTAGCATTAGGCCAGAATTCGTCAATAAAAGCACCACATCCACTGAAGTATAGTACATAAGTACCTGCATCTGCTTCTATTGAATAATGTCCATCTTTGATTTCTGCGCTATATTGTCTGGAACCATTTGAATTCCCATTTTCATCAACACCCATTAAAAGTGCAAATGCACCATTACTTACAGGAACTAATTCGCCACCTTCTTCTTCAGGTTTGTAGTTTACATTCCCTGCTACAATAACTGGTTGAACGCAAGCAAATACTTCTACATAAGACCCTAACACAGCTTTTACTGCCTGATTATTATTATCGTAAGCTTCTATTGCATATCTAAAGAAACCTTTTTCAGTCGGAGTCCAAGTAACAATACCAGTAGTTGGATCAATTTTCATATCATCAGGAGCATCTTTTATCGCAAATCTGATATCGATATTGTCTTCTCTTGCTTCAGCGTCAAAATCAAAGCTCCATGCCTCTCCTATTGAAGCTTTTTGGTCAGGATAAACAGGGTTAGATGTAAATCTTATAGATTCTTCTCTCCACTCGTTTTTTTCCAGCTCAAATGACTCCGTTACTTCTTCACCACATGTCAGTTTTATTGCTTCTTTATTATCCTCATTTGGCAAGTAAAATCCTCTATGTCCGGTAGCATAAACTACTAATCTATATTCATCTGCATCAGCTTCAACAGAAAACTTTCCATCTTCAATTTTGCTCCAAAATTGTTTGGAGACATGAGCAGGATCTGTATTTGAAGAATATAAGTATACTTTACCTTGTTTTATCATTTCTCCTTGCTTATTGCGAACAGTACCTTTGAATACAGGAG
Source organism: Kapaibacterium sp. (SeqCode) (assembly GCA_965140345.1). Taxonomy (GTDB): domain Bacteria; phylum Bacteroidota; class Ignavibacteria; order Kapaibacteriales; family UBA2268; genus JBFHIJ01. Next base: position 84,602 of record OZ223198.1, read on the forward strand.
GATTATCGCAATTAAATACGTATAAATCTATCCAAAATGATGATTGGTTATCTTCATTCCCTACTTCATAAGCATAAGTTAAGATGCTATATGAGCCTGTTTTGGTTGGTGTCCAGAATAACATACCTGTATTCTCATCTAATTCTACACCTGCAGGAGCATCGTCTAGTTTATACTTAATGGCAATATCATCATTAGACTCAGCTTCTAAATCAAAAGTCCACTTTGTATTTTTTGCAAGTTTTAAGTTTTCAGGGTGATCATTACTGAAGTAAATGTTGCTTTCAGTTCTTGATTCTAATACACTCACATCCAAAAAATTAGATGCCATTGATTCACCAACCGAGTTGAATGCAGTAATATATACAGTATAATCACCTGCCTCAATACCGTTTAGTGTATAAAAAAAGTGCTCTTTTCCAGTAGCGTCTAGATCAGAAAAGCCTCCTAAAGTATCAACCATTGAAAATTCAGAAGTTTGATTAGTACTTCCTTGAGCCAGATAGAATGCAAAACCCTGGTATGAAGGCGAATTTTCCGGCATCTGCCATTTTAATGATATTTTATTTGTCTGCTCTACATCATTTGAGATTTCTAAATCTTGCGGTGCTGACGGCACTGCTGCAAAAGCTGAAATTGTAGCAAATAGCATTGTAGCCATTAGCATGAGACAATTTCGATATTTTAGCATATTCTGTTTCATATTGATTACCTCTTCAAATTTGTAATTGTTTATGGGATACTATCTTTTATATTAGATATACACAACAATTTTACAAACGTTACCTAAACTATTTAAAATAATTCCTTATATAGTATTGTATTTTACATTTACAAGTAAGATAAAGTACATAGACAGGCTCTCAGCAGTGCTAAAGTAGCAAATTTTTAAGGTAAATTTTTTTTATAGCTGAGGGGAAAAAATAATAGATGTATTGGTTCTATGATTCGAAGAGAGGATATTTCTACTCAGCTATTGAATTTTTATCCAAGATTTAGCAATAATTATAAAAAAAAAGGAGCGCTCTTGAAAAGAGCACTCCCACTGTACTGTAAAATAAGATTAGTCTATTTTATTTTGCGATTGATACCGGAAGAACTGTTAATTCTTCTCCAATCTTAACATTTAGATAGTACATACCTGAAGCAAGACCTTCTACATCGATTTTGTGGTTCTCGTTTGATTTCACAATTCCTTTATAAAGAGTAACACCAGTCACATCCACTAGGCTGATGTTTGCATCGCTGGTAAGAGTACCTAAGTTTACCGTTAATTGTGTGACTACAGGGTTTGGATATAGATTTACTTCTGCAAAGATTTTGTCTTCTACTGAAGTTGGAGCTGCATCCATTGTCATTGTTTCAATGTCAATTTCATTTTGCTCATCTGTTATTTCAGCCCACATTGAAAGCTGATTATAACCAACTTTATCTACTAAAATTGTATATTCGCCATTAGCTAAATTATCAACTCTGAAATCACCCATTGATCCGGTACGTTTGTAATCTACGATTTGACCGTCTTTGTTTATTGCAAAAACTAGTGCGCCGCTGATTGGTTCACCTTGACCTTTAACCATACCGCCATCTTTGCCTTTTTTACCAATTCTACCTGAAATTATACCGCTACCTTTAATGTCTTTCAAGTCTTGTAATTGAATTACTTTGCCTGTAATATCCGCATTATCAGTTACAGTAATCTGTGTTCCTTCTTTCCAGTTTAATGTAGCTAGATCATTTTCTACATAATAACCAGGTGCTGTTTCTGCATCTTGCGGGAATGCTAGAAGAACATAATTGCCAGGCATTAATCCATCATACGTGAAAGCACCTTGAGCATCTACTTCTGAAGTAAAGCCCCAGAATAAATAATCTTGGTTATTAGCATTTGTTTCTACCATGAACGCAATTACATAAGCCGGGCTGATAACATTTCCTTCTTTATCTACTACTGTCCCTGATAAAGAATTATCAAAGTCAGAAGCTTTTGAAAGTTGGAAATCTATACCATCTAAATTACCTGTCAAAGTGATTTGAGTTGCTTCTGTTACGTCAGTAGTGTTATCATAATATTCAGGGATATATTGTTCAAAATTTAAAGTATCATGTGGATTTTGTCTCATATATGTAGATGCTCTAAAAATATATGTGAAATTATCCGGAAGTTCCATTTCATAATAACCGTTATCATCTGTAGTAACATACTGCGTAAAAGCGACTCTATTATCATTTGTACCTAATACCTGAACAAATGCATAAGGGATACCGTCGCCTGTTGCATCATCAGTAATCTGACCTGATACGATATATGTTTCAGGTATTTTATAACCTTCAACTAAGGCATTAAAACTGTATGTGTTACCACATTCTAGTGTAACTTCTTCAGCATTTTCAATAAGAGAAGCATCTTCCCAGAATTCATCTACAAATTGATTATATCCTGCAAAGTATAAAATATAAGTGCCTGCATCTGCCTGGATTGAATAATGGCCGTCTTCAACTTGAGCCATATATTGTTTAGTTCCGTTCAAACTGTCGCCTTCTTCTACACTAAACAAATATACAATAGCGCCATCTTCTACCGGAACAAGTTCGTCACCGTCATTTTCAGGTTCAAAGTTCACTGTTCCCGATACAATAATTGGTTCAGCACAAGTCATAACTTCAATATAAGTTGTCATTCTTGCTTCAGCGGCATTGTCATTTACATCATAAGCAACAATATTAAAAGTATGATAACCGCTTTCAGTAGGTGTCCATGTAACAACACCTGTTAATTCATTAACGACCATTCCTTCTGGTTCATTTTCAAGTCTGAATCTTAATTCAACATCATCGTCGCTAGCTTCAGCTTCAAAATCGAAGCTCCATTCTACGCCTATGCGTGCATTTCTGTCAGAATATTCAGGATAAGTAGTAAATCTGATATAATCTTTATTCCAGTCACCTTTTGTAAGTTCAAAAGCAAACGTAACAGAGACACCACATTCTAAAGAAATAGGTTCTGTGTTTCCATCTTCAGGAAGATATATTGGTTTATAGCCATTAGCTACAACAACAACTTCATAATCGCCGGCATCTGCTTGAAAAGAGAATTCTCCATTTTCAATTTCACCCCAGAACTGATTACCGCCAAAAGCAGAATCAAGTACTGAAGAGTAAAGATAAACTCTACCTTGTTTTATAGGTTCACCTTTTTTATTAAGTGCAGTACCACTAACAACAGGTGGTGTATCGCAATTATAAACATATAAATCCATCCAGAAAGGTGCTCTGTTAACTTCATTGCCATCTTCATAAGCATAAATTAGGAACTGATAGCTACCACCTTCAGCTGGAGTCCAAGAAATAACACCAGTGTTTTCGTCTATTATCATTCCTTGAGGAGCATCCCCGATTTCATATTTTATTGTAATATCATCTTTACTTTCAGCATCGATATCATAAGTCCAAGCTTCATTTTTTGTCAATCTAAGGTTTTCAGGATAGTCGTTAGTGAAATATATTCTACTATCCGCATGAGAACCTGATACTTGGCAAAAAAGGAAATTTGAAGGATTAGATTCGCCGTCAGCATTATATGAAGTGATATAAACTGTATAATTACCTTGTTCCAAATCTTGAAGAACATGGAAAAAATATTCAAATTGTCCGTTAGGCATAGAATCTTGTAAAGATCCTAGAGTGTCAATCATAGCAAAATCTGCAGGATTGGATGACTGGCCTTCAGCTATATAGAAATTAAAGCCATCAAAGTCTGGCGAATTGTCAGGCATTTCCCATTTTAAAAAAATCATATTAGGCATTGAATGACCTTTTTCTGCTAATTCCAGATCTTCCGGTGCAGATGGAACGGCAGCCATAGCTGCAGTAGATGCTGTGATAATCATAGCCATGATTATCCACCAGCTTTTCAAGTTTTTCATAGCATTCTTCATAATGCTTACCTCAAAGTTATATTATAAATTTAATTTATTGGGATACTTTGACATTTCGTAGTTTTTGATGTCTTTAGTAGAACTACACAGGATATAAAAAATGGTTGCCGAATTCTTGAAATAAATTTTTATAAATTATTTATTGTATATAATTTCCGGCAAAAAAAAAAGGAGCGCCCTGTTAGGAGCACTCCTGAAAACTATGTGATTATAATAGTCTATATTATTTTGATATAGAAACCGGAAGAACAGTTACTTCTTCGCCAATTTTAACTTTAAGGTAGTACATACCTGAAGCTAGATTTTCTACATCAATTTGATGACTCTCGTTGGACATTACAGTACTTTCGTACAAAGTAACACCGGAAAGGTCAATTAAACTAATTGTAGCATTATTTTCTAAAGTTCCAAGGTTTACAGTTAATTGACTAACTACAGGGTTAGGATATAGATTAACTTCAGCAGAGTTTCTCTCTTCCACACTAGTAGGCATTTCGTTCAAGGTGATATCTTCAATATCAACTTCTTTCTGTTCATCAGTAATTTCAGCCCACATTGATAGATGGTTAAAACCAACTTTATCAATAATAACATTATATTTTCCATTTGCTAGTTTATCAACTTCGAAAGCACCCAATTCATTCGTACGTTCGAATTTGACGATTGTACCGTCCTCTGCAATTGTATAAACAAGTGCACCTTTGATTGGTTCGCCTTCTCCCTTAACTATACCACCATCTTTACCTTTTTTACCAATTCTACCTGAGATAATACCACCGCCAACAACATCCTTCATTTTGTTCAATCTGATATTATTGCCATAATAACTTCCTGTGGCGCTTACATTTATCCTTGTAGCTTCTTTCCAGTTTAATGTAGCTAATTCTCCGGCAACATAGTATCCAGGTGCATATTCCATATCTTCAGGGAATGCTAGAATAATATATTCACCCGGTATAAGTCCTTCAAAATGGAATGCTCCTGAATTATCACCTGTTGTAGTAGTAATTCCCCAGTTAATGTATTCCTGATTATTTCCATTATTTTGAACTAGGAATGCAACTACCCATGAAGATAAATAACCTGTACTATCATTATTTAAAACAGCTCCATATAAGTCATTGTCATAATCATCCAATTTTGTCAACTCAAAATCAATATTATCTAAATCACTAGTCAATGTAATAACTGTTGCTTCAGTAATATCAGTAACATTATCATAATACTCAGATATATATCTTCCACCGATAACTAAAGAGTCATTTGGAGAAGGTTGTAAAGTTTGAGTAGATGCTCTGAAAACATAGTCAATGTTTTCATATAATTGTACTTCATATTCGCCATCAGCATCTGCAATTACTACATTAAGTAAATGGAAATTGTTATTGCTGGTGCCTATAATTTCAATATAAGCATAAGGAATACCTTCGCCAGTATCTTCATCTGTAACTGTACCGGACACTGTATATACTTCAGGTTCTACATACTCTTCTACTAATGCGTTGAAAGTATATGTATTACCGCATTCTAAAACCACTTCAGTAGCTTCGTCTATAGTTGCAGCATCTTCCCAATATTCTGAATTAAATTCGCCTCTGCCTGTAAAGAACAGAATATAAGTTCCGGCATCAGCCTGGATTGAGTAAGTACCATTTTTTATTTCAGCATAATATTCCTGATTAGGGAATTGCGCGGCACTGTCAAGTCCATCAACTCTTTTCATAAAAACAAAGCCGTATGTAATTGGTTCAAGTGGATCGCCAGGATTTTCAGGTTCATAGTTTACAGTACCTGAAACTGTAATCGGCTCAGTGCAAGAGTATACATAAGTAGTGAATGTTTCAATAGCTTCAATTGCTTTTCCACTTGGATCATAAGCTACAACATCAAAAATATAATGTCCTATGTTCGTAGGAGTCCAAGCTACTTCACCTGTTAAAGAATCTATTGTCATACCTTCAGGAGCGTACATAAGTTTGTACAATATTTCAACGCTATCTTTGACTTCTGCATCAAAGTCAAACGTCCATTCCTGATTAAGAAACGTTTTTATAATATTTTCAGTAGGAAAAGATGTAAACTTGATTTTTGAATAAGGACCTGTTTTTCTTGTTAAAGTATAATTTATTTCAGTATAGCTTCCGCATGTGTAATGTACATGCTCTACATCGCTAAGATTATTTGAAGGATATCTGTCATAACCGGGAGAGTGAATGATCACAATATAATCGCCTTCATCAGCATTAATTGTAAACTCGCCATTAACTATTTCTGTATCATATTCAGGGTATAAAAGAATAGTTGTACCATTATAAACAGTACCAACTCCGGCTGTTCCATACTGAATAAGATCGCCGTCTTCATTTCTTACTGTACCTTTTATTGTTGCTGGGGTGTCACATTCAAATACATGAATAGGGAACCATAAATCTGCTCTGTTGTTTTCGTCATTTTCTTCATAGGCAACAACATATACTTCAAAGTTTCCACTATTTGCAGGAGTCCAGGTAATTACACCAGTATCTTCATTTATAATCATGCCATTAGGAGCATTTTCTAAATCGTATTTGATTGTAATGTCTGTTTCTGCTTCCGCATCAATATTAAAATTCCAGATATTATTTTTTGTAATATTGATTATGTCAGGAATCTCAGTAGTAAAATAGATTCTATCTTCCCACTTACTGCCTTTAACTTTTACTTCTAAAAGATTAGAAGCTACAGATTCTCCATCACTATTATACGCAGTAACATAGACAGTGTAATCTCCTTTTGCCAAATCACGTAAATAATGGTAATAATCTCTGGTTTGGCCAGGAGCCAAAGAGTCAAAAGGAGTAGGCATTGTATCTCTTAAAGAAAAGTCTGACATTTGAGATGTATGACCTTCAGCAAGATAAATATTAAAACCATCATGAATGGTATTTGATCCCTGCATTTGCCACTCCAGAACTATGCCATTAGGAATATTGTTACCTTGGGCAGGTACTGCTAAATTTTCAGGAGCAGAAGGTACTGCTGCTAATGCCATTGTTGATGAAGCTATAATCATAGCCATAAACATCAACCAGCTTCTAAAATTTGTCATTGCATTTTTTATCATGGTGCAACCTCAAAAAAAAATTAGTAAAAATTTATTTCAAATTGGGATACTTTACAAAACATATATTATTTGATTATCTAACTTGATTTACACAAGTCATTAAAAATCGTTGCAAAAATAATTTAAAAATATTTTCTTTTTATTACTTAGTACTTTATAATCTTATTTTTTAAAGTTGATAACAGAAAATGAAATTTAGTATCTTGTCATGCGTTTAGATGGAAATGGAATTTGGGCTAAAACTAATTTTTGAAAGATATTTTAGCACTAATAACATATTTTTGTAAGCACTTGAAATATTTTTGCAACCAATTATATTATACAGTGTATCTTAGTTAAATTGTATCCCAAACAATATGGTTTATGGCGAATAAATTAGCATCATATAGCGATGTGCAACTCGCAGAAATGCTACAAGCTTCACACAAAGAAGCTGAAATAGCATTCAAAGAGTTATATGACCGTTACTCCTCAGGTGTTCACGCATACTGTTTGCGTGTGCTTGGCGATGAAGATGCTGCTGAAGATATTTTCCAGGAAACATTTATTAAGTTCTATAAAAATGTAAAGAGCGATCACAAAAGTAAAAACATTCAGGGCTTTCTTATCACAATAGCTAGGAATCTCTGTCTTAATCATAAACGTGATAAAAAAAACACTGTAGATGTAGAAAAATTAGATTTCTATATGCATGACAATCAAAACTACGAACAGAAAGAATTACTAGATTTAATAAACACTGCTCTTGAACTTGTTGAATATGATTACAGAGAGGCTTTTGTTCTTCGTGAATATAGTGGTTTCTCTTATCAAGATATTGCAGATGCTTGCGAAATTTCAATAGCAAATGCAAAATCAAGAGTTTTTAGAGCAAAGCAAAAGATAAAAGAAATACTGCAACCATATTTAAAGGACTTATCCAAATTGCGGTGATAACATGGAAAAGGATAAATTAATACATAAGTTTTTGGATGGTGAACTTACCTCCGAGCAGGAAACTGAGTTATTCTATAACATTTCGTCTGATGACGATATGCGTATGGAACTTAAAGAGCAGCTCGCTATCAAAAATGCTATAAGAGGCGACATAAAAGCTTCTACTCCAAAAGCGGCTTCTACTATGGCTATCTTTTCGGAGCTAGACTTTACTCCTCCACCAGTTGCGGATGTACCTGCTTCCGGTGGTGCTGTAGTTCCTCCTGTGAATTCAGTTTGGTCGGTGCTATCTAAATATTCAGGTTTTATTTGGACAGGGCTGGCTACAGCTGTAACAACAATCTTTGTGATGCTGTTTTTGATGGAACCGGACAATTTTAATGGTACAAATATTGAAAATAATACTGTCGCAGAAAATTCGAATTCAATAGTTAATTCGCAAAACCAAATGGCATCTGATCGCTCAGTACCTGTTATAGAAAGCAAAAGTTCTGATGTAAATAATAATGATGCCATAGCTCAATCAATTCAAGCAGAGCAAAAAGTAGTATATAAATATATATATATTACAAAAGAAAAGCCAAAAACAGAAGAAATTAAAGAAATTGAAACTATAGTTAAAGATATACATAAAGCTGATATTGCTGACAATGATCTGGAAAGTCTGCATAGTGAAGTCATACCTGTCTATGATGCAGGTTTAGCTATGCCTGCTTTGATTGATAATATTCAATCATTAGATGGTCCAACAGCTATTATGAGAGATGAAAATTCAAATGCTTATGGAATTATCTTTGAATTTAGAACAGCCAAAGACTGGACAAATTCTGCAGGATTGAATCCTTCTCATTATCAGGACTGGAATAATACTTCTATTGGTCTTTTCAAAGAATTGGACACTGAGTTCGCTTTAGGTCTGGAATATAGAAGAGAAAACTTCTATCTGGATTTCCAGGGAACCGAAGGCACAAATCAGCTTTATAAATACGAAGTTTATCCGAATATAAGCTCTCTTTCTGCTGCTGTAAGGTATTCTCCGGAATTCTTAAGATGGTATAACTTCTCACCTTTCGCACAATTAGCTCTGGGAGCAAATAATGTAGGGCCGGTAGGAAGATTTTTAGTAGGAACTCAATACTCACCTTCAGGCAGCTACTCTCTAATATTTGGCATAAACGGAAGTGCAATGAGATACAACTTCCAAGGTACAGATTATACTTCAAATAAATTTGGTATTCAATTTGGAGCATCGTTCAGATTCTAATGAAGCATAACATTTATATATTATCAATTATAGTCTCATTACTCGTAATATACGCTTGTGATAGTCCTACTGATGTTGAGGACAATATTAAAAAGACTGCACTGGAGACTAATTACTCAGAATCCTCAGGTTTGCTGATTGAGTTGGATACAACTCAAATACCCGAACCCGTAAAAGATTCCATTATAGAGTATGATACAACTAACTTTAAAGGTAATAACACCGGTATTATGGAGTTTTATTCTCATAATGGATCATATTACTCCTGGGAAAGAAAGGTTTTCTGGTTTGATGCATTTAAAATTATCTTAGATACTTTAAACAACAAACTAAAATTAGATATTGACATCAAAACCAATAATATGCAAAAATATTACCGCTATCCTCCTGACAGAATAAGCAAATTTCAGGTGCAAATAGAAAATTTAGACTATTCAGAAGAAATATTAGATATGCCTCTAAATTCACAACTGGGAGGAGGCAAATGGTCTTCTTATACAATTCAGTCTGTAGTGGTTTCAGATACATCCCAAGTGCCTATTATTACGAAAACTGTATCAGGAAAAGAATCTCAGGTTCTTTTTCGTAGTAAACCACAATTTGATATGACATCAGGAGATATTAAAGGCTTAGTAGTCAACTTTGATATTATCGAAGATTTAATTTCAGAAGACATTCCATATCCTTTTGAATTTACTTACCAGCTGACTATACATTTTTAACGCAATACACATAAGGTATTAGCTTTTAATAATAAGGGATTTCTTATTTGCTTTTGACATAAGAAGTCCCTATATTTGTATCACATAATCACCGCGGGGTGGAGCAATTGGTAGCTCGTCGGGCTCATAACCCGAAGGTTGCAGGTTCAAGTCCTGTCTCCGCTACTTCAAAAGCAGTTTATTTTATAGACTGCTTTTTTCTTTATGTATAGACTACCATTACTTAACAGAATACACATAAGGTATTAGCTTTTAATAATAAGGGATTTCTTATTTGCTTTTGGCATTAGAAGTCCCTATATTTGTATTACATAATCACCGCGGGGTGGAGCAATTGGTAGCTCGTCGGGCTCATAACCCGAAGGTTGCAGGTTCAAGTCCTGTCCCCGCTACAAGTAAAAAAGCAACTTAGAAATAAGTTGCTTTTTTTATTTATAGTCATATCTTTTTTGACAGTTCCTCAGAGATAGAAAAACTTCGTGTTTTGTTTCTCTACAAAAACATCTACTTTCGTTATAAAAGACTTAGCATTTGTAGAGAAAATTCATGAATTGTCTCTACTAGACAGCGTAGTTAGTTTAGCAGAAAAAAGCCATGCAAAATCATATCTGCATGGCTTTGAATTGTTCTATTCAGCTGAGATCTTTATTCTACGTTTTCCAAAAGAATTTCAGCTATATCCAACACTCTAACTTCTTCGTCTTTGTCTTTTGTTTTTACACCGTCGCTAAGCATAGTCATACAGAAAGGACAGTTCGCAGCAATTGTAGTTGCTCCTGTTTCTAATAATTCTTCAGTTCTTTCGATATTTACACGTTTACCTTCGGTTTCTTCCATAAACATCTGACCACCGCCTGCGCCGCAGCAAAGACCTTTATCTCCGCTTCTTGTAGGTTCCAGAATATTCAAACCCGGCACACTTTTGATAACGTTGCGAGGTTCTTCATATACACCATTATATCTTCCTAAGTAGCAGGAATCATGGTAAGCAATGTCCATTTTGCTACCAGGTTTCATAGTTAATTTGCCTTCCTGAACAAGCTGGTTCAAGAATTCAGTGTGGTGAACTACTTCAAATTCACCTCCGAAGTCTTTGTATTCGTTTTTGAATGTATTAAAACAGTGAGGGCAAGTAGTAACTATTTTCTTAACATCATAGCGGGAAAGAGTTTCCATATTCATTGTAATGAGCATATTTGCAAGGTATTCATTACCAGCTCTACGCGCCACATCACCATTACATGCTTCTTCAGTACCAAGAATTGCAAAGTTAATATCCGCTTTTTGCATCAATTTAGAGAATGCAACGGAAATCTTCTTAGCTCTGTCGTCATAACTTCCTGCGCAACCAACCCAGAATAAGATATCAAAGTCAGGTTTATCTGCAGCAGTTGGTACATCTAATCCTTCAGCCCAGTCAGCTCTTTCAGCTGAAGAAAATGCCCAAGGTGTAGAATTTGTTTCTAAGTTACTAAACGTTGTTTGAAGCTCAGGAGAGAAGTTTGCTTCCATCATAGCAAGGTTTCTTCTCATGCCAATGATAGCAGGTACATGTTCGATTGCAACAGGGCATTCCTGCATACAAGCACCGCAAGTAGTACATTGCCATAAAGCATCTACATTTTCGTATTCGCCAACAAATGTTTTGCTCAATTTTTCCTGCTCAGCTTCAGTTAGTTCAACATCTTCGCCAAATTTTTGTTTTTTGACTAGGATATCACCAATATCAAAAGTACGCTCTCTGATTTGAACGATAACTTCTCTTGGATCCAGCTGTTTACCGGTTAAGTTTGCAGGGCAAACACTTGTACATCTACCGCAGTGAGTACAAGAATAGCCATCCATGATAGATTTCCAATTCAAATCATCAATATCCACAACACCGTATTTAGTAAGATTTTCATCTTCAAAGTTCATTTTTTCAAGTTTATTTGGGTATTCGATAGAAGAAATAAACACATTTGGAATTGAAGTATAAACGTGTAAGTGTTTTGAATAAGGAAGGAAATTCATAAAGGATAAAATCACACCGATATGTAACCAAAATCCTATTTCATGAATATAAGGAGCAGCATCAGCACTTAAAAAGCCGGAGATAATACCGGCAATTGGTCTTAAAGCAAACTCAGCATCTGTGCCCATTCTAATATTAGCAGCATTTTCAAGCATCAGAGAAGTTACAATTGTAAAGATCATGCCTAAGATTAATGCGGCTTCTCCTGCTTCACCTTCCACTTGCAGACGTTTTTCTTTCTGGATAAATCTGCGGTTAGCAGCCCAAATGACAGCGACCATAACTACAGGAATAAAAATATCAGTAGAAAGAGTAATAATACTCCATACAGGGCCTAAAATGTCGAAGAAATGCCTTAATCCAAAGCCTTCAAAAATAGAGCTTGCTGCTGAAAACATCAATACAAGGAAGCCCCAGAATATTCCGGCATGGATAGGTCCGGCAATTGGATCGCGCAAAATTTTTGATTGAAACAGAGCTACATCAAAAGTTTTTTTGATTCTGTCAAAAATTCTGTTTGTTTTGTCTTCCTGCTTAGCTGTTTTTAAGTAAGAAATCAGCCTGTGGATATTTTCTCCTAAAAAACCCATAGCAGCAAGAAACAAAATGATAAAAATCACGTTTCTTATACCAAATTCCATTCTTGTGATTCTTTATGTTTATTTAACAAATAGATTTTATCTTAAAGGTTAATATGTAAGTATTTCAAAATTCTTTTTCGGCATATTAAACCTATGAAATCAAAAATTACTTGAAATGGATTTAAAAACCAAATCAAATTGAAAATTGGCGCGGTTTTTTATATTTTACATATATTCTATAAACACAAATAGCAAACAATGATTAAATATATTAGTTTATGTATCATTTTTATGCAATGCATCCTCTTTTCGCAGGAACATGAAATAAAATTAGATGCTAACAGACCAGCAAGATATAAGGCTATGCCTATAAATTTATCTTTGATGCCAGGTATTTCCATTGGTGAAATGGTGTATCCGTATGGTCGTATAATTAATCACATTTCTTTCAACATAGCCGGTTCTGCTTATAAACTGGAAGGAATCGAATATGGAATTTTCTGGAATCACTATCGTGAAGATGTAACCGGCATTCAGTTCTGTATGATTGGAAATAGAGCTGAAGGATATGTTAAAGGTGTTCAAAGTGCCGGAATAATAAATATGAGCCATTTAGGGCTTAATGGAATTCAGGCAGCCGGCATTACAAATATAAATAAAGCTGAGCTTCTTGGAATTCAAGCTGCAGGAATATATAATTCAAGTACAGGTTTTTCACAGGGAATACAGCTTGCAGGAATAACAAATAATGTTGAATCTGGGTTGAATGGCATGCAGGTGGCCGGTATTTCTAATAATGTTGTAGATGAATGTAACGGTATTCAGCTTGCAGGAGTTACTTCTTTTTGTGGTAACGGAACAGGATTACAAGTATCAGGGATAGCTAATTCAGCTGCAGATTATACAGGTATTCAGATATCAGGTCTATTAAATATCTCGGAAAAGATGTCTGGGGTTCAGATAGCTCCAATAAATATGGCTGAATCAAATGATGGTGCTTCTCTTGGAATATTCTCTTTCGTAGGAGAAACAGGAGTGGATTTGGCATTTTGGACTGACGAAAACAAACTTGCCAGAGTCGGTATCGTCTCCGGTAATGACAAATTTGTAAATATCGCTTATATTGGTTTTGATCAGGAGCAGGAAGACCGATGGCTTCTGGGATTTACCTGGGCAGTGAACTCTGAGTTGAGCGATAAATTTTACATTGAAGCCGGACAGAGTGCTGAACATATCAATGAACCGGACAAAGGCTTCTGGACAAATGAACTACATTTTATAACACGCACTCACATTGTAGCCGGATATAAACTATCTGAAAACATTAAAGTTTTTGCCGGCCCTACTTTTAACTTCTACTACTCAATTCTGCATGACGGTTCCATTATCACTGACAAGGGCAATCCGGTACTTAGAAACAACCACCATTACACACGAGACTGGTTCGGCATGATGATGGGCGTCAGATTTTTCTAAGTTTAGTTGAAATTCTAATCAATATAATCCTTAAAAAATTCCTTATCGATTTCATAAATAACTTTGGGTTTTACTCCCAGCTCGTTTTTTTCAAATAACTCAACTAAAGCGTCACCATCCACTAATTCGATTGGAGGAGCTCCGTCTCTGATAGCTTCTTTTTTTGCATCTTGGCTAAATCTGCCGGTAGTTATAATTATTCCTTTATCTGCCCTACCCTGCATCGCACCTCTAAAATCTCTGACAGTAGAAGAACTAACTGTTCCTTGATACCTTTTAGCTTGAAATAAAACTTTAAAACTCATCAGAGGGTTTATCTCCAGAATTCCTTCTCCATCAATACCACCATCTCCTGATTTCCCGGTAACAACTACTTTTTTAAAACCTGCTTCTCTAAGTAATCGTTGACATATTCTTTCAAAACCTGAAGGGGATAATCCTTGTAATACAGTTAGCAAGTCATCCGATACTTCTATAACTTCAGATTCAGAATCATTTTCTATATCAGATTGCTTTGCTGAGCCAGAATTAGTGTTTTCTTTTTGAGTTGATTGAGCTTGAACATCTTTAATAATTTGAATGGCCTGTGCCTTAGAAATCTGTGCAGCCGTGCCTTTTGGAGTTAAACTCCAAATACCTCTTTTGGAAGAATTATCCAGATAATCAGTTTTTACAAGATAATTTCTAGCCCAGGCAATTTGATTTCTAACTCGAGACACTCCACTTTTAAGCTTTTCTTCAAGTTCTTCCTCACTAATATCCATCTTTTCAATTACTAAATCCTGGACTTCTGATGCATTCCCCGAACCACCTAAGTCTCTAAGAACTTCCAAAATCGGATTGAAATATTTCGTAAACTGCGAGCCTGTGCTTGTATTTTTTTGTTTCATTTTATTCAGCTTTAAATTTTACATATTTTTTTGTAAAACTATAGTACTAAGATATAGATTTGTTTTGATTTAATTCAACCTAAACACAATAGGTATTGTTATATATGTTTTCACTCCTTCAGCTATTGGCATAAAATAGGTAGAATAAATTGCTTTTACTACTGGCACTATAAAAGGATTTAGTACATCTTCCGGGAATATCATTTTTATTGGGAATCCTGATTCATCAAGAACCAAAATAATTTTGAACGAAGACTCTATCGCAGTCATCCTCATTTTTTCTGGGTATTCCAATTTTGAATATAAACAAGCAATACTCTTATTCAGTATTTCATCATATGACTCTTTTTCTATTTCATTCCCTTCTTTATCAAACGCAATTCTCGTATCTTTCTTACCATTTATCATTTCCATTTTATAAGAAAGTGTCCCATCAGGGTAATATCTAAATATAGTTGCTTTTTTATTTTTAAAATCAAATTCCATATCTTCAAAAAGATTAGAATCTTGATAGTACTTTAAACAATAGGTATAATCAAAATAGTTTTTGATATAGTTAGAATTATTCTTGTTCTTAAACTCAAATTTCTCTTCTAAATCTGTTATGTATATATCAAATGGAAAATGCTTAATTCGATGGTACACATTTTTTTCTATCAACACTCCATCTGAATTGTAAAATAAAGCAGTTTCTGTATTTGTTGTTGTATCTACAGTTACAACACAGCTATCCATATATCTCATTGTTGGATAGTTATATTCTTCAATAACAATAGAATCCGGATTAAATTCTAATAAATCTATACATCTTGTATACTTTGCTTCGTTTATCTCCAACTTATTTATATCAAATGCCTCTTCTGAAACTGCATTGCTTATTGGAATCAACATGAAAAGCAAGATTAAAACATACATTATTATTTACTCAAATCAGTTTTAAAATATTCAACTTAATAGCCTAAGCAAATTAAGGAATATTATTTAAAGAGTAAAACTCTTCCTTTGTTTATAAAAACTGAAAGTATATTTTGAACACAGATAATCTTGAGTCTAAAATTTTTAAACCCATTAAAGTAATAATATATATGGAAAGTAAAGTTTAGATGTTAAATCTTATTGGATATGTGTTTTTGGAATTATTACGGAGTATTTTCTTCAATATCTAAAAGCCATTTTTCAGCTTCTTCTGAATTAATAAAAGTTTTGCCGTAGATTCCTCTATTGACAGCTACAGTTTCGGCAAATTTGTTTAACTCATGATCTTTTTCCTGACGGTCAACATGAGCAATTTTAGTCTTACCTCGACTTGCGATAGCCATAAAATTTGCAACTTCAAATAGATCAGAAATTGGAATTTGATTTTTAAAATTTTCTTCAATAATTACCTTTATAAAACCTAACTCTTCGCATTTAGAAAATATTTCTCTATAGAAAGAGATAGCACTTTCTTTAGTAACAATCTCACCTTCTACAAAAACATAAAGGTATTTGTCTCTGTTTTCAAAATGGAGTTTATATGTCTTTTGTTCTTGATTTTCCATTACTTCTCTCTAAATAAAAAGAACAAACGCGAAAGATGATTTATTATTTACTTTAAACAAAGTTAGTAAGAAAAACACGGATTACAAAGAAGCTTTTTTTCTACAAAACAATAAGATTTGTTTTGAAAAGAAAACGAAAAATACTACATTACATTTCGACAGTTGACGAAATGACGAAATGAGAAATATGGAAAACATAACTAGAATATATAAAGCTCTCTCTGATCCGAATAGGCTTAGAATTTTGAAAATTCTGGAGCATGGTGAAAAGTGCGTTTGTAAGATACCGGAATTACTAGGCTTGGCAAACTCAACCGTATCAAAGCATATGTCGCTTCTCCGAGATGCCGGATTAATCCAAGGCAGAAAGGAAGGCAAATGGGTGCATTATTCACTAGTCAAAGATAGCACAAATCCAACTATTAATTGCCAGTTGGAGCATCTGAAAACGATACTAAATGATGATGAATTAGTTATCGCAGACAAAGCACAATGTGGTTGCTCAGTTGAGCTCTGTGAGATAGAGGGTATTGCTTAGTCTTTTGTTGAGACTGTATCATAAGTGAAAAAATCACTTAAATGCGACAACTACCCCGCCCTTCGGGCACCCCTTCTTTCGAAGAAGGGGAATTTTCAGGACAGCAACAGCATCACTAGCTAGTTGTTAGATAATATACTTAATAGATTCCTCTCTTTTCAAATAGGGGTGGATCGCGAAACGAGAGTTTATACTGAGCATCGCCGAAGTGAAGTAGGGTGTTTGATACCATAAACATAATTATTACAAATATGATTTATGATTAATTAGACAACCTCTATCCTTCAAAACATCTATTGCAGACAAGTTAGCGAAACATAGTGTATCACAAAGAAAGCAAATATAAAAATCATAGCTAATTATTTAACGTTATAAAACATTACATATCTAGTAAGGAATAGTAAAATGATTGAATCTATTAAAGTTTTAGGTACGGGTTGTGCCAAATGCGCAAAACTTCAAACAAATGTTGAAGAAGCTATAAAAGATTTGGGTTTGGATGTAAAAGTAGAAAAAGTTGAAGATATGGAAAAAATCTTCTCTTATGGTATTATGTCAACTCCAGGCCTAGTAATCAATGAAAAAGTTGCTTCTTATGGTTCTCTATTAAATGTTAAGCAAGCAAAAGAGATTTTAGAAAAACATATAGGCTAATGAAATGATTGAATCTTTCGCTAATTGGCTTATTTATGATACATTTGGATTGAGCAGTGCAGGCGGCTTAGGCCCTGCACTTCAATTCTTTGTGTACGACTTTATTAAAATCGGGCTTTTATTGATTGGAATAACTCATTTAATGGGTCTATTCAATTCATATTTCCCGGTTGAAAAAGTACGTCATTATCTCGCAAATAAAAACCTATTCGGTTTTGAGAACTTTATTGCTGCATTTTTGGGCTCAGTGACACCTTTCTGTTCATGCTCTTCCATTCCGCTATTTATTGGATTTGTGAAGGGAGGCATTCCAATGGGTGTAACCTTATCCTTCTTAATCACGTCTCCACTTATAAATGAAGTTGCAGTTGCACTTTTTATTGGAATATTCGGTATAAAGGTAACAGCCATTTATGTAGTTTCCGGTTTACTTTTGGGAACAATCGGTGGCATTATTCTAGGGAAAATGAAACTGGAACGCTACCTGACTGATTGGGTTAAAGCTATGCAGGAAATGCAAACTTCCGCCGGAGAAAAAGATACGCGATCATTGATGGAACGTATGCCGGAAGTAAGTGCAGAAGCTTTTAGAATTATTAAAGGTATTATTCTTTACATAGTTGCCGGACTAGCGATAGGTGGAATTATTCACGGATACGTACCTCATGGATTTTTCGAAGAATATATGGCAGTAGATAATATATTTGCTGTGCCTGTTTCTGTGATTCTAGCTGTTCCGATGTATACAAATGCTTCAGGTGCAATTCCTGTTGTAGAAGCTTTAGTCGGAAAAGGTATTCCTTTGGGAACAGCACTTGCATTTATGATGGCGGTTGTTGGGCTTTCATTACCGGAAGCAATGTTATTAAAGAAAGTAATGAAATGGCAGTTCCTTGCTACATTTTTTGGAACTGTTGCTATATTTATAATAGCATTAGGCTATTTTTTCAATATAATTTTTTAGGGAGAGAGTTATGCGTTTATTTTTATTGAGCTTCATTGCTCTTGCATTTATGTGGGCTGTGCCTCAATCTGAGGCTGTAGCAGCTGAAAAAGCTGAAATTACTATTTATTACTTCCATGGCGAAAGACGCTGCCCTACTTGTAAAAAAGTAGAAGCTAATGCCAAAGCAGCTCTTGACAAGTATTATTCGAAAGAAGTAAAAGCAGGTAAAATTGTTTTTAAATCTGTAAACTTCGAAGAAAATGAAACACTTGCGAAAAAATATGGTGCTGACAGCAGCATGTTAATTCTTGTAAAAAACAAAGACGGCAAAGAAGAAACAGTAGATCTTACAACATTTGCCTTTATGAATGCAGGTGATAAAGATAAGTATATAGAAAAAGTCAAAAAAGAAGTTGATAAGCTTAGGAAATAATCATGGAGTTTTTGCAGCAACTATTCGAAAATTCTGATATTCCTATTATAAGTGCATTTTTGCTTGGGCTGATGACGGCTATCAGCCCTTGCCCACTTGCGACTAACATCACTGCCACGGCATATCTTTCTAAAGATATTTCTAATAAAAGAAAGGTACTACTAAATTCCTTTCTTTATACTTTAGGCAGAGCGATAAGCTATGTTGGAGTTGGATTACTTATTTACTTCGGCGCAAGCAAATTTGATATATCTACTCTTTTTAATACTTATGGCGAAAGGCTTTTAGGGCCGCTTTTGATAATCATTGGATTATTTATGCTTGGGGTCATAAAGCTTGGAAAGTTAACCGGAGTAGGTGTTTCGCAGAAAGTCACTGATAAAATCAGTGGTAAAGGCTATATAAGCGCTATTCTGATGGGAATTGTATTTGCATTGGCTTTTTGCCCCTATAGTGGAGTGCTTTACTTCGGTATGCTCATACCGATGTCAGTAAAAGATGACGGCTCTTTGATAAACCTGCTTGCTTTTTCTTTGGGAACAGGTCTGCCGGTGATAATAATCTCAATAATTCTGGCTTATGGGCTTGCCGGAGTTGGCAGTGTTTTCAATAAAATTAAGACATTTGAAAAGTGGTTTCGCAAAATAGTCGGAGTAATCTTTTTGCTAACTGGTATTTACTATATAATGATATTTATGGGCTGGGTTTAAGATAGAACATTAATTTATTGGTTTAGCTGTTGTTTTAGTGTAGGAGCTGACGGGATAGTGAAAATTTTAACTACTATTGGGTCAACTACCCGGCTCTTCAAAAGAGGTAATAATATAGGTGGTTTGAAATGATTTCTGTAGAGGCTGTCTTATAAGTAAAAATTTGTGTTGTTTGATCAATATTTGTGGTATCAAACACCCCGTCTCGCTTTGCGATCCACCCCTCTTTGAAAAGAGGGGAATTTTTTAAGTTGCCTATCTCATAGCTAGTTAGTGATGCAATAACAAATTTAACATTCCCCTTCTTTTCAAGAAGGGGTGCCCGAAGGGCGGGGTAGTTGGAGGCAATATTAGTTATATTTTAACTTATAAAACAAGCTCTACAAAAGAATAAAACAAGACTGTCTCATTATTCTAAAACCGACGCTGTAATATAAATATTTGTGTATGACGGGGTAGTTGGGACTTTTCAGCAATAGATACAAATAGAACGAGCGAGTCAAAAACTTTACTGAATAACTATAAAAAATGATTGCATTTATTTTTCTAATTTAAATTCGAGATATAATGAATATACTAATTTTATGTACAGGCAATTCCGGTAGAAGCCAGATGTCGGAATACATCATAAAGAGGATTCTGCCTCAAGCGAAAGTTTATTCGGCTGGTGTTGAACCGGCTAAAAAGGTTAATCCTTTGACAGTTCAGGTTATGGAAGAAGCAGGTTATGACTTATCTGAGGCATTCCCAAAACACACTGATATTTTTGTAGAAATGAGTTTCGATTATGTGATTACTGTATGCGATCATGCAAATGAAACTTGTCCTCTGTTTGCAGGTGAAGTCAAAAACAGACTGCATATTGGCTTTGAAGATCCTGATGCAGCTTTGGGAAGTGAAGAAGAAAAGCTTGCTTTCTTCCGAAACATCAGAGATCAGATTACCGAAAAAATGACACAGCTATTTGGAGATAAATAATGTATAATCGGTTTCTTTTTATACTAACCGTTTGTTTATTGAGTATCATTGGAATTTATCATTCCAATGCACAATGCTGTAGTGTTGGTGCAGGCTTCTCGTCGTTGCCTCCATCACTAAAAAGTTCCGCTATGGAAACAGGTAATTTATTTGTTGCCGGACTAAATACTAACTACACCTATTTTAATGAGTATTACGAAAAAGATAAGTCAGTCAAAAACGGGCTGACACAAGAGCAAAAAACAATCATCAATACTCTTACTCTTATCAAATCATTTTATACCGATTTTTTGATACAAGCAGATGTCTCCTATATCCCCTATTTTTATCAGGATAATGTGCATTATGAGGTAAACAGAAGCTCAATCAGCGACATGAAACTCAATTTTGGCTATTCTTTTTATAGAGATTATGACAACTCTCTTTTTAGCCAATTTACATTGGGTACAAAAATCCCTTTAGAAAAAGATTCAAGCAAAGTTATTTCCTTTCAGCGTGCTTATTCCTTAAATCTGATGAGCAGCACCATGAAGAAGTTTGATGATTTGGAAGCATTCTTATCACTTGTTCTCAGATATGAAAAGTTCCTTTCTGCAACAAATGACAAGCAGCCGGGCGATAATTACTACGCAGCTATTATGTTCACAAAAGTGCTTAGTGATTTTACATTATCTGCCGATTTGAATTTTATGCTCAGCGGAAGAGAAATAATTAAAGATGAAGTATGGAATGGTTCGGGGTACAGATTGTTGCAAATTTCACCGCAGGTAAGTTATATGCTGGGAAATTTTGTAGCAGGTTTCAGGTATGATTTGCCTCTTTATAAATACTATAAAAAATTCCAAATTACTCCATCTTATTCAATCAGTTTCAATCTAAATTATATATATAGATAGGTGCCCTTATGTCAATCGCACAAAAAATGAATATATTAGATAAATACCTGACCTTATGGATTTTCCTTGCAATGGCAGCAGGTGTTGCAGTCGGATATTTTTCTCCGGGAATTGCACAGTTTTGGGATAAATTCAGCGTAGGAACAACAAATATACCTATTGCTATTGGTTTAATCTTGATGATGTTTCCACCACTGGCAAAAGTGAAATATGAGGAACTTGGCAAAGTATTCAGGAATGTAAAAGTTCTATCGCTTTCTATGGTTCAAAACTGGATTATTGGCCCCGTGCTTATGTTCCTATTAGCAATCATTTTCCTTCAAGACTACCCGCATTATATGGCAGGACTTATTTTAATCGGACTTGCCCGCTGTATTGCCATGGTGATTGTTTGGAACGATCTGGCTAAAGGTGACACTGAATATGCTGCCGGCTTGGTTGCCTTCAACTCCATTTTCCAGATAATATTCTTTTCTGTGTATGCAT
Organism: Kapaibacterium sp. (SeqCode); assembly: GCA_965140345.1. GTDB lineage: Bacteria > Bacteroidota > Ignavibacteria > Kapaibacteriales > UBA2268 > JBFHIJ01. The sequence goes on from OZ223198.1 coordinate 106,708, forward strand.
ATATATTTATTACGGTTTTGCCGGAATGGTTTGGCTTAGAGTCTTTTGAAGTGAATATTACAATAGGACAAATTGCTGAAAGTGTAGCTATATATCTTGGAATTCCGTTTTTAGGCGGATTTTTGACCAGATTTATACTCAGAAAAGCAAAAGACGACAGATGGTATAATCAAAAATTTATACCTAAAATCAGTCCGATTACTTTAATTGCTCTTCTGTTCACTATTTTTGTAATGTTTTCGCTAAAAGGTGAATACATTGTAAAATTACCTTTCGATGTGCTTCGCATAGCACTACCGCTATTGATTTACTTTATCTTTATGTTCCTTGTATCGTTCTTTATGGGTAAAGTACTTGGGGCAGACTATAAAAAAACTGCAACCCTTTCTTTCACTGCTGCTAGCAATAATTTTGAACTGGCAATTGCAGTAGCTGTGGCGGTATTCGGCATTAACTCAGGCGAAGCTTTTGCTGCTGTTATAGGACCGCTAGTAGAAGTGCCTGTTCTGATTATGCTGGTTAATCTCTCAATATGGATAGGAAAGAAGTATTTTGGTGTTAAAGATTTTGTGTGATAACTTATAAGATATTAAATATTTAAAAAATGGTTTGTATATTGGTTTATTATTTGAAAATATAATAGACACTATGTACAAACCTTTTTATTGTTTATAGGAACATTCCTTTTATCTTTTATAGGTATATATGCTCAAGACAGCTTATGCACTGTAGATAAGCTATATTAACGGCAGGTTCAGTTTGAAAGTGAAGCTTACTCAGGCTATAGAATTTGGAATTTCCCTTTGACTTTTAGCAATGAGCATTATTTCATTGGTACATGAATTTTAGCACCAATTACTGAGTTTGAGTATTAGTATGAATAGGGATTATTTTAATATTTTATGGATCTGTAGATAACTTATTTGTGTTAAGCTTCGTATATAATATTTGTAACATCTTCTACTTAAATTACTATTTATTGTCTTATAATAAAATTATAAAATCTCTACTGCCCTTTGAACGGCAGTTCGAACAACAAAGCTTTAGTCTTATGGAAGAGAGATTCTTCAAGAAAATAATTACTGGAATAATATAATAACTGAGTCTATAAGTTGTTTTATTAGAAGACTGGGGCTTCTTTTTCCATTTCTTTTTCTTTTTTTTGCGATAAAAAAGCAAAAGAAACGGTACTTCGACAAGCTCAGTAGCCTGAGAAAAAGAAAAAAAAACGCTTTGCCTCCAATTCTTATCTAGTGTTTTGACAAATTGTTTTATTCCAATTAAGATTGTACGGAAATGATCAAATTAATAAATCAGCCTCTTATCTATGCAAAAAATTATACTATTTATATTTCTAATGATAACATCAAGCTCAATTGTGCAAGCTCAAGATAGTTTATGTACGATTGATAAGCTATATTACGGGCAGGTTCAGTTTGAGGGTGACGCTCTGGAAAGCAAAAGTTATGAGTTTTATCTCCACTTGCCTGCCGGCATGAAAGCTAATTTCTACTACCATGAACTTGCAAAAGAGAAGTTCAGAAAGCTCTTCTTAGTTGAAGCAAATTATAACAAAGATTTAAAAGCAAACTTTTTCCACTTCGGCGATGCTGCAATTACTATTGATACTAGTTCATCTGAGGATTTGCTAAGTGCTAACTTGAGTATACGAAGGCATTATGCTGATGGTATTAATACGTATGACAGAGATGACAGTATTAATATAGTGCTGATGTCAACGGATCCGCAGGAAATTGCAGAAATAATTTCTGTTGTGGATGAGAATTCTGTTGTTCCGAGACCTTTTGACCGCTTTAGTTATCTGTGGGCAAATATCAATGTTCTGCCTGGACGCAATGAATACAATTTCCAGGGAACTTTCTTCACTTATTTAGGTAAGATGGACTCGGAACCCTACAATATGATGACATTCAATTTCCCGAATATAAATATAGTCTATGATAAAAACGGATACAGAAGATATTCTTATCAGGCAATGGCGATTCCTATATTTGGAGCATTTACTTCGCTGGGTTTGCTATTTGAAGATGAAGATGATTCATTTATGTTTGCTATACCGGGGCTAGTTTTCGGTTTCTTATCCGGCTTAACAAACCCGGGAATAGACATTCCAATTCATGGCGGGGATAACTATTGGTCATTTTACTTAAAATTGAACTGGGATGCATTTATAGTAGAAGTGACGGATGTGATAGATTACAAGCAGCCGGATAATTTCTTTGTAGCTCCAAAACTTGGCTTCAGATATATGAATGTAAGTGGCATCGGCTTTGAAGCTTTTGCAGGCTATAGATTCTGGAATTTCCCTTTGACTTTATCTCATGAACATGCTTTTGCGGGTGTGGGCTTGCTTATTCCTATTGGTGCTATGGAGTGATGTCTAAACATATCTAGATATACATTTCCCTTTGTTGAGATAACTATGGATTATGCAAAATATATATTGAGCCGTAGAGGATGTCTCAGAAGTGAAAATACTTCTAGTTTCTAAATAAAAACTGACATCCTAGCCGCAAGCTAAAGCATGCGGTTGCACTTATAAGCTATTGCAACAGATGGCTTTAGCCATCTGCAAGAATAGTATTTCTTAGTCTAAATTATTCACTTTTACTGGTCTGATCAGAATATTCTTCACTGTTAAAACTGTCTCTCCTCTCCCAATTTGCAACAAATAATATCTCGCCATTTCATCTATGACAGACAGCTGTCACACATCAATACATAAATTAGTATTGTAATTTGGAAACTGTTTCAAAATCAACTTATAAGACTATTATGAAAAACATTTTTATTTATCTGTTTAATGGTTTCTCCGACTGGGAAATATCATATCTAACACCTGAACTAAACAAAGATAAGAGATTTAAACTCTGCTTTGTTACTGTTGACGGTGAAGCAATCTGCTCAATGGGTGGGCTTCAAATTCAGCCGACACATAGTTTAGCTAATATTAATCTTGATGATATAGAAATGCTTATTCTACCTGGTGGAACTGCCTGGGAAAGCGATGTAAAAATAATCCCTGATGAGTTAATTCTGGAATTGGATAAGAAAAAAGTGAGCATTGCAGCAATATGTGCTGCAAGTATTTATTTAGGGAAATTGGGTTTGCTGGATCATGTAAAACACACAAGTAATGACTTAAATTACCTGAAAGCTATGGCGCCAAATTACACCGGAGAAGATCTTTATCAGAACGAATTAGCTGTTACAGGTGGAAATATAATTACTGCCACCGGGATTGCACCAATAGAATTTGCAAGAGAGATATTCAATAAGATTGAGCTATTCCCTGAAAAGCAAATTGAGGCATGGTATAATCTGTTTAAGCATGGAATTTGGACGGTGTAATCAACTTAAAATACATCAGTCTTATCTTTAAATTTATTTCAAAGAGGGAAGTTATCTATAATAATAATCTTAATCATTACACGTATCGTGATACAATTACATTACCTTAATCAGTGGTTATAACCTACATTATAAGTTAGTCTTAAGACTAGCTTAGATTATATGAATGACATCAATACTCTTCTTTATATGTGATTTATTTTGGAGATTGGCGTAACTTTTTCCATTTCTTTTTCTTTTTTTTGCGGTAATACTTCGACAGGCTCAGTAACCTTTGCAAAAGAAACGGTACTTCGGCAAGCTCAGTAGCCTGAGAAAAAGAAAAAAGAACGCTTAACCTCCAATTCTCACTTGGTGTTTTATCTGAATTTTAGTAATCCATTTTAGGATTTCTAATGGAAATATTAGATTTTTGACGTCAATGATTTTGCTATTATTAAGAAGAAATTTTTCCATCTATTTTACCCAAAAGCAGCATTTATTAGATAAGTGCTGCTTTTTTTTGTAACCAACCATGAAATGCAACGTTACTTTCTTTATAAATTTGAGATAATATTATATATATTTTTCTCTATTTATATTGCAAAAAGTAAATAGATTTTATAGCTTTGCATTCCTTTTAACTTCCGACTATTATTATCTTTATAAATGGATATTTTATGCAATTGAAACATTTCATAGCTTTTTTAGTTATCTCCGGTATCCTATTATCTTTAAGCAGCTGTCAGGACAGTAATAACGGTATTGTCCCAACTAGTGAAGAAATTTATTGGAGTAAAGTTGAAAACAAATTTCCTAATCATTCTTGGGTTAAATCTCTATACAAGAACAATATTGATGGCAAACAGCATTTAAGTTTGCTTAGAAAAGATACAAATATTGTTGATATTTATATATCTGATGATGGAGATACTTGGAGTTTAAAAGAAACGATTATTCCGGCAAATTTAAATTTTGAATTCGGGTTTGCCGAAGAGTTTTCCAACGAGTTTGATGATATTTTATTAGGTAAGAATGGTGTGATTTTCTACAAAATTAGTAGTAGACTGTTTAGATCTCTTTCTAACTTTGAAAATTTCGAAGAAATCAAATCCAATTTAAAATATGAAGACTCTCAATTAGATTATAAATTCTTTGATGATATTATGTTTGATCATGATGGAACTATTTATTCAGGAATGACTTTGAAATCAACAGATAACGGAAATACTTGGCAGGAATTAGCGAGCGGCCTTCAATATGTACACAAAGCTAACACCCTATTCAAAGACCAAAGTATTTTTGTTTTATACGATGATGGTTATTATCTAAGCCAAGACAAGGGAGTAAGCTGGGCTAATATAAAGTACCCGAAAGTATATGAAGAAACAGGTTTTATAACTTATTTTACACCTGGGGATATTCTAAATTTGAATCCTACACCTTTAAGCATTAAAGAACCCAAAAAAGGTAACATGGATTTGTATTATATGACAGAAGACAGTACTCTTATTTCTAATATCTGTGGTAATAATACATTAGGCAAAAAAGAATGGGAATACTCGTTTTCATTTAACATATATACATCTTCTGATTTTGGTAAAAATTGGGATTTTCAGTTCTGTGTGCAAGATGCATGGAAAATAAATTATGTTGAATCTGGATACTTCTATATAACGACTCCTATTGGTATTCTAAGAAATAAAAAACCTATAAAATAGAGAGAAACAACATGAAAAAACTAAGTTTGATATTGTTTTTAGCTGCTGTGATTTTGGGAGTTTATGGGTGTGGAGAAGAGCCTGAGTCTAGAGATATACCAGCTAATTCACATAAATTAGAAATGTTAGGTGATAAAGATCTTACGCTTTATTCCATTTATTACAATGATTATGATAACAACTATTATTTACTTGGATATGACAGTGCAAATGATAAATATAATGTATACAAATCCGAAAATGAAGGTGAAGATTTTGACTTATGTTTAACATTAGATGCTGACATTTACGGAAATCGACAAGTTCGACCTGATATAGTGGTTGGTAAAGGTGGATATGTTTTCCTTTCTACCTCCGGTGTTTTGTATAGATATTCGCCAGATTTATCTGAAAAAGTAGATTTAATAGAAACCGGAAAAAGTGCCGAAGGCTTAGAATCGCCTTACTTTAATCTACGCGGAGGACGTGGATTGATCGCGGTAGATTCTGATGGAATCTTATATAAAGATTTGTATTATAGATCCACTGATAATGGACTAACATGGATTTTGGCAGCTGATTACAAAGACGATAAAGAAGAAAATAAAGATGATGACTGGGTAGCTTCTTCCCCTCAATTACTTATAAAAAATAACATTTTAGTATATTATTCCAGATCAATCCAACCTTCTTTTAAAATCAGTACTGACCAGGGTTATTCATGGAGCAAAGTTTTTTGGGTTTGTTCATCCATAGATTCTTTGCATTGTGCTTTTTATGATATCCACAATATTACAAACGCTACTCCTAAACCTTACATAATTAAAAAGCATGCAAAAGGCGATACAAAAGTAATCGGGATTGATAAATATGGCAATGTCTTATCTGAAAAATTGGGAAGTCATGCAGATTTCGACTATAAGTTTTACGATCCTAAATATACCTATATTTATTCTTCGAGTGACATGGGAGAAACATGGGATTACCAATTCTATCTATTTGAATATCAAAGATTTTTCACCCCATCTGGTCACTTATATTTTGAAACATGGGAACAAGGTATTCTACGCAATATAACTCCACTTAAATAAAGGACAACGATAATGAAAAAACTAAGTTTAATATTGATTTTAGCTGCTGTGATTTTGGGAGTTTATGGGTGTAGTGAAAACGCCACAAAACCAGTACAAAACTCAGATCTTGAAAAAATTGAATCTGCTTTTGTTGGTTATGATAGACTAGCAAGTTGTTATTATAGTGATTTCGATAAAGAGCTTTACGCTGTGCTACTAAAAGAAAATGATGATAGATATTTTGTTTTTAGTTCTAAAGATGAAGGCAAAACCTGGAGTTACAGGAATAGCTTTCCTTCTTATCTATTTGATACTCCTATAGAACAAGATCCTCTTAATAAAAAATTTGTTTACGGAAAAAATAATTATATCTTTTCATTGATGCGTGGAAAACTATATAGATTCGTCAATAATTCTACTGATATAATCGCTTTAGATGCAAAAATAGACGTTTTTGCTAACCATTTAAGTGCAGATAAGATATTTATAGATGAGGATGGTGCAATTTATTCATCTATTACTTCCAGATCAGATGACAATGGCAATAGTTGGAATGATATAGGCATGAATTTGTATCGTAATTTCAACTTTAGTTTTATTAACGACGAGTTGTTCATAGACAACAAAATATATTGCCAAGGGATAACATCAGGAGGCAGATTGAGTTACTTCAACAGTACTGATAAAGGTCAAACTTGGAGTCAACTAGTGAATCCGTTTGAAATGTACAATGACTCCATATTTTTCCATTTGTCAATTGAAGATGTAGCCGATGGAAAAACTACACCTCTGGAAATCACTAAACCAAAAGAAGGATATTATAAATCTGCGTACTTAAACAATAACCTGCTAATCATAAACTGGATGTATAATTATAGGAGTGGATTGCCGATTTATGGCTATAATAATGTTAGTACATCTGATAATTATGGAAAAACACTACAAGTAAAGTTTAAAGTAGATGCAGAAAGATTGTTCTTTACAAAATCTGGCTATATCTATGCGAATACAATGACTGGTATCTTTCGCAACAAAACTCCACTTAAATAAAGGACAAACATCATGAAAAAACTAAGTTTAATATTGATTTTAGCTACTTTTATATTGGGAATTTATGGGTGTGATGGCACTACAGAACCTAGTGAGTTACCAGTTATTAGCGATAAATAAGAAAAATTTGGAATTGTAGGTTCAATATGGAAAGAGAAAATAAAAAACTTTGAGAGATAAAACATTCCCATACCATCTTTTATCAAAAAAAACAGCAGCAGAATCACTTAAATCCTGCTGCTGTTTTTTTTATAAACTAAATATGTTTTGGTTACAAACTACAAAGGCAATGTAAAATAGAATTGGCTGCCTTCGCCTTCTTTGCTTTCAACCCAGATTCTGCCACCATGTTTGACAACAAATTCTTTACATAGGATAAGCCCCAATCCTGTTCCTTTTTCGTTGTTGGTGCCTGGCATTGAAACAGATGATGCTAATTTAAATAGCTTGCTGCTTAGTTCATCATTCATTCCAACTCCGGTATCAGCTATGCAAATTTTAACAAACTCTTTGCCATCTTCTTTTATATTTTCAGAGCTAATTGTAATCTTACCACCTTCTTTCGTAAACTTGATAGAATTTGACATTAAATTTCTAAAGATAGTGGTAAGCATATTAACATCAGCATTTATAGAAACACTTGGTTCGAGTTTGTTATCAATTTCAATTCGCTTTGAAGATGCTGCCAATGAGAGGGTATTTTTAACATTATTGCAAATAAAATCAAGATGTACTTCAGCAGGATTAAATGCAATTTCTCCCCTTTGAGAGCGTGCCCATTGTAACAGATTTTCGATCAGATTAACTAAGTTCTTCGAACTGTCCCTCATTAATTCGATGTATTCTTTTTTCTCTGCATCTTCAAAGTTATCGTAATCTTTATATAACGAATCAGTAAGCATATTGAAGCTGCCAATCGGGCTTTTAAGATCATGCGCTATTATAGATAAGAATTTGTCTTTGAGAGCATTTGATTTTTTAAGTTCAGTTTCAGATTCTTTCAGTTTTTTGACAGCCAGAGTTCTTTCAGTGTTATCATGCGATACAAGAAGCGCACGCGTATTGCTAATTTTTGAGACACGAGCCTGAAACCACAAAAGCTTATTTTTGATTTCTAAAGGATAATCAAAAGTCTGAACTATACCGGTTTCAACTGCTTCACGTATATTTGCTACAACTCTGTCGGCAGTATCTTTATCCAGAAAGTCATGAGTATATTTTCCGAGTAGTTCATCTCTCGGAACTACTAACAGAGATTCATTAGTCGGAGCTACTTTTAGATATTTACCATCTAAATCATATTCAATAATAATATCATGCATAGCACCAAACATAGCTTTGAGCTGTCTCTCATTCTCTTTTACTTTGATATATGCCTGAATTAATAAGCCAATCAAAATGGAAATAAAAGCTGCACTTATATATAAAAATATAAAAAGAGATTTATCTGTATTTTGATGTAAATTCCAACCATTTTTAGGAGCAGCTGCAATTATCCAACTACCTGTAGGCAAAACCATTTTTATCAGAACAGGATTAGACTCAAATAGAGTAGAATCTCCCCAGAAGACTTCGCCTGTTTCTCCATGTCCATCTTTCCCTTTCAATGCAAACCGAATGTCTCCATCAGTCTCAAAAAGATTAGCTTCTTTGAGTAAATTATCGCGTCTGATTACTATATCAGTGACTCCCCAAAATTCTCCTTTTGCATCTCCGTTATTGTAAAAGATCGGAGTGTAGCTTATAAAAGCGACACCGCCTTCCACTAATTCAACAGGCCCTGCCACAAATGTATTATGAGTTTCGATAGTTTTTTCTACTATTTCGCGTCTGGCAGGATGTGCCAGCAAATTAAGACCAACAGCTTCTTCATGCCCCTTAAAAGGGTAAATTGAACTAATAGTACCATTTTTTGCTATGGACATAGTGTTAATAGTTTTATCACCTTGTATCAGTTCTTTGGCAAGATCCTGAAAAATTTCATGATTAATTTCAGGATTAAGAGAAATGTAAGCAGCTACACCTTTGGTGTAATATATTCTGGAATATAACGCCTTCTCTAATTGAGATTTTTTATGACTAATTATCTCGTAAACCTTCTCGCGCTCAGTTTTCTGTACTTTGCTTTGAGAATAGTCAGAATATTCCATAATCGCCCATACTGATATTAACAATATCAGTACAGAAATAATAAAAGGTAAATATTGGGATTTGTTTTTTTTTCGATCAATCACTGATGTATTTCTTCCATTTACTAAGTTTATTCATTCACTATTATTTGACTTAGCAATATATATAATATTTTAAAAACAATCTACATTGGAATGTGTCTATATGCTGATTTGCTTCGTTTTCATAGATTTAAGCATGACATAAATCGAAAATAGTAATAATAGGATACCTACTGCAAATACTCCACTATAATCTAAATATTCTAAAAGCCAAATGCCGAATAACGGCCCAAAAATAGCTCTAAAACCTACCATGGAAAGATGTATGGATTGATACTCAGCCGCATCTTCTTTTTTGCAGAAATATGCAGAGCCTATATTCCAGAGCAACGGCATTGTACCTGCAAAAAGGCCATTGAACGTAAATGAAACAATAAGTAACCAATAAAATTTATAAGCTCCCCACTCTACATTAAATGGCATATACTCAGTCAGAGCCATAAACAGTAAGTGCAAAGCAAGAGTAGCAAAAGTAAATGCACCAAATTTTCTGGGATCAATTTTATCTATCAGTTTTCCAAAGAAAGGCAGAGACACTATTGCTATTAAATTATAGGAATTTTTATAAAAAGCTAGACTTTTATAACTCAGATCCAGCTCTTTTGCAAGGAATAATGAGATAACAGCCACAGTCATCATAAATGCCAAACCATAGAGCATGAAGCCTAATTCAAAATCTCTATATGGCTTATTTTTCTTAATAATATTCACTAGATTAGGGAATGAAGCTTTTACTGAATCCATAACAGATCTTTCTTTGTCATGCCCTGCCATATAATCTTTTTTAACTGCAAAAGATAATAGGAATACGGAAAGTATACCAACAACAGCAATAAACGGATATACATAAGTAAAAGCATAGTTATCTATTTCCAATAGCTCTCCAAAAGCAAATGTAGCAATCAGCATAATTACTTTATTTGCACTGGTAGCATAGCTATATAAAGTGCCGAAGTGCTCAGTTTTATAGTTATTCTTCAGGATGCTGTTGATAATCGGATTAATTACAGGCAGAGCCAGATAATAACACAAAAACATACTCAGCAGTGCTGCATGATAATATATCATCTGATCGTGAGGAAGCACTTCTTGAGGGAAAAATGCTGCGCCCAATAAAGGCAATCTGGTAAGTACTGCAACTAATCGCAGTATATTTTTTTTCTTATATCTTTTTATGATTTCATGCAAAAAAACAGAAAACACAAACACAATCATACTAAATTGGAATAATATAGCCAGGAAAAACTCGGATCCGTTTAGACTTTTGATAAAGACAAATTCATTGAGTACCACAACGCCCAGCACTATACCTTCTATAACAGAGTAAATAAAGTGAAGAATAAAAATATTCCTCTCATCTTTCCCTAACTCTCTAAGTTTCAAAGTACAATTCCTATTAAAAAGTAAATATGAATTTAATTCATTGTTTTTATAACGAGAAAAAGCAACTCCGTTAAAGAAGTTGCTTTCGTAAAGTTTTGTAGCGGGGACAGGACTTGAACCTGCAACCTTCGGGTTATGAGCCCGACGAGCTACCAATTGCTCCACCCCGCGGTGATTATGTGATACAAAGATAGGTAAAATTTAGACAAAATAAAAATCTTTCTACATATTTTATTTTTTTCACTTTTTACTATATTACCAAATATTGAATAATATAATCTGAGAAATACAATGGAATTTACCAGAGAGCAGAAATTAGCATTTACAGCAGACAGGCATCTTGTGATAAGCGCAAATGCTGGATCAGGTAAAACTCGCATACTCGTAGAGCGTTTCCTGCAGATATTGGAGCATGAATCTACTTTAAATGATAACCCTGAGAATATTATCGCTATCACTTTTACAAAAAAAGCTGCTTCTGAAATGTTCGCCAGAATTATTAGCTCTTTGGGGAAAATGATACAAAATGAAAAAGATCCGGATAAAAGATATAGATTCAGAAGAATCAGATCCAGAATATTTCAGTCAAAAGTTTCTACTATCCACAGTTTTTGTAGCAGCCTGCTCAGAGATTATGCTGTAGAAGCTGACATATCCCCCAACTTCCAGGAACTAAGCGAAACTGATAAATATATATTATATAAAGACGCTAAATTCAACGCTATTGAGAATATGATAGTGGATGAAACTGATCCTAAAAGTAAAGATTTTAGGGAATTCCTGAGTAGAAATAAAATGTACCTGATAGAATCAATTATTGAAACTATCCTTGCTAACAGATATGAATATATGCAGATGAAAGAACTTTTTGCAGATGATAATTTTAATCCGCTAACAGCTAAAGAGAATCATTATCTAATTCATTCTGTATTTGCAAAATATAGGCGAGGAATCAATATATTACTCAATTGCCTTGAATCAGTTAATTCGGAAGTGCTTAAACCAAAAGAACAGGAACAACTAGATCATATTAAAGCCTTAGTTTTACCAATTGAAGATGAAATAAATCAATACGACCAAAACCCTTTGTCATCTTTAACATCAAGCATGTCGATGATACCAATGAAAGAAAAAATTGGCCGCTCAATCTGGTATAATTTTATTATAAGTAAAGTTAATATTTCACCTAAAGACAAAGAGTTAGTTGATTCTACAATTTCATTTATCAAAGATAATCTTTCATCTTTCACAAACACAGAGGCAAATGAGGCATTCCCCGAATTGCAAAGAACTATCTACCACTTTATAGATAGTCTGCTTGAAATTGCTGATAGAGAAAAAGAAGAAAAAGGAATGCTTGATTTTGACGACTTAATACTTCGAGCAAAAAGTCTGCTTAGCGATCCTATTATTAGAGATATGGTTATGGCAAACGTCAATCATATTATGGTAGATGAATTTCAGGATACAAACCAATTGCAGTATGATATCCTGCAGGACTTAATTCCTGAACTTAAGGATTATAACTCTGACACTGAGAGCGATGCTAACCTGTTTATAGTCGGGGACGGCAAACAGAGTATTTATGCATTCAGAAACGCAGACGTAAGGGTATTCAATGCTGCTTCTGCAAGAATAGCTGAGGTTAACAGCAAAAAAATGGCTGAAGGCAAATTACCTGTCAACATGATTAATTTTGAAGGCACTCATTTAGATTTTATAAATAATGAGAACAACGGCCTCTTGTCTTTGAATGCTTCCTTCAGGCTCTCCCCAGTTGTTGCTGCATTTGTCAACAAAATCTGCGGCAGTATAATGGATAGCTCATTATCAGAGTTTGAAGTTGCTTATGAAGATCTGGTATTTGCAAAAAACAGCTCAGCGATTAAAGATGAAATTGTGCAAAGATTCCCGCATTATATTTTTGACAAGCCAAATCAAATATTTGCATCAGATATAGACAGGCACGGTTCAGTAGCTTTAGTAATTCATAAAGATGAGAAAGACACAGAAGCTGAAGAACAGGAAGAATCTGCAGATAAGCTTGAAGCAACTAAACTTATCAGATACATAAAGTCAAAAATTGCGGGAAATGATCCATACCAGATATTTGATAATGGCTCTTTTAGAGATGCAAAATACAAGGATGTTGGCATTTTAATACGTTCGCGCAGCAAACTAAGCGAACTTATGAATGCCTGCATTGAGGAAAAAGTTCCTTATGCATTGCACGCAGGTTCAGGTTTGTACCAACTGCAGGAAGTGCAGGATATGATAGCTCTACTTAAGTTTTTATATAATCCTAATGATGATATTGCCTGCATAGGGACATTACGTTCTCCTTTTTTCGCAATATCAGACAAGGAATTATATAATATATCCCAGGTAGAAAAATATGACTGTTTCTGGAACAAAGCAATCAAATATTCCGAATCTGAGAAGTCAAGCGAATACTTCGCCGAAGCTTTTAAATATATAAAAGATATATTAGCTGTTAGTGGCAGACTCTCCCCTACTGAATTAATAAGCAAATTAATATATGACAGAGCTTATTTTGAAAAAATTTCAAATGATGATGCCATTGATCAAATCAAAGCATCAGTAAACAAATTTATCGCTCATATTCGCGGATTTGAAGAAAAGGGCTTTGCGGATATTTATGATTTGATGCAGGAACTAAATCTGCTCTTAGACATCAGCAATGACGGAGAAGCTTCAGTTTCTTCGGAAAATGCAATAAATATTATGACCTTCCATGCTTCAAAAGGACTGGAGTTTCCGGTTGTTGCTTTATTTGGTACCAATAATAAAACAGGTAAACCAAGCAGCGTTTACTTTAACAAAAATTTCGGCATTGCTTTCAAAGATAAAAAAGTAAATAATAACTCAGGACTGCTGGAACAGGAAGATAATATCTATACTTTAATCAGCAAGGAACTCAAGAACCAGGCGGAAGAAGCTGAAGATAAAAGACTTTTATATGTAGCTTTGACAAGAGCAAAAGATCATTTGATAATATCGGCAAATGTATCTTACACCAGTAAAAAACAAGTAAATCTGCAATCATTCGCTAAAAGTATATTCAATGTTTTATTTGGAGCAAATACTGAAGACTATTCCCCTGAGAAACTATATGAAATATTATATAATAGCGAGATTCCGCAAATCAATATTACTCGTCAGGATATCTCATTTTTGGAATCAAATGAACTGAACAATATGCTAATTGCGTATAATATCCCTTGTATATATGAAGTTGAGCAGGATGAAATAACGGAAAATGAAGCTCCTGACAATAACACCGAAGAAAGAGAAGAATCGGCTTTTATTCCCGCAAGCTACCATAATGAAGTCTTTTCTGCTTCAAAAATCATGTCATATAGAACTGATCCTGCAGACTACGAAATGAAGTATCTTGTAGGGCTCAGTCCAAAAAACAAGTATTTCAATCCAGATAATGACAAAGCCAATGACGAGCTCAGCGGCAATATTCTTGGTATTCATATTCACGAAGCAATGGCGCAATTAAATAGCTGGTGGCAGGATAAACAAATAGATAAAGAGGCTTTAGAGAGTATAATCAGTGTGCTGCTGAAAAGGCAAAATTTATATAATGAAGATAATCTCCTGAAAGTTACTGAGATTTGCGAGAGTATCGTAAATACAGAATATATTCAAGCACATCAGGAGCAACTCAAAGATGCACAATTCGAACTTGAACTAAACATCCCTGTAGGTTTACATTATCTAACAGGAAGTATTGACTGTCTGGTAAAAGACAGCAATGGAAATATGATAATCTGGGACTGGAAAACAAACAAAATTGCAGATTACAACACTATCACTTCTTTAGCAGAACATTATAAACATCAAATGTCAATATATGCTTATTTAGTTTATCTCATGAATAAAAATCAAGAGACATACACAGCTCAACTGCTATTTACAGACTATGCTGACCGTAGTGATAATAACAACTGGGTCTATTCTTTTGAATGGAGCAAAGAAGAGATAATTGAAATAGGAAAAATTATGGATGATACGATTGAAGAATTAAGTAAAAAATACTATTAAGCCTAAATAACTATTAAAAAATTTTGTTCTATGTCCGATTACATCAAACTTTTTTTTGTCAATATTCTTAAAAAGAATTTTATTTTGCATGCAAATGAGCAAAAATATCCTTAAATTTAATATTATTGAATACCAGAAAATTTTTATACGAGGTACAAATGCGCAGGTTACTTTTATTAATATCATTAATCATTGCACTCCCGCTACTTAATGCCAAATCAGATGAAGCAAAAGCACGGAAATACTTACAGGAAAATGATTTCAAAAATGCATATGAAGAATATAAAAAAACAGAAAGCACTTCGATAGAATCCTTCGTTGCTATAAGTGAAATAGGAGAATATCAGGCAATTTTAGAAAACAACCTGCCTCAGTTGGAAGAATTATGTAATACATTAGATGATCCATCTCCGCTATTATACTTCCTTGTTAATTCCACAAAGTTCAGATTGGAACTTGAATTGAGTTTAGAAGATAAAATTGAATTTTTTGAGGAAATTCTTCAAAATAAAAAACTACATCCGCAATTAGTTTCTCTTATTCATGAGTCACTTAGTGATTTCTATTTGAGAACCAATCAATTCGAGAAAGCTAAGCAAATCAAACAGAACATGGGTACAGTTGACAATTGGAGCCTTGCCGGACCTTTTGAAAATATATCCGGTTCGGGATTTGATAAAGTACATCCTCCTATAAATCATCCACAGAATGATTCCAAATTTATTGCTAAAAACAATATTGAATTATCCTGGTTTGACTATAATGAAAGATTCCACGGTAATTGGTTGGATATTGCTGAAAACATCTATATTGGTGGCGCTTTATGCTACGCTCAAAGTTATGTCTATAGCGATAAAGATCAGGAAGTTGTTCTTGGTTTTTGGTTTTTCAGGTTCAGCTAAATTGTGGGTCAACGATCAGCTGATATTTAAAGAAAAAAGAGAAATGAATAACGGCATGGATAGCTATGTATTTACAGCAAAGTTAAATAAAGGCTATAATAGAGTTTTAATTCAGATAGGCACCAGCGAAAATAACTTATCTAACTTCCTGCTTCGTTTTCTTGATAAAGATTTAAAACCGTTACCTCAATTTGAATCTAAATCTAGATATCAGGATTATAAAAAATCCAGTAACTATAAATCTCAAACTATTCCAAACTTTGCAGTTGAGTATTACGATAAACATTATAAAGGTAAAGATTCTGAGTTAGTAATGTTCTCGCTAATCTCTTACTATATGTTTTATAATGGTCAAGTGCAAGAACACAGGTTGCGTTTAGAAGACTTACTAAAAAAATATCCGGATAATTATTGCATTTTGAAATGGGAAAGCCAAAATATTGGCAGCAATCCGGATTTGGAAAGTAGCTACTTAATGAAAAAAGAATATCTGAAAGACGACAAATTCAAAACTGTTCTTGCAGAAATAGAAAGACTTGATGATATTTTAAAAAAAGAAGACTGGGACAGAGCACTTGAAATTGTAGATTCCTTATCAGAAGAAGGTGCTTCAGACTACTATCTTTATAACCTTAGAGCATCTTTATTGCAAAGCAATAAAGAATATGCAAAATACAATGACCTTATCATGGAGATGCATGACAAATATCCTGCAGATCTTAGCCTGACAAATAAAGTACACTCTATTTATCAATATGATAAAAAAAATGCTTGAAGAAGCTTATGAAGTTTACGAAGATTATCTTGAAGATTATTATGTACAATCAATGATGTCTTCTTTGGCTCAGCATTATTGGAAAACAAACAGAAGAGATGACGCTGAAGAGCTTTACGAGAAACTACTCAAATATTCTTCAAGATCCATCTATATAGTAAACCAAATTGCTAATTTTTATTATCAGCAATCTTTATACGATGAAGCTTTAAAGTACTATTATGAAATAATAGAACGCAATCCTTTTGATGCAAATGTTTGCTCAAGAATAGCTGAATGCTACAGAGAAAAAGATGTTAAAGACAGCGCTATCAAATACTATGAAAGATCTATCCAATTGTACCCCGGTGATTTTGATGACAGAACATCACTTAGAAAATTGAAAGGTGAAAAGGATATTTTCGAAAAATTCAAAGAACCTGACATTGATGCAATAGTTAAAAATGCAAAAGGTGCAGAAGATTACCCGGATGAAAACGCATTGTTCCTACTGATTGAAAGTCAAAATATTTTATATAAAAGCGGCGCTCAAGAGCAGATTAGATACTTTGTAGCAAAACCGCTTACTCAAACCGGTGTGGATATGCTCAAAGAAAGCAATATGGGCTATGGATCTGACATCTTGAAAGCTGAAGTTAGAAAACAGGACGGCAGTATTGTTCAAGCAGATAACATGATAGGAAGAGTAGTATTCACAAAGCTTGAACCGGGAGATGTTATTTATCTTAAGATGAAATCTACGGGTTATATTGATGGTTCTTTAACAGGCTATTACGGAAACAATAATATCTTTAACACTGTTTTACCTTTAGAATCTTCAACTTTTTCTTTACTTAAAGAAGATGGTATTGATATAACATATAAAATGACAGGAGCTGACATAGAACCTGAAATTAAAAAAGTAGACGATATGACTATGTACACTTGGACATTATCCAATTTACCAAAAATTGAACCTGAGACTATGATGCCTCCATTAAATGAAGTATGTGTTATGCTCCATTTGTCAAGTATCAAAGACTGGGATTATGTTTCTAAATGGTACTATGATGTATCAAACCCTAAAACTGAAGTAACGTACGATGTTAAGCTTAAGATTAAAGAACTTTTTGAAGGAAAAGAAAATCTAAGCGATATGGAAAAAGTAAAAGTTATCTATAAATATATCACAGAAGAAATCAGATACAGTTCTGTTCCTTTTAGACAAACAGCTCTTGTACCACAAAATCCAACTAAAACGATAGATGCTAAAATCGGCGACTGTAAAGACGTCTCCGTTTTATTTGTGACTATGTGCAAAGCAGTTGGACTAGATGCAGAGGTTGTTCTGATAAGTAACCGTGAAAATGGTGAAAATTCTTTGGCTTTGCCTTCTATTGGGTTTGAACATGTTATAGGTAAAATCAAGCTTGAAGGTAAAACTTATTTTGTAGAGTTAACAAGTGATGTTGTTCCTTTTGGAACTTTCTTTGGTTCTGCTAAAAAAGCATTCGGTTTGGAAATAAATAACTACAAAAAGAATGATCTAATTAGAGTAGATCCTGACTCAAGACCTAGAAATGCGGTTAGACGTTTTCTTAATGCAAAAATTAAAAATTCTAATCTAATCATAGAAAGCAAGTCTACTAAGATTGGTGGGCCGGCAGCATCACTGCGTGGTACATATAGAGATTTGACTGCTGACAATCAGAGAAAAACTTTGACAAAAAGTATCAGTGAAGACTATACTTCAGTTGAGCTTCTAGACCTTAAGTTCGAAGATAATCTAAAAGACTTATCTGACTCTGTAAATTATTCTTACTCTTATAAAGTAAAAAATCCATTTACAGAAATCAAAAACATGAAGATTATGAAATTCCCTTGGATTGACTTTGTAGTAGCTGGTGACGTTACATCTGAAGATGAAAGAAAATATCCAATTGCACTTTGGAGATATCTAAATACAGATGAAGAATACAGCAGAGTTGAACTTGAAATTCCTGATGGATTGAAAGTTTCTGAAGTACCTGAATCTGTATCTCTCAAATCTGAATTTGCTGACTATGAAGTAACGTACAAATTGGAAGGCAATAAATTGATTGGTATCAGAAAAGTGGAATACAAAAACGATGTCGTTCCTGCAGAAAAATACCAGGAATTCAAAAAATTCTATGAACAAATGGTAGAAAGCGATAACAGACAGATTGCTTTAGAAAAGTAATCTGCAAAATAAAGATATGAAATAAAACAAAAGGCTGCTTGAATTAAGCAGCCTTTTGTTTTATCCTGTTTACTTAATAGTATTTTATTCAGTAACCACCAGTTTCACAGTGTATATTTTGTCAGTGTGTACTTTTACAAAATATACACCTGCAGGAAGGTTGTGATTTAATATTGCAGAACTATTGGTCGTATTATTTACTTGTTTAGAGTATAATAATCTACCATTGACATCAAATATTTCAAGACTTTCTATCGGATAATTCGATTGAATAAACGATACATCTTCGCTGGATGGATTAGGATAGAGTTTTACAAAGTCATCATCTTTTTCTATAACACTTACTTCAGTGCTGATTTCAAAATACGCTCTGTTTGAAATTTCATTATAAGAATCATTTGTAAAAAAGACTACAAAATATTCGCCTTTTTCCTTTGGAAGATTATTGTCTTTAAACACTGCCGTGCCTGAAGGCTCTCCATTTACATAAACATAGCTTAGCAATGGATCTTTATTCGGATCATCATCTTTTTTATACATCCCTATATAATCTTTAGCTATTCCCGGACCATCTGTAAAATTCACAGAGATCAAATCTCCAAGATTGTATTCTAATTTGTCTGTATTTACAGAAGCTATGGTATCTCCCACAGAGAAGAATATTTTCTCACTTGCGGCATCATACCCATCTAATAAGAAATATTGAGCAAAGTAATATCCTTTTGCTAATGCATCAAATTCTACACTGCCTGCCTCTTGAGTGATATAACTCCATACATCTGAAGAAATATTACCGGGTGTTTTACCAATTTTGTATACACCAATCCAGTCATTCGCATTTACAGGACAGTTATTATAGTTCAATACAATTTTTTCGCCTTCAGAGTAGTTTTGTTTTGTAGTTTCAAGGATTGCTTTTTTGCCCACCGTTATCTCTACTCTGTCTGTTATTTCTTCATATCCATCATCCGCCATTAAAGCAATGTAGTATTTACCATTTTCTTCTAAAGTGAAATTTGCAACCCCTGATGCACCTGTCAAATAAGCCCAAACTACTGAAGGCTCGTCACCAGGAGCAACTCCGGATTTATATATACCAATCCAATCTTTAGGATTCCCACTACATCCGGTATAAGAAACTTTTATAGTATCTCCAATTTGGAAATAATTTGAATTTACAACCATCGCTGGATCTATAATAATGCTGTTTTTGACATCAAAAGCTTGAGCTTCAGACCATTCAGACCAAGTCAGATTTCTATCCCTATGACGAACTCGAACGTAATGTCTACCATTCCCGATTTTACCTTTTGGAATTTCTAACTTGAAAATATCAACATTGGCGTTGATATCTTTAGTATCCCAAGGATTTTCACCCATACCAAATAGATTTTCGTAATCTCGTAAAAGATCAATTTCAGTAATTGAGAAGCTTATATCCTGAGAAACTTGAAATTGAGTAGAATTATACAATTCGTCTGAATCAGTTTTGTATTCAGAGCTTTGGAAAGTAATTGGGAGTTCTATAGTATCTTGGACAACAGTACTGATTTCAGGAGTACTTGGAGGAGTAATATCAGAAAACTTCCTTGTAAATTTATCTATCAGGATATTATCTTCCCATACGTATTTATCTTTAGTATCAGTCCAATCATTTATTTTTGTAGTATAACCAACTGAATAGCATTCTACGGTTATTTCTTTTTTGTCTGTATTGATTTCTACTATTTGATAAGCCCATCTTGGAATAGTCTTTTGTACATCATCAAAATCTTCTTCTTTAGACATTCCCCAATACTGATCCCATGCAGTTCCGCCTGAAATTATGTTATAAATCGGCAAATTTTTATCCTGACCGCGAGAATACAAATGGTGATGAGCTCCTATGTGCATAAACATTTTAGAGCTTGCTGCTAAAACAGGATAAGCTGTGTTTCTGATCCAGCCGGAGATATCTCCTACGTATTGTTCTGCCTGGTAAGGTCTGTGCCCTAATGAAAAAATATGGCTTACTGTATTATCTTTATTAGCAGCATTTACAACTTGCTGAAGCCATGCTAATTGCACTTTATTATAATCAGAATTGCCTTCAGTTGAAAGATTAATTATTAAAGCATTACCCAATTGGTAAGCATAATACTCTTCAGAGTTGCTTTTAATTCCCTGGTATTCCAGACCGTCGTAATGGAAATGGTCAGCATAAAGTTGATTTTTTAGTGTGCCATAGGTTTCGTGGTTACCAAGCACTGTAGAGATTCCAATGTTTGGAGAAATATATTTTGTTTTATCGAAGTGCACCCATTCGTAGTTATCCAGAGTTCCAATATCCACTTGATCACCCACCATTAGAACAGCATCTATATAATTGTTGAATGGTTTTCCATATTTCAGTTCGACATTGGACTTGAATTTGGTTATTATGGTATCGTATCGGGCTTCATTTTTAAGCTGGTTGTCCCCAATAATTGCAAATCGAATAATACCACCTGTTTGAGATGCTTGACCCGGACCAGGAAACGTTTTAAAAGAATATACTTCTGATGTTTTATCACCAGTTGTAACCTTGTAATAATATTTAGTATTCGGAGACAGATTTGTGAGATGTGCGCAATGATAATAATAGTCATTATTATACCCTGCATCTGTCCATTGATTATTGTCTGGAGTAACAGATTGATCCAGATTGGTTTCAGAAATTCCATACTCTAATTTAGAACTTCCGGCATAATCAGTTTTCCAATTGATCCATACTGAGGTTGGAGTCGGTACTTCAAGATAAGGTTCTCTGAAATCAGAAGAGGCAAAAAGGACATTGCCCGCAGCCAGTAAAATAAGTGCAATCATTGCACTTTGGATTCTAATCATAATATTATCCTATAAGCAAATAATTAATATTTACGAAAGTAAACATTCCGTATATGCTTATAGTTTGTATTATGTGTAGTTACTATTAATCTATATCAAATATACATTAAACAACACAATGCTTTTGATAAAAAGACTTTACAAACCATTTTGAATATATTATTGTGTATTTTTAAAGTATTTTAGAGTTATATTCTTTACGAAATAAGTTTACACATCCCTGATAATTATATTAAATAATACACTTTTAAGAATGGGAACGTAGAAGTGTGCAATATTGAATAATAAAAGAAAAAGGCCGCTTAGATAATAAACTTAAGCAGCCCAATGAATAGTTTTTATTTAGCTAATCTGGTTTTGAAATCTTCTATAGTTTTTTTGAGACCTTCAAGTCTGTTGACTTTGGGTTCCCATTTCAAAATTTCTTTAGCTTTTGTGATATCAGGCTGTCTTACTTTCGGATCATCTGCCGGTAAATCTTCAAAGATTATTTTGCTTTCTGAACCAGTAAGATTTACTATTTCTTCAGCGAGTTGAAGCATAGTCAGCTCATCAGGATTACCGATGTTAGTAGGATTTACTTCATCTGACAACAGCAGTCTGAAAATACCTTCGATTAAATCATCTACATAACATACTGAGCGTGTTTGTTTACCATCTCCGTAAACGGTAACGTCTTCACCTGAAAATGCCTGAGTAATAAAGTTAGGAATAGCTCTTCCGTCCTGCAGTCTCATGCGAGGGCCGTAAGTATTAAAGATTCTGACTATACGGGTTTCAACTCCATGGTATCTGTTATAAGCCATAGTCATCGCTTCTGCAAAACGTTTTGCTTCATCATATACACCACGAAAGCCTACAGGATTAACATTGCCCCAGTAAGTTTCCGGTTGAGGGTGGATAAGCGGATCGCCATAAGTTTCAGATGTAGAAGCCAGCAAAAATCTTGCATTTTTTGCTTTAGCCAGACCCAATGTTTTATGAGTACCCAAAGACCCTACTTTAAGTGTTTGTATAGGTAACTTTAAATAATCAATTGGAGATGCAGGTGAAGCAAAGTGAAGAATATAATCTAGTTCTCCGGGTACATACACATAGTTAGTCACATCGTGCTGAATAAACTCAAAATTCGGATTACCCATCAAGTGAGCAATGTTATCAGGTGAACCTGTTACAAAATTATCCATGCAAATAACTTTGTCACCATTTGCAATAAATTTATCACATAAGTGAGAGCCAAGAAATCCGGCTCCGCCAGTAATTAAAACTCTTGCCATTTTTTTGTCTTTTACTTTTTTCAAAAAAACAATCTAACATTTTTTTTGCAATTATTTCGGGTCTCTCTTCTAAATTCTATAGGATAATAAACTTCTGAGATTTATTCACAATAATTCAAATATTATACTCGTTAGTAAGAATAATATTTAAGTCCTGTTTAATCGATAATTTATATCTATAACAGATTTGAATACATCCTTATAGCTCTCCGTTTTACATTACAAAATGAATCCGGAAAACGAATATAACTTTCTTAAATAAACAATTGTTTGAATTAATACGATAAGGGATGAATTATGTCACTTTTAAAGAAAAAATTAGAAGAAGTTCTACCTCCTCAAATTGAATCTATTAAGCAGTTTTTGAAAGAAAAAGGCGATCAGGTTGTTTCTCAAGTTACTTTGGCTCAGGTTTATGGAGGTATGAGAGGCGTTAAAGCATTGGTTTGTGACACATCAGAAGTACCACCTGATAAAGGACTTATCATCAGAGGTATTGAACTTAAGGATTTGGAAGATAAACTTCCTGAAGAAATTTACTGGCTTTTGTTAACAGGCAGCTTGCCAGACAAAGAAGAACTTAAAGACTTGCAGGAAGATTTAGCCAGCAGAATGGACGTTCCTGATTATGTATGGAAAGTATTAGATAACATGCCGAATGATTCTCATCCTATGGCTATGTTTAATACTGCTATTTTGGTTATGCAAAATGAATCAAAATTTGCAAAAGCCTACAATGTAGGTATTGCTAAATCTGAATACTGGAAGCCAACTCTTGATGACGCTTTAGATATTATTGCTAAGCTTCCTTCGATTGCAGCTTATGTTTACCGCAAACGTTTTAATAAAGGTGCTAGAATTGAAGGTGATAAATCTTTAGACTGGTCAGGAAACTATGTAAAAATGCTTGGTTTAGGCACTGGTGACGGTGAATTTGCAAAACTAATGAGATTGTATCTTACTCTGCATTCTGATCACGAAGGTGGTAACGTAAGTGCTAATACATCAGCAACTATCAACTCTGCCCTTTCTGATCTTTATTATTCACTTTCAGGCGGTTTGAACGGACTTTCCGGACCATTACACGGTCTGGCAAACCAGGAATGCCTAAAATGGGTATTGGAAACAATGGATCAGTTTGGAGGAACTCCAACTGAAAAAGAACTGGAAGGATTCGCTTGGGATACTCTGAACTCAGGTAAAGTAATTCCTGGTTACGGTCACGCCGTTTTAAGAATTACAGATCCTCGTTTTGCTGCATTCTTGCGTTTCGGTCAGAAATATATGAGCGACGATCCTGTATTTGCTACAGTTGAACGTGTATTTAATGTTGTTCCTGAAGTGCTTAAACAAGTGAAGAAAATCAAAGATCCATGGCCAAACGTGGATGCTGGTTCAGGTGCATTGCTATATCACTACGGTTTGAAAGAATTTAGTTATTATACTGTTCTATTTAGTGTATCAAGAGCGCTTGGTATCACTGCTCAGGCTGTAATAAGCAGAGCCTACGGTTTACCAATAACAAGGCCTAAGTCCTTACCAACTGGTAAATACCAGAATCTTCT
The DNA here is from genome assembly GCA_965140345.1 of Kapaibacterium sp. (SeqCode). GTDB lineage: Bacteria > Bacteroidota > Ignavibacteria > Kapaibacteriales > UBA2268 > JBFHIJ01. The sequence continues at coordinate 131,154 of OZ223198.1, forward strand.
TGATAAATAATTAATTGGAATACATATTTTCTATTCTATTAATTTATGATAGCTAATATTATTCAATTATCTTAAAAGTCAGGAATATATGCTACTAATAACTCAATAAAATGCTATTTTGATAGTCCTTAGATATGCTTGGGGTGTTAAGCCCCAAGCAACACTGAACTATAAATATAAGGGGATCTTTTAATGAAAATTACTGTAATAGGCGGAGGACACGTAGGTGCAACTTGTGCTCAATTGATTGCAAACGATGAATTAGCAAATGAAGTAATACTTGTTGATATTCTCGATGGTATTCCTCAGGGTAAATCTCTGGATATGTATGAATCTATGCCAATTCGTGAATCTGATACCAGAATCATTGGCTCTAACGAATACGAAATTACTAAAGATTCTGACATAGTTATCATTACTGCCGGTTTAGCAAGAAAACCGGGCATGACTCGTGATGACTTGTTGAAAAAAAATGCAGCGATTGTTTCTTCATGTGCTGAAAATGCTTTTAAATTCTCGCCTGACGCATACTACATCATCGTATCTAATCCATTAGATGTAATGACTTATGTTGCTCTTAAAAAACTTGGCATTGCAAGAGAAAGAGTAATCGGTATGGCTGGTATCCTTGATACTGCTCGCTACCGCAGCTTTATCTCTATGGAATTAGGTGTTTCTATGCAGGATATCCAGGCTTTGATTTTAGGCGGTCATGGTGACACAATGGTTCCACTTCCACGCTTTACTACTATTGCAGGTATCCCTTTGACTGACATGATGGATAAAGAAACTATTGACGCTATCGTAGCAAGAGCTGCAGGTGGTGGCGGTGAAATAGTTAAATATCTTAAAACAGGCTCAGCATATTATGCTCCTGCATCAGCAGCAGTTCAAATGGTAGAAGCTATCGTTAAAGATCAGAAACGCATTTTCCCTTGCTCTGTTCTTCTTAAAGGTGAATATGGTTATAACGATGTTGTTATCGGTGTACCTGTTCAGCTTGGTAAAGGCGGATGCGAAAAAATCATCGAATTAAACTTGAATGATGATGAAAAAGCATTGCTTGATAAATCTGCTACTCACGTAGAACAGACTATCAAAGAAGCAACTGAAATGTTAGGTCTCTAATCCATATTAGAATATATACGTAAATTAAAACCCCGCTTGATATGATTCGAGAGGGGTTTTTTAGTTTATGTTTTTTTAGTTTTGCTTGTGCAATATGTTATTTGCGGGAACAATCAATCCGCCTATTGTAGAGCACGTATACAATGTAAAATATTTCGACTTTTACGTTTCGACTCACTTCGTTCGCTCAACGAACTTTAAAAATATAAAATATTATTTTCTACTCCACAGCAAAACCCACCATTTTAGATTCTACTCCGTTATCAATGAGCAGATACTAGATGCCTGTGCGGTATTTTGAGGACTGTATCGTTTTTGTCGCATTAAATCTGCTGTTATCATATTCTACTTCATTATCCAGTTTATCTATCTGATTGCCCATGTAGTCGTAAATTGTAAATTTAAGGTCATCTACTAAATCAGGGCGCACATAGAATTGTACTTTTGTTTGCGTTTTAGTAGGATTTGGATATGTGCGAAGAGTTATCATTGTAGGCACTGCTTCAACGGATGTTCCGTCAGGAAAATATGGAACTGCTGCATAAGTTGTGTCTGAATCAGGATTTATATATGGTCCGGCAAGCCAGATATAATCGTAAGGAGTTGGCATCATTGCCCAAACATTCGCTATTTCTGGAACTTCGAACAGTTTAAAATCGCCTTCGTCTGTTTGTTTGAACAAAATAGGCTTAAAAGTTACCCAATCATTCAATCTTACAAGAAGTTTCCCATTTGGCAGAACACGTAAAGAAGTGTAGATTTCATATTCATCATCTAAGAATTCTTCTATATATGGTCGAATTGAGGTCTCAGCAAGATCAATAAATTCAGTATCATGAGTCTTCAAATTAAAAATAAAAATGTGAGCTCTTCTGTCCAAATAATACATTTTATCACCTACTATTTGACAATCATTCGGCTGGACAGATATTTCTGTAAAAGGACTAAGTATTGAATCCAAATTCAAGGTGTAATATTCATCATGTGATAAATAATGTAGTTCTTTGCCATCTAGAGTTAAATATAGCAAGCCATCATTATATACATTAATAAATTGATCAAGAGTAATAAAATTTTTAATTTTCTCTCCATCTATGTCTATAGTGTCAACTTTTATAGTCTTCTCATCTATAGTTATAAGATGCTTAGTATTGCCAAACAACCAGTATTTACCATCCCAGTATATTACTTCGATTAGGGAATTAATATAACCAAATAAGGCGCCGTAAGGTTTCCTTTCCCACACTACAGTAGTATCTTTAGATTGATAGACTAAATATGATTTTTGAGAATTAGGACCTGCAATCGAAGTATCCGGTATCGTAAATTGGACTGTCGACGACATTAATCTTGAATTTTTTCCATATTCCAAATTACCTATCGATTTTATTTCATAGAGAGAATCTAATATCCCTATTTTTTCTATCATTTCAATTTCCGAACCAATTGAATGGAACTTATAAGCGTAAGATTGTCCTGTGAAATAATTTACACCAGAAGAATCAATGGATAGCTCTTTATATGGATTTATTTTTAGATTAGAATAATAAGGCTGACCAAAATAACCTTCTTCAGCTATTAATGCAGCAAAGCCTAAAAATAGTATTAGCAAAGTTTGTAACATTAATCTCATATTTTTACCTTAGATATTGTATAAATTTTGTAACTATGCTCAAGCTACTCCACAGCAAAACCTACCATTTTAGATTCTACTCCGTTATCAATGAGCAGATACTAGATGCCTGTGCGGTATTTTGAGGACTGTATCGTTTTTGTCGCATTAAATCTGCGGTTATCATATTCTACTTCATTATCCAGTTTATCTATCTGGTTGCCCATGTAGTCGTAAATTGTAAATTCAAGGTCGTCTACTAAATCAGGGTGCACATAGAATTGTACTTTTGTTTGCGTTTTTGTAGGATTTGGATATGTGCGAACAGTTATCATTGTAGGCACTGCTTCAACTGAATTTCCGTCAGGATAGTAGGGCACAACCAAGAAATTTGTATCTGAATCAGGATTTATATATGGTCCGGCAAGCCAGATATAATCGTAAGGAGTTGGCATCATTGCCCAAACATTCGCTATTTCAGGAACTTCGAACAGTTTAAAATCGCCTTCATCTGTTTGTTTGAACAAAATAGGCTTAAAAGTTACCCAATCATTCAATCTTACAAGTAGTTTCCCATTTGGCAGAACACGTAAAGAAGTGTAGATTTCATATTCATCATCTAAGAATTCTTCTATATATGGTCGAATTGAGGTCTCAGCAAGATCAATAAATTCAGTATCATGAGTCTTCAAATTAAAAATAAAAATGTGAGCTCTTCTGTCCAAATAATACATTTTATCACCTACTATTTGACAATCATTCGGCTGGACAGATTCTTCTGTAAAAGGACTAAGTATTGAATCCAAATTCAAGGTGTAATATTCATCATGCGATAAATAATGTAGTTCTTTGCCATCTAGAGTTAAATATAGCAAGCCATCATTATATACATTAATACATTGATCAAGAGTATAGAAGTTTTTAATTTTCTCTCCATCTATGTCTATAGTGTCAACTTTTATAGTCTTCTCATCTATAGTTATAAGATGCTTAGTATTGCCAAACAACCAGTATTTACCATCCCAGTATATTACTTCGATTAGGGAATTAATATAACCAAATAAGGCGCCGTAAGGTTTCCTTTCCCACACTACAGTAGTATCTTTAGATTGATAGACTAAATATGATTTTTGAGAATTAGGACCTGCAATCGAAGTATCCGGTATCGTAAATTGGACTGTCGACGACATTAATCTTGAATTTTTTCCATATTCCAAATTACCTATCGATTTTATTTCATAGAGAGAATCTAATATCCCTATTTTTTCTATCATTTCAATTTCCGAACCAATTGAATGGAACTTATAAGCGTAAGATTGTCCTGTGAAATAATTTACACCAGAAGAATCAATGGATAGCTCTTTATATGGATTTATTTTTAGATTAGAATAATAAGGCTGACCAAAATAACCTTCTTCAGCTATTAATGCAGCAAAGCCTAAAAATAATATTAGCAAAGTTTGTAAAATTAATCTCATTTTCTCACCTTAGATATTGTATAAATTTTGTAACTATGCTCAAGCTACTCCACAGCAAAACCCACCATTTTAGATTCTACTCCGTTATCAATAAGCAAATAGTAGATGCCTGTGCGGTATTTTGAGGACTGTATCGTTTTTGTCGCATTAAATCTACCGTTATCATATTCTACTTCATTATCCAGTTTATCTATCTGGTTGCCCATGTAGTCATAAATTGTAAATTTAAGGTCATCTACTAAATCAGGGCGCACATAGAATTGTACTTTTGTTTGCGTTTTTGTAGGATTTGGATATGTGCGAAGAGTTATCATTGTAGGCACTGCTTCAACTGAATTTCCGTCAGGGAAATATGGAACAACTATATAAGTTGTATCTGAATCAGGATTTTCATATTTGCCGTTAATCCATATATAGTCATAAGGAGTTTCGATTATACTAAATATTTTACTCATTTCCGGAACTTCGATCTTTTCAAATTCGCCATTTTTAAGCTGTAAAAATGAATGAATTTCTATATTTATAGCGTCAAATACTGAAATCAGTAGTCTGCCAGTTTGCATTACTTTTATGCCAATACTAACACCATAGCCATCATTCAAGTCTTTTTCAATATAGGGTTTGATCGCTGTTTCTATCAACTCTACAGATTCTATGCTATAAGTTTTCAAATCAAATATTACCATGTGAGCGAACTCATCTACAACATAAAGCTTATCATTTATTAAAAAACACCCTTCAGGTTTATAAAAATCCGGACAAACACTCTTAAATATCGAGTCAGTATTTATTGTGTAATATTCTTCTTCCGAGTAGTAATGAAGTTGATCTCTATCATAGGTGAAATATAGCAATCCATTATTGTAAACATTAATCAAATTACCAAAGGTAAAATATGATTTTACTTTTTTATCATCAACATATATCTTACCTATTTCAAAGGTATTTTCATCAAGAGTAACAATATAATTAAGATTACCAAAAAAGCAGTACTTGCCGTCAAAATATAATGATCTGAATACAACATTTAAATCATGAAGCTCATCGTTCTTCCACACGACTGTTGTGTCTTTTTTTTTGAGTATTTTATAAGTTACTAGTGTATCTTGACCATAATATCCTTTTTGAACGGGAATAACTGAGAGCATCTGAGAATTTTTGCCAAATAGATATGTGGAAGATAGAACTTCATAGGTAGAGTCAAACATATCTACATAGTTATGAAATAACAGTGTATCACCTAAAGATTTGTAACTCGAAACAGGTGTTTTGTACCCTGTAAAATAATAGACTCCTGAAGAATCCATGTCTAATATTTGAAATGGATTATGATCCTTTGTACTATAATAAGGTGTTCCAAAGTATCCTTCTGCTGCTTCTGCTGCAGCAAAGCCTAAAAATAGTATTAGCAAAGTTTGCAACATTAATCTCATATTTTTACCTTAGATATTGTATAAATTTTGTAACTATGCTCAAGCTACTCCACAGCAAAACCCACCATTTTAGATTCTACTCCGTTATCAATGAGCAGATAGTAGATACCTGTGCGGTATTTTGAGGACTGTATCGTTTTTGTCGCATTAAATCTACCGTTATCATATTCTACTTCATTATCCAGTTTATCTATCTGGTTGCCCATGTAGTCGTAAATTGTAAATTTAAGGTCGTCTACTAAATCAGGGCGCACATAGAATTGTACTTTTGTTTGCGTTTTTGTAGGATTTGGATATGTGCGAAGAGTTATCATTGTAGGCACTGCTTCAACTGATGTGCCGTCAGGAAAATATGGAACTGCTGCATAAGTTGTGTCTGAATCAGGATTTATATATGGTCCGGCAAGCCAGATATAATCGTAAGGAGTTGGCATCATTGACCAAACATTCGCTATTTCTGGAACTTCGAACAGTTTAAAATCGCCTTCGTCTGTTTGTTTGAACAAAATAGGCTTAAAAGTTACCCAATCATTCAATCTTACAAAAAGTTTTCCATTCGGCAGAACACGTAAAGAAGTGTAGATTTCATATTCATTATCTAAGAATTCTTCTATATATGGTCGAATTGAGGTCTCAGCAAGATCAATAAATTCAGTATCATGAGTCTTCAAATTAAAAATAAAAATGTGAGCTCTTCTGTCCAAATAATACATTTTATCACCCACTATTTGACAATCGTTTGGCTGGACAGATTCTTCTGTAAAAGGACTAAGTATTGAATCCAAATTCAAGGTGTAATATTCATCATGCGATAAATAATGGAGTTCTTTGCCATCTAGAGTTAAATATAGCAAGCCATCATTATATACATTAATACATTGATCACGAGTATAGAAGTTTTTAATTTTCTCTCCATCTATGTCTATAGTGTCAACTTTTATAGTCTTCTCATCTATAGTTATAAGATGCTTAGTATTGCCAAACAACCAGTATTTACCATCCCAGTATATTACTTCGATTAGGGAATTAATATAACCAAATAAGGCGCCGTAAGGTTTCCTTTCCCACACTACAGTAGTATCTTTAGATTGATAGACTAGATATGATTTTTGAGAATTAGGACCTGCAAGCGAAGTATCCGGTATTGTAAATTGGACTGTCGACGACATTAATCTTGAATTTTTTCCATATTCCAAATTACCTATCGATTTTATTTCATAGAGAGAATCTAATATCCCTATTTTTTCTATCATTTCAATTTCCGAACCAATTGAATGGAACTTATAAGCGTAAGTATTTCCAGTAAAATAATTTACACCTGCAGAATCAATGGATAGCTCTTGATATGGATTTATTTTTAGATTAGAATAATAAGGCTGACCAAAATAACCTTCTTCAGCTATTAATGCAGCAAAGCCTAAAAATAGTATTAGCAAAGTTTGTAACATTAATCTCATATTTTTACCTTAGATATTGTATAAATTTTGTAACTATGCTCAAGCTACTCCACAGCAAAACCCACCATTTTTGATTCTACTCCGTTATCAATGAGCAGATAGTAGATGCCTGTGCGGTATTTTGAGGACTGTATCGTTTTTGTCGCATTAAATCTGCTGTTATCATATTCTACTTCATTATCCAGTTTATCTATCTGATTGCCCATGTAGTCGTAAATTGTAAATTTAAGGTCATCTACTAAATCAGGGCGCACATAGAATTGTACTTTTGTTTGCGTTTTAGTAGGATTTGGATATGTGCGAAGAGTTATCATTGTAGGCACTGCTTCAACTGATGTGCCGTCAGGAAAATATGGAACTGCTGCAAAAGTTGTGTCTGAATCAGGATTTATATATGATCCGTTAATCCATATATAATCATAAGGAGTATTTAATGCATAATAGTTATCAGAGAAGTACTTATACTGAAGTTGTTTAAATGATTTATTTTCATCTGCTACAAAAACGATTTGTTTGTCTTTGCTATAAGAGTAACAGTTGAGATATATAGTCCCATCTTTATGAACACAAATTTGAGGAAGTGCCGGAAATACATCCTTCAAATCTTCTTTATAATATTCCCCTACTTCTCCATTTTTTAGATTAACAAATCCGGTTTGCTTACTAAGTAAATCAAAAATATACAAGCACAAATTATCATCGATAATATAGAGCTTATCTTTTATTATTGCAGTTTCAGTAGGATAAGTATACTCCGCTGAAACAGAGTTAAATATAGAATCTATATTTATTGAATAGCTGGTATCCTTTGAGTAAAAACACAGTCTATCTCTTTGAGATGAAAAATAAAGGATACCATTTTTATAGCAATTAGTCAGAGTGGCATTATCATTATATGGTTTTAAATTAGTTCCATCTATTGGTACTGTATCAATTTTTAATGACAATTCATCAAAAGTGAGTAAAAAGTTTTGATTACCAAATAACCAGTATTTCCCTGCTGAGTATTCAAAATCTGTAATAGTAGTCAAATATTTATGAAGCTCTGCATTTTTTGGTAGCCATGATATAGTCGTATCTTTTCTCTTGAAAATAAGGTACTGTACTAAACTATCCTGACCGTACAAGCCCTTTATTTTTGGATACATAAACCACATACCTGAGATTTTTCCAAAAGTACTCCTTTCAATTTTATTGATCTCAAAGACGGTGTCACGCACTTCAATAAAGCTATCCTTATGCAAGGAATCAGTTAATTCGGAAAAAGTATGAAAAGGCGAATCCCCTTCGAAATAATTCAGAGAAGTAGAATCAACATAAAATCCTTTAAATGGATTTGAATGGGAAGTACTAAAATATGGCTGACCAAAGTATCCTTCTTTAGCCTCTGTTGTAGCAAAGCCTAAAAAGAGGATTAGCAAAGTTTGTATCATTAATCTCATTATTAGCTCTAATTTGTACAAATATTTAGAGCCGGCTTGCTTTGCCGGCTCTTAGTCTTCTCCGATAGTGGAGCTCTTTACTGTTAATATTATGTTATACCACTGCGAAAACGACTAAATCTTATTCCATACCTTTTTTTGCATAAATAATATTAAATGGCGAGGTATTTGAAGTTTATTAGTAATAATCTCTGTTTCAATAACAACTTATTTGTTTTTTGAAGAATTCAATGCAAGTTTTATTAAATATTCTCTATATTTATATATATCAAGAATTTTATCTTAACTAATATTTATCCTGCAATTCAAATATATGTTATATAAATATATTTTACAAACTTTTATTGATATTAATTATCCTTTGATTATTCTACAATTCATTTTTATATCTAACAATGTTTAGCATATCTAGATATTATATCACTATTATCCTTGACTAAAAACTAAAATTTGCATATCTCATGAAAGTGTTTTATATCATAAATATACAAATGACAATTTGAGAATGATATGCATACAAAACTTATTACAAAATCCGAAGTATCTGCACATCAGGCGGATTATCTTAAAAGACTGAAGCTAAGCAGCTTCTTTGATATAATGCAGGATGGCGCTTACAAAAACGCAGATGATTACGGTTATGGCTTTTATGATATGGTAGATAAGGGGTTAATCTGGGTCATTTCCCGCATAAAAGTTATCTGGGAAAATGATGCTTATTTTGAAGATGAACTTGAATTTTCTACCTGGGCTAAAGGCCTGGAAAGGTTATTTTTCAGACGTGACTATTTGCTAAAATCAAATTCTAAAACAGTTGCAAAAGCAACAGCTCTTTGGCTGATTATAGAAGAGAAAAGCAGACGACCACAGAGGCCAACTGTACTAACTGATTACCAGACAAAATTCATCGAAGAAAGCGCAATAGATGAAGTTCCGAGAAAAATTGATATTATTGAAGATACAGAGTTTGTTTTCAGTAAGTCAGTCAGGCACTGTGATTTGGATATTAACGGACATATGAACAATGAAAGATACGTTGAGCTAGCCTTAGACGCGCTGCCTCAAGGGTATTTCGAAAAGCAGCTTAAAACTTTTGAAATTGAATTTAAACAGGAATCAAAATTTGGAGATGAATTAATCATGACCAGAAAAGTTTTAGACAATTCAGTTTATGTTAGAGCGTGTAATGACTTAGGGGAATGCATTTTTGCTTCACTATTCGGGTTTTAAATTTGTAGATTGATAGACTTTTCAAAGCATAGTCTTATCAGTTATAATGGATAGGAATTATTGATAGAGGCTGTCTTGTAAGGAAAAATATAACTAATACTGCAGCAACTACCTCGCCCTTCAGGCGCTCTACAAAATAGGGAATGATATAGGTGGTTTTAGATGCAACCCGTATAGGCTGTCTCATAAGTAAAAAATTTGTGTTGTTTGATCAATATTTGTGGTATCTAACACCCCGTCTCGCTTTGCGATCCACCCCTCTTTGAAAAGAGGGGAATTTTTTAAGTTGCTTATCTAATAGCTAGTTAGTGATGATATATATACTCTAAACATTCCCCTTCTTCGCAAGCGATGTGCTGAGCATAGCCGAAGTAAAGGGGTGCCCGAAGGGCGGGGTAGTTGAGGCAATTTAGTGATTTTTTTGACTTATGTGACAGCCTCTACAAATGAATAAAATAAGTATTTGCATCCGGTAGGTACAATACATTAATTGGCTCTACAAATTAGATCAGAACACAAAAAAATAGAAATATAAAATAACATTATTGTTTACATACTAATCAAATTACGCACATGAAAAGAATTGGTATTATGACTAGCGGGGGCGACGCTCCCGGTATGAATGCTCACGTCAGAGCAGTTGTTCGAACTGCACTTTCCAGAGGCGTGGAAGTTTATGGAATTATTGGCGGTTATTCCGGCATGATCGAAGGTAATTTCGAAAAGATCGGCAGAAAGGAAACTGCAAGTATCATTGGTCGTGGTGGTACTATTTTAAAAACAAGCCGCTCTAAAGAATTTATGAATGCCGGCGGACGTGCTGCTGCTGCTGATAGTTTAAGAGAAGCAGGAATAGAAGGTGTTATAGCTTGCGGTGGTAACGGCACTCTTCAAGGTGCGCATGCTTTGTGGGAAGAACACGGCATTCCTATTGTAGGAACGCCAGGAACGATTGACAACGATCTTTACGGCACTTACTACACTATTGGCTACGATACTGCTTTGAACACTGCTGCTGAAGCTATTGACCGTATTCGCGACACTGCTGATTCCCATGGCAGAGTTTTCCTTGTTGAAGTCATGGGCAGACATGCAGGCTTTATTGCAATGGATGTTGGTATCGCAACCGGCGCTGAATTTATTGCAGTTCCTGAGTCTATGACCAATATGGAAACACTTTATCAAAGAATTTTGAAACAGGGCAAAACTCGCAGAACTATTGTAATCGTTGGAGAAGGTGACGAAAACGGCGGTGCTACTAAAATGGCAGGCATACTTCAGGAGAAATATGATATACATCCTAAAGTTACAATTCTTGGCCATATTCAGCGAGGCGGCAGCCCAACTGTAAGAGACAGAGTTCTTGCCAGCCATCTCGGAGTGGAAGCTGTTCACGCACTTTTGGACGGCAAAACTGATGTAATGATTGGTAGAAAATATCACGAAATCCAGTACACTCCACTGAAAGACACCTGGACTAAAAAGAAAGAATTATGGAAATATCTGATAGATCTTTCTGATATATTGATATAGCCATTGTTTAAGATTTTTTTACTTAAAGAGAGCAATACTTCAAAATTATTGCTCTCTTTTTTTTATATAATCTATCTACATCTAAAATAAATATTCATATAATTTTAAATTAGATTTATTATTTTTGACATTATATTTGAAACATCAAAATTAGGTCTGTAATGATATATCTTATATTCTTATTTATTATCATGCCTGTCGCTATGATATCTGAGGAAAATTACCCTGCTCAATATGAACAGGCAATGCAAAAATAAAAAGTGCTGAGTTTGAAGCCGGTCTCATACAGCTGGAAACACTGGAAAAGACTGTACCAAAGGAAGATTCTATATACAATTATATCATCATTCAAAATATTGAAATCGATATAATGTTGGAAATGGGACTTAGATTCAGAGGTAAATATGAAAAAGCACTTGAATATGGACTCAAAGCTTTAAATTATCTGGAAAATGGTGGAAAAACATACAGTGATTTAGTCCCCTTTAAAAAGCCTTTGGTAATAGCGAATATCTCTTCTTCTTACTTTGCACTTGGTCAATACAAGAAAGCAAAAGAATACAAGGATATGCTCTATAAAATGTATGAAGAACAGTCTTTGCCCGATGAATTCAAAGAACAGTTCAACTTTGACTTTATAAAAGTCGGGAACAAGAATGTTATTGGCATGGAATTCTATCAGGAATTACCGGAAGATAGATATTCCTCCAGCTTTTCAAAAGTAATATACCATGTGTTTAATACAACTCCTGATGGTGAAAATGGAGATAAATTATGCAGATTACATGTTTTGATGTTTCATGGCGAACAAGACTTTGCCTATCTACTGACATTAAGAGCCGAAACTGAGAATGGAACAGTATCCCAATCTCTTTATGATTATACTTATAAAGAAGAAATAGACTATCCTCAACTGAGAAAAGATATTATTAAAATTGTGACTGATTTTAATGATATGGAAAAGAGAAACTCTGAAGCACAAAGCAATGAAAATGAATAATATCATAGTATAATGAACTATATAATCTCTATTCTTGACACTATAAGAATAGAGATTTTTTGTGTAAAAACTGAAATTATTACAGTTTAAGGTGTAAAATCAAACAAAAAACTAATAATCTCAGTTATATGACAAATTCTAATTATCAGCAGAAAATAGACACTTTTCTAACAGTCACACTACGCAAAGCAAGAAAGATTTTGATAATTATAATTTATATCCTTATCACTCTTCAATTTGTAGCGTTTTTTGTATTTTTTTGGCTACCTATAGATTTGGTAAATTTCCAATATCAAGATGAAATTACTAGCGGACTGATATTTTTAAATATTATTTGCGGACTCTCCTCAATAGTATTTATAAAAAAAGAGAATAGTAAATCTAAAAACTTACTCATCCCTATTTTGTCCTCAGCCAGCATCATTATAGTTCCATTCAGCATTCTCTTTATCTCATTAATATTTGATTCTGATAGTTTTCAGATAAAAGTGTTTTATACAAATCAAAGAACTCAGACCACACAACTATAAAACTGCAAGTTGATGGGGGTGGTGTTTTTGGCTATTCTGATTCTAGAATTGTAAAAGAAACAAAATACGATTGGATAAAAATCAGCACATACATTGACGTAAATACAATTGATACAAGCAAATGGATTCAGGTACATCCTAATCCGCAAAGAGCTCAAGAAAATCTATATAGTGAGTAAGGTAAGTAACATGAATATTACTCTTAAAGGTACTCTGCTAAGCTTAATACTGGCAATCGTAATTCTGCAATTATTTGCTATAGTAATCTTTATAATCTTACCTTTTGATTTTATGGATCATAAACATGGTGAGAATACATTCTTTGTGTTTTACGTTTCAGATATAATTCTTCCCTTACTTCTATTTTTATATACTCAAAGCAAAATCGAAAAGATTTTTGCTAGAGTTGCACTCTTCATATTTGCATGTATTAGCTCAGTTTTAATTGCAGTTGTCGGGGGTTTTATATATTTATTTAGCTTTATCGGTCAGTGGCAGAGTGGGCAGATTCTTTATATCCATAAATCTAATCCTGACGCAGTCATTAGAGAAAGTGTTTTGGATACAGGAGCTTACAGCAGCGACGGTTTACCCAGTATAGTACAAGAAAGTGAATACGGGCTTATAATATTCAGAAAACTTATTGACACTAATGAAATAGATAAATCTGAATGGATTAGAATTGATAGTCTAGAATTAAAATATTCAAATCCGGATTAAATTTACTCATTATTGATTGAAAGTTTAAAGAAGTCACGTGTAGTGTTTTATACAACATTTCAATGAATAAAAAAGAATTAGGTATGAAACATTCTGCTAAAAACATATATGAATATTTTAAATCTTCTATTCCTATAGTTTGGGGGGTTGAGCTGCTCTTGTTTTTCCTTTTCATCTTAATGCCTATTGATTTTGTAGATAATCCATTTGATATGGAAATAACCATCTTCATTGTCAGCCTAAACTGCTTAATTGGAATGTTAATAATAGCTTCAAGCTCCGGGAAACTTACTTTTTCATCAGTATCACGAATTTTAGCCGGTCTTTTTTTTGTTTTTGGATTTCCATTATTAGTAGCAGTATTCTATTTAATTGATAATTGGAGCGAATATAAAGACCATAAAATCCTTTATAGATCTAAAAATTTTCCGGAAACAGTAATTAAAATTGAAATTGAAGAAAATGGGGCACTAGGCCCAACGGTTTACAGACCGGTTAAAGAAACAAAATACTCTTGGATTAAAATGAAGAATTCTATTGATACAAACAGTATCGACAAATCAAGATGGAGCAGAGTAGAAAACTAGAAATATCAGATACAGTTATCAGAAAAATTGCAGGATGAAATACTACTATGAAGCTAATAAATACTCCCAAAAAACTCGCTTTTCTAGCCAAAGTGCAACATTATTTCAAAAAGGTATTAATTGGTTTTATACTTTTCGAAATTGCAATCTTTGTGCTATTTAACATACTCCCCTTCAATTTCAACAGCAAAGATGTGGCAGACATGGTTTGTTTCTCGTTATTTGCTGCAGATATATTGTTCATATTTTTAAGTGCAATCCTAATTATGAACAAACATAGTACAATTCTAACCACAATTTTGGGTTTTATCGGTACTTTAATTATAGCGTTTTCTAGTATTGGAGCTTTTTTTCTAATCAGTATTCTTGTAATAATAAGTGGTAACAGTGAATCGGTCATATTTCAAAATAAAGAGTATCCTAATATCACAATAAAGAGAAGCTCTTTTGATATTGGTGCTTATGACAGTGGCGGAGGCTCCGTAGATATAGTTAAAGAAATCCGGATGCCAATAATAAACCTTCAGACTGCCATAGATACAAACTTGATAGATAGATCCAGATGGATTAGAGTTAAGAAAATGAAAAAATCCAGAAAGAGCAGTAAACCCTGAGAAAGTGCTTACTGCTCTTTTATATATTCTTTGAAGATTTTTAATCTATTCGCCAACAACAATAATAATTTCTCAATTTAAATTTACAAGAAATGTTGTAAATCAAGTTATTGATTCATCTCCACCCAAAAAAAAGAGCAGCACTTTAATAAGTACTGCTCTCTAAATGTATCATAAATTAAAAGTTAGATTATCCGATTTCCCAGAAATCTTCGCCTTTCATTAGTGTTTCTAAATCGCCTTCGCCTAATTTATCTTTAGCTGCCTGAATCTGATCAGTTACTAAATCATTATATGTTGGTTTTTCTATATCTAAGAATACGCCAAACGGGCGAGGTACATTTTCATGATAAGTCATGTTCGCTAAGATAAATGCAAGCATAGTATCTTTTTCGTTATGAACAATCAAATCATCAGCTGAGTGTTTGCCGTCAGTTAAAGAAACAACTGTTGGAGTGAAACCATCAAGTTTGATACCTTTATCTCTATTGATACCAAAGATTAACGGTTGACCGTGTTCTAACTGAACAGTGTTTTCTGCTCTGCCTTCTTTAGCTGAGAAGCTGTCAAATGCAGAGTTATTAAAGATAACGCAGTTTGCGTATACTTCGCAGAATGAAACACCTTTATGAGCATTCGCTCTTTCAAAAAGCATTTTCAAATCTTTAGGATCTTTATCGATACCACGAGCAAAGAAAGTAGCACCTGAACCTAAAGCTAATGCAGGAGGATTGAACGGATGATCAACAACACCAAAAGGTGAAGATTTAGTTTTTTGACCCGGTTGAGAAGTAGGTGAATACTGCCCTTTAGTCAAAGAATAAATTTCATTGTTGAACATCAAGATATTCAAATCAATATTTCTACGGCAAGCGTGAATCATGTGATTACCGCCGATACTCATACAGTCACCATCACCTGTAGCAACCCACACTGACATGTCAGGGCGAGAAGTTTTAAGACCTGATGCAATCGCCAAAGCGCGACCGTGGATTGTATGGAATCCGTATACATCCATATAATAAGGGAAGCGACTAGAGCAGCCGATACCTGAAATAAATGCTATTTTTTCTTTAGGAATACCTAATTCAGGCATAATTTTTTGAACCTGACTTAAGATCGCATAGCCACCACAACCTGCACACCAGCGTACATCAATACCTGCTTTGAAATCAGAAGCTTTATATTCTAAAGTTCCAATATGGGGCTTATTTACTATATCATCAACATGTGTAAACATCTTATTTGCCCTCCTGTAACAATTCATTTACTCTATCTTCTATTTCATGTGCTTTAAGCGGTTTACCAATAACCTTAGAATATTTGATTACGTCTACCATATATTTAGAGCGAATCAAAGTAGCAAGGTGTCCTGTATTTAATTCAGGAAGAAGCACTCTATCAAATTTGTTAAGTACATCACCCAAGTTTTTAGGGAATGGATTCAAGTAACGCAAGTGAGCATAAGATACTTTTTTGCCTTCGCTTCTAAGTTTATCAAATGCATCTTTAAGAGCGCCGTAAGTACCGCCCCAACCTAAGATTAGTAAATCGCCTTCCTGTTCGCCTTCTACTTGAAGGTCAGGAATTGAGTTAGCTATTCTTTCTACTTTTTCAGCACGGAATTTAATCATTTTTTCGTGATTTTCAGGATCAGTAGATACCAAACCAGTGATATCTTCTTTTTCCAAACCACCGATTCTGTGTTCCAAACCTTCAGTGCCCGGAATAGCCCACATGCGAGCAAGAGTTTCAGGGTCACGTTTGTAAGGAGCAAAAGTTTCTTTATCTGTAGCAAATTTAACATTGATGTCAGGTATTTCATCCATAGCAGGAATTCTCCAAGGGTTAGTACCTTGAGCAATATATCCATCAGTTAAAAGAATTACAGGAGTCATATATTCTAAAGCAATTCTAGAAGCTTCTACAGTCACTTCAAAGCAATCAGCTGCACTGCTAGCGCAAAGAATCGGCATTGGAGCTTCGCCGTGTCTGCCGTACATAGCCATCAACAAATCAGATTGTTCAGGTTTTGTAGGAAGACCTGTAGATGGACCTGCTCTTTGAACATCCACGATAACAAGCGGCAATTCTAAGATAACTGCCAAGCCCATAGCTTCTACTTTCAAAGAAAGCCCGGGACCACTAGTTGTTGTTACAGCTAAGTTACCACCATAAGATGCACCAATAGCAGAGCAAATACCTGCGATTTCATCTTCTGCCTGATAAGTTTTTACACCAAAGTTTTTATATTCAGATAAAAAGTGTAAAATTTCAGTAGCAGGAGTAATAGGATAAGATCCTAAGAAAAGCGGTAATTTCGCTTTTTTAGATGCAGCGACCATACCAAGAGCAACTGCATTATTACCGGTAATGTTACGATAAAAACCTTTTTTGAGGTTAGCATTTTTGATTTTATATTGAGTATCAAATTTATCGCTTGCATTTGCGTAATCGAAACCGGCTTTTAGTACTTTTAAGTTAGAATCAAGAATTTCAGGTTTTTTACCAAATTTGGCATGCAACCATTTTTCAGTTGGTTCTAAAGGTCTGTCAAACAACCAGTAAGTAATACCGAGTGCAAAAATATTTTTAGTTCTTGCAATGTTTTTTGAAGACATACCGGTATCAGCTAATAGATCTTTCACTTCGTTAGTCATGTCAATAGCATAGACTTTATAATCTTCTAGTGAACCGTTTTCTAATGGACTTATATCATATTTAGCTAGTTCTAAGTTTTTCTTACCGAAACCGGCCGTATTGCAGACTATAATTCCACCTTTTTTCACCTGAGGAAGATTGACTTTCAGAGAAGAGGCGTTCATAGCCACAAGTACATCAATTTCGCTACCGGGAGTGTTCACTTTTTTAGAACCAAATTGAATTTGGTAAGCGCTCACACCATACAAAGTGCCTTCAGGGGCACGAATTTCAGATGGATAATCAGGGAATGTATTTACATCATTACCAACAATACCGGACGTATTCGAGAACTGCGTACCGCTAAGCTGCATACCGTCCCCTGAGTCACCGGCGAACCTTATCGTTACCTCATCGAGGAATTCTACTTTTTGTTCCATTTGGATTTTAAAACCTTCTTACTTGTTTGTTTAACTAAAGAACTGATGAAGACTTAACTTGTAAAATTAGCAAAAAAGCCAGTAAAGTCAAGCAGTTTATTATCTATAAAGTTATTCTCATGATTTTGTTCATATATCATAACATTTAAGTAAGACCTAAACTATGGACTATTGAGTGTGATCAATTACCTTTATAAAAAGGCATACAAAAATGTTTTCCCTTTTGTAGATTTAGTGTGCTACTAAATCTAACAAAAAAACAAATATCTGTATGCCTTTTTTTTCAAAAAAAATGCTATATAAATTTAACAATTAAAGTTTAGACAAGGCTATAATTTGTAATAGCTTTCATATATTGTGCTCTTTCAAATTTTGTAGCATTAGCTTCTTTATGTTTGCTCATGCTGCCTTGCATTTGCTCAATAGAATCATACTCTTTATTATGCATCCAAGTCTGCATATCATTAAGTATCGTTTCAATATGGTTGATACCATATTTCAATAATGCAGAAGCCATCATAGTTACATTTGCGCCAACCATCATTAATTTAAGAACATCTTCTGCAGTGTGCACACCACTTGTAGCAGCCAAATCTGCTTGCAATCTGTATTTCAATATAGCTATCCAACGAAGGGCTAAACGAATTTCAGAGGAGTCACTTAAAACGATGCTTGGTTCCACTTCCAATTCGTCAAGATTAATATCAGGCTGGTAAAATCTATTAAATAAAACTAAAGCATTTGCACCTGCTTCATCAAATTTTTTCGCAGTATTAGCCATATTGGTGAAATATGGGCTAAGTTTTACAGCTACAGGAATATTCACATGTTTTTTAACTGCATGTAAGATATCTAAATAAGATTTTTCTAACTGCTCTGCAGAAAATTCGAATTCTGTAGGAACATTATATATATTCAATTCGATTGCGTCAGCGCCTGCACTTTCCATATTTTTGGCATACTCTGCCCATGATCCCGGAGTTGATGCATTCAGAGAAGCAATGATAGGAATATCTACAGATTCTTTTGCTTTCATGATGTGTTTGATATATTCATCCGGACCTAACTTATACTCATCAGGTTCAGGGAAGTAAGAAAGAGCTTCAGCAAAGCTTTCTGTACCTTGAGTAGTGTGGTAGTGCAAACTTTTCTGTTCTAAAGTAAGTTGCTCTTCAAATAAAGAATATAAAACTACGGCAGCTGCGCCTGCATCTTCCATTTTTTTGATATTATCAATAGATTCCGAAAGAGGATTAGCTGAAACAACCAATGGGTTCTTCAGTTCCATGCCTAGATAGTTTGTCTTAAGATTCATTACTTAAACCTATAATTTAATTAGCAAATAGAATTAATCACTATAATAAAAAAACGGGCAATATGAAAAATATTGCCCGCTAATTTAACTTATATAAAAATTTACAGGATTCTATTTACAGAATGGATCTGCACATTGCAAATAAACCTCATTATCTATCATATCATAAAATTGTATACTAGAAAATAATAGCAAATCTATTTAAAAAAAACGGACAATACCAAAAAATGATATTGTCCGCTGTATATATCTGATAATGTACTATCTAGACTTAGTCTTTATCTGCTAAGTATTTGTACATTTCGTATCTTTCTTTAACGTTTTGTTGAGCCATATCATAATATTTAGCTGCAACTTCAGGTTTAGACTTAGTAAGCATTCTGAAACGGTTTTCCATATTCATAAAGTCTTTAACATCTATTTTTGGAGGTTTAGAGTCTAATATAAATGGATTTTTACCTTCCATAGTCAATTCAGGATTATATCTGTAAAGCAACCACTGACCTGAATCTACCACAGCTTTCTGATGTTTCAATGGAGAAGACATATCAATACCGTGAGCGATACAGTGTGAGTATGCTAAGATAATAGAAGGTCCGTCATAAGCTTCTGCTTCTAAGAATGTTTTCAATGTATGGCTGTCATTTGCACCAAGTGCAACTGAACCAACATAAACACTGCCATAGCTCATAGCCATCATACCAAGATCTTTTTTACGAGTTGCTTTACCACCTGCAGAGAATTTTGCAATTGCGCTAAGTGGAGTAGCTTTTGAAGTCTGGCCACCCGTGTTAGAATAAACTTCAGTATCCATAACAAGGATGTTTACGTTTTGACCTGTAGCAATTACGTGGTCAAGACCACCATAACCAATATCATAAGCCCAACCGTCACCACCGATAATCCATACAGATTTTTTAACTAAATAATCTGCAACAGTAAGTAAGCGTTTAGCTTCGTATTTGTTGTTACCCGCTAATTTATCTTTTAATGCAGCAACTCTTTCTCTTTGTTCTGCAATTCCTTTTTCGTCTTTTTGATCTGCATTTAAAATTCCATCAACAAAATCCTGACCAAGATCGCCTGCTAATTGAACGATTAATTCTTTTGCCATGCTACCTTGTTTGTCAATTGCAAGACGGAAACCAAGACCAAACTCAGCATTATCTTCAAATAATGAGTTTGACCATGCAGGACCGCGCCCATTATGGTCAAATGTCCAAGGAGTTGTTGGTAAGTTACCACCATAGATTGAAGAACAACCTGTTGCATTTGCAACTACAGCTCTGTCACCAAATAACTGAGAAACCAATTTAACGTAAGGAGTTTCACCGCAACCTGCGCAAGCACCGGAGAATTCGAACAATGGTCTTTGCATTTGCTGCTGACGGATAGTGTTCACTTTAAGAGTTGTTCTGTCCGGATCAGGAATATTCAAGAAGAAGTCCCAGTTAGCAGCTTCAGATTTACGAATTGGTGGCTGTGGAGCCATATTAATTGCTTTCAAAGCAGTATTTGATTTGTTTTTAGCAGGACATACTTCAACACAAACGCCGCAACCTGTACAATCTTCAGGAGCAACTTGAACTGTGTATTTCATGCCTTTAAATGCTTTGTCAGAAGAGTCAATTGATTTGAATGTTTCAGGTGCATTGTCAAGGATTGCAGAATCATAAGCTTTCACACGGATAGCAGCATGAGGGCAAACCATAGAACATTTACCGCACTGAATACAAATTTCTTCGTCCCAAACAGGGATTTCCAAAGCGATAGAGCGTTTTTCCCACTGAGAAGTACCTGTTGGGAAAGTACCATCTTTAGGGAAAGCACTTACAGGAACATCATCGCCTTTACCTGCGATCAAGTGAGATAAAGTATTTTTAACAAAATCAGGAGCTTTGTCTGAAACTTCATTGCTTATATCAAACTGTGAAGTAACAGTATCTTTAACTTCGATTTCGTGTAAGTGTTCTAATGTATTGTCAACAGCTTTAAGGTTCATGTTTACAATTTCATCACCTTTTTTGCCGTAAGTTTTTTTGATAGATTGTTTAATAGCTGCAATAGCTTCATCACGTTTCAAAACGCCTGATATAGCAAAGAAACATACTTGCATTACAGTATTAATTCTACGACCCATACCTGAGTTTTCAGCTACTGATTGAGCATCAATTGCATATACTTTGATTTTTTTGTCAATGATGATTTTCTGAGTTGTTTTAGGAAGTTTATCCCAAACTTCAGAAGGTTCACCAGGGATGTTAATCAAGAAAGTACCGCCTTCTTTGATACCATCAAGCATATTGTATTGCTCTAAGAATACAGTTTGGTGGCATGCAATGAAGTTAGCTGAAGTAATAAGATATTCAGAACGAATTATTTCAGGACCGAATCTCAAGTGAGAAGTAGTCAATGATCCAGCTTTTTTAGAGTCATATACAAAATAACCTTGTGCATAGTTTTCAGTGTTTTCACCAATGATTTTGATTGAGTTTTTGTTAGCACCAACAGTACCATCAGAACCCAAACCAAAGAAGATCGCACGGATTACATTTTCTTTTTCAATATCAAAAGATTTATCATAATCTAAAGAAGTATTAGAAACGTCGTCTTTGATACCAACTGTGAAGTGGTTTTTAGGATTATCTAATGATAAATTATCATAGATAGCTTTAACCATTGCAGGAGTGAACTCTTTAGAAGAAAGTCCGTAACGTCCACCTACAACTTTAGGGAATCCTGTCAATTTACCATAACCAGTGTTAATACCTTCAAATATTGCATTAAGCACATCATTATATAAAGGTTCGCCAACTGCACCAGGTTCTTTTGTTCTATCCATAACTGCAATTTTCTTAACAGATGCAGGAAGAACTTCCATAAAGCGTTTGATATCAAACGGACGGTAAACTCTTACGTTAACTAAACCAATATTTTCGCCTTTAGCAGATAAATAGTCTATCGTTTCACGAACAGTCTGTTCAGCAGAACCCATAATCACGATTACTTTTTCAGCAGTATCGGAGCCATGGTATTCCATTAATTTGTACTGACGGCCTGTAAGAGAAGCAAATTTGTCCATTTGTTTTTGGATGATATCCGGGCAAGCTTCATAGAATCCGTTTACAGTTTCTCTATTTTGGAAGAAAACATCCGGATTTTGAGCAGTACCACGAATTACAGGATGATCAGGAGAAAGAGATCTTTCTCTGTGAGCAGCCACTAAATCATCATTAATCATTTCTTTCATTACATTATCTTGTAAAAGCTCAATTTTCGCAACTTCATGAGAAGTACGGAAACCATCAAAGAAATGTAGGAATGGAATTCGAGATTCTAAAGTGGAAGCCTGAGCTATTAGAGCCATATCCATTACTTCTTGAACAGAATTGGAACCAATGAAAGCAAAGCCTGTAGCTCTTGCCGCCATAATGTCACTGTGGTCACCAAAAATGGAGAGTGCATGAGTAGCCAAGGAGCGAGCTGTGATATTGAACACTGTTGGTGTCAATTCGCCTGCTATTTTGTACATATTTGGTATTTTAAGTAGCAAACCTTGAGATGCTGTAAAAGTAGTAGTCAAAGCACCCGCTTGCAAAGAACCGTGAACAGCACCTGCTGCACCACCTTCACTTTGCATTTCACATACTACAGGCACATTGCCCCAAATATTTTTGATACCTTTTGCAGCCCATTCATCAGCCCATTCGCCCATATTAGATGACGGTGTGATTGGGTAAATCCCACATACCTCGTTCACACGGTACATCGTATAAGCAGCAGCCTCGTTTCCATCAATAGTCGCATATACTTTCTGACTCATACAAGGAACTCCTAAACGTAAAAAATGTATAAAAATGTCGTATATTGAGATCGATTCAAATTCAGTCGGGAAATGTAAAACATTCCCATTCTCAAATTAACAAAATTTTTTGCAAATATCCACATCTTATATACAGAATCCGAATATTAAACATTATTTCATTTCACATACTAAGTCTATTAAAATTGGGACATTTGAAAAATCTTTTATTTCCTATATCTCCGAAATCTCAAATAAAAAAAGATAGACCTTTGAAATCACAATGAACTTATTTATATAATATTTACAATAGCTTGATGTGTCCATTTTTATAAGAATGTTATCAATCCAAGCACTTTTTTCTAAATTTATAAACATAATTACTTTGAAAATTCTATTATATAAGATGCTTTGTTTATATTATGGAATCAATAGGGTGATAAATTCGAAAAAGATATAAAAGCGTTTAAGATATGAACAATATACTGAATAAAATAGCCAATGGTCTTGATGTTGATGAACTAGCATCAGACTCCTCTATTTCAGTGTGCTTTGCAAATCTTCCACAATCAGCCGGTAAGGAAGCCTCTAAATGCCTTAATAATTGTGATTGTATAACACCTATACGATACTGTTGCGAATGTTTTTGCGATAGTATTTGTGATTTATTTTGCGACTCTTGTTGTGATGGTTGTTGTTGTGATACTTAATATATTTAACTACGAACCAAATTAACCTTAATATTATTCTTAACTAAATGGAATTAGTTTCAGTGGTTGGAATTTTGAAGCCCAAATTATGTAAATTACCTGAAGAAAGCAGAATAGTTTATAAATCTGTATATTGTTCTTTATGCCATGCTCTGAAGCAAAAACATGGTACAAAATATACTTTGTTCATTTCACATGAACTTGTGCAAATCAATATTATGCTGCTTAAGTATTTCAAAATTGCTTCAACAGAGAAGAAATGTATAATTCCATTTAACCAATCAAAAAAAGATATACTAATACATCCGGTTTTAGAGAAATCAGCTGATTTGTGCTTAATTTTAGTGTGGTTTAAAATTATTGATTCAAGAGTAGACAAAGAAAACTTAAAATACAGACTATTATATCGTCTGTTAAAATCTAAAATAGAGCATATACTAAATACGCTGACAGAAGGTAGCAGGAAGGAGATTCATAAGTATATAGATGCAATCTATAATAATTTGCCCTTTGAAGAGATGATTTATGCCACCGGTAATCTGGCAGAAACTTTTTTTTCTATATTAGCAAATGAGTTAGCATTACCTTTACATATAAATAAAAGTATATCACCTCTATCTAATAACTACGGCAAACTAATTGCAATAAGCGACCCTTTGATTGACTTTATGGAAGACAGGAAACAAAACAAGTCAAACCCTATAGAACTATCATGTTACAACTCATATTATAATATATACAAAGATCTATTGTCGGATACCATTAACTCGATGGAACAGCACTGTAAATCAGGTACTATAAATTACTATGCAAAAACTTGCTTTATTATAGCCACACATCGTATTAGCCAATCCATTAATAAGACTCGAGTAGAACTTGAAAATAGTCTGTTACATAAGTAAGTCTATAAAAAACAGTTTAGTAAGATTACAATCCCCACAATCTATTAAAAGTCAGAGGCAAAACAGCAAAAGAAGTGGGACAATCTCCCACCATCACTTAGATTTTACTGATTTTACCCACAATTACCCCAAAAATCTAAACAAGCGGATGTGCTTCAATATATTTCGTCTTATTTGAAACTATTTTGTAACTAATTAATCACTAGATGTGTTTTATATTATACATGATAATTTTAATATAAAAGACAATATTTAAGGGATAATAATGCACAAGATATTTTTGATTTCAGTTTTGGCAATGCTATTTCCAATATTCTTGAAAGCGCAAATTCAAACTGATTCCTGCAGAATATGGGAGTATTCTAAACCCTATGAGATTATTAGTGATACAAGAATTTTTGATAAATACATAATTTCCCTTGGAGACAATGGCTTTATTGAATATGCAGATACGAGCACTTCTGAAGGCATCCAAAGTTTAAAACTGGCAGACAACTATGAATCTTTAAATTCAATTTCAAAAAACGGAATGCCTGCTTATATCTGCGGTAATGATGGAATTGTTTTCTGTGTGAATAGCATAGATGATATTCAGCCACGCGATCTAAAAAATATCCATACAAATCTGATAGATGTTGAGGTTTGTGGTAATATTGTATTTTTCTCAGATAACGAAAAGAATATTTATTCTACTACTGATTTTAGCTCTTTTAAAACTTTTAAAGCAGAAGCTGTTATTAATGATATTGCGTATATCAGTGGAGTCATCTATCTAGCCTGTGACGAAGGACTCGCTTACTTCAGCAATGACAATGGTGAGACATGGATAAAAAGCCAATTGGATGAAGATCATAAGAAGCTAATGTCAATATCAGAATACCAAGACAAAATATTATTTTCAGGGAAAGCTATAATCCTGTGCAATTCAGATCTTTCAGGAGCTCAAACGGTTGGACCAAATTTTGAAGAAAATAGTATAAAAAGCGTATCCCAATTAATCTGGGTTGGTGGAACTTCTGTAATTGGTATTGTATATAATCATTTTAATTCAACATTCTTTTCTAATCTGAATCTTGAAACAGATAGTATTTATACAATTTTTAGAAAAGATAACACCAAATATACATTATTTGCGGATTCAGAGGGGAATGGCGTGCTTGTCTTGGCTGGTAAAATGAGATACTTTAATGCATCATATATTGAAACATCAATTTCCGGGTATAAAGATTACTATGATCTAAAGGATTATGACAACATTACATCTCAGCTTTATTACGCTGACAATGATGAGTTTGTTGTATCTTACTCAGAGGAAAAGAAAAACTATAGTAGTATTATTAGATATAATAATAGCTCTCAGGATACCATCATCTACCTTACAGAAGAAGGATGCAGTGATATTTTTCCTGTTTGTAAGCGTGATGCAAGCAATACTTTTATACATGATGATTCTACAATTTGCATCTTTATAGATAGCTCTGACGCGAAGGGAACGATAGATTATTCTAAAGCAACTAGGTGTTTTTCTAGTGATGCCGGTAAAACTTGGCGTGTCGAACAAAATGAATTTGGTTATCATCTATTTACAAAATGCAACAATGTAATTGCAGGTGTAGTTTCTGATACTACGTATGAATGCAGTACAGATGGTGGAAATACATGGTTTACTATGAGAGAACCAGAAGATATAGAAGGATCTACCTTTACAATTGTACCTATAAATTCAAGTACATTTCTAACAACCTCATATCCCAATGGCAAATATTTGCTAACATCAGACCGTGGTGAATCATGGAAAGAAATACAACAAGAGTATTTATCTACTGCTACTTTAAATAATTCTATATTCCTTGATGATGACCATATTGTTTACGATTATTTAAGTCCATCTTTGAAGATTCATAAGCTCTATATGACCAATTCAAAATTAGAATTTGAAGAAATGCAAATTTTTGGGAGTACTCTCTTCACAGGGAGAAGAATAAATGATGATATCGTTTATTTAGTGGGATTATCTTATATTTATTTATCGAAAGATAACATGCAAACATTTGACAGTATCGCTTTCAATGCTGATTATTATTATGGCTATCCAAATTACATTAATAGTACTTTAAATAAAAGTCTTGAACAATTTGAAGTAATCCACAATAATCATCTATACAGATTCAAACTTGATGCACTTCTTAGTGTCGCTTATTCAGAAGAAACAGAGTATCAGGAATTGAAGACCTTCCCTAATCCTGCAATAGATTATATTGATATCAGCAAATCAGATATCGAATTCAATATCGGTATGATTGTGGACATCAACGGGAAAGAGAGGGCAATTGTATCAGATTTGAACAAATCTATAGATATATCAAATTTGGAATCCGGAGTCTATTTCTTAATTGTAGTTGACAATCAAGGAAATCCTTATCGTTCTAAATTTATAGTAGAAAGATAAATATATCCACTGAACGGGATAAACTAACATAAAACAGCAAAAGAAGTGGGATAATCTCCCACTTCTTTTGTTTATATATTTGCGTGTGGGAATCTCTCCCACCATCACTTAGATTTTACTGATTTTACCCACAATCACCCCCAATATTTGCAAATCGGGTTCTGTGTCGCCATTTATTACTGAAAATCCTTTTCCTGCCGGATGAAGTTCAAAACCAAAGAGATTGCTCACATACTCACGCACTAAGTACCTCTCACCTATTTTCGCAGCTATTAGTTTTCCGTTCTCAGGCTCTACGGATTTATCTACTATAAGTACATCTCCGGGATTAAGATCTTTTTTCAGCATTGACTTATCAATAATAAAGATAGCAAGAGCTTCGCCGGATAAACCGAAATATGTTTTGTCTACAGCCATGGCAGTACCTGTATACTCTTTCGGCGTGTTGTACAATTTTAGCCCTTCCGTTTGCTTGATAGCCACCTCTTCGGTGGTCTTTCTCCCCGCTTTTTTTACAATTTTTATACCACGGGACGCACCTTTGGCAATCCTTTTGATATATCCTTTTTTCTCTAATGCAGTGAGCACCTGATGCACACCATTAGTAGATGCAAACCCGAATTCATTGCATATATCTTTGATTGTGGGCGGCATATTGTCGCGCCTGATTATGCGTTTGATAAAGTTCAGGATCTCTCTTTGCCTGTCTGTAAGCTGGTTTTTCTTTCTTCTTCCGACTGCCATGTCTTTAAATCCGATTTATTCAACAAAAGAGTATATAGTGTTATTGACGAATAAGGCTCTGAAAGAGTATTCAGTAAAAACTATGCCAATTTTGGAAAGTATTATTGCAATATTTTCATAGTGGATTTGTGCAAATTTATAATAATGACAATCCGAATCGCATAAACGCCTTTTTTTTATATTTTTAGACTATTTTTAGGTGGATAAGTATTTTTCAAAAATTTTAAAAACTTTTTTTCTAATAAAGTGGTGATTTGTGTTATTTGCATACATCGATGTGGGAGAAAGTGGGATAAACGCCCATAATTATCCACAAAATTGTACCGGTAAATAATTTGACAATCTAACATGGCTTTTTTTAAAGGACAAGAACTTTACTCTCTAGACAGTAAGGGAAGGGTAAATATCCCCGCTAAAATGCGAAAAGGGATATCACCCGATGCTAATGGCACCTTTACCGTTACACGTGGTAAGGATAAGTGTATAGAAGCTTATCCTCTCGACGAATGGAAGAAGTATGAAGAAAGGTTCGAATCCCTTAATCAGTACGACCCGAAAAACAGAAGATTCCTTAGGATGATTTTGATGTGGTCGGAAGAGGTTAATTTAGATAGTCAGCAAAGGATCTCTGTTCCTAAAAAGCTTTTAGAATATGCAGGAATAGACAAAAAAGTCCTTATTTGCGGGATGGGTGACCATATAGAATTTTGGGATCCTGAAGAATTTGAAAAATATTTAGATAGCGAAGATATAAGCTACGAAGAAGTTTCCGGTACTGTGATGGGAGAAACATTGTAAAATGGGAAAAAAGAAATCATCACAGAACAAGTCAAGCAAAACTAGAATTGACAAAAGCATGGCGGTAGAGTACAATTACCACTTACCGGTTATGCTTAAGGAAACAATAGATTTTCTGGTTACAGACACAAATGGTATTTATATAGACGGAACGCTCGGAGGTGGTGGGCATGCAGCCGAGATTTTGCAAAGGTTAGATTCTGGGGGGAATTTAAACGCCTTTGACAAGCACATCACAGCGATCGAGCATTGCAATGCAAGATTTAGTGATGAACTCAAAAGAGGAACCGCGAGTCGTCTCCGTTTATATAATTACTGCTATTCTAAAGTCTGTAGCTTCGATGAAATTCGGGGGCAAATATCAGGTCTCTTGTTGGATCTTGGCGTTTCCTCAAAGCAGTTAGACACAGACTCTCTCGGACTTAGTTACAGAGTAGATTCCAAACTCGACATGAGATTTGGAGATACTGGTTTGACGGCAGGGGACCTGTTATCTACCATTACAGAACCCGAACTTATAGACATTCTCCGCAATTACGGAGAAGAGCCAATGGCGAAGCGAATCGCCCACAGCATCATCCAGCGAAGAAATTCCAATACAATGAACACAACTTTTGATTTGCGCGAAGCAGTGGAGGAACGTGTACCTCAAGCCTTGCATTTTAAGGCATTGTCACGCGTTTTCCAGGCTATTAGAATTGCTGTGAACCAGGAGCTGAAAGTGCTGGAAGACACGCTACACGGCATTATACCAATGCTTGCACCGGGCGGCAGAATTGTTATCCTCTCCTACCACTCACTGGAAGACAGGATAGTAAAAAACATATTTAAAGAGCATTCCAAAAAACCAAAAGTAAACAGGCAGCATCCCGATTTTGACATAGTAAAGCACACTCCTGCTCTTACTTTGCTCACTCCAAAACCTATGCTCCCAAGCGAGCATGAAATCCAAATCAACCCACGCGCACGCAGCGCTAAGCTCAGAGTAGCTGAAAAGACTGTGGTGAAGTAAAAGCTAATCTTCTCTACTCAGCCTGAAAGGCTGGAAGCAGTAGCACAGGGTGAAGCCCTGTGATGCTAATTAACCTTCAATATTTTTTCAAGTCCTGAAAGGGCGCTATCATATGAACATTACCTCGCTTCGCTCGGTTTTTAATAATGGTATATGTAATATTTTCCATAGGGCGTTGCCCTACGCTAATGATGTGAGCCTTTCAGGCTCTATCATATTTTTGCTCATGTCATGCATTGCTATTAGTTTCCCATAAAATGAACAATTTTAATCCCATATATATTTAGGATTGTATTCAACATTTAATTTTTTAAGAATTGCTAAAAACTCCTGTTGATAATTGAATCTTTTATGGTGCTCTTTTTGGTTTAGAATATATTGGCTAATTTCATCTACTTGTGATACGTGCACAGAAAAACCTCCATATCCATCTTGCCAATAAAATTTATTATATTTTTGATTTTTACCTTTTATCCATTTAGAAGATGATTTTTTTACTTCTTCTACTAACTTTGCAATAGCAACATTTTTGGACAACATACACAAGATATGAATATGATCTTGTTCTCCACCTATTTTAACTGGATTACATTTCAATGTTCTACATACTCCGCCTATATAGTCATATAACTCGTTTTCAATATCCTCATCTATTGTTTTCTCACGATGTTTTGTACTAAAAACAATATGCAGATAAACTTCAGTAAGAGATTAACTCATGATGGATTCTCCTATTTGTTATCGTTTTAACATTACCTCCCTTCGCTCGGTTTTGATTGTTGGGATCTGGAATATTCCTCATAGGGCGTTGCCCTATGCTACTGATTTTGAGCCTTTCAGGCTCGGATAAATCTCACATTTTTTATATATAAAATATTATAGGAATTAGTTTCTACGCAGCCTGAAGGGCTGGAAGCAGTTGCACAATACTAATTAACCTTCAATACTTTTTAAGCCCTGTAAGGGCGCAATTAGAGCAACATTACCTCGCTCCGCTCGGTTTTGATTGTTGGGATCTGGAATATTTTTCATAGGGCGTTGCCCTACGCTAGTGATATGAGCCTTTCAGGCTCGTTTATATTTAGCTTATATAAATATAGAGTAGTTTAAGCAGTAAATATTACCCCCACAACAACAAAAAAACCGCAGGCATTTTTTACAACACCCGCGGTCTTCATCTTAAATATATCTAAGGTAGATTATAGGTCTACTCTTACGTTCCAATTGTGTACGTCTTCGATTTCGCCATACTGGATACCTGTGATAGTATCGTAGAATTTCTGGCTGATTTCGCCGATTTCATTGTTATTTATTACCATGTCTTTGCCGTCATAATGAAGAACACCGACAGGTGAAATAACAGCAGCAGTACCTGTACCGAATACTTCTTTTAGCTCGCCGTTTTTGTGAGCTTCTAAGATCTCATCGATTGTGATTTTGCGTTCTGATACTTTCATGCCCATTTCGCGAGCTAATGTAAGAACTGAATCACGAGTAACACCGGCAAGAATTGAAGCTTGTTCCAATGATGGAGTGATAAGCTCATTGCCGATAACAAACATGATGTTCATTGCGCCTACTTCATCGATAAATGAACGATCTACACCGTCTAACCAAAGAACCTGAGCAAATCCTTTTTCTTTTGCTACTGTGCTTGCATAAAGTGAAGCAGCATAGTTAGCAGCAGTTTTAGCAGAACCCAAACCGCCTCTTACTGCGCGTACGTGTTCTTTTTCAACTAAGATTTTAACCGGTTTTAAGCCTTCAGCGTAGTAAGAAGCTACTGGAGAAGTCATAACGATCAATTTGTAAGAATCAGAAGCATGAACACCAAGGAAATTACCATCACCGTAAACTACTGGACGGATGTAAAGAGAGCAACCTCTTTCAGTTGGAATCCATTTTTGATCAACTTTAACTAATTCTTTGATACCTTCGATTAAAGTGTCTACATCATAATCAGGAATGCAAACCATTTTAGCTGAGCGATTCAAACGTTTTGCATTCATATCTGGACGGAAAATATTAACATGACCGTCTTTAGTTAAAAATGCTTTAAGACCTTCAAAGATTGATTGGCCATAGTGCAAAGTACACATAGCCGGTTCAATTTGCATTGGACCGTAAGGAATAATTTCACCATCGCTCCATTTGCCATCTTTATAATCCGCAACAAAAACGTGATCAGCGAAATACTTACCAAAACCTAAGTTGTTATAATCAACTTTAGATTTGCGGTCAGTTTCTACTTTATTGATTTTGAAGTTAGCCATTACACTATCCTTTTACTATTTATCTATTTGATTCTTTAGATATTCTGTTCGAAAAGAATCTTTTCTACATGCATATTACGAAAATAGATTGAATTTCCAAACATTCTATCATAAGTTTAATATTCGTAAGTAGTATTAATATCTCTTGGAATATCTTTAAGAGAATCAATCATTTGTTCAATTTCAGGAGTCATTACACTATATTTGTCTAAGAATTTTTTAGTGCCATCGTAGTTACCTTCAGCTTCTAAAGTAAGTACGTCATGTGCCATTTCGCCTACTTTTTCAAAGAAGATATCCATGTCTATAGTATATTTACCATCATCCATTTTTTTAATAGCACCTTTTTCACGTAGGTAGTTAAACTGAGCTAAGTTAGCTTTACCATGAGCTGAAACGCTACCAAATCTGATAGATCTGAATAGACCAGGCAAATATGTTGCAACTACTTTTTGCATATAAGCATCATCTACAAGTTTCATGTCATGTAAATGTTTGAAGTTGTACATACCTAAGATATCAGCTTTGTTTTCTTCAATTGCAGAATATAATTCTTTAAGAGATTTTCTTACATCTAAATCGTCGTTACCATATACAGTACCACGGCCAAGAGTGTGAGATACTTCGTGTAATGTCACAAAACTTGTAAAAGCATTAGCATCAACATGTGGCACTAAAGCAGGATCTAAGATTTTATCTGCGATTGGCTTAACTATATTTTCAAATTTAGCAGTCATCATGTTTTTATACATAGATTTTTTACTGCCTTTTTCCATATAAACTTTTGGATTATTAGGCAAAGAAGCAGCAATAGTTTTTGTACCTTTTTGACAATCACCACCAAAATAAGCTACATTTACAACTTGAAGTATGTTACTTGTTTTTCCAAGTTCGTTGATATATTTCGCATCGATTGGAAGACGTTTTTGGAATTCAAGTATATTAGATTCGAACATTTCCAATTCTTTAGTAGCTTCAGGATCTTTAACCATAATTACTGCTTCAAAAGCTGTTTTATAGTTAAATAATTCATCCTGATAGTTTTCGATTGGGCCTAAAACTAAATCGATATCATTATTTTTAATATCCATCCAAGCCATGTCTGCTTCATAGTATTCATCAGAGCGAAGAGCCGCAGCAAGTTTAGTCAGATAGTTTTTCAAAGATTCATTTTCAGAAATTTCTGCAGCTTGATCAAGCAAAGCAGCCATTTTTTCAACTTTTTCGTATTCTTTAGAGTAAGGAACAGCAACAAGTTTTTCACCGTCTCTTTTCACTACAGTGTAAGCACTTGTCAAAGCTTCTTTTTGTTCAGGATTTTCTTCTACATATTTTTCAAATTCTTCTTTAGTCATGTCTGTCGGATAAAAACCTGCTCCGAAAGGTCTTCTTTCAAAACCTTCACCTACGAAGCGTTTGTTACCGTAAATAACATCATAAGGACCAAAGTTGATTTTAGTATATTCTGCATATAGTTTAGCATCTTCGTCTTTTGAAGCTAAAAGAGAATCGTAGACAGGTTTTGCATCATGCGCAGACTGCAACCAGAAAATTTCATTTGCAATATGACCTGCTTCAGAAAGTAGCTTAAGTACCTGCTGTTGGCTTTCAGTTAGATGTGAAACTTCAGCAGTAATAAGAACCGGAGCATAAGCATCAATTTTTGCCTGTAATTCAGTCATATCTTTACTCTCTTTGGCAGGAGTTGCATCACTAGTCTCGCCACAAGATACGGCAAGTGCCAGTAGAGCAACAGCTCCCATCTTTTTAAACAAATTCATAATATACCTTAATATATAGTGTGTAAAAATCTTCTCACTTATAGCAGCTAAATTTACAATCAAAATAGTCAGTTTGCAAATTTTTTTAGATTTATTCACACATATTATAGTTTTATTGTTTTGGGAGTTGATTTGGAAAATGCAGATAAGTATGAAATATTGGAGAGAAAATGTAATGGTATTGATATATTATTTGATCATATCAATACCATCACAAATTTAAAAGTAAGCTACATTTTAGTGCCATACTCAAATAGAATAGTTACCGGTAATCGGTCTTTCCCGTTGAATTTTTGATTTGGTCTAAAACCGCCTAATTCTTTGATCGCTGTAACTGCTGATTCGTCAAAACCATAACCTGCTCTTTTTTCAACTTTTACATCCTGAGCTAAACCATTTGCATCCACAGAAAAAGTTAATTCAACTTCTCCTTTGGCTTTTTCTGTACGCGCTTCTTCAGGAAACTCGATTATTTTTGGTATTCTGTAACATTGTTTATGGCTGAGCACTGGAAGTCCAAACATATCAGATTCAGCATCTTCTGCAGGGTTATTATAACCAACTTTATAATCTGCATGAGGCAATTTTGTCATTACTGTTCCGGATGCATTGTAAGTATGCCATTTCTGCTCATCGCCTACAATTAGCTCAAATCCATCGAGAGCTTTGATTGCTTTACCGTCTTTCATGGCGGGTTTATACTTCGGATTTATATCTTTTATAATTGATAAAAGAATGTTTTCCATTTCTTTATCTATACTTCTTCCGTTTTGCCACTTTTTGTGGTCAGCAAACTTAGAATTACTGATGAAAGGTTCTCCGATATTCCCTTTTTCGTCAATTTCATATCCTATCCAAAATTTAGCTGTTTTTTCGCCAGTAGCCCAATCTGCAGGCATTTTTGCTTCTAATCTAGTTTCAAATTCTGTGCGAATAGATTCGGTTTGCAATTCTGCATATTTATCTGGCTTTTCATAGTCCATATGAGTTTTTTTATGATTAGAATTGCACGCAAAAATGATAAAAAGTACAGCTATTGTTGGTAAAACCAGTAGATATTTAAAACCTGAAATTGCTGAAGATTTTTTCTTTTCAAGCATTTTAATTCTCCTTATAAGTTTAATACCGTCAAAACTATTTGCCAGGCTTGCAACATTGGCGCCTAAAGTAAGATTAACTAATGAATCCATATATTCCGCTTTACTTCTCAAAAAGGATGTAGCACCGGAATCTGCTATATATTCGTGTGTTGCTTTTAAGTCTCTTGCAAAAAGGTATATAAATGGATTAAGAAGCTGGAATGACTTAAGCAATTCCATAATATGGAGATCCAAATTATGCCACTGAATCGCGTGAGTTAACTCATGAGCGATGACGGCATCTCTTGAGCTGCTTTCAAAAATGGAACGTGGAATAACAATCTTATTGAAATAAGTAAATGGACTTATATCTTTATCTATAATATAAATGCTTTTACCATTAACCGATGTGATTTTGGATTGCTTCAACAGCACTAAAATTTTTGTATTTGAATATCCATACCTGAGTAGAGCAGCAGAAATGAGAACTAAATATGCATAATAAACTACGTTAATAGGATTTTTGAATCCGCCTCTCTTTTCTAAAGTTGATATAGTAGGCACGCTGGTATGAGCTACATAATTTCTTGCTTCATCCTGCATTTCAACAATTCTCATATCTTCAGTAGCTTGACTATCTGTAGCAATATCTAAAGTAGGGAATACAAAAGCAGATATTACTGATAATAAAACAATAACACGGTTTGTTTTATGGAATGTAGTGCCTCTTAAAAACACAAAATAGATTGCATATAAAACAGCGAGACATATTCCAACTTCTAAGTTATAATAGATAAATGGCATACTATTCACCTTGCTTATTAGTTATTTCTTTGTCAATCATTTTTTTAATCTCTTCCAGCTCCTGGACACTTAAGTTTTTGCTTTTTGTAAAAAACGACATAATATTTTTATAAGATCCTGAGAAATAATTAGAGATAAACCCTTTCATAAAACTACCTGTATACTCTTCTTTAGATACTAGCGGATAGTACTTATGAGTTTTCCCATATTCTTCATGTGCCACATAACCTTTCCCTTCCAAAATCCTTACAATTGTGGAGATAGTGGTATAAGCCGGTTTGGAGTCTTCCATTTCATTAATAATATCCCGAACAAAAGCTTCCTTTTTGTCCCAGAGTATTAACATCACCTGCTCTTCGGCTTTTGTAAGCTCTTTCATATTCTTCGCCTCTCTGACTACTAAATTATTAGTTGATAACTAAAAACAATATACAACTAAGATTTTAGTTATGCAACTAAATTTTTAGTTTATAAAAAAATAATTTGGATCTTCCGTACTTATTCTTCCTTTGAACAGTATTTTATAAAGATATTATACGGAAAATGTATCTACGTATATATCCTCATTTACTAACGCAAAATATCCACATAGTAAAAATCTTATGCATGATTGAAAAAAAATCATTATATTACCGGGTAAAATTGGGAGCGAAGTATGCTTTCAAAATGCTTAGTTTTATAATTATATTTATAGGCTAAGTGGCATCTATTGCCTATTGTAGGCTAAAATACATCCTGTGGGGGGAATAAGAATTATGATGGACAGGACGGTAATGGTGGTTGCATACTACTTTCCGCCATTGGGGCTTAGTGGTGTGCAAAGAACATTAAAGTTCGTGAAATATTTAAGAGAATACGGTTGGAAAGTTATTGTTCTGACTACTTCTCCGGGTGATTATTACGCGTATGATGACAGCCTGCTTGAAGAATGCAACGACGAAAACATTATAATTTACCGCACCGAATCCGGCAATCCAAAACCGGCAAAGCAGAAGAAATTTCCTTCTTATACTTTGCAAAAATTTGGCAGAGCTGTGCTTCAGACTATTTACCAGCCGGATTCATGCATCAAATGGAAGAAACATGCTGTAGAGCTTGGTTCGAAAATTATGGAAGAGCATGAAATTAATGCTATATTTTCTACTGCTCCTCCATTTACTGATTTTCTTGTGGCAGACGAACTTGCTGTAAAGTATCATAAGCCTTATATTATAGACTACAGAGATAGCTGGGTGGATAATCCTTTCCATTTTTATGCTACTCCTTTCCACAAAAACTATAGCATTAAACTTGAAAAGACTGTACTAACAAGAGCAGAAAAAGTTATTACAACAACGCGTCACTCTAAAGAGATATTACTGAGAAGATATAAGTTTTTATCTCACAATGATGTGAAAATTATAAGCCATGGTTTTGATCCGGAAGATTTTGCTCAAGAACGTGAATTAAATCCTGATAAATCAAAATTTGTAATAACTCATTCAGGTCTTTTCCAGGATGATAGAACTCCTAAATACTTCTTCAAAGCAATGGCGTTGTTCTTAAAAAATCATCCCGATGCTGCAGACAAGTTTGAAGCCAGGTTTATTGGTCTTATGAGAAAGCCACACGAAAAGCTTATTAAGAAGTATAAACTTGAAAACAATGTAAATCTGGTTGGCTATCTACCTCATAAAGAAGCAGTGAAGCAACTTCAGGAATCAGATGTTTTATGGTTAATGCTTAAAGACACTATACGCTCACCGGGCAAACTATATGAATATTTTGGAGCAAAAAAGCCATTACTGGTTTGCTCTCCTGATGGAATAATAAGGAAAACCGCTTTGGAATCTGAAGCTGCATTTGCAACAGATCCTGGCGATGTAAAAGCAATTGAAAATGCTTTAGAAAATTTATACGCATTATGGAAATCAGGCAAGTTACCTAAGCCAAGTGATTTATTCACAGAACAGTTTGATCGAAAACTATTGACTGGTGAATTAGCCAGAGAATTAGGGCTGTGCGCTGATATGTAAGAAAAAAAGTAAAACAAATTGAAATATAGCTCGTAATTAGAGAATATATGTTTTTTATAAAGGCTTTAAGTATTTTATTGTGTTTTAATTTATTCAAAGGAGATATTACATGAAAGTAATGAAACTTCTGAGCTATGTAGCTCTTTTTGCTTTCTTGGGCTTATCATTCACTGCTTGTGGTGATGACGAAGATCCTATTACACCGGGTACTATTAACAACCCGGCTATTTCTAGCTTATCTACCAATAATGCTAATATTGGTGATATCGTAACAATCAACGGTGCTGATTTTGGTACTGCTGATGACGATGGTACTGTTTATTTCGGTGACAAGCAAGCAAAAGGTATTGTGGGTGAAACTGACAGTGATTATATCACTTGGACAAATACT
Organism: Kapaibacterium sp. (SeqCode); assembly: GCA_965140345.1. Classification (GTDB taxonomy): domain Bacteria; phylum Bacteroidota; class Ignavibacteria; order Kapaibacteriales; family UBA2268; genus JBFHIJ01. Next base: position 169,073 of record OZ223198.1, read on the forward strand.
AAAATCGAAGTTAGAGTTCCTTTAGGTGCTACTTCCGGTAATTTGATTGTTTCTAAAACAATTGATGGTACCGAATATAAATCAGAACCTGTAATGTTCTATGTAGGTGCTATGGTTGAAGCTCCAACTGAATTAATGGCAAGATCAGAAGATCAAACTTCTGTAGCTTTGAAATGGAAAGCAGTGACTGACGCAGCGAAATATGTAGTAAAATATGATGGTCAGGAAAAAGAAGTAATTCCTACTCCTGGTGCTGAAACTGTAATGACTACTATCTCTGGCCTTGATGAAGGTACTGTTTATACATTTGATGTACATTCAATTAGCAACGATCTTAACTTGAGCGCAGCTACTTCAATCGATTGGGCTCCTGCTTATAGATTTGAAACTATCGAAGCAAATACTATCAAATTATATGAAGCTGCTTCTGATTTTGGATCAGGTATTGATCTTTTCAACGAAAATGATGGCTCACCAGCAATATTAACTGTAGCTGATGGTCAGGATTGGAATCTTGGTCTTTATACTAAAAATGACGAAGTTCAATTTGGTTCTGCTTCTAAAATTCCTTATAATTTTGGTACTACTCCTGAAAAATGCGAACTAGCTAAGATTACTATGGCTGAAGATGTAACTTTAGATGACCTTTATGGTTCAGAAGCATTAAATGGTGCTACTTACACTGAAGAATTATTTGACCTAAATGCAACTGATTTGCAAGATAAAAACATCTTATTCTTCGTAAAAGTTCCGAATGGTACTAATTATAACTATGCGAAAGTATTGGTTAACGGTAAAGGTGGTTTCTTACAAGGTACTGCTCCTAACCGTTATATCGAAGTAACTATTTCTTACCAAAAAGAAGTAAATGTACCTTACGCAAAATAAGCTTAAGATATAAATAGCATAAATGCCCTGATTACGGCAGGTTTCAGCCGCCGAATCAGGGTTTTTTTATGCTTTTTAGGAATTGCCGATTATGCCATTATATTGTAATACAAGTACACTTTAATCGTGATACTTCAAGTATGGAATATCATATCAGATTATCTGCCTGATATTAAAACAATACTTAATATCAATTGAAAAAAATGTTGCCATTTATAATATAATTCCATATAATACGATTTGAAAAACCAGTTAAATATTTTTTTTTGGAGTCCAAATATGTTCAAAAAAGCCGGAATAATGCTTGCAGCAATGTTGATCACAGCAAGCTTTGTATTCGCTCAAATGGGAGTCGGCACTAGTCAGGCAACTAAAGCAGTTACCAGTACTGTCACTACAACAGCTAAAGTAGATGCCTTGCAAGAAAATGTAAAAAAAGAGATGCCAAAAGCTCCTGCAAATTTTAAAGCAGATTTTGAAGGTCATGTGGTAAGTATCGAAAAATTGCTAGTTGACGGCAATGGTAAAATTGACAGCAAAACTGCAGAAGCAATTCTTCCTTATGGCAAACCAATAGGTTTCCTGGCAAATGGGAAAGTATATATTGTGTATACTTCAGGCGGAAACTATGCAGGTAATAAACTTGCAGCAATGGCTGATGCTTCTAAAATTGGCATAGCCGGTAAAGTAAAAACTGTAAAAGGTTTGAATATTATAATCGCAAACGGTATTTACGCAATATAATTTGGGAAACAAAAAAATGAAATCTATTAAAAATATATTCCTTGCTCTTGTTTTAGGCGGTTTTGTACTTGTTTCCTGTGGAGAACAAAAACAGGAACCTGCTGCAGAAGCTCATAATACTGAACAAGCTGCTACAACAGAAACTACTGACACTGCTACAGCAACTGAAACTGCTACTGAAGAAGCAACAGAAGAAAAAACTGAAGAAGTTGCAACAGCCAGAGATTATAACGCTCAGCCACTTATGGGATATGTAGCTAGTCTTGACGATCTAATGATGGGTGGCGAAGGTAGAGTTAATTCTGCAAAAGCTAAATCTTTAGCAGAAGCAGGCAAAGTGCTTGTGTTTGTAGGTGAAGGTAAAATCTATTATGTCAGTGATGCTGGTGGGAACTTTGCAAAAAAAGGCCTTATTAAAATCGCTGGAGAAAAAGAATTTGGCTTAAAAGGTAAAGCAGAATCAAAATATGGTTTAAACTATTTTATCGCTTCTAATCTGTAATCCGAGCTAATTTGTTTTTTTAGAGAGCATAGCATTATTGTTATGCTCTTTTTTTATACACAGCAAATACTAAACTTAATATGAACTAACACCTCTTTGCATTGTAATAGTTGTCAAAATACTAACCTCCCCGAGATTCTTCTTGTAAATAAAGGTGAAATGCGGGGTTTGGATAAATGAGCCTGAATGGCTCATAGATATTAGCCCGGGGCAACGCCCCGGGTGCAAATGTTCCACAATTTTTTCAAAACCGAGCGTAGCGAGGTAAGGCTTGGTGAACACCTAAACCTCCCCGAGATTCTTGCCAGAATCTCGACCCTCCTTGTGAAAGAGGGTGAAATGCGATTTGGATTTAGATTAGGATAAAAAATAACAAAAGAGGATAATCAAAATGCAAAAACTAGTACTTATTTTTTTACTGTTTCTACCTAATTACCTGCAGGCACAGGAATTTGAAAATGTGCTTTGGTGGAAGCCAATGGATAATGAATCAGGAGTAGATGATGTAGCGATTTCGCCGGATGGTAAATATTTTCTGTCTTTAACAGAAAAATTGCAACTGTGGGATGCTAACAATGGCGACTTTATACTAAATTTTGAGTTAGATAACTATTTAGTTAATGCTGATATTTATTTCTCAAATGATAGTAAATATGTTTATGCTAATAGAGAGATGAAAGAAGGAGATTTTGCTATTTGGGAAGTTGCGACTGGCAAAATATATCGTAGATTTGTCACTCAATATGAAATTTATGATGCTTCAATGTCAAGCGATGGGCAAAGAATTGCTGTTACAGATAATCATGAAATTATTTCAGTTTACAATATCGAAACTAAAGAACTAATTGCTTCAAGACATGTTAATGAATACATTAAAGGTGGTATTTCATATTCACCGGATGACAAATATATTGTTTATGGCTGGAGCACCAACAAAGGTGAAGAGCACGGTATTTACTGGCTGGATGCAAATACTTTAGAAACTCATGAATACATGCCTCAGCACGCTCATGAAGATATAACATCTGATGTTGTATTCACTAGAGACGGGGAATATATGCTGCTTTATACGGGAGCGAATTCTTATGGTGAAATCCCTACAGCAATTTATAATTATCCTGAGCTGAAAGATGTTTCTTTTTTTGTTGATAGGGATACACTACAGTGTACAAATTTCTACTTTTCTCAGATTAGTAATGAGGTGATTGTTGATGGACAAACATTTAATTCTCCATACAGACATTTCTACATATTACCTAAAAAAGATGGAAAAATTAAAGATAATAAGATATTACCTTATATCCCATTTTTGTATTTAAGGGATTCAGATACTTCAGGGAAAAAAATGCCTGGATTCCGTGCAAGAGTTGCTAGTATTGACACAAAAGACACAATCGGTGTTTTTCTCCCTCCGTGGAATACCACAAAAGTAAAAGAAAAGACGAATAATAATGAAGATAAAATATATCCAAATCCGAGTACAAATTCTGCGGATATAGCTTTTGCATTAGATGATGCAGAAGAAATTAAGATTATGATTTATGACAATTCAGGTCGTTTGGTTGAGACACTTCATTCGGGTTTACTCGAAGCAGGAGAACATACTTTTTCATGGAACTGTTCTAATGTTAGTTCAGGTAAGTATATCTGCAATATCAGAGGGAATAGTGTATTTAAGTCTATGCAGGTGGTGGTGGCTAGGTAAGGCTTCGTGAACACCTAAACCTCCCCGAGATTCTTCTTGTAAATAAAGGTGCAATGCGGGGTTTGGATAAATGAGCCTGAATGGCTCATAGATATTAGCCCGGGGCAACGCCCCGGGTGCAAATGTTCCACAATTTTTTCAAAACCGAGCGTAGCGAGGTAAGGCTTGGTGAACACCTAAACCTCCCCGACATTCATTCCAGAATCTCGACCCTCCTTGTAAATGAGGGTGAAATGCAGTTGGGATTTAGATTAGGATAAAAACAACAAAAGAGGATAATCAAAATGCAAAAACTAGTACTTATTTTTTTACTTCTTCTACCTAATTACCTGCAGGCACAGGAATTTGAAAATGTGCTCTGGTGGAAGGCATTGGATAATGAATCAGGAGTAGATGATGTAGCGATTTCGCCGGATGGTAAATATTTTCTGTCTTTAACAGAAAAATTGCAACTGTGGGATGCTAACAATGGCGACTTTATACTAAATTTTGAGTTAGATAACTATTTAGTTAATGCTGATATTTATTTCTCAAATGATAGTAAATATGTTTATGCTAATAGAGAGATGAAAGAAGGAGATTTTGCTATTTGGGAAGTTGCGACGGGTAAAATATATCGTCGATTTGTCACTCAATATGAAATTTATGATGCTTCAATGTCAAGCGATGGGCAAAGAATTGCTGTTACAGATAATCATGAAATTATTTCAGTTTACAATATCGAAACTAAAGAACTAATTGCATCAAGAAAAGTTAATGAATACATTCAAGGTGGTATTTCATATTCACCGGATGACAAATATATTGTATATGGCTGGAGCACCAACAAAGGTGAAGAACACGGTATTTTCTGGCTGGATGCAAATACTTTGGAAACTCATGAATACATGCCTCAGCACGCTCATGAAGATATAACATCTGATGTTGCTTTTAGTAGAGACGGGGAATATATGCTGCTTTATACGGGAGCGAATTCTTATGGTGAAATCCCCACTGCTATTTATAATTATCCTGAATTGAAAGATGTTTCTTTTTTTGTTGATAGGGATACACTACAATGTTCGAATTATTATTTATCACCAAAAACTAATGAGTTAATAGTAGATGGCCAAACCTATGCTTCATCTTACAGACATTTCTACATATTCCCTAAAAAAGATGGAAAAATTAAAGATAATAAGATATTACCATATATCCCATTCTTATTTCTCCGCGATACTGATACTTCAGGAAAAAAAATGCCTGGATTCCGTGCAAGAGTTGCAAGTATTCATACAAAAGATACCATTGGTGTTTTTCTCCCTCCATGGAATACCTCAAAAGTAAAAGAGATGACAAATAATAACGAAGATAAAATATATCCAAATCCTAGTACAAATTCTGCGGATATAGCTTTTGCATTAGATGATGTAGAAGAGATTAAAATTATAATTTATGACAATTCAGGACGTTTAGTTGAGACAATTCATTCGGGTTTACTCGAAGCAGGAGAACATACTTTTTCATGGAACTGTTCTAATGTTAGTTCAGGTAAGTATATCTGTAATATCAGAGGGAATAATGTATTTAAGTCAATGCAGGTGGTGGTGGCTAGGTAAGGCTTGTAACTCGCCTAAACCTCCCCGAGATTCTTTACAGAATCTCGACCCTCCTTGTAAATGAGGGTGAGATGCGTGGTTTGGGATAAGAAGAGTATGCCTCCTTATCAAAGCGATGTGCATCGCTCAAAATGTACAATTTGGATTGATATTAGGATATAAAAACAACAAAAGAGGACAATTAATATGCAAAAATTATTACTTATTTTTTTACTGATTCTACCTAATTACTTGCAAGCACAGGAATTTGAAAATGTGCTCTGGTGGAAGGCTATGGAGAATCTGGGAAGAGTTAGGGATGTCGCTATTTCACCTAATGGCGAGTATTTTATTAGTTTAACTGACAAGTTACAAATGTGGGATGCAAACAATGGTGATTTCATTATGGATTTTGAGATAGATAATTATATTAAAGGATCTAATATCTCTTTTTCTAAAAATGGGAAATATGTTTTTGCTTCGAACAGTATGAAAGAAGGAGATTTTGCTATTTGGTATACTGAAACAGGCAAAATATTTCAAAGATTTAATTTTGAAATTGATGCAGTGGCAATGTCAAACGATAGTAAAAAAATGGCATTTTTAAATGCTAACATCATCTCTATTTACGACATCGAAACTAAAGAATTAATTGCTTCAAGACATGTTAATGAATACATTCAAGGTGGTATTTCATATTCACCGGATGACAAGTATATTGTTTATGGCTGGAGCACCAACAAAGGTGAAGAGCACGGTATTTACTGGCTGGATGCAAATACTTTGGAAACTCATGAATACATGCCTCAACACGCTCATGAAAAAGCAACATCTGATGTTGTCTTCACTAGAGACGGGAAATATATGTTGCTTTATACGGGAGCGAATTATTATGGTGAAATCCCGACAGCAATTTATAATTATCCTGAGCTGAAAGATGTTTCTTTTTTTGTTGATAGGGATACACTACAGTGTACAAATTTCTACTTTTCTCAGATTAGTAATGAGGTGATTGTTGATGGACAAACATTTAATTCTCCATACAGACATTTCTACATATTACCTAAAAAAGATGGAAAAATTAAAGATAATAAGATATTACCTTATATCCCATTTTTGTATTTAAGGGATTCAGATACTTCAGGGAAAAAAATGCCTGGATTCCGTGCAAGAGTTGCTAGTATTGACACAAAAGACACAATTGGTGTATTTCTCCCCTCCGTGGAATACCACAAAAGTAAAAGAAAAAACAAAGAATAACGAAGATAAAATATATCCAAATCCAAGTACAAATTCAGCGGATATAGCTTTTGCATTAGATGATGCAGAAGAAATTAAGATTATGATTTATGACAATTCAGGTCGTTTGATCGAGACACTTCATTCGGGTTTACTCGAAGCAGGAGAACATACTTTTTCATGGAACTGTTCCAATGTTAGTTCAGGTAAGTATATCTGTAATATCAGAGGGAATAGTGTATTTAAGTCACTGCAGTTGGTGGTTGCCAGGTAAGCAAAAATGCTGTTAACCTCCCCGAGATTCTTTTCAGAATCTCGACCCTCCTTGCCCGGAGGGTGAAATGCGGGGTTTGGATAAATGAGCCTGAAGGGCTCATAGATATTAGCCCGGGGCAACGCCCCGGGTGCAAATGTTCCACAATTTTTTCAAAACCGAGCGTAGCGAGGTAAGGCTTGGTGAACACCTAAACCTCCCCGACATTCATTCCAGAATCTCGACCCTCCTTGTAAATGAGGGTGAAATGCAGTTGGGATTTAGATTAGGATAAAAATAACAAAAGAGGACAATCAATATGCAAAAACTAGTACTTATTTTTTTACTGTTTCTACCTTATTACCTGCAGGCACAGGAATTTGAAAATGTGCTTTGGTGGAAGTCTTTGGATAATGAATCAAAAGTTGGAGATGTTGCTATTTCTCCTGATGGTGATTATTTTGTTAGTTCTTCCGATAAGCTGCAATTGTGGGATGCAAATAACGGAGACTTTATTTTAGATTTCGAATTAGACAATTATTTGTGGGACGACAATATTGAGTTTTCTAATAATAGTAAATATCTTTATTCATCAAGTGAAATGCGAGATGGAGATTTTGCAATTTGGGAAGTGGAAACAGGAAAAATTTATAGAAGATTTAGTTTTTCCAGATCTATCGATGATGCATCAATGTCCACTGATAGCAAGAGAATAGCCGTTTTAGATGAAACTGATTTATTATCTATATTTGATATAGAAACTAAACAGCTAATCGCTTCAAGACAATTAAATGAATATGTCACAGCAGGAATTACATATTCTCCGGATGATAAGTATATCCTTTATTGCTGGAGAACAAATAAAGGAGAAGAACATGGTATTTATTGGTTGGATGCAAATACTTTAGAAATATTCAAATTTATGCCTCCTAATACTGACAAATATATTACATCAGATGTAGAGTTTAGCAGAGATGGGAAATACATGCTTATATTTAAAGGTAACTACTATGGTGAGATTCCGTCTCTTATTTTTACTTATCCTGACTTAGATAAAATTCCGTTCAAATTTGACAAAGATACTTTGGCAAATGCTAATTTCTATCTATCTCCCAAAACTAATGAGATTGTAGCTGATTTGCAATCATATTACTCGTACAGTGTAAATCTGTACATATTCGCAATTGGAAAAGATAAGCCTTTAAATACATCAAACATTGGACATGTCCCTTTTTTCTTTCTTCGTGATGCTGATACATCAGGTAAAAAAATGCCCGGGTATTATCCTAGGCTTTCAGGTTTGACAACTATTGACACAATAGGTGTTTTCCTTCCTCCGTGGAATACCACAAAAGTAAAAGAAAAGATAAATAACAACGAAGATAAAATATATCCAAATCCTAGTACTAACTCAGCGGATATAGCTTTTGCATTAGATGATGCAGAAGAGATTAAAATTATGATTTATGACAATTCAGGTCGTTTGATCGAGACACTTCATTCGGGTTTACTCGAAGCAGGAGAACATACTTTTTCATGGAACTGTTCCAATGTTAGTTCAGGTAAGTATATCTGTAATATCAGAGGGAATAGTGTATTTAAGTCAATGCAGGTGGTGGTGGCTAGGTAAGGCCTGTAAAACGCCTAAACCTCCCCGAGATTCTTGCCAGAATCTCGACCATACTTGTCCGGAGGGTGAAATACGGTTGGGATTTAGATTAGGATAATAATATGCCTCCTTATCAAAGCGATGTGCTGAGTGGATTGGAATAAATTCCGTAGTGACAATTCATGAATTGCCTCTACAAATGAATAAAATGGAGACTAAATCAGTCATCTTCATACCCAAGATTCTCATTAGGTGTGGATTAGGAGTGCAACAAATAACTTTCTTTTACAAATTCAATACTCTCCATTCTGCTAAAAACTTCGCAGTCACCTCTCCCCCCACCTCATATCTAAAAAAGATCGAAATATTATATTTAATTCCTTATATTCAGAATTAAAATATTTATGATTTGGTGATATAAAATGCGCTATATATATATTTTAGTATTTCTGACTTTGTTTTCTGTAAGTCTTGAATCTGACGAGCTGATAATCGGGCTGGATAATGCCCTGCTCATTGAGGCAGAGAATGTTAAAGAGCTATGCCTCGGCGGCAGTGGTCTGGATAACTTACCACCCTCATTTTGTGACTTCACCAATCTAAGATACCTAAATATGGCGCAGAATGAATTGAGTGCTTTGCCTGAATGCTGCATTAATTTTAAGGGAATAAAAGAGCTGAACCTATCGGCTAATTACCTAACAGATATTTCTGCAATCAAAGGAATGTCTTCACTTGAGATATTAGACTTGTCTATGAATGATTCATTGAGTGCCGGACAACTGGATAATCTTATTGGTTTGAAACAATTAACACAATTAGATTTAAGCTATTTGAACTTAAATTCCATTCCTCAATCTATCTATTTGTTAAAAAATCTAAAAGAACTTATATTGACAGGAAATAACATTACACAAAAAGATTTGGATAATTTGAAACAAATCAATAGAAATTTACATATTATTATATAAGGGCTATAATGAAAAAGATACTTTTAGCTTGTTTTGCTTTGACAATCTTTGCTGCTTGCCAGCAACAGGATAAAACAAATAATACTGCTGAGATTAAACCTGAAACGGTTCAGGAAAAATGGAGCTATGCAGTTGGCCATCAGCTTGGTAAAGATTTAGCAAATGATGCAAGAAATTATGATATGGAAACTATGCTTGCTGGAATCAGAGCTGCATGGACTAACTCGCCAACAGCTATGACTGAAGCAGAAATGGAATCTGTGATCAAAGAGCAAATGAAAAAAGAAAGAGAAGAAAAACAGCAAGTAATGCAGGGTAAAAGAGAAGAATTCGAAAAACTTGGCGAGTTTTATAAACTTCAGGCTAAGAGTTTTTTAGAACAGCATGCTAAAAAAGAAGGCGTAAAAATTGCAAAGTCAGGCTTACAATATAAACACATTGTTGAAGGCAGCGGAGTTTCACCTAAAATGGGTGACAACATAGAAGTACAAATCAGAGGCACTTTCCTTGATGGAAAAGAATTTGAAAATACATATACCAGAACACCTGTGCATGTTAAAGTTGGTGTAAACTCTAAAGGCCTGGATGAAGCGTTTATGATGATGAAAGAAGGCGGTAAAGCTGAATTTGCAATTCCTGCAGAGCTTGGTTATGGCGAAAAAGGTGCCGGCATGACTATACCTCCTCACGCTGTATTAGTTTACGAAATAGAGTTATTAAAAGTAGTAAAATAAATCAGTTTGTTTTTTAGAACTTTTAGTCTTAACTTTTGAAAAATTTGAGTTTAATTCTATATATGGAAAATGCTATGAAATCTTTATTTTTTGCTATGATTTTAGCAGCTCTGATGCTTCCTTTTTCTTTAACTCAGTCAAAAGCTCAGTTTTGGGAAGGTTCTGAAGAAGAAAAAACAGAGAAAACTGAAAAATCTGAAGAAAATCCTGATGGAACTACCGGTTGGGGTGATGAATGGAAAGGAGATAAAGTCTCTGCCGAGGATTACCCTTATTACAGAGAATCTTTTGACACTACTTTTACTAATGCTGATTTTGCAACTGTTTGGAACTCCATTATAGAAGTTTGTGAAGCTCAGAAAATTTTCTTTATCACGAAAAAAACTAAACAGGATGACGAAGGACTTTACAAAGGTGTTATTAAATCTGATTATTTCATCTTCGTAGATGGTGCTGAAAACACTTATGATATTTTAAAGAAATATAGCTTTAAAGATCTTCCGTTTGTTCGCGGTGGTGTTTGGCAAAACGGTCGTGTGCAGTACAAGATGATCTTGAAAGAAAAAGACGATGGCACAATAGATTTGACTATCAAATGTGAAATAAGCGGTTACGAATCATTAGTTACTGAAGAAGTAGCTTTCTGGAGCTCTAACGGCTATTTCGAAACAAAAATATTGGAAAAAATCGGAGCTCAGGTTGCATCTAAAATGTAATATCTGAGTTGTAATATACTAGCTTAAGCAGCATTTCTTAATTAAAGGAATGCTGCTTTTTTTATCGTAGATTTGAATATGTCAACAACAGAGTGAAATTTATATAAAATTATTTATATTTGTGCATGTTTTCTACAACTAATCCGAAGATTCTGATGAAGTATTTCATTTCCGCTATATTGATACTGTGCATCTATGCCTGCGGTACAACCAAAATCACATCCACAGATCAAGTAGATCTTAGAAACTACGATCTATGTATGCAAGTTAAAGACAGTAATTATGTTGGCTATTCTATCACAGAGAAAGATATACTAGATTTTGGCATTAGTAAAGAAGTAACATTAGATTCCTCAAATAACATCCAGACTGTAAAATATATAGAAGAAGCCAATGGTCATATTCAATCTGAATACGTATTTTATAGAAAAAGTATTATACCAAACAACATGAAGCTGCAATTAGGACAATTCACTGATATGAATTATAATCTTGAAAGGTATTTGGATTCAATATATGTTTTTTTCTACGACAGTTCGAATGTACGAGAAAGCTATAGAGCTATTAGACCTTATTCCCGGACTTGGAAAGAAACAAAAAAATTCCATCACTCTGAACTCACAAAAGTGGGAGAATATGCTAAAATTATTGACTACAGCAAAAAAAGAGAGCAGGATACAACAAATATCAAAGGATTTTGTGATTTTAGTAAGGTATTCAATAAAATATTAAAAAAGTCTCAAGATAGGGATAAAGAAGAAGCTTGTTTGTGCAGAATTTTTATAAATCCAGAAGGCAAGTTTTACCAAATGTATTGTTCGAATAATATTGAAATGAAAGACATTAATCTCATTATGGATGTTTTAGCTTCTTTCGACTACACTAATTTTTTAGCCTGTCTCCAAAAAGAAAATGAAGGTTTTGAAGAAGATATATTTTTCCGATTAGGTATCAAAAATACGATTCCCAATTTTCATTATATTGTTCATTAAGCAAATAAACTAATATTTTACTTTACAATTATTTTCCGTCTACAAAATTTGGCTCTTTTATTATCATAGTAATACCAATAACCGGATTTGGTATATTCTATATTTCCGGTTGGAAATGGGAGCTTATAAGTATGGTGTTTTGTGATGAGTTCAATAGGAAATTGCTCATCATCAGTTCGCACTATATAATTACCATTTTCAAGTTTATCAATTAAACGTATTTCGGTACTATCGGAACTAGAATCCATATTCTTGTAAATATCATTGACCATTTCATAATTAATACCATCCTTCGTTGTAAAATATACATTTTTGTAAGATGATTTATTCTCTTGGGCATATCGAATCCACAAACAATTCTCACCTGATGAAAGCTTGAAATCATTCCAAAATCTATAATTCACATTGCCTACATAAGTCTCAATTAACCTTGCGATTGATTTGTTTTCCTGCCAGGTATGGCCAAAGTCGCTGGAATACGATAGCACTTTGGAGTTTATCTTAACAATATTATTAGAAATAAGAAAAGAAGCTACAGACTTCTCATATTCACTATATTTGTAATTTTTTTTATGTATGCTTTCCCATGATTTGCCTTTATCTACAGAAATATAATATATCCAAAAATTCGTAGTAATTATAGTATCTCCATTTTCGTAGACTCTTTGATTCCAATTTTCATTAGAATAATCATCAATTTCTATATAAGCATAATCACCTGTTTCATTGAACTTATTGACATCTATTCTAAATCTCGGAAAGTCTCCGAGATAAGTAAGTATGTTATCATCTAACCAGTAAAAGATAAACGGTGGTTCTGTCGTACAAGATTTATAATTAATCACTTTGTTTATTTCGAAAGATGTCAGGTATTGCCAAGTTACTCCATTATCTGTTGACTGGTAAAAATTGAGCATCCTCTTATTTTCATCATTTACAGATTCATATCTACTCAGCAGAATACCATTATTACCGTGTTTATTTATAACATTCCCAAACATTGGATACCTTCCGTCTCTCAATATTTCAACTTTTTCAAAAACCACTTCTTCTTCAGTAAGATACGCGGTGTGGAACTGTTTATGTATATCGCAGGAAGTGATAGAAATTAGCAGCAATATGTATAGTATATATTTCATATTTTTACTTCAGCACTATTTTTCTGCGACAAAAGTTATGTTTTTTATTATCATAGTAATACCAATAACCGGATTTGGTATATTCAATATATCCGGTTGGAAATGGCAGTTTGTATCTTTGATATTTTGTGATGAGTTCTATAGGAAATTGTTCATCTTCCGTTTGTACTATATAATTGCCATTTTCAAGTTTATCAATTAAACGTAGTTCTGTGCTATCAGTAGTTAGATCTCGAAATTTGTAAATATCATTGACTATTTCATAATTAATACCATCCTTCGTTGTAAAATATACATTTTTGTAAGATGATTTATTCTCTTGGAAATATCTAATCCACAAACAATACTCACCTGATGAAAGCTTGAAAAAATTCCAGAATCTATAATCCGCATTACCAACATAAGGCTCGATTAACATTGATATTGATTTGTTTTCCTGCCAGGTATTTCCATAGTCGCTTGTATATAATTGCAACTTAGAGTATATATTAAGAATATTATTAGAAATCAAGAAAGTAGCGACGTACTCACCATATTCATTATAATTGTAATTTCTTCTATATAACCATTCCCATGATTTGCCTTTATCTACAGAAATTGCATGTAGCCCAAAGTCAGTAGCAATGATAGTATCTCCGTTTTCATAAACATTTTGTTTAAAACTTCGCTCTGGATAATCATCAATTTCTATATAAGCATAATCACCTGTTTCATTGAACTTATTGATATCTATTTTAAGATCCGGATAATCACCAAGATAAGTAAGTATATTGTCTTCTAACCAGTAAAATATAGATGACTTTTCTGTCCCACACTGTTCAAAATGTATAATTTTGTATTTTTCAAAAGAAGTTAAGTGTTGCCAAGTTACTCCATCATCGCTAGACTGAACAAAATTGAGCATCCTCTTATTTTCATCATTTACAGATTCATATCTACACAGCAGAATACCATTATCGCTGAGTTTATTTATAAAATTTCCAAACATGGAATATCTACCATCTCTCAACATAATAGTTTTATCAAAAACCACCTCTTCTTCAGTAAGATATGCGGTGTGAAATCGCCTATCCATATCGCAGGCAGCAATCAAAATCAAAAGTAATATGTATAGTATATATTGCATATTTTTACTTCAGCACTATTTTTCTGCGACAAAAGTTATGTTTTTTATAATCATAATAATACCAATAACCGGATTTGGTATATTCTATATTCCAGGTTGGAAACGGGAGTTTGTAAGTTTGGTGTTTTGTGATGAGTTGGACAGGATATTTCTCATCATCAACCCAAGCAATATATGTGTTTGTACCTAGCTTATCTATTAAAAATGGAGCTCGATCATATTTATAAGTTGAATCTACTCGAGCAAAATCATCTGTAAAATTAGACCAATGAATTCCATCCGTCGAGATAAAATTTACATAAACTATCTTAGATTCATTTTTATTGGACGACTTTTCAATATAATAAAGACCTATATGATACTCACCACTGGAAAGTTGCCTTAAATCCCAAAATCTATATGACTTATCGCTTATAGAATCTTTTATAAATTTTGAAATTGCATCGCTGGTCTGCCAAGTTTTGCCAAAATCAGTCGAAAAACAATGCTTATATGAATAAACAGATGTAATAGTATTTGCAATGAATAATGATCTTATAGGCATGCCGTACTTAGTATAATAAATATCGTGAGGTTTCAACCATTCCCATGATTTCCCTTTATCTGAAGAAATAGCATTAAAGAGACCATCAGAAGAAATAACAGTGTCACCGCTGACATAAATCTTTTGCATGAGATCTTCACCAAAAGAGCCATCTCTATTTATAAATTTATAGTCGCCTGTTTTATTGAAATTCTCAATATCTATGGATATGGCAGGATTTTCACCTAAATAAATCAGGACATTTCTTTTATCCAACCAAAAGAAGCAATCTGGTTTTTCTGTCCCGCACTTTTCAAACTGTATAACTTTATATTTTTCAAAAGAAGTTAAGTGTTGCCAACTATCTCCTTGATCAGTAGATTTAGCAAAATTCAGAATATTCTTTTTATCTGAAGTCTTTTTATATCTTATCAGTAGTGTCCCATCCTTGCTTAGCTTATTTATAAATCCGTCGTAATATGAAGACCTGCCATTTCTCAATATCTCCACATTTTTAAAGACCACTTCTTCTTTACTTAAATAAGCAGATTTGTGGAATTGTTTATGCATATCGCAGGCAGTTATAGAAATTAACAGTAATATGTAAATAATAGTTTTTATGATATGCCACCCCAACCACGCATATATACAATAACCCATTTATTATTGACTTTTTTAAAATCAAATCTTGTGCCTGAGCCTGCTAAAGGAGCTCCGTCATCTCTAATTGTAAAATAGCCTCTCGTCTTTGCCTTATTAAAAACTATTCTGCCTAATTCTAACCTAGGAAAATAAAACAGATCAAAGTTTTTTCCCGGATACAAATACTGAGTTATATCTTTCAAATACTTTTCATAATCTGACTTCTTGATCAAAGCAGAATTTGGGTGGAATTGCAATTTTGACATATCTATATCTAACTTTTTATACGGGAAAAAAGTATAATCATCTATTATCTGTAGATGATTATCTACAATATCATAATACTGCTCTCTTTTGCCGTTATAGGATAATTTATTTTTATAAATAAACATTGAATCTTCAATTACACTAACACGAATTGACTCTCTGTTATAACTATTTGTGTCTTTTCCATAAGAATCCAGTATAGACATAATTGTCTTATAGACTTTTTCAGGATATAAGGATTTAGCAGTGTCGGGAGTTCTTTTACTGTAGTAAGTATTTAGTACATATTCACCTTTTAGACTATCTTTCATTAGAGTATTAAGCACCTCATAGGTATAATTTTCTTCTTCAGAATAGTCGTTAAACTTCTTTTCCATTTCGCAGGCGCTCACACCTAGCAAGACTAAAATTAATATGATGAGTTTTGTTTGCATTAGCTTACCCAGGTAACTCTAGAACTATCAATTACCCAGCTTCCATTTTTTTTGCTTATATAGTATTCTTTTCCTTGTGCGATTAGAGGGCCAACAACATAGGATATGTTGAATTTTGCTGTAGTCTTTGTTTCGAAAAACATTTTAGATAAACCATAAAAAATAAAGTCATGAAACATCACTCTTGATTTTTTATCCTCAGGAATGATGGGTTTAAGATATTTCTTATAATCACCCATTTTGACTAATGCTATGTTTTTTGCATTATCTATTTTAGAGATTATAATTGGGGTATTACTTTTAACAAACCTATCATTGGTCTCAAAATTATCTCCAATAACAGATATATTTATCGTACTTCTATCAAATCGATTGGTATCGATTCCGTATGAATCCATAATTTTCATAGTTGCAAGATAAATATTCTCTTTGTATACAGGGGAATCATCTAATTCACGCATTTTTGCCCTGCGTTCTTTGTGCCACTCATCCCATATCTGATAGCCATCATCTGCCAGCATAGGGCCTATCTGATTATAAATGTCATAACTTAATTCTTCATTTGTGCGGAAACTTTTCTCCATATCGCAGGCAGAGAGCACTAAAAGTGCCACAAACAAAATAAAATACTTCATAACTCATATCCATAGTTGTTGTTCTACCGGTAGACACAGTAAACCATGCATAAGTTACAAAATGATTTAGTAATTTTAAAGAGTGAAGGTGTTGGTTTGGCAAAACAAATCCCTTGCCTCCCCGCACATTTATGAGTATTTTTGTTAAAGTTAGGTTTGTCATTTGCTTTCTTACGTTGTGAGTGATTCCACTCTACTTCGGCAAGCTCAGCATAAACTCTCGTCTTGCAACGAGCCACCCCTCAAAGAGGGGAATTAGTTATGTTCTTTAATGATTGCAAAAGGAGTAAGTTGCAAGAAGTACAAAGTGCAACCGCCTGCTTTAGCTGGCGGCATTAAAAGACGGTATATTTTGATACAACAGCTTTTGGTAGCAGTGTCTTTTATAAGAATTGCTAAGATTCTTGATATTAGTGGTATCTAACACCCTACTTCGGCAAGCTCAGCATAAACTCATGCTTCGCATGCCACCCCTCTTTGAAAAGAGGGGAATTGATAGGCTGCTTACTACTTAGACAAATCTACTTTACATTGCTTATTAGTTTCATTTTGGTATAGATATGACAGTAAAAGAAAAGATTATTATTCTGGACTTTGGCTCGCAGTATACTCAGCTTATTGCCCGCAAAGTGCGCGAAACAGGCGTTTATGCGGAAATTTATCCTTTTAGCATTGCTAAGGATGAATTGCTTGAGATGCAGCCTAAAGGTATTATTCTTTCCGGCGGACCTTCAAGTGTCTATGCCGCGGACGCTCCTCGTCCTAGCTTCGACGTGTTTAATTTGGGATTGCCCGTTCTTGGTATTTGTTATGGTTTGCAGCTTATTGCATATCAAAACCAGGGTGAGGTAGATGCCGCTGCTAAACGCGAATATGGCAAGGCTATGGTTACAATCGATGATGATTCTGACCTGTTCAAAGGTATTTCTAAAGACTCTCAGGTTTGGATGAGCCACGGCGACTCTCTGACTAAAGCCCCTGAAGGCTTTGAGGTGATTGCCCACACTCATAACGCTCCGATCTGTGCTATGCGCAATCCGGAAAGAAAAATCTGGGGTATTCAGTTCCACCCGGAAGTGCATCACTCTCTTGACGGCAAAATCATGCTGAAAAACTTCGTTCGCGACATCTGCGGTTGCAAAGATACATGGTCTGCTAAGTCTTTTGTGGAAGAAGCAATTAAAAATATACGCGAAACTGTTGGCGATGACGAAGTTATCTGCGGTCTTAGCGGTGGTGTGGATTCAACTGTTACTGCAGTTCTTATTCATCAAGCTATCGGCGACAAGCTTCATTGCATCCACGTGGACTCAGGTCTGATGCGCATGAACGAAAGCGAAAATATCGAGAAGATGTTCAACGAACACTTTGATATGAGCATTGAAGTGGTGAACGGCGAAGAAGAGTTCCTTGGTGGACTTGCAGGCGTTAGCGATCCTGAAAAGAAAAGAAAGATTATTGGTAAAGCATTTATAGATTTATTTGATGCAGCTGCTGAGAAAAAGGCAAATGCTAAGTGGTTGGCACAAGGTACTTTATATCCGGACGTGATCGAATCCGTTTCTGTAAAAGGCCCTTCTGCTACTATCAAATCGCACCACAACGTAGGCGGCTTGCCTGAAGATATGAAATTTAAGCTGTTAGAGCCCTTCCGCGAACTCTTCAAAGATGAAGTTAGAGCGGTGGGCCGTGAGCTTGGCATTCCTGAGTGGTTCATCAAACGCCATCCTTTCCCGGGGCCGGGCTTAGGTATCCGCGTGTTGGGTGAAGTAACAAAAGAGAAATGCGACATACTCCGCAAAGCAGATGAAATCTACTTAGACGAAATCGAAAAAGCCGGCTTATACGATGAAATCTGGCAGGCATTCGCAGTACTTCTTCCTGTTCAGAGCGTTGGCGTGATGGGCGACGAAAGAACTTACGAATTTGCATGCGCCATCCGTGCGGTAACCAGCGTTGATGGTATGACAGCAGAATTCTACCACTTCCCACACGACGTTTTAGAAAAAATCTCGAACCGCATCATAAACGAAGTTCGCGGTATCAATAGATTGACCTATGATATTACGTCAAAACCTCCGGGAACTATAGAGTGGGAGTAGAGTCAATTAGGAATTTCGAATTGATGGTTTGAATTACGAATTTTTTTGAAGCTGTGAGGTGTTTATCTTGCAGCTTTTTTTTTATAGGGAGTTAGCTAACTCTTTCATTTTACTAGCAAAAGGGACTTGTCTGTATAGATAAGTCCCTTTTGGGGTTATTGGTATATTTTGAAAATTCTATTGTTATAATTTTCTATGAATACAATATATTATCAACTCTTTAGTGCTTTTGAAATTCTATAATAACGTTTGTTCAATGCGTCTCTTCCACCTTCCATTACCTCACAAACAGCATTTCTAATAGTTTTGTCTTGTAAAGCGTTGTTACCTGCGTTAACTATTTGACCATTAACAAAGTTCATATAAATAACATTATCAGAGTTGGCATTGACAGCAATATTTGGATTATGAGTAACAATCACTAATTGTCTTTTTTTCTTTAGTTTTTTGAAACCTTCAACTACAAAATTTGAGATTAATTTGGTATCTAAATCATCTTCGGGTTGGTCAATAATTAGAGGAATGTCGTTTAGAGCTAAGAGTAATCCTAACATTCCTGCGGTTCTCTCTCCAGCTGAACCCGATTGAATATCTTCTAACTTTCCTTGTTTTCTGAATTTTAAATCTAGTTTGTCTTCAGGAACCCAAACAAGTAAACGATCAATGTCTTCTGGTGTATTTTGCTTCAAAGAATCAAGATGTTTCGCTAATCGTAAATCAAGATTTTTTTTATCTGTTTCAGTAGCTGAAATGAAAGACTCTATTTCAATTTTTCTTTTGTCCCACCTTGACGCTTCATCTTCGTTGATTATTCTTGCTATTATTCCCTTACTTATATTGTTGTCCTCGTCAACAGTATAAATATCATTTGAAAATTCGCCACTAGATTTTCTTAGCAATTCTCTGAATGAGGATTCTGCATTCTCAACATTTGACATTGGTAGTAGTTCAATTATCAAGAAAGGATTATGTTCATCTTCAAAAGCTTCCCATCTCGAAATAATGTCTTTACGTTTCACTCTCAATTCTTTTTCATTTTCAATAATATTAGTGTAAAGTCTATCAAGCTTGTTATTAAGTGAAACAAGTTCTATTATTTGAAAACTAATAGAATCAAGTTTTTCTGTGAGGCTTGATCTTCGCTGAAGTAAATCCTCATAAGATTCTGTTCCTAATTCTTCCATACTGGCTTCAATGTCTGTATATGCTTGTTTCGCTGCCTCAAATTGTTCAAACCAAGGAAGTCTTTTCAATTGTGCTTTAAGATTTTCAGTATATGGAGCTAATAAATCAAAAGTATCAGAAATTTTTGTTTTCACATTATTAAGTGCGGAACTCATTTCAATAATAAAATTTAAAGAATTATCATCAATAGTTTCAGAGATCACATCAGGAATTGTAATTTTCGGAATTGTGTGTTCAAACTCTCTTAGTTTAGATACAAAGTTTGAAAAGGTTAAATTAGTTTCTGCTATAAATCTGTTTACTTCAGAAAGTTTATTGAAATTATTTAATATCTCTCTATACTCTGAGCTTTCGAAAAGAGAAATTTTGTTATTTATTGATCTTAATTGAGCCTTGATATTAGCTTCTTCTGAAATAGCACTTATTAATTGTCTCCTTTTCGCTCGCTCAGAAATCCATTGATTCAATAGAGTCTCTTTCGTTGATTCCCATTCGGATTTGTCAAATTGTGAATCTATTAATTCAATAAGTTTTGACGGATCTCTTGTTAATGCATATAGTTCTTTTTGATTGAAAATTTGAATTGGGAAAAGTTCTTTGATATTAGAAACCTTATCAAGAATTTTCCAATTTCCATGTGCATAGTCATACTCTTTTAGTAAAAATGATGCACTATTCCAAGTAATTAAGTATAATTTGCCGTCTTTAAAAATCTCAACTTCGATGCTGGTATCATTACGTAGCATTCCTGTTCCGTTTTTACTTCCGACTTGTTTAAATTTATCAAATTCCAATTGAACTTCTTTTGGCATTTCATCAGTTCTTGATAGAGCAATTCTTAAATAATTTAAAAGAGAAGATTTACCTGAACCTCTACCGCCTATTACAGAATTAAGCCAAGGACTAAATTCTGTTTTTAGAGGCGTTCTATTTCCAGCTTTAAATCCTTTAGAGACAGAAAGTGATTTTATGAAATATCTGTTTGAAACTAAATTTGGATCATAATTAATCTCATCTTTTCTGATGATTCCATCTTCTCTGTCGTGTAAAGCAAGTTTCAGAGCGTCTAAAGAGGGGTTGCCCATTTTTACCCATGTGAAATTAGTTCCAACTTGTTCTTTAATGTGACTATCTGTTCCAATTACTTCAGCCAATTGCAGTTTTGATTGTCTATATACATCTGGTTTTATATATGCATTATCTACTAACTCTATTGCTAATAAACCTTCAACTGCTAAAGTTTGTTCTAATGTATGACCCTGCTGAGATTTAAATAAACCACTTGCTTGATCGACATGAGCAGGAATTGCAATTCCACCTGCTTTATGAATTTCATTTATTACAGACTCAACAGACATTGTAGTAACTGAGTTAGAAGTTCCAAAAGAGTCAGCAGATAAACCAACAGCACCTAATAGGGCGTTAATATTTGTCGTGTCAGCAGAAATATCAAATAATGCAAGAATATGAATGTTCCCATTAGCTGTAATTTCAACGCCTGGAAACAGATGTAATTTTCTATACCCATCTGGTTTAGGATTAGCATTTTCCATTCCTGTTAATGCATTTTTTAATAGATCAATCCATTTACCTGAGTTATGATCTGTAATTGCAACGCAATCTATTCCTTCAGCCATGTACATAAGCAACCAGTTTTCAGGTGTGATACTCTTATGATCCGGATCATCCTTACCAAAGTCAAAGGATGCCGGCGTGTGATTATGGAAATCAAATTTCCACCATTTTGCTCCATGAATTAAATCTAGCATAATAAGTCTTCTGTCTTATTCTGAAAATACTTAATTATATTAATATAGATTATATAATAATATACCAAATATCAATGATATATATTCTAGAATAATACTTTCCAAATAAAATAAAGTTTTAACTTATATTCACACGGCTAAAATTACCTCCCAAATACTCAAAAAAAAACTCAATACCTCACCACATCCTCCATCTCTTCCAGAATCATCTCTTGGAGTGCCTGCAATTCTTTGTTGTAATTTACATATTCGTCTTCGATTTTCTTTAGCTCAGCCAGCACTTGAAATTCGAATTTGTGTTCGCCGATAGAGCTTGTATCTAATTCAAAACTAGTATCAATTAGATAATGGATAAATGAGCAAAAACTAGCAAATAATATTAAGCTCTAACTGATTAGACAAATAAAAATTTAGTATTTTACCATCTGTGACATTTATTAGTTGAATGCGGCATAAATAATAATAGCATAGAGATGAATACTGACAAGCATTATTGGGATGAAGTGAAAGAGAATTTTGGTTTTCTCGAAACAGATTTTGGATTTAAGAAATTCCCCAGTTATTCTTATGTGCGAGAAGTGCATCATGATTTTATCAAAGATAATCTGATTATAAAGTTGATTTTCGAAAGTACATATTTAATTGAAATATTGACGTCAGAGCAAAATGAAACTGAAATATTGAATTTTGAAAAGAAAACAATTGATTATAATTATAATCATTTCAAAAGATATGACCTGAAAAATCTGGATCCGGGTAAAAAGATATTTAATTCATTGCTGTCAAACAAAAAAAATCCAATGAAGGATCTTCCGGATTGTGCGTCAGATTATGATGATACAGCTATGCGCGAAAAGCCGAACCAAATTTTGGAAGAATATAGATTGATACAATTGAGGTATTTCGCGATGCTTTTAAGGAATAACCCTGAAATACTTAAAGGTGATTTTTCAAAACTATCAAAATTTTCTCTTGAGTATTGGAGAAAAGTCGGCTTCAACTTACTCCATTTCGGGATTTGATAATTAAGTCCTTCAAAAAGATGTGATAAAAAAAAACTGAGAATTACTAAAACAATGCACCCGACAAACTAGTAATTTGAGATTTAATCAAGCCCCAAGCAGAACAAGCAAATTGATTTACAAAAATCATATTCGTTTTAGGGCTTGCTCTGCCAGACTTAAATCTACTCGCCCCCCAAAAAAACTTCAATACCTCTCCCCATCCTTCATTTCTTCCAGTACAATCTCTTGGAGTGACTGCAATTCTTTGTTGTAATTGACATATTCATCTTCGCTTTTCTTTAGCTCAGCCAGTACTTGAAATTCGAATTTGTCTTCGCCGTATTGATTCCAGTCTTTTTGCAGGTCTTTGTTCCTGTGTCCTCCAAATTTGAGTTCCATTCTGTGGCGATTCCATTTCGAAGCCATATCAGTGCTGTTGTCTACTAATGCCTTGCCGTTTTCTGTGCATTTTATCTGAAAAACTCCCATAGGGAAGTCTGCTTTTTTATACTCGTCTTTGAGTTCTTTTTTAGTCTTCATTTTATTAAAATCCTATTTGATGTATAAAGTTTTATATCAACTGCTAAAGCTGTGAATATTACTTCTTCCAGCCTTTACTGAATTCTTCGAAATCTTTTTTCCAGGATGGCTCGCCACCCATTGTAAATTCTTTGTTGATTATTATGCACATAGCTCCGTATTTTTTTGCCAGATCGTATTCCCCAAGAAAGTAATATGTTTCACCCAGTGTGTCCCATACGTTTGGATCTGCAGGCGTGAGCATGGTCTGGACTTTGGCTAAAGCCAGAGCTTTTTCTAATTCTTTTTGCATGAGCAATTTATAGATCAGGCGATTTATCATATATTTAGGGATTCTTTTGGTCATTATTTCTTTTATAAACTCATCATGCTTTCTGCCGGAATTATCTGAAATGTTACTTAGCAGATATTCTTCGATTTCATCCGGAGAAATGCCATGCTGCATCACTGCTTTAAGAGTATCTCCGGGTATCAGACCGTTTTCGCTGTCCCATAGCTGATAAATTGATATTAAGCTTGCCGGAGAAATATGCTTTGCTGCAAGAAATTTGTTTACGTCCGCCACTCTGGGACTGATAAATTCCCTACCATCTACAAGATAAGTCGGAAAACGCTGATACATGCAGGAACAGTGCATGTAATTATATCGGGGTAGATGGAAAAACAAAAAGTCATTTACAGGCAAACTGTGATAACTGTCTTTAGAAATTTTGTAAGCTGTTATAGAGTTAGACTCATCCTCTATTATAAGGCTATCAGCATCCACAAATTTTATATTTTTATAATATTGACTATAATCACCGGAATCAGTAAAATCGCTCAATCTTTCAAAATTGCTTTTAGTAGTGACCAACGTAATACCTTTTGAAATAAATGGAAGCACAGATCCGATGCTATGCGGATGCCAGTGACTACTGATCACATATTTCAAGGGTTTGTCAGGAAAATATTTTTGGAGCGATAAAAGCACTTTTTCACCTTCCGCAGCATGGTCTATCAGAGTGTCCTTAGAGGTTTTATGATCAGAAATAGATGCCTCTAACAAAACAATAAAATCTTGAAATTCAACTATAGTTCCTTTTGTTATATGCCTCTTTGTAGATGTGCTGTCGAAATACATGAAATAAAGCCCATCTTCCACTTTGTTTATTTTATAGTAATCTTGTTTGATTTCTTCCTGATCAGAACGAGCATGGAAAACCGAAACAAAAAACAATATGCTTAAGATTGCGATGTAGTTGAAATTATTCATATCCTGTCCTTCTTAATATTTATATAATACATTTGCACAAATTTTAGAGATTATATATTCTTCTGCTTGAAAACATTGTCTCATATTTTTATAATGCATTGGACAAAAATCTCAAGCCATTTCTTTATAGTTTCAAGTATCTATATTTATAAAAATCCCAATTGTTGCATAACTGTTCTTCTGTCAAATACCTGAGTGTGCCCGCTTATCAGATTGTCTTTAAAATGATAAATGGTCATGCCTGCGGTATTAATGGATTTGTTTGTAGGAGGTAATTCTCCAATTGATCCAAGATTTGTTCCTGTCAGAATCCAGGTGACAGCCACATGATTTTCGTCTTCAATAGCTGAAGTTATTTCAAACTTCATATCAGGAAAAGGCGTGAAAGAGCCTAATTCCATACGATTTTTGAATTCAGCATGTGATAGAGTTTTTCCTTCCCATGGATCACCTGAATCGAGATGAATTGTATATTCTTTATGTAAGTATTGTGGAATTTTATCGAAGTTCTTATTATTCCAAACTTCGTCCATAAATTCCCGAAGGAACGTTTCTTTATTCATTTCGTACCGCCTTTATTAACAGTGTTAATCTTTTTTAGATAGAGTACGTAAGCAATTATATAAAGTTGCGATAAAAGTTTGTAGTGAGTGGGATTAAAATAGAATCAGGCTAGTTTCAGGGGTGACCGGAATTGTCTATGATAAACAACCCGGCCAATGCTCCTGAAAATATTATCGCTTTGATTTTACTATTTGAATTCATCAAATCATTTGGTTCTTGCAATCTTATTAGCTTATCATTGTAATGCTTGAGCTTGCTTTGCGACTTTGAATTTCCAGTAAGTGCTAACAATAACAACATATTCAAAACCGATAAGCCAGAATCCAGGATCACCAAAAAAGGTGAAATAATTTCCACCATTTGGGATAATAAAAACCGGAACTGTGATAGCAGCATCGAGTACAATTGCACTTGAGAACAAGACACTTCCTAGCAATAAGCCGTGAGTAGTGTTGCCTCTGCGATAATACATGTAGGCTCCTAAGTATGCAGCAGGAATAATCGCTGCCATGAGTACGATATTTGCCTGAAGCTCAGGATTCTCCATTATTGGCACTAAGTATGAGCCAACAAATGCAAGAATCCCGAGTGCATACACTAGCAAGCAACTCATTAAAACATGCTTTAAATTTATATTTTTCATATTACTTATGTTTATTTTATTTATACAATCTACCAGACAGTAAAAACAGCAACTAATATTGGTCAATATTCCAGTGATTAATGACTAATAGCTATTATGGTAAACTATTGATTCCAAACACCTGTTTTTAAGGTATTGGCAACATAATCGCTGAAATCCGTTGCTTCTCTTCCAAGTATTTGCTGTACATCATCTGAAACTACCTGATTTTCAGGATTTCCTAAAACCTCTTCAAAAAGATAGCTAAATAGCCAAATATACGAATCAGGTAATCCGGCTTCTTTCATTCCATCTTTGAATTCTTCTAAGGAAATTGGTTGATAATGAATCACTTTTCCAATTTTGGCAGACATAATTTCTACTGCTTCTTTGTAAGTCATTTTCCTTGGACCTGTCACTGTTACAGTTTTCCCATTGTAAGAATCATCCAAAATGACTTTGGCTACTACATCTGCAATATCATTTGCATCCACAAAAGGAATTTCTGCATCAGGCATTGGCAGAGCAATTTCCCCATTAAGTATGAATTCTAAGAATGCACCTTCACTAAAATTTTGGTTAAACCAGGAAGCTCTCACAATTGTATAATTTAGACCTGACTCCCCGACAATTTGTTCGCAGTCTTCTGCTTCTTTTTCACCTTTTCCGGAGAGTAAAACTACTTTATCTAATCCTGCTTTTAAAGCTTTGTCAGTTAGTGTGCGGATTGCATCTTTTGATCCCGGCATCGCCAAATCTGGATAATACACGATATATGCCCGATCCATGCCCTTTAAAACGGCATCATAAGTATCCGGATTTTCCCAATCAAATGCCGGAGTTGTTTTTCTGCCAGCTATTCTTACCTCGTTTCCTAATAGAGATAAGTTTTTTGCAACACGGCTACCAGTTTTGCCTGTGCCACCGATTACTAAAATTTTGTGTTCCATATATATTTTATACTCCATATTTCTTTATGATTGATAATGTTTGTGAACTATGTTAGTTACAATTCGTACTTAATTCCTGATATTCAGATAGTGAATAGCTTGGAATTCCCTGGTTATCATTGATTTGGATGCAAGTTAAAGTTGGATTTCGATCCACTCTAAGATCCACAAGATTTTGGTTGTTGCTTACATTGAGCTCTGACAATAAATTTCCAGAGATATAAAGGTAGCTCAACTTATTACACAGCTCAAGGTCGATATTTTCTATATGATTATCGGAAAGCAGCAGTGTTTCCAATAGTGGATATATATTTAGATCTACAGATGATAGTTTATTGCTTGTCAGAATGATATCTTTTAGCTTAACAGCATTTCCTACCTCGAAAAATTCCAAAAGGTTATTAGTGGCGAGCAATATTTCAATAGTCTCACTTTCGAATAAAAGTGAATCCAGCAGATTCCAGGAAAGATCAAGTTTTATTAAGCTATTTAGATTTGATAATCCATGAATAGCATAAAGCTCATTGGCTTGAAGTAGTAGTGTTTTAAGATGAGTGTTGT
Organism: Kapaibacterium sp. (SeqCode); assembly: GCA_965140345.1. Lineage (GTDB taxonomy): Bacteria > Bacteroidota > Ignavibacteria > Kapaibacteriales > UBA2268 > JBFHIJ01. The sequence continues at coordinate 196,318 of OZ223198.1, forward strand.
GACTCAGATCAATCTCTTCTATCAAATGACCTGAAGCAGATAGATAGCAAATATTTGTAAAGCCCTCTATACCTGTCAAATCTTCGATGAACAGGTTAGAAGAAGATAAGTTTAAATCTAAATAAGTTACTTTCAGAGCATCTATTTGAGAAATTTTTTGATTGATTATTCCATCTGTATCTATGCCTTGTTCAATAAGTATGGATTCAAATTGATTATCTGGTATATATACAAATTCATTGCTGGGGTCTATAGGTGTATCATTGTTATCGCATGATGTAAAAAGGGAATTGCATATAATCAGGCTTAGTAGGAAGATAAGGCTTCTTGAAAACTTGGCTACATCTGATGTATTTGATTTAGGTATTGTTGTAATTTTTAATTGCTTATCACTTTTTCTTACTGAGGCGATTCGGGTGTAATTTCCTGTGCGTTTCAGAATATATTTTACCAGGATTTTATTCAATCTATCGGAACTTCTATTTGTCAAAATATTGCCTCTCATTTTATATATATTTTACTTTTAGAATTATTTATAAAGCAAAATACGGAAGAAAAGAGGTCAATGCTTGACCCAAAAAGCCAATCTTTTGACAGTTTGTGCCTGCGTGTGTGTTATTAGATTTTACGAAATTCGGCAGGTGACTTGTTTGTCCAGTTTTTGAATGCACGACTGAATGCACTTTGTTCAGAAAAACCAGTTTCAAATGCAATTTCAGCAATGCTATAAGAGGAGTTTTTGAGTAAATCTTTAGAAACTTCTTCTTGGATTTTCCGGATTAGATTTCGAAAGCTAATGCCATTTTCAGATAAGCGACGAGTAAGCGTACGCCTGCTCATACCCATTATTTGCCCTATCTGCTCAACTCCGGGAATGCCACTTGGTAATGCATCCCGAATCAGTTTCTCAACATCATTAACTATTTTACTTCCACTAAACTCAATATTTCGTGTTTCTTCATCAACTCTATCAACCAGGAAGCGATGAATGCTTTCATCAGCTTTTGCAGTTCTCTGTGCCAGATCTTCTTTTTTGTATGCAATGTAGTTATATGTTTGATTAAATAGAATGGGACAATTGAAAGCTTTGGTATAGTCGTCAAGTTTTTGAGGAGGGGCATGTTTAAAAGAAACTTCAACGGGTGAAATATCGGATTCTGTGATCTTGCGAAGTACAACAACTGTAGCAGATAATGTTGCTTCATTAGATAATTCGACGCCGCGGCGATATGCCTCTCGAGTTAATATAACACGAGATATGTCTGCATCATTTTGCACCTTAAAGAAATAAGTGTTGGACAACAACTTAAAATAGCGTTCACTTCGTTTAAAAATTTCGCCAGCCCAGGAACAAGTCTTCCAGGATAGACCTAAAACACCATAATCTTCCATTTCCATTTGTTGACCAATTCTCACTGAAAATCCGGGGCCTAATTTTACATCCAAAAACTCATGAAGTTCAAAAAAGTGATCTGCCGGAACAACTTGAATATTAGCAATAGACTCAATAGGGGTTGGTAGTGAGTTGAATTCATCACGATCCATGCCCTCACTTAAAGCATGATTTATCATTTTACGATATAGATTTATTGAGATGTAATTCATATATAATACGCTACTTAGTATTCATTAGTCTCAGTTTTACTCAATAAACGCTAAGGTTTATATAAAATTATATACAAAACCATTTTGCAAATATCAGCTTAAGATGCTTCAATAGTTATACTAAATGTATACTAAAATTTGTTTGTTTTTACTTCCAGTAAAATTCTCCGTTTATTTATACTTGTGACTTGCAAATTTGAGTACATTTTGTTGGATTAGAATCCCCAAGACAATAGAAAACTTTATTATATATAGCTGTTTTGTTGTTAGATGTCTTTACTTTTGTGTTTTTCTTAAATATCTAACAAAAATCCCTATTGTCTTCAGTCGACCTTGAGTATAGCTGTTGGGAGAATAAATACACATCTGTCTGAGAGTTAATAATCTTTCGATATCCGATGGCTCAAGACTTAAGAACAACTGACCTTTTACTGCTTCAAGTCCAAAAGCCTTTGACTCAATAAGTAAGTCGAGTATTTTATCTTTCTTTTCTTTTGCCAGAGGTGTAGGATTAGCAGCTTTATTCTCTTCTAATAATCCTTCTTTGTCAAAATATATCATTACCGGAGACTTGATGTCACCGAATCTTTTAATAAAATTAATATCGTTACTTACTTCTACACCAAATTTATTTTTACTAGAAGTTGACTTTTCTAACCAATCAATACTCCCTTGTTTTTCTTTCTCAGATTTTTCTCCGAGAGTTTTAATATCTTTTAAATATTCAATTCCCGGATACCCTGTAAGTTCAGCGTAAACGAAAATCGCCTTAGCTTGTACTTCGTCTGTCTTTGTAGTTTCGATAATTTGTTTTATAAAGTCTATTGATTTTGGACTACTGATATACATTAACGCATTGAGTAAGTATTCCTTCATATTAGTATTGGTCGTCTGCTGAAATTTTTTTTCAATCCTTGGAATTGAAGATTCATATATAGCAAAATTGCTTAAATAACGTGCCCAAATCAGACTCCATTCAGAATCATCAGATTCTAAATTATCTACAGCCAATTTTTCTCCATATTCTTTGGTGAACATAAATTCGGTATGTAACATTCCAATTTTCATTTCGTTTGAAGTAGGTTTATTCAAAAGTTTTAAAAATTCTATTCCTTTTCCAGAGGAGTGAATCAGGATATTATGGCATAAAGCAAATACACTTTTTGTAGGGCTATCTAAAAGTTCAGATTTTTTTACTTCCTCAAGAAGTTCTAATTCTCTTTCAATTTGAGTTTTGTCAAAAGTCGTTTTAGTCTCTCCGTATGAAGTCAAACCACTGTAACGGAAGAGTTCAGGGGTATATCTGTCAAAATGTTCTAATATTGTTTTATCAAGTGAATCAGAAGCAGCAGTACTTTGACCATAAACAGTTGTTAGAGAAAGAACCGTAAAAAGTAAAATAGAGAATAGTTTCATTGCAAAACCTTTAATTATTGTTTCTGTCTTTTATATATTTTTGAAATTGATATTGGTAATTTCAATAATAATTTTAGCTATTTATATCATTCGAAACTATTGCGAACTCTCCCATTATAAACACTTTGTTTGCATTAATGGAGATTTTCTTCGTTATTTTCTTTTTAACTCCCATTTCCAGATAATTCCTTCGTCAGGGTCATTCATTTCATCTATTTTAACAAAACCGCATTTAGTCAAAACTTTGGTTGATGGATTTTCTTGTCCCAGCGTATGAGCTATGATAGATTTTACTCTATTATCTTTAAAAGCGTTTTCAACTAGTCCCATTGTCATTTCAGAAGCAAGTCCACGATTCCGATAATCTGGTGTAATTTCATACCCAATTTCTACAGTCCCTTCAGCAGTCGGTTTACCTTGATAGCCACCACTTCCAATTAACATATTGTCTTCCCTGTGAATTGGGAAATAAGTCCACCAACCACTTTCATTTTCATTTCCCTTGAGTTTGCCTAGTGAGTACTCTAAAGCACCAACACCAAATTCTGTCCAATTTTCATGCACTGCAACTCCTAAGAGTTTTGAAAGCTTATCATTACCAGCGATTGCTTCCTTTAGAATATCAGTATCACACTGTATTAGCCTTAAGTTTTTAGTTTCTATGATCATGTTTTTCTCTTGAATATTTTTATCTTATCTGAGTTCTCATGTTAAGTAGATACACAGTTAGAAATTTCAGGTTTTCTATTGTGCAAACTTGTTAACTTTAAGCGAACTTTAGATTCGCAATTTACTAATCTCTAGCCAATTTTATTTACACAGTTTTGTGGTTATTAACTTTGTCATCTTCATGCATATATTTTTGAGTCCATGGACATTGAACCATACACTGTAAACAGGTCGTGCATTGAAACACATTTACTATTTCGTCCCTTTCAATTCCAGAATACCAAATTTCACCTTTTATAGCATCCGTTTTACATATTTTACTACAAATAGTGCAATTACCACAAAGTGGAATTGATGGTTCTTGATTTTTAGTATCTAATGGAGCATCAGTTAATACTGAACACATACTTATTGCACTTCCATATTTCTCTGTGACTAATAAATTATGCTTGCCTATCCAGCCCAATCCTGTTAATCCTGCAATTGTTTTATGAGGCAATGGAGTTTTTTTGTTATCTTCATCGTAATATCCTGTTTTCAGAATATTCTCCTCCGATTGAGAATATGCGTTATATCCCTTAGAAACAATATACTTCTCAACATAGTCTGCAATTCTATCCGTTTTAAGTTCTGCCAAATGAAATTCGTCGTTTTTAATTGTATTATTACTTTTCAATTGCTCAACATAATCAGAATTTGCAGCAACTTTTTTTAGATAGGCTTTGGATAATGCAATCCCAATTAAAATTGCTGTTGAATATCCTTTACTTTGTTGATCAGTAAAATGTGCTATGTCAGCAAAATAGACAAAGTCTACCCCTTGCTTTTCTATCTCTGCGAATAATTCTTTTTCAAAAGAATTTGTCCCCATATCATTACCCTTAATATTCAATGGCTGAATTAACATTTGCCGTAACTAATTGCTTTACTTTTGTAAGGAATCTCGAATCTCAATTGATCTAACCGATACATTTTTAAGAGAGCGACTAGCCTTTAAGTTCATATTGCCACTATTCACTATTCTACCTATATCTGTCCAAGATAAGCAAATGGACAAAAGCGTTTCTCTATTGTGATCAAATCATCTATCAGATTTAAGCAGTCATCTAAATCGCGATAGCAAAATGGAGCTTCTGTCTTGATGGAAGCGTCTTTAATCATTCCCGGAATATAGATTTGTTCTCGAAGTCCTGCATAATCAAAATTAGCAGAGTGTTCCTTTGCCTCGGAGCGTGACATAACTCTACCTGTGCCATGATTTAAAGAGTTAAATGTTTCTAAAACCTTTTCTGTAGATCTGACAAGTACAACATCTCCTGCAAGATTTGAAGGTAGTACAGCCAATTCATTAGGATTGATTCTTATTGCTCCTTTTCGGATAATCACACCACCATCGGTCATCTCAAAGTTATTGTGATTTCGATCAACTATAATCTGCAGTTTGCCAAAATACTTAGTCACAATATCTGCGATTGCTTTCCTGTTATTTTCTGCCCAATCACACACTTCAAGAAACACTTTATCAAAATCTGAAGGCTTATCAATTAAGTGATCTACTATTTTTGATTCATTTCTGGAGCCGGTATGTATCAGAAAGTAAATATAGTCATCATCATAAGATTCAAGCGCATCGAGAAAATGATTTCCGGAACCAAGATCTCCTAATTTACCTTTATTGCTTTTTAAGTCGTAGTAAATCTGATCCCAATTCTCCTGTTTGAAATCAGAACGTTTAACTTCCGATTTCGCTAAAAGCATCCCACATCCACAATCCGAAACTGCAAATTTTCTCCAATCCTCTTGTTTAGTATAAACAACAGTTCCTGTAGGTAATGGCGATTTACCGGGGCATGCATCAGGAAAAAATATTACTTTCTCAGCTTGTAGCTCTCTAGGTAGCCAGGAAAATAACTTATTTATCGGTTCGGCTGAATAATTTACTAATTCCATATTCTCATTTTTGTGCAAAGTAATTTCTTACTCTTGCATATAACATTAAAAAATCACTCTAAACTACAAAAATTTAAGTTAATATTTTGGCTGGAAGTGCTTGTTCCATATAATTGTTATATCAATTAATAATCGATTATTATTGTTCGATATGCATTACATTCTCTCTCTGCTATTATATCTTTAGAACTTCATCATTTTCATCAAAAATCAACTAAAAGTTCCAATATGACGTTATTGTTGTCATATACAGATCATCTGTATATTGATTCTTATCTTAGAAAAATCATTGACTTTTGAAAAATATCGATAACCATGGTTAGGATTCTCAATGTCGAAAAAAAAAGTAATAATAGTAGGTGCAGGACCAGGAGGCTTATCCGCTGGAATGATTCTTTCTCAAAAGGGGTTTGATGTTCATATTTACGAAAAAAAGGACATTGTTGGAGGAAGGAATGGTTCCATTCAAGCGGGTGAATATAAATTTGATATTGGACCAACATTCTTTCTAATGAAAGAAGTCCTTGAAACCCTTTTTAGTTTATGTAAAAGGGATATGTATGATTATTTGAAGGTTGTAGAACTTGATCCAATGTATAAGCTTGTTTTTAAAGATAAGACTTTTCATCCGACAAATGATCGAAACAAAATGATTGAAGAAATAGAGAGAGTTTTTCCGGGGAGTTCCGAGGGGTATATAAAATATATTGAAAGAGAAAAGAAAAAGTACGAGAGGCTTATACCCTGTCTCGAAGTTCCATACGGGAAAATTTCTGATTATATTTCAACCCGTCTCTTGAAGGCACTCCCTTATCTTGATTCACATTTGAGTTTATTTGATGTGCTTGGCAAATATTTTAGTGATGAAGACCTGAAAATCTGTTTTACATTTCAGGCAAAATATATTGGGATGTCGCCATGGGAAGCTCCTGGTTTGTTTAGTATTTTATCATTTATTGAACATGGCGGAGGGGTATTTCACATTGAAGGTGGTTTGAATCAATTGTCAAAAGCAATGGCGAAAGTAATTGATGAGTGTCACGGAAATATTCATTTATCAACTCCGGTTAAAAAACTAATAGTAGAGGATTCAGTGGCTAAAGGAGTTGTCTTTGAGGATGGAAGCAAAGAATATGCAGACTATGTAATATTAAACGCTGATTTTGCTCACGCCATGAAAAACCTTGTTGATGCAGGTGATCGAAAAAAATATACTGATCATAAGCTTGATAATATGAAATATTCTTGCTCTACTTTTATGTTATATATTGGACTTGACAAAATTTACGATAATATTGCTCATCACAATATTTTCTTTGCAGAGGATTATAAGCATAACGTGAAAGAAATAGTAAGTAATTCCATAATTCCGGAAGATCCTTCATTCTATGTGCACAACCCTAGTGTGATTGATCCTACTTTGGCACCTGAAGGGAAATCTTCTTTATACGTACTTGTTCCTATAGGAAATACAAGTGGAGGAATTGATTGGGAAAATAATAAAGAAGCTTTTAAATCAAAACTTTTAAGACTATTAGAAACCAAAGCCGGGATGGAGAATTTAGAGGATCATATTGAAGAAATTCGCATGATTACCCCAAACGATTGGCTCAATAAAATGGATATTTTTAATGGTGCGACTTTTAATCTTGGGCATAATATGGGACAATTACTCTATTTCAGACCTCATAATGAATTTGAAGAGTTCAAAAATTGCTATCTTGTAGGTGGGGGTACACATCCGGGCAGTGGTCTACCAACAATTTTCGAATCAGCAAGGATCTCTTCTGAACTAATACTAAAGAAAGAAGGAATGACATTGGGGGCATAAAAGAGTATGATGGGTATCATATGATATTATTATGGAGAAAACTATTTTCGGTTTCATTGCTCTTGTTTGTTTTAGGTTTTTCTAATTCGCAAGATGAAAAAGGTATTTTAATTGTTAAAATCAACGGCTTTGAAAGCAGTATTGGAAAGGCAAGAATTCTTGTTTTCAAAACAGGGATGGAAGAATTCTATCCTATGTCATCTGAAAAAGCATTTAAAAGGATAACTGTTCCAATAATTGAGCGAAAAGTTGTATACAAATTTAAAGATATTCCCTATGGAGACTATGCAGTTAGTGTTCATCATGATGAAGATAATAATGGAGAAGTAAATACAAATTGGCTTGGGATACCAAATGAAGGATTTGGTGCATCTAATGATGCAAAAGGGAATTTTGGACCGCCCACATTCGAAGATGCCAAGATTACTTTAAGTTCAACCCAAAAGATAATTGTAATAAACATGGTCAACTAATTTATCTTGGAAAGTTTGAGATGAAGAACTCATTTATTTCTTTGCAGATGCAGCAAAAAAAATATTTTCATTCAGGAAGGACAAAAAGTATTGAATTTAGAATATCAATGCTAAAAAAACTGAAAGAAATAATTGAAGAAAATGAACAAGATATATTAAGAGCATTGTCAAACGACTTGCATAAAAGCATCACCGAATCTTATACGAGTGAAATATCATATGTATTGAAAGAAATACGCTTTTTTATTAAATACTTAAATAAATTGAGAAAGAAGGAAAGAGTTCGTACACCTTTTATCAATAAACCCGGTAAAAGTTACTATCAGTATGAACCATATGGAACCGTTCTCATCATCAGTCCCTGGAATTATCCGTTTGCTTTGCTATTTTCACCTTTAATTGGAGCAATTGCGGCCGGTAATTGTATCATAGCTAAACCCTCTGAAATTTCAAAGCATACATCTAATCTTATCTATAGAATATTATCGGAGAATTTTGATAAAGAGTATATAACTGTGGTAGAAGGAGATGCTGAATCCGTTCAAGCACTGATTAATGATCAAATTGACTATATCTTTTTTACCGGAAGCACCAGTATTGGTAAAATAATTATGAAATCAGCGGCTGAAAATCTAATTCCTGTAACTCTCGAGCTAGGTGGAAAAAATCCTTGTATCGTGGATTCGGATGTCAATATTGAAGTAGCAGCAAAAAGAATTGCATGGGGTAAGTTTTTTAATGCCGGTCAGACATGTGTAGCTCCGGATTATGTTTTACTTCATAGAGATATCAAAGATAAATTTGTTGAACAATTGATTACAACAATAAAATATTTTTATACAGAAAAAGATTTCACGCATATAGTAAATGAATTCCATTTTGACCGTTTGACAAAGTTAATCGCGGAAGAAAAAATAATTGAAGGCGGAATTTGTAAGAAAGAAAATCTTTTTATTTCTCCTACAATAATTACTGATATTGACCATAATTCCAAGTTAATGAATGAAGAGATCTTTGGACCTATTCTGCCAATTATTATTTATGAAGATTTGGAACTGGAAATAAAAAAGCTTAATGCAAGTCCAAAACCATTAGTATTATATTATTTCTCAAACGATAAATTTAAACATGATACAATAATAAATATGACATCATCCGGTTCTGTTTGTATTAACGGAACAATCCATATACTTTTGTCTACTGAATTGCCATTTGGCGGAGTCGGAGAAAGCGGAATGGGAAGATATCATGGAATAGAAAGTTTTGAAACATTTAGCAATAAAAAGTCCATTTTGAAAAAGAGCTTTTGGGGTGATTTAAAGGCAGTTTACCCACCTTATGATACGCCCTTAAAAATATTAAAAAAAGCAATAAAGTTTCTTTATTAGAATTAAAAAATAATCCTGTATAGATATTGTCGGAGGCTAACGTGACAGATCATACATCATCAAAAAAGAAAAAAGTTATAATAATTGGTGCCGGTCTTGGAGGCATTTCTGCAGCTATAATGCTAAGGATAAATGGATATGATGTAGAAATATTTGAAAAAAATGATAAAATCGGCGGAAAATTAAATACTATAACTGAACAAGGATATACTTTTGACCTTGGTCCTTCAATTTTAACTCTACCTCAATATTTTAGAAAGCTGTTTGATGCTTCCGGAAAAAAAATGGAAGATTATATAAGAATTGAGAAAGTACGGCCTCATTGGCGAAACTTTTTCGAGGATGGTACAGTTATAGACCTTCATCCTGATATGGATTTTATGAAGCAAGAGCTTGATAAATTAGGAGGAGATGTTTATGATCAGTTTAGAAATTTCATGAGTTACTCCGAAAAACAATATGATATAATTGCTGATGGTTATTTTGAAAACGGACTTGATAATGTTTTTGATTTTATTAAATTTTACGATTTATCATCTATTTTCAAAATTGATTTTTTCAAAACAATGCATGGAAGTGTGGCAAAGCATATAAAAAATTCATATCTTGTTGACGTTATGGATTATTTCATTAAATATGTAGGATCTTCAGCTTATAATGCCCCTGGGTTTATGAACCTTATGCCAACCATACAATTCAGGTATGACCTCTGGTATGTTCCCGGTGGCATGTATAACATTGCAGTCGGATTTAATAAATATATGCAGGAACTTGGTATTAAAATCAACCTTGATTGCGAGGTTTCAAAAATAATTAAAGATTCAAATAGAGTTTCCGGTGTTGAAGTCAACAATGAAGTTCATAACGCTGACTTTATAGTTTCAAATATGGAAGGTATTCCGGCATATAAAAGATTATTGAATGAAGATCAAGCTTTTTTAAAGAAATTAGAACGATTTGAGCCGGCTTGCTCCGGACTTGTTCTTGATATAGGATTAGATACTCAATATCCACAATTAGCTCATCATAACTTTATGTTTTCCGGAGATCAAAAGCAACATTTCAATACTGTATTCAATGCGAAACAACTGCCTAAAGATCCGACAATCTATTTAGTTGATGCATCTAAGTCTGATCCTACTGTAGCTCCAAAAGGATGTTCCGGTTTAAAAATTCTACCACATATCCCATATATCAATGAAAATACACCTCTAACTCACGAGGATTATATGCAATATAAGGAGACTATACTTGATAAATTGGAACGAATCGGTCTAAAGGATATTCGAAAACACATCGTGTATGAACATGTTCTAACTCCATTGGATATTGAAAAAATGTATTATTCAAATGGTGGTTCGATATATGGAGTAGTCTCGGATTTAAAGAAAAACTTTGCTTTTAAGCTACCAAAGAAAAGTAAAAAATACAAGAATCTATACTTTACAGGCGGTTCAGTGAATCCCGGTGGAGGAATGCCTATGGTTTTGCTTAGTGGACAAAATGTATGCAGGAAAATTCTTGAAGATGATAAATAGATATAAATACTATCTTACCTATCTTTAGGGCAGATAGTACTTGGAATTAGAATTTGGATTGTATTTATTTTATAAGTAATATTTAAAAATAAATATGAAACTAGACCCAAAAACTAAACATACTAATTAGTCTGATGGCGGAATTAATTGAGACTGAAATATTAATCTCAATTTCTTCCGCTAAGCCAGATATAGAAATTCAGTTTGTTTCCGCAAAGATGTCAGTCTCAAACTTCACTAGCTATTGCCAGCTCACTGACTAAAAAGCTAAGGCTTCTTCAGCAATTGCTTCATCGGAGTAAGTTCCTATTTTAATAACCAATTGCTTAAATATGTTCTAATTGAGACGATCCAATTTTTTTTAAGTGGGCTATAGATAAAGTAGTTGGCTGGAAAAAATAGAATTCAGCCACAAAACAGAACACTTATACACGAATTCAGTGACATAATTTTGCCAATAAGTTTTGTAAAGTTAGATATAATAGTTCCTAAGGGCGGACACTTCATGGTTTTAAATAGATCAGAAGAGATTAATGAAATTTTGAGCAAGATATTTCAAAATTTATAAGACTTTTTACATTTAATGTGTTAATGTTTATATTGAAATAATCTTGAAATTATTGAGAGAGAAGTTTATGCTGCCATCTGACAATAATATAGGCTATATATCATCAAAGAAATTCCAATTTATTTTAAAACGCGTGTTAGACTTTATATTATCTCTCTTTTTATTGTTATTATTATCCCCCCTCTTCGTTGCAATTGTTATCGCCGTCAAATTGACTTCAAAAGGATCCGCACTGTTTAAGCAGGAACGAATTGGACAGGCTGGAAACAGTTTTATCATCTATAAATTCAGATCAATGTATATAGACAAATGCACTTTAGAATACAATCATGCAAATAGCGCACTTAAAAAAAGTTCTGAAGATAAACGTGTAACACCTGTTGGTACATTTTTACGGAAGTCTAGTTTAGACGAACTTCCTCAGTTGTTTAATATTTTGAAAGGTGAAATGAGTTTTGTAGGACCACGCCCATTAGTACCGGATATGTTAAGCCAGTTGCCTCAATTTAGTCAGATTCGTTCATCTGTCAAACCAGGACTCACAGGTTTATGGCAAATCAAAGACAGAAAAAACAACACTAAAGCCGAATATATGATGAATTACGATATAGAGTATATTCAAAGATTTTCTATTTTTTTGGATTTGAAGATCATCCTTAGAACAATCCCTGTTGTAATAAAAGGTGAGGGAGCGATGTAAAGTAATTCTTGACGTAAATATAAAAGCTGCTTGGAATATCTATCCTAAGCAGCTTTATTTATATATAGATTTTGCCTCTATTTCTTCAGTACTTTTAGAAGTGATTTTTGAATGGCAGAGACACGAAAGTAGAATCAGTTAATTTTTCTACTTAACCTTTGGTCTTAAATGCAATTTTTGACAGCTCCAACACCGCTCTTTCTGCTTCTTCCAGTTTTCCTTCAGGAATCAACATGTATCGTAAATGATATTTACGCTCTCTGCGAATTAACTGTGAATACTGGATGCAAATAACAGATTCTTCCTCTTCTTCATCTATATAGACTGATTCTAATCTATCAGAACCTTGAATCCAGCTATATAAATGAGAACCAACTATTAAACCTTCTCTTGAAACTAAGGAACACTTCGAAATATTTTGTTTTCCTGTAAGCATATTTGTTATAATTTTATATGCACCAAATGTGATTATACTAATAACTCCTAGAACAATCATAAGTGTGGTTAATTCAATCTGTCTAGTCGAACCATAAAATAAATGCGAAAATACAATCAACAAAAGAAGAGCAAAAAAGAGTAGATTTTTATTTTGATATTCCCAATTGTTCAGGTTCTTTTTATACATCTTCAGCCATCTCTTATCATCATACTCCCAAAAAAGGAGTATATTCTTCTCTGCTTGTACACTATCAAAAATAGATGCACGTTTTACAAAAAACACTGACCAAGCAGAACTGAAAATGAATATAAAACTACCCAAAACCGCCACCGTTCTTTTAATGTACTCAAAATCTTTTTCTATGCTAAAAGCACTTATCACTAAACCAACACAAAATATTGTGACTAAAATTCCAATCCATGCAGGTCTGATCTGAGAATTCTTGACAATTCTTGCTCTTTTTGTGACAAGTATTTCTAAGGCTTTTTTCAGAACAGGAAGCAACAAGGTGAAAATAAATACACCTATCAAATAAGAGTTATACTTTGCATAAGGATAAAGCATTTTGTTTGGTACTACTCCTTTGCTGTATTTTCCGGTTTTATCAACTGGTTTTATCTTATCATATCTTTCAAATCGGACAGCTAATTTGATATTATCTTCACACATAAAATACACAGCAGATGACTTATCTAATTTAGCTATCCAGGATTTATTAGGGAAATCTCTTTCAGTATAGTAAAGCATGGGATATAAATAAAAATACGGATTAAGATGACCTATAAACTCTTCATTGTCTGGATGGAACTGATCAATTGAATGGATTTTTTGTATATATTCAATTTCTTCAGCATCCACAACATTTATTAATGAATCACCTCTAGTTGCAGCAATATAGTCTTTGATTGGCATCCTATAAAGAGTATTATTTTTCTCATTTTTATGATATTGCGTAATACTATCCAATATTTCAGCTAGCAATGTAATATTTTTTTCAGTAAGCTTTCTTTCTTTCATAATCAATTCAAGCTTCTCCATATCAGAATCATTCGGGCTGAATAGACTCCATTGTTCGGCTTCAAAATTAATCTCCTGAACAACAAATACAGGCTCGTCCAGACGATAGTATTCAAGTCTCAAAAACAGAATAGCCTGAAGCAATAAAAAAAGGAAGTAAATCCATCGCATAATAAAATCCGGTATAGCATAAAAACAATTTCAGCAATCTAATACAAATTATTATTTCATGATATATTTTTTTAAATACACAAAAAAAAGCTGCCTAGAAATTCAACCCTAAGCAGCTTTTTTGATATATAGATTTTGCCTCTATTTCTTCAGTACTTTTAGAACCGCTTTTTTACTATCAGAGCTGCTTAGCTCAATCAGATAGTAACCTGCTGCTCCTTTCAGAGTGTAGTTTATTTGGCTGATGTTTTTGTACGATTTTGTTTCTATTAATTGTCCCGCTGTGTTATAGATTTTACATTCTAAATTTTGATATGGCTTTCTCAAATCTATGTTGAGTTTCCCGTCAGTCGGATTCGGGAAGACGCTGATTTCATGATCGAAATTACTTTCCAGCACACCGGACACATTAACTTTATAACAGGAGGATGTATCTGCGCAGCCATACTGAGTAACTTCTACTGCATAATTACCATCAGCTGCCGGCGTGAAACTTCGAGCTGTTTCGCCCGGGATTGCCTGCTGAGTTGAGCAGTCTATCCATTGGTAATCTGCATTTTGGGCATTGGCAGTTAAAGTTTTTGCTTCTTGTGTAACTGTAGTATCTACCTCTGCAATTGTCAGAGTAGTAATATATATGCTGTCAAGCGCCTGAGAGATATTTACTGTATCTCTATAAACACCAGCCTGATTTCGCCATTCTCCCGCAAGGTAGATGCTTTCATTTTTGCATATCGTAGTATCTATAGATTGAACTGCAAGCCATTTTTGAATGTCAGACTGATTTTTTGACTGAATAAAAAATTGATGTGTATTCGTTATATTACATGAATTCGTAAAGTTATAACTGTCATTATCATAGCTAACTGCACTGCATAGCGTTTCCCAGTTGTTTTTATATTCATTTTCATCTCTTACAAGAAGTGTTGCATCGGATGGAGATCCAAACGGCGAGCCGAAAGCTGATTTAAATCTGATATTATTAAGAACATCAAAATCCAATTCGCCATAGTTGTTTATTATCCAATAATTTTGGATTGACGGATTGGAGTTTGGCAAACTGTCAGGCAATACATTTAATCTTGTTATAACAATATCTCCTTGAGGATTAGTATCGCCAAACTCGAGTTCAACGCCTGTAAGCTCTGAATTGTACTTTCCTTTTTGATCTATTGTAAGTCTTTCACTAACTCCCGGGCCAATAGGTGCAGTTGAATGCGCCAAAGTTGCACCGCCGGAAAGCCATCCATGATTTCCACGAGCGTTGTCATAAGTGGCATTGTCGAATTGAGTATTAAATTGGTAATAAGCGAACAAATCCTGATCAGTGTCTATAATATTCTTTTTTGTCAGGTGTTTTAGATTTTTTATTTCTTCGTCTGAAAGAGCACGCGTCCAAATTGTTACTTCGTCTATATACCCTTTGAAAAATGTAGAATAATGCCCTGCACCAACATAAAGCGCAGATAAATCTACAGGCTCAAGCGATACATGGGAGACCCAACTATCATTATTATGATATAGAGTAACTGAGTCAGGAGTAATTACCATTGCAACAAATGACCATTTATCCGGCTGAATTGAAAGTTTACTTGAGCTATACCATTCATCACCCAATGGCCATCTATAAAATAAATCCTCTCCGTAATAATCATATACAAGTCCTATCGGAGTATCACAATGAGCACACCATTCAGCATTGGAAATTATCCCGGCAAAACCATTTTGAGAGCCGTTTGGTTTAATCCAGGCAGTAGCTGTGAAGTGAGTTATATTTGTCAAATCCACTTCAGGTGAAACAAAATACTCTCCTCCTTCAGCAAGATACAAAGCATTACCTGCTAAAGAATCAGGCATACATAAATTGCGAACTGTTATCATATTTTCTATTAACTTAGTATCTTTTTGACCTTGCCCGTCTGTGACAGTTAAACTAACATCGTAAACACCTTCGTTGCCAAATACAACCTTAGGATTTCGTGCATTTTGCGAACTGACATAAATAGGCTCTGGTGAAAAAGACCATTCCCATTTAGCATTCTCGTGATTTAGTATAGAATAGCAATCGAAAAGAACTGTATCTCTTGAACAATCAACTATATCCGAGTATGTTACAGGCTGTGCAACAGGTCGGAATGATGTGTCCACCATTTTTCTTCCCCAAACTCCCCTGCCGGTAGTCGCAAGTCTCAATTCAGCATCTCTGTAAAACGGATTAATCTGCAGGGATTTAGGAACTAAAGGCAAATCCTGAGAATAATCAATCCATTCTGCAATATTTTTGTCCCAATAGTAAACACTTTCCAGAGAAACTAAATAGACTAAATCATCTGTTCCGCCTTGATATAAAATATCTCTCACATTTTCTTTATCTAAAGTACTAGTGGTTCTGTTAATCCATGTTTTACCGCCATCAGTAGATGAACTAACTTTGCCGTCATCTCCGCCCCGAGGAGTGCAGGTCCAGATATTATTCTCGTCTTCAGGATTAATTGTAATTCTTAATCTTTTATTATTGCCGTCTGGATCTGTTGCTGTTTTAGCCCAGCTATTTCCGCCGTCAGTTGTTTTCCAAACTTCACATGGATCCCAATAAGTACCTTCAGGATTGTATACTGCATAAATTACATCGGGATTACTTCTGGAAATTTCCATTTCATAGACTAAGCCGTTATCATCTGGAAAAGTATAAAGAACATCGAAATTAACTCCACCATCAGTAGATTTATATACTTTGTTTTGAAGACCAACATAAATATGATTTGCATATCTAGGATCGAAGTAGATACCGCTTCGCTCTGCAGCAGAGTACGATTCATTAGGTCTTATAGGAAATTCCGGATGATATTTCAAAGTTTCACCAAATATTTTAGGGATACTCAGCACAGTAGTATTAGCACTATTATAATGTGTTCTGAAAAGTAATTTTCTACTTTCAATTGGATGAACATAACCGGAAGCCTCTTCGACACCACCAATATTATAAGCATCACCTATTTTATAACCTTCATACCAGCCAGAAGTGCCATCGTGATATTTACCCCCGGTAAAAGAATCTTCATTCCAGCCTGTATTAAATCCCCAGAAATGCGCAGCTTGTATTCCTTTATTTAAAGCTACGTGGGTGTTAAGCTCATCAGATGAATAATTTATACCACCATCAGATGCTACCCAAATGTCGTTCCCATTAACTTCTATATCCTGAACATCAGCGTGGAAATCTGCAAGCCTTTGCGAGTTCGCAGCACCAATAGAAGTAAATGTTTTTCCTCCATCTGTAGATTCAGACAAGCGTATAGTAGCTATCCAAAGTTTATTGGGGTCAACACTGCTGACTTCTAAGTCAAAATTGAAAAAACCCTGATGGTATCCACTCTCATAAGCAGCAACATTCCAAGGAGTTTGAGTGTTGTTTACCTCACCATAAGGCCCTCCATCCTGACCTGCAGGATTTGTCCAGCTTTCACCTTTGTCACTGCTTTTGTAAACCCCAATCCAACCGGAATCTTCTGCTTTAGAGTCTCCAATAAGGCAAACATACACAAGATCAGGAGAGGCAGGAGTTACACCAATTTTTCCTCCTGCGAAGTAAGCGGTATTCCAGTCAGTAGGTTCATAATATCCATTATCTTTTAGCTCCCAGGTGCTGCCTGCGTCTGTGCTTTTAAATACTTCGCAACGCATTTCATCATCATTAGATTTCAGCAAATAAGCAATAGAATTATCTGTGGGATGAAAATCAATATCCCAACAGCTTTCAGTAAATATCTTTTCCCACGTAGTCCCGCCGTCAGTGGTTTTAAATAAACCTGAACTGGATGTATGGAATATAGTCTTGTAGTCAGCTGTTGAATATTGGAACTCGTTCCCTTCTCCTTCTGTGAAATGGCGCTCGTGCCAGGTTTCACCTCCATCTAAAGATTGATATATTCTTCTGTTTGAAGCTACAAGAAAATTATCAGGATCAGTCGGATGAATTTTTACCGCTGAATTCCCGGATGCAAAAATTTCACCTTTAGTTATAAGAGTCCAGTTCGCACCTTTGTCTACGGTTTTATATACACCCCCTGCTTCCGTGCCGCAGATTAGGATATTCGGATTTGAAAGAGACTGGTCTATAGCGTATACGTTTTTATGCCAGGAAACTGGTTTTGAAGTATTTTTTTTAAATGTTTCAAATGGCCCCATAGAGATCCAGCCGGAAGACTTATCTGTGCCACTCAATTTATGCTCTCTAAATCTGTTCTTTAGTCTTTGGGCCTCTAATGCTTCCTGTTTTCTACTTTTTTGTTTTATATAACCATCATCATCCAGAAGAGGTTCTACTAATCTAATCCAGTGCTTATGATTTTGAGTATGTATATTTTTTACAAACTCGTTATTCCTATAATATGCTCTATAGAGGTTTTCTACCTCTGGCACATTCGGGTTTTCCGAGTACATTAGCTTCGCCCACTCAGGTGTATTTTCATCTATCACAGGCACAGTTTTAAAGAAATCAGGGCTGTTTTGAGCAAACGAAACAGTCAGCGAGCATAAAACAAATGCAAGGACAAGCAGGGTATATGAATATTTCATAAGGTAGGCCTTATAGTATTGATATAATTGAGTTATTCTAAAATAGTAGATATGTACTATTAGGTTGAGACTTATTAGTTAAGATAGTATTTTTTAAGCTATTATAAAACAAAGATATTAAGGTGTTTGGATGAGCTTGGGTTTTAGATTTTTGAGAGTTGCGAATATAAAGTATTTCACATAGACATAAAATATTCTAGTGTAATATATAAACCTGACTTCTTTTGCCAACAGATATAAGCAAATATGAATAGCACTTACATAGATTCATATTACCAGGTATATAAGATATATTTGCCTTGCTTTTCATTATTCAGCTTGTAATTTTTAGTCAATTTTTTATTTTGTATTTATTATTAACTATAACATTAGCTAATTGACAATGTTTAAGTATTTATTTATCTTTCTTGTTTTGATTTTTAGCTCCTGTACTGAAGACTCTACATCAGAGCCAAATATTAAAGATCCTTATTTTTCAGATAAAGATGCAGGTTTAATTTTAGTTGTGGAAACCAAGTACGATCTTGGCCCTTATACTGAATTCTTTTTCGGGATGTATAAAGAAGAATTTTTGACTATTCTTTCTGATATGTTTGAAGTCAAAAAAGAAGATATGCAAGATATGACAATGAGTGAAATTATTGAAGCTTTGGATGAAGATTGGCAGATTAGAGCGATGAAAGAAGCAGTTGAAGGTCATTACAAGGATATCAAAGTTTTAACTGACGATGACTGCAGCAGAGAAAAATTTATGAGTGCCATAGATGAATTTGCACAAAAAGGCTATTATATTGATGTTTTATTCTCTCTTCACGCTTCAGAGGATAAATGGATTTCATTCTTAGATAGAAACTATCACATAGATGAATTTACGCAATTTTTGAAAACTAACAATTATCACTTGAGATCTCTTTACCAGACTTGCTGTTTTGGTCAAAATTTCATTAAAGACTGGACAAATTCCGGGATGTCAGCGCTCAATGGTTCAATAAATAAAAATGATATAAATATGTTTTCTCCTGTTTACTTTCTGGAGGAATGGGTTGGAAATAAACTGCCTTTCAAAGAAGCTGTACAAAAAGCATACGATAGAGAAATAGCAAAACTAAAGACTTATAATGATATACTACCGGTAGAATCATTTTTTCTGACTAAAGAAAAACTTGAAAACAGCAAAATGCTAACAGGCGGAATTGATGATGGCATTCTGTGGAATGAATTCCCAGGTGAATATGCCAATTAAGTACTAGCGATCAGAGATATCTAAAAATAGTTTGAAAAGCGAAATCTACTTTATAGAGAGGATTTCGCTTTTTTTGTAACATGGAATGATACAAAATAGGAAAAAATCAAATTCTATCTGATTTGATAATTCTAATAGATAACAAATGACTTGATTATAATATGAGTTATTTTACAGCTTTTTTATGTTTTTAAAAAATTTTACTATTATTTTTACATGTTATTATATTACTTTTTATTATATTTGATTTCTTATTATATATATAATTTTATAAGTGTTTTTGCTTTTTATGGCTTTATTTATTCCTATAAAATCATTTATAACTGAATTCACCTAATATAATTATTAATAATCGAGATTAAATTCATACATTTATTAATTTTTAGAGCTTTATCATGTCAACTTTTTATGGATTCCTACACATTGTATTATTTGTACTATTCATTGTTGGATTATTTAAACCTTCAGCTATTTTAAAGTGGGTTAAAAAACCAACCAGATTAAAGGTACTAGGTGTATATTTTCTAGCTTCAATAGTATTATTAGCCTTATCAAGTCTTGCTGTTTACGAAGAGAATGAAGCTATAAACTATATTTCTTCAGATACCCCTGCAGACCAGACGACTCAATTGGGTGTTGAAAAAGAAGAAGATGTGGAAATGGCTAAGGAAACTGAAAGTACAGATGAAATAGTTCAATCAAAAATAAATCAATTGAAACTTGAGCTTAAATCTATAAATAAAGGTATAGATTTCTCTCATTATCGCGGGAGTGGACAAGCTCTCCAACTTGAAATCGTGATGTTTGCAACATGGGCAAATATGATTAAAGAAGCCGAAACACTTGATAATAAAGAACTTCTATCTCTTGCTTCTTCATTGAAACAGGAACTATCTAAGATGCAAACAAAAGAGTTTCCAAAACTCAGAAAAGAATATGCAAAGATAATGAAGCAGATTTTAAAAGGCGAGAAGATTGACGTAGAACTTTCAGGTGATAATAACGAATATATATGCTTTATAAGCAAAATTTTTGAGAATGACGCAATCAGAGATGAATTTCATAATAATTTAAAAGTGCTAATAGGTTACTTAAGATTTTCGGAAGAAAGATATAAGAAAAGCAAATGGGATTTTCATACATACTTTGAAATGTTTGACGGTGAAGATTCAGACTTAGTCATAGTAGAATAAATTTGTCATCATACTCAGAAGCTGATCTAAAACAAGAATATGATATAAGTTGCTGTGTTTTAACTGAGACAATTTAATATCAATTCTCAAGCCATTTGAAATATTATAATTAAGGCTAAATTCGAACTCTAAAGAAGCTACCTAATTTAAGCGAGATCTACTTTTAGATAAGTTGATCTCGCTTTTTTTTTGTAACAGTTGATAATAAAATAAAATTCTATCTTATTTATAAATAATATTAATTATTTAGTTTATTTATTCATATCTTTAACTATTGGACAATGTTAATGAGTTTTTGTAATGGATATACCAGATAATAAAAATAAAATATAGAACTCAGACATTTTGAAGATATTAAAGATATTATAAATGAAGTTATGGAAAAGCTGGAATACTTTTGTATTTGTTTTTTACCTGATTGAACTTTTCCAAGATGTTTCTATCTACAACGATTGGCAGGATGAGTATATGATTCTGGCTAGTGGCTATGATAAAACCAGATTGCTATAAACGTAATACGCGTAAATTGATCATCATAGTAAGCCTTCTGGATAGAATAAAAAGGTTTTTCAGATGGGAATAGTTAGTTCTCTGAGGAATTGAATCTAAAACCAACTAATAATAAACAACAGCTTGACCATTTGAATTAGATATTGTAAAATAAGCAATCAAAAAACCGGAAGAAACACGATGCTCAAATACATTATAATCGTATTAGTCTCAATTGGCAGTTGTTTTGCAAGCTTGCCCAGGCATAACGCTTTAATTGTTGCCGAATATGGTGAAAGTAAAAGCAACTATATTGAGGATATTAACCTTGTAAAATATCATTTTACTGATGGGAACTTGATTTATAAAGATACTATTCTTGACGCTGCTTCAAATACTTTAAAATATTCTTTTGTAGATAATATTTTATATAAAAATAGATACATTATAACAGCCAATAGATACATAATTGATATTCAAACCAAAGCAATCATAAAAGAAGATGATACCAAATTTGTAGAAGCTATGGGCGATAGTCTCATTTTCTATAGTAACGAGAATGGATACTATATTTATGATCTCAAAATACCATTATATTATATGGTCGAAGATTTTCTCTTTCTAAATGTGATGGTGAAAAACTCTCCAAATCATAAATGGGGTCTAGGCCTTCATTCATCCCCTAGATGTATTGAAATAATACTTTATGATGAGACTAACCAACCTGATACTATTGTTAAAGATACTTGTAATACAGCTTATCTAACGAGTGTTTTTAATAATAGATTAACAGAGGGATCTATTTATTGGATAGATAATGATAACTTTTTGTATTTATCCTATGAAGCTCAGGATCAAAATACAGAAATAAACTATGATACTCTTAAAAATGCTTTAAAAAAATCAGAAGAGAGTGGTTTTGTATCTATAGATATTACCCCATCAAGCTTTGAGGGAATTACAGCAACTGCTACTATTAACAAGGTCAATATAAAATCAAGGGAATCAGGAATTGTTGTTAAGATAGATTCGGTTCCTTTGGAAGAAGCTAATATATCTTTCCATTCAGATCCTGATGGGAAAATCATCTTCGGATATAGCAATCAAGTTTTTGAAGTTGATATTGAAAATAAAGAAGTGAGATCTCTAAAATTTAAAAATTCCGGCTTTGATTTTTCAATTGAAGACGAGATGAATCCTGAATACGGTAGAATTATTAAATACCAAAACAAAGAAATCGGTAGAGTTTGGTGTGACAAAAATATAGCAACTACAGATGGCTTCATTAGTGTTCCATATAATGATTTAGGTTCAAATCTTGGTGAACCTAAAGGAGTTATGGTGTGGAATAATATAACTAAGCAGTGGATTAAATTGGAAATCCCCTTTGTTTCAGGTATTATCGGCTGGGTTGAGGAATAAAATTATGGAATATTTTCTATATAACAATTATATAATTTATACTATTCTTGAGAACAAAAAGTACACTGAAAATGCAAAATAAGAAACACAAATATTTACTTCTGCTCGTAATCTGCTTTGGAATTTTTATTGTTTCAGTTCCTGTGTATTTTGCTTTTTCTCCTGATATTCATAATTATTTTAATAGAGTAAAATTTGATCGCCAACAATGGATAAACTGGAAAGAAACAGAAGCAACTGCCAGTCTCAGATGGGATATGACTCATGACTTGCTTGAGCAATACAAATTAGTGGGGATGAGTACCAAAGAAATTATTGACTTACTAGGCAAACCCGGAACTAACAGCAAAACTCAGATGAGATACTTTTTAGGTATGTCCGGACACGGAATAGATACAGGTTCATTGATTCTGGAAATTGAAAATGATAAAGTGACAGCATTCAGAATTTTGCACGGCTAAGCTACTATCTTCAAAGTGATTTTCATCTTCTTAGAATATTCGCTTGTCCTTGCTGCAAATCCCCATACTGAGCAATAATCTCTATACCGAATCAAACAAACAACTACCCCTGGATTCTATGAAATATTCTAATGCTTTAGAATTAAAAAAAATCATAATTTATCGCTGTTTTTTTTTATATTCCACAGATATTTTTTACACTATTTCAAATTATATGACAGAAAATTATCAAATAGAACAAAAAAAATGGTTCCACAAAATAACCAGTACTATCTACAATGAAGGAGTTCATGTTCAATATAAAACTCTTTTTACAGAGAGAGATTATAAAGTGAAGTTTACTTCTATTCTAGATAGTGTTGAAAAGCAAAGCATATTTTCAAAGTGGTGGTGCTTTTTTAGCATTTTGTGCGTGCTATGGTCAGTAATCATTTTTTTTAACACTTCAGTAGAGCATTATTGGTGGAATGTTATTTTTGTACTTTCCTTTTTGGCCTTCACTTCTATCAAATTTTATATGTCAATTAAGAACATATATATATTAGCTAAATATCCTAATTTGCTGTTTTTCTATCAAAAGAACCCGTCTGAAGAAGAATTGCTTAAGTTTATTGAACTTATTTACGCTAAGAAAGCAGAGTTTGAAAGTAGCAATAATACTACTAACGAAGATATGTCAAAACTAAGCGGACTGGAAAGATTATCAGATCTATTAGAAAAAGACCTTATCACGAAAGAAGAATTTAATAAGCTTAAGAGCGAGTTGATTGGTAAGGATGAAAATAATAGTTTTGATTTCATTTCTCTGAACTAGATAAATACTATTTCAGCATATTACTAAAACAATTTCGCTTTAACTATCCAAAATAAATCAATGCTATCATTAATCGAACTATATCTTAAAATTATAGATTTCTTTGCGAATCTAATCAGTCAAGATAAATTAGTCAATAAAAACATCGACCTTAATAGTAATGCAAAAGCAGTTACAGACACAATTGTATACATTGCGCTAAATAATAATTATGAGCTTTGCACAGTCAAATCAGATGGCACCGGGAAAAAAGTCCTGCATAAATCCAAATATAAATTAAATGAGCCATCTTGGTCACCTGATAATAAATATATAGTCTTTTCTGAAAACAATATCGTTGGCGATGGAGAACTTTATATTGTAGATGCTCAGGGAAATAACTTACAGAAATTAACTAATCATAGAGAAAGTTTATGGGGCTCTACTTGGTCTCCTGATGGTAAACATATTGCTTATCATTGCTACGGCCGCCTGGGGTGGAAAATTTATATTCTATCTTTGGAAACAAAAACTACAAAAATGGTTAAACGCTCAATCAGAGCAATGCTTTATGCAGCCTGGGCTCCTGATAGCAAAAAGATTGTATTTCAATATAATGTCAGAGAGAAAGAAAACGATGAAAATTGGCATCTCTATTCTATAAACATAGACGGTTCTGATTTTAAAAGAATAACTACTCCGGCTAATGTTAACTGCTTTCCTTCCTGGGCTCCGGATGGCAAGAAGATTGCATTTTGGATTCAAAAAGATTCGGTCTGGGAATTATATAGCATAAACCCCGATGGAACAGAATTTAAACAGATTACAAAAAATATCAATTTATTTTCGAAAAGCATGTGCAGAGCCTCCTGGTCTCCAAATTCAGATTTATTAGCAATTTCAGTTTCTTCTGATCCTGACTCGGTAGATTTGAAAATAATAACACCTGAAGGTGATATAGTATCGAAACTTGATTTAGATGATTTTTATAACTTTGATCCTGACTGGTCAAACAGTTGAATTTTGGAAAAACCATGCACCAAAAACCAAATATACTAGTAGTCTGCGGACGTAACAAAAAGCGAAGCAGAACAGCCGAATCGATTTTTAAGTTCTGTATTTTTTATATATTTGTTTTTCTAATTTAAAGAGATTTAACTGATGATGAATGATACACAGCAATTTTGGTGTTTCTTGATTACTGGCGAAATTGATGATAAAACGGGTGTTTTCTTATCTTGTTATTCGGCTGGCAGTAGCCTGGGTGACGCACTGGGAAAAGCATTCTTGGCAATTGATAGTGAAGGAGTTAGAAATACAAAGCTTATAGAAGCGACAATGCTTGACCCTGATAATTTTGAAATCCCTTCTAAAGCCCAAAAAATATCAGAATCGACTTTTTTGAACCCTCCACATTATTTTGATCTGAATTATAATGATCCGGAGAATAATGATTATGTATTCTGTCCCCCAACTGGTGTAGTATTAGATGGTGCAGAAAAAGATTTTAGCAGTGAGTTAATACAAGAACAATTTGTTGCCTTTGATATAAATGAGGATGGAGTTTACGAATTGCAAATGGTAGTTGATCAAACAAGGCTTATCGAAATATTTTTTAATTGTATCAAAAACCTGGAATCTATTGATTCCTTTGGTATGTTAATATCAAGTTTGTGGACTGATAAATCAGAAGTTTTTTGGAAATCCACCATGCTGGATAACAAGGAAAAAATTATAAATTTTTTGCAAAACCATCCTCACGAAACCACTGAAAACGGATTTGTCAATCTCAATATATTTTCTTCAATTACACAAACACAACTGATTTTATGTGATCATAAAAAAATAAAATTATACACTAAATCAGAAGACGTGTTCAGAAAGTTTATTGGAACCATAATTGGTTATGGTTTTAAACAAACTATGGAGTTCTATGACATTGAGTATGGATATCACCATTGGCATTACAGACCTGCTAATAGTCTTGAATATGATGTTTTTGCTGAGATCTTGAGAGCCAATAAATTTGATGTCTATTATAGATAAGAAGTTTAGGAATAATTATCAAAAATAATTACAAACCATGCAACATAAACCAAACATACTAGTAGTCTGCGGACGTAACAAAAAACGAAGCAGAACAGCCGAATCGATTTTTAAAAATGATGATCGATTTAATATCCGCTCTGCCGGACTGAGTCCGCAAAGTAACAGGAAAATATCAGAGAATGATTTGAATTGGGCTGATCTGGTTTTTGTTATGGAATCAGGGCAGCGCTCTAAAATCTCCAGTCAGTTTAGACATTTAGACCTCCCTCCTATTGACATCCTGCACATACCGGACGATTACGAATATATGGATGAAGAGCTCATCGAATTGCTGACTGAGGGGATTAACAGCACTCTGCAAGTAGAGTTTGGTCTTTGAGAAACAAGGTTTATATATTTAGCGGTCTGGGGGCTGACGAAAGAGTTTTTCAAAATCTGGATTTTTCAGAGTTTTCAGTTAATCATATAAAATGGATCAAACCTCAAACTGAGGAATCTATAGAGCAGTATGCTTCCCGCCTGCTTACTCAAATTAAATCTCCAAACCCAAGCTTGATAGGTCTCTCATTTGGAGGTATGATAGCTGTTGAAGTTGCTAAACAAATTAAGACAGAAAAAGTGATTCTGATCTCTTCAGCCAAATCAAAAAGTGATATCCCATTTTATTACAGACTTGCGGGACTTCTTTCTCTTCATAAGCTTCTGCCTGTTTCACTTCTGAAGAGTTCAAATTTTATAAGCAATTGGTTTTTTGGAACAAAGTCAATCCGCGAAAAGCATCTTTTAAAACAAATTTTAAATGATACAGATACGGATTTTTTGCAATGGGCTATCGATAAAATTGTAAACTGGGATAATATGTCAGTTCCTAAAAATATTATTAGTATTCACGGATCAAGTGACAGAATTTTACCAACAGGATATACCTCTTGTGATTATTCAATAAAAGATGGTGGTCACTTTATGATACTAAACAAAGCTGAAGAAATAACAAATATTTTGCTTAGAGAACTATAAGTTGTAAACTGGTAATTGCCAGACTCAGTAACCGGCAACATAATTCTAATCAACCAGCACAAACGATTTGAAGCCACCATAAAGCATTCTCGAAGCATCAAAAATCAGTCTGTCTGGATTTGTGAGAGGAGCTACAAAAGCAAATGATTTAGTTCATTCTAAATGCGCTTTTGGAAAAGGAAAAGCGAAGCCGTCTATGTAGTTTGACATATGGAGATCCTTGCTTTGAGTTTAAGTTTATATTTAGACGTATTAATTATCAAATACATATAGATAACTACAGTTTTTTGAGGTGTTTTTTACTATATTAGTTCATCTCGTTTTCTTCTAAACCATCTGATTAAATTTATGAAACTACTAATTTATTTATTTATTCTCCTTTTTTTGTCGAGCTTATTAATATTTATCGATTGTAAGCAACAATCTACAGAAGATATTTTTATTGGGGAAACATTGTATCAAAATCAGGACTATTTAGATAATCGCGAACTAATTAGCCTGATCGAACAAACATTAGACGGCGACAAGGAAGCATTGTCAAGCTTGGTAACTTTCCCTTGCGGTGGTGCTTCTGGCTGCTACGATCTAGGCTTCGTTATCACACAAATAATCAACAAACTTGGCGAAGATGAGTTTATAAAAATGGTAGAGCAATTGGATAATAATGAACGCAAGCAACTAGAAGGCTTTATACAAGTAGGTTTAGAATATGGCTATATTGACAAAGAAAAAGCATGGGAAAGGAGAAAGATAGAAAATCAATTCCCTAAGCTTGATAGATTGTTTTATAAAAAGGAATCAAAACTAAAATCAAACGATGAATCTGTTGAAATACCAGCGAATAATCATAAATTAGATTTGGATTCCTTAATCAACGTTTGGCCGAATCAGTACTTACTTACCTTTAAGAATTCTGATTTAGATATTTGCTATATTAAGCAGTTTGAACTTAAAGTACAAGACTATAGCTTATTTGCAAAGAGTTTGGAGACCTATACTCGTATATCCGAAGATGAAATTGACACTTTAACCGCTGATGTTTATACTTACAAAGAATCTTATTTGAAAGAATATTTCAATGATCACCCTGATGTAAAGCAAATTGATATCGCTTATGGAAAAATTGTAAATGAAAAAATTCTACTTACACATGGAATACGAGTTGGAATGGCTAAAGATTCTATTCTCAATAAAATATTCAAATCAACTAATACATTTGATTCTGTTTCTAAATTAACTATATATAAAGATGAATTTGGAGATGATTGGGTAATTCTGAACTTTGCAGAGAACAAACTTTCTGAAGTTATTTTTGATTCATTTTTTAATTGGATTGAAAAGGATTTACCCCACCATTAACCTCACAGCAAAACTACATCTTAATTATTAGATGAGACATATTAAAATAAACGATCCAAAATCTCAAGTCAGTTTAGACATTTAGACCTCCCTCCTATTGCCATCCTGCACATACCGGACGATTACGACTATATGGATGAAGAGCTGATCGAATTGCTGACTGAGGGTATCAATGGTGCTTTGCAAGTAGAGTATGGGATTTAATTATTTTACTCAGCTACCAGCATAATCGATTTGAAGCCACCATAAAGCATTCTTGCATCATCAAAAATTAGTATGTCTGGATTTGTGAGAGGAGCTACAAAAGCAAACGATTTAGTTCTTTCTAAATGCGCTTTAGGCATATGAAAAGTGAAACCGTCTATATATTTTAGCATATTGATATCCACTTTTATAGTACATGTATCAAATATAAAAATATACGGTAGGCATTTTAAGAATGACTCTTATAGTACTATAAATAGTTAGAATTATTAAAAGTAGCATTTTGTAAATATAATAAAAAAGAGACTACACTTTTAAATGCAGCCTCTAAGGGTCGGTTAGTGTGGGTTAGTTCTAAAAATTAATTCTGTAATATAAATACGGTAGAAAACCTAATTGATACTTCTTCTTAATTTCATTATTTTCTTTATCCCAACTTTCGCGGAATATGTTTTTGTGGTTTGTAAAGTTATCTATTGCGAAAGATATATCGTGAGTAGTTGATTCTAAGTTTATAACAATACCTATTTTAAAATCTGCCTGGAAAAAATTTCCGTAGCTATACTCATAAGCTCTTGAATAATCTTTTATTTTATCTCCGGCATTTATACTTTTTTCAACATCTATAGGTATTCCTTTTCTTCCACCCGTGGATGTAAGTTTGATATTAGCAGAGAAAACATATTTATTATCATCACTTAGCTTAAACTCTGTTCCCGCAAGTAAATTCACGATATGTCCCATATCAAAGCTTGTACTTCTTTCTATGCCGTGCATATCAGTATATAATGATTTGAATAATGATCCAGTAAACATAACATAATAGCCATCTTCAAAATTCTTATTCGCAGTAAGTTCTATACCGTAATTTATGCCACTACCTTCGTTTACTAAGCTATCGATGATGTCCATACCAAATTCGCCGCCTAGATTCACTAAAGAAAGATAACCTTTGTTATAAGCTGCAGAAACCGGTACATCATTTAAAAATTGCACATAAGATTCTGCCTTAAAATAAATACCTTTGATCATGGTATTCTGATAACCTAAAACAAAATGTTGACTTTTAGTCATATCAAGATTTATATTAGGCTGTCTTTGTCCGTCTTCGCCCTGAAATCTGAATAAATAGTGCATTAGTGGATGCGTTTGACTATGCAAGCCATAACCCAAGCTGATATTATGGTATTCATTTAAATTATATAAAGCAGAAAATCTAGGCTCAACAGAATAAGAATCATTCAAAGTAAAAATCTGATAGTTTAAACCTGCATTGAATTCTAATTCATCAGTAGGTCTGTACTGCCAATGTAAAAATGACTGGATAAGGTTTGCACTACCATTTTCATCTAATTTTTGTTCTAAAATTTTATCGTCATTAAGTGCAGAATATTTCAAAGTAAAGTAATTATGATTAAGAGTCGCACCAGCTAAGAGTAGATTCTGTGAAGATAATTTATGTGTTAGTTTATATCTAACTTGAAAACTGCCTTCAGTTCCGTCATATTTACTGTCACGCCATGAACTGTCTTTAGTAATAATGTCTTCTTGAGTACTCATGTCGGATCTGGTGGCTGAAAGTATTAGTTCACCGAATGTATTTTCACCATAAAAAAGTCTATGGTTGAGTCCGGCAGCATATAAGTCTGAACTTAGCTCAAAATCTTCAAGTTCGGGATCTTTATCCCATTCAATATCATCTTCTTCACTTTCATTTACATTCATGCTGCTGTTGCCGCCAATAGCCCATAAGGAGAACTGACCATAATGCTCGGTTGGGATATTAATTTTTATAGTACCATCAAGATATTGAGGAATCACATCTGTATTTATATCAATACCGAGAGCATCAATTGGCTTTAAAGAAACGAATCTGAAATTTGCTAAGTATGATGCTCTGCTATCATCAGAAAAAGGTCCTTCCATACCGAATTCAATACCATTCATACCTAATTGAAATGTACGTTCTGTCTTCTTATTATTACCGTTTCTGAGCTTTACGTCAAAAACCCCTGCTGTTTTATTACTGTATTCTGTCGGGAAAGCCCCACTTATAAAGTCACTGGAAGCAAGTAAGTTATTATTTAATATTCCAAATATTCCACCTCCGGCACCTGCTTGCACAAAGTGATTAGGGCTAGGCACATCTGCACCATCTATTCTCCAAAGCACACCGAGTGGCGAATTTCCTCTGATAATAATATCATTTCGCATACTATTGTTTGAGGCAACCCCTGCAGTAGTAGCTGCTGTTTTGCTGGGATCATTTCTAGAACCTGCGAATCTATTTATAGCTTCAGGTCTAAGCACTGCAGCACTTGACACAGCAAAATCATTTTGAGCTTTGTTTATCTTCTTATACGCTGTCACTTTAACTACACCAGTTTGAGATATTTCTTCTGTAAGCTTGAACTCTAAATAGTTTTCTTTACCACTGATAACCACAACATTATTCAGTGTCGTTGGTTTGTATGAAAGCATACTTGCAACTAAAGTATGTCTACCGACGGGTACATTTTTAATCTCAAACTCCCCTTTAGCGTTTGCTTTGGCACCTAAAATGGGTTTTGTAGATGTGATCTTCACAGTAGCAAAACTTAGGGGTTTGTTTAGTGCCGCATCAAGCACAATCCCTCTAATTGATTGTGTTTTTTCAGCCGCATCAGCAGAATTGCTAATAAAAAAAAATAGCAAATACAGTGCTACTTGCGGAATTACATAAATATATTTGAGTTTACTTCTCATTTTCAATAACACCTTGTATTCAACAAATATTTAACGTTTCTAAATATATAACTTTACATCTTCAGGCTTGTCAAATTCACCTACGTATGTTGTAATAATTGCGGCTCCAACCCTTGCCAGATATTGGATAATTTCTCTGTCGCTGTTTTCTTTCAGGATTCCTGCACATATCAAATTTGCCATACCAGTCACAAAAATCCACATGTCTTTAAACAGATTTTCCACCTGCTCCTGAGGTGTTTCTGTGTAATCATTGTCTTGAGAGAGTCTAAACATCATAAACTGGAAGAATTCATCCGAAATATCATTGAAGTGATTATCATCCAGAAATATCGCACGATATAAATTCTTCTCATCTCTGGCGAACCTTACATATCCAACTCCCATATTCAGAAAGATTTTATTCGTATAATCTTTCGTTGAATAATCTATCAAGATGTTATTCGCCATCTGTAGAACAGCTTTTTTCAGTTTTTCTGTAGAACTAAAACAACTGTAAATTGGCGCAACAGATGAATCTAAAGCTTTAGCAACATTTCTTGCACTTATGGCAGAAATACCATTTTTTCTTACTAACTCAAGAGCTGCTACTATAATTTTTTCTTTAGTAAATGTAGTTTTAGGTGGCATAATTATTATTACATATGTTATTTAATACAACTTATTATTTGTTTGTTTACAAGATAAAATCAATTATCTAAATTAAAATCAGAGATGTATATTTCATTTAAATAAAGAGTATTATAGCTTTTTACTTATTATAATTTAGAGTTTCAACTTGCTTCGTCACGCGTATTTATCTTGCAAGTCTAATATAACACCTGTTATTTATAAAAGCAAGCACAATTTTTATTCTCAACGAAAATTATGCTCGATTCCTATTTTAGAGAAGAATTAAAAAGTGCCTAGAATGCTACATAAACGCGGGTCTTCAGCTATTAGAAATATTCCCAAAGAATTGCTAAATTGCTGAGACTTGTGTCTCGTAATAATACTACTGTTATATGGAATCAACTAAACAAAAAATTATAGAGAACATTTGCTACACTGAGCTTGTTTACGGAAGGATAAATAAAAAGCTTTCTACTAATCTGACAAAGCCGCAGATTGAAAGCTTGATTTTTGAAATACTAAATCAAACTGAAGCAAAAGATTATATCAAATCCGGCAAAAACTATTATATAAGCAATACTGAAAAGAATATTTGTATTACCGTCAATTCCTATACTTTTAGGGTAATTACCGTTAACAGGTTAGAAAAATGCAAAGTCTGATTGATTATATAGAACAGTATGTGAAGTTGGATGCAGATGCAATAGATGCTTTGAAAAGCTTTTCTAAACCGAATAGGCGAGTGGAAACCTGTCAAAAAGGCTTATGAAGAAGGTTTGATTAATGAAGTACTGGCGTTTTCTAGGTGAGGGGGAAAAGATAAAGATATTTATTTAAAAAGTAAATAAAATATTATAAATAATATTAAACTTTATAAGTATATTAAGTGATTATTTTACTATATTTGTTTTAAAATTAATGTTCTCCAAACACCTATTCTTTACCATTAAAAAAACTGCATTGTATATTGTATTGAAATAATGATATTTCCCCTGAAATTTTATCAAGATTACTAATGCAGGACGCGAGAGTAATAAGAAGTTTTGAGACAAAACTGAAATTAGTCTTAAATAAAAAATCAAAGGAAGCCCCTCAAATGAAATTTCTAATCGTTACTTTACTAATTAGTTTTGCGACAATATCTACATATTCCCAAACACAATTGGAAATGAATACAATAGCAGCAAAGAGCAAGCAAAGTGCATACGATCTGCTGGATAGTCTTTATAATAAAATTTTAGAAAGACGGAAGACAGATACAGTTTTTATAGAAAAATTTAAAATATCTCAAGATTTATGGCTAAAATTCAGAGAGGCACAAGTAGATATGAACTTCCCTCCACGCGAACGACGTTACTACGGTTCAATGCAATCTATGTGTAAATCTGGCTATATGGAGAAATTAACCAAGGAAAGAATTAAAACACTAAAGAAATTCTTCCAACCCATACCCAAAGGTGAAGGCTGTGCAGGAACTATGGGATCGGGTGAATATGAAGATAACAGTATTTATGTAGATCAAATAGATGATTACGAATCTGAGAATCTTTTTAATAATATTCAAATATTTAAGGAATTTGAAACAGATTCTGTGTCAGTCAGGATATTCACTATACCTGTTTATACAGGTATTTCAGACAAAGAAGATGGAGAATATGCGTATGACCTCTATTTTGCAGTCGCAGAGAATAAAGAATATCCTGAACAAAAATTATATAAAGTAGATAGATGCTTCAATCCAAAAATTGAAGCAATTGACACTTCAGATGCCAAAAAGCCAATCATAAAAATTAATGTTGGTAGACGTGGAGAGAAAGAAATTTTAACTGTTATTCCTTCATTGAGTGGAATTTCAGTCAGTAAATTGAGATCATAAACGTACAAACACAGGGACAAACTCCAAGAGCTTGTCCCTGTGCTTATTTAATACTCATCACAAAGATAATTCCTAGAAGATGAGACTAATTGAGTTATACTATTTATTTCAAATCATTAACATCCTTTCCTATCAAATTTATCTCCAATAATATAATTACTGCATAGTCATTGTTATTGTGTTTATATCATTTTTTGCTATAGATGTATATAGTGATTATATAACTATCAAATAGAGGACTTATGAAAAAACTAATAGCTGAGTTCATCGGTACATTTTGGTTGGTGCTTGGTGGCTGTGGAAGTGCCGTTTTAGCAGCTGCATATCCGGAATTAGGTATCGGTTTTGTTGGAGTTGCAATTGCTTTTGGTCTAACTGTGTTAACGATGGCGTATGCTATTGGGCATATTTCCGGTTGCCACTTAAATCCGGCAGTTTCGGTTGGACTCTGGATAGGCGGACGTTTTGACAAAAAAGATCTCTTACCATATATTATTGCTCAGGTTTTAGGCGGTATTGCCGGGGCTGGAGTTCTATATTTAATAGCATCAGGTAAAGCGGGATATGATCTTGGTGGTTTTGCTGCAAACGGATATGGTGAGCATTCACCAGATGGTTATAATATGCTTTCTGCTTTTGTTACGGAAGTTGTAATGACCTTTATGTTTTTGATTATTATTTTGGGTGCGACACACTCAAAAGCGCCAAAAGGTTTAGGAGGACTGGCAATTGGCCTAGGTTTAACTTTGATTCACTTGATAAGTATTCCAGTTACAAATACATCTGTTAATCCGGCAAGAAGTACAAGCCAGGCATTATTTGTCGGCGATTGGGCAATGGGACAATTGTGGTTGTTCTGGCTTGCTCCGATAGTAGGTGCAATTTTAGCAGGTATGGTGTATAAATTCATGTCTCCTGAAAACAAAGATTAGCAAAGCAATTTTCAAAGCTATGTCTATAAATTTTTATTTATGTAAATATCAAACAGAAGGGACAAACTCCAAGGAGCTTGTCCCTTCTGAATTATCTATCTATTCTCGCCAGTGTTCCGGTTTATTAAGCATATCCGCGCAGATAACTTTGCCTTCGTATTTAGATAAATCCGTATCATTAGTAGATTGTACCATCCATGCATCTTTAAATTCCTCAGGAATTGGATAAGGTGCAGGAAATCCAAGTTTCTTTGCATCAGATATAAATCCGAATTTAGGATAGTACTCTATATGTCCTAATACAAAGATCAACTCGCTTCCCATATCTTTTAGTCGTTTTATACCTTCGATAATGAGCTTACCACCGATTCCTTTATTCTGATATTCCAGAATCACTGCCAGTGGGGCAAGTATATGATAAAGTGGCTGCTCTTCCTTGTTTTCAAGGTATGCCCTTGTAAATAGGATATGCCCTATTGCTTTGTTATCATCAAAAGCAAGGAGTGACAAAATCGGCTGAGCTGAATCATCCGAAAGAAGTTCTGATGTTAAAATCGCCTCTTTTTCATAACCGAAAGCTTTTTCTTCTACATTAAAGATGTCTTGAAAGTCGCTTGCGTTAGTCTCTCTGATATATATTGAATTCTTTTCCATGATTATTTTTCCTCTAAAATATATGAATTACTCCTGCATTGTTTTCTAAACGCAGTTTATTTCGCTATTTGATTAAATTAAATTTTAAGAAAATTCAATTTGATATAAAGGCATACACTGACTCTGCCCAAATTAAATCGATTAATGGGATGAATGGATTCGCTAAGTTCAGATATCATTACTCTGAAGATTAACGAAAGAAGATGGACAGTCTAACTGTCCTTATACCGTAGTATTTCTATATTTTAGAAGTGTTTTATTCATGTATCTAAATATAAGAATAAAGCATAAATTGGGCAAGCTGATTTGATAAAGTCAGTCAATATATCAATATTTAGAAAAAATAGTCTTGTTTATTCTTTAATAAACTTCTCAGCAATAATTTTCTTATTCGTACTGATAATTAGGAAATATAATCCTTTTGGAAGATCAGAGATTTCTATTGATTGATCCGATTTCAGTTCGCCGACTAAAATAACAGCTCCTCTGATATCCGTAATTTCATATCTGCTGTCTAAATCAAACTCCCCGAATATTTGAATCTTATCGTCAGATGGATTAGGATAAATAGTCACACCATAATCTCCAAATGACTCAATAACTGAAGACTTAGAACAAGTATCCGTAGATGAAAAATGTTCATCTGCCCAAGTATTGAAATCATAAATAAGAGAATCTGAAGTGTGGAACTGGAATTCATAAGGCCATGGCTCAATATATCTGATTTTAAGCTGTTTTGCCTGCTCAAATACTGAGCTATAAGAACTATCTTTGAATCTTTCCGGCTGATCTGATCTGCCAATTACCTGTGCGTATTTATCTCCCTCAAAACTTGCTATGTAATCAATTAAGTCACTCTGATAAGTTGTTTTCCCAGATATCCACCACATGCCTAAACCCACTCTGCCACATAAATCCTCATCATGTGATAAATCATTGATTATAGTTGCCGGAACTTGGATGCTGTGATCAATTTCATGTATCTCAAAAACAATTGGTTTATCAGGAAATGCGTTTGCAAAAGTGTAAGCTGTTTTCTCAGCAGCAGAAATCCATTTTTCTTCTGTATACCCATCAACTGTAAAGTCTGCCATATCAACTCCGTTCAGATGCCCTTCAATACCATTGCTTGTCATTTGAGTAACATAAACGTGTGACAGTAAATCATCTGTAGCATATTCAAATCCTAGGCGATTAATTAATTCAGTCAGTTTCTGTTCGCAGATTGGATTCCACCATAGAGGCAAACGCCAATTTTTATCCTTATACATAAAAGTAGAATAAGCAACTTTCAGGGAGTCAATAAGCCAGTCCGGGCTTCCAAAAGCTCCTCCAGCAATTGCCAGTGAGTACTTTAAACCGGCAGCTTTTACCTGGTTTATTTTAGTATTAAGCAATGAGAAATCATATATTCCAGGCTTAGTTTCTATATTTGACCACTTCTCTAACAGCAATACACCTCTTGCACCTGTATGTGCAAGTACATCAGGGTGTGTGCCGTTTGTTCCTGCAAAACAGCCTATTGGTTTTTCTATCACCTGTGCAGCAATAGAAAGAGGCAAAAGCAAGAGCAAGATAATTAGTATTTTAGTGTTCATGTTGTTTTGTGTAAAATTTAAAACATATCAAAATTTGAATCTATAATACCCTAATATACTAAATACTTAGATACCATTTTAATCTAGTTCAGATTTCTCTTTGTGTTGTATGACATTCCAATCCAAGCCAAATCTTGATAAATACTTACTGAGTCTGTCTGTATCATTAGCTATTTTCTTCTGAGTGCGGGTAACTGCAAAAAGTTTTCTGCCAGCATCTGACATAGACTTACTTTCCCGACATATTTTTATTACTTCTGTCAGCTGGATTTTATCGAATAAATCAATATTTTCGATTTGCTCTTTATCCAAAATTTTAGATAAAACACTTTGTTGGTTATAAGTATCACTATTCCATAAATATTTTAGTCTCAAGATCTCATCATCAACAAGTTCTGTTGTAATTCTGGCACCAGTCGCCAAAGTTGCCATTCTGCTGATGGATGCGTTTAAATCCCTGAAGTTATTTTTCCAGGGAGCTTCATTAGAGAGCGCAAATTTTAGAAATTTCGCTCTTGCTTCTTTATTGAAACGAACAGACTGATTATTATGATGCGCATATTCCTGCAGTTCAAAATCAATATTCGGCTCTATATCCTCCCTGCGTTCAGCAAGAGAAGGCAACTTAAAAGTCCATATATTTATTCTTGCAAAAAGATCCTCTCGAAACATACCCTTTTCTACACTTACCCTCAGATCTCTGTTAGTTCCTGCTATCAGCTGGAAATCACTTGCTGTTTCATTATCAGATCCCATCGGATAAAATCGTTTTTCTTCTAAGGCGCGAAGCAACATTGCCTGCTCGTCTAAACCTAGCTCCCCAATTTCATCAAGGAATAACAGACCTTTATCTGCAGATTTGAGAAGACCGTTCCTCTTCTGCACTGCTCCGGTAAAAGCTCCTTTTTCATGCCCAAAAAGAGTAGACATGGCATTTTCACCACGAAGAGTTGCGCAGTTTACTTCTACAAATTTGCCTTCAAGCTGTCTATGAAGCATCTTTAAGCGGTATATTCTGCTAGCTAGCTGAGTCTTCCCTACCCCAGTATTTCCGGTAAGAAGTAAAGGCAGTTTGGAATTAGCTGCTACTTTTTCAATCTGCTCCATTAAAGTATTAAAAGCAGAACTTTTAGTTTCAATTCCTGCTTTCAGATATGATAAGCCTTGCTTTTTCTCATCCGAAAATCTCTCAGCAATCAGGTCATATTTTGAAAGATCAAGATCAATTATTTTATAATTACCTACTCCACTGCGATCAATTTTAGAAGGCGATATCTCTAATAATTTACCGGGAATAAATTTTGCTTCTGTAAGAAGAAAAAGACAAATTTGCGACACGTGAGAACCAGTAGTCATGTGAATATAGTAGTTCTCATTTTCAGGATCAAATTTATATTCTTTAGAAATTTTGTATAGTAATGAATAGACTTCTCCGAAATCCCAGGCATCTTTGGGACTAAAATCTATATGATTTACTTCCGTTTCAGGCGAGACAACTTTTATATCCTTAATAGTTGTTTTTGCGATCCTCTGAAATTTTTCTTCGTATAGAAGTTCGAATCTATCAATTTTAAAGTCTTCATGTCTGCATATATCAACCGTCGGACGCCATGAATCCCATCGTTTTTTGCCGTATCCTTTGAAATCTTTCACATTTCCAAGAATTCCAAATACTACATTTTTCATTTCGTTTTTTTATATTTTATAATATATTATAATATACAATATAATATTATAGTATATTCTGTACAATATATTTCATTAATACATATAATTATTAGATATATAACTGATATTTATAGACTTAACATATTTAGTGTTTTTGTGGCATATATTTGGTATTAGAGATATCATGCATATATTTGTTTAATAAAAAGGTGAAAGATGAAACAGGTAGTTTCCACTGAAAACAAGCCAATCAAAATGTGGCTGGATGACATTGAACCCCAAGCCCTGGCACAGGCAAAGAATTTAGCAAACCTTCCGTTTATTTATAAGCATGTGGCTCTAATGCCGGATTGTCACCAGGGATACGGAATGCCAATTGGCGGCGTGATTGCAACTGAAGGCGTGATAATTCCAAATGCAGTAGGTGTTGATATTGGTTGTGGTATGTGTGCTCTGAAGACTTCAGTACAGTCTTTAGAAACTGCCACTTTGAAGGAAATAATGAGCGGCATTCGTGAGCAAATTCCTCTTGGATTTAATAAGCACGATAAGCAGCAAGACTCTTCATTAATGCCTCCTATTACCGGAGTAGACAGAAATGAAGGCCCTTCTTTGAAACAATATCCTGTAATACATAAACAGTGGGCAAATGCTCGCAAGTCTATAGGAACATTAGGTGGTGGCAATCACTTTATAGAGATACAAAAAGGGAATGATGGCTTTATCTGGATTATGATCCACTCCGGAAGCAGAAACTTAGGTTTGCAGGTTGCAAATCACTATAATAAAATTGCTATGCAATTAAATGAACGTTGGCATACTGCTGTACCCAAAAAATGGGAATTAGCCTTTTTGCCAATTGAGCATGACGAAGGAAAAAACTATTTACGCGAAATGAGCTATTGCGTGGAATATGCCTATGCAAATAGAAAGCTGATGATGGATAGGATAAAAGAAGTCTTTATAGAAAAGCTTGATGGGAGTATTGAATTTGATGAGATTATTAACATAGCCCACAATTACGCAGCTTTTGAAAAACATTATGACAAACATGTGATTGTTCATAGAAAAGGAGCAACTAAAGCCATAGAGGGTTTGATTGGCATAATTCCCGGTTCTCAGGGAACTAAAAGCTATTTAGTTGAAGGTAAAGGATGCGCTGAATCATTCCAATCCTGTTCTCATGGAGCAGGCAGAGTTATGGGACGTAAGCAGGCTCAAAGAGACCTTGATATAGAAAAAGAAAAATCCATACTTGACAGTCAAGGTATAATTCACTCTATACGCCATCAGAAAGATCTGGATGAAGCGCCTTCTGCATATAAGAATATTGATATAGTGATGGCAAACCAACAAGACTTAGTCGATATCAAAGTAGAGCTTACGCCTTTAGCAGTAATAAAGGGGTAACAAATGCAGCTAATTCAAGATAGTATATAAAAAATCTACCTGTTGTATTTGCAGGTAGATTTTTTATATTTCTAAACTAATCTTGAAAAGAATGGACTGAAATATGGAACTAACCAAATTATCCAGACCAAGAGATTGAATTTTTAAAATTTTTATAGGTGCGGGCAATCTGAGATCGATCCTTACAATTTTTAAAACAAAAAAAGCTGCAAGAAGGTTCTATTCAAGCAGCTCAAAATCAAGTAGTCTATATTTTTATCTAATATGCTATAGCATCATACCGCCAGATATTTCAATTCTTTGACCAGTTATCCATTTTGCATCATCACTGCACAAAAATGCTACTACACTTCCAATATCATGAGGCAAACCAACTCTGCCCAAGGCTGTTTGGGAAGCAATCATTTTATTTAAGTCCGAATTATCTCTAACTGCACCTCCGCCAAAATCTGTTTCGATTGCACCCGGAGCGACAACATTTACTCTGATGTTTCTCGAGCCTAGAGTCTTCGCCTGATATTTAGTCAAAGTTTCCACTCCGCCTTTCATTGTTGCATAAGCATCATATCCAGGGAAAGAAAAACGAGTCAGACCTGAAGAA
This sequence comes from Kapaibacterium sp. (SeqCode), assembly GCA_965140345.1. Taxonomy (GTDB): domain Bacteria; phylum Bacteroidota; class Ignavibacteria; order Kapaibacteriales; family UBA2268; genus JBFHIJ01. The sequence goes on from OZ223198.1 coordinate 236,987, forward strand.
ATATTTACAACTCCTCCGCCATCATTCATAATCCCAAGCAGTTTTTGAGTTAAGAAAAATGGAGTTTTCAGATGTATATTTACAAGAGTATCAAACTGCTCTTCAGTAGTTTCCTGAAAGGCAGCATGGATACCAATACCTGCGTTATTGACTAAATAGTCAAGATTTTCTGTTTGAAAATTATCTTTTAGTACGAGCTTTAATTCATCTATAAACACATCAAATGTTTCAGGTTTAGAAACATCAAGCGATAAAGCAGAAGCTTTAACTCCCAATGCTTTTACTTCATCTAAAACCTCTTCTGCCTTATCTTTATTATTCAAATAGGTAATAATAAGATCTATACCCTTTTCTGCGAGCTTAAGAGCCATGTCATGCCCCAGACCTCTGCTTGCTCCTGTAACCAAAGCTATTTTATTCATATTAATCCTATATATAAATATTATTTTTCAAATACCACATCAAAGAAGATAGAAATCCGATTATATTGTTACCAGAAAATATTATGCGATTCACTCAAATCAAACACCGAAAAATTGCTGAAATAAAATAAACTCTTCCAATAAGTTTTATCGAAAAAATATTACCTATCTCACGATATTGATAGAAGAAGTGTAAGTTCTATCTTTTGTAAAAGCTACTATTATATACTTACCTATAGCCAAGTCAGATAAATCTAAACCAATACTATTGTCAGAATCATCAATATTATTCGACAGTATTTTTACAATATTTCCCATATCGTCATACAACTTAATAGATTGTACTCCGGTTATTTTCTCATCGATACTCAAATTAGTCAGTCCTGAAGTTGGGTTTGGATAGCAAAATAAATTATGACCGGAATCTGCTTCAAGTTCTTTGTATGAATCATCTATAAAAGCACTCATATCATAACATTTCAATGTTCCGTTATGCCCTAAAATATATAATTCAGATTCGGCTTCATTGGCTGTTAAATATCTCAAGTTCAAATAGGAATCGAAGTAAACCAACGGTACTTTTTTATTTCTATTATAGACTTTTACTATACCGTTATTCAAATAGAAAAATGACAATGGTGGATTTGATGTATGATACATTTCTTCAAAGGCAGAAAATTTGTCATCACTGTAATACTCAGTATCTTTTTGGTATGGCATCATAGAAATCAAGTGTATGTCTGCTTTATTTTCACTGCTATACTTGATAGATTTTTCCTGTACAAAATAAATAAATGAATCATTATCTATCCAATCGGAATAAAGCTTAGAACCATCTGCGATTCCTAAGCATGAAAACGAACGAAGAAAAAGAAGTTGACCATCTTTAATTTCACAGTAATTGAAATAATGATAAAAATCTTCACCTTGAATCGAATTTCCAATAATCAGTTTATCCCCACTAGAGTTAATGGACAGGTCTTTGATACATTCTTTCAAATCCAGACTATTACTAGATTGGGTATCATACTCTGTAATTACTTCTCCTGACTCAATATCTATATTTTTAATTACAGTACTATCGACAACTATCCAAAAGGATGGGGTATTAGGATCCCAATCCATAATCAAACGTTTACCCAAAAATTTCCAGCTATAAACCTTATCAAAGGATAAAACACTATCTATCTCAAAATCTGAAATTTTTAAATGATCTTCTAAATTCCAGATTTGAAATCGGCTACTATCATTGAGTAAGATATATTTATAATCACGAGATACTTTCATAAAATCAATATGATCTATATCATAGTTCCTTATGTCATCTATCTCTCCATCAAATTTGGAATGAAAACGAATTTTGGAATCTCCTGCACTTGATAAAATATAATCTTTAGTTTCATCGGTCAGGTTTACATAAATATTATCCAGTAAATCAGCACCTATATCAATTTTCTCTGAAGTGGAAAAATTTTCTAAGAAAACCTCTCCTTTCTCTCCATAGACAATAGTATTCATATCATCTGTTAAGCTGTAATTTGGGTATACTTTTGAATCTATTATCAGAGAATCTACAATTTTATTTCCCGAATAATCATATATATAATAATAATCCAAAGTATTATCGCCGGGTTCAACACATCTAAGAATAGCTTTATTCGGAAAGTTTTTATTATCAATAATAGATACTATTCCTTCTCGAATTTTAATACTATCAACAAGCTTATTACTCTTTATGTTCCATAGGAAAACATCTCCATTTCTGTGGGTAGCGATAAGATTATCATCATTCTCAGCAAAAGCTATCGATGTTAGCTTTGATTCTGCAAACGCATTAACACGCTTCAAAGAATCATATCCATAAAGAGCGAACCCATAAATATCTATTTCTCCATTTTCATTGCCAACTGCAAACAAATTAGAGTCATTTGATATACAAACCGCCCTATTTGGCAAATCCCCGGTATAAGGTCCGTACTTTTGTCTAAAACTGTGTTCTCTGAGCAAAAATTCCAGTCCACTGTCAAAATCTTTTATGAAAACACCCCACACATAAGAATGTAGTCCCCCGCCTTTATCAGATTGTACTTCGTAGGTATAATAACTTGCTACCATTATATCGGAGTTCTGGGATAAAGAATAGCTAAGTATACTTTCTCCAATTTTTTTATCAGATTTGATGAAAGTATCATTTTGAATATCTATTTCTTGAATTCCATCAATATCTTTTATGAATAACATTTTGCTATCATAAGAATACCGAATTAGCCTGGTTGAAGATTTTACATAATACTCTCTAAAAATCTTACGATTATTCACGTCGTATATAGCAATATGAGAATAACTATCTATTGGTCTATAAAGAATTGCAACAGTATTCCCATTAGGGCTAACTGCTAGTTGTTCTATATCTGACTTTATTCCTGCCTTGATCCATTTTAATGGTGGAATCTGAGCATTCATTACACCAGATATTATGGAAATTAAAATTGTTAAAAGCAACAACAATTTCGTAGATTTCATCATACCCATCTCCCAATTACTGAACAAATTAAGTTAATCCCTTCAATTCAATATTACTTATCAGAAAATATTTCTCAATCAAAGCAATTCAATTCAAAGCATCGACAACAATAAATATTAAGACATATTTAATATATACATCTCACTTTTTAATATGTTCATGCCAAAATAATTTTCTATAAAATTTAGTAATCATCTACACGATCTTAACTTCCTAAAGTAAAAATAAACTAGACTTTGCATTTAATTGCTGGTTTTAAAATAAAATTGTTTAAGTTGACATTCGGTTTGTTTACTTGGAAATAAGATATGAAAGAATTCAAAATTGGCGATTTGCGAATTAAATTACCTATTATACAAGGTGGCATGGGTGTTGCTATTTCACTGTCCCGTCTTGCTTCTGCGGTCGCTAATCAAGGTGGTATAGGAGTAATTTCGGCAGTAAGTATTGGACTGACAGAACCCGATTATGCTAAAAATATAAAAGAATCCAATCAAATAGCACTTAAAAGAGAAATTAGAAAAGCCAGAAAAATGACCGATGGAGTGCTGGGAGTTAATATCATGTTAGCAGCCAATGACTCACAGGAACTTATTTCAACTGCTGTAAATGAAGGTATAGACGTCATTTTTATGGGTGCCGGGTTACCTTTGAAAATGCCGGCCGAAATTTTAGAAAAAGGTTTTGACAAAATAAAAACAAAGTTTGTACCTAAGGTCTCTTCCTCTAAAGCTATAAAAGTTATTTTAAAATACTGGTCTGAAAAGTTTGGTTACGTTCCTGATGCTTTTGTCGTAGAAGGGCCTTTAGCAGGGGGACATTTGGGATTTAAAAGAGAGCAACTTGACGACCCTAATGTAAATCTAGAATCTATTATAGAAGAATGTGTTGAAGCAGTGAAAGCTTATCAGGAAAAATATTCCAAAGATATATCAGTTATCGCAGCAGGAGGCATATACACAGGTAAAGATATTTTTGAGATCATGCAACATGGTGCCAGAGCTGTCAAAATGGGTACAAGATTTGTCACAAGCCATGAATGTGATGCAGCATTAGAATTCAAACAAACTTACATAGACTGCAAAAAAGAAGATATCATAATCATTAATTCTCCCGTAGGATTGCCCGGCAGAGTAATTTCCAATAATTTCGTAAAACGAATGCAAAGCGGAGAAAGAAAGCCCTTTAAATGTTCTTGGAGGTGCCTTGGAGCGTGCGATTTCAAAAACATACAATATTGCATAGCCGATGCTTTGTTCCAATCTGCGAAAGGCATAATGACTGAAGGATTTTCTTTTGCAGGTGCAAATGCATATAAAGCAACGAAACTACAATCGGTTAAAGAAATTTTCGATGAGCTGATTTCTGATTATAATCTTGCAGAACTGGCTGCGAAATTTACAATAGGTAAAAAAGCATTTAGTGCTTAAAACAAAAATACTTAGCTTCAAAATAACAAATGTGATACTTAACTATCTGATAAAGTATCACATTTTTTTTATCACAAGTCTATTTAAAGCCGGTATCCAATTATTTCAAATATAGTTTTAACCCAAATTTGTCATTACGTAATAGCTTATTCTCAAATCAGTGCAACGGCGTTAGGTCACTGAGCTAACGTAGAGAGTCGAAGTGTAGCCCGCCGTATATATTAAGATTTTCTTACTAAGCAATATAGCAGGTAACCATGTTATTACAGGCGTTTACCAGTAATTGTATTTTCTAATGACATTTTTGGGTTTAATTACACAAAACACTGAATAAGTGATTCAGATCGCTATGGATAGACTATTCTTGCATTTGCGTTTGCCAGACCAATCTTTACTATTTTTCCTGAATTAAATTCCAGAAAATCAGATAAAACACCATCACTAAATATTATACCGTGCTGTGTCATCCTTGAGCTAATCTTGAGTTTAGAAGTATTTTCAATGATACCCAATCCAATACTTATATCTGATATTTGACTTTTATATGGCTCTCTCACTGCAAATACTAATTTCTTTGTTTCCATATTCCACTTTTCGTATTTTTTCTCTATAGTCTGCTGTGTCAGATTCCCGGCCATATTAAAAAGTGAATTAAGCCATCCCGAACTTCCGGCAAAAGTTGAGACTATGATACCACTTGATATATGATTTTCAGTTTTTCCTTTATATTCTATTTGATAATAAGATGATACTTGCATGCTGCTGCCAATGTAAAAATCATTGAAAGCCAATAAACTCTGTCCGTTATTTAGTTTCGCTTCTGCTAATGGTGTTTGTTTCTCATTATGCTTACCTTTAAAAACCTTGCTTAAAACATTGGATAAATCTTCAATAGTAAACTTCATCAACTTACCACTTATAGATTCAGGATTAGGATTTATCCCTATAATTTGAATGTTATTGGCATATTTGGCAACGTTAGCAAGTAAACCATCTCGTCCAATAACAATGACAAGCTCCTTGCCGCTAAATAAGTATTTTGAAACAAAGCTTTTATCCAGAACTTTTATTTTACAATATTCTTCTGCAGATTTCACAGCACGGTTGAGTACCTCATAAAAATTATTATGCTCAAGTTTATAACTCTCAAAATCCTCTCCGGCTCGATCCAGATAAAACTTTGCCTGCTCTTTAGAGTTAAATTGTTTTACCAGATATTCTAATCCGGTAGCATCTCTAACCACAATTATTTTATCAATTTCCATGATCTACGCCTTTATTTAAAAGAGAAGATAGTAGCTCGGGTGAAATATAAAGATTCTCAATTTTTGAGCTGTTTTCTGCTAGCTCTCTAAAAGCCATAGAAATATTATTTGCAGGATCGCTCTCGTTTTTTAATGCTGCAACAAGCTTCCAGTCTAAACCTTTATATTGATCAAGCATAGATTTTAATTCATAAGCTTTAGCGTCGGATAAAGTTTTTTGATTTTCAGCATATTGTTTTACGTATTCACTTTCCTTGTTTGCAATTTCTGCTTTAGTTTCAGCTTCCATCATTTTTACCTGCCTGTCCTGCTCTTTTTGAATCTTTACTTTCTCCATTTTTTTGGTAACTATTTCTTTCTGCTTTTCTTCAATCGCAATTTCTGTGTTAAGTTCGCTTTCTTTGATAATCTTTTCCTGGTCAACAGCAAACTTTCTTCTGGCATAAATAGCTTCGTCGGATTCCTGCTGTAGGGACTCTCTGGTGTGAGATTCCAGAGCTCGCATCATTTCTTCATTTGCTTTTATGGAAAGTATGTTTACTCCAAGCACCTCAATCCCTAAAGACAAAAGATTAACAGCATTTGGCAATTCTGACATAATAAATTGCTCCAGTTCTGCATTTTTACCTAAAATATCTTTTACTCCGAAAGATTTTACATAAGGCGAAACGATAGTTTGAATAGAATTTGCAACACGTCGTTCTATTTTCTCATAATCTTCAGAAATATACTGATTCCTTGTATTGATTGTAAAATCTAATACTTCAGATATCTTTTCAGGATCATGGATTCGATACGTTACTTCACCCTGGATGTAGATATCCTGATAATCTGAAGAAGTTTCCTCAAAAAGAAACAAGTAGTCAAAGCTGTTGCATGGAATGGAAACTAATGTAGAGTTTGTGGAATTGAAGAAAAAAGACAAGCCTTTGCCTGATCTTACTTTTTCGCCTTTTTTATAATGAATAACATAATTCATTTGCGAAAATTTTGCATACTTAATACCGAACATAATAGACTCCATTTTATAGTTTGTGTTTGTTTTACGCAATCTACAAAAAGAGACTAAATCAAGCAAATTATATTGTGTATTTTTTACACTAATTAAAATTATATTTCAAATAACATTCCTTTTTCTTTTAACAGATCATATCTGGCTTTGTCAAATTTGTACATAGAAGCCGGTCTGCCGGGTCTATTAGCAACCTTTTCTTTCGTTTCAATAAGCAGTTCATAGCTAAGAATTTTTTTTCTGAAATTTCTTCTGTCTATTGTTTTCTCTAAGACTGTTGAATATAGATTCTCGAGATCTGAGAAGGCAAAAGCTTCGTCCAGTAACTCAAAACCAATCGGCTCATATTTAAGTTTACCTTGTAATCTTTTTTTTGCGAGCTCAATTATTTCAGAATGGTCAAAGGCAAGATCAGGTAAAGAATTAATATCGAACCAATTCACATCTTCAGCATCTGTGGATGCAATGATTTCGTATGCTTCAGGTCTGACAAGACCAAAGTATGCTGTTGAAACTATTCTTCCGCGAGGATCTCTTCCTGGTACACCAAATGTATATAATTGCTCCAGATAATTAACTTTAGCACCAGTTTCTTCTTCCAATTCACGCTGAACTGCCTGCTCTAATGATTCTTCATCTAAAACAAATCCACCCGGAAGTGCCCAGTGATTCTGATATGGTTCATATTTTCTTTTTATAAGCAATATTGAAAGAGAATTTTGTGGCTTGTAGCCAAAAACAACTGCATCTACTGCTAATTTTATATTCTGTTTAGATCCCATGGCAATTACTTATAAATTATATGAATAGATATTTATCTTACAAACTAACATAATTTTACAAGATACTTGAATATAAAACAAAAAAAGCTATTCTATAATAATTTACAGAATAGCTTTCTAAAATTTTTTTTCTATTTAGTTTGATGCAACTAACGCTTTTGCTTGCTTAGTTAATTCTTCTATTCTTGCTTTATTATCTTCTTTATTAAACAGACGAAGATAAAGCTGTCCTAAAGATATTACATCATCGTACTTTTTCATTTCGAATAGCACTTCAATTTTACCAAAATATGCAGGCTCATAATATTCTGAGTCATCGTAGTCGTTGATTACATTATCGAAATATATTTTCGCAGCCAAAGGAGCATTTAATTTGCGATACAAAGTGGCTGTGAAATACTCTCTATGAGCTAATTTGGATCTTAGTTCAGTAATTTTCTGAGTTGCATCATCATACAAACTATCTTTGTCAGGATATAGATATTGGAATTCCTGGAAAGATTTGATTGCTTTTTGTGTGTATTCCTGATCTCTTTCAAACTGAGGTGATAACTTATAATAACTTTCTGCTGATTTAAATAAGGCTGTCTTTGCATATTCACTGGCAGGATACAGTTTTCTGATTCTGTTATAATTAAATGCTGCCATGATATACTCTCCCCTTTCTTCACTTATACGGGAAAGATAATATTGCGCATCATCTGCATATTCGCTAGTTGGATATTGCAAACGAACAACATCAAACATAGCTTTTGCATCTATCCAATCTTCGTCATCAAAATATTCCATGCCTCTTTTGAAAGCATCCTCTGCAGTCTGCACTCTGTCTCTTTTGTCGACACTACCGCAAGATGCAAGCAGAATCAAAGCAAATATAAAAACCGAAAGTGATATGAATTTACTCAAGTTAATCATCCTAATGTGTTTATTTGAAAGCCTTCAGGCAAAAAGATATACGTCTATCTTTGCTAAAAGATACAAGCATAGTAGATACAAATTTAATAAATATTTGCGCTACAAAAAAGTTATATCAGTTATAACTTCCTAGGATATCATTTGCAAAATCCTGGAAATTTAAATTAGAAGCTAATTTCCTGGCAGCATTATAATATTTACCTGCAATATCCGGAGAAATATTTTTCATGCTGACAGCAATGTTTGTAAGAGTTAATAATCTAAGTTCCGGCGGTAATTCTAAAGATAACTTCGCTGCTTTTTCTAAAGTATTTTGAGCCTCTCTTATCTTTCCTGTAGCAAATAAATATATACCAGAAATATTGAGAGCAATACATTCAGACTGTGGATCACCTGATTTATCTGCTAAATCTACAGCATCCTGCACATATTCGAAGGATTCCGTAATATTGCCTAGTTCTATATGCGCTTTTGCTATCATTGCATTAATTTGAATTTTTTCTGAGTATCTGAGCTCGTCTCCATGCTTATCTAAATAATTCGATGCAGTAAGTATCAATTTTGCATATTTTTCAGAATGGTAGAGCTGAACTAATATTTTTCTGCTAGTATAAAAATCTTCAGGTTGCTCAGTATTTACAAATTCATTGCTGACTGTTATCACACCACCTGAAAAATCCTGATGTACACCTGCCATTTCAGAGAGTTTAGGATTTGATGATATATTTTGTAAATCTGCTTTTGATAGCTGACCTAAGCCTTTTAAAGTAGTCAGAGCCGCATTAATTACATCATCATTTCCATATTTTTCTGCTGCCTGCGCAGCTTTTATAAGCATATCTTTTGCTGTGTCCTGGTCTTCTGCTTCCGAACTGTGAGCAGCCAGAAACGGAGCAATTTCATCCTTCAGTGCTGCATTATCTGTTTCTTCAAATTTTTGTTTAAGGAAAGCGGCTATCTGACCGTGAAGAGCAACATATTCTTCATATTCTAATGATTGTTCAAAATAAGTATGGTAGAAAGCCTGAGTGAACCTGTAACATGTAGTTTTTATACCATATTTTACTTTAGGTCCCATACTTTTTATTATGCCTGACTTTTGCAATTTACGCAAGCGTTTAATTGTAGTAAGAATATCCTGATTAAGTAATTGCGAAACTACTACAGCAGTAAAAATTTTACCTTCTGCACTGCATATAGCAAATATATTTTTATCCTCTTCAGTCATTTCATCAAGTTCTCGCGAGAACAGCATCTGGAGTGAAGAAGGCAAGTATTCATTATCTTCGAAATTTGTTACTAAATTTCCCTGGGCATCAAAAGGCGGATACTGTTTGAAATATCGAATATATTCTGCCACTACACCCTGCACACCAAAAGATTTATCTAATACCCATTGTTCAAATTCTGGGTTAGGAATATAATAATCCATCATTTTAGAACAATAAACACTTATTTGATCCAAATCAAATGGCTCAAGTGCCAACTCAGAGTAATTTTTTTTATCAGTATTATTATTCAGAATAGTGCCAAGAGGCAGAGTTTGATTATCTACAATGCTTTGCGAATACGTGAATATGATAAGAATAGGAAGCTCTGAGATGTTATCTATCAGCATATTGATTAATTCCACTGACTGCGGGTCAGCCCAATGGAAATCATCAAATAGAATAACTAACTTTTGCTTATCTGCTAGCGCCTGCAATGAATCAAAATAATCTACAGTTACATTTTGAGCCTTATCTGGGTTTTCTGAAGTTTTATCCTTTTTGTATTGTCTCCAATCTCTGCCAAGTTCTTTAGCTGCATAAAATGCATCTCCAATTAGAGGCAAAGAAGAGAATAAGGTCAGCGCAACATTTCTTCCGAATTTCTGCTGAGCAGTAAGATTAGATTTATTCATAATGTGATGAATAGCTCTGCTGAAAGGATCCAGCGGTTTGATATTAGCAACATTAAAATTACCAATAGGTGCCTGACATTCAACAAGAACCGGGTTAAGCTCATTTTCAGGCTGCAATTTATCAATCAGATGATTAAGAAAGAAGCTCTTCCCCACGCCGGATTCACCTGAAATTCCAATAATGGAACCATGGTTCTTTTTAGTTTCTCTGATAGCTTTTTTGCAGATCGCAAGATTATCTTCCTGACCTATGATAATTTTAGATTTATCCAATTTATCACCTATTTCGATTATACACCACGTTTATCCGGATCCCAGATAAATTTATGCATTTGAAGTTGCATTCTAATATTTTTACCTGACTTAGTTACTAAATCAGCCAATTCAACTAAATCAATTTTTCCAAACACAGGTGAGATAAAAATATCCCCTGCTTTTTCTTCCAACTTATATTCTTCTATTTTTTCTATAGCCCAATCAAAATCAGATTTGGAAGCAACCACAAACTTAATTTCATCCTTTCCGCTAATATAATCTATATTTTTGTAATTATTGAATTTTGACATGCCCGAATCAGGACATTTCATATCCATAATTCTCACTGCCTGATTCGCAATAGAAATATCTGCATGACCATTAGTTTCAATTGTTACTTCGTAGCCTTCTTCAATTAGCCTCTCTATTAATATAGATATGTTTTTGTGGATCAAAGGTTCACCACCGGTCAAATTTATCAGCTTGCAGTTATACTTGGAAATAGCTTCCAGTATTTCATCTGCTTCCATCAAAGTAGCTGTTTCTTTAATTTCTAATGCATATGGCGTATCACACCAGGAGCAGCGAAGCTCGCACCCCTGCATTCTGATAAAAATACAAGGGCGACCGGCTCTACTGCCTTCGCCCTGTATCGAGTAAAATATCTCAGAAATATTGAATTTCAACTTTATCCATCCTTTCTTTCAAGTAATGCTATTGATTCTACATGATATGTATGCGGGAACATATCTACCGGCTGTACTTTTTTAACTTCATACTTTTCAGCAAGAAGCTCGCAGTCTCTTGCCTGAGTTGCAGGGTTACAGCTTACATATACGATAGTCTTTGCATTAGCTTGTAAAATGTGAGGTATTAAGTTTTTGTGCATTCCTGCTCTAGGCGGATCTATCATAATTACATCCGGTTTCGGCAGAGTATTTAATAAATCCGGTGTCTCTTTTAAGTGCAAATCCGCGCAGAAAAATTTAGCATTTTTGATATCATTTCTTTCTGCATTTGCTTTCGCATCAATAATAGAGCTTTCAACAAGTTCTATTCCGTAAATTTCTTTACATTTCTTTGCTGCTGGCAAAGTAATAGAACCTGTACCGCAATATAAATCCCAAAGCACATTATCAGAGATATCACCTGCATAGTTGATTATCTCTCCAATAAATCTATCCAGCTGACATGAATTAGTCTGGAAAAACGAAGTTGGGGAGATCTGATATTCAACACCAAGAATTTGCTCTCTGATAAAATCAACACCGTGGAAAAACTTAATATTTTTGACAGTTACCGGAGATTTTGTATCATTAATAGCTGTGCCCAGATTTGTAATCTGAGGAGCTTCTTTGATTAAATCATTTGCAAACCAGTCTAAATATGCTTTTTCCGCATCATTAGAAGGATGATCAGTAATCAATAATGCCATGATTTCATTATGAGCAATAGTGCTACGTATCATTAAGTTGCGAAGAAAACCTTCGTGACTTCTCTGATTATAAGCAGGCACATCCAGCTCCAAAGCTTTATTACGGCAAAGCTCTAAAATTTCGTTAGCTGAATCCACTTGCAAATGGCACTTGTTCACATCTAGGATTTTATCGAATCTACCGGGTATATGCAGACCTAAGCCAAAGTTTTTATGTGGGATTTCTTCATTGTTAGCTATTTCTTCATCAGTCACCCAGCGTGACCATCCAAAAGAAAACTCCATTTTATTTCTGTAATTAAAAATATTTGGAGACTCCATTGTGTCAAGCATTTCACCATATTCTACTTTTGCAATTCTCTGAAAGGCATCAATCACATGCTGCTTCTTCCAGAATAATTGCTTTTCGTAGCTAAGCTGCTGCCATTTACATCCACCACACACTCCAAAATGTTCACATTTCGGATCCACTCTGTCAGGTGAGAATTCTAAAATTTCTTTAGTAAATGCTTCGCGATAACTTTTCTTTTTTCTTGTAATTATGGCGTTAACTTTATCGCCAGGTACAGCGCCTTTTACAAAGTATACCATGTCATCTTTTTTTGCAATCGCGCCGCCCTCGAAACCTAAAGCACTGATATCCAATGTTATAGGCGTATTATTTCTTTTCTTACTCATATTCTTTAATGATTTACTCTTTATAATCTATATATTCTCGTTTATTTTTGAGCTTTTTGTAAATTTTATTTTTTTATTGAACTTAGATTTATTATTTTTGAACAGTCAACAATACTCAATAAACGTTCATTATTAGTTATGATCCAGGATAGTTTTGAAAAGGTAGAAATATCGCCGGAAGAACTTTCCCGATATATCGATGAATTTCTAAGTACCTATAACTATGGTAGCGAAGATACGAAAATTACATATAAAAGATTATTAAAAGAATTTTCTACTTTCTTTGCTAAGAACAACAGTTTTTTCTTCCGCGTGGAAGATGTTGTTCGCTATAAATCGTACTTAGAAGAAGAAAAACAACTTCGTTCATTATCGGTAAGGTCTTACTTTACGTCAATCAGACAGTTTTTTAACTTCTTGATTAGTAAAGGGGTGCTGGACAAAAATCCGGCCAAGCGTGTTTCTTGCACAAATAATTATTGCCAGAAGGAAATTTCCTTCTTAACTCCATCAGAAATAGATCTGATTTTTTCAGGTATCAATTATTCTGATCCTTATCAGGTACGAGATTATACCCTATTAGCACTTATGCTTATGGGGTCGCTCAGAGCTGATGAGATAATAAAAATTGATATCCCTGATTTCTACAAGTTCAGACAAAAATGGTATCTTAAATATGACAATATCATAGATTACCCTATTAAAAAAGTAAGTTTTGATAAAAAGTTCAATGAGCTGTTCGAATCGTACCTTAGGTTGAGAATACTCCCCGGTACTGAAGAGCTTCCGCTTTTTATAAGCTATAGCAACAGAACCGCTTTTAGAAGGTTATCTCAAAGAGCTGTCAGATTAATATTAGATACTATTTTAGATGACAAAAAGTCGTTGCTCAGAAACCACACAAATCTTACACCTAGTATCGTAAAACATACTGCTGCAATCATTTTTGCTACTCGTTACCGTTCTAACGAAGCAATTATGAAACGTTTCGGATTCAAAACCGAAAAACTACCAATCAGGTATAAAGAAATTGCAGCCAATTACGATTTGTAAGAGTTTCGAAGCTTTGGGTCTGATTAAGTAAGAGACAAGATTATCTTGTTTCTTACTTGTCATGAATACACCTCTCATGAAATATTCTTCAATATCATACAGTTAAATTTTCGAACTCAACACCTACTTCATTACAGCAGAATCACGCAGACAATCAACTTAACTATGTCATACCCATATTAGACCTAATTATTTTTCATTATACATGAAATTTTTTAATCATATATCGGTTGATTCAACATATATGTACTCATAAAATATATCAGGTACAAGTATGAAGATTTTTAGCCTCTTTTTAATTGCAGTTATATTTATTTTATCCTGCTCTTATAATGACACGATGAGTGATCCGCCTCAGCCTGAAAGCTCAGATATTTTGCAGCCATTGGAGGTGGGCAATTATTGGGAATATGATATTTTAACAGATTCTGAGTATTTCGGAACAATAAAGAAAACAATAACCAGCAGTAAAACAATCACTTATAATGGTACAGAAATAAAATTGTTCACAATATTAAGTATAAGTTCAACACATCCTGATTCTCTCCTTGAGTACAAATTTGTTGCAGATAATTTCATTTATGATGCAACTCTTACTCCTGCTGGCACTATATCTGAAGCATGGAAGGTACTACCCTACAGTTATAACGGTGAAATCAGTTTTTCCACAGATTATGTATCTTATAAGGTCAGTAGAGTTTTGTTAAATTATAAAGACAAAGAAACAGAGGTTATAGAATTTGTTAGTGATGGTAGCTCAGAAGCAACTTATTATAAACTTGGTGTAGGTTTACTCCAAGAAGTCGGACTTCCTGTCTTTGATAGCGAAAACAAGCAAATGATTGAGTCAATTTTGCTATTGAAAGATTATCACATAGAATAGAAAAAATTCTCTCCCCTCATTTTTTTGAGACAGCCTTTCAACAAAGGCTGTCTTTTTTAATATCTTTTATGGAAATAGTTTTTATTAAATAAATCAGTATTGATTGTAATTTTTTTCTTGTCAATAAATAAAATTTTACGTAATTTTGATTCTAATTTTATTCATTATATATAAATTTACTATGCTACGACCAATACTTATTCTTTCTGCTTTCATTATTTTCCTGGTATCATGTAGTGATGATTCGAATTCACCTGCAGACAATAAACCTGATACTCAGCACACTACTGATAAGATTCAGATGATGCCCTTAGCTGTTGGTAACAAATGGTCCTATGTAAGACACGTAGATGATGTTTCAGGTAAATGGACCGATATCTACAATTTAGAGCTGACAGATAAACTTGTAAGAACTTTTCAAGGCGAAGAAGTTGATGCCTACTTTGCAGCAATTCATATTGCACAATACAAAGGTAATCAGGATTTATACATTGACAGAATTTACTTTGCTTATGGTGATTATATCTATGTAACTGCTGAACTCAACAAGAAGGATCTTAATTATGTCGATGTTCAGGAAGATATGTCAAGATACGCTTATAAAGAAGATCTATTCGTTCTAGACGGCGTTCAATATGAAATGAGCAGAGATACTGTTACATTTCAAGGCAAACCATACGTAGCTGATTTTTACGCGTTTGAAGACTCTGATGAATATCTGCGAAAAACTTGCTTAGAAGGAATTGGTCTGTATTATTACGATTTCCAATCTTATTATAGATTTGATCTGACACTCACAAGTGTAACATTAAAATAAATCATATTTTTTATACAAGGAAAATTACATGAAGTTTTTAACTTATTTGAGCTTAGTTTTAATGCTTTTTTTAGTATCGTGTTCTGATGATGAAGATTCTACGACCGGTCCTATCACAAAAAATGACACAGCAAACATAATCCAGCCTTTTGCTGTTGGAAATTATTGGGTGTACCAAAGTATTATGCCAACCGGTGTAAAAAATGCTCGTACTGAAATTATTGCAAAAGAAGAGATGACTTATAAAGGCGAAAAAGTAACTCTATATAAAGTTTATCAAGAGACAAATACTCAAAGTCTTGTATCTAAAACATTTGTATATGATGATTTTTGCTATGTCTCAAATAACACTTCAGGCAATGAAATAACTGATGCTACTAAAACTTTTATCTACCGCTACACAGGTCAGAAACAAGTAGAATTTAATGGATCTATGTTGACTGCTTCTATGGGCAAAAGAGTTTTTAAAGGTAAAGAAATAGACGTTTTAAAACTTGAAAATGCTGCTCAAGGCTTAACACTATATTTCAAACTGGGTCTTGGTATGATTGAAGAAATACAAAGTTTTCCAAGCATGAACTTAGAAGTTTCAGTTAATCTTACTGACTATAACATTGAATAATTAGAAACAAACTTTACTTAAAAAAGGCAGCCTAATTAATTGGTTGCTTTTTTTTTGCAAATAAAAGGTTTACATATTCTTTCGATTTTATTTTGTTATATATATCGATAAATATTATATTAAATATATCTATTTGATAATTTGTATTTTTAATTCACTTATCTATTAATCTATCTATCACTTCTTATACAACACCAAGGACAACTTATGAAGTATTTTATCAGTATTATATGTGCTTTTCTGCTTAGTATTTCTTTGCATGCAGAAACTTATCTTTCATCAAAGATAAACTTTCAGCAATATGAATTTACTAAAACCATTGCAGAAGATGATATATTAATAATCGAAAGTATTAATATATATGTATATGAAGATGGCAAATTATTGACTTACTTTGATGGTACTTTATTAGATAATGTTGATGAGTCAGCAAGCTTATACAGTTTTAAATATGATAAGTTAAGCAGACGCTTAGTTTTTTGTAGCGATAGTGGAATGGTTACATATAATATTGATACTGAAGAAGTTAAATTTATTAAAACCGGGTTCCCTGTTTACTTCTTTGACGTCTTTAATAGCGTAGCTATGATTAGCAATGGAGAGGACTTTGTATGGTGGGATTTAGATAAAGGCCTAATTAAACGTGAAAAAATAGGTATTACTGGTGAAATCATGTTTAGAATGGTAGATACTGAAAGATTCATCATATATCATGCTCAAGCAGCTTATCTCTATTCTGCCGGTAACTATGATAAGTTATTTGACGGTGTTGAACAGTTACTACATAGGTATGAAGCAATTCAAATTTATAAAAATTATTTGCTATATAAACCACATAATAAGAAGACAGTTGTTTTTAATATGACAACGAAACAACAAGAAGCTGAATTAGACAATGATCTAGATTCATGGAATCTATTGGCTTTTAAAGATGATAAAGTATATTATAGTAATAATGTTTCCAATTTAGCATCTTATGATCTTAACACAAAAGAATCTGATATATATAGTGATATTTATGTCAGTGATTGTTTTGGAAGAAATGGTGATATATTTTATGAAGCTAATAGGAAGATATATAGATTTGATGAAGTAAATTTGCAATCAGAGCAAATTATTAGAGATATAACTAGTACAATACCTGATAAAATTGAAGTCCTTGATAATTACATTGGTATTCTCCATAGGTCTCCTTACTTAGATATTATCAATATGAAGGGAGAGTCTATACTTGATAGATATATTGAGTTGCCAAATCACATGGCTTATACATTGGGAGAATCTAACATAATTTACTATCAAAATTTAGATAATCAACTGCTTGAGTTTAATATGGCTGAAAACACGGCTGAAGTAATTCACGAATTTGATTATGAAGTTGAGCAGTTGTATTTCCAAGATGGTGTACTTTATTATTTATATAATGGCAAATTATATAAATATAAAGATAATAATCAGTTTGAAGTCTTTAAAGATATAATAAACTGCTATAAATTAGAACTAATAGAAAATTCGACTATCTACTATTTTTCAAATGTTAATGATGAAGAAGACCATATGTATTTGAGTAAGATTGATTTAAATTCGAATGAGGTAGTTTGTGATTCCATGCCAGTATCTAAATATGCGTCATATAGACAAATATTTATTAAAAAGCAAGACACAATTTATCTAAGAGAGTTTAACAAGTATAGATATATAAATCCTCAAACTCTGGAAACTATAAACAGAATAAAATGGAAAGATAATATCAAGTTTTAAAATATTGCTCAATACCAAGATGAAATTCTATTGTGTACAAAAAGTAAAATAACAGGTATATCGCATAAAGTTGAGGATATCTATTATGAATCTAGAAATGTTGCTTTAGGTTCTAGGTTAGTTAGCTTTGCTGTTGGTGGAAATATCTGTTATATGCTAGATAATATAGGTGTTATTTACTACGAAGATATAACACCAACAGGTGTATGGGAAGATAGAGAAGAAGAGCCTGGTATTGATTTAGCAGATTATATTACTGTCTATGATATACAGGGCAAAAAAATAGGCGAATTTACTTCATATTCGGTGTGTATTGATAATCTTCAAAGAGGAAAGTATATACTTGAATATACAGTAGCAAAGAAAAAATACTTCAAGCAGATTATTAGATTATAGTTGCTGATAAATAGCTAGTTTAACATTTATTACACGTAAAGGGCAGCCTTTTGAATTGGCTGCCATTTTTTTGCAAATAGCTACGTGAGATTTATTATAACGATTTTATTTTGATATCTGTATCTATAAGTATTATATTAAATATATTAATTTAATAATTAGTGTATTAATAGAAATTTTCCATTAGCCATTTAGTCATTATTCAGACAAAACCTAGGACAACTTATGAAGTTCTTTATCAGTATTTTATGTGCTTTTCTGCTTAGTATTTCTTTGCATGCAGAAACGTATTTATCATCTCGTTTAAATTCAAGTGGATATGAACGAAATAAGACGATTTCTGTAAATGATATACTAATCATTGAAAGTATCAATATTTATATCTATGAAAATGGTGTATTATTGAATTACTTCAACAAAAGTATGTTTAATGATATAGATGAAACTGCTAGTCTTTACAGCTTTAAGTATGATAAGTTAAATAGACGCCTTGTTTTTTGTAGCGATAGCGGGCTTGTTACATACAATATTGATACAGAGGAAGTAAAATTAATTAAAACCGGTTTCCCTGTTTACTTCTTTGACGTCTATAATAGTGTAGCTTTGATTAGCAATGGAGACGATTTTGTTTGGTGGGATTTAGATAAAGGCCTAATTAAACGTGAAAAAAAAGGTATTACCGATGAGATCATGTTTAGAATGATAGATACTGAAAGATTTATCCTATATCACTCTCAGGCAGCTTATCTCTATTCTAAAGGTAATTATGAGAAGCTATTTGAGGGAGTCCCGCTCTTAATTCATAGATATGAAGAAATGCAGATTTATAAGGATTTTCTATTATATAAACCTGCTGATTCTTGTACTGTTGTTTTTAATATGCAAACTAAGAAGAAAATAGCGGAATTAGACAATAGTAATAGCTGGGATAATCTACTTGCGTTCCACGATGATGTAGTTTATTATAGCAATAATGATCTAAATTTAGTGGCTTTTAATTTAAATACACTTACAAATTATATCTATGAAGATATTAAAGCCAGTTATCTATTTGGTAAAAATGGCAAAATATTTTATCAATACAAGGATCAAATATTTAATTTTGATCCCGGAACTGGAACATCAGAGCAAATAGTAAGAAGAATTACAGATCTCAGAGGCGTTAAATTAGAAGTTTTGGGAGATCATTTTGTAATACTGAATTACTATCAGAATAATGGATATTATTTGGAAATACTTGATAAAAAAGGTCACACAGTATTTGATTATTTTGTTGATTTAGCTAATCCAAAATCTTATGCATTAAGAGGTACAGAGGAAATATATTTTCAAGACAAAAACAACCAACTTTTTGTCTTGAATATTATCCAAAATTCTCAAAACTTGATAACTAAGTTGGATTACCAAGTCGAACAATTGTATTATCAGGAAGGTACACTATATTATTTATATGAGAATAAGTTATATAAGTATGTAGGGAATCAACAGTTTGAAGAGTTTCAAGAATTTGATAATTGTTACAAAGTTGAATTAATAGAAGATTCTTGTATTTACTTTTATTCAAGAGTAGAGGATGTTGATGATGAAAATCAGATAGTTCTCTCAAAATTAGATTTAGTCTCAAATGAAGTAGTAAAAAATGAGAATTCTATTTCCAATTTATCTTCTTATAAAAGAACTTTTATTAAACAAAATGATACTTTATATCAAAGAGAATTTACAAAGTTTAGTTATATAAGTCCATCTACGTTGAAAACAGTCAGGTATAAGCTATGGAGTGATGGACAAGGTTTTGTTGACTTAGAAGCTTATCAAAATGATATACTTCTTTGTTATAAAGCAAAAATAAAAAGCTTAACCGGGAAAGTCGAAGATATTTTCTATAAACAAAAACATACTACCGCAGTTTCTAATTTGGTCAATATTGCCATAGATGATAATCGTTGTTATATGCTAGATAACAGAGGTATTATTTATTACGAAGATATAACACCAACAGGTGTGTGGGAAGATAGAGAAGAAGTGCCTAGTATTGATTTAGCAAATTATATTACTGTATATGATATACAGGGTAAAAAAATAGGTGAATTTGCATCATATTCAGTATGTATAGATAATCTTCAAAGAGGAAAGTATATACTTGAATATACTGTAGCAAAGAAAAAATACTTCAAGCAGATTATTAGATTATAGTTACTGCTAAATAGATACTTTAACATTTATTACACGTAAAGGGCAGCCTATTTGTTTAGGCTGTCTTTTTTTTGCAAATAATCAGGTGACTAATTCGATTTATTCTTGAGATTAAACATGAGGTAAAGCAATGGATTTTGAATTTAGAACTGTCTTTAATTCAGAAAGAGTAAAAGACCTAAGCAATTGGATTAGTGAAGTATATCCAAGTTTTGATAAGAAGCAGTTTGTTGATGAAATTGCTAAAAATATAGATCAGTTGAGCTATAAAGACAGAATGATTCTGATAACAGAAAATCTGGAAAGATTCCTCCCTAAAGATTATCCGCAGGCAGTAGATATTTTATTGCGTGCACTGCCCGATGAGCTGGAATCCGAAGAACTAAGCGGATTTGATAATTTTATTATACTGCCTCTCACCCACTTTGTAGCAAGAAACGGATTAGATTATTTTGATATTTCCACAAATGCACTTTATGAGATGACTAAACGCTTCACTGCCGAAAACGACATAAGACCTTTTATAGAAAAATATCCTGAGCAGATGGAAACTTTGCTTGCATCGTGGGCTAGAGATGAGAATTTGCATGTTCGCAGATTAGTTTCTGAAGGCACACGCCCGCGTTTGCCATTAGGCTCACGTTTGCATCAGTATGTGAAAGATCCTAAGCCTGTTGTAAAACTTTTAGAGCTGCTAAAAGATGATGACGTGCTTTATGTAAGGCGCTCAGTAGCCAATAATCTTAACGATATTGCAAAGGATAATCCGGCAATTGTCTGCGAAACTCTGGAAAAATGGAATAAAGAAATAAAGAATGATAATATGCAGTGGCTCACCTCACATGCACTAAGAACGCTAATCAAGCAAGCCTACCCGGCAGCATTGGAATTAGTAGGAATTAGTCCGGCAGAATTTGAGATAAGCAATTTCCAGCTGATACCGGAAATCAGAATTGGCGAAGATCAAGTATTCTCATTCGATATCAAAAATACAGGTGCTAAAACAGATTTTCTGATAGACTTCATCATCCACTTTAAAAAAGCCAACGGTAAAAATGCGGAGAAAGTATTCAAATTGAAAAGAACCATGTTAAACTCAGGACAGTCTATTACTATCAGCAAAAAATACTCATTTGCAGTAAGAACAACAAGGAAGCTCTATCCGGGTGAACATTTTATTTCATTAAAAGTAAACGGCAAGGTTTGGGGTATGGAAAAATTTGATTTGTTGGATGAGAAATAAGTGCGTTAGCAAAAGAATTCATCCTTAAGCATTTGACTTGTCCAGATTTTGATTTTTTCAGCACCGTATTGTTCTGCTCTTTGGCTAATCATTCTTCTCAGAACTGCAGAGTTATTAATCAGAAAATAGGTATAATTTAAAAACTGGGGATTATAGCCTAGCATAGATTTTGTAGATTGAATCTTTTTGGCACAGTCTTTCAATTCCTCTTTTAGTTTATTCTTTGTTTTCATATGGTACTTCATTTCGCAAAGTACAGTACGCTTAGACGCGCTATCTGTAGACTTTGCGCAAAATGCCATATCAACAACTTTTTGATTTTGATCTTTGTGCAAATCTTTGTTCAACTTTTCAGTATCAATTGCTTTAAAATTGGACAAAGTTAAAGCAATTTTTTTGTCTTCACCTTCTTCAATCATAATTTCTTTTATATCGGAAAAACATGATGTATGGATCTCTAAAATTTGATGTGTATGCGTTGTTTCTTCATCATACACGTACTTAGATATTGCTGCAGTATTTGTGTTATCTTTCTTTTTCTTACTCATCTTCTACATCTCTGCCTGAGTCTTCAACTTTGCCGTATTCGTCAATTTTGTCCAATCCAATATTTAGAGATTCAAAGACTCTTTCAAGACTTCCGTTTTGATTTTCAAAATTATATTTATATTCTTCATCCGATTCTTCTGCAAAATAGAGGTTAAAATTATCCTCTGTTCCTTCTGCCTGAGAGATGTATTTTAGAGCACTAATCATATCAGGGTGGTGGCTTGCCAGCAAGAATTTGCAACCCGTGTGTTTATTCAGCAAAACAAGTAATCTTGCATATTCTACAACCCACTGCGGATGTAAATGGGCTTCTGGTTCATCAATAATCAATAGTGTTCTGCTTCCAATAAATCCATTTTGAATAAGCATTTGAATCATAGAAAAAGATTTTAATCCTGTTGCACAATCCAAAAGATTGAAGCGTTTACCATCTTTTCTTTCAAACCTAAATGGTTGCATATAGTGATCATCATAAACATTATTACCTCCGATAACTTTTGAAATATTATTGGAAAAATTGGTAAAACTCTCTATATGATCTTTTTGTGCAGATAATTCTTTATTCATATCGTTCCAATGTTCAAAACCTTTAGTTTCAGTATAAAAACCTAAAAGCATAGGAGAATCATAATAAGCGACTCTGTTAATTTCTGGATAATTAAAAAGTGTCTCATTCTGATAATCTATGATATCCAATCCATTATTTTCGAGATGTACTTGTACTGTTTCATAAAATATTTTATAGATTACAGAATTCAATATAAATAAAGGTCGCTCCTGTTTAATTTCTTGAATTTCTTTTTCTTTTTTTACCAGAATATCTGTCAACATTTGGAAAGCATTAAAAATATCTTCAACTTCTATATTGAAAGTTGAAGATAGAAATACTTTCAAATATTTTAGTTGAGAAGGTTCTTTATCAAAATCTATAGTATCCAGAATTTGTTCGATTTGGATTGCAAATATTTTAAGATAATCAAGTTGTTTACCATCTTTAACATCTACAGAAAACAAGCTTTCTAATAATTCTGGTAAAGTATGAGACAAATAACTTGGAGTTTTATAATTTGTATTTTGACTTGCATTTTTTAAAACTTTTATAATATTCGATAGAGCATCATGATACATTGATTTATCTTCTTCAAAATGCTTCTGAATTGCCTCATCATAATGGATCACAGTTTTTAAGAAATGGTAAAGCACTTTGCTGATGGTAGATTTTCCTGAACCGTTTACACCTGCAACAACGGAGATACCATCCAGAATGATTTCAGCATTTTTGATTGCTCTAAAATCCTGAATTTTTAATACCAAATCGTTTGTTCTTTTTTCCATTTCTCGTTCTCTGATTTTAATATTTAATTATAATATATAAGCTCACGTGCAATAAGCCAAAAACTTTTACTCAAAGCTTTTTGGAGGCAGTACTGTGATGATATCTAATATGAAATCTACTGCTAAATGAAGCTCTTTTAGGCTGCCGTTATTATCTATTGAAAAATCTGCTCTTTTGAGTTTTTCTTCTGAGCTGAACTGTCTGCTCATTCTGTATTTTATTTCTTCTTCGCTGATGTTGCGGCTTTGCTGCAATCTTTTTATTTTAAGCTCTTCTTTTGCATCTACTGCTAAAACGTAATCGAAACCGTCATCTATGCCTATTTCAAATATTAATGCTGATTCTACAAAAACGAGCTCTTTTTCTTCTTTTCTGTATTTATCTACGGTATTTACCATCATTTCAATGGTTCTTGGATGCACAAGTCTATTTAGTTTTTCCAGATTTTCTTCAGATTGTTTATCTTTTCCGAATACTTTCGCAGCAAGGAATTCTTTATTTAAAGTCCCATCTTCAGAGTATGCCTCATCTCCAAAAGTCTTTTTTATATCTGCTTTAAGAGAGTCATCTTCAGCCATGATCTTTTTCGCGTTCTCATCAGAGCTTATCACCGGAAAGCCTTTGGAAGAAAGATATTTTGCTACTTCAGATTTACCTGATCCTATGCCACCCGTCAGACCTATGACTAAAAAATTCTTTTCCATTAGTTCGCACCTCTATTTGATTTACATTTACGCAAATTTACAGAAAAAGACTGAGAAGTCTGTCCTAATTCCTTATAAGAGAGTAGAAAAACGTAGAAGCCAAAAATTAATTATTGCACTGATATTAAAATACTTACGTCGCTTAAGTCTCTAACTCTCAGTTAAAAGTTTTGATTTTTTGCCTAATTAGTACTAAATTTGTCGTATTTAAAATAAGATTTAAATTTATCTTATAGGTTAAAAATCCTTTTAATTTTGTATTTATATAGGTTTTTGCTTCTAGTGATTTGAGAGCACTTTACTTATATTATTTATATAAGAGAAAAAAAAATTGTATTTTTGATTTCTGAGATTTATACGAATTTAATATACGAGTGTTATGAGAGCTATAATACCTGTTGCCGGAGTTGGCACAAGACTTAGACCGCATACTTACACTTTACCTAAAGTATTGCTTAATGTTGCCGGAAAACCTATCCTTGCACACATCTTAGATGAACTGAAGGAACAAGGTATAAATAAAGTTACGATAATTACCGGTTACATGGGTAGTCTCGTTAAAGAATATGTTAATGATCGCTATGATATGGAAGTAGAATTTGTTAAACAGGAAAAACAGCTTGGTCTAGGCCATGCAATCTGGACTGCAAAAGATACTTTTAACGGCGACCCTTTACTTGTTATTTTGGGCGACACAATTTTTGATGTTGATCTTAAACTTGCTTTTGCAACTGGAAATTCTTCCCTTGGAGTTAAATCTGTAGAAGATCCGAGAAGATTTGGTGTTGTGATCAAAGACGGTGGCAAAATCAAAAAACTAATAGAAAAACCAGAAAAACCCGTTTCAAATCTGGCATTAGTTGGTATTTATTACCTTAAGAATGCTGATTTATTTAAATCTTGTCTGGAAGAAATTATTGATAATGATATAAAAACACGTGGTGAATATCAGCTTACAGATGCTTTGCAGCTTATGATTGAAAGAGGCGAGCCAATGGATACTTTCCCTGTTGAAGCATGGTATGACTGCGGTAAAAAAGAAACTTTGCTTTCTACTAACAGATATCTGCTTGACACTAAGTCTTCTGTAAGACCTGTTAAGGATTCTGTGATTCTTGAACCAAGCTTTATTGCTGATGATGCTGTGGTTGAACGTTCAATTATTGGCCCTTATGCAACTGTGGCTGCCGGCGCTGTTGTTAAAGACAGCATTATTAGAAACTCGATCTTAAGTGACGGTTCACACGTAGAATCTTCTTTGTTAGAGCAATCAATTGTCGGAAATAATGCTATGGTTAACGGTCAGTTCCTTAGCTATAACGTCGGCAGTTCAAGTGAAATCAATCTCAAATAATATATAGGCTTTGTAAAATGTCATTGAAGAATACATTTTTATTTACTTCTGAGTCTGTTTCAGAAGGACATCCCGATAAAATTTGTGATCAAGTATCAGATGCAGTGCTTGACGCAATGCTAAAAGACGACCCGATGAGCCGAGTTGCCTGCGAGTGTTTCGCAGCTACAGGCATGATTGTGGTTGGTGGTGAAATTACAACAAACACATACATAGACTTACCTGAAATCGTAAGAGGTGTAATCAGAGATATTGGTTATACTAACGGCGATTATAGATTTGACGCTGAGTCTTGCTCAGTTATTAACGTTATTAACTCTCAATCAAACGATATCGCAATGGGTGTAGACACAGGCGGTGCCGGTGACCAGGGTATGATGTTTGGTTATGCAGTAGATGAATCTCCTGAGTTGATGCCTGCTACTTTGGTATATTCTCACAGATTGGTTCATAAACTTGCTGAAATCAGAAAAGAAGGTAAAATAATGAAATACCTTCGTCCTGATTCTAAATCACAGGTTACTTTGGAATATGACAGAGAAACTAAAGCTATCAAAAGAGTAGACACAATTGTTGTTTCTACTCAACACGATCCGGATGTAGATCAAAAAACAATTAAAGCTGATGTTCTGGAACATGTAGTTAAAGCAATTATCCCTGCTGAATTACTTGACGAAAACACTAAGCTTCATGTAAATCCTACAGGCAATTTTGTAATTGGCGGACCACATGGCGATACAGGTCTTACAGGTCGTAAAATTATAGTAGATACTTACGGTGGCAGAGCTCCTCATGGTGGTGGTGCTTTCTCAGGTAAAGACTCTACTAAAGTGGACAGATCCGCAGCTTATGCTTCACGCCATATTGCTAAAAACATCGTGGCTGCTGGCTTAGCTAAAGAGTGTACATTGCAGCTTTCTTATGCAATCGGCGTTCCGGAACCTGTTTCTGTTTACGTTGATTTGCACGGAACTTCTAAAATTGACACAATCGAGCTATCTAATTATATAGCTAACAATATAGATTTGACTCCTAAAGGAATTATTGAACGCTTAGACCTTAGAAAACCAATATTCAGAGAAACTGCTGCTTATGGTCACTTCGGTCGCGATCATTTCCCTTGGGAACAACTTACTTTGGTAGAGCAGCTTAAAAGGAATTTTGGATAAGAGAAGTAGATTTTAAAGATTAGGTATAGTGTCATATCCAGATTGATTTTTAGCAAATGGTGTGGTATTTTCCACCCCGTCACGTCTTCGACGCGACACCCCACTTCGGCTTTACTCAGTGCATCGCTCAAGAGGGGAATGGGAAATTTCAAAATCAGTCTTTATAATATGACAAACGCAATACATATTTCTTTGCTCAAATTTAAAAGAATAAAATCCCCTCAAGAGGGGAATGGAAATAGGCTTGGTATTATTTCCTCCTTTACACAGAAAAAAACATCGTTTTAATATAAAAATAGGTAACAGAAATGGCTGATTATCCTGCAAAAGCTGCTCAAGGCAAGTTTGATGAAGTGCCCGGACAATATTGTGTTCGCGACTTAGGTCTTGCTGAAGAAGGCAGAAAATTATTAGATTGGGCTGACTCTAGAATGCCAGTTCTTGCTAAACTTAGAAAAGAATATGAAGTAACTAAACCTCTTAAAGGTTATACAATCGCCGGTTGCTTGCACGTGACTAAAGAAACAGGTATCCTTATCCGCACTCTTGCTGCTGCAGGTGCTGAGGTTACTTGGTCAGGTTGTAACCCGCTTTCTACAAATGACGCTGTTGCTGCTGCTCTTGCTGAAGAAGGTATTTCTATCTTCGCATGGTACGGCAACCACGAAGATTTCTACTGGTGTATCGAACGCACTATCGACAAAAAACCTCATTTGACTTTGGATGATGGCTGTGATTTGATCAACACAGTTCACGAAAAATATGAAGATATGGCTCATAACCACGTTATCGGCGGTACTGAAGAAACGACTACAGGTATCCAAAGATTGCGTGCAAGAGCTGAAGCAGGTAAATTGTACTACCCTGTTTATGCTGTAAATGATGCAGAAACTAAATGGGATTTCGATAACGTTTATGGTACAGGTCAGTCTACTCTTGACGGTATCATCCGTGCAACTTCTGTGTTGCTTGCTGGTAAAAACGTTGTTGTTGGTGGTCATGGTCACTGCGGTTCAGGTGTTGCTAAACGTGCAAAAGGCATGGGTGCAAACACAATCTGTACTGAAGTAAAAGCTACTGCTGCTGTTAAAGCCACTTTGGAAGGTCATGAAGTAATGACTATGGACGAAGCTGCTAAAGTTGGCGATATTTTCGTAACTGCTACCGGTGTTAAAGATATCATTCGTAAAAATCACTTTGCTTCAATGAGAGACGGCGCAATTATCTGTAACACAGGTCACTATGATGCAGAAATCAATATTCCTGAATTGGAAGAATTGGCTGAATCTAAACGTGAAATCAGACGCAATTGCGAAGAGTACGTTATGAAAGACGGCAGAAGATTATATCTTTTGGCTCAAGGTCGTTTGGTTAACTTAGCTGCTGCAGAAGGTCACCCATCAGAAGTAATGGATATGTCTTTTGCTAATCAGTTCATGTCACACATCAAATTAGCTGAAGCTCACAAAAATGGCAAAAAACTTCCTAATGAAGTTATCGAATTGCCTGCTGAGCAAGATGAATTCATCGCTAATACTAAAATTGAATCTATGGGCATGAAATTAGACGTCCTTACAGACGAACAAAAATTATACATCACTGATTATAATGCAGGAACTTAATTCAATTAGGAATTAAGAATTAGAAATTACGATTGTAAAGAAGAAAGGCAGGTGTTTTTGGGCATCTGCCTTTTTTTATTCTATTTATTTTGTTATATTCAGTAACAATAAATCTTTATTTCAATATTTTATAGTGAGATAATGGTAGAATTACAATTTAAGAATCCACTAAAAAAATATCTATTTGAAATCATCAAAATCTTTTTACTTGCTCAGCTATTATTCAACTTTAACATATTTATACACGAATCTGGACACTATGTTACTGCAAGACTATTAGATATAGAAGCATCATATGAATTAAATTCAGTACTACTTAATTATAGGAATCAAAACAGTGTCTTAGATTCTTTATATCAAATAAATCCAGAAAATATTTTACATAATCCTAATTCTAAAGAATATGCAGAGTACTTCAAATATAAAGCATCTATTGACGAACTCAACAACAGAATCACAGCTGGTGGAATAGTTTGGTCTTTTGTACTTGGAATAATTGGATTTTCAGCATATTTAATTCAATATTTTAGAAAGAAAAAGAACATTGATCTTTTTAATGTTGGAAAAATCAGTATTCTTTTGAGTATGAATTTCGTTGCGCCTGTCCCAACTTATATTGGCTTATTAAAAAAAAGGGTGCTAGATGGAGAAACTTTCTCGATGTGGAATAATGACTATCTGAAGGTGATGAAGTATTATGATATAGACCAATTACTTGTATTAGGAATTTTTACTTGCTTTTCTGTTTTAATACTGCTATTTATTTTTTATTTGATAAAGAATATGCAGCATAGACTTTTACTATTTTTTACTATTTCAATTAGTTATATTTTGGCTTATTATATCTGGTTTAGCAATGTTTATGATTACATCATTCGATATTACTTATATTAAAGTTCTTGCTATATTAATTCTTTTATTTTCGTGTTCTTGTTCTGATAATTATCAAAGTAAAGTTCTATCAAATGAAGAACTTAACCGAGTAAAATTAGAATATAGCAATACTAAAATAAACTTACCGGTGTCTGAAAGCGTTATCAAAGTCAAGATTTTCAAGCATTATGAAAGCGACTCTATCGCTATATATTATGATAAATATAATGATCTGGAGGAACCTATTTGGGATGCAGCTATCTTCGAATTAACCTATTGGGTAAACTACCATTATAAACTAAAACCAACTAATATAGCACATATAACTCTTTATTTTAAAGACTTTAACCCAACGACAGATACTTTATCATTTGATTCTTTGTTGGCATGTCAGATTTATCTATTAGCTCCTGATGGGACATCTCATCACAGACTCTTTGTAAGAGATTCAGAAAAATTGGAATTACAAGAAGAAATGAGTTGTGAATCTTTTCCTGTGTCTACTTGTGATTATGTAAAGAATAAATACTTGAATGAGTTGACAAGTCAATCACATATATCTGTTATTAATATTTCTTCTCCTTATGAACTTGACAACAATAAAGAGATATATACATATTATGGATTGCTTAAATTTATGGAAAGAAACAATTAACCCACTAAAAATAAACCCAGTGATATTTTAATTCACCCAGGCTATTATACTCGAGTGCCGGGAAAGGTAATTTGATGAAGGTAAGCCCTTTGAGGATGATATTCAGGATTTCTGATTTAGTTTGTATCTTAGTCCAGTCTATATCTAGTGAGAATAGAAATTGGCGGTAGCGTTGGGTCTCAGGAATTGCTACGCCATTATATTCACTGATGTTGTTATACTCACCATACATGCCGTTAGCTCCGTATCCTAATGAAACACAAAGCCAGTCCGGAACAATTGATTTTTGAATGAGTTTATTGATTGGCACGGAAAGCCAGTATGTATGCCCGTTATAGTCATCCAGTATCCGATCAAAAGAATTGTCACCTAGGTAGCCATTCGCTTTGCTGGAATATTCAGACTCCCAATAGCTATATTTAAACTTTGCAATCTGCTCCTGAAAAAGTAATTCCTGACCAATTACAAACAGAGAACCAGAGGCATTTGCTGCGATGTCTGACCATGAAAAGCCCCAGCCTTCATGGAATCCGTCCATTATCTCAATTGGGAATTGTAGCACAAATCCCAGTGTCCCTCCATAGATTAAAGAGGCATTTCTGGAAAAGCCTAAATATTTTAAACTTGAATAGCCTATATAACTGTAAAAATACGATCCAAAAGCATGACCTAATTTATCAACCTGCAAGTAAGCTTTGCTGTCATCATAAAAATGAAATGGCACAGTTTCTCTATCTTTATACCATGTCTGATTAAAAACGTAAATCGAAGCACCATAATATAAACCTGTTACCGCCATTGCATCTAATAAGTCAATACTAAGCTCTTCTTGTGTTGAAATCGAATCAGCAGAATGAGCATAGCTACTAATGTTACTAAAAATCAGACATTGAAGTAGTGCTAAAGTCTTCAGTAATTTGAATAACATAATTCGGCTCAGTAATGATATGCATAAGTAATTAGTATACAAGGCAATAGAAAAGAAAGAATATAATATTTTTTGCACAAATATTCATAGCTCATATTTTTGTGTCGCCTCAAATATACACAAAACACTTTGTGTCCACGATTTTACTATATCATGGACACAAAGTTTTAGATAACTTTTACTTAGTATATTTTAGAGTACTTTCCAACATTAGTGATAAAAAACTAGAGCACGTCTTTTTCCTTTTTGAATGAGAAATACCATTCTTCATCCTTCATGAGAATAAAAAGGAATTCTTCTGCTGACTCTGAGTACGAAATTCCTGAAAGTTCTTCGCTGTTTTTAAACTCTTCGCTTACAGACTCTTTCAAGAACTCACCTTTTGTAGAATATACTTGCAATATATATTTATGCTCTATCAAATCTTTTACGCACACTAAAATATTATCATGCAAATTTGACAAAAAGAGAATCTCATATTTTAAATATTTATAAAGACTATCAATTCTTTTATCAATCTCATCTGAATACTTTCCCCGTAGTTGAGCCATACTATCCAGGAAAAGAGAATTTGTATTATTTTGAAGTTCAAGGTCAAATTCCGTATTAGACTCAGGATTATAAATTTTCATGATTTTTGGAAAAGAACACCAAAGACTATCATCTTTTGTAGAACAAATTCTTATATAATCATCTGAAAGAAATGGAGCTTGTAACACGTCAGGTACTTCGAAAAATGCTTCTTTAAATTTTCTTTTACTATCTAGTATAGATAATGCGTAATAGAAAGGAACTGAATCTTCACTAGGCCTCTTGAAAGTAGAAAAATCCATAACATAACTATCTTTGTTTTCTAAGTAAAACATAGTCTGCGATTTTACAACACCATAAGGTTCATATGGCTTTGGCAAAGGCATACTTTTTATATCATCTGTCTTAATATTGTACTCATTAATCAATGCTTGAGTGGAAATGCCATAATTTTTTTCAGCATATTTTGGTTTCTTCATTAACACGCCACAAATCCCGCCACAGGTGACAGTTTGACTATCTTTGAAACAGCAATTGATATACATATTACCTAAAGCATTTTTTAGTCCTCCGTTCTCTATTTCATGAGGATAATCTTTAGCATATTCATCAATTAACACAAACCTCTTATCTTTTGGCTTGTCTGCAAGCACTGCAATCGAATCAGAAAAGCGCATTTCAGGAGTAAAAGTTTTTAGCAGTTTACCTTCTTTTGAATATAGAAATACCATCTTACCGTTCCTGTCGGCAAAAAGGACTTTATTATATTTATAACTAATGCAAAGTGGTTTTGATATGATACAATCTTCGTTTTCTTCAACTTTGAATTGACTAAACAGAGATGAAGTATTAGCAAAGAACAGCAACAAACTAGCAAGAATTAAATATCTCATTTGTATTCCTTTGTAAAATCATATAAACTAGAAGTGGAAATCAAAGCGTATAGTAATATGTTACATTCAAACATAAAATATATTATAATTAAATTTACATACTTACAATTTTGTTTTAATTTATATAATTATTATTAGATTTTACAATTAAATACATAATTATTTACACATATTATTAGCAAATATAAAAATTAGTTTTGAAGAGAATATGTGAAGGATATGTTGAGAAGTAAAACCATTCTCACTAGCAAACAATACAGGAAGCAATAGTAAACTATTATGAGAATGTAACAGAGTTAAATTTCACTAGTATTCTTTCCATGAAATATACATTTCACCATCTTTGTAAACATTTATGCCATATTTAGAATCATCAATATAGAACAGCTTTGCATTCTTGCCTAGATCTAAATCATATTCCAAAAGCTTATCTCCATTGACATTAGTAATATGGACATAATATCTGATATCTATTTTATTTGAATCTGTGCTGTAATAATCGACATTATAATAAACTATGGCAAGTTTTTGATCCTCGATTGGAATGATATCTTCAATAAAAGAGATGCTATTATAAAAGTTTATATCATCTTCTTTCTTTGTCATTTCTGAGTGATAATTTTCAGCTGGAAACATTTTCCAGTATCTACTATCGAAATTAATAGGAAGATGTTTTTCATCAGAGCCATCTAAAGCATAAACATTAATCTGAGAAGTCATTCCCTGCACTTCAAAAATTTTATTTTCAACAATACAGCTTTTAGGACTTAAAAGTTCGACAGTTTCACCTTTATAAAACTCTTCCACATTACCAACAGTTCGAATTCCTGAAGATTTAGTATTAAATATCATAGTTGTATTAAGACTGTCAAGATCTACCTGAACATTATACTTAGGATACTGGCCAATAAGAATATTATTACCTGAAATATCATAATTCACCAGATAATGAAGAGAATTGAAAGCTTTTATCGAATCGTACTTTATATCAATATTATTTATAGTTTTATTTGCCAAATTATAAGTATAAAAATTTCTTAAATTTGAGAACTTTTGATAAATCCCACAGAATTGATTTTCATCTTTATCAAACCAGCAAATTTTGTATAAGGCAAAAAAATCACTAACACCCTTAGCCAAGTTAATCTCATCAATAATATTACCGGCAGAATCAATTCGCATAACCAGTCCTGGTTTGCTAAGCACAACCATTAATTCCTTTCTTTTTTTAGAATAAAGTAAAAATCTAGCTTCTGCATAAATCCATTTATCGCTCTGTTCTATGATAATACTATTACTCATAGCGTCTAATTTTTTTGGGTTTTCCTTTTTATTTTTTTTCATTAAATCAAAAAGGACTGAACTATCACTCTCTTTCGCATTAGAAATCCCTCTAAAGATTTCTTCTCCATCGAAGTTATAAATTATCGCCGTAGGGATATCGGTAACACCATAATAGTCTTTATACACAAATATAGGGTCTGCAACTACTTTAAACTCATCTATATCATAAGTACTTATTATTTCAGAAGTTTGTTCGGGTTGAATTCCACTAACGAATAGTGTTATATGTATGTCATATTTTGATTGTAAATACTTATACTTCCCTTTAAGATCTAAGATCCAAGCACTACATGAACTAACATCTGCAAAAGCATAAATATAGAAATCTATGTTATCATTTTTTCTGAGCAATTCTCTTTTGGTATGCATTTGAGTGGCTTCATCTGGATTGGCTAGAATTATAGAACCAGGCAGTAATATGAAGTATAGAAAAGCAACAAAGAAACTGATATACTTAGAATGTGAAATCTTAGCAGAGGATATTACAGTTTGCATGAATAATTATCATATTATATTTAACAACAAGCAAATATAAACAAAATAATTAACCATAGAACACAATCGTCCAAAAATAATCTGCCTGTTGGAATATAAAAAAACCGAACAGGCTCATGCTTAATTAGTGCTGCTAAATATACGCAAAACCCGTTCGGAAATCTTAATCGCTAGGAGTAAAATTAACTAAAATTGAAGTGAATAGCAAATAAAATTTTTAACTCTTCATTTTGCCTAATTATTTAATATCACTCATCAGAATAATCCAACCATATATAAAACAGTTACGTTGACAATCCCAACCTATAATAGTTTTAAAACTATTTATAAATATTTTATAAACGCTTTTCTTTTAGTGGTTTATCGAAATGCTACTTTGTAATTGACTTAAATGCTGCAGCAAAATTTTGAACAATTACAAGGTACATCTTATGTGGATCGAAGTATTTAAAACCGGAAAGCATACAGACTCCTCCGGCAACAAAAAAGAATATAGCGCTGAAAATTTGGACGCTATAGTTTATGCATACAATTCTAAAATAGAAAACAGTGATGCATTTCTAGCTCCAATAGTCAAAGGACATCCTAAGACTGATTCTCCGGCTTTTGGATGGGTAGAACGCTTAGCACGCCGCAACAATACTCTCTTAGCTAAAGTTAAAGACATGAGTCTTGAGTTTTCTGAAGAAATCAAACAAGGTAGATACAAAAAAGTATCAATAGCACTCTATCCAAATATGCTTTTAAGGCATGTTGGCTTTCTAGGGGCAGCGTCACCTGCTGTCAAAGGTTTAGAGCCTGTGCAGTTTGCTGATACTCAAGAATTCTCAGAAGTAGAAATAGAAGAGAATCTATTCGATAATGCAGATAGAGAGAATATGGAACTCCGTGAGCAAATCAAAGATTTAGAATTAAATATGAGGAGACAGGAATTTTCTGAATTTGCAAATACTTTGACTGATATAAATCAAGGTTTAAAGATCAAACCAAGTCATCGGACAGTCGTAGAAGACTTATTAGAGATTGTCTACCAATATGATTACAAACATGGTACTGATCTACTCGAACATACACAAGATATGTTTAGCTCAATAAACCCTGAAAAATCAGATTTAGAATTTAGTTTTGACTTTTCAAAAGAAGATAAGTTTGATGATTCTGAAGTAGAACCTGAAAGATTAAACCTACACAAACAAGCCAAAGCTCTTCAGTCAAAAGATTCTTCACTTAGTTACGAAGAAGCAGTAATCCTATCAACAACAAATTATACATTTTAAAAAGGAAGATAAATATGTCGAACACAAGATTAGATTCTCTAAGAATGGTTGATCCTGTATTAACAACAATAGCTCATGGTTATTCAAACAATGCCTTTATAGCGCAACATTTATTTCCGATTGTTGAAGTAAATAAAATGAAAGGTAAAATTCCGGTATTCTCCAAAAACTCATTTGTTATGCGAGACACAGAAAGGGCCTTAAGAGCATCATCAAACCGCATACCACCAGAAGATATCGTAATGATGGATTTTAACACAAATGAAAGAGATGTCGAAATTGCATTAGATTATTTAGAAGAAGAAGAGAGCAGTGATTTTTTCAGATACGAACAGCGTAGCACGAAGGAATTATTAGATATACTTCTAACAGGTAGAGAAAAAGCAGCTGCAGATCTGGTACAAAACACAGATAATTTTGATGCCGATATGAAACTTGTCATCAGTAATGAATCTGATTCAATATACTCTCCTACCAGCTCTGTAGATACGCTAACATGGATTAATCAGGGAAAAGATGCTATTCGCAAAAAGATTGGCAAGTATCCAAATGTTATGGTTTTGGGTGATGCAGCATTACGAAAAATTTTAATGCACAATAGTATGACAAGTAAAATTCGATACAACAGTCATCTTTCTATAAGCGTAAATATCCTTAAAGAGATGTATGATATAGATAATATCATAGTTGGTACATCTGTTTATTCCCCTGATGGCAATACCATGAACGATATTTGGCAAGACAATATCATTTTAGCATATGTTGATCAAAATAGTGAGCGTTCAGAATATAACCCTTCCTTTGGATATACTTTTCAAAGAAAAGGACTTCCAGAAGTAGATACTTATTACGAAAATGGAGGTAAAGTTAAGGTTATTAGAGCTACTGATAACTTTTCAGTACAGATCACTGGAAAAGACGCTGGGTTCCTTATTGCAAATACTAATTATCATTCATAAGGAGTTTAAAATGATTACCAATCAAACATATAATTCAGCACTAACAATCAGTATTAAAGCTGCAGAAGTAATACCAAAGTTCCGCTTTATTAATTATTTAGGTGAAATCTGCACTTTAGGTGAAAGAGCTCTTGGCGTAAGCTCGCTTACGGCAAATCAAAATACACAGGTTACCATTGAAACACTTGGTACTATGCTTATTGAAACAAGTACAGCGATCTCTAAAGGAACTGAAATTAGCAGTGATGAACTGGGGAAAGCAAAAGCAGCAACAACAGGTGAAATAGTTAACGGAATTGCAATGAGTTCCTGTTCTTCAGCTGGAGTTATAAAAATTAAATTAGTTGTATAAGCAAAGAGGTCTTAAATGCCTTATTCAGATGAAAACGATTTGCTACTTGAATTTTCTTATGCTGAATTAAGTAATCTTTGTGGAGGCAGTTATGATGTCCTTCAACTGAGAAAACACCGAGACTATGCAGATGCAATAATTGACAGTAATCTGGACTCACGGTACCAAACTCCTCTATTAATGCCGGATTCATTAGTAAACAAGCTATCTGTTGATATTACTTTGGCTTATTTATATGACTACGCTTATACAGATGCTGGTGTACCTAACACAGTTGTTTGGAGAAAACTTAATGCATTTCAACTTCTCAAGGATATTAAAAACGGAAAAGTTGATCTGCCTAAGCAAATTGAAAAAGATATGGATATTGAACAATCCTTGATTCTTACAAATTCAGATAATAAAACTATCACTTTTGAAAAGGAAACTTTAGATGATTTTAAAGAATATCTCAAATAAGATATCCTCAGGGATCGGGCTTTTAGCCCGGTCTCTATGGATTCACCTGAAAGAATATGCCAGCGAAATAATATTACTATCTTTCGCAGCAATCATACTACTACTGATATTCCCAAATCTGGCAGAATTGAAGACAATGCTGATAGTTCTTCTTGTTGAAGCATTTTGCCTCTGGCTGATTTATAGATCTGCTTCAATTTTATTGAAAGTATTGCCGGAAATTAATATCGGACAAATGGCTCTTGGAGTCCATTTA
Source organism: Kapaibacterium sp. (SeqCode) (assembly GCA_965140345.1). Lineage (GTDB taxonomy): Bacteria > Bacteroidota > Ignavibacteria > Kapaibacteriales > UBA2268 > JBFHIJ01. The sequence continues at coordinate 274,332 of OZ223198.1, forward strand.
TCAGTAGGTATGGTCATATTAGGAGTATATTTCGTGCAATAATGAATACACTCATTTTCTTTATTATTACTTAAGGAGATCTCAAAATGAAATATATTTTTAAGATTTTATTACTTATCACTTTTTCTGCAAGTCTTTACGCTTTAGAAAGGTACTCAATCCCTTGTCAAAAATATTTACTTAATGCATCATTAGATACTGCGATGAAGCAAATTGGTACTTTGGAAACAGGTAATAACCTTGGTAAAGTTTTAAAATATACAGATTATATAAATTTACCTAAAGGCAGTCCTTATTGTGCCGCAGGAGTTTATTATTGTTTTGATAAAGCCGCCAAAAGCAAAAATGATGTACCCATTCCCAAAACAGGGGTCGCAACTAGAATCTTCAATTTTGCTAAAAGGAATGGCACTCTCACTGCAAATATTCCCCAAAAACATGATCTGATTATTTGGAGATTTGCAAATTCCTGGAGAGGCCATATTGAAAGGATATATGACATAGAACCAAAAGGTTGGGTCAATACTATTGCATTTAATACTAAAAAAGGTAATAAAGAAGGTGTATTCAAAAAAAGACGCAATTTATATCATATTCTGGGCAGGCTTAAAGTATTAGGTCTTGTGGGATTTTCAACAGAGGTGGAAAATGATTAAATACTTGTGCAAAAATGCTTCAATGAGTACATCTTTTACCAGTAAATGGTTTGAAACATCTGATAAAAATATAAATGGCAAATCAGTTTACAATGCTGTTTCAATTCAAGTTAGCTGGTTTGATATTACAGGAACTCCTAATGGAACCATAAACCTTGAATTTTCAAACAACCAACATTCTTTTACTGGAGGAATCAGCATCAATGTAGATATCACAGATAATCGAAACAATGCAGAAATTGCTTTAATAAGTAAAATCAGTAAATTTTGTCGAATTAGATACACATCAAATAATATTACAGCTGGTATCTTAAACGCAGTTCTATATCTGGAGGAATATTAACATGCCAATAAGATTTATTCCGTCGCCGCAAACAGAAGAAGTTGAAATTATTTCTAAATGGGGCGATATCTCGGGAGTTTTATCAAACCAAAGTGATTTATCAAATGCACTTTCTGATAAGTCCGATATCCATCATTCACATGAACTCGATTATGAACCAAAAAATCCTGAACTAACTGCACACTTACTAAACAACGATAATCCACACAATCTTAATAAAGACAGTATAGGTCTTTCAAATGTTGATAACCTTAAACAATTAAATAGAGAACCTAGTGATTTCAATGCTTTCCAGCAAAAATCAACGATACACTCAGAAGATATTGTGCTTATTGAAGATAGCGAAGATGGATATGCAAAAAAAATTGTAAAGATGAATGAGCTGATGTCTAGTAATATCATCCTGACACTTCATAAGATATGCGATTTTTCTTATCTTAATTCTATAAACCTTCAGTCCGGTGAAAAGATTAAATTAGGATCTCAATTTCCTTGTTTACCAGGAGAAGCCTCTGTGCGAATTAAAGCCATTCTCTTTTCTCTTGAAGAAGGAGATACTTTATTTTGTGATATACTATTGAATAATGACATAATCTACGAAGATCTTCAGATACTTAGAGGTAAGGGTGAAATCCAACTATCAAAAAAGGAGCTAAATATTGGAGACGTTCTTTCAGTTAACATAAAGGATAATCATTTGCCTGCAAAACTTCTGAGCATTGGCGTACTAATAGAATACGAGGTGCTTATATGAAAGATTTCGGAATAGTTTGCTTAGGCATTATTATAGGCGGGCTGATATTCTATAGCTTTGATTTAACAACGAATACATCAACATCTAAGTTAGCCATTTACAGAGATACAATCTATAAAGTAATTACACCAGAACCTATTGTGATAGAAAAGGTTCAAACTAAAATCAAATACATTAGGGATACAATTATTCAAACGAAGCCATTTATTGCTTCCATGGACACCATTGTCAAAAGAGACACAATTAAATGTTATTACACTTTCCCTGAAAACCTAATATCTATGCGTATTGCCAGAGCTCAGGATACCTTGATAACCCATACTATAAATTTCTCACAAAATACTATAAAAAAAAGCCCCTGGTGGTATGATCCACTACTAATTTTTGGAGGATTTGTGACTGGTTACACTATAAAATCAATGGAGAAATAAATGAAAACTCTTACAAAAGAACTCATCAGCAGGGGTGGCTCCGTCAGTTTTTTTAAACATTTAGGGATGCTACCCAATCCTGATAAAATTTTACGCAACAAAGGTTATGATGCAGTCAGAAATCTAACTAATGATCCGCATATCAGAAGCTGCATTCAATCCAGAAAAGCCGGCGTACTTTCATTGGAAAGACAAATTAGACAAGACAGTTCGGATAAAAATGTCTACAAATTTGTAAAATACGCTCTTGGTAAATTGGATCTCCAAGGCTTAATAAGAAATATTCTTGAAGCACCTCTTTATGGCTTTCAAATATTTGAAATAATTTGGAAAAAGGAAAATGGTAAATATTTTCCTCAAAAAATTGAGCCACGACAGCAGGAATATTTTACAATCGGTAACAACAATAAAATATACTATAAAAGTCCTGCTAACACTCAAAATCAAGAACTTCCTGAATATAAGTTTTTAGTTGCCATTTATGAACAGAGTGCAAGCAAACCTTATGGTGAATCACTTCTTGCTAAATGTTTTTGGCCTGCAACTTTCAAAAATGGCGGAATGAGATTTTGGGTCAACTATATAGAAAAATTTGGTATGCCTTCAGTAGTGGCTCAGTACCAAAGAGGTGCATCTCAGGATGAAGTGAACAAGCTCGCAGAAGTTCTTGGCGAAATGTCAGATGAAAATGTGATTGTTACTCCGGAAGATATTACTATTGAAATGAAAGAAACAAATAAATCCAGTTCTGCTGAGTTATTTCATCAAATGATTAAACACTGTAATTCTGAAATATCAAAAGCTCTTTTATCTCAGACTTTAACAACAGAATTAGATGGAGGTTCTTTAGCGGCTGCCGAAACACATTTTAAAGTTCGAGAAGAAATCATTCACTCAGATATAGGTTTAGTAGAGAAAATATTAAATGACCTAATTGGCATGATAGTTTCTTTGAATTTTTCTAAATTTTCGGCACCTGTTTTTGCTATAATCAGACAAAATGCAGATATGGAAAAGATATGGAACAGAGATATCCAATTATTAAATTCAGGTAAAATAACATTTACAAAAGAATATTGGATTGAAAACTATGGCTTCACTCCTAATGAGTTTGAGGTTAATATTTAACCCATGCTGAAATACATAAATATTTTGACCGTTTGTATATTTAACTTGACATTTATAAAGATTTTGTGTAACTTCTTACAAAGTGTCAGAAAGCCGGGAAACACATATGCATAATAAAATTCTAAATAGTATTCTACTGATTACAGCATCTATTCTGGTGTCGTGTAATATGTCAGAAAACCCTGTTAATTCAGCCTATTCGCCTGATATTGTTCAAATTGAAGAAAAATGGGAATCTGATGTTATTTCTGCTAATAAACAGAGAAAAATTTACTATAGAGAATTTGATAGAAACGGCAATGTGCTACTCTTTGTTGAATTTGACCGGAATTCAGACACCACTTCTAAATCCATTTACAGCTATGATGATAATCAATCTACAGAGCAGCATATTCGATATGACCATTCCGGAAATGTAATTGAAAACTCTAAAATAAAATACTTCTTCAATGATTCAAAATTGGTTGAAAAGAAGCAATATAGCAATGATGGAGAATTACAAGTAAGCTGGTCCTTCGATTATAACAAATATGGCCATCTTACTCAATCTAAACGTAATGATTTATCAACTGGTAAATCTACTACTAAGACTTATAAAAACGAATATAACAAGCATGGTGAACTTACTGAAATCTATTATGAAATTGAGGGTGGTGTAGATCAAACTGCTGATGTTGAAAATTTGAGTAAAGATAGTATTGTTTATTTACCAAATAATTCAATAAAATACTATAAAATTGGAATAAACGGCAATGTGAGTAACATTTACTCTTATATTTATGATAATACAGGTAAAATGACTGCTGAGATTATCGCAGATCCAAAAGGAGCTGTTAAAAAAAGATTTGATTATTATTATATTTACTTCAAATAAGCATTTCAATATTCCTTAGATATATAAAAGCTCTGATTCTAATTGAAACGGAGCTTTTTTTTATGCTAATTAGATTTTGACATTATAGTTTTTTTAAATTATAAGCTATTAGTTTCGGAACAAACAACCTGTGAAACGGTTTCACAAAGAAAAAATATACTTTACCTAAACTATTGTTGTATTTAACTAAAGTTGTAACACTGCAGCTTTCATTTTCCTTGACCTTTTCATATTTAAGAATCACTCTAAAATCTAAATGTTTATCATTTTCTCCTAAAACCATCTCGTTTCCCAGGACTTCGTAAAGTTTGAAAAAACCGACTTGAGAACCTACCTCCCACTTGTTATTTTTTTGTGGCTTATCATGGTTTTTATTCTTTACACCAGTCTTCAAATTAAACGGTGAAACTAATCTATCTCTTAAGTTCCAAAAGAATTGGAACCAAATTGGAGGGGGTTTAAAGAATGCTTCTGCAAAATCATATATATCTAAGTCTCTTTCCATTCCGGTATTAGTGAGATAGTGAGTAAAACAATCACTATAATCATATTCAAACGATTTTGTTTCTAAACTGGAGGAAGATAAAGTAGAATTTTGTTGCTGACTCATGTTTAAAATCCTTATATCTGAAGAGATTTATTTCTTAGATATGCTACTTTATAATATACGCGATTTAATATGCAGGGTTTCGCATTACTCGATTTAAAAATAAAAAACCGTAGGGAGGTATTTCCCTACGGCTCACACAATATATATAAAGGAAAACGATATTAATCGTCGTAGTTATCTATCTGAGCTCTTTGAAGTGAATCAGAATAGTCTACATAAACAGTTTTCCATTCTGTAAAGATGTCAAATACTGTCCAGCCACCTTCTCTATGACCATTACCTGTACCTTTAACACCGCCAAATGGCATGTGAGCTTCAGCACCGATTGTTGGAGCATTGATATAAGTGATTCCGGCTTCTATATCTCTGATAGCTTTAAATGCAGCATTTACGTCACGAGTAAAGATAGCTGAAGACAATCCAAATTCGCAATGGTTTTGCAATTCAATCGCTTCATCCAATGATGTACATTTTGTTACTGCTAGAACAGGTCCAAAAATTTCTTCATTGAAGATTGTATGATCTTTAGTCACATCAGCAATAATTGTAGGCTCTAGGAAACAACCTTTAGCTAAGTCACCTTCTGTAGCTCTTTTACCGCCTGTTACTAATCTACCACCATCTTTAAGTGCTATATCTATATAATTCAAACAATTTTGCAAAGAACCTTCATGAATTACCGGGCCAACTTCTGTTTCAGGAAGTAAACCATAACCTAATCTCAATTTTTCAGCTCTTGCTTTCATTGTATTTAAAAATTCATCATAAACATCTTCGTGAACGATGCATCGTGAAGTTGCTGTACATCTTTGACCGGTAGTACCAAAAGCGCCCCATAATGCACCTTCTACAGCCAATTCCATGTTTGCATCAGCCATCACGATCTGAGCATTTTTACCACCCATTTCAAGTGAGCATTTTTTATTAGTTTTACCACAAATTTCACCAATTTGGAAACCAATGTTAGTAGAACCAGTGAAACCAATTAGATCGATATCCGGATGTTCAACCATAAGGTTACCCATAGAACCTTTACCGGTTAATAAGTTAAATACGCCCTTAGGTAAGCCTGCTTCTTCTAAAATTTCTGCAAAGATTACACCTGAGTGTGGAGATTCTTTAGAAGGTTTATAAACAACAGTGTTACCTGCAGCTAATGCCGGCAAAATTTTCCATGATGGAACAGCAACAGGGAAGTTCCATGCAGTGATAATACCACAAACACCAATAGGTGTTCTGAAAGACATATTCATTTTGTTGTCCATTTCAGATGGTGCTGTGAAGCCAAATAAGCGGCGTGTTTCACTTGCAGAATAGAAAGCAGTATCAATAGCTTCCTGCACGTCACCTTCAGTCTCGAAAGTTGGTTTACCCATTTCACGAGTCATGATTTTAGCTAATTCTTTTTTGCGACGAACAAAAATATCGCCTGCTTTTTTAAGCAAATCACCTCTTTTAGGTGCAGGGATTTTTTTCCATGTTTTATATGCTTCACGAGCTGCTTTAACTGCGTTATCTACGTCGGCTTGATCTGAAAGAGCAAATTCGCCAATTGTGTCTTCTAAATTGGCAGGGTTAATGTTCTGAAATGTTTTACCTGAAACAGCGTCTACCCACTGCCCATTGATGTAGTTTTGAAATTTTTCCATACTATCTCCCAAACATAATATAAATTGGCAAGAAAAATGATTGTTGTCCAATTATAAGAAATAAAGAATCAATCTTTAGCAGATTGATATAATTTCATCGATATATACAAAGTTAACTGCATTTTGCCATATACCTAATTAATTTTGTGTTATAATTATAATGATCTTTCGTTTATATGCCGATATAAAATGAATACATTATCTTCGATATTCATCAGATTTGATGATATAACAGTGGTTAACTTATTGAAAATAATATTTTGTAGGATTATTACTGCATAGCAATATTTCAAATATTTTACTGCTATCTTCGATTTATATAGTATTAAAGTAAAATAAAATATTTTGCGATTTTTTTACTTTTTTCCTCTAAGTTTGCAACTTAAGAGATGTATCTTTTTTTTACTTAAGAATTATATACTGGCATAAAGCTTTACTCTTAATAGCAAACTATATTGCTGAATTTGTAATATTTGTACTTTTAAAATATTTCTACTTACTTAAGTTCTATATTAAAATGGAAAGATTATTCTAAACCGGAGAAAATATATGAAAATCGCTAACTTACTATTTCTAATGTTATTCGTTCCTTGCCTGGTTTTTGCAAATTCTGAAACTGAACAGCATGACACTCATGCAGAATCAGAACATACCGAATCCCATGACAGCTCCAATGGCGAACATTCTGAAGAAACTCATGTAGCACCTAAGGAAGAGAATAATCCGGCTATTAAAATAGCTTTAGAAAAGCTTGAAGCAGGAAACCTGCGCTTTCTTAGCGGCCATTCAGTACACCCGAGATTAGACGAAGGCGTGCGTTATAATAATAGCACCAATGGTCAAAAACCATTCGCTACAATAATGGCTTGCTCAGATTCAAGAGTTCCGGTTGAAATTCTTTTTGATCAGGGTATCGGAGATTTATTTGTTATCAAAGTTGCAGGTAACGTAAGTGATGTAGACGAAATCGGCTCTATCGAATATGGGATCGCCCACTTAGGCACTCCGGTAATGGTTGTGATGGGGCATACAAGCTGTGGAGCGGTGACTGCCGTAACCATGAAAGATCATGTTCATGGTAATATCCCGGCACTTGTAGATAACATCGTCCCTGCTGTTAAAAAAGCAGAAGCTAAATATCACCACTTAAAAGATAAAGAACTTGTTCCTTATGCAATAGAAGAAAATGTATGGCAATCTATTAGTGATTTATACCATTTTTCTAAGGATGCCAGAGATTTGACTAAAAGTGGTAAACTTGCCGTTATTGGCGCCATCTATGATATTGAATCCGGGAAAGTACGCTGGCTTGGACATCACCCTGACGAAGAGAATTTAATCAAATCAGGAAAAGATAAAAAAGACGGCCCAACAGACATGAATAAATTCGAAGTACCCGCTATTGAAAAAGGACTATTTTCAACTCCCGGTATGATTTATATGGGTAGTTTCATAGCCTTAGTAGCTTTATTATCAGGTGGAGTTATCTTCCTTTTCATAAGAAAAAAAGGGGCATAATATGAAACACTTTTTTCTGATCATAGCACTTATCATCTGCAGCTTCAGTTTTGCCGAAGCTGCTGAAGAACACGGACACGAAGGTACTCATCCGCACCATGCAGGTATTTTCCTCGGAGGAACAAGTGATACTTCTATTCCTTTCGAATTCAATTTTACTGCAGGAATAGATTACGAATATAGATTTTTACATACAACTCCTAATGTTGGAATTGGATTCATAGGTGAAATGGTGATGGCAGAGCATACAGAATATATTGCAGCTATGCCGCTTTTTATTCACCCGTGGAAAGAGCTTAAAGTGTTTTTTGCTCCGGGATATATAACATCAAGTGGTTCGCATACAACTGACCATCTTACAACCGAGACCGGGGATACTCAAACTCATAGCTTAAAACCAATGAGTACTATCTTGGCTGAAGACGCAGCAACTGCAGAAGAAGAAAATATATCACACTCAAATTCTCACTTTTTTGTGAGATTCGGTGCAGGATATGACTTCCATTTTAATCAGTACTCTATCACACCTACCATAAGTGCAGATATAATTGAAAGCACAGTATACACAGTTTATGGTGTAGCATTCGGCATCGGATTTTAGATATTGAAAAAGTCTTTTATTTATAAAAAAAACTCGTCTATAATGTTTATAGCCGAGTTTTTTTATATCTATTTATATTTAAGGAACTAGTTTAGTTCGTATTTATATAGTTCCTGTTTTAAAATTGAACCATCAATCTGGAAATATTCGGCAACTAAACCAATGCCGGGTACATATTTAATCCAATGCTCTCCTTCATCTACTCCATAATCCAATACTATCTTCCAAGCTTCATACCTTTTCCCATCCAACGCAAATTCATCAATTGAGGCTTCAAAATGCATGTCATCAATATAGAAATCTCCCACTTCATCTAGCTTATTGATAGCATATATTCTAGCTTCTCTAATAATTCCTTTCACTAATTTAGAAGTAACAGTATTATAAACATAGTCCTTATAAAAAAAATACAAGCCACTATTCTTGATTTCATTATTATCTAAAATAGTAGTAGTCTTATAAAAAACATCAACCGATTCTCCTTCGAATTGATAAGTTTCCTTGTCTTTGTATTCAATACATGTTCTATAAGATTCCTTATTTCCTTCTTCTATAGCTGTGTTTTCGAAATAAAACTTAGCTCCTTCCTGTAAAACATTTAGAGTTTTTGTTCTGTCCATCGGAATAACTTCTGTTTTAGATTCAATAGGAGAATCATCTCCACATGAGATAACAAATAGAGTCAATAATAAGAATAAAGCTAGTTGTTTCATGCTTCGGTATCCTTTTTAGATTAGTTTAGTTCGTATTTATAGAGTTTATTTTTCATTGTTGGACCTCCTGATTTCATGTATTCTTCTACTCTACCAATTCCAGGTACAAATTTAACCCAATGCTCAAGTCCATTGTTCAAGTTATACACTATTTTCCAAGCTTCATACTTTACTCCATCAAGCTCAAATTCATCGATAGAAGCCTCACAAGTCACATCATTCAATGGAAAACTACCTTTATTTTCGAGTTTGTTAACAAAATACTTTCTAGCTTTAATTATACTACCATTGTCAAAGTTGGAAGCAACAGTATAATAGATATAATCTTGAAAACTGAAACAGTATCCAACATTATTGGTTGTATCACGGTCTAAAAATGTGGAGGTTTCTAGAAAGACATCCACAGGATTACCTTCATATTCATAACTTTTCTTATTTATATATGAAGTACACTGTAGATACAGTGAATCTACTCCATCCTCAGTAATTGTATACTCGTAATAAAACTTAGCACCATCCTCCAGAACATATAATGGCTTCGACTTATCAATCGGAATTATATCTGATTTTGTAACTATTGCAGAATCATCTCCACATGAGATGATAAATAGAGTCAGTAATAAAAACAGAGTTAGTTGTTTCATATTTAAATTCCTTAATTCTAAAAAAAAACTATATATCAGTAATTAGTATACTATAATTACGGCAATATAAACTTTATGTTACAATTTTTCATGCTTAATTTTATATATAACAATACATGTAATCAAAATGAAATCAACTGTAATTAATACAAAAAAATCCCGATTGAACTTATTCAAGTCAAACCGGGATTAAAAAACAAAATTTTGATTATTCTTAATCAGAATGATAACTGAAAATTCAATGCATAAGCATCCTGATCTTCAATTTTTTTGGAACTGGTAAAAATTCTTACATCTTTTTCCAGACAGATATATGACATAAATACACCGATAGCGGCACCAGCCAGAATATCACTTATATAGTGCTTATTTGCATAATATCTGGACCAGCCTACAAAACCGGCCAAAGCAAGACTCGGAACGCCTACTTCCCATCCATATTTATAATATAAAAAAGAAGCTGCCTGAAATGCGCAGGAAGTGTGACCTGAAGGAAACGAATAATCGCCACCGTTAGGTCTTTGTCTATTGATAGTTCTTTTTACTGTGTGGGTTATAACTTGTGTCGCTATCATACTATAAAGAAAATTCTCGTATGAATCACCATCAATACAAGTAATGGCGAAAGCTCCTGCAGGAAGAGCCAGTTGAACGATATCTCCTGTTTTTTCTACATTAAACTGCGAAAAACTTCTAGAACTGAGACATACAAAAAAAGCCAGAATCAAAAACACAAGTTTCATTTTAAAATCAAATCTAATACAACGGATAAGTTAAATTTAAGCTCAGACCACCCAATAGATTAATTGAAGGAGTTATTTCAATTTTATCTAACCATGTTTGATCTTGAACACCATCTAATTTAACAATTTTTCTGCCATTATCAACAGCTATTTTTCCCATTAGATATCCAATTGCAATACCTAATGGATAATCACTAGCCCAGTGCACTCCGTTGTTCATCATCTGATACATTAATAAGGTCATTAAAGAATAGCCTACAGGGCGTATATAGGTGTATTCAGGATAGTTTTCTGCAATAACTGTAAGTGTCATCATCGCAGTAGCAATATGCCCGGAAGGATATGCATCATAAGAGGAAACGTGTTTATGATACTCAACCTGATCAGGGAATAAATCCCATTTCCCTCTTTTTTCTGTAGAAACATAAGGGCTTTGCCTTCCAAATACATGTTTCAGAACTTGAGTGGCTATACCGGTTGTTAGCATTCCCTGAGCAATTTGAGAAGCAGTTTGAAGTGCGCGATTATCATCATCAATTAGACCATAAGTATAAAAACCTAAAGAAAAACCAAGATGAGTCCAACCGTCACCAATAAAGTACATAGCAGACCCCCAGTCCGAAGGCCCCCTGAAGATTGGAAGATCACCTGCCGAAATATAAGTCGTTGTTTTATCTGTATTACCTAATCCGAGATCTCTACCTAACTCCTGAGATTTATCCAGTAAATCCTGATCATAATACCACAATAGTGCTGTAGATCCGGCAATTATGGAATATTCAGGCCATAACTCAGAGGAAAAACCTCTATCATAAAAATCAACAAAATCACCAGGTACATTAGTAATAAACTCAAATGATTTTGGCTCTTTATATAGATATATGGTGTTATCATCAATTTTATATTGTTGATATGTGGAATCTGATAATAAAGCGGAATTGTTTTCTTCCTGCCCAATAAGCATATTCGGAAGCAGAAAAATCAGCAGAAGCAATATATATTTAAACATTTCTAACATAATGATTTTGAAACATATACAAATATAAGTAAATGTTTTTGAGACAAAATGATATTTTCAAATAAGATTGATCAAAAAAAAAACTGCCTAATTCCAAATATACAAATTAGGCAGCCGGGTTTTATCTTTGTGTGACTTTATAGTTTATTCATTATCTCGCCAAGAAGCCACATTGCGACTGTAAAATATATCAGAATACCTGATACGTCGGCCAATGTTGATATAAGTGGATTAGAAATTACAGCCGGATCCAGTTTCATTTTGGATAGCACCAGTGGAAGCATACTTCCGACTAAGTTGGCTAGTATTATCATTGTAAATATTGACAAACTAACTGTCATAGAGAAATAAATCTGACCTGAAAAACTAATCAAAACAGGATCATAACTACTTATTATAAAACCAACTACAAATGTCAATAGTCCTAAGACACCTGCAAGCAGCAGACCAACTCGTAGTTCTTTCATCAAAATCTTAAACCAGTTTGCAAATGTCACTTCTTCCAGAGATAAAGCGCGAATAATCAAAGTGGCAGATTGAGCACCTGAGTTACCTGCTGTACCAATCAGAAGCGGAATAAAGTTAGAAAGTAAAGCTACTTTTTGAATCAGTTCATTATATGTCTGCATTGCATAAGCAGTAACAATACTGGTTAGAAGCAATGTAAGCAGCCACGGCAAACGTTTAATCCATAATTTTTGAATGCTTGCACTCAAGTATGACTGCTCGACCGGGTTGATCGCAGAAAGTTTCTGAATATCTTCCGTAGCCTCTTCTTCAGAGATATCTAAAACATCATCAAATGTAACAATACCAACAAGCATACCAACAGAATCCACAACAGGTATTGCAAATAAATCATATTTCTCCATTTTACGAACAGCCTCTTCCTGGTCGTCAAATGCAGAAATACTTGTTACATTATAATCCATCAGAGAAGATACAGGTTTATTTTCATTGGCAATGATAAATGATCGGAGCAAAATATCGTCCAATAATTTGCCATCTTTATCAGTCACATAAATCCTGTAAATAGTCTCACTATCTTTCCCAAACTGTTTAATATGTGCAAGAGCTTTTCCAATACTCCAGTCCGGCCTTACAGCCACGAAGTCAGGAGTCATCTGACGCCCGATACTATCTTCCGGATATCCCAGAAGCTGCCTGGCTTCAATCAAGTCTTCAGGAGAAAGCAGATTGAGCATTCTTCTTGTAACTTTGGCAGGCAATTCTTCAAGCAGTTCAGTTCTATCATCCGGAGGCAAATCTTCCAGCAAATGTCTAGTTTCATGATCCGTCATGTCATGCAGTAAACTGTCTCTTTGCTCATGCTCTAAGTATGCGAAGATGTCAGCAGAGATGTCACGAGGGAGCGAGCGAAAAATAAACACTCTATCGGTTTTATCTATGTCTAATAATAGGTCGGCAATTTCGGGAGCAGGCCAGGTAACAAGGACATCTTTCAGATTATTCCACTGTCTTTTGGCTATCAGCTCTTTTATTTCCGGTTTTAGAAGTTCTTTTAGCATAAGCCCTCCTTCTTTTTGTATTGATGTTTTGCTAACGTAGAAGGCGTCTATATTATTATAAACAAAAATAAACAATAAAGGCGCACGGGACAAAATTCTTTTCTTTTCCACAAGACTTAAAATATTTTGTAGATATAATAAACTTGCTTATATTTGTGAGCTGTCAAAACAGTGATGGCAGCAATTAAGAACTCAATTTTGACAGTTGGACAAAAAAATCTCTTGCATAGATAGTAAAAATTGTATAAATTTGTGATTCTTAAAAAAAGTGATTGATTTTATAGTTAAAATATAGAAGACGACATGGCTCATCACAAATCAGCGATTAAAAGAATTAGACAAACGAGAAAACGTAAGCTCTATAACAGACTTAACAAAAAAATGGTTAAGAATGCTATCAAAGAAGTTCGCGAAGCTAAAACTTATGAAGAAGCTTTCGAAAAATTCAGAGTTGCTACTCGATTGCTAGACAGAGTTAGCTGCAAAAACATTATACACAAAAATGCTGCTGCTAACCGCAAGTCTTCTCTACAAAAATTTGTGGATTCATTGAAGACTGCTTAAAAAATTGACAAGGTTGCACCCGTAGCTCAACTGGATAGAGTATCTGACTACGGATCAGAAGGTTAAAGGTTCGAATCCTTTCGGGTGTACCACTAATTTGGAAAGTCTTGGGTTATTAAATCCAGGACTTTTTGCTTATATCTATATCTGTTTATTTATCATTCTGATTTTTATGCACAATCCGAAAGTATTAGTTTTAGGCGAAAATCTCGGCAGATACAAAGCTTCTGAAAGACCACAGCATAGAGACTTTATGACTGGCATAGAAGCTTGGGTATACGCATTTGAAGGTGAGTTCTGCAATATCTACGATTGCACTCAGGATTATGTAAATAAATTTGATATTGTAATTGGCAATACAGACTTCCCTCCTAAATATCAGGAAAAACTTGCTCAGCTTTGCTTGGGAAGGAACTCGAAAGTAAAATGGGTTTCTCTGATTGAAGGCTGTGCTAAAGAATATCTGCGCCCAATGAAGCATATAAAAGATATTTTCGATGCTTCCGATTTGATAAATGTGATAAATAAACACTCCTTGCCTTTATTCAAATCTATAACTTCAACCAGATCTGAATACATAGGTGTGCCATACCCTGTAGAAAATGTCTACAAATTGCGCAAAGAAATAAAGGATAGAAAAAAAGAAGTATTCATAGCTCCCATGCTTTTAAAAAGATGGAATGATCACTTAGTTGCAAAAGAAAGTGGTCTCCCCTACTTCGGCATAGAAGAGCGCGAACACAGAACTATTCGAAATATTCCTGCAATGCTGAAAAAATACAATACTATTAACGGTAACGTCCGAATGGACTTGGCAAGAGAGTATTATAAAGACAAAGATTTAAATATTAAGCGAGCTTACTCTTTGAAAGATTACTTTAAAGAGCTAAGCAAAACTTATTTTTGGATCAATTTGGATGATAGATATACCTGGGCTAGGTATGTGCTGGATGCTGCAACTTTAGGTATTCCAATTATAACAACTAAATCCACAGGTCATGGCGAAACTCTATTCCCGGAACTTACTCTTGATAATGAATTTGACACTGAAAAAGCAATCCGGTTAGCTCAAAGGCTGGCACAGGATGAAGCTTTTTATCTTCAAAATGCAAATCCTGATATATCACTTCTGGAAGGATTCTCGTATGAAAATATGAAGTTTAAACTTATTGCTGCCCTTTAGTCTGTAATACACCTTCTGCTAATTCTATGTATTTTTGAATTACATTATTAATGTTAAAATTCTCTGCTATGTATTCCCTTTCCCAGTGACTTGTATCTTTGATTGCTTGTTTTAGTTCATTCCTAATACTGCTAAAAGTAATATCTTTTTTATATCTTCTTCCGGAAAAATTGTTTTTACAAATTTCATCTACATTAATCTGCGAGACAAAACCATCCATTCCCTGATCGCTATAACTTCTTCTGTCTGCTATAATAACTTTTTTTCCGCAGCTCATTGCCTCTAAAGCAGTTCTTCCCAGTCCCACAACAATATCGGCCCATTTCAAATCAGGCAAAACATCAAGCTTTTGATTTTTATCACCTATTCTTCGATAATTTAATCCTAAACTCCAGCAAGCCATTCGCAATGTATTTTGAAATTTAGACCTATAATTACTTGAAAAAAGAACATTCTTCTTTTTTTCAGCAGAAGAATTGCAATTAAACAAATCAATATCTACACCATTTCTAATCACAACAGGATTCAATTTTTTGTGGAACTCTGCTATCTCTTCAGAAATTGCAACATAAGCATCCATTCCTGCTGGTGGCTGTTCAAGCTTTGGAAATATTCCCTGAATTGTGAAGATCTTACAGTCAGATTTAAAATCAGCAGACTGAGTATTATTGTGATTATAGAAAATATAATCAAATTCACCTCCAGGTTCTTCCAATACAGTAGCAAACGCTTTCATCTTTTCAGACATCTGCCCCGGATTTGGTGTCCAGATATATACATCATTTCCTTTTGAAAACCTTTGAGCTAAATTGAAGCAATAAGTTTCAGAGCCGGTTGTTTGATTCAAGCTGTGATTAGTTATTAGTATTTTTCTGGAAGCCATATTGTTTTACATTTCATCATTTTTGATAAAAAATAACTTGAGATTCTCCTGCAAAATAAGGATATTTAGCGACAACATATAATATAAGGTAAAATAAAATGGACATAAACTCTTTTAGAAAGTATGCGCACCAGATGGTAGACGAAATTGCGGACTATTTTACAAATATCGAAAAACTATCTCCTAAATCTTTAGTAAAACCAGGTGATATATTAGACAAAATTCCAACTTCTGCTCCAACAGAATCAGAAGATTTTGCTGATATATACAAAGATTTTCAAGAAATTATAATGCCGGGCATTACTCACTGGCAGCACCCTAAATTTATGGCTTATTTCCCTTCAAACAGCAGCTACCCGGCTCTTTTAGGTGATTTCCTAAGCTCAGCCTTAGCTTCTCAGTGTATGATCTGGGAAACCTCGCCTGCTGCTGCAGAACTGGAAGAAAGAGTTATGGAATGGCTCAAGGAAATGTGTGGATTACCTGCAGAGTGGGATGGTGTTATTCAAGATACTGCTTCTACTGCAACACTCGTAGCACTTCTCACGGCAAGAGAGAGAATGAGTGAATTCAACATAAATAATTCAGGCTTTAAAGGTACAGAAAAATTTACTGTATACTGCTCTGAGCAGGCTCATTCTTCTATAGAAAAAGCGGTTAAAATTGCCGGTTTTGGAAGAACTTCACTTAGGCTTATCAAAACTGATGAAAATTATGCGATGGATGTCAATGATTTGACAAACAAAATCAAAAATGATCTGCACAACGGATATAATCCATGTTTTGTGGTGGCGGCCATAGGAACAACAGGTAGCACTGCAGTAGATCCTCTAAGTGAAATAGCAAAAATTTGTGATCAATATGGAATATGGCTCCACGTAGATGCTGCTTATGCAGGCTCTGCAATGATATTACCGGAATTAAGATATTTTATAGATGGAATAGAACATGTAGATTCTTATGTTTTTAATCCTCATAAATGGCTTTTCACTAACTTCGATTGCACAGCATATTTTGTGAAAGACAAAGAAGCACTTATCAGAACTTTTGAAATTTTACCTGAATATTTGAAAACTAAATCAGATAGTATGGTAAATAATTATCGCGACTGGGGAATTCAACTCGGAAGACGCTTCAGAGCTTTAAAATTATGGTTTGTACTTCGCAGCTTTGGCATTGAAAAGATGCAACACATAATTCGCAATCAAATTAATTGGGTACAGCATATTGCCAAAGAGATGGAAGTAAATCCAAAATTTGAAATACTTGCACCGGTAAACTTGAATCTAATCTGCTTCAGATATGTCCCTGATAAAAATCTAACTCAAGAAGAGCTAAATGAACTAAATTCAAAACTCCTTGAAAACATTAATTCAACCGGTGAACTATATATGACTCATACCAAGTTAAACGGAGATTATGTTATCCGTTTAATTGCTGGTCAGACTTATCTTAAAGAAAGACATGTTAAAGAGGCATGGGATACAATTCTGAAAGAATGCGAAAAAATATAAGAGCTGAAACCTTTATTCAGTAATAGAGACACTCAAATAACTCTATTCCATTGATCAAATTTAGAGAATAAATACAACACAGAGATGAAATGGTTAGAATAGATAGCTTTTTAAAATCATAGATGTAACTTTTAAGTAAGGTCAGCGTAGTGCTTTTTATTCAAATACTAGCATACACTAAATTCAATTTTTATCAACCAGGAAAAATATGAAACGACTAGTCTTATATTTAATACTTACTTTATTTGCCATCTCTTGCGGAGAAGATAATGATCCAATCAAACCTAATCCTCATGAGCAATCTGAATCACTTTTTCCCATTGCAGACGGCAATAGGTGGTATATGACTAATTCTGATTATTACGGTAATAGTTATAATGATACTGTTCAATTTTACTATACATTCAAAAGAGAGGGTGAATATTATTTCCAAAGTAATCCTGTAATATTATATACATTGTACTATGTAGAAATGAGTGATACTACGACTCCGAGCAAGCTGGGGCTTATGTTTGAATTTGAAAACTATATGTATTATACTTCTGAACAAAATATCAAAGAGCACACAATTCAAAGTGCAGAAATAAATATAGCTACTCATTTGGAAGAAGAAGGTGAGACTTCGATTGGAAAAAAAATGTATGATGTAAAAAAAATTGATTACGACTTTAATGGTAAAACCTATAAGGCATGGCAGATGACTTTGATTGATTCTTCTAAAAGTTATACAGGAACTGATATTTATATCCCGGGAATCGGTATTGCTTATAGATCTACTATTGATAATATAACCGGATATGGAAATAAAAAAATTCTTTATAAATACGAACTAAACTAATTTCTGACATCAAATAATCATTGACCATAAAAAAAAGCATCTGATCTTTCGATATATATCAGATGCTTTTTTTATAGAATATATATAATTTGATTTTAGTCGATTAAAGTACCGATTCTATCCCATCTAATTGATTTAAGTTTCTCTAGAAAACCTGATATAGGCATGTTGGTATCCCAAGACCAGTAAACTACAATTGGTGAACCAACTATATCCTCTTTAGGAATGAAGCCCCAGTAGCGACTATCTGAGCTATTATCTCTATTGTCACCCATACCAAAGCAATAATCTCTCTGAACAGTATATTTATTTGTTTCTAGATCATCAATATAGATTTTACCGCCACGAACTTTTATGTCATGACCTTCTCTTTTAATAAATGTTTCCCAAACCAAATAATTTTCCTGATCCAAAGTGATTTCATCGCCTTCTTTAGGCACTACAACAGGACCATACTGAGCGCGAGTAAAGTTTTTGCCTCTAGGGAAGAGACTGTTTCTTTCGCCCGGTAGAGCTTGTAAGTTTGGATTATATCTTATATGTTCAGGTTTTTCAAATTCTTCACCATTTACATATAACACATTATCTCTTACTTCAATTGTATCTCCGGCAGTACCAACACATCTTTTTAAGAAATACTGGAATTGGCGGGCTTCCACTCTGTCTCTGTCGCCTGGGTAAACAAACACAATTACGTCCCCTTTTTCAGGATCTTGTATACCCGGGAATTTGTAATAAGGAAGAGCAATATCCAAAAATGGAATATATTGCGGGGTCGATGGGCCATATACAAACTTATTTACAAAAAGAAAATCACCTGTCATTACTGTATTTTCCATAGAACCTGTTGGCACTACAAAGGAAGCAATAGCTAATCCGTTTATAAATAAAACCACGATAAATGCACCAACAATAGTCTTTATCCATGAAACAACCGTTTCAAAAGGTGTCATGTTTTTTTCTTTTTCTTTACGCGCCTGGCGTCTTTTTTTGTAATTATCCCATAAACTTTTAATCATTTTACAAATTCCATATTTTTTTAATTAATCATCTATACTCAAAACAGCTAAAAAGGCTTCTTGAGGTATTTCAACAGAACCTACCTGTTTCATACGTTTTTTACCCTCTTTCTGTTTCTCTAAAAGTTTTCTTTTTCTTGTAATGTCACCACCGTAACATTTAGCCGTAACATTCTTACGCATGGCTTTCACATTTGTTCGCGCAATTACTTTAGCGCCGATTGCTGCCTGAATTGCAACTTCAAACATCTGGCGAGGTATAAGGTCTTTCAGCTTAACACAAAGCTTTTTGCCCCACTCATGCGATTTCTTTCTATGCACGATAGAAGATAAAGCATCCACATTTTCGCCATTAATAAGAATATCCAACTTGATAAGATCACCTGGTCTGTCATCAATTAGTTCATAATCTAAAGATGCATAACCCTTAGTAGAAGATTTTAATTTATCATAAAAATCAAATACTATCTCTGCAAGTGGCAAATCAAAAGTTAAGTCAACTCTTGTTTCTGTAAGGTATTGTGTATCAATTATTATGCCGCGCCTTTCCATGCACAGCTTCATGATATTACCCACATATTCATCAGGTGCTATAATCTGCGCTCTAATATAAGGCTCATGGATTTCTGAGATTTCACCGGGATTTGGCAGCTGAGCAGGATTATCTACCTCTACCATCTCGCCGTGGTGCCTGAATACTTTATATTTTACGTTTGGTACAGTTGTAACCAAAGACTGGTCAAATTCTCTTTCTAAACGTTCCTGCACAATTTCCATGTGAAGCATACCCAGGAATCCGCATCTAAAACCAAAGCCCAATGCAGAAGAAGTTTCAGGTTCAAAAGTCAAGGCACTATCATTTAAAGACAACTTAGCAAGAGACTCTCTCAAAGATTCAAAATCATCTGAACTGGTTGGATATATACCACTAAATACCATAGGTTTTACTACTTTAAAACCTTCGATAGGCGCATCGCATTGTTTTTGGAAATGAGTAACCGTATCACCCACTTTTGTATCATTCAGATTACGAATTGCAGCAGTCAAATACCCTACATCACCGGCTTTAAGCACTTTAGTACGGTGACGCTGCATGTGCATGATGCCGACTTCTTCTACTTCATAGTCCTGCTTAGTAGCCATAAATCTAACTTTATCACCTTCGCGAAGTGTTCCGTCAAATATTCTCATATTAACAATAACACCACGATAAGCATCAAAAATAGAATCATAAATCAAAGCTTTTAGCGGTTTGTCTGGATCACCTGTTGGAGCAGGTATTTTATGTACGATATCCTCTAATACTTCTTCAATACCTATACCTGTTTTCGCAGAAGACAGAATAATATCTTCTTCTTTGCAGCCTAATAAGTCCATTACCTGAGATTTTACATCATCAATAGTAGTCGCAGCACTAGGCAAATCAATTTTATTCAACACAGGAATTATTTCAAGGTCATGTTCAATTGCCATATAAAGGTTACTGATAGTCTGAGCTTCTATTCCCTGCGTAGCATCAACTACTAGAATAGCGCCTTCGCAGGCAGCAAGCGAACGAGATACCTCATACGAGAAATCCACGTGCCCCGGAGTATCAATAAGATTCAAAATATAAGTTTCTCCGTCCTTAGCTTTGTAATCCATCTGGATAGCGTGAAGTTTGATTGTAATTCCACGCTCTTGTTCGAGCGGGTTATCATCAAGAATTTGAGCATTTACCATCTCCCTTTCGGTGATTCTACCCGTTTTCTCTAATAGCCTGTCTGCCAGAGTCGATTTGCCATGATCTATGTGTGCAATAATGCAAAAGTTTCTATAATTTTTCATCTTAATCCGTATTCTAAAACAGTTTTTACTACAATCTACAAAATTACTAAAGGTGAAGCAGGCTTGCAATTTATATTTTGCATTTTTCTATGATTTCATGACTATATTTTTCAAACGGTTTCTTTATTATGAATATAAAATTTTAGTATAATCGCATTTAATGATGTTATACAAGGAATCTAATAAATGCGAAAATCAAAATCTGTAATAGATGAACAGAAAATATTTGAATACTACTTACTACACACTACCAGAAGATCCAAATCTCAGACTGCTAAAACGATGGGCATTACTATTTCCGAACTTAATAAACTATACGAAGATGGGAATTGGGGCAAACAAATTGAAAAGTTTGACAGAGAAATGCAGCTCTTCTTTAAATCCGGAAAATCTCTCAGGCTGCTCCATAAAGCAATCACAGAAAAACTTGAAGATTCTGATGCTCTGGAAAAAATGTCTCTGGAAAGCACAGCCAAGCTAGCCACTACTCTTGTAAAATTAATGCCTGACCTGGAGGCTGCTACTTCAATTCAAGACACGACAGAAATTGTTTCTGAAATAGATATCTATGATGAAGTTTTAGAGACAATGAGAAACGACAAAACCTGCTTAGACTATGTCTATAAAATTATTGACAGATTGGAAGAATTAGATGAGAATCAAACTAAATCGCAAAAATAAAATCCGTGTTTATCATCATCGGAATAGAATTTGTGTACAATCTCACCTTTTTCAAATTTAATTGGATTAGAAAAGATTGGACCGTCAAATACAAAAGAATGGAACTCCCCGTTTTCTCCGCAAGGGTCAACGCCCTGAGGTAAGGAATTTACAAATTCATGATCAATGATTCTACCTGTAAAATCCTTAGATAATTTAGATGCATCGACTGCAGTAACAACGGCTTTAAAACCAAGGCTAATAAACTCATTAACAATCTCAGTTGTATCTTGCTTCCATAAAGGAAATACTGTTTGCATTCCAACCTTAGCTGATTGTTCTTCTCTATATTTGCGCAAATCTTCCAGGAATATATCACCGAATATAGAATATTCTACTCCCAGAGATTTCATCTCATCCATAGTTCTCTTAAGCTCAGTTTCGTAGATTGAGTTGCTTGGTGCAGAAGGAAGAGAAAATGTTTTTATTGGCAAGCCTATACTTTGCACTTGCTGCTGCAACAATTCAAAACGCACACCATGCATGGAGATTCTCTGAGTTTCATGATTAAGAGAAGTAAGTAAGCAGTGCAAATCATATTCTTTTTCAGAACGAATTTTATATAAAGCAAAAGCAGAATCTTTTCCACCGCTCCAGTTGAATATTGCTTTTTTCATGATTTAAATCTCCTAAAATTACCGGTGAATTATTGCACTTCGATACTTCGACATGCTCAATACATCGCCCGCTTTACTCGCGGTTATCGAGCTTGTCGAGATGCAATGAGCTTTTGTGTCTTCCCTATTTAACTAGTATGAACAAGGGATATTTTATAAGTAAAAATTTGAAATGTTATCGCCACAACTACCCCGCCCTTCGGGCACCCCTTCTTACCAAGAAGGGGAATGTATAGATTTGCTATAGACTCACTGATAGCTGTTATATGATTACCTTGGAAATTCCCCTCTTTTCAAAGAGGGGTGGATCGCGAAGCGAGAGTTTATACTGAGCTTGAGTTTATGCTGAGCAAAGCCGAAGTGAAGTAGGGTGTTAGATACCACAATCATTGAGATTACAACTCTCATTTCACTTATAAGTCACCCCCATACAACAAACACTCTCAGCCATTTTCTGGAATGCAACACCAAACAAAAAAGGGCACATATTCATGTGCCCTTTCTTAAAATTTTATTTATCTATCAGCCCTCTACCCTCTTTGGTAAGTTTGCCTTCCTCTCTCAATTTTGAAAGCATGGCATCAAGCACGCCGTTTATAAAAACGCTGCTCTTATCAGAGGAGTAATCTTTGGCAATATCGATAGCTTCATTAATGCTTACTTTCGGCGGAATTTCCGGAAAATACATCAACTCGACTGCAGCCATCTGCATCAGAAACTTATCAATTTTATCAATTCTGCTTAAATCCCAGTTTTCAGCCAATGAGCTAAGCAAATCGTCTAAGTACTCGTGCCTGTTCAGAACTTCATTAAGAAGCTTATAAGCAAAGCTCAGTTCGTCGTCCTTCCATTCGATAGGAACATCGGCATCCAATTCAAAGATTTC
Source organism: Kapaibacterium sp. (SeqCode) (assembly GCA_965140345.1). Taxonomy (GTDB): domain Bacteria; phylum Bacteroidota; class Ignavibacteria; order Kapaibacteriales; family UBA2268; genus JBFHIJ01. Next base: position 297,594 of record OZ223198.1, read on the forward strand.
TTCCGGTCTAAGTATTTTATTACTTTTTTGAACCGGTTCTTTTGCCTGATCTTCATCATCGTCAATAAAGAAATCTCGTGGCATTATGTGAGAATAAACCAAGTGCAATTCAGTTTGGCAAACATCGTAAGCCACAAGTACCTGAAGCACTTTAACGCGAGCAAGGTGGCGTGAGCCTTTAGTTTTTTTAGTCTTGCTCATCGGCATCATTTCGTTTATGTCGAGTGTCATGTATCAAAGAACGCCAAAGTAATACAAATTTTGTCTTTATTTGAACAAGCAATATATAAAAAAATAGCAGAACAAAAATATTAAAACAATTTTATTGGGAGAATATATGTCAAGGCTGATTCCTACACCGTCTTCTTATATCTCAATATCGCACTTACATTAAATATCACTGCGAAGATTCCCATCATTTTAAAATGGAAGCTTATGTTTTCTAATCCTGCTCCTTTCAGCATAACCATTCTTATTACTTCTATGAAATATCGAATAGGATTTAGGTATGTGAGATACTGCACTAACTTCGGCATATTTTCTACCGGAGTGAACAATCCGGAAAGTAATATGAAAATTACCATCACAAACCAGGAAAGAAACATTGCCTGCTGCTGCGTAGTTGTAAATGTTGATATAAATAAACCTATTCCTAAAAATACAATCATATATGCCGTTGCAAATAAAAATATCAATCCAATACTACCTAATATCGGGATGTTATAAACTAATTTTGAGACAACTAAACCAAGAGCCAGTTCAAATAATGCAATCACTAAAAACGGTAAAAGCTTTCCGATAATAAACTCATGCTTTTTAATTGGAGTCACATTTATCTGTTCAATTGTTCCTATTTCTTTTTCTTTGACTATGTTCATTGAAGAAAGAAATGTTCCTATCATAGTCACCAAAAGAACCAGTATACCCGGCACCATAAAAGTGTCGTATTTCAAATCTTCATTATACCAGTTAGAATATTCAACATTTATCTTTTTCAAGTCCTGCGGATGCAAACTGTTGCTTGCAATCGCCATCTCCTGAGCCACTTCTATATTGTACTCATTCAGTATATTCATAGCATAATTCATTGCCAAGCCGGCTTTAGTTCCATCAATTGCATTAGTAACTACCTTAGTTTTTGCATGCTTTTCACGTACTAAATCATATTCAAAATTCTTTGGAATTTCGATATATAAATCGGCTTCTGAGGCTTGAATTGCAGCATCAGCGTCATGCTCACTTAAACATACCTGCTCTAAAACAAAATATGGAGAAGCTTCAAATTTATTAATTATCTGCCTGGAAACAGAGGACATATCTTTATCAACTATATACAGCTTGAGATTTTTAATATCAAAAGTAGCGGCGTTTGCAAGTACCAATAGCTGAATTATCGGCATCACAAATATAATAGGCAGCATAGCTTTATTTCTAAAAACCTGCTTGAATTCTTTTTCCAGAAGGAATTTTATATTTCTCATTTAAAGCCTCACTTTGAAATTTTTGACACTAAGCAGTATAAAGCCAAGAGTAAAACCTACTAAAATCAATGTTTCCTGCCACAAAATCTCCAACCCGGCACCTTTCAGCATTATATCTTTAACGATTATAATAAACCATCTGGAAGGATTTATTGATGCGACAACCTGCAACGGAATAGGCATATTTTCTACAGGAAAAATAAAACCTGAAAGAAGTATAGTTGGAAGCATCAGCCCGACAAGGCTTACCATAAGTGCCACCTGCTGAGTTTTTGCTTTTGTTGATATGAATATTCCTAAAGACAATGCCATCATTACAAATAAGGCACACTCTGCCAGTAAAAGTGGCAAACTTCCGACAATAGGAACACCAAATATGAATTTGCCCATTACTAAAATCAAAATTGCATCTATATAAGATATTATCAGATATGGAATAACCTTAGATATAATTATGATAATTGGCTTCATTGGTGATGCCAGAAGCAATTCCATTGATCCGTATTCTTTTTCACGTGTCAGAGATATGGACGTCATCATAGCTGATACAAGCATTAGAATCACTGTTATAAGCCCCGGCACAAATAAATACACACCCTTCAGACTTTTGTTATATCGCATTTCTACTTCATTTTCTATAACAAAATCCGGCATAAATCCTTTATTCAGCTCGTTTGCAAAAATTCTTATTATAGAACTTGTGTAGTTAATCAAAGTTGTTCCTGTGTTAGGGTCAGTTGCATCAGAAACGAGATGAATATTTGCTTCTCCTTCTTTATTCAGTTTCTCAGCAAAGTTTGGTTCTATAATAATAACCTGTTTTACCTTCCCGGTTTTGAAAGCATCTTCTATTTCAGAATCTTTATTTATATAAGAATGAAGCTTGTAGTAGTTCGTAGAAAGTATCTTATTTATTAGTTTTTGTGATTGAAAATCTTTAGATTTATCATAAATAGAGATATTTGCATCATTGATTTCATTAGTAATAGCAAATCCAAATAGCAAAATTTGAATTATAGGCATTCCGAATAAGATCAATAATGTCTTTTTATCTCTGAAGATATGGTAAAATTCTTTTTTAGTAAAGACAAGTAGTTTTTTCATTATTTAGCTCTTGCAATTTTGAGAAAAACTTCGTCCATATTATCTGTCTCGTATCGTTGTTTTAAGCCCGCCGGACTGTCTAATGCTTCGATTCTGCCATCCACCATCATTGATATTCTATCGCAATATTCTGCTTCATCCATGTAGTGAGTTGTAACAAACACCGTCACTCCTGAATGTGCTGTTTCATAGATCATTTCCCAAAACTGCCGTCTTGTAATAGGATCAACTCCGCCTGTAGGCTCATCTAAAAAGACTATATCCGGAGAGTGAATAACTGCAATTGAAAATGCAATTTTTTGCTTCCATCCAAGAGGAAGTTCCCCAACCAATGTATTTCTAAGCTCCTGCAAACCAAATCTATTTATAAGCTCGTCTGCTTTCTGTTTGATTTGTTTATTGCTTAAGCCATAAATACCGGCAAAAAATCTGATATTTTCATACAAAGTTAAATCCTCATACAAAGAGAATTTCTGAGACATATAACCTATTCTTTTTTTGATGCTTTCAGATTGGGTAAAAACATCAAACCCTGCCACGCTCGCTTTACCTGATGTAGGAGAAAGCAAGCCTGTAAGCATTTTCATTGCTGTTGTTTTTCCTGCTCCGTTAGCACCTAAAAAACCAAATATCTCACCTTTTTTTACATTAAAAGTAATTGCATTCACAGCCGTGAAACTTCCGAAAGTTTTAGTCAGGTTTTCAGCTTCTATTACATAATTATTTTCCATCTTCCTTCACCATCAGCTCTATGAATGAATCTTCAATGCTCGGTTTTATCTTCTCAATACGAAATGACTTTTTACATTTTACTTTGAGATAATCACTTAAATGTGCAAGATCTAGTCTCTCTTTTGGAGAAAAGTGACAAGTTTCACCAAATGGATATGCTGAATGTGTATTTTCATATTCTCTAAGATGAGTGATCAGCAAATGCATATTCCCTGCTTTAATAGAATATAGCTCTCTTTGGAACTGATTTTCTACTTCATGTGGTGTCGCCACACTTAAAATTTTTCCATCCTGAATTAGTGCAATTCTGTCGCATCTGTTTGCTTCATCCATATAAGGAGTAGAAACAAATATTGTAATTCCGTGCTTCTTCAGATCTTTCAGCATATCCCAAAATTCTTTCCTTGAAACAGGGTCAACCCCAGTTGTTGGTTCATCTAAAAAGAGAACTTCAGGCTTATGTATCAGAGCGCAGGACAAAGCAAGTTTCTGCTTCATACCACCTGACAACTGCCCTGCCTGCCTGTCTTTAAATGGCTCAATCTGTGAGTATATAGGAGCAATTAAATGATAGTTTTTTTCTATAGTAGTCTCAAATATTCCAGCAAAAAGATTGAGATTCTCTTCTATCGTCAGATCTGTATACAAAGCAAATTTACCCGGCATATATCCGATTAACTGTCTTACTTTTTTATATTCTTTGACTACATCATGCCCCATAACATAAGCTTCGCCTTCATCCGGCAGCATCAGAGAGGTTAATATTCTTATGAGCGTAGTCTTCCCTGCGCCGTCAGGACCAATAAGACCGAATATTTCGCCTTCATTTACCTCAAGATTAACAGGTTTAAGTGCATGGATATCTTCATAAGATTTTTCTATGCCTTTAACTAGAATGCTTGACATAGCTACTCTGCTCCGTTTTCAAAATGGATTTCGCCCGGCATACCAATCTTTATAGAACCGTCATTTTTAACTTTTACTTTCACAGCATAGACCAGGTTAACTCGTTCCTCTTTAGTCTGCACAATCTTTGGAGTAAATTCTGCTTTATCAGCTATCCAGGAAATTGTGCCTTCAAAGTGTTTCAGCTCTTCACCATTATCAATTGCCACAGATACTTTCTGTCCAATTTTAATATTCGCCAGCCCTGTCTCACTTACATAAACACGTAAGATCATTTCACTTAAATCAGCGATTTTACATAAAGGCTTACCCGGAACAGCATATTCTCCTAATTCGATATATTTCTTAAGAATAGTGCCATCTACAGGTGATTCTATTTTTGATCTCGCTATCATATCTTCTACTTGTTTAATGCTTACAGCCAATGGTTGTTTCTCACTAAGCAAACCTCTATTAGCAGTAGAAATGGAAGATTTTGTAGCAGCTATTTTTTTATCAATTACTTCCAGCTCGCCGTTAATATCATCCAGTTGTTTAGTTGTAGCTGCGGAATCTTTGAGAAGCTTTTCAACTCTGTTTTTTTCTCTGAGTACATTTGATCTTTGTTCTTCTAGTACATCAATTTGTACTTGCAAATTCTGAGTTTTTGCATCAATAGCACCACCTGAAGCAAGAAGTTGTTCTTTTTTGAGATGTAACTGTACAGTATCAATAACTGCGATTAATTGATTTTGTCTGACATCGTCGCCTTCTTCTATGTTCAGGTTTGTTATTTTTCCATTTGTTTCCGCAGAGATAATTATTTCTGTAGCTTCAAAATTGCCGTAAGCATCTGCTTTTTCTTCATGTCTGTTGCAAGCAGCAGCAAATAAAGCTATCAGAATCAAGAAATAGTATTTCATATCACACCTATATTATTTATTGCCTGTTTTAATTAAAAGGTTACTTATTGCCATCTGCTCTTGTAAATGATGGACTGAGCGATTAATCTTAGAATTAGTAAGCTTTGTTACTTCAGATAAATACTCTGCAAAAGTTATTGCACCATTTATAAACTGAGAAAAAGATATATTCACAACTTCAGTCTGCATCTCAATTATATTATCATCTTTACCAATCAGATTTTTGTACTTATCTATATTCTGTTTTTCTGTATCGGCAATATTATTCAAGCTTCTTTGAAGTTCATATTTTTCATTAATATTGATTTCTTTATTGAGATCTATGACTTCTTTGGATTTGCTTGATTTAAACCAATCAAAAGGCTGCCATTTCATATTTATTCCTGCCATATAATATGATTGTGCACCTTCTTCAAACACATTCATCGGGTTTGGATTCCCGTATCCCAGTTTTGCAAAAGCTGCAATCTTAGGCATAAGCGTGCTGCTTAAAGATTCTTTACCGGATTCCAGTAATTCATTTTTATAGTCTAAAGCTTTTAGTTCTGATCTGTTTAATTCAGTTTTTATGTTAGCAGTGTTATAGTTAGGAATAGCTAGTGTTCCGCTCATTATTTGTGGCAATTCAGAATAGTTTGCCAAAGTGGATTTGACATTAGTTAAATCTGAAATAATTGAGCTTTTTTGGATTTCCAGATTTTCTATTTCAATTTTAAGTGACAGTAAGTTCTTTTTCAGAGCAACTCCATTTTCAAACATAGAGTTAAGTTGCTTTTCTCTTTCTTTCAAAAAGTCTATATTTTCCTGAATAATCTCTGCATTTTGCTGAAGCAGAAGTGCTGAGAAATACAAAGAATTTACATTTTCTTTAAGCTTTTGAGTTGTTATTTCAACAGAATTCTGCTGCAAAGTTGTCTCTATTTTTTTACTGTTTGCTGCCGCAACAACGCTCCCTCCATCCCATATCAACTGCTGAACTTGAGCTGTTAATTGGTAATTTTCTTTAGGGATTTCTCTGATCGAAATATTAGGCAACTTAATAGGTAGCGACATTACGTCACTCTGGTAACTTGCACTAGCTTCTAAAGAAAGCTGCGGATAATAGTTTGAATATAAATTATACTCCTCCAACTCATTTTTCTGAGTCAGGAGAGCTGTGTTGTTTTGTTGTTTATTTTTACTGATAGCTGCATTTATGCACTCATCAAGAGTAATTTCAGCTGCAGCAGAATCAAACAACTGCAAGAGAAGCAGAATCAGAAATAGTATAAGCTCATAGACTCGTTTCATCGTGTACCTGCTATTTATGGATTTTGATACTATTTATAATAAATTCGGGGATTTGTTGTTTACGGTCTTCAATAAACTGTTTGTAAGCCTCTTCATCCAAACTGAAGTTAAATTGCATAATAGGTTTTGCAACGAACGGAAAAGCAATTAAAGATATCATATTTGCAACAAGTTGAGTCGGTTCAATTTTTCTATAATTACCTGCATCTACTTCTTTCTGATAAGCTTTTCGAAATTTGTCAAAATGCTCTCTAATCTTAAGATTATTGAAGACTTTGAAAATATAATCAGGATTTTGATTCAACTCATTGATAACAAAATTGGGAACATGTGGTTTCTGTTGAATTGCTGAAATATAGAATCCACAGAAGTTTCTGATTCTATCTTCAATAGGATCATCTGTAATGAGATGTTCAGTAATTTTTGTGACAAAATTTGAAAGCACAGATCCAAATATTTTTTCAAAAAGCAATTGCTTGCTACGAAAATAGTAATGCAAAGCTGCTTTATTAATATCTGCTTCATCAGCTATTTCCTGCATTCTCGCTCCGGCAAATCCTTTTTTTGTGAATACTTTCATTGCTGCATGCAGAATTTTTTCTTCTGTTTGTTGTTCGTTACTCATAATAAAACCTCTATCGTATTTATATTTCTTTTTATATCAAACTTACAGGCATAAAAGGATTTATGCCAATATATCGGAAACCGGAATTTTTATTTTTACACGATTTACAAAATTTGTCCGCTACTTTTCTATTTTCTCTGCATAAATCAATATTATTATTTAAAATCCCTTCAGCATATTCCAGACATTGCTTATACATTCCGGTCTTGTCTTCAAAGAATTCCAATAGAACATATAAAGGTGTACTGGATTTTTCAGCTACTTCATACATCATCGTATCTTCAAACCCCTTTAAAGTGAAGACTTGCATAGCATTTAGTAGAATAATCTCTTCTTTATTAGTAGTTCTTTTCATAAACTTACCAAATAGTTTAAATAACTAGTTTGACTCATAGGTTTAACCATTTGGTTAAATATATTGGTTTTATTTTATATCTCCAAATTATTTTTCAAAACCGGGTAAAGCATCTTCTAAATATTTCACTGAAATGTCCGATAATAAGCTTATGAAAAGACTATCCTTATTCCTACTACTAATCATTGCAGTGTCTTGTCGCGAGACTATTTTCCCGCGGCCGGATATCATTGTGCAGGGCAAATTGAAAGGTTCGTTTACTGAAAAACTTTTTCTAACTACTCAAAACCAATATTTCAAATATTCGCTCCCAAAAATTTTAGATACGATTTATATAGAAAAAGACAGTAGTTTCAAGTTTTATTCCGAAACTGATGATGATGTCTATGCAAATCTGAATTTTAGAAAATATGATTACACTTTGCCTATTTATATGTCCAAGGGTGATTCTGTTCATCTTCTTTTGGATCTGGCTAAGAAAAGAATAGATTCTATTGGTGGCAAAGGATACAAAAAAATATACCTAAAAGACTCACTTTACGGGATTTCGAAGTCTATTAGACTTTTCGAAAAGAAAATGCTTAATAATGACAGAACTTGTAATCCGATAATGCTTCAGTCTCAGAAGACAATTGAACTCTTTGTCAAAAAATATTTCGCTCATTATGGTGATCAATATCCGGTATTAAAGTCTGAAATGGAACATCATTTTGAACTTTTATTCGATATATGCAGCCTCAAATCTTATTATACCGATTCCACATTCGAAAGACTGGTTAAGAAATATAACATCAAAGGTAAAGTCTACAGAAATAATCCTGCCTTTTATCATTTTGCAAATCTGATGACAGATTATTTCATTGGCTATATAGGTATTGATTCCACAAAAAATGGAGCTGAACGTTATGATAAAGTTTTCGACAGCATCATAACTAAAACGGATTACACATTCAGAGACATTTGCCTGGTTAGCCTTATGGAAAAAATTATTCCACGCAATTGGAGCTATACTGATGAGCTATTTTTATTAGGTAAGCGCAAAACAATAGCTCCTGAAATGCACGAAGAATCTTATCGTAAATATCTGAACAACCTGATAGATAATCATTATCGCTTTCAACCCGGTCAAGCTTTTCCGGAATTTCTACTGTCAGATGAAGGCACATATCAATACAATTTATATAGATTCCGTGGACAAAAAGTTGTTATCATGTTCAGAGATGCAAGTGAAAAAGATTTGACAGAACTGAAGAAATTTCATACTAAGTATGAAAAAAATGAGGATATAGTTTCTATTTCTATATCTCTGGGAGATGAAGAAAAGGCATCATGGGCGAAGACTGTTAAATTTTTAACTACCGGCGGACTGGATTTATACGAGCCTAACGGATTTTATTCTGAGCTGGCAGATAAACTTATGATTCGTGATTTGCCTATATTTTTCGAAATAGATGAAGAAGGGAATATACTCAATCCGGGAACTGATAATATTGAAGAATTGAGTAAGTAGTCCAAAAATCGATTTAAAAAATGAGGTTGTCTCTAAGTCAAAATTAGAGCTGTATTATAAATTTGTGTGGTATCAAACACCCCGTCTCGCTTTTCGCGATCCACCCCTCTTTGAAAAGAGGGGAATTATTTAAGTCAATTATCTAACAACTAGTTAGTGATGCTAGACGCACTCCAATATTCCCTTCTTCCAAGCGATGTACTGAGCTATTTTACGCTGAGCACAGCCGAAGGGAAGTAAAGGGGTGCCTGAAGGGCGGCGTAGTTGGAGGCAATATTAGGTATGTTCTCACTTAGGAGACAACCTGCTTTACCCACTTAAAATCTACTCTACCATTTGATTTCGAGCTTGTCGATAATCTGGTCAAATATTTTTTCGTAGTGTATAAATTGTTTTGCAGGACATCTCAAAACTAAATATGCCAGATCTGTCTTTGTAGCTACAGCATATTCATAAGTTATCATTGGCGGCGTATTTTCTGTATACTGAACAGTTGATTTATATAATCTTGTCGGCAAACCATTTTTTACTTTCTGAACTTGCTGAACAACTTCATGGTGAGCATACTGCATTACATTTTTACCGATACTGCCATCCCAGAAATTAATAATCCCGGCATCACCTTCGACATCATATTTCTCAGGCATATTTCTAACTATTGCAGCAGTAACCATAACGTTATTCATATCGTTAGTGCCTCTAGGGAATTTAGTATAGATATACTCTGTAACATCATCATCTCTAGGGAGCTCATCAGAAAACCAGCCTTCCGGTAATGTTAGAGTGAATACTTTATCCGGAGATGTATATTTTTCGAATTTAATTTCTTCAAACGGCTTAAAATGTGCACCGGAAAGATATGAAGCTTCTTTTATATCTTTTTTAGCAAGCTCTTTCTTGCCTTGGCGTTCATAGGCTGTTGCTCTGGCAAGATAAATATTAGGATCTCTTGGTTCAAGCTTTAAAGCTTCGTTAAAATCCTTAATTGCTTTATCAACTTCTTTTATAGCCAAGTAGCTTTTACCTCTCTTGATATATACTTCAGGAGAATCTTTCACTCCCAATGCAATACATTTATTAAACTCTTTAATCGCTGCCTTAAAAGATCCCATGCTATAAGTCAATCTTGCCAAATTTAACTGAGCAGGAATATGATCTTTTCTTAAAGCAAGAGCTTTTCTCAAATCTTTTTCTGCTAATTCAAATAAATTTTGTGAAATATAAGCAGTTGCTCTATTAGCATAAGCTTCTGCAAAATTAGGATCAAGCTCAATTGCCTTTTTAAAGTCCAGCATTGCAGCTTCCACATTATTCAAGTAGCCAAATGTCAAGGCTCTACCATTATAAGCATCAGCATAGTCTTGTTTCAATGCTATCGCCATCGAAAAATCATTTTGAGCTTCATTATAATTACCGATAGCTAAATGGCTCATACCTCTGTAGTAGTAAGAAACATAATCTTGTACTTGTTTTAAAAGTTTATCAAATGATTCTACAGCTTCTTCAAATTCACCTTTATTATATTCCGCAACTGCTTTCTTATATATCTGCTCAGGTTTTTGTGCCTGCGCGCTGAATGTGATACAGAAAGCCAATAATATCGTAAAAATTATTCTTTTCATATTGTCCTGTCCGAATATTTTTGAACTATGCTTTTGGCAAGTACTCTAATTTATATAAAAATTATGTGATTATCAATTTCGACATGATATAAAAACAAGGTGTGGCACTTTGACTAAAACATCTCGTACCACACCGGAAATACTAAATCACTATACTAATAGACACACCTTTTCTAAAAAGGTCTCATTATGAGCTAAATCTTGCTTTCAGATCGTTTACGTTGAACTGCTTCTGTGTCTCAGGTTTTTTGATATTATTACCACCTACCTGTTTCATAGAAAGATTAATACGCTTGAGTTTTTCGTTTACTTCTATAACTTTTACTTTTACAATCTGTCCTACTTTTACAACTTTAGTAGGATCTTTTACAAAGAAGTTTGCCATTTCGGAAATATGTACTAATCCGTCCTGATGCACACCAATATCAATAAATGCACCGAAATTGGTAATATTAGTTACTACACCTTCCAGTTCCATACCCTGACGCAAGTCTTTTATCTCATTAATGCCTTCTGCGAATTTTGCATATTTAAATTCAGCTCTTGGATCACGTCCAGGTTTTTCAAGTTCAGCTATAATATCACGTAAAGTAGGTTCACCAATAGTATCAGTTATGTATTTTTTTAGATCCAGATTTTTAAGCTGTTCAGAAACTTTAGCTATTTCTTTTAGGTCTACTTTAAGATCTTTGGCAAACTGTTGCACGATATGATAACTTTCAGGGTGCACAGCTGTATTATCTAAAATGTCACTCCCTTCTCTGATTCTTAGGAAGCCAGCAGCTTGTTCAAAAGCTTTTTTACCAAATCTAGGAACGCTTAGCAAATCTTTTCTGCTGCTGAATGTTCCGTTTTCATTTCTATATTCCACAATGCTTTTTGCAACAGATGCAGAGATACCGGAAACATAGGTTAATAGCTCTTTAGAAGCAGTATTTAAATCTACGCCAACATAGTTTACGCAGCTTTCTACTGTTTCTTCCAGCTTTTTCTTCAGATTTCTTTGGTCTACATCATGCTGATACTGACCGACACCAATAGATTTAGGATCAATTTTTACAAGTTCAGCAAGCGGATCCTGCAGACGGCGAGCAATACTAATCGCCCCTCTAACAGTCAAATCTAATTCCGGGAATTCTTCATTAGCAACTTTACTAGCAGAATAAACTGAAGCACCTGCTTCGTTTACCATCACTTTTATAAGTTTGAAGTCTGTATCTTTAAGAGTTTCCTGAACAAACTGATCCGTTTCTCTGCCGGCAGTACCATTGCCAATTGCTATCAATTCAATATTGTGTTTTTTGATTGCATCTAAAACAGTGGCAGCAGCTCTGGCTCTTTCATTAGCAGAGTTATGCGGGAAAATCTGATCGTATTTGATATATTTACCTGTAGCATCTACTACTACCATTTTGCAACCTGTTCTGAAACCGGGATCAAGCCCAATTGTAGGTTTTAATCCGGCAGGAGCAGCAAGTAGCATTTGGCGCAAATTAGACTCAAACACTTTTATTGACTCTTCATCAGAGTATACTTTTTTATCTAATCTGACTTCGCCAATGATTGAGTGCTTCATCAATCTTATAAAGCCATCTTTAATTGCTGCATTGTATAAATCATAAATATTTTCATGCATTGATTCTATAGTCTGAGAAGCTAGAAAATCTAAAATCTTATCTTCATCATATTTCAAATCCAAGACTAAAACACCTTCTGTTTCACCCCTGCGCAAAGCAAGCATAGTATGAGGAGCGATATCTCTCACAGGTACTTCAAATTCGCGGTACATTTCATATTTAGTACTGCCTTCTTCGAATTCATCTTTAATCTTTGATGTAAAGATACCTTCTTTGATGAAATACTCTCTGATCCACTGACGGAATTCTGCAGTTTCTGCAATTTCTTCAGCAATAATATCAGCTGCACCTTTAAGAGCTTCCTTAGTGTCAGCAACTTCTTTTTCTGCTGAAATATATTTATTAGCTTCAGCTTCCAGATCGACAGGAGCTAAACCGGATTTATTATTTTCTTTAATAAACTCAGCAAGCGGCTCCAAACCTTTTTCTTTTGCGATAGTCGCTTTAGTACGTTTTTTAGGTTTATAAGGAAGGTATAAATCTTCTAATTCTGTTTTTTTAAGGCACTTTTCTATTTTTTCTCTGAGTTCATCAGTAAGTTTGCCTTGCTCTTCTATAGAATCTAATATAGTTTTTTTTCTTTCTTCAAGTTCAGTGAGATATTCAAATCTATCAAACAGATCTCTAAGTACATTTTCGTCAAGCTCACCTGTTCTTTCTTTACGGTATCTTGCGATGAACGGTAAAGTTGCTCCTTCGCTTTTCAGCTGTAAAGCATTATCTACCTGCCAAGCCTGCAGGCTAAGTTCATCGGTAAGTATCTTATTAATATCAAGCATTTCATTTCTCCGTGACTAATAATATCAGTCTACAAATGTACTAAATCAATACTTAAGTTTTTCCACATACCTTGCTAAAAGTGTAAAAGAATCACTCAAAATATCATTCAGCCCAAATATGTCTTTAGGTTATAGCATATTCTCAAATCATTGTAAAGGCGTAAGGTAACTGAACGAGCTTAGCAAGTTGAAGTGTAGCCCGTCGCAAATAATAAAATGTTCTTACTAAGGAAGATAGCAGTTGACTTTGATGTTAAAGGAGTTTAAAAGAAAGTGAATTTTCTAATGACATTTTTGGATTCAATATAAATCAAACTTAATACGTCAATATTGCCATTTAGCAATATAAACAAGGAGTATATATGGAAAACATGCTTAGAATCAGGAACTTTCCTGTGTCATTTTTTGCAATTATTCTTGGCTTATCAGGTCTATCAATTGTCTCTCAGAAATTAAAATTCCTTTTAGGGGAACAGCTTCAGTGGGTATTCTTTTCTATAACAATAACAATATTTGTAATTTTACTGGCAATGTTTACCTTTAAGCTAATTAGCCACAGAGATTCTCTTATCAGTGATTTTTATCATCCGATTAAGATTAACTTTTTCCCAACAATATCAATAAGCTTTTTGTTGTTCTCAATCTTCTTACTGCCACATAACAAAGATATTTCTTTCTATTCCTGGCTATTGGGAACAATACTGCATTTTATGTTTACAATAAAAATTCTTTCAGTTTGGATTTATCATGAGCATTTTGAGCTTAAGCACATAAATCCTTCTTGGTTTATTCCTATAGTTGGTAATATCATAGTGCCTGTTGCGGGTAGTACTCATGCGCCTTTAGAAGTATCCTGGTTTTTCTTTTCTATTGGGATAATCTTCTGGATAGTCTTATTCACTGTCTTCATATATAGAATTATATTCCATAATCCGTTGCCGCAAAAACTACTCCCGACTTTCTTTATTATGATAGCACCACCGGCAATTGGTCTGATAGCTTATATAAAACTTGGTAATGAGCTGGATGCTTTTGCAAATGTGTTATATTTCTTTGCTTTATTCTTGGCAATTTTTCTTATCTATAAACTGCCGAGATTTTATAGAATCAAGTTTTTCCTATCCTGGTGGGCTTATACATTCCCGTTGGCGGCAATAAGTCTTGCATCAGTTCAAATGTACCACCTTACAGATAAAGATATGTATATGTCAATTGCAGCAGGATTTTTTGTATTACTGGTATTTATGGTGATGATGCTATCTGTAAAAACAGTTAAAGCTGTGATAAAGAAAGAGTTATGTGTTGAAGAATAATTGATTTTGTGCAGAATATCAGTTTGTATTAATATATATTTATATATATTACACAATACATTATTTACACAGGGAATCCATCATGAAAAAGTCTGTAGTACTTCTACTTTTACTTCTTGCGGTTTTTTGGACTGCATGTGATAATTCAAGTGATCCGTCTGACAACCCGAATGAAATGGGTGGTGATACAAATCTTGATATAACAAAAGTTGGCACTAAATACATTGCTTCTTTTAATGTGGGAGAACTTACAGATTATAGAATTAATAAAATCAAAAACGATGCAGAGATAACTAAAAATGATAACGGGATTATAACAGCAGAGTATCACATGACTTTCGATATTGAAGAGCTAAAAGTAATTGATACATTGTTTGGGTTGTATAATTTACCTGTCAGAGATAAAATTGCAATTGCTGAGTCATATTTTGAGCCTTATAATATCCATATCGACTTTGCAGATACACATAATATCAAAATCGACTTCCAAGCTAAAGCTAAAGTGACAAGTGAAGGGATTCAGGATTTCAGATACAGCAATGGCAATACTTCTAAGCCATTCACAATTGTTAAATATAATGCTAAAGTGGGAGATAAATACACTTATAGAACAAGAACAGGTAAAACAGTTACCAGAGAAGTTACTTCCAGATCTACTACAGATGACTACGAATGGGGAATTTATCATATAAAAGTTATAAAAGTCAAAGAAAAGGCTTTAGCAGATGATCCATTTGTAGATGAGATTGAATACATAAGTAATCATAAATTTGGTCTTGTAGGAGTAAAAGTTCTCCTAAAAACCGGCGAACTTATCGAGATGGCCTTGAAATAAATCAAACATTCTTCTATCTCTTAAATACTTAAAGAAAAGCCTCTACTTTTAATAAAAGCAGAGGCTTTAATATATCTGTAAAATAGCTACTAGTTTTCGCTAATGTTGTCTTGTTTGATGTCAAACTTATCTTTATCATCAACTATAGGAGTTTCTATATCTCTTTCGTCGATGACTTTTTCACCGCCGTTGAAATTATACTCAATCTTGTTAGTTTCTGTGTTTAAAGTACCAACTATTTGAGCGCCCGGAAGCAAATTGCCTTTAAGCATTTCTTCTGCAAGCTCATCTTCCACGTATTTCTGAAGAGCTCTGCGCAATGGTCTTGCACCGTATTTTTCATCAAATCCTTTTTCAACAAGCATATCCATAGCAGCTTGGTCAAATTCCAAAGTCATATTATTAACTTTCATTCTGTCTTTTAGCAAATTAAGCTGAATGTCAATGATTCCGTAAATATTGTCTTTCGTAAGTTTACGGAAGATAATTAGATCATCTATTCTATTGATAAACTCAGGGTTAAATAAGTTTTTAACTGAGTCTTCAATTGTATTTTTAACAGCTTCATATTCGCTGTCAGGAGTAATTTCATTAAAGCCAATTTTGCCGCCGGCTTTAACATCTTTAGTTCCGACATTAGAAGTCATAATAATGATTGTGTTTTTGAAGTCTACTTTTCTGCCGTTACCGTCAGTAAGCTGGCCATCATCGAATACCTGAAGAAGCACATTAAATACATCAGGGTGAGCCTTTTCAATCTCATCCAGAAGTATAATGCTGTATGGTTTACGTCTTACTTTTTCAGTAAGCTGCCCGCCTTCTTCATAACCAACATATCCCGGAGGCGCTCCTACGAAACGCGAAACGCTGTATTTCTCCATGTATTCACTCATATCTACTCTAATAAGAGCATCTTCAGTGTCAAACATTACTCTTGCTAAGGCTTTCGCTAATTCTGTTTTACCAACACCAGTTGGCCCTAAGAACATGAATGAGCCGATTGGACGACTAGGATCTTTCAGACCTGCTCTTGCTCTTCTGATCGCTTTTGCAAGCTCATGAATTGCATTGTCCTGTCCGACTACCATTTTCTTAAGATCATCAGCAAGCTGAAGAAGTTTCTTAGATTCGCTCTCTGCAACTTTGTTTACCGGAACACCCGTAATCATTGCCACTATATCAGCGACATCATCTTCAGTAACAGGGTATACTTTTTCAGACACCTGTTTTTCCCAAGCTTCTTTTGCTTCTTCAAGTTCAGCCTGTAAGCGTTTTTCACTATCGCGAAGTCTCGCAGCTTCTTCAAAATTTTGTTGTTTTACTACTTGATTTTTTTCCAGCTTAACATCTTCTATTTTCTTTTCAAATTCCAAGATGTGCTCAGGTACTGAGATATTTGAAAGGTGAACTCTTGCACCTGCTTCATCTAATACGTCAATAGCTTTATCAGGGAACATCCTGTCAGAAATGTATCTTTCAGCAAGTCTAACAGTCGTATCCAAAGCGTCCTCGGAGTAAACTACGTTATGATGTTCTTCATATCTGTCTTTAATTTTATCAAGAATGATTCTTGTTTCTTCAACAGAAGGCTGATCAACTAAGATTTTCTGGAAACGACGTTCTAAAGCACCGTCTTTTTCTATATTCTGTCTGTATTCATCTAAAGTAGTAGCACCGATACATTGTATGTCGCCACGAGCTAATGCCGGTTTAAACATATTAGATGCGTCTAATGAGCCTGAAGCTCCCCCTGCGCCAACTATTGTATGAATCTCATCAATAAAAAGAATAACGTCTTGCGCTTTTTCTAATTCATTAATTACAGCTTTCATTCTTTCCTCAAACTGGCCTCTGTACTTAGTGCCTGCTACTAAAGAAGCAAGATCTAAAGTTACAATGCGTTTATCAAAAAGAACTCGAGACACTTGTTTCTTTACGATTCTAAGAGCAAGCCCTTCTACAATTGCAGTTTTACCTACTCCGGGTTCACCTATCAGAACAGGATTGTTCTTTTTGCGACGAGACAGAACTTGAGAAACACGTTCGATCTCTTTTTGTCTGCCGATAACCGGATCTAATTTATCCTCCATAGCAAGCTTAGTTAGATCCCTACCGAAGTTATCAAGTACCGGAGTTTTTACTCTTTCCTTAGTCTGTTTCGGAGATTTTGCAGTATGCTGCGGAGCAGGCGGATTAGAGGGATTACCACTAATAATATTGTCCAGTTCCTTTCTCACCGAATCATAATTGATAGTGTATTGGAACAAAATCTGAGCAGCTATATTTTCATCATCTCTAAGAAGAGATAATAAAAGATGCTCAGTGCCTATCACATCAGATTTATATAACTTCGCTTCTAAGTAAGTAATTTTAAGTACTTTTTCTGCCTGTTTGGTAAGTGGAATATTACCAATAGTAAGAGTTGAAGTCGAAGGTCTGACAGTTTCTTCAATGCTTTTTTTGAGTTTGTATAAATCCGAGCCAAGATTTTTGAGGATTTGGCAAGCTATTCCCTCGCCTTCCCTGATAATACCAAGGAGCAAATGTTCTGTGCCAATGTAATCATGTCCCAAGCGAATAGCTTCTTCTCTACTTAGCTTGATTACCTCGTTTACCCTATTAGAAAAATTACCTTCCATAGCTCCTGTAACCTTTGTTATTAAATTATTTATACTTATTATTAGCTTTGCCTAAAATTGTGTTCTCTCTATAAGTTCGGACGAATATATAGGAGAATATTTGGATATTGATAAAGTTTCAGCTATTTCACATTATTGCAGTTTGCAATATAAGAGTTGGTAATAGAAAAAACGACTGAATTTATCAACATATACGTCTTTCGAGAAAAGATGTTTAATAATAAATAATATTGCCGAATTTTTATATTGCCTTAAAGTTTTTTAAATTTTTATGCTAGCATTCAAATTATTAATTTAATACATTTATTTATAATCAAAGCCTTATGAAAAGTAAGTATTTGCAATATAATAGTCACTAATAATATATAATAAATAGTATAAACACTAGTTATGAAATACGCATTTTTGCAATTATCAATACCAAAAAATTAGTATTGTATTCTAAATATTTTTCTTATCTTATACTAATTGTTTTACCCATTTTAATTGAAGAGTATAACTGTTTTATATATTAATCGTGCAGGGAATCTGTCATTTTAAAGATATTATACATATGGCTTGCATTAATGTTTGTATTCGTTGAGGATGCCTGCTCATATTATATTTCTGAAACAGCAAAGCAAGATTCTCTTTTATACTTTGCAATAGACAACTTAGCTAAATCTCCATCCAAATCTGTAGAAATATTCTCCTATTACTATAATAATCTTGCAGACTACGACAATTCTGCTGAAATAATATATAATTATGCCAGTGCGAATTATATGACAGGCAGACTTGATACTACCAGGAAAATATTGGAAAAACACCTTCAAGACAGCAGACTTATTAGAGACAGACGATTCTACGGAAGAGCTTTACATCTTTATTCAGTGCTACAAAAAAACAATTCTAAGTATTCCGAATCACTTAAGTATCAGTTTAAAGCTCTGGAAATTGCGAAATTGAATAATGATACCATATTACAGATTAAATGTCAAAACTCATTATCCGGCATTCATTTTATTTTAGGTGATCTTGAAAAAGCAAAGAGTTCACTGTCGGAAGCAATAAATATGTTAGATACCACAGTAGAAGCAAAAAAATATTATGATATGAATTTAAACCTGGCAAATATTGAATGCCATTCTAATCATTATTCAATATCACTTAAGCTATTACAAGATTGCGAAAATTGGTACTACGATAATAATTATTACTACAGCTTGCCTGGAGTTTATAATGTGATGCATACTATTCATGAAAAACGCAGCCAATTCGATTCAGCTTTGTATTACGCAAAGAAAATGCTGGAATATAATGATTACGACAATCCTCATTCGACCACAATTGCATTTTCAATTTTGGCTACATCTTATAGCAATGCTGAGCAATTTGACAAAGCTCTCAGCTATTTTTCCAAGGCTATATCCTTAGCTGAAATGCATCATTTTACTTCGTTACTGCTTTTTAGTTACCAACATCTTTACGAAAGTTTCGAAAAGTTGGGTGAAATTGATTCTGCATATTATTATCTGAAAAAGTTAAGAGATCTCGAAGAACAAAGTGATAAAAAAACGGTTAGTAAAACTTTCGATTTGTATGAAATTAACAGCAAACTTGAAGCTAAAGACTCAACCATAGCTAATATTGAAAGTAATAACGACAGTTATATCAATATTCTTAAATCCATGACTTTAACTTTTGGTTTCTTTACAATAATTGCTTTTGTATTTAATCACAGAAAACAAAAGAAATTGCAGTCTTTAATCGAAGAGAAAGAAAAAATCGAAACCTCTTTAAAAGTAGCCGAAGAAATGTTTACCGACAGCAAATCTAATCAGTTTATTGATTCAAAAATTGCCAGATGCATTTACAGAGAGTTTAGAGAGCAAATCCAGGCAATTATGTTTTCCAGCGATATTCTTGAGAGCGAAATTAAAAGCAACTCATTTGTCAAAAACTACAGCGCTCCTATTAAGATTTTAAATCAAACTTCCGGGCTGCTCAGAAGGTTTTTAGACTACATGATCTTATATAATGACCTTAATAATGATGAGATAGATATCCAACTTGAACAAACAAATATCAGCGAGATTACTGACCGCTGCATAAAAATATTAACAGGTAAACTTAACGATAAAAAACTGAATATTATTCACAGCAGAAATTTTTATAACTCATACTCAGACAGAAATCTTGTAGAGTTTATCATTATGTGTCTGATTTCAAATGCGATAAAGTATTCAACTCCACATTCAACTATCGAAATTAAATATGAATTATTCCAGGGTACATTGTTTTGCACAGTTACTGATAGCGGACTCGGAATTGATGCTAATGCAATTAATATTGAAAACCCTGACAGAATTCAGTCACGTTCCGGTACTCATGGTGAAAAAGGAACAGGAATGTCGCTAATAATTGCTCACAAAATGGCGAAACTAATGGGCTCAAATATCACTTATCAAAATAATAAAGACAGAGGTGCCTCTTTTACATTAGTATTGCCTCAATCTCTCGAGCTTGTTTAGTTATTCTATGCCATACGATTCATGAAATATTTCTGACAATCAAAAATTAGTCTATATTTTTCTTATTTAGTAATTTTGCATGATATTCAAATTTCGGAAAGCAAAATGAGTAACATAGAAATAATTGACCACCCACTGGCTCTCCACGATCTATCTCTGATTCGTGATAAAGATTTACATTTTGAACATTTTAAAGCTATTTTAAGACGCATCTCTGCACTAATCGCAATCAAAGCTACTGAAGACTTGCCTCTGATAGCAAAAGAAGTTACAACACCAATGGAATCTACTAGTGGTCATGCTGTAGGATGTGACATAATTGCCACTCCTATTTTAAGAGCAGGCTTAGGAATGCTGGATGGATTTCTGCAGGCTGTACCTTACGCAAGAACCGCTTTAGTCGGTATGAAACGCGACGAAAAAACTTTTGAAGGAATAGAGTATTTATATTCGCTTCCTGAAAGCACTGAAAACAGTATATTTTTTGTTCTTGATGTTATGCTGGCAACAGGTATTTCTTTAGTAGAATCGCTGAAAAAACTTGAAATGGAAAAGCATAAAGAAATACGAATATTAAATGTACTGGCAACTCCCGAAGGTGTTGAAAGACTGAATAGAGAGTTTCCAAAATGTAAAATATTTACAGTCAGCATTGATCGTGAAATGAATGAACGCAAGTATATCCTACCGGGACTGGGTGATGCCGGTGATAGAATATTCGGAACTCTTTAAAAAGCTTCACTGCGAATCTATAGTTATTTTTTAAACAGAAATGATGTATCAGGATATTTGGCAACAAAATTGCACATATAGTCTGATACATCATTTTTTTGCGAAAATACGATAGATTATATAAATAATGGCTAAAAGTAAACAAGGAAGTGCGTTTCAGCCCGGCATACTGCCGGATATAAAGAATATCCTGCCATATATGACCAAAAATCCCGATTTGGCTGTGGCTATGGGTGTACTTCTTATTTTGTCATTGCTGATAATTCCACTGCCTCCTATAATGCTGGATATGTTTCTGGCAGTTAATATAGCATTTTCAGTTTTGATTTTGCTTGTAGCAGTTTACTTAAAGTCGCCCCTTGAATTTTCATCATTCCCGACTGTCCTTCTTATTTCGACAATATTCCGGCTAGGGCTGAATGTAGCCTCGACCCGGCTAATATTAGGGGAAGCAAATGCCGGTGATATTATACATGCTTTTGGTGAGTTCGTTATCAAAGGCAATTATGTGGTCGGTGTAATTATATTCCTCATATTGTTGATCATTAACTTTGTTGTGGTAATCAAAGGTTCTACACGTATTGCGGAAGTAACAGCCCGCTTTACTTTAGATGCCTTGCCAGGCAAGCAGATGAGTATAGATGCCGACTTAAATGCAGGATTTATAGATGAGCAGACAGCTCGTAAGCGCAGATCTGAATTGACAGCAGAATCTGACTTCTTCGGTTCTATGGATGGTGCTGCGAAATTTATCAAAGGTGATGCAATTGCTGGTTTGATAATAGCAGGTATTAATATTTTGGGTGGCTTTATAATTGGTATCATGCAGCTGGACATGGAACTGGCTGATGCTGCTGCAACTTATACAATACTTACAATTGGTGATGGCCTTGTATCTCAAATTCCATCCCTACTTATTTCTATTGCTGCCGGCTTGGTGGTTACTCGCTCAGCATCATCTGATAATTTGGATGTTGAGATGGGTAAGCAGTTTGCAGGCAAACCAAAGCCTTTGGCATTGGCTTCTTTTGCATTGTTAGTAGTATCTTTTTTACCGGGATTTCCAATGTTCCCATTTTGGATATTATCCGGGATAATCGGTTACACTGCTTATTATAGAAAGAATCAAATCCATAAGGAAGAAGAACAACAACTTGCTTTGGAGGCTGCTAGTGCTGAAAAAGAGAAGAAACCTGAAGAAGCCCCTGTAGAAGAGCTCCTTAGAGTAGATCCCGTCGAAATTGAACTGGGATATAGCCTTATAACTCTGGTAGATGAAAGCCAGGGCGGCGACGTATTCAAAAGGATCACAAATGTCAGACGTCAACTCGCCACTGAACTCGGTATAATATTACCTCCGGTGAGAGTTCGAGATAATTTGCAGCTAGATCCGCAGGAGTATGTAATCAAGATTAGAGGTAACGAAATAGCAAGGAATATTCTTCATCCACAGATGCTGCTGGCTATGAATCCAGGCACTGCAGATGGTGAACTTAAAGGTATTCAGGTTACAGAACCTGTATTCGGGCTCCCTGCTACATGGATCGCTCATGCTGATAGAGAAGATGCAGAAGTCTATGGTTATACAGTAGTAGAAGCGGCTACTGTGCTAACAACACATCTAACTGAGCTACTAAGAAGAAATTCTCATAAACTCCTGACTCGTCAGGATACTAAACATCTTTTGGATAATCTGAAAAATGACTACCCTGCACTTATAGAAGAGGCTAGTCCTGATAATTTACCAATATCTGTCTTGCAAAAGGTTTTACAGAATCTACTAATGGAAAATATTCCTGTAAGAGATTTACCAATAATAATAGAATCTCTTTTAGAATACGTTAAAGTAACCCAGAATGTGGATGTCTTGACAGAATACGTTAGACATAATCTATCAGAAACGATTAGAAAGTTATATCAGGATCAGAATGGTGTTATTCATGCTATAGCTGTTAGCCCACAGATCGAAGATCAAATGACTAAGGCTTTACAGTCGGATAATCAGGCAAGTACCTCTATAACCTTAGGATTGCCTCCAAATTATGTTCAAAATATTCAGCAGGCAATGTCTGATTCAATCGATGAAATTACAATGGCAGGGTACCTTCCGGTAGTAATATGTTCTGCTCAGGTGCGCCCGTATTTATATAGGATGGTAAGAACACCTTTTCCTATGGTTAGTGTCATCAGCTACACAGAATTGCCGGCAGACACTGAAATAGAAATACAGGCACAGTTAAGTTTAGAAGCTTAGCAATTAGATAATCTAAACAAAAAAAGCAGATATTACATTATAATATCTGCTTTTTTTATGTCTATATTCAGCATGGTAAATAAAAAATCAAATAATTACCCAATTTTTAGTGGTTCAATTGTTTTAAGCAAGTTATCCCTATAAGTTCTTCCAATCGGGAATTCTTCACCGGCCGCTTTAAGAACATTGCCATCAATTGATTCAATTTTTGAAACAGGCACAATATATGATTTGTGTATTCTAACAAAACCAATTGGTTCCAGCACTTCTTCAATATATTTCATGCTCTCATGTACCACATAGTTTTCTGAACTTGTATAAAAAACACAGAAATCATTATGCGCAACAATCATATTGATATCATGCAGGTTAACTTTTAAAGTTTTCCCACCTGTAGTGATAAAAATAAAATCTGAGTGAAATTCTTCGTAAGGATTACTAACAACACCTTTTTGTTTAGAAATCAAATCATAAGCTTTGTTGCAAGCCAACATAAATCTAGAAAACGGAAGAGGTTTCATTATGTAATCAATTGCATTGTACTCATAGCTCGTTAGAGCATAGTCTTCATAAGCTGTAACAAAAATCACATTTTGCTGTTTAGGTAATGACTTTAATAATTCAATTCCATCAAGGTTAGGCATTTGAACATCTAGAAAAATCAAATCAACTTTTTCTTTTTTTAGGTAAGCAGATGCTTCAAGAGGGTCTTTAAATTTAGCAACGAAATTCAGAAATTCGATTTTATTACAATAGTCTTCCAGTGTATCCAGAGACAATTGTTCATCATCGATGGCAATCGTTTTTAATTTCATCCCATGATCCTTTGTATATCTATTAATTGTAATAATACTTCGTTTTTTATTAAATATTTTGTGGAAATAACTTAATAAAAAGACTTCTAAAATACAAGAGTATTTTATTCTTGCTACAAAAATAAAAAATAAAAGATACGTTCACCCCTTAAATATTGTAGTTTACCATAAATAAACTGCAATTTAACTAAACATTGTCAGTTGTTTTTGCTATAAAAATGGATTCCGTAATAATTACAATCTTCTTGTTTTTTCAAATAAAACGAAAATAGGTAGTTAGGCGTTAGTAACTATAGGTAGCAATTATTTGCATATTAGGAATTCTATTAATACATTACATAATTGTTTAATTCATTCTGCTGGGCTTGATGAAACTAAGTATTCTTTTTGTAGATGATGACCTTGATATTCTTCAGGGTTATAAAAATATGCTTTTTACTATGAGAAAAAAGTGGGAGTTATTTCTTGCACCATCAGTAACTAAAGCTTTAGAGATACTAAATAATAATAAAATAGATATTATCATTGCTGACTTAAAAATGCCGGGGCTTGATGGCAATGATTTACTTAATATAGTTAAAGAAAAGTGGCCAAATATAATTCGTATCGTCCTTTCCGGGCAGCAGGATTATTCTCAAATTTTGACTACAACTCAGAATGCTCATCAATTTCTTTCCAAACCATGTGACGGCTCGATGATGAAAGCTAAGATCCAGCGTACCTACATGTTGCAGGGATACATGAGAGATCAGAAACTGAAAGAAATTATTTCAGGTTTAGATAACTTACCCACCTTACCTAAAATATACTTGGATCTGGAAAAAGCTTTGAGCTCTGAAAGAAGCTCAATGAAAGAAATTGCAGGCATTATTTCTCATGATATCACTATAACAGCCAAAATTTTGCAACTGGTTAATTCTGCTTTTTTTGGTTTGCCTACTACTATAGCTAATATTTCGCAGGCAGTTCAATATCTGGGTATAAATATTATTAAATCACTTGTGATTTATATTAAAGTCTTTTCTATGGTTGATGAAGCACCAGAGCAGAGAAATTTCTATAGCCACATATGGGAACACAGCTATAAAGTTGCAAATGCGGCAAAAGCCATAGCCATTGCCGAAAATTTTGATCAGACTGAAGTAGAAGAAGCATTTTTATCTGGATTGCTACATGATATAGGTAAAATTATCATGACAAAATTAGATAACTATCCGGAAAAGGTTATTGCACATGCAAAAAACAATAATTTGAATTTTTCAGATGCAGAACTGGATCTATTTGAAACTTCTCATGCAGAAGCCGGAGCATATTTACTTGGGATTTGGGGATTACCGGACAGACTGGTTGAATGCGTAGCATTCCACCACTTCCCTTCGCTAATTACTGATATGAAATTTGACACTCTCACTGCATTACATCTGGCAAATTCAATTGTCGGAGGTACAGAATTTGATCATGACTACATAAATGTATTAAACATACAAAACGATATTCCAAAATATCGTAAGGTGATAAAAGAATATGCCAGTAAGTAAAAAAATAATGATTGTTGATGATGACTTAGATTATCAAAATGCCATAAGGCGCAATTTTAGAAAACACTTCGATTTACTTTTTGCTTCTAACGCCATGGACGCTATGAATGTTCTAAGAGAACAAGGTCCTGTGGCAGTTATTATTTCAGATTTTAAAATGCCTGAAGTCGACGGAGTTCAGCTTTTGGAAATGGTAAAAAATGAATATCCTGATACAGTCAGGATTTTATTTACCGGTTTTGTGGATGTAGAAGTTGCTATGAATGCTGTCAACAAAGGCAACATATTCAGATTGCTTTCTAAACCACTACCTATTATGGATCTTGCATCAGCTATCGAAGACGCTTTAGACTTATACAATTTGATCAATTTAGATAAAGAACTTAATAAAATTAAAGCGGGGTTTGTCTCTCAGGTTTCTCATGAATATAAAAACCCACTTACTAAGATTTCTTTATCGGTTGAGCTGTTAAGAATGTATTATGAAGCAGATCTGGATGACAGGTTCAAAACATATACCAAAGCTATCGAAGATTCTATTAAGGAAATGAATAACCTGTTGACAGACTTACTAACTTTAGGGAAGGTTGGCCAGCAAAATACAATGAAATCTTCTAAAGGAAATAGTGATATGGTATATCTTATTTCCTATGTACTTGACGAATTATCTTACGTAGATAAAAACAAACACAGAGTAAAAATTGAGATGGATTATAATCATCTTATTACTTCTATGGATGCCTCCGTATTCAAACATATTTTCAATAATCTGATTTCTAATGCTTTTAAATATTCACCAGCTGATAGCGAAATTCGAATTACTCTTTCAGAAAAAGAAAACCATATATGTTTCTCTGTCGAAGATCATGGAATAGGTATTCCTGAAAACAACCGGGAAAAACTTTTTACACCGTTTTATAGATGTGACAATACAGGTGATATAGAAGGAACAGGACTTGG
This sequence comes from Kapaibacterium sp. (SeqCode), assembly GCA_965140345.1. GTDB lineage: Bacteria > Bacteroidota > Ignavibacteria > Kapaibacteriales > UBA2268 > JBFHIJ01. Next base: position 324,136 of record OZ223198.1, read on the forward strand.
ACTTGCTATAGTTAAAAACTGCGTAGAACAACTAAAAGCCGAAGTTCGCATTAGAAATTCTAATACAAAAGGCACTGTTTTTGAGGTCTTATTTCCGAAATCCATCTTTTCTGAATATGAATTAAGGCAGTAGCTATGAATAGAAGAATTTTATTTGTTGATGATGATTTAGATATATTATCGGCTTTTCGGAGAAACCTTCGAAAGAACTTTCTTGTGAAAACAGCTGATAATGCAGAAGCTGCCATAGACCAAATTAAAGAAAATCCTCCTTTTGCATGCATAGTATCTGATTATAGAATGCCTGGAATGGATGGAGTTGACTTCCTTACACTTGTAAAAAAATTATCTCCTGACTCAGTCAGAATTATGATTACGGGGTTCGCAGATCTTGAAACTGCTATCGCTGCAGTTAATCGTGGTAATATTTATAGATTCCTTACGAAACCGGTTCCTACTCCTGATGTAGTTAGGACTCTTACAGATGCAGTTGAACTTTACAGATTAATAACTTCAGAGAAACAGTTACTCAATCAGACACTAAAGGGTAGTATCAAAATTCTGATTGATATGCTATCTGCTGTTAATCCGGATGGTTTTGCCCACTCTTCAAGTATTCATAAGCTTGCCAGAAGAATAGCAGAACGCCTGGAAATGAAGAACACATGGGAAGTTGAGATTGCAGCCCTACTTTCTCAAATTGGAGCAGTAACGCTTCCTCCTGAAATTGTAGAAAAGAAATACTACGGATATAATCTCACCAAAGAAGAACAACGCATATTTTATACTCAAGCTGACTTCGGAGCAAAATTACTTTCTAACATCCCTAGATTAGAAGAAATTGCAGAAGGAATTAAAAAACAATATCTTGATTTTAAACTTCATGGGACAAAAGATGAAGATGGAAATGAAATTTCCATACCTCTAATTTCGAGAATTCTTAAAGTTGTCAATGATTATACAGACTTAGAAGAAAAAGGACGTTCCAAACAAGCAGTACTTCTGGAACTTATTAACAGAATTGGTAAATACGACGGGCAAGTCCTTAAAGCTCTTAAACAGGAACTTCTAGGTGGAAAAGGCAGTTACGTAGTCCGATCGGTCGGATTTAAAGAGCTGCGTATAGGGATGGTTCTAGCTGATGATATTAAAGATATCAAGCAAAATAAACTCGTTAATAAGGGACAGGAAATTACAGATGTGCTTCTTATGAGGCTTATCAGTACTTCTAAAGTCAGAGGTATCCAGGAGCCAATTCTTGTAATTGTAACTGAAAGCTAGAAAATAGTTTGAAACAAAACCATGTTTTTTTGGTATTATGTAGAAACAGGTTAATGTATTTTTTGGCTCTTTTTTATGAAATTGATAACTCACATAATTTTTATAATAGCCATGCTTAGTATGGCTTACTCGGACGATAATTCTGATTCTACTTCAAATAAAAAGCATGAATTCAGGTATATACCTCAAGAAGCTTTTGGATTTGGAGAAGTATTGAACTATGAAGTGGGATACAAGTTTATTACTGCAGGTATCGGTTTCTTTAAAGTCTTACCTGAACCGGTCAAAGTAAATGGCAGAGATGCATATGACATTCGATTTGCAGTAAAATCTAAAAAAGAATTGGAATGGATCTATAAAGTTTATGACAGATACAGAACGGTTTTAGACGTAGGTGGCATTTTCCCTCACAAATTTGAGCAGCATATCCATGAAGGTGGTTACAAAACTGATTTCGAATGCGAATTTGATCAGGTAAATAATAAAGCAATTATTAAAGACACAACCAAACACGACGTCCCGGAATATGTTCACGATATAGTCTCTGCATTATATTATGTCAGAACTTTAGACTTCTCTAAAATCAAAAAAGATTCCATAATTAAACTTCAAAATTTCTTCAAAGATTCAACTTACACATTAGGTGTAAAGTATCTTGGCAAACAGGTTGTTGAAGTAGAAGCCGGTAAATTCAGAACTTTAGTTATAGAACCTATGGTTGTTGAAGGCGGATTATTTAAATCCGAAGGTAAAATTTTGGTTTGGTTAAGCGATGACGATAGAAAAATTCCGGTGAAAGTTGCAACCAAAATTATTATTGGATACGTAGGAGCTGAGCTTAGTTCTTATCGTGGACTGAGAGGCCCTCTAGACGCAAAAATAAAGGATTGATATAATGAAAAGAATAGTTGTTTTAATTGCCTTTATGATGTTTTCTGTTGCTGCTTATAGCATGGATATGAACACAGCTTTTACTAAGCTGAAAGATAAGTACACAAAAACAAATAAAATGCTTCTAGAATTGGCTATGCCCGGTGAAAGTAAAGCATTTATGAAAATTTTTATCGAAAAAGGCAAAGGCTACAAACTGGAATTACCGGACCGAGTCATTAGCTCCGACTATAAATCAGTTTGGAATTATGCCATAGCTGATAAAACATGCGTAATCACTGAATACGAAGAAAACATGGAATCCATGGATGCTTTTTTCTTTACTATGCTGGGTAAAATGAAAGCTGTCAAGTTAAGCAAGACTTCAGGCACAAAGTACATTTCTGATTACATTCTAGAGCTTGAAGACAGTGAAACAGGCAATAAATATAAGCTAGGCTATTCAGGAGATTATATCCTGAAAGAAATTGAAATCAATGATGACGTCCAGAATAATCTCTTTGTAGTAAAAAAAATAGATACTTCACCTAAAATCAGCAAAGATTTTGAAATCAAACCTAATGATAAAAATGTAGAGATTATCGACTTACGATAATATTATGATCTTGTAACTTATTGACTTTATTATTATTAACAAGCCAAGTTTCAATTATTACTACCTATTTACTAACGGTTTTGTATTTTTTTAGCCAAGCTAGGACTGAAAACATAGTTTTCTGAGATATTATTTCCACTAATATAACACAAACTTTTCAAAGAAAACAAGAGGATAGAATATTTGTCCTCTCATGTTTTTTAATACTAATCTGCATTGATTACATACATATCCTTTATTGAAATTGCAATCGAATTAGTAGACAGAGCAATTCCTAATTCTTGAATACATTTTCCATCTAGTAATGTTGGAAGAGCAGTTGTTATTGTGTTGTTCGAAAGCCATATCTTTTTACCTGGTTCCAGATCAGTCACACCAGATATCAGATTGCCTGAGCTAACATAACGAATAACTTCATCAATATATGATGCCTCCTCAATAGCAAAACCAATGATCGGGAAATAAGTAGCGTATGTGTCGCTACCACGTCTAGCTTTACCGGTTTCATCAATTCCTATAGGACATCCGGCAGGAATAGTTTCTGCAGCAGTAATGATCTTTGGTTTTACTTCGATTCTCACGAGATGTTTATTCGCATTTTTGTTCCTTTGCTTTGTAGTGAAAGTTAAGTGCTTTCTTCCAATGCTCCTAGGTGCAAGCGTTTCGTTATTAGGCATTATTACCTCTAATAAAAAATTTACATGTAGTAATCCCTGTCACCAATTCAAAATCTGAATCTACTAGTATACATTTCCGATACTCGTCATTTACTTTTGCAAACATGCTATAGATATATCTCAATGCAAATGGAAAGGAAGATAGGAAGAAATCAATTCTATTATCAAAAGCCATTACATCTCCAACATTAAAAGGGTAAATAGCAGTCTCATTATCAAACTTAGCTTCCCAAATCACTTGATCATAAAAACCAAACTCTGTCCCAAGTAACTTGGCTACTGCTTGCACCTCATTGCTTGATTTCTGGATCTTTATAATTGCCTCATTTAATCCCAATACCTGGCCATAAATATCATAGCCTGAGTGGATTTCATCTAATGAACTCATAGATACTTGTAAATCTTCATAGTCAGTTAGACCCGTAGAAATTTTACATGTCTCATGAACTCGAACCATATCCGAAGTAAGTGCGGAATATGGAATATCCATCTCATTAACAGAAAGACTATCTTCAAAGTAGTACAACTTAGAACAATCAAAATCAGTCTGACTTGATATAAAATAATTGTTGTTACAGTGTATAATTTTACAATCTTCAGGATCTGGCAAGGTATTAGGCATATTATTAAATACAGGTTCAAATTCAAAGTTTGTATCTGTCAGAGATCCACGATTGGAGAAGATTACTTCTTCAACATCTTCATTGATTGCAGCTTTATTATTCCCAATAACTTCTTTCTTGTATTCGCCTCCTTCAGCAAGAGCATTAAACTGCTCGATACTATTTAAGAAAAAAGGATTTATAGGTGAATTACTGACATTAGTCTCCCACATTTTAAGATACTTCATTTCAGCATTATAATCAGTAAACTGAAAAATACATTTCATAGCTTTTGCTTCAGTTATTGTACCAATAAAGTCCCAGGCATTTTTATACTCATAGATAGATGTGTTATTATTGTCCTCAGAATTTATCAAAAAGCCACCCTGCTGAGTATCTTCGAATACAGAGATAAAATTGCCTTGAGCACCAACGTGATAAGCAGCAACAAAATATATTTCATCTGAGTTAAGGTCATGTCCTTTACCTCTATAGTTATTTATAAAGGCCTGTTTTCTATACAAAATCGAATCCAAAGGAGTGCCGGTAACAGAAAAAGAATAATCTGAGTTACGTAGCCAAATCTTATAATACCCATCTATTATGGAATTTATAACTCTAAATAGGTCTATTGCTTTTACAAAAACAGCATGTAAATCAAACTTTTTAGTTACCGGATTGAAGTATCCATGGGTTAAGAATCTTCTTAAAAATAGATCTTGATTCTTCTGATCTTTAACAAAATATGCGAAATCAATTACTCGGTTACTATATTTAACGTAAATTTTGCTTTGACGAATATTCTCAAATACAGCAGTTGATATTTGTTCCGGAGTTATTTGCGTTGTAATTAGTTTACTAATATGAAGTATTGTGAGCTTGCACCTGCAGGATGAAGAGCTTACTTCATAATTTCTTTCTATGGATTCTTTTTGCGCACCAATAAAAATCGTTTTCCATTCGCCACCATCATCTTTACTTTTCAAAATGAAGATATTAGAAGGATACACCATCACTCTGGAAAAAATGGCATCATCATCGACACTTGTATCTATACTTGCTTCCAATTTGTAGAAAGGAGTTGCAAGCAAAGCAACCAAATTGTCCGGTAACATCAACAGATCTAATTCTAAATCATCAATTGAATCAGCAGAAACGATTCCTAAAGGGATCGGATCTTTAAATTTACTGCTAAGATTACTAACCGAGAGGACACCTTCCTCAGAGATTTCTTCGTAAGTAGGAGACGTAAGCTCTGCACCTCCAGCAGGCATGATCTCTAGCCGGAAGTTTTTAAATTGTTCCCGGAATTCTACAAAGTAAATGATCGTTCTATCTATTTCCATTATCCATTCCAGAGTGTTTTTTTAACAATAGTTAAACTGTATTCGTCCGTTCCTTCCTCAAAATTGGGATTTATAGAATCTTCAATAACTTCGAAAAGCGTTTTACCGAGAAATTCTTTCCAGATATTATCTGAGCTACCTGCCCTGACAAGATTCGTATCTGAAAACCACAGATATTTTTTGCTTAGGATGTCATTTTGCAGTCTGAAGTAATCATAATAATCATTGTATTTGTCGCTAGTTTCTACCATGAAAGGCATAAATTGAATTTGCATTTGTAACTCTTGACTTCTAGGCCTTGATCGTCCACCTCCAACATTTCTTCTAAGTTCATCAGTATATGAAATGATAGGGAGTATTCCGGTTACTCCCAAATTCATCATTGTCTGAGGGTTTTCATCTTGAAAATCTGAGTAGAAATTAGATCCACCTAAACGAATCCATTTAACCATACCAGGTTTCACTACATCCTCCTTAAAGCTGCTTGCTTAGATTTGTCTATTGTTCCGGTTACTGACCTGTTATCAGCAGTCATTGTTCCGGATACTTGTACATTGATTCTAGTTTTTATATATCCTTTAAGTCTTTTTGTTTCTTTGATGTTTTCTTTTAGAAGATCTCGAGTTTTTGCATTTTCTTCTTTTAGAATTCTATTTTGTTCTCGTAGTTCAGAAATTACTTCCTTATCTCGATCATTTACCAAGGATTGTACTATGACATTTTTTTGTAGCTGAACTAACTCATCACTCTCAAATACTGCTTGATGGGATATCTCTTTTGTAATATCAGTTCTGTATTTGAAAATATAATCTTTAAGTGGAAGATTTGTTCTGTTAAGGACTTCATAATCAGCTTCATTTGTTGAAGTTGATTTGTCATTCATTACAAACTCTTCGCCTTCTTCATTAATAGTTATGCGTTTTTGACCTCCAGGAACCTTACCACCTTTTCGGAAACCTAGACTTGATTCAGCAACAGAAACTAACCCTAAAACAGTAGCTGTAGCTCCTGCTGCAATGACAGCTCCTAATATTGGATTTTGAGCAAATGCCTTGGCCGTAATTTCTGCGATATAAACCGGAACGAGTGATTTTAAGGCAGATATAGCTGTTTTGGCAAATGCTTTTTGGAAACTTTCACCATTAGCAATCATGCTGGCAAACATCGTCCCTGTGGTGACACCGAAATCAGCGTACATTTCGGACTTTTCTTCTACTCTTGCAATCTCAAGATCATGTTCTTCCTGTTTTAGTTTCGCAAGATCTTCTTCTAAAGTAGACTTGAGTTTAAAATCCTTTTTAGCTATTGCGGATTCAATTTGTGATTGTTTGCTTTTTAATCTCTGATCAGTTTTTGATTGTCGAGAGGTTAGAGCAATAAGCTTTTTAGATGAGGCTTTTGCTGCAGCTAAAGATTGTTTTGACGATTCTTCCAAAGCCTTAGCGATTGCTTTGCCTACATTGTTTGAAGACTTAGCTTCTAAGTCAGCTTTTTCCTTGGCTAATTTTTCTGATTCTTTATTATGCTCAGCTTGAAGTTTTTCAAGGTTTTTGTAATAGTCTTTTACAGAGATTTCTTTTGATTTTAGTTGATCACGAAGAGCATCCCTTTCTTTCTCAAAATTGGAAAGAGAAGCTTTCAGCTGGTCATCTTTTTCTTGTATGGCTTCAGTTTCTGAATTAGACTGAGAAAAATCAAATTGTAGTGCAGATGTAAAAATGCTAGTATTACGATACAACCTACTGGTATTTAGTAGATACTTTTTGTCTGCTTCTTCTTTTGCAAGCTGCAACTCTTCAAAAGCTTGGAACTCAAGTGCATAATTACCTCTAGCTTGATTCAGTCTATCTTCAAAGATTTTCTCTGCATTAAATAATGCTAGCTGCCTTTCTCTTTCAGCAAAATCATTGATAGATTTAATGTCTTCTTCTCGAAGTTTTTTCTTTAAATCAGAACTAATTTGTACGAGTTCTAACTCCAAATTTTGAAGCTCAATCTTTAATTCTGCAATTCGTTTCGGATCTGACTTTGCACCTAATGCAATTTCAGTATTAAGCTCTTCTGTTAAAGTAGTTATCTGCGACTCAACTGTATTTAAGTCATATTTTAGCTTATCTGACTCAGCTTTTAGTCCAATAGAGATCTTATATTCCAATTCAGTTTTTTCCATCTGCTGATAAATCTTCTCAGCTTCCTTTCTAGCCTGATCCTCATCTAGTTTTAGCTGAACTTTGGTTTTGAGTTCTACAAGTTGAGCCTCTTTCAATTTATTTGAATACTCTGCTACTACTTTTTGAGCTTCTTCGTAGTCCTTTTTTGTATTTGCAGATACTTTACCTTTTCTACTCTCGATATCATACTGTTTTTTAGCAATGCTGTACAGCTCTTGGTAAGCCTTCAATTGTCTTTCTGCTTCAACAGAAGCTTTAGTAACTTCCTCAACCTTATCTTCCTGGACTTCAATTTCAGTTTTGAGTCTTCCCAGTTTTAGTATCGCTAGCTCTTCATCCAATTTTGCTTCTTTATTAGCTTCCTCAGCTATTTGGTTGTTTAACTCAAATCGTTTTTTTGCAATTGCATATTCTGATTCTTTTGATTCTTTCTTAACTTTTGCTTTCTTTTCTTCTTGTTTAATCTCAACAGCAGTAAGGTCAATACCGGATTTCTTAAGATCATGAATACTTTGATTTACAATTTTAGCTTCGTCATTTGCAACTTTTAGTTGTTTTTGAGCTTCATTTACTTGTTTTGTATATTCCGCCTCGTCAATTATTCCTTTGTTATAATCCAACTGAGCCTTGAGAGCTTTCTCCTTGGCTTCTTTTTGAAGAGAACCTATAGAACTTAATGTATCTCCCCAGTTTTTAGCAGCTGCATCTGTTTTTTTGGTTTCCTCAGTAATTTTCTGCTGTTCATTCTTTATTTCTGTAGCTTTTGTTCTAGCAACTCCATATTTGTCAGCTAGTTTGTCCAATGTTTCCTGACTTATTTCTCCTTTTTTACTAATCTCCTCAAGTTCTTTGGCTAGTAGCATTTTCTTTGCTTCATCCGAAGTGATATTCAACTGTTTAGCAATTTTGGATATTGCTTTTTCTGTTAGTAAACCTGCTTTACCTCCTTTTTCAAAAGAATCTACTAGAGCTTGTTTATTCGCATTAACTGCAGAAATTTCTTCTTGGTATTTATCAATAAGCTTTTGTTTTATTTCCGGATCATTCGCTTTGTTAATTCGTGTCTTTAAATCATCCAGATGATCTTTTTGCTTATCAATTATTCGAACTTGTTCTTCTAGCGATTTAGAATATATCTTTGCCTGTTCTGCTAATTCCGAACCTGATTTATTAGCGTTAGCAAATTCTTTAGCTTTATTTATATTGATGTCATATACCTGTTTGAGATTACCCATTGAGTCTACAACAGTTTTGAAATTTTGTCGTGTCTCGGGCGCAATGTTCCCGATAGATGCAGCAGTTTGTTGTGCTTGTGTTTCTAATTGTTTGAGTTCCTTTTGCTCATCGGAAGTTAAACCTTCTTTTGTATTTTTCGATTGCAGAACAGATATTTTAGTTTGCAAGTCTTCATAAGAGGATAAGTATTCTTTAAAGGATTCTTCTTTATCTATCCGAACTTTAACTTCCATTCCTTTTTCTAATGATTCAGTTAGTTTTTTACCTTCATCTTCAAAATTAGCAGCTGCAATTTCACTAGCAAATTTATCGTTAAATGCATCTGCTGCACCTTCACCTACATTCCCGAAACTTTCCATAGCTCCGCTAAAGTCTAAAGTTAGAAGTTTACCAATACCCTCAATTGCCGGTACTATGAAAGTTTTAATTGACTCATAAACTGCCGTAGCTCCAGAAGATATTACTTTCCAAGCCTTATTAAAAGCTTCACGAACAGGCTCTACATTTTGATAAAGAAGATACATTGCAGTGGCAATTCCAGCGACTCCCAAAGCTATCCAACCAAGCGGTGAAGCAAGAAATACTGCATTAAGAGCTGTTTGCGCTGCTGTTAATGCACCGGTTGCCAGCGTTGTTGCTCCGGTAGATAAAGCAACAACTTTTTGTGTTACTGATTGTCTTAAATTTGCTAAAGAAAGTGCGGCAGTGTAAAATAAACTCTGTCTGTTCTATTTCTATAGAAGAAAATTCTAGGATGTGATTGTTAAAGATACAAATTTTTTAAATCACATCCTTATTTTTTACATTCCTTATAGGCGCATTTTGCCCCACACTTCGGCAATTGCTCTTTTTTGAAGATATTCCTCGATTTTAGGCATAGACAAACAGTCCAAATTTTTTGCGTAACAAAGTGTGCTAAAAATTTGGGTGTGTAGTCGCTCCAATTTAAATATCTAAGTGTAACCTATCAGAGCCGAAGTGTATTGCCAGCTGCTGAATAATCAAGCCCCAGTTCTGCATTGGCTGAGTCCACTTTTTACTGATTTCCTGAGTGGCCAAATAAGCTAACTTCATTAGTGCCATTTCACTTGTAAAAGCTCCTTTAGTTTTTGTCACCTTCCGAACCTGCCTGTGGTAGCCTTCTACTGTATTGGTGGTATATATTATTTTTCTGATATAGGGTGAATATTGAAAATATGTCGATAATTTTTCCCAGTTATTTTGCCATGATTTTATCACTATTGGATATTTATTACCCCATTTAGTAGCTAAGTTTTCTAATTCCATTTCTGCGACTGCCTTGGTTTCAGCCTTATAGACGAGCTTTAAATCACTCATAAAGGATTTTTGTTCTTTACTTGCTACATATTTTATTGAGTTACGTATTTGATGAATAATGCACGTTTGTACTTCACATGCTGGGTAAACACTGTTGATCGCTTCTGCAAATCCTTTCAGATTATCGATTGCGGCTATTAAAATGTCCTCAACTCCTCGGTTTTGAAGCTCAGTTAATACCGATAACCAAAAATTTGCTCCTTCACTTTCGGAAAAATATAAACCTAAGATTTCCTTACGACCTGTCTTATTTATACCCAAAACGGTATATATAGCTTTGCTTTGAATCCGACCGTTATCTTTAACTTTGAAGTGCATCGCATCCATAAATACGATTGGATATACCGACTCTAATGGACGATTTTGCCATTGATGAATATCCGGTATTACTTTATCTGTGATTTGAGATAAGGTAGCTGCTGATACATTCATGCCATACATTTCTTCGATATACTCAGAAATATCGCGTAAACTTAGCCCCTTGCCATACAGTGCTATTATTTTATTACTGAGACTATCTAAAAGCACTCTTTCACGCTTTTTGACTATCTGAGGCTCGAAAGTTGAATTGCGGTCTTGCGGAGTTTTTATCTCTACAGGACCATGATTAGTTTTAAGCGTTTTTTTGCCTTTACCATTACGCTTATTCTTTTTTTGAGGTTGATCCTCTGAAAGATGCTCACTCATTTCTGCTTCGAGTGCGGCTTCTAAGAATTGCTGCAGTAAAGGGGCAAATGCACCATCTTTGCCTAATAGTGATTTGCCCTCTTTAAATTGCTTAATCGCTTTGTCTTGAATCGATTTGTAATCTTGTTCGTTCATTGCTCTGTCCTTTTATTTATTATTATAACTCTAATGGACAGAGTTTAGTTTACAGTCTCGAAAGTGCAGAGGTATTTAATATTGCCTTTTTAGTTTGAATATCGTGAGTAACTAATCCAGGTACTAAGAAGTTTACAATCATAGAAGCATATTGTTTGACATTCCCTATTGCTCCATCAGGGATAATACTGCCAAGCCCTGCGAATGTCATTGCTAACGGTGCAATTTGATTGGCCGCACCTAGCAAGATAGTAACTCCATCTCCAACAGCTCCGAAAGCTTTGAATGCTACTGCTTCTATCTTATTCATGATGCCTTGTATTTGTACTCCAATCCCAGTATTTGCAACATCAAATGCTCTTTGTGTAGAACCTGCAGCATCAGTTAAGTATGTTGCAAGAATATCTGCATACCCTTTTGCATTTTCTCCGGACAAAGCAAGTACTGCATTGGCTGCTTCTACAGATCCAAATACTTGTGTAGCACTTTGTCCTGCATTAGCCATTGCAATACCAATCTTTTCTAGAGATACCTGGAAGCCTTCTTCTTTAATTGATTTGAGTGATACACCAGCTTTCTTCATAACATTAGCTAGCGTCTCACCTGGTTTTGACAACTCAACCATAGCTTGACGAATCTGGGTTGTAGCCTGAGCTGTTGGGATACCCTGCTTAGTCATCGTGGCGATTGCAGCGGTTACTTCTTCAAAAGGTATCTTCATACTAGCTGCTGTTGGTATTACATTCGCTAGTGAAGAGTTTAATTCCGGTATTGTAGTGACACCTTTATTCACAGTGTTAAATAGAATATCACTGTATTTTGATGCATTCTCAAAACTATCCCCGTAGGCCGAGATGTTGGCAGACAAAGATTTTACTGCGGAATTAGTATCTGTAAGACCGGCAACAGCAAGTTTAGATGAAGTCTCAATAAACTTCATACCACCTGCTACATCGGCAATACCATTGCTGTCAACATTGATTGCGCCTGCACTAATTGCATTGTAGACCGCCTCTGTAACACCTGCTACAGTATCCGGAACATCAGCAGCAAGCTCAATGGCTTTGCTTCTGAAGTCTTCAAAATTCTTTACACCAAGAGTCCCGATCTTTTTGAGCTGTTTGTCAAACTCTCTATATGGTCCGAGAAACTGCTCAAAGGCTCCGGTTACTAATTGAATAGATTGTACAATTTGATTGAAAGCAAAGGCTTTTTGTAAACCTTGAGCTGCAATTCCTGCACCTTTTATAGAGCCTTCAAAGTTTTTGGTGTCCTTTGTTGTCTCTGCCATTGCTTTTTTTAACTGCTGAAGAGTTTTTGCTTGTGTTCCTAACGACTCTTTAGCATTTGCATAAGCGGTTTCCTGCTCTTTTGTAAGAGCAGTCCCCACTTTCATTAGGTTATTTATGTCCTTGACGGTTTTAAGGTTTGTATTGTAGTCGTTCTTTAGTTGACTGTAATATTTTGTAGCTTCTGCTAGAGATTTTATATCTACATTTACAGCTCCTTTTGTTCCCTTCGCTATTTGATCAGTAATCGCCTTAAATTTAGATGCGTCAAAGACAGGATTCAACTTAAAGTTGATCGAGAAGCCGCTCATTTTATTCCTACCAGTTAGCTGCCCTGTCCATTACTATTTGTTCCCACACCCTAACTAAAGAACATTCTTTATAAAACCTGTCCTGTAACTCTGAATCTCCTTTTGCAGCTATATAGCATAGCATCTTGTATCTATATTCTGCTTCCTCTGATTTAGTATAACCATGTTCTTCAGTAGGGATTAAATTCCATATATTCCAATATACTTTTTCTTCTTCTTCCGTTCCAGTTTCATTCTTTCTCGATTTAACTAGCATGGCCGGTGTCTCCAACAACCATGCTATTTTATCATCTTCCGATTTTATAGTAGCTTCGAAAGGTGTTGTTTGTTTCAGTAATTGTATTGAAGTCAACATTACTCCAAAACTCACCGTCAAAAGCTTGATTATAAAGATCTTTATCTTCTTCTGAAAGTTTACGAGTATCTGTTATAAGTTTGAACATCCTGATGTTTGATTCTTCCGCAAACTTCCAACTCATCTCTTCCACTTTTGCATTAGATTCATATTCTTCGTCACTTATACCTGCGAGTTTTTCACTTAAGAAAAGTTCTTTTTTAGAAGCTAGTTCCTCATCAGTTATGTCAGGATTTAATTCAACTTGAGATTCCATATAGTCAGCCACCTCAGTATCCCATCCGGAATGGTCTGTAATCATATCCTTAGTTTTCTCATGTAACTCTTTAAGAGCTTTTTGGGAATTAAGAGAATGATTGATGATTCTTGTTCGAAGTAATGGAGTTAGGAACTTCAAACGAAGTTCCATTGTTTTTGTATCTCCATTGTTATCATAATAATTTAAGCTTACTTTGTTGTCCATTTCCTACCTTATGATGCTTTTGTTACAAATTTTCTTAAAAATCCTTGATTCTTCAATAATTCTGGCAATTTTGTCCCTACATCTGTTGCGCTAAGTTTGGTTGCGTCAAATATAGCCGAAGGAAGAGTTATTTTATAAACCGGCTTGATACCTTCAAATTCCAAAGTAGGTTTAGAATATTCTCCATATTTGGTTGAATGAGAACCGGAAGTTTTCTTTATCTTACCTAAAGCAACGAGCATCTTGATTTCGGTCTCATTCTCTGCACCATATTGAACCATAAGTACATTGAATTCACTACTTGAACTACCTCCGATTTTGACACTGTTTTCTAAAACTATTTCTTTTAAATCACTGTTGCTGTCAACAGGCGGATTGAAAGCGTTAAGAAAATCATTGAATTGAGGAGTATCTTCATATTGAGAAAAACTAATATTTACAGTTCCGCCTTCTTGAAATTGAGGCGGGGCTTCTTCGACTAATTTTAAGGTGTGCGCTACACCTTGTCTATCGGTAATTGCTGAGTCCCCTGTCAGTCCCGATAGTATGGAATATGTATCATCTTCATTCAGCTTTACTCTGAAGAAGTCAACCTGGTTTTGGCCGCCACTTAAATAATCTGCCATTTTGTCCTCGCTTTATGTTTAAGGTCTTACTTGTATTTTTTACCCGCTTTTTTCTATGGTATGCATGTAAATTGTACTTGCATGATATATAACTGAATTAGATAACTTGTTTTTTACCTTGAGTTCTAATTCATGTGTAAGATTATTGATATTTACATCCCAATCAAATACATCTCCTCCATCTGCCCTTGTGTCTACTGATCCTGCATTGTAGATATGATTCCCACCAGAAGTACTTCTGATCATGATTCTTAATTCGTTCGATTGTATTGCTGCTTGAGTAGCATCTACACCAGTGATAACTATACTTAAATTATAATCGTGGTTTGACTTCAAGTTGAAATTGACACTGCCGGCTAAGGTTAAGAAAGTGTAGTTGATATTATCGTTAGTTACTGCTTGCCACACTAATAAGGAATTTTGTCTTCTTTCAGAGAATATATTGTATCCAAATACAACCTCACCAGGATAGTCTGTATGTAGATTCTTGCCTGCAAGATTTACTGAGTTTTTAGCAGCAATAGTATTCTCAGTACCTCCAAGCATAACTGCATATTCTGATCCAGATACCATTACATTCCTATATCCTGCAAGATATCCTGAATAGTCACAATCGCTTTGTACTGTTATGGATCGTCCACCAGTAGCACCTACATAATTACTATTGATGGTAATTTTATATCCACCTGAAGCTGAAGAATAATCCCCATTTATTATGAGCTCAAATCCTCCAATGCCACTTGAGTTATTACCTGTAATAACATGTGAATTCCCTAGAGCTATAGCCAAAATCCCTAAGCTTTTACATGAATTACCAAATGCAAACGCCATTTGTCCGGTAGATTGACAGTCTGAACCTATAGTAACAGAATACTGTCCACTAGCTACATGTGCAACATTAGTTCTGTAAGTTTGTAAGTCTATTGCTCCTGCACCTCTTGGATTGCCTGAGATCGAGCCTTCGTTTTTGGCTTGAATTGATAAGTTAGAATTTTGAATAGTTCCACCAAGTAATGAACTATTTCCTGTATGATTTTCTCTGTTTAAATAATAATCTCCATTTTGGCCATCTAACAGCTCACTATTTTCTGAATTATCAACTTTGCCATTGTTATTACTATCGTAGATAGACTTTTCCATATCCGGATAGATATATTTTGCTTCTACAGAGTTGTAATAGCCAAATTTGTTCGAAGAAGTATTGTATATAACCTGCCCCATAACAGAAACTGTAGGTTCTGTTGATGTATTGTGGATGGCGACATCCTGTATTTGATTTTTCTTTAAATACAGATTGCCGGAAATACTTACTTCATATTCAAATCTTATTGGCATATCTTTGCTTTACTCATTACTAGAAACTAATTTCATAGTTTTTAACTGCTTCTATCGTTGTAAGTTCCTCAATCTCTGATTCCAGAACATTGGAGCGGTCTCTCTTTGCGTTGATGAAAGCCCACATAGCTGTTTTATCAGCTTCTGTGTAACCTTGAAGTTCATTTATATTTATCTGCTTATAAGTTGGATAATAAGCTTCTATCAAATTATTACATAATGCTTTAATCTCTGCTTTCTTAGAAAACTTTGAGTTTGATAGCATCGTTTCAGAATTGTTTTGATTCTCTTGATGTGTCAAGTGATAACTAATAGCTTCCTGATCAGTCTCTAGACTATTTTCTTCTATACCATAGTAATGGTCACCAGTCACATCATCTTTAACTACAAAATGAGTTTCTGTTTGTACAACATCTATAATCATTTAAACAACCTCCATTATTTCGTAATAAGCCATTGGATATAATCCAGAATATTGCTGACTTCCGAAGATTACCGTATCTTCAGGGGTGGCTATAGACTGTGCAAACTGGATGTTTATATTCTGATTAAATGCACCATTGAATAAATCCATCTTAATAGCTATGGGTCTTGATGGGCTTGTTGTAATATGAACATCTGCTCCGGTCTTCTCGTAAAAAACAAATCCCCCAGATTGATCACTTGTTAAACCAGCAGTAAAATCTTGACTTGCGAATGAGTTTGTACAATAATGGGTTTCATGCCGTGCCGTATAAGCCTGTGTGCCACTCATTGTAATTTTAATTCCGGATGTGGCGCGAGCATTAAAAGGCAATACGATAAAAAGTTTATACTTTTTATTTGCGATAACAGGAATACTAAATACGTCAACAAAAGTCGAACTGTTGTTAATTGTGATGTTGTTTGTAAGATATACTCTCTCAAGAGCACTAGAAACTGGTTTATCCGTTAAACTGTTATAACTACCTGAAAGAGCAACAGCTGCAAAATTTGGTCTGTTTGTAAGTGAATAATAACTTTTTTCAGATAAATTTGCTAAGTTATGATTATGTGTATTATTTGCTTTACCATTGAGAATATCTTGTAGACTATTTATCTCAGACACATTATGAATGTGAGTTGCATTAG
The DNA here is from genome assembly GCA_965140345.1 of Kapaibacterium sp. (SeqCode). Classification (GTDB taxonomy): domain Bacteria; phylum Bacteroidota; class Ignavibacteria; order Kapaibacteriales; family UBA2268; genus JBFHIJ01. The sequence goes on from OZ223198.1 coordinate 340,584, forward strand.
CTTTAGATGCTAATGCGTCATCTACATATGTTACATCAGCTTTACTAGCTACATCAGGAATCATAGGTTTATTACTTAAATCAATATAATCTCCGGAAATAGCAACCTCTGCCAAATCAGTTACGTTGACTTTTGTATTTAAATCAGGCTTATCTGTAAGAGAGTTATAACTCTTTTCTTCTAAGTCTGATAAGTTGTGATTATGGGAGGTGTCCGCTTTCCCATCTAAAGTGGTATTCAAACCTGTAATATTTGAAACCGAATGATTGTGGTAAACACTAGCCTTCTCTGAAAGTTTAGTAGACAATCCTTCAATATCGGATTCTATATGCACATGATTTAACTCGGCCTTAGCTGCTAAAACATCATCCAGGCCTGTTATATTATCAATTGTTGCAGATTTTTCCGGTAATTCCTTAATCATTATCCAACCCTCAAAATAGTTGTCATTGCTACTCCGTTCGTATTTCCGTTAGCTTGATAACGGATTTGTAAACCGGCAATAGGAAAGTTAGTAAATCGAGTTTCTCTACCTGAAGGTGTATTAACAGGAATCGAACCTACAACATCAAAGGCTTCCGGGTTGTCTTTGTCAAAAAAAACTAAAATCTGGAATTGACCATTCATTGATCCACTTGCTCCAGTCCAATAAATGTTGACAGAAGTTTGTTTTGTATATGTACCGTAATCATCTAGAGTAATTATTTCACTATTTTTGTCTGTATCTAAATCAAATGTTTTTTTCATTTTGTATCCTAGTTGCAGTAAGCAAAACCTGTTAGAGCAGTACTAAATTGGATTTTGATTGTGTTGATATTTATTATTGAAACAGATCCAAATATGATCTCACCGGAATCATCAGTGATTACTACTGATGGAACCTTTTGTAATTGGTGATTTACATTCCAAATATTTGATCCTGAAGTTTGTTGATGTACATAGTTTTTGTCAAAAGAGCCATCAATTTCATCAGACTTGATTTTCTCGGCTACTTTATTTCCTGTTGCAAAATCATGTTTTAGTGGCATTTTAGACATACGAATAAGCTACCGTCATTGAACCATTTTGTAAACTATTTTTTCTAAATTTTAATCTGTAAGCTTGAACCGGTGCAATTGTAAGATTCATTGCACAAGAACCTGCATTACTTTCAGAATCAATAACAAAAGATTCTGCTTCAGAGATGAGCTCACCATCAAGAGATACTTCAATTGATATTATGCCATCGAAGATGTCAGAAATAGTTGTGACAGCTTCCCATTGAATCTGTATAGTTAAGTACAAAAACGGATTTCTATAGTTGTCTTTATAAATCCATTTGCTTACGAAATCTTGATCTAATGGCTTATCTCTAAAAAGTGATTTCATCGCTTATATATGTAAATCGTTGTGTCAAATTTAACTTCGTTTCTTCTGATCATATCATTCTCCAAATACCAGACATGAACAGAACCTGAGTCAATATCATAGTCAGTATTTTCTTTAATTTTTTCAAGATCATCCAACCAGTAAAAACTTCTAGTGATTCTTATCGAATCGATCGGTTCTGCCTCCGTAGCTTCATCTTTATCGTAAGTGATCTCAATTTTGCTAGCTTCTGAAACAAGGAAGTCGGTTACTGTTGAGCAACCAGTAATGAAAAGAAACACAAAGACAACAACAATTCTCATGCTCCTGAACTCCATATTTTTCTTACTTCTCTTAGAATAATTATTATAATCAATTCGGCTTCATCCCAACTCAAGTCCTTTAGTTCATCTATAGATGGTTTAATGAGTTCCGCAATTTCTGAAACTGCTCCAATCAATTTTGCACCTTGAGGAACATCACCTAGATTAATTCTACCATCGGCTAGTGCTTCTATTATTGAATTTACAAGTCTTGAACCAGGCTCAGTAAGGAGTTTTGCAGTTTCTAAGATATTATACTCTAATAATTTAGAAAGCTCTTTATTGACATTCTCCAACGCTAAAGCTTCTACATCACTCAACGCTGCGGTCTGTTTGGATGCAATTTCTGTTAATCCAAGTCCGATTTCTTCAAACCTTTCCCTGTCTGTTATTACAATTGGAATTTTGTTCATTTAATTCACCTTTTCTATTGTCACTTGACCTAATTTTAAATTCAAACTATCTGCTGCTGCTTTTGATAAGTCTATCACTCTATTATTCAGAAATGGTCCGCGATCATTAATTCTAACTACTACATTCTTATGATTACGCAGATTTGTAACTTTAACTTTTGTACCAAATGGAAGTGATGAATGTGCGGCTGTTAGCTGAGTCATGTCGTAGAGCTCACCGGTTGCAGTAGCTTTATTGTGTAAAGAATTTGCATAGTATGATGCAATGCCTTTTTCATAGAATTTATAGCTTCCTTTGACTTTCACTACAAATGCAGCTTTACCTTGTCTTGCCTGACAAGCACTCAATTTTATACTTTTTACTTCATCTGACCTATTGCCTCCTACAATTGTGAAATACCCATCTTTATATTTCTCAATAAAATCAATATGTCCTCGGCCTCCACCATAATCCCAAACTAAAAAGTCTCCTGCTGCAGGATTATACATTCCTAGTTGAATTTCTTTTATACTGTATTTTTGGATATTATCACCTCTTGCAAAATCTAATGCTAGAGGACTCCAAGTACGAGGCAATACTTTACCATCTCTGACCATATTAGAAGCAAAAGTAGCACACCATGGAGCTTTGTATAACCCAAATGAAGAATTCCACTTATCTACATATTTACCACAATTACTACCTGTTGGGGACTCCTTTGTCCCCAGATACTCCAACATCTTGTTTAGGTGCATCGGATACTTGCTGAATAGCTGATTTTGCTTCTCCATAGATAGAGTTGGCTGTGTACCCTTCTCCGATGAGAATGCCAATCCAAATGCTACCGGCAATAATAAAGAGAAGAGTAGAATGGTTATTTTTCTCATCAAATGTATCTCCAGGGATAAATAAATAGTCAAGAACAAAAACAAAAAGAAGGATTAACGTTGCGAACAAAAAACCTAATGATACTCCATAAAAAGCTGAATTCAGTTGAAAAACTATCCAATGAACGCCAAAGCTCAGAAGTACTGATAGAAGTAGCCATAAGAATCTTTTTAGATATGCTCTGTTATAAGTATCACTGCTATTCTTGTTCTCTCCCTTATGATCACCAGTTTCAACTATCCCTGCTACTAAATTTGTGAGATAGTCTATCTTTTCATTAGGAGTTAGATTATTGAGCTTTTCCATTGCAAGCACCATTGATCTTGTTTACTAACTCAAATCCCACTTTTAACTTCTGGGCATCTGTCATTTGCTGCCATTGAGCTTTTATTCTTCTTGCTTCATTAACAACATCTTTTGCGAATACAGATACATCAGCCATTTCAGCTGTATTTGCTAGTGAAATATCTGCAGTTCTGTTTGTTCCGTATTCAATTAGACCTGCTATTTTTAAAATCAAATTATCCATCATTTTTCCTATTAGTATGAAAATCTACTACATGCTTCGATAAGCCTTCCTGCACTTGTTTTGTGATATTATCTAACTTGTCGAAGATGCGCTGTACAATTTCTGCATCTACTTTGTCAGAGTCCTCTAAAGCCTTTACTCTTTGCTTTAGTAGTTGTACCTGGCTATTCGTTTCAGTCCATTTACTTTGATCTTCTAATGCCGCTTGAACTGCTTTTTCAAGTAATTCAGCATTATCCTTTTTTATTTGTTTTCTTACAGCAATAATACTAATCGCTAATGCAACAAAGGTTAGTATTGTTCCAATAAGTTGTATCCAGTTATCCGTTGTCATTTATTTTGCCCTGTATTTCCCGGATTGGTATCTGAAATTTGCTGTTAGTTTCAAATACTACTTGTTTCCATGTGCTATTATCTCGACCTTTCTGTGTTTTGCTTACTTCACGTGGTATCAATGGAGTATAATTATCTACTTTAGCATTAGTCATCCTCGTAAGAACTTCTTCTGTTAGTTTATCTAAGAAATTATCCTCATCAGTGATGTATTTGCTTCCGATGGAAACAACAATTCTTATGGTTTTCCTATAAAACCCTTGATCAGTCATCCCTTTTTCGAACAGAGGGTGATTGTTGGTTATCGGGGATGCTAACTCGTGCCAAACATAAATGCCTCCTTTGTCTGTCAAAAGTAGACAATCACGTAAGAATAGAGCTAGAGGAGAAGCTTTAATAGGTACTTCCTTGATTAGCTCTTCCAAATCACTTGCTAATATGTCTGCTAGTATCAATATTGCTCCATCATATCATCAGTAAAATATCTTGTTCTCTGAGTGTGTTTGTAATGTCTTGGTTTCGTAGATGTTGATCCGGCATCAAGCTTAATAATTCCAGATTGTATGTTCTTGAGATCTTTTAAAGCGTTATTTTTTCTCAAAACAAGGGCATCACTAATTTCATGCTGCATTCTTCTCTGATAAAGTTCACAAACAACTAAACTAACTGCGATTGGTTTCAGAATTTCAAGATCTCCTTCATCCGATATAGGAAGCGGATATCTCCCTTTCAAAAAAGCATTCATATACTGACTAATACTTCCGATTTTATTTTTTACCATGTCTGAATCATATCCAACAACATCACTGCTGTCATTAGTCAGTTCTATTAATATAGTTTCTGAGATATCCGCTAATATATCTTCAATAGTACAATACATTTTATCTGATAACTATTCTGATTAAATCACCATCTTGAGTTGCTTCATCCAAAGCGATCCCATTAGATTCCTCACCTGCTTCATAAGCTTTTGCTTTTCCTAATGATATACCTGATGATACTTTTGAACCTACTGGTATTGCAGACTCAGCTTCAACTAAAACGACTCCATAAGTATTTACAGGCATCATGAAACCGCTATTAGTTTCGACATCGCTAGTTCCTACTGCAGCAGTTCCTTGAGCTGCATAATTTCCGTCTGTCCCTATAAATCTTTTAGCTAGTATATCTGCTGATGCTTTGATTGATATCGCTTGTAGCTTATTTTCCAGTTTCATTTGTTTCGCCTTTTGCTGTTTTTACTTCTGAAATCAACCCTTTGCTGTTTTTGAATTTTTTAAGTTGATCATTACTTAATTCAATAATTGCTCCTGCTCCAATTCTTTTACCACCTAATCTTATAGGAGTTAGTGTTTTATATTTAGCCATGACTTACTCCTATGATCTTGCTATTACGTCTTTTAGAAGATATGCTGATTCAGCACCTACAATCTTGATGTCATAGTTTGTGGTGCATCTAATTACTTTTATCTTGCCACCATTTGTATTATATGTATCTACAAATGGGTGACCTTTTTTACGAAGAGTATATCCAAAAGAAGGCTGATAAGGTGTTTTAGCCATACCGGAATTTGGTACTTTATAAAACAATACTAGATTGTTGCCCCAGATATCTTTAAATGTTTTTTTATCTTCTGAGTAGATAGCTTCACCAACTAATATTTCATTTACTTCCAAGAGTCTTTTTAACAAATCTTTGGTAACTATACCTGTTTGTGAATACTTGATTTTTTCAATAATTAGTGGATGATTTACAAGTACATCATAAACAGCCGGCCCCATTACCAATGTATTTGCTCTTGCTCCAATAATATCTCGAAGTGCGTTCCTCTTTTCTCGAATCAAAATTGTTGGATCAATACCTGAATCATCCAATTGATTATCTACTAGTGTTTCTTTGTTGGAGTCAGCATAATTATCCGCATCTTGCAGTAATTCCGCAGCTTTTAATTCATGGCCTAGAGATAAAACATCTTTTGTTCTTCGAGTAGCTAAAACTTTCTCGTTCATAAAAGATTCTTTTTCTTCTCTGTAGTCAATCCTACGTTCTATGTCATGTTCTTCAGTAGAATATTTAATTGTACTTAAAAAGTCTCCGTCCATCTGATTTGAATCGGCTCTAATAGCTCTTTCTGTCTTGTATGACATAAAAGACTCTTTACCAAACTGAGGGATTTTGCCGGCTTCTTTTTCTACATCTACTGTTGGAAATATCTGTTCACCAATGAATGCAGAATTATGATAGCCTCTTGCAATATTAGTCAAAATTGGGTCTACGACTCTAGCTTTATCTAAATGTCCCATTACTTACCAGTCTCCATTACTTTGTACAGGGCTTCTTCATATGTCACACTATTTCCTTTGCTTTTTTCTGCAGCCATATAGTCTTTTACTTCTTTGTCCAATACCAATGCATCTTCGTCTACTTCATGACCATTATAGTCTTCTAGTGAACCGGCTAGTTCCCTCTTAGCAACTCCCCTAGGAGTTTGTTCATGGTATTTAAATGCAACCGGGAAGGATGTAATAAGATCTTTGATTAGTTCAATACCTGATTTTTTGACCTGTGAATCATTTTCCGAGAAAGATATTTCTCCATTCTGGTGTCCCATCTCCATTGCTGCAATAAGTAAGTCTTGCTGTGCCGGAACTATTTTTCCTTCTCGAATCAAATCTTTTGCAAAAGAGTTGTATTCTGAAAGCCTGTTCCTTAATTCTAGTCTGTGTACTTGCTTTTCTAAAGCCAGTACCTCTTCTGATTTGACAGGTGGTTTTTCTTGAAAATCTATTTTGGGAATAAGACTTTCAAATATACCTGCCATCTTACCTGCTATTTCCTCCGAGAAATCAGCTTTCACTTGTTTCGTAAGCTCAGCTATTATCTCTTTAGCGTTCATGTTGCCATCCTCTTTGTTTTTAATTTGATTTTGTATTTCTTCTAAGCGGGTATCGTTTTCAGATTTGTAGTTATTGATTCTACTCTCAATTGCTGTGTTGATAAGAGTTTGCACCTGTTGCTCGTTTAGAGTGCTTGATTCGTAATCGATGTAATTACCATTATTTTCACTTTCAAAACTTTGCATATTGGCAGGTTCTTCAGAGAAGTCAACATCTTCAAGACCTTTTACAGCAGGAGCTGCTGCACCAAGGAAACCGATATGTCTTAAATTATAGTTGCCATCGAGTGATATTGATCTCTTTTTGTAGTGTCCTGCTTTTACCCATTCAACAAACTGAGGAGTCAGTTGTTTTAGTTTTGCTAGGAGAACATCTCCTTGGCGCTTCAGAGTTTCTACCCAACCAAATGCAGGAGCATTAGTTTCAGGATGACCAATTACGATTGGAGCCTCATGTTTTTTGTCTTTTGCTTGATTATTATAGTTTTCTACAATTTTATCAAGATCTGAATTTGTCCATTCTTTCGTATTCCCTGCCGAATCTGTTTGTTTTCCGGAGCGAAAAACTTCAATCCAACTGTTTTTTAATAGCATTGCCCAGTCCTTTTTGTCTTACTTTACAGGAAATATATAAAAAGTCACTGTTTGCTTATAAAAAACTGATTATAATTTGATTTAAGAAAAGTCTTAGAGTTTTTTATAAATGCTTTGTTGAATTTTGACAGGCAAATTTTGTTAATTCCTTTGATAAAGCCAGTTTTAAGAAACTTTAGGATGGAAGAATGAGTACAAGTTTGCTGGATAACTTTAAAGTTATACCTATTTCAAAACTAGTCAAAGCGGATTGGAATTATAAAACAGATGACCCTGTAAAAAAAGAAAAACTCAAAGAGAATATTAAACGAAATGGACAAATAGAGAATGTTTTAGTTCGCTTGCTGGATACAGGATTCTACGAGATTGTCAATGGTAATCATCGACAAGATGTATTTGTAGAATTAGGATTCGAGGAAGTGGTAGCTTTTGATTTTGGGAAAATATCACTCGCAGCTGCACAGAGAATAGCTATTGAAACAAATGAAACTAAGTTTGATTCGGATACTGACAAATTAGCAAAGCTACTTCAAGAAATAAAACTTGAGTTTAACGAAGAAGATTTAAAGGCAACAATGCCATTTGACGAAGATGAGTTTTCGGAGATGATGTCAAGAGAAATAACTGAGATTGATTTTGATCTTGACAACGATAAAGACTATTCAGAGATTGAAGAAGATAATTTTGATGAAGAGCTTCCGGAGAAGCCTAAAACTAAAACAGGAGATCTATACGAACTAGGTATACATCGTCTTCTTTGCGGTGACTCTACAGACATCAATGACGTTAATTCTTTAATGGATGGTCAGACAGCCCACCTGCTTTATACAGATCCACCTTATAATATCGCTTACACTGAATTTAATAAGCTAAGAGGTTCGAGCAGAGAAGAACCAAAAGGAAAAGATTGGGGTGAAGAATATAACTCTTCATGGACTGATTATATGCCTGATGATCAATTCCAAAAATTCTTAATAGACTTCCTTGCATTAGCAAAGAAACATCTTATTCCTTACGGACATTACTATGTCTGGCATGCTACAAATTATTACAGAGAAACCTTGAAGGCTTTTGAAGCAAATGAAATTCCTTACGATAAAGTACCAATTATCTGGAAAAAGAATGTTGCACCTCTTTCATGGGTTCATTATAAACGTATCCATGAGCCATGCATCTTTGGAGGGTTAGGAGCTGTTAACGGAGCTGGTAAAGCGGCAAGATGGTTCGGACCAAATAATGAAACTACAGTATGGTGTATTGACAGAGATCCGAATAACAGTTATATCCATCCAACTCAAAAACCTGTAGCTTTGGCAGCCAGAGCCTTAAAGAATAGTTCGCAGCCTGGTGAAATTGTATTAGATATGTTTGCCGGTTCAGGTACTACTCTTATTTGTTCTGACAAGATGAGTAGAATCTGTTTTACCATGGAAAAAGAGCCTAAATTCTGTGATATGATTGTCAAAAGATATATAAAGCATTGTAAGGAATCAGATCAGTCCTGTGTAGTAAAAAGGAATGGTATAGAAATAGAAGAAAGCTTTTTTGAAGAAACTGAATAAATATCAAATGAAACAAGAAACAATTAAACCTTGGGAAAGACAGCCAAAAGAGAGCATAAAAGCTTATGAAGCTTTTTGTAGATATAGAGATATGGGATATGGCAGAACACTAAAGAAGGTTGCGGTTGAACTTGGTAAATCGCAACAAAATATGAATATGCTGTCTATGAAATGGGATTGGGTCAAAAGGACACAAGCCTGGATAGATGAATTAGAAAAAATAAAAGCTCAAGCTCAAAAGAAAGAAATAGAAGATATGGTAAAAAGACATTGCCAAGAATCTATGCTCTTTCAAAAGGTACTGACACTTCCTGCAGAGGCACTAATAAAAGAACTGAAGAAAGATCCTGAATCATTTAGTAAAATTCCTATACCGGCTTTATTTGAAAAAGCTCTTAAATCTGCAAATGTTCTTTCCAGTATCATTGACATAGAACGTAAGTCTCGAGGTGAACCTGACTCGATCAGGCAAACAGATGTCACTTCGGGTGGTAAAGAGATTGTTGTAATTAAACCTGTATTCGAAGAAAAGAAATGACATTTGATTTTTCTAATAAAGATTTATTTAACCATGTATATTTGCCACTTCTTTCTGACCAAAATCGAATTAATATTTTATATGGAAGTAGAGATAGTGGCAAATCGGATTTCATTGCTCAAAAGATTATAATATCATTGCTAGAAGAAGAGTTTATGAGACTAATACTTTTGAGGAAATATTATGCATCCATTAAATCTTCACAGTTTCAAACAATAATTGATTATATAAATATGTGGGGGCTTCAAGAGCATTTCAAATGGAATGTTAGCCCCCTTTTTATAGAGTGTAAACTAAACGGGAATCAGGTCTTAGCAAGAGGCCTCGATAAACCTGATAATACAAAGTCAATTAAAGACCCTACTGCTATATGGTATGAAGAAGCCGATCAAATAAGTGAAGAAGCCTTTACCGAAGCTTCTCTTTCTCTTCGATCCTCTCGTGCAGTAAATTTGAAAGAATATATTTCATTTAATCCAAGACGCGAACAATCATGGATAAATAGAAGATTCTTTCCGAACAAAGCTAGTTATGAGAATCCTGAAGGAAGATTCCATTTTGTCAAGTCTATTCAACCTAACGTTACTATCCTCCATACGCATTATCGAGATAATAGATTTTGTTCTCCGGAAAGAGCCCTGAATTTAGAATTACTTCAAAATATAGATGAAAATCTCTATAAAGTTAATGCATTAGGACTTTGGGGAGGAGCTTTAAAAGGTCTTGTATATACTCATTGGAAGATTACTGATGAGTTTCCAAATGGAGATACTGTATTTGGTTTAGACTATGGTTATAACAATGCTACTGCTTTAGTCGAAGTTAGATACTGTGATAAAGAGCTATACATCAAACAACATATTTATCAGACAAAACTTACTCATGCTGATGTTATTCATCAAATAAGTAATGAGTTTCGCAGCATAATAGGAAGCCATCCAATCTATGTAGATTCAGCTGAACCGGCTCTAATCAAGGAGTTAAAGAAAGCAGGATTTATTGCCAAACCTGCGGTGAAAGGTTCTAATAGTGTATACGAAGGCATTATCAAATGTAAGGAATTAGCCTGGAATATTCATTCTGATTCTATCAATATACTTGAAGAAGTTGAAAGTTATATATGGAAACGGGATTCGGATGATAATGCAACTGATCAACCAGTGAAGATTGATGATCATGCTATGGATGCTATTCGGTATGTAGTTCACACTTACGGTACAAAGTATTGGCTAAGAAGTCAAGGAAAAACAAGTAAGAGATTAAGACAAAAAAGAGAAAGAACATCATTTTCAAATTTTTAGGATTGAGATATGAAAGATAGTCTTAAAGCAATTGCAACTAGAAACAAAGTGTATTTTCAAGCACTTTTTGATGCATTGCCAAATCCCAATAAACTATTAGTTTCCGGAGGAGGAAGAATTGCCACTGTTGAAGATATCAAACTAGATCCTCATGTATCTAGTTATATACAGTCACGTACTTCGGGTGTAACATCCCAATTATGGGAAGTTCAAAGTACTGATGATGACAAGCAAATTTTAGAATTAGTCCAAATGGTATTTGATAATTTGCCTATAAGAAAAATTATTGAAGATATTGTCAATGCACCATTATATGGATACCAACCTCTGGAAGTTATGTATGTCGAGCAGGAAGTCAACGGTAAACTTCTAATTTTACCTACAGATGTAGTTGCAAAACCATTTAGCTGGTTTCTTTTTGATAAAGATAATATTCTCAAGCTTAGGACTCTAGAGAATCAAGAAGGAGAAGACTTACCTCCGATGAAGTTCCTGTGTCCTCAAAACAAAGCTAGTTATAATAATCCGTATGGAGAATCAGTTCTTTCAAAATGTTTATGGAGTATCATCTTTAAGAAAGGTGGACTAACCTTTTGGGTTAAATTTACTGAAAAGTTTGGGATGCCTCATTTTGTTGGTAAGACTGATAAACTAGCTGATAGTGATGATTTTGATGAGTTTGTTGATATGTTAGATGAACTTGTTCAAGATGGCTCTGCTGTAATTTCTACAGAGGATGAGATTGAAGTACTAAGTGGTGCATCATCAATTTCGGTAAATGTATACAAAGAATTGTTGTCTTTCTGTAATGCAGAAATTTCAAAAGCAATATTGTCTCAAACACTAACCACTGATATAGGGAATACCGGTAGCTACGCAGCTGCTCAAACTCACGATGCGGTTCGTATGGAAGTAGTTGATGCTGACAAGAGTTTGGTTCAAGATACATTTAACTTGCTCATCCGCTGGATAGTTGATATAAACTTTGGCAAAAATATTAAAGCTCCAAAGTTTGTTATTTACCAGGAAGAAGATGTTGATGCACCTCTTGCGGATGTGGTTCAAAAACTAGCATCTACAAATCAAATTCAATTTACGGAGCAGTTCTTTACTTCCAGGTTCGGATTTAAAAAAGAAGAGTTCAGAATTGTTAATCCTAAAACTGAGACTAGCAAAACTAATCAACCTGAATACTCTGCTTTTAATGAGAATAATAGTAAATTGATTGATCAGATGGTTATTGATAACTTTGTCGACCAGTCTGCAAAAATGAGTAGAAGTACTCTAAATCAGACGACACAATATGTCGTGGATTACCTAAAAAAGAAGAGTTCACTTAAATCTGCTCTTTCCGGTATAAATAAATTACTTCCAAAAATGGATAGTGAAGATATCGAAACCAAGCTCATCAACATGATGTTTATGGCTGATGTGATAGGTAGACTTTCAGTTAAAGAGGAGCTTGAGAATGCCAAATAAAAATAAATGGAATCATATTATTCAATGTTTCGGAAAAACTCCTGAAGAGGCTATAAACTATCTACAATCAAAAGGAATAAAGATCACCTGGGATTGGAAGGAACAACTTGAAGCAATTAAAGAACATGCTTTTACAGTATCAAAAATTACGTCTGCAGATATACTTGAGTTAGTACATGAAAATCTTGTATCTGCTATTAAAGAAGGTAAAACTAAGACAGAATTTATTGATGAAATAAAACCTCAACTCCAATCACAAGGCTTCGCAACAAAAGAAGACGGCAGTAATTGGCGTTTAGATACTATCTTTAGAACAAATCTTCAAAGTGCTTTTATGGCAGGAAGATTCAAACAAATGACTGAAGTTAAAAACGAATTCCCATATTGGGAGCTCCTTGTTGTTCAAGATGATAGAACTACTGATGGTTGTAGGGATTTAGCCGGAACTACTTTACATGCTGATGATACTTTTTGGGATACGAATTATCCTCCGAGGCACTATAATTGTCGAGATCGAGTAAGGGCTTTGAATGATGCTCTACTCAAAAAATATAACATAAAAATATCTGACTCGGCTAAACTGAAAAATGTACAACCGGCTCAAGAATTCGCACACTCACCGGTTGAAAGTTGGAAGCCAGATTTATCTAAATACAATGCTGAACTTCAAAATGTTATTCAGGAGCTTATATAATGGATTCTGGCCTCACCGAACAAATTGAATTAGTATTTGAACAAATAAAAGATTCACTTACTCACATTGATTATTCACCTCTTTTTGGCTCAATTAGAGAGATAGTTCGCAGCTCCATAGAAGAAAATTTCAAAGTAGGAGGACGCTACGGTGATGGATTATTTGGAGGTGGGACTAAGAAATGGGATAAAAGTAAAAGGGCTCTTAAACAAGGAGGTAGTGTACTTCAGGATTCTGGTCAGTTGGCTGCTTCAATCGAAATAGATATCATCCAAAATGCGGATGGGATATTTATTGAAATAGGTTCCAACAAGCCTTACGCAGCTGCTCACAACTTCGGTTCTAAACATTCAGTTCCCGTAACCGATAAATCAAGATCATTTTTTAAAGCTATGTATTTAAAAACAAATGAACCACAGTGGTTAGCTATGGCTCATTCAAAAAAAGACAAGTTTGAAATTAATCTCCTTGAGCGTCCTTATCTTGTTCTACAGGATGAGGATATTGAGGAGATTTTGGATCTAATATTAACTTTTTCCCTTCAGCATGAATAAAATTGTCTGGAATTTTTTCATAAATCAATCTCTTTAAAGTTGCTGAAAAAACTTGTTCGTGTGATGTAGAGCTATTTGCTTTTCGAAGAGTAAAAACTAAATTTATTTTATTGGATGTGTATCCATCTCCGCGTTTATATTGAGCGGTATCCATTTGATGCATAAGTTTTAGTTCAATATCAACTTTTTTTTCACCATCTGTAAAATATTTTTCAATATCATTAATTTCTAAAGTGCTTATCTTTAAATCATCTTGATTTTTATTTAAGAACTCAACTTTCACAAAAGTCCAGTCTCGTTTAATAGAGACTGTGGAAAATTTTAAGTTCAATGTCTCATAACAGAGTACACCATCAACCATTTTTGTGGAAACAACCCACGTTTGTCCTAAATTACATGAAACTTGAGGAAATAAACTTATATTATGTACCGATTTCCCTTTTACATAAAATTCTTCACTAGGCATCAATTGACTAGTATCGAATATTATCTTCCATTCTACTTCAAGTGGTTTATCGTTTTCATGTGTTTGTCCAGATTTATATTTTGCGTCTACAACTATATCATCTCCTTCCCACCTATGATTATAACATTTAAACGGTTCTCCAGAAGAAATACATTTAACTTCTTTTATATTTAATTCATCATTATTTATTCTAATACCAGGCAAATTAAATCTTAAAGCAATATCGTCATGAGTTTCTAGTGCTGGCAGTTTGGTAGTGTTTGCTATTATTTTAGACCTGAAATAATCCTTTACTTTTTGAAATGAAGGCAAAATCTTAAAATTATTACCTAATGTTAATTTACTTGTTAAAAGAAAATAAGCATCTGTGTTTTTAAAAATAACATCTCGAACAAAAGATTGGTTGTGCTTGTAAAGTATTGCTATATTGTCATCTAAAAAGCTTGGATTTAATACAAAATCTAAACTATTATTAGTAGCAGATTTCCCTTCTGAAGTACTAGCAACATAGTAACCCTCAAATTCCTTAAACATATATAGCTTTTCTTGTTGTAGTTTTGGGTGAAGCAAATAAAATTTCAACAAATTATAATAATAATTATTAATTCGGTGAGCCTCAGAACCTATTTCTTTATAACAATCCAACCTAAATACATTGGAAAGTAAAAAACAAGAAGCATTAGTTTTCTGTTGCTTTGCTTTATTATATTCTCCTATAATTGCATCGCTAAATAGCTTAACATCTAAATTAAACAAATTGGATAATACATTATCACATTTACTTAATATGTACCTTCCGTCTGACGTAACCAATATGTCTTTTTCGGTTAAATCCAGATTATCCAATACACCTTTACTATTTATTTTTGTATCTGTAGAACTGATAAATTTATCAATATCTTTCTGGGTATAAATACTTGAAAATAAAGTCTTAGCATTGAGTTGAATTTTGTGTTGTATAATGTCCGTTTTAAGTCTTGAGAAACTATTTGAGAATGGAATAAAATCACCAAATTCATTTATTTCCATGTCTGATGACAAACATGACTTGCAATGATCTTTGAATGTATTATTTATAGTTTCCCCAACAGTTCGTTTACCATAATGAATGCTGTCTTTCGTTGGAAAGTTGTTTTTTATCTTTGTCTTATGTTCAGAAGTGATATAATCACTAATGTCTTGTTCAGGTACAAGCGGAAGCATCCAACTACAAGAACATATTATGTAGCTAAGACAGACTATTATTAAATATTTCATTTTCACACCTTTATTACAAATCAAACATAATTATGAAAATAAAATAAATTATATTAATAAACAATAGCATTAACTACGTATTATTGAAATAAGTATTTATACTAGATATGGAGGGGGAGGTATCCCCCCATAATTTCAGATACTAAGCTTTTGATATCAAACCTGATTCTAATAATCCAGTTAAAAATCCCTCGTCAGAAGTCTTTGAAATTATTATTCCAGTTTGAAGTTTAATCCTTTCTGCACTTTTTTGCATAAATTCTTCAGTTGTTTCCGCTTCACCAAACATAGAATTTTTATTTAAAATTGAGATTGCTTCTTCAGCATTATTGGCCTCAAACTCAAAGCCATCGCTGGTTACATATTTTGTTTTTTCTATCATTGAATATCTCCTTAAGAGTAATATAAATATCTTTACTGAATTATAAAAGAAATCGAGCTTAATAGAAGAGCCTATGATAGCTCTTCTCGTCTTCTAAGGAAGTAACTTATAAGCTCGTCTGGCAAGAAATTTTTCAAAGTTTGTTCGTTTTCTGTTCTAAAATATTCGTGTTTAGAATATTCTATCAAGCGAGCCAAGAAAATAATCCAATTAGAAATTTTTTCAAAACTGGTTGTTCCTGCGTGTTGCCTAAATTCCACAGAACCATGTCTCCAAAAAGCTCGGCTATTTAATTTGTAATATCTATTTCTATGTGTAATTGAATTTTCTAGTCTTTCTAATCCGTCTTGCATCGAAGCTGTGTGGCCAACCGCATCTATCAATTCTTCAAAATTTGTTACTCTCATTGATTTACAATACCTATTGCTGGAGCCTCTTCTACTTTGTGGCATAAAAGAATCTATTAAATATTCAAGCTTAGCATAATTTTTGTACAAGTTTTTCCAAGTCTCAAGTTGAAAGTCAGAAGCATCAAAATGAATATGTAAGCCACAAGAGCGGTTTATCTTTGCACCTAAGCCTCGCAAAATCAAGGTTACCGTTTTAAGTTGTCTCAAACCTGCCTCTCCAGTAAGTTTAGGACTAACCAATTCAAAAGTATTTGTTCCATTAAGTGAACCGTCTGTTGTGACTTTCCAATGATTTCTGGTTCGGTGATTATATCTTTCATGTTCCGTTGTGATACCTGCTGCAGTTAATTCAGTAACAAGTTCGTCTCTTGTTATTCCGAAGGCTTCAATCTCAACCCCAAAAGTGTGATTGAAAGTAAAATGTGTTAGGTTATAAGTTGCTTCTTCAACTACCTCTCTTAAGTTCCTTCTTCTTGACCTCACCCTATCAGGATAAGATCGAGCAAAAACATTTTGTACGAAACCATAGCTACATCCCAATGCAACAGTTACTTCAGTTCTTGTTAATCCTAACTCTAGAAGTTGTTTTATTTTCCAAGTTTTGTTTTGATTTGCGTTTAAAATCTCTTGCCTTGTCATGCTGTAACTCCATGTAATTCAATTACTTAACTAATTTCCTGTATCTAACTTAAGCTTATTTATGGAGTATATCAAGTTACTTTATAGTATGTATTGGGTAGTTTTCCTACTTGCATAATTATGGTATTTAGCTGATATTAAAGCTTGTTACATGCAAATAACTATACAATCTAGAATAAGAATATTGTAGTATATAATGTTACTATCTGTCAATATTGTTTGCAATGCAATTAACTTACATGGAGTATTTAAGTCTAAAGATTAACTTGGATTACGCAGCTATCCATGGCATATTGGAGTCATAAAAACAACATAACATATTTAATCATAAGGACTTAGAGAAATGACAACAACAGAAATGACAAACCGATACGCAGAATTGACAAACCAATTGAGCGATTTTGAAAGTAAAGGATTGTGGGATTTAACTCCTCAACTTAAAGAAGAAATTGAAAAGCTTGAAGCTCTGCTAATTAGCCAGAAAGAACAACTTGAAATTGAGTGTGAGGATTTAGAAAGGAAATGGGATCTTCTACAATATGTAGATAGATTTACGAGCGCAGATAGAGCTTACAATGATAAACTTATTTATGAAAAACGTCAACGGATATTGGGAATTCAGGCAATTGAGGAGGTTTTAGCGGCTTAATTTTTTTCTTACCTTTGAAGCAATGCCTAATATAGTTAGGCTATTGCTCGTTGTGACAATGCTGTGCCCTGTTAATTAATGTCATATCTGTTACTTGCCTAAACTCCTTCACATAGCTAACTTAAGAAATTAGTCTCGCAAAGTCAAGTTAAAAAAGTTGCAAATAGCATCTTAAAGTACTTGTATTAAAGGACTTACTATTGCACATTAGACAATAAGTATTTTAACGTTTGTGGAGATACATGATTATGGAAAGCAATCAAAATATATCATCTTTGCTGCGAGAATTGGATAGAAAATTACACGAGATTATGGAGATACAACGCAAACAAGCCAACCAAAACGCAAAGGCTTGGCTGGCCGCTCCTATTGTTGTTAAGCACTCAATGAAGTTATAAAATCAATGTTTCAACTCAGCTATCATTTCTTTTATCCGCCTTATAGGGAGTCCCGTAAGCTCTTCTAGCTTGTGACAAGAAAGAGTTTTATAATTCTCTTTTATGACATCACGCATAAGAGCATTGTTCCTCTGTAGAGTTGGTACATAAATCGTTAGTGTCTCATGGTTCTTGAGTAAAGTTTTTACCGTTTCCAAACCGCTCTCTTCTACTATCTCCTGTAAAGAACCGTATCCTTGCATGTGTTCTTCTTTCAAATGTTTGAGGATGAAATCTTTATTCATGGTAACTCCCTTATTTATTATAGTTTTGTTCTATCTTGCTGTCAATTGATGTATAATAATCTGGATTCAAAAAGCTGCGTATAATCAGCGAAATTATCTACCCAAAATGCTACGCCATTAGCTTCATTTATCTTATCGATATTATATTTTTGTAGTGTAGTTGGTACCTTTCCCGGAGCTTTTACTTCTATTGCAAAGTACTTACCTTTAAAACAACCGTCAATATCCGGGATGCCACTCCTATTGCTGAGAACATTCTTCTTAACATAAGCACCTCTCTTTTTGAGATCCTTTATTATTCTAGCTTGCAATTGAGATTCTTGAGCCATTTAAGTAGTCCCTTCTGAAGTAATACAATGTGTAACTTTTCTTTTTCTGAACAGCCTCTAGAACATTATCTTCAATTCCATTCTTGGCAAATATCCAATGAACATAAACCGGTGCTTCTCTATCTTGAGTTTGAAGTCGAGCTCTTACCTGCCAGTATATTGTTGATGAAAAATCTATGTTATAGAGGACTAAATAATCCGCAGTTGATAGATTAGTTCCCATTGAACCGGATTGCATCTGGGAAATAAATACTTTATCCGAGGATTGATTGAATTCTTCAGGAGATTCAGTGTGATTTGTAAATATCTTTTTAAGAGTCATGCCTTCGGCAATGAATTTGTAAAAGATTGCAATTTTTTTCCCTTTGTATTTCTCTTGAATAAACTTTGCTTTTGAAGTGTCTAGTATCAAATATTCACCGGATTCGGACTTGACTGTCCCGGAAGAAAGCTGATGTAATTTGTTTTGAAGCTTAACAGGTGTATCGCATACAACCTCTTCATCCTGGCGTTTAAATTTGTAGTACTTGTTTTTAACCAGGTGATCCATTAGGAGATATATTTGTCTGTCCATTTCAACATAAAAGACTTCTTCTTGCAAGTCTGCAGTTTTAAAACCGGCTTCTTTTTGCGTAAAGCTGATTAAATAAGGAGATATCACTTCAGAAATTTCCTCTTTTTTTGCAGCTGCGTAATCGTTAATAGAGTAGCCATTGATTATTCTTTCTTTGACATTCACGAACTCTTTTGCCCATTTATAAAAGTTTTTATGCTTGAATGGAGAGTTGTCAGAAATCCAAAATTGGTGATATATTTGAGAATGTGTTTCAGGTGAAGGAGTTCCACTTAGTAAAACAAGTGGTTTATTTTTTACAATCTCTTTTAGTTGCTTTGTTCTCTTTGACGGTTTCGGGAACGCACTAATACTATGAGCTTCATCGACAATAATAAAATCGTATGATTCTAGATCTTCAAGCTTATGTATGCTTTCAAAGTTAATGATTTTGATTTGATAGTCATGTCCTTCGTCATCATAGTCTGCCTGGATAGATTTGATTGCTTTTTTCTTGGTAACAAAAAGTACCTTCTTAGCTTTATACATGTTGGCAAGCTCTAGAGCTATTCTTGATTTACCAACACGCATTTCGATAGCAAGGTAAACAATCAATAGCTCATTTAGTATTTGGAAAGCTTGATTAGCAATATTTCTTTGGTAATCTCTTAGCATCTTTCTTTGGCCTTGTATGGTTCTTGAAAAGCTTGATCAGGATGCTCAATCAATTTGAAAGTTGATTTTAGCGTATGAGTAAAACTTACAATATCCCGGTCATTTATTTCTTCTAGTTCAAGCACTTCCTTCTCTGAATAGACTGCACCTTTTTCGAACTGAATCATCTTAGTTTCAGGATTCCATGTAAAGTGCTCTTGAAATGTGTCTGAAAAGTATCTTTTAGCATAGCTAGCATACTTTTGAGCTTCTAGTTTAGATATTTGTTCCTGATAAGCCAGGATATGTAATTCAAGAGCAGGATATTGCTGTACTAGAGGTTCAAGTTTTAACATTTCAGTGTAAATTCTAGCTATCTCAGCTTGTATATCTCCTTTAAATTTAGTATCTTGCGTAGTTTCTACTGCTGATTTAAAGGTGGTATTTACTTCGTTCTTAAAAAAACTTGTCTCAACTTGATTGTTACTTTTGCCTTTATTATCATGTTGAGGCGTCCGGAAATTTGAATCGCTATCTTGGGTTGATTTTTGGCTCTGATTTTCAGCAATTTTGAAATTTGACAATTCAGCTTGAATCTTACCAATTCGCTGGTTACAGACATTTTTGTCGGCTTCTGTTGTTGCTTCTTTCAGCTTCAGTTGCCATTTTTCAAGATTTTTGCTTAACTGTTCTGCACGCTCCATTGGGGTCACCCTAAAAAGTGTCTAATATTAACCATAATGATAGAGAAATAATAATAACATTTAGATAAAAACTTTATCATAAATTAGCGTTTCATTTTCCCCATTTTCCCTAAATCGAAAAAAAATAATATTCATAATTATTGACATTTCCTTTGATTTTTATAAAATATAGCCTATTTAAAATTAAAGAGGGAAAACGGGGAAAACGGGGAATAATATCCGGAAAGTTGCCCTACGAGGAACATAGGAATTTTCATTATAGGGAGAAAACCCCAGAGCCTACCCCATTTTCCCCTTTTTCCCTTATTAAAGTCTGTTAATCGAAAAACACCTGTATCAAAATGCTGATTGTTGGTCTGCATGTCTTACTCCTATACCAATAAAATGTTTCTTTTTTCCGTTACGTATTTCACTCTTTATGAAATCTTTTTCCTCAATACAAGCATAGAATTTTTTCTTGCCTAGAGGATACTCTTTATTCTCATCGCAGAATTCTGCATATTTTTTATACAAATCAATTGCAACAACATATTTTGTAGATGCTATTTCGCAGCACTCATTCATAAATTCGAGAACCTTGTCTTGTTCTTCCCGGTATTCCTGAGTAGCTTTAAGAACAGATTTGGGAGGTTTAAGACCATTTTTTTGATAATCCACCCATCCTTCTATCACCCAGTTGAGGATACCACTCTTTTCTCGCTCGAAATCGGCCATTAATTCCTGTTGTGGGCGTCTTTCTGCCTCAGGTATGGTTACGGTGAAGGGAATCATACAAATACGCCTCCAGATGCCTGCATCTGTCCCTTTGATGTTTGGTTTATGATTGCCATAAATCCAAAGAGTGTGCGTAGGTATAAATTCAAAGAATTCCTTATGCAAGAATCTTCCTAGAATAGGGTCACCACCTGTAAGATCTTTTACTTTATTTTCGTTGAATGCCTTGTTCTCAGGAAGCTCTGCAGCAGTTACCAAACGTGCAGCAGGAAGACGAGCTATGTCGTTCGGAATAGAATCATTTTGATTTACCATTAGCATTTCAGTAGGAGCTTTTTGGAAATAAGTTCCGAATATCATTTTCAGGACATTGAAGAAAACAGATTTACCATTCTTACCCGTGCCGTAACAGAAGAAAAGTACTTCTTCAAGATGAGCTCCGCACATTGTAAGTCCTAGGGCTCTCTGGACAAACTTGATAAGTTCTATATCCTGGTTAAATATTGTTTCCATTGAGTCTTCAAAAGAATAACATTTTGCTTCAGGATCATAGAAAGCTTCACTTACTTTAGAGAGCATTCTAGTTGATTTGTGAGGTAGAAACTCATTAGTTTTTAGGTTGTAAGTACCATTTTGAGTGTTGAATAAATAGTTATTCTGGTCAAAATCAGTTTGAAGGCAAGCGACATTACTTTCTTTAGAGGCTAAATCCAGTAATGCACTTATTGAGTTTCTGGACTCTGATTTAGAAGCATGCTTAAAAAGATTTTGCTTCTTCTCTTCGCTATGAAGTCTGGTAAGTTCATCATACATATTCCGTACACAGCTTTTTGCATAAGCATAAACTTCACCTTTAAGAGCTGCATCCCAATATTTCCCATTCCAAATGTGCCATTTACCGGAAGTATGATTAAAGCGAAGGACATTTTTATACGCATCAACAAAACGTTCAGCATTACCCATATCAGTATTCTGATATTCTTTTTCCTGAGTAAGCTTATTAATAAGAGAACCGTTATTCGTAACCTCGTACTTTGAGTAATGGCTGTCTGGGAAAAGTATGGATGTATCAAAACCATAGTTCTTAGCATGATAAACAACAGTACCTATCCCAAATTTTTCCCCACGGTTTTGTATTCGGTACTTCGTTCCTCTTTCAGTATCCGGACTCCATTCGTCTATAAGAGAAATAGCAGTAGCCTCATCAAAGTAATTTCCTACTGCGGAGACAATACCAAACCACTCGATGTATTCCATTTGCGCAGGGATATGAGAAAGCATTTCTGCAACTTGTTCTTTTGTTAGATTGCCATTTAAGCCACGCTGTTTATATTCTTTCTGTTCAGTTTCTCTTTTATCTTTTTCGATTTTGATAGCATCAACCATAGCTTGGCTGAGAGTATTATCTCCGTAAATATGATATTTACAATCTTTATTACCGTAAGAAATCCTTTCAATGTTTTTGCAAGAAGGATCAGCACCATATTTATCTATGAGACCGGCAGCGATATTGAAATATTCATTTGCATCAGTAACTCTGTTAGTAAAAGCGAAAACTATTCTCAAGCGATGATGATCTTCTGTGTGAGAAGGTGTTGTATAAATAAACAAAGCATTTTTACGAAGCCAGGAGTCGTTTATACAGTTTTCCCAGGATAGGTAACCGTTACTTTCAGTCTTCTTAGATTTATCGTACTTTTTTGTATCTTTGTTATAGTGAGAAACGGTATTATCAATGTCTATAGCTATTAGATCAGCCCCCACGATATCACTCGTAGAGGGCTTTTTAACAGACGCTTTGGGTTTGAGAACACCGCCGGTGAAGGCGATCCCTTGAGATACGTGATTGAGAATAGACTGAGCGTCCAACTTAACCTTTACCCATCCCGGACTTCTTGGGTCACCTTTACCGATAATATTTTTATTTATACTAAGTTCGAATTCTAAATTCTTCATATGTTAGCTCCATAGCAATTCTTGAGCTGCCTTGGTTAAGTTATTTCTCTGTATAAATTTCTTTTTGATGTTTTCAGGGAAGTCTTGGATATCGACATTATCTAAATACCAGTCGTATTCCTTAGCTGTTACCTTCCGTTTCTTCTCTTTCCTTTTTTTTGCCTCTAAATCTCTCACAGCGTTTTCCAGCATGCTAATCGACTCATCAGTCATCTTCGCCTTAAAAAGCTTGGCAAACTTCTTTTTGAGAGCAATTGAGGACATCTTTTCAATACCATGATCTATAATGACTACTTCTCCTCTCGGACTTCGCCAACATTCCTTACCTGCTTGTAGATGTTTGATGTAAGGCTTGAGATTCATTCTGTCGTCAAACTTCTTTTCAATAGTTGAAAGGTAGACATTAGTCATAGTCATTAGTAATTCTTTGGCCATTACAATTCTTTGATATTCAGAGATTTGTTCGGCAGTCGGTTCGAATATTGTTCCTTGCATTTTGGATCATCCTTAGTATTCAATTTCTTCTTCTTCATTGTACTCTATTTCGTTACTAGGCAGAAGTTGATAAACTACCTCTTCAGCTTCTTCTTCTTGATCAGATGATTCATCATCCTCATCAAACATGCTTCTTTGTTCTCCTACTGGAATAGGGCATTGTTTAATCAATTCATTAGTTTCAGCATTGTAGAAATAGCGAATATTGTTTTCTTCATCATCTTCTACTTTGCATTCAATTTCCCTCATCTCATAACCGAGTTGAATTTTGAGAGATATTTCTGATATGTTTTTTTCTTTCTCTTTAATTTGAGAGCTGAGGTAGCTATTAGAGTTTTTCTTTTCTGATTCGAGTTGAGTTCTTTCTTTTATCTCGTCACTTATTTTATGAGCGAGTTCATTGATTTCTTCTTGAGAATATTCATATTTATGATCAATAGTAGTTCTCATTATCATCCTCATTTAGATTTGGTAAAAAGCTAGATTTAGTTTTGTCTATGAGAGATAGAAACTAGTGAAATATCAGTCGGAACATTTTGCTCTGTATCATTGATAAGATCCGCTACTAAACAGATTGCTTTTTTAAATTCCGGAGAATCAGTAGCCATTACTGCAAGGAGGAAACATAGATCTTCAATAGATCCATGGTATGTGCCTTTATAAGTATTCTTTGTTCTTCCATTCTCTTTTAGAATTTTAGCATTTTCCAGATTGATAAAAATTTTGTCTGCCATGTTATCCCTCATAATGTATTGGTAGATTAATAGCCACTGCAATAGCGTGTTCAGCAGTCGCACCTTTTGATTGTTCCCAGCCTTTAAGCATGTAAATAGCATCAGCTTTGAACAGATGTTTAATATCAAATTTGAAATATTGGTAATAGCTTGGTGTTTTCTTCATTTTGGCAGCCAAGCATTCTCCAAGTTTGACAGGATTTATGACATTCCAATCTCCTTCAAGTAGGCTCTCTGCCTTGTTAAACATTTCTATATAATTTTCTGATCCGGTGATTCGTCCGGATAAGTATATAGTTCTGAGCATAGTTATTCCTTTAGGTTATTTAATGCCCTGAGCTGTTGGTTACCCAGGGCATTATCTTTTTAGAAATTTATTTCGTCCTCGGCGGTACATTCTTCTAACTCTACTGGTCCGGTTTCATTTCCGAAAGCAACTTTAGTTTGCATTTTAGAAGCAAGATCTTCAACCCAAGCCATTCTTTCTGTATTGTTGTACACAGGTTGTCCATTATTATGGAAATGAACTTCACCTCCTTTGCCATCTGGAACCATAACTGGTATAACTTTTGGGATCTCTTCGATTTGATACTTCCAAGAAAGTTTTTCGTTATTGTGGTAAACAACAATTCCTGTTTTATTTTTGCCGTTGGTATAAGCTCCTATCTTAATTTTTCCAATATTACCTTCAATAGATGCTAAGCAGTTAAGAAATGCTTGGAAAGAATAGCTTTCGTAGCCACAAGACCATACAAACTGTTTTTCTTCCTCATCTACAAAGTCAATGTTCCAAGTCTTGAACTTTTTACCATTGAACTCTGCTTCGGATTGCGAAATAGAAGTGACATTGCCTTCAAGGAAATTGAAACAGATATCCACTTTCTTTTGTTGATTTTTATCAACTCTCTCTATTACGGCTCTTGCTTGTTCCAGAAGATTAGAATATTTGTCCTGATCTCCCGGTTTGATTGAGATAACAATTGCACCATTTGCAACTTTGAAATATGTTTTAGGTGAATAATTTCCGAATCCCATGATTAGGCTCCTATGTTTTTAAAGAATTCTTTTTGTTCCATCTTATTAAGTATGTAATCTGCAGCAGGTTGTCTTTTAAGAAGATTATCCATTGCACCAGTACCATTGACCTTTCCTGACATGCGCATAAAGTCTTTAGGTTCTTCCCATTCGAGATTAAAAAGATTTAAAAGGTAAGGTATCTTTTTAGCTGCAGTAGAATCCGTTTGATCTTTCAAACTGTATGTTGGTGCAGAATGCCAGTCCTTTGGAGCAACATTGAATACCTTTTCTGCTTCAATGCCGAGAGATTCTTGTATCATTTGCTTATACATGTGAAGTTGAATCTCATGAGTTTCGAAGAATCCTGATTTACCGGATTTGAAATCGACAATCGCAGTAGTTCGTCTGATTTGCTTTGTTTCCTTTGGCTGGCCTTTCTTTTCTCCGGATTTGTAGACTTCTCCAAAGAATCCCTTCTCTTCGATATCCATTTCGCAAATAAGATCAACCGCACCTGCATATTTGTGTTCATCTTTTTTATAGAAGCCAACAGCTTCGATTGAAATTGGATCTACATTGTAGTCCCAGATAAACTGGATAAGAGAAGCCAGGTCTTTTTTGATTTGCCATTCCCAGCCGGCAGTATCAAAGTCAAGTTTCTGCTCTTCTGTATAGAGCTCAATTCTTTTTTTGATAGTATCAAAATCAAAACTCCTTTCTTTCTTGGTGTTCCCACTTCTGAGGTAGTCAGAAATTAAAGTATGAAGGAGTGTTCCGTAAGAAGCTTTTTCTCTAAGCATTTTGTAGTAACCTTTCATTCCAAGATCTGCAATTAGCTTTTTGATGGAATAAGGAGTCGGCATTGTTTTATCAATGATAGTAGTGACACTAGGGTAAAAAGTAACAAGTCCTGATGCGTTAGTAAACTTCTCACCGCTTTCCATAGGTTTTTCAATTAGCTGAGGAATACCATCCACGGTGTAATAATAACGCATCCCTTTTTGATTGAAACGGTAAATTTTAGGGAAAGAGATTTTAGCTTCAAATGCCGGATTAATATATTCCGGTGTCATAGATTGGATTTCGTCATCCGAATCATCTTTAAATACTTCAGCCGTTTGAGTAAGCATGTTTTGAATTAAAGCCTGAAGTTGGGCTTGAGTTTGGGCAAGTGATTTAGCCATGGTAATATCTCCAATATTTATTTTAAGAGTAAAAGAATTGCTCCAATAATTGCGAGTAATGAGCCGAAAGCAGCTATTGCAGTGAAAGTGACATTTTTATATTGATCAGCTTTTCTGATGATGATTTTAGTTTCCTTCATGATCCCTCCTAAAAAAGCAAGCGTGACAGAAATCATTAATTCTGTTTGTCTAATAAAGAGGCATCTCTTGAGAAGAAGTTCTGCCACGCTTATGAAAAAATTGAATTATAATTTGGTAATAGTTGTTCGATTTCGTTTTTGTCTCCATTCTTCAATCAGTCTATCGTAGACCTCATTTTCTTTATGCAGCTCTTTTTCTAAAAGACTAATTGCTGCTCCTGTAGTGGTGTCTTTAATGCTTGCGAGCAAGTCAGAGAAGCCAATTTCGAGGTATTCTTGTTCCATAGCGGGTGCAAGTACACCATCTTCTTTTATTGACTGGATGGCTTTGGATAGAAAGTTTAAGCGTTGCGACTGATGTGCTAATTGGTCAACTATATCAGTCATTGAAATGTTTTCATTTGGCATTTTTGTGCCTCCTGTATATATTTGAACATGGTTTTTAAGCCTATGCTCCTGCACAAAGTATTGCAAGTACAAGCAGGAGCATTTTTTTTGCAAAAAGTACAGCGTAACAGTTTGGGTTTGGATAGTAGAGTTAAGCAGTATAAAGGCACTGCTACGCTGCTTAGTAGATGGATAAGGATTCGAACCTATACATACCTTCTAATCCATCTTGGCATTTTACTCATGACTAATTCCTTGCTTGAGCCAGGACTTCACTTTTCTTAAAATATGGGAATGCTTTACCTTCGAGTCTTACATCTTTGATAGTTCCTTTTTTTCTCAATTTGAGTAGTGTTTGCCTGCTTATCTTTAGAATTTTCATAACTTCTTTTTGAGTTAGTAATTCCTCTTCTCCTGGCTGTTCCTTGATTTCTTTTATTACTGTATCAAAAGCATTCTTCAGTTTGATCTCTAATTTGCGGTCAAAATCACCTAAAAGAAGTTTATGGTATTCCAGAAAAGCTTCTTTGAATTCTTCGTCTTTTAGCATGACAGCTAACATTTCCGATTTTATATTCATGTCTATACCTGTGGAATTCTATATACATTTGTCGATGGTAGAGGAATCGAACCCCTGGATTTGCCGGCTTCCTGACAACCAGTCCCATCGATATCGGTTTTCAAAGAACAATGCATCAATCTAGTCTGAATTGATATCAGCTACATATCTTGAATTTTTTTGAGTTTTTTTTAGTTTCAGCATAACCTCAGCTGTAAAAAACACTGAGATTGGTTGTCCTGATTTATCAGCTTTCCCGGAAAGCTTGTCCATAAGGAGTTCAACACATTCATCCCAAAGTTGGAATGGAACTTCTGTTTCAATTTTCCCGGCTAGTTCTTCAATAGCTTTGCAAATTCCTTTTGGTATTGGATCAGCAGTCATTTTCTTCAGCTCCATCAATGTCGGACAAAGTTGAGTAATAGACCTGTTGTTCTTTGATGCTTCTTCCTTGCTCTTCGATAAAAATGTTTCCATCCATCATTGCTCTAAAGGCACCTATTGACTTTTTCATTCTAGTAAGCTGAGCTGTTTCTTTGGATGTAAGTCCGTAATGCTTGCTTACTAAAAGAAGAAGCTGATTCATATCTGCATTCAAGCGTTTTGTTAGTCTTGCAGCTTCTAAATGTTTTTCGTATCCAAAATTTTTCTTGCCAGTCATTGGATTTTCTCGTATATTTTATTTGACATAATGTTTCTTTAGCCTGTTCTATGTGCGAGTGGAGCAGGCTAATCTAATTTTTAGAGTCGAATTCCTGCGAATAATAGGATCTTATTAGATCTCTCACATATGAAGTCCGTGTTTTATAATTGTATTTCTTCATTACAGCATCCAGTTTTTGCATATCTTCGGAATCTAGCTTCAAATGGATCGAACCTTCTTCATTTGATTTTCCAAGTTTTTTATCAAGTTTGGGTAACATTTATAAAAACCGTTTGTATGTGTTATAAAAAATGTATATATTTTTGTATGTTTTTATGTACTTATTTTTGTATGTTTTTTATGCATTTGTTTTATGAGTTTATCATATCTAAAAACTTTGAAGGATTTGACTTGAAGACTTTGTAGGCAACTTTGATGGCATTCCTTGCTGCAATTGCTGCTTTGTCATAGCTGTAATGAGTCGTGATTTCTCGAATTAACAATGCATCTTCTTCAGGAAATTGCACAAATAGCCTTTTATTAGGCATGTGTGTAGATTGATTACGTTGCGGTTGCATAATATACCTATAAAAATATGTTTAATATGTTTCTGTTGTTGTTGAATGCAATATAAAATATTGTTTTATACAATGCAAATTATTTTTACAAATATTCAAAAATATTTTATGACACAGTTCGAAAGATTAGAAAAAGTGGCTAAGTTGCATTTTGGCTCATTAGCTGGTGTGGCTAGATTGTTAGATAAAAAACCTCAATCATTTTATTCTTATAAAAGCAGAGATAAATTTGGTGAATTACTAATTCTACAATTGGCTGAGATTGGTATAAACCCCAAATATATCACTGATGGCGAAGAACCGATGCTTCTCGAAAGCAATAAATCTCCAAAGAAGAAACCCGAACCGAATGTAGCATCAGTAGACTATGTAGAAATGATAGAGCTTCCTGACATAACAAAGATGAGCCCGGAACAGATGCGCAAATGGCGGGAAGCAGCTTTAAAAACGATTGATAAAATAGATAAGATTTTGGAGGTTTTGGGGTGAGTAAAAAAACATTAGAATCAGATGGAATGAATTATGTTAGCATTGAGTTCGTTTGCCCAATATGCAATTATAAGAATATTGAGTCTTATATAAACATTCCAGCTGCTAAAACAATTGATGGGGGGACATCGCAAAATTTTACTGAAATGCTTTGTTCTAATTGCTTATCTTGTTACGGAATCAATATTATTTTATCTGAACATGGTGAAACTATTTTAGATATTGATCCTGATGTCGAAGGGCTCACAATTCTTGCTTATCACAGTGATATTATCAATACATTTAGTAAAACCAATCAAACTTCAAGAATCTTTATCTATGAAGATTCTATAGAAAATCTGGAAAAGTTGAAAGAAATTGCTAATGTTACTTTGGAAGATGAATTAAATTTCGTGATTCTTCAGATGACTTTTGCACAATCCTTGACAACTCTTGAAAGTTATCTGTATAAGACTATCTCCTATAATATTAACAGTCATGCTGTATTTCTTAAACGATTTGTTGCATCATATCAGTTCCCAAATAACAATCAACACAAGCTTAGCTTTAACAAAATATTTGAAGCGCAGAAATGGATGCAGGGCATAATTGATGGCTTGCTTCAGAACCAGATATATCATAGACTTGATCAAGTCAACAAATTGTATGAGGCAGCTTTTGGCTTTAAACTTCCTGAGTATAGCAAAATTGACGACATCATCAAACTAAGACATGATATAGTCCATCGTAATGGAGAAACTAAAGACGGAGAAAAGATCAATATCACTCCGGATGAACTCAAATCAGCAATAGACAGCATAGAAGAATTCATTAAGGCCACTGAAGTAAAGGTGCAGAAAGCTGTTAAAGATCTAGCATAAGATAACTTATTAGAAATTGTCAACTCGTTTAGATTAGCTCTATCTTAAATTTATAGTTAATACTATCCCTCTACTTGCAAAATATACTTGCAAATTCTTTCTAAAATACCTAATATTATAAAAATGAACATGATATTATAAATTCTTGTCACAACTGACAAGAATTTATTGCTGTTTTGGACAATTATTATATCATCCACTTTGATAAGGCATAAAACTTTGAAATATCTAAAAACTTTACTTTTAGTCCTTTTGTTCGGTATAATTAGCTTTTCTTGTGAAAGTAGCACATCAAATGAAGACAATTCAAATAATGTCAAAACAGGGACAACATCTACTCAGTGCTTAGGGATAACTGAAGATGGAACACGGTGTGAGCGCAAAACCACAGATCCTAGTGGTTACTGTTGGCAACATAAATAGAAATCTTACATAAACATGTGGATCAACTGATGAAGATCAAAAAATATGCTGTAATATTTCTGAGCTTAATTTCTTTCTATGCAATTCTTAACCTGTTAGTATTTTTTGAACATGAGCAAAATGAAGCTTTAGAGACTATATGGGATGCCATATGGTATTTCATAATAACTATTTCTACAGTTGGGTATGGAGATGCTTATCCTGTGACATTAGGAGGTAAAATCATTGGAACTATCATAGTTCTATTGAGTGCTGGATTTCTAAGTGTTATCATTGGTAAAATATCTTATAGTTTATCAGAAATTGGGAAAAAAAAGAAAATGGGATATTACGGAACAAAGTTTGAAGATCATGTGGTAATAATTGGTTGGAATAATTTTACCAAAATGATAGCAGAAGAATTGTTAGAGGCAAATCAACGAATTGCGATCGTAATAGATGAAAAGAGCCATATAGATAGTATCTATCAAAAGTATAAGAGTTTTGAAAAGAACTTATTTTTACTATGTGCAGAATATGATGACTATGAGACTTTTGAAAAAGTTAATATTAGTAAAGCAAAGATTGTACATCTAGGTCTAGAATCGGATTCTGCTGAATTGGTAGCCATAATAAATCTAAAAAATATTTATGGAGATCTCAAATTTGTTGTAATCCTGGAAGACAAGTCCTTATCCCAAACTTTTAAAGCTGCCGGGGTAACTTACGTATTGTCGAAAAATGAGCTATCATCTAAGTTGTTAGCTAGCTATATATTTGAACCTGAAGTTGCAGATTTCACAGTTGATTTATTATCCAAGGCAGTAGACGATGATGACTTTGATATCCAGCAATTCAGAGTTATAGAATCTAACCCTATGATAGGTAAATCTTTATCTGATTTAGTAAATTTAGCTACTTCTGAAGGTGTAAAAACTTCAGTGATAGCACTTAAAAGGAAAGATCGCGATATCGATAAACTTCCATTACTTACTTCAGAGATCAAGTTAGGTGATATCATATTATTTATCAATAATTATTCAGCTCAAGAATTTATAACAAATTTGTTTAGAATTGAGCAGGGAATCTAATAATGCTTAGATATTTACTTTTTATAAAGATTCTATTTTTACTACTCTTTCTTCCCAATAGCTATTCTTCAGAGCTCATAGGAATTAATTCAAATACTGAATTCGGAATTCCAAAAGATAAAGATTCTACGGATGATTTTATAATAGTAAGACCTCAATACACGCTGTCATACAATCATATTAAAGGAGTACCCAATTGGGTTTCCTATAATCTAGATATGCATTGGATAGGCGATCAAGAAAGATATGATGGAAAATTCGTAAAGGATACAGTGCTACCTTTAGAGTGGCAAATCAGTCATGATGACTACACTAATTCTGGTTATGACCGTGGACATATGGTTATGAGTAAACAAAGGACTAAAAATGAAGAAGATAATTACTCAACATTCTACATGACCAATGTAATCCCTCAAACGCCAGATTTGAATAGAATCTTATGGCTTAGCCTAGAGAAATACTGCAATAAACTAGCTGTCGTTAATGATAAAGAACTTTACGTTATTACTGGAGGAATCTTCCATTCAGACACTACATTAAACAATGCCCGAAAAGTTGCAATTCCAGACAGTTGTTTCAAAATCATAATAGTTATGAATAAAGACGAAGGTTTAGATCAGATAAATGAAACAACAGAAACAATATCAGTAGTAATGCCGAATGCTTTTGAAATCAATGATAAAAATTGGAAGAATTACTCGACAAGTATCGATGCCATAGAATATTCCACAGGTTATGATTTTTTATCTAATATTCCTGATGAATTAGAAAACAAGATAGAATCAAAAGTTACT
This sequence comes from Kapaibacterium sp. (SeqCode), assembly GCA_965140345.1. GTDB lineage: Bacteria > Bacteroidota > Ignavibacteria > Kapaibacteriales > UBA2268 > JBFHIJ01. Next base: position 372,784 of record OZ223198.1, read on the forward strand.
TATCAAAAAGAGATTCCGATTGAAAAGAAATCAGAAGTGAAGAAGGAAGTTCCATCGAAAACTGTAAGATGTAAAGGAAGAACAAAATCAGGAAGACAATGTAAAAGAATGACTAAAGATCCCAGTGGCTATTGTTGGCAGCATAAATAATTATTCAGTTTTTTAATTACAAATGGAGATAATATGTTAATCCTTAAGCTCATTACCTGGTTCGCAGTAATTGTGACCATTGTTTCTTTTATTGTGTTACTATTAGAACAAAAAGGCAGAAATCCAATTAAACAACTTGGTTCAGCGCAATTGATATTTATTACAATTTTCAGTGCAATTATTGGGAGTGTTTTAGGGTATATCGAATATCGGAGTGACCCTGCATATAAAGTATTTTCTAACAGAGAAATCCAAGCTTCGAAGTTAATTTACGGAGAGATTGGTATAGAACTAGCTAAATATCATACACTCGTTGCAGACCTAAAAGAATATGCTGAGTTGTACTCTTTATCAATGCAAGATTCTATACTTGCAAGCATTGATATATTAAACCACATTCATCATAACCTGGCGAAATTATCAAATACAAAGTATATAAGGAATAATTTAGAACAACAATTCAGCTTGCTTTCTAATACTACTATACCTGTTTCAGAAATAAATTTGTTTTATAAGGCACTTGAAACAAATACATCAGAAATAAAAGATTACTACGAATTAGCTCAAAGATGGACTCCTGAAAATCTCGGAGTTGATTTGAGCCGTAAGCTAAATCATCTCTATTTTGAAACTTTATCTTCTAGTTCAGCTATGCTATATTATGACTATTTAGGTTTATTAGCACAAGCTCCCAGTGAAATTCAAGATCAATTCAATTTAGAATTATCTCCAATGTTAACAAGCTTCCCATCTACCAAAGTCTTGACATTAACTGAAGCAGAGGCATTATCCACAAAGGAATATAACAAACAAATAGAACTTATGAATGATTTAGCAGGATTAATTGCACTTGGCGATGCTAAACAAAGGGAGATTGAAGAAAATTTTGAGAGTATAGTTTTGAAACAAGAAAAAAATGAACTATTGAAATCAGAATTAGATATAAAAAAACAGCAGCTAAAAGACGCTTATTCCAGAATTTATGAGAAAAACAAAATTAGTAAAGAAGAAGACCAGTGGACTATGTTTGGCAAAATCACGAAAATATCGGCTCTAAAAATGTACAAAGAAGCAATCGGAGAATTGGACAAGTTTATACTTTACAATAAGGACAAGGATCCAAATGTAGAAGAATATTCAAGATCTATTCAACAGTATTATGCATTTTTGGACACATACAAACAAAACAATGAACCATATCCAACTATATTAGATATGCCGATCAATAAACTTGGACTAATTGCTATGATGATGAAAGATAACAAACAACATAGCTGTTTGAAAGTTGGTGATATTATTATTACAAAAAATAAGACACCAATATATGATCAAGATCAATTTTTTGCTCTTAAAACAGGAGAAGAAGTTGAATATACAATCTTTAGAGCTAGTAATTTGCCCGAAAATCCGTTTATGGAACTTAAAAGTAAAAAGGGAGATCCTTTAATTTTATTAGCAAACGTGTTTCAAAAAATCGATTAAGCATTACATATTAAAAATATACGATATTATTTTTTTAGCTCTCAAATGAACTTATTTCGAAGTACTTTGACAGCAATAGACTTAATTTTACAAGAAAGAAACTAACGTAAGGTGCAGTCATGAAATTATTATTTTCTTCTGTTTTTATCATTTGTATCCTTTTGACTTACAACACTCACTTGGTTGCTACGGATTTAAAATTTCACGGAAGTTGTGGGTATTCTTTGGATATAGAGAAACAAGCTATTACTATCTCGATTGATACAATCACGAACAGCTCTAACAACACATCCGGTAGTATAAAAGTGAGCGTATGTCTTACATATAGCCCGTTTAATGGGGAGACACAAACCGCCTTCAATCTAGCAGAATATCAGTTTAGCGAAGTACTTGAAACTAATTATTGTTATGCTGGTGTTCAACGTACTCTGCAAACTCAAAATCCAAAACAAGATGAATATCATATTGTATTTCTATTATGGGAATATACTGAGGAAGGATGGGTCGTTAGAGATTACAGGAATTTCAAAGACAGAATTACATTTAAAAAATATGACACGTGGGCAGACTTTCAGAAAACGCAAAGAAGAATGGAGCTAAAAGCACTACAAGCTACAAATAATTTTTTAGCTACTGGCGATTTTGAAGAGTATATGAAGCAGCATAAAGAGGTTTTTGAAACTTTTTATGAAGCAGCCAAAAGGCTTGATCCTCAAACTTTACAATTCTATTGTTCAATCTATTGTAATTCTAGTAACAATACCAAAACTACTAGATCCAAAGAAGATTTGGAATGGAGTATCAATAGGACTAAAGAGTTATTAAAAGATGTAGAAGATCAGAAAGAAGCTGATTCAAAGAATCGATCCGGTGTTGTAACTGAAGCCTACAGAAATCAACTAATTGTAAAATTAAGAAGTCAGTTAGATGATTACAAAACCCAATTGATATATGCAAAATAATAGAATAACTTAAAGAATTGAGTAAGTAGTTCATCTATAATATCTGTTCAAACACAGTCTTACTAAGAGTTTATTCTGCAAATAATACTCTGGTGATATAAATGAGATACTGACTGAACTGTACAAAATCAAAGAATTAAATGCAAAACACATGAAATTAAACTAGGATTTCTAGAATGAAACAGACTTTGTATATTTTCATTTTATTAATATTTATTGGAATTGCCAGCGCTCAAGACCATAATTACGATTGGGTAAAAAGCGTGCATACAAGCTTAGGCGTGCCGGTGGATTCGGATACAACAGATGACTATATCATTGTTAGACCTCAATACGTTGTATCATATAACCATACGAAAGGAGTTCCCAATTGGGTAGCTTGGGAGTTAAACTCGAGCTGGTATGGAGATGTAGAGAGACATACAGGAAATTTTATTACAGATAAATCTTTGCCTGAAAATTGGCAAATAAAGCATAGCGATTATACCAATTCAGGATATGATCGGGGGCATATGGTGCGTTCTGAAGAAAGAACTGCAACAGAAGAAGACAATATATCAACATTCCTTTTAACAAATATTATTCCTCAAAGACCTAACCTTAACAGAAAAGTATGGTTGAAGTTCGAATATTATTGCGAAGACCTTTGCAAAGAACAAAACAAAGAGTTATTTGTCTATTCTGGAGGTATTTATTTCGCAGATAGTACTTTGAAATCTGAAGGGAAAGTTGCAGTACCTGAATCATGTTTTAAGATTGTAGTTGTTCTTGAAGCAGATCAAAGCATAAATGATATTACAAAAGACACAGAAGTAATTGCTGTATTAATGCCTAATGATGACGAAGTAGGCGCTAACTGGGAAGACTATCAGACTACGGTTGACCAAATTGAGAGTCTAACTGGGTATGATTTTATGAGTTCAGTCTCAGATGATGTTGAGAATGCTTTAGAAAGTGCTTCTACTTATATTGAAGAAACAGAGATCACAGATTTACTTAAAGTTTTTCCTAATCCAGTTCAAGATATAGCTATTATTAATCTGCCTGTTGGGGAATACAAAAAAATTAAACTATGTGATTTAGCTGGACGCACTTACTCAATTTCTAATCTAATAATATCAGATGATTCAATAAGCATTGACATTTCTAATCTTCCATCAGGGAAGTACTTTATAACATTTGATATCGGAAAAGAGGTGTACAGAGCTGAATTTTTGAAGGAATAAGAAAAAGTTTCATGTCCACTAAACAACCACAATTATAAAGTTTAAAACTATTGAAAATTCAAATACACAAAAAAAAGATAATAAAAATCAAAAGCAAACAAGGAAACAGTTAAATGAGTAAAAAGACAAATTGACTAGTTCCTCTCATTAAATACCTGATGCAATTAACAACAAGTATTTTACCCTGAATACAACTCAATGGTCGAGTGATAAAGTGTTTTGGTATTTATATAGTTGAAAATATATTTAGCCTTCTTTAAAGCACAGAGTAGCGAATTTTAGAATAAGATATGAATGAAGAAAATTTAAAACATCGATTCATTATACGAGCTATAACCGACTTTTGTCATAATCTCAGCTAATACATCAGAGTCAATTGGCCATTCAAGGCTTAAAGTGTAATTAGCTGAATTCAAAGAATAGAGGATATATAGTATTATTGGTTGCTTAGAGAGATAAGAGTTGTTTTCATAGAAATATTCATCTAACTCTTCAGAATTTTCTTTTACATATGACTCTATTTTATCAATATCTAGCGGAATCTTTTCTTCAAGCTTGAAGAAAAGATCTGTTAGTTCGATATCTAAGCTATCTTTATCATAACTTGGGAATCTAGTTTGATAAAGCTTTGTTAGCTGAAGTAATATATTATTGTATTTTCTGTTTTTATTGCTCATCATAGTTTTAATTGAACAAAAATAATCATCAGTAGCTTCTAAAAGGGCTATAGATTTTGAAAGATTCCTCAATATTTCTGGATCATTTCTAAATGGACCTTTATAAGTAGTGTCATGACTTACTTCTGCAAGTGCATGTTGTAAAACAGTCCTTATCTGTATTTCACAAGTAATGAGATCCTTATTGCTTCTATCATCCTTTGGTTTTACAACGATATGCACAGATTGGTAATCAAAATTTTTAGGATTTACAAATGCCTCTTCTTGATAGTTTCTACTTACCTGTATGTCGATTTTATCGCATGATTTGAGACAATTTAACAAATTAATAACTGAAACAGAATGTAGAAAAATGACTCTAACGCCAACTTTATCTTCAATATCCTTAATGGGATCCACATAATCTTTACGTCTGTATAAAGCCTTCTTTATGAATGAGTCGATATCCTTAATTCTTGGTTTAGATACAAGTTTTATATCAGCACTCAATTCAGAATCTGCCGAAATAATCTCACAAAGCACATTAGAAACATAGTTTCCCCATTTTTCTAATTCGTTCTTTATTGAGTCAAATTCACTGACTAACTGACTGATCTTGTCCTTCATCCTCTTTTTGGCTTACCTTTAATTTTTAAAACTGTATAATTTGGATTATCTATATCCAAAGTCTCTAATTCATCTTTTGTTGAAATGACGTTGACATTTAGATTGAAATTGTTATTAGGTCCTGAAATTACAACATTGTCGTTAAATTTCATACTGTCTTTTTCAATTTTCTTTTTGAGAAGTGTTGAATCCTTGGTAAAAGACAAAGGAAATTTTTTCAGTATTTCCTCATGATATTGATCTAAGACTTCGATTTCGTCAGAGAAACACTTCTCTCCAAAAAGTTTGGGATTAAGTATATTTTGTTGATTATCTAGCATTTCTGCTTTTAATAAATTTGAGGCACTTGTTTTTTTTTCCCAACTACTTAACTGAGTATCAATGAAATTAGAAGTGCTATTATAAAACTCTTGAGATAATAATTTTGAATTTTGAGAAGCATCAAAACCCAAGAAATCTTTATAGAAATAAGTAGCTGGAAAAGAATCTAGTCGAAATTGATCATCAAATAAATATGCACTATATTCTGTTTCTATTTCTGTCTGCCTTTTTGATAATATACCAATTTTGTATAGCTTTTGGGATGGACTTAAGAATATGTCGCTTATCTTTTTAAGGTGCAACTCTCCTTCCTTAGCTAAAGCGGTATGTAATTCAGCTTTAATAACAATGTATAATAATTGTAAACTCAATGGGTGCTTCGCTTCAATAATTATTAGATAACCTCCAGGGATATTGCTTTTTGTTTGACTACTTGCTAATAACTCTGCAATATCTTTAGAAGATTCAATAAAATCATTATCTTCTAACTGTTCCAGTTTGTGACATATATCAAAAAAGCTCCCATCTTCTTTTTCCTCGATCTCTAGTTCAAAGGCTCTTGAATGCTTCCCAGCTGCATCAACTAGCCTTGTTTTAATTAAATCTTCAACATCATTCTCCATTAAAATTAAAGATTCAGAGGTGATTGTTTTTGCATGCTGTTCATTTGGTTCCTTCTTGAGTATCTCATGCATTATTGCTCTTGAAATTTTGATGTTTTTGTAATTGGTCATAATATTTTACCCCATAAAAAATCAGTCATATATATTTTTCAAAATAACAAGCTAGATTAATATTGCTATTTTCGACAATAAAGTATTGTTATAAATGACAAACAATAGTTAAAATGTATAGTACTAATATAAATATAGTATTATAATATTAATTTAATACAAGTATTTAAAAATATTTTATAGACATTAAAAACAACACATCCCTGAACTTACAATAGGCATATCTTTAGAGTATATTTAAAATTTATACTTAAAATAATCAAATTGCTATAAAATTACTAGTTGTTTAATTACATAACTTGTGCTATCATAAAGTATAATTAATATAAAATATGCAATACTTGTCATAATTGACAAATAATTATTGCATAAAAATACAAATGTTATTTAATACACGGTCTTAAAAGGGGTATACTATGAGACTTTTTCTAATCTTACTATTCTTTGTTTTTATTTGCGGGTCTTATGACTCATATGCAGGGCAATATTATCGAAATGTAAATCACGATGCGACTTTTATCTTAACTGCTGATGGACTATTGCAGAAACAATTGACTTCGGAAGAATCTATCATGCCGGTAGCAGGTGATATTGGATTTGATTTGTTAGGTTCTGCTACTCTTTTTTCATTTAAATATAGAGTACAAAATAATTATGAAACACTTGAATCATCTGAATCCAAGGACTTTGGTTCTTCAATTTTACTTCCAAGTTCTGCAGGTAAAAGATATTTTGAAATAGGTTTTACATATCTTCCGTACTCAGCTACAGCAGTTTCTCCTGGTAAGATCTCTTTAATTGAAGAAGGATGGAATGGTCTTAAGAGTTTATTTGGAGCTGGGAATTCAACACCTAATGTAGGTTTTTTTCAAACGTTAGGTTTCGAAGCTGGGCTTAAATTAAAACAAATGGAATGGAACTATACATCTAATAAAGTAGAAGAAGCTATCCATATTGACCAACTACATCAAATTCTTATTGATGCAAATATTATTATCCCTATACATTATGTCAATACAAATGCCGATAATGAAATTTCCATATTGTTCAATATAGGTTATACTTCGAGAGGCATTCAATATGACGATGATTACATTGAAAAAGCTCAGTACTTATTAAACACTACAAAAAAATGGTTTCATGGTATAAATCTAGGGATGGATTTACATATAAATGATACAAAGATATCTATTTTTTATCCTTTTTTATTTGGGAGTAAAAACATTCCTGGTTTTGAAACTGTGATTCCTATTTTGAATGTCGAGTTAAATGGTTCTCTATTTAATATTTAAACAAATGTCAAAGAGCTATTTTTTTAAAATAATAGCTCTTTGACTTCTATATCATGTATTATGTACACATAGATGAACAGAGATATAAAAATTTGATGGCTCATAAAAGAAAAATTCAACTTTCTTCGAAACTAAGGCATGTATTAGCGATGTGTATTCTATTTAGAGTCATTAGTTATTGCTATAATTATTTAAATTATTCTTTAGAATTTCGTCTAATATGATACATTACTTTATCTTACCATGTCATACCTCTCTAAAAAACAATAAAAAATCAAAACATTACAGACACTATGTGTCATAAGTCAAAGTATCTTATAAACAGCAACGGGGGGAAATTTTATTTTGTAAAATTTCTATTTGGAGCAAATGTATGGCTAGAGGACAATACTCTCCCAATTTATCAGATGTGTTCGAAACGACAGAGCTAGAATTAAACAAATTCCTTACTTCCTATACTGCCGGACCAGGTATTAATGATATGGATGGTATGGAAAAAGTAACAGTTCCATTAATTGAAGGAATTAGAAAAGACAGAACTTATGTTCTCAAAGTTAATGGTGACTCAATGTCTCCGAAAATACAGGATAATGATACTCTACTTATTGATATAAACCCTTGCAAATATCAAACTGGTGACATTGTAGCAGTTTGTTTGAATGGAGATTATATGGTAAAAGTATATGATCCTGGATCTTACTGTTTATATCTTACTTCTATTAATCCAGAGTATGAACCTATAAGGGTATACGAAGAAGAGGACTCTTTGCAAATTCTAGGTAAAGTTATCAAAATTATTAGGGATGTATAATACATCCCTTTTTATTATCAATATTGCCTTAGAAAGAAACATTTGTATTTTATGACAAACTTTCAAATACAGTTAAATATGAACTCACCCTAACAAAATCAATCTATTTCTTGTTTTTATTAAATAAAAGGCTACTTTTTTCAAAAAAAAATTAGTAACATTGTTATTAAATATCCTAATTTCAGAGAATATTGTTATTTGTGACAATATTTTCTTGCCATTTAGTGCAAAAAAGCATGTGATTATAATAAAAGATGGAATATAAAATGAAAGAGACGGCAACAGAAAGACTAGATTTATTTATAAAAGTATTACTGAGAGATTATACTAAAACAAAAATTGCTGAAATGATAGGCATAGATTTGCCTATGCTGTCAAGATTTACAAAAGGTAACAAAGTTCCCGGAGCAGATAATCTTAAAAAAATTACCCAGCTTGGTGTGTCGATTAATTGGTTGTTGAATGGAAAAGGTGCTGTTTTGAGTAACGATGAATATGGAGTAAGAGCAAGAAATATATTTATAGATGATTTGCGTAATACAAAAGCGTCACTTGGAAAGAAAGAAATATCTCATAGCAAAATTATAGAAACCATCAATAAACATTATGGTAGCGAAGAAAAATTTTGCAAATATTTAGATGATAATAATATAAAGTACAACAAAGAGCATTTGGAAGAATTCTTTCTAGGAGACCAATCAATTCGTTTAGGTATAGAAGAAATATTTTATAAAACTAATATTTACCTCTACATTAATTACGAAGATCAAGAATTACTATCTGGGATTAAATACGTAATTGAAAATATTCAGCAATATCAAGAATGTTATTTAAAGACTAATAGTAGAGCTGATGAGATATTGAAAAAGATTAAAGACATTATTAGTGAGTATTAGCATTGAAACTTATTATCATATATCTATTTGTGTGTTTATCTGTGTCTAGTTTAATAGGGATGGATTTGTACACAAATAAACAAAAAGATCCTGTGGTTGATAAATATTTGTATCATTCCGAAAGAATATTTGAAGCTATTCCAGACTCAGGAAAATATTATGCTCTGATGGCATTAAACGATTCTGAGAATTCCTATGATAGTGCTTATTCATTTGAACAATTAGGCAAGTCTTATGTCGAATTGGGACATATAGACAGCGGGTTTGTTTATTTAAACTATGCACGAGCCCTTTTTAAGGATATAGATTATTCTCCCGGTTTAATCAATGTCTTTACTGATTTAGGACAAACATCATTACAATATGGAATTTATGAAAAATCAAAAGAATACTATCAGAAAGCGTTAGCAATTAAATCTAAGGAGCTAAAAGAAGATTTAGTCTTAATGGATATCTTCTACCATTTAGCTATCCTAGAATCGGTTCTAGGGCATTTTGAATCTAGTTTTGCCTACTATGAAAAGATAATGCAATATTACAAATCTCGTGATTACAAAAAGCGATATATCAATACTACTATCGAATATGCTAAAACACTTACCAACAATGGGCAATACAAGAAATCATCGAAAATTTTACTTACTACAGTAAATGATGATGATAATGAATATAAAAATGATGTATTTTCTCAATTAGCGATAAATCAGTACTACCTAGACAACTTAGACAGTGCTGTTTATTTTTCTAAACGAGAACTCAAACACTGTATCACCAAAGAAGACAGTTTAGAATGTTTAAGTAACTTATCAGCATACTATATTTTCCAAAATAATTTCATAGATGCAGATAAGTGTTACCAACAAGCAATGCACTTACATATACCAGAGCACAGCAAAGTCCATATTAACTTGAATCAAATAGAAGTCCTGAGTAAGCTTAAGAAAAAAGAAGAAGCGGTTACTCTATTCAATAGCACGGCCAACTTAATACTTGATTCTAATATGACAAAATTTTACGAAAACCTTATTGATTTAAAAGACACACTACTTAGCAATGGGATTATTCTTAGTTTCAATTCAGACAGGATGTGTAGAGCATTGCTTAGGGCTAAATCCTCAGAATCACATCTCGATGTTACACTTTCTCAAAACTTAATAAATACAATAGATAAAGCTGATTACGAGATCAAAATTAGAGATAAAGAAATCAAGCTAAAGCATAGTTATAACATAGCTTTATCAATACTCGTATTACTGCTAATATTTTCACTTGTTTTAGTTTTTTACAAGCATGCTAAACTGAAGCAGTATTTGAATAGTCTAAAAGAAAGCTATTCGATAGTATCTGTGAAAGTAAATAATGACCTAAGAACTCTATTACATAATTTTTTAGCCCTAGAGGAAGAAATAGGTTCTGTATTTAGTGTAAAAGATCGGTTAGAAAAAGACATAATACCTTTATTAGATGATATTAAGAGCTTACTAGATGTACTGAGTAAGCAGTTGTTAAAAAAACACAAAAGCAAGGAGAAATGACATGGTAACAGCAATTAAGTATGATGCTGAGCAGAAGAGATTATTTTGGGAAATCGATGGCGATTTACTTGATTTCGAAGTAGATCTGAAAGAAGGTGATAACTTACCTCGAGTTATCTACAAAGGTTCTGAGATGAGTTGTCCTTTGGATATTACAGATTTTGGTTCACCACTCGAAGCAGTAGTAAAACAAAAATCTGAGAATGGCAAATGGCTACCACTTGGCAAAAAATTGAAATAACAACCTAACACTTCAATTTCAGGGGAAGGATTAACCTTCCCCTTTTTTTTATCCTGATCAGTTCTGATTACATTCCCATCGAATGGCACAAAACACCTAATAATATCTATTATAAAAGATGAATATTTGAATGCATGACTAATAAATATTTTAAAAATATCAAAAAATAATTTGGTTGGTATTCAAATATTGATTAATATAGTTATAGATGAATTAAATATGACAAAGGTTTGCCAAATATGACAAACAAATATTGCGGTTTTCGACAATATATTAAACTGAAGAAGCAAAACCATCATAAATGCTTAATTAGATACAATTAGTTTGGTATTGGAATATTTGATACTGTATATAACATAATATATACCATATATAAGAAGGATAAAATAATGAAATTTCTGTGCATAATAGTCATACAGACGATATTTTTGGGTTTCCTAAGCAATATCGAAGCCAGTTTAGTTTCCACTCAAGGAACAAATATCAATTTAGGTAAACAACCTGCAGACATAATGCAAGTAGAAGTTCCTCTAAAGAATACTGGGGATCACGATATAAAAATACAATATATACATCCATCTTGTAATTGTACAAGCGTAGAAATACTTGACAGTATCTTAGCTCCAAACAGTGAAACTGTTTTAATGGTTGAATTTGATCTTCAAAAAGGTAATGGTTACAAGAACACAATAATTAATGTGTACTACAATGACAAAGAAGACACTAAAGAAACTCAGAACATGCATTGCAATTTAATTGCAGATGTTCAGCAAGTAATAGAGCTGACTCCGATTGGAAATTCAATTCTTCGTAAATTTCCTAAAAACAACTGGTATTATGGCAATTTCAATCTTAAGAACAATTCTGAAGAAGAATTAAAAGTAAAAATATTACCACATTATAACAAAGAGTATTGTTCTTTCCAGTTGTATTTAAGTGAAGAAATCGTACTAAAACCGCACGAGAGTATTAGTGTTGATTTCCAATTTAAAATCAACTATCTGTACAATAATGAAGTACTCAGTTTTCAAGTCTCAGAATTAAACTCTGATAAAATATATAACAAAACATTTACATTTAGTAGGTAGACAGTCTACCATATTTTTAATTACTTATAGGAGTTTTCAAATGAAAACGTTAAATTCTTTTCTAACTCTCGTTCTCTTTACACTATTTTTATCATTAGGCTCTGCAAAGGCAGATTTTGGGCAATGTGACAATGATCCTAGATGGCCTTGGGAACCAGTAAACAAAATAGCTACTCTAGATATCGAATTAGATTGTGGTTTAACTGCTAAGGTTGAATACAAACATAGAGTATCTTATGGCTATTATCATGATATTTGGATGGGTGATATCCAATTAGGGAATGATCCGTCAGATATCCAAGCTTTAAAAGAATGTTTGGAATATTATCAAGATAAGTATCCAGGTCAAGCTATCGATGTTAACTTCTTGATTGAACGAATTAAAGAGAAATTTTTAGCTGCAGCTTATGATAATGGTCTAATTCAGCCACTAAATCCAGAAAATTTAGATACATGTATAACATCTTATCGTTTACAATCAGCTTCTTGTTATCAAGCGACTTGGACAGCTAATCCAGGTAATTTATTAGATTTTTGGGGTGTATTGCCAGCTGACGGTATAATTGGTATTATTTATCACGAAGATTATACAGATCCTTTTGACCTAAAAGTGAAATATGAAGGTGGTGATGAACTTCAAGCAATCTGGAGAAATTTACTCTTACCTTGTAATAATCAAGTATGCTGTGAAGAAATGTGGCAAGCATGCAATAGACCAAACCCTCAAGACAAATTTCATCCAATTATTGAATGGACTTTATTAGATAAAAGAATTACTCAAACTGGACATGTTTGCGATTTAAATAACTTGATCAATCCTCATTGTCAAAATACTTGCGAAGACTAAAAGGAGCATTGCTATATGTTTAAGATATCAAAAAAACTTAGCATGTTGTTATTTGTACTTTCAACCTCATGTTTGTTTTCAAATACTATCCATGAGTTTAAAAATTCAACTTCGACTAAGCATGAATTTAACTACCTAAACAAAACTATTGGAAATGAACACGAATTTGTGTATCCCAACTTTAGTAATAAAGATGAAGGTAGAATCCATGTGTTCGGTAAATTAGAAAAACCCGACACAGAAATAACAACATCAATTAATACACCAGTTTTGAAAATCAAAGAAAATCCTTGTATAGATAAAATAGTTGATTTTCAAGTCAATTTAAAGGAAAGGTCTACTATCAGCTTATATACTTTAGATGGGCGTTTGATACAAACTATGGAAGCAGAAGGATGTAAAGATCTGTCGATAGACATGAAAGGATCAGTTTCAGGCGTCTATTTATTAACCCTTACATCCATTGGTTATAATCAAGCAATAAAAATAGTAATTTTGTAATACATATCCAAATTATTATGGATAGAGGGGAAGACACTCTTCCCCTCATTTTATTTTAGAGGTAGACATGAATCGATTATCATTTATTTCGTTACTCATATTGTGTGCATTATTTGCATCAACTAAAAGTCAGATAGTAACTGATTCCATTACTATATGGGAATATTCAAAACCCGATAGGATTAATGATACAAGAATTTTCAGTCAATACATAATTTCCCTTGGAGACAATGGCTTTATTGAATATGCTGATACGAGCACTTCTGAAGGCATCCAAAGTTTAAAACTGGCAGATAACTATGAATCATTAAATTCAATTTCAAAAAACGGAATGCCTGCTTATATCTGCGGTAATGATGGAATTGTTTTCTGTGTGAATAGTATAGATGATATTCAGCCACGCGAAATAAAAAATATCCATTCAAATCTGATAGATGTTGAGGTCTGTGGTAATATTGTATTTTTCTCAGATAACGAAAAAAATATTTATTCTACTTCTGATTTTAGCTCTTTTAAAACTTTTAAAGCAGAAGCTGTTATTAATGATATTGCGTATATCAGTGGAGTCATCTATCTAGCCTGTGACGAAGGCATTGCATACTCCAGCAATGACAATGGTGAGACATGGATAAAAAGCCAATTGGAGGAAGATCATAAGAAGCTAATGTCAATATCAAAATACCAAGACAAAATATTATTCTCTGGAGAAGCTATAATCCTGTGCAATTCTGATCTTTCAGGAGCTCAATCGGTTGGACCAAATTTTGAAGAAAACAGTATAAAAAGTGTATCTCAATTAATCTGGATTGGTGGAACTTCTGTGATAGGTATTGTATATAATCATCTGAATTCAACTTTCTTTTCTAATCTGAATCTTGATACAGATAGTATTTATACAATTTTTAGAAAAGATATGTACAAATACCTTCTATTTGCAAATTCAGAAAGCAGAGGAGTGCTTGCCTATCCTGGTGAGATGAGATACTTTAACGCTTCATATATAGAAACTTCAATTTCTGGGTATAAAGATTATCATGATTTAACGGTTTCTGATAATATTACATCTCAGCTTTATTACGCTGACAATGATAAGTTTGTTTTGTCATATTCAGTACTTAGTAAAAATTATAGTAATATAGTTAAATATAATAATAACTCTAATGATACCATAATATACCTAACAGCAGAAGGATGCAGTGATCTTTTCCCTGTTTGCAAACGTGAAGCAAACAATACTTTTGTACATAATGATTCTACATTTTGCATCTTTATAGATAGCTCTGACGCGAAAGGAACAATAGATTATTCTAAAGCAACAAGGTGTTTTTCTAGTGATGCCGGCAAAACTTGGCGCATTGAACAAAATGAATTTGGTTATCATCTATTTACGAAATGTAACAATGTAATTGCAGGAGTAGTTTCTGATACTACGTATGAATGCAGTACAGATGGCGGAAATACATGGTTCACTATAAGAGAACCTGAAGATATAGAAGGATCTACCTTTACAATTGCACCTATAAATTCCAATACATTTCTAACAACCTCATATCCTAATGGCAAATATTTGCTAACATCAGACCGTGGGGAATCATGGAAAGAAATAAAACATGAGTATTTATCTACTGCTACTTTAAATAATTCTATATTCCTTGATGATGACCATATTGTTTACGATTATGTAAATCAATTTTCAAAATTTCATAAGCTCTATATGACCAATTCAAAGTTAGAATTTGAAGAAATGCAAGTTTTTGGGAATGCTCTCTTAACAGGGAGAAGAATAAATAACGATATAGTATATTTAATAGGATTATCATATATTTATTTATCCAAAGATAACATGCAAACATTTGACAGTATCGCTTTCAATGCTGATTATTATTATGGCTATCCAAATAACATGAATAGTACTTTGAATAAAAGTCTTGAACAATTTGAAGTAATCCACAATAATCATCTATATAGATTCAAACTTGATGCACTTCTTAGTGTCGCTTATTCAGAAGAAACAGAATATCAGGAATTGAAAACTTTCCCTAATCCTGCAATAGATTATATTGATATCAGCAAATCAGATATTGAATTCAATATCGGTATGATTGTGGACATCAACGGGAAAGAGAGAGCTATTGTATCAGAGTTGAACAGATCTATAGACATATCAAATTTGGAATCCGGAGTCTATTTCTTAATTGTAGTTGACAATCAAGGAAATCCTTACCGCTCTAAATTTATTGTAGAAAGATAAAATTTTATCATAAGCTAAGATTGAGAACCATCAGAATAGAGTTCCTACCTCCATGTGTTTTATCAATCTTAGCTTGTGTCAATAATATTTTCAAAATCGCTTTTAACCTAATAAATATTACAAAACTATCAAGAAAAGACCACACTTCTAATCCCAAGCCTTAAAAGCTTCTTTTACATCACTCTCAGCAATTTTAACATATTTTTGAAAAGATTGTCTCGATTTATGACCGGTAACTTTCATCACCGTTTCGGGAAGTATACCTAACTTCAAACTCAAAGTGATGAATGTTCGCCTAGCAGTATGAGACGAAACTAGTTCATACTTTGGAATAATCTCTTCCTTTTTTGCACCGGCAATATACTTAGTTATTTTTATATCCTCACTTATACCTGCCAGTTGACAAAGTTTCTTGATATTTAGATGATATCTGGCTTTTGATCTGAATTGTATTGACTCAATAGGATGTTTCAAAAATATCTTGAAGAGTTTGCTAACTATTGGAATAGTTACTTCTTCAGATGTTTTTTGAGTAGTCAATCTTATTTCTCTATTCTCCATATCTACATTCATTGGGCTAAGCTTCATAATATCTGATTGTCTTAAACCTGTATAGCATTGAATTAAAAAATAATACTTGCTCCAAAGCAATTTTTCAGTTTTTCCGGATAGTTCAAGCTCTTCTAATTTTTCTAATTCTTGGGTAGTCAATACTATCTTCGATGCAACTTTGTTTTCAAAAGAGAAGAATTTGTAATCCATGGATGTATTAATCTTTTCAATATAAGCGTAACTACAAATAGTCTTTATAAACTTAATATGTGAATGTATATATCCTGTGCTTAGATTTAGAGTATTTAAATATCTAATTAGAGACAAGAAAAATGGCTCATTGATATCATTGAACAAAATTTGAATTTGTTGATCCTTCTCGAATCCTACAAGATTTTGATAAAGTTGATTATAAGTTTTAAGTGTATTGGAATTAAACCGATTGCCTCTTTGAGTCAATGCCTCTCCAGTTGCAAATCTTTTCAATAAATTTTCTGTATACTCTATAAAAGTAGTAAAATCACTCTGCTTTTTATTTAAAAAAGTCTTTAATTGATGTCTTGACAGACTACCTATACCATGTTCCTCTTCCACCCTATTTACAAATCGCGTTATAGAACTAATCTTTTTATCTATCTGAGCATTCTTTTCAAAATGATTTTTTTCTCTCGTAGAAATCCTTTTGGTTCGTTTGCTAAAGTTTGCTGGATTAATACTAACACCAGAAGAAATCTGAATCCTAAACCCATTCATCGCTATATTAAGCATTATAACCGCTTTGTTGTTTTTGACAGATAAATATGGAGATATTCTAACCATAAGACTCGTGTGTTGATCTAAATTACTAACTATATACTAACGCTTTTTGCCATATGAAAGCAAATAAAAGTATATAAGATTTAGCAAACAAAAAAATAATAATTTGGAATCACCCTTCTAAAGGTGCTTTTATAACTAAGATTTGATAACAAAATATATTATATTATATAAAGAATTTATGGAATATTATCGACTTACGATAATCTCTTTTTTTTCTGTATTGCAATAATTCTAATTTTGCTATTATTAAGTTTCTTGATCAAACATTGTAGACTATGTGCTGAGCCTAGTTTATGCCATTTGGAATACAAATGAAAGAATAAAATCTCTTGGCCTATAAATATCTTATATCCCAGCAGAAATGCTACGAATATAATTATATACCACACCCCATAGAATATTGATGATTATATGCATAATCATGAAAACAATTTTATCTCTTAGAAAATTATATTATCTTAGTGGAAAGCAAACTTTAAACGTGCGGCTTAGAATTGCAGATTAAGTTAAGGGCTGCTCAGATGGCAGAAAACATATCTAAAATAAAAGCTAATTTCGAAAAAGATAATGATATACTTTTTATAGAACTGGAAGGTAAAATTTCCATCTATGAGAGTAAAAAAATATATCCTTCTAAAGAGTACTTCAAAGGCATTAAAGCTGTTTCCGTAGATTTTTCTAAAGTGCATGACTTTGACTCTTATATAGTTGTCTATCTGGAAAAGCTAAAAGAAATATCTGATTCAAATAGTGCTGACTTCAAAGTTCGTGGTTTGAATCCTAAAATGGAAAGCTTCATTGCAGCTTTATCTAAAACAGATAATCAATCTGATATATCAACAGATAAAATAGGCTTCCTCAGAAGTCACATAATTCAAATTGGTGAAAACTTTAAACAGCAGGCAAAAGATACTTTTTCCTTTATTGAGCTTTTGGGTGAAATAATTATTGGGATTTTCAAGCTCTTTATACGCCCGGGAAGTATACGCTGGAAGGACTTTCCGCATCACTTTTCTAAAGCAGGCGTATTTGCTGTTCCGATTTACAATTTTGATCGTATTTCTGATTGGCCTTATTTCAGGTTATCAGGGAGCGGTTCAGCTATCGCAATTTGGAGCGGATATATTCATAGCTGATCTGGTTGGAATTTCAATTACCAGAGAGCTCTCCCCTCTTATGGTTGCTATACTTGTCGCAGGCAGGTCAGGTTCAGCTTTTGCTGCGGAAATAGGTACTATGAAGGTTGCAGAAGAAGTAGATGCACTTGACTCTATGGGTTATAACATAGTATCATTTTTAGTGCTCCCTAGAGTTCTGGCTGTTACATTAGCTATGCCATTACTTACTATGCTTTGCAATATTGCAGGAGTTGGTGGTGGTCTTATAGCTGCTCTTACCACTTTGGATATTACTATTTCAGGCTACTTAAATGAGTTACAACTTGCCGTAAGTATGGGAGACATATTTAGTGGACTTTTTAAATCTTTAATTTTTGGATTTCTGGTTGCAACCATAGGCTGTTTCCGTGGTCTGCAGGTTCGAGGCGGTGCAGAAAGTGTAGGGCGCTTTACAACAGCTTCAGTAGTAACCGGTGTCTTCATGATCATTTTCACTGATGCAATATTTACTTTCATTTTCCAGGTACTGAATATATGAGCAAGATAATTGAAGTAAATAATCTTTCTAAAGTCTACGATGGCAGAGTTATTCTGGATGATGTAAATTTCTCTATCAACCAGGGTGAGATATTTGTGATTGTAGGGGGAAGTGGCTGTGGTAAAAGTACTTTGCTCAGGCAATTAATCGGACTGGAAAAACCAACTAACGGAGACATTACCGTAGCAGGAATGGACTTTGTAAACGCACGCGGAAAAGAAAAGCAAAAGATTCTAAGGGAAATACGGAGTTTTGTTCCAGTTTTCAGGTCTTTTTGCATCAATGACTATTGAAGAAAACATCGCACTCCAGCTAGAAACTTATACTGACTTAGGGAAAGAGGACATTAAAGAATTAGTCAGAATGAAGCTGGCTGCAGTTGGACTTGACGGTTTTCAGGGACATTATCCCTCTGAGATAAGTGGTGGTATGAAGAAGCGTGCTGCTCTTGCCAGAGCAATGGCTTTAGATCCTGACATCCTCTTTTTTGACGAGCCTTCTTCCGGTTTAGATCCGGTTACATCAGCTTCTCTGGATAAACTAATTAAAGAGCTTAATTCTTCACTTGGTTCTACAATGGTGATTGTAACACATGATCTTGATAGCATCTTAAGCATTTCAGACCGCATAATAATGCTGGATAAATCAGTAAAAGGGATAATTGCAGAAGGTTCGCCGGATGAGCTTAAAGCAAAAAAAGAAATGCCTAAAGTTTTCAACTTCTTCAATAGGATTCCGGAATAAATAATTACTATTATCCTAATAATATTACTAATACGATCAGATATTTAATTTCAAAGAATCTATTGTAAAATCTAATTAGTTTGTATTACTATTCATCCTACTTACCAAAACATAAAAAAATGAAAATAAAAGTTATTCTAGTAGTAATTGCATCTATCTTTATTAGCTCATGCAGTTCATATGAATTTAAATACCATGGGAACGCACAAGCTGCCAGGAAAATGAAGCGAATTGGCTTATTAAATGTGCATATATTTCCTCCGAAAGAAATCGTACCGGCTATACTGAATATTCCAATATATGACCATATATATGAAATCATACCCTTAGTAAAAAAAATTAATAAATTCCATTCAGATAGTGCACAATCTTATATGGCGAATAAGATGGAACAAATAGGTGAATTGGAAGTATTGTTCGGAGAGAAGTTATATTCTCAACTTACACCTGAAATATTAGATAGTCTTGGATTAAAATCATATCCTCCACTCATCCGACACAATTTCCTACCATTTCTGGAGTTGCCTGAAAATACTTTGAATATTTTTGAACTGTCTTCAGAAGAAACTCCTAATTTAGTTTTTGCTTCAAATAAAATTGAACAGCAAGAAAAACCATTATCTAATTTATGTCAATACTTAAACTTGGATGGGCTTGTATTAGCACACTTTCAGGTTATAACTAAAGATTTTGCAGATTTTTCGGATCAAGCTGAAAGAATTTTATTTGAAAAAATTTTATATTTTGATAATGATGGAAAGAGACTTTTTGCTGTAATGATAAAATCGGACATTCTAGAAGGTTCAGGTAATGATCCGTATTTCTATCAAGAAGTTTTACAACAGTATTATAAATACACAGACGCATTCCTTCATCATTTTTATTTAAATCAGCCTTACGAGAAGTATTTAGACCAGTAAAATGCTTAAATAAAGTTTTTATTACAATCTGTGCTAATTTTCCTTTTATATTAATCAAATATTTCATAATATAATACATCGTTTATTAATATAAACCGATTATGGGGAATAACGATGAGATTTATATTATGGACAATGATTCTCTTTATTTGCTACGATGCGTCAGCAGAGGAGCAACATAAAGAAGTCAAGAATATGACCTTAGAAGAATTAATGCAAGTGCAAATTCGGGTTTCAACCAGTTCACCTTCAGAGAGAATTGACAAACCCTCTGTGGTTTCTATTATAGATAGGGACTTAATTAAAAACTATCACTTTGAAAGCGTTGCTGAAGCAATTAGAATCGTAGCCGGTGTAGAAATAAATCAAACCAATCTGGATAGAAATGTAGAAGCCTTCAGAGGAATACTGCAGAATGTCTATAGCAACAAAGTCCTAATGATGATTAATAATATTCCTACCTGGAATACTTTATATGGTAACCATACTTTAGATAGAGTTAACATAAAAGATGTAGAAAGAATTGAAATACTTAAAGGCCCTGCATCTGTACTTTACGGTACTAATGCATACAGCGGCGTTATCAATATCATCACAAATTCAGATGAAGAAGACAAATTAAGAGGTAATGTAAACCTTGGCTATCCAGATATTAATTCTGCATATATTTCATATTCAGCAAAACTGGGAGACTTTAAACTATCTTTTAGTGGTTCGCATAAAAGTGAATACAGAGCACCTTACTTAATGGAATTTGGAGCAGTTACTATTACTGATAATGAAGGTAAGACTGCGGATGCTGACAATACTGCTTTTTTCCACGAAAAATACAACACAAGTACATCAAATATATCTTTGGACTACAAAAAACATAGTTTTTTTGCTAATATTTTTGAAAATGAATTTACATTTCCAGGAATGAATATTTCATATCCAATGGCAGCTATTGATAGATTTAAAGACAGAGGAATATTAGCAGGGTACAGGTTACAAAATCTCTCGCTTTCTGATAGAATCACTATGAATGCTAAGCTTTACTTCGATTACTTTATAAGAGATCATCCAGATGATTTTGAGCAAATTAGAGTTTCTAACATGTATAGTACAAAAATGGGATCATCTGTTGATGCTACTATTAATCTAAATCAATATTTTTCGCTAGAACTTGGTGCAGAAATGCTTTCAGGCTTAGGACACCAGCATGAAACAAAATATCTAGTAAATGACTCGCTGGCTTATCCTAATATGAAGGAAACAAGCGAAATATCCGAATATTCTTTATTTGCTCAGGGAGATATCAATTATGGCATTTTTAGTATGCTTCTAGGAAGCAGATATACTAAAAATAAAACTTACGGATCGAATGTTTCATCACGAGTAACAACTAATTTTAAACTAAATAAAAATAACTCAATAAAGTTGATTTATGCAGAAGCATATAGAACGCCTAGCATGCTTGAATTATATTTTAACCATCCTGTGGTTTTAGGTAATCCTAATTTAGAACCTGAAACATTAAAATCTTATGAAATATCTTATTTTACACAGTTGAATAATTTTATGACTCAGGCGACTATATATTTTAGCAGTTATAGTAAGATTATTCAAAGACAAAGACCAGATATTACAAAACCAGCATTTTATCAAAATATTGGAAATTTTGCCGGGTATGGTACTGAATTTGAAATTCGCTATATCAACTCAAAGTTAATAAATGGATATTTGAATTATAATTATGTTGCAGGCGAAAATACAGAAGAAGCTTTTTCAAACTATAGATTTGTACCTAAACATACAATCTCTGTAGGATTAGATAAAGCTTTGGGCGATTTCAGAGTTGCTGCAAATTCATACATATATACTAAAACCCACGGTTTGCAGGAAGATATAAAAGCTCAATATACAGTAAATGTGCATCTATCATATCATCATTACTTAAAAAACGGCTTAGGTATTACACATTCTATTTCTATTACCAATATTAATAACAGTAATATGCTAATCCCTGAATACATCAGAAGACTTAAAAATGTCAATGAACTTCAGACTACAGGTTTCGGAACAAGATTTATTTATTCAGTCAATTTAGAGTTGTAAGGCTTGAGAATATACATTGCAAGGTACATCTGCAGAAACTCTATATCAAGTTTATAGCGGATATTTACTGCTGCAGTTAGGCTAAATAATAGTGAGTAATAAAACAAGATTGAGATGACAAAAAAAGCAAACTGCCTATTTTCTTTTAATGCTCTGATCAGTCCCAAAAACATCAAAAGAAGCAGAATTACATTAGGAATAACCCGGACTATGAATATAGAAAAAGAAAAATTATCAATATATCTTGGTGGCAAATACCAGTAGTATTTCAAATGATTGATAACTTTTCCTGTAAAAAGTTCTGCTCGATTATCCCAGAAACTCATAAAAGCTTTTTTATAATAAGCTTCCATATCCACATCATTCAGCTTATCTTTCAAAGAATCTATCTCTGATATCACTGATCGATCTAAATATTTTACTGTTCCTTGTTCCTGGCTTTCGGGTAATAT
This sequence comes from Kapaibacterium sp. (SeqCode), assembly GCA_965140345.1. Taxonomy (GTDB): domain Bacteria; phylum Bacteroidota; class Ignavibacteria; order Kapaibacteriales; family UBA2268; genus JBFHIJ01. The sequence continues at coordinate 395,644 of OZ223198.1, forward strand.
CCCAATATAAAGATTCATCCAGAATGGAGATTTTGTAGGTATAAACTTGTCAAATGCTACATAATTCCTATATATCCATGGCGCCTGCATAATACTTATAATGAGAATAATTTTGAATATTTTGCTTATGCCCATACGTTTAAATAGCATTATTGCTGAAAGTAGTAAAACCAGAATTATAGTTGGCTGCAAAAGCACTAACAAGCCCGAAATAGTTCCCAATAGAAGATATTTTCCGGATTCTTTACTCTTCAGCATCTGATATATAAAAACAGCCAGAAGAGGCACAAAAAAATTTGTAATTTCAATCACATTAGGATAGTAGAAATAACTGAAATGTACTAAGAACAAAAGCCCTGCAAAAAAAGCTCGTTTTTCATCAGTTAAGAGCTTTGCGGTTTTGTACATTATCAAGGGCACAAGCCCCATCAATATGTGTTGGACTATAACTATTGCCCATTCACCTAAAGAACCGCTTATACTTAAAATACCGGACAGAAATAAAGGATATAAAGGAGATTTTATTGCCGTCGGACCTAGATGCTCATGCAGGACATATTGTCCATTATCCACAAGATTATGAGCAATCTTAAGATCTTCGGCTGAATTAAACTCCCCTCCTGTAATAAGCGCAAAAATGATACGCAAAACGATAAATACAGCCACTAAAAATTTCAGATTCTTTTCAGTAGCGTATTTATCATATATTTCTGTAAAGTATTTTATCAAATTTTGCATAAGCTTAAGGAATTGTATATTTGATTGTTTACAGTTTAGCCTTCCATAACCATCAAAAATTCTTTGATAAAGTCATCAATGTCTCCATCCATCACCGCTTGAATATCAGTTCTCTTGTATTCAGATCTGTGATCATTCACCATAGTATATGGCTGGAATACATAGCTTCGAATTTGGCTGCCCCATTCGATTCTTTTTTTAGAACCTTCAACTGCAGCTTTTTCCTTTTCTTCTTCTTCAATATGCTTTTGATAGAGTCTGGATTTTAACATTTTCATTGCGCGTTCTCTATTCTGGAATTGCGAGCGTTCCTGCTGGCAGGCTACAACTATGCCTGAAGGGATGTGTCTAAGTCTGACAGCTGTTTCAACTTTATTTACGTTCTGCCCGCCTTTACCACCTGCCCTGAAAGTATCCATTTCCACATCAGCCGGATTTACTTCAATATCCACATCATCATCCACTTCCGGATAAACAAATACAGATGCAAATGAAGTATGCCTTCTCGCATTTGAATCAAAAGGAGAAATCCTTACAAGGCGGTGTACACCATTTTCAGCTTTTAGATAGCCATAAGCAAATTTACCGCTTATCTCAATAGAAGCGGATTTGATACCTGCTCCGTCGCCTTCAAGTTCTTCTAAAAGTACAACTTTATAGTTTTTACGTTCAGCCCAGCGAACATACATTCTAAGCAGCATGTGAGCCCAGTCGCAGGCTTCAGTTCCACCTGCACCTGCATTTATAGACAGGATTGCAGTACGGTCATCATCTTTATGTCCGAGTAATTTTCTAACTTCCAGAGCAGAAACTATTTTTTCTGCATTTTCTACTTCGTCATTAGCGTCGTCTTCCATTGCTTCATCTTTTTCTTCTTCAGCCAATTCGATAAAAGCAATAGCATCCTGCACAGAAGCATCTGTTTCTTCCCATACCTTTACCCAATCTTTTGCATCGGAGATTTCTTTCATAATCTCCTGTGCTTTTAAATTATCATTCCAAAATCCCTCAGCTTGAGAAAGTTCTTCCTTTTCAGTGATAAGCTTCAGCTTGCCTTCAATGTCAAAGGAACCTCCGCAATTGAGTAACTCTTGTTTCCAGTCCTCTAAGTTTCTCTCTCTGTGGCTCGAACATAATATATATCCAAAATAAATTTTACAACATAATCTAGCAAAAATACAAAATTTCGGGGGAATATGTTAGCACTTAGTAAATTCTTTTGAAATATCCAAGAAACTTTGATTTTCGATTGAAACTTTTAATATGGATAGGCGTATCTATTACTAACAACCCTTACTCATAAAAGCTTAACTCATACAAGCTTAGCACTTAACCCTGAGCCGCATATTCTTTTGGATTGCGGCTTTTTTTATTGCCTAAACTTTACTGATTTATTTAAATAAAAAAAGCTCACTTACTGAGTAAATGAGCTTTGATTCTAATTTATGTAAATCTATCTGGCTATCACAAATTTCTTAGTTGTCTGGAAATCTAAGCCTTTGATTTTTATAAAGTAAGAACCCGACGCCATATTGTCGGTTTTAACTTTATAGTTTTGAGCATTAATAGAATTTACACTGCTGATTATATTTCCATCTAAATCGCATAATTCAATTGATTGAATAACTCCTGCAGTTTCTATATTCAAATAATCCTGCACCGGATTCGGATAGAATTTAAGCACAACATCTTCTTTTTCTTTAACAGATGTAATTTTATCTACACCGGCTTTGATTGTTGCTGCCAGTGATGATTCTGTTTCCGACATTGCTAGCAGAACAGTAAATTTAACACTGTCCTGATCTGCGAGTGTAGTATTAAATCTCATACCAACAACCATTGCTCTGTCTTCCAAACCTGTCACTTGCGTATTAATTCCATTATTTAGCAAGTTTACAAGTTCAGATTCTGTAAAGTTAGAAGAGGATCCGATGGCAGGTAAACCAGCAGCCTGAGCCGCAGCAGTGGAGTTTTTAGAATATACAGCAGCTGCAACCATTGGCATATTTGGAGTGTCTTCTCTCATCATCTCAACAGCAAAGTTTTCTGCCCCCATTAACTCAGGAGGATATGCATCAAAGAATACACGTGCGATATTTTTCTCGAAGTTTTCGTTTATATCGAAATCCAAATAATACCCGCAAGCAGGATTCGCTATATTATCACCTGATTTGTTATAAACAGTTACATCTATTCGCACCAGGTTACTTAAATCGTCATAAAATTTAACTTCTTGTTTTAGCTCAATACCTACCAGATTCGAATTTGCAAATTCATCAGACATTAAATTAGTATTATTTATATCATTCCACATCTGCAAAGTTCTGTAACTTCCTAAGAAAGAGCCTGAAGCTTTACTATTTCCGGCAGTAAAGAATATACCTGACCCCGGATACCCCATTTGTCTGTACTGATCTTTAAATGTCAATCCAACACCATATGTATTATCGCTTCCAACCAGACCAAACTCTCCACGATCTCCGAAAGAAACAGATAAGTCCTGATGATTAAAAGTAATGTAATTTTGAGTTGGAATCAGATCAAACTTAAAAAAGTCATGATAGTCACCATCAGCATAAACGTCAATACGCATAACGACAGGACTAAAAGCAATATTTTTCACTGTAAACTCAAAACCATTAAGTCCTATATAAGAGGATGCATTTACCTGATCAAGAGTAACTTCGCTGTTTATAACTTTTATAGCATTATGCGGATCATAAGCTGTTGAAAGTACAAATCGAGCATTTGTCAAAGCAGCGAGATAGTTTCTGGTTCTTACTTTCATTTTATAAGTAGAATCCATAAATATCCTCCCTACTTCCTGACCTTTAGAATCGTAGTATTGTTTGCCTTCGTATCTTATACCTGCTAAAGACATAGGATCTAAAGTCACAACTTTTTCAAGGTTAATTCTTCCGGGTATAAGCTTAGCGCTACCACTGTTCTTTGCGGAAATATCATCAGTGCACTGTCTTACAAATTCAATAATCTGATTAGCAGTAAGTGAAGGATGTTTTCCTTTAGCTAATGCCGCAGCACCGGTAATAACAGGAGCTGCGAAGGAAGATCCTCCTTCTACATAATCATAGCCTTCACCAGAAGTACTATAATTACCTTCTCCAGGTGCAACTACTCTAATATGTCTACCAAACATCGATTCCGATGTATTTTTGTCTCCATTATCAACTTCACCAACTCCTAGTACTCCATCATATCCGGCAGGGAAAAATACAGAACTGTTTCTGTCTAGTACTTCTGGGACAGTCGCATTACCACCGGAAGCAATAATTACTACACCTCTAGAAACTGCATAATCAATAATTGACTGATCAATCTCAGAAAATTGTTTAACAATACCCCAGCTACAATTAAGTACATCAAACTCTCTTAGAGCAGCATAACGGATAGATTCGTAAGTATAAATAATATCATTGCTTGGGCTAGGAGATGTTTTTATAGGGAAGAATTTAGTTTTAGCTCCAATACCTGCAATACCAACATTATTGTTATATGTAGCAGAAGCAATTCCTGCCACTTCAGTTCCGTGCTGGTCTTTGTGATAAGTATTACCCCAACCTAAGCCATCTTCCTGATTTGCAAGATTGCAACCTGCATAATCATCTATATATCCATTATTGTCATCATCAATTCCATTATCCGGTATTTCAGCAGTGTTATACGCAATGTTTCCTTTTAAATCAGGATGGTTCTGATCTACACCGTTATCACTTATACCAATGGTTATTGTATCATCGCCATCATAAAGGAGCCAGGCTTCCAATGCTTTGATATTAATAAGCATATTTTGCTTATTGATAGATGGATCGTTAGGAGTGGATCCCATTTTTTGAGCAATATAGTATGGCTCTGCAATTTCTACTAAATTAGAATATTTACTTTTCAAATAGTTGCAGTAGGTAATAGGATTTTTACCGGTAGGTACCGGAAAAACATAAGTTCTGAAAAGAGGTTCTTCAGCTTTCTCAATTTTTTTTATTTCATCAAGAGAATATTTGCTAGCAGACAGATCAGCTTCTTTGATCGACAGGGATTTTAACAGAAACGGGGGAGTAGATTTTTTGATGTACTCATTATCTCTAAGCACATCAATATTATCCTGATATAATCTCACAAATATTTTATTTTCTGAGATATAAGCTCCGGACTTTAGTTTGATTTGAGCAATTGCACTCGTACTTAGTACACATACAAGAGTTAAAATTGTAAATAGTTTAGACATATTAAGCCTCTATATTTCTTGATATAAGTTATTTCTAAAGTTAAAATTAAATATAATTATTATACTTTTAAAAGGCAACTATTTCTATATATCGGACGTATAATAATCGAATTTATAATTTAACAAAAAAAGAGCTAATATTATGAAAATTGCAGTTGACATAAGTTATTACCCTTTAGTAGAAGAGTTCAAAAAACCAATTAAAGCTTTTATTGCAAAACTTGAAGCAATAGATGGCGTTGAAATTCAAAAAAATGCTATGAGCACTCAAATTCGTGGTGAGCATAATGTAATTATGCCATATCTTACTGAGAAAATTGTAGAAGAGTTTAACTCATATAGAGCTTCTTTTATTATCAAGATAATTAGCGGTGAATAATTCGGGATGTATCGCGAAGTAATATAAAATTATATATTTCTTATTTTTTTGCTTTTGTATTCGATATATTTTTGCTATTAGCAGAGATATTGTATTTTGTAATGTGCTTGATTTTTACTAACTATAAGAGTTTATTACATTTATAATGTACCAACAAATCAATTTTTCAGAGGCAAAAAATTATGAAAAATATCTACGTGTTTACTATTACTTTGTTTATACTGTTATCCGCAATCTCCATTGCTGATGATGGATTTGAAGGCTGGTATAAAGCTACTTCAGAAGAAGCAAATTATGAGATTATGTTCCCGGGTTCAGCTGTATATTCCATTTATCCAAAAATGGAATCAGAAGAAATTAAAGGAAGTTTATATGCGCATGAAATGGCTAAACTGCCTTTTGGAATATATATTGCAATCCAATGCATTGACTTTTCCGATGATGCTACTACCGAAAGCAGAATCCAAAAAGTAATAAATCTTTATAAAGATGACTATACTGATACTACATTTGTTTTTAAAGATAGTGTAAGCAATAGTCAGTTCAAACGCAAAGGAGTCGAATACTCAGGAGTTCGAATTATTCCTTCGCAAATCAAGAAGAAAGATATTTATGGCTACTTGCGAATTTATAGTATGGAAAATAAAGTATATACTTTTGAAGTAGTTGGCGACACAGATTTAATGGAATCTGATCTTCCTGAGAAATTTTATAATTCATTCAAATTGCTGAACAAAGATTGAGATAGAAAATGGTGTCCAAGAAGAAAAGATTAAATATTCACATCTTTCAGCATGTGAAATCTGACCTACCGCAAAGCATTACAGAATGGCTGGAAATGAGAGGGCATAGCTATGAAGTTACTAAATTTCCTCTTGACCCCAAATTACCGGAATTAGATGATTTTGACTGGCTTATAGTACTTGGTGGTCCTATGAGTGTTCATGACGAGGACAGCATCCCTTGGTTAAAAACAGAAAAAGAATTTATAAAACAGGCTATTGCTGTAGAAAAGCCTATATTAGGCTTCTGTCTTGGCGGCCAGTTGGTAGCAGAAGCGTTGGGAGCCAATGTTTATAAATCAAAATTGCCGGAAATTGGTTGGCATCCTGTTTATACTAAACGAGGTTTTGGAAACAATAAAATATTTAAATACTTCCCAGATACTTTTACTGCTTTCCATTGGCACTCAGAATCATTCTCACTGCCCGAAGGTGCTAAAGTAGTTGCTTCTTCACCTGCGTGCGAAAACCAGATAATAGTTTATAATAGCAACATAGTTGCTATGCAATGCCATCTGGAGCTGGATACTGAAATTATAGAGAAATATCTCAGCAAATCTGCTGATACTCTTATAAAAGAGAATTATATCCAGTCTGCCGAAGAAATTAGATCTAATATGAATTACGCCCATATTTCGAATGATTTACTACGTGAAGTGCTCTCTAAAATGGAAAAGGAAGCAAGAGCTGTAAGAAGAAAACTAAATAAAGAAGAATTGGAACTAAGCTAGTACTAAGTTTTATTTTTGAGATATGATGATAGAAACAAAAAAAGCTACCTGATTGAAGGTAGCTTTTTTTGTTTATACTATCAGTAGTGCAGGATTATTCTGCAGTTTTTACATCATCAAATTTTGTAGTTTCTTTAGCTACTAATTTGTGTTCTGCCTGGCGCCCCTGGAATTCACCTTCATAGCCGCCTTTGTATTTTTCCACTACTTTTTGAGTTTTATCATAAGAAACAATTTTATCTTCATTGTAAGAATAAGCTTTTGCTCCATAGCAGTAGTGCTCTGAAATCTTAGCATTTGAAGTAAATAAGAATTTCTGTTTACCAGTCACAAAATCAACTTCTTTAAAGTTGAATTTTTGACCGTCATGGAATTTATCAAATTCTTTAGTATCAGGATTATATCTGTTTTCTTCGATAGAAGCAAGTTTGCCGTCTGCATCGTAGCTATAGCTATATTTCATATTTTTAGGAGTAATATTTTCCATCTTATCATCGCTATAACCGATAACGCCGATTACTCTGCCTTTATCGTCTTTTTCAATTTTGTACCACTCTTCAGTTGCGTGGTGTTCGCATTCAGCTTCTCCGGCAACCATGTGAGTCGGGATACCTTCTTCGTTAAAGTCAGTTCTTGTTACCCAATATAAATCGCCGATTTTAAATTCTTTTTCCTGTTTTTGACCTGATTCTTCTATGCGTTTCTGATCATCTTTAGTGAAATAAGCTTTCACTTCATCTACGAAGAATGCCGCATCCTGAGGGCCTTCATGTCTAAACTCAGGTGCAGGGAAATATCTGTATTTACTAGTCATTTCTACGTTAGTGCCTTCAGCATTTTTGAATTCAGGATCATTGTTGAATTTTACATATTCTTCAGAAATCAGATAACCTTGCTCAAAAGTGTAAGTCATCGTATAATCTTTATTTTCAGGAGCTTCTTCCCCGTTATATACAGTTTTTTCCAAAAGGAAATAGCTATGAGGGCAATATTTAGTAACAACTGTTTCTGTCACTGTTTCTAATTCTTCAGTGATTTCTTTTACAGGTAGTCTTTTTTCGTTGAATTCTCTTTTAACTAGCTTATTTACAGTTCCGTCTTCAGCTTTATATTCTGCTTTAACCCAGAAAAAATCACTAGGTTTTTCGTAAGTGTATTCAATGATTTCTTTCTCTGTCGCGTCTTCATTGTAAGTTTCTACAGTTTTAGTAACCGGACGGATGTAAGCGTCTTTTTCTACTGCATTTTCAGTAGTTTCTTTATTTCCGCATGCAGAAATAAAAAGAACGGCTGCTAATAGCGCTAGTGATAACAACTTTTGCATAATATCCCCTTTAAAAAAATATAATTATATCATTTTTGGAAAATACACATTAGAAAATTAAGAAACAAGATTATGATTGAAAAAAGAATATTCAAGATAAATAATATAGAAGTAAAAAAAGGAACAGTAATCTATAAAATGAGCCGTGATCAGCGAGTTTCATATAACCATGCAATACTTTATGGTATGGAAACAGCTAAGAAAATGCAATCAGATTTTATAGTATGTTTTAATCTCGTGAGTAACTTTCTTAATGCTCCGCAAAGGCATTTCGAATTTATGCTTAAAGGTCTTGAAGAAACTGCTCTGGAATTGCAAAACTTAAATATTCCTTTTTTACTTCTAATCGGGAAACCTGAACAAGAAGTTCCAAAACTAATTGATAAAACTAATGCAGGTATACTGATTACTGATTTTGATCCACTCAAAATCAAGCTAAAATGGAACAATGACATCAATAGCAACATCAATATTGCTTTCCATGAAGTAGATACTCATAATATAATTCCAGTTAGATACATAAGCCAGAAAGAAGAATTTGCTGCTTATACACTTAGACCTAAAGTCAGAAAGTTAGAAGCTGAGTTTTTATATCCGGTGTCCTATCCGGAAAAATTTGAATTTGAAAGAGATAATACTTTAAACAATATAGCTCAGTTTGAAAAAATTGATTATTCTGCTTTTGATAAATCAGTCTCTGCAGTCCCACATATTATTCCGGGAAGAATAGCAGCACTAAAAACTCTAGAGAGATTCATCAGTAATAGATTAGAGAAATATGACACTCTCAGAAATGAACCGGGATATGATTATCAGTCAGAGCTTTCTCCATACCTTCATTTTGGTCAGATTTCTTCTTTGGAGGCAGTGATCACTGCTCAAAAAGCAAATGCACCTCAGGAAGCAAAAGATAGTTTTATTGAAGAAATATTTGTCCGTAAAGAACTTGCAGATAATTACTGTTTATATAATCAAAATTATGACTCATTCGATGGCTTCAGAGACTGGGCTAAGAACACTCTATTAGAACATATTGCCGATACCAGAGAATATATATATTCACTTGAGCAATTTGAAACTGCTAAAACACACGATCCATATTGGAATGCTGCGCAAAAAGAGATGACAAGATTCGGTAAAATGCATGGATATATGCGTATGTACTGGGCTAAAAAGATTTTAGAATGGAGCGAAACACCGGAACAAGCAATAGAAACTGCCATATACTTAAATGACAAATACAGCTTGGATGGAAGAGATCCTAATGGTTACACAGGAATAGCATGGAGTATTGGAGGTATTCATGATAGGGGCTGGACTGAAAGATCGGTTTTTGGAAAGATTAGATTTATGAATGATAAGGGACTTAAGCGTAAGTTTGACATGGATGCATACTTACGCAAAGTCGATTTAATAAAGCTTGTATGACCAGTTTATTCCCAATATACTGACTATTTTATCGCTGTAAAGCATATCTTCCAGCATATAACATAATTCAATATCAGAATATCTTGTCAGCTCAATTTTTGTACCTAATGAATATCTTACTTTGTAGAATTTTTCCTTATCTTCACCCAAAGAGCTATAAAAGAAATCAGCTGAAACAAATGGATCAAGTCTTTTATCATACTTATATCCTATTTCAAATTTATTTCTGTACTGCTCCGGCGAATCAGTCATCTCAGAGTATTTTCTGTGATATCTGAATCTGTAGGAGAATTTGAAGTCTCCTAAGTCAAATCCGGTACTGATATTACCATATAGCTCCTGCCTGGAGTAAGAACTAAACGAACGATATCTATATGCTGCTTTAACGGAAAGGAAATCAAACACATCATAAGACAGTCCAAAATCTGTCACGCTCTGACCAAAAGAATTTATATTCTCATCAAAGCGAAATTCCTGGCCAAAATCAAACTCAAGGTCTTTGGTAATAACATAAGTAAAACCAACACCTGACCATAATTCTGTGTCAGTATCTGTTTTTTTCATAGGCTGAGCTTTAGCAATAGCAGTACCCAGCACCAAAAACAATATTATTCTAATTATATCTGTTAACTTTTTCATCTTCGAAATAAAAGATTTTTACTTTTGCAACATCTCTTAGAAAATCTATTCTGCCTACTTCAGCTCTGTGAATCTTTAGGCCGGTTCTTTCTCTCAAATCATTGATCAAATCTTCATATCGATCAGGCTTAATTAATTCAATTTTTTCGTAAAGTACTTCACGTTTGTATTCGTTTTTAACCCATGTTTTTTCCATTACAAAAGCAAAGCCTACAAGCATGACGTTTGGAAACAGCAATTCAACAAAGCTTATGCTGCCTGTTGTAAGAGAGTTGATGATTGCCACACTCAAAGAGATAAACATATAAGTCATTTCCTTGATGGGGACGGTAGTTGTTCTATATCTTAAAATAGAAAATATTGCAAAAACACCAAAGGCAAAGCCAATAGATATTTTAGCACTGCTTAGCAAAAAACACACAAAAAAGACTACCAGATTGAAAATAAATAAAGTAAATAGGTAATCTCTGTTTTGACGGAGTTTATAATAAATCAATCTGGCAATTATATAAATTACGATCAGATTGAAGAAAAATCTAAAGGCCAGTTCTCTGAAACCTTCTCCGTTAAAAAAGTCAAGTCCAATTAAGTCACTAATCATCATGTTTTATTTCGCAAATTTGGTTTATACGTAGTAGTTTTTCTTTAAATCTGTTGTACTTCACTCCGGGTGTAGTCAGAATAATCCCAAGACAATACTTGCTTAATTTCATAGGTCGAATTCCTTGCTCTTTAAGAAGCTTTGTAAATGCTGTATGAGGTTTTAATCTATCCAGCTTCACTTCTACAATAGCAAGTTCATCTAAGGATTTTGAATTTATTTTATTATCAAACGTCAGCCCGAAATCTAAAGTGATTTTTTCTTTGGATTCTTTATTCACCAAAGTGATTCTATTATATATGATGTCTAATTTAGGCTTCAATTTATTGGCATCAATTGAAAGCAATTCATTAACAATCTGATCTGCTCCGCCATTAATATGAGTTTCAAAGCCTAATTTTTGCATTCTGGTTTTTTCAGTTTTGCTTTTATTAGTTTTAAACTTGAGCTCGAAATAGAATTTATCTACATCCACATAATGTCTGTATCGTACCTTGTAACGGTTCAATTTGCCGTTATGATGTGCATTATAAAGCCACAAGTCATCAGTATCAAAATATTGATTCTGATATTCGAAGACTCTTTTACCGTCTATTTCCAGGATTTTATATTGGGGAGGCAGATTTTGTAGAATCTGAGACAGTTGAGATTTTCTTAGGACAAATTTAGTGTCATATCGATTGAGAAGCTTTAAACTCTCTAAGTCATCTAAAGTAGTCGGTTGAAAAACATCATATAAAGTCTTTTCTATGTTTGTATGTGTAGTTGTTAAATTCATTATGTAATTGTGTTATTCCTATCTCATTACAGTTATTTACTTTCAAGTTTTAACTAACAATATCATATATAATATTGTCATTTTGCTTTCCATATATAAACACTTCAGTTCTTGAAAGGTTTGATAAATTGGAGCAAATTTTTTTACAATTTACAAATTTTGAACCAACTATACACATAATTATGTCTATTTAGAACTTAAATTGGTGTTTGTTATGTTTTTGTTAAATATGTTTTGAGAGTAAAAAACCTAGCCAAGTAACTAACAAACCTACAACCACAGAGATAACGATATTCATAATCGCCTGAATTACCATACCCTGGCTCAGAAGTTTTAAATTATCAAGGCTAAAAGAGGAAAATGTAGTGAAGCCACCAAGTACACCCACAATCAAAAACAGTGAGTACTCAGACCGAAAAGAAGGGTTATTATTAGATATGCCCCAGAACAGACCAATTAAAAATGATCCCAGAATATTAGCAGCCATTACTCCGATAGGAAATTTGGTAGAAGGAAGTACAGAAGATATACCTAAACCAAGTAAATATCTTGATATAGCTCCACAAAATCCACCCAAACCAACTAATAAAAGGTTCATCATCAGCAATATTACTCTTTGACAATCGATATAAAAATTTTATCTTTACTTACTACTAATATAAGCATTTTTCTATAAAGGAGATATTATGATCAAGAAGTACTTGTTATTGGTGTTCTTATGCCTGCTTTCAACAAGCCTATTTGCACAGAAAGGAGATACATACGAAGAAGAATTACCGGCGTTATACGGATTACACGGAGAATTAGGTTACGGAAGCCCCGGTTTAGGATTCGGTGCCGGATTTAGATATGAATTTTTAAGTCTTACAATTGGTGTATCAGGTGTTGCTAATTCAATACCTAACTATGCAAGCTACCTGGAAGGTGAAAATTTAAATATAAGCCAACCTTTACCAAATGGTTTTACAGAAGAAAAATACGAAGCAATAATTGTTTCTTTTGATTTTGCCTATAATCATGAATTTGAATGGGGAAACATCTATGGTGGCGTTGGCTTTTTTACTCAAACAGATACTGTTTTAGCAAAAGAAGTTTCTACCGGAGATTATTATAGAAGAGGCTCTTTGAATTCTTCAGGTATTTGTTTTAATTTAGGTGCAGATTACTACATGTCCGAAACTTTTGGGTTAGGTCTTGGATTTCATAGCAAAAAAGGGATCATGGCTCGCTTTTCTTTCTACTGGTGGTAAAATAATAAGTGAACACTACAGCTTAAAAGAGATGCTGATTTACTTCTGCATCTCTTTTTTTTTGCAAAAGAAACACCACAAATATAACTTATCCACACTCAAACATATATAAGTGCTTATTATCTTTAGCATCTTGAAATGTATTCAAATACATAAGTCTTCAGAGAATGCATGAATCGATGCTGAAAAATGGTGTTTTTTTATTATTTATCAAGTTACTTTTTGTATTATTTGCATTTCCAAGGCTATCGCCTATTGTTAATTATTTTAACTTGTAGATTAATAGCCATTTATAGGTAGTCATACCTAATAATTTTTAACATTAAAAATAGTATTTGAATGACAGAAAATTATATTTACTTGAATATCAGAGACTTACACTATAGTTGAAAAATACAATAGCAATATTTTATTGCTAAATTCCTCAATAAACTATAAATTGAATATTAACAAAATGGTGTGGTATTAAGAGAATTCTGCAAGACCTTGAGAATAAGCAGGATAAGTAAATGTGGAAAAATGCAAGAAAAAAAAGTTTTTTTTTGAACATTTTTTTCTTGTCTTTCTCGAAAAAAAATCCCATTTTGGAATCCCTGATATTGAAAATGCCTAGTAGGCTTTTCTATTGTCGTGGGCTTATTAAAGTTCAGAAAGGATAACAGTGTTTTATCTTAAATTTGTGCAAAGTTCTACCCCCAAATTAAGGATTTTGCAGAGATTTACCCCAAAACGAGCATTGTGACTTCTGATTCTGAAATAAGATATTGTGTGTGTCTGTAAACCAAACAAAAGAAGTTTAACGTGAAATCTACTGATACTTTATCACTGTTTCCCAAAACAGAGACTAGGACTGCTCGCATCAAACCGAAAAGTCAAGTAGTTCCTGATAAAGAAGCTGTTTTGTACTGGGAAAAATGTCTTAACATTATTCAAGATAATGTAACTCCTCATATATTTAATACATGGTTTAAACCAATTGAAGCCTTAAAGTGGGAAAATAACACCCTGACTGTTTTGGCGCCAAGTACTTTCTTTTATGAGTGGATTGAAACTAAATTCAATCAGCTTCTTAGAGCAACTATTGACAAAGTTATCGGAGCAAATGCAAAACTGCAATATGATATAGTAGTTGATAACAGCTCAAACGCTCCCGATAAACTTACGATGAAAATCCCGGGTTTCCAGCAAGGAAAGCAATCCGCAGATTTGATTCAAAAACCTATACAAGAAGCTTTTGATTCAAATCTACATCCTCGCTATTCACTAGATAACTACATCACCGGTGATGCAAATCAGCTTGCTTCATCTGCGGCTATGGCTGTGAGCCAGAACCCCGGCGGTACTCGCTTTAATCCGCTTGTAGTATATGGTGACACCGGTCTTGGCAAAACGCACCTAGTTCAAGGTATTGGTAATAAAATCATTCAAAACAGACCTGATGCTAAGGTTTTGTATACAAACTCTGAAAAATTTACGATGGAATTTATCAGTGCTATCCAAAATAACAGCACTACTGATTTCATCAATCACTACCGCAGTGTAGATGTGTTGATAGTAGATGATATCCAGTTTTTCGCAGGGAAAGAAAAAACTCAGGATAACTTCTTCCACACTTTTAACGCATTGCATCAGGCAGGAAAACAACTTATCCTAACATCTGATGTTGCTCCTAAAGAGCTGAAAGATGTTGATGATCGCCTTATCTCTCGATTCCAATGGGGCTTGACTGTAGATATTCAGTCTCCTGATCTTGAAATGAGAATGGCTATCCTTCAGAAAAAATCTGAAGATGAAGGTATAGAGTTACCTGTAGATATCCTTGAGTTCTTAGCAAGAAATATTACCAGCAGCATCAGAGAGCTCGAAGGCGTTCTTATCAGCTTAATTGCTAAAGTTACTTTAGACAAACGCCAGCTTAATATGGATGTAGCAAAAGAAGTAGTTTACGGTGTTGCTAATGTAAGACCAAAAACGCTTACTATAGATGATATTAAAGATGTAGTTTCAGCTTATTACAAAATTCCAGTGGAAATTTTGGAATCAAAATCACGTAAGCACGAAATAGCTTTAGCTCGCCAGATGTCAATGTATTTGACTAAGCAACTTACTCAAATGTCTCTTAAATCTATAGGCCAAAGTTTTGGTGGCAGAGACCACTCTACAGTGCTTCACTCTTGCCAGACTATAGAAAACTATTTAGTGACAGACAAAACAGTTAAAAACTCTTACGAAACACTTTTCAGACAGCTTAAAGGTGAATAAGAGAACTGATTGCTACATTAGTTAATTTTGTTTAAAGCGAGTGCTCTCATAAAGATAGCATTCGCTTTTGCTTTGTGCGCATCTAACATTCCTTACTTAGCTATTACATCTAACACATAAATATTTTTATGTAAAAATATTTAGCATTTGCATTTTGTTTTTTGTATCTTTAAGCGCAGCATAAAGTATCATTTTCGATAATCCCCTTTTGGGCGGACTTCCTTCTTTCGCAAATTGATACTTCACACTTATATTTATAATAAATTTGAATAGTTGAAATGAAGCGGTTTAAAGCAATCATAGCTTTCTTCTTTATGGCTTGGTGTATAGGTCATGCAGGAGTTTTGCCTGATATTTACGAATATGGCTCAAACGAAATTACTCAAATCCAAAAAGATTACGACTTTGAGCTTGTCCGAAAAGCTGAGTATAAACTCTTAGAGACTTTAAAAACATATCCTGATAATGTTTCGGGAGATTTGGCGGTACTTATCAATTCTAATATTGATTTGCTTTCCGGTAATTATAATATCGCTAAAGGCAGGCTTACTGAGTTTATTAAGGTCAGACCAAACTCACCGTTTGTGTCTTATGCAGCTCTTCAGAGAGGTTATATTGCCTTCGAGCAAAAAGAATACACTGAAGCTGAAGAGTATTTTAAAACTGCTGTAGAACTGGCAGAAAAAGATCTGCTGGATCGACAAGATGATGACTATTATGCAATTGCTCATGAAGCCTTATACTGGCGTGGTATCTCTTTAAATCAAAATGCCCGCTATCAGGAAGCTATTGAAGTTTTTGAAACTGCTGCAAATAAATATCCTAATGGTGACTATGCAGATGATGCATTATTCGCTTTAGGTCAAAATCATGAAATAAATAAGTTCTATCAAAATGCTATAGATAAATATACAGATTTGGAAAAAAGATACCCTTATTCTAACTGTATAATTGCCTCAGGCATCCGCAAAGCAAATAACAAACTCATTCTAAGAGACTTTACTGGTGCTTTGCTTGCTTTGGAAAGAACAGAAAATATTATAGAACATATTAGAGATAATACTGAAGAAGGTGAAAAATATCCTGAACAGGACTTCTCTAAAAATTCCTTTGAAAAAATACTTTACCTTCGTGGCGAATCCTACAATTTATCAGGCAACTATGCTAAAGCTGCCGAAGTATTCAGAACATTCCTGGAAACTATCTATGGTTCTGAAATAGAAAATTATGTAAGATTGGGTGCCGGCTGGGCTCATTTGCATCTAGAGAACTTTTCCAAAGCACTGGAATATTACGACAGTGTTATTGATAAAGCGGGGCCTGACGACTTTAGGGTCAAAGCTACAGCTCAGTTATATAGGATTGTAGCTCTAAAGAATTTAGGCGATAAAAAACAAGCCAAAAAAGAACTTGCAGCTTTGTCAGTGCAGCCAACTTATCCATATCTAGGTCAGGTTTTACTGGAACTTGGTCAGATGCAATATGAAGAAGGCGATTACGAAAAAGCCCGCAGAACTTTAGAAAGAGCCGAAAGAGAAGCATATGATGCTTTGGTGCTTGTTAGAGTTCATCTGCTTCTTGGTGCTTCTTATATGGAAATGGGAATCTGGAGTAAATCAGTAAATTCTTATAAAAATGCGGAAGAACTAGCAAGCAGAGCAAATATAATATTCATGCCTCAAAAAGAGTGGTATCTGGCAGAATCCAGATTAAAACAAGGTATCGCACTTGTCATGGCAGACAGAAGCGCCGAAGCAATTCCTGTACTTATTACTTATACTGGAACTGCCTTTAAAGATTCGCGAATAGATGAAGGATACTTCTGGCTTGCAGAAGCTTATTATAATACTGATCTATTGAATAATTCAGCAGAAACCTATCAAAAAATAATTGATAAATATCCTCGCAGCTCAAGACGTGAAGAAGCATATTACGGTATGGGCTGGTCTTACTTCAGACAGCAAAAATTTAGCAGATCTTCTGATATTTTTGAAACTATGATTCAGGAGTTTCCTAATTCTAAACATGCTGTGGAAGTTTATACTAGACAGGGTGACGGATATTATTGGATAAAAAATTATAAACTTGCTGCTCAATCTTATGATAAAGCTTCAAGAATGAACACAGGCTCAGATGAAGTGCAGTATTCAGCTTATCAAAGAGCACACTGCTTATATATGTTGCATGAATACGAAAGCGCTGTTACCGCTCTACTTCAATTTGTAAGAAGATTCCCAAGAACAAAATATGCACCTTATGCATTGAATCTAATAGGTAAAATCAGATTCCACCAAGGTAAATATGATGAAGCTATACAGGATTATGAGTTTATGATTGAAGCATATCCTGATAGCGAGCTATTACCTGATGCTTATTATAATATAGCAGATGCATATTATAACAAAGGCGACTTTGAATTGGCTCTAAATCAGTATAAATTTGTTTGGGAAACCTACCCTACTCATGGACTGGCTAACGAGTCTTTAAAATCTATGGAGTATTGCCTTCTTGCTTTAGGTAGAGAAGACGAAGCAGTAGAAATACTGCAAAACTATATAGAAAAAAATCCGGATTCAAGATTTTCTGAAGGATTATCATTCAAGAAAGCAGATATGTTCTACACCGGCAGAAGATACAAAGATGCCGTTGCAGAATATGATGACTTCATAACAAAATATCCTGATTCTAAGAGAATACCTGAAGTGCTATATCAAAAAGCACAAAGCTACATTTCCATGAATGAAAAAGGTGATGCAACCAAAACCTTTGATAGGATTGTATCAGACTACCCACAAAGTGAGTATGCTCCTATAGCTCTTTTAGAACATGGAATTATGGAAGCTCAGGGCACTGATATGCAAGCTGCTGATTCGATATTTACAGTACTTCAGGAAAAATATCCGACTCATGAAAGTTCTGCTCAGGCAGGATTTGAAAGAGCAATTATAAAATACAATACCGGAGATACTCTTGCTGCAATTGAGATGTACAAAGGAGTAGCTGCTGCATTTGACAGTCTGGAATATGGACTTCAAAGCCGCTATCTGGTAGCAAAATATTACAAAAGCAAAGAATGGAATGATTCTGCCAGAACTGAATACAAAATCCTTGCTACGCAGAATAATAATCTCCTGCTTGCAGCCGAAGCTCAGTACAGACTTGGCGAAATTTATATGAGAGAAAAAAATCTTGACTCTGCAATTGTGGAACTTGAAGTGCTAAAAGAAAAATTTGCCGGATACGAAGACTGGTATTCTTATGGGATGCTTGCACTGGGTGAATGTTATGAAAATACAAGCCAGTTCCAGAAAGCAGAAGAAATATATACCGTGTTACTTGAAATCAGAATTGATGATGACTTTGCTAAAACAGCAAAACAACGACTCAAACGAATTGCAAAAATGATTGAAAACCAGAAACAAGAAGAAAAAGAATAAATAGCCATGAAAAAGTTTTACATAGCTGCAATATTATTGGTAATTGGATTTGCCGGGCTTGATGCACAGACGACACAAGAGCGCACAAACAGTAGCGCTTCGGAGCCGTATGAATTGCCAAAACTAAATATTATTGGTAACTATCAGGCAGAAATAAAAGCAAGTGAAAAGAAAAATCCTGAGCGACTTGTTCCTTTGAAAAAAGGTGAACTTGACTCACTGAATTCGCTTGAAAAACAGCAAACTATGCTATTGCCCCCGGGCGAAACTCCGGAACATATTATCTCCTCCGATTATGCACAAGGATATGTCAGAGCAGATGGTGGCAGTTTTTTAACTCCACGCGTCGAAGGTGGATACGGTCTTCGTTATGAAGGATATGAGCTTTACGGAAACGCAGGTCTTGAATTAAGTAATGGTCATGTGGACGATGCAGGATACAGCGATTTATTTCTAAATGTTTCTTCTGATTATATAGCACCTATGAAATTTTGGGTGTTTGGTGGAAGCAGAACCAGAACTTATTTGAATTTCCGCAACAGAGGCTATAAGTTATATCCTATGGTTACTCCTGATGACAGAAACCTGATGAACTTCAAATTAGGAGTAGATGTTGATGGAGATTATGAAGGTTATCAATTTAAAACTGGTGCTGAATTTAAATCACTTCAGCTTTCGGGAGATTATGCCGATGGTTTTGATAATGCATTCAGAGGTTATGTCGGAGTAGAAACTTTTTATAAAAAATATTTTGTAGGCGGGAATCTTGATATAGATATGCACGCTACAAACGGTTCTTCTGCAAAAATGATCCAGATGGATGGACACGGCGCATTTTCAAATGACAAACTTACTTTTAAATTGAACGCAGGCTTGCAGTTTGCAAATGCATCGATTGATAAAAGCAGAACAGGTTTCCTTTTAGCTGCTAATCTAGAATACAGACTAAATAAAAATATTACTATAAACGGAAGTATTGAAACCGGATTAGACAAAAACTTCTATTATGACATGGCAGAACATAATCCGTATATAAATCCAAATATAATTACTGATATGCCATACAATATTGGACTAATTAAAGGGTTTTTAACATATCATCCGTCTCAAAGATTTGCAATCAGTGCCGGATTAGAGTTCAAACAGGTAGAACGCCTGCCTGCATTTATTCCGCTTGCTTTGTCAGATTCGAGTATAAATCAGTCCATGTTTGACGTAGAATATATGGATGCGACACTGTTTGGAATAAACGTTGAAAGTTTCTGGTCTCCTACTGACGAAGACAGAATGACTTTCAAAATGAAGGCTTTGACTTCAAATTCTGATGAATATGAAAAAAATATTCCGTATTATGCTCCTGTAGAGATGGGAATCAATTATAGGAGAGTCTGGGCTGATATAATTGGCACAGAAATTGGTTTAGTTTATGTAGGAGAGCGCTATGCTGACCAAACAAATGACATCAAAGTTGATTCGTTTAACAAATTGATGCTAGGCGCAGACTATAAAATTAACGACGATTTTTCAGTCTTCCTTAAATTTGATAATTTGCTAAATTCAAACGTCTACGTTTGGAATACTTATAAAGAAAGAGACCTTTTTGTCTCTGCCGGAATTATGTGGCAATTTTAGGTAGCTTATGCCGGGATTTGATCCAAATATTTTAAAACCAGAAGAGGAACTTAGCGGATTCGGACTCAGCGAACCCGATGGTGATATATTTTCTTTAAAAGAAGATTATCCGCAGGAAGTGCCTCAGTTTGAAAATGCACCGGAACCTCTAATCGATGAGACTCCGGTTGAAGAGCTTGTAGCTGAAGCTCCGGTTTTGGATGTCGATGCTGATGGCATTTCGCAAGCTCCTTTAATTGAAACTCCTGAAAGCGGTAGTGTTTGGGATGCGTTCGAAGATGACGCACCTGCTGAACAACAAGCTCCTGTAGAGGAAATTGCTGATACAGTGGAAGAAGCTCCACAAGAAGAAGTTCCTGTCGAACCTGAAGACATTGATGATGATGTTTCCGCATTTTCCGAAGAGGAAGAAGCTCCTGAAGTAATAAATTTTGAACCGGCAGAAGAAACAGTTATAGCTGAAGAAGTTCCTGAGCGAGAAGAAGTAATTGAAGAAGAAGACTTTGTTGAAACTCCGGAAGACACTGCCGAACCTTTAGATCTAGGCGATGATCTTAAACAAATGCTTGAAGATGAGCTTAACCGCTCTAAAGCTAGAAAAGAAGAGGCAGCCAAAGAACAATTAGCTGAAGAACCTATAGAAAAATCTGATCCGTCAGAGTTTCAACCGGTAGAAAAAATTGCAGAAACAGAATTTATCGATATTACAGATATAGATAAAGACGAAAAAGAAAGAAAAGCTCAAATTGAAAAAGAAGCTCAGCAACAAAAAGCTGAAACTGCTCAGGTTATTGAAGAGAAAAAACCTAAGAAAAAATCTAAGTTATTGAAAAATATTGGGATTTCTGCTGCAGCTGTTGTAATTTTAACTGTTCTGGGAATTGGAGTTTTCCAATACTGGTATTATCCTAACTTTATGATAGAACAGCCAACTATTGCTGAAGTGACTCCTGATGAAAAACATGAAGAAGTTGCTCATGAAGAGGAACATGAAGATGTTGCGAAACATGAAGACGCTCATCATGAAGAACAAACGCATGAGGAAACCACTCATGAAGAAGATGCTCATGCGAATGAGTCTCAGACAGATGCACCTGCAGAGGAGCACAAAGAAGAAGAACACGCAACTGAACCTGAAGCGCATAATAATGTAGTAGAACATAAAGATGTACATAAAAAAGAAGAACCTAAAGCTCCGGTAGAAGTAACTCAGAAACCAAAAGAAGAGCCAAAACATACTCCGGTAACGCATAAAGAGAAAGCGCAACCTAAACAAAAAGATGTTGCAACTCATACGTCACATAAACGTACTAATAAACAAGAAGCGCAACCAAAGAAAACTATTGAAAAAGAACCTGAAGAGTCTGACGCTCTATATTCAGTACAAATATATGCTTCCCCATCGAAAGATGATGCTGAGGCATGGTTGGATAACTTAAAAGATAAGGATGTTGATAATCCTAGAATCTCTACTCAAAAAATAAGAGACGTTATCTGGTACAGAGTCAGATTCGGCAATTTTAAATCAAAAGACGATGCAAGAAATGCGGCCATGAGATATGGATTTGCACAAACATGGATCGATAGAATTAAATAGGTAATACTATGATACATACTTCAAGACACGAACAGAATAACGGTATCCAGATTAAGCTGCCTTGGGAAAAGAATACAGCTCGCGGATTTGCAGTGGCTTGCATTGTAACTTTCTCAGCTTTGTTATTTATGCAGCTACTGGAAATTAAAGCACCGCCTCCACGACAATATAGAGATACATCTATTCCTTTGGAATTATTGCCAACTTTAAACTTTGGGGATGGTGACGGAACCGGTAAATCTAAAGGTAATTTACAAGCAGAAGGTAAAAAGCATAAAGGCAATTTACCTACTACTAATTTGGATGATGCTAAAATTGCTGCAAAAACAAAAAGAACTAAAAATCCTTCAACTGCTGAATTAGGAGAATCTCAAAATCTGATAGCAGTTAACCAAATGGAAGGCGATAAAGCACTTGCTGGAGAAGAAAGCGGCACTGACGCTAGTAGCATAGGTGCTAAAGACGGCTCTCCTTCCGGTAAAGGCTTAGGAGATAAAGGCTTCGGTAGAGGTGCAGGTGAAGGCTTTGGAGATATAGAATGGGGCGGCGGCGGAAACAGACGCCTTGTAAATAAGGTAACTCCAAAGTTCCCTAAAGGCTCACAATTTCACGCTAATATGAAATTCAAATTATTCGTAGAATCAAATGGTACAGTAAGCCGAGTAGTTCCTCTTCAAAAATCAGATCCTGAACTTGAGAGACTTACTATACAAGCTTTGCGCCAATGGAGATTCAATCCGCTTAAAGGCAATGAAACAATGGTTGGAACAATTCCACTGAACTTCGAACTGCGCTAAAAGCAACACAAAATTTTAATATGGAGGATCAGGGACATATTTCTGCTGAAAAGCAGTATGTCCCTTTTTCTTTTAAAAAGCTCGTTGCATTTCGGCAAAGCTCAATAACCGCGAGCGAAGCGCATCGAAACCTGCTATACAGGATCTGAACTTAACACACCCCCGCTACCTCGCTATGCCTGGTTTAATATTTTACTTGATGCAGTCATTCATACCCAAAGTGTTTCCTCGAATATTATCACAGGTTCTATGTTTTATTTAAAACCGAGGTAGAGACATGATGCATCGTATCTCTACGGATTGCAATTTGAATATATACATCGATATATATTCTAAAATTGCAACAAACGAACTTATTTTTCTATATAGGACAAAATAAATCGTATTTATCTTCAATTATTATTTAGGATAAACGTAAAATATGTTAAGGTTCTGCAAAATATTATGTATATTAATCTAAAACTGTTATTGAGTTGCGCCTAATCCGCAGAATAACTATAGATTATATAGTTATATCAGCGAGATATTTACGCATTAGACCAGATTAAATAATTGTTTTACTTAAGGCTAAACCCTGTTTACTTATCAATATAAAAAAACATACTGTTTTGATTTGAAAAACTTTTATGCATTTACAGATAAAAACTAATTTTTTAAAAGTCTTATTTCTCTGCTTGTACAATTGAATTAAAAACACAAATTGAAAGATAAAAAAATGGAACGATGCAATTTATCAGAAATTTCTCTGAACAAAATCTATAAGGTTATTTCCTTAGATATTGACAGTGTATCCTCTAAGGCTCTCGATAATATCGGAGTGGCTATTGGTAGAAAAGTTTCTCTGATAGGAAAGGTTTTAACTGATCCTATGACAATCAAAATTGAAGATTGCAGAATATCCTTGAGAAGAAATCTTGCGGACAAAATCAACGTCGAATTTGTAAAGAATATTTAGAAAGAACATGTGGAATGAGTACAAACAAAACTTACACCGTAAGCAAAGATTCTATAACTATAGCACTGGCAGGTATTCTAAACTGCGGGAAGTCTACTCTATTTAACAAACTAACAAAAGGTTCTGTTATAGTAGGTAATTTCCCCGGTGCTACTGTTCAAATCCATAAAGGCCATTTTAAATCTGATAATATAGATTTTGAGATTATAGATCTTCCGGGAATATATAGCTTAAAACCGGATACCGAAGAGCAAAGACTAACCCACAGTTTCATCTGCGAACACAATTCAGAAGAAAGAAACTATGACTTTATCATCAATGTAATTGATGCTACTAATTTGACTCAGAGTCTGCGTTTCACTCTCGAACTACTGAGCAAAACGAAAAATGTTATTATTCTATTGAGTAAAGCAGATGTAGCTAAAAAAGAAGGTATCGAGATCAATGTAGCTAAGCTATCCGCAGAGCTAGGTATCGAAGTAACACCTATAAACTCATCAAACAACAAATCAATTGCTGAAATCAAGCAGAAGTTAGCATTACACGTAGAGCAACTTCATGATGACAGTATTGCATTAGCAAATGTTCCGGATGTTTCTGCTGAAGAGACATACAAGCTGGCAGATAAGATTTATTCAGAAGTTGTCAAAGAAACCATAAAAGAAAAATTCTCTGATAAAGTAGACAGAATTATCCTGCATAAAATTATCTCTATCCCCTTTTTCTTGTTAGCAATGTTTTTCATATTCTGGTTTGCTATTGGATTTGGTGGAATATTTGTAGATACCTTTGACAGTTTAGGCGAATATCTGTTTATAAAGCTGCCCAAAGCAGGTTTAAACATGATTGGCTCACCTGATATTATAAATTCTATTTTCCTCAGCGTAGGAACGGGTCTGCAGACTCTAGCCACTTTTATCCCGGTATTATTCTTCCTGTTTATGACAATGGCAATTTTAAAAGCAACCGGCTTGATGTCCAGATTAGCCATTATTGCGGATAGATTCATGCGAGGAATAGGTCTGCCCGGAAATGCATTTATACCATTGCTTATTGGCTTTGGTTGCACTGTACCTGCAGTTTACGGGACAAGAGCACTATCTTCCAAGCGAGAGAAATACTTAACCATATTCATGGCTCCATTTATGTCATGCGGAGCCAGATTGCCTGTGTACGTTCTGTTTTGTGCATTTATATTTGGCGAATATTCTGCCCTCATTGTTCTTTCAATATATTTAATTGGAATTCTGGTCGCAGTTATAACAGGTTTAGTGCTAAAAGGAACATTGTTTAAAGGCGAACAGAAACCTTTTATTGCTACTTTGCCTGCATATATTCTTCCAAATGCAAAAGCTGTTTCAAGAGAAGCATGGATCCAGTTGAAACAATTTGTAAAAGGCGCTGCTTCAATCATTGTTATGACAACAGCAATACTATCAGTTTTAGAGTCAGTAGACTTGAAATTGGAAGCTCCTAAAACTCCCGGAAGTTCGATTCTGGCAAATATAGGCAAAGGAATTACTCCAATATTTGAGCCGATGGGAATAAGCAGCGAAATGCGTAAAGACAGTACAATTACTGAAACTCAAAACTGGCAGGCATCTGTTGCTTTATTCACAGGTTTATTTGCAAAAGAAGTAATCATAGTAACTCTAAATTCTCTCTATGGCGATGAAACAAAGCATGCAGATTTGACACCAAATTCAGAACTGAAATGGTATCACTACACTATGCATGCAAATGCAGATTCATCTGAAGTTATGGATTTACATCCGTGGCACGCAGTCAAAGAAGCTCTTTCAGCAATTCCGGACGGCTTCCTGGAGATATTTACTTTCGATATCTGGGGAGTATTTTCAAGCACAGACAGCCAGGATGTAACTGCTGATTTAGAACTATCAGATTCAACAATACACGCAATTCCAAAGATGTTTAATAAGCATTCTGCTTATGCTTATATCTTGTTTATATTGATGTATTTCCCTTGTTTTGTGGTAGTAGCAGCTTCTAAAAATGAAATGGGGTGGCTCTTTACAGTTATTATGCTAAGTTATACAACTCTGGTAGCCTGGTGCTCAGCCACTTTATACTACCAGTTTGCTTCAAGTGATTTCAACGTTCTTTATATTGGTATTGCTGTCTCAATTCTGCTTATGATGTACTATACTTTGATGTATATTGCCAAGTTGCCTGCTATAGATCAGCAACTTAAAGATTAGTGTAGAGTTTTGATATTTAACAAGTTGTCTAGGTATTCTAATAAGTGAAAAATGAGCTACAATATTATGTTTGTGGTATCATACACCTTACTTTACTTCGGCTATGCTCAGTATAAACTCTAGCTTCGCAAACTACTCCTCTTTAAAAGATGGAAATTTTTTAAGTTGATTAACTAACAACTAGTTAGTAATGAGATAACTACTCGAACATTCCCCTTCTTTTTAATAAGGGGTGCCCGAAGGGCGGGGTAGTTGCGGCAATTTATTCTAATTTTACTTATGAGACGCCTCTACTGGATGCATCTCAAACTTCCTATACAAACTCTAATTTTTGACATAAATACACTCATTTATAATTTCATACACTAACTGATTGAGCCTATAAATCTCGTATCAATAAATAGATAGTTGATTAAAAACATATTTTTTAGCATATTATAAGGATATGAAAACAAATCTTTTTGTAAACAAATTTGAACCGGTAAAAAATGTCAGGTGTAATATACTTTGTCGTAGCATTTGTAGCTTTTTTAGCAGTAGTTTTTATAGTCAAAAAGCTGCTTAAAGTCGGTATCTTATTAGCCATATTGGCAATACTAATACTTGCATTCTTCAAATTGTTACAAATGTAAACAGCAAAATTTCTTATCTTGAAAAGATTGATATAGTTAATTAATATAATTTAGGTAGTATAATGTCTTATAAAATTGGTGTAATTGGTACAGGTTATGTAGGATTAGTTTCAGGTACCAGTTTTGCAGCCACAGGTAATCAGGTTTTATGTGTTGATATTGACGAACAAAAAGTGGCTAAAATGAAGGAAGGCATCTGTCCGATTTACGAACCGGGTTTGGATGTACTAATGACAAGAAATATCAAAGATGGAAGGTTGAATTTTACTACTAATCTTAGAGATGCAGTCCATCACAGCAGTATAATCTTTTTATGCCTGCCTACTCCTCCAAATGAAGATGGTTCTGCAGATTTAAACCACGTTTTACGTGTTGCTGAAGATATAGCTAATATTATAAAAGAAGACGGCATTACAGAAGAAAAAATCTGTGTAAACAAATCTACTGTACCAGTTGGCACTGCAGATAAGGTGAATGCAATTTTTGATAAAGTTCTCGGCGAACACAACGTTCATATCATCA
The DNA here is from genome assembly GCA_965140345.1 of Kapaibacterium sp. (SeqCode). Classification (GTDB taxonomy): domain Bacteria; phylum Bacteroidota; class Ignavibacteria; order Kapaibacteriales; family UBA2268; genus JBFHIJ01. The sequence continues at coordinate 422,590 of OZ223198.1, forward strand.
GTAACCCTGAATTCCTCAGAGAAGGTTTTGCGGTGGAAGATGCTATGAAACCTGAAAGAGTGGTAATAGGTACATCTTGCGAAAAAGCAGGTGAAACAATGAAAGACTTGTATGAACCATTTGTTCGCTCAGGAAATCCTATTATCATCATGGATGAAAAAAGTGCTGAAGTTACTAAATATGCAGCAAACTCATTCCTTGCTACTAAAATATCATTTATGAACGACCTTTCCGCTTATTGCGAAAAAGTAGGCGCAGATATAGATAAAATCCGTTTTGGTATCGGTTCTGATACTAGAATAGGTAAACGCTTCCTTTTTGCAGGTATCGGATATGGCGGATCATGCTTCCCTAAAGATGTTAGAGCATTAGTCTACTCTGCAGATGAAGCAGGCACACCGCTTACTATAATCAAAGCAGCTCAGGATGTAAACTATCAGCAGATTCACAGATTTTTCGGTAATATTGAAGCTCGTTTCAATGGTGATTTGAAAGGTAAAAAAGTTGCCCTCTGGGGATTGGCATTCAAACCGGATACAGATGACACTCGCGAAGCTCCGGCTTTTACTCTAATTGACAGTTTGTTGGAAGCAGGCGCAGAAGTTAGAGCTTATGACCCTGAAGCAATGGATAATACAAAATTGCGCTTTGGTGATAAAATTGAATATGCTGATAATGCATATAAATGTCTTGATGGTGCAGATTTCTTGATTATAACTACTGAATGGACTATGTTCCGTAAACCGGATTTCGCCAAAGTAAAAGAATCTCTTTCAATGCCGTTAATATTTGACGGAAGAAATCTTTATGATTTAGATGAAATGGAAAAACATGGCTTCGAATACAGAAGCATCGGCAGAAAAGTAATCAATGGTTAGAATTTAGCTTCTAGCTGAGATAAATTGAAAAGAGAAGCATATTAGATTGTGCTTCTCTTTTTTTATATATTTTAACTTTTTCGGGTTAGAACCTATTCCTCAGCATAAACTTCATTGAGAATGGCAATACAGCAGCTTTAAGGCTCATTTCAGATTCAACTCCTCTCACCTGCTCTTTGTATAACTTTTTGTATCTGGGAGATCTGATTTTAGAATTAAGCTCTTCCCTATCTTCAATATAGCAGCAATAAAGGAAAAGTATATACTCATCCTGAATAGATTCCCATAACTTAGTCTTATCCTGAATCAATCTGCAGTAGTTATATTTATTTTTATCTAAATATATCTGATTAGAAACCTCGTCTTCCGAGATATGATTTTTTTCAGATATTCTTATCTTATCACTTAGCAGCACATCTTCCACCATATCGACAAAAGAAAGCAATTCAACTTCATAGATATAAAGCTGTTTATTTAATTTCGCAGCATAAAGCAGATCATCTATAGTATTATAGATTTTGAATAGAGATTCAGGAGTTTCAGCTGTTAAAGTTTGTCCTTGCTCAAAAGATTGTGTGCTTGCAAAATATCCAATTACGATACCCATTTTCATATCTCCTCTGAAATGTATAAGTGATTTTTGTTCTTATACTAAAATACCGCGGGATATGACACATTATGTCGCAGGTTGTCTGAAAACCTAGAAAACTACAAATAGAAGTAGCAAGCTATCTATTTCTTCTTCTTCTTATCCTTTAACTCCAACTCCCAAAAGAATACATACTTCAAAAAAGTATATACAAAAGTAGAAAATCCGGCGATCAATCCGTGCTTGCCATCCAGAAAACCTTTACGCAGAATATATAATCTCACAAATGCAACAATCGGATTTAAAAGAAGATTCCAAATTGAAAACTTCCTGCCTCTTTCTTTGTAGGATTGGGCTGATATTTGAGCGTAATCAAGTGTTTTATCGAAGTGATTTCTGACATCTTTATATGAATAGTGAACCAGTTCACCATCCAGTCTTTTAGCTTCTGCGTTGCATTTTAACTCATCGTGCGGATTCAAACCCTGCCAGTAAGGATTTGTAGATTTCTTGACAAGTCTAAGATTCCAATCCGGTTGCCATGCATAATGAAGAAGCTTACCAAGGTAGTTAGTTTTGCGATTAACAGAGAAAGCAGAAGCTTTACCGGTAGCTATTGCGTCAATAATAGATTGCTTCAGTTCAGAGCTTACAACTTCGTCGCAATCCAGCATCAGAATCCATTCCTGTGTACATTTTTCCAAAGCTGAATTTTTCTGAGCTACATGGCCTTTCCAGTCTTCTACATAGACTTTCGCACCGTAAGACTCAGCTATTTCCTGTGTTTTGTCTTTAGAGTGGCTGTCTACAATTATAATCTCTGCAGCTATATCCTTAATAGAATCCAAAGTTCTGCCAATATTTTTCTCTTCATTAAAGGAAATAATTGATATGCTTAAAGGCAACTTTTCCAAACTTTCAGCTCCGGACAAAAGAACAAAGATAATAAATAGTCTCGCAAATTCCGAGAAAGGAGTTTTAAAGAAGATGCAAATATGTGTTACTTAAATTTATAATATTTCTTTTTTTTATCAATAAATGTTTTAACTTTACAATCTATCATTTTTTATTATTAATCAAATCTTAGCTATGTTAAATTCCGACAATATACTATACTTCTTTGTTATTTTAATAGTCTCTTCTTCCTACGGTTTTAGTTCAGAATCCAATCAATTGTCAAATTATTCGGAAACGAATACAACATTAGGTAAAAGCAGTAAAACAACAGAAATATTTGCAACAAAGTATAACAATATAGTTGACAACACAATACCGAATTCTGATTATACATTTAATTTTGAAATATTGAATCAACAAAATCCTAAATACAGAAGATTAAAAAGAAAGAGAAAGGACTCAACTTTATCTGTTGAAAGAGGCCCTAGATATGAGAGTAATAGTTTATTCCTCAAGCTTGCACTACCTCATTTAAATATTTTTTCGCTCAAACCTGATGGAGAGCCACAGAAGAGTCATGCCGGCTTCTGGGGTGTGTCTTTCGGATTTGACTATGCTTATCTTCAAAATCGGTTTATTTCTATAAGTGCCGGTGGTGTAGTGGATTTCTTTCTACCATTTCCTGCTGTTGTAGATCCCGGTGGCGAATCTGAACTGATGACATCTGAATATATAACTCTAACTGATAATTTTGAATTCAAGTCTATTACAGTTGGATATGGTTTATCTTATGCAAAAAATACATGGCGTTTATCTTACGCTGGAACTGATAGTGATTTTGAAGATATGGATGCATTTTTAGAAAAACTGAATGATATAAATCCAAGATCAAAAGCCTGTAATATTATTGGTCTAGCATTCCCTTTATATCTTAAATTAGGAGAAAGCATGATATTGGGAGCCATCTACCGACCTTCTTGGATAAGATTTTCAGATGAAAATTCATTTGCTTACGAGCATGTTATTAGTATTGAATTTGGCTGGGTAATTGGTATTTTTTAGATCAAAGAACACTTAATGCTTAACAATGAAAGTACAATATGCTTCAGATAGATATTAAGATCTTGCTAGAAGCAATATTTGCTGCAATTTTTTTACAGACTATCCACAAACAAATCTTACTCAAAGTTCTTTTTATGAATTAGAATTTCTAAAGTTATTCCCGTTGCAATTCCAATCTGTGAGTGGCGAAAAAATAGATACAGTTTATCAAAAAGAATATCTTTTCTACTTAGATGATTATAAATATAATTTCCCTCGCTTATTAATAAGTAAAAGAGCTTGCAACCCAATGAACTCGGCCGGTTCTATTGGTAATGATGTTTTTATATTAGGTGGTTTTATTTTAGACTGGGAAGCTGGACATTTCAAAAATTATGTATATAAAGGCGAAAAAAGATACATATTATCTCACTAAGGTACATTATCTTGCACAGAGTATGATAAGAATATTGAAACATATTTAATATATGAAGCGTATAGCTAATATTCTTAATAATATTCTGAGTATTACTATGCTAAAAAATTTTACTATTATCGTCAGCTTTATGTTTTTGTTTTTAAACTCCTCATTACTCTGCCAAAAATATACCTCCATATACAATGAATCTAAAGATACCCCAAATAACTCGCTGGAAGTCACTTTTGCAGGAACCTCCCCACTTTTCTCATTGAATCTTAGCTATTTTGCTCCTGCGGCTGGTAATAATTTCCACAGCTATTCATTTGGTGCTTTATTCATTCCGGGCAATGGCAGCTTTTACAGTATACCTCTTGGATACAGCTATAATCTTGGAAATGGTACAAACTTCCTGGAAATGGGTGCTGGGATTACCGTCCTTGGCTCAATGGATGATGATTTTTTGGGACTATTCGAAAACAATGCTTTTTATATAATGCCTACAGGCACTGTCGGCTGGAGATTGCATATATCTGACTGGGGAGTATTTCGCTTAAATATGAACCTACTTCTGATCGATTACAGGCCAGTGCCATTACCGGGTGTGTCACTGGGATTCAGATTTTAGATAGTGCATATCTGGGATTGGACTAAAAAAAAAGTAGAGGCACAAAACATTGTGTCTCTACTCATAATCAAAAATCTTTTCTATACCTTCTACTCTGTCAGTTTTTTACCTTCAAGATCTGTTATACTTAATAGTTTTAACTCACCTACAGAAAGCGATTCAAAAGTAAAAATTTTACCTAATCTATTATATTTCCAAATCTCTACTTTATTATTCTCATTTAAACTGTCTTCTATTGAGTCAGCAGGTCCATTTAAAATATAGATTAAACCTCTGTCTGTGAACGATCCGTCTTTTTCTGCAACAGTCGAGTAATTAAAGAAAGCATAATCCACTCTCTCATAGTAAGTTGCCATAGCCTCGTTATATGGAGTTTGTGGAGTCGGGTCGTTATTTTTCCAATACTGCAGCAGTTTTATCCATTTTTCTTTGTCCGTGCCTGAGTTTATCATATCGTAATCATCTTCAGAAAGAATTTTTTTAACTGCTTCTACTGCATAATCTACATCTTTCAGAGAAAGTGGTTCTTTTTCCCAGACTACCTGAAATTCATGATATAAAGTATCCTGAGATCCTTCCTGATGAATACTTAACTTATAATATCCGGGATACAGTTCATTTCCCGGCAATTCCAACTGAAGAAGTCCGGCCTGAATATTAGTCCCGGCATCAGCAGGTTTATCCAGTGGTTTAAACCCAAAATCTTTCATCAAGAAATCACGGTTAACAGGATAGTCTAAGCCTTTATTTTTAAGTACTTTAACCTGACCTGTAAAACTTACATCTGCCATCCAGTTGGTTCTTGTTAGATTTTTATCTAAACTTTCACATCTAAAATAATAAGGTTTGCTATCAGAATTAAAAGAAACAGGAATATAGACAGTAGCTCCGTTTTGCTCAAAAGATGCATTATTAGAAGCAACAATCGGTTTTACTCTGTCACTATTTGCCATTGCAAATAGTGGTTTAGAAAATGTTGGTTTATCATAAAAGGAATGCGAAACATCAAATTCTATATCTTTACTTATAGCTTGCTTTATAAAATTAGCATCCACTTTTATATTCACTTTATATTCGCCTGCTTTGAGTCTGAAAAAGCTTGCACCATGTATAAAATCTGTCTTAGATAATGTTTTGTCATATCCTTTAATTCTTACCGTGTCCTTCCAGAGATGTCTCTTTCTTATAATCCCATCTGAATCCTTGCATGATATTTCAAGCGTAGGCACTGCGAAATATCTGTCTTTTGAACCTTGCTCCTTATTAAAGACAACTACTTCGTTCATTAGTTTAAAAAACACACCAACATCCAGGGAATCAGAATATTCGGAAGGAAATGCATGGGTTTCAGCATAAAATTTTGTGCCGTATGAATAGTACTGACTGCGGTCAAACTCTGCACTCTGAGCACTTCCTACCATAACAGCTAAGAAACAAATAGTAAATATAAATCTATACATAAAATCCACCTTCGTATTCATTTAAAAAGTCTCTGAGAATTATCGCAGCAGCTACTTTATCTGTTTCGCCCTTCTGACTTCGTTTATTCTTCTTCTTGCCTATAGTCACCATAGTTTCCACAGCTCTTTGCGAAGAAAAAGATTCATCATGCTCTATAACAGTTAATTGTGTTTTCTTGGCTAAAAGTTCAATAAACTTTTCAATTTGAACCATAACTTTTGTTTTTTCACCATCTACCCTTTTAGGCATTCCTACAATCACTGCGCCAAGCTCTTCTTTTGCCAAATCTGCTAAAAACGTTTTCCAAAAATCCGGGCTACTATAGTCATACACTCCGCGAGGCGAAATAGTTACATGAAATTGATCACAAACTGCAAGTCCTAATCTTTTCATACCAAAATCAACAGCCGCTAATCTCTTTTCTTTTAAAGTATTTATATCAAAATTATTGCTCATTACTCTATACCTTTGCTTCTAATTGGTATTATAAATATAACTTCTGTGCCTTTGCCCGGTTCAGAATTGAACTTAACGCTGCCTCCGTGCATTTCTGCAACGTGCTGCATAATCATTGTTCCCATTCCCATACCGCCTGTTTTTTCAGCTGTAGTGAAGTATGGTTTGATTATTTTTTCCAAAGTAGCCTGAGTCATACCAGGACCATTATCTTTGATTCGGAAATATGCATTTCTGGAATCTTTATCGCAGCTAATAGTGATATTCCCTTTGCGTTCCGGCATTGCTTTTATTGCATTTTCTACTGCATTTCTTACCGCTCTGATTAGCTTGGGTTTGTCACAGTTTAAGATAAAAGCACTTAAATTGAAATCAAAACTAACATCAGGAAAAACTGTTTCGTCAAATTCATTTCTTGCTTCTATGCAAATATCTGTTGAATTAACAGGAACGGTATTTAACTTATCGCTTCTTCCCACTGTAACAATATCTCTCACTCTGGACATAAGAAGATTAACCTGATGAATAATTTTCTTTTTGCGTGAGTGGTTATTGTGATCTTCCTCTGTGTGCAGATGTTCTGCATTAAGCTTTATAGTAGAAAGATTAGTCTGCATGTCGTGAGCTAATTGTGCCCAGTTTGTCAGTCTTTTTCTTTCCAATTGCTCTGTAATGTCAATTCCGGTAAATACTACACCTGTAAATTTTCCGGCTATGTTTGTCATGACTTTAACAGTGCAAAGCCATTCTTTAGTATCTTTGCCTATAAGCAGATTTACTTTTCTGGTCAGGTTTTCTCTTTTATTGATGGCAAAATCAATAATACCTGTCAATATTTTCAGTCCATCATCTGCAAAGTAAGATGTATATAGCTTTTTGAGAGGCACACCTTCTTTAATGTAAAGCAGATCTGCAGCAGGAGAGTTTAAGTTAATCAATCTGGAATACTTGTCTATTACCAGAATTACCCCTGTGCCCGGCAAATCTATTACAGTCTTCAGTAGTTTTTTCTGATTTCTTGCAAACCGTAATACTACTAAAAATGCAATTACAACTACTGCTATAAGTATTATATTTCCATATTTATATTGCAGACTGTTCCACAGCCACCAGTTATTATCTTTCAATTCAAATATGCTGCTTCCTGCTTCTCCGCGTACGCTTAGAATATCTTTATCAAGCTTAATCTCAGAATTTTCGTTTACCCATTCCCTGCAATTATACTCATCTGCAGAGAGTATCCCTGACTTGTAATCAGCGATAAGTATACCATTGGCAAACAGCCATATACTTCTGTCTCCGACAGTCTCAGAGATCAATAGCTGATAAAAATATTTATCCAGATTATATACACTGCTTTTACCTTCATTGAAGAAATTTCTGGCATAAAGACTGGTATGAGTGCGGGAAGTTTGAGTATATCTGATTCTAAAATCGTTATTTGCAGGTAACAGATTTATATTTTCAATATCTGCCGGAATGCTGACTTTCTTAACAGGGATAAGCTCCTTAAGTCTAAAGCAATATATATCTGTTTCATAGCCAAAAGATCCCATCAGAAATATAAGTGAATCTGATTTTATCAGTTTCTGAAATTTGTATGTAGGCAGCCTGTCAGAGCGGGCAACGTCCCCTGAATCAGGAACAAATGCTAATTCAGCAAATCTATTGTTTTTGAAGAAAGCTATGTATGAATCATCGTAATTTAAAATTTTACAGCAACTATTTATTCTTCTTTTTTGGACTAATTTGCCTTTTTCTATATTATAGATGTTTGCATTACTTCTGTCCTGAAGTATTAAGCTTTTATCCTGACGATACAGATGAAGACTTGAATTAGGAGAAAATCCAACCACAATATTATGAGTCTGCTGCAAATCAAAATCATATAATTCAAGATGGCAGTTATTATTTAGTTCTGTAAGGAGAGCAATATTTTCATCTAAAATTGCAATATCCAATACTTTAGTATTTTTGATTGGAATAATTACTTTTTCCATATCAGTTATTACAACAAACTGATCCTGCTCGAATGCCCAGCCTTTTTCGAAAACTACGCTATCGCCTCTGGAATTTTGTCCGATATAAAAGCCTTTTTCAAAATGCGCGACTTCATCCGGATGTTTTGGATATATCTCCCCGGAATGCAGGTAGCTGAATGAGCTTAAAAACAATATGAAAAGGAGTATCTTTCTCATGCTTTCTCTTTAATCATACAAACAGCGTGTACGCCTATTCCTTCTTTCCTACCTAGGAATCCCATTTTTTCATTTGTAGTTGCTTTTATATTGACTCTTTTTGTAGGGAGTTCGCAAAGTTTGGCTACAGATTCTCTTATGCTTTCTTTATAAGGCAAAAGCTTTGGTTTTTCTAAAACAATGGTAGCATCCACGTTTACTAATTCAAAGCCTTCATTATCCAGAATCTGCATTACTTCTTCAAATAGTTGGCAGCTGTCAGCTCCTTTATATTTAGGATCTGTATCCGGGAAGTGTTCACCGATATCGCCCATACCGCAAGCTCCAAGAATTGCATCCATAATTGAATGCAAAAGCACGTCTCCGTCAGAATGCGCAACAGTGCCAATATTACTTTCTATATTTACACCGCCTAAGATGAGACTTTCACCTTCGGCAAGTTTATGTACATCGTATCCGAAACCAACCATAATTACCTCTTAAAGTTTATTCAAATATATGCTTTTCAAGGCTTTTAGTAAAATATAAGTTAGTTAGTAGTAAAAAATGTGCAGCACATATATAAAACAAGAGAGTGAATCTAAGATCTACTCTCTTGCAAATTTATATCTAATACAGATTTGTTTATTGGTTCTTTAGTAAATCCAATACTTCCTGAGGCAAATCATCAGCTCTTTCTAAACCAAATGTTTGAGACATTGATTGCATCATCATATTTTTAGTTTCAATGACTGCTTTGCCCTTATAGCTTAAAATTTGACCTTTAGTAATTGAAAATTCTGCTATTGATTGTAAGTTAACACTGATAAATCCTGTTTTAGGTTCCTCATCTCCAAATGGGAGAGATAAATCACCATGTATATACTCGTTTACACTATATGAAATGTACGCAATTGTTTCTCCATCAACTTCTTTTACATCAAGTAATGTTGCTTTATTATCTTGTAGTATAGAATCAGTTGTCATAGATAAATTTATTGTTGCATAATTTACATCTATAGTCCAACTGTCATTGATACTTACTGGCTTAGTAGGTAATTGAAAAAACATGTTGATTAGGTTTTTAGAAGCAGGAGGAAGATAAAATGTTTTGAGTTTTCCACGTTTATCAATCTCTGCATTAAGCATTGGTTTTTTAAAGAAATTGCCAAAAATAGAAGAATCCACTACTTCTTTATTGTTTAGTAAGTTCATATAAGACAACATTTGTATATTCCCATTATCCTTTCCAATTAGGATATTTATCACTGGTCTTTCGTTAGTGTTCATTTCTTTGAATACTGAAGAGATCTTTTGAAAATAATTTGCGCCTTTTTTAGAGGAATCTACTTCACCAAAACTTTCAAATAGTTTACTAAATGTGGAATCAAACTTTTCACCCTTTTGGTTCATGTAGTAGATTTGCTTTTCATTTGGCTCTAGCTTCCATTCCAATGAATATTTTTCGGCGGAATATGCAGAAAAAATCAGAGTTAAAAAACTAGCAATTAGGATAAACGGTTTCATTTTTTTTATGTCTTTAATATTGAATAATATTTACAAAAATAAGAAAATAAATCTATATTCAATAGCAATGCTGTACTATAGTTATGTACCATTATATAGATAGATTTAAGATATATAAAAAAAATATTATTTGAGAGAAAAATACTTATTTGAAATATTGCACCACAGAATTATATTTGCATCGAAAGGAGTATATCATGAGCGTATACAATAAAGTGCGTGCCGTAAACTCTGTCTTTAATTCATTGCAAAAAGAAACCAGAAAGTTTGCTGAGAAGAGTGGCTTGCAGTGTCCCATTGGATGTTCCAAATGTTGCTTAAAAGATGATATAGAAGCAACCCCACTGGAATTCCTACCTTTTGCTTATAACCTCTATAAGCAGGATAAACTTTTTACCTATCTCGAACGAATGGAAAATATGCCTCAGGATGGGAGGTGTATACTTTATAGTCCGCTTCAGACATTGTTAGAACCGGGTGGATGTTCGCAGTATGAGTATAGAGGAATGATCTGCAGATTATTTGGTTTTTCTGCTACTATAAGTAAAATAGGAATCAAGCAGATAGTCACGTGTTCTTCTATGAAAAACTATGATAGAGAACACTTCGATTTTATAAGCAATCAAATACAAACAAAACTTAGTATCCCCATAATGAGAGAGTACTATTTGAAGCTTTACAGCATAGATAATAATCTTTCTATGAAGCATTACCCTATAAATACTGCAATTAAAAAAGCAGTTGAATATGTGGCAAATTATTATGCTTACAGAACAAAGCGTGTAAGTTAGAGTTCCGACTCAAGTACCTCTGCAGCCAATCTGCCACTGAGAGCAGCACCTTCTATAGTGGCAGGCAGACCTGTATCAGTCCAGTCACCTGCTACATATACACCGGAAATATCAGTTTTTGCTGAAGGACGTAATTTGATATTTTCAGTAGTAAATAAAGGCGTAGCATTTCTTTCGCGAATAACTCTCCCATGCGTATAATTTGCTTTTTTGAGCTGTGGCAAACAGCTATTCAATTCTTGTTGCATAAGATCTAGTATTTCAGTATTCCCCAATTTTTCAATTTCTTCTGCAGCAGAGATTGTACAACTTAAACTAAAAGGGAATTTGCCTTTTTCTTCCTTTAATATCTTAGATCTATTAAAACACCACTGCGTCTTAGTATCAGTCATTGCAATAATTTCTGGCAACTCTATATATTTGTCATACCATAGATAAGCTGATATAATAGTCGAGTAGTCCATGTTTTCAAGAATATTCTCAATAGAATCAGAAAACTGTGATTTTATTAATAATAATTTGCGAATTCTATTTGGCGACAATGAAATTATGACTTTATCGAATTCATAATCTCGCTTTTTGGTTAAGATATGGAATTTATTCCCATTTCTTTCTACTGATAGTACTGCTTCTGACAAGTGTAAACTGCTTCCATTTGCTTGCAAATAGTGTTCTATGGGCTCTATAAGCTTATTAATTGCAACGTTGGGCAACAATAGTTTTGATTCAAAGTTATTCCCCAGGAATGCTTTTTTCATAACACTTATCAGTAATGAAGCAGGGGCCTGATGTATAGATGCATTCATTACTGCCAGAATTAGCGGTTCCCAAAAAGAATTTATAGCTTCTGAAGTTTGCTTTTGCCGGCTTAAATATTCAAAGCAAGATAAAGAACTGGATTTGTTTGAAAGAAGAAGTTTACTAAATAGTTTTATAATATGATATTTAGAGACAGTGTTTAGTTTATCGAAATCTAATAATCCAACTAAAGTGCCATACTTCCCTTTAAAAATCTTTTGCTCCAATTGAGAAATTGGAGCACCTGGAGAAGTAAATGCAATTGATAGTTTATCCGGTATATAAATATATTTTTCAGTTCCTAGGATTTTGCATATATTTAAGAATTCGTTGTAGGCGCCCATGAAAGCATGCTGTCCGTTGTCAATAAATTCTTCGGATTTGCTGTCAAAAAAGGAACGAGCTTTTCCTCCGACGCTGTCAGTTGCTTCGAAGAGCGTAATTTTGTGATTTTTTTTTGCTGCATGCAAAGCAGCGGAAGTTCCTGAAATACCAGCACCTACAATTGCAATGTTCATTAGAGTTCTCAAATATTTTCAATTTTTTTTACAAAATAAGAAAAAATGTTTTGCACGAAACAAAAAAGTTCGTATTTTTGAACTCCTTGTTAAGCGGACGTGGCGGAATTGGTAGACGCGCTAGACTTAGGATCTAGTGGGGCGACCCGTGAGAGTTCGAGTCTCTCCGTCCGTACCATTCTCGAATCAAATTAATAATAGGTAAAGCTTTGGAAAAAATAATTAATCAACTGGAAGGTTGTGAGCGTGAGCTTATTGTAACTCTTACAGCGGATGAGTTGAAGCCTCATTATGATAAAGCTTATGTGAAAGCTCGCCCAACCATAGATATCAAAGGTTTTAGAAAAGGACGTGTTCCTCTAGGCGTGATTAAGAAGTATTTCGGCCCTCAAATAGAAGCCGATGCGCATCAGGATATAATTGGCGAAGTATTTTCCAAGCTTACTCAAGAAGATGAAATAGCTGTTGTTGGTCAACCTGGTTTGACTAATATCGAGCCGGCTGAAAATGGCGGTATTAAATTCACAGTTAAATTTGAATCTCTTCCTGAGATTGAATTGAAAGACTACAAATCTCTTTCTATCGATGAGCCTGTTCACGCAGTAGGCGATGAAGAGATCCAAGAACAATTAGATCAGATTGCTATTGATCACGGAACTTTCGAAGATGCTGAAGAAGTGACGGACGAAAATTTCCATGTGATGATGAACATGATTGAGCTTGATAAAGAAACTAAAGAGCCAATCGAAGGTGCGCAAGAGCAACCTGCTAACGTCTTACTTTCTAATCCACAGGTTCTTCCTGTTATTAAAAAGAATCTAGAAGGTGCAAAAGTTGAACATACTTTTGTGTTCTCACCAAATGAGGATGATGAAAACGCTCCTGAAAAATATTTCAGAGCTACTGTAACTGAAATCAAAAAGTTAATCCCTGCAGAATTGACAGACGAATGGGTTAAAGATTTTACTCAAGGTCGTTTCGATAAATTTGCAGACTTTAAATCAGAAATCGGATTTAACTTGCAAGATCAATGGGATAAACGTTCCCGTCAGGAAATGGAAAACCAAATCATTGATCAGTTGATTGACTTGCACGATGAATTTGCAGTTCCTCAAACAGTTGTAGATGAAGTAATCAAGTCTATGGTTGAAGACATGAAAAAACGTTATGCTCAACAACCTGAAATGGCAAACTTCATTACTGTAGAAAGCATGGGTGAAAACTTAAAACCTGCTGCAGAACGAAACGTACGTTGGGAAATCATCAGAACTCGCATTATCGAAAAAGAAATGATTAAGCTTGAAGATCACGATATCGAAGATATCGTTGAAGCTGAAGCTGAACGATTGAAACGCGATAAAGCAACTGTGAAAGATATGGTTCTTAGAAACCCTAATATCCATAATACTTTACTTATCAAAAAAGTTATGGACTTCTTGATGGATTTCACAGAAACAAATGATGTACCTTTCGAAGATTACGAAAAAAGAATGCAAGCTGAAGCTATGATGAGCCAAGTTGCTGATCAAGCTGAAGAAGAAGAAACTAACGAAAGTGACGACAAAGAATAGTTTCTACTGGCATTAATAAAAAATATATCAAGGCTGTAAAATTCTGTTGAGAAGTTTACAGCCTTGTTTTTTATATATAGAGAAAAAAACAATACAGAATAGAAAATTTCTACTCTGCATTATTTAAAAGATTAAATATGTTGGGGCAGTGTAAAATAAACTCTGTCTGTTCTATTTCTATAGAAGAAAATTCTAGGATGTGATTGTTAAAGATACAAATTTTTTAAATCACATCCTTATTTTTTACATTCCTTATAGGCGCATTTTGCCCCACACTTCGGCAATTGCTCTTTTTTGAAGATATTCCTCGATTTTAGGCATAGACAAACAGTCCAAATTTTTAGCTAACGGAGTTTTGCGAAAAATTTGGGCGTGTAGTCGCGCCAATTTAAATATCTAAGTGTAGCCTATCAGAGCCGAAGTGTATGGCCAGTTGCTGAATAATCAAACCCCAGTTCTGCATTGGCTGTGTCCATTTTTTACTAATTTCCTGAGTTACCAAATAAGCTAACTTCATCAGTGCCATTTCACTTGTAAATGCTCCTTTAGTTTTTGTCACCTTGCGAACCTGCCTGTGGTAGCCTTCTACAGTATTGGTTGTGTATATAATTTTTCTTATATAAGGGGAATATTGGAAATATGTAGATAATTTTTCCCAGTTATTTTGCCATGATTTTATCACTATGGGATATTTATTACCCCATTTTGTTGCAAGGTTCTCTAATTCCATTTCTGCGACTGCCTTGGTTTCAGCCTTATAGACGAGCTTTAAATCACTCATAAAGGATTTTTGTTCTTTACTTGCTACATATTTTATTGAGTTACGTATTTGATGAATAATGCACGTTTGCACTTCACATGCAGGGTAAACACTGTTGATTGCTTCTGCAAATCCTTTAAGATTATCTATGGCTGCTATTAAAATGTCCTCAACTCCTCGGTTTTGAAGCTCAGTTAATACCGATAACCAAAAATTTGCTCCTTCACTTTCGGAAAAATATAAACCTAAGATTTCCTTACGACCTGTCTTATTTATACCCAAAACGGTATATATAGCTTTACTTTGAATCCTACCGTTATCTTTCACTTTGAAATGCATTGCGTCCATAAATACTATTGGATATACCGGATCTAACGGGCGATTTTGCCATTGCTGAATATCCGGTATTACTTTATCGGTAATTTGAGATAAGGTAGCTGCTGACACATTCATGCCATACATTTCTTCGATATACTCTGATATATCGCGTAAACTTAGTCCTTTGCCATATAAAGCAAGTATTTTGTTACTGAGGCTGTCTAAAAGCACTCTTTCACGCTTTTTGACTATCTGTGGCTCGAAAGTTGAATTGCGATCTTGCGGAGTTTTTATCTCTACAGGGCCATGATTTGTTTTAAGCGTTTTTTTACCTTTCCCATTACGCTTATTCTTTTTTTGAGGTTGATCCTCTGAAAGATGCTCACTCATTTCTGCTTCGAGTGCGGCTTCTAAGAATTGCTGCAGTAAAGGGGCAAATGCACCATCTTTGCCTAATAGTGATTTGCCCTCTTTAAATTGCTTAATCGCTTTGTCTTGAATCGATTTGTAATCTTGTTCGTTCATTGCTCTGTCCTTTTATTTATTATTATAACTCTAATGGACAGAGTTTAGTTTACAGTCTCTATGTTGGCTTAGTAAATCAGCTTTTTAACTAATGTTCCCTTTTTACCTGATAATCGTAAGAAAAATACGCCACGGTAGTAGTTATCTTTTTCTACTTGAAAGTTAAACTTCTCAGATATATCTATACTTTTTAGAACTTTACCTCTTATGCTTACAAGCTCGGCTTTATCATATAGTTTATTATTTTCTATATAGTAGTATTCTGCATATTCCAGCACATTTACTTCAGGAGCTGTATTTTGCTCTTCTACAGAAACATCCGGATCTTCAAACTTATAGAGCAATGCAGAAGTACCTCTTATAGAAGAAATATAATATTTGTTATTTTCATATTCTACAACATCTGTTAGAGTTTCAAGTGACTGAGACAGAATTTTCTCTTGCCATAAGATTTTTCCACTTGAATCAATTTTAGCTATATAGCGATATTCTGCAGCTGCATTATTATAATCTTTTGCTTTTCCTACAATTATAAAATCACCGGATAAATTTGGTATTATTTTCATTGGAGTCGTAAAATAATAGTCACCCAAAACTTTGCTCCATTCAACTTCCCCGTTTTTATTCAGTTTACGTATCATTCCATGATCATCACCTTTGAAACCTACTACATAAACAGCTTCTTCCGGAGTAACACATATATCTCTGATCGTAAAATATCCATTATCTGGTTCAATAGATTCCTTCCACAGAATATTATCAGAATTATTCAGTTTCATCACGTAGGAGGCTATCACTTCATCGTTACCACGTTTGATATGTTTCAGACCATAGACATAAACTCCTGACAGAAAACTTTCAAAACCTTTTATCAAGTAGCGATCTACTGAATCTTTAGTTATAACTGTGGAACTATCTAGAATAGATATAGATTGATATTCTCCTGATTTATTTAAATGTACTGCATAGGAATATGCCATAGTGTGGTTAGTTTTAGGAGTATAATAGACAGAGATTCCATCGTATCCATAATCATAACCTATCGGGAAATTAGCTTGCGTAGCTTTCTCGTAATTACTTGAGTCACTATAATTAGAGATCAATTCACCATTTTTTTTATATTTTCTAATATTTACTATTTGATTCCCGTAAGTGAAATTAGATCTAAGCAGGGATAATTCACTCAGTAATTC
Organism: Kapaibacterium sp. (SeqCode); assembly: GCA_965140345.1. Classification (GTDB taxonomy): domain Bacteria; phylum Bacteroidota; class Ignavibacteria; order Kapaibacteriales; family UBA2268; genus JBFHIJ01. The sequence goes on from OZ223198.1 coordinate 439,136, forward strand.
AATTTTTGAGTTGTCATTTACTCTAATAATATGAGGGATAATTGTTTTATCCGCATCCTCAATCTTTTTTTCCCATGCTACAGACTCAGAGCCTCTATCTATTTGAGCAATCATACCTTTAAGATAGTATTCCTCATCTATGGAGATTGCACCACATAAATAGGCATTATCATTATCTATTGCTACAGAAAGTCGCCAAAAAGCACTTTCAGTTGACTCTATTTTAGCGACAACTTCCATATCATTTGCTCTACATTTGACATGAATTACAGAAAGCATTAAAATAATCATAATAAGACGCATAATTATACCCGATGATCAATAAATAAAAATCGTTCTAAATTGAATTAACTCTATCTGTTCTTAAAATAATTACACACCTATATCATTTATGTTGCAAATAATAATATTTATACTTTATTATTAAACTATTTTGATATAATATAGAATAAGCTCAGTAATATGTTAAAATACTACTGAGCTTATTCGATTTAAATGATTTGGGCAGATTTAGTAAATCAGTTTTTTAACTAATGTGCCCTTTTTACCTGATAATCGTAAGAAAAATACTCCACGGAAGTAGTTATCTTTTTGTAGTTGGAAGTTAAACTTATCAGATATATCCATACTTTTTAGAACTGTTCCTCTTATGCTGACTAATTCAGCTTTATCATAAAGTCGATTGTTTTCTATATCATAGTAGTCCGCATATTCCAAAACATTTACTTCAGGAGCTGAATTTTGCTCTTCTACTGAGACATCAGGATCTTCAAATTTGTATAATACTGCTGAAGTACCTCTTATAGAAGAAATATAATATTTGTCAGCACTATATTCAACAATATCTGTAAAATATTCTACGGACTGACGGGGCTCTTTTATTTGCCATATTAGATTTCCATTTATATCCATTTTTGCTAGATAAAGATTTTCTTTAGTCTCAGTTCCTTTATCCGTTGCTCTTCCAACAATAATTAAGTCACCTGATACATTCTGTATTATATTTTCTATGATTTCTAGACATTTGCTATCTCCTAAACTCTTACTCCATTCAATTTGTCCATCTTCACTAATTTTGTATGCCATCCCGCTCAAATCACCTTTAAATCCGACTACAATTACATCATTATCAGCAGTAACACAGATATTACTAATTGTATAATATTTATTTTCAGGACCGATAGGTATTTTCCATAATATATTATCATTACTATCCAGCTTCATAATATAGGAAGATCGCACCTCATCATTACCTCGTATAATATGTTTTACACCGTAAGCATACACACCTGAATCATAGTTTTCAAAACCTTTTATTAAGTATCGATCAACTGTATCTTGATTAACTAACGCTGAACTGTCAATAAGACAGGATGACGTATAATTACCTTTCTTATCTAAATGTACTGCATAGGAAAATGCTTGTGTGCGTTGACTTTGTGGCGTAAAATACACTGATATCCCATTATATTCATTATTATAACCTATAGGAAATTTTGCTTTTACCGCTTTTTCATATTTACTGGAATCACTATAGTTTGATATCAATTCCCCGTCTTTGGTATATTTTCTGACATTTACTATCTGATTCGCATAAGTAAAATTTGTTCTAACCAGGGAAAGTTCAGAAATTAGTTCAATCTCCGAATTATCAAAAACTCTTATTATCTGAGGTTTTATTGTTTTATCGTTATCATCTATCTTCTTTTCCCACTTTATTTTTCCTGTTTTCTGATCAATTTTAGCAATCATGCCCTTTAGAAAATATTCATGATCAACAGTTACACTACCGCATAAATAAGCATTTTCATTATCCACATAAAGTGAAAGTTCCCAGAAATTACTTTCTGTCGATTTTATTTCATTAATAGCTTCCAAATCTGCAGAATGACATTCACCTTGAAATAACAGCAGAGAGCATAGAATAAATAAAAGCCACATGTCAAATTCCTTCCTTTTTATTATACAGAAATCAGGTGACATTACAATCTAATAATGTCACCTGAAATTATATTGATTCTTATTCTACAATAATCTTAAATCTTAGAGTACTTTAAATTTCCATTCTTTTCAAATGGAAAGATATCTACGCAGTAATAAAATCAGATAAATTAAGTTTACCTACAGTCGTGATATTTTGATTATTCATCTAAAAATAATGTCCTCTTTCAAATCAAAACTATTGTACTGCAAAAATATGACACTTGAGATTTAAATTCTAGGTTATTTTAGTTAGCGTTTACAGGATACTGAAAAATTTGGACGTTATTGTTTTCTATTACTCATCTAATTAATATAGTGTAAATATATGCAGATTAGACATTATAAGCTGCACAATACCATTAAATGATTGTCTAATGGAGGTATTTACAAAATAAAAACATTTGATATAATAAAGATATAGGCAAGTAATAATTATAATATATAAATAATATCATATAGTATAATAATTATAATATTTAAGTTTATTGACTAAATTATTATAAGGATACTTAAAATATAGAGTAATTACACATATTCTAACATAATTGTATAATACATTTTTGAATATGAAAGACCTGTTGAAATTTATAAAATGGTGTGAAGATAAAACCAAAATTCTGAACTAAACCAAAGTTTTGGATTTTAATAGATTATGATCTTATAGATTGAAAAAAATGCATCTCAAAGCTAAGTAAAATTTTGTAAATTAGTAGATAATAGAAATTTTGATATTAGAAAGCATATAGATTACACATGAAATGAGAGTGTAATCGCTATCTATTAGCGATATTTTAGTATATCTCGTATCTTGTGATCAAATATAGTAATTTGTATATTTGAATAACTTAGTGATTGTATGATTTGTGCAGTATAAAAATTTCTATTTCAAACTACTTGCTGCACATCTTCGTTACTTTTTACCAGAAAAGTAATTTATTTTGGACACTTAAGGAATTAAGACATGTATAATCAACTCGTACCTATAGTTGTTGAACAAACAAGCCGTGGCGAAAGATCTTACGATATATACTCAAGACTTCTCAAAGAAAGAATTATCTTTATCGGTACTCCGATTGATGATTATGTTTCATCTTTAGTAATTGCTCAGTTGCTATTCCTGGCAAGTGAAGATCCTAAAAAAGACATTAGTCTTTATATCAATTCACCGGGCGGAAGTGTGTCTGCCGGGCTTGCAATTTATGACACTATGCAGTTTGTAAAACCTGATATTTCCACAATCTGTATGGGTATGGGCGCTTCTATGGCTCAGGTTTTATTATGTGCAGGCGCGGAAGGCAAACGATTTGCTCTTCCTCACGCAAAGATTATGATGCACCAGCCTATGGGCGGAACTCAAGGTCAGGCATCTGATATTGAAATTTATACTAAGGAAATGATCAGAACTCGCGATACACTTTATAAAATCATCTCTACTCACTCCGGCAAAGATGTAAAACAAATCAAAAAAGATGCTGATAGAGATAACTATATGACTGCTGAAGAAGCTGTTGAATATGGTTTAATTGATAAAGTAATGGACAGAGTTCCTGATACTAACGAAAAGAAAGACTAATACTTATATAGTAATATAAAAAACAGTAGAATAAAATGGCTAAAAGCAAAGATAAAGGCGCATATTACGATGTGCCTAAGTGTTCCTTTTGCGGTAAAAAATCATACCAGACAGGCAGCTTAATCCAAGGTGCCGAAGGTGTTTTTATCTGTGATGAGTGTGTTGATCGTTCATTAGAGATAATAAAACATAATAAAAGAGAAGAACTTGGTTTGTCAGAAATGTCTGCCTTGCCAAAACCTTCTGAAATGAAAAAATTGCTTGATAATTATGTCATAGGACAGGATTACGCAAAGCAGGTTTTATCAGTTGCTGTTTATAATCATTATAAACGCGTTTCCGGTGTAGAAATAGAAGGTGATCTGAAAGACGTTGAACTTGAAAAAAGTAATATTCTTTTACTAGGCCCGACAGGTACAGGTAAAACATTGCTTGCACGAACTCTTGCAAGAGTTCTTAAAGTTCCTTTCGCAATAGCAGATGCTACAACAATCACTGAAGCCGGCTATGTTGGCGATGACGTTGAAAATGTGCTATTATCTTTACTTCAGAATGCTGATTATGACGTAGAATTAGCGCAAAGAGGCATTATCTATATTGATGAAATGGATAAGCTTGGACGTAAAAGCGAATCTACAAGTATCACAAGAGATGTTTCAGGTGAAGGTGTGCAACAGGCATTACTAAAAATGCTTGAAGGAACAAGAGCCGGTGTACCGCCAAAAGGCGGTAGAAAACATCCTGAACAACCGCTTATTTACATTGATACAAGAAATATCTTGTTTATTTGTGGTGGTGCATTCGAAGGACTTGAAAAAATCATAGCTCAAAGAAAACGAGTTGCTTCTATTGGCTTTATGTCAGAAAGTGAAGACAAAATAGAAGAAACTAATGATCTATTGCGATTTGTTGAGCCTCATGATATCATCAAATATGGCTTCATTCCTGAGCTTGCCGGTCGTTTGCCTGTGCTGGCTCCATTGGAAGAGCTATCTGATGAAGCAATGATCTCAATTCTTAAAGATCCCAAAAATGCTGTTCTTAAGCAATATAAGAAGCTTTTTGCGTACGAAAATGTAGGGCTTGAATTTACAGAAGAAGCCGTTACAGAGATTGTAAAAAAAGCTAGAACTCGCAAGACAGGTGCCAGAGCTTTGAAAGCAGTAGTAGAAGAAATAATGCTGCCGGTAATGTTCGAACTGCCTGACATGGAGAATGTGGAAAAATGTATAATAAGTGCTGATACTGTCCTAGAGGGCAAGAGACCGGAATTTGTATTAAGTTCGAATTCCAAGACAGCATAGATATATTGAAGTGATATATTTTATTTGTATTTATATCATATTTTATGTAAATTGCTTATTCCTATTGAACATAATAGAGAATAAGTTATATAGAGGTACAAGAAAATGTTTGCAGTTGTTGAAATCGCTGGACAGCAATTTGAAGTTAAGCCAAATGGCTTCTTGAACGTACCAAAGTTAGAAGGTAAACCAGGTGACACTGTAGAGTTTGACAAAGTTTTAGCTTCATATGAAAATGAAGATGTTAAACTTGGTGCGCCTTACCTAGAAGGTAGTGTTCAAGCTAAGATCGTTGAGCACGGTCGTGGCACAAAAGTTTTGGTATTCCACAAGAAACGCCGTAAAGGCTATCGTAAATTAAACGGTTTTAAACCGCATTATACCAGAATTGAAATTACAAATATTAGTTTATAAAGCTTAAGAGGTTTTACAATGGCTCATAAGAAGGGTGGCGGTTCGACCAAAAACGGAAGAGATTCAAACCCGCAAATGCGTGGTATTAAACGTTTTGGTGGTGAAGCAGTAAAAGCCGGTAACATCTTAGTTCGCCAGTGCGGTACTAAATGGCATCCGGGTCGCAATGTTGGCCTCGGAAGAGATTATACAATCTTTTCTTTGGTTGATGGCACAGTAAAATTTGACAAAGGAAAAAATAACAGAACAACCGTTTCTGTTATTGTTAACTAACGATTAGTTATAATCTATAACTAACCACTTGCATTTGGGGGCTGTTTCAGTCCCCATTTTTTTTGATTGAAAATCTAAACAGCAATATGCTGGATTTATTACAAACAAGATTAGAAATGTATACTTGAGTGCTTACATTTTATTTGTTTAGAAGCTCAATGAATAAGAAACCAAAGTAAAACTCTGTACTTCAGGTAAGACCTTTTTATCTAAAACGTAAAATTTATCATGATAATAGACTACATCATAGTCATCCACAAAAAAGCCTATTACAGTAAAAATTCCTGCAGACACTGCAGATGATATTAACATCGTTTTACCATAGCCAGTATATGGAGTTTCCATTCCTATACGCCAGCCAATCAATAGCCCAACAACTCCTCCGGAAATTGCACCTTCAAAAGCTTTGTTTCCTGTTCTCGCCATAACCTTCTGGATTTGATTAATGGGAATACTGTCCGGCATATTAGTATCTTGATTAACAAAAGTTACATTAGTCTGAAATAAGGTTACATCATGAATTACATAATTCTGGTAGTTATTCTTTCTGATTATAGCTTTGGAAAAGGATCCTATCGGCTTGTCTTCAGTAGCAAAAAGGTTGATATTTAAAAACAACAGAAGGATTGGAATAAGAAGTTTATACATAGTTCTTTTTATAATTATTTCATTATTTACTGAAATTAAATATAATGAAAGATTTACGAAGAGAAAAAAGAAATTCGTAATTAGAAAAAAAAAAATAGTGAACTGTGTAGAATTGAAGGTAAAGCATCAAAATACTATGATATTATCTGGTATTTTATAAAAAAGGGCAACATTTACTAACAAATGATAGTCTATATTAATATTTGAATAATCACATCTATTATTAATTGCATGATAATTACTTACATTTATAAACTGTATAATTCGTATATTTTATTGAAATCTAATCTTACTAATATTATAAAATGAGGCAGTAAATGATAGCAAATACCCCAGAAACACCTTACTATGCAGTGATCTTTACTTCTCTCAGAACTGAAGATGATAACGGATATAATGATATGGCAAGTAAAATGCTGGAATTAGCCAGAGAACAAGATGGATTCCTCGGTGTAGAAAGTGCAAGAAACGAAACAGGTATCACGGTTTCCTATTGGAAAGATTTAGACTCCATCAATAAATGGAAAAACAACGCTGAGCATAAAGTTGCTCAAAAGCGTGGTAAAGAAATATGGTATAAATCTTATAAAACAAGAATCGCTAGGGTTGAAAGAGATTATTAAACTTACCCAACTCCAACTAATCTTTTTCTTTCTGAATAGCCTTCAGATATAGTCTTAATCTGTATAATTCATCCATAGAAAGCTGACTATCCATCGCAGTAAACACCTGTGTTATCTTATCAAATCCAATCTTATAAAACGCTTCAGTCGCTGCTTCTATAAGATATTTAGGCACAAATATCTGCTTTTTGAAATAAGCTGCCGGCAATCTGTGACCTTCATCTATCATATATTCTATTATTCTATATAAAGCAATCGGTTTTAGATCCAGCATATCAATTAAAGTATCGATGCTCTCTTTTGTTTTGATTGCATCCAGTATTTTTTCTCGTGTTCCGCCGCCTGAACTCCTTGGTTCAGTTTTTTGTTTGACCGGAGTGTCTACTGAAGCAAAATCTATATTAGTATTAACATCTTTGATGCCTTTTTTTATGCAATAGTCTTTAATATGCTTACTGAATATTCCACAGTATTTTTGATATTTCTTCTTCCCCACTCCAGTAACTGCCATCATAGAGTCTTTGCTTATAGTGTAATATTTCGCAAACTCAGTCAGAGTTTTGTCTCCGAAAATTGCATAAGGCGGTAAATTATTATCATCCGCGAGAGATTTCCTTATACCTCGCAACACTTCAAATAATTCCTGTGAGTGCGATTTAGCAGCCGGTATAGTTCGTTTGGCTTTGCCTGACAAATAACCAAAAACAAGCATCTTACTTTTGAATACTTCTTTTGATTTATCATTAAGAACTAAATTTCCTTCCTGCTCTTCGTAAAGGTTCTGCTGCCAGAACTGAGCAACAACTTTCTCCCATTGCTCTTTAGTATATTCTTTACCGATGCCGTAAGTAGAAACTTTATTCAGATTATTTTTATAAATGTTTGTAGTAATTTGCCCTGTCAAAGTATCTATGACAGTCTCCAAATCGTGGCTCTGCCCTACTCTGTAAATACATGATAAAAATTTCTTAGCCGGAATTGTAAGATCAATTATAGACTCATCTTCTTTTGTGCAGGCATCGCACATTCCGCAATCTGTTTCTTTTGTTTTTTCACCAAAGTAATTTAATATAAAGCTTTTGCGGCACTCATGCGTTTCGCAGAAACTAACCATTTTGTTTAACTGAGTTTGAGCAACTTTCTTCTCATTGCCTTCTTTCTGGTTGATAAAGAATTCAATTTTAAATTTATCAGCATAGCTATACATCAGAAGGCAGTTCGCTCTAAGCCCGTCTCTGCCGGCACGACCTATTTCCTGATAATAAGACTCGAGGCTTTTAGGCAAATCATGATGCACTACAAACCTGACGTTTGGCTTGTTGATTCCCATACCAAAGGCAATTGTTGCAACTACGATATTGACATCATCTTTTATAAATCTTTCCTGATTAGTGTGTCTGGTAGTTTCATTCAAACCTGCATGATATGGCAGAACAGAATATCCATCTCTCTGTAGTTTATCAGAAATTTCTTCAGTCTGCTTTCTTGAAAAGCAATAGATAATACCTGATTGTCCGGGGAATCTATTAATAAAGGATTTTAGCTGTCTGTAAGCATTGTCTTTTTCAATTACCTGGAGAAACAGATTCTCTCTATTGAAAGAAGAGATAAAAGATTTATGATCATCAAAATTCAAATTCTTGATAATATCTTTTCTAACTTTCGGTGTAGCTGTGGCAGTTAAAGCCACACATACGGCTGTAGGAAGCTTTTTTCGTACCGCTGCTATTTCTCTGTACTCCGGTCTAAAATCATGTCCCCACTCTGAAATACAGTGCGCTTCATCAACAGTGATACAGTCTATCTGTACAGTTTCAAATAACTCTAATATTTGCGGCCTGAATAAAGATTCCGGAGCAAGGTAAAGAAGTTTTACCTTGCCTTCTTTCACTAGATTATAGTTGTATCTGTATTCTTCCATAGGTATGGCACTATTGAGCATAACCGCGTCAATTCCATACTCTCTTAGCTGTTCCACCTGATCTTTCATAAGAGAAATCAAGGGAGAAATCACAATAGTCACACCTTCAAAAATCAAAGCAGGAATCTGGTAGCACAAAGACTTTCCACCACCGGTTGGCATTATAACAAGAGTATCTTTTTTGCTTGAGACATTTGCAATTGCCTCTCCCTGTAACTCTCTAAATGCTTTATAACCAAATACTGTCTGCAGTATTTCCAGATGCTTTGATTTTGACAAAGTATTTCCTAAAGTGATTTTCCAACATCTAGTAATTATAGCGAATTAGACGACAAAGAGCAAAATTATATGCCATGTGTGGAAAATAATAACATATCACAAATTATAATATTCCATTTCTTTTGAACTTTAATGTTATTCCACCGTAATAAGAAAACACAATAATTACTATTTAAATATCTTATCAAGGTATATAACATGAGATTTATCACATTTTTCGCATTTAGTTTAATCACTTTTTCTTCAAGCATCCTTGCCGGCACTTTGAAGGACAACCTTAAAGCTCATGTCGGATTTCTTGCAGCAGACTCTCTGGAAGGACGTAAAGCAGGTACTGCCAAAGGCAGGCTGGCGGCATTTTATATTGCAAATCAATTTAGTGAATTGGGCTTGAAAGAAATCAACGGCTCTTACTATCAAAAATTCACATACACAAATACTTATGCTCAAAATGTAATTGGCTTAATTGAAGCAACAAATCCTAAATATAAAGATGAGTATATCATACTCGGTGCTCACTATGATCACATTGGTTTCCTGATTGAAGAAGGAGATCAATATATAAAACCGGAAGAAAAAACTGCTGATAATAAAATTGGTGAAATGCAGGTCTATAACGGTGCAGATGATAACGCTTCAGGAGCAGCAGCTATAATCGAAATAGCAAGAATGCTTGTAAAAAACAAAGATAAGCTGGATAGAAATGTGATAGTTGTAGCATTTGATGGTGAAGAAGACGGACTTTACGGTAGTCGTCATTTTATACACAATCCACCCGTTGATATCACTAAAATCAAAGCAATGTTAAATTTGGATATGGTAGGCAGACTTAGAAGCGATGGTGTTGCTTTTACAGGTTTCGGTTCAATGATTGATGGAGATGAATTTGCCGATTCCATAGAAAGGGTGCCGGGACTTAATGCACATTTTCTGAATGATTCAGGTCAATGGCGTGATAGAACTGACGTTGGCCCTTTTTACAGAGGCAAAATTTCATGCGTAACTGTTACTACCGGTGTACACGATCAATATCACAAACCTGAAGACGATATTGAGCTAATTAACTTTGAAGGATTAGATCTAATTTCACAGCAAAGTTATAACTTGATACTCGCTATGACTTCTAAAGAACATTTTGAATTTGATACTACTTCTGAGTCAGCAAGAGTTAATTTGGATTCTTACAGTTATGGTATTTGTTTTGATTACACAAAAAGTAAATTTCAATATTCAGAAGGACCTTTTGAGGGCAAATCTAAAATCGGTGGAGCCGTTGGTCTTTTTTATAATACCAACTTTTCAAAAATAACCGGTTTTATTTTAGAATCTAAATACAGATATTCCAGATCACACAGCTTTAAAGGAGATTTAGAACTTCATTCTATAGAAGTTCCAGTTAAGTTTTATCTGGGAACTCCTAAATTTAATTATATGCCATTTAGATTTTTATTATTTATAGGAACAGATTTGCAATATTCATTCGCAGGAAAGCTTGGTGATAAAAATATTAACTGGGCAGATATGGGAATCAACCAGTTCAGAGCTAGTTGGAATTTGGGTGGAAGAATCCAAATTAATAATATATATGCAGACTTTTACTTTTTTAATTCTGCAATTTCTAATTTCTTCAAAGATAAAGACAAAGAGCTTGGTGATATTAAACTAAACAACAAAATATTTGGTTTCGGATTTTCCTTCTAGTCAAAATAGTTAATCCCATAGAAATCCATGGGTAAAGGCAAAATCTTGCCTAAAGAAACTGTATCATAAGTAAAATACGCACTTAATATCGCCACAAACTCCCACCCCATTCAATCAGTGGCTCCAATTCTTACCAATAAGGGGAATTGTAAGATTCCCCTATTTATAGCATTGGTTATTAGCCAAAACTGTCAACAAGCTGTTCAAATAAATCCTTCTGATAAGTTCTGCCCAATATATTTCTAACTGACATCTTTATTTTATTAATAATCAAATTAGAATCTGTTTCTATCACGTCATAAATAAAGTAGGCAAAAGAATTAGGGAAAAACCTAAATAAGCCGTAAATTTGTGTTAGTCTTTCTAACTTAATACCGGAGTAAATTATGGAATTGTATGTAGATACCGCCAATATAGAGCATATTAGAGAATCTGCCCGCCTTGGCTTTATTTCAGGGGTTACTACAAACCCGTCATTGCTTGCTAAAGAAGATCCAAATGTAGATATCAAAAAACGCATTTTGGAAATTCACGAATTAGTAGGTGGCCATTTATCTGTTGAAGTTAACTCTACTGAAACAGATGGTATGCTTAAAGAAGCTGACGAAATTTTGTCATGGTTCCCTGAAGCTACAATCAAAATTCCTATTATACCTAATGGCCTGGCTGCTGTTAAAGAACTATCAAAAAGAGATATTCCAACTAATGTTACATTGATTTTCAATGCTACTCAAGCACTTGCTGCTGCTAATGCAGGTGCAACTTACGTATCTGTATTTATGGGTAGATTAGATGATATCGCAATCAGCAGCAAACAGGTAATTGAAGAAGTATGTGAAATCTGGGACGTACATGGTATAGAGTCTCAAATTATTGCTGCTTCTATCAGACACCCTATGCACATGATCGATGCTGCAAAAGCAGGTGCTGATATTGCAACTGTACCTTACAAAGTATTAATGCAATCTTTAAAACATCCACTTACTGACAACGGCTTGCAGCAGTTCTTAGCTGACTACGACAAAATGCAAACTGAACGTCAAAAAGTTATGAATGTGTAAAAGAATTTACTTAAGTAAAGGTCGGTATGTGCCGACCTTTTTTATATATTGTCATTATTGTATTTTTTGAATTTAGGATTTGTAGTGAGTAGAGAGTACTTCGGACCGGAAATTTTGATACATGCGTATAAAGAAGGTTTTTTTCCAATGGCGGAATCCCGGCATGGAGAAATATATTGGCATTCTCCGGATCCTAGAGCTATTATTGATATTAAAGAAGCATCAATGTCTCGCTCGCTAAAACAGTTCCTCAAAAAGCGTAATTTTGAATATAGAGTTGATACTGCATTTGAAGAAGTAATTCGTGCCTGCGCTGATAGAGACGAGACTTGGATTAATGATGAGATTATAGACTCATTTTGTGAACTTAACAGACTTGGCATGGCTCATTCTGTGGAAACTTGGGAAGATGGCAAACTGCTTGGCGGGCTATACGGAGTCACAATCGGTGGAGCTTTCTTTGGAGAATCCATGTTCAATCACGAAACAAATACTTCAAAAGCCGCATTCTACGAATTAATCAGAATATTGAGAAAAAATGGATTTAAGCTGTTGGACTCGCAATATATAAATCACCACACCTATAGCTTGGGAGCGATCGAAATCTCCAGAAGTGACTACTTAAATAGACTAAAAAAAGCTTTAGTTGTGAACTGTAAATTCGATTATAGCTTATAAACTGCTATTATCTCTCGATTTCATCACAAAACGTCGTGGGAATTTCAAATAGAATGTAGTTCCAAAATTTTCCTCTGTTTCATAAGTTACAGAGCCATTGATTTTTGCTATACATTGCTTCGTTACTGTCAGCCCCAAACCTGTCCCCGGAACTAGGCCTCCAGTCTGACTTCCTCTATAAAACGGCGTATAAATCATAGGTGCATCGCATTCAGGAATGCCGCAGCCATGATCTTTTACAGAAATAGTAATTTGTTCGTCAACCTCTTCAGAAATAACTATAATTTCTGTATCTATGTCCGAATATTTCACAGCATTCATTAAAATATTATAGAAAGAGAGTCTACATAAACGCAAATCAGTGTATAAAGTAGGCTCGACTATAGAATTTTTGTAAATAATTTTATGATTATGTCCATCTATAATCTCTATCTCCCTAATAACTTTTTCAATGCAATGTTGCACGTTGAATAATGCAGGAACAAAAGTATAGTCACCTTTATTATGAAATACCATATCCAAAGTACTATCCAGAAGACCGGTCATAGCATTTGAAGCTTTTATAATCTTATCAATGTGCTTATTTATTTTGCTCTCATTGGCCATGTCTGCTAATCTTTCTATGATATAAGCAGACGACATAATAACAGTTAGAGGCGTTCTATACTCATGAGATATCATATCTATAAATCTGGATTTCAGTTCTCCCGATTCCTGTTCAGATTCTAAGGATTTAGAAAGTTCTAGTTGAGCTCTAACTAATTGAGACTGTAGCTTTCTATTTCTATCATTTTCAGATTTAAGATCTTTGATAGTCTGAGTTAGAGTCATATTTTTGGATTCTACACTACTCTCCAAATCTTCTGTTTTTGTTTGGAGCTGCTTATTAAGCTCCACTTTGTCAGAAATATCCGTTAAAACTATAGTATATCCTGTTTTGAGATCATTTTCAAACCTTGGAGCAATTGTCATTCTTACATGAAGCAGATTGCCTGAACGGCTGATTATATCAGCATCTAAAGTCGTAGTGTCAATTATTTCTATAATTTTGAAAGGCATTCCTTGATCCAATATCAACTCATTTAGATATTTTTCAGTAATATCTGTTTTACAGTATCCTAGTTTATCAAGAAGAAACTTGCTGACAGCAGTTATTCTGCATTTCGAATCTGTATTTAACAACATAGTTGGTATGGAGTTGTAAAGAGAATCTATTTCACTCTTAGCATCATCTTTCTCTTCTTCATACTGCCTTAGTTCGCTAATATCCTGAGTAAAACCGACTATTCGTTTAGGATTTCCATAATAATCACGTTCCAGTTTGCCTTCAGAATATAGAATTTTATTAGTGCAATTAGCTGTGATAATTTTGCACTCCAATTTCTGAAGCTCATCGGATGTTTTAAGGTTTGCAAAAAACCTAAGAGTCTTAACTTTATCTTTTATAGAAATAGCTCTGGTCAGACATTTTATGCACTGACAAGGCTGAGTAAGCTCAAATATTCTTTCCAGTTCTGCAGAAAACATAAACTCAGAAGTCAGTAAATCAAAACTCCAGCTTCCTGTCTTCGAAAATCGCTGTGTTTCCTGTAGCAATTCTTCACTTCGATATGTTTTTTGAATTTCGTTTCTGCTAAATTCACTGTCTCTCAGAGAAGAAACCAGAAAAGTTTTGTTATCACTCTCCACTAATTTTATATTGGTCTCACGCCTTTTCACTTTACCATCTTTATTTTTTAGAGCTAGATTTACACCTGATATACTTTTCTCTTTAAGAACTCTTTTGATTAAAGAATCTCTATCTTTCGGATATTGGTAATACTTAAGTATATTATGACCTATCAGGCTATTTTTAGATTCTCCCAGATGTGATTCTATAGATTCAGAAACATCTAATATTGTTCCGTCTAAATCTGTAATACATAGAATATCATCATGAAAAGTTAAGGAGTTTGTCAGAGGCTCTTTGATTTTAATATAAAGTTTGTTTCCCAAATAATCAAATTGATGCATTTTTGTATTTTTTGGTACAAGTTGACTTTGGAACGTATTTTCAGTAATGACATTCTGTGGCTTATAGTTACTACACAGAATTTTCTTTTCATGATTGTATATAGCTAAATCAATTGGAAGTATTTTAATAAAATATTTAAGAAATGCTATATGATCACTCATTAGATCAACATTTTTTTTAGTTTTAACCGGAATGTTATTAGCCATGTGCTTCATATATTCAAATTCTTTTCTTTTGTAGCGGCTAATATCATAGCTTAAGCAGACTATATGAATTACTTCATTTTTTGAAACAGGCATTAGTTTCATTTCTAGCCAAATAGCCTCAGTTGCATTGATAAAGTATTCAATAGCAGGTAAATAAACTATATTGCCTTTCATTACTTCTGAAAATTTATCCTGAATATCAACATAATCTAATCGCTGATCCTGAAGAATATTATAATCATCTTCCGGAACATAATGTCTTGCATTTGTAAGCAGAATATTGCCTTCTGAATCAAAAACATCTATTTGACAATAAGAATGTTGGAAAATTTGATTGTAATTTTCCAGAATAAAGTCAAGCGAATCAGAGATATTATCATCTGTAGTTTTTTCTACAAATGTCTCATATCTTGGAAATATTTTCGCAATACCTATCGGCTTATTTTTGGGAATTTTCATTGTTGCAATTAGATGTATAGTTAACCAGTACTATTTTGTAGTATAATTTAATATAAAAAAATTATTCTCAATTATTCAAATTATATCATATTTTATTGTCAAAATATACTCAAAATTGCTATCCATGCTATAATACAGATAGAGATAGACAATATATGTGATTTTTTTATGCAAAAATAAGAAACGATCATATTTATGAGCTTAAAATTAATATAACTAAGAGAAACAAAGGTTTTTCAGACTTTTATATTTTCTAAGGTTTGACTATATTCAAGTATTGATTTTATACATTTATAAATTTTAACGGATATAAAGAGTCATGATAGCAAAAGAGCTAATTGCTCCTAAAAGCATTGCTGTAATAGGCGCTTCTAATGATGATAAAAAGCCCGGTGGTAAGATTTTAAAAAATCTAATTTCGGAAAAATTTGATGGTAAGCTTTACCCGGTAAATCCAAAAGAAACTGAAATTCAAGGTTTAGACTGCATACAAAATCCTGCAGATTTGCCTCAAACTGATCTTGCAGTTCTTGCAATTCCTGCAAAATTCTGTTTGGACACAGTTAATCTTATGATCAAAGAAAAAGGCACTAAAGGATTTATTATTCTTTCTGCCGGTTTCAGTGAAATGGGTGATGAAGGTAAAAAGTTGGAACAAGACATCGCTGATGCTGTAACTGCTGCAGGCGGTACTTTAATTGGCCCTAACTGTATCGGTGTTTTAAATACTAATTATGCAGGCGTATTCGCAGGCCCGATTCCAAAGCTTGATACAAAAGGTATCGATTTTGCTTCAGGTTCAGGCGCTACTGCAGTATTTATCGTTGAAGCAGCAATGACTCGCGGTCTCTCTTTCTCTTCTTTATATTCAGTTGGCAATAGCGCTCAAACAGGCGTAGAAGAAGTACTTAAGTACTGGGATGAAACATTTGATGCTGAGACAAGCTCAAAAGTTAAACTTCTCTACGTTGAGCAAATCCACAAACCTGAAATGCTTTTGAGACATGCAGCTTCTCTAATCAGCAAAGGTTGTAAAATTGCTGCAATCAAAGCGGGTACTACTGAAGCAGGTTCCAGAGCCGTTTCGTCTCACACAGGTGCTTTAGCAGGATCAGACTCTGCAGTCGATGCATTGTTCAAAAAAGCCGGTATCGTTCGCTGTTACAGCAGAATGGAACTTATTCATGTAGCTCAGGTGTTCACTCGCCCTGAGTTAAATGGTAAAAACATTGCAATTATCACTCATGCTGGTGGTCCTGGTGTAATGCTTACGGATGCTCTTGCAAAAGGCAACATGGATGTACCTCACATCGCAGGTGAAGCTGCTGATGAGCTTTTAGGCAAATTGTTCCACGGCTCTTCTGTTGCAAATCCTATTGACTTTCTGGCTACAGGTACTGCTGAACATTTAGGTATGATTTTAGACTATGTAGATCAAAAATTTGATAATATAGATGGTGCTGCTGTTATATTTGGTACTACAGGTTTATTTGATGTAACTGAAGTTTATGATGTTCTTGATGAAAAAATGAGAACTTGCAAAAAGCCTATATACCCTATTCTCCCATCAATCGTTCTGGCAAATAAAGAAGTTGAACACTTCGTAGCTAAAGGCAGAAACTTTTTCCCTGATGAAGTAGAATTAGGTAATGCTTTGGCTAAAGTATACCACACTCCAAAACCTGAATTAAATGTAACTCTTCCTGAAGTAGATAAAGCTGCAATCAGAAAATTAATTGACGAAAACAAAGATGGTTATATCAGTCCTGAGTCAGTTCAGGCACTACTGGATGCAGCAGGTATTCCTCGCGCAGCTGAGATCGTGGTTGATAAAAAAGAAGATGCTGTAAAAGCAATTGAAACTATAAAATTCCCTCTTGTAATGAAAGTAGTAGGACCTGTCCACAAGTCAGACGTGGGCGGTGTAGCTCTTAACATTAAATCACAGGAAGACGTTGAAGCAAACTTCGAAAAAATGATGCAAATCAAAGACGCTTCAGGTGTGCTGATGCAACCAATGCTCAGCGGTCAGGAATTATTCGTAGGAGCTTCTTATGAAGATACTTTCGGACATTTAATCCTTGCAGGTATGGGCGGTATCTTTATCGAAGTACTTAAAGATGTATCAAATGCACTTTCTCCTGTAAGCAAAACTGAAGCTACAGATATGATTACTTCTCTAAAATCATATAAAATGATTGAAGGTGTAAGAGGTCAGGAAGGAGTAAATCAGGAAATCTTTACAGATATTATCTGCAGACTTTCTGCGCTTTTAGAAACTGCTCCTGAAATCAAAGAAATGGATTTAAATCCTCTTCTTGGCAAATCCGATCAGGTAATTGCCGTAGATGCAAGAGTAAGAATAGAAAAGTAAATATAAGTCATACTAACTGACATCTAAGTAGAGTCGCAATGAATTGTGACTCTACTTTTTTTATATGACTCTTTTTTAGATCTTCTTTCAAATCTAAAATAAGAAAAAACGCTGCCTAAAATCAAATACCTAGGCAGCGTTTTTCTTTAATTGGATTTCAATACTATTTGACAATTACAAGTTTTTCCGATAAGTACATTGTTGCAGACTGAAGTTTTATAAAATATACGCCCGCAGGAATTTCTTCTGTTGAAATCTCTTTCCTATACTCACCTGCTTTGTAATTACCTGCAAGTACAGTTTTTATTAGTTTCCCGTTTACATCTACTATCTCTAATGTAATATCAGCGTCGTAGCCCAGTGAGAATGATAATTCAAACTTATCTGTACTGATTGGATTAGGATTTACCTTAGGTGCTTCCAAATGAGTTCCATTTATCAATATTTTTGAAATATCTCCTGCGCAATATGGCTGTAATTCAATAACTCCGGTTATTGAATTAAATAATACACACTCGCTGTCAGGAGAGCTAAGTTCGACGTTTATATTCGATTTAGTAGTTTCAATTGTAGAAAGAAACGTATCAAAATCAATATCCATCAAATTGATACCGTTGTCTATAAATTTATTAGAAATACTTACGATATCTGCTTCAATTGTTCCATTATCATTATCAATCTGAATATTTTGCAAATCAAAATATCCTTCTAAATCTTTATTTAATTTTACAGACTCTCTTTCTACTAAAAGGAAGTTAGAGAGATAACTTACTTTGATATGCAGACGTTTTATGTCAAGAGCTGAAATATCTTCACCTGATAATAGCTTAACTGTTTTAGAAGTTTTTTTACCAATTGGTACTACAACACTTAAAGGCTGCATGGCAACTTCTCTGTCAATATTAACAGCTTTGCCTGTCACTTCTTTAGTAAGAGATACAGCAGATCCGTTTTTAGCATGTATTTCTACTTTGGCTGCACTTAATGCATCCCTGGATTTAGGTCTGTAATTAATTGGAATTTTGTATACTTCACCACTGGAAACAGTAAATTCACTTGCAGTACCTGCAAAATAGAATTCAGACGATGCTTCAGTAAATGACGGAGCTTCAAAACTTATATCTGTAGAACCACTATTTATTACTTCCAGATCGAATTGCTCTTCTGTACCATAGCAGGCAGCTACAGGTTCTGAATTTACAGCCACTAATTCTTCAACGCCTTTTCCTTTGAATTTTATTATCAGTGGAAGATCAGCATCATTTTCCACTTTTAATGAAGCGGAACTGTTTAACGCAAAGGCTCTGAAATAAACAAAGAAGCTTAATTCTTCGCCGGGAAGCAATTCTGTATTTAAGTCTAAATTACTATCGTCAATTGCAAAACCTTTGTTACTAAAGTTAGATTTACCCATCCCAATACTATTATCTATAGGAGTTAGTCCGGTAATTACAACTCTATCTGCAAATTCCCACTCACTCGTAGATAAATTAGTGATTGTAACTTTGGCTTTTTTAATATCTGTTGCACTATTTATAAGAGCAACACCCAAATCAATTTCTTCTTTATTGCTTTGGAGTTTTGCTACAACTCCTGTGCCGCTTAGCTTTGTAACTGACTTGCTGATTGTACCATCGCTTAGTTTATATTTTAAATCTAAAGTATAGTATCCTGTGTCCACAGGTTTAAATTTTACCGGAAGATAAAGTGATTCGCCTTTATTAATAGTCTTACAAACAACTTGCTTATCAAATTTAAATGCGCCATCAGAATTGTCGTTTTCTAGGATAATATCAGAAATAGTAATAGATGTGTTACCACTATTCTCAATTTTTATTCCACCATTATTAGTTCCATACTCATAGCCTTTCGTTTTTCTTCCAAAATCAAAATTTTCTGAAAGAATTCCCGGTTGGAGTGACAGTGCATCGATATAAGTGACACTATCTGCTTCCGGGATAGAATTAGAATAAAAGACCACTGAGTCTCTATACTCTACCATTGAAGTAGAGTTTATCTTTATCCGATAATCCATATATGTATGAGGAATAATAGTAATAGGGTCAGTTACACTTGGTATCTTTGGTAGTTCCACAGTTATATCAGGATTAGATGGCAGTTTCACTCCACCAATCACAAGCTTTGTTGTACCTCTATTATACACTCTAACCAACTGTGAAGCTTCTTTCCCTGAGAGAATATCTCCCAAATCCGCATCATTAGCATCTATTTTGGCAAACCCTACTCTACTTAATGCATAAAGAGCATAAAAAGATTTACAAGTATCCTGAATACCAAGCGAATCAGCATATTCTCCTGGTTCTTTGGCAGTAAATTTTATTTTAAGTAATTCAGATGCTCCGGCAGGTAGTATAAAAGGAGCCGGAGAGTTTTCAATTTCATATCCCGGAACTAAACCTTTCAGCATTACATCATCAATAATTGCATCTAAAGAAGACTGGTTTTGCAATTCCACTTCTTCTTCTACTTCATCTCCTACTTCCAAAATACCAAAGTCTATTTTATTAGGATTGAAAGCTAAAATAACAGGTTCATATTCTATAGTAATTATAGTATCATTACCTGCATTATCAATAAATTGAATCTGAGCACTTGCTTTATTATTTGGATTATTGATCTTTAGGCTCCATTTTATGCTTAATACATCTTTAGAAGGAATTGCTTCACAATCAAAAGAATAATTGTCAATGCTATCTCTAATAGGCATAGGAGGGAATAAACAGGAAGCCTCTTCTTTATCCGAAGGAAAATCTATCACCGTGCCGGTTACATCACCATTACAATCCATCGTCCAGGTAGGCACAGGAGGCAAATGGTCATTAAATTTATCCGATTTCATCCCATAAGCAGCACCTACACCATAGGCTTCATGCTGAGATGTACCTCGGATGTACGCCATAAAAGGTAAACTTGCCTTTAGATAAAATGATTCGGAAATATTTAAATCCAAGTCATATAATTTATACGTTGTTGCATTTATAGTAGGGAAAAAGTCATCAGTTTTATTCACAACACAAAACGATGTAATAGAATTCCAAAGCACATCTTTATTATCTTTAATCCCAACTTGAATATCATCCAGACTAATTCCCTCAGGAACTAAAAGAGACATTCTGTAACTGTCATATTCATAAGGATCATAATTTTCAATCATTGGAAGAAGAATATGCTTTTGGAACTGCCTTATCGGAGCTAAAGATACAGAATAAGGGCCGCCTAGTTTTTCAGGCAATCCATCCTCTTTTACACCTGTATTATACATAGTGACAGAAATAGGTTTATCAGCTCTGATATATGCCGCGCTTTTTTCCGATAAATCATTATATATTCTGGTTTCAAAGAAACGATCATCCACTTTGTTTGTAGCACATGACAAAGTTGTATGTAACTCACCATTTATATAGACATTAGTGTTTGGCTCTTTAGCAAATACCCTTACAACCGGACTGTACTTTCTTTCAGCTGAATAAGGTACAAGATATTCTTTACCCCATGTTGATACCGGTAGTTCCATATTAGCTATATAGTCAGAGTTACCGTTTTCAAGTGGTATATTTGCATTCTGGTTGCCTGTAATTACAGCTACAGGCTTTGTAGCTTTAACAGTTGTACCAGATAAATCAGCTCTATTTCTCATAGTTGGCAACATATAAACATCACCTGAATTAAGAATAGCCCTTAAAGTATCCCCTGCCTTTTTAAATCCGGTTATTATGGTTTCCTCATTTCCACCTATAATTACTTCCAGCTGGGTATTGTCATAAGGAATCACAATACCGGAAACTGAGGACAAACTGCTTATTGACGGGTAATAGCCTGAAGCATCATTATAAGATGATAATATATACTCGGTACCTAAAGTTTCCTGTGGCAGAACAGTGAAGGCGTCAGAAGACTGATTAAATCTTACAGAAGCAACAAGAGATACAGGATTTTCTGCATTTATCTTAATAGCATAATCCTTGAAAGTTCTAACGTTGGTCTCAATGTCAATAATACCTTTAGAATAAGGTACTACTTCATAAGCAGGCAGTTCAATTACTTCTGTCTGGTTAGGTAGAATTTGCACACTGAAGTGAATCTTCGGTGCATCCACATTGATATTCACCCAAGTTCTATATGGAGAGCTGACATAAAGCAACACTTTGTTATCGAAAGGGCTGTCCGTTTCTATGCAAGGCGGAACTGTAAATATAAAGTTGCGCCCCATATTATTTACTCCAAACAGTTCGTTATCAACCGCAAAGAGATTTAAACTGCTAAGAATAAAGGCTAAAAGAAGTATATATTTTTTCATATCAGATCCGTTATTTTTCTTTTTATGCAAATTAAGATACATAATTTCGAGCAGAAATTATGCCTTATATATATAAGACACTTATATACCTTTTTAGTCTCACATATTTCTTAGAAAATCTGAGATTTATTCCAACTTTCTGATAGAATAAGAATTTGCTCTGGTGATGTATGCAATTTCTTTAGTTTCTATATCCATTAATACCAGGCGACCATCTAGAATAAATAAAATTTCCCGGCTACTTAGAATTGAAAACGAGTGCGCATTTAAATTCAACCAGGGAATATTAAGTCCGTAAGAACTTATCCTTTCATTACCATTCTGTATGGAAAAAGATCCATAACCGGCATAATTTGCAGTTAATTCATTAGAATTCCCGGATTTGAACATTACATTTTCAAGTTCCCCTGGGTTCCAACTTTTAAAATTATAATAGGAAGTATCTAATAATGAAATGAAATTCGGGCAGGCAACGCTGTTATCAGATTCTTCAGATTCTATCATCAAATCATATTTTTGCTCGATAGAATCTTTTTTTAGATAAAAATGATGAAATTGATTCCCATTTTTGACTTTACTTATAATCTCTTCTCTTAGAGGTAATTCTAATCTGGTTTTTAAAACTTTATCACTAGTTAACAGAAATAGTTCGATCTTGCCAAATTTATTTACAATTTTTGGATTGAATTTGGTATTC
This sequence comes from Kapaibacterium sp. (SeqCode), assembly GCA_965140345.1. Lineage (GTDB taxonomy): Bacteria > Bacteroidota > Ignavibacteria > Kapaibacteriales > UBA2268 > JBFHIJ01. The sequence goes on from OZ223198.1 coordinate 461,662, forward strand.
GAAATTAGACTAAAATCGCTGACGTTTACATACATTATCAGCAAAGCTAAATAAGAAACAGCATTTATAAGAAAAGAATATTTAGCTGATATTTTTAAATTTCTATATTCCTTTTTCAACGAGAGATAGAAAAATGGAATTTCTACAACAAAAGTCAAAAAGAACAGAATTACCATGCTTAACCACCAGAATGATAAGATATTTTCTAAATCAAATATCATATCTATAGCCTGGTTTTGAAAAAAACCGACCAGAAAAATCCCGAATATCCAGGAAGTATAATTTGATAAAATCAGCCAAAGAACCGGTCTATTTGCTTTTTCTTTTAATATGGACTTAAGAATAAAACCTTCTCCAACTCCAATTAAGAAATTCAGAATTAATAAGTGAAATGCAGAAGTCCACATCAGAGCAGTACCTGCATCTGCGCACAACATCTGCGGCACAAGCAATGCAAGTACAACTAATAGTATTTTAAATTTTATAGACATATTCTATTCGCCCTTAATCTTATTAATTTTTACAAAACACATCATATCTTTATAGCCCACTTCCATAAGATAATAATCAGTAAATTCTTGGATGTAAGTTCCCCAACTTAAACTGCCAAATTGAAATATTCTTAGAGGTAAATCTTTATATGGATAATCCAAAGGCTTTCCATTACTATCACAAAAATATACTTCTCGAAAGGCTCTTTTTCGGATGACAGTATCCTTGAGTGCCAGCAATTTTATTTGTTCTATTCCGGTATCAAATACTCCATAAATATTAGAAGTAGAATCAACCACTTCAATATATTTATGTTCAATTTGCGTATCAAGAGATATCGCTTGATGATAGTTTTTAAAATTTTCCGGAATATATAATGGTAAAGAATCTATTTTACGAATCTTCATAATTGTGGAATTTGAAGTAGGTTCAGAATACATTCCGTAATAAGGAGTCAGAATAAAGTAGTAGCTGTTATTTTCTCTATAAATCTGAAGAACTTTTCTATCCACATGAAAATAGTGCGTTTTATCTGTTGTTTTATCTTCTATAAAAACATAACGCCCCCATTCTCCTTGATCTAAATAGTAGAATTCATACCTGCTATCTGAAAAAAGGAAACGTGGAGGACTAGCACACTTAAACTTGTTTTCTGTAGCACTCCATTTTTTCTGAATTGTGTTCCATTTGAAAGCCAATGAATCAATAAATGCAAATAGAGTATCATTATAGTTTCTAATTTCGACATCCGAATCTATATCTAAATTCAAACTTATTGCTTCAGACAATTCTTCATCAATTTCAAATGTATTTGGAGAATATACTTCAATTTTTCGCGTACCGGTTTCATATATCATATTTTGAAATAGAATGTTCAATTTTATCGCAAGATCAATTTTTCCATTAAGCCCTTTCCTTTTCTGTGGCACAAACTCAATATCTTTTACACCCTCATGAAAAGGTTTATCCAGGCAGGAAGTTGTAAGAAGCAGCAAGCTAATGATGCAGATTTTTAGTATGTGCAAGGACTTCATATTCTATTCGCTCTTAATCTTATTGATTTTTAGGAAGCAAGCAGAACCTAGGAAGCCGTCCTTATTTTCGTAATTAAATTTTATGATAAAATAATCTGTATATTCCTGAACATAATCGGGACTGTATAAGCCAATCCACATTGCTTCCTCATGATTTCTATGTCTTATGCGTTCCCCGTTTTCATCGAATAGATAAACCTGTCTACATGTATGATTGCGTGGGAAACTATCAGTTAATGCATCCAGTGTAAAAGTCTTCTTTCCTGTATTGAAAATACCGTAAGATAGAGATTTATCTTTTACCACTTCTATAATTCCTTTATTAATCAAGCTAACAGATTTAACAGCTTCTCTTTGTAAATCAATATCGTAATTTGTCAGCAGTGGAATTTTTTCAATATCTGGTATTTTAGATATTCGGGTTGTTCCAATCCGCTGAGAAAAAAAATCTTCTGATTGTAACAAATGATACAATCCTTCCATTTTAAACACTTGAATAACAGATCTCCGAACTGAAAAACAATGGATTTTACCATTATTCCTATTCCTAATAAATAGGAAGCTCCCCCATTCACCTTGATCTCTGAACGAAAAGGTATAGCTACTGTCAGAGTAAAGAAAATCTCCAAAATAGAAGTAATCCGGAGTTCTCTCCGCATCTACCCATTTTTCAGAGACATCACTCCAATAGCATAAACTATTTCCCTTATGAGAATATAGCGTATCATTAAATACTTGAGTTAAGTACGGAAGTAAGTTACCTTTAAAATCATTTATTTTACTATTAAGAATTGGATCAATCTCGAATGTAAATCTATCTTTAATGATAACCTTGTTCTTAGTTACTGTTATCAATTTATCTTTATAAAGCACTTCTTTAATTTGGTGCCAAGCAAAAGAGCCAGATAATAAAGGTTTAGGTCTAAGTCCAGGTGGGTACAGCCAATAAGGAAAACTATATATAAATTCTACCTCCGGCTTTTCCTCATGAAATGGTTTATCCAGGCAGGAAGTTGCTAGAAGCAGTAAGCTAATGATGATATATTTCATTTATATGTTGGTTTTGTTTTATTATTGATTTGTTGTTGTATGCTTCTCTTTCTTACCATATTTTTCTTCGAAATAAATAAAGAAATAAGCAAGCAAATTTCCCAAAAAGAATTTTCCAAACAGTTCCAGAAAGCCCATACCTAAGTATTTGTCCAGTTCCTGGTCGCCATAAATTGCCCACATCAGGAGTACAAATCCAATGGAAGCGACTACTACCTGGATTAGAAAGCTTCTAATGCGTTTTAGAGTCCAAAAAAATTTCATTTATCTTTGTCTTAATTAGTTTGAATGAATCTTTCAAAATCATGATAAGGTAAATAATTCCTGCTCCCTCCATGATATATAACAGGAGATACGGCAATGAATCATCTGTCTGATATACATATAAGCCTGTTACCCAAAATACTGCCCCGACTATATTAAAAATATACTCTCCAATATGCGGATAAAATACCCTGCTTATTAATATAAACACCATAAAAATAAAAAACGCCCAATTCTTAAAATGCTCATCAATATTTCGCAGTTTATCAGATTTTTCTGCTTTTCCTCTCTGATATTTAATTAAAGTTTTTCGCGATATAGTCTTCATTTTTTGCCAAAATGCTGTAACGCCGATTATCAGTAAAAATGCAGTAAAAACCAGATTCCTGTTTCTCGAAATTCCCTCAGGAAAAATCGTAGAAAAGTAGATTATCATTGCTAAAGTAAGCGAAAGATATTTACCTAGTAGCAAAATCAAATCTACAGCTTTTTTTCGTTTGAAATTATATGTAATATTCCGCACCGGAAAATCTATAAATATTTTGTAAAGAGAAAAAAACAAAAGCAAGGCAAATCCCAGCGATCCCGTATAAAAAACAAGTAACTTTAGATGATGAAGCATTTGCATATAGATATACTTTTAGTAAGGTTAATGTGTTTACTAATAGTAAATCTATGCTTCTGTATAGTTCAAAACAAAGTATGTTGATTATATTATTACATTATAGATAATTTATTTAAATTACAAAAGTGATATTTACAGATTTTATTATAAAAATAGGGTGTTTATTATGCAGTTTGTTGCTCGATTATTTGGATTGTTTTTATTATTAATGATTAGTTTTTCATCAGTTGCTGCTGAGTATGCACATGTTATTAAATCATTGGATATAGCAACTAATCCGGTCACAGTATTTCATAAAAATAATTATTTTCATATCTTTTTTAAAGGTAATCTTCAAGGTTGGGGTTCAAAAAAAGAATCTGCTTCTTGGTGGAAAATAAAGGATGATTTGACCGAAGATCCGATTTTAGTTAAAGAATTTCCAGAGAATGTTTCTTTAAGAAGAGAGAGAATAGCTTATGATGAGTCTCGTGGTTTAGTTTATATTCAGACAAGCGATGTATTGAATTCTTATGATGTACAAGATGGAAGCGAGTATTTATCTTATATAACAAGCACCTTCGATTACAATATGAATTACAATGAGTATTATGTTATCGGTGATTATATTTATATGTATTTAAACAAGACATATCCCGGAGATCCTTCAAATTATGCAACTTTGAAGGTGTTTAATCTTAAAACAAAAAAACTTGTATTGAATACAGATATAGACTTATCACTCGAAAAGATGTGTATTTATGATAATGAAGGCGAGATTGGTGTTGCCGTATTGGGATATAAAAAAGGATCCGCAAGTAGCTTTGCAGATTCGGTTTTTGTCAGTATGTCTAAAATTACAAATAATGAATCATACTCAGAAATAAGCTTACTTAAAACTATGTTTGTAGGCTTTAGCTCAAGCACACTTAGCTATTCTGAAGGAACAATATTTGCGAGTGCCGGTCCGGAATATGATTTAAATGCCTTAAGTGCCGGCACTAAAGAAATAGAATCTGAGATTTCATTTGATAGCAAACCAGGCAAAATTTTAGCAAATATTTTCAAAGGTGGAGATAATTATTTTGCATTCTTCAATAATCAAGAGAATTCCGGAACTACAGGTTTTCTAATTTTAGATGGTAAAAACTATAATACAGAAAAAGCATTTAATGTACCAAATAGGATTACAGGTGCAGCTTACGGAAATAATTCACTTTGTGTAAGCTCTGCATCAGAAGATTCTACAGGGTATCATAGTGAAATCAATTTTTACCAAAACACAACCTCCGTCATCTCAAATTTGATAATACCAAAAGTTAAAATTCAACCTAATCCGATTGTAAATGAAGCAGTTATCTCTATACCTGAGCTTCCGACATTAATCTCTAATATTGAGATATATAATACTGAAGGACAAAAAGTTGAAGATTTAAGTACTGATCAATATCAATTTAGCAACGAAGTGACTATTCGTTGTAGTGACTGGAATCCGGGTAAATACTTTGTCAGAATTAAAGCAGAAAATGTGGTTTGTTCTGTACCAATTGTAGTTGTAAGATAGGATTAAGTTAATCAATTAAAGAGCCATATTACATAAGAATGTTATATGGCTCTTTTAGCATAAAATCTTATATACCTTTTTATATTCCGGCAGAAGTTTTACCAGAAAATAAATGCAAAGCGCGATCACTTAGATTCTCAAACAAGCCATATAGAAAAATCCAGCCAAGCACTGAAGCAATTGTACTGCTTATCATACCTGCAAAATAAAATATATCAGATAACATTACAGCAGGATAGTAGAACCCGAAAGGTAGATCATATAGACTTCCGAAACTTATAAACACAAACAGTAGTGCTGCCAGAATAATAAAATACTTATCCTTTTTCTGCAACACCAGCTGTTCCGGTTCATCTCTGTATTCAAAATTGAGTGTTGCCCAATTTGATATACGCTTTATTTTGTAGTACAGTGCGTAAATACAAAATATTATATACAATAGGATACTAACTTTAAAATAGCCGGATATAAGCTGAACAGGTGTAAGCATAATATATCCTGCTCCTGCAGCCAAAACTAAGTACTGAAGGTTCCTAAGGATAAATCGCAACTTTGCCTCACCAACTACTTTTTTGAAAATAAACCATGCCGGCAAATACACCAGCAACTGGAACATAGTCAATAAAAACAGAAAGACAAATCCAATATTACCTACATAGTAAAAAATACTTTTAATGAGTAGCAGTATGTCCATATATAAATCGCTTATTATGAATATTAAACACAATAATCAATTTATAAAATTTATCCAAATAAAGGAAGCATTTTTTTGGTTGCTACTTTTTAAAAATAAAATACACTGCTAATATCAGGAAAATGAAGCCAACTAGGTGATTCCAACGGAAAGTTTCATTTTTAAACAACAGGAGCGAGAACACTGTAAATACTGATAATGTAATAACCTCCTGCATTACTTTCAGCTCCAAAAGGCTAAAGTTCCCGCCATTTCCAATATAGCCATATTTATTTGCCGGAACCTGAAAGCAATATTCAAAAAATGCAACTCCCCAGCTTATCAGAATAATCATAAACAGATTCAAATTTTCAAATCCTTTCCACTCTGCGAATTTCAGATGCCCATACCAGGCAAATGTCATAAATGTATTTGATGCTATCAGTAGTAGAATAGTCCATATTGCGTTCATCTTATTTCCTTAGCTAAGAGTTAGTATTAGTCATGTGTTTTTTGCCCCATTCTGCCATACTGGATATTATGGGAGTCAGCGAGTGGCCTTTTTCAGAAATAAAATATTCCACTCTTGGCGGAATTTCTCTATAAATCTTGCGAGTTATAACTCCATCATCTTCCAGCTCTCTTAGCTGTTTGGTAAGCATCTGCTTGCTAATTCCGCTGATAATTCTTTGCATTGCACCAAATCTATTTATCCCCTGACCTATAGCATAAAAAATTATAGGTTTCCACTTTCCTCCTATAAAGTTCATGCAATAAGTTACAGGACAGTCAGTGTGATTTATAGCTTCTGTTATTTTTTTTTGCATACATTACCCCTCTTATAATCATATTAGTCTATATTTTATTACTATGTAATATTTTTATGACTACTTGATATTATCATACTAATATACTATTTTAGAACCATAAAAGCAATTGGATTTTATGATAGCCGACATTATTAGAGAGGAAATTGATTGAGCTACAAAAGCGTTCTCCATTCTGCTGGATGGAAGTAATTGTAAAATATTAACAAAGAGTTTGTCTCATGAGTGAAAATACAACTAGTTTCTAAATAAAATCTGTCAAACTAGCCGCAAGCTAAAGCATGCGGTTGAACTTATAAGTTATTGCAACAGATGGCTTTAGCCATCTGAACGAATCGTAATTCTTAGTCGTTAATTTATTACTTTTACTGGTTTGATCAGAATATTTTCACTTATTAGACAGCCTAGTAGCACTTGAAAGATGTGACGGGCTGGTCAAGCTTACAAAATTACTTTATACAAAATACTGTTCTAATGAGATATCAGAAATTATAAAATTTAAAAATAGAATCTAGTTATACACATAATAAATCGAGGAGAGTACAATGAATGTATTCGTAACCGGAGCAACCGGAGTATTAGGCAGTGATATTTACAGAGCTTTAACCGCAGCTAACATTAACGCAAAAGCAGCATCTCGCTCAGGTAAATCAGTAGATGGTATGGAAACAGTCTTGTTTGATTACGAAAAACCTGAAACATATCAGAATGCAATTGAAAATATTGACACTGTTGTTTTGATCGCGCCATCTCTTGACCCGTATTCTGACAAAAAAATGATGCCTTTTATTGATGTCTTAGATAAATCTGAAGTGAAGAATGTAATCTTAATTTCTGCTTTAGGCATTGACGCAAACAAAGAAGCTCCTCTGTACAAAATGGAAGAATATATTAAAACAAAGGATTTGAACTACGTGTTTTTAAGACCAAACTTCTTTATGGAAAACTTTACTCGTGGCTTCCTTAAAGGTAGTATTGAAAGTCAAAAAGCTATGTATTTGGCTGCAGCCAACGGCAAAACTTCATTTATCTCAACTTTAGATATTGCAGAAGTAGCGGTTACTGCAATTAAAGATTTTGATAAGTATCAGGGTAATATTTATAATCTGACAGGATCGGAAGCTTTGGATCATGCTCAAGTTTCCGAATTGCTTACTAAAGCAAGAAATGAAGAAATCAAATATATTCCGATAAGTGCCGCTGAAATGAAACAAGGTGCATTAGATATGGGAATGCCTGAAAGTATGGCAGATATGATGCTTGGACTTTACAGTGCAACAAGCACAGGCTATATGGAACCTATCCACGATGACTTCACTAAACTTACCGGTAAACAGCCAAGAAAATTAGAAGAAGTATTATAAGAGATAGCAGAAATCTTGTAAATGACTAAAAAACAAGGCTGTCTAATAAGTAAGAATTGAAAATAAAAATAAAAGTTAGTTGATGAAAAGAGGTTTCACTTAGTGACGGGATAAGTTGGCCATATTATTAGTAATTTTGACTTATTAGACTGGGCTAACATATTGTAAAAGATTTCTAAGTATAAAAAAGCCGAAGGATATCAGAATAATTTCTCTTCCTTCGGCTTTTTATAAGATCTATAATCGATTTTGGATTATACTAAAGCATCGTATAATTTATCAGATTCGATAAGTTCTACTCTAACTTTTTCAACTTCATCCTGCATATATCTGTCTCCGGATACAACTGGGAAGATATCTTTAATAGTATCAATTAAAGTTTGACCTGTTTGTCCTGCTTTCATTTCTGCATCCTGAGGAATTTTACCTGCTTTTTTCCAGTCTGCTTCCATCTTTTCAAGAACGTAATAGCCTTGTCTGATAATTGACGCCTGCAATGCCAACTGAACTGAATGCAATTCAATAGCATCACGCATATTTAATATTACTGTTGGAGCATGAGAAACATGATCTTCCTGATGGCTTGCACTACTTTGAGCATGTAAAAATGCTGTGCTATTTTTAGACAATATCAAATTGCCGTGAGCAGTATGGCTGTATTCCAAAATCATCATTCCACTGCTGATTGAGTGATTTGCTTCAGGCGAGATAAGGCAGCTAACTCCTAATCTATTTTTATCTTTATCGACAATTCTTCTTACTAATGACATATTGATTGCAACAGTCGCACAGAAAGCGTTAAATAAATTAGCTCCTGTTATCGCTAATGGCATACCGTGGAAGTTACCACCGGAAATAACCATATCATCAAATACTAATGGATTATCAGTAGCGGAATTCATTTCTATTTCTAGTTTTTTTCTTGAATCATCTATCGCGTCAAACAAAGGACCATATACCTGTGGAAGACAACGAGAACTGTAAGGATCTTGAACATTTACATCGTAATCAAAGCTTTCATGTGATTTTCTGATTTTACTGCCTGCAAAAACACCTTTAAGAATAGCTGCGGCTTTTGCCTGTCCCGGATAAGGACGTAATTCGTGTATTTCAGGAGTGAAAGGTAAATCAGAAGCCATCATGATTTCTGACATTAAACCAGCAAACACAAGCCCCAAATTAGCACGCTTTTCTATTTGATATAAGTTCCATACTAAAAATGCATTAGACCACTGCATACCGTTATTTAATGCAAGACCTTCTTTTGCTGCAAGTTCAATTGGTTTAAGACCTGCTTTATCCAAAGCAGTTTTTGCATCAATAAGTTCGTCATTGTAATAACATTTGCCTTCACCCATCAAATTTAGAGCAATGTGAGAAAGCGGGGATAAATCGCCGGATGCACCCAAAGAACCTGCTTCAGGTATATATGGATATATTTCATCACAGTTTGCAAAATCTACAATTGACTGTAGTAATTCGAAGCGAATACCACTGTGACCTTTTGAAAGTGCATTTGCTCTGAAAAGCATAGACATTTTTGCGATTTGCTTAATAGTAGGTCTGCCAAATGATATAGAATGCGTGCGAATCAGGTTCTTCTGCAATTCGATCAAACCTTCTTCAGAAACTGCTACATCCTGATTCTGACCAAAACCGCGAGTAAAACCGTAAACAGGTTTACCAGATTTTGTAGAAGCAATCACTGCTTCTCTGTTAGCTTCAACTTTAGCTTTAACATCTTTATCTAATTCAATTTTGCAATTACCTAGAGCAAAAGCAATCGCCTGCTCAAATGTTAAATTGCTGCCATTTAAAACTATACTAGAGTGATGATGCATATCCATTATTACTCCGAATAAAATTATTTTTAGTATACAATTGATTTATCCGTGCAAATTAAGAAAAAAGAATATGATTTTAGATGATATTAAGTCAATTTAATTTACTGGGCATCCAGAAGTTCTATTTGAGTGGATGTTTCGGGATATAAAATGAAAAAGAGACATTAAAAAAATGCCTCTTTCTTTTTATAATTTCTGTATATAGCTATGGGTTATTTAGATTCTGTATCAGATTCGGAAGTTTGCTTTTTCTTTTCGCTTATGCTAAGAAGTTCATCAGTGAGTTCTTTGGCAACTTTTCGCATCTCATCAATTTTGTCCAATTTTAAAAGCCCTTTTACATTTTTTATTTCGAATAAACTGCCTTGCGGATTTATTCTATAGAGACTTAGTTCCAATCTTGCAGCAAAAGGCAATTGAGTAAATTTACCTGTTATGTAATATTCCACTTCAATTTTTGCTAAGCCCTGAAGTTCAACAGCGGACGGAGTATTATAGTTTTCTATTCCAAAAAGTTTTAACATGGCATAAAGTGAATCTCTGGAATCAATATCATAGACTGCATAATCGGGGCTGAAAGAGGCTTCTTCGAAGATTGATTCGCATAAGTCATACGAATTAACAACTTTCTTTTCAAATAGATCCCAGGTCATCAGCGAGTCCTGTGCCTGCATGTCATTGATGAATTCTATACCACCAACAACCAGCGGAGCAGCCGGTTTTACATTAAATCCTTCCGGTGCATCTTGATATAGACTATCATTTTCAAGAGCATTTGCAAAAGATCTTTGTGTTGCTTTAAGTAGAGTCGGATCGTATAAAGGCTTTTCATCTAACTTTCTATAGTTCAAAAGACCATATCCAACACCTTTGCGATTAATTTTGTTTTTGATATCAGCAAGAGCTAAATCAACACGCATCATGTTTTTAAGAATTCCTACGTTTGCTGCTGCAACAATGTCAGCTTTGCAAGCATTAGCTATATCAATCATATTCAAATTCGGATTCTCTTCACGAAGTGCGGCTATAACTGAATCCCTGTAATCTGCTGAGATAAGTCTATATTTTTGTGACATGCCAACAGCTAGAGTAAAAGCTGCTTCAAATTTATATGTACTGATGCTATCTGCACCGGGCCCCTGGCTTACTTTACCTAATATGATATTCAGTTTCTCATTCTTTGCTTCTTCGTTGTTTTCTTGAGCAAATAAGAAAACAGGTAGAAATAGCCATAACAACATATATTTAAACATTAGTCTCTCCGTTAGCAAGTTCTTTATAAACTTCTGATATTTTGCGAGCATGTATTTTAATATCAAAATGCTCAATAGCACGTTTTCTGCAATTTATCTTAAATTCTTGGTATTTCGTATTGTCCATTCTCATTTTTTCAATAGCTTCTGCAAGTTTTTCAGGATTTTTTTCAGGTACAAGATAGCCGGTTTCTTCAGTTACTGCATCTCTGATTCCTGCTATGTTTGTTCCTATAACGGGAGTTCCACAAGCCATAGCTTCAAAAAGGACTCGGCCCATTCCTTCTACACCTTCATGTGAAGGCAGGATAAGTATGTCTGCTGCTTGCATCCATTCGTGTATTGAGTCGGAGTGCCCGGGAAAAATATAAGAAGTTTTAAATTCAGGAATTTCTTTTGTAACCACAGCTTCAAGCTTTGCTTGTATACCTTTGTCAATTTCTGAGCCAAGCATATATAATTTAACAGGATTATTTGATTGTTTCTTACATAAGCTGATGAAGGCTCCTGTCAGATCATATAATCCTTTGCCTTCTTTGAGCTGTCCAACGAATAAAATCGAAAAAGAATCATCCATACCAAGCTTATTTCTGATCTCAAGTTTTTGGTTTTCATCTAATGGAACAAACTTATCTGTGTCTACTCCATTATATATAGTTCTGTATTTATGGTAATTCGTTTCGGAAATTCTAGCTTTCATTGATTCAGATATGCCTACTATAGCGTCAGCATTTTCCTGAATAATATGATCATATTTGAATTTGAATGCGACTCTTAAATGCCAAAGTTGTTTTGCATTGAGAGACTTAAGTCTGCGTCCGTAAATAAAAGAATCGAATTCATTATCCGAGTGAAGAACCTGAATCTTATTTTCATGCATTATCCTGCGGAATTCGTAATAAGATTTGATTCTCTTTATCATGTTTTTAGGACGCCTACTCCAGACTCTATGGAAGTGTACTTTACAGCCAATTTCTCTACATCTTTTTGAGAGTTCACCTTCTTCAGGGCATATTACATGCAACTCAAACTCATCCTGATTCATATTTTCAAGAAGAGAAATCATGCTTTTTTGACCACCCAGCTTCATATCAGAATAGTTTGTTGCGTAAATAGTTCTAATTTTACTCATTCTCTTCTCCAGTTTTTGAAGCTAGTGTTGAAACAATTTCTTCAAATTCTTTCAGCATATTTGTTCCGTTGACAATCTTTCCACCGGGCACTTTGTATGGTGCCCAAAATCTGCTGTGGTATTCACTGTTAAATATCCCTATTGTAGGAGTTCGGACAGCAGAGGCAAGATGGACAATTCCTGTGTCCGGTGATACACATAATATAGAATTACGTATCAATTCCGCAATGGTTAGTATGTCAGATTTAGGAAGTGCAATTGTATATTCTTTCTTCACATTATCTGCCAAATCATTCTCTGAAGGCATGTGGATAAGTACAATTTTTTTGTTGAAAAACCTGTGGAGAATGTCTAAGATTTCCACATAGTCTTCTTTTACAATTTTATTTCTTTCCTGACCTGCAGACAGGTTAACTACTAGATATTCTTTATATTTAAGATCAAGTTCTTCTAATAGTATATTCAGTGTTTTTTTGTCGGATTCGGACGTTTGCAGATAGGGGATAACCTTATCAACATTTGTGGATAACGCAAAAGTCTCTGCAAATTGCGCATACATTTTTTCCCACATTGCAATTTGTTTTTCCGCAGTTTTAGATTGGAAATTGTAATATGTATACTTTTCTTCACCGGAATAAAGCAGCGATTTGAATGCTTTGCGACCACCGATTATATTGGCAATGAATCCTTGCTTGGTAATGCCAACATAAATTGTTGAAATAATTACATCAAACTTCTCTTTGCGTAGAGTCAGCATCTGTTTAAAGAAGGACAACTTCCCTTCTTCAGCAATATGAAGATTGTCTACATTGGAGTCATTTTCTAATAATCGAAAGCTTTTCTTAGAAGCAAGTACATGAATTTCTGCATGAGTTGCAGCTTTTTTGAGTAAAGCAATTGCCGGCATTGTAATAAGCATATCACCCAGAGCATCGTTTCGGATGACCAGTATTTTCTTGACTTTATCAGGATTGATTCCTTTATCATATCTTTTATTTCTCAGAAACAGAGAGATAAAGCTATTAAGCAATTTTTTTGCTGCATTATTTTTTGACATATCCTGATTGTACTGCTGATTTACTAAACATAATCTACAAAGTTAATCATTTTTATTACTAAGTGAAAGATATAGTAGGTTTGTTGTACTATGATTCTACTGCTTCTTCTTCCTCATGTTTTACCTTAGGAGTTAGTGCTTCCAGTATGATATTTGCACATTCTTTTGCTGCAAATGGTTTACCCAGTGATCTTGCTTTACTGGACATATTAGCCAATTTCTTTTCATCCGAGATTAGAGCTTTTAGTTCGCTTAGCAGTTTATCAGCAATATCTTTATCGCTAATCATAATTGCAGCATTGTTTTCCATAAGTGCTTTTGCATTATGCGCCTGCTCATTATTAGATGCAGTAGATAGCGGCACAAGGATAGAAGGCTTGCCAATCGCAGAGATTTCAGCAACAGTAGTTCCGCCGGATCTGCAAATAAGCAAATCAGCAGCCGAATAAGCTATATTCATATCATCAATAAATTCTACAGCTTTTACATTTTTAGGAAGAATTTTGGGAGTCTGGAAGTTTTTTCCAGTCTGCCATAATATATTTATATCCAAATTGCCTAAGTTAGCCAGATATTTGCTCATCGCTTCATTTATGGATTTTGCACCTAAACTGCCTCCAAAAACAAAAACTAATTTCTTATCTCGCTCGAAGCCAAGTTCTTCTTTTGCTTTCCCTTGCTCCGGCATGATCAGTATGTTGTCACGTATTGGATTGCCTGTGTAAATCAGTTTGTGCTGTTGCTCATAAGGGAAGAAAGATTTGCTTTCCTCGTAAGAAATAAAGATGTTCTTAGCCTTATTTGCAAGAGATTTTATTGTCTTACCCGGATTAACATTTGCTTCTAATAAAAACAACGGAGTTCTCGTTATTGATGAGGCAATTCCCGGAGGATAACTGATATAAGCACCTGCCGCAATTACGGCATCAATTTTCTCTCTTTTGATCAGCTTTTTGATTTTTCTTGTGGATCGCCATATTTTGAATGGCAACATAAGAGTTGCAAAAGATACTTTTTTGACTAAACCTGATATATTCATCGGAATAAAAGGATAGCCCAAAGCAGGAATTTTTTCAGCTTCGATTTTGTCAGGTCTGCCGGTGAAATATAGCTTTACTTCTTTTTCAGAAGTTTTTTCTATTTCCTTTGCGACTGCAAGAGCCGGAAATAAGTGACCGCCTGTTCCCCCTGCGGCAACTAATATATTAATGCTGTTTTTCTCTCTCATGCTGCTGCTTTTTTTTGGTATGTAAAGAATTAATATAGCTTGTTAAAGGATTACCTCCAAACATTAAACGAAGCAATATTTACTAAGTTTCTTTAGAGCATAAAAATTGACTTAGTAATTTACTTTGAATTCGAAGTCTTTCTCTCCTGTTGCTAAATCTGCTTCGCGCTCGATGTAATCTCTTACAGCCGGTTTGATAAAAATGTTCTCAATTTCTAAAGATGCCAGACCTTTTGCAATAACAGATACTGCACCTTCAACCGGAGTAGTTTTATTTATTACAATAACTGGTGCATCATTAACCATGCAGAGTCCGCTTCTGAATTTTCCATCACCTTTACGGACTTTTACACCCAGATTTTTTGCTATTTCCAATAGTTCTTTATGCAGTTCTTTAGGCTTCATTTTTTACATTTTCCGATTTATTAATAAATCTCTGAAGAGGCTGATAAATAAGGCACACAGCTGCTGATATATTTGAAAAGAAAGACAGCACTGTAAACACTTTGATACCATTGCTTTGAAAACGAATTAAGAAGTAATCTTTTATTTGAGTTGCATAAATATCTTGAATAAAATTATCTTTGAAGTCGTTGATTAATCGCCAGTCAAGATAGTGATTATAAAGTTCACCTGGCAAACCAATCAATAAAAATAGACCCGTCATCATAATCCAGCCATAATTTTTAATAGACTTACGATTAAGGAATATTAGTAGTAATATGCCTATAAAAAATAATCCGTAACCTAAGTCAGGATAGAAAAACATTTCAGCGTACTGTCTTACTGCAAAAATTAAATTTTCTGCAGGAATATTCATATTCAGAGGCATACCGTTTTCAATATTTAATAGGCTATAAGCAAAAGCGGATCTAATAATATTTGCTCCAAACCAAATTGAAAATCCTAACATGCTAATAAGTAAAGCCCATCTGCTTTTATTTTCCAGAACCATAGTATCTCTTATATCATTAAATATAATAAATCCAATATCCTAAAATACAAAAGATATTGTTATTAATGGGCAAAAGTATTCCACAAGAAGGCATAAAAAAACTCACTCAAGAAGCCACCTGTTAGTGTTAGTTCCTGAGTGAGTTGAGATATAAAAACATTTAAATATCTATAAAAAAGCTTATCATAAAAGTAAAAATTGAATGTTTAATCTTATAATTTCCCAAAATGAAAGGATGTCCAAAGCGGAATAGTTTGGGCGATATTCTTTATATTTTCACTTATAAGACAACATCTTTTTCCTCTGCAAATATTGCAGATTTACTTAGTACCAGACACTTTCTTTGTTCTGTATGTTTTTTACTATTATGCAGTATATTCTACTCATCAAATTTCTTTGTTTTATATTCCACCATAATTTTGCCTGCTTTCTCAGTTGCCCACTTTTCTAAGCCAATTTTCTTTATTAAACTTAAGTTGTAAATTTTCAGATTATGCGGAATCATATTAGATCTATCCGCCAGCGGTTGAAGGTGATCGCAAGGGAAGTCAGAACATTCACTGCAGTTGTGGATCCCTTTTTCCTGCGTGCATAAGTAAATTTTGCACTGTCCATTATCATTCAATAAAGAGATTTTTCCTTCAGGAAAGACATTGTTTTTCTCAGATAAAAAACCAATTCCTTTTCTACTTCTACAACCGGAACATTCTGATTTGTCGAAATCCATTCCAAGGTTTACCGAAATAAACTTCTTTACTTGCTCATTTGATTTTGCTTTATAAGCGCCACATTCAAAACAAGGAATACCACAAGGGGCAGTCATTTCTCTATAATCCATGCAAGTCTCCTTATGTTGCCATTATAGATACATTCTAAGCAACATATTTAATTTTGTGATGTAAATACTTATTTATTGCTATAAAATCATTATAGCAATAATATAAGCATACGTTACAAATTATAATTAGTTAGCAAACTTACTTATCCCTTCTGAGTAACAATTACACCACTGATAATCAACAAACCGCCTATCATAAACACAAACGAAGGTGCATAGGCAAAGAATATCATTGATAAAATAGTGGTAAAAATAGGCTGGATATTATTAAAAACAGAGACTTTGGATGCATCTATTTTTGTTAAAGCCAGATACCAAAGCGCATAACCCACTGCGGAAGTAATTGCTCCCAGGTAAAATATCTGAAGCCACTGCGTTCCTGTTATCTCAGTAAATACAAACTCAGCCGGGTGAAACAGATATACCGGAATATAAGTCAATAGTCCCATTATCATCGCCACACCTGTCATATATGCAGCGCCGTACTTTCTTGAAAGTGTTTTACCGAGTATAGTGTAAATGGCCCATGAAAAGCTTGCTGTAAGCCCCATTATGTCACCCAGGAAAGAGTCCGAGTTTATATCAAAACCCTTTTCTGCAAGAATAAGAATTGTGCCTATTATTGCTATTCCAATTCCTAATGTCCGCTTCCAATTTATTGCTTCTCTTAAAAATACAGTAGCAATAATAAGAACAAATGCAGGAGTCAGAGCATACGCAAGGGCAATATTGGGTGGTGAGCTAAGTTGCACTCCTGTTAGAAACAGAAATTGATTAATCGGAATATTTATAATACCCATTAGCAAAAACTTCCACCAATCCTGCCTCTCCAAAGGTTTTAGCTTCTTCTTTTTAAAAAAGATGTAGCCACTGTAAATGCCGGCAGCTAGTAAAGCTCTATATAATAAAACAGTTGCAGGCGGCAATTCCATAGTAACAGACTTAGCCAGAACGTGAGTGCCCGAAGCTATCAGTTGTTGCAAAACAAGTAAAAGATACATTATTTGAAAATCTCCGAAATCGTGGTGTGCTGTGCAGCATAGTTATATTTCAACACAGCTTTTTTGCATTCGCTTTTATATCTATCTGAATGCTCTAACAGAAGGCGACATTTCGCAGCGAAAAGTTCATCATCTGCATTTACAGGAAGAAGCTCACCAATTTGGAATTCTTCAAGTATCTGCCGCATCGCAGGCAAATCAGACACCAGTGAAGGAAGCTCCGCCATCGCATATTCAAAAAGTTTATTGGGCAAGGCAAGTTCATAAGAAAAGCTTATAGGCTCAATATAAACGATACCAATATCAGCAGCGCAAGTCCATTCATGCAAATCTTTATAGTCTATCTTACCGATAAACACTACTTTATCCAGCATGTTTTTATCTTCGATTATCCTCTCATATTCCTCTTTATAAGCACCTTCGCCGGCTATTGCAAGAACTGTGTTCTCTAAATATTTCAGAGCATTAAGAGCAGGAAGTAAGCCTCTCCCCTTTAATATCATTCCCTGATAGAGAATTATTTTTGTATCTGAGGATAAATTAAACTTTTCACGAATGATATCAGATTCAATCTTATCCTTAGTATAAGGTAGATTCATCACCAGTGAAAATGGCTTAGATGTGCGTAAATGTTTTTTTAAATAAGCTGCATCCATATCACCTGAAACTACAAAGTGATCCACAAATCTGATATAATACTTTTCAAGATAAGTGATTACTGCTTGTTTCAGTTTCTGGCCTGCAAGTGGCCCTAATGCAGAATATATTTCGCGGGAATCATAAATAAGTTTAGCCTTAGAAGCTTTTTTGATTTTTGCAGCAGCAGGCAGGACATATAAATCAGAAGCCCAGATATTTTTACATTTAATATCTAATGGAGCAAGTTTCTTTTTAAACTCTCTGATTTGCTTATAAACTCTTTTTTCCTGCAATTGAATAGGAATAAACTCAACACCTTTCGGCAGGTTTGGTGTTGAACTTGCTACCGCCACATACAATATACTTTTACCAACACCTCTAAGGTAGTTGATTAAGTTCAATGTACGCGCATCCGTAGCCGGATCGGTCATTGATATAAAAACGATATCGTATGTCTTATTTGGCATATTGCGAAAATAAGGAATTTGAGTGAGAGTTGCTTTTACTATTTTAAAGCATTAGTATCTAGAACCCTCTCTACTTAATCATATTTAAATTACTCTACCTAAACTCCAAAAAGATTGATTGATATCAGAGAGCCAACTCCAATGATAATCCATAGAATTACTCCAAGAAGAAAACTTCTGAATCCGGCTTCTTTGACCTCTGCAAATGAAATATTAGCTCCAATCAAAAATAAGGCTATTACCATTCCTCGCTTGCCTAACCAGGCAAAATGTGAGTAGGTATCGGCAGCCTGAGGGAATAAATGTGCTGTTAGTATCGCCAACGCAAACAAGCCAATGAACCACGGAATTTTTACTTTACCTCCTGACTTATCTTTTCTAAAAAGCACAATCACAAATGAGACAGGTATTATCCATAATGCTCTGATTAACTTTATAGTAGTTGCTATTTCTAAAGCTTTTGCGCCATATTCCGCTCCTGCACCTACCACTGAGCTAGTGTCATGAATGGCAATTGCTGCCCAATGTCCAAAAACCTCCTGACTTAATCCGAGATAATGCCCAAGTACCGGAAAAATAAGCAAAGCTAATGCATTTAATACAAAGATTACAACTAAGGAGAATGATATTTGATAGTTCTTAGCTTTGATAATTGGTGCTACAGCTGCAATAGCACTTCCACCGCAAATAGCTGTTCCGGCAGAAATCAGCATACCAATATTTGATTCTACTTTGAAAAGTCTGGCTAAAAGCATTCCGGCAGAAATAACAAATGTGACTGAAATTGCTGTTTCCACAAATCCCGCTTTTGAAGCTGTAACAACTTGCGCCAGATTCATTCCGAATCCCATTAATACAATTGAAGCTTGCAGTGCAAGTGATGTATATTTTTTAGAGGCATCCTGTTTAATACCCAGAACCGAAAGTAAAATTCCCAACGCCAGCGCAATCGCAGGCGAGAGCAATGGAGTAAAGCATAGAAATATTATTATACTAAAAATTAGTGTAGTTTGTTTTGCACTGAACTGCATAATGTATTCTCCTTTTTTATTTGAAGCAAAAATACACCGTCTAAATAACTATATCAAATAGATATTCTTTATTTACTATAACTATTTATTATACATATTAATCTAAATCTTTACTCGACTTTCTCAGTACAACAAATACTGAATTATAAAGTAAGTATAGTTTAAAATGTTCCCAATTTTTGCAAAATGACTATCCTTTTTTGTATATTGTTCATTCCACATCGTAGACTAAAAAACAAGAAATGTTAAAGTTTAATAAATATTGAAACTTTGAAACTTGTCAGGTTTATAAATAAAAGTGAATTTGTAAAAACAGCATCTGTCCCATCTAAATACGGTTTTATAGAAGTAGGGCAGTGACAAAATAAATCAAAAGCGAATGAAAAAGACAAGCATATTAGTATTGATTTTATTTCTTATAGCCTCTCCCGTCTTGTTGGCAAAAAGTGAAGCACAACGCCTTTCTGCCGGATTTAACGCAGGATTTGTGAAATACTGGGGCGAATTTACAGATAATCAGTTCGGTTTAAACGGAGACATTTATCTAAAGTACAATATCTATAATGAACTTTCAGTTATTGGTTCATTTAGTTTGGGAGCTGTTGTCTTTAAAACTGATTTAGTTTACCTAAACAAGTATGATGATTATTATGGCAAAGGCGCTCAATATGGCGATTTCTTTACTGACGGACATGGGAATCAACTACTTTCTTTCATCCAGCCCAAAAACAATGTAAGACTTACTTCTTTCGATCTTCTTTTTGCATACAATCTTTTTACTAAAGAAGACATAGTCCCTTCAATAATCGTAGGTCTTTCATATCTTGATTGGGAACCAAGATCCGGTGCTTCCGGGAATGGCGGCACATTGCCTAATAACTATATCGGTAAATATGAAAAATCAAAAATAGTCTTCCCAATTGGGTTCGGTTTTGAGATAAATATCACACCGGATATAGTAATAAGTGGAAAAGCTCTTTATCGCATTACAGGAACTGACTATTTGGATGATCTTGCACATGAAGACAGTCCCTCTGATGATAAATACATGACATTCGGACTAGGGCTTAGCTATTACTTCTTTACGAATGATGATTTTGATTCTGACGGTCTGACTAATACAGAGGAAGAAAAACTTGGCACAAATCCTTACGAAGAAGATACCGACGGGGATGGTCTGGATGATGGCGAGGAAGCAAATAAATACAGAACTGATCCTTTGGATATTGACACAGATAAAGACAATCTCACTGACTATGAAGAAGTTGAAAATTATAAATCTAATCCGCTAATGATGGACAGTGACAGTGACGGCATTAACGACGGTGAAGAAATTACCAGACGAACTTCTCCTATAAATCCTGATTCAGATGAAGACGGACTTATAGACGGAGATGAAGTCACTCTTTACAACACTGATCCTGTACTTGTTGATTCAGACTCTGATGGTCTTTCAGATGGAGACGAAGTATTTATCCACAAAACAGATCCGACTCAACACGACACAGATAATGACGGACTTAAAGACGGATATGAATTACATACTTCTTCAACTAATCCGCTTCTAGTTGATTCTGATAGAGACGGAATTGAAGATTATCAGGAAATACATGTATATAAAACAGATCCTAACATTGCAGACTCAGACGAGGATTTCTTAAAGGACGGTCAGGAAGTTCTGGAATATATGACTAATCCTCTTATTGCAGATACTGATGGAGACGGTCTCTCTGATGGCGATGAAGTGCTAAAATTTTCTACCAATCCTCTTGAAAAAGATACTGACGAAGATAGACTTTCTGATTACGAAGAAATTGAAATACATAAAACAAACCCTATTCGCCTGGATACTGATGAAGACGGAATAGCAGACGGCCTGGAAGTGCAGATGCATAAAACAAATCCTAAGCTTGTCGATACAGATGCTGATATGCTGAATGACTTCGAAGAAGTTAATGTCACAAAAACTGATCCGAACAATCCGGACACAGATGCTGATGACATCATAGACGGTGTGGATGACTGCCCTCACACTCCGGGCATTCACTCATTAGAAAGAGGAAAAAACGGCTGTCCTGCAGATCCTCCGAAAACAATACGAACAGATTTCCCTGATATACACTTCCTGGTAAATTCCAGCAGATTCGATTTCAATAATCCAAAAACTGCAAAAAGTCTCGCAAAAATGCTTGAGTATATTAACCAGTGCGATAATATGGAAATTATTATCGAAGGACATGCTTCCAGTGAAGGTGATACTTACACTAATCAGAGACTTTCTGAACTTAGAGCAAAAAGAGTTCGGGACTGGCTGACTACACAAGGCGTGCAGGAAGACAGAATCATTGGTGCTGTTGGATTAGGCGCAACCATGCCTAAAGTAAAAGAACCTAGCTACGAAGAAGCTAAAAAAATGCCAAAGCTTGAAGTAGAAAATATCCGAAAACAAAATAGAAGAATCAGCATCAGAGTTACCAAAATGTGTAACTAGAGAAAGCAAATATTATCCTAAAATGCTCATTTGAATATTATAGAGGCTGTCTCATAAGTCAAAAAAATTATTAAATTGCCTCCAACTACCCCGACCTTCGGGCACCCCTTTACTTCGGCTATGCTCAGCACATCGCTTGAGAAGAAGGGGCATGTGAAATTTGTCATTACATCACTAACTAGCTATTAGATAAGTAAACTTAAAAAATTCCCCTCTTTTCAAAGAGGGGTGGATCGCAAAGCGAGACGGGGTGTTTGATACCACAAATATTGATCAAACAACACAAATTTTTTACTTATGAGACAGCCTCTACGGTATTCATTTCAAGCCGGCTATATTATTCCCTCTTTTGTAGCAAAAGGATCTGAAGTGCGGAGTAATCGAGGTACTACTAGTTGTTTTTTCTCTTAAAAGAAAGCCTCCCTTGAATTGACCCACTGGGCACTAATATATGGGTAGTTTGAGAAAAGAGTTATAATATTCACTAATGAGACAACAACACCAAAAAAAAGAGGCACAATCTCTTGCACCTCTTCAAGTATGAAAAATAGTCTGGATATCTATTTTAGTTTTTCAAAGGAATCACGTCTATAATCACGTTTCTGTTATAGAATCTACCTTCTGGAAGGCTATTGTCAAATGTTGTTGGAGTAAAGGCTTCTCCGTATCCAATAGCTTCTGTATAAACATTTTTAGATTCTTTTTTAAATTGATCATCAAAAATATCTTTTACTTCTGTTGATCTTTCTAGTGATAAGCGTTTGTTTACAGAAGTAGATCCAATCAAATCAGTGTGGCCGTGAATCATCGCTTTGTTACCTTCTCCGATTTTGGCAGCCATGTCATTTCTTAAAGTTTGCTCGTTTGCTATCACAGCATCTGCTTGAGCATAGTTAAATAAAATAGAGAATCTATTACCAATTGATTTTGTATCCACGATTTTTTCAAGATTGAATTCGCCTGATTCTACTAACTCACCACTGTTAGTCTTAATAGTAATGTTTGCAGTAAAGTCACCCTCATCTTTGCCTTTTAGCAAGTTGATTGGATTTATCCTTTCGTTATGAGTTACAAATGGTCCGTAACTGAAAGATTGACCTGCATCATCTGTTACGACTACATTCCATGAGTCAAACTCTTGAGTAGGATCAATAGACACAATAATATCATTGTCAACAGATGCCTCATCAACAGTTCTGATCCAGACAGGATCATACATTTCGATTTTGTCAAACATCAAAGACACTCGTCTGTTTTCAGCACGGATATTATCTTTTTCAGAAGCAGGAGTAGCAGAAGTACCGGAAGGAATGTCAGGCATTCTTTGACCAATCACCTCAATTCTGCTTTCATCTATACCACCAATATTTACCATATAGTCTTTAACTTTTTGAGCCAAAACTTCGCCATCATCACTAACAGGAGCTGAGCCAACAAGCTTTACTTTTGCATCGTCATGTTCTTTCATTCTGGCAATATAGATGTTTAATAGATTATAATAAACATACATTTGCTGTTCTGTTCTGCTCATATTATTTAAGTTTTTATTTTCAGTTAGATCCTTCAAATCATCCTCTGAAAAATTCTCTGCTTGTTCCTTATCTAGAAGTATGTACCTAGCTGGAATATTTTGATTATCTACATCAAAGAACACAACACTTGCCAAAGGAAAAGCTTCATCAACTTTTCTGATGTAAACATTCCCGTTTTGAGGAGTATTCAAGGTAGCTTTATTGAAGTTGTTTTCAGGAGCCCCGTCATTAAGTGGAGTGTGAATATACGCCATAACTCCAAATCTGATAGAAGAAGTAGACCAAACATCATCAAATGAGTTTTGCATCCCATCGAAATCACTTGCTCTTTGATTAGCAATCATGGCAAATTCGACAAATGGAGAAAGCATAAAGTCACTAGACTTGCTGACTTCAGTAACTTTAAAGTCGTAAGTAGCACCAATATTAACACCATAAGCCATTGAGTTCATGTTTTTAACATCTACATCCACTTCAGTAGGAGCTGATGCTCCGGATGGAGTATAAGTATATTGACCACTCATATTAAATGATAACACAGGACCAAAGTAAGGTTCAATACCAAACAAAGCATCAGTGCTGATTTTTAAAATTGGCTCAACAGCAAAATAAGAAGCTTTTAAATCAAATTCCGGATTAGGTGTGTAAGTTTCATCCACAACATTAGCATTTCTGGAATCATAAGCTAATCTTAACTGAAGATTCCACCAGTCGCCTGATCTGTATTCAGCAAATGCACCTATATAAGGAGCTAGTGAAGTACCGTCGTTGGTTACTTTATCAATAAAGTTTCCCCCTTCCATGCTAAGATTTTGATAACCAATACCCGCCATATTAATGTTTAGTCCGGGAATAATACCAAATCTCACTGCTTCATCAGGATTTTGATCTTTGGGAGTGATTACTTTCTGCGCAAACAATGGGGAAGAAAGTAGAACAATTGCAATCAAAATAATGATATTTTTCATTTGAAATCCTATTCGTGATTTATAATATACCAATAGGACGTCAATTATCTAATAATATTATTTAATTGTTATTGTTTGTGATAAAACTAAATTTTCAATTCGCCTAATATTAAAAAATTTATTAGGCTTTAAATACACTTAATTTAGATGTTGTATATTTATTTATAATATAAAAATCCCAAAACTCAAATATTGGATAAAAGACTAAACTTAGTGCAATTTGGATGAAGTAATTATCCTGAAATACATAAAAATGAAAAGCTATAAATACTAAGATCGGAATCGATTTAAAAGGTATAGTCTTAAATTCCTCTGCTTTAAAAGGTATATAATTCTGAAAAATTACTTTTGAAAAGAGTATAGCTAAAGCAAATAATATATTGACTCTAAAAAAGCTATATGCAACAGCAGTAAGAGTGAGTTCATCTAGAATTGATATTAATATCAAATTCAGGGCAAGCATAAACAAGGTTATTAAGTAAAGAGATGAACTTTTTGCATAACGAATCTTATCCAAATGGATGGGTAGTTTTTCCAGTGAAGCTTTCTCGGTATTCACAAAAAATCCAAAGTAAATAAACGGATAAAGAACAATGTCCATATTGCTCATCGCTGATGCGATATGCAAACCACCGATTTTACTTAAAGTCAGAAAAAAAGGATAAAATAATATCAACATCAAAAGATTGTTTCTAGTAAAGATATAATACTTGATTATAGTCCACATTAGTCCATATCCTGTTTGTTTTTTAGCCTGTCCAGTAAATAATCAATTAGAGAAATCAGGAACATAAATCCAACACTTAATACTACTTGTAATAAATGATTATTAGCATCGAAATGCACTTCAGAAGTAACCAGTACATTAGAAGCTATAAGCAAAAACATACCCGCAATTGAAGCAATTAGATAACTTGGATTTCTGTATTTAAATATTGCCCAACGTCCTAATAAAAACATAACCATATATACAAATGTATGCCACTCTAAAGTTTCAGTTATTGCTTCACTTGCCGTTTGTCCTTCATACATTTTATAACAAATACCAATTGCATTCAAAAAAAACATAAAAGTATAAAATACCAAAAACTTAGCAATCCAAAGCTTAGCATGGCTAAGCGGTAGCTCTCTGCCTAAAATATTTACTTCATTTTTAATATAAGGCTGAGTAAAAATGAAGAAATACATATTCAGCATAAAAAGGAGACTTAAAATTGCATCCGGTTCAAAAGTATCACTCATAACAAAAGTTAAAGTTGACACCACCAGCAACAAATAGAACAATCTCGGGAATGCTTCCTTTTGTGTAAAATAGTATTTTAAAATCTGTATCATGATAAACCCACTATTTTATTTCTATTTAAATAGCTTATAAAATAGTCTTCTGCTATAAGAAATAACATCAGGATGATGTACACAAGCACCATTAAAGGATTGTTCTGTTCTATGCCAATTGCATTTTGCAGCATCTCAAAAATCTCTGACTGATTGAAAATAAATACTGCTATTCCAAATAGACTTATCAAAGAAAGCAATATCAGTGCAAAGCTTTTCAATTTGAATAAAATCCATTTTCCCAATGTAAATACTATGCTGTATCCTATCAGCCAATTGAAGATAATTTTATCAAGAGTCTGAAAAAAATCATATCCTAAGTATACAATCATTGGCAAATAAATTAGAAAGAAAAGACTAGAAAGAATCAAAATACTTAACAACTGAGCAAACCAAATTTTGTTAAAAGATAAAGGTAAAGACTGATCTATGGTTTTAAACCCCGTCCCTACTAAATCTTTAGACGTCATATCAAAATATGGATGATTTAAACTTACTAAAGGCACTACAAGCACCGTTGTAAGATCCTGGAATAAAAACAAATCCAAAATAACTGCAGGAAAAATTCCGATAATTATCAGAGGCAGTCCATGATATCTCATTATGTTATATTTAATAACCTCTATCATTTCCCCCCCAATGCATATAGTTTATTTGATTTCGCAAATGCATAATCAAATAGATGCACAAAAGCTACTGGAAAAACAAAAGTTGCCAAGCCGGATAGTAATATTTCATCTTCAGGAATAACATCCATCAATAGTTTTATGCCGACAAGAATTAAAATAAACACAGCAACTGAACTGGCAGTTAGTATGATTAGTTTCTTGTTCCCTTTAGTGTAAAGTTTATATTTTCCCATGACAAAAAGCATCATAAACATGACTACTCCAAAGAACATAAACTTAGGAAAGCTTGTTAGTATTTCCGGATTATCAACAAAATTTGTATAGTAGTATACAAGCGATAATATTATAAAATATATCCCCAAGCATATAGACTTAGCCAGCCAAATTTTGTTAAAGCTCAAAGGCAGAGATGTATCTATTGATCTCAAACTGTACACTTCATTATAGCTTGAAAACATATCTAAATATGGGAACATTAATAATATCAAAATCACTTGGCCAATTCCACTATCTGCAAACACAAATTGTGTTAGTAGCATAAAAGCAATGCCTCCGCCCAGCATGGGAAGCCCGTGCCGGAAGAAAATATAATATTTTAGTATAGCTATCATATTGTACTCCTGACATTAAATTTGTTTGATTTAGCCATCAAATAATCTATCAAATGTATAATTGCAAGTGGAAGCGCAAATGTTATAAGGTTGTATGATATTAAATTGTCCATTGGCCTAAGAATAAATGGGAACATTAGTACTACTACTAACATAATGAACAACAATATGATAGATAAAATAGTTTGACCAATTAATTTAACATTACCTCTCCTATAGAGCTTCACTTTACCAACTACAAAAAAGACAACAAACATTGTTAGCACAAAAAAAGTAAAATTAGTTATATCATATAGTTTGTCAGGCGATGTTGCAAACAGAACTAATCCATATAAAGTACTCAAAAAAGTCAGATATAAACTCAAACAGATACTCTTTGCCATCCAAAGTTTATTAAAACTCAATGGAAGCTTCGAATCGATATACCTCAGTATATCATGGTCTTTTTTACTTGAAAACATATCTATATATGGATAGAATACCGCAAATATTATAGTGTGTAAAACCATTGAATCTTCTTTAAAAAACACCAAATTTAGCAGTATTAATAGTGAGCTGATTGCCAGTATAGGAAGCCCGTGTCTGTATAACACATAATATTTGATAATTTCTAACATCATGCCCTCACGATTTTATTTCTATTGAGATATTGTGATATAAAGTCCGCAGATAGCATCAACACCAATGCTTTAATATTTACCTGGATAATATCTTCTGCCTTAATCAGAGAACCATACATTGAATCATCCGGTATAGTAGATTCCAACATATAAAAGGTGACAAATACTGCCAAGGCTAAATATGCAGCATTCGGGATATTAACAAATGTACTTTTGCTGCTCAAGTATTTGATTTTGCCAAAGCCTGAAATCATAATAAATATCAATGATAAAGCCTGCAAAGTCAGTTTCATAACCTCAGTTACATCTTTATCCATTATTACAGCATAAATATAAAATGCAAAAAGTATGTAAACCAAATACACCAGAAAACTGAAATACTTAGCCATTTGCAGTTTCATGAAGCTCATTGGCAAAGTCGTATCTATAGAGTCAAATTTCGGAGTATAGATACCAAAACAATCAAACATATAGCAGTAAGCATATATCAGCCCGGCAGTTGTTACTCCAACCATATTCTCCGCTTCTCTGCCAATCATAAATGTAAATAAGAAGATAAACAACAGAGTAGCCGTCTGCAGCAATAGCCCATACTTATAAAAAAGATAATATCTGATAATATGTAACATATCTGCCTCCTGCACTTAATGTTTTGTTTAACCGATTACTAACTTATTTCTATTCAAATACATAGTAAAAAAGTCCAAAGATGTAAACAGCAGAAGCACTGCCAGATTTCTTATTAAATAATCTAAATGTGGAATATACCCGTTGAGATTTATGTGATCCGGAGTAGGTGAACTAAACCTATAATATATTCCCAAAATCCCCAAAATTAAGTAGACAAGATTCGACAGATTTGAAAATGTAAGTTTGTATTCAAAAAATATCACTTTACCACTCACAGAAGCAAAAATGAATATAAATACGATTCCGCTCATCAATCTACTCATAACAGGTAAAATTTCAATTCCAAAAATGAGTGCGTATAGTGCAAAAATTGAGAAATAAAAGGCTAAGTAAATATAATAACTGATATACTTTGCTGCATTCAAACTTGTCTTGCTGATAGGTAAATCATTATAGATTACATCAAATTTTTGTTTCCGAACAAATCCTGTGAAGATTGACCAATAGGATACTATCAAGCCACCTGTAATGAATGAACTAATCTCTATAATATCACTTGCAAATACTAGTGAATACAAGGACATAAGCAACAGTATACCTACTTGCAGCATGAGACCATACCTATATGTCATATAATATTTTATTACTTGTAGCATAATTACCTCTTCTCTTACATTATGCAACAGAAAGTTTATTTTTATTCAAATACATAGTAAAAAAGTCCAAAGATGTAAACAGCAGAAGCACTGCCAGATTATATAGAATAATCACTGTAGTTTTAGACTCCATGCCCATCTGCGCATATATTTCAGAGGTATCACCAGCATAATACATAAAAGCAGTAACTGCAGCGCATATATAAATCAGATTCGGAATATTTAAAAAAGTCTTCTTATCCGTCAGATAGATAACTTTTCCAAACATAGAGATAATGAAGTAAATAAAAGAGAAACCTTCAAGAATATCGATACTTAAATCTAGCATATTTATACCTTGAACTGCACCAATAGCAAGTATTCCTGCAGCATACACAGCATAATAAATATAAAAACTTGTAAACTTAGCTACATTCATTTTTATAAAACTTAAAGGTAAATCATATGTAATGCTATCAAATTTGTCTTTTTTCCAAAGTCCATTAAAAATTATCAAATAAGGCATCATTAGACCTGCAGAAAGCATTCCCATCGAATAATTAATATCCCGACCAGTTATCAAAGTAGTCAGTACTATCAAAGTCAGCATCGCAAAGACTAATACTAATCCATACCTATATGTCATATAATATTTTATTACTTGTAGCATTGTGCGCCTCAAATTCTGAGTTAAGCAATTATCTTTAGATTGCGATTCAAATACATAGTAAAAAAGTCCAAAGATGTAAACAGCAGAAGTGCAACTAAATAAATAAGCATATTTCCATATTTCAAAAGAAACTCACCATATGAATTAGATTCTATTGATGGGATATTGAAAAATAAAAACATACCCATAAATGCGATTATCATATAAACAAGATTTGGCATATTTATCTTGTTTTGATTATCTCGGAACAACTTGACTTTACCAATTAAAGAAGAGGTGATGTAATAAATCGGCATTAGCTTTATCATATATTCAACAACATCAAAACTATCCTCTCCTGTAATTTCTGCGAATAATACAAACCAGAGAATATATTGTATTATGTATAAATAATAGCTTATGAACTTGGCAATATGAAGCTTAAACCAGCTCAGAGGTATATCACTGCTGAGAAGAGTGTTATATTTCTGTTTCTTAAAAAATCCGGTAAACATTCCAAAGTAAGCTACTGATAAACCTGATGCAATGAAGAACATATCTTCTGTTATTTTACTTCCATTGACTAAGGCATAAAGCACAATAAACATGATAAGTGCAATGTGCTGCAATAAACCGAAACTGGATGTCATATAATATTTTATTACTTGTAGCATGTTCTATCTCTAAAATAGTTTTGTTTGTCCCACATATTTTATTCTGTTCCTGTTTGCATACTGCATAATTAGCTCTGAGGCAGTAAATACTAGCATTATACCAAAATTCAGTAATGTAGTATCCCATGTTCCATAAGAGATGCCTATATAATTATACAGCTCGCAAGAGCATGGATATATATTATAGAAAAAGGCACCAGCTGTAAGCAAGTATGCTATATTGATAATCTTTGTATGTTTATATTGATCTAAAACAAAACCCAGCCTATTTAATAGGGAGATCAAAATAATACAATAGCTGGAAAGCTCCATCATCTCTGCTATTATAGATTCAATACTATAGTCCTGAAAAAATGCACTCAAAATTGAAATGCCAAAGTATGTCAGTATATAAATATAAATCGTAGTCATTTTTGCTAGATTTATTTTTGCAAAACTTAATGGAAGTTCGTTA
This sequence comes from Kapaibacterium sp. (SeqCode), assembly GCA_965140345.1. Classification (GTDB taxonomy): domain Bacteria; phylum Bacteroidota; class Ignavibacteria; order Kapaibacteriales; family UBA2268; genus JBFHIJ01. The sequence goes on from OZ223198.1 coordinate 492,207, forward strand.
AATACGAATTTGATTTTTCCAAGCTTAACAACACCTAAAAACATATCACTAAACGGCAAGGCTAAGAATACAAACAGTAAATCCGCAGATGGTCTAGGCGCATCATTCCCAAAGATAAACTGCAGTATATGCAATCCTGCATAGATACTGACCAGCCAAAGATATCTGTTGCTAAACATTAGATAATATTTTATTACTTGCAGCATCCCTACCTCAATTTTGTCAGAACTATTTCCTGAATTGTCATATAATGCGAATCTCTGACTTCTATGTTAAGCTCAGCTAGATGCTTTCTGCATTCTTCATAATCATCTGTCGTGATAGTCAAATATTCTTTATGATCTTCTTGTCTTAGGATAAATGGTTTACTGTCCAGCTGGCTTGAGATATTTAAATCAAATTTGCGCCATTTTTCTATCATGTCTTCTTTGTATTCGCTTGACATGATGTTTCCGTTATCCAGTAAAGTTACTTTGTCTACCATTCTTTCAATTTCAGGAATAATATGAGTTGAGTAAATAAGAGAGTGTTCTTCATTTTCCATATACTCATAAAGAAGCTCTGCAAAGTCATCTCTCACAATCGGATCCAATCCGTCCATTGGTTCATCCAATAGTAGCAAATTTGGCTGTTTAGCCAGCTCACCAACTATAGAAAGTTTCATTTTCTGCCCTTTAGACATGTGATGAATTTTATCATCAAGATCCAGGTGCAAAACTTTTGCTACTCTGTGGCACAAGTCCCAAGACCAGTTTGGATAAAAAGAAGATAGAAATTTCAAATGCTTCATCGGTTTTGTGTAGTAGAATCTTGGACTGCTATCAACAAAACCAATCTGAGTTTTCCATTTTTCATGATTCTTTTTTGTATCATATCCCATTACTTCAATAGCACCGGAATCAGGAGATAAAAGCCCTGCGATCATATTCAGTGTAGTTGTTTTGCCGGCTCCGTTCCTTCCCAGATAAGCCATAGCCATACCTTTTTCCAGTTCCAAATTTATAGGACCGTGCTCAAATTTGTAAAATTTGATAGCAGTATCATTCATCTTAATTGAAAAATCCATCACTTACTCTCCAAAATGTTTTTCAGAGTTTCTAAAATTTTTGATTTGTTTATACCTTCGCTCAAGGCTTTATCTATTAGAGGCGAAACGGCAGATTCTAAGTCGTCTAGTGCCATATTCTCCTTGGAACTGTCACTAATTTTATTGACAAAGTAGCCTTTACCTACTCTGGCATATATTAGCCCTTCCGCCTCTAAAGTTTCGTAGGATTTCTTCACCGTGATAACACTGACCCGAAGCTCTTTAGCCAGCTTGCGAATAGACTGCAAAGGCTCTCCTTCACCTATCTTTCCGGATAGGATATAAGAGCGCACCTGCGAGTATATTTGCCTATGAAGCGGCTCGGCAGAACTTTCTGTTATACTAATGTGCATGAAATTCCTACGTGTCATTACTGTATATATTCAATATATACAGTTGGCGAATATTTTCCAAATATATTTTAAGTTTTTTGATATTTTTTTCAGAATGTATTAGATGTGTGGTAATTATTTATGAGAAATGCAAGAGTGGATGCCAATGAGGCTGTCTCATAAGTAGAGTATATTTTGACAAACTAGACAAAGTGATAATTATAGACTAAGATATGAGCTTAATGCCGACGGCTAAGCCATCGGTTGCACTCCATACAATTGCAACCGCAAAAATCACTGATAGAGCAAAGCAAAAAGTTTATCCTGGGCTTCTTCGAAGGAGCGTGTAGGCTATAGCGAGTATTTCAAATATTATTTAAGACTGGTTGTATTTTCAGCAATGAGGAAGGCTATCGCTATATATATTTTTAGAACCTAAAACACACAATTGATATCTCTCTTAACAATAAAAATCACCTCTAAAAAGGTTTATTACCTGTACTTCCTACTGTACCAAATCAATCCAACTACAGATAATAAACCAATGATTCCAAATGGTAGAAGTAATATTTGCGGTGTATAATGATTCCAAAGCATAGCAGTTGCTTCCGTTGCTGACATGCCTGTTTTTTCCAGTAATGTCTGAAATGCAACATTATGCTCAACGTTTGAGATTCCTAGATTTTTTGCCAAATAATCTATAGCAAAGCCGGATTTTTCGCCTAGATGTTTATAGATCCAACCACCGGACAGTGCTCCAATTCCAAGTCCAACTGTCCATGAAGCATACATAAAGCTCATAAACATGGATTTATCTTCCATCTTAGCTCGACTACCCATAAACTCATTGAAGTGAGGATTGGCTATCATTTCACCAAATGTATACACCCAAAAACCTGCTATCAAGTAGTATCCATTCTGCGAGATTCCACTTAATACAAAGCCGATTGTTGCAAGCAAAACACCTACCCACAGCCCTGTTATTACTTTGCTTTTTGCAAACAGCCATGAAGTAAGAACCACAAAAAGCACTATCAAACCAGAGTTTATGTTATAAAGCCACTCGTAGGAAATTTGAGTCCCCATTGGTGTTTCACTCAGTAGGAAATCAGGCAAGTGAAGATCTTTTACAACACTCGTTGTATTTACCCAATCAAATATGAAGTTTGGAAGAGTTTCGTAAAACTGCATATATATTATAGTAAAACCTGTCATTATCAGCAAAAACACAGATATTTGCGGATTTAGAATATTCTCTTTAAAGTTGCTTAAAATAGCTTTTGTGCCGGGGTATTCAGTTTCCTGGTTTAAGTCAGATTTATAGAGTAAAGTCAAAATAAAGTTCAAACTCATTATGGCAGCACTACCTAAAAACACTGCCTGCCAGGAAATATCTTTCAAAAACATGGTTATTGGCGGACCAAAAAATACTGCAAAATTCAAGAGCATTATATATATCCCCCAACCTACTGCTGAGTTTTTACTACTTAAATTTGCGGCAACTGATCCCTGAAGTGCCGGACGGAATACACCAAGTCCCATTCCATATATGATTGTTCCAAATAGGAATGGATAGAACTCTCTTTGAGTAGCAATTAAAATAAGTCCGATTATCATTGTAAGATAGGAGATAAACATCGCTCTTTTTCTGCCCATCTTATCTATAAATGCGCCAGAAAATACAGACGTCATATTTTGAAGTACTGCCCAGAAAAAGAATATTTGACCTTTGGTATCCTGTCCCCATTGTAAACCACCTACAGCGTCCTTCTGGGCGATATAGACAGGGATTTGGAGTAGCATTATCCAATAAGCAAGCTTTTCTGTCATTTGAATAAGATTTAGAATCCAAAAGCTGCCTTTGAATGATTTGAGATTATCTATAATTGAATGCATTTATATATCCGATTCGTAAAAATTCACTCCCACTATTACGAATATATTGAAAAATCTTGTAAGCAAGCGGTATACTAAAGCATATTTCCGATTCTGTCAAATCTGATGTCGCCAAGTTTGGAATCAACAGAGAAATAAATAAATTCTACTCTACCGAGGATCTCACTCTGAGGTACAAATCCGAAATCTCTCGAATCTCTGCTATGTTCGGAATTATCTCCTAAAAGCATATAGTAGTTTTCTTTAAAAGTGTAGGAGTATAGAATGCCTGTATCTGTATCGGAAGAATCCAATAATGACGAAGAAAAGATATCAGATGACAATTCTTGTTTAATAGCTTTTTTATAAAATGGGTGCAAAGAATTTATATCGCTGGTGAATATTTCCATTCCTTGAAATGGGATTTTAAGTTTTGCTGAATCAAGCTTATAGCATGGATAATATTTTTTATTTATTTTGAAATAACTATCTTTCGAAGAAAAGATCAAACTGTCCCCGGGAAGCCCTGCCACACGTTTAACCAGCTTGGAATTTGTTGCGACAATATCATACTTTTTTATGTCAAATAAATCTACAGACATCCCGGAAAATCCGAAAGAGTAAGCCAGCTTATTTATAAATACATAATCACCGGGTAAAATTGAAGGCATCATAGAACGCGAAGGCACAAGTGCAAATGCCAGCACAAACACTCTCAGCAAAATAACTACTGCAAAAATTACAGCAAATATCTGAATAGTATCTTTAGCTCTTTTTGTCAAATTCTTACTCCGGATTTTTTACAAAGCATTTATTTCTTAATTTTGTAGATTGTAGTGTTTAGTAGTTTTTAGATTACGCTGTATGTGTGTAGAGAGAAATTTTTATATCCTAGATAATATCTAGAATATTTTAGGCTTAGATATATAGCAGTAATCTATATTTTGATCGTATTTTGTGGTATCAAACACCCAGTCACGTCTTCGACGTGCCACCCCTCTTTAAAAAGAAGGGAATTTGAACCCCATTTATATGAATATCGGTTGAGGATATTATAGAAAATCTAAACATTCCCCTTCTTCTCAAGAAGGGGTGCCCTGAAAGGGCGGGGTGGGGCTATATTATAATTAGTATTACTTATAATAAAGTCTCAATAAAAATCTTTCTCTAACATAAATTATCCCCTCCTGTGGAGGGGTGCCCTGAAAGGGCGGGGTGGTAAAACTCAATGAGTTACTCAACGCATTCAGTAAAACACCACTATTATGTTATCTTCCTAAATATGGAAATACAACAAGAAATTTATATAAAAAATATAATTCAGAGGTACAAATTATGTTTCCTTCTTTAAATGAGCAAATGGATTTAATACGTTCGGGTGCAATAGAAGTTTTGCCTGAAGAAGAACTCGTAAAAAAAATTGAGAAATCTATCAAAACTAATAAGCCTATGCGTATTAAATTGGGTGCTGATCCAAGCAGACCTGATTTGCATATTGGTCACGCCGTTGTTTTAAATAAATTAAGACAATTCCAGGATTTAGGTCACACTGCTGTGCTTATTATTGGTGATTTCACTGCTATGATTGGCGACCCTACAGGCAAATCTAAAACAAGACCTCAGCTTACTATAGAGGAAACAAAAGTTAATGGCCAGTCTTATCTTGATCAGGCAGGTATTATCCTTGATAAATCTAAGATGGAAGTGCGCCATAATTCAGAATGGCTAAGCAGTATGAATTTCAATGATGTTATTAAACTTTGCGCTCAATATACTGTGGCTCAGCTTCTTGAAAGAGATGATTTTAGCAAAAGATATAAATCGGGTACTCCTATTAGCATGCACGAACTTCTTTATCCTTTAGCTCAGGCAATGGATTCTGCTGCAATTGAATCTGATGTGGAACTTGGCGGAACTGACCAGAAATTCAACTTGATGGTTGGCAGAGATATTCAAAGAGCTTATGGAAAAGAACCCCAATGCATTTTAACAATGCCGATTTTGGAAGGAACTGACGGCGTAAATAAAATGTCAAAATCTTTGGATAACTACATTGCGCTGACAGATGTACCTTCTGAAATATTTGGTAAAGTAATGTCAATTCCTGATGAGCTTATTCCAAGATATTTGCAATATGCAGCATTTGCTTCTGAAGATGAAGTAAAACAGATGGAAGAAGGTTTGAAAGACGGTAGTGTTCACCCAAGAAATGCAAAAGTAGACACTGCTATCCGCATTGTTTCTAAATACCACAATGAAGAAGCAGGAAAAGCTGCATTTGAAGAATTCGAAAGAGTATTTAAAAATAAAGATATTCCTGATAATATTGATGAGATGGAAATCGAAACGGAAGACGGTACTGAAGGTCTATTAAATATTCTTGCAAAAACAAAATTAATCCCTTCTAAAAAAGAAGCCAAAAGAATGGTAGAGCAAGGCGCTGTGTCTATTGACGGAGAAAAAACTGATGATCCGTTTGCTGCTATTGACTTGAAAGAACAAAAGCTATTTAAAGTAGGTAAAAGAAAATTTTTATATGTCAAATCTAAATAGATTTGTGATTATTATTTAAAATGCTCTCTCAATTTGTTTGAGGGAGCATTTTTTTATCTAATTTCAATGAATATACTAATTACTTAATACATTTAATAGCTGCTGATGATTTAAATTAGTAGGCACATCAATCATCCAATGCTTTTTACAGCCTGAGTAATCCAAAAATACACATTGAGATGGAATGTTAAGTTTTTTCATTTCATATCCGCCTTTTAGCAGATTCAAAATACAAGCCACACCTACCAGACCAGTTTCAGATTGATTTGCCCATGGTTCCAGTTGTTTAGAAAAGTTGGAAGAATGTTTGATTAGTATACATTCTGCAATGTCATATTCCAAGGAATCTACAATTTTATATACATTGCATTTGCGGTTGCATTTTGTGCATTTGAAACCATGTTCGTGAGGTTCTGCTTTACAGGTAGATTCTTCTGACATGCAGCACGGCAGAATTACTACTTTTTTCTTTGTATTCTGAAATGCTTCCTTCAAATCCATATTCAGCAGAGTAGCACCAATAATGTTCAAGAAATACTCTATCTCTGATCTTCCTGTAAAAAAGTAATTCTCTTTGTAGAGATATTGTTCTTTATGTTCATTCAAAAAACTATCTACCGAAGCTGTATATTCAGATAAACTTTCTTTGCTGATTTCAATAAATCGCTCTGTCAACTGATTGATATTTGACAACAGTTTAATTGTAGTATCCTCAGGCAAATTGATAAGTCTTGCCAGAAGTGATTTAATTCTTATAGATTCTTCTTTGAATTCAGTTGTAGCATCCATGAATACAGTTAGTTTTTCTATATTTTCATGATTCAAAGGATAAGCTTCGTGCAGCTCACTTACTATAGTTTTAGCAGCCATTACTCCGCGAATAAAATCAAAGAAGCTCTTGGTTGAGTTTGAAATATATCTCAACGAATATAGACTTGTAAGAATTGCTTTTTTCTGATTTAAAAATGTGAGAGACAAATACCTGTTATACTCATGCCAAAATACCCCGAGGATGAGTGAATCAAGCACTAAATTTATTTTACTACTATTATCTCTGATGTCCAGCTCACCATAAAATGGTGCCAAAAGATCATCAGCAACCCTTAATACCTCATAACTGCTTTTTTCTGCGACGCTATAAAACCCTGCATCTTTAATCTGATATGTATTCATAAATTTCCCAAATATATTTATAAGCAGTGTATATTATATATTGTTTTCAGAGGTATAAAAGGTTCATATAGGCAGTTTTTTTGTACAGTTGAAAATATATTAACAATACGTCTTTTTATAAGATAGGTTTAGATTTTATTGAAAAAACTAAAGCAATTATTTCCATAAGTATAAAAAAAGCAGAGTAAATATCAAGTTCTACTCTGCTTTTTTTTGTCATGTTTTTATTTATTATCAAGCTTCAGCTTTTTTCTCGGAAGGCTTGCGAAGTATGAAGTAAAGGCCTGCAAGCACAAACGGAATACTTAGTATTTGCCCCATATCTAAAGGCAAACCTACTTCAAAAGCAGATTGCACTTCTTTGAAAAATTCAATTATAAATCTTGCTCCGAATACTAAAACCAGGAATAAACCAAATAGCTTACCGGGCTTTAATTCAGGACCTTTTTTGTTATAAAGGGAATATAGATATAAAAATATTCCGAAATAGGAAAATGCTTCATAGAGTTGCGCAGGATGTCTAGGGATTGTATCTATTCTTGGAAAAATTACTGCCCAGGGAACATCCGCTGCTCTTCCAAGTATTTCTGAATTGAAAAAATTACCCAGTCTTATAAATAAGCCTGAAAGAGCAACTACAATTACTATTCTGTCCAAAATCCAAAGAAGTGATATATCTTTCTGTTTTTTGATAAATAACCAAAGACCCAGTATAATACCTATGGCTGCTCCATGCGAAGCCAGCCCGCCTTCCCAAACCTTTAGTATCTCCAAAGGATTGCTCAGATAGTAACTCGGATCATAAAACAGGCAGTGACCAAGTCTTGCACCAATTACCGTAGAAGCAATCATGGTGTAAGTCAAAGATTCTAACTGCTTAATTGTTTTGCCTTCTTTCAAAAATATTTTCTGCATAATATGGTAACCTGCTACAAAGCTCAAAGCAAATAGCAAGCCGTACCAGCGCGGTTGTATAGGCCCTAAATGGAATATAGTTGGATTTATATCCCAAGTAATGGCTGCAATTAAATTGTAAAAACTATTCAGCATTCCATTCCTTCTCTTTCTCTTTGCACGGACAATTTGAGTCGCCGTTATCGTTATCTAATGTATTGGCTGCCCAAAGCAGCTTCCTTCTTAAAACACTAAAATACGAAGAATTAGTAGGTTTTATAAGTTTAATTTTCGATTCTGACTTTCTTATGACAATAATCTCGTCATTTTTAAGAGTTTTTTCCACTTGCCCATCAGCAACTAATGCTGCTTTCCCAGTTGGCGAATAAAGCTTTAAGCGCAATTCGTTGGAATCAGGAATTACAAGCGGGCGCAATGTAAGAGTATGCGGAGAAATTGGAGTCAGGCAGATTACCTCTGTCGTTGGTGCAATAATCGGCCCGCCGCATGATAATGAGTACGCAGAAGAACCAGTAGGCGTTGTGATTATCAAACCATCTGCGCGGTAATCTCCGATATAATGATCATTGCTGTAAGCCTCTAATGTGATCATACGGGAAGAATCTTTTTTCTCAATAACGAAATCATTAAGTGTGTAGATTATTTCACCATCTACTTCAGTTTCAAGAACAGTTCTATCTACAACACGAAATTTACCATTCAGCACTTCCTGAAGAGCTTCCTCTAATCTACTTGTAGGATATTCAGCAAGAAAGCCTAGCTTGCCTACATTAATACCCATGATAGGCACATTCGATTCTATCAGAACACGCGCAGCAGCCAGCATAGTGCCGTCACCACCAAAAGAAATAACCATATCCGCGTGTTTCTCAAAGTCCTGAAGCGAAACAATTTTGATTTTGCCTCGATGCTCCTCACTCAGCTTTGATGCCAGAGTAACATCAGTCATCACTTCTACGTTCTGTTCAAGTAAAATATCTAAAGCTTTTTCAGCCCAGACAATAGCATCATGCTTGCCTGAAGATTCAAAAAAGGCAATTTTTTCCATCATATTTCCCTCTCCTGAGGCTATAATATTCTAATTTAACGGGCAAAATATTCGCCCCGGCATTCCTAACAGCCCAATTGACGAATTAGTTTGCCTATTTAGTATGATTACAATAAGCGTACCAATTATGAAACATAAGAAAAATTTAAGATAATATGAAATATAATAAATAACTAACCCAAAAAAAAGCTAACCACAGCACTTGCCATGATTAGCTTTTAGAATATCTATGCGAAATTTATATCTACTCTACACGTTCGCCTTTCAGCGTTGCGGAAGTAGACTCTGTGATTTTTACATTTACCAGATCGCCAATGTTATATTTGCGGTCAGCATTAGGGAAGATTACGACTTTGTTTGTGTCGCTTCTGCCCATCCATTCGTCCTCGTTTTTCTTGCTTGGACCTTCAACTAATACTTCATGTACTCTGCCAATTTCTTCTTTATTAAGTTCACGTGCTATTTCATGCTGAAGTTCGATAATTTCATTTAGTCTGCGGACTTTTACTTCCTCATTTACGTTATCTTCCATTTTGAATGAACGCGTATTTTCTCTTGGCGAGTATTTAAACATAAAAGCGCCGTCGTACCTAACTTTGCGTAATAGGTCTAAAGTCATTTGGTGCTCTTCTTCTGTTTCGTTCGGGAAACCTGCTATTATATCAGTTGAAAACGAAACATTTGGTATAAGTTCCCTACATTTGGCAATTCTCTCAAGATAGTGCTCTACAGTGTACTCTCTGAGCATTTCTTTAAGCACTTTATTCGAACCGGACTGAACAGGTAAGTGAATATAGTTACAAATATTTTTATGCTCAGACATTGCTTCAATTAGTTTATCGCTAATATCTTTTGGATGCGAAGTAGTATATCTAACTCTGATATTTGGTACAGCTTCAGCAATTGTGCGTAGCAAATCAGGGAAATCTGTATTACTTTCTTTGTCCATATAACTATTTACATTTTGCCCTAATAGCGTAATTTCTTTGATTCCGCCTTTTTCCAGATCTTTTATTTCTTTCAGCAATGAAGCCGCAGGTCTGGAGCGTTCGCGACCGCGAGTGTATGGCACAACGCAGTAAGAGCAGAAATTATCGCAACCACGCATAATTGAAATCCATGCAGAAATACCTTCCACACGAAGAGGAAGTATATCTTCATAAGTTTCAACTCTGCTTAGCTTAACAGCAATTCCAGCTTCTCCCTGATAGGCTTGACCCAGCAACTCAGGTACTTTTCGGTATTCATCCGGCCCTACGACTATTGATACCAAATTATTATGACCAATAAGCTTATCTCTGAGCCTTTCAGCCATACATCCTAATATACCGACTACCAGTTTTCCCTTTTTCTTTTTATAGTGCTTCAAATGCTCTAATCTTTTGAATATCGTCTGCTCTGCATTATCTCTTACGGAGCAGGTATTTAGAAAGATTATATCAGCATTGTCCGGTTCCGGCACCATAGTGTATTTATCGGTAGCAGTAAGTATTCCGGCTACTATTTCAGAGTCACTGAAGTTCATCTGGCAGCCGTATGTTTCTATATATACATTTCTTTTTTGCATGTTGTAATCCAAGTAATTACATAAACAAGAGCTACAAAAATAACAAATATAATCGAGACTTTTTTCATAGATTTGATATGGCTAAGTTCCTTTAATGTTTCAGCATTGAAACACTGCAATTATTAAATCTTCGTTAGAGTAAAAAAATATGGGAGAATACAATGACTGTACAAGAAGTAAAGCAAATACTCGAAGAAAATAAAAATGAGCGAGGCATAGCTGTCTGGGAAAGAACTACCCCTACTACACGCTTAAAATCTTACGGAATAGGTCTAACTCAGCTTAAAAAAATTGCTAAAGAGATCGGTAAAGATCATGAATTAGCTCAAAAGCTTTGGAAAGAAGATTTTCTGGATTGCGTTTTGCTTTCGATAATGCTTGAAGAACCTAAAAAAGTAACCAGAGAGCAGGTAGAAGAACAGAAAGAGCATCTTAATTACTGGATGTTAGCACATACTTATTGCAGCGTTTTACTCGCGAAAGTAACATTTATAAAAGAATTGGCTGATCAGTGGACTGCTAGCTCAGATACTACAGAAAAGCGCTGTGGTTACTTGGTGTTATACGAAATAGCTAAGAGCAATAAAAAGCTCACAGATGATTACTTTATTCCTTACCTGGAAACAATTGAAGCTGAGCTTCAAAGTCAGGAGAACTTTGTTAAAGACGCTATGAACAACTGTATATGGATGATTGGAAGCAGGAACAAAGCATTACATGAAATAGCTCTAAGAGTGGCAAGAAACGTTGGTAAAGTAGTAGTTGATTACGGAGATAACTCATGCGAAGCTTTAAATGCCGAAAAACACTTGCTTCACGAGAGAACTTTAAAGAAAATTGGTAAATAATAATTATTAAAATTTACATCTCACATAAGTCGGTATTTTTCTACGTAGTATTACCCAATTATCATTATTATTTTGGATATTTTATACAACTAGTGTATTTTGTAGTATTGAACTTTATAAATTAGAGAAGCACCGAGCTTTACTATGGAAAAAATAAAAGTTGCTATTGCTGACGATCATGAGTTAGTAGCCAAATTACTTTCTGAGTATATCAGTAGTGAAGATAACTATGAAGTTGTAAGTGTATCCCGTGACGGTAATGAAGTTTTACAAAATTTAGAAGAAAATAGACCAGATGTAATTCTTCTTGATGCAATTATGCCGGGTACAGATATCAGAGATTTAATTCGTAAACTCAAAAAGAGAACGCCGGACACTAAAATTGTAATTTTAACCGGTGAGAACAATCCAAAGTTCATTCAATCTATTTTGAAACTTGGTGTAAATGGATTTTTGTTAAAATCTGACTCTAAAGAAGAAATCTTAAACTCTATCAAGCAGGTTTTAGTATCTAAAAACTACTGTAGTGTCAGTACTATAGATATTATCCTGAATGACTTCGGAAATCATGAAAATGATGAGATGATAGAAGCCAGGGAAAAACTGGACACTTTGACTGAAAGAGAAAAAGGTATCATCAAATACCTGAATCAGGAACATACTTCTTCAGAAGTTGCAAAACTTCTTGAGATTAGTCCACGTACTGTAGAGACACATAGAAAAAATATTCTTAAAAAATTAGAAGTCAAAAGTACAGTTGGTATTATCAGAATGATATACAAATCCGGCATGCATGAAGACTTTGAATAATAGATATTTTTGCATCAAGCATTTATAAAAAGACGCTTTGGATAAAATCTAATGCGTCTTTTTTGTTATCAATTATTTATTGGAATATATTCGAAATTCGTATTAACACAAATCCTTAGATTCAACTAAAGGAATACTACTTCAACACCGCTTCGTAAACTTTATGCCCATATTTTGCAAATTGGTCAAAATATCCTGAGAACCACTGATTTAAAGCAATTCCATTTGCTTTTGAAGCTTCCAGATCTTGTTTAGTTTCGATACCACCGGTTCTGATTACGTGAAATTCCTGAGGAATATTTTTGGATTTGATATATTTTGCAGCTTCACCTGCTAAAAGAAGAGAGTTCTCTTTCAATATTCTACCGCTTAAACCACCGCCAAAAGCATTTATAAAGAAGTCATAGTTCTTATAATCACGTGGATCTATATCTTGTCTAAATCTTTCGTACTGTGTAGAGGTATTTCCGAGATTTATACCGTCAAAACCTAAATCAACCAAAGCATCTACTAAGGCAGGAATCTGCTCAATATCTGTATCATTAGAAAATTTGACGATCACAGGCAAATGTCTGTTACGCTTAGTCAAAAAATGCTGGCTTAGATATTCTAATCTTTCAATCAGCTTAGTGTCTAAACTTCCTTTTTCCTGTTCGCCTTGCTCGTGAGGAACATTCGGGCAGCTTTCATTTAGTTCTATAAAGCAAACTGCGGCTTCATCATAAAGCTTAAAACCTTCCAGTAAACCATCTAAAGCTTCTTTTCCAACTAGTTCTGGAGCACTGCTGACAGAAATACCAATCGGACAATTCTTTTTATGTCCGATTTGAGAAAGCTTTTTAGCAACTACTGCGTGACCTTCATTTGGAAGTCCCATCCAGTTAGAAGCTGAAGCAGAATGCGAATAAGGCATGAAAGGATGTTTTATTCCAAATTTTGTATTCCCTAAGCGCACCTGTGAAGTTGTTGTCCCGGCAAGATAAGCTCCAGCCCCTTGCTTTGCTACCACTTCATAAGCTTCACCTAGCTTAAACATACCCGCAGCATTAAAAAGTCCGCAGCCAAAGTTTAATTCCCATAGTTTGATATTATGACTAGCATCAGGTATAAATGCAGTTTCAGGCAAATCCTTTGCTAATTTAGAAAGAAATAATTTTCTGCCATTAGAATAAATTGCGGAATTTAAACGTGCAGGAAGTTTAGAAATAATTGGTCTAAATACTGCATCACTTTTTGCTAATAACTCTGCAAATCCCATTTATAATTCCTTCCTAAGTCTGGCTACCGGTATTTTTAATTGTTCACGATACTTTGCTACCGTTCTTCTTGCAACATTATATCCTTTTTCTTTAAGGAACTTTGATATTTTTTCATCACTGAGTGGTTTTGATTTTGATTCTTCTGCAATTATATCAACAATAATCTGCTTAATTACTCTAGTTGAAACTTCTTCCCCATCATCATTCGGAAGTGATTCACTGAAGAAGAATTTAAGCTCATATGTTCCAAATTCAGTTTGAACATACTTGCCGTTTACTATACGGCAGACTGTTGAGATATCCAACCCTGTTTCTTCAGCAACATCTTTATAAATAAGTGGCTTAAGCCCTGACTGACCTTCTTCAAAAAAGCCTTTTTGTTTAAATGCTATAGCAGTCATAACTTTCAGCATTGTTGCTTTTCTTTGGCGAATAGCCTGTATCAGGAACTTGGCATCTTCGTACTTATTACGAATCCAATTTTTAGTATCTTTATTAAACTTTTTGAGTTTCGCTTCTTTTTTAAGTTTTTCGTACGCTGTGCTGAGTTGTATTTGCGGCATAGTCGAATCATTTACCGTAATAATCAATTCTTCTGATTCATCATCTATTGCGACTAAAAAATCAGGAATAACACTGTTTGTTTCAGACTGAAATGCACCGCCACCCGGCTTCGGATTTAATCTTCTTATTACTTCCAAAGCTTCTCTTAGGTACTCATCACCAACTTCAAGACTTTTGGTAATAACCGAATAATGCTTTTTAGTGAATGCATCGTATGCATTCACCAGAATTTCAATAGCCAGCTTTTGCGCAGCGTTTGTCTTTGGCAATGAATATAATTGTGAAAGTAGGCACTCTCTGATATCTCTTGAACCAATTCCGGGAGGATCGAGAGTTTGAATTATAGCAAGAACTTTTTCAGCATGTTCAAGAGTTATAAAATCAAGACCATCTAATACTATTTCTTCTTCGTCAACATTGTTTTTAATCAAGATACCCGTTAACTTACTGCGCACATTATCAAGCATCTGCACACCTGCTTCGGAAACGCTAAACTGTCTTGCCGGATTATAATCTTCCTGCATCTCTTCAAATATATCTTCTATCTCGTTTTCCTGCATCTCCAGGTTCATTTCAGAAATATGATTATTCGTTTCTTCGACTATTTCAGGCAAAGCTCTTCTAAGATAACCATCATCATCAATATTCCATACAATATGATTACCCAGAATAAACTCTTCCTGAGTTATTGGCTGCATCCTAAGTTGCTCTACTAATTCTTCGAAAAACGATTGAGTATCTTTTATCTGGAATGGCTCACCGTCGTCTTCGTCATCAAAAGCATTACTTTTAGAATTAGATCCGGTATTATCATCTTCCCATAGCACCTTGTAGAATTCAAATGGATCTCTATCATCATTTAGCTGTTTTTTTAATGCTTCTGGACTATTCTCATCTTCAGAAGCAAATTCAGTTTCAGGATGTTCATGCTCGGAAAAATCTTTGGGTTCATCTATTTCGATGTCTAAATCACCGACTTCTTCCAGCATTGGGTTCATTTCAATTTCTTGCTTGACCTGCTGTTCCAGCTGAATAACCGGTAATTGCAATAGTTTAAGATACTGAATCTGTTGTGGAGTCAGCGTTTGCGTAAGTGAAGTTTTTATGTCTAACGAAAGTTTCATAGCGCACCGTAATCAGTAAGACTCAAAAAGTCAGAAGCCGAAGATTCTGATTACAGGGAGAAATAATATATAGTAATTCAATCCAATTTTTCTCCCCCCGAACAAAAAATGGATATCAGAAACTAAAACTCTATCAAAAAACTTGTATTATTCTGTATCATTTACATATTCAATAAGAGTATTAAACCACTCCTCGCCGTACTTACGAATCAGAGCATCTTTAACACTTTCCAGCAAAGCGATATTTTCTTCTTTGCCTCGAGCCACTGCGTCTTTGCATTCCGATATTTTTTCATAATAAAGCATCGGACCGCCAAACTGACCAACTCTTATTGGAAATAAATGACATGAAATTGGCTTTCTGAATTTAGCTTTTCCATCAAAGTAAGCTCTTTCTAAAGCGCATAAAGCCTTATCTCCATCATAATAGACAAAGACACAATCTTTGTTATCAATGCAGACGGTAGCTAATTCATCACCCTCTCCTTCCACAAATCCATGTTCTTCTATATATTTTCTGGACTTATCAGAAAGGTATTCCCAGGCTGCACCGAAGCTTTCTTTAATTAATTCTACTTCTTCTTCAAGAACAGGAGCACCGAAATCGCCTTCAAAAGTGCAGCAAGCACCCTTACATTTATCTAAATCACAAGCGAATTTTGCTCTACCAATTTCTTCATCAACTAAAATATTATCTATAATAAACATATTTAACCAATTTACAAAGAAAATTTTGTGCCAATTTTTTATCCCAATATAAACAATATCAGAGAAATTCCAAAACAGAAGAATATAATTCCTTTTATTTCAACAACATACACTCATTTCCTTTTAGACAAAACAATGAATATTATGCAAATACAGTGCAAATTATATTAACATTTATTTTTAAATATAAAAAAAGGATGCTGACGAAAAGCCACGCACCCTTTTTTTTGTGTGTTGTCATGAGAAATATTTTTTAGAAATTCTGACCGATAATCAACCATTGATTACCATCACTAACAACTTTTATGAAATCAAATTGATTATTTAAGTCTTTAGACAAAATTCCATCAATACTTGGAGTACCGGTAATAGTAAGTATACCACCTATACCTGTACGTTTAATAGTAAGTACTCTACCTTTGTAAGTTGTTGCATCAGGTAATGTAAGATTAATAGCAGCAGTATTATTTACCAATACAATATTATCGCTAGCTAGCAATGTCATAGCACCACCGCTTGTAACACTTCTTACAGCATGACTTACAGATCCTCCGATATTTACTGTAGAATTCTCTGCAAGATTCGCAGTACTTCCTGCAGTTAACACTGGACCATTAGCTGCATTCGTAGCAGTTATAGTAGCACTGGAAACAGAGTTATTTGCAGCTTCAATTGAATTAGCATTGTCATTTGCAATTTTTATACCCTGAGTTTTGTCACCAGTTGTTATGCTAATACCTTGACCTAGGTTATTTGCATCTGCCGGTGGAATTAGTACATTCAAACCAACCGGATTACCTGAAACTCCATCCGCATTAACATAAACCTGAACACCAGTTTTAGCACCGGCATGTTGGAATAATGCACTAAACCCGTCATTATTTGCATTTGATACTTCAAATCTGCCTGCGTAAGCTTCAGCAGTTGAATTTTGTGTAACGTTTAATACAGGATTAGTAGTTGCATTTGCAATATTAGAACTCAAATCTAAAACTGTACTTAAATCACCTGCTTCTGTAGCTACTGACATTGCGCCTCTGAAAGTAGAAGCACCTGTAAATGCACTTGTACCAACTACATCTAATTTAGCATTTGGAGTTTCTGTACCGATACCAAAGTTTTTATTATCATGTAATGTTGCAATTACTTCATTCATAACAGTGAATTTTATATTCTGATTGTTCACAGGCTCACTTGTAATAGCAATTTTTGTTCTGTCATCATTAGATCTGATTTTAGTTATCTGACCATTAACCCATTCATTACTTCCTGCATCCCATGATAGAACTTCTTCATCAGTAGGTGCATTAGCAGTAACACTTTTGCCTTGAATTTTGCCAACTGTAATTGTGTTGTAAGTTCCAGTTACATCACCTGCAAAATCTGTATTTTGATTTACATCATCAACATCTAATTCGCCAACAGTCTTAGCTATAAAAGTATCTGATCCTGCATCATATGATAATACTTTAGTATCTGCTAATGCTCCAAAATCAAGAACTTTATTATTTATCTTTGCTACTGTGTTGTTATCATAAGTTCCGGTCACATCACCTGCAAAACCTTCGCTTGCTTTTATGACTTTTACTGATTTATAATCAGATACACCATCATAGACTAGGGCATGATCAGCTGCTATTCCTGTTATATCAACAGTTTTTGACTGGATTGATGAAACTGTGGTAGTATTATATTTACCTGTAATATCACCTGCAAAATCTGTATTTTGATTTACATCATCAACATCTAATTCGCCAACAGTCTTAGCTACAAAAGTATCTGATCCCGCATCATATGATAATACTTTAGTATCTGCTAATGCTCCAAAATCAAGAACTTTATTATTTATCTTTGCTACTGTGTTGTTATCATAAGTTCCGGTTACATCACCTGCAAAACCTTCGCTTGCTTTTATGACTTTTACTGATTTATAATCAGATACACCATCATAGACTAGGGCATGATCAGCTGCTATTCCTGTTATATCAACAGTTTTTGACTGGATTGATGAAACTGTGGTAGTATTATATTTACCTGTAATATCACCTGCAAAATCTGTATTCTGATTTACATCATCAACATCTAATTCGCCAACAGTCTTAGCTACAAAAGTATCTGATCCCGCATCATATGATAATACTTTAGTATCTGCTAATGCTCCAAAATCAAGAACTTTATTGTTTATCTTTGCTACTGTGTTGTTATCATAAGTTCCGGTTACATCACCGGCAAACGCTTCAGAGGCTTTGATTATCTTTTCGTTTTTGTATTCTGTACCATCATACACTAATGCATGATTCAATGCCAATGTGCCAGCATCTACGCTTAATGCTTTCCCTTGGATTTTTGCTACTGTAGGATTTGGATAAGTACCGTTCAAATCACCACCGGCAACATCACCATCCATAACTGCTAAAGCTTCTTTTCCATCTACGTATCCCTTGATAGCTTTTTCAGTAGGAATATTTGTATCAGAATTCGCAGCTAAAGAGTTATCTAAAGTAATTGCGTTTACTGCATTTCCACCTAATGTAAGATTTCCTGTTACAGATAAATTGTTCTGTACCTGTAAATCTCCACCTTGAATTATCACATTCTGAGTATTTTTATTTGTAATATCATTTCCAATTACATTCCAGTTGCTTTGTTCTGTTAAAGAAATCCAGCCACCATTTTGATATACTTCTAGCTTGTTGTTTTTGTACTGAACTGTACCTTCATTAGTTCCGGTTGCTTCACCTAAAATGATAGCACCATCAACATCCAGACGTTCATTAGGAGTGTTTGCTCCAATTTTTACATTACCGTTCTCATCAACTAAAATAGCTTGATTGTTTGCTACATCAACTCTAACTCTATTATTGTTTTGAACTATAACTTTAGTGTCTTCATCAGCATCTTTAATCTGATACATATCAATATTTGCAATTTCAGAGTCTACATAACCCATAACAGCGCCTTGAGTAGGAATCACATTATGACTTACACCTAAATTATCATCTGAAGAAATTGTATTTACACTAACACCATTTGCAAGCTGAAGCGTACCGGAAATTGAAGCATTATTCGCTACATTAAGATTTCCATTTTGGATATTAACATCTCCGGTGTTTTTATTTTGGATATTATTACCGTTAGTTTCCCATTCACTTGAAACAGTCAATGATTTCCATTCAGTTCCGTTGTGACCCATGAAATCATTATTTTCATATTTAATAGCACCGGGAGTATCATTTGCTGTAGTACCAAATTTAACTGCACCGTTTACATCCAATTTTTCTACTGGAGCTTGATTGTTGACACCTATATTTCCGGCATCATCAATTATCATTGCATCTATTCCGTTTGCTTTGAAATAAATTTTGTTGTCATTATTATTTTCAGAAACAGAAATTCTTGTATCTGCATCAATATCTTCAAGTTTATCTGTGCGGTTGTAATCTTCTGTCCATATTAGATTACCATTGCCGTCATATTGAAGAACCTGCGCTTCAATACCGGTAGGAGCGTTTAACCAATCCCAGTTACCATTTTCAGTATAATATAAAATGCCGTTTTTCTCAGCGGTAGTTGCAGTATTGATATCATCTTCTAATATTGTTCCGTTTTGAATTTTATCAGTATTTACAGCTTCATCAGCAATTGTTGGATCAGGATATACACCTGTAAGATCTCCACCGGCTGGTCCATTTAGAATTTCAGTAAATGATTTCCATTCCGTACCGTCAAAACCCTGGAAGTCTACTCCGTCAAATCTGATCGTACCTGAATTTGCATTTGCTGTGATACCCACTCTGATACCGCCATCAACATCAAGTTTTTCTAATGGAGTTTCAGTTCCTATTCCAACATTACCTACATTATTATTGACAACATCAACTCCATTCAAACTCCACGCAGGAGATTTAGTAAAGGATTCCCATCCGTTATCAGTTCTGCCTTCAAAGTCCTGTCCGTTAAATCTTATTGTTCCGTTTTCAGCATTATAAGAAGAGCCTATTTTAATAGCACCGTTAACGTCTAATTGTTCCTGAGGTTCAGCAACACCAAGACCGGTCCAACCTTCAACTGTAAGTTTACCGCTAACATTCATATCACCATCTATATCCATATTTGGATTTTCAGAAGTAGGCGGATTAATTGTAATATGATTATTATTCACATCACCAATAATTATCTTTTCAGTACCAACAAGAGTAGTAGCACTTACTGTACTATTTGCTCTGATATCACCATAAGTTTTGATTGCAGTTTTATTTTCACCGTTATAAGTATTTCTTACAACTAACGTTGCATCATCAAGATCCAAAGAATCATGAGCACCAACAGTATTGTGAGACATACCTTCAATATATACTGTTCTACCTTCGCCTAAATTACGAACTTCTGCTACATACATGCCGGGACTGCCCGGGTTGCTTATCGCTTTTAAGGCTGGTGCAGATCCGCTGTTACTAACTTCCAAAGTTGGATACACATTGCTGCTGTTGCGAGCAAAAACGGCATTGCCTCTTTCAGCTTCTACAACAACACCTCTTGCATTTTCTTCAGCTACTGCAGTAATTGCATTGTCCTGAATTTCCTGACCTTCAGTGTGAGCTAATAGGCCAATTTGAGTACCATCAGTAAAGCTGCTAACGATGTCTGTTCTATCACCGGATAGTGCTGCCATACCAATATTAACCTTGCCTTGTTCAGCTCTAGCCATTGCACCGACTGCTACACCATTATCTGAATAAGAGTAAAAATCTGCAGCCAGGTGCACAGCTTCATCACTTGCATTAGTTACAATATTTTCTGTTCTTAGAGAGCTTGTACCGTAACCATTGTCATTTTCTACTTTTTGAGAAACGAATGCTGACACAGCTTTTCCGTCATCAAGATTTTGAGCTTCAGTTTCTAAAGTAAAAGCACCACCAGGTAAACTGCCTTTGCTAGTTTTTTTGACATGCAAAGCAGCCATATTTTTACCGCCACCTTCTACATAAAGTGCATTACCTGCATCTTCCAAAGGTACTTTAACAGTAATACCGTTTCCGCCTTTATCTGTTTTTTCTAAAGAAATCATATCTTCGCCGCCTGATTCTCCACGGTAAGCAAAAGGAATAGACATTTCATCATTTTGCCAGTTAACTAATCCTTTTTCACCATCCCATTTTAAAACCTGACCATTTTCGGGTTCTACAGTCGGATCAGATAAAAGCCATTTATCAGAAGCTTTATCATAGTACATAATCTGAGCGCGTGCCTGACCTTTTTCTAATTTGTCAGCTGTAATTGCGCCATTTTGAATTTTCTCTGTTGAAATAGCATCGTCTGCAATTTTTGTATTATTAATAGCCATAGGAGCAATTGTAGGATTCGGATAAGTTCCTGACAAATCACCACCTGCCGGGCCATGAGGTTCTAAACTGATATCATCTGCCAGTTTTTCTTTCGTAATAGATTTATCCGGTACTTCCAAAGCCATTTTTGCTTCATCAGCATTCAAAGTATGAATTGCATACGGTACAGCAGAAAGTGGAGTTCTTGGGTAAGGCTCTCCTGTTCCTAAAGTTACCTGAAGCCAGTATTGTTTATCAAATGGCAGGTTAATCGGACTGTTGGAACCTAAATATACATTTAGATATCCATCTAAAACTGCGACATTTCTAACTTCAATCCATAAAGGAGAGCCCCCTGTAGGAACGTCGAATATTTCAAAAGTTACACCCTTAGTATCAGTAATTGGGTCATTACTTTCATCAACTAAATAACCTTGATAATTGATAATCTTTTGATACTGGGCATTCAAATTTTCTACGCTGCATAATAGCATTGCCAGTAGAAAGCTAAGTGCAATAATTCGTTTCATCGGATACTCCGTGATAAATTATATTAATTATTAGATTGCTTTATCTTTATGCTGCTAAAGCACTTAGCACATACCCAATCAAATACTATACCAAAAATTGCTTAGTATCTATAAGTATCTATAAGATAATTAGTAAGTTAAATTTAGAGTTGATATCAATATTGTGGAACGTGAGATATGAAAGATAAATCCAGGTAATAAAATATCCCACAAAAGCTAGTCTTTTTGCAGGATATTTTTCTCTTTCATAAATAAGGCAAGTTTTTTATCATGTTGTTTTATATGGATATACCACCAATTTAGAAGATATGCATTAAGCTCAATTGAAAGGTGAATAGCACTACCAAATATTTTACCTTTTTCTTCTATATCATTAATTTTTTGAACAAATTCTTCATGTTCCTGTTCATGCTCTTCTTTGTTTGGGTAATCTATCTCAGCAAAATACTTCTCTTCAGATTCAAAATGTTCAAAAGCATATCTTTTTAGAAAATCTATTGCATTGAAAAAGTTCTCATCTGATCCATCCACTTCAAGATTCTCAATTAATTTGTTTATTTTTTGAAACAACTCCTTATGCTGATCATCAATCTCTTTAATTCCCGTCAATATTTCTTTGTCCCATTTCAGATACATTTTAGCTCCTGACTTTTTTGAGTATTAATTACTTTATAAATACACGTTTAAAAATTGAATTCCTTGCATAAAAAAACAGTCCTCTATTAAAAATAAAAGACTGTTAAGTAATTATACTGAAATAAATGTTTTTACTTGTTTACTATAAACTCTTTTGTAAATGAAGCCTTATCACTTGTTATACTGATATAGTAAGTTCCATTTGCAAAATTATCCAGATTAATTTGTTTCTCAAAATCACCATTCAGTAGAAGTGATTCAGACAGAACTAATGTTCCATTCAAATCCGTAATTTCCATTTTTGCATTTCCAAGTCTTTTAATAACAGAAATATTTAGAGTATTATCTGCCGGAATTGGAGAAACTTGCATCATCGCTTGGAAATTAGGGTCTTGTACATAAGTAATATCACCTGTTCTGAAGGAATAATCTATAGATGCGCCAAAATCAGGATTAAACTCTTTCAATTCTTCGCCATCTAGTGTTTTAATTGAAAACGACCCTTTCCCAAAACCATAGTATTGATCATAATACCAATAATAAAGTCCACATTCTAAAGAATTACTCAACTTAAGAGTCATACATTCGTGATCAATTTTAATAGTATCTCTATAAATTGTTTGATTACTCATAGAACCATATGATCTTCTTACAATTTCATTACCATCAAAATCTTCAATGATCAATTCAAAATCCTGACCTCTATTATTTGTTTTAAGTTCAAATATTATTGGCTCACCAAACAAATCTGGCATATTAAATTCAGTTTCAAAAGTATCATTTTCTGAGTATTGATCTGTTTCCCCATTAGGTTCAGATATGCTTACCTCAAATTTATGTTGATTATCTCCAATCCAGAAAGAAACATCATCCAGTGGTAAAGTGATAATTTCTTTTTCATGTGGCTTAACCTTTCCAGACCAGTTAAAAGTATTTATATTATCATTACCTGAAACATGATATTTTATAGTTAAAGATTCTAAATCTTCACTACCATTGTTTCTAATCACGATAGTGGGATTAGCACAAATAGGATTCATCCTTTCAAAAGAAGGCCAATTATTTGGATTATAGACATCATAAATTTCTACATCATTTTCAAATGAATTTGCACCATACTCAATTACCTGGCAAGCAATTCTATATTGCCCATCACCCATGCCTTGATTTGAAGAAGGAACTTTAGTCAAATCATAATCAATATTTAAGCTATGATTTTCTACAAATTCTGTAAATTCAAATTCGTGTTCACGAACCAAATCACCCGGACACCAGCCTTCTCTTTGCCCAGGCCAGGTTCCACCTTGAGGATATACCGGATTTAACGCACAATCATCTCTCCAAATATGCCATGAAGCAGCAACTTTACCATTAGAAAGTAATTTGTGAGTATTATCTTTCCATTCGCAGCAGTGCGGAGAGCTGCCATCATTACTATTATGTCCGTGACCTGTGATTCTTGTTTTTACTTTCCATTGAGATGCTTCAGGATTCAAATCAACATCTACTTCAGAAAGTGCTTCGTCATCACTCAATTCCCCATAAGAATATCCTGCTTGAGTTCCCCAAGGACGTATAATAGATTTAACCTGACGAGGAGGTGTACCTTTGATAAATTCAAAGCGAACATCTATCAACTCCTGATTATTTCCGGCTTGCATTTCTACATCACCTTTCAATAGCGGAGCATAATCAGTTACATCATATATCCAGGTGAAACCATCAGGACCTAGATCCAGATTGATACCATAAGGAGTAATAAATCTACCTATTTCCCAAACATCAATTTTTTCAAATGGCTCAGAATAATAAGTCAATTTTTCATTTGTAAGAGTTTCCTCTGCTTCAATCAAAGTAGAATCTTTTTTATTACCATCTATGTCATAAGCATATGTATAAAGATTTGCCGGGTACACATATTTAATATTATCTATTACCGGGCTATGACCTTCAATTTTATATTCTACAATAGATATTGGTTTTATCGGTTCATTTATCGTAACTATTTCACCTTTTGTAGTTACGTCATTATCACCTTGCACCAATCCAACAGCAGGTCTAAGCGCCAATTGTTTCTCGTTGATATAGATATCTTCACTTGTTGGAATTTCTAATGCGGCAGGACCTAAAATAGTTCCGTCATTATTAGCATTTGATTTATCATCAATAACATAATTATCAACAGACTCCATATCATAATTCAAAATCAAATTATCAAAATCAGGATGTGTATTGTCTAATGGTTTAGCGAACCAATCATGGATTGTCTGACCGTCAATTGCTTTAGTCCATACCCTAATGTCATCCATACTACCACTAAACATATCCTGTCCATTATAACGGCTGGCAATTGCAAACGGGAAGTCTATATCAATAGTCCTATCAGGAATAGCTGCGCTGTAAGTCAGTGCTTCCTCTTCACCGTTTACATATAGTTTTAACTTTTCTTCATTTGTAGCACCAGTTCCGTCAAAAACCATAGCAATATGTACCCATTTGCCCTGGTAAACAGCTTTTGTACTATAACCGTGAGAATTGCTGCCATTTCTTACTTGTAAGTAAATAGAACCGTCTTTATCACCAAGTTCAATAATTGTTTTAATTTCTTTACCCATTACTTTTGCCCAGTTTTTCCACTCGTCAACTTTTATCCAAGTTTCATAAGTGAACTGCTGCACTGAGTTAAGCTCTTCATTAATATCTGTAATGATAAAATCGTTATCGCCATCAAAGCTTATAAATTTGCCTTTTTGTTCTTTTTGGAAAGTAAGATCAGAAGTATTTGATCTGAAAGTTATATCATTATCTGAACTTTCATATTGAATATCAATTATCAATCCCCTACCACTAGTCCAGCTAAATTCGTTGCTAAGGCGAATGTAATTCCATCCATCATTTTCCAAAACCAAATCACCATTGTATACTTCATTCAAAGAATATTTTTGAATCGCTGTATATGTCTCTTTTGCATATCTTTTCAAAGATATTTTTGCATTTTTTAAAGTGCCTTGACTTGTATTTAGTCTAATAAGTTGAATACCATCATCTTTAATACCCGCAGCTTCAAGCTCTGCTTCAGTATATAAAAATTGTATATGTTGAGCAGTACCTTTTTGCAAAGTCAAAGATTCTGTGTCGCCACCAACTACATAATCGTTATTTGTATCAATTGAATTAATAGTAGAGTTTAGTTTTAAAACTTCTCTTGTGTTACTTGCTGATTGAGTAGTATAAGGTATTGTAGCCGGTGCAGTTCTACCAAGCTTGTATCTATTTGCAGTTGTTAAAGTAGAATCCATCTCTCCTGTATTAAAATACAATCTGTTATATGTGTCATAGTCCCACTCTCCGCAATCAAATTTGTCCTGAGTGGTTCTAGAATCACACTTTAGAGTATAATACATCAATATTTTTCTATATTGCTCTGTATTATCAGGAAACTTCCAAACTGCTCTTCTGGTAGATATAGAATCAAAGGTTAGAGTCTGAACTACATCTTTCTCCACAGCAGATGCATCAGGCATTAACAAAGAGCTTGCAAACAAAGCTCCGGCAAAAAATTTGAGAAATCTTTTCATAGCGCACTGTCTTTGAAATGAGTAAAAATTACTATTATATATTAAATTACTAAAAACTATCGAGAATAAGAATAGGGAATACTCATTGAATGCAATTTTTCTAATATATCTGGCAATTCTGACTAAATTTTCCTTTAATTTTCCTAATGCAATGATTTTTATTGCCATTATTGTTAATTTTATTACATTATAGTTCCAACTCGGCTATACAATATAAATTATTTGATCCAGTTTTTTTTGTCTAGGAACTCAATCGCAATCTTATTAGCTTTACTTTTTTTATTACATCTAAGTCTTAAAATGAAGATTGTTTTCCACCCGGATTATTATAAATCAGATTACGCTGATGAGCAAGCTGCAATACCAGGCAGAATGGAAGCAGCAGTCAGCGTTGTAAAAAATATTTATGATAATATTATACCCAGCCCTGCAGAACTATCAGATATCGAACGAGTTCATAAAGAATCTCATATCTCAAAAATAAAACAAAATGAGATACTTTTTAAAGCCTCATTGCTGGCTGCAGGCGGAGTAATAAAGGCATCTCAACTTGCAATGAGTGGAGTACCTGCCTTTGCCGCTGTCCGCCCTCCCGGGCATCATGCTTACAAAGATTCTTCATGGGGGTATTGCTATTTTAACAATATGGCAACTGCTCTGGAAAAACTCTTCAGTGAAGGCAGGATTGAATCTGCTTTTATTCTTGATTTTGATGCCCATACAGGAGATGGAACTATTGACTGCTTTAAAAACAGACGAGAAGTACAGATTGTAAATATCTTTGCCGATAACCGTGAAAAATACATGCAAGCACTGGATGAAAAAATTGCAGAGGCTCCAAGGGCTGATATTGTAGCAATAAATGCAGGCTTTGATTCGTATAAATTAGATGTAGGTAAAAAATTAGAAAAATTTGATTTTTATCAGATTGGCTATAAAATGAAACGCTTATCTATGAAATGGGGACACCAACGCAGGTTTGCCTGTTTGGAAGGTGGTTATTACCTACCGGATTTGGGAGAAAATGTAGCAGCATTTTGTGACGGTTTTAAATAATGCAAGATTCTTTAAAGATAGAGTTTATAGATAGAAAAGCACAGATCTCAGATTATGACTGGGCAAATATTTCTCTTGGTAATGAAAGAGTAGGCAAAGCAAGATGCCTTATACAGGAGAATACTCTTATTATATATTCTATCAATATATATCCCGAATTTCAAGGAAGGCACTACGGTGCTGAATTTGTAGAAAGAGCAAAACAAAGATATGACATACTCATAGCAGACAGAGTAAGGTTTAATGCTATCGGCTTCTGGGAAAAAATGGGTTTTGAAAAATATGATAAAGATAATTACATATACCGCAAAACATAGCATAAAAAAACCCGGCGTTAAGTTACCGGGTTCAGGAGGTCTGTACTAATTACTTAAGATCAGGCAATATCTATTTTCAAAATATTTACCTCAAATTGATCAAACTCACCAATGACGAATATTATATTTAGTATAATCAAGGAGCCTAAATATTCTGTTTTTATTCAAATTATATCCGTCATCGCTTCGTTTCTTATAAGACACGACTAACAAACAAAAAGTTACAACTTTTTTTAGGAAATTTATGGATCAAATCCCAAAATTTGAAGATGCCGTTTCTGCACTGGAAGGCGAACTCATATCAAAACTTATTCTTTCCGTTTCTATTATTGTTATTTTATGGATACTTAGATCAATCTCTTTAAAACTAATTTCGAAATATGCTAAAAGTCCTAGAATAAAATTCAATGCTAAAAAAATAACTTTAAATATCACTTTTATTTTTGGTTTGTTTTGGATTTTGAGTGTATGGGTCAATGAGTTTCAATCATTATTTACTTTTCTTGGTCTGATCAGTGCAGGGGTTGCCGTAGCACTGAAAGATCCGATAGTAAATATTTTTGGCTGGGTATTTATTATATGGCGTCACCCTTTCAAAGTTGGCGATAGAATCCAGATAGGTGATCATGCAGGAGATATCATTGATATCCGAATGTTTCAGTTCTCCGTTATGGAGATAGGTAACTGGATCAATGCCGACCAATACACAGGTAGAATTGTAAATATTCCAAATTCGCAGATATTCAACTCACACCATAGCATCTATTCCACAGATTTTCACCTGCTGTGGGATGAACTAGATATTACTATCACTTTTGAAAGCAATTTCAAAAAAGCAAAATCAATTTTGGAAGAAATTCTTTTTGATAATAACAATATTTTAACCACAGAAATGAAATCTTATTTAGATGAAGCAATCCAAAAATACGAATTAGAGGAAAGTAAGTTCAAATCAGGTATTTATACTGAGCTAAGAGACTCAGGAGTTAACTTTGTTATGAGATTTTACTTCCCCTATGAGCAACGAAGAAAAGCAAAGCATGATGTTATAGAAAAAGTTATAGAAGCTTTTCAAAATCATGACGATATAGATTTTGCTTATCCGACTACACGATTTTATAACAACATAACAGAAGGCAAAAAATCTAAACCAAATGCCGATTAACTATTAATATTTTGATAGATTGATATATCTTGCAGGCAATGTTTGGTATTTTTTTTATATTGTAATATTATTTTATTTTTCATATTTAGGCTATAGAGATGAAACTATCTAAGCTATGTGTCTTAATTTTCATTTTTGCGGCATTCGTGAATGGATATGGACAAGACTTCTTAGACGGAAGAATTTCAGGTAACTTCCAGTTCGAAGCTCAAACTAGTAAGGAAGACGAAAAAATTGCTGCTGACAAAGTCAGGGAAGGCATGCTTTCCAACGGATTTTTGAACTTGAATTATAACAGCAGTTCCTTTGATGTAGGAATGCGTTATGAATCTTACCTCAATCCTATTTTAGGTATTGACAGCCGTTACAAAGGTAATGGTATTCCTTACCGTTATGTTACTTATCATTCTGAGGAACTCGAAGTAACTGCCGGTGATTTCTACGAACAATTTGGCTCAGGTCTAATCTTTCGTTCTTATGAAGAAAGACAGCTTGGGATTGATAATGCAATGGACGGATTTAGAATTAAATTCAGACCAACTGCAGGTGTTAGACTAACTGGTATTGTAGGTAAACAAAGATCTTACTGGGACAAAGGTGCCGGAATTGTCAGAGGCGGTGATATTAACTTATCTGCTTCTGAATTACTTGGAGATATGTGGAGTAATGACTACAACCTGGATCTTGGTGCAAGCTTTATTTCCAGATTCCAGGAAGATGATGATGCGTTCTACTATTTACCTGAAAATGTATTTGCTTATGCATTAAGAGCTAATCTATCAGGTTCATGGTTTACTTTCAATACTGAATATGCAAAAAAATATAATGACCCAAACACCACTAACAAGAAAAACTATAACCCGGGCAAAGGTCTCATAGTTTCTGCAAGTGCTTTTGGTGATGGTATTGGTTTTTCTGCTGAGATGCACCATATTGATAACATGGACTTCAGAAGCCAAAGAGAAGCACAAAAAACAGATTTGCTGCTTTCTTACATTCCTGCTATTACTCGCCAGCATACTTATAGATTGCCTTCTATGTACCCTTATGCTACAATGCTAAATGGCGAATTCGGTATGCAATATGATTTTACTTATAAATTTAAACGAAATTCTGCTCTTGGCGGAAAATATGGTACAACTATCCATTTAAATTACTCACAAGTAAATTCTATTGATACAACTGCTATTGATGAGTATACTTATGATTCGAAATTTTTAGGTATAGGTGACGAACTATTCTTCAGAGATTTCAACATTTCTGTATCTAAAAGAATATCAAAAGAATTGAAAACTAGTTTTTCTTATGTTTACCTTCTCTATAATAAAGATGTGATGGAAAATGAAGGTAAAGCTCTGTACGGCGACGTAACTTCTCATACTATAGTTGCAGATGCTACATATAAATTAACTTCCAGAAGCGCCATCAAATGCGAACTCCAACACATGTGGTCAACAAATGATTGGCAAGATAATCCGGAAGATAGAATAGCAGATAATCTGAATGGAAACTGGATAATGGGACTTGCTGAACTTACTTTGAATTCTAAATGGTTCCTTTCTGTATTCGACGAATACAATTACGGAAACGATTGGGAAGAAAAGCAAATTCACTATGTAAAAGGCGCTGTAGCTTTCGTACATAATACAACCAGAATTTCTGTCGAATACGGAAAACAAAGAGGTGGAGTGCTTTGCGTAGGTGGCGTTTGCCGAACTGTACCTGCTGCAAATGGATTTTATTTATCACTGACTTCATCTTTTTAAGTAGTCAACTAAAGGAGAAATAAACAATGAAACTAAAATATATTCTTACAGTGCTTGCAGCAGCTTTTATTTTTTCTGCATGCGACGAAATCAAGGCTCCGTATCAACCTGATGCTTCCGAATTATATCAGTCTCTTACGGATGATAATAAGAAAGTTCTTATTTTAGAATTTACCGGTTATGAATGTGGTAACTGCCCTCAGGCTCACCATATTATTCATGATTTAGAAGCCAAATATCCTGAAGGACATATTGTACCAATCGCTGTTCACTCAGGATTTTATGCTGATCCTACTAAGAATCCGGCAGCCCCTGATTTAACATCTGAAGAAGGCGAAAATTTAGACGAATACTTCAATGCTTCTATGACAGGTTTTCCTACAGGTTCAATTAATCTGAAGAAAATCAACGGTGATTTCCTTATTCCAAGAAGCACTTGGGAAAAAGAGGCTTTCAATGAAGCAAAACAGCAGAAAGAAGTTGATATTACTCTAGATGCTTCTTACGATGAAGAATCTAAAGATATTAAAGTAACTGCTACTGTAGATTATTTAAACGATATTTACAATGGTAGTAATTTATCTGTTTACCTAGTGCAGGACAGTATAATAGGCTTACAGAAAGACGATCACCTTCCAGGCACTCAAAAATACATCAAAGACTATGTTCACATGAATGTATTTAGAACTTCATTCTCAGGCATCTGGGGTACTCCGGTTCTCATGTCAAACAATACAAAAGAACTTACTATTAACATTGCAGATCACCCGGATTGGGATGTTAACAATTTAAAGGTAGTTGCTTTCGTCCATGATTATAAAGGTACACAACTTGTATTGCAAGCAGAGAACACTAAAGTAAAAAAATAAAATGTCTGAATCTAAAGATAATAATTTCAAGTGGGTGTTGGTTCACACAACCAATACCCAACTTGATGCTGAAATGCTAAAATCCAACCTGGAAAGTGCGGACATTCCAACCTCTATTCTATCTCAAGTTGATTCAACTCGTATGTTTACAATTGGTCATCTTGCAATTGTAAAAGTTTACGTCCCAACTCAATACTATGAAGATGCTAAACAAATCATAGATATGATTGAAAATACTCCCGAAGATTAAACTCCTTAGTTAATTTTGTCTAAAATCTATAATCTCCGAAACCATCTTTTGAGACTTTTCTATTTCAGATTTGTCTATTAATATATAGATTTTCTTTAGTTAAGAAAAATCATTAAATTAGTTATTATGTGAAGTGTACAATTTTGGAAAGCTTATGAGATACTATGTAGCAACATTTTTGATTCTATTTTCGCTTGGCTTATTTGCACAAGAGACTAGCAACGATCCTTTGATGGCTTATAAAAATGATAATTTGTGGCATATCTTAAACCATGAAGGCGAAGAGCTTTTCTCACTGGAAAATGTAGATAAAATATCTGCTTATAGTGAAGGGTTTTATACCCTGAAACTTGCAGATACTCATCCGGAATACCCCGGTAAATGGGCATATGCAAACAGAGAAGGCAAAATAACGATAGTTCCAGATGCTGATATCGTTAAAAACTTCATAGAAGGCAGAGCAGTTATAATCAAAATTGTAGGTCAGTACAAAAAATCCAAAATGTTTGGTTTTATTGATACTCTAGGTAATCAGATTGTGGAACCTTCACTAATCTATGCTTCAGACTACCAAGAAGGTACAGCTTACTGCATGGATGAATACAAAAGTAAATTTTATCTTGATAAAGCCGGTGAAAAAGTACTTACTTTAGACTCGTTAGTTGGCTATCCCTACTCAGACGGTCTGGCTTGTGTTACTACAAAAGCACTCAAATGCGGTTACATGGATAAAGATGGCAATGTAGTTATCGACCTTCAATTTGATGAGCCCGGCGAATTTTCAGAAGGTCTGGCTCAAGCACTTATTTACGATAAAGTTGGTTATATAGATACTACCGGAAATTATGTTATTGAAAAACAATTTGACTTAGCTAAGCCGTTTAAAGACGGAAGAGCTGTTGTTGGATATGCTGATCATAATTATAGATTTAAGTACGCCTACATTGATAAACAAGGCAACAGGCTCTGTGAAGTGATATATGACTGGGCTTCTGATTATTACGAAGGCCTTGCATTAGTTCTTAAAGACGGCAAACTAGGTTATTTAGACATGGATGGCAAAGAATCTATTCCTCTGAAATATAACTATGCAGTTGATTTTGCCAACGGATTAGCTTATGTAGCTTCTAAAGATGAAAACCTAAAAGCTTATATAGATCAAACAGGCGAAGTCGTTTTTGAAGTCCCTCAGTTTGAAAAAGCGATAGATCTAAGGCATAATAAGCCATTAAGATAATTCTTTAAAAAGCTGCTTCACAAAATGAGGCAGCTTTTTTATTATATCCTCTTTCCTACCCCTTAATCGATACTTTTATTCTTTCATAATTTCGCATCTTCTATCAATTTTGCTTTAATTTTTATATATAATTTTGTATTTTTAATCAATATTTTAATAAATAGATTTGGAGCTTCCAAATGATTAAACATACACTCTATATTGTTATTTTAGCATTTTTTTTAGATCTTGCAAGTTCTACGGCATCTGACAAAATTATTCATACTTCTTATAGCAACAATAGAAATAAAGAAGGTGATCTACTAGAATTTATCGATATAGGCTATCAAATCATTGATACCGATGCTTCTAATATGCTATCCACATTTGCAATCTTTGAATTTAGCAATCTTATTAGCCCCGGAGAAATGGATAATATGCTTACTTGTTATACGGGAGTTCAAGTCCCATTTGTTTCTGATATTTTGCCATTTAGTAATATTTACACCTCAATTTCTATCGACATAGGAGCAGGCTTAAGTTTAGGCAATTTTTTTGGAAGTGAAAAAATCAACTCAATAGCTGGGATGTTGGCAGTAAATTATATTTTTAATAACAAATTCGGATTTAGAGTAGTAGCTAAAACTTTGCCCGATTTCAATTTGTCAGGTAATCAATCTCTTGTCACAATTGGACTATTTCTCAAAATATAATTTATATAAGCAATCAAACGCACAATGCAAAAAGCAGTATCTCTTCTCAGAAATACTGCTTTTTTCTATAAATCAATTTGATATCAGATTAAGGAATAATTCTATGAATCATACGAGGCATAGGAATTACTTCTCTAATGTGTTTCGCACCTGTAATCCATTTAACTACACGTTCCAAACCAAGACCAAATCCTGAGTGAGGAACAGAGCCATATTTACGCAAATCTAAATACCATTTGTAATCTTCTTCGTCCAATTCATGATGTTTGATTCTTTCTAAAAGTAAATCAACGCTATCTTCTCTCTGGCTACCACCGATGATTTCGCCTGCTTTTTCAGGAGCAAGCATATCCATAGCAAGAACTACTTTTTCGTTTTCAGGATCGCGTTTCATATAGAAAGCTTTTACATCAGATGGATATCTATGGATGATACATGGTTTGTCGAACTGTTCCATAATTGCTTCTTCCTGAGGTGTACCCAAGTCTTCGCCCCAAGGGAACTGCTCTTTAACTTCCTGACCGTCTACTTTGCGGATAATTGGAATATCATTTTGTTGCAACCAGTCAACTGCATCATCATAGCTCATTCTGTTAAACGGACGAACTACTTTTTCTAATTTAGTTATATCTCTTTCAAGATCAGTAAGTTCACGCTGGCAAGTTTTAACAGCATACTGAACGATATATTCAACTAAGTCCTCAGCCAAATCCATGTCATCATTCAAATCAAAGAATGCCATTTCAGGTTCAACCATCCAGAACTCAGTAAGGTGCTTTCTTGTTTTAGATTGTTCAGCACGGAAAGTCGGGCCAAAAGTATATACTTTACCCAATGCCATAGCAGAAGCTTCAGCATAAAGCTGACCTGATTGAGATAAATAAGCACTGCCTAAATCGAAATATTGAGTTTCAAATAAAGTTGAAGTACCTTCGCAAGCACTTGGAGTCAAAATAGGAGAATCCATAAGTTTGAAACCGTTGCCATCAAAGAAGTCACGAATAGCTTTTACTACAGCAGCTCTAACGCGCATAATAGCATGCTGACGTTTAGATCGTAACCACAAATGACGATGTTCGATAAGGAAAGAATCGCCATGCTCTTTTGGAGTGATTGGGTATTCTTCTGCCAATTGGAATATTTTAAGTTCCTGAACATCTACTTCAAAGCCACCGGGAGCTTTTTCATTAGCAACTACTTTACCTGTAACTTCAAAAGAAGATTCCTGAGTAAGAGATTTTGCATCAGCAAACATCTCTTCACCAAGATTTGGTTTAAAAGCTACACATTGAGCAACTCCTGTTCCGTCGCGCATTAGTAAAAACTGAAGTTTGCCTTTTCCTGTTTTGTTATAAAGCCAACCGCGTAAAGTAATAACTTCACCTTCATATTTATAGAGGTCTTCGATATACTTAAACGATTTATATCTTGAATCAGCCATGATAAAACCTATATATTTATAAATTATAAATAGCAATATCCTAATTAGCTAATATACAATTTTTTAGTTAGAAATGGTAATATAGAATTGAGTCTGTCTCTCTTTAGAACTACTTCTATA
Organism: Kapaibacterium sp. (SeqCode); assembly: GCA_965140345.1. Classification (GTDB taxonomy): domain Bacteria; phylum Bacteroidota; class Ignavibacteria; order Kapaibacteriales; family UBA2268; genus JBFHIJ01. The sequence goes on from OZ223198.1 coordinate 527,051, forward strand.
TTAACTAAATTAGTCATTTAGAATACTAAATTCTCCATAATCCAGAAATTAATAACTACTCTTTATCATCTAACAAAAAAGCCCGATGCTTGATAAAAGCATCGGGCTTAGTATTATATGTTAATCTATGTTATTTATAGATTATTTCACTACGTTTACTTTACGAGTGATTACTACGCCATCCATTTCTATTACTAATGTGTAGCTGCCACTTGATAAGTTTGATGCATTGATTACTATTTCATTGCCATCAAAATTACCGTTTGCATATTCTGCTACGCGACGTCCGCTCATATCGCTCAAGTAAATGTTTGCTGTTTCTGCGCCATTTACTCTTACTTTAGCTTCGCTGCTTACCGGATTTGGTAATACTTCGCCTACTGTCAAACCGCTTGGTGATGTGATTTCCACTTCTTCGATATTGCTGTATTCGAAGGCACCGTTACGTTCGATCATTTTTAGTCTGTATGCATATTTTTTACCAAATTCCACACCGTAATCTACTGTGTTGTAATTTCTTACTGAGTAGCTTGTACCGCTTGCGGCTACTTCGCCTACTTTGCTGAATAAGTCTGAGTAACCGTCTGTGATTTCTGTTCTTTCGATTTCAAAACGATCACTTTCTAATTCTGACATTGTTGACCAGTTCAAGTCTACTCTCGCGCCTACTGCATCTGCATTAAATGCTGCTAGTTCGATTGGATAGATTGTTCCGTTGTGAGCTTCTACAAAGTCAAATACACTTCTTAACATTTTTTCTATGTCTGCGAAGTGACGCCAGTCTGCTCCTAAGTAGCAAATATTTGTACCTAGAGTTACTGTTCCTACACCCATGATTTTTTCTTCAGGTTGTAAGGTATTTGTTCCGCTTAATTCGTTTGTATAGTAGTAACCTAATTTAATATTACCTGGACCACCGTCCCACATATCTACTAAAGCAGGATTTGGATCTGCGTCACCAATGTAACCTGTAGGTAAAATTTTGTTTGTCAAGTTACGGCCGATTTGGCTGCCTGTTATTTCTGTATAGTCGATTACTTCAGGATTTGCTTTCATGCGGTCTGTTGCTCTGAATAAGTTTCTTGCTAACACACCATTGTTGCGTATCATTTCCTGTGAACCTACTATAAAGTTTTTCTTGTCTGTTGGCACGCCACTTGCGAAGTAATGTTTGATATCCAATGCTTCAAAATTACTTAAAGTGATATCTTCTGTTTCACCGTTTACTTCCATTTCATCATGTGTATCTGACCATAATACTGTGCGGTAGTGGTTATAATCCACTGCTCTTTCTTCCCAGCAGTTTCTGTCTAATACATCATAATCTATTGTATCATTTGCTATTGTTGTTGCATTTGGATCAATTGCCACGTGCCAGCCGACAAAGCTTAAGCCGTCTACTACGCGATCGTGGTTTAATTTACCTGCGATTTCTACTTGTGTCGGATCGTTGCTCAAGTCTGCATTTACAAACTCACTGCTTACTAACATATCCATCCAGGAACGTGTTACGAAGAATCTTACGATCTTTTCGGTTACGTTGTTTGTATTTTCTTCATCGTTTTCTAAAATTACTTCGATTTTGTAGCGAGGTGTTACGTTTGCAGTCATTTCTGAATATACTTCAGGTACAGCTGCTGCATACATTGGATTCAATCTCAAGTCTGCATATGTTTCAGGTTCGAATTCTAAACCTTTACCGTCTGCTAACATGAAGTCTACATCTACATATTCATCAGTTGTTGCTTCTACTGCAATTGTTTCTTCGTAATCTGCATTTGCTGCAAACATTCCTGTTGGTAATTCGCGGTAGATCTTAACTGTTGCTTTTGTGCCTGTTTGGAATAAGCTACCGTTGTTTCTCAAACGTGCGCTTACTTCTACAGGAGCTTTAGTCATGATATGTTCTGCATCTGCAAAAGTACCTGATGTAGCTCTGTATGCAGCAGGTGCTGTGATTGTTGTTGCTTCCATATCACTTACATATACTCTGCCGCCAAATTCCAAGGCACCAATGTCAAATCTTTGACCTGCTTCACCACGTATTTTACCTGTTATATCAGAAGTGATATCATCTAATCTGTCACCACGATTGTTCAAGATTGAATTTAATGGTACTGGGTTTGATTTTACGCGTAAGTTTTGTGGATTCGTTCCAACGAACTCATAGTCAGCCATAAATTTAGAGTATACTGAATATGTTTCTTCTCCACTCCATGCTTGCCATTGTGACAATGTTTTGTATTCATTTATTGGTGCAGTTGATAATTTATTACCTTCTGAATCTGTTTCGATCCAACGGTATACTGAAGAAGATGAATTTTCTGTCCAGTATACGTTACGATCTGCTTCGATTCCGGCTGCTTCCATTGATGGACCCTGATAGAATACACAAGCTGATACAGGACATGATTCTGCATATTCATTATCCATTGCTGCAATTGCATTATTTTTAAGTATTGTTCCGCTTACATTTTGAAGACCAACACCCATTACAGCACGTGTATTCATTACACCATCATCGCCGTTAACGATTACTGTATTGTTTACAATTACGTCATTTCTTGATGAGTATTCTGTATTTTCAGGAATATCAAAACCATTACGTTGTGTAAACAAGTAGATACCTGCTCTTGCTGTGTTTGCATCTTCAGGTAATAGTTCCCAAACGATATTACCCGCAACTACCATAGCTTCAGGGTTAATTGGGAAAGTTGTAAGAGTAGTACCTTCCATCAATTGCTGAGGAGATTGTTCTACGCGAATACCACTTACCATACCTGTGCCGCTTATGCTGCTGATTTCGTTATTGATGATTTTTACCATACGGTTGTTATAACCGAAGTAACCGCGAGCTGCCTGACCACCGGCCATAATACCTGCTGCGTCAAATCCTGAACATCCACCTTCTACATCATAGATACGGTTAGAGCTAATTTCTGAATTCATTTCGTGACCTACAAATATAGCTGCACGACCTACATTATGAATGTTGTTGTGGCTGATTGTATTATTACTATTATAGTATTCAACATTAGCACCAAGACCTTGATCTAATAACTGGCCAATACCCATTGATGCCACACCATAAGCGAAACCTGTGATTTCGTTATTAGTAATTGTATTGTTGTCATTACTCAATGTATCAAGGAGATCTGTATTTGCATTGAATTTCTTATTAATTGGAGCCTGACTGCGCATTACAATACCAGCAGTATAAGCCAAAGTATTTGAGCGTTTATTAGGTTCGAATTTAAAACCACCTTGTGCTGCTGAGTAAACAGTCAAAGGTAAAGAGCATTTATAATCTTCAGTTCCGTTACCTTCGATAATACTATTTTTGATAGTATTATTTGAAGCACCATTACCTAAATAAAATACAGCTTTGAATGGTTCATCCGTATCCAAGTTAAATTTCAAAGATTTTTGAGAACCACCATCAAATGTGATGAAACCATAAGAATTTGAATAGAATCTTTTCTGTGTTGGTGACATCATATTAACTACGGCATTTGATTGAGATGGCTCAACATTTTGTGCTATATAAACACCAATACCATTACCACTACGCAAGTTTATCGTTACAGAGCCTTTACTTACTGAACGGCTTTGCGAAGGTTTAAATACGATTGGGTTTTCAGCACTAGCACCTATTATAGTAGAAGAAAGATCTAAAGCAGGTAATTCTATATTGCTTTTAGAACCTACATTATAAACTGCATCTGTCAATTCAAATGATACCGGACCACTTACACCTTTAAGATATAAATCGTTTACAGCTTCTTCTATAGTTAAATAGTTGCGCGGGCTAGATGCATTTGTAGTACCAATTGTAAAAGTACCTGCCATTGCATCAATCGCAGTAAAATATGATTCCATCAAATTATTAGAAACATCTTTATCGCCGGCATGTGTACAAAGTACAGATACTTTATATTGACCAGGAGCTGCCAAAACTAATGCGTCCGGGAATGGGAAAGACGTTTTATTATATTTACCAAACTGAAGCTCAGTTACTAAAGTTGAACTTTCATAAACAACATTTGTACTAGGCATAGGACCTGTAATAGTCATTGATGCACCAACATTTGTCAAATCAAGAACGCCATTGTTAATAAATGTTGCTCGTGTTTGAGATGGTCTACCAACATAAATACCACTTACAGGATTGTCAATAGAAAATACGGCTGGTTCATTATCGTAAGCAACTTCAAAAACTAAATCATTTTGAGTTGGAGAAGGAACCACATTATTGCTCATTTCATCATCTATAACGTTTGGTTGTGTTACTTCATATTCAACCCTGTATTCGCCTACAGAAACAGCAGGAGATTTAGTTCTGAAAGGAGAGAAACTAACACTATAGTATTCACCAGTTGTCATAGGATTATTAGAATTACTCCAGCTAAATTGTTCATCATATACTAAAATATTAGAATCATGACGATAAACTTTTACTGTAGCATTGAAAGCAGACACATCATTAAGACCAATATTTGTAACTCTAATATCTAGAGGAACAACATTATCTAATAGATATTTGATTCTAGTTTTTGGTTTAGGGTTACCTACGGAAGTTATAGCTAAATCATTTTCCAAAGCGATAATAAATCTCTTTTGAACTGTTTCTTCGTATTCTTCAGAAGGTACAGTTAATTTACAAATAGCCATATACTCACCACCAGGGATATTAGCAGCGTTTGTTTCTAAGTCAAACTGACCTGTATTATCAGCATCATTAGGACTTGCTGGATTCATAGCAGCAGCTAAACCAGTGGCATGTGTAAATGGAATTACAACAGCATCACCTTCTGGTTGAGGAGAAGGTACGATTACAGTCGAATTCACATCGCCTTCTGTTGTTGCAGTGTAAATTGGAGATTGAGTTTTTACAGAGATAATTTCATATTCTAATCTAAAATCAGGTTGTCCTGCATCTCTAGATACTGTCACAGCAGGAGCAGCAAATACGGAACCGCGCGGGAATATTTGACCGTCATTTGGTGTTATATCCACGATAGTAGGTAAAGGTTTTTTCATAGAATATGTTTTACCTGATGGTAAAAACGGAGCAGAAGCAGCTGTTAGTAATCTACCGGTATTAGGATTAACATTGCTATAGTAGAATGTACTTGGGCTTCCTGGTTCTATATTTATATAATTTGCTGTTGCAGCACCTATCATTAAAGCATTTGAGGTTCCGCCAACAGCGATATCATTCATACCACCACCATAAATGAACGACACTTCCCCTTCTTCATTTATTTTCACTTGGAAATTCATCTGAACAGTATTACTACCAAAGTAAGCCGTATTGTGCCATTGCACAGTAAGAATACGGTTAGGTGCTGTTCCTTCCACAGTCCAGCTTAAATTACCACCATTTTGGTCTGTTCTTAAGTCTTCATTACATGCTGTTACTAACATAGCAGAACTAGTCGTTGATAGAGTCAGTGTCTGTAAAGTAGTGTTATTAAAGGCAAGCCAACCATTATCTGATGCACGTAAAGTTGTTACTTCTACATCATCAAAGAAGAAGGTAAACGGAGCATTGAAGTCATACTCATTATCATCACCGGAACCTAAAATTGTTCCGCTGATAGGTACATAACTTTCCGTACTTTCATTGATTACTTTTGAAAGTAATGGCTCAGCATCCGCTGATTTAAAACTTGCAAATGCTATAATCGTTACAAGCATATAGGCAAGTAGTCTTTTAAGGTACATCGCTGAATTCCTTATATAGTTTTTTAATTATTGAAACAGTGTTTTTTATACTTATGTAATTACTTAAAGAATTTTTCCATTCCGTATTTTAGAGTTTTATGCAATTATTTTATAGTGTTTTTTATTATTGTTTACTTTTTAGATATTATTTCATCGTTTTATTTAAATACAAGAACACCACAAAACTTCTTTTGTTACACTTTAATTGTAATTATTTTTTATAATTTTTTTTTCAACTCATTTATTTCCTTACATGACAATAGTTTAGGTTTTTTATTTTTCATCTTTTTTTTTTGACTTATATTTCAGGCATTTATACTTCTTCCTTCTAACAAAAAAGCCCGATGCTTGATAAAAGCACCGGGCTTAGTATTATATGTTAATCTATGTTATTTATAGATTATTTCACTACGTTTACTTTACGAGTGATTACTACGCCATCCATTTCTATTACTAATGTGTAGCTGCCACTTGATAAGTTTGATGCATTGATTACTATTTCACTGCCATCAAAATTACCGTTTGCATATTCTGCTACGCGACGTCCGCTCATATCGCTCAAGTAAATGTTTGCTGTTTCTGCGCCATTTACTCTTACTTTAGCTTCGCTGCTTACCGGATTTGGTAATACTTCGCCTACTGTCAAACCGCTTGGTGATGTGATTTCCACTTCTTCGATATTGCTGTATTCGAAGGCACCGTTACGTTCGATCATTTTTAGTCTGTATGCATATTTTTTACCAAATTCCACACCGTAATCTACTGTGTTGTAATTTCTTACTGAGTAGCTTGTGCCACTTGCGGCTACTTCGCCTACTTTGCTGAATAAGTCTGAGTAACCGTCTGTGATTTCTGTTCTTTCGATTTCAAAACGATCACTTTCTAATTCTGACATTGTTGACCAGTTCAAGTCTACTCTCGCACCTACTGCATCTGCATTAAATGACGCTAACTCGATTGGATAGATTGTTCCATTGTTGGCTTCCACGAAATCAAATACACTTCTTAACATTTTTTCTATGTCTGCGAAGTGACGCCAGTCTGCTCCTAAATAGCAAATATTTGTACCTAGAGTTACTGTTCCTACACCCATGATTTTTTCTTCAGGTTGTAAGGTATTTGTTCCGCTTAATTCGTTTGTATAGTAGTAACCTAATTTAATATTACCTGTTCCACCGTCCCACATATCTACTAAAGCAGGATTTGGATCTGCGTCACCAATGTAACCTGTAGGTAAAATTTTGTTGGTCAAGTTACGACCAATTTGGCTGCCTGTTATTTCTGTATAGTCGATTACTTCAGGATTTGCTTTCATGCGGTCTGTTGCTCTGAATAAGTTTCTTGCTAACACACCATTGTTGCGTATCATTTCCTGTGAACCTACTACAAAGTTTTTCTTGTCTGTTGGTACGCCACTTGCGAAGTAATGTTTGATATCCAATGCTTCAAAACGATTCAATGTGATATCTTCTGTTTCGCCGTTTACTTCCATTTCATCATGTGTATCTGACCATAATACTGTGCGGTAGTGGTTATAATCCACTGCTCTTTCTTCCCAGCAGTTTCTGTCTAATACATCATAATCTATTGTATCATTTGCGATTGTTGTTGCATTTGGATTGATTGCTACGTGCCAGCCGACAAAGCTTAAGCCATCTACTAAACGATCATGGTTTAATTTACCTGCGATTTCTACTTGTGTCGGATCGTTGCTTAAGTCTGCATTTACAAACTCACTGCTTACTAACATATCCATCCAGGAACGTGTTACGAAGAATCTTACGATCTTTTCGGTTACGTTGTTTGTATTGTCTTCATCGTTTTCTAAAATTACTTCGATTTTGTAGCGAGGTGTTACGTTTGCAGTCATTTCTGAATATACTTCAGGTACAGCTGCTGCATACATTGGATTCAATCTCAAGTCTGCATATGTTTCAGGTTCGAATTCTAAACCTTTACCGTCTGCTAACATGAAGTCTACATCTACGTATTCATCTGTTGTTGCTTCTACTGCAATTGTTTCTTCGTAATCTGCATTTGCTCCAAACATTCCTGTTGGTAATTCGCGGTAGATCTTAACTGTTGCTTTTGTTCCTGTTTGGAATAAGCTACCGTTGTTTCTCAAACGTGCGCTTACTTCTACAGGGGCTTTTGTCATGATATGTTCTGCATCTGCAAAGATACCTTCTGTTGCTCTGTATGCAGCCGGAGCTGTGATTGTTGTTGCTTCCATATCACTTACATATACTCTGCCGCCAAATTCTAAGGCACCTATGTCAAATCTTTGACCTGCATCGCCACGTGTTTTACCTGTGATGTCTGCTGTAATATTATCTAATCTGTCACCACGGTTGTTCAAGATTGAATTTAACGGTACAGGGTTTGATTTTACGCGTAAGTTTTGTGGATTTGTGCCTACGAACTCATAGTCAGCCATAAATTTTGAATATACTGAATATGTTTCTTCTCCGCTCCATACTTGCCATTGTGACAATGTTTTGTATTCGTTGATTGGTGCTGTTGATAATTTATTACCTTCTGAATCTGTTTCGATCCAACGGTATACTGAGGATGATGAATTTTCTGTCCAGTATACGTTACGATCTGCTTCGATTCCGGCTGCTTCCATTGACGGACCCTGGTAGAATACGCAAGCTGATACCGGACATGATTCTGCATATTCATTATCCATTGCAGCAATCGCATTGTTTTTAAGCATTGTTCCTGTTACATTCTGAAGACCAACACCCATTACCGCACGTGTATTCATTACACCATCATCGCCGTTCACGATTACTGTGTTGTTTACAATTACGTCATTTCTTGATGAGTATTCTGCCAAATATGGACTGTCAAAGCCATTACGTTGCGTAAACAAGTAGATACCTGCTCTTGCTGTATTTGCATCTTCCGGTAATAATTCCCATACTATGTTGCCTGCGATTACCATTTGTTCCGGAACGCGTGGGAATAATTTCAAAGTTCCTTCCATCAACTGTTGTGGTGATTGTTCTACTCGAATACCACTTACCATACCTGTGCCGCTTATGCTGCTGATTTCATTGTTGATGATTTTTACCATTCGGTTGTTATAACCGAAGTAACCACGTGCTGCCTGACCACCGGCCATAATACCTGCTGCGTCAAATCCTAAACAGCCGCCTTCTATATCAAAGATACGATTATTGCTGATTTCTGAATTTTTCTCGTGACCTACAAATACACCTGCACGACCTACATTATGAATGTTGTTGTGGCTGATTGTATTGTCTGTATTGAAATATTCTACGTTATAACCAAGACCCTGATCTAATAACTGGCCAATACCCATTGATGCTACACCATAAGCAAAACCTGTGATTTCGTTATTGGTAATTGTATTGTTGTTATTAGTCAATGTATCTAATTTTTTCTGGTTTGAGTTGAATTTTACGTCAATTGGCGCTTTACTGCGCATTACAACACCGGCTGTATAAGCTAAAGTATTTGAGCGTTTGTCAGGTTCGTATCTGAATCCGCCTTGCGCTGCTGAGAATACTGTTAATGGTAATGAGCATTTATAATCTTCTGTGCCATTACCTTCGATAATACAGTTTGTGATTGTATTGTTTGATGCACCGTCACCTAAATAGAATACTGCTTTGAATGGTTCATCTGTATCCAAAGTGAATTTGAATGATTTTTGTGATCCACCATCAAATGTGATATAACCAGTTGAGTTTGCATAGTTACGTTTAGACTGATCATTTGCTACGTTTACTGCTGCTGCAAGGTTTGAATGCTCTACATTTTGAGCAATGTAGATACCGATACCGTTACCACTGTGCAAGTTTATTGTCACAGAACCTTTGCTTACTGCGCGGCTTTGTGATGGTTTGAACACGATTGGATGATCAATACCACCGCCTATGATATGTGATGATAGATCTATTGCAGGATTTGTTCCTGATTTACTTCCTACATTGTATTCTGCATCTGTCAACTCAAAAGTTACCGGACCATATACACCTGATGTATAGATCATATTTACTGCTTCGGCAATTGTTGTAAAGTTGCGTGGACTTGATGCATTTGTTGTACCAATTGTATATGTTCCTGACAATGACGGGATCACTGTAAATGTTGTCTGGTACAAATCATTTGATTTATTTTGATCTGTATTAAATGTTGTCAATAGTTTTGCTGTATAAACACCTGCTACAGGAGGTATAAACAGTTGATCATCTTTTTTATAATAATCTTTCATTGTATTATAAATACCTGAAGGGACTACTACAACAGTAAAATCAAATGTTTTGTTATAACCATTTGGACCTGTGATTTGTAATGTTGCAGGAACATCTGACAAATCAAGGATACCATTGTTTTTCAATTCGATTCTTGGTATAATCGGACGGCCGACGTAATTGTCATTACCTGTAGGCGCTAATATTGCTATCGGTTGAGCATCCTGATTATAAGCAACTTCAAACAAATGAGCTGCCTGACCAACTTTTGGATATACGTTATTAGCTTCCGCTTCATCAAATGCACTGATTAAATCTAATTCGAATTCTATTCTGTAATTACCGATTCCGTCCTGTGCTCTGTACGGAGTTAATTCCAATACTGTCATATCACCTGTTGTCAATGGAGCTGATGTATTTGTCCATCTTTTGGATGTTTCAAATACCGGGTTTGTTCCATTTTCAGGATATACTCTCGCAAATAATTCAAATTCGCTTACATCATTAAGACCAACGTTTGTTACTGTTGCTGTAATTGGAACACTTACATCGATACCATATTTCATTTTTGGTATTCTGATTGGTTTTCTTACTGCTGTGATAGCGATGTCATTATCAATTGCTATTACAAAATCTTTTGATTTTGTCTGAGTAATTGCCTGACCTTCAAAAGTAAACTTCAATTCGCCGATTGCTCGGTATGAACCACCTTCAATCTGTAACTGATTTGTTTGTAAATCAAAGATACCTGTGTTATCAGGATCAGCTGTACCGCCGGTATTATTTGGATTTGTCGGATCGTATTCTGCTGCAATACCAGTTGCATGAGTAATAGTTACTCTATCAGGTTCGCCTAATGGCTGAGGATTTGGAGTAATTAATTTTGTATTTACGTCACCTTCTGTTGATGCTTCGTAAATAACTGTTTCCAATGGAAGAGGACCAACTACTTTATAAGTGTATGATACATCTACCATTCCGTCAGTACGTTTGATATCTACCCATGGATTACCCATTTTGAATCCACGTGAAAATACTGCTACGCCGTCACCTGGTGAATCTGGGAATAGATCTACGATTTCAGGTGTTTTTGGTTTTACGATGAGTATAAAATCAATTGCCTGAGCATAGCTAAATGACCCGCAACCTGTATTTAAAAGAGTATTGTCTGTACTATTCTCAGTACAAACTAATCTCATTCTAAATTCTCCGCCGTCAATATTTTCAGGGAAAGCAACTTGTGCAACATGAGAAGTTAAAGCAGAAGGAGATTTCCATATTAATTCATTATCATCTTCAAAATCACCATCCAGATTGAAATCGGCAAGAATTGATACTCCACAATTGTATTCATAAGTACCATTTAACCAATAATAACCTGTAGATTCGAAATCCACAATATCACCAGCAGAAACTGTTAATTCAGGATTTGTTGTAGTTGCATCAACATATCCAATATTTTGGTACTCAGCATCAGAATTTAAAAAATTCTCGCCATTAAACTTGATTGTTATAAAACAATCCGGACTTGTACCAGCTCCTGCACATGCCACAGGAGGCATAGCCCACGCTTGAATAGATGCAACAATCATTAAAGTTGCAAGTGTAAATAATTGTAATAAACGTGTCTTCACGGAATCACCTTTTTAGTAAAACATAAGTATTAAAAATATTATTGTCGAGTTATCTATATTGATTTTAAGAATAGATTAATTTTTATATATTGTCATTATAATTTGCCTTGCTATTTTTGATCGGCAATTACATATTATACATTTTCTACACATTATTTCTAATTTCTATTAACTTAACAATCTTCTTTCAACTATGTTACAAAATATATCTATTTATTTTATTTAATCTTTCAAGAAGCAAGATAATTGTCTTACTTTTCAAATAGATATACTAACCGTTATTTCTCACTTATTTTTTACTACTGCAACACTTCTTGCTATTATGATGAGCCTTATATTTTGTTATTTAACATTATTTTTATTTTTTAGCATTCGCTAATATTTGATTCTGATTTTATCTACATATCCTGAATCTCATTATTTGTCTTTCTCTTCAATAATATGCTGTCATTATTTATATTTTTATGATGTTATTTTAAGATTGACCTACCATAGCAAATTGTTTATTCAATATCGTTAACTTTTCCAGACTTTACCCTTGTAAGTCAAAATTTATACTTTTATACTTCTTCCTTCTAACAAAAAAGCCCGATGCTTGATAAAAGCACCGGGCTTAGTATTATAAGTTAATCTATGTTATTTATAGATTATTTCACTACGTTTACTTTACGAGTGATTACTACGCCATCCATTTCTATTACTAATGTGTAGCTGCCACTTGATAAGTTTGATGCATTGATTACTATTTCATTGCCCTCAAAATTACCGTTTGCATATTCTGCTACGCGACGTCCGCTCATATCGCTCAAGTAAATGTTTGCTGTTTCTGCGCCGTTTACTTTTACTTTTGCTTCGCTGCTTACCGGATTTGGTAATACTTCGCCTACTGTCAAACCGCTTGGTGATGTGATTTCCACTTCTTCGATATTGCTGTATTCGAAGGCACCGTTGCGTTCGATCATTTTTAGTCTGTATGCATATTTTTTACCAAATTCCACACCGTAATCTACTGTGTTGTAATTTCTTACTGAGTAGCTTGTGCCGCTTGCGGCTACTTCGCCTACTTTGCTGAATAAGTCTGAGTAACCGTCTGTGATTTCTGTTCTTTCGATTTCAAAACGATCACTTTCTAATTCTGACATTGTTGACCAGTTCAAGTCTACTCTCGCGCCTACTGCATCTGCATTAAATGCTGCTAGTTCGATTGGGTAGATTGTTCCGTTGTGAGCTTCTACGAAGTCAAATACACTTCTTAACATTTTTTCTATGTCTGCGAAGTGACGCCAGTCTGCTCCTAAGTAGCATACATTTGTTCCTAGAGTTACTGTTCCTACACCCATGATTTTTTCTTCAGGTTGTAAGGTATTGGTTCCGCTTAATTCGTTTGTATAGTAGTAACCTAATTTAATGTTACCTGTTCCACCGTCCCACATATCTACTAAAGCAGGATTTGGTTCTGCATCGCCTGCGAAACCTGTGGCAATAATTTTGTTTGTCAAGTTACGACCAATTTGGCTACCTGTTATTTCTGTATAGTCGATTACTTCAGGATTTGCTTTCATGCGGTCTGTTGCTCTGAATAAGTTTCTTGCTAACACACCATTGTTGCGTATCATTTCCTGTGAACCTACTATAAAGTTTTTCTTGTCTGTTGGTACGCCACTTGCGAAGTAATGTTTGATATCCAAGGCTTCAAAACGATTCAATGTGATATCTTCTTTTTCGCCGTTTACTTCCATTTCATCATGTGTATCTGACCATAATACTGTGCGGTAGTGGTTATAATCCACTGCTCTTTCTTCCCAGCAGTTTCTGTCTAATACATCATAATCTATTGTATCATTTGCGATTGTTGTTGCATTTGGATCAATAGCTACATGCCAGCCGATAAAGCCTAAACCGTCAGTAATTCTGTCGTGGTTTAATTTACCTGCGATTTCTACTTGTGTCGGATTGTTGCTCAAGTCTGCATTTACAAACTCACTGCTTACCAACATATCCATCCATGAACGTGTTACGAAGAATCTTACGATTTTTTCGGTTACGTTGTTTGTATTGTCTTCATCGTTTTCCAAAATTACTTCGATTTTGTAACGAGGTGTTACGTTTGCAGTCATTTCTGAATATACTTCAGGTACTGCTGCTGCATACATTGGATTCAATCTCAAGTCTGCATATGTTTCAGGTTCAAATTCTAAACCTTTACCGTCTGCTAACATGAAATCTACATCTACGTATTCATCTGTTGTTGCTTCTACTGCAATTGTTTCTTCGTAATCTGCATTTGCTCCAAACATTCCTGTTGGTAATTCGCGGTAGATCTTAACTGTTGCTTTTGTTCCTGTTTGGAATAAGCTACCGTTATTTCTCAAACGTGCGCTTACTTCTACAGGGGCTTTTGTCATTATATGTTCTGCATCTGCAAAGATACCTTCTGTTGCTCTGTATGCAGCCGGAGCTGTGATTGTTGTTGCTTCCATATCACTTACATATACTCTGCCGCCAAATTCCAAGGCACCTATGTCAAATCTTTGACCTGCATCGCCTCGTGTTTTACCTGTGATGTCTGCTGTAATATTATCTAATCTGTCACCACGGTTATTCAAGATTGAATTTAATGGTACTGGGTTTGATTTTACGCGTAAGTTTTGTGGATTCGTTCCAACGAACTCATAGTCAGTCATAAATTTTGAGTATACTGAATATGTTTCTTCTCCGCTCCATACTTGCCATTGTGACAATGTTTTGTATTCATTTATTGGAGCTGTTGATAATTTATTACCTTCTGAATCTGTTTCGATCCAACGGTATACTGAAGATGATGAATTTTCTGTCCAGTATACGTTACGATCTGCTTCGATTCCGGCTGCTTCCATTGACGGACCCTGGTAGAATACACAAGCTGATACCGGACATGATTCTGCATATTCATTATCCATTGCAGCAATCGCGTTGTTTTTAAGTATTGTTCCGCTTACATTCTGAAGACCAACACCCATTACCGCACGTGTATTCATTACACCATCATCGCCGTTCACGATTACTGTGTTGTTTACAATTACGTCATTTCTTGATGAGTATTCTGCAAAATATGGACTGTCAAAGCCATTACGTTGCGTAAACAAGTAGATACCTGCTCTTGCTGTATTTGCATCTTCCGGTAATAATTCCCATACTATGTTGCCTGCGATTACCATTTGTTCCGGATCGCGTGGGAATAATTTCAAAGTTCCTTCCATCAACTGTTGTGGTGATTGTTCTACTCGAATACCACTTACCATACCTGTGCCGCTTATGCTGCTGATTTCATTATTGATGATTTTTACCATTCGGTTGTTATAACCGAAGTAACCGCGTCCTGCCTGACCACCGGCCATAATACCTGCTGCGTCAAATCCTGAACAGCCGCCTTCTATATCAAAGATACGGTTATTGCTGATTTCTGAATTTTTCTCGTGACCTACAAATACACCTGCACGACCTACATTATGAATGTTGTTGTGGCTGATTGTATTGTCTGTATTGAAATATTCTACGTTATAGCCAAGACCCTGATCTAATAACTGGCCAATACCCATTGATGCCACACCATAAGCGAAACCTGTGATTTCATTATTGGTAATTGTATTGTTGTTATTTGTCAATGTATCTAAGTTTTTCTGGTTTGAGTTGAATTTTGCGTCGATTGGCGCTTTACTGCGCATTACAACACCGGCTGTATAAGCTAAAGTATTTGAGCGTTTGTCAGGTTCGTATCTGAATCCGCCTTGCGCTGCTGAGAATACTGTTAATGGTAATGAGCATTTATAATCTTCTGTGCCATTACCTTCGATAATACAGTTTGTGATTGTATTGTTTGATGCACCGTCACCTAAATAGAATACTGCTTTGAATGGTTCATCTGTATCCAAAGTGAATTTGAATGATTTCTGTGAACCACCGTCAAATGTAATATAACCTTCGGAGTTTGCATAGTTACGTTTTGAAGCATCTCTTGCTACGTTTACTGCTGCTGCAGAGTTTGTATGAGCTACGTTTTGTGCAATGTAAATACCGATACCGTTACCACTGTGCAAGTTTATTGTCACAGAACCTTTGCTTACTGCGCGGCTTTGTGATGGTTTGAATACGATTGGATGATCAATACCACCGCCAATGATGTGCGATGATAAATCCATTGCTGGACTTGCACCGGTTTTACTTCCAACGTTGTATACTGCATCAGTCAATTCAAATGTTACAGGTCCGTATACACCTGAAGTGTAAACCATATCAAGAGCCTGAGCAATAGTTGTAAAGTTGCGTGGACTTGATGCATTTGTTGTACCGATTGTATAAGTACCTGACAATGATGGAATCACGGTAAAGTTCACTTCATACAAATCATTAGCTTTGTTTTGATCTGTGTTAAGACCAGTTAATAATTTTGCTGTATAAACACCTGCTACAGGCGGAATAAATAGTTCATCATCTTTAGTGTAATATTCTTTCATTGTATTATAGATACCTGAAGGAACTACTTCCACATTGAATTCAAATGATTTATTATAACCGTTAGGGCCTGTGATTTGTAATGTTGCAGGAACATTTGACAAATCAAGGATACCATTGTTTTTCAATTCGATTCTTGGTATAATCGGACGACCAACGTAATTGTTAGTTCCTGTAGGATTCAACACAGCGATTGGCTGTACATCATGATTATATGCTACTTCAAATAAGTGAGCTGCCTGACCTGCTTTTGGATATACGTTATTTGCTTCTGCTTCATCAAATGCACTGATTAAATCCAATTCAAATTCTATTCTGTAATTTCCGATTCCGTCCTGTGCTCTGTATGGAGTTAATTCCAATACTGTCATGTCACCTGTTGTCAATGGTGCAGATGTATTTGTCCAGCGTTTTGATGTTTCAAATACCGGATTTGTTCCGTTTTCAGGATACACTCTTGCAAATAATTCAAATTCGCTTACATCATTAAGACCAACGTTTGTAACTGTTGCTGTGATAGGAACATTTACATCAATACCATATTTCATTTTAGGCATTTTAATAGGTTTTCTTACTGCTGTGATAGCAATATCATTATCTATTGCAATAACAAAATCTTTAGTTTTTGTCTGAGTAATTGCTTCACCTTCGAAAGTAAACTTAAGTTCACCGATTGCACGGTAAGAACCACCTTCAATCTGTAACTGATTTGTTTGTAAATCAAAGATACCTGTGTTATCAGGATCAGCTGTACCGCCGGTATTATTTGGATTTGTCGGATCGTATTCTGCTGCAATACCAGTTGCATGAGTAATCGATACTCTTTCAGGTTCGCCTAATGGCTGAGGATTTGGAGTAATTAATGTTGTATTTACGTCACCTTCTGTAGAAGCTTCATAAATAACATTTTCCAATGGAAGAGGACCAACTACTTTATAAGTGTATGATACATCTACCATTCCGTCAGTACGTTTGATATCTAACCATGGGTTGCCCATTTTGAATCCACGAGAGAATACAGCAACACCATCACCTGTAGAAGCAGGGAATAGATCTACGATTTCAGGTGTTTTTGGTTTTACGATAAGCGTAAGATCTACAATCATAGAATATGTAGAAGAACCACAACCAGTTGTTAGTAGTGTAGAATAACTGTTTTCATCGCCAATGACGCACATTCTATATTCGCCACCGTCTATATCTTCAGGGAATGTGATTAAAGCATCATATGTATTGGATTCAACGCCTGGTTCAGACATTCCAATAAGTTCGCCTTCATCTTCAAAATCACCATCCTGATTAAAATCTACTAGTACAGAAATACCAAAAGTATAATCTGAACTATAATTACCACTACTATACCATGCAAGACCATTTGCATATAAACTAACTTCATCACCAGCAGATATAGTTATTGCCTGATCAGTATAATCTACATAACCGCCTGCAACAAAAAAACGAGATGTGATGATATCAGTACCATTTATGGTCAACTGATTAAACGAGTCCGGGCTTGTTGGAGAAGCCTCAGCTGTACAACTTCTGGCATTTGGAGCTGCATCTAATTTAATAGAAGAACTCACTATCAACACCAATAAGGTAAATAAAGAAAGAAATAAACGTGCCTTCACGTTACCACCTCTTTTAGTAAAACATAAGTATAAAAAGTATATTTATCAGTTATTTTTTTTATAAATCAGAATAGTTTAATATTTTTCTATTGCCATTATAATTTATGTTTTTCTTGTTCTGCTTTGTATTATATTCTCTACACATAACACAAAATAACTATTACTTTTTTTACCTTAACAATCTTATTTCGACAATGTTTCACTTAAAGAGTTTTTTTTTAATATTATCATATTATCATGCTACTTAATTTACTTTGATTTCAAGCAGATACCAATTAAATAAGCTTTCTATTATTTTATTTTTACTCCATTTTATGTGATAGTTTTGAATATTTTTCACTTCCTAAAATAAAAAACCCTCTTAATATTTTTAGAATACTAAGAGGGTTTAATTGATACATTAAGATTCTTATTTTACTACTTTTACTATAGCAGTTCTTACAATGTTATTTGTATTTAGGACTAATGTGTAGTTACCTGATGCTATATTAGAAGCATCCAATTTTATAGTATGAGTTCCTGCACTTAAGTTTCCTTCGTAAACATTTGCAACAACTTTGCCACTCATGTCTACTAAGTACATTTCCACATTTGCTGATTCAAAAACGGATACAGTTATGTTAGCATCTGTAACAACAGGATTTGGAGTTACTCCTTTAATTGCAAGAGAGTTAGCACCTTCTAAAGTTACATATTCTGTTTCACTGTATTCAAATTTGCCGTCACGATCGATCATTTTCAATCTATAAGCATATGTATTGCCGAATTGAACATCATAATCTACTGCATTATAATCGATGATTTTACCTGATTTACCGGCAGCTTCAACTGTTTCGATTTTTTCAAATAAACCATCTAAACCATTATTAGCTGTAGTTCTTTCGATTTCAAATCTGTCACTGTTGATTTCACTTGCAGTTGCCCAGTTCAAGACTACTCTGTTATCAACTGAGTTTGCATCGAAGTTTACTAATTCAACAGGTACAATTGCACCGCCATTAGATTCTGTAAAGTCAAGAATAGAACGCAATACTTTTTCGATATCAACAAAGTGTCTCCAATCACTACCTACAAGAATTCTGTTAGCTTTAGGAGATACAGTTCCAATTGTATGAATTTTTTCTGTTTCAGGCAATGCTGGATTTCCGGCTAATTCATTTGTATAGTAGAATCCAAGTTTAGCAACACCTTCGACATCTTGAGTCATGTTCATTAATGCCGGTTGTGGATCAACATCACCTGCAACATTTGTTGCATTAATGAAGTGTACTAAGTTTCGACCAATGTTCATACCTGTAACGTTAGTATAATCAACTACATCCGGACTTGAAACAGGTCTGTTTAAAGCACCAAATACTGAAGAAGCAAAGTTAGTAGTTTGATTTCTCAATAATTCCTGAGAAGCAAAGATCAAGTTTTTCTTAACGTTGATAGAACCAGCAGAGATAAATTTATTAAGATCCATTTCCTGGAATCTAGTCAATTCATTATTTACTGTTTCTCCTTCTACTTCTTTTACATCGTGAGCGTCTGACCAAATCACTGTGTTGTGATGAGTATAGTCAATTGCTCTTGGTTCCCAGCTATTTCTATCTATTACGTCATAATCAAATTTATCTGCTTCTATATTAGTAGAATTAGGATTGATATCAACATTCCAGCCAATAGCATTCAAACCTTGAATCAATCTGTCATGGTTAAGAGCAGATGCAATCACTTCAGTGTTGCTAGTATTATTATAATTAGCATTAATGTATTCAGAAGAGACTAACAATTTCAACCAAGAACGGCGGATAAAGTAACGTACATTTTTAGTTACTACGTTATTGAAGTTATCTTCGTCATTTTCTACTTTTACTTCAATTTTGTAACGAGGAGTAACATTAGCAGTCATGCTTGCAAATTTTGCAGGAACTGAAGCTGCATAATCAGGGTTCAATCTCAAGTCACTGTAAGTTTTTGGAACGAATTTTCTTTCCAATTCGAAGTCTACTATAGTGCTTTCGTAAGTTGGTACATCGAATGTTACTGTTTCAGAATATTCTGGAGTAGCTGCAAATTCTCCATTTGGCAACTCTCTATAGATTGCTAAATTAGCTTTAGTAGCTTGCTGCATCAAAGAACCATTATTGCGAACTTTGATTTTAACTGAAAGTGGAAGAGATGTCATAATATATTCTGCATCGCCAAATTCAGTACCATCATTTGCTTTGAAAGATGCAGGTTCAATCATTTTAGTTGCTTCTACATCACTTACATAAGTTCTTCCGTTGAATTCTAAAGCACCAATGTCATATCTTTGACCTGCTTCGCCACGAGCATTACCAACTAAGTCAGTTGTGTTGTCGTCAATTCTATCGCCTCTGTTGTTAAGCACTGAGTTCAACGGAATTGGGTTAGATCTTACACGCAACGCTTGTGGAGTAGCACCAGTGAATTCATAATCTTCCATAAAGTTAGCTTCAATAGAGTTCATGTCCTGACCAGACCAAACTGTCCAGTTACTCAATGTATTGTACTCAGTTGTATAACCCATTTCAATGATTTCATTGTCTTCATTTGTTTCAACCATTCTTGCAACAGTTGAAGCAGAGTTGTTTGTCCAGAATGCATTTCTGTCAGAAACTACATTTTGGTTATTAACATCACCAGATTGAATATAAAGAGCTGAAGAAGCAATGCATGCTTCTGCAAAATCATTATCCATCACAGCAACAGCGTTATTTTTGATAACAGAATTTCTGTTGTCCTGCAATGCGATACCAATCACAGAACCAGTATTTACAGCACCGTCATCACCATTAACTACAATTGTATTATTAACAACATTTGTATTTCTTACTACATAATCGTTGTAAGCAGGAACTATAGAAGCATTTTGGAAATTACCTTTTGTTGCTCTCTGAGAGAACACTGCTACACCAACTCTTGTTGTGTATGTTTCTTGAGCTTCTAACTGCCAAATGCTATTATTTGCAATCAATACATTATCATCTTCTTTAGGGAAGTAAGAGAATTTATTGTTTTCAATTACCATAGAAGGAGATTGATCAACTTTAACACCATAGATTTCGTTAGCATTTGTTAAATGGCTTATTTCATTACCTAAGATTTTTAAGTTAACTGTGTTATAACCAAACATATCTCTGTCTGCTTCACCACCGGCAGCAATACCGCAAGCAGCTTGAACATCTGTACCTTTTACATCATAGATTCTATTATAGCGAATTTCACTGTTATTTTCAAAACCTACAAAGATACCTGCATGACCTACGTTATGGATTTCGTTTGATTCGTAAACGTTACCTGAGTTGTAGTACTTAGTAAACTGGTTTACATGACCTGCCTGGAATAAAAGACCAGTACCCATAGAAGCAATACCGTAACCATAACCACTAATTTCATTATTAGCAATTACGTTATTATCTGCTGTCAAAGTATCAAGGTTAAAGAAATTAGAATTTGTTTTTTCATATAATGGAGCAACTGATCTTAAAGCAATTGCTGCAGTGTAATATGCGTTGTTACTTCTTTGATCTGCTTCCTGAATGAAAGCACCTGCGCCCGCGCTATAAACAGTCAGAGGTAAAGAAGATTTGAAGTTTGGAGTTTCGTCAATAAAGATTGAATTTTTAATTTGACAGTTTCTTGCACCTGAACCTAAATAGATAACTGAAGCAAACTGATCGTTTTTAGTTTCTAAATTGAATTTCAAAGATTTTTGTTCACCACCATCAAAGATGATATAACCTTCAGAGTTAGCGAATCTGTGCTTTTTGGTATCAGTAACTACGTGAACAGCAGCATTGCTGTTAGAAGGCTCAAAATTTTGACCGATATAAATCCCCATACCATTACCAGATTTCAAATTCAAAGTAATGCTTGCTTTTGAAGTAGAAAGAGCATCAGAAGGTTTGAAAGTAATAGTATTTGTTGCATTTACACCAATAATTCTACCTGACATATCTAATGCAGGAGCTTCAGAAGTTATATCGCCAATATTATAAACTGGATCAACTAATTCGAAAGTTACCGGACCACTTACACCTTTAAGATAAAGCATATCCATAGCATCTTCAAATGTTGCAAAATTTCTTGCACCAGTACCATTTGTACCAATAGTATATTCACCGGCCAACTGATCAGAAATAGTAAATGTAGATTCAATTG
Source organism: Kapaibacterium sp. (SeqCode) (assembly GCA_965140345.1). Lineage (GTDB taxonomy): Bacteria > Bacteroidota > Ignavibacteria > Kapaibacteriales > UBA2268 > JBFHIJ01. Next base: position 548,930 of record OZ223198.1, read on the forward strand.
TATTATTTGTATTATCTTTATCATTAGGGCTATTTACACTTACTACACATCTGTAAGTACCTGGTAATTCAGGAACAAATTCTTCTTTGAAAGGAACAGATGTTACATTGTAATTACCAGCTTGCAAATCTTGTATTTCCATTTCATTTTGGTATACAACATTTGTTGATGGCAATGGACCAACTATAGAGAATATTGCAGGAGTTTTAGAAAGATCTACAATACCATTATTAATGAATTTAGCTCTTGGATAAATAGGTCTTCCAACATATACATTTTGAGTTGGAGCTTGAACTTCTACAGCACCCGGTTCAACGTCATAAGAAACTCTGAAGTAGTGTCTGTTAGTTGATGTAAGGCCTCTATTATTATTGCTAGGCATATCGTCATCGCTACTTAGCAATTCAGAAGTATATTCTACATAGTAATTTCCAACATGAACTAAAGGTGTGTTAGTTCTAAACCTAGGGAAATCTACAGAAACGAAGTCATCTGTTATTAGTGGTCTTTCTGTATTCTTCCAATTGTAATATTCAGGACCATAAACTAATTGATCAGTAGATGCATCATAAATTTTTGCAGTCACTCTGAATTCAGAAATATCAGCAGTACCGAAGTTTCGCATTCTTACTTGAAGAGGTACAAAGTTGTTGATAAGGTAACTACCATCTTTTTTAGGATATTTAACATTTGATAATGAAAGGTCATTTTCTAAAGCGATCTGAATTGTTTTAGTAATAACTTGAACACGAACGTCACTATCAGGAATACTCATTGTACATTTTAATTCATATCTTCCAGGTTCAATTGTGTTTCCATCAGTAATAAGATCAAAGCTACCGTCATTAACATCCGAATTTGGATTAGCTCTGTCGTAAGCAGCAGCTTTACCAATTGCATGCGTAATTGCTACTGTTTCTTTCATACCAACAGGTTGTGGATTTGGTGTAAAAGATGTAGTAGTTGCATCACCTTCGTTAGTTGCAGTATAAATTACTTCATGTGTTTGAGTATTTGTTAAAGTGTACTCAATAGTAAAGTCAGGCATATCTGCTAAACGCAACACTTCTACTGAAGGTGCAGGATAAGTTCCGCCAATTTTCCAAAGAACATCATCTTCTGTAGATTCAGAAATAAGTACTGGATTTACTAAGCTGAATTCAACAGTTTTTCCGGATGGATAAAGTGGAATATCCGTTTGATCTAGAAATTCATCTTTTAAATCACCATAGTGACCAATAAAGCCATTCGCAGCAGGTTCAACGTTGATAAATTTATCTCCGGAAGCACCTGAAATCCAGCACGAAGATGTATTAGACCCGCCATCATCAAGAGCATTCATATTGCCATAAACGAAACGAATGACGTTTGTTCCTTCGACTATTTGAGCCTGAAAATTTAGAGTGGGCGTATCTTGTTCCCAATATTCGTGATTTCTCCATTCAACAACGAGAGTTCTATTGGGAGCTGTACCAATAACATCCCATCTAACATCTCCCTCGTCAGTATTGGATCTTAAATCTTCACTACAAGGAGCCAGATAATTTTTGTAAGTCCCACCCGGATTGCTATTTGCGCCAGATGCAGTGGATGTACCTAAGACCATGTAACCATTTGTAGTTACTCTAGCTTGAGTAAACTCCTGTCCATCATATTCAACAGTGAATGGCAGAATTAAATCAAATCCTACGTCATCGCCGTTACCGAGAATAGTACCGGCTATGGGAGTATATTCCCCCTGGTAATCGGATACTTGCAAATCATATAGATTCACTGCTTTTGCACTTGGTGAGCTGAAAAGCACAACTAAAAGCACAAACAATGCACTAAATACATTGATCTTTTTCATGTAACCTCGAATTTTAAATATTAAACAACAAATTTATTACTATAATTTTAAGCGTGCTATACTAATTATACCAACAGTAAAAATAACAATTTTTATTATTTTATAGCATTAAAATATCTATATTTTACTTTTCTTATTTGTTATCTATTGTAACTACATACAAATTTATATAACCATTCAAAAAGCTATATAAATATAATAAATATCATTTATTTGCTTCTTTTTCAACAACTTACCACCAATACCATATTGTTCATTATTAAATTATCAACAACACTTAAACACTCATTCTCTAATTTTGTTACATTTAGAATGTTATTTTTTATATTTTTTGCTGTTTTTATTTCTTTTTACATCTACAGAATTTTTAAATATTTGCTATAACTATTTTTTAGATTTTCAGATAATTTATGAGCAAACTATTCATTTTTTAAATCTACAAATCAGGTCATTTATTATCTATTCTTCTCTTTGAATATTCAACCAGACTAGCTATCTTTATATTTTTATAATACAACTTGAAATTGATAGATGGAAAACACAAATAGATCTGAATTTACCAATCCGCATAGATTATCTGATGAAGAGTTAGACAGGTCACTCAGACCACAGACTTTCTCGGATTTTACCGGTCAGAAGAAAATAGTTGATAATCTTTCTATTTTTATTGCAGCAGCACTCCAACGTAAGGAATCACTGGATCATGTTTTACTTACAGGTCCTCCGGGCTTAGGTAAAACAACTCTCAGCTACATTATCGCAAAAGAGATGAAGAGTAATATCAAAACTACCTCCGGTCCAGTACTAGAAAAGCCAGGCGATTTGGCAGGATTGCTTACTAATCTGGAAGAAGGCGACGTCCTTTTTATTGATGAAATTCATAGGCTATCCCCTATCGTAGAGGAATTCCTATATTCAGCTATGGAGGATTTTAGACTTGATATTATGATTGATTCAGGTCCTTCTGCTAGGACTATTCAGCTCTCTATTCCTAACTTTACTTTAATAGGTGCTACCACTAGAGCAGGATTGCTTACAGCTCCGCTACGTTCCAGATTCGGGATTATAAACAGACTGGATTATTACTCCAACGAAGAGCTTATGCTGGTTGTTCTAAGATCTGCGCAGCTCCTGGGTGCTGAGATTACTGAAGAAGGTGCATTAGAAATAGCCTCCCGTTCCCGTGGAACTCCGCGTATTGCAAACAGACTGCTTAGAAGAACTCGCGATTTTGCTCAGATAAAAGGTGATGGAACAGTAACAAAAGAAATAGCCAAAATCTCACTTTCAGCTCTTGATGTGGATGAATATGGATTAGATGACATGGATAAGAGAATACTCCTAAACATTATTGAAAAATATGAAGGCGGTCCTGTAGGAGTTAGTACGATTGCAGTGGCTGTAGGTGAAGAAGCAGGAACAATTGAAGAAGTATATGAACCTTTCCTTATTCAGCAGGGCTTCCTAAAACGAACTCAAAGAGGTAGAGTTGCAACCGAAAAAGCATATATACATTTTAAGATAGATTACCAGCGTAAAGAAAAGAATCAAAACTCCTTATTCTAAGGCATAGAGATGATAAATAATATTTTTAATAATCTGCCGGCCAATGCAAAAGAAGAGATTTTCGAAGATTTACTAAATCACAACAATATCAAAATAGAAAGAATCATTTCTTCAGGTCAAACGACTCCGGAAGATAGTTCTTATATACAAGATCAGGCGGAATGGGTTATAGTACTAAAAGGAAAAGCGGATTTGCTTTTTTGTGATTCAGGTGAGCAATATAGACTAGCTGAAGGTGACTACCTTTTTATCCCTGCGAAATGCAGCCATAGAGTAACATATACTTCTGATGAGACTATATGGCTTGCAATCCATATTTTCTGATTACTTATACTTTATTGCCTGCAGTGGAGTGATCTTTAGAGCTATTGCTGCAGGTATTAGAGTAGAAAGGAATCCTAGTGCCATAGACACAATAAACACAACAAGGTAATACTCAGGAATTACTTTGATGGGCATTGCATCTAGGAAATAAATATCTCCATCCAATGTTATCAGTGAATAGTTTTGCTGAAGGATAGAAAACACAAAAGAAATCACCAGCCCAATCACAGTTCCTATAAAGCTTATTCTAACACCTTGCAAAATAAAGATACCTAATATCTTTCTACCGGGCATTCCCAATGCTCTCAAAATTCCAATATTTTTTGTTTTTTCAACGACAGTAATAAGTAGCATAGTAATTATATTTAAAACAGCAACTATTGAAATAAGCCCTAGTACTATAGGAATAGGCTCTTTTTGCAAATCAATCCAGGCAAATAATGTTCTATGTATTTGTTGCACAGACATGCAATAAAATGGATATCCAAGATCTCTTTCCATTTTTAATGCATTGACAGGAGCTTCATTTACTTTTTTAACTGTCACATCAAATCCGGTACACTGATCCACATTATACTCTATCAAATGCTGTAGCATTTTAAAAGGAATGTAAACCATAGACTTATCATATTTAGTCATCCCCGTTTCGTAAATGCCTGAGACTTTCAGCTTTCTAATCTTTGAATCCGGAATTGTTTTATTTGCATCAGTCAGAAGCGCATACATAATAACATCATCACCTACGCCTACACCAAGCATTTCAGCTAGATCTACTCCCAAAAGTATTTCTTTAGCATCATCTGATGAAAATTCTTTGCTACCTTTAATTATAAAACTTTGGAAATTTGTAATATCATTTGAGAAATCGAAGCCATTAATCACTATTCCTTCAAGATTCTTACCTGCACGAATCAGACCTTCTTTCTGCAATGTAGGCTTAACGTTTTCGACAAACTCAAATCTAGTTTGTATTTTATCAATAACTGAAGAAAGACTATCGAAAGGAGAGTCAGAAAAAGATTTAATATGGATATGAGAAGTGAAACGATAAGCGCTATCTCTCAGTTTTAAATCAAAACCCTCCAGAATAGATAAAGATATTATCAAAGCAATGCTACCAATCATCACACTAAGCAAAGCTACCATTCTGGTAAAACCAAAAAAGAGTTTTCTTTTTTCGGGTTTTGAAAATCTATTTGATAGAAAATTTATATAGTTAGAATCTTTCACAGGTATCCATTTTATTAATCTCTCAAAAATAATAAAAAAAGAGGATAACTTAACAAAGCTATCCTCTCAAATTTAAATATTTATATTTTAGTCATCAGAAAGCGGGCGACATGGAATAGAAAAGTTAACTTTCGTCCATTCACCTTCCACGCTTGTGATATTAAAATCACCACCATGCACTTCAATTAGTTTTTTAGCTATAACAAGACCAAGTCCAACTCCCTGCTGCTCATAGATTTTTCTTTCAAACTGACGATAAGCCGCAATATTGTCTATTTCATCCAGCTTCATACCTCGGCCGTTGTCTATTATTTCAAATTTGACAAAATCATTATCAAGTGTAGCATTTAAAGTTACTTTATTCCCTGCTTCAGAAAATTTGAACGCATTATCAAGTAATTCGTCTATAATTTTATGAAAACTCTCAGTTGAGATTTTCCCTTGTATACTCTGAGCATGCGAATTAAGTACTAGATCATCTCTTCTGTTATATCTACTAGAAACATTATCAGCTATATCAAAAGCAGTTGCAACAGGTTCATCAATTCTTTCATTGAGTAATGCCTGTCTTCGGGTTGGGTTGTTTACAATGACTCCAACTTTAACATATATCAGGAAGTTCTCAGTTATTCTATTTAATCTGTCTGATGATTTAATGATATCATCAGTAAATTCTATAAGTTCTTCTTTGTTTATTTCACCAGCCATTGCCTGATCTTTTATATATCTGGCAGTACCTATTACCTGATTTAATACAGTTCTAAATTCATGAGGCAGAGAGTAAGTTACACTTTCTTCTACTTTAGAAATTTCTTCGTCAATCTTCCCTCTGAATTTTTGGTGCTTAGTCCACTGAGCATCAATTGCTGCTATAAGCTCATCCCTGGTATATGGCTTTACCAGAAAATCATCAGCTCCTTTTTCCATGCCGATACGCATATTTGGTTTTTCTGTGAATGCAGTCAGAAATATAAAAGGAGTAGTAGCAGTCAGAGAATCTGCTCGGATTGTATCTAATACTCCATATCCGTCTAAACCTGGCATAGAAATATCACATAAAATCAAATCAGGTTCACATTCTTTTGCTTTTTCCACGCCTTCAATCCCGTCTGAAGCAGTGTAAACATCATATCCTTCAAAATTCAAAAGAGTTGAAGTACTTTCTAAGATAAAATCTGCATCGTCAATAACTAATATTTTTTTTGCCATATTTGTTAGTCTTCTATAAAATTGGAATAAGCAGCATAATTTGCTTTCGTAAATATAAGATATTTTATTGAACTTTAGAATACACTATATGAAATAGAGACTATTTCCCTCTTATATAAGTGTATCAATTTCTATAATTATTATGTTAATCAATTATTATACCAATATCTTCAGTAGTTGTACTTATTCTATATTAAAAGAGATACCATTTTAATATTGTAGAATTGTAAATTTGATGTTGTTTTAAGTCCTTTTTTTTGTTTTTTTGTAGTCCTGATAATTTGGAAAGTATAAAATGCAAATTGATACATACAATAAAGCCAATACTAAAAAGACAGTTCAAAATATTGAAGGCAGAGTCCCTCCTCACGCAAGAGAAGCTGAAAAAGCTCTGCTAGGCGGACTTATGCTGGACAGGCAAGCTATTGCCAAAGCGATGGAAGTAGTTAATGAAGATAGTTTCTACGACGAACGTCACAGAATAATCTTCTCTACGATTATAGAAATGTTCGATAAAGCCATAACTGTCGATATTGTTACGCTTTCTGACGAACTAAGAGTCAAAAAGGAATTAGAACGAATCGGCGGCCCCGCTTATCTTGCCGAGTTAAACAATACCGTACCTACAGCTGCAAACGTAGAATTTCATGCTCGTATTGTACAGGAAAGATACTTAAAAAGATATCTAATTAAAACTCTAGGAGAACTTGAAACTCAGGTTTACGATGATTCTTTTGACGCTTTTGAATGTATTGATTTAGCTGAAGCTGCTGTTTTTAAAATAGGCGAAAAACGCGTAAATAATTCATTTTCATCTATGAAGCAGATGGCTAAAGAAGCTTACGATGTAATCTCGCACCTTAGAGAGAGAGACAAAAACTCTTTACCCGGCGTTCCTTCCGGTATCGATCACCTGGATAGAATGCTTGGAGGTTTCCAGAACTCGGATCTTATTATTCTGGCAGGCCGTCCTTCAATGGGCAAAACTGCTTTTGCGCTTTCAGTTGTAAGAAATATGGCAGTAGATTATCAGAAACCAGTTGCATTCTTCTCAATCGAGATGGCAAATATTCAATTAGTGATGCGTTTGCTTTCTTCAGAATCCGGTATTGATCAATCAAAAATCAGAAATGGCTATATCAATGAAGAACAGAATCAAAAGATTATAAAAGGTCTTGGCACTCTTGCCGACGCGCCTCTTTACATTGATGACAGCCCAATGGTAACAATAACCGAACTAAAAGCAAAATGCCGTAGACTAAAAGCAGAGCATAATATCGCTATGGTGGTAGTCGATTACCTCCAGCTGGTTCATGCCCCTAAATCAGAATCAAGGGAACGCGAGATTTCAATCATTTCTTCTTCTCTTAAGCAGATCGCAAAGGAATTAAATATTCCGGTGATGGCTCTCGCGCAGCTAAACCGTTCCGTAGAGTCCAGAAATGACAAAAAACCTATGCTTTCGGATTTGAGGGAATCCGGTTCAATAGAGCAGGATGCCGACGTTGTGATGTTTGTAAACAGACCGGAACGTTACGGTCAGCTCACTTATGAAGACGGAACTCCTACAGAAAACACAGGTGAAATTATAATTGCTAAACACAGAAACGGTGAAGTTGGAACTGTTAGAACTGCATTTATAAAAGAATACGCTCGGTTTGCTAACCTTGCTTTGGAATACGAAGAAAGATTTATTCCGCAAGACCAGCAAAACGACGATCCCGGATTTTAAACTATCTGATTGAAATCATGACTGATATAAACATCATTAACGACTATATTAATAGAATCAATAAAGTCGTAAATTTCGTAGAAAGAAATTTTAGCGAAGATATTAAACTTCAGGATTTAGCTGATACTGCGTGTTTTTCTCAATATCACTTTCATCGCATATTTGCAACTCTGATGGGTGAAACGCCAAAAGACTTTCTACGAAGAATTCGTGTAGAAAGAGCTGCAATGATGCTTAAATCTACCAACGGCAGCATGGGAGATATCGCCTTTAGATGTGGTTTTTCTTCTCAAGCTACATTTTCCAGAGCTTTCAAGGATTACTTTGAATGCTCCCCTTCAGTCTGGAAACAGAATGAGAAAGAAAGACAATTAGACTACCTTAATAGCAAGATTTGCAAAACAAATAGCAAGGATGGAAAAAGCATTAAGGATTCTAAGCTGTATTTTGAAAACGTAAATATGTTTTTATCAAAATACAGAATAGGGAGAACAGACATGAATGTATCAATCCAAAACTTCGAAGACATGCACGTAGCTTATGTAGCAAACCACGAAGGTTATTTTGATGACAAAATTGGTCTTGCCTGGGAAAAACTTTGTGCATGGGCTGGCCCTCAAGGCTTACTTTGCTCAGAAAGCAAATATCTTGGGATCAGCTTTGATGATCCGAAAGTAACACCTAAAGAAAAATGTAGATACTATGCCTGCGTAGAAGTTCCAAAAGACATTAAGGTTGCAGGCGAAGTAGGTTTGTATGACATCCCCGGAGGGCGTTATGCTGTTCAAAAAATTGAAGTCTATGCAGATGATATCGAAAAGTTTTACGATGAACTAATAGGAGCTTGGTTTCCTGCTAACGGATATGAACCGGCAGATTCACCAAGTATAGAAATATACCACAAGACTCCTAAAGATCATCCCGAAGGCAAATTTGAGATGGATATTTGCGTACCTGTGAAATAGAATATGAAATAAATTACAATCAGGGCATTTCAATTGAAATGCCTTTTTTTTATTTCCTATCATGATTATGACTAGTAGATTCATAAATTTGTTTTAAAATGACTATTCGTTGTGCCTATAGCATTTTTTGCAGTACTATTCATCTAAATCACAAATATTATAGCAATTCATTTTTTTATGTATCCATCCATATCTCCTCCCCAAAAATCAAATATTGTAAAAAAATATCGTAATGTACAAAATCTCATAGAAACTATATTTGCGTGAAAGTATTCATAACCCTCTAAAATCTCTTAAATATTCCTTGTTTATATGTTTTTACAAAAGAACAGGCTACTAGCATGACTTAATGTTTAGCTATGACTAAGTCTTGTCAGTATGGCATAATTTGGGTATTTTATCATATTATATAAATAGATAATTGCCATTAATTTAAAAGATTTTATGTATCAGATCACATCACACCCAATTCTAGAGATACAGGAATCATCTGAAGTTTCTTTTACTTATATGGGAAATAAAGTAAAAGGTCAAAAAGGCAAAACAATTGCTGCGGCGCTTCATCAGGCGGGTTACCCCGTTCACAGCCACAGCTTAGATAACCGTAAACGCAGCTTGGAATGCGGGATCGGTAAATGTGGTGCCTGCGAAATGCTTGTAGATGGTCAAATTAAACGTATCTGTATTACTAAAGTCGATAGCATTAGTAATGTTGAAGAAATTCCGAAGGATTATACTCCGAGTGTATCGGACTATAAGAATAACCATGAAGTAAAAATTTATAAAACTACTGTTGCTATTATCGGTGCAGGCCCTGCCGGTCTTGCAGCTCGCGAACAGCTTAACGGCTTTGGAGTTGATAATATCGTTATTGATAATAATGATAAAGTTGGCGGTCAGTTTAATATGCAGACTCACCAGTTCTTCTTCTTTGAAAATGAGAAAAAGTTTGGTGGTATGCGTGGCTTTGATATTTCTGCTACTCTTGCAGGTCCCAGCCATGAAAATATATTTTTGAATTCAACTGTCTGGGATATTTTAGACGGCAAACGCTTAGCTATAAAAAATATCAAAACAGATGAAATTTATTATGTGGAAGCCGATGTACTAGTAATTGCTACTGGTGCAGTTCCGTTTATGCCTTCATTTGAAAATGATGATTTGCCTGGTGTTTACACTGCTGCAGTTGTTCAGAAAATGATGAATGACGAGCTTACTCTTCTTGGTAAAAACATCTTAACAGTGGGCGCAGGTAATATCGGTTACCTTACTTCTTACCAGCTCATGCAGGGCGGGGCTCATGTAAAAGCTATTATTGAAGCTCAGCCTAACGAAGGTGGTTTCCCTGTTCAGGCAAACAGAGTAAGAAGATTAGGCATTCCTGTTTTGCTTTCGCATATCCTTGTTAAAGCTATTCCAAATGAAAATAAAGATGGTATCATCGGTGCAGTAGTTGCAGAAGCTAAAAACTTCAAACCAGTACCGGGAACAGAAAAAATCATCAAAGGCATAGATGCGATCAACATTTGTACAGGTCTTGTTCCTGATGATGCACTTCTTATAAAAGGTAAAGAAATATTTAAACGCGACTGTCACGGTATTGGCGATGCTGTTAGAATCGGCGAAGGTACAAGTGCTGTGCTACGCGGAAAGCAAGTTGCCTACGAAATTTTGGAAGATTTGAGTATTCGTTATAACTATGATGACTACTTAAAAATCTCAAAAGAATATATTGACTCTCAGCAGCACCCGCACAAAATCATTGCTGAACCTGCAATGCCTAATGAAGACAGATTAGAAAAACCATTTGTTATTGCTGACTGTTTATACGGTTTTGCGTGTAACCCATGTGCTTTTTCTTGCCCTCATGGAGCAATCAGTAAAAACTCATCTTCAACTGTGCCTGTTATCGATTATGATAAATGTATTGGTTGTATGGATTGTGTTTATCAATGTCCGGGTCTTGCGATTTTTGGTTATAATATCAAAAAAGGATGGTTATTCCTTCCTATAGAATTTGATATTGAAACAAATAAAGAAGTATATTTAGTAGATAATAACGGTCAGAAACTTGGCGAAGGTATTGTCGAAAAAATCTTCAAAAAAGGGAATAAAACTCATATAGCAAGAGTGAAATCCACTACTTTAGAAGGTAGAGATATCATAAAAGCTCGTGGTTTTATCCTGAAAGAAAATTACCCTGAACCAGTAGAATTTGTTGATCACGACGAAAATATTGAATCTAAAAAATACATCTGCCACTGCGATGATGTCACTATGGATACAATTATGGGCGTTATCGGCGATAGAAAATTCATCTCTGTGGATGAAATTAAACACACTACTCGCCTGGGTATGGGTGCTTGTCGCGGTAAAAGATGTATCAAACGTTTGAAACAAACTCTTGCCGGCAGCGGCATTACTATCGTTGGGGATGCAACTCCTCGCGGACCTATGTCTAATCAGGTAAATATGGGTGAGCTTTATCCTAATGGATCAGTACATAAAGTAATCCCTGTAGCGACTAAAAATATCAGAAAAATAAAAGTGAAATCTCTTGTTGCTGGTGGTGGTATCGGTGGTTCCGCATTATTCCGTTACCTAGCAGAAGCCGGAATGGAGCCAACATTGGTTAACTACGGCAGAGGATCTTCATGGAGAAATATCGCTGGCGGTCGTCCGGCATTCTCTTTACCTGAGATTTCAGATATTGCTGTTAATAACTTAGAAATTTTCAAAGAGCTTGACAAACAGGCGAATATAGATTTCCGCTCTATTGACTATGTTACTTTTGCTCATGATGATAATCTTTATCAGGCACTTGAAGCTTCTAAGCAATGGTCTAATGCCTACATGGTAGATCCTAAAGATTTTGCAAAAGAAATCTCTCCTAGATTTAATGCAAAACTTGATACTTACCAGGCAGCTCTTATTACTAAAGACTGCTGGCAGGCTACACCGGGAAAAGTAGTTGACCTGATAAGGCAAATCGGTATCAAAAACGGTGGTACGGTTCAAGAGGATTGTAAGCTTATTCAAGTGTCTAAAGAAGATGATAAATACCGCGTGTTAGTGCATAACCACGATAAAGAATATGTGGAATATGAAACTGAAGTATTTATCAACGCCTTAGGCCCTGAAGCAGAAGAGTTTACTAAGATGCTCGGTATAGACACAGGCCTATATCCTGTTAAACACCAGGCATTTATTACTCGTCGCTTGCCTATGATGGGTAAAGACGGTATTCCTCTTCCAATGCTTATCGACCGCAGAAACTACAAAGGTTTTGTGGCTGTTTACGGTCAGCAATTGGCAGAAACTGGTCAGATCATCGGTTGCGCTTCGCCTGCAGTTGACCCTCAGGAAGCGAAAGCAAACCTGAAAATAAACTCGGAAGACTTCCTAAGAATAGTCTCAGAAGTATTTGTAGACTGGCTACCTGAGCTATCCAGCGTTGGATTCCAGGCAATCTGGGCAGGCTATTACGTTGAGCCTAGAATGTATATAGATCCAGAAGCAGGACTATTTACAGGGCTACGCGGTCAAGGTTTCATGCTTGGTCAGTACCTTGCAAAAATGTACGTAGACAAACTAACAGGCAAACCTGTTCCTGACTACTTCGAAAGACTAAGCCTAAAAGGCGATGGACTTTTAGAAAAAGCATTCAAATAAACATTTGAATATATAGAATGTAAAAATGAAAAACTCCCTTGGCGACTTTGCCGAGGGAGTTTTTTTGTAGATATGATTCAAAAATATCATCTTCTGATTACATAAATCCATAAAAATAATACTTTTATTGCCATTTTTTTTCAGCAGTCTAATTATATATACTTACATATAAAGCTGTTATTTGACAAAATTCGGAATATTTTTTGTATTCTGAAATATTTCTCTTGTTTTATATTTAAATAATTCATATTTATATACAAGACGATTCTAATTTAATATATGGTTGCACTTTCGGACAAAATATTTTTGCACAATAGTACAAAAGAGTATGAAAAACACTAATAGTATAAACAGAGCTGCATTCTCGCACAATGCAGCCCCTTTTACAAGAAGGCACGCGTGTGCCAATTTATAACTAATCAAAGGAGACGTTATGTCTAAACGTTTTATTGCCTATTTTCTAGGCTTCGTTCTCGCAACAGTAGCTTTTGTAAGCACTGCTCAGGCACAGATTGAGGAATATCATCCGATTGAACCTTGTGATGTAATACTAGGTGATACCATCCATTGGGATCAGCCAAGTGTTTATATGGAGATTCTGCCATGTGGTTGTAGAGTTTTTTGTGAATATTATTATGCTCATCATAATGGTTCCCATTATGTACATATTTCGCAATATTGGGTTTCTTTAGCAAGACCTAATTGTGATCATAATCTTTCGGATTGGACAAATTGGGGTAGAAGAGACCTAAGTGAAATAGGCTTGCATAACTATCTTGAAATTAAAATACTCGAAAAAATGGGAAGAGCCGGAACTGATATAGATGGTGTTCAAATATTTACATCAAAAGCAAAATGTAAATCAAGATGGTGGGTTGAAAAACCGGTAATTATTGAATTCCCCGGACCTATTGAGTTTGATCCTGCAGATCAAGAACTTATCGATTTTGATTTAAAGCTACCTAAAATTCCAATTGACATTCACTGGAGACCATGTACAGGTGAAAAATGTTGTGTTTCATTAGTCAACGCTAAATTTGAAGACGGGTTTTCACAAAGTACAGGACACATTAGCACTGCTCAAAAATTCCCAATAGAGGTATTTGAATACGATCCGAAGTGTACAGGTGGAATATTTTTCCCATGTACTTATGATTGCGGTGATCAGCACTACTATTTCGATAAAAACATTGTAAGACCTAAAACTGTAGTAGATGATAATTTCGATCAAGGTATGGCAATGGCACCAAATCCATCAAATGGATCATTTACTCTTTCAATCTCTGATAAATATGATTCAGTAGAAATCACAATTGCAGATATGCTTGGAAATATTGTGCTTAAAACGACACAAAATACTACAAGTAAAGACTATACTCTAAGCAACCTCAATTCTGGCATGTACGTAGTTACAATGACAGTAAATAATGAAATAGTTGGCAAAAAAATGTTTTCTATTGTGAAATAATAATACTATTCAAGGTTGCCAAACTTAAGATTTGGCAACCTTTCAATTTTTTAAATAAGTGGTTATAATCAAAGAAATTACAGGGTGACTTATGAACAAAACAGTACTAGTTATAATTGGACTTATTTTAGCTTTTGGCAGTCTTCAAAGTTATGATAATAGAAAATGGCAAACAATAAATAGAGGCGAACCTGCAATTGATGGAATAATGCGAATTGATGCCCTGGATTCTAATCACTTTGCAATTTCAAGAACTTATCAGTACACTTTTCCACCTTATACGTACATAGAAGTAACAAATGATTATGGAGCAACTTGGGATACAGTTTATTACAAATCAAAGATAAATAAACAGACAGAAACTATATATGATATTAAATTTATCAATCAAAATACTATAGTTGCTATTTATGGAAACGGCAGACTACTCAAAACGACTGATAGAGGTGAGACATGGACTATTATTCCAATAACTGAAGGTGATGAAACCTGTTATGGTTATCAAATTAAAAACTATGGAGATACTTTAATAGTAAGTAACCAGTCAAGAAATTTTGCAATAAGTTATGATTGCGGAGATTCTTGGAACATTAAATATGTCGACCAGGAATTATACACAGATGACAAATATGAACGCAAAATGCAAGGTAGCGTTTTACTTTTAAAAAATAAAGACTTAATAAGCTCCATCCAGTATGACAGTAAGTTTGAATGCCGTAAATATGCAAATATTGCAAATGTAAATACGGTATACATAAAAAGTTCGGATATGGGATTAAATTGGAAAAAAATAATTTTAGCTGAAGAAAATGGGAATTGTAATTTTTTGGAAACCGAAGATAAAATTTATACTTACACTTTTAACTCCTCCTTCCTTGATTCAGTATATGTAACTGATAATGGGAACAAAATTAAAGTTGCCAGAGGTATACTTTCTTATAATTTGTTTTCTTTAGAAGAAGATAGAATGGATACAGTTGCGCATATACCTGCCTTCTATAATATCTTGAATTGTGGTGGCGTATTTTTTGGGCAGGGATTAAGTAATGTTTACTATTCTACAGATACAGGTTATTCTTGGAATTCTGTAAACTCAAGTTTAAATGATACTCTTTCTAAATTAGAAGATTTTACTATGACTGATTTAAATCATGGAATGATGGTTTTGGCAAGAAGAATTTTAAGGTTAGAAAATGCAACTTCAGTGGAGTCTAATGATTTAAAATCTGATCCAATCTCTATTTATCCAAATCCAATATCAAACAATAAATTAAATCTAACATTTGATTTAACTGCTTCAGAGCAAATAACTTTTAAAATATATGACTTGAGTGGTAGAATAATCAAAAAAGGTGATTTAGGATACTTAGAATATGGCAAACATTCTATAGTTATTAATCTTGAAGATATACAAAGCAATGGAAAATACTTTATTACAGTCGATGCTAATAAAACTACACTTGGAACAAAACATTTTATTATACAATAGGAATAAGTCAGATGAAACAAGGAATACTACTCTTCGTTTTTTTATTGATCAGTGTCATGGCCAAAGCACAAATATGGGAATTAGATTCTCTAAATTATCCTTATGAAGAAAGTACAAATTGCAATTACGGAAGCGTAGCTTCCATAGATACTAATTGGTTCTATATTGCACATTCAACAACTTCAGATGTGAAGAGCAGCTGTGAAATTATTCGGACAAGTGATATGGGCGTTACCTGGGACACTGTGTTTTACTCTGAAAGAGATTCATTACATCCTCAACTTCTAGTACAAGATTTGATAGTTGCAGATACTAATAAAATGACAATGTTGTATCAATTTTCAAAAATTTTATAT
Source organism: Kapaibacterium sp. (SeqCode) (assembly GCA_965140345.1). Taxonomy (GTDB): domain Bacteria; phylum Bacteroidota; class Ignavibacteria; order Kapaibacteriales; family UBA2268; genus JBFHIJ01. The sequence continues at coordinate 564,790 of OZ223198.1, forward strand.
ACAGAAGATGCAGGTATTACCTGGGATACTGTTAAAATTGACAATGAAAAGTTCGTAGGTACCAGCAACTTAAAATTATGGGGAGACTATCTGGTTGCAGGAAATAGAAATGATTCAACTATTGCTTATAGTGCAGATTTAGGCAAATCATGGACTAAAATACCTGTTAGCTTTGATTATGAAACAGAGGAAGAAATCACAGAGGAAATGACAGGCATCCCATATTTTAAAGGAGATGATATAATTCTGAATAAGCATTATAAAACCTTATCATATCGATTTGCAGATGCAGAACAAGAATACACCGTACAATTTTTAAAATCTTCTGATAAAGGCGTTACTTGGACAGAGATTGCGTCTATTCCATATAATGAAGTACTAAACTATGAAATAGGCAATGACGGAAATATCTATACTGTATCCTCTGATCGTATTGCTGATGACACAGTTTCATATGCAGGTCAAAAATACATATTTTCAGATAGAATATCATTTCTCCTAAAAATAGACCCTAATACTTCTAAAGTAGATACTTTATTTACATTTGACGCTAAAGATATTGAACAATGCCAAAAGCTGGAAATTTTTGACAACAAATTTGTTGCTAGTTTTTATAACAAGATTTATGTATCAGATGATTACGGATCTTCTTTTAGACTGGAAAAATTCTCAAATGATAAAGAGGAAACAAATTTTGAGATTTTATCCACTTCCAGACCTATATTTGAAAAAGGCATGTTGATAGGTAATAATATTTTTGGTAAAATTAATTACCCTGTTAGTGTCGAAGATAGTAGATATTTTGTAGAGAAAATCTCCCTCTACCCTAACCCTTCTACATCAGCTGGAACATTAAATCTGGAATTTGATGCCAAAGAAGCAGGAGTATATTCTTATAAACTCAGCACTATTGACGGACGAGCTTTTACAATCGGTTCTGAATCATTTTTATGTGCAGGAGTGAATAATTTAGAACTTCAACTAGGAAGTAATCTTGCTCCAGGCGCGTATTTCTTATCTATTATGAAAGATGGAGAAGTGGTAGCGACTGAGAAGGTAATTGTGGAGTAGGTTCGAATTTGAAGAAAAATCAATTTGAATGAGTCGCAAAGCATTGCGCCTCTACAATGTGAAACAGAAGTGTTGTAAAAAAAATTATAGCGCTAACTAACAAAAGCCTTGTATAAGCGATTATACAAGGCTTTTGTGGTAAAAAAAACGCTCCTCCCGGGGGGAACTAGGAGGAGCTAATCCCGGCGTTTCCGCCAAAATAGCATGGTGGGCATGCTAAATGTTAGACACAATTTCTATAGCTATTAAGAGCAGTGAAGCTTATTTCTTGGGGGGAAACGATTGATTTTGCCCCACCACCCTTTCAAGATACTAATGGCATTTACAATAGACTTATTATCTCTTTACATCAAATTCTGGGGGGAATTTATGCTAAGATAATGGTTTACATTTCAAACACAAATGGTCTTATATAGACCTGATTTCTTCATTAGACAAGCTCTTTAGCATTGAACTCTGGGGGGAATTCATGCAGTAAAAGCTATAAATTGTTACAGAACTAAATGGTATTTATATAGACTAATTATTTAAAGAGATTCCATTAGGGTTATAGTAAATCGAATTTGCCACAACACCCCAGATCTCAAACTTGTCATCACTTTTTATCTGCAAAGTAGGATATTTTGGATTTTCAGGTTTTAAGCTGATTCCGTCATCTGTTTTTTGCAAAGTTTTAAGAACTAATTCGTTATTGATTTTCGCAACAACTATGTCGTTATGTTGAGCTTGTTTTTTTCTGTCAACAAAAACAAAGGCTCCGTTTTTAATGCCTGCTCCGATCATCGAATCACCTGAAACTCTCATCATAAAATAGTTAGCATTTTTGTTTACTATCATTGAATTTAAGTTAGCAGTCCTGGATTCCATGTTAGCTGCATCACCCGTAAAAGTGATATAGCTTTGTCTTCCTTCAGGCTTTTTAAAGTATTTAGAAGCTATTGTCTTCTTATCACTAACCGTGCCAATTGTTTGTTTTTGAGTAGTTGTAGTATTATTATTTGAATAATTTGTCTTGTGAAATCTTTTGTTCAGTCTTGTACTAATATTCATGTTTCACTCCGTAAGTATTGTCTCTTTATGCTTATGGAGTCTATATTAGCATTTACTGTGCCAGTTTTCTATATCGTGTAATAGTCAGTAAAGTCAAGGATTTAGTTTGATTCAAATTTGATATGTTTTGATTGCTTAGTAAGAAGTATGTTTTTTGTGTTTGAATTGTGTGGGAATCGTTGTTAGTATCAGACATCATATATATATATATTAAAGTCTATCTAAAAGTACAATTATTGCTAAATGACCTCCAACTACCCCGCCCTTCGGGCACCCCTTCTTGCGAAGAAGGGGAATCGTAGAATTATAATAGCATCACTAACTAGTTTATGATAGGGAACTTAAAGAATTCCTCTCTTTGAAAAGAGGGGTGGCACATCGAAGATATGACGGGGTGTTTGATACCACTACTGTCTGTATTACATTCTTTTTCAATATTTTAATTGCTTTTTTTAATCTATTCACAGACACTCAAAGCACACACTAACTACATTATATATAGGTATTTACAACAACATTAGCAAATAAAAAAAAAGGAATGACTAAATCAATAGGCATTCCTTTTTGAATTTCGTTGAGTTTATACTTTTAGAATCTTAAGTTGATACCAAAATTCAAACCAGTCTTTGCTGTAGCATACTGCAGATTATTTGACTTATAAGTCAGCAAACTTGCGCCATAGCTAAACATTAGAGCATAAGTATCAGTAAGTTTATATTCACCGCCTAAATATGCTGCAAAAACAGGACCTCTGGAAGAACCTCCGCCATTTAATCTGAAGTATGGTTTAATGCCTGCTATATCCATGCTGTTAAGATCATATCTAAAGCTAAGAGCATACCAGAACACATAAGGATCTTCATATAGGTTTGGATCAGTATTGGAGAAGTTATACACTTCACGTCCACCTTCCAAGCCGAAGAACATATTATCTGATATCTGCATCATAGCACCGCCGGCAAAGCTCTTAACAGGATTAAATTCCTGCATTGATTTGCCGTCACGACTTATGTTGTAGATACCACGTAAATGCATTGTCCACTGTCTAGGTGTTCTGCTTCTTCTGATTGTAGCCAATTCCATAGGATTCATTGAACCATCAGAGCTACTGAATGCGAAGTCAGTATATTCATTTGTGCTTATTTTACTAATAGATATATCAACCCGGTTTTGCTCTTGATTCTGCATCGGAGCAAATTCTGCAGGAGATTCATTACTAGTGTAGTTTTCTGCTGATAAAGAACCTGAAGCAGGTAAATCAGTAGCTGCATTAGTATTGTTTGATATATATCTATTGTTGTTTTGGTCTGATCTCTTACTTTGCTGAATATTTGATTCGGTATATATATTTTCGCCGGATGCAACAGCCTCTTTGTTTATCTGCTGTGAGTTATTCTCAGAAGCGTCAACATCTGTGCTCACCGAACTAACAACCGGAACTGAAGAAGCATCGGCAACATTAGTATCAGTAGAAGCATTATATATAAGTGGCAAAGTAATTGCTAACATAAGCAACATGAGTGGCGCAGCAGCGCGTTTCATGAAGCGAGACCAATCGAAGCCCAGAGCCGGAATCTTAGGCTTATCTGCATAGCCCAGCTTACCAAAAAGCTCGGCAGTCAGATCTGGTGGAGGAGCAAAAGCTTCCGTATCGGATTTAATAGCTTCCCGTATAGCTAAAGTATCTTTTAGCTGTGCCTGCAAGTCAGTATCTTTTGCCATTTCAGCAAAAAGAGCCTGCTCATTTGCATTGTGGAGCTCGCCATCCATAAGAAGCGACAGGATTTCTTCCCTGCTCAACTCGCTATGATTAAAATTATCCATAACCGTTATCTATATTTTGTCAATTCTTTTAAATAAGGAGCCAGTATCTCACGCATTTTCTTTTTTGCTCTAAATATTTTTACTTTGACAGTATCAATATTTGTATTCATTATCTCCGCAATTTCCAGATAAGAGAAACCGTCATATTCTCTGAGAACAAAGTATTCTCTGTAATCTTCAGGCATCTGCTTAAGGCTTTTTTTAATTAGCCCCAAAAGTTCCTTTTTATCCCTGGCGTATTCGTCATCATGGAATCCCATATATTCTTCATAAGAGATTTCAGTATTATCCTTACGCGTTGCGTTAATGCAAAGATTTCTGGCAATTCTCATCAAAAAACCGGAGACATTTGTCATCTCTCTATTTTTATCGGCACTTTGATGGAACTTCATAAATGCTTCCTGAAAAATATCGCGCGCCTCTTCTTTATCACCCAAAAACCTTAGGCAATAAGCATATACTTTGCCTGATAGCCTCGCATAAAGCTCGGCAAAAGCTTTTTCTGCCGCTTTCTTATCGTCGCAAAGCATATAGTATAATTCGGCATCACTATATTCTTCAATATTTTTTTGCATCTTAAATATATAACAATAAATGGAAATAAATGTTACAGCAGGGTGTAAAAAAAAAGCGACTTATTTGTCGCCTTTTTTATCAAAAAATATAACTTCAAAACTGCTTATCTCTTCTTCAGCATTCGAATAGACATCAAATTCTACTCTTCGAGCATTCCCATGGAAACCGTTTTTGTTTATGGAAATATAAATTTTTCCGGTTTCGTTTGGCTTTATTGTGCCTTGCTGAAGTGTGCCTGAAGAACAAGAACAACTGGCCTCCACTTTTTCAAGTTTCAAATCTGCTGTACCGTAATTATGTACAACAATCATTGTATCAAAAAACTGACCTTCATGACCGTATAGTTCCAATTGTTTTGGAGTAAAGTCAATAATAGCTTTTGTTGTATCTTGTGCAGTTTTAGTTTCTTCAGTTTTTTTGCAGTCATCATTAGCAAACACAGAAAAACTGAATGCTAAAACTAAAATAAAAACGCCTAAGGCTTTCATATCTTTATCCCATCAAGTCGTCAATTACTTCGTTAAAAGAGTAAAAACCTTTTCTTCCGGCTATCCATTTAGCTGCTACTAGTGCACCTTTGGCAAAACCGGTTCTGTTTTTTGCTCTGTGAGTAAGTTCAATTGTGTCTGCCTGAGAGTCAAAATAAACAGTGTGCGTTCCTGTTACTGCGCCCAATCTTGTTGAGCTAACATGAATAGCATTTTTGTCTATCTGTTCATGGCAGGTTTCTTCTTCAATATCTGTTTTTCTTTCGATATTATCAAGTAAAATATTAGCAATTGCTATTGCAGAACCGCTTGGGCTGTCTTTTTTGCGTCTGTGATGTATTTCATTTACAGAAATGTCATATTCATCTATTTTATCTATAAATTTACCGGCATTTTCTATGATTTTATAGAAAGTCTGCATGCCTATAGAAAAGTTGGATCCCCAAACGCATGATCCATTTGCAGCTTCTGTATCTGCTTTGAAATGATCTATTTTATCATACCATCCGGTGGTGCCAATCACATAGCTCTTACCGAGAGACATAATTTTGTTAAAATTATCTTCCACTGACATCGGTATCGTAAAATCAATTGCAACATCAAAATCTATTTTATCCAGACTATTAATATCGTCCGACATATCAAGTTTAGCAACAATTTCTACATCCATATCTTCTGCCAAAGAAGCAATCATTTTCCCCATCTGACCGTAACCCAGTAAAACAACTTTTACCATGACTTATTCCTTTATATATCCATCTTCAATAGTGACTATCCTGTCAGCGGCTCCGGCAATTTCTTTTGAGTGAGTTGCAGTCACGACTGTCAGATTATATTCTTTTTTAATATTACTGATTAATTCTAAAAAAGATTCGGAATTTTTTGTATCCAGATTTCCTGTTGGCTCATCTGCAAAAAGTATCTGCGGATCATTTATCAGCGAGCGAGCAATTGCAACTCTCTGCTGTTCGCCTCCGGAAAGTTCGCTTGGCTTATGATCCAATCTGTGCGAAACGCCTACTTTATCTAATAGATATTTCGCTTTTTCCTTCAGCTTTGACTTAGCAATTCCAGCAATCATGCCCGGGATCATAACATTTTCCAATGCATTAAATTCCGGCATAAGATGATGGAACTGAAAAATAAATCCGATATACTTATTCCTGATAGACGAAATCTTTTCTTTACTAAGTTCAGCAATATCATATATTGACGAGTCAAGATTAAAAAGAATTTTACCTGAGTCTAATTTTTCTAAGGAACTGATAAGATATAACAAAGTACTTTTACCTGCTCCGGAAGGCCCGACCAAAGCAAGATATTCACCCTGCTCAACATCTAAAGAGACTCCCTTGATCACATCAGTGGAAAGTTTACCATTACTGTAAGTTTTTTTTAAATCTGTAGCTTGTATAATCATATTTTTTTCGACCGTAAATAAAAGCAATTATATATGTTATGAGAGAGATTGTAATAAATTTATAGTAGCGTATGACGACTTAGGGCTGACTCATAGGTAAAAATAAAATCTTACATACTAGCCGCCAGCTACACTTCCCTTCGACGATGCTCAGGGTAAACTTTTAGCTCTGCTCGCGGTTATCGAGCTTGTCGAGATGCAGTGACCTTTGCGGTTGTACTTATAAGTTATTGCAAGAGGCTGTCTCATAAGTCAAAAAAATCACTAAATTGCCTCAACTACCCCGCCCTTCGGGCACCCCTTCTTGAAAAGAAGGGGAATGTTAAATTTGTTATTGCATTACTAACTAGCTATTCGATAAGGTGCTTTAAGAATTCCCCTCTTTTCAAAGAGGGGTGGATCGCTTTAGCGAGACGGGGTGTTTGATACCACAAACATTGATATCAAACATTAAATTCCCACACAATCTGCACAATAGATAATTAGTGTATCTGCTTCCAATTTCGTGGTGACTTATCTTATTCACTAAACCTTTGCGCTAATCTATTCCAAAATGTCTTTACTATATAATCTCCAGACAACATCTCCAAACATACCAAAACAAATCTAAAAAAATTCTATAATTCTAACAGCATTTATTTGATGAGTGAGAGTATGTGGGATTTTGAGCAAAGAAAAGAGTGATTTTCATTTAGTTAAAGAATAAATCAATCCCTTCCCCCTCTACTTCACTTCTTCCAATAACTCAGAATTAAACATATCTCCGGGAGAAATCATTTTTTCTTTATATGGAATATTGTTACCGTATCGTTCCTTCATTATTCTCTTTACCGTCCTGGAGCTAAGATCGAAGTCTTCCAGATGACGTAATTTGCCTATTTCCAGTCCGGTAGCCCTCTTGTAAATTTTCCAGACATATTCTGAGCAGTACATTTTGCTATCCGACCAGTTGAAATAAATATCATAGTTTTTGCCAAGATGACTTTTTGCAATCTTTTCCATATTTGCCAGTACTTCGTCAGTTAGCACTTTATCTGCATTTTTCAGCCTTTTCACAACATAATTGCCGCCATTTCCCCGGTTGATATAAGTTTTAATATCAACTATCTGCACAGGTTGCACTGCCTCATAAACAAACAGTTCGCCTTCTTTTTCAAAAACCATTCCTAGGTGACTGTATTCAGAGTGAGTCGCCATTTGAATTGGGACGCTTTGCCTAGAATTACTTGTTTGAAAGATCAGATCACCGCTTTTAAGTTTATCTAGCTCAGTGTTGTTATTGCTGCATGCAGAAAGAACTGTTACAACTAATGCAAAAATAAAAATGCTAAATCTCTTCATATTTTTCTCGCTATATATGCTGCTTTATAAATTCGACTATCTCCTCCATTGCTTCAGTGGCTTCCAGGAAAAAAGGTGCCATAAGTGGATTCTTTGATGCCTATTCCGAAGTAAACAATTCACTATTTTTGATTTAAAACTAGGCATTTTATTTTCCTTGTTAGACATCATTTTTTTCTACTTAATTTAGAATAGCCTACAGATCCAAATCTTTCATAGATTGAAATGTGAAGCAATGCTCTCTTACCTGCACCGGAAACCGGATAATAAATATCATATCCACTTGAACTTTTAAAGAAATCATCCTCAGCCGGACTGCCATTCAAGTATTTCAATATATATTCCTTCTCATTTTTGTTAGTTCTTGAGAATGAAAACTCAAAGTCATCCATTTTTAGATCAGTCGTATCATCTAAGTAGTTGAATCTATGATGAAAAGTATTAAAATATAAATACTCTTCCTTACTGATTATCGTATCTTTCAAAATAATCTCAATATCTCCATCCATTTCTTGAGATGTGTAATCATCCATCATTAAAGTTATATCTTTAATCCATTCTTTATCAAATCTGTACTGTGCTAATTTTGATTTAAAAGATTGACTATCTGCTATCTTTTCCATATACACAACTGCTTTGTTACGAACTTTTGCAGAGGAAATATAATCACCTAAAAACAATCCGCCAGCTATTAACGGAAATATGGAAATAATTCCTATTATGGCAAACTTGCTGATCTTTTTAGTATCATTATCTATATTATGCTTATCTGCAATTCGAGTAAGATTAAGCATAATATTTACCATTAAAGCTCCAAGCATCACTGCCAGAATCCCCATTACACTGAAACCGAAAAGCTCTGTCAGATTTTTTGTAAATACTTTTAAGTCAAAAGATTGAATGACAACAAACGCAAATACCCAAATAGCTAAAAGTACAATCGATACCAAACCAATAACATTACTGATTTTGACATAATTTTTTGCATTCATTTTGCTGCACCTATATCTTTATTTTGTCTATATTTTCTACAGGGAGCCAGTCATCCATATTTCCATATTCGGATTTATCAATTTTGAAAGGATCAACTGTGCGGAAATTTTCCAGATTTATCAGAGAAAGATATCTTTTACCTGCAAATCTTTTGGTAAGTCTGTTATCGAGTCTGAGTTTAGGTTGAAGTTTTTCTACTATGCTAATAGATTCTTCTGTTTCAAGTTTGTCAGTAAAAATAACATCCTGCACGCAGGCTTTTGCCTTCACTAGGGCATCACCATTATTTTCAACAAAATAGAGAATATCTCCAATTTCCACTCTGCCATAAGGCATTTTCCTGCCCATAGCACCTCTGATAATCATACTTTTTTTGCCTGAAATCAGATTATCCAATTCTTTAGCTTTTTTATCTAAATAAACAAGGTGATCCATAATTTTCTCTACTTTTAAATAAATAAAAATACGTAATAAGATAAGAAAAGTTTAGATTCATTTCACTATTTAATATATAGAAATTTTAGTATAGAAATATGGTCAAGCTTCTTACATATTAATTATATAATAAAGTTCGTTGAGCAAGCGAAGCGAGCGATGTACTGAGCTTGCCGAAGTATCGAAACATGCTATTCGGAGTCTCAGAACTTACTATCTACACATAACAAATATAGACACAGTTACACAATCTACCTCGCTACGCTCAGTTGCGAAATTATGATTGGTGTACACCTTCACCCGGGGTGTTACCCCGGGCTATTATCTCCGAGCCTTTCAGGCTCACTCAAATAACACATCTTTTATACATATCTTGAATGATCCAATATTAAACCATAATCAAGACTCTTATTGAAATCTATGGTAGGTTTCGAATCGCGTTGCTCGCGGTTTTTGAGCTATGCCGAAATGCAGCGAACTGATATATAAACAGTAAGAAAAAAAGCACAACCTAATAATAGATTGTGCTTTTCGAGTAATTTATGGTAAAAGAGGGTGCTATTAATAGTAGTACCAGATTGTATGATAATCTAATACATCTTCGCCTCTTCTGTTTAGCTCTACCAGATAATTATATAGAGGAACATCTGTATAATTATATGAAGGAACTGCTGATATATTTTTTTCCCATGGATGGAATTCATATATACGCGAACCGTCCGGTTTAATCATAACAAGTTTATGATCCTGCCAGCCTCTCAAGTGATTTTTACCAAGTCTTGGCACATTAAATACAGGTTCATCTGTTCTGTCTAGTCCTGGTAGCAATCGTGCTTCTTCTTTTCTTTCTTGAAGAAGTCTTGCTATTGGAACCATATATCTCTTAGTTTCACCTTTGCCTTTCATATTGAAAGTATAATAAGGATCAATACCTATTGATTTTAGGTCACGTCTTAATTTCACAGATTCAAATCTACGAGAATTCTCAATTGTAAATACTTCCTGATTATATACAGAAATACCTTTTTTCTTGATTTTTTGCACAGCTTCAAGCGCTTCCGGAGTTATCTCATAAGAATGCTCAAAGTGAGTAACAATCGCAATTTCAAGTTTCGGTGGATTGTGATATTTTTCAATTATCTCAAGTAGATTTTCTGTCCATCTCTGTGGCATAACCACTGGCGTACGAGTACCAAAGCGAACTCTGTAAACCTGATCTTTTTCAGAGCAGATTTGAAGCATTCTTTCGATTTGGCTGTCTTTCATTACAAGAGGATCTCCACCTGTAATAAGCACGTCACCTACACTTGGGTGATCATCAAGCCAGGAAAATGCTTCGTCAATAGTTTTTTTAGATGCCATTGCATGAGGATCAAGACATTCATCTATTTCCCAATTACGTTGGCAGTATACGCATATTTGAGCGCAAGTGTTAAATGGCTTAACTATAGCAATTCTAGGATAGCGACGAGTCACTAAATCAACAGGAGAAGTGTCATGTTCACCCATAAAATCGAAAGCCATATCTCGGTCAGAACGGTGGTCTACCATTGCATTAACAAAGTCAAGCGGAGGCAAAACCATAGAGCGGACAGCATGATCGTCAGTAGCATTTTGCTCCTTATCCATTAGGGATAAGTAATAAGGAGTAATTCCAAAAGGAATTTTATTATCTACTGCAATTTTTACTGCTTCTTTGTATTCATCCGATAAATCTATAAGTTCTAAAATAGGTTCAGCAGTTTTAATAACATGAGTAGTTTGCCATATATAATCGTCCCACTGCTCATCTTCTGCACCAAAGTAATCTAAAATCCTTTTTTTATTCTCTTCTCTTTTTGCGATTACTTCATCCTGCAGTCCGGATGGGAATTTATTTATGAAACTAAGTTGTTTGCCGCCTATTCCGTCAAGCACTTCCATTCTTTTTTGAGCAGCTTCTCTTCCGTGCAATTCAAGGAATGCAGGAATTTCATCAGTCACCGCATTGTTCTGATAAATATGAGAGCTACCTTCCAAAGCTTTGAAAAGCATAATAAACTCCATCAAAAATGCGGGTGAAACCACATCTTCGGGAGCTTCAAATTTATTTTGTGCAAGTTTGACCAATATATCTAATGAAGAAATACCGGTTTGTTTTTCGTTTATCGGACCGAAAATGTTTTTGCAAACTGAGATAGCTTGCTGGATAGTAGAATTTTCTAAAACGTGTAAATGATTGTCTGCGGAAAGGATATCCATTTCGCGCTTGCTTAGATAGTAATAGAGATGATTTCTCATTTCTGTGGAATCTTTGTCGGATGTAAGTATTTCATGTATTGGTTTGTTGACAAACCATAGTATTTGTAATAAATCCTGAAAAGAACCATTAAAATCAATATTCATTGCTTTTAAATCATCAGCCAATAGTTTTTCGCATACTTCCTTGTTCAGAATATATCGGTTTTTACCCAGCTCCTGAACAGTTCCTTGATCGGGTATCGCTATTTCAAAGCTCATATACCGCTCTCCCAAAAATAAGATTTAACTTACCATAATTTACCCTTAGTAGTAGTTTATTGCCCCTTTAATAAAGGACATAATTGTCCGTACTTACCTAAATAGATTCACATTATATAAAAAATTTTCCAAAAAATCAAGTACTATTTATTTAACAAAGCATAATTAGAGATTTATATTTGCCTTATTATCAACAACTTAGTGGATTTTATGATGCATTTTACATAAGAAATAAAGATGATAAGATAATCTATTTATAAACCATAGTCTCATTTTTGCAAATATAAATCTTGGAATCTAAAGTTGCTTTTGTAGATTTTCATTATATAGTAATCTCATTTCTTTTTATGAAATACCTTTTATTTACTCCTGTTTTAAAATTGAGGATGTAGCTCTACAATTTTATTGTTAGAGCACAAAAAAAGAGACAGTTTCTAAAAAAACTGCCTCTTGATTGGAAAAGTATCTCTCTAATTTTTTAGCTTATTTGCCACTAAAATGTTGCATAAACTGAACACGTTCCAAAGCGGCTGGATTTGCTGCTTTTTCATAGCTCAACTTACCTCTGAAGTCATCAATAGCTTCATAATCATGCTCATGCATCCAGTTTTCAAGGTCTATAAGTATTTTTTCTAAATACTCAGGGCCATTTTTGTAAAGTGTAGATGCTAATTGAACTGCATTTGCTCCTGCCAAAAGCTGTTTCACGACTGCATGTCCGTCATGAATACCTGTTGTAGCAGCTAAATCACAGCTAACACGATTAGCCATAATAGCGATCCATCTTAAAGAAATAGGAAGATCACCAGGATTGCTTAGCACACTTGCTGAGTTCACTGTGAAATTGTTAATATCAAAATCAGGGCTGTAGAATCTATTGAATAATACAAGCGAAGCCAGACCTGTCTGAGATAGTTTTTGGATCATCTGAGCTAAATTTGAGAAGTAATAGCTGATTTTCATTGCTATCGGGATAGATACTTCTTTTTTAACTTTTTCAATTATATCAAAATATAGCTGTTCGTTCTGATCTGAAGATCTGTTTACATCAGATGGTAAAATAAAAGCGTTAAGCTCTAAAGCATCAGCACCTGCATCTTCCACTCTTTTAGCAAAACTTGTCCACTCATTTGAAGACACAGCATTGATAGAAGCAATAATTGGAATATCAACTGCTTTTTTCGCATCTTCAATAAGAAATAGATATTTACTTACGCTGTCTTCCATTTGGTCATAATCAAAGAAATCAAAAATTTCAGGGTAGATAGTACCAGGAGTGTTCGCTTCCTGTTCCGCTTTACGCATTTCAGCCTGAATTTCTTCTTCAAATAATGATTTTAAAACAACAGCACCTGCGCCTTTGTCTTCTAAATGTTTGATTTTGTCTAATGATTCAGTTAGTCCTGAGCTTGCTACGATAATAGGATTTCTTAATGTCAAACCCATATACTTAGTCGTAAGATTAGCCATGTTAAAAACTCTCGATATATTTTTTACAAAAATTAAGTTTCGCTTAGATACAATTTCTGGACGAACTTTTTAATGATTAATTTTAAAATTCTGATGTTTTATTTAGAGAAGTTGGAAATAGAAAGGTACTCTTTTTGCAGTTTTCTGAGATGACTGAACAAGCTATACAGATCATATAAAAGTTAATAATACAATTGTTGGCAGCAGGCTTTTCTTTTTACTTACTAAATTTACTTTGAAAAAGAAGAATATATTAATACATTGCTATATTAAAAGAAACACTCTTTCGAGGGGGATATTATGGCTTCGAAAAGAAATGTTAGCAGCCCATTTCTAATTGGCTTATTTGTGCTTATTGGCTCTGTAGTTATTATTGGTTCTTTAATATGGCTTGGAGCTAATCAATTCCTTAAAGAACAGGTATTTTATGTTACTTATTTCGACACTTCAGTAGAAGGATTAGAAAAAGGATCAGCAGTAAAATACCAGGGCGTGCCATGCGGTTCGGTAAAAACTATAAAAGTTGCTCCTAATGGTAAACTGGTGGAAGTAGTCATGCAGTTAGATCCAAATATAAATATTACTGATTCACTTAGGATTCAACCGGCTTTAGCAGGAATTGCCGGTGGTAAGTTCCTACAGTTGCACTATCCTTCTAACCCGGAGTTGGCTAAAGCCCACCCTATAACTAATTTTGATTCCCCTTATCCGCTTATCAAATCAGCTCCATCAGGATTAGAGGAAATAGAAATTGCAATGCGTGAAGTGATGAATAACTTTATGCAGATTAACACGGGAGAGATTTCAGAAAGTGTAACAGACTTTTTCAGGGAATCTACTTATTTCTTAAGCAATAAGGCAATTTATAAAACTATAGATAATTTGAATCAATCCACGGCACTCCTGGCAAGCATTCTGCAAAAAGCTGATACAGTACCTGTCTTGGATAATATTACAGATGTAACATCTCAATTAGTAGAATCTGCAAAAGAGATTAACAATTTCACTCAGAAACTCAACAGTAAAATCGATGCAATTAAAATCAGTGACCATTTAGAACATACTTTTGCTGCTTTGGATTCTACAATTTTCGCTTCAGAAGCTGTTGTTAATGGACTTGGCAGTAAGTCAGATCTGATGATTCAGGAATTTCACTATACTTTGAATGAAATTCGCCAAACTAATAAATATCTACAAAAAGCAATCAGAGCTATTTCTGAAAATCCATCTGCAGTGTTCCTAAGTGAACCACCTGCTAAGGAAAAATAAAATGAGTAGAATAAAAAATTTAGATATAATTCTGGATAAACTTGCTTCAGCGAAAAAAGTAGCAATGCTTACTGGCGCAGGTGTTTCTGCAGAAAGTGGCATTAAAACGTTCAGGGATCCTGACGGGCTTTGGGCAAAATTCAACCCTGCTGAACTTGCCAGTGCTGATGGTTTTATGAGCAACCAGCAACTTGTCTGGGATTGGTATCAGGAACGCAGAAGTATTATTTCTGAATGCAAACCAAATGCAGGACATTACGCTATTGCAGAAATGGAAACTATGTTTGAAGATTTTGCCCTAATCACTCAAAATGTAGATAGATTACACCAGACAGCAGGCTCTAAAAATATTTATGAGCTACATGGCAACATTGTAGACAACCACTGTTTTGATTGCGGTGAACCTTATTTGGAGGATATCAACCCTGAAAACAGCAATATGCCTCCCTGCAAAAAATGTGGTGGCAGAATAAGGCCTTCTGTTGTGTGGTTCGGTGAGATGTTGCCTGAGTATGACCTGACTCAGGGCATCAATGCAGCAGAGGATTGCGAAGTATTCTTTTCAGTAGGGACATCCGCTGAAGTTTATCCGGCGTCTAATTTGCCAATTATCGCAGCAGATTCGGGAGCTTTTGTAATTGAAATAAATCCGACGGCTACAGTTATTTCTCCAAGAATGAATAAAGTAATAAGAATGACATCAGCACAGGCTTTGCCAATTATAGTGGAAGAATTAAGAAAAAGGACAGGAAAATGATTATTGGAATAGGAACAGATATTGTTGAAGTAAATAGAATTCAAGAAGCTATTGAAAAATATGGTAAACGTTTTTTAGATAAAATCTATACACAGACAGAGCAGGATTACTGCGAAACTTTTAATGACACTAAATATGTTCATTATGCAGCCAGATTCGCAGCAAAAGAGTCTTTCAGTAAAGTAATTGGTACAGGTCTTACTCGTGGATTTAAATTTACTGAAGTGGGTATCAAAAATAAAGAAAGCGGTGAACCAGTCATAGACTTAACCGGAGGAATGGCTGAAAAGTACGGACATTATAAAACATTTGTTTCTTTATCCCACACTGATAATAATGCAATTGCTTACTTATTAATGGAAGAAAAGTAAAAATGAGCTATATCAAAACTACTGTAATTATTCCTGCCGGTGGTGTTGGAAATAGATTTGGTGCAGATATTCCAAAGCAGTTTAACCATCTATCAGGTATTCCGGTAATTGTCCATACTCTCAAAAAATTTTGGATATGCGACAATATCATTATTTCTTCTCACCCTGACTGGGTGGATCATTTAAAAGAATTAGTATTCGAACACTCTATCCCAAATGTAAAAGCTATAGTAAAAGGTGGAGCAACACGCCAACATTCTGTCTATAATGCTTTGTGCCATGAAGTTGCTGAAGAGTCTGAAGTTATTCTAGTACATGATGCTGTGCGCCCCTTTGCAAACAAAGAGCTTATCCAAAGTATCATGCTTAGTGCTATAGACTATGGTGCGGCTATTCCAGGTCTTACTCCGAAAGACACAATTAAACAGATAAGCAAAGAGAATCTAATTAAACAAACCATAGATAGAAATACTCTTTCAATGGTGCAAACTCCTCAAGGTTTTCGATATAATATCATTAGAAAAGCGTATGACAATGCGATTGATAATAATTTTGAAGGTACTGATTCTGCTTCATTGGTAGAGCTAATTGGTCAACCTGTTAAAATTATTGAAGGTGATGAGACAAATATAAAAATTACCACTCCTATGGATATGGTAATGGCCGAATATTTAATGCGAGAAAAATAATTATAAAATGCATTTCAATTAGTAAAATAAGCTTGCTTAGAATACTTGTCTCTCGAAAGTAAATTTAGACATACTTATATCTTTTTTTTCATAGAAACGGCAAAATAAAGTATCTTATCATCCTTTATTATATTTATACTTTTATATATACAAAGGTGGACTATGAAAAAGTTTTTTTACCCGCTAGCACTGCTTTTATGCAGCATATCTCTAAACGCCCAGAAAATCGAAGCCCCAGAAATCTCTGCATCTGTTTATGTTGATGCTTATTATGCAACTGATAATGACCATTCAGTTCACTGGGGAGACTCTAGAAAATATTCATTTGTGAATTACAGAAAAGATGTATTCGGACTTAATGCTGCCAACCTTTCTGTTGCTGCAAATGCTACAAACTACAGAGGCAAAATTACTCTTCAAACCGGCGATGTAATGAAATCCTCTTGGGAAGGTTACACAGACAATCCTATGCTTCAGGAAGGGTATTTTGGAGTCAAATTATTTGATGGTTTCTGGATTGATGCAGGATATTATATTACGCATATCGGTGCAGAAGCAGTACTCCCTATCGACAACTGGATTTCTATCCATAATGCAGTAGGTTATTTCGAACCGTTTTATTCTTCAGGTATCAAGGCTTCTTATGATATCAACGAAAACTGGCATGCCGAGTTGCATCTGGTAAATGGTAACGGTATTATAGAAGACTATAATGCGAATAAATCTTTAGGTTATTACCTCTCATATTCAGACAGTAAATTATTTGCTTCTTATTCCGGTATAGTCGGCAATGAAGAAGGAGCTGAAGTAGATGCACAGCTTGCAACTTACAGCAACTTTTTATTCCAATATACTTTCTCTGAAAAGTTTGCAGTCAAAGCACAATTTGATTATGCAACCAGAGCTGACGTTCCCGATCCTGTAACAGGAGAATTACAGGCATCATCCTTTATGGGAGCTGCGGTACAAGCTCAATGGAAATTTGTTGAAGATTTTGCTGTTGCAGGTAGATTTTCTTATGCAGATAACAGTCAAAATGCCCGTGTTATGCCTTATGGATTGTACAAAGGTATGGGTGTCACTGCTAACTTGACCTACTTCCCTACAGATAATTCATTCTTTAGAATTGAAGGGAGAATGCTTCAATTCGATGATGACAACACACCTCAACTAAATAACAAACCATTTGTTGATGCAGATGGTATGCCTACAAATTCCAGAATGGAAATTATGCTTAATTACGGTTTGCGCTTCGACGCGATATTTTAATATGATACGAGAAAGGATTTCGGACTTATCGTAAAAAGAAATTATTCATTCAAAATATATAGTAAAGTCTATGAAATTTAGCAACTTGAAAATGAAGACAAAGCTGATGGCGTCACTCATTCCTGTGATTTTTTTAGCCTTCGCTTTGACAATTCTGTTTGTATACACCAAAACAGATACGATAGTTAGATCCATCACTTTTAGTGATGCAGAGAATCTTGCTAAGCAATACGGAAATCAAGTTAAAGCTGAACTTGAAGAACCTCTAGTCACAGCCAGAGCCATGGCTAGTAATATGGCAAAGTATAAAGATATCCCTGCAAATAAAAGAAGAGATTTCTTTTCGCAGAGCCTTAAACAAACTTTGTTAGATAACCCAAATTTCCTTGGAACATGGACCGTTTGGGAGCCAAACGCAATTGATGGGATGGACGCAAAATACGCAGATAGTGATCATCATGATGCTACAGGTCGTTTTATTCCTTACTGGAACTATGCTGGCGGAATACATGTGGAGGCGTGTGTAACTTATGATACTGACGATGCTCAGAGTGATTACTACAATAGAGCAAAAAACTCTAAAAAGGAAGTAGTTCTCGAACCGTTTGTTTATGAAGTTGCAGGAGAACTTACGCAACTGGTTAGTACCACTAGCCCAATAATTGCTAATGGGAAAGTGGTAGGTGTTGCAGGTGTTGACCTTGCAATTAATCAAATTGCCAAAAAAATAGAAGAACTCAAACCTTATAAGACTGGTTATGCTGCTTTACTAGCATCTAATGGTGCCTATGCTGCTCATCCTGATAAAAAAATGATTGGTAAAGTTATTGGTAATGAAAAACAAGATGTTTATCAAAAAGCAAAAAAGCAGATCTTAGCTGGTAAGAAGTTTGACATTGAATTTTATAATGATATTACACAAAGAGACGAAAAAATATTTTATGTGCCTATAGAGCTCGGAAGAACCGGTCAGAAATGGTTTTTGGCTATAGCTTGTCCTATAGATGAAGTACTGGCAGAAAATTCAGAACTTCATAATCTATTGTTTATAATTGGCATTGTGGCTGTAGCCATATTATTTGTTATTATATTTCTACTTGCTCGTTTTATAGCTAAACCGCTTGAATTGATGCAAGTAGCTGCTGACAAGCTCTCGCATGGTGATCTAACTGCAGATTTAAACATTGATGCGGAGGATGAAATAGGTCAATTAGCTCATAGCTTCCAAAACATGAAAGGTGCGATAGAATCAGTAATCAACGAGCTTGGCGATATTACTAATGCCACTACTAACGGCAGACTGGATAAAAGATGTAATACTGTCAACTTCGAAGGCTCCTACAGAGACATTGTAGTTGGAGTCAATGACACCTTAGATGCGGTTATCAAACCTTTAAACATGACTGCTGAATATGTAGACAGAATAGCCAAAGGCGATATGCCTACAAAAATCACTGAAGAATATAAAGGTGACTTCAACGAAATAAAGAATAACATCAATCAACTTATTGATACGCTTAATTTCTTTGTTAATGATATGCTTACAATGTACCAGCAACAAAAAGCCGGTGACATTGATATTATGATGCATCCTGACAATTTCCTTGGTGTTTACAGAGATATGGCAGAAGGTGTAAATAATGCAGCAGGAATTCATATTAACAACATGCTTAAAGTTCTGAACATATTGGAAGCTTACGCAAATGGAGATATGACCCCTGTACTCGAAAAGCTACCTGGTAAACAAGCAATTTCTAATGAAAGAATGGATTTATTGAGAAATAATCTGCTAAATGTTATAACCGAATTGAACACCATTTCTGATTCAGTAACAGGGGGCAGACTTGATCTCAGAGGAAATGCAGATAACTTCAAAGGTGCTTACAGAGAAATCGTAAGCGGTATAAATGGAACTTTAGATGCAGTAATTAATCCATTAAATGTAACTGCTGAATACATTGATAGAATTTCCAAAGGTGATATTCCTCCTGTAATTACAGAAGAATATAAAGGTGATTTCAACGAGATTAAGTCCAATATAAACAGACTTATCGATACATTGAATAACTTTGTAAGTGATATGAAAACAATGTATGAAGATCACAAAGCAGGTGATTTTGACGGAGTTATGTTGGAAAATAAATATCTGGGATCATTCAGAGAAATGACGTCAGGTGTAAATAACTCCGTTCAAATGTATGTTAAACTTGTTGAAGAAATTCTGGAAATTGCAGAAGCTTATGCAATAGGTAATTTTGATGCTGAGTTGAGGAATTTGCCAGGCAAACAAATTAATGCTACAAACAGAATGAAACAGCTCAGATCAAACTTACAAAATGTCGTCTCAGAACTTGATACTCTTGCATTAGAAGTGAAGAAAGGTAATCTTGAGTATAGTTGCGATGAGGCTAAGTTTGAAAATGGCTGGAAAAATCTTGTACTTGGCTTGAATACAATGAAAGATTCTGTTGCCAAACCTGTTAATGATATGAACGTCATTCTAAAACATATCTCTGTAAATGATTACCAGGTACATTTTGAAGAAGGTTATGAAGGAGTTTGGCTTGAGCAACAAAATCACACTAAAGATGTGATTGGTAATTTGCAGCATATCTTGAAAATAACCAGAAATGTGAGTAATGGTAATTTAGAAGATCTTGCTAACTTGCAAAAAGTTGGTCAGAGAAGTAAAAACGACGAACTAGTGCCTTCGTTTATAAAAATGATACAATCTATAGAGATGCTGGTTAATGATGCAGAAGAACTGGCAAAATATGCTGCTGAAGGTAAACTGGATAAGAGAGCAGACGCAGATAAACATAATGGTGAATATGCTAATGTAATCAATGGTTTTAATAAGACAATTGATAACCTGGTAACTCCACTTAGAACTGCCGCTGCGTTTACTGATGCCATAAGTAAAGGTGCTCAGTTCGATAAACTGACTGATGAATTCAAAGGCGAATATAAAGCCATGGCAGATAATATTAATACTTGTCTCGTAGTTCTTGAAAAATTTGCAGAGGACATTTTCAATCAAACAGAGGCCTCTATCAATGGTAGACTTGATGTTAGAACTGATGTAAGTTTCTATGAAGGTTCCTGGAAAGGTATGGTTGAAGGTATGAACAATATTATGAATGCCATGTCTCAGCCGCTAAGTGAAGCAGGTACTGTACTGGAAGTACTTGCAGCTGGTGATTTAAGGGCAAGAATGCATGGCTCTTATGCTGGTGAATTTGATAGACTAGGATTAAATATCAATAAACTTGGCGATTCACTCCAGGATTTGATTAAAAATGTCATAGAAGTGGTAAACGCCGTTTCTGAAGCTTCCCATGAAATTAACTCTAACTCCGGCACTGTAGCAACTGCTTCTCAAGAACAAAGCTCACAGGCTGAAGAAATAGCAACTGCAATCGAAGAAATGGCGAGAACAGTTACAGAAAATGCAGATAATGCCGGTAGAACTTCCGAAGAGGCCAAAACAAACGGACAAATAGCTTCACAGGGCGGTCAAATTGTAAGTGAAACTGTCAAAAAAATGCAGGATATTGCAACAGTTGTTCGCCAATCTGCAGAGAATATTCAGAAACTTGGCGAATCAAGTAAACAGATAGGTCAGATTATCTCTGTTATTGATGAAATTGCTGACCAGACTAACTTACTTGCGCTAAATGCTGCGATTGAAGCGGCAAGAGCAGGTGAACAGGGACGTGGTTTTGCGGTTGTTGCCGATGAGGTACGTAAACTTGCAGAACGAACTACAGAAGCAACAAAACAAATTGCTACTATGATTAAAGGCGTCCAAGAAGAGACTGAAGGTGCTGTAGGTATAATGACTAAAGGCAACGAAGAAGTAAGAATAGGTATTGACCTGGCAGATCAGGCAGGTAAGTCACTTTCTAATATTGTTGGAAGTACAAATCAAGTAATCGAAATGATTATGCAGATTGCATCTGCTTCTGAGCAGCAATCTGCTACAACTGAAGAAATAGCTAAAAATATAACAGCTATTTCCTCTGTTTCTCAGGATACTGCACAGCAAATTTCCTATATTGCTGAAGCAGCGACCAGAATGACAGAATATACTTCTCAGCTGAATCTTGTAGTCAATCAATTCAAGATAGAAGATGAAGTAAAAGCTCTACAATCTGGTACTAAGAAACAACTTATGCCTTACTAACAGTCTTTGCTTGATTATAAATCAGAAAAGCCACCTTGATTTTCATTTCTCAAGGTGGC
Source organism: Kapaibacterium sp. (SeqCode) (assembly GCA_965140345.1). Lineage (GTDB taxonomy): Bacteria > Bacteroidota > Ignavibacteria > Kapaibacteriales > UBA2268 > JBFHIJ01. Next base: position 586,557 of record OZ223198.1, read on the forward strand.
TTTGTTGTTTATTAAGTTATTGATAGAAGTGTTCTTTATTTTCTTTACACAATTCCAGAACTACAAATTGGCAAAATAAAACCTTACTTACTCATACCTCTGGCATCTATCGCAATTTCTCGTATTCCTTCATCATCTACAATTAAATAAGAATCAAACAGATTCACCACTGCACAAGCATGATTTGGAACAATCAGTAACTTATCTCCGACAAAGAAATCGTCCTGTGGATGATCGATAATACCATGCTCTTCAGATACTCTGGAGATTAGAGAATCATACCCTTCTATTTTTCCATATCCAAGCATATTGTTATTGCCGTGAGCACCTTTATCTAGACCTAAAGATTTTGATCCGGCATCGATTATTACTCTGTCTTTATGCACACTAACTACAGTAGCGGCAACATATAATGCAGTTTCATCATCATTGCAAGATCCTAGGCCAACCTGCATATTATCATAAAATATATAATTCCCGGGACGTAGTTCTGTCATGTGCTCTGTTTTGAGTAAATGTCTAAGTTCCGGAGTTGAACCAATACTCACTACAGGACATTTAAAGCCTTCAGCTTTTAAAGTTTTAACAAAATGACTCATTAAGCGAATTGATTCTTTACTTATTTCCGCTATTTCTTCCGCCGACTTAGCAGAATATACACTGCCTGCATGAGTATATATCCCGTCAAAATTTAGATTGTCTGTATCCAATATAGCATTAGCCAATAGTAATAGCTGTTCTTTTGTAGAAATACCATTCCGGTTCAAACCATAATTTACTTCTATCTGCACATTAAGGTATATATCATGAGCTTTTGCAACTGCTTCCGCCTCTTCTATATGTTCCAGGCAGTCAACCCCAAAAGACAGTTTCTCTACCATATTATGTATTTCAACAATCCTGTCATATTTTTCATTCCCGGTGATTACGTTTGCGATCTGAATATCTTTAATGCCGGCTTTTGCCAGGCAAAGGGCTTCTTCAGTTTTGGAACAGGCTAGACCTACAGCACCTTTCTCTATCTGCAGCTTTGCAAGTTCTATCGACTTATGAGACTTAAAATGAGGGCGAAGATTAAGAGTTTTATTTTTTGATAACTTTTGAACAAAATCTAAATTTTCATGCATTTTTACCGAATCAATAATAAGAGCCGGAGTATCAATTTGATGTAAAGATAATTCCATTTTAAAATCTCCATTTTGGCTTCAAAATTGCTTGATGTATTACATCAAGATACAATTGTTTTATAGCAGGTTCACTTATGAGAGCAATATATATATTTTCTATCATAATTCTGTTTTGCTTTTTCGCTTCTTGTTCGCCTGTGCGTTCAAGATATTACTATGATGATAATACGCCGAAAAATCGAGAAAACAAAGCTATTTCTCAAGTAGAAGAAACATCTGCTCCTGAATCTGATTTTGTAGATTCCAGATTTAATGATACTGCTGTTGTAGTGATGCCTGTAGCTCAGAATGGAACTAAAAGCCGTGGACTTGAAGATTTCTTTGATGAAGCAGTAAATGAGTTTGATCGTGAAAACTATAAAACAGCCTGTAGCAAATTTGATGCTTTTTCAGGAATGCTCCGCAAAAATGATTCTTTATATTTTGAAACTATGTTTTACAAAAGCGAATGTAATATCTTAAACAACGAATTGGGATCTGCTAAAACAATTCTGGAGATGCTTTTGGAGGATAAAGACACACCTGACTCAATACTTGAAAAACTCCTGGTTCGATTAGGTCAAGTATATTGTGTCACTGATTCTAAAGAAAAAGCGGAAGAAATGTTCTCCCGCCTCAAAAAAGAATATCCTAATTCAATATATCTTAAATTGGCTGACTGCAGTGTTGTAGAGTAATCGATTTATTTTTGATACTTAATTATTTCTACCTTAGAATTTCACTAGGGTTCAAACCTGTTGGAACTGTTGTGACAGGAGAACTGAAATTGCCGGATTTAAAGAAATAAACTTCACCTTTATTCTGGTAATCTTTAGCATTGCTCACTGCTATTGCGTCTAATTCAGATAAAACCCCTAATCCATGCAAATTAGCTCTACTATCACCAATTGACCACAATTTGATAAGTTTTCTATCAGATGATGCCAGGTCAATAAGGTATAAATTAGATTTATCTATAATAAATAGACTGTCTTCTGTGGAGCTAAGCTCCATTTCCACAGGATGTACGTCCCATTCTCCTGTAACTGTTTCGCTGTCAGGAGAATATTCTATCACCTTAGGCTGTGCAGGATCAGCAGATGGATAATCTGTAGAACCAAAGAAAAGAGTATTCCGTTTTGCGCTTGCAATAGCTCTCATGGGATTATGTGGTACTTCGAAATTATTTACCTCGACAAGTGTATTCACATCAAAAACAGACACAGTACCGGCTTTTTCTTTGTCTTTCAGAAAATCACCATAACCTGAGTTTACGACATAAACATAGCCGTTTAAATAAGTTATTTCTTCTGGAGCAGGGCCTGTTTTTATATCATATTGGATAATTTCCATAGTATTCGGATTAAAGGCATGCATTGAATGTGCAAATATATCAGTAACAAATGCCAAATCATGATTTACATAAACTATCTCTTTAAGCCCTTCAGCAGGAGCATCAAAAATTAATCTGCCTATAGATTTACCCGATTCCATCTCTATTTTTTCTATATACTTAGAAGTAGTCATTGCGACCCACAAAGTATCTTCCACCCTCATCATAGCGTTTGCCAGATCCCCTAATTCCAATCCGGGATTAGAATTTCGATACCAGTATTGCTCAGCCTCCCAGGTAGTTGGATCGATAGCAGTCAGAGAAGCGTTCGCCTGTCCCCATATACCTTCATTCATTATAACTATAGGTTTTCCATCCACAGTGATCGGAGGATTTGTAACAGTATCTTTATCATCACCGCAAGAGACAATAAAAAGGCTAGCTGCCAAAGCAAGATATTTTAAGGCTTTCATTTTGTGATCCCAAGTATCAAAATAATTTGAGAAAGAAGCTATTCGTTTAATAGCAATATTATTCTCTTAAATAATAAACTTTTCAGTATAAACCTTACCTTCTGCGAAAACTTGCAAAATGTAAACGCCCCGGTAAAATTCTTCTGTCTCAATATAAGAACCATTACCTTCTGCAATTACTTCACCTGACAAATTATACATTTTGTATTCGAATGCCAAAGGAGTTTCTATTAGTAAATAATCAGCATTTTTAGTAATACTTAAATTCTCTGTAATATCTGCTACAGCATCACCTTTATGCATGACATTTATCCCGACAACTGCATCTAAATCAAATCCTGAAAGCAGCACTAAAGGACTGTAATATTCACTTTCAGAATCTAATGAGGCATAATGTGCTACATCTCTGATTTTAATATAAGATATTTGCTTTAATCCAATGTCAGCAAGATCATAGCTATCTCCCCCGCTTACTTCAGCATCAAATGGATCCTGGTCACCATGAGTAGGAGTCTTCCCTGCAAGTCCTTCTAATGAAACGGAATCGTAAGGAAACTCAACAAAATTTATTCCGTCCTCACTCACTGACACCACAGCAGGTTCAGCAAATATCAGTTTCGTTACATTATTATAAAATGGATTTTCAAAGATGGTAAAGTCTTTTCCTTCCCCATCTACTATATAGTAGTCTTTTATTCCAACTATAATTTCACCTTTTAAACCAAGCGAAACAACCTGTGCCTCAGAGGCTTCCGGTACATTTTCGCGTGCATTTGTGCTTGGCAGTCCAAAAATATTCGCAGGGAACACATCTTCACCTCTTCCAAAATCCTGTCCGTTTCCGGGAGTGAAAGAAATAAGGGTATCTATTGGCATCCCTGCATATAGAGAAGTAGACAGTAGCATCAGAAAAAGAAAATATTTCATTATTTATCTCCAATCATAAGATATTTTTAGATTCCAGTATCTGCCCGGCATAGGGTAGTTCCTGACTATTTGATAGTCTTTGTTATCCAATATATTTTTTATATCAAGACGGACAGAAATTGCATTATCACCTATGTCAAAAGTATATTTAAGCCCTGCATTAGCCAGAAAATAAGCATCAAGTTTATCATCTGGCGTGTTGCCTGCAGTAGTATATCTTGCAGAAATATATTCACTTTCCAGAATAAACAGAGTATTATATTTTTCTACAGTTAAAAGCATATTTAACATTTCTTCAGGCGAATAGACCAATTGTTTATTCTCATTGTAGCTATTGTTTTCTGCAGGAGTTTTGTCGATTGCACTCTGCTTAGTGAAAGCAATATCAAACTTTATCCAATCCAAAGGGCAATAAGTCGCATTAAATTCTATACCTTTTGTATGCACTTTACCCAAATTTTGAGCTGACCAGGTAATAGGAGATTTAGGAACAGATACAATTTGATCTCTGGTATTTATAAAAAACAGATTAGTTTCAAACGTTATATTATCTAATGGACTTGAAGCAAAACCAAGATTATAAGAATGCGATCTTTCCGGAACTAAGTCCAAATTACCATAGTTCATGTAGTACATTTCATTGAAACTAGGCGGTCTAAAATTATAAGAGTAAGACGCTTTGATATTTAAAGGTATAGATTCTGTTTCATAACTCAAGCCCAGCATAGGAGAAATAGTAGATTCTTCATCCAGATAGTCATATCTGACTGCAGCATTATAATTTAACTTTTGACTATCTGTAAGCTTACTTGTTCCGAAATATGAGGAACTCAGTGCAATATTGCTTCTTTCTGCTTTTGTGCCGGCAGCTTCCTGTAGCATCTTCCCGCGAAGCTCATTATATTCGAACATAGCTTCAAAATCTAAAACACCAAAATTATACATCCCTGATATCTTAGATTTAATTACTGCATTCCTGTCGAAATAAGTATTATCTGTCTTATAAGAGTTTAATCCGGGACGTTTTTCATCCTGATAATTCATCTCTCCAAACTTTGTAAATGCTTTTATGGAGTAAACTACATTATCATTTAGAACTTTATCGAAATTGATAAAGAAATATATATCTTTTGTATTAAGATGTTCAGGCGAGAATAAATTATTAAGAAAAGCTGCGCCGGGTACTCCTCGGTCAGAATATGATATTATATTCCTAAGGCTTAGTGTATAAGAATCAGAAGATGAACCTATAACAAAATTACCTCTATAAGATTCGGATTTGCCATTTTCTCTTTCATAATCTTTATCCTCACCAAATGTTTTTAACGTAAAAGGGAAATTTCCTTCAGATGAGGAATATTCAGAGGAAAGAGTATAAAAAAGTGAACCATAGGTATTTGCATACTTCCCTGCATATCTCCAAGTGCCAAACGCACCATGTGAAGCACTTAGAGATACACTTCTTTGCGGGTTGTTGTCAGTTATGACATTTATAGCCCCACCTATGGCGTTGCCGCCAAAAATTGCTGAGGCACCTCCACGAATGACTTCGATTTGATTTGCTATGTCAGTAGATAGAATGCCGAGATCTACAGAGCCATTCTGGGAAGAGTTCAATTTAATACCGTCTATCATTACAGCAGTCTGGTTTGAGGAAGTACCTCTTACAGATATTGTTTTAAGTCCGCCAAGACCGCCATAGTCTTTAATAAATATACCCGGTACTGAATTAAGCGCTTCGTTTAGAGTTTCACTTCCCTTTTGATCAATCAGAGATTTGCCAATCGTTGTAGAAGCAACATATTTTTGAGTTTCAGAATAGTTGATTTTTTTATCAGTCACAACTACTGTTTTTGTGTGCAGAGTATCAGTTTCACCTGCATGTGCTGTCGCAGATAAAATTATACAAGCTCCGCAACCACAAATTAGATTGCGGAGCTTGCGATAATCCATATTTTTCAGACCACTAATCATGTACTATTTTGCTACAACAAATGGAATTGTTTGCATTGTATCATTTGCTACCAGATTTAGGACGTATGTTCCGGCAACAAATTCTGTACAGTCAATAGAGATTTGATCAAGTGAATTACCTGCTATGTCAGTTGAAATATCTGCAACTTTTTGGCCATCTACAGAGTAGACAGCGATAGATTTTACGTTGTTTACAGCTCTGTCAAATTTAACTACTGCTCTGTCTGTAACAGGATTTGGATAAACATCTACTTTAGCAGCAAACGCTTCTTCCAAAACAGAAGTAGTAATTTGGTAGAAAGAAACTTTATCTCCAGGCGAATAAAGTTCGGAATATATATTCGCTACTGCTACTATATCATTAGAAATATCTAGTCCTTCCGGAACGCCAGCAGTCTCATAAGTCTCAATTGAAGAGCCTGTAGTTAAATCAAATGTTCTTAAATCAGAGTTATAAGTAGTAACAAAAAGCGTATTACCATGAACTTTACTTTGGCGAGGTCCATTTGAGCCTGATGTTCCTGTTTCAATTGTCTTAGTAATTTGTTTAGTGGCAAGATCAATTACTTCTACTTTATGACTTCCATTACTAGTCACATATAACATACCATGTTCAATATTTATATGATTTCCTGTATTTCCAACATAAATTGTATCTATAGAACTAACAGTAGTCCCTTCGCCTTGGTGATCTAATTTGTAAATCATTACATTAGACGAATCAGCAGTATAGGGACCGACATTAAGTGCAACCATTCCCATTTCACTACCTACTTTGTAAGGTAATACTTCTTGAAGGTTAATACCAGCTGGTGCTTCGAACTGTACTGCCTTAGAGTTCCTATTTAATACAATCACTTTAGAAGGAGTAACAGGAGCTGCAATAAATAGATGATTGCTATATAAACTTAAGCCTTTAGTAGAACCTGTATAAACATTATCATCTTTAACTTCACCTTTAGCTAAATCTAAGGATACAATTCCAGATCCTTGGCTAATATATACTACACCGTTAGTAGCATCAAAAGCGTGGCGAGTGTTAAACTGAACACCACCCATTGGTAAATCCATAACTTTCTCTGCTTTCATAGAACCCTGGTGTACTGGAATTTTCCACCATGACGGATATTCATCTCCTTCGTCATAAGTACCATTATAGTCTAAATCCTGGCCGATACAAAAAACGTGGTAATAGCCACCGAAAAAGAATATTTCTGAAGGTTGTTTGCCAACTTCAAAATCATGTAAATGCTTAAAACCTGCCTCAGCTGTAAAAGTAAGCGCGAGTAAAGCTACGGCAAGCGCAAAAAATCGCATAAGATTTTTCATCTCATACCCCGAATAGATATATGAATAAAGTAATGTAAATATTTTTCAGTCTAAGTACGATTATCTTTATAAATGATTTAGATAACCATCTAATGAGGTACGAAACAAACTTGGTGGCAAAGCATAACTTGCGCGGTAAAGTCGGAATTGAACCTCATTGCATTCGTAAAGCGCGAATGTTTATATTGCTATAACCAATGAGCATCACAGGGCTGTATTCTGACTTCGGGGTCATCCGCCTCTTCCGCCTTCCCGCTGATATTCAGCAGTGGCCAGCATTTAAGCCAGGAAGATTTGTCACCCGTCACAGCGGCGCAACCGTGCAGGAATTTAACCTGCTTCCCATTTTCACCTGAGATGATTAGCAAAACTAATAAGCCAAAGTATATAATCCAAATAAATATTTGAAGATAAATTTCTTCAATATCAAAAACTTGCTGAGAATCTAAGTCTTGAGGGAATAATAATTTTGATGATATTTTTAAAATTTAGCAAAGACTCTACTCTTTTTTTGTGCACATTGTTGCTAAACACAGCAGTTATATAAAATTTGCTTTGAAATATTCCAATCATAATTCTAATTATCTACAAAGCTCATACCCGACCAAGTCTATTTTATAACTGAGTTCCCTTATCCTATTTTAATAATATATAGAATAAGTAGCTTTCTAAATAATTATGAATTATTTTAATGATTGATTTTATGATATCAATTTTACAGACTTTTCCTTTAATTATTGCAACATTTCAACAGTAATTATTTGATTTAAATCCAGTAATATTAAATACTTAGATGCGTTTTTATACTTGTCATTTGTTTATTGGAGTACAAAATCATGATACAGAAAACTGCTGAAACTAAAGTAGCTATTGATTATACTTTGGCGTCTCGCTGGAGTCCTTTTTCTTTCAATCCCAACAAAATGTTAAGTAACGAACAAATTGTCTCACTATGCGAAGCCGGCAGATGGGCACATTCTTCTATCAATGAAGAACCCTGGCGTATAATAGTATGCGACAGAGAAAAAAATCCTGAAGCTTTTAACAAAGCTTTGCAATGCATTGGAGAATGGAACAGAAAATGGGCGCAAAATGCACCTCTGATGCTTATAGTTTGTTCTGACTATTACATCAAAAAGAAAAATGTAACACAAAACAAATGGGCTCAGTACGACACCGGAGCTTGTGCTGAGAACATTGCTCTTCAAGCAACAGCAATTGGCGCAGCATCCCACCAGATTATCGGATTCAGTACAATTAAAACACGTGAGTTATTTGATATCCCTGATCGCTACGAACCAATGTCTTTCATGGCAATAGGCTTCCAGGATCTATCTAATAAACTTGGTGAAGATTATCTCGAAAAAGAACAGGAAGAGCGCAACAGAAGAAACATTGGAGACTCTTTCTTCGATGGAGAATGGGGTAAAGCTTATTTATAAAAAATTTTGAAAACATGTAAGACTCTCCGAACTTTCTGACTCAAGTTTTGATATGAGTAGTACATACAATTAAGCAGAGGTATACTTATCTAAAGTTGCCTCTGTTTTTTTAGCTATCATAATTCCTTATTACAACATATCAGAATAGTATTAGTACATTAATTCATAATATATTTTTTAAATATATAAAATAATATGTAACTATTTTATAATTAGACTGTCTCTTTTATATATTCTATTCACAAAAGTAAGGATTTGATTATGAAATTATTTTTTATGACGCTTATTGCACTCTGTATCAGCACTTCTTTTTCCTACTCTAAAGATTTTGACTATATCTATCCTTGTGGCGGATACACAGGAGGCTCAATCAGCTTTGATCAAGAAGATAATATCTGGTTTACTTCTGTAACCGGTTTGTACAAAATCACAGATGAAACTATGGAAGCAGAACAAATCGAAAGAATTAAATGCAAAAATGGCTCTGCATATTTTTTCTATGATATTATGATAGATGAAATCCCTCCTATAGTTGCCTGCGTGGATGATGACCTTCTTGTTTCATCCAAACAAGGAATTTTTATGATTCAGGATAGTTCTATGAATCTTTTAGATTTTGATTTAGAACCTCAAAATCAATTGCTTATTTACCAGGTATGCCGTTTTGATCAAAATCATGTGATAATTGACTTAGTCTCAAAAATAGATGATACCGGATTTAACAGCTATGGATTATACAATCTGAATCTGGATAATCTGGAATGGGAACATTTTGATTATAGTAGCGGTGGCAGAGGCTACGCCAACTATTTTGGACGAGGACAAAAGCTCTATAGCTATAATAACAAAATTTACTATCCGGGTTTCTTCGTAGATCTTACTGCTTTTAATAGAGATTCTGCTGATGTTATTGACCTTAGAACCTACATACCAGATACAACAGATTTTAATCATATCTATAGCACTAAGTTCTATAAAGACAAACTACTATTCCTCGGATGTGATGAGAGACTATATGAGTACAATTTGGAAACACATAAATGTACTAACGAAGATATCAGCCATACTCGTATTTATACAGAACACATGGAAACAATCAATCAATATGCTTTCACAAAACCGGAAATAGTTCACCATTGCGACGATTATACTTTGCTTCAACTGAATAAGCCATATACTCACGACCACTTATATGTAAGAGCAAAAGGCAGTACTGAATTTTATAGAATCGACATTGATACAAATCGTTATAAAAATATGTACAATGTAACCGCTGACAAAGACAACAAAATTTGGATGTTTATTGACTGCATAGATGAACCAACTGGTAGGACATATCTTTCTTTAGTACATTTCGATCCTTTAGAAATGGTTTCAGTGGAAGATGGAGAGACTATTAATTTCTCTATTTCGGCAAAAGTTTATCCAAATCCTGCTTCAAAAAATGTAACTGTAGAGTATAGTCTAACAAACAGCTTCAGTTCAGAAATAAACTTTGCTGTCTATGATTACACCGGAAAGAAAATACTTGATTTACCTAAAGAACAAGTCAATTACGCAGGTTCTAATTTAACTAAAGAATTTGATGTTTCAGACTTGGCCACAGGCAGCTATTATTTGATGATTGATAATGGTATTGATAAACAAAGTGTTTCTTTTGTTGTTGAGTAATTTTTGTAAGATAGGCTATCTCTAATTAAAGATAGCCTATTTTAATAACCTAGAATCTTGCCACAATGTAATCAAACTATTTCCAAAAAGTCTACAATTTTATCTAATACATATTTCGACTGACTGACATGAGGGAAATGTCCGCATTTTTCGATTATATGCGCTTGGCAATTCTTTATATTCTTTTGAATATCCCACAGATGCTGATCCGTCGCATATTCATCCATGTCTCCCTGCATTGCTAAGACAGGGACTTCAATCTTGTTTAACTCAGCAGATAAATCTACATTATTTTCTCTGGCTACATTCCAGAAGTTATACCACTTATAAAAAACTGCATCTGTATTATCACCATGCTGCTTTTCTAAAGTTTCCTTTAATCCTTTATGTAAATATCTATTAAGTGTTTCTTTCACACCATTATCTGTTATCTCTTCAGAATAAATATGCGCCGCCATACTTACTACTGATTTTATTTCATCCGGATATTTAGCTGCATAGAGTAAAGATATTGTCGCTCCGTCACTATGCCCAATAAGAACCGGATTGTCTATTTTTAGAGATATAATTATTCGCCGTAATTCCTCTACCTGATAGTCAAAAAAGTCATATGTTTTAGGCAAACAGTGTTCATTTTTCCCATGAGGAACTCTATTATATAGCAATGTATTTACAGGTAGTAAATTCTCTATGTTTTTAGGTAGATTAAACCAGGATTTTATAGTTCCTAAACCTTCGTGAAGATAAATAAGATTCATAGAATGAACTTTATCATTAAGCGAAACGCGAAGTTCATATTCATTATTTATGATTTTATGCACTTTTAAGAGCTCCTTCTGTCAATATTTTGCAATAATTATCAAAATTATTGCTCTTTAGTAAAAGAATTGATAAAAATATTCCCCTTATAGCTATTTTTTATAAAAAATGAAAGGAATGTTTTTGTTTCCAAGTAAATAATTTACGATTTTATATGCAATGTTTTGTTGGTTCATTTAATATTAATATCTTATGCAGATAAAACTTTATAACTCGCTTTCGCAAAAGGTTCAACCTTTTAAACCATTATATGGTGACGAAGTAAAGCTATACTCTTGTGGTCCTACAGTTTATAGCTATGCACACATCGGAAATATGCGTTCTTTCCTTTTTGCAGACTTACTGCAAAGAGTTTTACGCATCGTCGGTGGCTACAAAGTGCAATGGGTGATGAATATCACCAATATCGATGATAAAACTATCCGCGACAGTGCCAAAGGCAGCGGAGCATGGAAACCTGAAATGGGCTTCCAGACTAATGACCCGAAAGAAAATCTTAAACTCTTCACAGAGTTTTATTTCGAGGAATTTATCAAAGATATCGAAGCATTAGGCATTCGCAGCTCTGACTTATTCGATATGCCTAAAGCTACAGAATATATTGCGCACATGCAAGACCTTATCCGCCGTATTATCGATAATGGTTATGCTTACGTATCAAAAGGTTCTGTTTACTTCGACGTAACTAAATGGCGTAACTCAGACATCTATGGCAAATTGAAAAAAATCGATTTCGAAAACTTCAAGCCTGGTGAAAGAGTTGACTCTGACGAATACGAAAAAGAAACAGCTCACGATTTCGTTATCTGGAAAGGAAGAAAAGACGGCGAACCTTTCTGGAACTTCAGCGTTTACGGTATGCCTTGCCCGGGTCGTCCTGGCTGGCACATCGAATGTTCTGCTATGGAATACGAAATCTTAGGAATTCCTTTTGACATCCACACTGGTGGTGTTGATTTGAAATTCCCTCACCACGAAGATGAAATCGCTCAATCTAAAGCAGGTTATGGTGTAGATCCGAACAACTTCTGGTGCCACAACGAATTCCTTGAAGTTGAAGGCAAAAAAATGAGCAAATCAGCAGGTAATTTCTTTACATTGCGTGATTTAATCAATAAAGGTATCGATCCTTTAGATATCAGATACTCTATGCTTTCTACTCACTATGGTACTAAATTCAACTTTACTTTTGATGGTATCAAAGCTGCTAAAAAAGCTAGACATCGCGTACAAGACTATATCTATGACTTGCACGAAGATGTGGATGGTGATGAATTCATCGAAGTAAACATGCTTAGAGAAGAAGTATTTGGTCACTTATCAGACGACTTGCATACTCCTAAAGCTCTAGCTGCAGTATTCACATTTATTAATGATAATCCTGCTAATGAGCTTTCTCAAATCTCTAAAAAAGCATTGATTGAATTTTTCAGAGATCTAAATAATATCTTCTCTGTTTGGACTATCACTTCAAGAGCTTCTATTGTGGAAGAAATTCCTTCTGAAGTTAAAGAATTAGCTGAACGCAGATTCAAAGCAAAAGCTGATCAGGAATGGGCTTTAGCTGATGAATTGAGAGATAGAATCCAGGATCTTGGATATATAATCAAAGATAATAAGTACAACTACGAACTTATCAAAATATAAGATTATGTTTAAAACTACTAAATATGGTATCATAGGTGCCGGAAAAGTAGGACTTAGTGTTGCTGAGCTTCTCTTTACCAGAGGGAAGCTCAGCTTTATTTTTGATAATAATGCTGATTCAATCCCGAATAAACTAAAAAGCTTTTATTATTCATCACTTTCTGAACTTCCGAAATGTGATTTTGTTTATATCGCTATTCCGGATACCTTTCTAAAAATACTAGCTAAAGATATTCAACAGCAATATAAATATGTCACACTTGCAGTATTTGCTCATTCCTCAGGTGTTATGAATGCAGCAGAATTATCTCACTTATCCGAATCCGGTGCTGAAATAGCAGCCATTCACCCTTATCAGACTTTTGCCTTTGCAGATAAAGATAATTTAAAAGACATTTCCTGGTGCATAGAATGTAAAGATAGTTCACTGGAAAAGTGTGTAGAATTTGTAGAGTGCTTAGGCGGAAAACATCATAGATTAGAATACGGGAATGTTGATCAAAAAGTACTTTACCACTGCTCCGCTGTAATGAGTTCTAACAATATGACGACATTGCTGCAAACCGGAAAGCTTATTGCAGAAAAGGCAGGCGTTCCTCCTAAAGCATTTATAGCACCTATAGCACAAAAGACTTTAGATAATAATTTAAAAGCCTTCAGCGATAAATCTATACCGCTGACAGGACCAATAGCCAGAGCCGATGCAAAAGCTATTACTTTTCACCTCAACTCAATTGAAGATCCTTCTGTAATTCGTATTTATTGCTATAGTGCACTAGCCACATTAGAGCTGTCACTTCGGGAGAAAATCATCAATCCGGAAAGCTTCCTTGAAATCGAAAATATACTAAAAACTGCCATTGAGAAAAGCTTAAATAAAAAAAGCAGGTAAACCTACCTGCCTATATTTTTCTTAAAGATTCTTATATTTTTTGAATGTCCGGTAATATCTTCTGCAAAGTTGTGTTTGCCACTTCCGTCTCCAACTGCAACCATATAGTACCATTTATGCTTTTCAGGATTCAAAACAGCGTCTAAAGCACTTTCCCCTGGATTATTAATAGGTCCGGGAGGCAATCCTGCATACTTATATGTATTATAGCGATTATCTATCTCAAGATCTTTATATAACACTCGACGTTTTTCTCCAATTGCAAACTGCACAGTAGGATCTGCTTGAAGAAGCCAGTTGTTTTTTAACCTGTTCAGATAAAGTCCGGCTACTTTCGGGCGCTCATTTGCAACAGGCGATTCAGCTTCTACTATAGATGCAAGAGTATGCACTTCATGTATAGATAGCTTCAAATCTTTCGCCTTTTGTATATTGGCCTGAGTCCAATACTTTTTGAATTCACTCATAAGCTTTTCAAAAATATCAGATTCAGTAGCATCCATAAAAAAGGTATAAGTGTTTGGAATCAGATAGCCAAGAGCATTATCCTGGTTAATTCCGTATTTAGCAAGAATAGATTTGTCTTTGCATATCTTTACAAATTTGGCAGAATCCAAATTCATTTCTTGCTGAATCACGGATGCATACTTTTCAGTTTTTAAGCCTTCAGGAAAAGTCAATGTAGCAGTATATAAGTTATCCCCGGTGAAAATTGATTCTATTAACTCAGAATTTGACAACCCTTGATCAAACTTATAATAACCGGCTTGTAAGCCGTTTTTCTTTTTGCTTGCAATAAATCTAATATAAAGGTCAAAAAGCCAGTCAGGCTTTAATGCTCCTTTATCCTGAAGTAAATCGATAGCTTTATATACAGAAGTTCCATAAGGTATACGCAATACGATAGTACTATCTGCTGCCGGCTTTGCCAAAGTATCATTCAGATACAAATAAGAGCCTGCAGCAGAGAAAAGTAGTATCAAAATTATAGAAATGAAAAAAAACTTCAGGAACTTCATCTCTACCATTTATCCCAGTGAATTTTTTCTTTTACGTATTTATCTTTAGGTAATTCATTGCCAATTGGAATTCCGACAGGAATTACGCTTAATGGAAGGATTCCTTTAGGAAGAGCTAGAATATCTTTAACTGTGTTTATTCTGTCACTGGCAGGATATACAGCAGTCCAAACCGCACCATAGCCAAGAGCTTCAGCGGCTAATAGAATATTTAAAGTTGCTGCAGAACAATCCTGAACCCAAAGACTTCCCTCCGGTTCGCTGAAAGCATCACCCGGTTTACCACACACAACAATACCTGCTGCTGCATCTTTTAACATTTTAGCATAAGGAAGTCTTTCTGCTAGAAATGCTTTTATATATTTATCTGTTACTATAATAAATTCCCATGGCTGGTGATTATTTGCAGATGGAGCAGCCATACCTGCTCTTACTAAATCTTCAAGATGTTCGTTGGGAATAGTTTCGTGTTTAAAATCTCTAACGCTTTTCCGTGTATGTATGATGTGCAATGCGGTATTCTTTTCGTACTTTTTATGCATTATTTTAAGTCCCTCAATATACAATTTGCATTTTATCAAATATACGACCAAAAAAAATATTATTTCAATACAATATTATCTTTTTTCAAACTTCTATATTACCAAACAGCAATATAATATAGTAATTTTAAAATCTATGGAGACTCAGAAATGGGCATGAAAATAACTTTCCCGGGTAACAAGAAGGTAAATGCGGAATTTAACGGATGGGTTGTAGCAACAGATCAACCGGTAAACGGTGGCGGTGACGGAACAGCCCCTGCTCCTTTTGAATTATTTTTAGCTTCTTTGGGTACATGTGCCGGAATTTATGTGGCAGGTTTTTGCCAGTCACGCGGCATCAGTATGGAAGGAATAGAAATTGAACAAGATTTAAAATGGGATCCTATTAAACAAAAAATCGGAAAAATCTCTTTGGATATTAAAGTACCAAAAGACTTTCCTGAAAAATACTACGATGCACTAGTAAAATCAGCATCTATGTGCGCCGTGAAAAAAACAATACAGGATCCGCCTGAATTCGAAATCAACACTGTTGTAAATGAATCAGTAAGCGCTTAAATAAACTTTACACTATGACTACTTTTTATACAGCAACTAGGTGGTTACCCAAACGGGTAATCACCTTTTATTTTTTGATTCCACTTTTCAGGATATTAAAAGCCCAAATTTGATAGTCATTATATATAAAAGCACCTCGATACACGTTAAGTAATAAATTATTAAAAGGAACATATTTTTTATCAATTATTTCTAATAATGTCCAATTTTACAATAGATTTATTCGCATAAAAAATATCTTTTGTATGTTAGAAAATAGACATTATAAAATTTTAAGGTTTTGAGATATGACTCTTCGTATTTTCTTATTTGCTCTATTGATTTGCTGCAGTACAAAGCATTCTATTGCTCAATGTGAAATTCCGAACGGTAGCTTTGAAGAGTTTATAACTGTAATAGATACTAATATTCTTTCGCACGAAGTAACCTACGAATTACCTGCCGGTGGATGGGTCGAAAATTTACAAAACATAGTTACAAGGCAATGGAGAGGAGAAGGATTTTTTGGTAAATATGAAGAATCGGATAGCCATGGTAAAGCTTTACTTCTAACTCGTTCCAATGGAGAATCAGGTACGCAAACAACTCAAAATGGCGGCCATATTCGATTTAAGACTAACTGCACACCTTCAAAAATTAAAGGTCGTTACAAATTTTCAGGTAACAGTTTAGAAAATGTAATAGATACTTTTTGGGTAGGTGCATACATGGTAAATATTAAAGACACAATACCCAATAGTGACTTATATAGTTATTCCATTGCACTAAAAAAAATTGATAATTGGGCAGATCTATCAGAAGTTACTGATGATTTTAAAGATTTTGAGATTGATCTTTCCCAATATGTTGGGCAAAGTGTTGATTATACTGTAATCCAAATTGTACTGAAATCCGGCGCAAAAGCTTCTTTACCTGGGCAAGCGTTTGGTGTACTGGATGATTTGCAGTTTGTGTTTGATGAAAATAACATTCCTGTGTTAGTAAATCCTATAGATGATATGCAACTTGCAGAAGGATTTGTATTCAAAAATATAGATATCAGCAACATGTTCAATGACGAAGATGGTGATGAATTAGAATATTTTGTAGCATCAAGCGACACAAATGTAGTTAAAGTCTATGAAAAGGACGACTCGATCTATATAACAGAAGTAGATACAGGATCAACGGTTATCACTATTACTGCATATGATGGACATGGAGGTACAGCATATGATCAGTTCTTAGTCAACATTGTAAAGCCAAACGGAATTGAAGATATAGATGAGACTGATAGGATAAACATTTTTCCTAATCCGGTATCTGAGGTACTAAATCTTAGCTTTTCAAATGAATTTCTTGGTTCTATCAGTGTTGAAATATTTTCTGAAGTTTATGAAAATGTAGGAATCTATCAATTTGATAAAACTGGTTTTGAGTTCAATCACCAAATAAAATTACAAGAGCTGGCAGCGGGTCTTTATATTATCAAGGTCAACTTTGGGAACAGAAATTCATTTCAGAAATTTATTAAGCTATAAAATAAACTACAAGATATTCACTCTAAAGAATATAAGGGGGCTTTCAACAAAACAATTGAATAGCCCCACTTTTATTAGCCACTCAGCATCCTAAACTCACTTATTTTAAAAATGTTTAGATATGCAATATATCGACTCAGTAACTGAAACTATTATGATGTGTAAATTTGTTTTTTAGCAAACGCCCCATTGGAATTCGGAATGGATATCAACAAAAGTCGACCTAAAATTATTTCTTTTAAACCAATTAAATACTCGGATCAAATTGAAAGGATATGGTTCGGAGAGGATGTAGGTGCAGGCACAGAATTATTTATTCCGCCAACTCAGTTTGTAGATTTAATTTTCCCTTTAGAAGGTAGCATTATATATCATAATGGTATCAAATATACAGCTCCTTATTTAGAGGGCATAATGTTTAAACCGGTAAAATTTCAAATTTCAGGATCAGTACTTGGTGTTCGGTTTATGTCCTTTGGTTGGTATCCTTTTAGTAGTATAAATGGTATTGAGATAGTAAATAAATTGCTACCTATGTATTTTTCTAAACATGATGCTTTTGAAATTGAGAGAATTTGTAACTCTAAAGATATTGAGAAATCCATTTTTTATATCTATAGAATGTTGAATAATTTATTTGATGAAGAGAGGAATGCCAAAATTGAGATAGTCAAAAAATATTATAATAATCTCGTTGAATTAGAAAATCCACTTCCCCTGAAAGAATATTGCGATAGTTACAATTTCAATTATAACACCTTAAACAGAGCTTTTAAAACTGTTGTTGGCATGTCTCCAAAAAAGTTCGCTCGACTTATAAGCTTCAGAAAAGCTTTTGACATGATTATTAAAACCAAGCTTAGTCTCACTGAAATTGCTCTCGAATCCGGTTATTTTGACCAACCTCATTTTGTCCGCGAATTTAAATATTTTAGCGGTTGCTCTCCTTATGAACTTCGCCAAAAAGTCAATAATACAGATTCTTATCTAGCTCGATCAAATCAGGATTTCTCCAGTTTCTAATTGTTTGTTAAAATTATACAAGTTCCTTGCTTCCGTAAACATTATTTTGATAGAAAATAAGTTTACAAGAATGGAGAAACAAATGAAACTCGCATATTCAACAATCCTGATATTTGCGCTTCTTTTTACGAATAGCCGTTTATATTCACAATGTGAAATACCTAACGGTTCATTCGATGACTTTAAAACTATCACAGATACTACCTATTATTTGGGTGTCGTTCAATATGATTTACCTGAAGGTGGTTGGTTAGAAAATATTCAAAATTTTGTACCTAGATTATTTAGAGGCGAAGGTTTTTTTGGGAAATATACAGGAGAAGACAGTAACGGAAATGCTTTGCTACTAACAAGATCCATTCTTGATACCGGTACTCAGGTAAATCAAAATTCAGGTTATATAAAATTTGATATTGACTGCAGACCAAAGAAAATCAAAGGTCGATATAAATTTTCCGGGTCAAATTTGGAAGGAATAGAAGATGATTTTTTGGTTGGTGCATTTATGGGGAATGTTGCAGATTCAACAGATTCTCTTATTGTAGACAACATCACAATAGACTGGTTAGTTTTACAACATATATCTAAAAACGCTAAACATTTTGCATATTTATCACATCCAACTGATGAATTTAAAGAATTCGAAATTGACCTTTCGGATTATGCGGATAAAGATGTGGAATTTATGGTCATATATATATATATGGTAACAGGTAATGAAGATATTACTATTCCAGGGTATGCTACAGGAGTTTTGGATGATTTACATTTTGTATTTGATGATGATGATGAGAATGTTGCTCCAGTATTAGTCAATCCTATTGAGGATATAACCTTAGAATCTGGATTTGTATTTAAGGAAATTAACATTAGCGACGTTTTCTATGATGCAGATGGAGATGATTTAGAATATCATGTAGAATGTAGCGATACAAATGTAGTTAAAGTTAGTAAAAGCGAAGGTTATATATATATTTCAGAAGTAGATTCAGGTTCTGCAGTTATAACTCTTACAGCAAATGATGGAAATGGAGGTTCGGCGAGCGATCAGTTCGTTGTCAAAATTGATAAAACAAATGGAATTGAAGATATGGCTAGCACAAATAGAATACTTCTGTTTCCAAACCCAGTTTCAGATGAATTAACACTCAGATTCTCAAATGAATTTATAGGATCAGTAAATGTAGAGATTTTTTCTGAAGTATCCGAAATAATAGGTACATATCAATTTGATAAAGCAGACTTTATGTTCAGCCAACAAATCAAAGTTCCGGAATTAGCTGCTGGACTTTATATAATCAAGATCAATATTGGAAATAGTAACTTATTCCAAAAATTTATTAAGTTATAATGCTATCTTAGTGTTTAACTAACAGTAAAGGGAGCTTTTTTGAAGCTCCCTTTTATATATTGATAATCTATGTTACTATTTATTTTTCAACTTAGTAAGATTTGCTAAAAGCTTGTCGTGTTTCTCTTCATCATGAAGCAAATACTCAAGTAAATAGTCGATGTATTCATTATCGGTTTCTTTTTTTGCATCTTTGGCAAGCTCAATTACTTTATGCTCCATTTCATCATGTTCTTCTATCAAATGCCAAAAATCATCCAATTCTTCTTTACTCATATTCATATCATATTTTTCGAAACTGTCAACAATCAGCTGCTGAACTCTACGGTGCATCACTGAGTCCTGTCTAATAATTTCCATAACAATTTGAACTAGCGGATTAGTTGTGTTCCTAATAATTTCAGTGGTGCTCTTAACAGCTTCATCTTCAATGTGCTGCCAGGCTTTTATCACTTTTAATAACTTGTCTTTTTTTTGTTCTGACATCGAATTATTTCCTATCCAAATTAGTATCACTAATAATTATAATTGACAATTTGCTTATATCAATATTGCCTTATGATAAAAAAAAACTACTCACATTTTGAAGTGAGTAGTTTTTTGTTTAGTATAATTACAGATGCTAAGAACTTAGTGAGGCATTAGATGTTTAGGTTCGTTGCCTGAAAAAGTACCTGTATCGTGATCATCATCGATTTTAAATTGGTTTACTACCAGATTCAATTGTGAAGTATATTCAGTCATTCTATTCGCAGCTTCAGCAATGAAAGATATCTGCTGAGCTGTATCTTGAGACACAGTTGAAATAGCAGTAATATTTTTAGCAATTTGTTCAGTTGTAGCAGACTGCTGCTCTGAAGCGGAAGCTATTTGCATAATCATCTCAATAACACTATTTGTGCTGCCAACAATGTTAGCCAGAGATTTACCGGCTTCATCTGCAAGATTGATACCTTGTTTTACTTCATCATTACCTTTTTGCATAATACCGACTGCACTTTCAGTCTCGTTTTGTACACCTTTGATCATAGTTGCAATCTGTTTTGTGGCCTCAGTAGTTCTTTCAGCAAGTTTTCGTACTTCGTCAGCAACCACAGCAAATCCTCGTCCTTGTTCACCTGCACGGGCTGCTTCAATTGCGGCATTAAGTGCAAGCAGATTCGTCTGATCCGCAATTTCATCAATCACTGATATAATCTGTCCGATCTGAGTAGAAGATTCACCAAGCTTTTGGATATTTTCAGCTGATTGACGAACAACAACAGCAATATCCTGCATTTTCTTAACAGTGTCACTTACAATTCGACCACCTTTGCTTGCAATCTGTCCATTGTTTTTAGCTTCGTCAGATGTTTTACCTGCATTAGTTGCATTTTCCGTCACAGTCTGCGCCATTTCTTCAATAGCTGTAGCTATTTCTTCTGCTTGTGAGCTTTGCTCCTGAGAAGCTGCTGCAACATTACCTGAATTAGAGTTTATTTCATTTGACGCCTCAGAAACTGCACTTACAACTTCAATTACATTCCTGATCAAATCTTGGAGTGAATTACCTAAAGAATTAATATTCAAGCTTAATTTATCAAATTCACCCTCGTATTTACCCTTCATTCTAGCTCTTAAGTCACCTGCTGCAAGCACTTCAAGCACCTGACCTGCTTCATTTAATGGCATAGCCATGGCGTCCATTATGTTATTCATGCCTTTAACCATTTCCTGCCATGAGCCCTGATATTCATTAATATCTGTTCTAATATCTAACTGGCCGTTAATCGAAGCTTTTGTTTGATCAAAAATGTCCTGGGAGAATCTATTTAAAACACCAATACAAGTATTGATATTTGCTGCCATAGATTTATATTCACCTTTGTATTCATCTGTAAGTAAATCAAAATCCTGCCCCTTACTGATAGCATCAGTAAATGAAACTGCAACCCTTAATGGATTAACTAAGTTGTCTATTGTTTTGTTAAATCCGTTAATTACATTTGCATATTCGCCTTGATGTTTAGAAGCATCTACCCGTTTATCTAGTTTGCCATCTTCAGCAAATTGGGCTAACTCTTCTGCATCTGTAACAAGTAATTGAATAGATTCTATCATTCTAATAAATGCAGGAACCAACTCATCATTTTCACTTCTTTTGCCAACAGCTTTAAGCAGTTCTAAATCTTCTAAATTGCCAATACTTAGATTACTCAAAATCTTCAAAATGTGTGTTAAGCGGCTAATCACATCTTTAGTATGATTTTGTTGTTCTAACCATGCGCCTTCATAGCCTTCCTCAAATTCAACTTGATAGTTATTTACAGAAATATTTTTAAGTACTTCATTCATATCCTCAACCGGCTTAGCTACAGAGTCTTTCATGTCATTAAGACCTTCAACTAACTCTTTCCAGCCTTTTTGAAACTTACTTGTATCACAATTGTATTCCAAATTACCATGTTGAACCTGAGATGCAAGCGAATCTAATTCGGAAACTACATTTAATAGATTCTCTCTTAGCATATCGCATCTTTCATTTGCGATTACCTGTTTGCCTGGTAATTTTTTTAGTACAGCGTCAAAGTTACCTTCAGCGTATTCCTGAATTACATTCAATATCAACAAAATATTATTTACATGAATAAAGATCGATTTATTTACACCTTCTGCCATTGCATGATAAGCACCCTGGAATTTTGAAGCATTTATAGTATGTTCAATATCACCTTCTAAATGGATTTCATACATCTGTTGCATTTCAGAGATAAAGTCATTCAAATTATCAATAAGCTGATTGATATTTACTTTTATTTCGTTGAAATCTCCTTTGACATCATCAGTAATTTTATGCGGAATATCACCTTTAGAGATTCTATCGATATATTCTGCAGTGATATTAAGAGGATTAATCACAGCATCCAAAGTGCCATTGATTCCAGTGATAATTTCTGAGTATGCACCCTGGAATTTGCTCGCATCACCACGTAAATCAAGTCTACCGTTAGTCACAGAATCTGATATTGTGTTTAACTCATCTATTACTAGAAGCAGATTGTTTCTAAGCATATCCATTCTTTCATTTGCGATAACCTGTTTTCCAGGTAATGGATCCAAGATCGGAGTCATATCGCCTTCAGCATAAGCTTTCATAATGTCTAATATTTTAAGAAGATTATCTATATGAATACCAGCAGAATTATTCACTCCTTCTGCCATATCTCTGTAGACTCCAAGGAATTGATCCGGATGCATCATAACTTCAATATCGCCGGCTTTTTGCTGATTATACATATTTAGCATATCATTGACAAAGAAATTAAGGGTATCTATCAGCTGATTAATATTGTTTTTAATTTCATTGAAATCACCTTTGTAATCATCTGTTATTTTAGTAGGAATATCACCTTTAGAAACTCTATCGATATATTCTGCAGTCATATTTAAAGGCTTAATTACCGCGTCTAATGTATCATTTACACCAATAACAATATCTTTGTAAGAACCGCTGAATTTAGAAGAATTGCATCGTTTATCCAGCTGACCTTTGGTTGTAGAGTCAGTTATATCAGATAATTCAGTTATCACAGATTCCAATGTAGACTTCATATTTCTGAAACTACCTGCAAGCAAACCAATCTCATCTTTTTTATCATAGTCAATATTACTCTTCAAATTACCGGAAGCAAGCTCATCTGCTACAATTGCAATGTCATCCAGAGGCTTCATCATTTTTTTTGCATACCAGAATACAAATAAACCAAGTACGGCATTTATAGTGAGAGCAGTGATAATAGCTATCCAAATTAGATTAATAAGAACATCCATCATTTTATCACTGATTTCCATAAAATCAGACTTATAGGCACTGACACCTATCGCCCAATCCCATGGCTCAAAGTAAGTAACCATTGTGATTTTTTCCCTTGGCTGCTTTTCATCCAGATTTTGCCAGAAATAGGTATATGTAGCAGCATCTTTTCCTTTTAAATTTGTAGCGAGTCCAATAACATCCTCTGCTACTTTGACGACTGCCTTATTTTCAGAGTTAAGAAGGTTTTCTCCAACTCTCCTTTCGTCATTAGCTATAACGTATGCTCCTTTGTTTCTGCCATTTGCTTGCAGAACAAAAACATAACCGTCATTACCAACTTCAATATCCATTATACTATGTCTAAGGCCTTCGTCTTGCTCCTGTCTGACTCCCACAGAAAGAATACCTATTACTTTATCTGAATTGTCAACTATTGGCTGATATATAGTAAGATAAACTTTACCCACTACATAATCAGATCCCCGAAAATTCTGTTTGTTAAGAATTGTCTGAATTACAGGATTGGGTGAACCATCAGGATTTTGTGCGGTATAAAAAGTACCTAGAGTTCTTTTCCCGTTTGTGTCAGGAGCATTAGTTGCTACCCTGATCATATCTCCGGCATCATTTACTCTTTGAAAAACAGAAATGGCAACATCCATTGTTTTTCCAAGTTTATCAATAAGCGGAGTTTTTGAAGTCAAGTCTTTTGAATTTCCTAACCATTGATTGCCCAGATAAAATTTAGGTAACTCAAAAGATAAAGACTGTTGCATAAACTGGTTTTCAGCATCCCATTGCACCATACCGGAATTGATATTCAATCCGCCTCTGGCATCTACTTGTTCATTTAGTAATTCAAGTGTGCTATTAAGTTTACTTTGTAAAATACTATTTGATGTTTCACAAATCGCATAAACATCTTTAGCTACCTGACCTAAGTTTTTCTCAGTCATTTCGGTAACAATCTTGATGTTTTCTTCAGCCGCAGTATTTTTTTCTACCCAGATTATTGAAATTAAAATAATTAAAGGTAGTGTAATACATAAATTAGCAAGAAGCACAACTTTACTTCGAATTTTCAGTTGCATGATATAAACTCCCTATAGTCAAATATTGTATTTTCTCAAAATAAACCCGTGTAATATATATAAATATGATTGAGTATCTAATCATATTAAAATAAATTACGTAATATTACAGGCTTTAGAATCACTACAATAAGGTATAATTTTTAATCTATATTGTATTGAATTTTTAGGATAATTGCAGATCAAATCCAGCATAATATAAAGGCTGACCCTATAAATATAAAGTCAACCTAATCTAAGCTTCATACATATTCTAACTAGAATTTTTTCTAAAATATCCACTCTGCTGTAAGATTATCATAAAATATAAGTTTAGAATCTTTGCCAAATGAATATAGCTTATCTTCTTGTTTCGGCTTTAATAATGAAAACTTGATCTTTTGCACTCCAATTTGTCCAAGAGCTGCAGGAATGATTTCATAAGTTATTCCCTGTCCCTTACATAAAGTTCTAACTCCGTCTTTGATCACACTATATCCGAATATTTGGAATTTCTGAACTAAAGCGTCGTAGTTCTTTCTATCAAGGGCTAGAGTTACTCCAGTTATATCTTTAAGGTATCTTGAATCATCAAAGTATCTTTTGTTGTAATGCTTTCTGGTTATTCCCCAGTCACTTGCAGGAGCATCCGGCAGCATGTTTTTAAGATAATTCTTATCATACTCAAGTATCCAGGAATCCATCACATAGTTTTGTTTGAATTTTTCGCATACTATTTTTTTAAACCAAGGAAATATTGTATCTGCTGACTTCCTTTTTTTGAGAACAACATCAACATTGCAGTCAACCTTATCTCGCATCAGAAGTTTAAGATTTTCTATATCGCCTTCGTTTTCGGTACAGAATCCAAGTCCGCAGAAACTGGCGTTACTGTTATGCCTTTGAGATGCATTTAGTATTTCCAGATAAGTTTTTTCACCACTTAAGTAAGTACCTGTCCAAGATTCGTCGTCGTCTGTTGAGGATGTAGCTTGAATAAAATCAGCAAATTCGTGGATGATAAATTTTGAGTGTGCAATTTCTTCGTATGTGCTCGAATCAACCACTACATATACGTGATTAAGGAACACGTCCACCGGAGCAACTTCTGTTGGTTTCTGTTCTACTTGTTTTTCTTTACATGCAGTGAAAGATATTGCAATAACTAGCAACAGAAATGTAAAAAGCCGTTTCATAATCCCTCCGTCTGTTTAAATGACTGACACATCTATTATTATAAACGAAGCACAAAGATTATATTATTGAGATATGAATTAAAATTCAAGTTAATGAGAATATGGCTATCTATTTCTCTTCCAGCTCAGATCTTTTAAGCTTTTTAGGCAGCACATACCTGTTTGGAGGGATTTTGCTTTCCATTTTTTTGCTTACTTCGCGTGTTTCCGTAGTGTCAGGATTTAAATACTGAAGGCTTTTCCGCATTATCTTAGAAGTCTGCACGAATGCTTTGAAAAAATCATCCTCGCTCTGTGGTTGTTCTGTCACCTTGGTATTTGCAAGCTTAACTTTTTCTTCTTCTACAGGTTTTGGATCCTCATCTACTTTAGCGCGCAGGTGTTGTGGTATTTCTTCTTTCATGGCAGGCTTATCATTACCTATTTGAGAAATCACTATCGCCTTTTCTTCAAATTCGACTTCAAATAACTTTAGTGTCTCTAGGGAAGTAAAAAAAGACGTAAAAGGAACATAGATTCTCTTTTCTACAATTATTGCCGGCTGTAGCATTTGAGCCATTTTCATGTGCTCGGGAGATTCCATCACTACAAAAAAAGACCCCGCAGCAAATTTCAGAACTGTATTACCTCTGCTGATTTCATGTGTATTTATAACTTTATAACCCAGAATGCGAGCTATCTCGGGGATAGTCACATAAGCAGAGTTATTGATTAATCTCACTGCAGCTGTTTTAGTGCCTACACCGGAATAGATTGTCTTGTTAGGAATCTCATTGGCAGAAGCAAATGTAAATACAAAAAGAAAAATTATATGGGCAAGAATTTTTTTCATTCAGTCCGGATGATAATAATGGATTACTTATACATGTAAGTATCGGTAATTTCAAGATAATATTAAGCGTCTAAAGTAGCAAGCACTTTATCATTCAATCCAATTTAAATTTTATGTTTCTTTACTGCCAATGACTCAAAAACTTCTTTACAGATATAATTAAAATATTTATATTGTAATTAGACGTAATATTAGGATATAAAATGGATATATTTGACTCTAAACTTGACTTTGATTTCGATTCGAATCATGCTATACTCAAAAAAATAGCCTTTATTGATGCATATTCAGGTGAATGGAATAATTCAGTTAATGTAAATTCTTCTTTTTATAAAGCTCAAAAGAAAATTGCTTCACCTGAAAAAGTTTTTGCACTTGTCTCCATGGATATAGGCGACATAGAAAGAGACAGACTTAAAGAAGTCTACAGCAAGAAAGCTCTTCCTGTTTCAGATAAAGAAAACATGATTATAGCGTTCAAACAATCTCTTTCAATTATTGAAAAGAACTTTAATCAAATAAAGTTAGCTCCAAATTATCTGAAAGGTCTGCATCAGCGTTTACTTCAGGATAGAGTGTCTGAAATAAATACCAGAGGTAAGTTTAAGCACAACGCTAATCAGTTTATTGCACTTGATGAAAATGGAAGTAAAAAAGTTCTTGCTGATACTACTCCTCCTGAAGAAGTTGAAACCGCAATAAATAAACTGCTTGAGTGGCTAAATGTAAATATCAGTAACTCAAAATATCACCCGCTGGTGATGATTGCATTATGCTATTACGAGCTTATATCTATACATCCATTCCAATCCGCCAATAGCGCGTTTGCAAAAATTGTTCTAAATCTACTTTTCCTTCAGGCAGGATATGGATTTATCTCCTACATCTCTCAGGAATCCTATTTCCTTCAAAATAAAAATGAATACTATGATTCTCTGCTCAATGGTTTAAGCAAAAGAGGAAATGATGAAGAAAACATAAGCACATGGCTGCTATATCTTCTGGATTCCGTTATCAGTGAAATAGAAAAGCTAAAAGCAGACAAAAGAGAATATGACAAGAGAGGCGTTTACCTCAATAAAAGACAGAAAAAAGTGCTTGATTTCATCACACAAAACCAGCCAATTAAGCTGGCAGATTTGAATGACAAATTCAAGCGCATCTCTGTAAATACTTTGAAAAAAGATCTGGCTTATATGAAGAATGAAAATGTAATTGCAACTCACGGCAAAAACAAAGGCACTGTTTATTATATAAGTGATTAAATCTTAAAACAGGCATATCCTCTTATCAA
This sequence comes from Kapaibacterium sp. (SeqCode), assembly GCA_965140345.1. Lineage (GTDB taxonomy): Bacteria > Bacteroidota > Ignavibacteria > Kapaibacteriales > UBA2268 > JBFHIJ01. Next base: position 614,434 of record OZ223198.1, read on the forward strand.
AGATATGCCTGCTTGAAATATATTCGAGAGGCTGTCTTATAAGGAAAAAATTTACTAAATTGCCTCCAACTACCCCGCCCTTTCAGGGCACCCCTTCTTGAAAAGAAGGGGAATGTTAAATTTGTGATTGCATCACTAACTAGCTATTAGATAAGCAGTTTAAAAAATTCCCCTCTTTTCAAAGAGGGGTGGATCGCGAAGCGAGACGGGGTGTTTGATACCACAAATATTATTTTTACAACTTCGGTTTTTGATTAACGAGACATCCTCTCTTAGTTTGCCACAGGGTTGCTATACACATCATTCTATTTTCTTAACTTAGCGATAAACTCTTCCACTTCCGGAATTCCACCTTGGAATACAAGATAGCCGTGAGAAAGTTCACGTTCTGTGACTAATAACCGGTACTCAAAATCAAATTTGACTTAGCTTTTCTAATAGCAACTTTTTTAAGTGAGTCGAATCATTTGGAATATCATGGAACATTTGTTTATAACTCAAATAAATCTTTTTTTTCCTGCCAATTAAGATTATACTTGGAGTATTATCAATTTTGTTATCTAATATTTCAAAACTATCGAAACCTAATCTATTTTTTGATTCTTTGAAATAAATATCATCATAATCTATCTTTTCGGCAAACATTTTAGACAGCATTACAGTAGATTGTTTGTTTTTGACAGATTTTGTAACAAGAACAGTTTTGTAATCGGATTTCCATAAATATTGCAATGAGCTTATGTTATAGAGGCATTCTTTGCAATACAAATTATCGCAAACAATTATAACTGAGTTATCTAATTTATCCATTTCAATTGGATCGAGCTCTACACTGAAAAATATCCACATTAAAAAAATTATTATCATTCTATTTTCCTTACTATTATTCTAAAATCAGAATAAGTATCTCTATTAAAATATGTAGATATAAAGTAATTATCTAGTATTTGATAGTTCATTCCAAAAAATAAATCAGGAAGCATATAGTTGTTTTTTTGAAGAGAATTAATAGATACCTCTTTTTCAATTAAAGTCCAATTACCATCACTTTCTTCCCAAATGTCATATAAAAGGTTATACAAATAAGGATCTCCGCTTTCTCTTCGGTTTTCCATTGAGTATGTAACTAATATCCTCTTCTGAGTAAGAAAATCTGCTCTGTGGATTAAAGATATTTGTGTTGTGTCTGATTGAATTTCTCGTATTAAAAGCCTAGGATCTTCGACTTTTGTTTCATCATTTATTTTTGGTGTAGTCCAGTCAGGAATATCTCTAATAATACTATCTCGAATATTGCCTTCAATATCTCTAATATACATTTTGTAATTTAAAATATCAGTTGTAAGAATCCTTCCGTTAGAATAATCAATAATACTTCTAGGTTGGAAGATAGTGTAAAAAAACGCTTTAGGAGGAGGAAAGCTTATAAACTTATTATTTTTAACGTTGTCAATATCAAAATACCAAAAATGATAATCTTCTTTTTCGTTTATATTTGCATCATAAAAATCGTACATTCCAAAAATTCTATTTTTTTGGATATAGAAATTATTTGAAACACGAACATTTTCTACGTTCTGAAAAATTTGTTCCAAATCAAAGATTTTATAAGTTTTAAAATCATCTTGCATATAATATGCTATAATATAATTATTCAAAACAATCGCTAGTTTCTCCTCTGCAAAAGCAATATTCCTAATTTTATATGATTGTAATGGATAATATAATTTAATATCAGGAATTGCCAGAATAATACGAGCAGTAGTGTCCTTTAGCTGTGTCAAAATAAAATGATTGCTTTTTATATCTTGTTCAGAATAATAGAAATGATCTTTGATCTTAACATAATTTAAATCACGAATACCTAATCCGACGTCTTGCTCAGTTGTAGACGAAAATTGGTATATGAATTGAGAACTAATCGCCATTATATAAAAATAAAAAAATAAAATCATAGTTCCTAAGCCTGTAATAATTCAAAAAAACTCCAAGCGAAAGCAATGCTTGGAGTTTGATAATTTCTATTATTCTTCATCTTCGGTAATGGAAATAGTAAACTCAAAAGTATTGGTTTCCAAATCAGCATACCACTCGACTGATCTATAATATTTAACACCATCTTTGACAATGTTTAAATGTTTTATACCGCCAAGATTTCCATTTTCTACTTCTTTTTCAGCGAATTCCTCTAGCTCACTGCCATCTGCTTTTACAAATAATTCAGATTCAATGCATCCTTGACACCATACAATATCAGCAGAACCAAAAGAACATTCCCACCCTCCTATCGGATCCTTTTTATTACACACCAACACGCAAGCTTCTGGAGTACAATGAATTTGTGCAGTTTCATATCTTGCACCAATTTCAATAACATCATCAACACTATCTACTGATTTTGATCCACTATAACTTGCACTGATTACAGCGAATGATGAAATTGACATTGTCACAAACATAAATGCAATAAAGAATACGTAACGCAACATAAAACACCTCTTGTAATATTAATTTTACTTGCTAACTATAAACAATACTTATTTATTTATAATTAGATTATTTACAAGGGCAATAATAATAATAATAATAATAATAATAATTTCCAAATCTATTTTAAGTTATTTTATTTATATTTTCACTATTAATACTTACAGAATTGCTTAAATATAGAAATAATTTTCTTTATTTTAAATTATGCTTGAAACCTACCAAAAAAACAGGCATATCCTCTTTCAAAGATATGTCTGCAAAAAAAACCCTAGGGTTTTCGCCCCAGGGTTGATATAAAAAGAAATATATAGAAATCATTCTATTTTCTAAACTTAGCGATAAACTCTTCCACTTCCGGAATTCCACCTTGGAATACAAGATAGCCGTTAGAAGGTTCTCTTTCTGTAATTTCACCATTCACAGGTGTGTTCATTATTTTCATTACTTCAGCTTGATCCTGAGTTTGACCCAAAGCCCAGCCTAGTTTGATATATGCAACTTCAGGAAGCATATTTGCTAATGGAATTACTCCTAATTCCATCATTTCTCTACCTGTTTCATATACATACATCTGAACATAACCCCATAGAGTCTGAACAGTCATGTAAACATGGACTCCTTTGTCCTGTGCGCGTTTAAGTGCAGGGTAAAGCGGTTTGTTTACGTGACCAAGACCTGTACCTGCTATTACTATACCTTTGTAGCCGTTATCAACTAAAGAATCGATGATATCCGGCTGCATATTTGGATAGTAATAAACTATTGTTACTTTTTCTTCAAAAGTAGGGATAAGTTTAAAGTCTTTATCTCTTCTGCGTTTAGAGTAGTCTTGTCTTAATGGGCTAATTGCTTCTTTGTTAACCATTGCAAGCGGAATATCACCTATGGTTCTGAATGTTGAGCGGTATGAAGAGTGCATTTTTCTTACTCTTGTACCTCTGTGAAGCAAGCCATATTCATCTGAAGTAGGACCAAACATACAAACCATTACTTCCGCAATGTCAGATTCTGCAGCAGTTTTAACACTATGAATAAGGTTAAGTGCCGCATCTGAAGAAGGTCTGTCAGATGAACGCTGAGAACCAACCATTACAATTGGAACCGGCGTGTTTTGAAGCATAAAAGTAAGAGCTGCAGCAGTGTGGTGCATTGTATCAGTACCGTGACCGATTACAACACCTTTTACGCCTTGCTCAATTTCTTTTGCAATTGCTTTTGCAGTACCAATCCACTGCTCAGGTCCCATGTTTTCTGAGAAAACACCATATAGTTTTTCTGTTTCAAGGTTACAGTAATCTGCAAGCTCAGGCACAGAACCGTAAAGTTCGCCAGGAGAGAATGCAGGAATTACAGCACCTGTTCTATAGTCAAGACGACTAGCAATAGTGCCGCCTGTACCAAACAGTTTAACTCTTGGTTTTCTTGGAGAATAAGGGAATTCCTGCTCAGGAATTTGATAGTTAGCTATTTTTCTACCAACTACTTCTATGTCTAAAATATTATCTACATGAATACCTATATTATAACCTGTACGAAGTTTCAATACAATATGAAATTCGTCAGCTTGTTCAGCTCTAGGCAAAATCAAACCAATATGAGTTCTTTCGTCGGAAGTTTTTAGTTTTACATCACTCCAGAGTAAAGCGTTATATTTCTTTAACAGCTCCAATCCGGCACCGCGATAGCCTTTAAAATCTTCATTCATAGACATTTATACTTCCTCCGGACTAAATTCATTAACAAGTTTAAGTATATCAGCTCCATTTACTCTACCGCGAAGTTTTTTCATGATAGCGCCCATAAATACTTTTCCTTTTTTATCAGGGTATTTTACACGCATTTTGTTTATAAATTCGCGAGTTTCATTTATTCTACCTTTCATTTCAGATTCGGAGCAAATTTCAGGTATATTATCTTCAGAAATTTCACCCAGCACGATTGTGCGTTTCATAGCATCATAGATACCATCTTTAGCTAATTTGCCTGCTTTGAATAATTCAAATATTTTAAGGAAGTGCACTTCTGTCATGTATTCTGTATCCTGACCGCTTTTTCTTAAGCGTTTTACAAATTGAGTCAAAGCAACAGCAGCTAATTTTGGATCAACACCCATTTCTACTACTTTATCAAAAGTGGCAGCAAACGGAGAAATTGCCAAAGATTTTATAGAATCTTCAGGAACACCCAATTTTTTATATTTAGCTTCTCTTTCCCAATAAGGTTCAGTCAGTGAATCTTTGATTCTTTGCAATCTTTCAGCAGAAATAGTTTTAGGAGGAAGATCTGTATCAGGGTACATTCTTTCAGGGCCAGGCAATATACGTTCGAAGCCTGTTGTACCATCTATAAGCGCTTGTCTTGTTTCAGAAGGAATACCTATAGTAGCTTCTTTAGCTCTGATAATAATTTCGTTTGCACCGGTTTCAGTATCTTCTTCGCTACCCCATACTAATACGATAGTATCTTTATCAGTTGCGCCAACAGATTTTTTCAAAGAACTCCATTCATAAGAAGAAAGTTTTTCTGATGGGCTGTCTGAGTGAATAATATTTGGTAATTCAGAAAGGCAGGCGATTACTCTTACTCTGTCAGATAATTCTTTAGAGAAAACTGTATCTGTTTGAGTTTGCCAAGTAAGCAAGCCTTTGAAACCTTTAAGTCTTACACATTTTACAACTTTATCTGCATCAATTGCATCTTTGATAATTTGGAAGCGAGTTTTACGTAATGTTTTTGTTACGTCTTTAAAGTTAGCTTCAAAAGTATCTTCAGTAATGCCACGATTAGCAAGTTCTTCTCTTAATCTTAAAAGATTCCACTGTCTCATAGCTTCGTTATAAGTCAATCTTGGGATGTTTTTGATCTTATGAACACCTTTGATTTCAATACGAGTGCCACCTGTAACAGAAACGTTAACATCCTGACGACCTGCGCCGATACCTGTGCGAACGTGACCTGTAGAACGTGCGATGCGTCTGATTGCTTCATTTACTTCTGCAACTTCCTGAGGAGTTTTCATTTCAGGTTCTGTAACAGTTTCAATGAGCGGCATGCCAAGTCTGTCTGTTAAATATATACGAGTGTGACCTTGATCGCTAAATTCGCGGCAAGAATCTTCTTCTATAGACATTTGGATAAGATTAATTCTTTTGTCTTTGAATGGAATAGAACCACCTACGCAAGTAATTGCAGTTCTTTGGAATCCTGTAGGAATAGAACCATCAAGATATTGCTTTCTTGCTATATGAAGTTCGTTTACTATTGTAGCATCGTAAAGCATACCAACTTCAATTGCAATATCTAATGCCTGATCGTTGATTTGAAACGGAGGAGTGTCATCCATTTCATAAGTACAAACAGTATCGTAATTAATTCTGTAAAGGATTTCTTTTTTAGTTTTGAATTCCATCAGCGCAGTTCCGTCATATTCACCAAGCTCTGAAAGAGTTGGGCGCATGTGACGAAGGATTTCTGCATTATATTCATGATTATTGTAATGGCCTGCAGGGCAGCGGCAAAATAGCTTTTTCTCGGTTAGAAGTTGCTGGTGCACCTCCAAACCGGATTTAAAACCGACTTTTGCATAATCCTCTGGTGTCATTTCCTCGAAAGGCTTAAACTTAAAGTCATACATAGCTTACCTTCGGAATTTATTTGTATATAAATAGTATTTTTCTATTCTTTTATAGTGTAGAGTATCTAACTAGAGTCTAATAATTAAGGTCGGCTCGAATCAGACGAGAGTACTGACTGGGCTTAACGATGCATGGCATTTGACTGATGCATAAATAATATCATTTAGATATTCGCTAGCATTTGCCTTACATGTGACAGGAAATATTCTTTAAAAAATGAAGATCCCTATTTATCAGACTCTACTACACAAATCATCAGAAAACCAAGTATAATCCTAAATAACATATAATTACCGATAATACTTAGATTTATGGAAATATGTCTGACAATATACGAATTATGAGTGATATTTTCTAAAATTTGAGTTAAAATTTTGCACTTAGAAAATATTTTTAATTCAAAATTTTGCAATTTTCCGATAAAATTCATCAGTATCACAAAAAAGCAGAGCAAATTTAATATCTACCCTGCTTTCGTTGCATACCTATAAATCAAAACGTATAGGTTTACTACCCTGTCTACCTGATAAATTTATATGTCAGCTTTTTAGAATTGAAATTCATATTTACAACATACGCAGCGTTTGGTGTCAATTTATCTAAATAAATTGTATTCTTTCCCCTCGCTAAATTTTTTTCTTCTTTATAAACTATTCTGCCATTCATATCAGAAATTAGTAAATTCGCTTTTACTGCTACTTTAGAACTTATAAGCAATTTATTATCATTGTAATAAATAGAAGTTCCATCTGAGTTTTCTTCTATTGACGACAATGTGATAATCTGATCTCCGCTGTATAGAACAGCAGGTACATTTGGATTATTGTCATATAAAGTGACAAAGTCATTTATCTCAGTTGTGTTAACATCTTTAATGTAATCCACTAAGCCTGGTTTTACTGTTTGATAAAGCAGGTTCACAGTGACAGTATAATCTCCGTTTTCCAAATCAGGTAATTTATAATAAACTATGTCACTACCATTTGCGCCAAAATTGGGATCGTCCAATGCCTTCCCGTAAATTGCGCAGCTATCATAAGTAGGCGAGTTTCTGTTGAATCCTTTTGGAGGTATTCTGTTATCTTTCTTGAAATTTGACGCTTTCAGCAAAGCAAAAGTTGGTTTACCATCTACATTCGCAGGTGTTGCTTCCCAAATCTGAATTTGATCTTCACTTAAAATAGTATCTCTATGTTCCGGAGAATTATTCGGATCTTCAAGTAACTTTCCGTTTTCAGTTGGTGTACCTGATTGATAAACAACTACATTGTCTTGATCTTTTATAATCATTTCTAACCACATTCTTCGGAAAGGTATGCCGGAAGGCAATTTGTGACCGGTAAGATTTGTAACTTCAACTTTTATGAAATCACCTTCTTTATTGAATTTAACATCAACAGCGCTTTTTAAATTGGCGTTCGTTCTAGCTATAGTCTGATCAAATTGTGTAGCGTTCCCGGACATTTCACTTCCGCCGGCTTCCATATTTTTTAGTATTCCAAGCATATAAGCATTTCCGCCTACAAAGTCATGTTTCCAGAATGGAGAACGCAAAGTGGTATTATTGACTGGTGTTGTTGCAATGTCAATTCCATCTTCTATCCTTGGCATGTGGCATTCCTGGCAACTCTTTCCTTGCTGAGGATAGTCGCTGATCTTCCATTCCAAATAAGGAGTTTGTTCAGGAAAAGTGCCTGCTATGTTGCCATCATTATCAAAAAATGGTGCAAAAAGTGTATGGCATGTGGCACATAATTCCGAATGTGCAATAGCTTTCCTATATTCAGGAGTGTAATTTACATTATTCTTCATAGGCATAGATAATGGGTTTTCATAAGGTCCAAAGATCTTTCTGCTATTATCTATTTCGTACATACCTGAATATGATTCATTGTTTTCAAATTCAGAATTTTTGATTTGATGACATGCAGTACAACTAACTCCATCCTGAGCAAGTTTATCTGCATATAAATCAGACAGATTGAAAGTCTGAGATCCGTCTTCTCTTGCTTGCCTATTGCCCATTGGGGCATGACAGCGAGTACAAGTTGATTCAATAACATCTGAAACTTCTGGATGAGCATGTGACTCTTCAGAAACAACTGCTCTCCAAAGAGGATCTTTTGCAGAATGTGCCATCATTGTGCTTCTCCAAAGAGTAACAGGAGAAACATCCTTACCTTGATAGCTCAAAGCATTACCATCAGACTCATGGCATGCCTGGCATTTGCCGGAACCGCTAAAAAGAGAACTTGTTTGATTATTCAATACACTTAGAGCAAAAAGCGAAACTGCACCTACTACAATCATTGAAATAATAAGAAACTTTTTCATCCCAACCTCCAATCACAATATGTTGCTTTAGAGAAATATACACAGTATTTCGGAAATAATAAAACTCTATTTAATCTATTTTCACATATATTCATTTATTATCTCTGGTGAGAATGCAAATAATATTGATATTTTGAATTGTCTTTAATTCCTCAGATTCAAGCTAATATAGAAATATCAGCTTATTTCTCTAAATAAAGCCAAATATAAATCTACATAAGTATAAAATGAACAATAGAGTTACTCCTAAATGATGAATATTATAAAATTTAAAAAACCATCGAAAAATTGGGGAAAATTAGCCAATTCTATATTTCTAAGTGGCAATAAGGAATTGTTTGTTCCGTTTAAGGAATATTGTTTGGCGAAGCAAAATATTGAACTCTGGTTAAAATCTTAATATAACATCCGTTTACAGTATTTTTGCTACTTATACGTATTTAGAATATGCTATTTAATAAATCTGAACATAAATAAAATCTATATTGGAGTTAAATCATGAAATTAGAAGTTGTAATGCCTAAAATGGGGGAATCCTTACAGGAGGGTACAATTACTAAATGGCTAAAAAGCGTTGGCGATAAAATTGAAAGAGATGAAATGATTTTGGAAATTTCTACTGATAAAGTTGACACTGAAGTTCCTGCACCAAATGAAGGTACTTTAGTAGAAATTCTTGCTCAGGAAGGCGACACTGTAGAAGTAGGATCAGTAATTGCATATATTGAAACAGATGCTTCTGCAGCAGCTGAAGCTCCAAAACAAGAAATAAAAGAAGAAGCTCCTAAACAGGAGGAAGCTGCTCCGGCTGCATCAGGCGGTAATCTTGTTGATTTGGTTATGCCTAAAATGGGAGAATCACTTCAGGAAGGTACTATCACTAAATGGCTAAAACAAGTTGGTGATAAAGTAGAAAGAGATGAAATGGTATTGGAAATTTCTACTGATAAAGTAGATACTGAAGTACCATCACCAGTAGAAGGTATCCTTGCTGAAATATTAGTTCAGGAAGGTGAAACTGTTGAAGTTGGCGCAGTTATCGGTAAAATGTCAAGTGGTGACGCTCCTGTAAAAGCGGCAGCTCCGGCAGCAGCAAAACAGGAATCTAAACCTGCTGTAACGCCAAGTGCTCCTACTCAAACGAGCCAACCACAGGTAAATGCTCCTGTTAGTGGCGGAACTTATGATATTCCAACAAGAGACGGCGAAGATTTCTTCTCTCCATTAGTAAGAAAAATTGCTGAAGAAAATAAAGTATCATTAGAAGAATTGAAACAGATCAATGGCTCAGGCGTTGGCGGAAGAGTTTCTAAAAATGATTTGATGAACTACCTTGACAATAGAGGCGCTGCTCCTGCTCAAGCTCCTGCAGCTCAGCCACAAGCTCAAGCGCAGCAAACTTCAACTCCTGCTCAGCCAAAAGCAGCTCCTGCTCCGGCTCCTGTAGACCATGGTGATGATGTAGAGGTTATACCAATGGATAGAGTTCGTCAGTTGATTGCGGATCACATGGTTTATTCTAAACAAACTTCTCCGCACGTAACTTCTGTTGCTGAAGCTGATGTAACTAACATCGTTAACTTCAGAAATAAATTCAAAGACGAATTTATGAAGCGCGAAGGATTCAAACTTACTTTCACTCCTTTCTTTGCTCAGGCAGCAATCGAAGGTTTGAAAAAATTCCCTATGGTTAACGTTTCAGTAGATGGCAAAAACATCTTACGCCACAAACGCATTAACTTAGGTGTAGCAACTGCATTGGATGATGGTAACTTGATTGTGCCTGTTATCAAATCTGCAGAAGCTTTAAATATTACAGGTTTGGCTCGCTCAGTTAACGACTTGGCAGGCAGAGCAAGATCTAAACGCTTAGATCCTAATGACATTCAAGGCGGTACATTTACTATAACAAATGTTGGTACTTTCGGTACTTTATTTGGTACACCGATTATCAATCAACCTCAAGTAGCTATCTTTGGTATTGGAGCTATCCAAAAACGTCCGGTAGTTAAACAAGTTGACGGTATGGATGTGATTGTACCACGCGACATGGTTTATGTATCTCTTACTTATGATCACAGAGTTGTGGACGGTATGCTTGCAGGTCAAACACTAAAAGCTATCGTAGATGCTCTTGAAAACATGAACGAAAAAACTATTTCTATCTAAAACTGCAAACCTCACTTTTAGATACAGCAAAGCCGGCTCATTTAGAGTCGGCTTTTTTTTTGGCAAGATTTGTCATTAGGCAATGTCATATTATAAAATCAGTGCAACGGCGTAAGGTCACTGAGCAAGCGTAGCGAGTCGAAGTGTAGCCCGCCTCAAATAATAAGATTTTGTTATTAAGCACGATAGCAGTTTACTTTGATGTTACAGGCGTTTACCAGAAATTGTTTTTCTAATGACATTTTTGAGACTTATATACTGGACCTTTCCTGAAATAAAAATGATACGTGTATCTGATTTATAAGGATATAATTTTGATATTTATATTTGTCAACTTATTTTCCACTATTATAATTGATCCATACTTAATTCTATAATCCAAAATAAAATCATGATATATATCTTATTTCTAATTCTTTGCTTCACTGCTTCCTCAGTAAAGGCAGATGATAATTTTGATCTCTATAGATATACAAGAGATCAAAACATTGATTCTGTTTCTAAATATATTAGTACTGAAGCCAATCCTCTTTATACCTATCATTTTAAGAATATTTATAATAATTATCCATATCGAGCTAAACAAATCGAAGTATCAGCATTTGACTTTGCGATTTATGATGATAATTTAGAAATAGTTGAGATCTTCTGTAAACATGGATTTTTACCACCTGCAAGATCTATTGCTATTGCAATTTTTAATAAAAGACTGGAAATTCTTGATGTGTTGGAAAAATATCTCGGAGATAATCAGGAATTACTGCTGGGAGCTATAATTGCAGGTGATAATAATTACATAGAGAAATATAGAAAGCCGGGCTTTCTCAATAAACTCAAAGAGAAATATTCTCTTAATGACATCATTTCTATTATCTCAACCTTAGACTATCTAAATTACTCATATTGGGAAAAATACGACACACAAATTTTAAATGATTTATATAAACATGGCTTTGCTTTTACTTCAATAGACATAGAATCATCTCATACAGAACAACTTGCCTTAAAGCATTTTATTGATTACGATAGACTAGATCTATTAAAAACTTTAGAAAGCTTTGGTCAAAATTATGCTTCATTTTTCTCACTATCTTCCGACTACTTCTACTTATTAGTGATTGATGCAATATCAAAACTCAAATTTGAGGTAGTAGAGTATTTTTTGAAACTTCCATATTTTAAAGATCAGTCAGATGAAGTTAAGAGGAAAATTTTTGATAAAGCTATAGACAAATGCAATTTTAAAATGTTCCATCTGGTCTATGGCTATGTAAAACCGACAAACTTTAATCTTGTTTATATACCTAAATCTTTTGCCCGTGGCGAATGTGTTTTGAATTTCATAAGCTCAAACAAAATGATAGCCACCATTACCGATGACTTTCATAAAGCAGAAGAATGTAAAAAAATAGAAGAATTTCTGATACAGAAACAAATGGATTCTATTCTCCAATTTATTGAGATAGATGCCAATCCACTTCACAGCTATTATTTTGGTAAAATGTATCCTAAATTTTCAAATAGATATAGAAATATAGAAGTGTCAACATTTGACTTTGCGATTTATAGAAATAATATAGAGATAGTTGAGCTCTTCTGTAAACATGGATTTTTACCACCTGCAAGATCTATTGCTATTGCAATTTTTAATAAAAGACTGGAAATTCTTGATGTGTTAGAAAAATATCTCAGAGATAATCAGGAATTACTGCTGGGAGCTATAATTGCAGGTGATAATAATTACATAGAGAAATATAGAAAGCCGGGCTTTCTCAATAAACTCAAAGAGAAATATTCTCTTAATGACATCATTTCTATTATCTCAACCTTAGACTATCTACATTACTCATATTGGGAAAAATACGACACACAAATTTTAAATGATTTATATAAACATGGTTTTACTTTTACTTCAATAAATGTAGAATCTCCTAATACAGAGCAACAAGCTTTAGAACTTTTTGTTATCTGTGGAAGAAAAGATTTATTACAAACTTTAGAGAGCTTTGGTCAAAACTATGAACCATTTTTCGCACTATCACGAAATAATAAATACCTATTAATTTCAAGTGCTATATATTCGCTTAATTTAGAAGTAGTAGAATATTTTTTGAAGCTTCCGTATTTTCAGGATCAGACTGATGAAATAAAGAGAGAATTAGTAGGAAATGCTATAAATGTGTGCAATTTAGCTATGCTGAATCTTGTATATGACTATGTAAAACCGGTTGACTTTAATAATCTTCATTCCATGACTTTTTTAGGAAAACTACCTCTATATTACATTTGTCATGAAAAAATAGTAGCCATAGCTAGGAATAATTTAGATAGAGCAGAAGAATGTGGCAAAATAGAGGACTTCCTAATTAAGAAAGGAGTAAATTTATCAGGAGCTTTAGGTGCGGCAGTGATAAATGTAGAAGAAAAAAATGGCTTCTTCATTTTAGATTGTAATTTTTTAAGCTACTTATCTATTCCTGTACCTAAATTATATTATAGAATTTATGGAGTAAAAAAAGGAACCGGATACTCAGAAGAAATAGTTCGCAGTCAATTAGAGAATCTTAAAGAAATGACTAATACTATAGTTCAAGTAGAACTGAATGCTAAGATTGCGAAAAACTACGAGAAGTACTTTATACAAATTGATCCTATTAAATCGGAGTAGTAGTTTTTATCTATTATAAAATATAACTGATATCCTCTGTCACCTTAAAAAAAAACAGCCTATAAAATATCATTGGATATATCACAGGCTGCTTAACGTCAATTAGAATATCTAATCTTTATTCTTCAGTTTTTTCTTCTTTTTTAACCTTTTCAGGTTTCATTTGCGGGAAGAATAGTACGTCTCTGATTGAAATGTTATCAGTCATAAACATTACTAATCTATCGATACCGATACCGATACCTGCTGTCGGAGGCATACCGATTTCAATTGCCTGAAGGAAGTCTTCATCTACAATCATAGCTTCTTCGTCGCCGGCTGCTCTGTCTTTTGCCTGGCTTTCTAATCTTGCTCTCTGATCGCGAGGATCATTAAGCTCAGAATAAGCATTTGCATACTCAGCGCCATTGATGAATAATTCGAATCTTTCTACCAGACCTTCTTCTTCTCTGTGTTTTTTAGTCAAAGGAGACATTTCCACAGGATAGTCGATTACAAAAGTAGGCTGAATCAAATGTTCTTCTACTTTTTCACCGAAGATCTCATCTAATATTTTCATTTCAGAGAATGTTTCATCTATTTCAACGCCGAGCTCTTTTGCAGCAGCTCTAAGTTCTTCTTTGTTTTTGCCTTTAAGATCCATTCCTGTATATTCTTTGAACAGATCAAACATTTTAGCTCTGCGGAAAGGCTTAGCCAAGTCAAATTCTTTACCGTCAAAAGTAACAGTAGTCGTGCCAAGCACAGTTTCTGCAGTACCTCTGTAAAGTTCTTCAGTAAGATCCATAAGCCAATTGTAATCTTTGTAAGCTACGTAAAGTTCCATAGCAGTAAACTCAGGATTATGAGTTTTATCCATACCTTCGTTACGGAAGTTTTTGCTTATTTCATAAACACCTTCAAAACCACCTACTATAAGGCGTTTTAGATACAATTCATCAGCTATACGTAAGTAAAGAGGGATGTCTAAAGTATTATGATGAGTAATAAACGGACGGGCAGAAGCACCACCATAAATTGGCTGCAAAACCGGAGTTTCCACTTCCATATAACCTCTTTCATCTAAAAATCTTCTAATAAAAGAAATAATTTTAGAGCGTTTGATAAAAGTATCTCTAACTTGAGAGTTTACGATTAGATCGATATATCTTTTTCTGTATCTTAATTCTTTATCAGCAAAAGCATCGTGGATAATTTCATTACCATCTTCGTCTTTTTCTACCTTGGCAATTGGAAGAGGCTTCAAAGATTTAGTAAGCAATTGGGCATCGCTGGCATGGATAGATATTTCGCCCTTCTTAGTACGGAATACATAACCCTTAACACCTATGATATCGCCAATATCAAGCTTCTTTATGTGCGGATAAAACTCAGGGAGCTCATCGCGCTTTAAATAAACCTGAATTCTGCCGCTTTGATCAAGTATGTGAAGGAAAGTCGCCTTACCCATAATTCTCATAGCCATAATACGACCAGCCACAGCGACATTTTCCAATTCTTCCGGCTTTTCATCGTCAAAAGAGGAAAGGATAGCATCAGCTCTGTGTGTTTGGTCGAAGCTATAAGGATAAGCGTTAATTCCGGCTTCCTCCAAAAGCTGTAATTCTTCTAATCTTCTCAGCTCTTGGTCGTTTCTTTGAATCTCAGACATAATATACCAATAATAATTCGTAAATTTGTAAAACGAAATAATTCAAATGTAGGTAATTTTAATAAGATATTTGGATTTTTTTGTAGATTGTGCCAATAATGTTTTATATTTGTAAATATTCCAATATAATAGAAGTTAGAAAATATATTATTTTATAAATTAACTAGAAGGGATTACTTGAAGCCGATTTTATTACTTGCGCATTTCACTCCCGGTAATCGGGGACGAAGAGTAGTACCGACTGCTCAAAAGAAACATCGTACTAATGACGAAATTAGAGAAAAAGAAGTACGATTGATTGATGCCAACGGCGAAATGCTGGGCATCATGGATTCAAAAAAAGCTTTGTTCATGGCAGAAGAAGCCGAGCTTGACCTAGTAGAGATTGCTCCAAAAGCAAAACCACCGGTCTGTAGAATTATAGATTACGGTAAGTTTTTATACGAAATTCAAAAGAAAGAAAAACAGCAGCGAAAGAATCAAGTTCAATCTCAGATGAAAGAAGTAAGATTCAAATGGAGAACTGCTGATCATGATTTCAACTTCAAAACAAGGCACGCAAGAGACTTTATTGAATCGGGCAACAAAGTAAAAGCTTCTGTGATGTTTAGAGGTAGAGAGATTACTCACCAGGAAATTGGTAGAGAGCTCCTTAAGAAGTTTGTAGAAGAAATGAAAGATGTTGCTAAAGTGGATGTTCCGATTAAGTTCGAAGGAAGAAACTTATCTGTCATACTAGCACCTATTAAGTCTAAGAAAAATTAATTTCAATTTCTTCTCTGTTTTTGGTATATTGTCGGTTCTCATATTGGTCGAGAACCGATATTTGTTTTTGTTTAAATTAAACATATAGGAAAAGCCATGCCTAAAATGAAGACTAACGGCTCCGCTAAAAAAAGGTTTAAACAAACCGGTAGCGGTAAGTTCAAAAGGGCAAAAGCTTTTGCAAGCCACATTTTAACTAAGAAATCTCCTAAGAGAAAAAGAGCTCTTAGAGAGCTTACTTATGTTGCTAAAGTGGACGAGCCTAGAGTTAAAAAACTAATGGGCCAAGGTTAATATCTAACCTTTTATTGCAAAAAGTTTTTCCGCTTTTTTTCTAAAATCCGGCTAAGGGGCAATTAAGTGAAGCTCCCCCCACGCCAAAATGAATTGTTTAAATATTACACAAGGTGTAAAAATGGCAAGATCAGTCAATAAAGTAGCTTCGCACCGTAAACGCAGAAGAATATTAAAACTCGCCAAAGGTTATTGGGGAGCTAGAAAAAATGTCTGGACGGTTGCGAAAAACCACATTGAAAAAGGTTTACAACACGCTTACGTTGGCCGTAAGCTTAAAAAACGCCAATATCGCAGACTTTGGATCACTCGTATTAACGCTGCTGCTCGTATTAACGGCACAACTTATTCTCGTTTGATCAACGGTTTGAAGAGAAATAATATCATCATCAACCGTAAAGTTTTAGCTGACTTGGCTATGAACAGACCTGAAATTTTCGCTGCAATTTGCAAAAAAGCCGTTGCTTAATTCTTTTTTTTCAATAAAGCAAGATATGGATCATGATTGAAGAAATAAGATCCCTAAAAAATAAAATTGAAGAAAAGCTTCAGAATATCTCATCGCCGGAAGAGCTTTCGCATTTCCGGCATGAGTTTTTAGTCAAAAAAGGTGAACTTCAGCAATTATTGCTTAAAATGAAGGATGTTCCCAAAGACATCAAACCAGTTGTCGGCAAAGAGCTTAATATTTTAAAAAACTATGCCGAATCTACTTATAACTCTCTTTTGGCTAAATTCTCTGAAGATGATGACAAATCTCCCGATTTAGATTTATCTCTTCCGGGTAGAACTTCAAACAGAGGTACTTATCATCCGGTACTACAAATAATGGATGAAATGGTTTCTATTTTTACTGATATGGGCTTTGCTGTGGCTGAAGGTCCGGAAATTGAAGATGATTATCATAACTTTGATGCTCTTAATTTCCCTCCGGATCACCCGGCTCGCGATATGCAGGACACTTTCTTTGTTAAATCTGACAAAGATTTGCTGCTTCGCACTCATACTTCCCCTGTGCAAATCAGAGTGATGCAAGGTCAAGAACCTCCAATCCGTTCGATTATGCCCGGTAGAGTTTATAGAAACGAAGCAATCAATGCCAGAGCTTTGGCAGAATTTCATCAAATCGAAGGTCTTTATATAGACAAAAATGTATCTTTCGCTGAGTTGAAAGCTACTATGATGATTTTTGCTAAAAAAATGTATGGCGAAAACTCTGAATTCAGATTCCGTCCTTCTTTCTTCCCATTCACCGAACCAAGTGCCGAAATGGATATCACTTGCTTCTTGTGCGAAGGCGAAGGTTGTAAAATATGTAAAGGTACCGGTTGGCTTGAAATCGCAGGTTGCGGTATGGTTCATCCGAATGTATTAAAATCAGGAAACATTGATCCGGAAGAATTTACCGGTTATGCTTTTGGTTTTGGTATAGAAAGAGTAGCTATGCTTCGCACAGGTATCGATGATATCAGACTTCTTTACGAAAATGATATTAGAGTTTTAAATCAGTTCTAATTTAGACTGAATTATAGATGTAACAAAAGCCGTGAGAATATTTCCTACGGCTTTTCTTTTATCTTCTACATTCCTACAAAATACTCTACTTACCAAACAAGCAGTTCTCCCAGAAATCTATATAGCCTGTTTGCAAATCATAATATGCACCAACAATAGCCATTCTTTCATCCTGTACTGCCTCCCTTAAAATTTCGCTTTTAGCATAAGCTTCAAAGATCTGATTTTTTACATTTTCCTGTGAAGCTAGTAATTGAATTTTCTGCTGATTAGAATTACGATCCTCAGCTTCTTTTACTGCCGGCAATATTTTTTCGATTATAGGATTAAGTGATTCTATCTCAGACTTACCTCTTATAGCAGCCTGCATCATTCCACAATTTGAGTGTCCCATTATCACAAGGAGCTTAGTATCGAACGTTTTAACTGCAAATTCAATACCTGCTATTGCATCTTCGTTTGCCATATTCCCGGGATTGCGCATGATAAATATGTCACCCAAAGTGGCATCAAAAACGTGATGCGACATCAACCTGGAATCCGAACAAGTGATAAGTATAATTTGAGGATTTTGATTTGTATAAGAATCTTCCCTCAGTTTTTGATAACTTCTTTCATTCAAATCATCTTCCACATATCTCTTGTTGCCTTCTATTAAGGCTTCTAATTCTTCGCTGATATACTGAGGTAAATCAGCAATCTTCTTCAGATAAGTATCGTCCATTTTTTTACTTCCAATATTCTCTATCTAAACTTCTATATTGTATTGCTTCGCTAATATGCTCGCTTTTAATTTGTTCAGCACCAGCCAGATCAGCGATAGTTCTTGCTACTTTCAGAATTCTGTCATAAGCTCTGGCAGAAAGACCTAGCTTTGTCATCGCCATTTTTAATAATTCTTTAGAAGGATCATCTAATTTACAAAAATCTCTGATTTCACTGCTGGACATATCAGCATTTTTAAATGATTTTGAATCTTTAAAACGATTTTCCTGAATTTTGCGTGCCTGAATAACTCTTTTTCTTACATCTTCAGAATCCTCTCCCTTCCTATTGGAAGATAGTTCCTGATATTTTACAGTCGGGACTTCGCAGTGAATATCAATTCTATCTAATAAAGGTCCGGATATTTTACCGGAATATCTTTGTATTTGCTGTGGAGTGCAGGAGCATTCCTTCACAGGATCTCCGAAATTACCACAAGGACAAGGATTCATAGAGCATACAAGCATAAAATTCGCTGGATATTCTACTGTCATTTTTGTTCTGGAAATAGATATTCTTTTTTCTTCCAGAGGCTGCCTCAACACTTCCAGTACGTTTCTGGCAAATTCAGGTAATTCATCCAGAAAAAGCACCCCATGATGCGAAAGGGATATTTCACCGGGTCTGATCTTATTCATACCGCCACCAACTAGTGCAGCATCTGAAATAGTATGATGCGGTGAACGGAATGGCCTGACAGCAACAATCGCTTCTCCTGTAGGCAAGAGCCCTGCAACTGAGTGTATTTTAGTAGTTTCCAAAGATTCACCCAGAGAAAGCGATGGAAGAATAGAAGGTATTCTCTTGGCAAGCATAGTTTTACCTGAACCCGGAGGCCCGATCATTAACATATTATGTCCACCGGCAGCAGCTACTTCCAATGCTCTTTTTACATTTTCCTGTCCCTTAACATCCGATAGATTATATAGGTTTTCCCTCTCCCCTTCCAGAAATAGTTTTTCGATGTCTACTTGTTTTGCAGGAATATCTAAATCACCATTTATATAAGCCACAGCTTCACTCAGCGAGCTAACAGGAATTACTTCAATTTTGTCCACTAATGCAGCTTCTTCAGCATTATCTTCAGGCAGGATAATTCTTTTGAAATTGTTTTTGATAGCTTCCAGAGTTATTGAAAGAGTGCCGTGAATAGGGCGAAGAGTACCGTCTAATGCAAGCTCACCCAGAATAATAGTTTCACTCAAAATATCTGCTTGCACAACTCCCATCGACGACAAAACACCTATGGCGACAGGAAGATCAAACGCACTTCCTTCTTTGCGAATATCGGCAGGAGCAAGATTTACAGTGATTCTTTTATTCGGGAAGACCATGTTAGAATTTTTGATTGCAGCAGATACTCTTTCCCGAGACTCCTTTACCGCCGAATCCGGCAAACCAACAATCGACATGGCAGGCAGTGCATTATCCATGTGAGTTTCTATTTCAACAATGAAAGCATTTATTCCAAATACTGAAGCGGAATTAAGTCTCGAATACATATATTTCTCTTGCAATTATATATCATTACTAATTATTTAATGTAATAAAAAATGTACTATTAGACAAAAGAATTACTGCATTATTACTTACTGCCGGACTTAAAATAGATTTTACAGAAATAAAGTAAATATAATTTTATTCATTAATTTGCATTCCCAAAATATTAGTAGAACCTGCAAAACCCTTTCTGGCA
The DNA here is from genome assembly GCA_965140345.1 of Kapaibacterium sp. (SeqCode). GTDB lineage: Bacteria > Bacteroidota > Ignavibacteria > Kapaibacteriales > UBA2268 > JBFHIJ01. Next base: position 634,416 of record OZ223198.1, read on the forward strand.
AGCATTTTATAATTTTAGTCAACACTTAATTATGACATATAGACAATTGCTTATTAAACAGTATATTAAGTTTACATTTATTATTTATTTTTTATTTGGTGATTTATCTATATATTGCTCTGGGTTATAATGTTTAATACATAAAATAGGTGTGCCATGAAAGTTTTAAAATCACTACTAGTTTTATTTTTAGTACTTTCTTTCGCAGCTTGTGAAGAAGAAGATAATATCACAAATCCTACCAATCCCGGTACAACTTCAGGTACGACTTTTATTGTAGTCCAAGATTTGGGTGAAGGAACTACTGATGCGGAATATGCCATTTCAAAAATGTCTGTCTCCGGTGAAACGGCTTCTGTTGAACCACTTATTAGTTTGCAAACCGCCGGCTATCCTTATGACTTTAAAAAAGACATTAGAATTGATGGCGACAAGCTTTATATCTACAACTTGCTTCCTGACTATAAAAACAAACTGGTTGTTTTCGATATAAATAGTAAACAAATTGATACACTACCTTGGGCAACTACAAATAATGAAAACACTTGGTCTGCTTTTGGAAGTGCATTTGATGCCAGCAATTCCTATGTTTATTATATCATGAGAGAAGTTAGTTCTAATTATAATGATTGGCCTGGTTCATATCTCTGCCGTTATAATATAAACAGCGGTGAGTTTATCCAAATGGCTAATCCATCTGATTTCACTCTGGATCAACCAGAAGTTGGCTCAGATACTGAAATTGGTAACTGGACTAGTGTCCATGCATCTGATGATGGTAGTAACTGCGTTGGAAGTATTATGGCTTGGGGTACTGAAGGTGGTATGAATCACTACGATTACGATATTGTTTATAGATACTATCCTGAAAATAATACTGAAGATAAATTAGAACGTATTGGTACTGGTGATATGGCTGTATCTGGTTCTACTAGCGGAAATAAATATGTATACCAAAACTCAAATGTAACAAACACAGAAACAGGCGAATACTTTGTACTTTCTGAAGTAAAATATCTTTCTACTAATTACACAGGTTATCAAAATACTAACGGTACTCTTAAAATAAGTAATTACTACGGAAAAGATATTTATATCTATTATGCAGATATTGAGAATGACGTACAGACCCTTGTTGTAGAAACTTATCCTGAAATACAATTTGCACAAATGGATAAATCAGGTAACTTCATCTGGTTTGGTATAGAAGGTAACGAAGAAAATATCCTTTGTAAAACTCAAGACCTTTCTGAAGGTTCTATTGTTGATACTGTAGCAAGATATCCTAAATCTGTCTACTGCGCAATCATGAAATAAATCAATCTGATATTTAAAAAGAAGCTCCTTCTCTGCTAGTAAGAAAAGGAGCTTTTTTATTCTAATAGAAACTTTGCATATCTAACAAAGTCTCTATTCTTCGTATTTTGTGATTTTTCTGCAGCATCATCACTTCCAATCACCAACAACGTGTACAACTAGAAACTAACGACATGCAGGACAATATGGCGGATTTTAAATAACAGTTTACTCTTCTTCCAAATTTATTTCGGGTTTGTCAAGCTCAATCATTTCTTTTAGGTATTTGATACGATTCTGCTTCAAATCTGCGAAGAATTCTTTAATATCATCACCATACCCTCTTCTGGAATATGCGAACATTGCTATTGCTTCTTCCCCGTTGATTTCAACTTTGCTGTAATGATAAATATTAAATTCTACTATTTTAGTATAACCACCTTCACTTTCGCTCAACATGAAATCAACTATCATCTCTTTTTTGTCAGGACTAATGTTAACTTCAAAATTACAAACTCCATCCGTTTTCTTTCTTTCTTTCAATTCTTTTATTTTGACTTGCACCGTCTCCTTGACTGATAGATCAGTTAGAAATAGATTCATATGCATCATCTGGTTGAAATTTTCAAGTTTTTCACCTTCCGGTAAATATTCCTGGACATAATAATTATGACGCGGTTGATCCGACCAAGCTAGATAAAACTCTGTATCATTATATTCCAAAGGAGTTTCCAGGTTTAGATAGTCTTTTGTTGTATTTGCAGTAAAAGACACTAAAAGTGCGGCTATTATAATATATAGTATTCTCATATTCTACACTCAAAATTTAGATTGTTTATAAATAGAAACACATAATACATAAGCTTCTGTATATTTCAAAACATTGTTTGAACAAAATAACATATATTTGAATTTTTTCTGAAACAAAAACTATTTTAATGTGCCTTATTAATATATGGCAAGAATAAATCAAAATATTGAAACAGAAATCAGCTTACATATTTTCAACAAAAAATATGAGCTGGCATTTGAGAAGGTGTATGATGAATACGCTTCCCAAATATATACTTATTGTCTTAGGTTTATAGGAAATGAGGCTGATGCGGAAGATATATTTCAAGAATCAATGATCAAATTTCTTGCCTACATAAAAGAAAATAATCAAATCAATAATGTCTTAGGTTTGCTTTTTAGAATAGCAAAGAATACTTGTTTGAACCAAAAACGTAAAAGACATATTGAAAATATAGAGATCAACGAAAAACATCTGGTTTCAGACATTGACAGCTTAGAAACTAAAGAGCTAAACCAAATAGTGCATACTGCACTTAACAAACTACCAACAGAACAAAAAGAAGCTTTCATTCTTCAAGTCTATCAGGGCTTTTCATACAAAGAAATCTCAGAATTACTCGGAATCCCATTAACAAATGTTAGAAATAGAGTAGTTAGAGCGAAAAGATCAGTCCGCGAATCTGTTAAATCCTATCAGCAGGAAGAGAGGTTGATATTATGAACAAAGAACATCTTATAGATTTAATGTATCTCTTCAAAGATGGCGAATCTACGCCTGAAGAAAGAGCCCATTTATTTGAAAACTTAGCTTACTCAAGTGATTTGCAAAATGAATTTCATGAGTTGGTTTGCATTGAAAACACTGTCGGTTGCGAGACTTCCATAATTAGTCCACAGCCGTATATAAAGTCAAGACTATTTAAGAAAGCAGGTATTAGACAGAATACTAAAACAATCCACTATCTTATGAATTTTGCAATTTATAGCTTTCTTTTTGTGATGGGATTTCTATTTAATAGTATGATTGCTTCTGACAATCAAAGTGAATCACCAATAGTACAAAAAACTACTGGAAACGTTACTCCAGTGCAGAATTCAACGAATGCGCTTGGAGAAACTGTAGATATCCCTACTAAGAATGAACAAATATCGAATTCTGAAAATTCATCGTTTGCAAAACATACTCAAAAAAAACAACCTGTAGCTACTAATAATATAAAACAGGAAATTGCTCTATCTGAGACAGACACTAAAGAAGATAAAAACCACACATTTATGCAACCTACTTATGCAGATGTATCAAAAAGTAAAATAACCTTGGATCAAAGAGACTATAGTTATAGTCATGCCAGCACTCAAGAGGTCTCTTTACCTTTAATCCTGGAACAGGAAAAAGGATTCCTGGATGATTTCGAACTATCTGCCTCAATGATTTCAGGATTGTATATTTTCCCACAGAGAAACGAAAATGCAAACGGTGCAGGAGGTTTAAATAATTTTCTTTTTGGAGTAAATTATAGACTATCAAATAATAGCTATATAGGCTTGGAATATGGCCGTGAAACTATGGATTTGTATGTACAAACAGACAATCAACTAATTCTAAACCAAGCTCAATTTTATCTTATGGCCAAATATGGCTATAGCTTCTCTGAGCTTGAAATATTCTCAGGCTTTTATCCATATACTGAAATTTCAATTGGATCTACATCTGTGGGACCTATTACGAAAGCAAGAATTGGTCTTATATGGGAAGCCTTTAATCTATTAAAACTTTATGGCAATATGGAAAGTACAGGTTTGCGATATAGCTACCTGGGAAATCCTGAATATACCGGCAAACTAAGCTTCAACTATGGTATAACAATAAAACTATAATTATTTGAGGTATCAAATGAAAAATTTAGCAATACTTTTTATTTTCAGCTTATTTGCTTTTATAAGCTGCAAAGATGCAACTACTGACCCTGAGGCTGATTACCCTCTTAAACCTTTTAATACGGATGTGATCCGCCCACTTTCGGTAGGAAACTATTGGACTGTAAACTTTATAGTCAAAGATTCTGTGATAGGAAATGCTACTGCAACTGTTATTGATAGCACTATCAAAATTTATAATGGAGAAGAAGTAACAGTTTTTACAACTGAAATAGAGTACTCGAGCTCGGATAGTATTAACTCTTATGATTATGAATTTGTATTTGGCAATAGAACTTACCATACTTGTGACATTTCTAATAATGAAATAACTGAATGTTTTGAATGCATACCTTATAGATATATAGGAGATGCAAAATCAGAATTTATTGAAGAAGAAAGCAGCTTTGACGGCAAAACTGTTACACGCCTTAAATCAAAATCAGACAACGAACAAATTCAGTCTTATTTTGTCATAGGTGTTGGTAAAATTATAAGTACACTACCTGTCCGTATTAAAGAATCCAATGAAAGAACTACAATGACTACTAAACTTGTGGATTATCATATTGTTAGGTAGTATCATGTTTAAAAAAAAAATAATGACAACAAGCTAAAGCCTTGATCTAATCACTAAATCAAGGCTTTTTATCCATTCTCTAGTACAATCTAAGCATATCTTCAAAAGTCTCTCTTCTGCGTATTTGCCTTGACTTGCCTGCGTCTATCATAACTTCAGCCGAACGGGGACGGTTATTATAATTTGAGGACATTACATAACCATAAGCACCAGTATCTCTGAATATTACTAAATCCCCTTCTTCTACTTCAGGTAAATGGACGTGTTTATCAAAAATATCAGAGTTTTCGCAAATCTGACCGCAAATATTATAATAGTTTTCCGGAAATGCTTTTCCGTAGATATAAGATCTATGTTTAGCTCCATAAAGAGCAGGCCTGATTAAAGTATTTATTCCTGCATCCACGCCAACAAATGTTTTATAGCTTTTTTTAATACCAGTAACTTTAGCAATCAAGTATCCTGCATTTGCTACTAAAAATCTTCCGGGTTCAAGCTTAAGCTCAGGAATACCCAAATTAAACTTATCAGCTTTCTCAGAGATAACTTCACTTATCAGTTTCGCGGTAAAATCTATGTTTAAAGGTTCTTCTTCATCTTCATAAGGTACACCAAAACCTCCACCGATATCTATAAACTCAGGTTTTGTTCCAATTTGTCCGAATAAATTCCCGGTAATTTTCATTAGCTTATCTACTACTTCATAAAAATAGTAAGGTTCCAGATTGTTTGAACCAGCCATCATGTGAATTCCAAATCGTTCAATACCTGCATCTATAGCTTTTTTATAAGCTTCCAGAGCTTTCTCATATGGAACGCCAAACTTTGCGTCAGCGCCGCCTGTTGTAATTCCCTCAAAGCCTCCGCGACCAATCCCCGGATTAATCCTAAAAGATATTCTCTTTGGTTTAAAGACTTTGAGCATTCTGTCCAATGAAGAAATATCATCCAGATTAATCGTTATATCCTCATATTGGGAGATTATTTCCCAGTCTTCATGGCTTTCATAATTTCCGGTATATAATATTTTTGAATTATGTATTCCTGCTTTTTTTGCTAACATAAGTTCAATTGGTGAAGCAGTGTCAGCACCACATCCAAGTTTATTGAACACTTCAAGTATATGAAGGTTTGAGTTCGCCTTCACCGAAAAATGCACAGAAGTATTTGAGTAATATTTGTCAAATGCAGTTTTCAAGTTGGAATAGTTTTTTTCAATCTGTTCTCTGTCATATACATAGAGAGGTGTTCCGAATTCCTCAGTCAATGCTTTGATATCATAATTATTTATAGTATTCATGTTAACCTCTATGCTCAAATATTTCAGGATGTTTAATCTCTGTAAAAAACTGTTTATGCAATCTTTCAACTGCTTCTATAAGATTCTCTTCCCCAACTACTATACTCAAATTTACCTCAGATGCACCCAAACTGATCATAGTGATATTTATTTTCTCAAGCGAACTGAAAAATTTTGCAGCAATCCCAGCAGTTCTTTTTAAACCTTCTCCTATAACTGATATAATAGCTTTCTTTTCAGCTATATCAACATCTGCAAACACGGACAAGTCTCTTATAATCTCCGGTAGTTTTGTATTATCATCTATAGTTAGTGATATACTAACTTCTGAAGTTGTAATAAGATCAACACTGGTTTCGTGTTTTTTAAACACATCAAAAACTTCACTTAAAAATCCAACAGCTCCAAGCATTCTATTTGAGTCAATATTAATTACTGTAATTTCCCGCCTGAATGCAATTGCTTTAATAAAATCCGAACCTGAGCCATTAGAGACTATCAAAGTCCCTTCATTTTGAGGATTAAAAGTATTCTTCACATATACAGGAATGTTGTGTTTCACCGCCGGATCGATAGTTTTAGGATGTAGAACTTTGGCACCAAAATAAGCAAGCTCTGCTGCTTCTCTGTAAGTCAATCTTTTAACAAGCCACGCATTCGCTACAATACGTGGATCTGAAGTCATTACACCATCCACATCAGTCCATATTTCCAAAGACTCTGCATTGAGAGCTGAGGCAATAACCGCTGCAGAATAATCAGAGCCACCTCTACCCAAAGTAGTGGTTTTCCCATTCTCATCTGAGCCAACAAAGCCACCTGTAATAATTATATTACTCTTTTCAAAGATAGGTAAAGCGTTCTTTGAGCATTCCTCTTTCGTTTTATCATAATCAACTTCTGCCTCAGTAAAACAGCTATTAGTTTTAATCAGGTAAGTAGGCTCAACTCGCTCAGATTTTATATTGATACTATTTAAATACTGATTCAATACAAAAGATGACAAAAACTCCCCTGTGGAAAGTATCATATCTTTTGTTTTTGGACTGATCTCACCTAATATGTCAGTCGCTTCTATATATTTTTCTAAATTTCCTGACTGGATATCAATATAACCATCAGTCTCTTTACTTATCTTCAAATCCATACAAACATCTTTATGTTTTCGTCTGATGTATTCTACAAGCTTCTTTGCTTTGTCTAAATCTTTTGTGCCTAAAGCTTCTATTATATCTACAAGAGAGTTCGTAATAGTAGCCATAGCCGAGACTACAACAAGGATTTTTCCGCTTTTTTGGCTTAGAATAGATGCAAGATTGCTTATAGCTTCAGCATCCATCACAGAAGTTCCGCCAAATTTCAATACACTTAGATTTGTATTCATAAGAGTTTTGTATTAATGTAACACTAGAGTAACTACAAAGGTAATATTTAGCTCGGACTAATAAAAGTAGATTCTCTGTATTTGGCTTTATAAGTAAAGACTTATAAAAATATAGAGGCTTTGCTTACACGCAATTTCTTTCATGCTAATGATAATCCCAGATCCCTAATACAAACTTGCGTTTGTGGCAAAAAGAAGCTAACAGTTTGTTTATAATTTTACTTTTATTATAAGTAAAGTAGTGAAACAAACATTGCAGCAACTACCCCGCCCTTCGGGCACCCCTTCTTGCGAAGAAGGGGAATTTTGACATTCCCCTCTTTTCAAAGAGGGGTGGCATGCGTAGCATGACGGGGTGTTAGCTACCACAAAACTTGTTTTTTGTTATCGTTGTCTTTTACTCTAACAGCTGCTTTCTTGCAATTAGTTAGATGGAATTTGTCATTACGCAATAGCATATTCTCAAATTAGTGCAACGGCGTTAGGTAACTGAGCGAACCTAGAGAGTCGAAGTGTAGCCAGCCGCATATATTAAGATTTTCTTACTAAGCAAGATAGCAGTTAACCTTGATATTACAAGCGTTTACTAGTAATTGAATTTTCTAATGACATTTTCCATCTAACTAATTTCATTAGTCGTATTATAGATGTCAGTAATAATCTATTTTCAGCCTGAAAGGCTGATAGTTAATAGCCCATGGCAACGCCATGGGACACTTGCAAGTTTTGATAAAACAGAGCCCTGTGTGGGCGAGAAGACTTTTCTTTACTGGTGATATAAATAATAGATTGGCGTTACTTTTTCCATTTCTTTTTCTTTTTTTTGCGATAAAAAAGCAAAAGAAACGGAAACCAAAGAAAAAGAAAAAAGAACGCTTTATTTCCTCTCCTCATCCAGTGTTTACGCTGAGTAAACAAATCTAATTAAAGATATTCTTAAGAGAATAAATGTTCTTATGGAACATTGATACAATATTTTTCAATAAATAGGGAGTATTTCCTATATTATTTTTATATTTTATTCAGCTAAATTATATCAACAAGAGAATCATAGGCTAACTGTTAGCTTCTTTTTGCCACAAATGCAAGTTTGTATTAGGGATTTGGGATAACATTAAGTAGAATATCAAATAAGTTATACTACTTGTAAAGGAGGAATGTATTGTGTCTCTTCAAATAAAAGTTTAAAAGAAGTGCTATTAAAAAAAGCCGCCCCCTTTCGGAAGCAGCTTTTAATAAAAAGATATGTCATGTCATATTATTTTACTAATACAACTTCTCTGATCATTGTGAATGATCCTGCGCTCAAGCGTACGATGTATACACCTGATTCTAAATCATTAGCAGAAAGAACTACTTCATGATCGCCTGCAGACATAACGTCTCCATTAATTAGAGTAGCAACTTTGTTACCAACTGCATTGTAAACAGTCATTGTAACATTTTCAGTTGCAGGAAGAGTAAATGATAATTTAGCTTCTTCTCTAAATGGATTTGGCATAGGTTGATTGAACATGTAACCTTGATCCATCAACTCAGCAATACCATCACCAAAGTCAATTGCAAACAAGTCAGTTCTATCATATTCTAATTCATTGTCGTTATTGTATACAGCACGTAATACTGCTAATTTTTTACCGTCTGTTGACAAGTTAGGAGTCCAAGTGTAAACTTTTTTCAATGCAGAAACATTTGTTGCAACCACGCCCCAAGTGTTACCACCATCGATTGAAAGTTGTAAGTCGAACTTGCTTACATTGTCAGCAGCCCATTTAACGTCAGTAGGTCTGTTTTCTTTAACACCTGTAGGAGTTGCTAGAGTAACATCACCAGCCAATACTTTAAACGGTTTAGAAACAGCCAATACTTCGTTAGTTTCGTTATCAATCATTCTAACAACAGCTTGTTTAGAGTTAACTGAAGGAACGATCCATTCAACTTGACCTAGAGTAGAGTTAACTGTAGCAGAAACTGACTGCCAGCTTTCTACACCATTTGAAGAGAATTCGAAACGTACTTTGCTTGGTTCATTTACTGACCAACGGATAAAGTCATTAGCACCGCCTCTATAGATAGGATCTGTAGAAGTTGGACGAGTGATTTCAGCCGGAGCAGAGATGATTGAGAATGGTGCATCACTTCTGTCGATTTCGATTGAAGTTTTAGCATCTACCAATCTAACTAAGCATTCGTCAGAGTTAACTGCAGGAGTTTTCCAGTTGTAAGAACCGGCAACTACGTCAATTGCTGCAGCAGAGATTCTGTTCCAAGTATTACCATTGTCAGTAGTGTATTCAACGTTAACCTGGCTATTTGTATTAGGTTTAGTCCAAGTGATAGTGTAAAGTGCACCAGCATCCCATTCTTCGCCACCGTTAGGTGTCAATACATCAGCATCTCTTTGAACGATTACAGGTTTGATCACGCGGAAGTCACCGAATTCATTCATATTTCTGCCGTCAGTAGAAAGAACTGCAGTTGCTTTGTACCAGTTGAAAGCATATACGTCAGTTGCTTTGATAACTTTGAATTTCAAAGTACCTAAGTAAGATCTAGAGTTAGGAACAACTTGACCAGATTTTTGAGTATAAGCATCATAGTCAATTTCAATTGATTTAACACCAGCTGTAGGTTGTTTAACGTTTGGCTGAGGTGCAGCATAATTAGTTGCATAACCCATATCAGGTCTGTTTGCAAAAATTACTTCATCATTGTTTACTAGTTCCAAGAACTGAAGATTTACAGGGTTATAATCAAGAGCAAATGTAGCATTACCCATAGCCCATTGACCACCATTGTTTTCAATGAACATAGAAACAAGAACTTCATCATTTTGAATTTCAGTTTCTGCATATACAGTGTAAGCTAAACCTGCTAAAGAATAATTAGTAACATTATTATGTGATTTAACTGTTCCAGCTTTATCATAATCTTCTGCAGATTTTGTCAAGTATTGCAACATTTCTTCATCAATAATATCACTGTTAGTATTGATTTTAGAAGCTGAAAGACTGATTGTAGAAACATCTGTCAAAGAAGATACTTTACCATTGTTTCTATCAACGATAGTTCTATCAACTGCATTATTGATACCATCACCAGTTACATCATATTGAGCTGTAGTAGCAGCACCCAAAGTTTGAGTTCTGATTGCTGTTCTGTCAAGACCATTGATCTGGTAATCTTTAACAACGTCACCAGCTACGATAGAAGCAACTTCGTTACCTGTAGTAGTTACTTGACCTTCGTTATAATGAAGACCTGTGTTAGAATAAGCTTCTAAGTCATCATCAGTTTCTGCATTACCGTATGCAGTGAAGTTATCACCGAAAGTTGAAGGAGTTGTTGCAGCTTCAGCTTCAGTAATTGTATTATTTGCAACACCATTCCAGCTGGAGAAATCCCAACCAGATTCTAACAACCAAGTAGAACTTTCGTCACCAGAGAAGTTAAAGTGTGCAGCATATTTAGACATTACAGGTAAGTGGTTGATATGTTCAACAACTACGAAGTAATCGCCATCTTCAATGTCAGTAAATACGTAAGGTACGTTTGCAAAAGTATTAGTTGCAGCATTTTGATTAGTTTTATCCAATGCATCTGCATCCAAATAACCTTCTGTAGATTCACTAGTTGCTACTAATGTACCAGGTACACCTGCATTGTCAGTGTATAATGATATTTTCAAACCACCATCTTCATAAGAAGTACCTAAATCAGTGATAGTCTGAGTTGTACCAGTATAATAACCTTCAGGAATAACTCTTACAGTAAAGTTAGAAGGAGGAGTGATGTTAAAGTATTGAGACTCAGCATAAAGTGAGTGCATCATACCATCTGCATCATTATCCCATTCTACAACATAACCGTTTACAGTAGAACGACCTGATAATTTCAAACGACCGTTAGTCATCGCAGCACCCATAGGGCCTTGATCACCAGTAGCGCCATCATCATTTGCATCAGGATCAGTAATAGCAACATTCAATGTAGCAGCATATTGAGATTTATTTGTTGTTCCTTGGAACTCAAAATTATTATCTATAGCTGTTAAAGTCATTGCATTAGTGTAAGTAGCATCATCGTTTTTAGAAGCAGTTGCTTCATAATAAACAACTTCTGTACCGCCACCACCAACTGTACCAAAACCTAAGTCAGAAGGATTTGCAGCTGTACCGGCATAGAATGTTTCAGCAAGGTTATTTCTGTTGAAATCAAAACCAGACCAACGAACTCTAAGATCAGTTTTGCTATTAGGAATAGCTTGTTTGTAAATAGGTTCGATAAGTTTCAATGTTGGTTTAGTATAGCCATATTCTACACTACCTGCACCAGTACCATCTACACCAGTGATATTTGCATAAAGACCTGAAGAAGCAGGATATGCAGCCACTGTACGTACCATACCGTTATTTACAAAGCTTCCGCCATTTAAGATAAATGCAGCTGCTAAGTTTTGAGTATAATCAGTACCACCGAAAGAACCAAGTTCATCAGCTCTTACCGTTGCAGCACCTTGTACAAATGATTCTAATGGAGAAGGATTTGCAGTTGTATGAGTAAAGCCTGCAGGGTTACCGTTCCAGAAACGCACTTCTTTGATTTGACCAACGAAGTTTCTAGTTTCAGTAGCACTTACCGGTTCAGAAGCGATAAATGCAGGATAAGCATTCAAGTTATCAATTGTAATGTTAGTACCCAATTGCTCAGAAATTTCTGATGCGTCTTGGATTGTACCATCTACAAAGAAGTATACATTAGAAGTACCACCACTTGCTAAGTTGAAATAAACCGCAACATGATACCATAATGAGTCTTTAGTTTGAACTGAAGGTTTAATCAAAGGCAATGAAGCATCAGAAGTAGCAGTTCTTAGTGCATCACCTGTAGATGATTCAAGAACCAACTGTAACTGACCTGATGTCAATAAACGGAATGAATAATGAGTATTTGCACCATCTTCAGATTTTTTAGCAAAAATCGGGAAGAAAGCTTCGTCCACAGTTGGGAAACGGAATGGACGTACCCATGCTTCAATCATTTGAGCACCAGCATTCAAGTTAAGTTCAGTATTTGAAGGAATTTCAAGTTTAGAGTTACCATTGTTTTGCAATGCAAACCAAGGAGCTACTAAAAATTCACCAGATTCATCATAAATAGTATTCTGATTTCTTGTTTCAGTACCAGATATTCTCAATTTAACTGATTTAGCCCAGTTATTTTCGATATCTATAACACCTTGTAAGTCATCATCAGAACCAGAGATAGTAATATTGTTATATGGTTCCCAAGTTGCTGAACCTGCTTCAACTTCTACATTATCCAAAGGTAATGCAGGAGCAGCATTGTCAATTGCATCGAACCAAGTAGTACCACCATCACGGCTAATCATAATCTGCAAATCTTCTGTAGCAGATGCAGTTGAACCAAGACCATAAGCTACCCAACGAACATCGAAAGTTTGATCTTCCAAGTTGCTTACACCTTCACCACCCAAAGGAGCAGTTAAGCGGATGTGAGAGCGGTCAGGTCTGAAACTGATAGAACTGTTAACAGGAGTAGCATCGATATTAGAATCAGTGTAATAATCTAAATTATTATCTGAAAACTGTTTGTTATCATCAGCTAAGTCAAGTCTAGAACCTTGCAATGGATAGTAAAGTTCTAAAGCAGTTCTATAATCAGTATTTTCATCAGCTAAAGCTGTAACTGTACCATCAGGATCGTTAACACCGGAAATGTAAGATCTCAATACATCTTGAGATAAAGCTATACGCCATACACTTACTTCTTTAAGACCAGCATTTAAGTAGTCATCTGCTGCGATACCATCATTAGGGTTAACACCAACCCAGATAGTTTGATTAAAGTTAGCCAAACGAGGATCTACAACAGTAGTGTTAGTTTCTTGAGCAACGATTTCACCATTTACATAAAGTGTTGTTACACCATTTGCTACTGTAGCAGCAATGTGCATCCAGTTGTCACCGTGTGCGTCAGTAATTGGAACAGCAGCGCTAGTAGTTGATAATGCATCTACAGTAGGAGCTACAACTGAACCTAAATAACCGTTAGTACCGCGGCCTTCTTTTTCGCGAGCGCGGAAAGCAGGTCTGTTACCATCAGCTAAGTATAGTAACCATGCGCCTTCTTCGTCAGATTTAGAACCTTCAGAACAAGCGATGATACCAGGTTCTGCACCTGGAGTTGCTACTAAACCATTTAAGTTAACCCAAGCCATTACAGTAAGCTGAGAAGCATTGCTATAAGGCCAGCGAGTTTTAAAGTATGTAGAAGAACCGTCTAACTGAGCAAAGAACAATCTACCTAATACAAATGTATCATCACTTGTATTCATTTGAGTTGAACCTGTCAAAGCAGTACGAGTATCAATATCTACACCGTTAGTGTTTTCTAACTGAGTGATTTTAAGTTTTGCATTTTCAGATCTATAAGGGAAGTTATCATTAGCTTTCCAAATAGTTCTGATAATACCCTGGTGAGATGCAACCAATGCAGCACCATCAGCATCTGTAGTATAATAATCATTAGCTACAGTAGGGTAATCAACAAAACCATCAGCATAGTCAGCTACATCAGCCATAGAAGAAGCATCTGTACTTGTTTCTGCAAATCTTGCAGTTTCAGTCCAAGATGTACCACCATCTAATGAATATTCTAACACATAACCAATGTTACCATTAGCATTTGCATATTCTGTAGCATCATCAGTCAAACCTGAACGTTCGAAATAAATCGGATAACCTAAGTTATTATCAGCAGCAAATACAGGGTAAGCTGTAGTTGGGTATCTGTTAACAACTTGATTATTTCCACCATCAGGGTTCCAGATTTCAATACCACGAATTGTGAATGCATCCGGAGCAACTAAAGTTACATTAGCTTCGATATCATTACCATTAATATCTTGTAAAGTGATATCACCGGCAAAAGTTTCACCGTTCCAGTCAAACATTGCTAATTCAGTACCTGCGAAATCATCAGCAGTACTAGCAATACCATCCGGACCATTGAAATCAATATCAAATTTCAACATACCGATAAATGAACCGCGACCTTCAGTCGATGGAACATAACCAGTACCTGAAGAATAATTTACATCTAAACCAAACACATTTACAGTAGTAGCACCTTGTGTTGCTGTAACAGCTTGACCTGTAAGAGCTCCGTAAAGAGTAGAGCCATTGTCAAATTGAGATGCTATAGAAATATGTGGATTAGTTACATTATCTACATCAACATTAATTGAATCTGTTGCATCTGCAGGGTTAACGCCATCAGAAAGTGCAGCAGGAGTCAAGTAATCTGTATTATACTCGATATAGATTGAAGCATTACCAAGTGCAGCAGTGCTTGAGTTCAGAGACTTCATCCAAACTTCAACCCCAAGCTGATCACCCAAGCGGCGAGGCTTCATGGAAAGTTCGTAATCTTGTGCGAAACCTTCTATGGCGAAAAGGAAGAGAGCCGCAGCAAACCATACTAAACTTCCCCATGACACTTTACTTCCATGTCTCCCGGGATTTTTAATTTTGCTTGTCATAGCATAAATCCTTTATTATTACTAAAATTTATTTACTTAATTTATCTTATTGAGTGACGCTAAAGATTTCCGTATCTCTAGTCTGTACTTCTACAGTGTAAGGAGTAGCAGAGTAAGCGCCATCAACGCCATAGATTCTAATAGAATAAGTTCCGGCGTCAAGATTATTTATAACAACATATTCGCTTTCTGTACCACTTAAAGTAGCACGGCGAACTCTTCTATTATCTGCATTGTAAAGTTCTAAGTTATAGTCAGCAGGAACGCCAGTAAGTTTAACTCTTACATTAGAAGCTGCACTAGTAACCATAAATGAGAACCAATCCTCATCAGTGTCATCAGCAATAGTACCGGAAACAGCAGAGTTTGCACCAATTGGTTTAGCAGTTGCTCTTGTATCATTAGCACCAAATGCTACATCATCGTCAGTTTCTGAAGTAGTAGCTAATGATCTAGAAGATAATGGACCTGGATTTGTGTTATAGTTTTCACTACCACTAGTACCAGCATAAGAGAATACTCTTAAGTAGTAAGTAACGCCAGGAGCTAAACCACTCATTTTGAATGAATAGTTAAGAGTAGCACCGCCACCACCATTATCTGCAGGGCCATTGTAAACAACAACACCATCACCAATTATAGAACCAGCACCAAACACATTGTTTCCGATATAAGAAGTTCCATCTACAGGGAATTCTTCTGAATCTATTGCACTTCCAGCTTTTGCCACAACAATAGCATAATCAGAATTATTAGTACCTGTTTCTAAGAATTGAACATCCATATCTACATAACCTGGTGTTGTATTAGTAAGAGTAAGCATACTTGCTTGTACAGCTGGCTGAGTAGATAGAATATCTATTGCATCAGACATACCGTAAACTGTTGCATTAAATCCATCTCCATCATCATATACTGCAGATGTAGTCGCAATTAATTCAACTCCAGTATAACCAGCACCTGTTAATAATAGACCAGGAACTGATACTTGATTTGAACCTTGCGGTATAACTGCACTAATGACTGCTAGAGATGCATCTGGATGATTAGTTGTAAAATCAATTGTAATTGCTGAAACAGCATTTTGTGGATTCCCATACTGATCTTGTAATTGAACAACACCATTAAATGGAATACCACTTTCTACAGTTGAAGATAAAGATGTAAATACTAGTTTGTATTCAGCAAGCGCAATAGCAGCATCTTTTGTTGCATCATCAGAAGCTGTAGTAGCATGGAAAACTGCCCATGTTCCACCAAAATCAGTAGAAGATAATGGATAGCTAGCATATTCAGCCATAAATAGACCATCTGCAGCTGAACCAGGCGCAGCAGCAACATCAGCATCTGCTAATGCAGCATCATCCATACTTGAGTTTCTATAATCTTCCCAAACAGAACCATCCCAACGCGCAGCAAAAGATTGATCATTTGCAGCTGTTAAGCCGTTAGCTTGGTCAGATCCCCAACCAAAGTTCACTTGAACTGAGTCAAATGTATTTGAGACTGTACCTACCGGAGTAATAGTCCATTCAGATTCTATTGCTCTAGTAATATCACCAGCTTTACCTATTGTTGGGTTTGTAAGTACTGAAGATACTTGAACTACCTGAGAAGTTGTTGAAGTGGCAAATTTAATAGAAACAGGTCTAAATGCATTTGCATCTCCACCACCGACTTCAAATAATGTAGCAGTTGATCCGGATACTGTTTTTCTCAAATTTCCAATGATATGTTTAGCATCATCAAAAGCATTTGTAGTTACAGTACAACTAGGACCAAATGTCAAAATGTTATCTTTAGTATAAACATTATCATCAGTATTATGTTTAAAAGTACCAAGTATAGTTAAATTACCTAACAAAGTAATTTCAGCATTTGAAGTAAAATCTTTAACTTCATCATTAACAAAAATATTAGCAGGAACTTCTAAGTGAGTTGTTCCTAAAACAACACCCGAACCAGTTGCAGAAGCTAATATCTGACCTGATACTATATTAATTAAAGAATTATCTTCAAAAGTCAAAACTTGACCATTCAAATCAAGGTTTTGAGTTCCTGAATTCATAGTTAAAGTCGCAACTGAACCAGTACCTTCCATTGTAGCAGCACCAGCTAAAGTTTCAGCACGTCGAAACTCAATAGAAGGAAATTTTGCAGGAGTAAATAAAGTATTACCTAAACCTGTAACAGAACCAGCTCCATCTAAAATAACTTTAGCTTCATCTGCTCTACCAGCTACATAAGTAATATCATTCGTAGCAGCACCTTGAGTAATGTTACCAAAAACATGCAACTCAAAGCCATTAGTAGCATCATCTATTGTTAAAGCCTGATTTAGAGTCAAATCATTATTAACTCGTAAATTTCCATCAAGATTTTCAGCGGCTGCAACTTCAAGATTCCAGAGAGTACCATTATCAGTACTATTTTCTCTGAAGAAATCATCGCTAAATATTGTTGATCCACCATTTCTAGTAATGATATACAAACCAGAACCGCCATCAACAAAACCATTAGTTTGTGCAATTAAACCGCCATTATCAAAAGTTTGAGCATTTAAACTAATTTTTCCGTTTGTTAAAATAACATCTGAATTAGCATCATCTACTATTACAACATCTAATCCCAAAGACACTTCATCTTCAGCCCCAACTCCAGCAGGTGCATTAGCTTTGTCAACTTCTAATCTTGCAATCGAAACAGGCAATGCATTACCACCTGTACCATTGATTAACTGTTGAGCTGTACCAGACAGTTTTACAAGACCAGTTGCACCAGTTGACGTACCAGTTGTGAACTGCCCGCTTGCTCCATTGACAGTAATATCACCATTAATAGTAACAAAATGATCAGCTGTTAAATTTACTGCTTGGTTATCACATACTATATCAAAAAGTACCAAGTCTGCTTCGCTGGTTGCATTCGCAATTGTATGAGCACCAGTATTATCAAAAGTTATAACACTTGGAGAAGATGCCGTGAAGTTTGATTGAGCACCAGTGCTTGTTGCTGTAACATTATTTTTAATAGTAAAGCTGTCGTCTGTTACAACATTGTTATTAGCAACATCCGCAATTGTAAGTGCGAAGAATTCTAGTGTGCCAGCGTTTTCAATTACTTTATTTTGTGCATCTTCTGTTGTTCCACCAAAAGTGATTGTACCAGCTGTAGCACCAAAAGTACCTGTGGCTTTTACATCAACACCAGAAGAATCAGCATTATCACCATTTGTAATAATAAAGCTACTTGCAGTGGTGACAGAAGAAGAAGGTGCAATTTCAATTTTACCAAATTCTAATGTACCAGCATTTGTAATTGTTCTTTGAACTGTATTACTGAAAACTACTTTACCTGTAGTTGTAGCTGAGTTATAATTTTGGAAAGTACCATTTGCTGTTACTTCAAAATCACCTGTTACAACAAAATCATTTGCAGCTTCAACAATACCAGTTCCATCATTATCATCAATAATTACTTTACTGAAAGTAAGACTACTAGGATCACTATCCTGATTGTCCAAAGTAATATTGACAATACCACCACCAGCACCATCAGCTTCTAAAGTGATCGTACCTGTATTAGCAACAAAAGAACCACCAGAAGCTACAGTAAGTGTAGAACCAGTAGTAGCTAAATCACCTATTTGGAAACTACTATTAGTTGTTACGCTTGAATTAGCAGCAACTTGAATATCAAAAAATATCATAGTTCCACTGATAACTAATTCTTTAGCTGTTGTATTGCTAAAAGTAACAGGAACAGCCGTGAATGTAAATGAAGAACCAACTTTAGTCAAATCACCATTTATTGTCACGCCATTGAGTGTCGTTGCTGTAGCTACAGCTGTAGCGTTAATATATAAATTATTAAAAGTAGGAGTAATGCCACCGCCACCAGTAAGTGCATCCGCAGCTCCTGCATTTAAATAACATGTACCATCAGTTTGATTTAAAGTACCTGCAGATGCATTCAACTGGATAACTGTGAAATCGTCAGCAGTTGTTAATGTACCAGCAGCAATGTCAATTACATTAAAACTTGCAAATGAATCATCTGATACAGTTAAAGTTGATGAAGCATTAAAAGTAACATCAACCATGTTTGTGGCATCTGTAGTCAATGCTGAAGCACCAGCTAAAGTAAAATCACCTGCAATATTCATAACATCATTAGCAGCAGATCCAACTAAATCTACAGCTGCATTATATAATGTAATATTTGCAACATTAACATCTCCGGAAACACCTTGTGTTAAAGTACAAGTTGTTGAAGTAGCTAGATTCACATCACCTATGATCAAAGAAGGATCTGTAGTATTTGTACCAATACCACCATCATTAGCAGTACTTAAAGTAATATTCCCCAGAACTATTATTTCATCAGCAGCTCCATTAACAGCACCAATTTCACCGTAATCATCAATTAATAATTGAGTACAGCTCATGTCACCGCTTAATGTAACATCAGTATCAAAGGTATTTGCTGCATCTATTGTAAATACACCAACCGTTAAAGTTGATGTAGCTGCAACAGTTATAGCTGGTGTATTCGCAGCAGTCGCCTGCCCCATAATTAAATTAAGTCCACCAGCAGCAGTTTGAGTAATACTTGCACTAGCTGCAGACAAGTCTATATCTTCTCTTACAGTTAATGTTCTTGCAGTACCATCATCTATTAATGAAGATCCTGCTCCCAAAGTTATTGAATTAACTTCGTCATCTGCGTCTACTACAACTGCAATACCTGCACCGATAACAACATCATCAGTTACAGCGGGAAGTGCATCACCACCCCAGTTTGCAGCAGAGTTCCACAAACCATCGCCAGCACCGCCGTCCCAAGTGCCGTCAGCGTATGCGTCCTGCCCTAACGCAAAGCCGAGTATTAAAGCAAGGAAAATTCCTATTTTGAAAAGTTTGAAATTCTTTTTCATGACAGTATATCCCTTTATTAAAAAATATAATTTTTTGTCGTTTTCGTGCGCTTAGCTTTTTATTGCCTTCGCTTAGCGTGCCTAATCATCTTACCGAGGCTGATTATAATCAGCCGGGTGACTTGTTCGCAGGCAGAATTGACTCTTGCATAGAATCCTCCATAATTTGTTAGACATTTAAAACCACTTCCTGTGGATTTCTTTTTTTGGACTTATATATTATCTTGGCGTATAATAATTTCAATTTTATGTACCTATGCACTTATCCACTGTTATCGGATAAATCTTCACAAACTTTAGTCTTTGTGTAAAATTCTTTAGGGCTTAACTATAATCTTTAATTTAGATTATTGTCAAACATATAGACTAAATGCATCTGCTATGTATAATAATAGCCAGATACCCATAGTTTTACTACTTTATTTTACCTAATTACTCTATTGACAATTCAAATGCCAATTTCTTACTCCGCTTTCTTTTTTATTATAACTATATATATATATCGACTACAAAAGTCTTTACTTTACTTTATTTTATTGGTACTTAAGCATTAGCTATTTTACTTATCTAAGTTTGTATTTGCAAAAATCAAACACTTCCATCCTAGTCAATATTATGGCGATTATTGGTAGTTTGTGTTTTATTGGAAGCTTATATTTTGTGGCTCATATTTTCAGCCTTATATATACTTATAATAATAGTATGAAAGGCATAAAAAAAAGCCCCGAATGATTGAATATCAAACAGGGCTTTGAGCTTATTTTTTTAGTCTTTATCTTACGATATTAAATCGTTTGCTTACCAGATTATTGTTTTTATCTTTAATTACAATCAGGTATGAACCTGTACTCAAATCTTCAATATCTATATCTGCTTGCTGATGGCCATTAGAAAAACTAAACTCTTTTACTAATCTTAACTCTGTACTGTATATTTTTATTTCATCAATTTCTACTGTTTTTGTCTTTATATTCAATAATTTGTCTGCCGGGTTGGGGTATACTGTTAACTCTATAGATTCAGTATTTTCCTCCGCTACTTCGGATATTTCGTCTGAAACCAAAATCAAATTACTTTTAAACATAATAATTGGTTTGTGATTTACATACTCTATAGCCTGTACTCCCAGATCCATATTAGGGTCAAATCCCAAATCAGTTGAAGTCCAGGTTTCTCCCAAATCTTCAGATGTTAATATTTTTCCGTAATAACTTCCCAAAACTATCATGAGCTTGCCATTATCCATATTATAAGCATAAGATGCAACATAGCTACTGTTAAATTTAAACCCACCAAGATCAAGTTCTTTCCATGAATCGCCCGCGTCTGTGGTAAGATAAATATGCGGTGTATATTCTTTACTAACGCGTTCCATATAGCTAGCAATAAATGTCTGTTTATCAATTGCTTTAAATCCAGTAAATCTTGCAGGACTCGTCTTTTCTGTCCAGGTCTCACCGAAATCTTCTGAAATAGAAAAAAGAGTGGTGTCAGATGAGAAACAATGCTCTAGTGTTACTATATATCCAAGCTCAGGCATCTCAATTTCATCTATATATAACCTTGGCACAGGCCTACGAATATATTCCCAAGTTTCACCTCCATCTTTAGTCAGATTAAATCCGGACATTGCAGACATTACTCCGTAATTCTTATTAAGAAAGCAAAAATCGCTAACTCCTTCACCCATTTCAAGCATCTGATCTTCCTGAATATTACCAAACTTGTCTATTTTATAAAAAAGAGGTTCTTCATATATACTAGTTACACCGGAGCTGTCAGTTTGACTCCATGTAAAATCTCCACCAACAAATATATTTTCCGGAGAAAATGCTTTAATCCCGGTAAAATTTGCCATACCTAAATTAATGTAATTTGTCTCCCAAGACTTTCCTGCATCAGAAGTATACATGCAAGTAGGCGACTGACGACTTACAATCACATAATTCTGCTCATCTATTGCAGAGATTGATTGCATTTCAACTATGAAAGGACCACTATATAGAGGAGTGTTCTTCAATCCGTCATAATTACTTAAAGAAACATTGAGCAGACGCCCCATTGTACAAACTCCTATACCTGAAGTTTTACCTAACAATTTAACTACATCATTAGTGCCTGAACCGTTTTCAAAAGTCCCCTTATTAATATAATTCCAATTTTTTAAATCTGACGATACATACTCAATTGCCATTCTACCAATTTTGCCATGACTCGTATGAATTACTACATTATCGTCCCATACTTCCATAAATGTTATATAACGAACTTCATCTCCGTATTTTGCATCAATAGTAACTTGATTCCAGTTCAATCCTCGATCTGTGCTGTAGTATCCCTTAAAGTCACTAGTAACTAAAAATGCAGTATTTTTATTATATTTAACAATTCTTTCCAGATCAGCATCTGTTCCCAAATCTATTAATTCCCAGTCTTTGCCCTGATTCTTTAACAAAAGTGTTCCATTATCGCCACAAATAATAGCATTTTCCTTATCGAATATTATCCCTTGATTCAATTTATTAGTCGTATGGCTCTCTATCTTTTCCCATTCTGCTAAATCACCATTTGATTCATAGAGTGTTCCATTTGATCCGCAAATAATACCATACATTTCTCCATAGTACTGAATATTATTTAAATATTCGCTTGTATTTAGATTTACTTCTTTCCAAGTTTTAGAACGATCTGTTGTTACATAAACCATACCTTGATATCCCACTGCAATAGCAGAGTTTTCATCATACATTGCAATATCTAAAAATGTTTCCATCTTATCTGCCTGGTAAGTTTCCCATCTCTTTCCAAAATCATGCGAATATCGAATAACTCCAAGTTCACCGACAGCTACTACAAATTCTGCGTAACTGTCGATTGCGTTCAAATCCGAGCAATTCGGATAAACATTTACTTTACGCCATCCTTCTTGACCTTTTGATGTAACAGCTAATACTAAAAACACTAACAAAGAAATAACAATGTTTTTCATACATTCCTCAAATTATTTTATCAATATAAAAATAGTGATTAGTAAAGCTTGTGGCTAATAATCAGCTGGCAGGAACATGCGCTTAGCTAAATCATTTAAATCACTATACTCATTAGTTTTCACTAAAATGACAACTGTGCTTTAATTTTGTTACAAATTTTATTCTATATTATTTTTTATTTTATATAGTCTTTTTGGCTATTAAGTTTGTTATACAAAAAAATCGCAACCCTACGAAAATAGAATTGCGACTTTAGATTATATACTATAACTTTTATCTAACTATATTAAGCTTCTGCCCAAGTTGTTTTCCTTCTTTATCTGTAAGCACTAAATAGTAATTCCCGGTTTGCAATTCTTCAATATTGATACTCATACCACTTAAGTAATCCTTATCAAATACCAATTTACCATCCAGCGAATAGATTTTGACTTTATCATATTCTGTATTATCGTTTGTTTCTATATGTAGCACTTTATCTGCGGGATTAGGGTAAATAGAAAATGGAGCTTCTGATAAGTCCGAAATATCTTCAACATCAGAGATATCTTGAGCTACTACAAGTAACTCTTCATCACATACTAAGATTGGTTTGTTATTCAGTACTTCTACCTCTATTACAGATTTAAATCCAACATGTTCTACAATATCAAAAGCATCTCTACTCCAATTTTCGCCCAAATCCTTTGAGTGAAAAAGTATGTTCAATCCGACTCCACACATTGCCATTATCTCGGTTTCATTATACAAAGCATAAGAAAAAGTATATCTCTCAGGTAAAACCTCAATATTCATTTTTAAATCTTTCCAAGAATGTCCTCCATCAGTTGACAACACTAAGTGAGGCTTATAAGTTGTTTCAGTTACATATTCTGTATAATCGGCAAGTATCGTATCTTTTCCTTTAAAATGTATTTCATTCAAAGGCAAGGCTAGCTTGTTTTCTGTCCAAGTCTTACCAAAATCTTCAGATTTACATAAGTAAGTTTCATCGGATTTTTTGATTTGTTCCAAACTATATATTGTTCCAGGAGCTGTTGTTTTAATTTCTAAAATTTTTCTGGTGCTGCCATCTCTTTCAACATTTCCCCACGTTTCTCCTCCATCAGTTGTAAACCAAAAACCATAATAATGTTGGAAAATTCCATAGTTTTTATCTGTAAATTCAATTGACGAACCAGAGTATTTTTCAGGGAACTCATAATATTTCAACACATTGCCTTCATAATCTGTTTTGATAAAGACAGCGTAAAAATGAATAACTGTAGTTGACTCATTAATCTCCTCGAATACTACTTTTTCTCCACTAATATACACAGTATTGTATTCAGGCATTTGAGCTCTGTGTAAATAAGAATTTGACAATGTGTCAAGTAGATCCATATGTATACTTTTCCACGTAGTACCTCCATCATTGGTCAAACGAAAAGTACAAAGATTCTTTCCAAGAACTACCCAATTATTGTAATCATAAACTTCAAGATCTCGTATATATCTTAACTCAGCTCTGTTAATCCTGTTATATAAAAATCCTGAACTTAAACCACGGTCAACTTTACTTACTCCACCTTCATCATCAACGGCAATTCCTTCGTGCATATCAGAAGTAAAACAAATATCATTATTAGTACAACCGTTATTAAACACACCTTTTCCTACTTTCTTCCAACTGGTTAAATCACCGGATATGAATTCCACAGCAGCATTACCAGATAAATATGTCCTTGTTACAATCACACTCACATAGTCATCATATACCAAATCCACAATTTTATCAATTATTCCTATATCTATATCATCTATAAAAATTTTCTCCCAGGTTTTACCTCTATCAGATGTGAGAAAACCTTCTAATTTATCACTTATCATAAATGCTGAGTTCTCGTCAACTTTGGCAATCTTGATCAAATTTCCTTTTGTATCTAAATCATCTATGTCCCAAGAACCATTTTCTTTTGTAAGTACTTTTCCATTATTTACGCATACTATTGCGTTCTTTGCATCAAAAACACAGGACATATTCAAACTATCATCAGTTGCAATATCTGTTTGTTGCCAATCTTGGAAATTGCCGTTTGCTTCGGCTAAAAAACCATATTGTCCTACTATGATACCATTCTTATCACTAATTTGAACATCAAATAGATCATACTTAGTTTCGATATCTACTATACTCCAGCTACTTCCAGAGTTTGCAGTATAAAGCACTACCCCCTTGTTGCCAACAGCAATAGCTCTCTGCGAATCAATAATCACTACATCATTTAATTTATTAACTGTTGGGATTTGTTGAGTAGACCATGTTTTACCAAAATCAGTTGAAGATTTTATTACTCCATAATCGCCCACTGAAATTATAAGATCACCCCTAACGTCCACTGCATTAAGTACAGTAGATTCTTTAAATACATTTACTTGTTTCCAGTTTTCTTTTGCCTTAACAGATAAAAATGGCACTAATACAAGAAATAAAAACATAAAAACACTTTTCATTTTAACTCTTCTGTATAATGTCTAACGATTTTAAAATTAATTTAACACCTAAATATATGTTTATTTTTCAGAATATAATATAACTATAATTCTTTATCAGCTATTTTGTTTATAATAAGTAAAAATACCCGCAATATATTATTCAATATTGCGGGTAGATATAAACGGATGTTTCAAGTCGAATAAGTTATCTAACTATATTAAGCTTCTGCCCAAGTTGTTTTCCTTCTTTATCTGTAAGCACTAAATAGTAGTTTCCTGAATGCAAGTCTTCAATATTGATACTCATACCACTTAAGTAATCCTTATCAAATACCAATTTACCATCCAGCGAATAGATTTTGACTTTATCATATTCTGTATTATCGTTTGTTTCTATATTAAGTATTTTATCTGCGGGGTTTGGGTAGATAGAGAATGGCTTTTCAGACAAGTCCGAAATATCTTCAACATCAGATAAGTTTTCTGGAACTAGAATAAGCAATCGTCTAAACACCAAAATCGGCTCATTATCAACCATTGCGATATCTATAATATTACTTTTGTCATTTAGATTGCACTTGTCACTTTCCCAAGTTTCGCCATAATCTTCAGATGTGTAAATAATGCCTCCATCGGCACTTGAAACAAAGATTATTTTATCATTATATATTTTATAACAAATTGACAAGCCTTTATTGGTTTCATATTCAAAATTGTCAATATCCAGCTCTTTCCATGTATCTCCACCATCTTTTGTTAAGACAACATGGTATTTACTCATATTTGTGCCTATATTCTCTTTGTAATGAGCTAAAATTGTAGATTTGTCATAAGCACTAATTTTTAATAAATTATAAGGGCAAGTTTTTTCTTTCCAGTTTTTCCCAAAGTCTTCAGATATCGCAATCTGAGTTTCTTTTGTTTCATAAAATGTCTCACGACTTACTATTACACCAGGATTTGACATAAGCATTTCATAAATTTTGGATACAGGAGCTGGTGAATAAATAATATCCCAAGAATTCCCGCCGTCTGTAGTGACATGGCATACAGTTTGTGAATAAGCTACTCCACAATCCTTGTTAACAAAATCCAATCCAATAATGCCGCCACCTTTTTCAAATTTATGATAGTTGAGTAAATTACCTTTGTCATCTATCACAGCAAAAGCTCCATCCTCATGTAAAGTAGTAATATTATCTTCTTCTGTTTCGTATTGATCATTTGCAGCTATATATACTTTATTATTAACAGAGAAAGATGCATCCGAAAAGAAGTACTCACCTTTTGGAGCAGGTAGGTCAAATTTAACAGATTTCCAATGTTTACCGGCATTATTTGTAAAATATAATTCATTGTTATGGGAACTGAAAACGCTATAGTTTGTGCCATCAAAAATGCGTAAACCATCTAAATATTCATTGTATATACCGGTTAAATTCTCGTTCATTTTGAACATATACTGGTCAATCAAATAGTTAGTGGCATTATAGATAATACCATTATTAGATATTGCAAACCCTGTCCCTTTTGATCTGTCGAATACTAAATCACGAATAGAATATTCTCTGAAATCTTCATTTCTAATAACATTCCCCCATGTTTCTCCATCATAGCTGAAAAAATCTTGAGAGTCATAACTTTTTTCTGAGTATACTCTCAGTCTAATTCCTTTCAAGCTGTTTTCCATAAATGCTACTTTTATTTTTTCCGCAAATACTGCCGGCAAAGTTCCTACATTTTTCCAGGATTTGCCTTTATCTCGAGATATGTAACCTACAGCCTCCTCTGACAAAAGGAATGCTGTTGTATCATTGATCTGTACGATACCGGCTAAATTTGCGTAAGTATTTATATCTATCTTTTCCCAATCAGCTCCATCTGATTTATAAAGAAGTGTACCTTGTTCGCCATAAATTATAGCATTATCTTTATCAAAAATTAGACTTTTGAGCAAATTAGATTGAATATCTAAATCTACCCTTTTCCATTCTTCGAAATTTCCAAAAGACTCTGCCAGAAATCCATTGTTCCCTGTCATTATACCATATTCATTACCAAAATAGTTTATACTCGTGACTTCTTCATCGATAAAAATATTCATTTCACTCCATGAAGAAGCAGCATCATCTGTTTTGTAAATACCTCCGTCATAAGATGCTGCTATTGCATTATTATCATCATAAATACAAACACTTGATAATGTTTTATTAGTTCCAATTTCTTTCAAGTCCCAGCTGTTACCATCATCAGTTGAGTGCTTTACAACACCCATCTCTCCCACTGCAATGACAAATTTATTCTTCATGTCAATATCAGCCAGCAGACTATTTCCCGGGAATAGATTTATTTTCTTCCAGCCGTCCTGAGCTTGTGACGTAACGCATAAGCTTATTAACAAAAATAAAGAGATATGAATCTTTTCATACAGACACCTAAATTTAATATTACAAATTTTATTTATTACTCTAAATGTTATATTATTAGCAATAAATATTTTATGTAATTAATATACATTTGTACGTTAATTTGGTTACAAATATTTTTTGATTTTATTTCATTTATTTTGATTTATAAGCTTAATATATATATTGATCAGACATATAAAAAAAACCGCAACCCTAAAAAATAGAATTGCGGCTTGAATCTATATTCTATATTCTTATCTAACTATGTTTAGCTTCCGGCCCAGTTGTTTTCCTTCTTTATCTGTGAGCACTAAATAGTAATTCCCGGATTGCAAGTCTTCAATATTGATACTCATACCAGTTAAATAATCTTCCTCTAGTAGCAACTTGCCATCTATTGAATATATTTTGACTTTATCATATTCTGTATTATCGTTAGTTTCTATATTAAGTATTTTATCTGCCGGATTAGGGTAAATAGAAAATAGAGCTTCAGACAAGTCCGAAATATCTTCAACATCAGAGATGTTTTCTGAAACTAGAATAACATTACTTTCAAACACAAGTATGGGTTCATCATCAAGAATGAATATCGTTGATATATGAGCATATGCGCCTAAATTACAGTATGTTACATTCCAGGATTCGCCATAATCCTCTGAAATATAGATTTTCCCTCCATCGGCACTAGTTACAACTATAATTTTAGCATCATACATCTCATAATCTATTGAGAATTTCTTATTCGTAGGATGCTCAAAATTATCTATCAATAATTCTTTCCATGTTTCCCCAGCATCTCTAGTCAAATATAGATGCTCTTTTGAAGTATTCGTCCCAATGTATTCTTTTTTGTATGCTATAAAAGTGGATTTGTCAAAAGCTTTAAACTTTTGAATATCAATTGAACATTTCTTTTCTTTCCAACTTTTCCCATAGTCATCTGAAATAGCAAATAGCTGATCACCTCCCGGATTAATCCATTCTAAACTTACTATTTCTCCGGTATTAGTCAAATCCATAATAGAAACAATCTGATCCGGGGCAGGTCTCACTATCATTTCCCAAGTATCACCACCATCTTTAGTCACATGGCAAACAGTATAAGTATAAGCTATGCCATAGTCTTTATCTAAAAAGTGGACACCATGAATCCCACCTCCATTTTCAAATCTCTTAAAAGATAGTATTTCTCCATCTGAATCAATCTTTGCAAAAAATCCTTGTTCATGTGTTATTGATGAATTGTCTTCATAAGTGTACCAAACATCATTCCCAAAAACATAGATAGTGTTTTCATCATACATATAAATACTTTCAAACAAAAAACCGCCTTTAGCTGTTGGCATCTCTAGTTCAAGATATTTCCAAGAATTCCCTGAATTAGATGTATATTTAATAACAGCATAATTGCTATTCATTATACAGAAATAATCCCCGTCAAGCGCATCCCAATACTCTATTCTGCCACTCAGCGTTGTATACTTCAGATTCTCAGCTTCGAAATATCTATAAGACTGCTTATATTTGCCTTTGCACAATTCACCAAACAAATTTATCGCAAATGCTCTTTGTGTTTTTTTATCATACTTCATAGTAAAAATATATTGATGATATTTATCTGTACCTAAATAAGATGCAGTAAAATATAAATCCTTTGTTTTTGCAAAATAATTGTAATGTTTGCCTCCATTCTTAGCATCATATACCTCCAGTAGAATTTCATCATTAACCATTTCTAAGTAGGAAACTCTGATTTTCTCATGTTCAGCGTAGTATTTAAAAAGTACACCTTGCCAGGTTTTACCTTTATCATTAGTCCAAAATCCTGTCAAGTCATCTGTGATAATTAATGCGCTTTTACTATCTAGCTTTGTCGCAGCTATCAGATTAGCATTCGTATTAAGGCTAGATTGTTTCCAACTTGCATCCCCGTCTTTGAAGAGTACTTTTCCGTTATCACCACAAACAAAAGCATGTTTTGAATCAAATATAATACTCTTATTCATTTTACTGTCTATGCCACTATTCACAGTTTCCCACTTATCAACATCTCCAAAGGATTCTGCAATTAAGCCATCACTTCCTGTAATCAGACCATATTCTTGATCTAAACAGTTAATATTAGTGACTATCTTATCCTTAAAGAGATTCAATCTTTTCCAGCTATTTGCTCCATCCTCGGTCAAATAAAGAGATCCTTTAGAAGAACTAACCATTGCTGTATTACTGTCATAAATGCAGACATTATTCAAAGATTCAAGTGGTTGAATCTGAGAAAAATTCCATGTATTAGCATTGTCTCTTGAATATCTAACAACTCCTAATTGGCCAACAGAAATTATAAAATCATCTTTCATATCAATGCTAAGAAGAGTGGTATATTCAGGGAATAAATTCTTCTTTTTCCAGCCCTCTTGAGCTCGTAAAGTAGCACCTAAGCTTAATTATATAAATAAAGAGAAAAGAATTTTTTTCATACATACACCCATATTAAACTATAATACTATATATATCACAAACCATATTGTTTATTTTGAATTAACAACACGGTTTATTTATAATATTATCTAGACAGTTATAAGTGTATTAAGTTACATTATATTAGTTTTTTGCATCTCTAAAAATATATTCAAAACATTAAATTCTTGATTTTGAGATTAATTTTTCGCTCAATTTCACTTCTTTTTGAAATACTAAATATTTATGCTATATTGTTCTCTTTTTTTCCAAATGGTAAACCCCATGGATAATTATAAAGCTATAGATAAAAGCGATATGCATTCAGTTTTAACTGCGTTCCCAAAACAACTGGAAGAATCAATAAATATCGCTGAAGAATTCGAACTTGGTTTTGATCTGGAAGGTATTAAAGATATCGTTGTTATTGGAATGGGTGGCTCTGCTATCGGCGGTGATATAATACGCTCATACTGCGAAAGTCTTCCAGGTGCAAATCATATCAGATTTAAAATAAACCGGAATTACTCTATTCCAAACTACATAGATGAAAATACATTAGTTATCTGCAGTTCCTACTCTGGAAATACTGATGAAACAATTGCTGGCTTCGAAGCAGCTTTGGAAAAAACTGATAAAGTTTTTTGCATAAGCACAGGTGGCAAGCTGACAAAATTAGCTTTGGGAAAAGGAGTACCTGTTATTACTATTCCTGGCGGTCTTCAGCCTAGATGTGCTATTGTATACTCGGTTTTTCCGGTATTGCTTACTCTACTAAGAAATGGCGCTTTTTCCGATGAAGCTGCAGGCAACACTCTTGCAGCAATCAATGAACTTGGTATGGCAAGTGAAAATTTAGCTACTGAATATGGGACGTTTGATGAAAATAATCCGACTTTACAAATTGCTAAAAAACTGCTTAACAAAATCCCTGTAGTTTATTCTTCTTCCGAACTTTTGGACACAATCAATTTAAGATGGCGTGGCCAAATGCAGGAAAATGCAAAATCACTGGCTTACGGAAATGTGTTGCCAGAAATGAACCATAATGAAATAAACGGCTGGCAGAATCCTAAAAATATAATGAATAATTTTGTACTGATATTTTTACAAGATCCCGCTGAAGACAAGCGCCTACAGCCAAGATTCGATGCAATGGAAAAATTATTAGGTGATAAAGTTAGTGAAATAATAAAAATTCAAAGAAATGAGCATTATGCACTTGCACGAATGTTTACTTTATTGTATTTTGGCGACTGGGTGAGTTATCACTTGGCTATACTCTATCGTGAAGATCCGACACCAATACCGCTAATTATGCAGATGAAAGAACTTATGTCGTTTGCATAACACGGGTTTTTTATTGCTTTTTTTGGAAATTGCAAATATATTCACTATATTTGTAGTCCATAGTTTGTTCTTTACGAAATAACTAAAAACAAGAGAAAAGTATGGCCACTCGTAAAAGATCCAGAAGAGCAAAATACATAACGCTCTATTCGCCTTTCCTAATGAAAGAAACAAAGCATGAGTTAATTGGTGAACCGATTGAAACTGACAAAGGAAGGCATCAATGGGCCAGATGTACTCGTAGCCGCCATTCACAGTTAGTGAATTTGGACGCGATTGAGGCTGAGACTGATAAGTCAAAAGCTGTAGTGCATATATCAAGAGAGGATGCCCGTAAATACTCTCCTACTGAAGAATATGAAATAGGCGATGTAATATTTCATAAGGTTTGGGACGATGTAGGCATCGTTAGAGCTAAAGAAGTTACTTCAAACGGCGGCAAGTCTATTCTTGTTCAGTTTGAAAAAAACAGCGAAAAGAGACTAATTGAAAATTTATCAAAATAAAAAATCTTTAGAAAAAGTGAGGTGAGAAAACGTGATTGGCGTTACCATTCAGGCTAATGAAAGTATTGACCGTGCACTAAAACGCTTTAAAAAGAAATACGAAAGAAGCGGCGTGCTACGTGAATACAAAAAAAGAACTGCCTTTATGAAGCCTTCTGTTGAAAACAGACTTTCAAGATTGAAAGCTGCTAGACGTCAGCAGAGAATTTCAAGAGAAATCGACTAAGTCTATTTTTCTTAAAAAGGCAAATAAAGAATTGGAAAAGAGCGATACATTGCAAAATGTATCGCTCTTTGTGTATTTATATCGACTTAAACTTATCTAACCACTACAAACTTTTTAAAGTATGTTTTACTGCCTGATTTCGCTTTTAAGAAATAGCTTCCTGCTGGTAGATGAGAAATATCAATATTATTATTCGCTACTTCTATTGTATATATATGACCGAACATATCAATAATTTCCAGATCACTTATATCACCTGAATATTTGATATTGATATATTCAGATGCAGGGTTAGGAGATATGTTAAACTCTAAGTTATTTTCAATTCCTTCGATAGAAGTTCCCACTCCTTCACCATCTAATCTTATAAAATGTATCTTATGTTCCGGATCATTAGAGTGAATTTCAAGATTTGCAAGATAATCCGTTTCGGCTTCTGGTGCGAATCTCACAGTCAGCTCTATTGATTCTCCAACAGGAATTATTGAGTCCGCAACAGCATCAAGCAGGCTAAACGAGTCAAAATTAACACCTCTGATTTTCATTGTATCAATCTTGAGATCATCCAAACCAATGTTTCTAATCTCTATTGTCTGATCTACATAAACTCCATCATAAAGCGTCACTTTGCCGAAATCTATTCTATCTATGCTAGAGGCTATTGTCGGAATTGTGTCACTTATCTGCACTTCATCTAAAAAGAAGTGATTCCCACTTGTTCCATGATGCACTGCAAATCTGACTATTACTTTTTTATTTAAACATTCATTTAAAGAAACATATTGCTTGTCTCCGTATGCAAAATCCCGATAATATGTCTTTTTATCGTAACCAGTAAAAGTCTCTTCAGGTGCAAATTCATTAAGTAATTTCCAGCTAGCTCCACCATCTGAAGAAAACTCTACATCATACTTTGTATCATCGCCGTTTGTATTTTTTCCGTCCAAAGCATAATAATATGATAAAAATGCCTTTTCCTTGGATGTCAGGTCAACTTCACCAAAAAGCAAATATTCTGTTTTCGCTTCAGATTCAGACTCTTTAGAACTGAAAAACATTGTGTTATATTCCCAGGCGGTTGCATTATTCGCTGAGAGACTTGTAGTACCTGACAATGCCCTTGTTCTGCCATAGATAATAAGTCCTTCTTCACTTCCCAGCCGTCTTACAAAGCCATAACCACTTTTTTCAGCGCTATTTTTAAAATCAAATTTCGCAAATTCATAAGCATCTCGCTTAAGTCTTAATCCCTCAATAGATATTTCATTATCTTCAGGACTAAAATCGGCAAAGTATTCTTCGGTTTCATCAGAATTATTGATATTATCAAATCCAAAAAAAGCATAATAAAAATTGCCATATTCCACAGGAATTGAATCAAATTCTACTGTTATTGATTTATTGTGAGGAAGATTTTGATATACTCTTTTGGTATAAATTGAGTCATTCAAAACAAAATGTAGATCAAATTGAGACACATCTGTGCTGCCATTATTAGTTACTTTGACTCTAGGTTTGAAATAGTCAAAAAAGTATTTGCTTGTATCTGTCTGGTTTTCCAAAGATAAGTATACTTTATTCTCTTCAGGCATTTCTACTCTTGCAGATATTGCATTAAGCACTTCACTGGCATCCTTCTGAATGAACGCTACAACTTTAATATTCGAAAGATCTAATTTTGTATTTCTAATATACTCAGGTAAAACTGCTTTATAGATATTCTTTCCGTATCTACCTTCAGTAGAGCTTTCAATTGTATCACCTAAAACTTCATCTGTAAGGCTCATTCTGAAAACATTATGCAGATAATACTTACCATCAACAGATGTTTGATTTAGATAGAAGAAATTTGAAGTCAAAGGAGTTTTAATATTGTCCTGTAATAGATATACACACAGTTTAAGGTCACCTTTAGATTCAGATGTAAAATAATAAGAGACTTCGGTTCTGAGCATTCTTGTTTCAGGATTTACTTCAGTAAATACGTTCAGATTCACAGGAGCTTCTATTTCCAGACTTGCCTCAACTTCCTGTTTGATTTCTTCTGAATGATCTTCTAAGCCCCAACCAGGTTGAGTGTATAAATTGAATAAGGTATCTCTGTTTATCGCTATAGATTTTTCTACATCAATCCCAACATAATCTGCAATTAAATCTGCTGATTCAGTTCTGAGATCAGGCTCTTCATCATTTCTAGGATAAGAACTCCCATTATTGATGTGGTAATTAATCACGCAAATCTGATCCGGTTTCTCTTCAGAGAATGTTTGGATAAAATGATCAGATTCATATAATACAACGGGAACACTTAAAGCATGTATACCTGTTCTGTATTCATACACTGCAGCTCTTTTCTGTTTTTCTAAACTTACACTTTTAGGGGCTTCTTTTATTAATAAGCCTGATTCAGTATAAGCATATATTTTATTTTCTAAAAATTCAACCCCAAAAACATAAGTGTTGCTCTCATCTTTCAGTAGATTTTCCCAATTCAACTCTTCATTAAGCATCAAAAGACCTTCAGACCCTGCAATAAATAACTCACCATAGTGAAGCTGAGCATTGTTATAAAGCAAATCGCTCTGCTTATAGGCATTAGGATTTTCAACAGACATAAATGTTGCCCCATCGTCCTCTGAAATAAAGATAGATTCCACTCCTATAAGAAAAACTTTACTTCTGTATGACAATATAGTAAATAAATCCTCTGTCGG
Source organism: Kapaibacterium sp. (SeqCode) (assembly GCA_965140345.1). Lineage (GTDB taxonomy): Bacteria > Bacteroidota > Ignavibacteria > Kapaibacteriales > UBA2268 > JBFHIJ01. Next base: position 669,317 of record OZ223198.1, read on the forward strand.
AATATTCAACGGCAGCAGGTGTGAGTCTGTTTTGTGAGTGTCTTTATTATAGATCAATAGATTTGCTTGACTTCCAACTTTTTCTATATAATATAATTTGTTAGAATCATAAGAATCAACTGAGGCTAATACAAAATCTTCCTCGGGCGAAGTATATCTGAAAATCACTTTTCCATCCTGAAGAAAGACAACAGTCTGAGGTTCTTCATCAGCCACATTGTATGTAAGAATATCTATTTTATCAGATTCAGAAATAAATTGAAATGAGCTAATATTGCCTGCAATAAGCTTTTGATTACTCCCCTGATTATAAAACAGTTCCGAGTTACTATTCAGATAGTATTCAACTCCGCTTTTGCTGATATATCTTTGAGGATTAATACTTGACTCTTCTAACCACGCAGCTCCATTGGTTGGACGAAACTTACTTCTTCTGCCGTCCTGATTTATATAATAATATTTTCCTGCAAATGGACGATATAATCCATATTCAGCATAATCTATAAATATTTCCTCAGAAACATCAGTTTTGATATTATATTTATTATAATATCCTTTTTTAAAATAACATGCGCCCGCACTGAGATCTATCTGCGAATATGAGTAATTGAACCATGTTTCACCTGCATCAGGAGAAATCACGTGATGATTTCCATCCTGACAATATGAAATAAATAAATCATCTCTTGCAGAGTACCCTAAACCAAATGTGCTACAGTGACTATCACACTTTGAATGGATAAGTCTCATATCCAACCATAAATCCCAGCTATGACCTCTATCTGTACTGCGATAAACTTCTTCGGTGTAGTTAAAGACCAAAATAGTATCACCATTAACTTCAACAGCAGATGAAGACCAATCTAATATCCCTTTTGTAGAGTCGACTTGGTTTGTATTGACATTTTTATACACATTATAAGAGTAATAACTATAGTTCTTTAGAGCTCCATAAAACAAAGTAGAATCATTTATTTTCTCAAGCTCAAGAATACGATCTTCATTATACACAGACCATGAGATACACGAGTCATTAGATACTAGGAGCTTTTCCTCACTTTCATTCAAAAAGTAAATATCCTCTCCAAATTTTTCCCATTTCATGTTATGATGCAAGCCTGTTACATTTTCAGGCACATTAGATAGTTTCCAAGTTTGACCATTATCGTGAGAATATAAAGCAAACCCATCTACACTCAATGAAAACAGCACATTTTCGAAAGGATGGATGGTCATAATCTGATCGATGCGAGCAGGATTAGCTCCCTGACTAATAAATGCGGCCTTCAAATCCGCTAAATATGGTTCCGGCGATTTATAAGAAGGCATACTGTCTACACTCTGAAACACCTTATCGTTATATTCAGAATCATATACATATTGGTAGTAATTAGAAGTAGGTAAATCTATCTCCTCCCAGTTATCCGCTTTACTATCTATAATCAAAGCAAAAATCAAAATCAGAAAAAATAAATATCTCATAATTGTCTCTATTAAATAGTTTATACAGGATTAACAACACTCTAAATTACAATTTGTATCATTTTTTATTTATCTTAGATTAAACATATTGTTTTTTTATACAAACAGCCGTGGTTATTATACGGCTGCTTATTTATTCCAATTCTAAAATTGAGCTACTTGCAACTCGTCTATCTAATCACTACAAACTTTTTGAAGTATGTTTTACTGCCTGATTTCGCTTTTAAGAAATAGCTTCCTGCAGGTAGATTATTTATGTCAATCTGCTTTAGTTCTGGCTCTATATCATAAATATTGCCATATAAATCAACTATTTGCAATTGTTCGATATCATAATCAAAAGTTACTTCTATATAGTCACTAGCAGGGTTAGGAGAAATACTTATCTCTTCACTTTTTATCATCTCATTTACAGAAGTCCCTACACCTTCGCCTTCTAATCTTATAAAGTATTTCTGATTCTCGGGATCATTAGAGTGAATTTCAAGATTTGCAAGATAAAGCATATCTTTCGTAGGGCTAAACCTGACTGAAATATCAATAGATTCCCCAACTTGCAAAGTTTGATTACCCAAAGGAGATACAAGTTCAAATGAAGCTGCATCGTCGCCTTTTATCAAAGCAGTATCAATTCTAAGCTCATCTTTTCCGATATTTGTAATCTTTATGCTTCTTTCTTCAAAAACGCCGTCAGCAAGTGTAATTTTGCCAAAATTGATTCTGTCAGATTCCGATGATATTGTTGGGCATTTATCAGTAAAGTTTACCTGATCAAGCCAACAAGATACTCTGTCAGTACCTGCAGTTACTCCGATTCGAACAATTACTTTTTTGCCGATACATTCGCTAAGTGAGACATACTCTTTGATATACTCACTTGAATGAAGTTTATGATTAGGAGTTTGAGCTGAGGATGTTTGTTTCGGATTCATAGAATGTAATTCTATCCAGGTATCACCGCCATCAGTAGAATACTCAGAAGTATAAGTCGGTGGAGTTCCACCTGTTTCGTCTGCATAATAAGCATAATAGTATGACATATAAGCTTCAGCTACATTAGTAAAATCGGCTTCTCCAAAAACTACATATGCTGTTTTAAAATCAAAGTAGCTGGCACTACTAAGATTAACTATTAAAGTATTATCTGAATTTTCCGCACCTGTTGAATCACTTTTTGTAGATTTCATCAAATTAAAAGAAAGACCATTATCATATTCGATACCGTAATTTTTATCTGAATCATCTTCAAATGAGAATTTTGTATATACAAATGCATCCCTTTGAAGCCTTATTCCTTTAATTAAGCAATCATTATCTAAAGGATTATCATCCGCTAAATAATCGCCTGTAATGTCTGAATTATTTAAATTACCAAATCCTGTGGCGACAAAAGAGTAATTCCCGATAAAATCAGCTTTGATAGTGTCCAAAGTTACTGTTTCAGAGGAACCGTTATTAATATTTTTAAAATAGGTATTTGAATAAGTTGTATCTGCAAGTTTTAACTGTAAATCAAACTGGTGCACATCAGTTGTGCCATGATTTGTAATTTGAACCTTAGGTATAAAGTCTTCAAAGAAGTACTTATGTTTAGTATCTGTTGTATCTGCAATGCTAAGATTAGCAAGGTTTCCGTCAGGAAGATTTACTTTAGTTTCCATCACCTGTAAAACTTCCATACTTTGATCTTCTATTCTGGTAATAAAAGCAATAAGCTTCAAATCTGCTAATTCCAGCTTCACATTTCTGATTGAATCAGGTAAGACAAGTTTAAAATTCCTCTCGCCATATACATCTTTAGAAGTATTAGATAAATTGTCACCTTTAGCATCATCACTGAGGCTCATTCTGAAAACATTGCGGTGATAATACTGACTATCTGCAGCAAATGGAGGTAACATATATTTCGTATAAATTGCCTGTTTTCCTTTGATATAGTCCTGAAGAAGAAATACAGACAAAGTATGCGAGCCACTGCCTTCTTTTTTGTACAAATAGGAAACATCAGCGGTAAGTTCTCTTGTATCAGGATCGACATCTGCTGAAACTGAAATATTCACTTCAGAAGTCTGGGCATGAATTTTGTCCATAGGGTCAGTTACTTCCGTACCATCAGTAATATCTATCATATATTTCCTATTCAAATCGTTTCTATCCTTCAGATAAGCAAATATACTATCAGCACCTTCTGTTCTAAAATCCGGGTCTGTATCATTTTTAGGAGTAGTAACTTCGTGATTCGGATGATAAACAATATATGAGAATCTACCTGCATAGTCTTTTTGCAGTCTATCTGCATAATAGCAATACACATTTGTGTAGCCACTATATATTCCACCAAACGTTTCTATAATTGTATTCCTATTTTCATCGCCGGAGTTTACATTATTCATAGCCACACTGATAAATAGCCCTGTTTCAGTATATACGTATATTTTATCTTCAATAAATTCCACACCAAATGCATAAGCCTCCCTTACATTTTCTGTTATATCTACCCATGTTAAATCATCTGTAAGTAGCAAGACACCTTCTTCACCTGCTAAATATAAATCTCCTTGGTACATAGCCGTGTTATCAACCAAGTTGTCATTGTTGTTATAAGTCTGAGGATTATCGATAACTAGAAAAGATTGACCTCTATTTTCTGAGATAAATATCTTGTCTGTGCAGATAATGTAAAGCTTATTTCCGGCCAGATATGTTGAAATAATATTATCTGCAGCAATGTCTTCGCTTATCAAAATCTGATCACTAAGTTCTGTTGATATATCGTAAGAAATTAGAGATACTAATTTATTATTGTTATAATTCGCATAATATAGGTAATCAGGATTTTCAAGATCAACTCCGGCTTGTGGATTCGCAAACTCTATTTCAGATTCGAATACAATTTCCCTGCCTTTGATAAATGCAATTCGTTTGTCTCCATCCTCAGAATTTGCAACTCTTAGAACATCAATCCATGGTGTTTCTTTAAAAAGTTCAAAAGAACTAACATCAGAAAATAATAGTTTATCCTGCTGGCCTGTTATATATAAATTCTCGTTATTTAAATAGAATCCCCGATCAAACTTTCCAATGATTTTTTGTTGCACACTAAAATTTTCAAGTTGCCATGAATAGTTAGAATTCAATCTGGTATATAACGTATCACCGGTTTGGTTTTGATAATATTCTTCAGTTCCTTGTTCTCTGAAGTTACCATACATTGAGACATGGAAATATGCATCTGAAACCTCATCTGTGCGAGTATCATATTTTTGATAAGTTCTCGCAGGTAAGTATACAGATCCTTTATATAGAAAATGATCATTGGTTCCTATGAAATACCAGGTTATACCAAAATCAAAAGAAACACAATAGTTCCATACAAAAGAACCTGTTTGATCTATAATTTCCATTCTGGATTCAATTATATTATCGTCAAAAAAGTATTCATATCCATCTTTACCTACAGATGAAGTGAACTTTCTATAAATTGATATCATTTCAAACCAACGATCCCAGGTTTTACCTCTATCAGTACTTCGGAACACTTCTCCACTGGTAATTCCGCTAAATACAGCTATTGTATCGCCTCTTACTTTAGTCGGATCATAAGACCATTTTAAAATATGATCAGGAATTAGAGCAGGTTCGTTCTCTCCGGTATTCACATTATGATATACCACAGAGTCTTTATCTGTAGCAGATTGTTTGATATAAAAAAGAGTTGAATCATTTACAGCTTGAAGTTGTGTAAAACTTACTGATGAGTTATCTTCATACACCTGCCATGATTTACAAGAATCTCTAGTTATCAAAATTTTTCTTCCGGCATCCTGAGTTAGAAAGCATTTGTTTCCTACTCTATCTCCATTCTCATATTCCGGCGGATAATTGTAATCTAGCTCTAATGTTATTCCTCCAATCTCAGATGATGATGCACTCCAGTTTCTGCCACCGTCATGAGAATAAAGATTAGTTCCTATCCCTTCTAAATAAGTAAATAACACATTATGGAATGGATTTATTATTTCAATATAATGTTGATTGGTTGTATCTGCACCTAAATCAGAATATGCCTTTCTTAAGTCGTACAGGAATACATAGTCCACATCATAAATAAACATACTATGAGGTAAAGAATCTCTACCTTCAAAAATCAGATTATCAGATTCATTATCTTTCTGAATCTTGTAAAATGGATCCGTTGGTAGGTTTTTATATTCCCATTCTTCAGCGGATAAACTCACTAAACCAAAGCATATAAATATTAAGTAGAATAAATTTTTCATAATATTACCTTTCATTATTGATTGTCCTTATAATATTAACAACACATAACTTGGTGAAAGGTCTTATAAAAATTGTAATAAAAAAGCAGATAGTATCTATATTGACACTATCTGCTTGCTTACAGAAATGCTTAAAAAGTTTGTTTTTAAGCAGTTATATATTTTTATAATATTATTTAACTACTACAAATTTCCTGTAGTAAACATTAGCTTCGGATCTAATTTTAAGTATATAACTACCGGCTGAAAAATTGGATATATCCAGAGTTTTTATTTCTGCATCCATTGTTACACGTTTACCGAATAAATCTACTATCTCGATTGATTCTATTTGTCCTTCAAAATCTATTGTGATATAATCAGAACTAGGGTTAGGTGATATGTTAGGCTTTTTGTCGTTCTGTAAATAATCTCCTATTGAAGTCCCGACAGCTGTACCTTCCAGCCTCACATTGTAAATATGATTCTCAGGGTCGTTAGAATATATAGCTAAGTTTGCTAAGTAATAACCTTCTGCTGTCGGCGAAAATCGAATATTCAGTTCATCAGTCTCGCTTTCAAATAAAGTGCTATCAGTAAAGAAAGAAAGTAATTCAAAAGATGCTTTGTCGGATCCATAAATAACAACAGAATCAATTTTTAAAGCCTCTTTCCCAATATTGCTAAACAGCATACTCTTTTCTTCAAAAACACCGTCAGTAAGCGTAATTTTCCCAAAATCTATTCTATCTGATGCTGATGTGATTTGTGGTGCAACATCACTGAACTCACATTGATCTAAGAAAAAGTGATTACCTTTTTCTCCGGGATTAACTGCAAATCTTATGAGTACTCTTTTACCAACGCATTCCTTTAACGAAACAAAGATTTTATCGCTATATTTAATATTTTTTGTATAATCTTCGCTTTCGCTTTTGAAAGTAGACTCAGGTTTAAATGATTGTATCAACTCCCAAGTTTTACCATGATCCGGAGAGTATTCAATTTCATATTCAGGAAGCACCGTTTCGAAACCTAATCCGTCCAAAGCATAATTATATGACAGAAATGCCTTCTCTTTGGATGTCAGATTAATCTCTCCAAAAATTAGATAAGAAGTCTTTGCGTCTACACCGGCATCGTCATTCCAATGGAAAACAACGGTTTTATCTGTTTGCTCAGCAGCGTTCCCGGAAAGCTTTATAATACCGGTACGAGTAACAAATGCGTCGTATAAAAACATGCCGGAGTTTTGTCCGCCAATTCTGTCAAAACCATATCCTACTGATGAAGCCTCTTCAAAATCAAAACCGGAATAATCAAAAGCATCTTTTTGCAACCTTAAGCCTTCAAGCAAAATGGAGTTGTCAGAAGGTGTGCAATCGGCTATGTATTCGCCTGTTACTTCTGAATTATTTATATTTTCGAAACCATAGAAAGAATATGGGTAGTTCCCATAAAAATCTATTCCTACAGAATCGAATTCAACAATTATAGAGTTGTTTTTCGCAAGGTATTGAGTAACAGTTTTGGAATAGATTTTATCATTAAACTTAAAATGCAAATCAAATTGAGAAACATCCTGATCGCCATTATTTTTAACTTCTACTCTTGGTGAGATATAATCATAAATGTAATTAGAAGTTTTTGTTTTGTCTTCTAAAGATAACATTACTTTATTTTTTTCAGGGATTTCAACTTTTGAAGATGTTGCATTCAGAGTGCCAATGTCGTCTCTATGAATAAATGCAACTACTTTCAAGTTGACTAAATCCAATTTGGTATTTCTGATTGAATCAGGAAGTACTACTGTATAAATTTTCTCACCCATAATATCTTCAGAAGTATTTTCTATGGTGTCTCCAGTGACTTTCTCTGTAAGTGACATTCTAAATACATTTTGGAGTAAATATTCACCATCTGTAGCAATTTGAGCCGGATTAGATTCTTTGAACTTCATAGCTGTTTTGATATTATCTTGAAGCAGATAAACTGATAATTTATGCCCTCCAACCGAGGTGGATGTAAAATAATAAGAAACATCAGCAGTTAGCTTCCTTGTTTCCGGATTTACATCTGCATTAACCTGTAAATTTACAGCAGAAAACACATCCAGACTTTCTTCAAGCTCTGTCCTAATTTCTTCATGATGGTATTTAGGTTCAAAGCCAACAGTTGTTATTAGGTTAAAGTATTTATTACGATTTAAAACAAGTGAGTTGTTAAATTGAATACCTATCTCTTCAACAATAACATCCGCTTCTGCTGTTCTAAGATCCTTAACTTCATTAGTTTTTGGAGCAGTTTCTATATTATCGGGATGATATGTAATTAAACATAAAGAATCAGGGTATTCTCTTTCCAGCTGCTGAGCGAATTTATCTTCCTCAGTGGCATCACTTCGATAAATTCCAGATCTGTATTCATACAAAGCAACACGTTTAGAAGGTTTAGAGCTTACTTTCTCAGCGGCATCAGATATGTACAGCCCTTGCTCGGTATATGCATATATTTTATTATCAACAAACTCCACAGCAAATACATACTCGCCGGTTACATCTTCCAATATATTTTTGAAAGTAAATCGTTTAGTCTGCATTTTGAGCCCTTCAACGCCTGCAAAATATAACACTCCATGTTCTAACTGTACATTATCAAACGGTAAGTCCGGAGCTTTAAATCTAACAGGGTTTTCTTCCTGAGTAAATGATTCGCCATGATCATCTGAGAGATAAATATATGACTCACCCACAAGGTAAATCTCTTCACCTTGCACAAAAATCTTGACTAGTTTGTCGTTGCCCTGAAGCACATTGAGTGGGATGCTATCTCTTTCATTAGTACTAATATTATTTGTAATTAGCTTGAGATTCGTTTTGTTTTTTGTTTCCAGATAATAATGCATCAGTGGATTTTTTAAATCAACACCGGCTAAATATTTATCTTCCTGAGTCAATTCAAACTGGTCTACAATCTGACCACTTTGAATATAAACTATATGTTCATTATCGTCATTTACAAAATCACATGATAAAACTTCGAGTCCCTTAGAATCGCTTATTATTCTAAATGAATTAACATTTGAAAGTAAAGCAGGAGCTGTTACATCGTTTATAAAAAGGTTAAAATCGTCGGTTAAAAAATATTCTCTACCATCTTTAGTAATATATTTTTTGCGATACTGATGTTGTTGATTTTGCCAGATGAAAGAGTTTTTATACTGAATATAATCTTGAGTCAGATTCTGGTTTTGGAAATATCTTTTGCCATCTTTCTGTCTGTAAGTTCCGTAAGGTGTGTTTCTTAAACTTATATTTGTAACTTTATCTTTCTCTAAATCATATTTTTTATAATCTCCATTTTTTAAATAGCAATGAGCATCTATTATAGATGGGCTTTCTTTTCCGGTAAAATACCAGGTAAGTCCAAAATCAGGGGATACGCAATAATGATTTGAAAATTTGCCGCTTGAATCTTTAAGCTGCATGGATGCAAGTATAGCATCCCCGCTAATATAATAAGCATTCCCTTCACTTGCCTCAGCAGGATTAAGTTCCCAAAAAATTTCTCTCATTTCAAACCAGACAGCCCAGTTTTCACCTCTATCAGTACTTCGGTATACATTGCCGGGCAAGTTCCAGATAAAGATATAAATAGTATCACCTTTGACAACAGTCGGATCATAAGACCATTTTAGAATATGACTAGGGATTGTTTTCCCCTCGTAGTCACCGGTATTAATATTATAATAAACAGCAGAATCCAGAGAATAAGAAGATTGTTTAATATAAAACAAAGTAGAATCGTTGACAGCTTGAAGCTGGTTAAAAAACATACCATTTCCTTGAACAAGATATTTCCAGGATTTGCATGAATCTGTAGTATAGGCAATAGCATCGCCTTTTTCTTGACCTATATAAAAGTTTCTGCCTACTACAGAAGTATAAAGTTTTTGAAAATTTACAGAAAGCCATATCTTACCTACTTCAGATGTAGATTTATACCAGTTCCTCCCCCCATCATGGGAATAATAATTATTATCGAAACGAGATGATTCGACAAATAAAACATTAAAAAACGGGTTCGTTATGTTTATATAGTATTCAAAATCAACTGTATCTGCTCCAAGTTCAAACAGCTTTTGTTTCATCGTAGGCTTAAAGTCATAATCTATCTTATAAGATGATATGCCAGGTATAGAGTCAATACCTATATAATTAACATCTCCGGTTTTTTGATCATAATCTAACCTATAAAATGGAAGCGATGGTAGTTTGTTAAATTCCCATTCTTCAGCGGATAAACTCACTAAACCAAAGCATATAAACATCAGGTAGAATAAATTTTTCATACCATCACCTTTCATAATTTATTGTCCTTATAATATTAACAACACACAACTTGATGAAACGTCTTATAAAATTTGTAATAAAAAAGCAGATAGTATCTATATCAACACTACCTGCTTACTTAGAGAATTGCTTAAAAGTTTTGTTTTTAAGCAGTTATATATTTTTATAATATTATTTAACTACTACAAATTTCTTGAAGTAAACATTACCTTTTGATCTAATTTTCAGTGTATAGCTACCGGTTGATAGATTAGAAACATCCAGTCTCTTCATCTCTGCATCCATTGCCACACGCTTACCGAATAAATCTACTATCTCGATTGATTCTATATCACCTTCAAAATCAATTGTTATATAATCAGAACTTGGATTAGGTGATATGGTAAATCTATTGTCATCAGCCTCTTGTTCATTCACAGAAGTACCCACACCTTCGCCTTCAAGCCTGATATATAATATTTCATTCGAAGGGTCATTACAGTAGATTTCTAAGATAGCCAAATACTTTTGATCTTTAGTAGGAGCAAATTCAACACCTACTAGCAACCCTTCGTTAGCTTTCAAAGTTGTATCTGTAAAAGCCGGAGTCAACATGAACCCAGAAGCATCTACACCTTTAATTTTAGCTGAATCAAGCTGAAGATCTTCAATCCCGATATTGGACAACTGTATGCTTTTATTAACCTTGATACCATCGCTTAAAGTAACTTCGCCAAAATCAAGTTTGGCAGTAGAAGACTGTATTCTAGGAATTATATCGTTTATAGCAACCTGATCGAGCCAGCATCCAATTCCATCAGACCCGGCTGTAACACCTATTCTAACAATAACTTTTTTACCAACACATTCTTCCAGTGAAACATATTCTTTTAGGTACTCACTTGTATGAGGATACAATTCATTATATACAGTATTAGAAGTAATTTGTGGGTTTATTGAGCTAAATTCTTTCCATGTCTTACCGGCATCTGATGAATACTCTGTAGTATAAGTCGGAGCAGTGCCCGCTTTATCTCCATCATGATAAGCATAGTAATAAGACAAATATGCCTCAGAAACTTCAGTTAAATCAGCTTCACCTAATAAAATATAAACTGTTTGACCTTGTACACCGTATTCTTTTCCTAGTACAAATCCTAAGCTTGTTCCGGAATTTTCAGCTCCATATAGGCTTCCATCTTCAGGATCCTGAATAAACAAGAAGTCTCCCTCTCTGGTATCAAAGCCGAAATCTTTTTCAGAATCTTCTTCAAAAGTAAATTTAGTATAGTCAAATGCATCTCTTTTCAGTCTTATACCTTCTATTTTGCAGTCATTATCTCGCGTGTTGATGTCTGCAATAAACTCACCACTTTCGTCTGAATTATTGATATTACTAAACCCGTTTATAGTATAAGAATAATTACCTACAAAGTCTGCCGGGATAGTGTCAACATTTATCTCAACTGTCTTCCCTGAAACAACAGTTTTATGGAAAGTATGAGTAAAAGTTTCATCGCCTAGTTTCAATTCCAAATCAAATTGATTTACAACTGTAGTTCCATTATTTGTAATACTTACTCTAGGCATTAGATTGTCAAACAAATATTCTGAATTTAACTCAACCGGATTGCTTAGACTTAAGTCAACTGTATTTTCTTCAGGGAGAGCAACTTTTGCTTCTTCTACCTGCAAAACATCCTGAATTGAATTCAGTTCTTTTGTAATAAATGCAACTACTTTTAGGTTAGCAAGATCTACTTCTACATTTTTGATTGATTCAGGTAATACTATTTTATACTTCTTCAATCCAAAAACATCTGCTGAAGTATTCACAATTTCATCACCACTAACAGCTTCATTGAGATACATTCTAAATACATTTCTGTGGAAATACTCTCCATCAGCAGAATGCATCATTTCGGCGTAAAATTTACGATCTTGCGGACCTTTTATGTTGTCTTGTAATAAGTATACAGATAATTTTTGGTTACCTACACCATCCTCTGTATAGTAATAAGAAACAGTCGCCGTAAGTTCTCTGGTAGCCGGGTTGATATCAGCATTTACTGCAATATTTACAGGAGTTGACTTTTCGAATATACCAGTTAGTTTATTTTTTATTTCTTGAATATTGTCCAGAAATACTTTCTCGGATCTATTAATACGGCCATCTGTAGTGCTTAAAATTTCTAGATAATCAACAATACTATTACCTTGATCGGTAGTAAAGTCAGGGTCTGTTTCATTTTTAGGAGTCGTGTATTCAGAAGTCGGATGATAATGAATATAGTAGAATTTATCTGAGTAATCCATTTTTAATAACTCAGCTAGATAATCCATACCATAAGCCCCTGAAGAATAAATACCGGCAGGGTTTTCAAGTAGAACATTTCTATTAGAAGATAAAATCAATTCGTCTTCAAGTTTATCTACAACAAAGAAAGCATATTCATCATAAGCATGAATTTGAGAGTGCATACTCTCTACTGCAAAACCGTAGGCATTGGAATGGTTGATAAGTATATTTTCCCATGTATAATCTTTATTTAACTTCAATATACCATCAGAACCTGCTAAATAAAGTTTACCCATAAAGAATTCAGCATTATCATATAACATATCTGCTTCTTTATACTCATGAGGATTTTCTATTGTAGTAAATGTTAGCCCTTTATCCTCACTGATATAAATATTGCTTTCGCCAATTAAATAGAGATTATCACCAATTAGAAAAGATTTAAATAAATCCGGAATTGCTTCAATTCTCAAAGAAATAGTATCTCTGACATCTGTTGTCAAATTGTGCATAGCCAGAAATAGAGTATCAGAGTTGTCTTTTTCAATGCAATAAACTACATCAGTATTTGATTTATCTACACCTGCCAGAAGTGGCTCATTTTCCGGAACGAAATATTCATCCACTATTTGAGAATCTTTAACAAATAAAATATGAGTTGAATTATCTTCAGCAAAAGAAGCAGATAAAATATCTATTGCAGGAGTTTCATACAACACATAAAAGTTCAGGACATTATTAGAGAGTAAAATTGGATTCATACCACTTGTATAATTCAAAGTTGAATCAAAATTTAGATAATATGCTCTCTGATACTTTGTAATAAATCTCTGTTTATTAAGTAAGTCTTCTACATCCCAAACGGTTGAAGGAAATGCACGTTTGTAACAATCATCACCTTTTTGGTGTTGGTAAAAATTATCGCCCAAATAATCCCTGTATGTTCCATAATAGTGCGTACCTAAAACAATGTCACTGATAATATCATCTTCCTGATTGTAGACAGTAAATGTTCCTGATTCTAGATAACATTCATTGTCAACTATTTTAGGACTATTTGTTCCATAATGAATCCACGTTTTTCCAAAGTCTACAGACAAAATATAATGATTTTCTGAAACAGTACCACCAACAAGGTACTCTTTATCACAAACAATTATATCTTCAACTAACTGATATGATTTGATATTACTAATATTAGTTTTGTAACAATTTTCAAAAATTTCACTCATATTAAGCCAGATTTTCCAGGAGCTGCCTTTGCTCGTACTTCTGAAAACTTCGTTATTGCGATTAAAAAGTGATATTGTATCACCTCTTACTACCATGTTTTTATAAGTGCTATATAGAATATTATCCGGAATTTCATTCGTATCTCGTACTTCAGTAAAAATATTATTATACACTATATAGTCACTTACACCTGCACTAGAACCTGCAGTACCCGCACAGAACAGTGTAGAGTCTCCCACATTGCTTAGCGTATAAAACTTATCACTACTAAAAGCGGTCCATGTAGCACAATTATCTTCAGATACTAAAGGAGTTTCAAAATAGTTTGGTAAGAAATATACTTTGCCGTCTATAGCTGCAAACTTGCGATAGTTGTCTGTTGTAGTTATTGCAAATGGCAATGTAGAAGTCGACCATGTAGTCCCTCCATCATTTGAATAAAGCGCAAATCCATCAATACTCACAGAAAAGGCCACTCCTGGAAATGGAGTTATAGTCACTATCTGGTCAAGAGAAGCAGCATCCGCACCTTCTTTTACAAATTCTTGCTTTAAAGAGTTCAAAAAAGCCGGCTCGTTTTTTTTGATTCTATTACCGGCAGTTACAAATTGAAAATTCCCATCTTCATTCGCCCACTTATAGTATTTAGAATTTGGCATCATCTCAAAACTAACATCTTGTGCCGCTAGATTAACACTCAGTAAAGAAAATAGAAACAAGTAAAACATCACCTTCATATCATACTCCTATGTAAAATATATGACTTATTAGAGTTAAAACACATTAAAATAAAAAAAGTATCACCCTAATATAAAAAAAGCTCAATACATATTATAATATATTTATTGAGCTTTGATATTAATATATCTCTAAACTATTTACTCTGAACTTTTAAGGTTTAATAAATTGCTAAGTTATACGATATTATCTGGCAACTACAAACTGCTTAAAGTAAGTTCTACCTCCGGACTTAATTTTCAGAAAATATGTTCCGTTAGAAAGATTTGAGATATCAATCTGATTTCCGTTTTTGTCTAACTTAAGTACTTTACCGTTTAGGTCGATAACAGAAATTGATTCTACATTTGAATCAATACTTAACTGCAAATAGTTGGATGCAGGGTTCGGAAAGAGATTAATATTTATCTCTTTAGCTTGCTCTTGGTTTTCTTCTACACTTATAGGTTCTTTAGAGATGAAGTGTCCTTCGTAAGTATTTGCATATATTCTGCCTTCATAATCCATTTCAACATTATATACACAGGCAGTTGTTACGCCTTCAAGTATATTTTTCCACGTTTCTCCATCTGAAGATTTTAAGATGCCGAGTGGACCAAATAAATAAAATTGATTATTAAATATCTCTATTTCATATCTATTAGAACTAATCTCCGGCATATCAAGTAAAATATCAAACCAATTAATGCCATCATTAGTGCTAGCATATATAGAATTGTTTGTTATTATCATTGCCTTTTCATTCTGCCAGGCAAAATTTGAGATGTAACTAAAATCTGAAGGTAAATCGATAGTTTTGGTCTCATGAGTCTTTAAGTTTGTTTTTTGCACCTGAAGTGTTTGATCATTTAGGACTCTATTACTATCTAAATAATAATAGATATCTCCTCCGGCATCTAACATATCTGTAATACCATACTGATACTCATACTCACTCTCGAATTCAGATACAGACTGACCATCCTTCATCAGCAGTTTTTTGCTATTTGTTGCATCAGTTGTAGTATAACTAATGATATCATAACCATTATTCAATATTTCAACGCTATAGGATTCTACTTTGCTAATATCAGTAACATTACCTTCTAAAGAAACAAATTGTAACATATTATCAACAACTTGATAATAAGATCCATCATATCTGTATTGTTTCTTATTACTTACTAACATCCAGTTTCCATCTTTTGGACGTTCAAAATTTTGATACCAACCATTGTAAATTTCCATCTCGCCAAATTTTCTGTATTTTCCTTTTCCGGGGAATTGATATTTAGATAATACAAAATCCTGTTCTGCTTCATCATACTGGAACAAACATTCTGACAAAACATACATTGTTCCATTTACTATAAAAGTGCTTTTAGCTCCATATCTTAGATATTTACTTTTCTTCCAAGTATTTCCATTATCAGCACTAATATATGTATAGTGATGATATATATTAGTATTTTCCGCTTCTTCTAACAAATAGCTGTTTATAAATAAGAAGTTGTTATCACCATAAGCAACTCCACTAATTTCTTCTTCAGAATTTTCTTTTATATCATCTAGAGTTATAAATTCTTCCCAGGTGCCACCTTGATCCTTAGAAGTCCAAATTTTATTATGATTATTTACATAAAATACATTGTCCTTATAAGCTGCATTATGAATATAACCCTCTAAATTTTCTATCTTAATAACTATGAATGAACCGACTTGTGTAGCTAGATTATAAACCAGAATGCGTTTATCTGATGTTCCATAAAAATATGCTAATATATACAAGGTTCCATTTGATTGATCAAAATGAAACACATCGCCTAAAAAATAATCAGAGTATGTTTCAGATATAGTCTTCCAGTTTATCCCTTCATCTTCAGAAACAAACAACTTAGCTCCGGAAGCAAATATTTTTCCATCATATTCAAATACAGAATAGTAATAAGTATCATTATTTCCATCAAATTCTGCGTCGATCCAAGTGTTTCCATCGTCAGTTGAAGTGTACTTACCAGCTAGTAGATTTCCATTTTTAGTTTTATATATTACTTTCCATGGCTTCCATTGGTCTGAAAAATTATCATTTTTGTATTCATCCAATAAGTCATGTTCATTTAGAAATCTAGATTCTCCTGTCTCAAGGTTCATTTTATAAAGACCTCTGGAACCAAGATAAGCATCTCCATTGTCGCCAATAAAGCATGCAGTTGTCATTAATGTGTCTGGTGAAATTACTTGATTCCACTCAGTAGCAAAGCACGGTACGTATACAGCTAATAATATTAGTAAAATTATTTTTTTCATTTCATCACCTAAGTATTTGTAAAGACTTTATTTATTAACTGAACTACACCTGCAATTTATTTTAGTTACACATTATTTTTAAAACACCAGTCAAAAAAAAGCGCATAGAGAACTCATGAATTTCTCTATGCGCTTTAATTATAAGATGCTTATACATAACATACTAAGTATGATAATATCTTACATATCTTTTACCATTCCGGCAAATCCTGCTAACAATTCAGGCAACTTAGAAACATCCCTACCGCCTGCTGTAGCCATGTGAGGCTTACCACCTCCACCGCCGCCTAAGGCTTTGGCAGCTGCACCAACTAATTTGCCTGCCGGATGTGATTTAACTAAGTCATCAGTTGCAACACATACAAGCTGTACTTTATCGCCATCAATACGTGCTAAAAGTCCAATGCCTTGCTTACCGAAGCTGTTTCTAAGCTCTTCACCAAGATCGCGAAGCTGATCCATATCTTCTGCCTCCACTTCTTTAGCTACTACTCTGATTTCTCCAACCAACTCTGCAGCAGCGATCATATCTGGCACAAGCGAAGCCATACCTTGAACTTTAAGATCAGAGATTTCTTTTTCCATCTGTTTAATTTTGTGGTGCAAATCAGCAATTGCTACATCTTTTTCTTTTAGCTTAGCATTTTGTGCATGAATATATTCTTCTACGCCCTTGCCTGTAACTGCTTCCAAACGTCTAACGCCTGCTGCAATTGAAGATTCGGATGTGATTTTTACTAAACCAATTTCTGCAGTATTACTTACGTGAGTACCACCGCAAAGCTCCATAGAGTATGCCGGATCCATTGTTACCACGCGAACAGTTGAACCGTATTTATCACCAAAGAACATCTTGATTTTATCATTTTTTTGTGCATCTTCGATAGACTTTTCTTCTATTTTAACTGAATGTGCTTCCAATATCTTTTCGTTAGCAAGTCTTTCGATTTGTTCAATTTGATCATCAGTGACTTTTTCAAAATGGTTAAAGTCAAAACGAAGGTAGTCAGGAGAAACTAATGAACCTGCCTGCTGCACGTGATTGCCTAAAACTGTTCTTAAAGCTTCATGCAGAATGTGAGTAGCAGAGTGATTGCGTTTGATAGCCTGTCTGCGTTTTTCATCTACTTTTGCAAGAGCTGAACCACCGATAAGCTGTTCTACTTCGCGATCGCAGAAATGTATAATAGCATCACCGAGTTTCTTAACATCCATTACTTCATATTTATTAGCAGCAATTGTTAGCGTGCCATGATCAGAAACCTGACCACCACTTTCTGCATAAAAAGGTGTTTTGTCCAGGACTACTTTGTTGTCATCAGCCCATAGAATTTTAGCTTCAGCTTCCAAAGTATTATACCCAATGAATTCTGATTTTTCATTTACTTCAGGAATTTCAGCTTCTTGAGAGTTAACTTTTCTTGCAGCTCTGGAACGTTCTTTTTGTTCCTTCATGTTTTTATTGAAGCCTTCGATATCAACTTTATATCCGGCTTCGCGAGCCATTAATTCAGTCAAATCTAAAGGGAAACCAAAAGTATCATAAAGCATAAATGCATCTGCACCTGAAAGAGTGTTATCTTTCAAATCTTTGGTCATTTCTTCAAATTTATCAATACCTCTATCCAAAGTCTGAAGGAAAGATTCCTCTTCGCCTTTGATAATTTTTTCAATTGTAGTTTGCTGCTTACCAAGTTCAGGGAATTGTTCGCCCATTACTTCAATAAGAGTTGGAACTAGTTTGAACATCATTGGCTCTCTGAAACCAAGATTGCGTGCAAAACGGCAACCACGGCGCAAGATTCTGCGCAGAACATAAGATCTGCCTTCATTGCCCGGCATAGCGCCATCTGCAATTGCAAAGCTAAGTGTACGTACGTGGTCAGCAATAACGCGCATTGCAATACCGGTTTTATCAGTAAGCTCAGCATTATATTTTTTACTGCTCAGTTCTTCAATTTTATTAAGAATTGGCATAAATACATCTGAATCATAGTTAGAATTTTTACCTTGAATCACAGCACAAATTCTTTCAAAACCCATACCTGTATCAACGTGAGTAGCAGCCAAATCTTCTAAAGATCCATCAGCTTTTCTGTTATATTGGATGAATACAAGATTCCAGATTTCAATTACTTCAGGGCTGTCTCTATTTACTAATTTAGCACCGGATTTATCAATTGTTCTGTCATAATGTACTTCTGAACAAGGACCGCATGGACCTGTGTCACCCATTTCCCAGAAATTATCTTTTGCGCCGTGGCGTTGGATTTGAGATTCAGGAAGATATTTTTTCCAAAGTTCAAAAGCTTCATCATCTGATTCAAAAACAGTTGCATAAAGTCTGTCTTCAGGTAATTTCCAAACCTTAGTAAGAAGTTCCCAGCACCATGCAATAGCTTCTTCTTTATAATAATCGCCAAAGCTCCAGTTGCCAAGCATTTCAAAGAAAGTATGGTGGTAAGTATCTACACCTACTTCTTCCAAATCGTTATGTTTACCGCTAACACGAATACATTTTTGAGTATCCGCAGCGCGGTTAAAATCCCTTTTACCCTGTCCCAAAAATACGTCTTTAAACTGATTCATACCTGCATTAGTAAAAAGCAAAGTTGGGTCGCCATGAGGCACCACAGGAGCAGAAGGCACTATAGCGTGCTCTTTTCCCTTAAAAAAGTCAAGGAAAGACTGTCTTATCTCTTTAGATGTCATTTTCAATTTCCATAATGATAATTAGTTTAATTCCAATCTCCTAATTTAGCACTATATATGAACATAAGCAATTGAAATTGATGTAGTCTAAAGTTTGATTTATATATGTAAGTATGTAAAATAGAAAAGTTCGTTGAGCGAGCAAAGCTAGTCGAAATGCAAACTACTCAATAGGCTTTAACAAGAGATGCAAAAAAAATTCGATATAAAGAAAAACTGCCTTGTTGTTGTTTTTGATAAAGACGGGAACAAATTGGGCGAAGTTGGCCGCTTTGAGGAAGATGCGTTTTCAAAATTATTAAAGATATATAAAGGAGATGAGGAGAAGTGATTGCAATTAAAATTTAAAATAATATAATAAATCAATTTAGTGTTCTTGATTATAAGTAGTATGAAAATAGCAGATCTGACAAAAGTAACATATCTAATATAGAACTTTATTAGCGTGTATAATATTCTCTATGATTTAACTATATTTTATGCAATCCTAGAACAGTGTTCTAATACGAATAGTAACTAGTCTTATTATGAATATTCAAAAAAAAAAAAAATAAAGATAATCAGAACTGCCAATCAATTATATGTTACTTTATAAACTAATTACTTTGCGTGTAAATAATATTATAAATATTATTTTGGATAATATATATGATTATTTTATATTAAAAATAACAGCTGTCACTTGTGAAATTTCACAAAGCGGAGATACATTTTTGCAGAGATATCTCCGCTCCGTGTTTTGCTCATTAAGAGCATTTTATGTTTAAGAACAAATTTAAGGATTTTTACTATGAAAAAGTTAGTAAAATTTGCTTTCGCTGCCGGTTTGGCTACTATGGCTTTCTTCTTCACTAATACTAATGAAGCTACTTCTTTGACTCAATACCTAGGTCGTTGGGAATGTGTAGATCAACCTTTTAAAACCTCTCAAATGGGTGAACACAGAGGGTCTTTCCAAGACGGAAACATGATGCAGATAGGCTGTAGTCGTTCTTGGGATCAAGTGTGTTGGGAAATCACTTCGGGATCGTTAAATGTATACGATGATTTTAAAAATGGACCTGCTGATTTTTGGGATACTTTAAAAAGTGAATAAATAGATCATTTTCTTTTAACTGCATTTTGCCTCAACTGGTAGTAAATGCTACTAGTTGAGGCAATCTTTAATATGGAGATATTAATGTTAATACTATTTATTTTGTTAATAGTTTTACCATCCTGTCATTCGGGAGTAGTTAATCCCCAGGGTACTATTTTGATACAAGAAACAGAAGACAACATCATTACCGGTGCAAGGAAAATGATATATCATGATAGTCTGATTGGTATTATAGATGTTAGTGGATTAGAGTTATTTTTAATAGGACGCGATGGATCAATAGTAAAAAAAATTACTCCTGAGGACTCTTATTCAGATTCTATTACAGTGCAGGCTAAAACGTCCTTACCTTTTAATGATTTCATTAGATTTGAAGATCTAAAAAAAATTGAACCAGAAGCATTCAAAGATATAAAAATAGCAAATTACTACACACAGCAGATTTTTGATTTTGTTATCTTTGATCACCAAATAGGATATACTGCATCAATAGCTACTTTTAGACTTCTATCAGATTCTTCTGCTTATTTTAATCTACATCCAATCCCAAGTTTTATATTGCAGCAGAGAGGAGAAGAGAGTTCAGAAGTTAAGACTAATATCATAAAACCTTTTACTAATACTTTGACATCTGGAACAGATGAGCTATTCTATTATGGTAAATATTCAAATACGTTCTTATCTCATTGCTTGAATGAATTATTGTCTGGAAGTAATAAACGGATCGATACCATAGACTTTGATTCTGTCTACAGGTTCATAGAATATAACAACGATATAGAACCTATTAAATTAGTTCAAAGTTTTCCTGAGGAATTATCTTCCAAAGGCATATCATTATTTCTCAGAGATAGAGTCACTCAAACCTCTGATTCTGCCTTCTGGTCAATTGGAAATTATCATGATGTTGTATACAACTTGAAAAATGGTAATGAGTTCAAATTAAACACTCCGGGCAATACTTGCGGCAAATATTTAGAAAGGCTTCTATATTTTGAATATAGTAATTTTGATAGTCTTAAATATATTCATAATGAATACGGAATATACCTCAATTACGAAGTACTGAGCTTAGATGCAACACCGGAAGATGATCTGATTATTGATTTGCTGCATGCGGTTATTAACGAAGAAACAGGTAAAAAAGAGCAGTATCATATTCTACAAAAATATTCCAGATCCGGTGAGCTTTTGGGTGAAAAAGTATTTCCACAAGACGGTAAACTTGGCAATCTGCAGCGCATAGCATACTCCGCAGAGCGTGATGAATTTGCATTCTTAATATTTAAAGATGAAAAATGGCTTTTAGCTTATTCTGAGGAGGATAAGGTATGGTAAGGAAAGTTATTGATTTTCTTGCAGTCATGATATTTACTTTTGCATTATTAACACTTTCAGTCAAACTATTTTCAAATAATACAGTTTTAGATGAATATTTAACAGTAAAAAAACGCCATGTTTCTCTTATTTTTTTAAGAAAGGATGACTGTGTTACCTGCAACAAAGGTCTTAAAGATTGCATGGCACTGCTCAATTCAAATATAAATAGTGATGTCTATGCTGTTGTTAATGCTAAAAGAGATATTGAATTAAAGAAATTTGCAAAATTTTACTCATGGCGTAAAAATATGATTTTATACCAAAATTCAATGAGAGAAAATATTGGAATAGACAAAGACTGCTTAGTAGTTGTTTTTGACAATTCAGGAAATAAGATAGGTGAAGTATCAAGATATGACCGAAATGCTTATCCTAAGCTTTTAAAGATTTACCAAGGAGAAAATATCTAATGAAACAATTTCTTTTACAACTTAGTATACTGTTAGTTTGCTTTGGAATTATTCAAGCCAACGAAAAATGGGAAGTAGATTCTGAAGGACAAGTACCTAAAATTCAAATGATGAAATATGTAGATGAAGAAAAACAGGTTCTGGTTGGAACCGGTATGCAAGGTATGCTGATTTTTTCTACTGATGGAGGAAAAGAGATCGGAGCTTATCAATATACTACACATGACTGGGTAAGTATCGTAGCAAACGAAGAAGTAATAGTATTCGGGGGAAGAGATTTTTCACTTCAATCTACTAATTTACTAGCTTATACTTATGACAAAGGCAAAACAGTACATGTTGTAGATGTAGAAAAAACAAGAATGATTTTTAATATTAGCTTAAGAGATTATCCAACTGTCTATTATATTACTAACGAAAACAAAGTATTTAAATCAGATTCCAATTTTACTGATTGGCAGGAATATGCAGAAATAGATTTCCTAGTATATGAGTCCCAATATGATGCTATTGGTAACTTGTGGTTGACAAACTCAGATGGAAATTTATTTAAATCTACTGATAACGGAAAAACATACGAAAAAGTCGATTATGAGTATAAGGATTATAAAATCCGTCTAATATATGAAAAAAATGGGTATATCATAATGGATATCGTTGGAGAAGATTTTGCAATTTACACCCCTGACAATGGAGAAACTTGGAAAAAGATTGCTAATTCGAAAGACAAAGTCCTTTTGGATCTATGCATAGTCAACGAAAATCTTATGTATATGTCATACTTCAAAGGAGCAGATGGATCTGAAGTTTACAGATCATTTGACGGCGGAGAGACATTTGAAGCTATTGATGGCTTGGAAGTTACCGATTCAACATTTCTATTTTTTTGCTTTAAAGATGAAACTTATGGCTTTGCTTATGGCTCAAAAGACTTTATGGGCTATCTAGTAAGGTATACTTTTGACACCGGAGTAGAAGAATATATAACTGCAGATGAAGAAATAAAAATCACACCTAACCCAAGTTCAGATATTTTACATTATAATTTTGACGGCTTAGCAGAAGCTATAGAAATAGTGGATATAAACGGTAAGGTACATCAAATAAAAGAACATGGACAGCAAATTGATATATCAAATCTGGCACCCGGAACTTATTTCCTAAAGATAAAATCGCAGGCAAAGGCTTACATTAAGCAGTTTGTTGTTGCCAGGTAAAGTATGAAGTAAAAAGCAGAAACTATGGTCAAGTCTCTGCTTTTTTTATATATATCAGATAAAATTTGTTTTTATTAAGCTTAATCTATAATAGAATAGATAGGGCCTTTATTTGTCAGCTCACTGGCTACAAGTTTCACATCAAAACCATCCATAAATCCAAATTGTTTGTCTTTATATAGGCGGATTTTCTCAGCGAAATCATGCGAATTTACTTCTTTCACTCGTTGAAGTGTCAAATGAGATCTGAATTTGCGTTTCTCTCTCGGTATTCCAATCTTTTCTAATTTAGATTCGATTTGTCCTGCTATTTTGTTCAGAATATTCGCTTCAGAAAACACCGGTACATAGAGAATTCTTGGGCTATTCAAATTAGGGAAGGCACTCAGGCCTGAAAATGAAAGGTTGCGGTCAAAATGCTTAAGCTCATCTTTAAGAGCTTCTTTTATCTCAGGAATTTTAGATTCCTCAGTATCACCCAAAAACTTATAAGTAAAATGGAGATTTTCCTGTTCTACCCATTTACCTTTAGAAAGGTCGGAAAAATCTTCTTTAATATCTTCAAAAATGTAACGGAAAATATCCTGATCTACAAACGTTGCAAGAAATAATCTTTTCATCTAAAAAATCCATTAGAAATCAAATTCAGCTTTTAATAATGGCAAAATACTATATTCTTTCTTTTCTGCAATAAAATAAATTGCCCCCAGCTTAAAAGAAATATCACTTAGGTTAAGCTGTAGTGCATTGCTGCTTATATAAGCATGCTTATCACCTTCTCCCAGAACACTGAATTCAGAAGTAAAATACAGTGATTTGAACAACCTACACACTCCCGCAGCACTTATTATATTGGGTGCAAAATCATCTTCCAATTTAGATTGATATGAATATATCAAAGAAATATTATTCTCTGTGTTTCCGTAGTTTACCCCAATGTGGCTAATTGCAGGCATGCTTGAATTTGCATAAAACACCATTATTTCAGAAAATAAAGAAATATTTCTTGAAATTGGTAATGCACCTTTGACAGAAAAGGAAATAGGATTATCTTCAAATTGCTCAATTAGATTTATTGAAGCAAAGCCACCGGATATCTGAAGCCATGAGCTAATATTATAAGCAAAAGCATTGTAATATAAATCCATAGTCTCTGCGGAACTCTCTTCTGCTCGGCCAATATATGATGATGGAAGAAATAAATATCTTTTACTAAACTTATTTCTATGCTCTTTATAGTCAAATAGTGTTTCCCCTGCCACTGAGATTATACTTTGCACAGGAAGTGAAAGAGTATCATGATTTGAAACTACTTTTACAGAATCAGAATCAAAATGTATCACCTTTGCTTCAAATTCTCCCAGCTCATAATTACTTAGCTCTATATGCTCTCTTTCGTTTTCCAGCAATCGCAATAGATTAAATAATCTAATATCAGGGAAATCATCTTTATAAGCTTTTTCAATGGCCTTTATACTAAAAGACTTAGTCTCTCCTTTAGATATCACAAGAATTTTATCTCCGCTTACTCCATAGAAAAGCCCCTGGCAGGTGCCGATTTTGGGAAGAGATATAGGCAGTCCCTTTGGCAATAATGCCAATTTTTCTTTAGTAGTAAGTTCAGGAAGATGAAATTTAAACACTGTTTGATCAGTAGCAATATGATATGTTTTTCGGTGATCTGAAATAGTGATCTGAGTGAAATTTTCTTCGGATATATTGCCGACGATAATTTTTCGAGAATTAGTCACTATTATATCAGTTGCACGAAGGGGCACAAACGCAAGAAGAAATAAAATTATATGTAGAAAAGCTATTTGCATCAGTACTCATTTTAAATAACCGAATGCAAATATAAGCTATTTAATATTTCTATTCAGACATAAAACGCTTAATATCTTTCCCATGTTTAAACATTATCAAAGATGCAGATAAAGACACCAAAATTCTCACAAGAATTGGATCTAATGGATTTATATCTAACATATAGATAATTGAATCAGGGAGTAGCAAAACTACTCCTAAAGACAATGTTGCGGCTACATTTGCCTTGTTAATATCTTTGAAGATCAATTTGTACGTTGCTAGCCATACAAGCACCCAAAGAATCAAAGGCAATAAATTAATACTTACAAAAACACCAACTGCAGTTGCCAGTCCTTTTCCTCCCTTGAATTTCAAAAAGATTGAAAAATTATGTCCCAAAATAAGACATATTCCGGTAATAACAGTTTCGATTTGCCCCGCATCAAGGTAATTTAATATCAAAATAGGAATCAAGCCTTTTAAAAAATCAGCAAGAAATACCAGCATACCAATATATTTTTTGCCTGTACTTTCATAACTATTCATAGCACCGACATTACCACTGCCCTCAGATGTAATATTCTTGCCTGTCAAAAGACGGACAATCAGATACGCTGAAGGCAGTGAGCCGATTAAATATGCCAATAATGGTATAAGAATTATCATTTAATTTCTTACTCTTATTCTTTTTCTGTTTTAGACGTTTTATCTCTCAAATCAATTAAAAAGAGATCCAGAGCACCTTCAGTTCCGTCTCTACTGCTTGTAATGATGGCATATTCTCCGGTAGGAGACATTGCAAAAAATCGGTCATCTTCTTCCGAATTAATAGGTTCTCCCAGATTTTTTGGAGCTGACCATTTACCGGTCAATTCATCCATCTGAGTGTAATATAAATCATATCCGCCATAGTTTGGTTCAATATCATTAGATGCAAAAATCAGTGTTTTACCATCAGCTAGAGCAAAAGGAGATTCTGCACTGCCTGCTGAAGCAATCTCTTCTAATAAATATGCGTCTCCCCAAGCATCAGTAGAAAAATCAAAATCTCGGCACCAGATGTCATTGTGATCCTTCCTACCACTGCCTGGTCGACTAGGCCTTGCACTTGCAAAAAATAATTTTGAACCATCTGGAGACAAATTTGGCATTGACTCAGAATATTTTGAATTAAGCTTGTTCCCAAAATTTCTAGGAGTGGTCCAGCTAGTATCTGTCTTGATGCTATAGTAAATGTCATTGCTTCCAAAACCGGAAGGTTGTTGACTATAAACAATAAGCATTAGATTATAATCTGCGCTAAAACATATAGAACCTTCGTTATAAGGTGTATTAACAGCAGGCATTTCTATAGTAGAAGCAGAATCAACACTTGGCAAATGAATAGGGTCAGAAAAAGTTAGATCATCAGACACATCTATCTTCCATATATCATGAGAATTAATTTTTGTCTTATGATACTTTATAGATCCTTCTCTATCTGTGGCATAAAATATTGTCTTTCCATCAAAAGATATCACTGCAGCATATTCAAATCCATCTGTGTTGATATGGTCTCCCAGATTTACAACTTCATATTCTTCAGGTAGAAAATCTATTTCCTGAGCTGATACATTAAAGACTGCCAGGACAAAAAGGAGTAGCATAAATTTCATTTTCTAATTCAATATTAATATGAAACAAAAATGCAATATAGCTTATCATATTTAAAACACAAACTCTTATCTATAAAAAAAGCGTAAAGCAATACACTTTACGCTCTAAAATAAATAAGTATGATACTCTCTTATTTTCCGGCTTTAGCTTTCTTAAGCGCTGCAGATATAGGAAATACTGTTTCTGATACTGTTTTACTTAGTTCATTAATAGGTACCAGTCTATGTGGAATACCTGATTCTATAATTGTATTAGGCATAGATGGTGCAACTGCAGTCTTCGGATCCTGAACAATAATAGTGCCTTTCACAGAAGCAATTTGGGATGCACCTTGAGCTGCATCTCTACCTAGACCTGTAAGAACAACAGCAACGGTATATTTACCAAAAGCTGTTGCGGCACTTCTAAACAAAGCATCAGCGGCGGGACGAACAAAGTTTTCTTTTGGCCCGTCATCCAGTTTAATTCTAAAAGTTTCAGCTTCTATGCGGAGGTGTTTATCTCCCGGTGCGATATAAATATGTCCTCGTTCTGCTTCCTGATTATGAGTAGCCAACCTAACTTGCAAATTAGTTTCTTTTTGAAGTCTTTGGGAAAAGGTCTCTAACATCCATGCTGGACCATGCTGAACTATAAAAAATGCAGCATTTGTATTGGCTTCGATACCTTTAAACAGTTCTATCAGAGTAGGAGGTCCTCCTGTTGAAGTTCCAATAACGACTCCGACAAAGGGAGGAGTTGTGTCCGTGTCTCTAGTGACAGTCGTATCCACAGGTTTCGGAGCTGCCTGAACTGTTTTTGCAAGTCCGTCTTCCAATCTGGTAAGTAATTCCTGAACATCAATAGGTTTTGCTATGTAATCATCCGCACCTGATTCCAAAGCATACGATCTTGCACCTTCAGAAACAAGCGCAGTAATCATAATTATATATGGAATCTGATCCATTTTTTCTCGCATCTGGCGTATAAGTTCTATGCCATCCATTTTTGGCATCATCCAGTCCGTAAGCACAGCATCAAATTTTTCGCGTCCTAAGTGATCTATTGCTTCCTGACCATTATTAGCTACAACCACTGAATAGCCAGCCTTAGTCAGAATTCTTTTCAGAAGTATGGCATTAGTCAGCTCATCCTCTACAACTAAAATTTTATACATAGCAGCCATAGTCTATTTCACATTATTTAAAAAATCGTAATAAATATAGCAAAATATATAATAATATCCTTCTATTATTTTAGTGAACGGTATACTGAATAAAATATTTAGTGAAATTAATATTCCAAATATATTTTTTTCTCCCTGATTTGCAGGCTCAGCTCCGAAGAGTTTGTTGTCTATGTCCCAAAATTCCTTATTTTAGAACAAAAAAATTCCCAAAAGCTAAATAAAAATAGTTTGGTATAATTATGAATCACCCAAGCTTATATATAATTTCCGGATGCAATGGTGCAGGCAAAACAACTGCTTCTATTACTGTATTACCTGAAGTGCTCCAATGCGACGAATTTGTCAATGCTGACGAAATTGCTAAAGACCTTTCGCCTCTTGATCCTCATCAGGCAAGAATAGATGCCGGCAGAATTATGATAAAGAAAATATCTGAAAATTTGGAAATGCTTAACACTTTTGCTTTTGAGACAACTTTAGCAACAAAATGCTTCACAAACATCATTAAAAAAGCACATAATTTGGGATATCTCGTTTCTCTTTTGTATTTTTGGTTGGATTCTCCCGACCTAGCTATTGCAAGGGTAAAACAACGCGTAGCTTCAGGAGGGCATGACATCCCAAATGATGTCATAATAAGAAGATATTATGCAGGTTTGAAGAATTTGTTTGATCTTTACTCTCCACTTTGCGACTATTGGATGGTATTTGATAACTCTTCTTCTCATTCCGAGCAGATTTGCGAAGGGCATCTGGCAAATAAACCTGAGATCTTCAATGATAATTTGTATGTAAAACTACAAAGGCTATGCAGACATGAAGTGTGATTGTTGTGACTTTATTGAGCTTAAAAACAAGATAATCAAAGGACTTAAGCTATCTCATAAAAAGCTGATTGACGAAAAAATAAGTTCAAATGATAAAATCATTGTTTCTGAGCACGGTAAAGTAATACATAAAGATCCTAACTCTTTTAAAACAGGAAAATAAAAGGCGCACTTCGCAGCACGCCCTATTAAAAGTTTTATATCTAACGATCTGAAATTATGGTCGACGAGTAAATTTGCTAAAATCAGGCTTGCGTTTTTCTACAAATGCATTTCTGCCTTCCTGACCTTCTTCTGACATATAAAATAACATAGTTGCATTTCCAGCTAATTCCTGCAATCCTGCCTGTCCGTCACAGTCTGCATTCAATGCTGCTTTAAGACATCTTAAGGCTATTGGAGAGTTAGCTAATATTTCGCGGCACCATTTTACCGTTTCTTCTTCAAGATTTTCGTAAGGCACTACTGTATTTACCAATCCCATATCTAAAGCTTCCTGAGCATTATACTGGCGGCATAAGAACCATATTTCTCTGGCTTTCTTCTGGCCTACGATTCTTGCCATATAGCTGGCACCATAACCACCATCGAAAGACCCTACTTTAGGCCCTGTTTGACCGTAAATGGCATTATCTGCACTTATTGTCAAGTCACACATTAAATGCAGAACATGACCGCCGCCGATTGCATAACCAGCAACCATTGCAATAATTGGTTTAGGGCATGTTCGGATCTGTCTTTGGAAATCAAGTACATTTAAGTGATTTACACCATTATCATCTTTATAACCGGCTACGTCTCTAATCTTTTGGTCACCACCGGAACAAAATGCTTTTTCGCCTTCACCGGTAAGTATGATAACGCCAATTTCAGGATCCATGCGGGCATCTTCCAAAGCTTTAGACATCTGCATAACAGTCTGCGGCCTGAAAGCATTTCTTCTTTCAGGTCTGTTTATAGTTATTTTTGCAATGCCTTCCATTTTATGATATTTGATATCGCTATATTGTTCTGCTTCAATCCAGTTAAATGTTCCCATGTTGCATTCCTCATTTATATTAAGATTCAGATTTTATAATCGAAAAAAGCAATTTAATATTTTTTTACAGAAATACGATTATTTGTTTCCCATTCAATACTAGCTGATTGAGTCAAGAATTTTGTAATGACATTGTCCTGTTTTGAACACACATTGTAACGAATCCGTACACATATTGCTTATATTAATTGCATAAAAAATCGATACATATATTTATAACTCAATACATATCAATATATTATACAATACTGGCTCTTATTAGCAATTGTTTTGGCACGTAATTGGGAATATAGTCAGTAGAGGATTTGATAAGACTATCCGGCTTATTTAAGTTTTAGGCTCTTTAAGCTTGAATCATGGGGTGCAAAAGTTCGGATAGTCTTCTTTAAAACCTCGAGAGTCTTATTTGGTCAGTAAGACGCAGAGCGCACAGCTCAAACACTAATGGAAAATCATCAAAAATGCAACAATATTTTCTGTTTGGCATCTTTCATTCCCGGCTTTTTGGAAGTATGCCGAACAGAAAATCTAAATCAGTACAAAAAATTCCCCGGAAAAAGCAACTGCCCGGGTCTTAACAAACAAGCTCCGGGCAGTTTTGCATTTCTTTTTCTATTCTAAGTTGAATAAACTCTATTCTATTATTTCAAATAAAGCATCCAATTTTGGAGTTAATATAATTTCAGTTCTTCTGTTAAGAGCTCTGGCTTCATCTGTGTCTTCGTCTCTTATAGGGAAGAATTCACCTCGTCCTGAAGCTATGACACGTGTTGTAGGCAAACCACCATCTTCAGTCAGATAACGAACAACTTCGGTAGCGCGAAGAACACTCAAATCCCAGTTATCTTTAAATCTCTGACCGCCGGATACTTTTTTATTATCCGTGTGACCTTCAACAAGTACGTTAATATCGGCTTGTGTTTTTAAAACATTTGCCAATTCAATCAGAGCATTTTGCCCTTCTTTATCAATTTTTGTACTACCTGAAGAGAATAGAAGTTTATTTGAAAGTGAAACGTATACTTTACCGTCCTTTATGCTAACTTCCAAACCACTATCTTTAAAGCTAAGCAATGCATTGCTGATAACCTGCTCCAATTGCTTCATTTTATTTTCGCGTTCCTGAAGCTTTTGGTTTATATCAGAAATTTTAGCTTCTTTTTCAGCTATGTTTTTTTCCAGTTCTTCTATTCTTGTAAGAAGATCACTAACATTTTCAGTAGTACTCTTTCTTAAGGCATTGTAGCTTTTCTGCAACTCGTTATACTTGTTGGTCATCGCCTGTAATTCTTTTTCCAGACGAGTAATTTCATTGTTTTTAGCCATTAATTCAACACTCTGCATCCTGAATTCATTGCGTAGAGAATCATTTAATGCTGACATCTGATCGCGCTCTGCTACCATTGCTTCATAAGTAGAAGTAGACACACAAGCGCTAAGAGCAAAAATTCCCAAAGCAAAAGCTGCAATTTTCAGTTTCATATACTGCCTTTTTGTTATTAAAAAACACTTTTATATAAACCGAATATAATGCTATTTTATTTCAAAATCAGGATTTTTGTAGTACCAACATGTTTGCCCCATCCCGTAGATAGAGAGATAAAATAAACACCCTGTGTCATTCTATCTGTGCTTATTCTGTACTCAGCTGATTTATCAACATATATAGTAGCTTTAATCTCATTTCCACTCAAATCATAGATAGATATATCTGCATATTGAGGCTCATCACTTTCCATTTGTACTTTTATAAAGTCGGAATTAATACTGCCTGTCACTTCTGCTTTCATGTTCGGAAGAGTAACAATGCCATCATGAATAATAGCTTCGCAATAACCCTGCACGGTTATTGAGCCATCCACAGTAGATAAATCATAAGGCTTTTGAGTGTTAAAACTAACTTCTGCAAACTCAATTGCACTTGATCTAGGGAATGAAGCCAGAGGTTGCCCTTCTATAGTAAAAATAATTCCCTCTTTCAAAAACAGGCTGTCAATATTCAAACCTTCAGTGCTGATTGAAAGCCCAAGCTCATCATGAGCTAAGTTTACTTCTGTTTTTTCTTCACCTATATGCATATATGATTTGTCAGGATCAAAGAGTCTCGTATCATATTCTAAAAATATGCTTACACTTTCAGGATTGAATTTTGGTACAGGATTTTCCAAAAACACTTCAATCGTACCTGATTCTGTAACATCAAAGAAATAATTTCCTACTTTCAAATCTATGCGATAGTATTCAGACGGAACACTTACTTCAAAGTCAATAAAGGTGGCATCTTTACAGACAGAGCTGTCTTCGATAAATAATCTGGATATATGATTGCCTTCTTCATTTGCATTGTAAGTCACATATATAGTATCAGTTTCACCCGCAGCGATTGTATTAGGTACTTTATAATTAAAACTTAGACCGTTTACAAGCGGTTGAAATTCCAGTTTTGTGATTTCTCTGTCTCTAGTCGAATTATTATATATAACAATCATTGTATCTTTCGTAAAATCTTTCCAGACCTGTCCCATATTCAGAGCAGTTGGCACATAAGACAATCTTGGTGCTATAATTTCTGAAGTGATATCAAAATTTAATTCGTAATCGCAAACCTTACTTCTTAAAGTTATCCTATAATTCTGCTGCCCTAAAGTTTGAGCTTCTGTCGGATTATATGATATTGTCAGAGTAGTATCTACATTAGGATTAATAACCAGATCTGAATTCAAACTATTAGAGAATCCCGGTAAATTGTTATCAGAATATAGCAATGTATCTGCTATTGTTCCGGAATTGGAGATTGTAAATTGCGTACTTACAGGTTCATCGCATTTTTCTAATGTTCCAAAATCATGAGTCAAACCTGTAGTCTGGATAATAGGTGTTCTATATTCAATAGACAAAGGTACTTTTATATCCCTTCCTTGTAGCAGATAGGATGAAATCACACATTCGGCTTCAAACAAACCTTCATTCTGAATATTAAAATCTATATCCAAATCTATACTTTCACCCGGTGCAATAGTATGAGGCAATTGCGGCATATTATAAATTACAAATTCACCAGCAGGTTCAATTTCTATTTTAGTTAAAGTATCAACTAAATCACCGGCATTTTCAATAGTCAAAGATTTTCTAATCGGCTGTGGCGTGCAAGTATAATAACCAAAATCAATATCATTTGCAGATAGCTCTATCTTACCGGAGTAACTTTCAATCGAAATTGGAATGCAGGTATCAGCATCACAGAATGCATCTGTTTCAACACAAAGCATTCCCTGGTAGCTCAAATCACTATTTGACATTAAATTATAATCTAAATTAATTGTCTGGCCGGATGCTAAAGTCTGAGGGAAGCCCGCAGGAAACTGAAGATCAATTTCAGGATTAGCCGGAACGAGCGAGACACCCGTAATTTCAACATCCACTGTAGCAAAAGATTTAATATTTATAGATTCGCTACTACTTTCTCCTGTCTGCAAATTTATAGAAATATCATCAGGAGTTACTCTCAATGCCGCAGTTTCTACTTCAGCATTCAAAATTACAAATAATGTATCAGAACAAGGGTTAGTCACAAGTTTTAATGTATCGGTAGCTTTGCCTATTTCATCAGCGGTAAAGTCAATCTCTATTTCAAGAGAATCCATAGAGTTTATAGTTGTATTGAAATATGCATCTCTATCGAATTCAAATACACTGTCTACAGAAAAGATGTCGGCTAATGTTAATTCTATATTGCCTTTGTTTCGAAATTTGAAGTTTAGAGTATTGCTCTCTCCTAAACATAATCTGCCAAAGTCTAGTTCTGTTGTTGAGAGTTCCGGTAAAGGAGTTGAATATTCATATTGCAGTTCCACTATATAAGGATTTTTTCTTCCTCTTGCTCTTGTGGAATCATTATTCTCAATATGCAGAGTCTCTTTATGCAAGCCAAAATCTTCCGGAGTCAGCTCAATAATCAATGTATCAGCCGATCCGGGTTGTATTCGTAACGGGAAGTTATATCCTGATTTTGTTCCTATATATGTAAAATTCGGATTGTTTTGAATGAAATCAATATTCGGTATATATAAATCTGCGTTACCTGTATTTGAAATTGGAATTAACATCTCCCCGCTTTGCGCGCAGGCAATTACCTGCTGCGCCTGAAGAGGTGCGTTGATTATAGGAGACACTCCGTAAACTTTAACTGTAAGTACAGTATCATTCTCGCACGGTTTTAGATGAAGTAAATATTGAGCTTCTACCCATCCTGTATCTCTAGGGTTAGTAATAAATGTGAGAGCCGATCCCATATTTATTCCAATTGGAGCAGAAGTCACTAAATTTATATCTAAAGATCCGTTCTTTTTTGAAAAGGACTCGATTGTATCTTTTTTTGTGACTGAATGTAATTCCAAATAACCTGAATTCTCTAAACCGCAGTATGCCGGATTTATTACGATTGTTGTACTGTCAACTAGAAGAGTGGGTTCCAAAGCAAAAGCCTGAATAGGAATATCACGCGTCACTGCTCCGGTAAATTCGCAATGCAGGATTGCATTCTTTTCACCCAGGCTAGAAGGTTCAAATCTAATAGTCACAGGATGTTCATCACAGCTTGCCATATTGAAAGTCTTGTTTGGCAGCATTAAAGTAAAATCATCTTTATCCAAACCGGTTATACTCAGCTCTGCAATGTTAGAATCAAAGGATTTATTGCTTATATAAATAGTTTTATCAACATAACCCGGAAGGCACATATCAGGGAAAAGAATAGGGTTATCACTGATCTCATAAGTATTTTTAGCAAGCCTGTACAAGCCTTCACCTACCACCCAGCCTTCTTTTTCAGAAAGAAACCGGATATCATCAAGATGCGAGCCATCTAATCCACAGTCCATTTCGCGCCAGCTTTGACCTGCATCATCAGTATATACCACCTGACCATATAGTCCGCAAGCCCAGCCTTTTGATTGATTTATCAGATAAGTGCCATACATTGGCCCTCTAGGAGCAGCTCTTTCTGTCCAGGTTGTTCCTCCATTAGTTGAGAATCGCATCCCACCAACAGAACCCCCGCCTGCACATGAATTACCTGATGTAGGTATTAAAAACGAGTTCGCATATTTACTTAGTTCCTCATGCCAAACAGTAGTACCGGTTGTATCTTTTACATCCCATGTTCTTCCGCCATCAGAGCTAATCCATAATCTACCGCTACTAACGGCATAAGCTTCAGTATTCGGATTAACAATAATTGCATCAGTAAGGCCACTGTTTTCCTGATCACCTTTAAATTGAGTCCAGGTGTTTCCTCCGTCCGTTGTGTGCCAGAAGTACTGATGATAAATCATACATCCATCGCCTATTACCACACCGTTATTAGAATCCCAGAAATAACATCCCCAGTAATCCACTGTATCTGATGGAGTAATATTGGTCCAGTTATTTCCACCGTCTTCTGACTTCCAGATACCGTCTACTCCGGAAACATAGCCTATATTTTGAGTTGTGAAGTGTATGCTTTCCAGATGTTCGGTGGAAGGCAGTGTAACTCCTCGCCACGTATCGCCTCCGTCAGTAGTTCTTATGACTCGGGCATTTCTGCCACAAACCCAACCGTAATTTGGATTAGAAGGTAGAAAGTAAATATCCAGCCAGTAAGAATTGACAAAGTCATAAGGAGTGATATCGGTTACCTCTTCCCAGTAATCCGCATTTATTTGAGCAAAAGTAACAGTTAAAAGCAATAAAAGAGTATATATATATTTCATAAGTCATGCTCTTGTAAAGTATATTTTAAGCAATATATAAACTTAAGTCATATATGCAAGTGTATAATTTCCTATCTAAATATAAACAGTTCAAGTACATAAATGTAACAGTCGGGATCAATAAAAATGTCAATAGATTTTTTTTCTGATTTATATATTGCATTAGAAAGCAACTATTACATTTTCTGAACGTATTACTTATGTTACATTGAATAATAATACCTGTTTCTTGCTTATGCTTAAGAATAAAATTAGTCGTTTATATATTCCATTCCTTTTGTTCAGTTTAGCTTTAGGTCTTTCTGCATGTCCTCATCTAGCTTATTATGCGATGAAAAGCGATATGGAAAAGGCGCAAACTCTAAATGAAAGGAAACCAAGTTACTCAGAGCATATTACTGATGCAGTGAGTATTTCAGATTTGGAAAATGCTTCACTTAATGAAGCTAATACCCCATCTGACTCTACTTTGATTGCTGATTCTACTAAAAAAATTATCCGGACTCCGAATGATTTTGCTCAATTAGATCAAAGTGATCCATTAGCTATGGAAAAAGCCGTATCAAAAGACAAAAAAATGCAATCAATCTTTGATAATGATTTCAGTTTGCCTGAAGTGCATGAGCAAAAGACTGTAAAAGAGCAGGCAGCTTTAACTCAGATTGATACCACAAGTAATACAAAACAGGAACCTGAGGCAATTCTTTCAGATAATCAACAAATGCCTCAACATAACAAATTGTCTCATCGAGCCCCAAAAAGCTCAGCCGCCTGGGAAATGAAGATTAAATCAACTGATGAAAGTCAGTATCCTGATCAGATAAATATGCGTGTCCAGATTTTAGATACTGCCGGGCGCAGTATAACAGGACTTGCTCCGCCACACTTCAAAGGCGAAGGAAGCTGGAAACGTTACTGGCAACTCTTGACTGACAGTTGCAACGGAGTACATGAAATAACAGATTTTACTGTAAAAGAAATCACCCAGAAAAATGATGTAAAAAATGCTTTAGCTTTTGTACTTGATCATTCAGGTTCTATGGGGCAGGGAAAAATCTATTTGCTAAACAGAGCTCTTGCCAAAATACTAACTGCACTTAACAGGCAGGACTATGTTTCTGTAATAAAATTTGCAGGCACATCCTATGTGCAGATTCCTCTGAGCAATGACAAACGAAATTATGTTACTACCTTCCAAAAACAGATTGATGAAGAGGTAAACATTGAAGGTGGAACAAGAATGTATGATGCACTGCATGTAGGAATCAAGGAACTTAAAAAATCACCTCGAGATTTCAGACGAAGCTTAATTCTACTCTCTGACGGTGCGGATTTTAGTTCAAAATCTATATTAGATTCAGCTGTAAAAGCATGTAAAGAGAACAATATTTCCATAATTTCTGTTGATTTTGACTATGATAATGAGTTGATGCGTGAAGTTGCCTATTATACCGGTGGCACGTATTATAAAATATATACCATAAAAGAATTCCCTTTTGTTTTCAGAGATCTATATTACTCTCTGAATAACTTTTATGAGATAAGTTATACACCTCCTGAATGTGCAGGTATGCATAAAATCAACTTACGTGCAGGTGTGCCCGGAAGTGCCTATATGTTTGCAATTGATTCAGCTTATTACGATAAATCTATTATCACCAAATTTGATGCGGCAGGCACAACCGCTATGCTGAATATAGAATTTGAAACAGGAAGTGCAGAACTCTCCTCTAATTCTAAAAAGTATATTCTGCAGATCTTTGATATCATGAGAAACAACCCTGATATTGAAATATCAATACAGGGACACACTGACGACGTCGGCTCGGAAAAAGACAATTATAAACTTTCACTCGATAGAGCTAAGGCAGTTAAAAGAGCTCTTGTGCAACTTGGGATAAAAGAATACAGATTAGAGACTAAAGGTATGGGTGAAAGCTCGCCTCTAGTACCTAATGATTCAGACGAGAATAGAAAACTAAATAGAAGAACAGAATTTGTAGTTATTGACAATGAATAAAATCCTATTAGTCATATTGCTTTGTTTTATAAGTGTTCCGGCATTTGCACTGGATACTCTATACTCTCATGCAGGAGATTATATTTATTTAAAGATTGAATTAGATAAAACTCTTAAGCTAGATTCTTTAAAAAATATAAGTGCAACACTGGAAATTGAGGAAAGAACTCTTATCGATCCCATCTCCTTTTGCGATAAGGATACAAATGATATTGTTTCTTTTTTAGATACAAAAGACAATTATTCTTATACAATGGAAACAAATATTGAGGAATCAGTTAAATTATCTGATTATATTTTTATAAAATGTAGAGTACTTGCAGGAGCGGATTCTGTGACAACTATAGACCTAAAACATATAAAGTTGCCAGATCAGAATCTTCCTGAGCAAAATTACATATTGAATATTTTATACAGCAACCAAACACTTAAATACATAAGATTTGTAAATTTTTCTAAGCTATACCCTTCGCCTCTTTATTCAGGTCAGGACTTAATTTGCGAATTCTCATTAGATAGAGTCTCTACTGTTGAGTTTATTCTTGTCAGCAATGAAGGCGAAACTTACCTGCTCGATAAAAAGATATTCCCGAAAGGTGATGTCAAACACCATCTTCAGACAAATAAGAATCTTTCTGCAGGTTCTTACAGACTGAGACTAGTGACTAACCATGGCGAAATATCAAAAAAAATCATGGTGGTTAAATGAGATATATCTTGCTACTTTTAGTTTTATGCAGCATTGCAGCTCAGGCTCAGCAGCTTAACATTCAAAAAGAAAAAAGCAATAACAATGCAAAAGACTCTCTTGACTTTAATATTGAAGATATTGAAAATCTGGACATGAATATCACAGTTCCTGATTCTCTTCAAGACGACTCATGGATTGCAGATTCTTTAAATCTGGACAACCTGGATATTGATACTCTACAGTTTGATGTTTATGATGTAGATAATTATTTTGAATATTTTCCGCATTTTTCAACAGATGAAATACTAAAGGGATTTTA
This sequence comes from Kapaibacterium sp. (SeqCode), assembly GCA_965140345.1. GTDB lineage: Bacteria > Bacteroidota > Ignavibacteria > Kapaibacteriales > UBA2268 > JBFHIJ01. The sequence goes on from OZ223198.1 coordinate 708,042, forward strand.
TATTTCTCCTTCTGTTAAGTATTTTAACAGAGCTAACAATATCATGCCTAAAGGATTTTTCCCTGCTAAAAATCCTTTTGCTGATAACAGAAATCTTGAAGATGACATACCCGAATTAAAATCCGGCTTTGATAATAATGAAGAAGATGACGGATTTATTTCCAGCTACTTTGAATTAGGTTTATCATATATTGTAACAAGCAGTTACTTTGTTCCGATTCACTTGCAACTAGGATACCAAAGCATCACTTCTTCAATATATTCTCTCAATGAAAGCAAGATGTTCCGCGATTACGACAATCAAATTGTAACATTTAAGGAAGCTAATATTATTCGGTTAAAAGAGCATTTTGCTCAGGTTACTGTAGCAGCTGAACTGCCGATATGGGGAATCGGAAAACTTCCTTCGATTACAAGTTTTGCGTCTTATTATTACGGACTGATAGGAATATCCGGGCAGTTCTCAATTTCTTCTAAAGCTGACCAGATTATGCAACTACTCAGCGAGGATGATAAAATTCGGTATTCAAATGGAAACAACTTTACTTATCTTTTGGAAGACCAGACAGTTCAGAATATCAACAGTTTCAGATCGCATCTTGTATTTGGTTTTGGAATGAACAACCTGACTAATTTTGGTGGATTTTCGGTAAGCTTTCAGTATAAATACCCTCTGAACAGCATAATTAAAGATACTGACTGGAAACACCACTACTATGTACTGCAGTTTGAATTTTTCAAGCTTTAGGATTATTCAATAAAAAAAGACTGCCCATTGTCTGTTTAACCCATTGGACAGTCTTTCTTATGTTTTTCTATTCGAGGTTGTGTCGCACTTTCAATAACTACTACCCGCCAAAAAATCTTTGGTTCAAAAGAAAATCAATTTTTTTTGAATTACTTCATTTTTTTATTTAGTTCATTGATATTGGCGAGAAGTTTACATTTGATTTCAAATTAGAGATCACATCATATAGTAATTTCAAATCATGTCTTTTCAAATGATCAGTTTCATTAGCCATCAAATGCTTCAAATATTTCACAAAGTTTTCGCCTGCTTCAGCAAAGTTATTATCAGTGGCTACTATTTCTTTTACTCTACGCATATCATCTCTGGAGATGATTACATCACCATCGCTGTATGCCTCTAAGATTTTAGCAGCAACAACAATACCTCTTGACAACAAAAATGCTGTATAAATCAGGAAATCCTTTTTGATTTTTTCCATTTTTTCCCTCTACAATTCTATCTATTTTATTCAATATAATCTGTTATATACCAATAGTCATCGATTTTTCTGGTTCTGAATCCGATATTTTGTAAATAATCGAATTCCACATCTATCTTGTAGCTATTTTCGCCCAGCGTATCAAGTTTGTAGGAAGTTATTGGTTTCATTGCTATTAGTCTGTTAATTCTTGCTATCTCATCATACATTTCGTATTGTTCTATAGCCAGATACTTAACTCCCTTCGGATTAGCAAGTATTTGCGTAGCAGCAGGAATATTATTGCTGTCAAGTTCTGTTTTGAATAAATACACAGCACCAAGAGGTGTTTTCTGATCAAAATCAACAACCTCTTTTTGCTTATGTCTTCCTCCGATTACAAATACTTCGCATCCGGAGATGAGCACTGCAAACATTATGAGCAGAATTTTATACATTTAATTCCAAAAACTTCAAAGTAGTTTCTATTGCTTTTTCTAATTGATCATTCGTTTCTATAAACGGATGAAGAACACCAAAAGTATGATTGGTTTTTTCCTGGACTACTAAATTAGTAATTTTTTTATTTGATTCGTTAAACATTCTTTCCGCCTCCACCCGACGAACTGTTACATCTACATGCCCATGCAGAATTAGGAGCGGTTTTTCCAGAGTTTTTACACTTCCCATTATATTATATTTATCTGCATTTTCTTCCAGATCATCCAGATAGCAGATGTCTATTTTAAACGTTTCGCCTGTAGTCTGGTCATTAAATTCCATAACTCCGCGCTTTCTCCAAATTTCTTTTTGTCTTGAGGAATATCTGTCAAAAGAAGAAATTGAGCCCCACACAGCCACTTTTTTAACTACATCAAAAAGCTTACCCGCAACAATTGAAATCCCTCCGCCAAGCGAATGGCCATAAAGATATACATCTCCGTTCCAAGTTGCGCTATGCTCATTTGCGCAATATTCAATCAGATATTCTATATCTGAAAGCGCTTGCGAAATAGTGTTTTTAGAAAACTTTTCTATATCATAAGTTCTTTTTTCAGCATCTAAAATGCCATTTAGCGAAAAATCCTGAGTGTAGACAATAGCACCACTTTCAGCCAGCTTTTCAGATAAATAAGGTAAAAATCCCCATTCCTTAAAGCCTTTGAATCCATGAGAAACTATTATCAGCGGCTTTTTCGCATCAGCATCGTTTGTTCTTACATCAAAATTTATAACTTCACCATCCTTACGTTTGATACTGCAAGTCTGCATTCATTACTCCAAATAAAGAAAATTTTCGAATGATACACGTTTGGTATGCAACTTAATTATATTCAATATCTTAGAAAAATTATTTTGCAGAATACAGTATTCTTAAAAATTATCTTTTAGTTTTTGAATATTTAATAATAAGTAAGTATTTTAAGTATAGAGTTTATTATAGAGAGAAAGATGAACGATTTACCCTTAAAAATAATTATCTTCTACTTGTGCAACTTACTGATACTGAGCTGCAAACTTCCTGAAGGAAATCAATATGAATAATAATTCTAAAAATATTCTATTTGTCTACTTAATACTTGCTATATCTGTATTTTTTACAGCTTGTAATAAGCAAAATGACGTGGATAGTAATAAGAATCCGAAAAATATCCAGAAAAAGGATTACAGTAAGATTCTAACAGATGTCAAAGACCAAGTCTTTGCTACCTTAGAGTATTCAGTTGGAGTAGATAGTGTAAATTTTGCTATAATTATCCATAACAATAGCAAGCATACAGTGTTTTACCCAAGTTTAAAATTTGTAATCAAAGATATATATCAACGTTTTGACTGGATACCTAGATTATTACACAATGGTAATTTATTGAGTATTTTACCTTGTGACATGGGTTCAAGTGAACTTTTTGATGTTACGATTGATGATAAAAAGAGAAGTCCATACTATCATTCCATACTAAGTAAAGACTCCTTAATTATTAAATTTGCTATGCCTTGTGCTAACTCTTTCAATAAATATTATGATGAGTTGGAATCCAATCCGGACTATAAGTGTATGCATGTTAACATCAATATGTTCATAGTAATAAATGAGGAGCTGGCAAGAAAATACTCAGCACCTTCAAAATTAAATATAGTAGAATATTCTTCTTTTAGTGAGTATAAAAAATCTCAATCCAAGTATCTTCTTTTTAACAAAAGTGGAATACAATATAGTGATTCAGATTTTGGTGATTTTTATAATAGTTCTTTTGTTGTAGAATGTGATACTATTCTTGATATAGAAGCCATATACAATGCCAGAATAAACGCTAATTCAAATGAGTAAGTCTTGATTGTAGATTAATCATGTAATTTTCTATACTTTCCTGCGGCGATACTCAGGATAAACTTTTCGCTGTGCTTGCTTAGTAAACTTAAAGATAGTTGAGTTTATAAACTATTGCAACAGATGGCTTTAGCCATCTGCGCTAATCACAATTATTAGTCTATATTTACTACCTTTGCTGGTTTGTCAGAATATTTTAGCCTAATTAACCAACCTCAATCTTGCCGCCCCTTCAGGGCTTTATGTCCTAAGAATTTTGTTTCCCGGGGCGTTGCCCCGGGCTAATATATTTGAGGCTTTCAGCCTCTACATTACCAGCTAAATAAAAGAAATTCTATATTTTACCGGCATAGTCGATTGTGTTATATACAGAACAAGGGAGCATGCTCCCTTGTTCACTATCACTGGCTCAGTAAAGAGATCTCAAATTTTTATCCTACAATCTTATCATAGGCTAGTTTATATTTGGATAAAGCTTTATCGATTATTTCTTGTGGAAGAGTTGGTGCAGGCGGTTGCTTGTCCCAGTCCAAAGTTTCCAGGTAGTCTCTTAGAACTTGTTTGTCAAAGTTAACTACTTCTTTACCGGGAGCCCATTCGGATTTTAACCAAAATCTAGAAGAATCCGGTGTAAGTGCTTCATCAATTAGAATCAAAGAACCATCTTCCAACTGCCCAAATTCAAATTTTGTATCACATAGTATAATTCCTTTGCTATCCAGATATTCTGCACCGAAATTGTATAAAGCAATAGAAACATCTCTTAATTTTGCAGCCATTTCTTCGCCTAAAATTTCTGCACATTGCTTAAAAGTGATGTTTTCATCATGACCTTCATCAGCTTTTGTAGCAGGTGTAAAGATTGGTTCAGGAAGCTTACCGTATTTTTGCAAACCCTCTGGAAGTTTGATACCTGTGATTTCACCGGTCTGCTGATATTCTTTCCAGCCTGAGCCAGCCACATAACCGCGAACTACAAATTCAACAGGAAGCGGTTTAGCTTTTTTCACAAGCATAGATCTGCCTTCCAAATCCTCTTTATACTGCTTGCAAACAGCAGGGTATTCATTCACGTCATCAGAAATAAAGTGATTCGGAATGATGTGAGTAGTTTTTTCAAACCAGAATTTGGATATAGAAGAAAGAAGTGCACCTTTTCCCGGTACAGGTTCATTCATGATTACATCAAAAGCAGAGATTCTGTCGGAAGCCACAAAAAGTATATAATCTTCAACTTCATAAACTTCTCTGACTTTACCTTTTCTTAGAAGTGTAATGTCAGGAAAGTTTGTTTCGAATACAGTTTTCATATCGTTTTTCTTAAATATGTACTAAAATTTTGAGGTAAATTTACGAAAAACAAACAGGATATACTAAAACTAAGTCTAATCCGGCACTAAAAAACGAATATTGTTAAATATTTTTTACATTCGTATCGTCTTTATATATCAAGGAGATATGGCTGCGGCTTAAAATATTTATGCTATTGTTTTGGTTATTACGTTTTCATTATTTATATTGTGTGGAATATTTTCAACAGTATAGGTAAAAAGCCTTTACACGCAGCAGAGAATATTTAGCATTTATGCTTTTATAAATGCGCTGATATTATTATCAACATAATCGAGGTTGAATTGATTTTAGCCATATTAGCCGGATTTTTGACAGGGTTTGTGTTGGCGATGCCACCGGGACCGGTCGGAGTAATGGCGATAAATATGGGGGTCAATAAAGGCAGCAAAGCCGGGACTCAACTAGCTTTAGGCACCGGATTCATGGATTTCGTATTCTGTGTCTTCGCCATGTCTATGGCTTCTGCGGTTCAGGTCGCTTTGGGGGGATTTACGGATGACCATCCTAGTTTATATTTGATACTTCAAATTGCTATAATACTTGCATTATTTGTATACGGCATTTTTAATGTTCGTAATAAAAATACCCAAGGCGGTGATGCTTTGCAAAACCCCGCTGAGTATTCAAACTCAAAACTTATTCGATATTTAAAAGACAAAGGTCCTTTCCTTTTAGGTATCGCTATTGCTCTTACAAATATTCCAAATCCAACATTTTTACCATCATTGACATTTATCGTATCTGCGGTTAAATCTTATGCAGGCAATCACGGTGTTTATGAAGTTAATGCGATGAGCAGCCTGCTGTTTTCTATTGGATTCGGGCTTGGTAATTTTGTTTGGCTTTTCACATTAGTGAAAACTATTATTCGCTATAAAGACAGAATCTCTCCAAAACTTATGGGTAAAATCCGCCAGTTTACAGGATTTACATTTATTGGTTTTGGGACAATTTTAGGGTACAAATTTATTGCTCAAAAAGGCGCTGAAGTTATCAGACTTATTTTTGCTTTGTAGTTGCCCTTTCAAATTAGAATATAATAAGATTTAGATTTTTTACTCTGATAGAACAATATTCATACAACAAAAACGGCTGTTTAGCGTGTTGTTCTATCAGAGTATTTTATTTTTAGAGAAAGCATTATGTTAGGTGAATACTTACCATTAATAATCATGTTGATAGTAGGCTTTGCAGTTGCAGGAGTATTTTTGCTGTTTTCCGAATGGTTAGGCGCAAGAAGAGGCACTCCGGGTAAAGTAACTACTTACGAAAGCGGTATGGAACCTGTCGGTACGGCAAGGGATAGATTTTCCGTGAAGTTTTACATGGTAGCGGTATCATTTATCGTTTTTGATATTGAAGTTGTCTTCATGTATCCGTGGGCAGTAACCCTGGGTGATATGGGGCTAACAGCGTTCTGGTCTATGACCGCATTTATTTTAATACTATTTTTAGGCTATTTTTGGGAATTGAAGAAAGGAGGTTTGAATTGGGACTAAATGAGACTTTAGAAAGAGACGGCTTCCTGACCACTTCCTTTGGCAAAGTACTAAAATGGGCTCAAAAGAACTCAGCATGGCCAATGCCTTTAGGTATTTCATGTTGCGGTATTGAGATGATGGCTTTTGCTTCTTCAAGATTTGACGTAGCAAGATTTGGTTCTGAGGTATTTCGTATGACTCCACGCCAGTCAGATTTTCTGATTGTTGCCGGCACGGTTACTTATAAAATGGCCTGGGTAGTTAGAAAAATTTATGACCAAATGCCTGATCCTAAATGGGTAATGGCAATGGGCGTTTGCGCATCTTCTGGTGGTATGTTCAGAAGCTATCCTGTAGTTCAGGGTATTGACGAATTCCTTCCTGTAGACGTGTACGTAGCAGGTTGCCCACCAAGACCGGAAGCAGTAATAAAAGGTCTAATGACTATTCAGGAAAAAATCACGAAAGTACACAGACCGGATATTGCTAACTTTGGTAAAGATGTGTCAAAAATGCCGCTTCCAAACACACAAGCTCCATATTTTGATTCAGATACATCAAAGATTATCATCTAAAACAAATTTGATTTAGAATTTTGAAAGCTCCTGTTATACACAGGGGCTTTTATTGTTTATATACTTTAATAATCAATTATTGTATTGCACCCTCCATTTACAAGGAAGATTCAATTACAAAGAAAATCGCGGTAGGTTTTGCCGTTTTACAAAATGAATCGAAGTGTATGCTACTGCCTAGAGCTTTACAGGTTAATCTCTTCCAATCCACCAAACCTCCTTTGACAAGGAGGCTTATTTTTATGACAATCTCAACCCAAATCACGCATTTCACTCTCTTTTACAAGGAGGGGCGAGATTCTGCAAAGAATCTCAGGGAGGTTTACATATCGGGTAAATATAAAAAAAACCGAGGCTAACCCCGGTTTTATATTACATATATTGTTCTATTATATTAGATGTATTTCTACTTTTCAGCTTTTAGCTCAGTCATTGTGTAAAGAGCATTTAGTTCTATATCTTCAGCTGCCAGTTTTTCTACTCCGCCTGCTTCACGGTTGATAACGCAAATAGCTTTTGTGATATTAGCCCCCAAGTTGCGCAAATCTTTTGTAGAAATGATAATCTGTCCACCGCTGGTAACTACGTCTTCTACGATAAGTACATTTTTTCCTTTTATTTCAGGACCTTCTGCAAATTTGGCAGTTCCGTATTCTTTCGCTTCTTTTCTTACAAATACGCAAGGTATTCCTGTTTTCAAAGAAATAGCAGTTGCAATCGGAATGCCGCCCATTTCCAAAGCACCAAGTAAATCTGTTCCTTCAGGAATCATATCTTTAAGTTTATCTGCAATTGCATCTAAGATTTGCGGGCGGGCTTCGAATTGATATTTATCGAAGTATTCGTTACTAACTGCACCTGATCTTAGAGTAAATTCGCCCGTGATATAGGCTGCATCGTAAATCGCTTTAGCAAGCTCTTTTCTTTCCATGTTTCTCATCTATTTAGCTAATATTACAAATTCTGTTCTTCTGTTTTTGGCTCTGCCTTCCTCCGTTGAATTCGGAGCAATAGGCACTGACATACCAAAGCCTCTTGCACGCAATCTGCGGCGCTCTACGCCTCTTTTTACTATTTCTTCAACTACTTCATAGGCCCTTAGCTGAGAAAGGTTCTGGTTGTATTCAATGCCACCCACGTTATCGGAGTGCCCCTGCACTTCAAGTCTCAGTTTAGGGCGGCTAAGCATTGCGTCAACAATTTCATCTATTACAGGATAAGATTCAGGTTTAACTGAAGCACTATCGAAATCAAATAAAATTGGTCTTTCAAATGCTTTGCCGATTTTATCCCAAGGGAATAAGTCGCCTGTACCATACTCTGCATAGCCACGTAAAGTATCTTCTCTGCCCGGAAGCTCAAGAGATGTAATTACCTGATGGTATCCCCAGAACTTAGGCGGATGGTATGTTATTAGATAGTAGTACCTTAAACTCATATATATATCGCGGAAAATAGCAATCAAATCTTCTTTTGTTTTTGCTTTATAGAATTTTCCGCCGGTGTATTCAGATAAGTATTTTAAGTTATCGTCTTTGGAATAGCCAAAAGCGATAGAAAATACATTGATATTATCTTTTTTAGCTTTTTCTATTAACTCACCAATTTCTGACTTAGAATAGTTGTCATCGCCATCAGAGAAAAGCACAAGGACACGCGGCGAATCTTCAGGCGTATTTTCATACATAGTCAAACATTCTGCTACTGCATCATACACACCGGAAAAAAGGCCATATCCTTGTTCTTTTTTTGAATTGTAAAGAGTAAGAATCTGTTTTTTATCCTGGATAAGAGGAACTTTAACATCAAAATCTTTATTAAATGAAGTAATGGCTATTTTGTCATACGGAAATTTCATATCTACAAACAGATTTGTTCCCATATAAATAGCATCCATGACTGCATCCATAGATCCACTATAGTCAACAGACATCACGATATTATAAGCTATTGAATCATTCGCGCCAAATTCCCTAACGGTAAATTCCGGCACATTTTCTTCTCTTACATTATAGACTTTACCTAATTTTTCATCCAGACGAATAAAGAAGTTATCATCCGGATTTTTTTTATATGGGTCTGCCATGTTAGTAATGAAATATCCTGTTGAATCATAAACCCTAGCGAAGGCTTTTATAGTATCAGGATAATCATTAGTTTTAATACGCCAAATATCATAAATCAATTTATTCACATCTGCTGAATCTATAGGCTTAGTACCTTTCAAATAAATTTCTTCTGTTTTGCTTGTATCTTCTTCTTCCAAGCTATATAGCTCCTGTTGCAATTCAAAACCTGTTTTGCGGGAGGAGCCGCATGATAAAATAAATACTGCGAATGCCGAAGCAAGAATTAGTTTTATGATAAAGGAATACTTCATAATCTATTTTTTATAACCCATTATTAGTCCGTCACCAATTGTCAAAAGGTGAGTAAAATATTCTTCCTTTTGAATCAAATATCTGTTGAATTCAAGTATAGCTTTTACTTGCTTTGGATTCCTGGTAGGTTCTTCCATCATAAGGCAACCAAAAGCTAAAGCATTATCTGCGGCAAAGATACCACCTTTTTTTAACATAGGTGTTGCCATATCTAAATATTTAGGATATGAAGCTTTATCTGCATCTACAAATATTAAATCAAAATGCTCTTTATAATCTACAGAATTCAGATATTCTTTACCATCTGATACAATTACCTCTATTTTATCGTTCAAATTTGCTTCAGAAATTTTCTTTTTAGCAAATTCTGCATGTTTTTCACTTTTTTCTACAGTAATAATTTTACCGCCCTCGGGTAAAGCTCTTGCCATAATTATAGCTGAGTAGCCTGCCAAAGTTCCAATTTCAAGTATATTCTTAATACCTGCGGATTTTATTAGAAATTGCATATAGTTGCCCTGATCAGGGGAAATGCATATCTCAGGAATTTTAGCTTCTCTTGCTTCAGCTCTGAGATTTTCTAGGAACTGGTCTTCTGCAGAGCATGTTTCTAAAATAAATCCATATATATCATCAGTTATTTCTGTTGGTCTTAAGCTCATATTTATGCCTATCAATAATGTCTGAAAAAATCTTTTAGTAATAAATTTTTACAAACTTACTCTACTTTACAATTTTTACTGCTTGAGTTCCGGATTGTGTTTTTACTTGCAAAAGGTACATCCCCTTAGCAAGACTACTCATATCAAAACTTAAATCATTTAAATTTTTGGTAGTTCCATCGAAAATAGTTGCTATTTTTTGACCACTTAAATCACAGAGAGATATAGTCATATCTTGTATTTTATCAGACTGTAATGAAATATTCAACGAGTTAACCACAGGATTAGGATATGCTTTTAGGCTAAATACTAATTCCGCATTTGAACCATCCACACCTGTAGTTTTGAAGAAGTCTTCAAATAAAAATTCAGTGGCCTGGATATTATATGAAGTTTCGTCAGCAGTTGAAAATGCAAGAAGTATTTTGTTCTGAGCAGGCACAACTTCAATAGTTTGCAAATTATTTGGCAAACCTGCTGCATCTTTCAACACTTCCCAGCTTTGGCTTATACTCATTTTGTCATTCTTTAGTAAGGCCGCTTGCAAAGCATCATATCTGTCGCATTGAATAGCGGGAGCTAACTTTCTAAAGTGATTAGTTGCAACCAGATTTGTACCTGATACATTGCTGTTTTCTCCTAGAACGCGAGATACTGTGCCATTATCAAGATCTGACTCAATAACTATTGCACTGTCTCCATGAGCAATTGCTCCGGCAGCATCAATAATAAATCCTCCACCGGTCGTATTTTTACCTACTGCATCAAAAAGATCAGATGTATTACATTTTCCGTCGTTATTATAGTCCTTCTTTTCGAGTCCATTTCTTATGGCAAAGAAGATTGGTTCTACTTTTTTGCCTAATAGTGAACCACTTGGTTTATTGCCCATGTGCTGAAAAGCGACGAGACTACTTTCATTTACTCCTGAGAGGCATCCGAACAAACCAGGGAAACCGAAGGAAACCCACTTTTGTTCATCTTCTTCAGCTGGGTTAGCTGCGATTACAATATGATTTTCGTATAGTTCAGGAACTTTTTGCCAATCCAAGTGGCGTGTTATTACCAGTTCTCCATTTAATTCAGAATCGTCTTTAGTTGCATCACCCCAACTCATTATAGAAGAGCAGCCAAACATAGATTCTAGTTCTACAATACTATTGGTAAAAATTAAATCTATGGTATTTAGGTCTCTACCTGCAAAATCTTTAAATCTTTGCGAAAAGTCTGTCGAATTAAAACCGTCCGCTATACCTTGTGCTTCATCAATGTATTTTTGCTCAACCTCTAAGACCGAGTTCACTGCCCCCAAATAAGATGAATATTTAGTGTAGTTGCTTCCCATTAATCGACCTATAAAATAATCCATCAGCACAACATTTATTTGTTCTGCCATAAGCTTGCCATAAGCATAGCCTCTTTCATAATGGGTACCCCAAACTTGAAGAACCGGTACGCCTTTTATCTCAGTCAAATTTCCTTTGACTTCCTGAGCTTTAGTTTTTCCTGTAAAAAGGAAAGCTCCAAAAAGCATCATAATGAGTAAAAACTTTTTCATAGCTAAGCCCTTTAATAGTTTGAAGTTTTATTTTTGAATGATTGGGGATTATACACAATACATCATATTATATTAAGGTCTAGTTCCGAGTCTTAGGTTTACGTTTACACCATTTTTATCAATAAATTTTATAAATTTATATATGTCTATCAAAGCGGAATCGAGTGTACCTGCAAAATTCTTATCATAAATCAGTTTATTTGCAAAACCTTCGCCTTCCTTAACTTCTTTAGCTATATCATTTAGCTGCAAAATAAGTCTATCAGCATTTAATATAGCCTGATCAGTTTTGCTTATTATTGGTTTAATATCCTGTATTGTGTTTTCTAACTCATCAATAATATTTGAGATTTTTGGCTCATTATTTTTGATGGCTACTTTTAGATCCTGAGTAATAGTCGCCAGATTATTTAATGAGTTTTGGATATTATTATAATTATCATCAATCAAGTCATTTGCATTTTGAGATACATCTTTCAGATTTCTAACAGTAGATTTTATATCATCAGCTAATTTACCGTCTTCAAGCAGATAAGTTATTTCGCCTGCAATAGTATCCAATCTTCTTACTAAACCAATGGCATCTCCGCTGACTTCACCTACCAAAGCAACAAGTTCTGAAATATCAGGGGGTGTTGAGCCATTAATTTCTGCGTTTGCTGCCAGTTTATTCGTGGAAGTTCCCGGATAAATCTCTATTTTTTTACCACCGGTGATTTCAAGTATGGTTATTCTTGCGTGAGCATCTTCTTTTAAATCTTCAATATTATCAAGCTGAGCAGTGATAAGAACCGAGCCATTATCGTTTTGAATTGTTTGCACATCGCCTCTGTCTACTCCATTAACGACAACAGGTGCAGAAGGCTGAATACCGCCTGAAGATGGAAATCTAAGTTTAATAATCTGGTCTCCGGAAGAAAAGCTGACACCTTTGCCTAAGCTTATTCCCAGAACAAGTAAAATAAGGGCAGCCAAAGAGACTATCCCGACTTTTATTTCAGTATTTCTTGAAACGTTCATTTAGTATTATCCTGTTTTGCTTGGCAGAAATCTGATAAGTCCGATAAACAGTCATATAATCCATTACACTAAAGTAAAGCAAGGGCTGAATAAAGGAATTAAGTGATTATAGAAAGCTATACATTCTGCCAAAAATCAAAATATAAATATAACAAAAAAAAATGGAAAAAAGCTTCTTGTAGCCTTTTTCCAAAACGTATATGAAATGATTTAGTTTCAAATATTAGAAAGGAATATCAGATGATTCCGGTGGAGCGTCCATGTCAGAATAAGAACTTTCAAGAATCTAAGTCTTCGAGTCCATAATCTCGCATTCTATAATCTCCAACATCACCTTTTTTCTTGTTTTCTAAAAGCAACATATTATCAGCGAGTATTTCAACAACATGTCTTCTGCTACCTGTTTTATCGTCAAAAGTGCGTGTTTGAATTCTCTACCTTCTATATAAACACGGGAACCTTTAGTTACTAACTTATGAATAACTTCTGCCAATCCTCTCCAGGCTACAACAGTATGCCAATCAGTGTGTTCTTGCACATTATTATTTCTGTCTTTCCAAGTTTCAGAAGTCGCAAGACGAAATGAAAATAACCGGAATTCCGCTTGGCGTATACTTAAGCTCAGGATCTCTTCCTACATTCCCTATCAACATAACTTTGTTTAGTGTTCTCGACATACGCGTTTCTCCAAACTATAATATATACTTAAACTCACCCTAACTCTGCCTATAAAATACAAAACAAATCTTAATTAAAAAAATATAAGACGCTAAAAGATTAAATATTTTGCACTAAGGAATAAAAAACACAGAGTGTATGATACATAGACCGAACTATTTATCAATTATTTTGCGGAAAAATACGGAAAAGAGTTCAACATATTTACTCTAAGTTGAACTCTTTTACTAATTTTTGAGCTACTTCGCGTAGCACGTCAGGTTGGTTATAAAAGCCACTTTCAATTTTAGCTTTTATTGGAGACAGTTTTTTAGCTTCACTTGAGAGCTGCAGAGAATCTTCTCTGCTAACAGATGCAGATTCAGCATCTTTAGCTTTTTCATCTTCTTTGTATCTGCTTTTCAGATTGGCTTCCGAAGCTTTATAAAGTCCGCCACTTTTTATATGATCTATAGTCATTTTATCACCTTTTAGAATAGATAAGCAGTGACTTTTGTTTTGCCTGCTTTTTCAGCTTATCAGCGATCAAGATTTTCTTGTCTTTGATAAGTTCTATATTTCTTTCTTCTAACAGTTTGTATTCATTTAACTTACTAATACTAATATCGGAAAATATTTGGTTTTCTTTATTACTTTTTTTTCCTAATTCTATAGCTGAATCCAAATACTGCTGTTTTTTCTGAAAAAGAGCAATTATTTTATCAGAAATATTTTTATTGTAATTATCATCTTCCAAAAGGATATTAATATCCTTTGCAGTTTGGAGCATCTTGTCAAACATTTCTTCCATTATATGCTTTTAAACCTTTACATTGGTAATCTGCCCAGTGCCAAAGTGTTCGGCAATGATTTTCGTAATCTTCAATGTGACGTCAGGAGGGAATTGCTGAATTACCTCCTCAGTTTCAGAATCTAAAAATTTCACAACCATTTTGTTAGTATCTCTATCTATTGAAAATTCAATACTAAGGTTGTTTTCTCCCATAATTTCTTTGAGTTTTTCGCCAAGTTCAGAGAAATCTATGAGATCTTTTTTAGCTGATTGCTCTTTATTATTTTCTACTTTTACCTGAGACTCGGTTGGTTTGGTTTCAGTTTCAGTCTTTTTGACTTTTACCAGTTCCTTATCATTTTTGTCAACCGAGATGCGCACCTTTGGATTACCGAATTTGTTATTATTCGGTTTCTCATTAGTCAGCGAGGATATATTTCCAATTGAATTAATCATTTTAATTCCTCCTTGCCCCGGATAGTACAAGCTTCTTACACAATTTATGTGTATTGCATAAATTGACTGTATTGTGCTTCCGCATTATAATAAACTTGTAGCATATCTTCGTATTGCTTCCTTAGAGCATCGGCTTGTCTTGCGATTCTATCTTCGGTAGTAGCCAATTTTTCTTTGTTTTGAGAAATTCTATCCTGTAAACTTCTTGTTTTTGTAAGTATAAGACCGTCTGAACCCTGCATATCTTCAAACATATTGTCAAGTTTGTTTACAATGCCATTTTCACCTAAAAACAGGTTATATACTTTACTAGGATCTTCCTTGAGCAAATCAGTGAGAGTTTCTTCGTCATCTATATATAACTTTTCATTGTCAAATTTTATTCCAATCCCGGATAAATATTCAGGATCATCTCCTTGGATACCTTCTACTTTTTCAGAGTATAAAGCTCTTAATTGATAGTACAGAGTATTAGGAGCAGATTCACTTCGCAATAAAGACTTATCATTAGAAAGATACGATAAAATATTATTAATATTGTCCAGAAGCGGCTGTACAAAGTCTTTTACCTTTTCGGTACCCACTTCTGTCTGTAATGTAACTGCCTGATCTTCTTCAGATTGAGGTTTAAGCAAATTAATGCTCAAGCCCGGCAGTACATCTTCTAAAGTGTTTGATGATCTTGTTACTTCAATACCATTAATTGTTGCGTTTGAATCAAGTTCTGTAGCATTAGCTTTTAAGTAGCCTGAACCTGCACCGGAAGATTGTGTCCTATTGCCGCCTACTACTGAACTCAAACCTAATTTTGACATTAAATCGCTATCTCCTGAAGAGACTTTGATTTGATTTTCGCTACCGGCATCTTTTGAAGTAAAAGTAATGCGGCCGGTTGTATTAGTATCTTTAATAAGAGAAGCAGACAAAGTGATTTTTTGATCATTATCATCTTCATCTACATATTCTATATCATTTACGGCATTAGTAATTTTTGTCAGAGCTTCTTCTACAGTTTCCGTTCCATCAAAGGATACGTTAACTTCGAAAGATCTTTCATTAAGCTCTAAAGTAAATGTTTTATCGCCGGAAATACCAAACTCATCACTGAGATTTTGCCTCTCAGTGATGAGAACATCATTTGTTGCTAGTCGATTTACTTTTACAGTATTTAGTCCTATAATAGCATCACCATCAGCAGAAACGCTGATCACAGAAGCATCTGAATTAGATACAGATCGAGTGATAAAGTTCTTTTCTGCATCATCTGCCTGATACTTATCCAAAGTACTAACCAAGCTATTTATACGGCTATTCAAAGAAGTATAGAATACAGATCTTCTTTCTAAATCAGATCTTTTTGAATTTATAGCATTAATCTTTTCCTGCTGAGTTTGCTTGTACGCCTCTACAAGTATATCACTCTGCGAAGATGAAGAAGTATTTCCGCTCGCCAAGCCAAATAAGTCCACCATTTGTTTACTCCTTCAAACTATTCAAGATCAAAAGCTTTAGCCCAAGTGTCTCTAAGTTCTTTGATTATGTATAAAGCTTCGTCAAATTTCTTCTGAAATATGCACCTTTGGCAATATTCGTATAGTCTGTATAATCGTGTAGCTGTTTCTTCGTATTCGAAATTGAGCGATCCCATAAGCTCAATCAGCACTCGGCTCATTTTGGTTACGTCCTTCCTCTTGCAACTTACTATGAATAGATCATACATTTTAAGTATAATCTTTTCTTTATTCCAAGACATTACTTCCTGCTCGAGATAAGTCGGTACTTTTTTCTTTTCACCGGCACCTCCGCCTCCGTAAGCTCGAGAAGCTGCAAGCTGTTGTGCTGCATTAGCCATAAGTATAATCCTTATATTTAAATCCTTTTAAAAAAAGGCAAGCAAATACTATGCCTGCCTTTTATTATCTTTTTCAGAACCAAGGATCGCCACAATACTATGCTAATTATTAGAACAACTGCAAGTATGACTGCGGATTTTGATTTGACTGAGCCAAAGAAATAAGTGAAGTTTGTTGCAAGAACTGAGCTTTCACTAATTCTAATTGCTCTTGAGCCACGTCCGCATCTTCGATCCTTGAAATGGCAGCTTTGTAGTTTGTAATCTGAGAATTAAGCAAATCTTCCTGAGAAGTTAGTCTGTTCTCGATACCACCTAAGTATGAAGCCACTTTGTTTACATTGTTTAATGCGCTAGATAAGCTAGTAAGAGTTGAGTTGATATTGTCTTTACTAAACATACCCAAATCTGTTGCAGAAACATCATTTAATGATTGAAGGCTAAGACCTTCTACACCAGCGAAAGATGTCAATGAGTTATCTGTTGCATTCAAGTCAAAGTTACCGGCACCACTACCTGTAATATTAAATTCAGAAGTGTTACCTGAAGTAAGATCGACTCCTATTTCCAAAATTGAGTTATCATGAGTATAACCTACAACCCAATCCCCGGAATAATCACCTTTAAGCAATTGATTCCCACCGAATACAGTTGAGTCAGTGATAAACTGAACTTGCTCAGCCATTCTATATGCGCCTTTTGCTAAAGCGACTTTTTCATCAGTACCTAAGGCACCTGAAGAAGCTGTTGCTGCAGCGTCTTTGATTTTAGTCAAAAGACCGTTAATATTATCAAGTGCATCCTGAGAAATTGCTGTTACATTCTTTGCATCGCCTGTTGATATTTTTGCAGCCTGCAAAGCACCATTTCTTGCACCTAATGCTCTTGAAGTAATATAACCAGCTACATCGTCTGCTGCCGAGTTAATTCTCTTACCTGTTGATAAGCGCAATTGTTTGCTTGCAATTGTATTATTGGACTTAACCAATGAATTATAAGCATTTTGCGCCGGGATATTGGTGCGAATTCTTCCACCACTTGCAATTGCTGTTGGCATAATCAACCTCCGTGTATTAATATAATTTTGATTCCGGGCATCCTGCCAACAATGTTTACTTTTCCTACTAATTACCTATTCGGCAGTATTTTTAGAAACTTTAGTCAAAATTCTAAAAAATATTATACATAGGAATTCCATCATATCTTGCATCCTCAAGAAGATATTTGACTTCCCAGGCTTCTATTTCTAAGCTACAATATTTATCTGTCCGAATAATTACATATTCCGATGATGGAATACTTGTTTTATAGTTATATATTTCGTCACAATCCCAATATATCTTTAAATATTTTCCGTCATTTATTGCAAATATTCTATTGCCTTGCTCTAAATCAATCTCTACAGCGATGACTTTTTTTAAACCGGTTTCTTTATCTTCTATATTAACTTTAGAATCCTCATAATTTACTTGCATCTCTATATAATTGCCTAATGGAAGGCTTGTCATAGATGTGCGAAGAATAATGCTGTAGTCTCCGGTTTTCCCATCTGCATATTTAATAGTCATATCGTTGACTGATTGTGTTACTTTTGGCGTTTTAATTGCGGCACTTGCGTCAGAGTGAATAATAAATCCATTATCTGCAGTTTTTTCGACAGCTCCATAGCGACTCATATTTTCCACGAAACTTCTGTACTTCTTTCTGTCATATTTATTAAGTTCAAACAAATACGGGTTGCAACCGGAAAGAAGAATTAGACAAAAAAGTAATATGGTAGAGTAACGGATCATTTGTTATATCTCAACTCTTCAGAGTAAAACAGTCTGTCTAAAATACTAAAGCCTATGCCTGCATATACACCTGAAAAGTCTGCGGAAACTCCCCAGTCAGAATTGTAAAAGTCGTCTATAGATGTTGATGTAGAACCATTAACATATCCAAGTGCCAGTTTTATACTAAATTTTTCAGCAAGTCTAAGTTTAAATTCTGCACCTATATGTAACATCTGAGAAGGAAGATAGCTATATTCGATAAAAGGTTCTGCTATAAGTTCATCATTCAAAAGTGTATGCCAGTATCCTACTCTTAAAGGAAGGATTCCGGTTCCAAAAGCATCTTTTCCTAATGCAACTAAATTGAATAAAGATGTTCCGGCATAAAGATGATAATCTAAATAAGGCAGTGCTACTTTAGCAGTTGCAAGCTTAAATATCATACCTGAGATTAGCATATTATCTTTTTCAGCAGTTTGCTGTTGAAACTTATTACTTGGAGTAGAAGCAAAAATAGATTCGTCTGTGTTAGATGATAAAAGTGTAATATCTAACAATCCTATTTCCCATGATGAATGTTTGTGATCTTTCCACTCTGTTTCAGTTTCTTTAGGTAAATTTAAAAAGTCTAAAACAGAGACTCCAAGTCCGGCATAAGGGAAACTTACATTCTGAGCTTCACTTGCATAATCATTACCGCTGATTTGAGGGGTGTAAGTTGGATTCATTCCAAAAGCATAACCTATATAAGCACGCAAATTTAGGCCACCAATTGAACCAAGATCCAATGAAACTGAAGTATTTACATAAATTGAAGGGTATAGCCCTATACCCAAAGCAGGAGTAATTGCTAAATACGGTATATCTTCATCCAGATAATAACGTTTTCTAAGATAAATAGGAAGAATACTTGCTAATATCTTTTCACCACGGGCATCAGGAACGATTGCTTCGAATGCAGAAGTACCGATAGTCCAGTTTTTTGCATCACGGAACCATCTAAGCCTATACTCAGCAATACCTAGTCTGTACAGTCCTCCGGGAACTAAGGCATCACTATTGCCTCTGAATCCATCTGTCAGGTTCCCTAACTCAGGGTGTACTCCAAAAATGCCGCTGCCCATTGCGTAATCACCATCTCCACCGAATAAACCAACACCTTCAAACAAGCCAAGACGGATGAAATCAGGATAGTTCCGTTCCACTATACTGTCTCGCATAGTAATATCTCTTACTTGTTCTTCTCTTGTGGAAGATGGATAAACGACACCATTGTCTCTATTCCCCGGAGCATTTAGAGCATCGTAAGAGCGCAAAGTATCCACATCAGCAATTGTATAAATATCTGTTTCGGTCCGAGTGTGTAAACTCGAACAACTAGATAAAATTAAAGCTGAAACGGCTAAAATTAGTAACACTCTTGAAATCATAAGCAGCTCTGTTATTTTACATTGACTTTTAAATCTACATACCCCACTAAAGAGGCATTGATGCAGTCTCCACTTGAAATTTGGCTTACTCCTTCCGGAGTTCCGGTAAAAATCAAATCACCTTTTCTGAGTGTAAATATTTTAGAAAGATATGAAATAAGCTTTTCTACGCTTCTTTCCATGTCTTTGGTCTTACCTTTTTGGCGTAACTTATCATTTACTCTAATTTCTAAATCAAAAAGATTATTTTTACCTATTTCTTCTGCCGGAATAAATTTTGAGATAGGGGCAGAACTTCTAAAACCTTTAGCTGTTGCCCATGGCTTCCCATTGTCTTTTGCATTTTGCTGTATATCGCGCAAAGTTACATCTATACCGACTGCATAACCGGCAATATATTTTCCGGCTTCTGCTTCTTCAACATCAATACAGTCTTCACTAATAGCAACAACCAGTTCAACTTCATGGTGCACATTTGTTGAAATAGCAGGTATATATATTGTTCCACCATCTTCTACAAAAGCTGCCGGCGGCTTCAAAAATACTACCGGATCTTTGGGAACAGTTCCACCCATTTCCGCAGCATGTTTTGCATAGTTTTTACCTATGCAGTACATAGTTCCAATATCTAAGGTATCGCCGTTTGTAAAGTTTATTTTAGGATACATATTATTATCTCATAAAAGTTTCTTGATAAGCTACAGAATCTATTGTTTGAAGCAATGGAGCTAATGTTCCTGTAGTGTCATTGGCAACTCTGGCAGAATCCAGATTTTGCACATGTGCGTCAGGAGTACCGTATTCTTTTTGATTCCTTACATAATACTTCTGAATATTAAAAGTACCGGTAGAATCAGTTTTATAAAAATCGAATCTTTTCTTTTTATAAGGCAAAGATTTATCACTGTAAATTTTATTCATCACGATACCCCAAATAGGAGCTGCCGCACGTCCGCCATATCCTGCAGAACCTATGCAGTCAAAGGTAACACGTCTGTCGTCAAATCCAACCCAGATGCCACATACAAGCTGAGGAGTATACCCTGTAAACCATGCATCAGCTGCATCATTAGTAGTTCCGGTTTTGCCGGCAGCATCAACATCTTTAAAGTGATTGCGGATTCTTGTTGCTGTGCCTCGTTCCACTACAGACTGCATCATATATGCCATCTGCACTGCAATATTCTTATCTAATGCATCAGTAACTTTACCTGAGCTTCGTTGTTCGTGAAGTATATTACCATATTTGTCTTCTATCATAAACACTGAGTATGGCTCTACGTGATAACCGCCATAAGGGAAAATACCATAAGCAGATGCAAGTTCAATAGGTCTTACATCTTCTCCGGCGCCAAGTGCTATTGCCGGCACAGGCATTAATTTAGAAGTTATACCTGCTTTATGTACTAAATCTACTACTGCTTCAGGAGCAACATATTGAGTAATCAATCTTGCTGCAACTGTATTTATAGATCGTCTCAAACCATCATAAAGAGTTACTTTGTCTCCCTCTTCACAATTGCCGTCTCCTCGTGGCGACCATTCATCTCCTGACTCTGTAAAGTAAGAATATGACCCGCAAGGGATAGAATCATAAGGAGTAAGCCCTAGTTCCAATGCTAATGAGTATACAAAAGGTTTAAAAGAAGATCCAGGTTGTCTTGTAATTTGTGTAGTATGGTTAAGAGAATGTAATGCATCAGGATTTTCACTCATAAATTTAGGAGAGGCACCAACCATTGCCAGTATCTCACCTGTAAACGGATCAAGCACAACTGCACCTGCCTGAATTGTAGTAGCAGCATTTTTTAGTGAATCTAAAAATCTTTTATTGCCTCTAAGACGTTTTGCGATCTTTTGTTTTTCCTCTTTACTTTCAGCATCTTTATAATCAGGATTATCAGCAATAGCTTCTTTAATCAAATCATTTAGTAAAGAAGCATTCCGAGACCATTTCCATTTTTCATCAAATTGTTTTTGGAACTCAGTTAAGTGTTCGTTTATAGCTTCATTTAGATAATTCTGAATTCTGGAATCTATAGTAGTATGTATAGTCAAGCCGGAAGTATAAAGATCATACTGAGCCAGATTATTCATTTTAGAATAGTTTTGGCGAATCATCTCTACAAAGTGTGGAGCAAAATAACTGCCGGAATTCTTTTTGACTGCACTTTGCGCGCTTCTGTCTGCTGTAGCAGTAATTGGGAGTAATTTACTTTCTTCAAAAATTGCCTGGTCGATATAACCATTTTCTTTCATCAGATAAAGAACAGTATTTCTTCTTTTTAAAGCTAATTCTTTGTTTTTGCGCCCGTTGTAAGTTTCAGGAGCTTTAAGCAGGCCAGCAAGGAATGCACATTCATGAAGTTCCAAATCCATTGGATCTTTAGAAAAATAGAGATGTGCAGCAGTTTCGATACCGTACGCACCACGCCCGAAGTTAACTGTGTTTGTATACATTTGGAGTATTTCTTTTTTTGTATACGTTTCTTCAAGCATTACAGCCACTTTAGCTTCTCTAAGCTTTCTTTTTAAAGAACGCTCCGGAGTAAGGAAAAGGTTTTTAGCTAATTGCTGAGTGATAGTAGAGGCGCCTTCTCTTCTTCCCATAAAGACATTCTTTATCATTGCTTTTACAATTCTTTCGGTATGCAAACCCCAGTGATCAAAGAAGTTTTTATCTTCAGTAGCAACCAAGGCATTAATAAAATCGGCAGGTATACTGTCATAAGGTAGCATTACGCGTCTTTGCTTGAAATAGTAATCAAGCAAAGTACCATCTCTACTCATTACTCTGGTAGCAAGAGCCTGTTCCGGGTTTTCCAATTGCGTAATAGAAGGAATCCCTTCACTTGTCACACTACTTATATAGAAGTATAAACCAAGTGCAGAGATAAAGCTTAAGCTGATAAGTGCAAGAAACAGTCTTTTGGGAGTCATTTTTATTTTGTTCTCTTCATTATTTTGTCTAAAGTTACACGGCGAAGCCTTTTTCTGTAAAGTTCGTCGTCTTCATTCTTACGTTCCGGAAGTAATTCGGATTCACCTTTTGAATATGCTTTCAAAATCTTTTTTGGAACTCCGAGTTTCTCCAACTCCGAAATTACAAAATCTACTCTTTTTTTACCTAATTTTATATTATAATTATTTGAAGCAATATAGTCAGTGTGTCCGGTTAGAACGATATGATCTATGTTGTCTAGATTTTTCAAAATATTTTTAGCTAAAATTTCTAATTCAATATGCCACGTTCTGTTTGTTTCAAGACCTAAGCTGTCCAAAACAAATTCATAAGGATTATCCCACTGGTCATAAGGGAAATTTATGCGGATCACCTGTTGCTTATTGACTACAAAGTCTCTTTGGAATTCGACTCTTGTATCGCTCGTATCGATTCTTACATCATAAGAATCGTAAAAATCTTTATCACCGTGAGCAGTGATTCTGTAGTCTTTGTTTTTTTCTAAATAGAGTTCGTATTCACCTTTGTCATCAGTTTTAGTGCTGGCATAGACTTCGTTTTTGTCCTTGTTTGTAGCAATTACGTCAGCGCCTTTTACAGGTTTATCATCAGAGGAACTTTGTACTGAGCCCTTCAATTTGAAAAGAGTAAAATCTATTACAGGAATCTTTCTTCTAGGGAACTGTTTTTTTAGTTTTTCTTCAGGTACATTCAGCACCGGAGTTTTAAGGTCTAAATCCTGTCCTCGTAGTTTATCGTTTTTGAGATCGAAATCATTTTTTCTGTTGCTCTCAAATACATAATCATCAGGATATAATATCCTTCTTACAAAAATATCAAAACCGCCTCTGGAACTTCCTGCAGCTTTAGCTATTCCGTTCCTGTCAGAGCTGAAATACAAAATTGAATCCGGATTTGCAGGAGAAGAAGGAAATATCTCATCAAATTGGCTGTTAACAGGCATCCCAAGATTTTCCGCTTGAGTAAGGCTATTTAAAGCTGAAGCAGGATTGGCTTTTAAATTATCAAAAAAATCTTGAGGTAATGAAATTCTAAAGATATCATAACCGCCTACATTATCTCTTCCATTACTTGCAAAATATAAGTAACGTCCGTCCATAGGATACAAACGGAGTTAACTCATCACAATCAGTATTTATAATATCACCACAATTTTTTGGTTCAGACCATCTAGAATCTTTATAAATAGAATAGTAGATATCAGTTCCTTTCAATTTCATATCTTTATTCATAACAAGGAACATTACATCTGCATCAGGACTTAACGCCGGCTGGGAGATCCACGCTCTTGTTGAATCATTAAAGTCAAAGTCTATTTTCTTCAAATCGCTGATTTTTTTATTTGCTATCGAGCCTTCATATAGTCTGGAGTTACCGATAAATTCTGATTTTTCATTTAGTTTATATTGGTTATGAAGTTTTGCGTTGCTAGTTTGAGCTAAAATTATTTTGTTTCCAGAAACTGAAACTGCACCGGCTCTCGGGAGCTTTATATTTTCAATAGCTTCCCCTCTTATCGCTTCTTCTGCAGTAAGAGTGTTCGTGATGTATAATTTCGAATCATCGTTTCTGCTTTGAAGAATAAAATCATTATCCGATATATAGCTAAGTGCGTTTTCATTTGCGGCTGTATTTATTCCTTCTACTTCGCGGATTCGTATAATATAAGGCTTGCCTGAATATGTAGATCTGGAAGTATCTTCCGGAGTACCTTGCCATTTCGACGGGTAACATTCCTGTTTTTCTTCTATGCATACTAACTGTTTAGGCTTTTGAACACTCCAACAGGATGACAAAGCTACAGTAAAGAGTATAATCTGTAAGTATATTTTAAATAAACGCATAGAGCCAACATCGAAAATAATGATAAACTAAACAAATATAATATAATTCATACAATTTAGAACTGTTTTTATTGCACTGTTCGGCAAAAGGCAGCTACATTTTTTTATCTATTAAATAAAGTTCGTTGCATTTCGGCTGAGCTCAATAAGCGCGAACGAAGTGAGCCAAAACATGCCTTGTTTTACTTTACTCAGGCTCCTTAGTTTTTGCCGAATGCAAGTAGAGGATTGGTGTATAAAAAGGCAGATTCTCGACACTCCTTGTGAAAGAGTGTGAAATGCGTGTTTTGTATAACATGAGTAAGCCTTCTTGACAAAACAAGGTTTGGAGGATTAATTACCCACATAAAAAAAGCAGAGACTTGACCATAGTTTCTGCTTTTCAATTATTATACTTTACCTTGCAACAACAAACTGCTTGATGTAAGCCTTTGCCTGCGATTTAATCTTAAGAAAATAAGTTCCGGGTGCCAGATTTGATATATCAATTTGCTGCCCCCTGTTCTTTTATTGGATGTACATTCCCGTTTATATCCACTATTTCTATAGCCTCTGCTAAGCCGTCAAAATTATAATGCAAAATATCTGAACTTGGGTTAGGGGTGATTTTTATTTCTTCATCCGCATTTATGTATTCTTCTACTCCGGTGTCATTAGTATATCTTACTACATAACCATATGAGCTTTTCTCACCATAAGCAAAGCCATAAGTTTCATCTTTGAAGCAAAAGTGCAATTCAGTACTCCCATTTGTAATGACCCCTTGCAATGGCTCAAAATTATTCCCGCCATCTGTGGATATAGTAGTTTTTGGTAGCATAATTATCGTAATTAGACATATACATAAGATTATCGTTTACTATACATAAATCTGTTAAAATATCTTTTTTAGAATTATAAACAGTTTTCCAGGACTCTCCACCATCTGAAGTATAGATTGCAACATCTTCTCCAATGACATCCATTATTAAATAACCGTTATTCTTATACATGTTGTAAATTTTATACTCTTTATCTGGGAACTGATATTTTTCATAAGTTTTTCCAATTGTCTGATGACTTAAAAAGTGTACCTTCATTGTCAGCAGCCCAAAGGTTACCTTGTGGATCGTACATTGTATAAAATGGTTTACTATCCATCTTGGCATATTCCTGCCAATCAGTAAAATTAGAATCAGATTTGAATATCTTTCCTTCCACAGTGCAATAGTAAACTGCCGGATAGTCTCTAAGGCTAATGTCATATATTCCTTCTGTAGTTTCAACATTAACTATGTGTACATTTTCCCCGTGGTCATAAGTATATGCAATTAGATTAGTTACTGTTTGGAAAAAATTTCTACCCCCAAAAACTGTGACTTCTGAATTTGCTTCAATGGTTACCCAATCATTCTTGGTGTAGAAGTTTCCATCAAAATTGTTCCCACCATCTGTAGAGAACAAAATCATACCATTTGAACCACAGGCTATGCACTTATCTTTTTCTGCATCAACATATTTCATTGCATAAATAGGAGGTATCGCTCCTTCTGATTCAATTTCCCATTTCTCTTTTGCTTGAATAATTCCAAAGCAAACTAACAGTAAACTAAGTTGTAAAAACTGTTTCATTACTCCTCATCTCCTTTATATATCTTTAATAATTTTGAAAATGCATTTTCCTCAAAGCGGCCAACTTCACCTAGTTTGTTACCTTCTTTATCAAAAACAACTACCAGGCAGTTCTTTTTTATATCGAATTTTTTTTGCATTTCTTCTTTTAAAAGCATGGTTGCTTTTCTTCCAGCGGAACAATCTTGAGAATTTCTTCAATTCAATTTGCCTGCGAGCATTCACAACTGCATACACATCACAGTCTATGTCCGAATTGAGTAAATTGAAGCATCTCATCACTGTTTATTACAGCCTAAACATTCATCAGTGCGAAGAAATATCAGAGAAACGGGGCGTTCTTTAATTTCCAGATATTCATCCAGCACTGTTTCTTTAGGCAATCAGCTCAACTGTTAGCACAAGAGCCATGGATAAACACAAAAATGTAGTTACTATTAAAGCATACTTCCTTACCATACTTTATCCTCCTTAGAATAAGCTAAAAGCCATTTTTCATCTTTAAATATTAGGAATGCGAATTCATCGCGCTCTGCGGAGTAAGCTATGCGCTGCAGATTTCCGAGCTTGCCGTCTTGTGGGAATACTTTTTCACCCAAAAGCTCACCGGATCTTGAATATTTTTGAAGAATATGATACTGCTCTTTTTTGCCTGTTTCTTCGTTTTTTCCTGCGTGAAGAATGTCAATTATTAAATGATTATCCTGAGTAGCATTTATACTAAGGACTTCATAATTGAGATATTCCTTAAACCTTATAAAAGCAATTCTAATTCTGTCATTTTCATTTCGTTCGTAATAGCGCAGCTTATTCAGCATAGTATCATTCGTGATGTTTGGCAGATTGAGTGCAAAACTTGTATTTTCTTTAATATTATATACTACAGGATAGTAATTAAAAGTAGCCCAAAATGCAGAATCAGAAGTCTGTGTTACCAATGATTTCAGAAATTGTACAAATACTCTATAGCGTAATTCTTTTGGTGTAGCCATTTGAAAAGCAATAGGCTCATAATCCCGATTATATTCCACAAACCTATAAATAGAATCAAAATTCAATGTCTGTGGATCATTCATAAGGTTGTCCAAATTTTCATCTAGACAATTAGACAAAAAAGTGTCTGAATATTTTACCATAGTAAAAGCAATTATTTAAACCTGTGGTGAGTGAATTTTCAAATGGTTTGATAAGGCTCACTGTTGAACTAGAATCAGATTTATCGATAGATGTGCTAACAGCGCTAGGCAGTGGGTACATGAAAAACTTTTCGTCTTCTACATTTTGTTTAGCAAGTGTAGAAAAAAGCCCACTATAAACAACATTAGAGTCAACAATATTGAAATCACTAACCGAATTGGCCAGTAGTTGTGTGATTTTTCCATTTTCAAACACTGTAGGAGCATAGTCTCTATAAGTATCAATATTGTAGAATGTAACATCTTTAAAGTATTCTTTTGCACTAAAAATTAAAGAATCACCATAATTATCATTAGAAGTACAGGTCTTCAATATATTCCCTTGCCTATTAATAAGAAATATTTCCTTACAATTTACATCTCCAATAAGAATCAGGCTATCTTGATATATCATTTTCCTTGCACCGGTTATGATTGCATCCTCTGTCTCTTGGATAGTAACGACATCCTGGGACATTGCAGTGCAGATTCCAATGCAAAGAAGTAATATTGATAATATATGCTTTACCATACTTTATCCTCCTTAGAATAAGCTAAAAGCCATTTTTCATCTTTAAATATCAGGAATGCAAATTCATCACGCTCTGCGGAGTATGCTATGCGCTGCAGTTTGCCAAGCTTGCCGTCTTGAGGAAATACTTTTTCACCCAAAAGCTCACCGGATCTTGAGTATTTTTGAAGAATATGATACTGCTCTTTTTTACCTGTTTCTTTGTTCATAACCGCATGCAGCAAATCAAAAATAAGATCATCTTCAGGTGTAGCATCTAAGCTTAGTACTTCGTAATTGAGGTATTTTGCAAATTCTTCATATTTATATCGGAGACTGTCTTTGTTATTAAACTCGTAATAGATTAGCTGTTCAATAAATTTACTACAGGTATTACCCGGAGTGTTTAATTGAAATTTACTACCATCTTTCAAGTTATAAACCATATCATGATAATTCCCTATTGACCAAAATGCGGAATCTGAGGTTTGAGTGACTCGGTTTGCAAGTATAAAAGATATTTCTCTAGATGCTAACTCTTTCGGAATGCTTTGAACTAATTTGATAGGTTCTATATTCCTGTTATATTCAGTGAATCTATAAAGCGAGTCAAAGTTGACAGTATCCAAATTTACGTCTCGCCAAATTAAGCTTTCATTTAAACAATCAGATAAAAAGGTATTGGAAAATTTTCCGTAATAAAACAATTCATTTGTTCCTTGTGTCTTTGAGTTGTTAAATAGCTTAATAAAGTCCACACTAGCTTGATTATTGCTTTTAGATATTGTTTCAGTCACAAAACCAGAAAGTGGTCTGACACTGAAATATGGAGTTGTATCAGTTTCAGGTACAAATGTTGCTATTAGACTAGTATAGCCTATATAGTTATCAAAGAATGTACAATCATATATCTCGTGGATATAGTAATTGTCTATAGCTTTATCTTTGAATAATATTGGAAATCTATTCTGTAAATCTTTAAATTTTATGGCATTATTGAACCAAGATACATCAGAACTTTGTACTGTAATCGAATCAGAATATGAATCCTCAGGAGTAATTTTCTTTACTATTTCACCATCTCTATTGATTACGAACAACTCTCTTTTGCTCACATCAATCAGAGCAAGAATTGAATCGTTATATATTAGCTTCTTCGCACCCGTAATAATGTTGTCTTCAGTTTCCTGAATTGTAACGACATCTTGAGCATTTGCAATTTTTATCTGCCATGATGAGATAAAAAAAACAGAAATTAAAAAAATAAACAGCTGTTTCATCTGTTTTCTCGGAACTAAATAACAATACTATATTTGAAAATAATATATCAAATATATTAAAATATAGCAAGATGTTTTTTAATTAAACAGTATAATTATTATAGTTTTTATTAACTTGCTTATTTATAGCTATAGATTTTAAAATAAGGATTGAGTTTATAGAAGAATAAGTTTCTAAGCAACATTCACTTTGATGATATGAAAAAGCCTTCTATACATGAAAAGTAAAGAAGGCTCCGGAATAAAATTTCAACTTATACACTAAATATCAGTCAATTCACCGCGCAAATTCTTGCCTATTCGGTTTCTGACTTCAGTAGCAGAGTATTGTTTTTTGCTGATCAGGTAATAAAGTTTCGCAAGTGCGGCTTCGGTAGTCATATCTTTACCACTAATAACTCCGGCAGTTTTTAATGAAGCTTCATATTGGTCAAGCATTATCCCGCCACGCAGACATTGTGTAACTGCAACTGCAACTATGCCACTATCCACACCTTCTTTTATTGCAGAAAATAAATCAAAATTACTTTCTTTAGAAGGGCCGTTTCCTACTCCGTAAGCTTCTATGACAAGACCTTTGATAGGAGCCTGCATAATATTTCGCATAAAATCTCCGGAAATTCCGGGGAATAATCTGATTACAGCAACTTCAAATTTATTGGATTTATCACTTTCAATATAGTGGAATTGTTCACTTTCTCCCTCTCTCTGTGCAGGCACCATGTTTTCTACAGGAGATTCTTCGGGTGCTTTAAAAACACCTGGATCAAACTCAATTCCATGTGTAAACTGATTTATGTTTATCTTTACTCCGACATTGGCAACAGGAGGGAAATTTGGCGATTCGAAAGCAGAGAAACCTAAAGCATCTGTTTTAACAGTTCGGCAACCTAACATCAATTTATTTTCGAAATAAAGCGTCACCTTGCCTCGCAAATCATCGCCTATACTACCGCAAATAAGAAGTGAAGTTATAATATTATCTCGCGCATCATTTCTTACTTCGCACATTGGGATTTGCGAACCTGTCACAATAACCGGCACATTCAGATTTTCCAGCATAAAAGACAATGCTGAAGCAGTGTATGCCATAGTATCAGTGCCATGCAATACTATAAATCCGTCATATTTTGCATAGTTTTCAAAGATAACTCTAACGATATAATCCCAATCAGCAGGATTCATATTAGAAGAATCCAAAATAGGGTCTAAGGAAATAATATCAAATGCAGGCATACCAGGTTCGTACAATTCAGGGATTTGCCTGACTTTAATAGCAAAATCGGGATCCGGTGCATAACCATTACCTGATTTTTTCATGCCAATTGTGCCACCGGTATATATAATCAAGATATTCTTTTTCATCGAAGTCTCGGAGTTTTTGTTATATGAAAGATTCCAAAAATCAGCAAACAAAGTGAGAAAACAAAATAAAGAATAGTTAATTCATTCTGGCTTATTTTAGTCCAATATTTGCGTTGTAATTCAAATCAAAAAAACCGTGCTTCAAAATATATTTCACGCTACTTCTTAATAATCAGATTTTCTACCTGCCTGTAACTTGGAGTTGTCAGAATAATAGTATAAGATCCACTTGGGACATTATCCAGGTTTTCGTTAAAGATGCGTTCACCCGGATTGCTTATAGATTCATCAATAATCGTACGGATGCGATTGCCTAGTTCATTATAAAGTTCCAGCTTTGTCTGACCTTCTTCAATCAATTTGACTGTTATTTGTAGCTTATCCTCCGCAGGATTTGGCGACAAAGAAGAAATGCCCACTTCGCCTGTTGGGTTAAATAAGCGTTTGCCGCCTTGCTCGCAAATACCAAGTTGTTTGAAATATCCACTGCTAAAATCTGTATCATAAACCAGCTCATTGCCCTCAGTATCAAACCATTTTACATATTCAAAATCTATAGTTGTACCGGACATTCTGCCTAAAGCTACCTTGAGAGGGATAGTTGCTAAAGTGCTGTTCTCAGGATTTGTATCACCTTTAAATTTTATATAAGCTGAATCAGCTTTGATTTCAACTAAATCTTCTTTGTGAAGTGTTCCTAATATGCTACTTTCAACACGGACTACTCCTTCAAAAGAACCAATAACTTCAGCAAATTTTTTAATATCATTATTTACAAACTTGATATCAATTCCAATAACATCGCCTACATAAGCAGAGTCAGATGAAGCAGCTAGTTCTGCACCAATTCCTGCACCATAGAGTTGCAAAATAGCAGGTGAACCGGCTCCATTGAAATGGAATGCGATCTGTCCGCTTGTTCTGCCCATATATATTGGATTAAAGCGTAGATTCATGTTATATGCTGTATTAGCCTGCAATGTAAAAGGTGCAGTTGGATCCGGATCCAGGAATAAAAACTGTTCTTTATCAGGGCCAAGCATTTCAATTTTAGTAATATTAATTGGATTATTAGAGACATTGTATATACATACCGCATTTGTATCTGCATAATTATACAGCTCACGAATGCCGAAGTCAATAATCTCAGCATTTGCTGCAATTTGCTGTTTAACTCCGCGCCCTATTATATTTTGATATATAGTATCTGCCTGTGTTACTATTACAATCTGAGCAGAATAATCTCTAACTTCAGTTGGTGAGAATTTAAACTCAGCCATCTGTTTACTACCAATTGCCACAGTATATACAGGGAGCGGACCATTCAATTTGAAGTAATCAGCATCTGCTCCTTCAAAATATATTGAATCAATTCTGCAATCCCACTGACCTATATTATCTATAAATGAAGTAATAACAGAATCTTTACTAGTATTTATAACAACATCGCCCATATCTATATCACGGCTGGAAACTTCCGGTGCTACTATGGAGAAGACTGCGTCGGATGTATCACAATTTACGTTGTTTAAAGTATTACCATATTTTAGAATCCATCCATCGTTATCCCCTTTGTTTTCGCTAAAATCACCGTCAGATGAGTTAGAATACCCGGCAACATAGGTTGTCCCCTTTGGAGAAATTGAAATGACAGTTGCAATATCTGCAGAACTTCCACCATAAGATTCATGACGAATCAGTTCTCCATTGTCTGAAATTCTATAAATCCAAAAGTCCTTATCCCCTTTGTTTTCCTTAAATAAATCATCTGAAGAACTTGAGTAACCAACTGCTATGTAGCTAGTATCTGATTTACTTTGAATTGCGTAAAAATTTTCACTCCCATTTTCACCTATAGATTTTGACCAAATTTTTTGACCGTTTTTATCTATTTTTAAAATTAAGCCTTTGTTATTAATGCTTCCTGCAATAATAAAATCATTCCTTTTTGTCTGAAATATGGAGTTAAATTCATTATCTACATATCCAAAAAAGAAATCCTTCCATTCGAGACTCCCATCTTTAGTAAATTTAAATATCCATCCAACTTCATTATAAGAACCCTTTTTAAAATCGTAATCTTTAGAATGTGAAGTGATTGCGGCAGCATATCCTTGATCATTGGTCTCTATCACATCATTAGCAATATCTGTACGATCTCCACCAATACAAACATGCCAAGATATATCACCATACATGTTTAATTTCAAAACCCAGGCATCTCCCAAAACACCTCTTCCGCTATACCCTCCTTTTTTTGTATCGAGATAATAATCATTAGAAAAAGTACAGCCAGCTATTATGTAGCCATTATCAGAAGTTTGATTAATCGAATTACCTACATCATTTTCAGAACCACCATAAATTTTTTGCCATTGTATTTCACCCAGCGTAGATAACTTCACAACCCATAAATCTCGTTTCCCTATATTTGATGGGATATCTCCATCTGAGGAAGTTGTAAATCCAACCAAAATATATCCCATATCATTAGTTTGTTTAATAGAGTTTATATGATCTAGACCCGAGCCACCAAGGTTAATTTGCCACATTTTAGAACCATTAGCACTAAACTTTACTATTATAGCATCACCATCTCCTTTATTTATTACCATATCACCATCATTAGAATAAGAAGTAATTCCTGCAATACATCCCCCATCTTTAGTATAGCTTAAAGAGCTAAGTATTTCAGTATTACTACCTCCAATATTATTTTTCCATTCTAGAATATCTTCAGCTGTCGTTACATTTTGCGAAACTCTTACTAAACACTCTTGCGAGAGAATATTTGATGGGATATTCCATTTATATTCATTTTGGTCTGCAAAATTTGCTACATTTTTCCAAGAAACCCCACTGTTTGTACTAAGTTCTATTGTTGTAGAATCACTAGGAGTTATACCAGCCCAAGTTATTATTGTGTCAGAACCAGATAGAAATTCTTCACCACCATTCGGATGTACAACTTGAAGTGTATTATAATCTTCAATATTACCATTATAACTACTTGATACATAAATAAATTGATTGTCAGGACAACCATCTTTGAAAATTTCATATTTATTTATTTTGTATTTTTTATCTTCAGGTTTAAACGTGATAACTATATCTCTACTCTCACCTTTTTTTAGGGTAAAGCTTTTAGGTGTAATATCGAAATTTGTTTGTTGACTTTGTATATCATTTATAATTACATCTGAAAATAAAGCAGTGAATGTTATAGTAGTATCGATTGTTGTTCCAGGTTTAATATTAAAAAACCTTACAGCTGAAGGTGAAATTTCTATAAAAATACTTTTGCTCTTAGGTAATAAATAATATTTCTGATCAATTAAGTTGCCAGGAAGATATTTTATTTGAGTATATCTTGAAAACTCACAATTGATATCACTCTCCCATTCTATCTCACATGGCTCGTTTTCTTGTGCAAAAATCAATAATTGACTATATATTTTTATTGCTTCTTCTACGGTTGTAACATTTTCGAACCATTTCCCACCTGTTTGTTCTGAAATATTTTTTAAAATATCAGGACACTTATAACCTATAGTCACACAATAGACAGTTGCTCCAATTGACTGTGCTTTCGATAGAATTTGATTTTCATTCCCACTTGCATATCCATCTGTTATCAGCACCATAACTTTTTTGTATTTCGCTTTCTCTAAAGCTAATAAACCACCTGCGAGGGGATTTACAAAAGCTGCATTAAAATCAGTACCACCACCGGCAGTTAAAGTATTTATTTTGTTCAATAATCTATTTCTATCAGTTGTAAAATCCTGGATATATTGATTTGTCTCGTTAAATGAAGTTATAGCACACTCCGATCTACCTAGAGGTAAGCCATTTACCCAAGCCTTTGATGCTTCTTTTGCCATTTCTATATTGTTGCCGGACATTGAACCACTAACATCAATAGTTAAAACACTAGAGATAGCTTCCGGCTCTTTTAGAGTCGGGCAACTAACACTTAATACATTTCTCTCTTCTCCATTCTCTGTAATCTTGAAATCCGACTCATTCAAATTTGTTATTTGATTACCTGATGAGTCAGTTGCATAAAACTTTGCTCGCATGATTGGAAAATCAGTAGTATCAACATCAAATACAGAAAGTGATTGCCCAGAGGAAGTGTATGCCATTAATATGATAAAAAGAGTTATAAGCTTTTTCATAATTTTACTATTCTATAATTATATTTACAATAAATTGTAATATACTGTAATATTTAGTTATTGCAAAATGAATTGATAGAATGTACATAATTGTAAATAGCTGAGTTTTTTAGTATTATTTGATTCAAAGTATAAAAAAATCCGCAACTGCATATAAGCACTTGCGGATTCGTATATATCAAGATATTTGTCTAAATCTTAGAGCCAAGTATCCTTGTTTTTCAGATATTCGTTAATAGACTCCGCGGCAGTTCTTCCTGCACCCATTGCAAGGATAACTGTTGCACCACCTGTAACAATGTCACCACCAGCAAAGATACCTTTTTTGTTGGTACGCATTGTTTTTTCATCAACTAGAATATTACCCCATTTGTTTACATCTAAATCCGGAGTAGATTGGCTGATAATCGGGTTAGAACCGTTACCAATCGCTACAACTGCTACCTGCACATCTACGTCTTCAATTGCGCCTTCAATAGGAACAGGTCTTCTTCTACCTGAAGCATCAGGTTCGCCTAATTCCATTTTTTGCAATTTCATTGAATGCAACCAGCCTTTTTCATCACCAATTAGCTCTGTCGGGTTGTGTAATAGTAAGAACTCAACACCTTCTTCTTTGGCATGGTGAATTTCTTCAACACGTGCAGGCATTTCAGCTTCAGTTCTGCGGTAAATGATCATTGCTCTTTTCGCACCCAGTCGAAGAGCAGTTCTAACTGCATCCATAGCAGTGTTACCACCACCAAACACAGCTACTGTTTTACCTTTGACGTCAAACATAGGAGTGTCGTTATTAGGAAAATCGTACGCTTTCATTAGATTTACGCGAGTTAGATATTCATTAGAAGAATAAACGCCGTTCAGATGTTCACCCGGAATATTTAAGAAGTAAGGCAAACCTGCTCCAACACCAATAAATGCAGCATCGAAGCGAAGCATAAGCTCTTCTAAAGTTTCCGTCAAACCAACAACATAGTTAGTTTCAAATTTGACACCCAGCTTTTTCAAGTTTTCTACTTCAGCTTGTACTATTTCTTTAGGAAGACGGAATTCAGGAATACCGTACATCAAAACGCCGCCGATTGCATGCAAAGCTTCAAATACAGTAACTTCATGTCCCATCTGAATTAGATCACCTGCGCAGCTTAGTCCGGCAGGGCCACCGCCAATAATAGCAACTTTTTGACCCGATTTTTCGTTTATTTCAGGTAATTTTGGTTCCATATTGTTTCTTTGCCAGTCAGCAGCAAATCTTTCAAGATAACCGATTGCTACAGGTGTACCTTTTTTACCAAGGATACATACTTTTTCACATTGTTCTTCCTGCGGGCAAACGCGACCGCACACTGCAGGCAAAGCATTATCTTCTTTTAAAATATCAGCAGCTTTATCAAAGTTTTTAAGCGCGATTTGCTCTATAAACTGAGGTATTTTTACGCTTACCGGGCAGCCATTCACGCAAAGAGGATTTTTACACTGAATACATCTGTTAGCCTCTTGCATAGCTGTCTCAGGATCGTAACCTAAGTTTACTTCTTTAAAGTTTTTATTTCTTACATTTGGATCTTGTTCAGGCATTTTATGTCTTTGAATAGCCATTCTTTCTTTTTTAGTCAACTCAGCCATTACTTATTCTCCTTCATGCCGGCATTAAACATCTTATCCATATTACAATCATGATCTTCTTTGGAAACAGTTTCCTGCTCATGGTACATAAAGTTTCTGTTTCTTAACATATCAAAATCCACTTCATGTGCATCAAATTCAGGACCATCTACACATACAAAGACAGTTTTTCCGCCAACTGTAGCGCGACATCCGCCACACATTCCGGTACCATCCACCATAACAGGGTTTAAGCTGACAACTGTTTTTATGCCAAGTGGGCGAGTAAGTTCAGCAATAGCTCTCATCATCGGAATAGGGCCAATTGCCAATACAAAATCTATTTTTCTGCCTTCATCTAAAAGCTCTTGCAATTTATCAGTTACAAAACCATGATAACCATAAGACCCGTCATCTGTGGTTGGATAAACTTCATCAGCAACAGCTTTCATTTCGTTTTCAAGAATAACGTGTTCCTTAGATCTGCCACCGATGATGCTTATAACATGATTCCCTGATTCTTTTAGTGCTTTAGCAGTAGGGTAAGCAATTGCAGTACCCACGCCACCGCCTATAGAAACAGCAGTACCGAAGTTTTCTATATGAGATGCTTTACCCAAAGGGCCTACTAAATCTCTGATATAATCACCTGCTTCCATGTTGTTAAGCATTTTTGTAGTCTTGCCTACACCTTGAACTATAATCGTGATTGTACCATCATTTGTATTTGAATCGGCTATAGTAAGAGGAATTCTCTCGCCGTTTTCGTGTACTCTTAGTATTATAAATTGGCCTGCTTTGCGTTTTTCAGCAATTTTTGGAGCTTCTATTCTAAAAAGCTTAATTTCGGGACCAATAAACCTGGCTTCAACTATCTTATTCATGTTGTCCCCTGAATGATATATTTATGTGAGTGTGAGTGTTAATTAGCCGTTAGCATTTTTCTAATATAAGAAATAAAAAACAAAATCGTATAGAATTAGTAAAAATGCAATTACGGTATTTGTTTAAACTAATCAGCTCCTTTTATATTTGCGGTTTAGGAAGAATTAGCAGTTTTGCAATAATCTGTTTAAATTTCCATCATTGATAATGATGAAAATCATTTCCATAAAATTTTTATTAAATAGTATCTTTTGCGAACTTTGTTCGTTATACTGTCTAATAGTTTGAAATACATGTTAAACAATTTGAAACAAAGCCGGAATATGAAGAAAATTACAACACTACTTATCTTACTATTTTGTTCAGTATCTGCCAAAGCTATTGATTTGGACAGTTTAGAACTTAATAATATGCGAAACTCACTGGTTGGTATAAATTTTGGTACAACCCTCAATAAAGCCAGCGACCCATTTGCTGATGGTAATCTTTCTTATGGCATATTTTTGGGAAGTAGAAATCAACAACTTTTAGAATTCTCTGATATATATGATGTCGATCAAAGTGCCTTTATACTTAACTTTAGTGATTTCACAGGCGAATCCTTAAATGAGTTTAGCACAATGTCTTTCCAATTATCTGACGTTGATGGTAAGGCCTGGGAATTTTCTCCTAACCACATGCTTGGATTTTATGTCGGAAGCGCTCTAACTTGGACTAGTATAGATCTAAAATCTGAATTTAAGGACAAATTCTATGAAGGATATGCTCGAATAACAGATGAAGAAGATGACTATCTTACTTCAACGAACTTTGGTCATACATATAAATGGGGTCTAACATACGCACCTGTAGCAAACTTTGCTTTTGATGCAGGATTCGAGTCAAACCATGTTCTTCATCACTTCCTGCCATACAAGTTTTTATTAACTAAAGCTTTATATGCTTTAGGAGAAGGTGTTCTTACTGAAGGGCTTGAAGCACTTGTTGGCGTAAATAGTTTCACTCCGATACTTGATTTTGTATTGCGGGGAGCGTATAACCTATTGCTAGATAACATAAACAAAAAAGAAATGTACGCACCTTACAGCGGTTCGCCTTCTTTCCACTATAATCAGTTTAAAATTTCAATGTACTACGCATTATAAAGTTTGAAAAAAAGCCCGAAATTAAACAATCTCGGGCTTTTCTATTTTACTTAAACAGGTAAATACTACCGAATCCACTAAACCTCTAGTCTGACAAGAAGTCTCATTTTTATAATAATTATTATCCGAAAAGTATTTCACTCACTTTTATGAGTAGGGTCTAGATTCTGTAAAGAATCTCGGGGAGGTTCCGGCATTTTACAGGCCTTACCTCGCCACCACTACCTTCAGCGACTTAAATACACTATTCCCTCTGATATTACAGATATACTTACCTGAACTAACATTAGCACAGTTCCATGAAAAAGTATGTTCTCCTGCTTCTAGTAAACCCGAATGAAGTGTCTCGACTAAACGACCTGAATTGTCATAAATCATAATCTTAATTTCTTCTGCATCATCTAATGCAAAAGCTATATCCGCTGAGTTTGTACTAGGATTTGGATAAATTTTATCTTCATTATTATTTGTCTTCTCTTTTACTTTTGTGGTATTCCATGGAGGGAGAAAAACACCAATTGTGTCAGTGGTAGATACAAAGGTAACTCTTGGGAAAAATCCAGGCATTCTTTGCCCTGAAGTATCTGTATCTCGGAGAAAGTAAAATGGTGTATTCGTGCTACCAGAAAATTCTTTTACTTTAGCTTGTCCAAGTGGTACTACATAAAAATTATTATGATAATCACCGGCATGATGTAAATCTATGATTACTTCATTAGTAATTGGTGACAAAAAGAAATTTGCAACAGAATAATCATCAGAATCATAATCAATTGGAATTTCTTCTAAGTCAGGATAAGTAAAAATAAGTGACGGAATCTCACCATAGTAGTTACCTTTAAATATTAGCATGTATTTCCCATCTCTGCTAAACTCAACATCAGATGTAATATATTGATCAGTATTAGGAGGCATAAATTTGAATGTTTCTAAAGTATTTGCATCCAACCAATAAATACCATGTTCTTCTCCTTTATTTGTTCTCCAGCAATAAAGGATATACTTATCATCCGGAGAATATGTAATTCCTGCTGTGACATATTCATTTAATTGTCTTGAAGCGATTAGCTGTTTAGTTTCTATATCATATACAGATAATAAATCAGTTTCATCTAAAACGGCTATTCTCTTGCTATCAGTGGACATTGATGCATCATCGATAGATCTGGAAAAACTAAATCTTCTATAAATTTTTCCTGTTTCCACTTCCCAAATTGCAAAATCTCCATCTCGCATTTCACTTGATGAATAAAGATATTTACTATTATTAGAAAACTCAATATTGTCGTCCCACAAATAATTGTCTAATTCGAAATCTAAAATAAAGTCTCCGTTATTTGCATCCCACAATTGCAATTTTTCTGTTAAAGACAGAAAATATTTACCATCCGGCGAAATAGCTACATCATCTACTCCTGATTCATTATCCAAAGCCTTCCACCAGAGCACATTTTCAAATTCCTGTGCCTGCAGGTAATTAGGTAGAAACAGTAAAAAAATAAGTACTAGTTTTTGCATATTGATTGTCCTCTTTTGTTATTTTTTATCCTAATCTCAATCCAAATTGTACATTTTCCCATCTTGAGCTCAGCATATCGCTTTGATAAGGAAGCATAATATTATTATCCACACCACGCATTTCACCCTCATTTACAAGGAGGGGCGAGATTCTGGAAAGAATCTCGGGGAGGTTTAGGTGTTCACCAAGCCTTACCTAGCCACCACCACCTGCATTGACTTAAATACACTGTTCCCTCTGATATTACAGATATACTTACCTGAACTAACATTAGAACAGTTCCATGAAAAAGTATGTTCTCCTGCTTCGAGTAAACCCGAATGAAGTGTCTCGATCAAACGACCTGAATTGTCATAAATCATAATTTTAATTTCTTCTGCTGCTTCTAATGCAAAAGCTATATCCGCTGAGTTAGTACTAGGATTTGGATATATTTTATCTTCATTATTATTTGTCTTCTCTTTTACTTTTGTGGTATTCCACGGAGGAAGGAAAACACCTATTGTGTCAATAGTTGTCAAACCTGAAAGCCTAGGATAATACCCTGGCATTTTTTTACCTGATGTATCAGCATCCCTTAAAAAAAAGAATGGAACATGATTTAATTTAGGTTGTTTTAATGGATGTTTATCATTCATATTAAAGATATAGAGATCTATACTGTATGAGTATGATGATTCAAAATCTGCTATAACTTCATTACTTACTGGAGATAAATAAAAATTTGCATTTACAAGCGTATCTTTATCAAAATCGATTGTTTGTTCTTTCAATTCAGGATAATTATAAATAGCAGTGGGGATTTCACCATAAGAATTCGCTCCGGTATATAGCAACATAAATTTTCCATCTCTACTAAAAGCAACATCAGATGTTGCTTTTTCATGTGCGTGCTGAGGCATATAGTCATGAGTTTCCAAAGTATTTGCATCCAACCAATAAATACCATGATCTTCTCCTTTATTTGTTCTCCATCCATAAAGAATATACTTATCATCGGGAGAATATGTAATACCACCAACAATAAATTTTTTAAAATGTGTAGATGCAATTAAA
Organism: Kapaibacterium sp. (SeqCode); assembly: GCA_965140345.1. Classification (GTDB taxonomy): domain Bacteria; phylum Bacteroidota; class Ignavibacteria; order Kapaibacteriales; family UBA2268; genus JBFHIJ01. Next base: position 748,732 of record OZ223198.1, read on the forward strand.
ACCTGTGTTTCAATATCAAATACATGGATTTGATCGTCTGACCCGAGTAGTGCAATTCTTTGCCCATCGCTTGACATTGAAGCATCATAAATTTCATATTGAGTGACAAATCGACGATATATTTTACCCGTCGCAACTTCCCAAATAGCAAAATCCCCTTCTTTCATCTCTCTATTAGCATAAACATATTTACTATCATTGGAGAAAAAAATATCAGCATTAACTAAATAGTTATCTAACTCAAAATCTAGTATAAAGTCGCCATTGTTAGCATCCCACAGTTGCAATTTTTCTGTTAAAGACAGAAAATATTCCCCATCCGGCGAAATAGCTACATCATCTACTCCTGCTTCATTATCCAATGCCTTCCACCAGAGCACATTTTCAAATTCCTGTGCCTGCAGGTAATTAGGTAGAAGAAGTAAAAAAATAAGTACTAGTTTTTGCATTTTGATTATCCTCTTTTGTTGTTTTTATCCTAATTTCAATCCAAATTGTACATTTTCCCCTCTTGAGCTCAGCACATTGCTTTGATAAGGAGGCATATTATCCTAATCTAAATCCCAACTGCATTTCACCCTCATTTATGAGTAGGGTCTAGATTCTGTAAAGAATCTCGGGGAGGTTTAGGCGTTATACAAGCCTTACCTAGCCACCACCAACTGCATAGATTTAAATACACTATTCCCTCTGATATTACAGATATACTTACCTGAACTAACATTGGAACAGTTCCATGAAAAAGTATGTTCTCCTGCTTCTAATAAGCCAGAATGAAGTGTCTCAACCATACGTCCTGAATTGTCATAAATCATAATTTTAATTTCTTCTGCATCATCTAATGCAAAAGCTATATCCGCTGAGTTTGTACTAGGATTTGGATATATTTTATCTTCATTATTATTAGTCTTCTCTTTTACTTTTGAGGTATTCCATGGAGGGAGAAAAACACCCATTGTATCTTTTGTATGAATACTTGCAACTCTTGCACGGAATCCAGGCATTTTTTTTCCTGAAGTATCTGAATCCCTTAAATACATAAAAGGTAGTTTGGGTAACTTAGAATAATTGCGAACATCTACGTTTTTTCTAGGTAAAACGTAGAAATATCTATCGTATACTTCATATTCACTAAAATCAATTAAAACTTCATCGCTTATAGGCGAAAAATAATAATTAGTTGGAAACAAATCTGAAAATTCTAAGTTAAATGTTATTTCTTTTAACACAGGATAAGTATATATAGCTTTTGGCATAGTTCCATAAGATGAACCATCACCAGTGTATAAAAATAAATACTTCCCATCTCGACTAAATTCTATATTTGAGGTTTGTTCCCCTAAAGTAACAACTCCCGGATTTTCAAGCTCATCTAAAGTAAAGGGATCCAAAAAATCTATTCCATGTAATTTATTTCCATAACCAAATTCTGATCTAATAAATATAATATATTTATCATCAGGAGAAAAGGTGATGCCACCTCTTATCCATAAGTCACTTGAAAAAACAGGTTTCTGCTTTTCTGACGCTATTAGTTCTTGCGTTTCAATGTCATAGACAGAAATAATGTCATAATTATCTATAAAAGCAATTATTTTCCCATCGTTAGACATTCTTGCGTCATATATATCATTCTGAAAGCTAAATCTTCTGTATATTTTACCCGTTGCAACTTCCCAAATGGCAAAATCACCTTCTTTCATCTCATTATCAGCATAAACATATTTACTATCATTTGAGAAATAAATATCAGCATAACCTAAGTAGTTATCTAACTCAAAATTTAGTATAAAGTCGCCATTATTAGCATCCCACAGTTGTAATTTTTCTGTTAAAGACAGAAAATATTTACCATCCGGCGAAATAGCAACATCAACTACTTCTGCTTCATTATCCAAAGCCTTCCACCAGAGTACATTTTCAAATTCCTGTGCCTGCACGCAATTAGGTAGAAGAAGTAAAAAAATAAGTACTAGTTTTTGCATTTTGATTGTCCTCTTTTGTTGTTTTTTATCCTAATTTCAATCCAAATTGTACATTTTCCCATCTTGAGCTCAGCATATCGCTTTGATAAGGAGGCATATTATTATCCTAATCTAAATCCCAACTGCATTTCACCCTCATTTATGAGTAGGGTCTAGATTCTGTAAAGAACCTCGGGGAGGTTCCGGCATTTTACAGGCCTTACCTCGCCACCACTACCTTCAGCGACTTAAATACACTATTCCCTCTGATATTACAGATATACTTACCTGAACTAACATTAGCACAGTTCCATGAAAAAGTATGTTCTCCTGCTTCTAGTAAACCCGAATGAAGTGTCTCGACTAAACGACCTGAATTGTCATAAATCATAATCTTAATTTCTTCTGCATCATCTAATGCAAAAGCTATATCCGCTGAGTTTGTACTAGGATTTGGATAAATTAAGCTACTGTTTAAATCTGAGCTGCCTGATCTTGAATTATCTTCTACTGAAACTATAATTGGATCTGAAATATACACGCCTTTTGTAGTATATGCATATATTCGATGTTTTGGATCTATTTCAATCTTGTTCACTAAAAAATCTGAGATATCTAAATTGTCCATAAGATTAGTATAAGATTCATCATCTTCTCTAATATAGACTCCATTGTAACCTGAAATATATATTTCACCATTGTATATTTCAAAATCTAATGCATCCAATTTATAAGTTCCCAAGGTTTGCCAGGTTTCTCCACCGTTTAAACTAAATTTAGGAACCTCATGATGCCCATAGTCCCGGTCAGTATAACGATAATTAAAACAAATCACATCTCCTTCTACTTTTATGTTATTAGCATGTATATAAATAGCTTCATCATATGTCTGTTTAAAACCTATCTGTTTTTTTTGCGTATTCAGATTCACAGCACAAATCTCATATGCTTCCTCTTCTGAATTGTATTGATTGAATAGAGCAGTCCCATTTATATCTATTTCAAAATCATCTACATTAACTCTGTATTCTGGTTTGTATTGATATGTTTTCAGTAGAGTGTCAGGAGTTATTATATGTATATAGGCAACACCATTAGGTGGTATAGAAGTGCCACGACCAAAGCCAGATTCTGATTCAATTAGAGGAAATGATTGTAATTTGTTGTTGTTAACAGATGGCCGAAGCTCAATTTTGTCACTTTTAGGTTTAAAATTTAATGTACCTAAAAGCTTAGGCTGAGGATTATCTAAAGTATATTTCAAAATATTTTGATTTTCAATAACATATCTTTCTTTATTAAATCCGAGCGATCTATTTAAGTTCAAATCCTCCCATTCTTTACCGGGATATTTAATTTTATTTTCTGAAACCAAAGTATCTCCAAACTCTCTATAATGAGTGGTATAAGACAGTTTAAATTCTCCGGTATATTCAAACTCATCCGTGGCAAAGTTGTACTCGTATATATCTGTCCCTTCGTAATAGTAAGGATAATTTGTCTTAAATTCAAGTTTATTGCCATTTAGTTTATGTACCTTCCAATGTAATCCAAAGTCTTTACTAACCAGGACAAAATCTCTTGACTGAAGAAACAATCTGCCATCAATTTCTTTAAATACATTTATATCATTCTTTTTGATTCTAATATTATTCGTAATGAGGCTATCATAACCAAAATTATTATACAATTCCCAGGATTTACATGTATCTCTGGTAACATATGTTTTAGTGGGATAAAATGCATAAACTGATGCCGAATCTGCGAAAAGATACTTCACCCCGAATCCCATACTAGGGTATATCTCGTGAGTACCTGAATCCAGATTATAAACTAGAGTACTATCGCCTTTATGATCAGACAGTATAAAATTATTAAATCCTGTATAAGGTGTTCTATCACTGGATGGAGGAAGTTTCATTGCCTCGAACTGAGTAGTTTCAGAATTAAAATTGCAAATATATCGCGCGTTATTGTAGCTCGGAAAACATATTATATATTTGTCATAGTTGTAAAATTCGCACTGCCCATATTTACCATAACAAGTGTTCCAAGTTTCACCCCTATCCATAGAATACACCCAGTGTGTATCTTGTTGAGCAATAATAAAACCATTAGAGAACTCAGTGATTGATTTAAATCCGTAGGTTTCTCTATTAAGTAAACTGTAATTGTCTTTAGCTCCATGAATCATATTTTTGCTTTTCCATGTTTTACCTCCATCAGTAGATTTTCTAAATCCTATTTTGAGTAAGTAGTCATATGTCATTAGATCACCATTAGATAGTCTAATAAATATATCATGACTAAAATGATGAGGAATGTCTTCAATCTTTCTCCAATTGAGTTGACTCATAAGACCAATTGGAAAAGCCATAAAAATAATACTTAGAATTAATGTTTTCATTTTACACCAGAATAGTAATTTGATTTCCACTACCCCCAATAACACTTAAACTAACATAAAGTCTCATTATAATTAAATTTAACTAACATGCAACTTCTGTATATTATCCTTCGTATAACTTCGTCTATACTAAATCATTAAAACATGAGTGGTAGTTATGGAAAATAAAAAAGCACAATATTTGGAAGGCAACATAAACCGTCAGCTTATATTCAAGTCTATACCTGTTATATTCGGTATTATGTTTGCTATTTCTTTGAACTTGATTGACACCTACTTTGTCTCTATGCTGGGTAATGATGAGCTTGCAGCTATAAGCTTTACGTTCCCTGTGGTATTCCTTATTTGGGGAGTATCGATGGGGCTTTCTACAGGTGCATCTTCAATTATTTCACGAGCGATTGGAAAAGGCGATAAAAAAGAAGTAGTCAGAATCACGACAGATGTACTTATTCTTTCGATGATTATGACTGCCATCTTTGTAGTTTTTGGTATTTTAAGTTTTGACTGGCTATTTACTGTGCTGGGGGCGACTCCTGAAACCACAGAACTTATTAAAGAATATATGGTAATCTGGTATCCGGGGATGATATTCCTTGTCGTTCCGGTTGTAGGTAATGCTGCAATTCGCGCCACAGGTGACACCAAAATTCCATCAATGATAATGGGAATCTCAGTTATCGTGAATCTCGTTCTGGATCCTATTTTTATCTTCGGTTGGGGACCTGTACCGGCTATGGGGCTTACAGGAGCTGCATTAGCGACAGTTATATCTCGTGCGGTAACATTTGTTATCTCTGTTCACATTCTTTATAAACGAGAGAAAATGATCAGCTTTGAGATGCCTCAGTTTAGTGAAATGCTTGCTTCATGGAAAAAAATTATGGCTATTGGTGGCCCTGCAATTGGTACTAACTTAGTTGTACCAGTTGGTATCGGCTTAATAACAGCATTGCTTGCAAATTACGGTGAATATGCGGTAGCTGCTTTTGGAGTGGCTTCTCGAATAGAATCTCTTATGCTGACTGTATTTATGGGTCTTGCTGCGGTTATTGGACCATTCGTTGGTCAGAACTGGGGTGCAGGACAGCATGACAGAGCTAGAGAAGGTGTAAAAAGAAGCTATATGGTATCACTAATATGGGGTGCTTTTTCTTTTGTTTTGTTGGCACTACTTGGTGAGCCAATTGGAAAAATATTCGTTTTTGCATCTGATTCAATCAAAAGCAATCCGGAGCTTATGGCAAGAGCTGAAGACATGATTCACATTATCAAAACTTATCTGATAATTGTTCCTATCGGCTATATGTTCCGTGGGATTATAATGGTTGCAGGTACTTCACTTAATGTTCTGAATAAACCGCTACAGGCTGCTTTTCTGACAGTGCTGAATGTCTTTATTTTGTACATTCCTTTAGCATATTTAGGGTCATATCTAATTGATATTGACGGTTTGTTTTACGCAGCACTTATATCTATGACAATAACAGGAATTGTAGCATATATAATGATGAAACAGCAACTTTACTCAGAAAAGAATTTAGTTATTGCATAGATTTTTATTAAGTTTCGAGATGTATATTTAGCAAAATCATAGTATGAAAACTCTCTTTGTAAAAAATCTAAATTTCAGCATTAGCGACGAAGAAATAAATATCTTGTTCTCTGTTTTCGGAGAAATTAAATCTTTTAAAAGACCTCTGGATAAGCGCACAAAACTTAAACAGGGGTTCTGTTTTATTGAAATGGAAGACAGCGATGCAGATCTCGCTTTGAAGGCTCTGGATGGCTCGGAACTGGGAGGCAGAGTGCTAACTGTTGAACTGTCAAATAAAACAAAGCACGCTGAATCTGAGAAGGAAGAGGCGCAGAAAAAAAAGGAAATAGAACAGAAGCAAAAGAAAGAAGAACAAACTAAAAACAAAGATAATCGGAAAAAATATCGCCCTCGCAGAAAGCCGAATAATAATTCGGATAAGAAACCTGCGACTAAGTCCGGAGCTCCTGAGAATAAGGAAAAAGAATAAGATTATTTTAGAAACACAAAGCTTATAATGCCAAATGTCAATCAAAAATAGAACTCAAGTAGTAAGTATAAAAAAAGCTGCCCGAAAGCAGCTTTTTTTATATATATTTTACATATCAAATATATCATGCTCACCTGACGGAGGCAATGCCTGCGTCTGATGACTATCTAAAAATACTTGACCTGTCTGCATTTTCTGATCAATTTTAAATTGCTTCATTACTCTCTGTAGGTTATCGGTCATTACAGTAAGTGTCTCAGAAGATCGTGCGATTGATTCGATATTTCTTGCTGAACTTACTGCAGCATCTGAAATGCTTGTTACGTTTTTAGCGAGCTGTTCGCCGGTTGCTGCCTGCTGTTCTGAAGAAGAGGCAATTGAATTAACCATATCCAGAACATCTTCCGAACTGCGAACTACATTGCTAAGTGCATCACCTGCATTATCTGCCAAAGTGATACCAGTCTGTACTTCATCGTTACCTTTTTGCATCACTTGCACAGCAGATTCTGTTTCTTTTTGAATGCTGTTTATCATAGTAGAGATTTGTTTTGTAGCATCTGTAGTTCTTTCAGCAAGTTTCCTTACTTCATCAGCAACAACAGCAAAGCCTCTGCCCTGCTCTCCTGCACGGGCTGCTTCAATTGCTGCATTTAAAGCCAGCAAATTTGTCTGATCTGCTATTTCTTCGATCACTGATATAATAGCACCAATTTCAGTGGAAGACTGACCTAGTTTTTCAATATTCATTGCAGATTGTTGCACAACTGCAGCAATCTCTTTCATCTTCTCAATAGTCTGAATAACAACCTGACCACCATCTTTTGCAATCTTACCATTGTTATCAGCAAAGTTAGCTGTTTTGTTTGCATTAGTTGAATTTTCTGTGATAGTCATGCTCATTTCTTCGATTGCAGAGGCTATCTCTTCTACCTGTGAGCTTTGTTCCTGAGATGAAGTAGCGACACTCTCTGTGGCTTGTGATATTTCAGTTGAAGCATCAGCAACGGAAAGCACTACATCATTAAGCTGAGAAAGTAAGTCAGTTAATGAATCTCCAAGCGAATTTATACTGTTTTTAAGTCTTTCATGATCGCCTCTGTAATGCCCTGTCATTCTTGAAGTCATATCACCCGAAGCCATAATTTCAAGTACTTCACCTGCTTCTTCTATAGGCGCAACTACAGCATCCAAAGTTTTATTTATACCTGAAACGATATCATTCCAGTTGCCCGGATAACCGGATGTATCTATGCGCTGTTTCAAATCACCCTGCACAGCTTTTTCAGCACTTCCGGCGGTGTCGTCAATAAGATTTTGTATGAAATCAGCCAGGATATTAATATATTCTGCTAAGCTTCTATATTCTCCTTTAAAGCCTTCAATATCCAGTTTAGTAAGCTGCTGACCTTTTGATACTTTATTTAAGAAATCAAGCGTCATATTGAACTGTCCGGTGAAAGCATCTATAGTGCTGTTAACACCTAAGATCACATTTGCGTAATCTCCATTATGCTTAGAAGCATCTGCTCTAACACTGAAGTCACCGCTGATTGCTGCGTCAGACAGCTTTTGCGCATCTAATACAAGAGCCTTAATAGCTTCCATCATTTTAATAAATGATGGTGTCAATTCATCCTGATCTGAGAATTTACCGTTAGCTTTTAACTGCTCTAATTTAGATAGATCACCGTTACTTATTTCAACTGCTAAACCAAGAATTCTTTCCAGCTTACCAACAGTATTTTCAATTGCTGTCTGCAGTTGTTTCCATTTACCTTCATACTGGCTGGTAATTTTTACAGTAAAGTCGTTATTTGAAATTGATTCCAATATATGAAGTGATTCATTGATAGGATCAGTCATGCTGGCAAACATTTGATTGATACCAATAATTAGTTCTTTCCACCCACCTGTAAATATTTCTTCATTACCTCTGGAATCTAGTTCACCAGCCTGAGCGGCTTCTATTAGGTCTGCAATTTCATTATGTATGTTAGTCAGATTGGTGCGAAGTTCATTAGTCCTTTCAGTAGCAAGAATTAGTTTGCCCGGTAAATCTTCCAGTTCTTCAGTAAAGTTACCGTTTGCATAATCTGAGAGAATATCCAGAATACGCATAAGCACATTCACATGATTTTTAACTGTCGCATTTACTCCGTCAGCCATTTGAGCATAAGCCCCCGCAAACTTAGTTTTATCTATATAGATATCAATTTCACCTTTTGCCTGTTGCTCGCTCATTAGCTGCATTTCAGTTATAAACGTAGACAGATTACTAATCAACGCATTTATATTTTTCTTAATTTCGTTGAAATCACCACTGAATTCTTCTTCTATCGGTGCAGGAATATCACCTTTAGAAATTCTGTCTATGTACTGAGCTGAAATATTGATAGGTTCTGTAACTGCATCAAGTGTTTTATTGAAACCACTGATCAGCTGTTTGAAAGCGCCATCGTAATTATCTTCATTTCCACGAACATCAAGCTTACCTGCCTGAGCTCCATCAATTAGTCCCTGAAGTTCATTCGCCATATCCAGGATATTATGTTTCATACGATTAAGATTTTCATTTGCAATGGACTGTTTACCCGGAAGCGGTTTAAGAGTCGGTTTCATATTACCTTTTCCGTAAGCACCAAGTATAGCAAGTATCTTTTTCACGTTATTGATATAAAGGCGAACAGCATCGTTGCTGCTATGAGCCATTTCCTGATAAATACCTGTAAAGCTATCTTCATTGATAAAGTAATCTATATCACCATTTACTCTATGCTCGTAAATAAATTTCTCAACTTCCTGACTGTAGTTATTAAGGTTATCAATTAAAGTATTGATGTTATTTTTAAGTTCGTTAAAATCACCGTTATACTGATCTGTGATTTTTGGCGGAAGATTACCTTCAGCTATTTGAGCTACGTACCCCGCAGCTGTATTTAGTGGAGTAACAAGAGCATCTAATGTACGATTGAAGCCACTTAACATATCTGCAAAAGCACCGGGATATTTACTTACGTCTCCGCGTTTTTGCAAGTCACCTTGTTCAGCAGATATAGTAAGTACTTTTGTTTCTTCAATAAGATCTCTCTGAATTGACATTAGTTTCCTGAATGCTTCAGCTAATGCCCCCAATTCATCTCGTCCTTTGTAATCACATTCTATATTGACATTGCCTTGAGACACAGATTCTGCATATTCTCTTATTTTCTCGATAGGTTGTGAGAAAGATTTAGTAAAGAAATAAATACCGACCTGCGCAAAAACCATAAATATTAAGGAACCTAAGATTAGCTCAATCACTATATCAATTGTGGCTTCCTGAATTTCTGCAATAGGCACATCTATTTTCAAATACCATGTCTGATCTGTATGTGCAAAACGAATCGGATGAGTAATTGAAAAAGTTTCGCCAATTGTCTGAGCTGCCGTACCCTTCAATTCCTTATATTTTACAGCAGCAGAATATTCCGCATAAGTATCAGAGATAAGTGTACCAATTAAACTATCTGATTGAGAATTTGCACAAATTGTTCCTGATTCGGAGAAAATAGACATATAACCTGCATCATTAAAAATAGCCTGTTCAGCTAAACTTTTCTGCAATTGATCAACATTAATACCAATAACGTTAAAAGCTTTTATCTGGCCATCTATTGTGATAGGCATTATTACATTTGCAGTATTTAATACTTTATCATCTATAGTTCTTTTTTGAGTTGGGCTGATAAATGGCTTTTCCGCTACAAAACCTGCTTCGATATCGCTATCTGAAATAACATTTTGAATATCGAATTTTTGATTACCTGATTCAGTTTTAATCACACCCGGTGAAAATCTGCCAAGTGTATTATCCAGAGTATCAAAAGCATTGTCTTTCCAGTAAGTTCCGATGTAAAGTACACTGTTATCAACGTCAGCAAATGAGCTTAGTTTTTCGCTAATATAATTTCTGTCAACTCCATCAACATGATATGCATTTTGTATGTCTTTAGAAGTTAACTCCGCAATAAGTATAGCTTTTTCAAAAGAGCCCTTCATTTTTTCAGAATAACTATCTGAAAGTGAAATTAGTCTATTTTCAATCGACTCTTCATTATTAATAAATGTTCTAAAAGCAGCTTGAGCTATAAGTGCAACAGACAGCATTATCATACTTGCGGTAGTTGCAAAAGTGAGTTTTGCTTTTATTGACTTCATATTAAAATAAAAACTGAGTAGCTTTTCAAATTTCATAGGTTCCCTCCCTATACTTAATAGTAATTTATAATATGAAAAGAATATATATTCCGGCATTTTTTCATAGTGACCGGCAAATATATCTATTTTTAATGAAGTTACAAAAACAAAATCATCTACAAGATGCAGCAGAATCAATCAATAGTATTGCTAATAATGAATTTTGCCACATTCTATAGATTAGCCTAAGGCTACATTACTATACACTCATTTTTATTTTATTGTTAATACAGCTATATATAAATTTCTATTCCTAATTTCTATTCATTTTTGTATTGTTCTTTAAATATATTTTGAAAATTAAGATTGACCTTAGTAATACATTTTCTTTTATATTTTTGTATTCTATTGTAAATTTTCATAAGAATAAGATTATACTTTTACCTTTTGCTATACCTATTATAATAAGGGTTTGCTGTTGCAATTTTTTTTAGTAAATTAGTCTCCATAGCGCTTTCTTTTACTTCATTGAAATAAAAGACACTTTCAAACGATTAAATAAGAGTGTGTGCTGTGAAGTTTAATTTATTTTCTAACAAAACTACAATATTCTTATGGCGGGACAAATTAAAGTACTATTAGCAGAAGACGAGCTGATGACCTCGGCAACCTATAAACAGTTGCTACAACGCAAAGGTTATCAGGTAATTACAGCTCAAAACGGCATATCAGCTTTAAAGTTGATGGAACAAGTACAATTTGACATCTTACTTACAGACTGGATGATGCCTTTAATGGACGGCATAGAACTCATTCGCCGAGTAAGAGAATCTATCAAACCTATTCCATATATCATTATGTTCACTGCCATAGACTCTCAAGGTACAAGGGATTTTGCGCTAAATGCAGGAGCTGATGATTATTTCCCTAAACCTGTAGATTTCAATGATCTTGAGAAAGCAATCAAAAAAGGTCTTGGCAAAATCAAACAAACTGCTCCAAGTTCTAATTCTATTACTGTGGATACTAGCAGTGACATTGTTCCGGACTTTGTTGGTGTAACAATCGCATCTTCTACCGGCGGACCTAAATCTTTAATTGAAGTATTTAAAAATATCCCTGCGGATTTGCCTGCTGCTTTTTACATTGTGCAGCATGCACCTGACTGGATGATTAGCGGATTCGCTAAACATCTTCAGGAAAATACAGCTTATAAAGTGAACGTAGCTATGAATGGCCACATTTCTTTACCTAAAAATATCTATATCGCTCCGGGTGGTAAGCATTTGAATATTTTACCAAAAACTCAAAAATTAGCATTTGACGATGCTCCAGAAGAGAACTTCAGCAAACCATCTGCAGATCCTTTATTCAGATCGGGCGCTCAGGCTTTTGGCAAATATGGTATTGGGGTTGTACTGACTGGTCTAGGAAAAGACGGCGCTAACGGTTGTTCTAACATAGAAGCTGCAGGTGGTGTCATCATTATTCAGGATCCTGAAACAGCAGTTGCTCCTTCTATGCCTGAAGCTGCTATTAAGGCAACCAAAAAGCATGAAATTGTTTCTCTGGATAAGGTTGGTAAGGCAATTGCTCATAGAATTAAAATTTTAAATGACAAACTAAAAAAAGCTTAGCATTTAATTTAAAGATTTTGAAAAGGGTATAACATATATTGTTATTACCCTTTTTTTGTCTTTAATTATCAAGATTATCAAATAACTGAGGCTTAGTATTATGCCAAAGAAACAATGCCAAAGTTGCGGTATGCCACTCAAACTTGATTCACCGGGATGGGGTACAAATAAAGACCACTCTAAAAGCGACAAATACTGCACCATGTGTTATAAAAATGGGCAGTTTGTTAATTCAGAAATTGATACAGCAGAAAAAATGCAGAACCTTGTCTTTGATATTCTAAGACAAAAGAGAATTCCTAAGTTTTTAGTGAAGCTTATGATTAAGGATATTCCTCAATTAGAGCGATGGAAATAAAATTTAGTACTTTATTTCAGTATATTACAAACAAAAAATTCCATAAGACCAAAAATTTAAATAATTTTGAATAATTGGATTAACTAAAATTTTACAGAGGAAATTATGCAGATAGGTATCGTAGGTTTACCTTTTTCAGGCAAGACAACATTATTCCAGACTTTGACTCAAATACACCTTGATCAGTCTGCTTTGCAAAAAAGAGATACGAACAAAGCTATAGTAAAAGTGCCGGATAGCCGCTTAGATAAACTAAATGCTATCTTTAACCCTAAAAAATCAATAAATGCTACTATTGAAATGGTTGACCTTGTCAGTGTTTCAAAAGGCGACAGAAACTCAAATCAATTCGCAGGCCAGTTCCTGGGCAATGTTAAAACCAATGATGCTTTAATCCATGTTGTTCGCGGGTTTGAAGATGATATGGTACCACATTCTGAAGGCTCTATTGACATTTGGAGAGACATAGAAACTTTAGAAGAAGAGTTTATGTTTATCGATTTGGAATGGATTGAAGGCAGATTTGACAAACTTGAAAAAGATTTAAAAAGACCTAAAACTAAAGAATCTGCAGCTAAAGAAATCGAAGCGATGAATCGCTGGAAAGATGCTTTAGAAAACGGAACTCCTCTTAGAGAATTAGAAATGACAGGCGATGAAATCGGTTATATTAAAAACTATGCTCCTCTTACTTCTAAACCTCTTTTGATTGCAATTAACTTATCTGAAGAATCTGTAGAAAATGCAGACAAAATAGTTGAAGAAGTTAAATCAAAGCTCAAAGGTGATATGATTAGAGTAGAACCTTTCTTTGCTAAAATCGAATTAGAACTTTCACAGTTGGAAGACGAAGAAAAACAAGTCTTTATGGATGAATACGGTTTGAAAGATTCTCCTTTAGACAGAATGATTCGTGGCGCATATGAACTTTTAGGCTTGCAGTCATTCTTTACTGTCGGTGAAGATGAAAACCGAGCCTGGACGATCAAAAAAGGTGCTACTGCTCAGGAAGCTGCCGGAGCAATCCACACTGACTTCTATAACAAATTTATCCGCGCAGAAGTTACTGCTTATGCTGACTTCATGGAATACGGATCATTTGCAAAATGTAAAGAAAATGGCAAGTTCAGACTGGAAGGCAAAGAATATATCGTAACTGACGGCGATATCATGAATATCCGCCATGGTTAAGATTTTGCTTCAATAGATATAACAAAACCGCAGAGTGTGCATATACTTTGCGGTTTTTTTGTTTGCTTTAACTAGTCATATAGTTTCTACTCATGCAGATTATGCCCCAAAAATTCAGGAACCATAAAGCCATAGCGGCTTAGAGAAAATTGAAGGCTTATAGCCTGACCTGTAGTTCTGAGGTAATCGTAAGAAGAAAAGTCTCTTGGATGATAGATCAAATCTATACCCAATGCTACTTTATTAGATACAAAAAATTGCAAACCAATACCTATATTGACACTCGGCCTTGTATAGCTGTCTTTCAAATCGTCAATTTCATTTTGAGTCATTCCGGTGTTATCAATAGTCAAAGATTCTATACCTATACCAAATAATAGATTTAATTGTACTCTACTTAAATTAGTGATAATATATTTTCCGTCTAAACCCACAAAATGGCTGTTGAAATTTCTACCATAATAATCATTTTCTTTCGAGTAAACTGGATAACTTTTTTTAGTCTTGCCATACCTTCCGTAAGAGACAAAATTACACTCCCAGTCTCTCTTGACAAAGCCGAATCTAAATCCGGTTTCAGGGTGATTCCCCAGCATAGAAAGATTGCCCTGTGGTATCCAACTTCCATGAAAAGCACAAATATGAAATCCATATCTCAGTGAATCTACATAATCATAATATGCTTCTTTTAAAGGAGAGTCTTCATATTCTTCTTTGCTCATTGTGTTGTACAATGGCTCGTGCATATCAGAGTATACTTCGCAAATTAGTTTTCTTGTATCACCTTCAGGAAATTTAGAAGTAAGTGATATAGCATAAGATTCTGTAGTTTTATCAAATGTAGAATCAGGGGGGATATGGTCGCAATCTTCACGAAGTGGATCATAAGAAATTTCAAACGCTCTTGGGTTCTTCTTGTATATCTTTAAAAGCTCACTTCTGTTCTTGAACTGAATAAGAGCCATAACCAGTGCAGAATTATTTATATTGCTATCAAAATACGAAGCAGGCTTTGAATCTAATTCATCTAATATTTTTATTCTCTCAAGAGGCTCACCTATATAGTAACTTTTTCCGGGATAAATAGAAAACATACAACGAACTGCACTGTATTTAGGAATTGGCAAGGAATCCCAATACTGAATCAAAGTTTGTATAGAATCTTTATGATTATTCTCATAATATATAGAATACAAATTAGATAGAGTGAAAACTTTATTTTCGTATTTCATCTCTTCAGATTTTATCCGGTAGCCGAAGTTATCTTCTGCTTTGGCAAAGTTTGGAAGAAAAAGTAATATAAAAAGTATAAGATTTTGTGTCTTCATGATTAAGCTTATAAAAATATTAAAGATCCAGATAAAGTTGATTATTAACAGTGCTTCCGAATGATATGCTAATTATAAATGCACTGCCTGTGTAGGCAAACAAATCGTCCGAATAATCCATATGTTTATATTTAATAGTAATACCAATATAATCGTTTTCCTGGTAAAAATAAGTACCACTCAAACCTAAGTTTAAGACCATGGAATCAAAGAACACTCCTTTCCCAAAATCTGCCTGAACAAAATCATATCCCAGTCCACATAATATATTGATACTGTTTCTATGTTTATAGTATAATGGGCAATGTAAATCCCAGCTGAAATCCATTCCAACAAAAGAGCTTGACTTATATTCTTTTCTATCTTTAATGTACGAATATGGTGTAGTCGTAGATAAAAACTTTAATTCTGCAGACAAAATATTCGAAAAGTCAGGGTCTATTTCGCCAATGGAAACTCCAATAATCGGATGTAAACCAAAGTCTTTTAAATCACCTTGCGGTATCCAAAGACCGGTATACCAGCCGACAATATCAGCTGAATTCAGTAAGATATTTTGCTTTATATCATCTGCTTCTGATTTTGTTATCGGAGCTGAGTTGTTTTCTTGTTTAATAAAAGGAATAAGTTTAAATTTTGGATCAGATATTACTTTGCATATAAGCCAGAAGTCAGTAGTAGAGTCTTGTTCCTTTAAGAGCTCAGTTGCAAGTGTTTGCATATAATTAAAATAAGAAGAATCCAAATCTTCCAAATATATATTATTCCAATAATTGCGGCGATACTCTATATAAGAATAATCATCACGAACCGGAACATACCCATAATGTGTTTGGCCGACATAATTCTGATAAGCAACAAGGTATCGAATTATTCCGAAATTATTACCGGAAAGCTTTGCCGGTAAAAATTTATTTTCCTTAATATTTAAAAGTATATTTGCTGTCTGGATATGTAGGTTTGTATCGCACTTCTCTGTCCAATATTTCAACAAGGCTCTTGCTGAATCAAGTTTTTCATTTGGGAGATAATTATTTATCAATTTAGATTTGCAAAAATCACTTATCTCATCGCAGGTGGGTATATAGTTTTCTCTTACGCGCTCTTCGAAATTGGATTGGGAAAATAGCGTAAGTGAGTTTATAAATAAAAATATTAAGCATATTTTTAGCAGTTTAATTTGATGCATTTTTGAATTCTTATGTTACTGATTAGCTTCCTCTATGATTTGAATTCCCGCACTTGTTCCTATTCTGGATGCTCCTGCTTCAATCAGCTGCTTAGCAAAGTCATAAGTTTTAATCCCGCCTGAGGCTTTAATTTTTACATCGCTACTGATATGCTGCTTTATTAGTGCTACATGCTCTAAAGTTGCGCCCCCTGCAAAACCTGTAGAGGTTTTAACATAATGAGCCCCTGCTTCAGTGCAGACTGCGGATGCTCTTGCTATTTCATCATCTGTCAGCAAAGTAGCTTCTATTATGACTTTCAGAGTGACTTCGTTTGCATGGCAAATCTCAGCAATAGAGTTAAGCTCTTCATAGATAATGAACCAGTCGCCGTTTTTGACAGCTGAGATATTCATTACTATATCAATTTCGTCTGCACCGGAATCAATAGCGCAGGCAGTTTCAAATATTTTAACTCTAGTCTCGCTTGCTCCCAAAGGGAATCCAATTACAGTACATACTTTTACTTCTGAATTTTTTAGCCAGTTTTTTGCATGGGCTACGAAGTATGGATTTAGACAAACAGAAGCAAATCCATACTTATATGCTTCTTTGCAGAGTGTATCTATCTGCTGCAGTGTAGCGTCAGCTTTTAGCAGCGTATGGTCTATATAAGGTGCAATATTCATATCGTTTACAATGATAAATTGAACAAATAGTTAAAACCAATGCTGATACTTGCCGCGCGCATATTTAAATCGTCACTGATAGTCTGCTCATCACTATATGGAATAACTCCCTGTAGTGGATCATTTTTCGGGAAATCATTAATCACGTTATTCAGCATATACCCTGCATAAATGAATAGGTTCAGAGATCCGGATTTATCTTCCATCAAATTAATATGGGCACCCATTCTAAATTCAAACAGCATATTCAGATCTCCGGTTTCTATTGTGCTGCCTTCCACATCACCGCTCATCGGAATGCCAATATTAAATCCCATAATAAAGCCATTGAAATACAAGTTGGGATTTATCGCAAAATAGCTGAGGTTATGGGCATATTTATCACCTGAATGGTAATCTTTGATTGCATAAGAATATGTATGGTAGCCCATATTTGCATGAAGACCAATCTTATTGGACTTAGAAAGTGGAATATTAGCAGTAATGCCAAAATCAGGCAACTTTCCAAAAGCCATCCCGTTTTGTCTGTTCTCCGGAGTATCTACTCCATTAACTCCTGCCTTGATCCCAAACATTGGCCCTAACTGCATTTCAACTGCTTTTGCAGTGCTTGCCAGAGCAAATAAAGTGAGTATACATATCAGAATTTTTTTCATGTCTACACCTAAAATTATATTTTGTTAAGAACTAAGCAAATACTGTGCCTGAAGCCTATAATTCCTGAGGAACAAATTGTCTCTGTTAAGAAATTGCAATAAATAACTATCAATCTAAATATGATAGCCGATTGTACGTTTATATGTGAATATAAAATTGTAGATATTCATTTTAGTTTTACGTTTCTGCAAATTCCATAAATAGAGATTGATTGCCACCTTTTGTATGGATTCATAAAATGTAGAAATGCATACTTAAAGATTGCCTAAAGAATGGACAGTGGTATGAACCAGGTATCAGAAATATTAGCTCCACTAAGGACAAAATTGAGCGAATTCAAAGTTGTTTATGATGAAATGCTTCATGAAATGTCTGATTTACCAAATGAGTATACTGATTACCTCACTTCAAAAAAAGGTAAGCTAATAAGACCTGCCTTAACTGTACTTTCAGCAGAACTCACAGGCAAATCTTCATTGCGTACTTATAGAGCCGGTGCATTGATTGAGATGCTCCACAATGCATCTTTGATACATGACGATGTTATAGACCGCTCAGAGATAAGAAGAGGTAAGCCGTCTTTTAATGCTCTATTCGGAAAAGACAGAGCTATCTTATTTGGTGATTATCTGATTGCCTCAATTTTTGAAGCATCTATGGAATATGGCGAAAAAGAATTTTTCAAAGTATTAAATCACACTCTGAAAATAATGAGCGAAGGTGAAATAATACAGCTAAATAATAAAACTAACATCAACATCAGTGAAGAAACTTACTTCAGAATAATTCTCCGCAAGACTTCCGAACTTATAGCTAATGCATGCGAACTTGGTGCTATTAGTACAAACAGTAATCAGACTACCAGACAGCGACTCAGGGAATTTGGAATAGGTATAGGTATAGCATTTCAAATTCAGGATGATTTATTTGATTATTCTTTTGACTTGAGTACAGGGAAAACTCCAAATAACGATCTCAAAGAAAAGAAACTGACACTCCCACTCATCTATGCTTTAACACAAATGAATCAAGAAGAAAAGATGTTTATATCCTCATTCTTCAGCAGTTCCATTCCTGATGAAGAATTAATACCGGAAATAGCAGAACTTGTTCGCACCAGAGGCGGTATAGAATATTCTTTGGATAAAGCAAATAATTACATCAGTAGGTCTTTAATGGTTCTTGATGAATTTCCTTCTAATTATGCAAAAGATGTGCTTAGAAGCCTTGCTGAATACATAATTCAGCGTACAGAATAAGTCTGATTTATAAATTTTCTAGTTGTGCATAAGATTTATTTTAGCACTCAGTTATATATCATCGCATTAATAACTACATATTCTACCACCTATGGCACTATTCCTACAGTATATGAGTATTTTAGGATTATTTATTCTACTCATAATCATTAAGCTAATCCTAAGAAATTTTATACTATAATATCTTATAACTACATATATTATTACACTTTATGGAAGTTTAAAAGTATATTCTTTATTGCTTATTGAAAATAAGTATCAAAAATAATACAATTATTTCCTATCTATAGTTTTATATATTTATAGTATTTTAATTTTAGTTGTAGAGATTATTTTATCATAAATATTATTATTGAATATTACTACTTATTTTGTAATTATTGTAAATTTTATTATATTAGGTTTATATTATTATGTGACTTATAATAAAGCAGCTCGTAACTAAAAAGGACTGTTATTTTATTTTATTACTTCCTTTAAGCAGTATTGTAATTACAAGCTAGCATTAAAAAGAACCTTATGAATACATATACCATAAAAAATTGTTTCCTCTTTGGAGTGTTAGGCACAGTTGCACTTTTGGAAATTTTCAACACGAATCATATACTCTTACATTCAATAAGTAGTCCCTTACTTATCGGTATTTGTGTTTGGATTATTTGTGAATACTTAGTCCAAAGAAGAGAAGACAAAAGCTATTTTGATTTCTGGATCTATACTCTTAATGTAGGAATAATCAGTTGGCTTGTCGAATTTATCGCCATTCATAACAGTGATATTTTCGGGAGTTATTATTTCTCAGATGTACTTCAACCGGCAATAGACAATGTCCCTATTGCTATCTCTTGTATATGGATAACTGCACTATATTCTTCCAGAGCTGTCGCTCTTGACATTTATAAAGGAAAAAACAGGTTCATTGTCTCGCTCCTTACAGCAGTATTCATGGTAATATTCGACTTGGTGATGGAACCTGCGGCTGTTAATTTAGGCTACTGGACTTGGAATGATTTACACATTCCTTTAATTATTTACATCTCCTGGTTTGGAATCTCTTTCGTATTTGCACTCTTCGGTGAATATTTTGGAGTATTTGAAGATAAAACACCCCCTATGGCAAGTTCTTTCTACTGGGCACTACTACTCTGTTTTCTAACTATTTCAGTTTTCTAAAATAAAACTTTTATTGTTTATTCCTCACTTTGATTCATCATATTTCTTTCTACAATACAAACTCCGACGATTCGCCAAAACATATATAAGTAATAAATATTTGTTCTTGCTATATTAATATACTTATCTATGTAAAATATCAATAGCAAGATAATCTGCTTTTTAGCTAACATACTAAGAACAAAGTCATAGGCTCTTTATGAATATTTTTCAAGTATTTTCCAGCATAAAGAACATTTTTACAGCTATCAAATTCTCTTTGTTTTTGGTAGTTATTATTTTATTTGCCACATATTTTATTTATAGATATGAAGTTAGTCGTGTTCTTAGAGAGGTAAAAAGAGGAGAATTAATAAAAACAGATCTACAGAGACAAAAAAATATTAGACGATTTTAAACTTATACAACAGGATGTTTTTTTTCTGCGAGATATTGTACAAAATGAGAGTTTTTGTAGTTGTAACGATAATCACATGTATGATAATATTGAATACAAATTTTTTAGTTTCTTATCTCATGAAAGTCAATATAATCAGGTAAGATTTCTAGACAATGACGGATTAGAAAAAGTTAGAGCAGACCGAAGTGAGGGACATGTACATTTAAGACGTAATAATGAACTTCAGAATAAATCAAAAAGATACTACTATTCTGATATAGTCAAACTACCATATAATGGGATGTATTTTTCTAAATTCGACCTAAACGTGGAGAAAGGAGAGCTAGAAATCCCAATAAAACCTATGATTAGAGTCGGAACGCGAGTTAAAGGCTGTAATGATGAGTACTGCGGTTTAGTTATTGTTAATTATTTAGGGCAAAAACTTAATCGATGATATTCACAAAATTCAACTAAATGACAATAGTGAAGTTCATCTGATAGATCCCGATGGCTATCTCATGATTTCTCCTCAGGAACAGAACAACTGGGGGTTTATGTTTTCTGATAAAAAGAACAAAAAGTACTCAAAACTCTATCCCAATGCATGGAATCAGATAAATAACCAAGACTCTGCTCAATTTGAAAATCAAGCAGGAATTTTTACTCTCAAAACATTACATTTTCAAAATGTGACGAAGCAGCTAATAGAAGCAGATATTTCTTTGTATGCAAAAGATTCTTATTGGAAGATAATATCTCATATTTCAACAAAAAATCTATCCCTAATTAAGCAGAAAGTTCAGGAAAAGTTTTATATCCCGGTTTCCTTGTTTATCATATTCAATATAATAATGGCATTTATTCTTACTTACCTTAGAGTAACAGAACAAGAAAAACAGAAAATTATTCAAGACAGCAAAAAACTTTTTATCTGATGTGATTGATTCAGTAGCTAGTCCATTTTATGTAGTGTGCCCAAAAAGCAATCTGATACAAATGGCAAATAAGGCTGCAGCTGAAGTCGGCATTAAGGTCTTAGACAACTTTAATGCTAATTCATTATTTACGGATTCCAATACTATCAAAGAATTAAATGAATTCAGAAAAGAGATCTCAAGATCAAATCAAGCAAAAAAAATTGAGATACAATTAAATTTTGAAGGCAGAGTAGAATTTAAAGAAATTTACGCCTACCCATTTTCAGGCTATGGCACAGACAAAGTTCAGATAATTGAATTGATAAATGATATTACAGTTGAAAAATTGGCAGAATTAAAATTCAAAGATCTAATGGCTTCTACACCGGATGGGATTATCATTACAAATAATAAAGGTGAAATAGAATTACTCAATTACCAAGCTGAAAAACAGTTCAAATACTCTACTGAGGAATTAAAAGGTAAAACAATAGAAACACTTATTCCTAAACGGTTTGTACATCATAAAGATCACCGAAACGGGTATATAGATAGTCCTTCAATAAGACATATGGGAGTAAGAGGTGAACTATATGGACTTTGCAAGGATGGCAAAGAATTTCCAGTGGAAATAAGTCTGAGCCCAATTAGAACTGTAGATGGCATATATATGTCTGCTTCCGTAAGAGATATTACAGAATGGAAATCTGCACAAGATGAAATAAATAAGCTTGCTCTTGTTGCCCAATACACTGACAACCACGTAATTATTACAGATGAATTTGGTAAAATTGAATATGTTAACCAAACATTTGAGAGAAAAACCGGATACTCATTGAATGAAGCTTTAGGAAAATATCCTGGAGAACTTCTTGAAGGAAGTGCGTCTTCCCAAAAGGCTTCTGAAATGATTGCTTCAACTCTTCGGAACCAGAAACCTTTAAAAATTGAGATTTTAAATATTACTAAAAATGGTGAAGAATTTTGGAACCTGTGGAACATTCAACCGGTAATAAGCCATGATTCAAAAGTTAAATTTGTGGGTATTGGCACTGATATAACAGATTTTAAACTACAAGAAGAAGAGATCCTTTTACTGAATAATGATTTGGAAGCTAGAGTATTGGAAAGAACAGCATTATTAGAGGAAGCCACTGAAACAATCAGATTAAAAAGCGAGGAACTAAAGGAAAATAAGGAAAGATTAGAATATGCATTTTCTGCAGGTGGTTTTGCCTGGTGGGAATGGGATTTTGCAACAGGTGATACATTCTCGAGCCCAATCAAATATTCAATGCTTGGTTATGATTTATTTGAAATTGATACTTCTATAGACTGGTGGTTTAACAGGATTCACGATGTGGATTTAGAATATGTGAAAACCAGAATTGATGATCACATCAGCGGACAAACTGATGTTTACGATATGGTATATCGAATTCAACACAAAGATGGTCATTACATCTGGTGCCATGACAGAGGCAAGATTGCAAGTTATACTTATAATCGCCAACCTGAAAAGATAATTGGCACTGTGCAGGATATTACTATAATCAAAAAAGCTGAAGCTGAAACTCTAAGAGCCAAAAAAGCTGCCGAGGATGCAAATAGAGCAAAAAGTGAATTTATAGCTAACATGAGCCATGAAATAAGAACCCCTATGAATGCTATTATTGGATTTTCAGAACATTTGTCCACCACTGTAAAAGATGAAAAGCAACTATCTCAAATTAATACAATCAAAAGTAGTGGGAAAAACCTTCTCAAAATTATCAATGATATTTTAGATCTATCTAAAGTTGAAGCAGGTAAAATTGAAATATCTTCCATGCCTGTGAATATTGCCAGATTAGTAGCTGAGTTTGAAAGTATATTTGAACAAAAACTGAGTGAGAAAGGAATATTATTAGAAATAATTATAGATGAAAACGTTCCAAAATCAGTATTAGCTGACGAAGTAAGAATTCGTCAAATTCTATTTAATTTAATAGGAAATGCTGTAAAATTTACCGAGAATGGTACTGTAACTATTTCTGCAAATGTCCTTTCAATTTCTCAAAATGCAGAAAAAACAGATCTGATTATTTATGTCAGTGATACCGGAATTGGTATTCCAAAAGATCAGCAGGAAAGTATTTTCGCACCATTTAATCAACAACCTGGTCAAAGTACTTTAAAATACGGAGGAACTGGTCTTGGATTAACTATATCCAGAAAACTCGCTCAAATGATGGGTGGGGAAATTACTCTGGAAAGTGAAGTAGGCAAAGGCAGTACATTTACTCTTAAATTGCCGGGACTAAAAATAGTTGATTCAGATACAAATGAGATAAAAAATGACTACAACTATCATACGATACAATTCAAAGCAGATACTATTTTGTTAGTAGATGATATTGAAAACAATAGAAAATTAGTAGTTGATTTACTCAGCAATAGTAACTTGAAAATTATTGAAGCAAAAAACGGCAAAGAAGCAATAATCTATGCTAAAGAATTTGAGCCTGAATTAATATTGATGGATCTAAGGATGCCTGTAATGGATGGACTAGAAGCTACAAAGATACTCAAGTCAGACGAAAACACAGCCAATATACCTATAATTGCTTTAACGGCATCCGTTCAGGGAGAAAAACATAAAGCGGAGATTGCCTCCCATTTTGATGCATTCTTGTTAAAACCTATTGAAATCGAAGAATTTTTTGATAAATTAATGCTGTTTTTGGAATATGAACGAACAAATGAAATTAATGGCAAATCAGATTCGTCAGATAGTAATGAACATTTTGAATTAACTAGTAAACAGAAAGAAAAACTATCTATTATCATTAAAGATTTGGAAAACGAATTTCTGCCACGATACGAGCAAGTTCTTAAAGATCAGGTAGTAAATGAGATAGAGATTTTCATCGAAGAATTAAAAACATTTGCAGTCCAGTATGAATTAGAAATATTGATAGATTACTGCGAAGAATTGAATAAATATGCCCAAAGTTTTATTTTTGATAAGTTAATAGTTTCAATGAAGAAATTTCCTTCTATTATTAGTATTATAAAAGAACAGGCGTAAGTTATCATTCTCGTTATGAGGAATAATTTCTGGAGTATTGAATGAAAAGTAATAACATAGTATCCAAAATATTGATTGTAGATGATCAGCCCGAAAATATTCAGGTATTAGGCAGTTTACTTCGCCAAAATAATTTTATAGTAGGTGTTGCGATGAATGGTAAACAAGCTCTTGATACTCTTAATGACAATACTACTTATGACTTAGTCCTATTAGATGTTAATATGCCCGAACTCGACGGATTTGAAGTTTGCAAACTAATTCGTGAAAATCCTAGTCTGAAAGATTTGCCTGTAATATTCCTTACTGCTATGGTTGAAACTGAAGATATAGTTAAAGGATTTGATGCAGGAGGTCAAGACTATCTTACAAAGCCTTTTAACTCGAAAGAACTTCTTGCAAGGGTAAATACTCAGCTGGAACTAAAACAAAGCAGAGATAAGCTTAAACACGTTAACAGATGGCTTGAAGGAGAGGTAGCAAAGCAAACTGAAGAGCTAACAGAAGTTAACAGGAAACTGTTGCAGCTTGATAAAGCAAAAACAGATTTTCTAAATATTATTAATCATGAGATCCGGACACCATTGATCGGCATTAAAGGAGTAATTGGTCTTATCCAATATATGGAATGTCCTTCTGAAGTGAAGGAATTACTTGATATTTTGGATCAATCCACGGCTAGGCTGGAAGATTTTTCCTTCAAAGCTCTAGATATTACAAATTTAAACACACATGGTGAAAAAGCTATTGAATGGAACTTTTGCGATCTTGCTGAATCAATTTCAGACTGTGTATATAAACACAATGATTATGCAAAATCAAAAAACATAAGCTTTGAGATAAATAATTTGTTGGAAAGTACATTATTAAAAGCCGATAGAGGTTATTTAGATAAGTGTTTCAGCTATATTATTGATAATGCAATCAAATTTGGTGCGGAAGATTCAACTATAATTATTGAAATAAAAGAAGAAACAAAAAATTTTCTGATAACATTTGATGATGAAGGTGATAAATTCCCTGAAAATTATGATATAAACAAAATCAGCCCATTCTCTACGGATAAGCATATCGACCATAATCCTGCATTATCTTTGTTCTTATGTAAATTAATTGCTGAAGCTCACCGAGGAATTATAGAAGTGGGAAACACTATCAAAGGTGCTAGTGTATTAATAAAGCTTCCTAAAACAGAACAATAAATTCTAATCAATCTGATAAATTTCTTTTTATTAGAAGAGTTGTTGCTCACAAATTCTTATGTTATCCAGTGAACACATCAATTTGAAACGAGTTTGAGATAAAAAAAAAGCTACTCTGATGAGTAGCTTTTCTACAATTTTTGCTTTTAGCTGAGTTTTTGGCGGATTTTCTTTTCAGACATTCCACGTAAGTAGTACAATTTAGCACGACGAACGCGACCTTCTCTTACTACTTCTATTTTTTGAATCATTGGAGAGTAAAGAGGGAAAATTCTTTCTACTCCAACGCCATTAGATATTTTTCTAACGAGGAATGTTTCTTGGATACCACCGCCTTGACGTGCAAGAACGATACCTTTGAAATTCTGAATACGTTCTTTTTCGCCTTCAACTACGCGTACAGAAACTATCACTGTATCGCCGGCTTTGAACTTAGGAACTTCAATATAATTCTCGCCATCTTTAGCTTTGCGAGCTTCGATCGCAGTATCAACTGCCATCTGATTTACATAATCTAGAGCATTCATTGTATCCGACTCCCAAAAAATTACGAGCTACAAATATAGCTACTATTTATTTCTTAAACAAATTATTTTCAGTAAACACATAAAGTTATCCCCAAGTTCGTGACCAAGGGGATTACAAATATAGTAAATTCTTTTGGAATAAGACAAATAAATTACATCGGCCATGAAACAGAAACAGCCCAGTTAAATCTTCCGGCTGCTTGTCTGCCCACTCCCCAGCGGGTATCAAATGTAAGAAAAACTACATTACTTATTAAAATAGGTATCCTTCCTAAACTGACACCAACCTCACTGTAGCCATCTTTCAGATTATCTATATTACCAAAAGTCTGCCATATTTTTATATCAGAATTCTGATAGAACTGACCCACAGAAGCAGCAAGAATTAAATCCAGACCACGGCCTTCAATCAGAGGAAGCCCCAAAGCACGCCACCAATGATCAGTAAAGTTGTACCTCAGGTGATAAGTCTGAAAAGCCTTACTACTGAAAGTAGTGCGCGGCGAAGACACAAAGTTGCCAAATTGAGAGAAGATAAACATATCTGTTCTCATACGGAATTGATATTGAATCGGAAGATTATTTGAGCCAATACCATGATGAATAAGCAACTCAAATTTCTGCGAAGAATACCCGGTATTAAAAGTGGGTACTGACATAAAAAATCTCGCCTGCAATGACCTGAACGCTTCACCACTTCCTGTATTTTCTCCGTACATTGCTTCCACTTCAGCATTGGTGGAAATGCCTCTGGTAAAGTTAATAAAATCAAACTTTCCAAATTTTGCCTTTACTTTTGCTATTCGGTAATGGCCCGGATCACAAGCTGTGTTTTCGAGCCAGGGATCTCCATGTACATAATCCCCATGCAGCAGTAAAGAACGATCTGTACTTTTTCCCAAAGAAGAATGGATAGAATAATTAACCTCTCCCCTGACTTCGAAGAAAGGCTTTTCGTAATTCAATCCAAAAGTCCACCCGTCATTTCTATAATAATCAAAAAAGTCACGATGGAAGAACAGAGCAATTAAAGAGTTTGCAAACCTGTTATATCCATTATTAATCATTATAGAGACATCTGAATAAGTTTTAAAATCAAAATAAAAGCTCTTGTATTTTGAGTGGTAAAGGTAATCTGTGAATTGCATATATCCATAAGGTAGTTTTTGGCCAAAGCTATAATTACCGTTGAATTTCAGTTCATAATTTCTGTACTGAAATATAGGAGTAAGTCCCAAAGCTAATGCATTCACTCTGTTAAAATCAAAATAGGGCTTAATATTACCTTTCAACCGACTAGGCGAATATTTCCAAAGATCAAAAGAATCTAAACTGTCTCTATTTAACTTTGCGGTTAGCTCTCTGAGCTCAATTTCCGTTCGTGCATACCGATGCCAGAAATCCAACCCCACAGAATCAGCATCCGGCAGATAATCCAGATTAAAATCCGGTCGTTCCAGCTCTTCCTCATCATACATAAATGGAGGTAGTTCTTCATTTATAGTCACAGCATCATATATGCTTACAGCATGAGCATCAGTAGTAACATCTACATACTTATAAAGCATCTGTACTTTAATTTTTGACGTAACTTCTAAAAACGCCCAGTGCCATATCTCAGGTTCATATTCTTCATATCTCTGATAAAAAACAACTTCTTCCAGAAGAGGTATTTTGGTAAATCCTGCCGGCTTAATATTAATTTCAATAATATTGAAATCCTTTCCTTCGATTTTGACACTTCCTTCTACTGTGGGATAAATGTCATCATTTGACTGAATCACTATTTCATATATAAAATCATCATTGTACTCGAGTACATTCTTTAAAACAAAAGAATAGTGCTCTGAAGCATCTTCTGCAAATGGAGAGAGGATTGTCAGGCTCATAAAATTAATATTGTCCGGTGTGATAGTCAGAAAATCAAGCATCTGAAATAGATGTTCTTCAGCATCAAAATCAGCAGTTTTTCTTTGCTTTTTGATTATTCTTTTATCGATTCCTCTTTCCAGATCATAGTAATCTTCACTGAAACTTTCCCTTACAAAAACTCTGTCCAAATCTCTAAATATTGCTTTTTTAGGAGGTGCAATTTTTATACCTGTCCCAATGTTACGCAATACTCCCCAATCCGTGCCTTGGAGATGAAGATTTAATTTGGAATAGTTAGCACCTTTAAATGTTTTTACTTTCCTATCCAGCAGATTAGCTCTAGTTTTTTTGATAATTTTATAGGGATCTTGTATACCGCTGTACATAGAATCAGGATGAACAAACTTCTGTTGCATAGCAAGCTCAAAAGAGCTGTTTGCCATATCATAAACAGCAACTGTATCACGATATCCAGGGAAAGTAAATTTGATGCGAGTTAGCCCGGTATCTGCGGGGAAACGGAACTCTCCGTTCATAAGAGAGTAAGTGATAGAACCATTTTCAAGATTCACACATTTTACGCCGGGCATATATTTATTAGATCGTTGATCCAGAACTTTACCAAAAGCAGCAGTAGGATCAGTTTCAGCATAAGAATAAACAGAGCATAAGATAACACTCAGCAGATATAAAAGTATTTGCCTATTAATCTTATGCTTCATATATAAAGTTCCCGTCTTTTCTATAATAGCTACACAAAAATATACAAAAATCAGAAAGCCCGGTCTAGGAAATTACACTTAAAAGATGAATAAGTTCGCAATTGTGTTTATTATATCACATTTACTATCAGAATTAAAGTTTTAAGACTAGTTCCTAAAAGATTTTCTGAGACTTTTTAAATTTTATTGTTTCAATAATTATAGAAGTTAAATTTAAATCTATGGGTGTGCTTATGAAAAACTTATTTTACATATTTTTATTCGGATTGCTAACGCTAAATTTATACTCCTATGAATGGGAAAAAGTAAATCTACCTAGTCATAAGTATTTCAGAGTTGACAACAATACTTCATCAGAAGGCCAAACATTTTGGGAAGTAGATTCATTACCGGAAAAAACTCCAAATTACGATAATTACTTCTACGAGAATCTTCGACAGGCATATTTAAATGCAGGAAGTGATACTTTCAATATCACTATCATCTATCCATATCAGAATGTAGCTTTTGCAACAAACGTCAGCGGTCTGCCTCTCTTCACTAAAGATGCAGGAGTTACATGGGAAGAATCAATAACACCAACAGAAATATTCAAAATTGATGGGGAAGCGAAAATAAATAATCAAGTTTTTGTAAGCAATAGAGCAAAGAAGTCAATTGAGTTTTCAACTGATTCCTGTCAAACCTGGCAGACATTAATAACTGCTCAATATTTTCCATTCATGTGCTTACGTACAGTTAATGACTCCACTTTGTTCTATGTAAACACAGATGTTCAGACAGAAGAACATTTCTTTTATCACAATATAAATACAAGTGTAAGAGATTCTAACCACGTCTCAAATTTGGTAAGAGGTTTCTTCTGGAATGGTGTTTTTGTCAAAGGGGACACTGTCTATAGTTTTAGTGATTACCAGGATCGCAATAAATACTACAGAAGTACAGATAGAGGAGCAAACTGGGAACCATGGATAGATGTTTTTAATCTTTGTTCCAAGCTCGGAATCCATTATTCAAATTTGATTGTGAATTTTTACAATTATGGTGATATTTTGGTAGGGCAAAAAGAAGGTACATCAGAATATTTTATATCCCCTGATCTAGGGAAAAACTGGTACTATAAAGAAAACTTCAAACCAATCATTATTGATAATAAATGCTACTTTGCACCTGGGATTTACAGATCTTATAATTTAGAAAATCGTATTTCAAATGACATCCCTTTACTAATCAGCACTTATGGAACTTTTAGAAATCATAATAACACAGATTATTACCAAAACCAAGAAGGCACATTGGCTTACACAATGAATCCAAATGGTCACTCCTGGAACAAAGAGGTAATTAATTCCAAACAAAGATTCATTACGAAATCCGGTAATGAGTATCAACTTACTGACAATTACGAAATCTTACTAAACGATCCGGCAAGCAGCAAGATTGGAGATAATTATTACAAATTTGAACTAGTTGCAGAGTCTGCTTGGATTGATATCTTAAAATGTTACTCAACTCAGGACAATAATCAGCATTTTATTTTCGTAAAAGACTCTAAAGTGGTAGATAAGGTAGTAAGTGAAGAAAACATAGCTTGTATAGCCGGTTATAACAGATCTAATCCAAATTTTATTTATACTCTCAAGCTCAATGAAAACAACAAACTTACTATGTATTCAAATAATTTTGAAACCCAAGTAAGAGATACTACTGTTTTTGATCTTGGAATTGCGCCAACATCTGAGGTTAATTCTTTGATGATGGGTAATAAAATTTATATAATTACTAAACATGAAGTTTTAATATCCAAAGATAAGGGTAAAACTTTCAGTTCTATACTTCATCCACAAAGCTTCAAGAATTTAGATGATATTAATAACAACGCGGTATTGTATCTAGGTGATCTTTATTTAAGTGGTTCTGAAGGACTTTTGAAATTGACAGAAAACATGAATTGGACAAACATACTTGAAGGCACAAGTGATTATTATGTGTTTGCTGTAGAGTTTCATCAAGATAAAATTTATGCGTACACTGAAGAGGGCTTATTTATCTCAGATGCTGAAGCAAAAATCAGCACTGAAGTTAATTACAGGAATGCTATACTTGAGTACACATCAGCTATACATTGTGATAAATGCGTAGATGGAGATCAAATCGTAAGATTTGTGCAGAGTGCTCATATTGATACATTTTTTCCTGTTGCTTTCCATCCTGATCTTGCTGAAAATATTCCAGCTGATGAAAAACAATCTGATTTTAGAACCGAAGAAAGTGATGATATTTTAAATTATATCGGCCTGGAAGATTTAAGCTATATCACAATCAACAGAAGAAGCAACTACAATATACGCAGAATGGATCTTTTAAGCGAAGATGTTGAAGATTTAGTATATCAAAATGCTCCGTTGAATATGGTAGTAAATTCTCAAATAAACCCTGATAGTCGAGAACTTAAAGTAACTGTAAAGTATTACTATACTTCAGAAATAGAAACTACTCAAAAACTTTCAGTGTATTTGCTTCAAAATAATATTGTAGCATACCAGAGCGGCAGAGATAAATATCCTTATGAGCTAACTCTAGAAGGCGATTATATACACCAAAATGTTTTCAGAATGTTACTTTCAGATAGTATCTCGGGTGATATAATTGAAAACACATCTGAAGGCATCTATGGTGAAAGAACCTATACAGCAGTCCTTCCTGACTCCATCAAAAATATTAACTTAGACATTGCCAATTTACAGGTAGTTGCTTTTATCCAGAAAGATGAAGGTGTTGTCTTAAATGCAGCTTCTGCAAGAGTAGAAATCCCTGATTCACGCAAAGTGTTCCTTACCTTAGAAGATAAAACAGAAAACACGGATAAACTACTTAATGAAAGTATTCGCCCTATTGTCAAGGTTACAAATACCGGAACAAAGGTAGTAACTCAATTTGATATAAAATTCAAGTTTGGAGATACATTAATAACAAAAACAGTAAATAAAGTTCTGGGTACAAATCAATCTACAACAGTAGTATTTAACCTAATAAAAATCAAAACTATCGGAAATTATTTGTACAAATTTTATGGTTTTGCAAATATTAATAATTCGGAAGAAACCGGTATTAAATATCTTGATTGGGACACAGAAAACAATAGGATCTATGGTGAAGGTATCAGACTGCAAAAAGGTGCATTTATCACACAAAAATATACTTTTGAGCAGGATTCATCAATTCATTATGCTTTTGATCAAATCTTCCATCCTGATATCAACATCATAAGAGAGGCAGGACAAAATGCTGATTCTCTAAATATCGGAGCAGAAAACACTGAAACATCAATCATGTGCAGCTTTAAAAACTCTTCCGATTCAGAACAAGAATCCAGATATCTTGTTTTTGGCGAAGTTGATTTGACTTCTGCTCAAGAAGCGTACTTCTCATACTTTTACGCTTGTGAACATATTAATCCGGGAAATTCTAAACTAGTATTTAAATTAGAATATTCTTCAGACGATGGCGCTTCGTGGGAGGAAGTTAACTCAATTGAGCCTATACATACTTATACTAGCACTTTGACAAAAGATTACCCAAATACTGAGGACTATATAAAAGAATACTCTTCACTTCAGGAATGTCTGGGTAAAAAAGTTATTTTAAAATTTACAGTCATACCTTTTGATAATCACAGTATATGCTGGCTTGATCAGATTGCTATTGACGGATATGCACCTCAAATCAGCGCTTCATCTGAAACCATTAATTTTGGCAAAGTGTCAATATCTAATACTAGCTATACTCAAAAAAGCATAGATATTACAAACGCCGGTAATATTGATCTTAAACTTAAGACTGCAACAATAGCTGGTTCAGATGCAGGTGTATTCAATTTAGTGACTCCAATTTTCGGAAAAGTTCTAGCAGCAGGTGAATCCATGAAACTAGATGTAGGATTTAAACCTGAAGCTATCACTCAATACCTGGCAAATTTGGTTATTGAAAGCAATGATCCCGATAATAGAAATCTCTACATCAGGCTCGAAGGAGAAGGTACCGGTACTTCAATCGAAGAACAGACTTCAGATAATCTTTCAATATCAATTTCCCCGAATCCTAGCAAAGATTATATCATTATTACATCTGATGGAGTTTTGGATGATATAAAAATATTCGATACAAACGGGCAATTATATCAAGTCAAACATCAGGAAAAACAATTGGATATTTCTGCTTTGCCATCAGGAACTTACTTTTTGAAAGTAAAATCAAACGGAAAAAAATATTGCAACCAATTTGTTGTTGCTAAGTAATTAAACTATCTCCCAATACACACCCACAAGAATTAAGCGCAGTTCTATTCAGAGTTGTGCTTAATTTTTTAACATTTATTAAAATTATTATGAGACTTTTCCCACAATAGTTTGTCTATAAATAATGAGGCTATGTAATAAATCTGAAGGAAGTGCTATGAAATCTTTCATCTACGCATTATTTATGTTCTTAATCTGCGGAAATCTTGTTAGTGCTGAATGGGAAAGAATAATTTCTCCGGTTCCTGCTGCTTTCAATGTTATTCACAGAGATACTGATGCAAATGTTTTTTTAGGTTCTCATACCTTATTTAAAACTAGAAATGGTGAAGAACCAAGACTTGCTCATCAGTTAGAAGCTGCAGTAACTAATCATTATGGTGAGCCAACAAAATGCTCAATTCACAATTTCTTTGAAACTAAAACAGGAACATTTCTGCTGGTTTTAAATGGGTTTCAAAATGAGCCTTTGATTTTCTGCTCACAAGATAAAGGAGAATCATGGTTTAACATTCCAAATATCATATTATTTGGGTTTAGAGTTGAATTTGAAGAAGTAGGAGATAAAGTATT
Organism: Kapaibacterium sp. (SeqCode); assembly: GCA_965140345.1. GTDB lineage: Bacteria > Bacteroidota > Ignavibacteria > Kapaibacteriales > UBA2268 > JBFHIJ01. Next base: position 782,333 of record OZ223198.1, read on the forward strand.
TCTGTCAAACTCCAGCGGAGGTATTATCTACACATCTGATGATGATTGTGCAACATGGGAAGTTTACGAAAATAAATTTGCCGGTTCGCTCCATGATATAGATACTAATACTTTGTTCTACTTAGGCTATGATATGCTCAAGACAAAGCAATTTGTCTATTTCGATAATCTGGAGAATAGCTCCAGAGATTCTGTCATTTTTTCCGAAGATGTGAAGTTCAAAGAAGCTCAAGCCGGAACCATCAAAGGTGACAGCATTTTTCTGTTTAATGAATTCATATACAAAAGCGGAGATAAAGGTTTAACCTGGAACCAAACCAATGAAATTGCTGACATCTTCAAAGAATATGTTACTGATTATGATGAAATTGGTGGTATGGAATACAAGATTGATAACAATAGAATTCTTGCATCAATGGCATTTATGGTACCTGATGTAGGTCAGCGCAGATTTTATATTTTGTCTACTGATTATGCTAATTCATGGGAATTCCTAGGTGAAGGAGAAGCTAAAGTTAGCGGAAATACTATCTTCATTCTTAAATCCGACGGTCTCTATGAATATAATTTTGATAATGATGAATTGGAAAAAACTGACTACTACATACCTTCTTACGGCTCTTACAGAACAGATACAGACACCGAATACTTTTTAAACGCTACTAAAAGCGGACATTATTTCCGTGAGAAAGGCAATGATGAGTGGCAAAAGTCAGATGAGTTATATCGATATATGGAAATAATGCCGGATGGAAAAAAATATATACTTGATGTAGATAACAATTTGAGCTTGAAATACCAGGATCAAACACTCAAATTAGCAAGCAATGTACGTTATGCAACTTTAGTCGATAATACAGAATATGGGACAGAACTTTTGAAATACTCTCTCCACACTGATGTCAAAAATTATGAACGCCTTTTATTATTGAGGGACAATCAAATTATCAAAGATGTACAGTTAAACAGCATGGATGATGTCTATGCCGGGTTCGACAAAGCCAATACTGACTTAATATTTTACACAAACTATGATGATCTATATAAAAAATATTATCTTGTAAAAGAAAATTACATGACAACCAGCATTGATTCCACAGAACTAAATTCCAGTAGTTATTTAAGTCAATATTCTGCAATGCATGGAAATACCATTGGATTTTCAGATCAGTATAATCTATTTATGTCTTTCGATTTGGGGGCTAGTTTCTCCACATTGCATAGAATAAATATTAACTACTTCCAACGAGGCAACATATTAGAGGTATATGGTAATTACTTCTATTTTACCGGAGCTCTGGGATTGCTTCAATCAAAAGATGGTCTTCACTTCGAAAATATTCTGGAAGATGTCACAGATGCCTATGTATATTCAGTTGAATTTATAAATGGTAAAATCTATGCTTATACAGATAACGGACTTTTTATAGGAGATGCTCCAACATCTGTCCAAGAAGATTCAGATTCTATTTCGTTTGAAATATTCCCTAATCCAAGCAGTGACTTCATTACTTTATCTTATGAAAATACATTTGACTCAGCTGAAATATTTGATCTTAACGGAAGAAAATACACATCAAATATAGATAACAAACAAATTGATATATCCAATCTACCAAGCGGTACTTACTTCCTTAAAATCAAGTCCAAAGGCAAAGCTTACTTAAAACAGTTTGTTGTTGCTAGATAAGAAAGAAGTATACACACAAATATAAAACAGACAACCGTGGGGAACTTTAAGTTTCCTGCGGTTTTTTAAGAGTTATTTAAATTTACACCTAAGGTGACTTATGAAAAAAACAATATACGCATTAGTATTTTTGACAGTATTACTCTCTTACACCAAACTATATGCAATTGAATGGAATCACTATGATTCACCGGATATAGTTGGATTTGATTTACTGTACATTGATCAAGATGGGAATCAATATATGGCCGAAAATGGAATAGTTTACAAAAATATTGCTAATAAAGAAATAGATTATATCAATAAATTCAATTTCGATAATATCTATAGAGATAACAACTTTACTGATGGAATAGGTATAAACCAAATATTCAAAGCCAGTAATGGGAATCTGATTATTGGAACTACTGATATTAACAATCCTATTTTATATCTTCCTGAAGGAGATAGCGTTTGGAAAAAGAGTAATTGCAAAGTAAGGTCTAGTAGTGATAGTTATAAAAACGAACAAGTTTTCGAATATGATAATAGAATATATTACTGGGGTAGCGAACTTCTCGTTTCTAATGATTATGGAGAAACATGGGAAACAGTCAAACTAAGCGACTCTCCACATCAAATGCGTTATCTATTTTCTTATGATGCTGAAAATGCTAACTTATTATTCTATTATTGGAACCCTACTACATCATTGTCAAATATATTAATTTATAATCTTCAAACTCGTAAATCCATCGAAAAAGAACTCCCGGAAAATACTCTAGATTATGATTTTTACTCCGGTTTTATTTCAGGAGATTCCTTATATATTGTATCACTGCAAAGTACTGGATTCTATAAATGTTCACTATGGAAAAGTACTAATCTGGGAGATACATGGACTACCAAAGAAATAGATGAATATGATCTTGGTATCGGAGTGAAAGAAATTCGTTGGACTGGCTTTTTAGCAGATGGAACCTTTGCTGTTTCTGAAGTGGGAGTCTATGGATCATACATGGAGTTTAAAATGTATTTCAGCTACGATTTTGGTGAAACTTGGAATCGTGCAGGTATTAATGATGATTCCAGAATAGAAAGATCATTCCTTCATAATGCAGATTTATATTTTAAAAGTGGAGTATGGTATGTAAAGAAAAATGGCAATACTGATTTCGAAGTTGCAGATGCTACTTTTCCGGGAATGGGACGATATATTAAATTGCCAAATTCAGAGATATACTACGGTTTCTTAAAAGTGTTTACAAGAGAGTCAGATAGCGAAGATTGGCAATTTGAAGGTTTGAGTCCAAATGTATATTATGGTTATGATGGATCTAAATATGAAGTGATTAACAATGAACTGGTCTGTACTAATCTTGAGGGAGAAAGCACTGTCCTTTGTGAAGCAGCAGGAATCAGAAGAGCTCCTTATAATAATAGTCATGGTGTAGATGTGATTAGATGCGTACCGACTGAACATCAAAAAGATCATATCGTAGCAGCTAAAGACGGGAAACTACTTTATGACAAGAGAGAAGATTACGTAAGCTATTATACTAGAGTGTACTTTGAAGATGAAAATACATATTTTACATACTTCAGAAAAAAAGCCGGTACTCATTATCAAGTTAATTTCGTTAAGTCTAAAGTCAATAGTGAAGAAAAAGACACTATTGTATGTCCCGATTGTAAAGATGTTACACACTATGCCTGGCAAGGAAATAAGGCCATAGTAAAGAATTTTGAAGAATTTTATATTTCTACTAGTAATGGAGACTCCTGGAATAGATTATTTGCAGACGATAAAGCTTTTGAAAGAAATATGTATAACATAGACATTTTCAATAATAAATTTTATATGTACGGTCCGCTAGGCGTACTTGAATCTGAAGATGGTGAAACATGGCTGAATATTACAGATGGTCTTACAACTGCTAATGTTTATCATTTTGAAGTTGATTACGCAGGTAGATATCATATAAATACCTACGAAGGTCACTTCATTTCTAAAACTCCAATTAGCGTAGAAGAACAAAATTCTAACTTTGAAAACGCACCTGAATTTTCAATATTCCCTAATCCAAGCTCAGACTTTATAAGTTTCTCTTATGAAAATAAATTCGACTCAGCTGAAATATTTGATCTTTACGGAAAAAAATACACATCAAATATAGATAACAAACAAATTGATGTATCCAATCTACCAAGCGGTACTTACTTCCTTAAAGTCAAGTCAGAAGGCAATGCTTATTTAAAACAATTTGTTGTAGCACGATAAAAAAAGAAGTATACACACAAAATATAAAACAGACAACCGTGGGGAACTTTAAGTTCCTTACGGTTTTTTATTTTTTAAAACAGGCATAATTTTTTCTATTAAAATATAGAGAGGCTTTTTGCTTCTGTCTAATAAAAAATGATTATATTTTGGTATTTAGTAAATCATAGTGCAGGTCTATAACATGGAACAAATCCTTTCAGTTTATTTCAATATCGACAGAACATATTTTACTGTTGTCAAAAACGATCCGAAAGGCTTGGAGCTTGTATATCTAAATTCAACTTCTGCGCCTGTAGATTTGGATAATATGGAAGAGACTTCACCCGAAGTATTTAACGAAATAGATGATATGATTGCTGAAATAGATGGTAATATAGACAGAGTAACTGTGACTCTACCTGCAGAAAGCGTGCTTGTAAGTCAGTTCCCGGGCTCTAGTGGCATGAGCGAAGAAGAAATGAAGCAACTGGTGAGCCTGGAAATTAAACAGTCTTATCCGCAATTCAACTATAACGACTTTACGGTAAATATCATTCCACTAGCTGAAAGAAAAGACAGCGAAGCAATGATGATGGGCGTAATTATGCCAAAATCATCTTATATGTCCTGCAAAAAGATTTTACAATCACTCAATCAGCCACTCAGCAATATTGAAATTAGCCAGCTCAGCGCGCATAATGCTTTTTTATATAACTACCCTGAAAAGCATGACAGCACTGTTCTTCTAATGGGACTACAGGATCAGTTCATAGATGTTAGTGTTATAAAAAACAAACAGCCTATTTATTATAATCTTGTCTCGCTACCGGAAAAAGAGAAATTCGGAGAAATATTTGAAAATGAGTTTAATAAAATAACCGAAGAAGTTGTTGAAGGAATTTCCTCTGCATATTTCTTTGGCGCAGGGCTCACAAAAGATCTTCACATGATGGGATGGGAAACATCAATGCTTCTGGGAATTGAAGCTATGCGACTTAATGCATTCCGCATGATGAAAACAAATCTCGAGCCTAGAGCTAAAGAATATTGTCTGCGCACGCTGCATATATATCCACCATGCATTGGCGGCGCAATGCCTGCTTATCACGAAAATTTGAGATATTAAAGTAAAAGCTCCTTAAGATTGATTCCTAAGGAGCTTTTTCGTCTATTTAATTATTTCAACTGTTGCTTTGTTGTAATCTACGATAAGTTTGTAATACAATTTGTCAGAACCATTCGGAAGACTTTCTTCGTAATTATACCTAAAAACACCATTTCTTATCTCCTCACTTTCAGCTATATAAGCTTCGTTGCAACTATTAAGAAGATAATCTGCTACCTGCAACACACTTTTATCCTTTCCTATAGTAAGTACAATTATTCCTTCCTCAGTACCGGCTCCACACATCCCCATTACATAAGTTCTTGAAGGTTGAACATACGACAGTAAAATATTATTTGAGCTCGAAGCTTCTATAGAATAATCAGAATTACTAATATTGAAGTCGTTTAGATTTATTATATGCTCCTTATCCAGATGTAAGAAGTTATACTTACGAAGAATGGAATAATCTGAATCAATCAACTCCAGCTTTAACTTCTTAGCCTTATTTGTCCAACTCGCACCTTCTTCTTTGAAGACAAATTTTTCTTTAAACTCATTCAGATTATCATAAATTTTATGAGCATTCCAATAATCATCTTCTACATCAGCCACAGATTCAAATTTTAAAATATCATTTACAAGGCTGGAGTCCAAAAGATGATAGAGTGTGAGTTGCTCTAATCCATATATACCTACTAAATCAATAGGCTTTTTGAATTTATCGTAGTAGTACCATCCTTTGACAGAATATACTCCGATAAAAAATGGCGAAGATTCCTGATATTCCAGATGAATCGTTATAGGATATTCCCCAATATAAGCTTTCATAGTTTTGGATTTTAGCTCAAAACTTTCAATATTTGGATACTTAGTTTCTGATGACGAATATTCGAAAACAACTAGCATCAATGTTATAACAATCAGTAATACTCTCATTTGTAAGTCCTCAAGGCTTCTCAGGAATCAATTTTAAAAATGGGATTAATCCATAATCTCTATAAATTCGTCAGGAACGCTATCTGTAAGCCATACTCCATTTTCTGATTTATAGAATTTGTACCCAAGTTTATGCATGTTTTCAGATAATATTTTAAGCACTATAACTCTGCCATGCCTTGTTCCAACTTTGGTAGCAGTTTCAATATCTGCACTTAAATGCACATGGTGTCTGTTTCTTTTTTCTAAACCGGTCTTGAGTATGCTATCCAGGAATCTATCAGCTGTGCCGTGATAAAGAAATTCCGGCGGCGTAAGAGGCTGATAATCTAAATCTACTTTAAGAGAATGTCCCTGACTGGCACGAATAAGAGTTTTGTCCTCATTCAAAGCAAAACGCTGTTTATCATTATCTTGTACAACTGCTTCAAGTTTTTCCTGATCAATTCTAAAACCCTGATCATTCATTTTTTGAATCAGTATCTCAGTTGAAGTCCAACCGTTATCATCTAATTCAATTCCTATTTTATCCGGTCTGTGCCTTAGCACAAGACTTAGAAATTTGCTTTCTCGAAAGTATTTTTGTGACATTATTCCTTATCTCTTCTGTAATTAATCCAGATAATAGCTTACAAATAAAATGATACTACACATGAGCTTGAATCTCGATTTACTAGATTCTAATTTTGACGGTTACACCATTATAGTTAACTCCGCCAAAAAAGTTAGAAGAAAATTCTGCGATTATTTTGTTATATCCTAGAGCAAGGTGCATCCCTGCATCTATTGTATAGTCAGATTTCCCATCATAACTAAATTCAGAAGGTCCGATATGAGAAAAGAAATACACTTGAAAAGCATCCAATTTACCGAAGTGAACACCAAAAGCAGGTGCTAAAGTAACTGAAATAAAACCGTCACCATTAATAGGCTGATGATATTTGAAATTAGCAAGACCTCCAAGAATAATTGAATTGCTAAATTTCATAAACCCCTCTGCTACTGCCATATAAATCGTCTGATCTGCATTAACCCCACCATTTGCGAATCCCTCACTCTCTATTCCTATTGTAGCGCCTACTGTCTGGAAGTATTCAATTGTTAAAGGTTGTTTGACTTCATATTTGTTGAATTCTCTCTTTTGTGCACTGGAAGTATTATAACACAAAATCAACATTAAAAATAACATTAAGGCCTTCATAATAACTCTTTATTTAATTTTTAAACAATAAAGTGCAAATATAGCAATTACAAATATATTATCATATCTTTTTCAGTTTTCTATCACTGTTTTAGTACAAAAAAAAGCCACTCCAGAAGATAGAAGTGGCTTTGAACAATTATCTATATCTAACTTAACCTATCTAACTTCTGCTCCGCTGCCTATTTCAGCTTTTTCAGGAGAAAGGAAGGATAGCTTGCCGTCATCTGTGTTTGCTGCTAAAATCATTCCTTGTGATTCTATACCCATGATTTTTGCAGGTTTAAGGTTTGCAACCATCACTACTGTTTTACCAACAAGATATTCCGGTTCGTAGTGTTCTGCAATACCGGCTACAACTTGTCTTTGTTCATCGCCAAGTTTTACCTGCAATTTTAATAACTTTTTAGATTTTTTAACTTTTTCTGCTTCAATGATAGTAGCAGTTCTAAGTTTTACTTTCAAGAAATCATCAAAGTCAATCACTTCAGAAAGTTCTTTAGCTTTTGCTTTGGCTGCTTCTATTCTGGCAGCAGCTTCTTTTAATGCTTCCACTTCTTTTTCTACAAACTCATCTTCTATCTTAGTAAAGATAAGTTCAGGTTTTCTGATTGGACTTCCGCCCTCTATAGTCGGATATGCAGCAACATCCCATAGATTTCTTCTTTCCTGACCGTTATTTGCTTCACCTGTATTAGATTTTACTTCCAAAATCTGACTGATTTTTTGAGAAGCATAAGGCACAATCGGAGCAAAAATGATAGATAAAGTATGTACTAACTGCACACAGAAATAAAGTGATTTTGCAGCTCTTTCAGCATCATCTTTAACTGCTTTCCATGGCTCTTCGTCATTAAAATATTTATTTGCAGCACGAGCTACATTCATTGTTTCAGTCATTGCATCACGAAAACGGAAGCGTTCGTAGCAGTTTGATATTTTATTTACGCCATGGTATAATGCTTTGATGATAGTCAAATCGTTATCAGAAAACTCAGTATAGTCTTCTTTGTTAATCTCTTTATCCGGATTTGCAACCATAAAGTCAATCAAATTATCCCACTTAGCAGGAACACTTGCATATTTTTCAGGAAGTGCAGGCACTTTACCATCAAAGTTTTTATGAGTGAACTGAAGCGAGCGATTAACAAAATTGCCAAATATCGCAGCTAATTCGTTGTTATTTTTAGCTTGGAAATCTTTCCAGGTGAAGTCAGCATCTTTTGTTTCCGGAAAGTTAGTTGCTAATGTATATCTAAGCGCATCTATATAATGTTTTTCGCTGTAGTTCTGCACAAAATCTTTTAAGTCGATACTCCAGTTTCTTGACTTAGAGAATTTTTCGCCTTCAAGATTTAAAAATTCGTGAGCAGGTACATTATCAGGTAGAATATATCCGCCACGAGCGTGAAGCATTGCAGGGAAAATTAGAGTATGGAACACGATGTTATCTTTTCCGATGAAAGCAAGATATCTTGTTTCATCATCCTGCCACCAAGTTTTCCAATCATTTTCTCTACCCTGAGCTTTCATATATTCTTTAGTAGCAGAGATATAACCAAGTACTGCGTCGAACCATACATAAAGTACTTTGCCTTCAGCTTTTTGTTTATCTACGCCGGGTATCTCTTTTATCTTAACACCCCAATCCAAGTCTCTTGTAATTGCGCGTTCAGCCAAGCCCTGCTTAAGCCAGCTACGAGTCTGCTGAATAACATTGTCTTTCCAGTATTTAGATTTTTCTTCGATATATTTTTCCAAGAATTCCTGGAACATATCAAACCTGAAATACCAGTGAGTTGTTTTCTTAACTTCCGGAGTACCACCTGAAACAGTTGAAATAGGATTTTTCAATTCAATCTGATTGTAATAAGCACCACATTTATCACACTGATCTCCACGAGCACCATCTTCACCGCAGTTAGGGCAAGTACCTTCTACATATCTATCAGGTAAAAACATTTTTGCTTTAGGATCATAGAATTGCTCTTCTTCTCTATCAACCAAGTAACCTTTTTCTAAAAAGTCACCAAAAAACTCTTTTGCGAGCTCGTGGTGAGATTCTACAGAAGTTCTTGAATAGTTATCAAAACTCATCCCAAAAGCTTCAAATGCAGCTTTATTTGCAGTGTGGTACTTATCTATAATATGCTTAGGAGTAACTTTTTCTTTTTCCGCAGAAATAGTAATAGCTACGCCATGTTCATCCGAACCGCATACATAAAGTATATCTTCACCTTTTAATCTTGAATAACGAGCATAAATATCAGCTGGCAAATAAGCGCCGGCAGCATGCCCCAGGTGAATATACCCGTTTGCATACGGCAAAGCCGATGTGATCAGTGTTCTTTTCATAGTATATCCTAAATTTCGATTCCAAATATTCTAATATTGCAAATATAATGATTTTTTACAAAGGATAGGAATGTAAAGGAGTAAAAGCAAGTTTGAAAACATACAAACAAACTGTTAGAAATTAGCTTGTAGTACTCTGAAAAATTTGATTGTATCAATATATCGAACGTCAAATTCTTCACAAATATTTGGAATCAATACTTTTCTTTTGATATTAGGATCATATTTTTCTTGTGTAACTAAAATCATATCTTTATCTAAAGCAGTAGCAATTAGCCATGGATCTGCACATCTTAGGAAATCGTCTTTTTGAAATTGATTAAAATTTAGAGATTGCACAAAGTCAGCGACTTCAGTAAATTTCAATTGCGTACTTAAATCAGTAGATACTAGGAAAAATGCATCTTTATTCAATTGACTTACCCACTTATAAAGATCATCATTACCTTTTGCTATTTCATCATATATTTGATCTATTGAAAATACTTGATTTTCATCATTCTTTTCAATGATCCATTTCCACACAGATGGGAAAACATCTTCCGGATAATAAAACCTATGAGCTTGAATAAAGACATTGGCATCTAAGATATACTTCATGCTAGCCCCTGTTTTCTTGCATATTTATCAATTGTTTCAGGTCTGACATTAAGTATTCTTGCAGCTTCTCTTATCATAATTTTATCAGAGTATACCGCTCTGCATATAGCTTCTGTAAAGCGAGTACTATTGGCAATGGGAAACGCCTTATGAAAATCTCCACCACTGTTCTGTTTTTTTCTATTTGTCCAAGCTTGTTTATATCGATTAGAAAAAGTGTAAAAATCCGTTTGGCTAAGAAGTTTTAAATCTAATGCTCTTCTTGCTATAACAATAGAACTTACTAAGAAATGTTTTGCAAGTTGATCAATCTGTTCTATTTCAAGACTATCTTGTTGGTGCCAATAAGATAGTAATTCAGTTTTTGGTACTAATACTTCAGCCGCAACATCATTGCACATTTTTTCTATTTTGTTTAAGGATATATCAGGATGAAGGAAATCGTTATTAGAAATACCTTCTTTATCTATCCATATATGAGCTAACTCATGTATAAAAGTAAAAATTTGTGCAGAGGTAGAATCAACTGCATTAATAAAAATAAGTGGAGCATATTTATCAATAAGTGCAAAACCTCGGAATTCTTCCAGGTCAAGTACCCGATGTGTATTTGAACCAACTTTACCATTGCGAAGCACTAATATCCCAAGACCTTCAGCTTTATCTGTAAGATATTTTAAGAAAGAAGATTTACTTAAGCCATTTCTTTCCTGCATACGGATTTTCATCATTCCACTAATATCTTGAGCTATATCAGTTATCTTGGAATCAACATTATATTTACCGCCAAACTCAATTTCTTCGCCATCTACTTCTTTAATGTATTCGCTGAACCACTCTTGTTTTCTTTTTGCATCACTTAGTACATCTTGTAATTCAGCACTCAAATTTGCATATCTATCGTCACGAAGACTTCTTAAATCAACTATTTGTTCTTCATCTTTGGGTGGTTTGGATAGGAATAGATATCCAAATGGGATTCTCAATCTCTTAGCTAAGTCTTGAGCTTGCTTAAAAGAAGGCTTTAGTTCGCCTCTTTCCCATAAAGGATACTTTTTGTTGACTTTGTCACTTAAATACTCTTCTGTGAGCCCCGCTTTTTTGCGTGCCCAACTCAGTACTTCATTATTTATTACAGCAGCACTCATTGCCTATCACATTTATTTTCTATATACTTACAAGGACGTAATTTTACTTTCTTATTATCAAACTAAGCATTTTTTTTTAAGTTTAAAACTAAAATAGAGTCTTAGATAAAAAAAGCTCGTAACTGCAATAGCTACGAGCTTTTTAATAAAATCTATGTAAATTTTATTTTACATAAAGATTTGCACTGATTCTCTTGCCCAATCAAGAACTGATTGGAAGAATATACCAATTAGCAAAGTAGGAACAGCTAAAATATATACAAATACTTTAGCGGCAACACTGTACTCTAGTTTCTCTGCATTATCATCTACACCACGCATCCACATGTTACGGAATACTTTTGAATAGTAGAATAATGACACAACACTATTAAGCACACCCACTACTGCAAGCCAAATCATACCTTTATCTAAAACAGCAGTAAACAACTGCCATTTGCCGATAAAGCCGGCTGTAGGTGGAATACCTGCAAGAGATACCATAAAGATACACATAGCAACACCCAAGAAAGGTGCTTTATATCCTAGTCCAACATAGTCATCTAATTCTTCACTGTCAATTTTATTTGCAATAAGCTGAACTACAAGGAATGCTCCCAGGTTCATAAGCAAATACATAAAGAAGTAAACGTTAATGCCCATAATACCAACTTCTGTCATCACGGTTACACCCATGAGTAAGTAGCCGGCGTGAGCTATAGATGAGTATGCCAACATTCTTTTTACGTTAGACTGCCAAAGAGCAACCAGGTTACCAAGAGTCATGGTAACAACTGAAAGTATTGATAATATCATCTGCCAGTCGAAAGTACCCATTGAAATCCAAGCAGGAGCACCATTCATATCAGGAACGATGAACGCAACTTTTACAAATCTGATAAGCACTGCAAAACCGGCAGCTTTAGAAGCTACACCAAGGTATGCCGTCACTGCCACAGGAGCACCTTCGTAAACGTCAGGAGTCCAGAAGTGGAAAGGAACAGCAGAGATTTTATACGCTATACCTGCAAGTATCATCAAGCCAGAAGCTAAAACAGGAAGCAATGTGCCGTCATATGCAGCAAGCACTGCATTAATCTCATATAGATTCAATGTACCTGTAAGACCAAACAAGATAGAAATACCATAAATCATAATACCTGAAGAAAGAGAACCATAGATTACATACTTCAATGAAGCTTCGCTGGATCTTTTTACTTCTTTTGTATAACCTGCTAAAACGTAAGAGCACATAGACATAATCTCGATTGCAAGATAAATCATGATAAGATTTGATGCTCCTGCTAAAAGGAACATACCCACTGCCATACCAATGGTAAGCGTGTAGTATTCACCAAACCCATGCGATTTTTCTTCAAGTTCTTTAGAGAAAAATGCCATTACTATTACTACGATTGTAGCAAGGAAAATCAATACTTTAAAAAACATAGCAAATGGATCAACTGCGAGCATACCTGTGAAGGTGCTAGCCGCTTCGCCGCTTCCATGGTCAAACAAAAACCAACCGGTAACAGCTAAACCTGCCAAAGCAGCATATCCACCTGCGTGCTTTATTTTACTGAAAATCAGATCTGCAAGGATAACTACAACAAGTGTTACTATCAATGCAGCTTCAGGTTTAAAGAGGCTTATGCTCTCTCGCAATCCGTCAACAAATTCGTTTATCGGAATCATACTATAAACAGCTTAAGTTTTTGAAATAATTTTATAGACCAACTGAAGCGAACTGTCCGCTTACTTTTACAAATTCAATAAGATGATTTACTGAAGTATTCATCATGTCCAAAATTGGAGCAGGATTAATACCTAAGTAAATAATTACAATTGCTAATGGTACAAGACCAGCAAGTTCTATACCATTGATATCATCATGTTTGTAAACTTCTCCTGTAGGATCCCAAGGGCCCTGCCATTTTTCAGGAAGTTTACCAAACCATACTTTTTGCAATGCCCATAGCATATAAGCAGCACCAATGATGATACCTGTTGCAGCAAGAATTGTATACCAAATGTATGTCTGGAACGCACCTAAGAAGATTAACACCTCACTTACGAAACCACTCATACCAGGTAAACCGATTGCAGCAAACCAGGCAATTGTCATGATACCTGTATAAACAGGCATTTTGTTTGCCAAACCACCGAAATCTTCCAAGCCTCTTGTGTGAGCGCGATCATAGATAACACCCACAATCATGAATAGCATAGCTGTGATTGTACCGTGGTTGAACATTTGGAATATTGCACCTGACATACCTTCTGAAGTCATAGATGCCATACCCAACATTACATACCCCATGTGAGAAACAGAAGAGTATGCAATCATTTTCTTCAAGTCTTTCTGACCAAATTTGTGTTGTCCCAATGCACAAAGCGCACCATACACGATAGAGAACATTCCAATAAAGGCAATGTAATCCTGGAAGTAAGCTACTGCTTCAGGGAAAATTGGCCAAGAAATACGCAACATACCGTAAGTACCCATTTTCAAAAGCACACCTGCAAGAATCACAGAGATTGGTGTAGGTGCCTCAACGTGGGCATCCGGTAGCCATGTGTGGAAAGGAACAATTGGTACTTTAATTGCAAAACCTACAAACAATGCAGCAAATGCAATAAGTCTCCAAGTCGGATCCAGCAACAAAGCACCTTCTTTGAAAGTGTCCGGGTTCATCATGTCAAGCAAATTGAATGAGCCTGCAGCAAAGTACAAAGCTACCATCACAAGCAACATGAATACAGAACCAAATAATGTATAAAGGAAGAACTTAATCGCAGCATATTCTTTTCTAGGGCCACCCCAAATACCAATAAGGAAGTACATAGGAAGAAGCATAATTTCCCAGAAAAGATAGAATAAGAAAAAGTCAAGTGCTATAAACACACCCATCATTCCCATAACCAAAAGCAGATACATTGCAAAGTAGCCTTTTGCTGCTTTCTTGATAGACCAAGAAGCAAAAGTAGCTACAAATGAAATGAGTGCTGTCAATAAAATCATAGGAGCAGATAAACCATCAACACCAATATAGTATTGAATATTTAAATCGCCTAATAACGGAAGATTGGATAAGTGAATCCAATCAACCTTTTCGATAAATTGGAACGCTTCCGCTTGATTAATGCCGGCTAGTGAAAAATCAAAATTACTGTAAAGCACCAATGCTAATATTAATTGCAAAAAGGTGGTACCGGCTGTAACCCAACGGAAAAGATTCAATGACGTTGCTTTGCTCGCTTCATCTTTACCGGACGGAATGAGCAATACCGCAATCATACCTAATAAAGGTAAAAATGTAATCGCAGTAAGCAACCCAACTCCAAAAATCTCAGTCATTAATCCTCCGGATCACAAATTATTTTACTTGCTAATTATCTAAATTTAGAAAACAATATAAAGTATTATCATAAAGACAATAATCGTAAGTGCCAAATATGCCTGCACTTTGCCTGTCTGTACTTTTCTGATTAATGCACCAAAGAATCCTGTTGCACTACCAGATAAGTTTACAATTCCGTCTATCACATATTTATCAAATACACTCACAGCTAGGGAAGCTTTGTTCATCACCCAGCCGGCTGCATTTACAGCACCGTCTACAACTTTTAAGTCAAACCAGGAGAGAACTCGCCCGAGATTAACCGTTCCGTCTATAACTGATGCCTGATAAATTTCGTCGATATACCATTTATTAAATGATAGATTGTATGCAGGCTTAATGAGATCGGCAAGATTATCAGCATTAAATACTTTAAACTGATAAAATGCAAAACCAAATAATATACCACCACCTGCGATTAGCAATGAAGCTATCATTGCCGGGTAATGTGCATGATGCATTTGTTCTTCGAATCTAGTAGCAGCATGATGACCGCCGTGAGCTTCTTCGCCGTGAGCAGCATGAGCTTCTTCTCCATGTGAATCAGCATGTGCCTTTTCACCGTGTGAGTGAGCTTCTTCTCCATGCACTTCTGCCATTTCTACTTCACCGTGGTGAGCATCCAAAGGCATCATAAAATCAAATTGATATTCAGCGGGAACCACTGTCATTGGGGTTTTTACCCTATTTTGGAACCAGCCTGATCCTGCATCTAGAGGATTCCATGAATAAAACACGAAAAAAGAGAGCGTTGCCAAAAGAACTAATGGCCCGACTATGCGCCAGTTATTTTCTTTTGTGTGAGCAGCGATATCAGTTTTGTGATCACCGTGGAATGCACTAATAGCTAATCTAAACATATAAAATGCTGTCATACCTGCAGCACCAAAACCTGCTAAAGGCAATAACCAGTGACCGCTAAGTTCAGCAAAAGCTAATGTACCTGCTAAGATACCATCTTTAGACATAAAGCCGGATGTAAAAGGTACACCTGAGATTGCTAAAGTAGCCATTAAGAAAGCACCATAAGTTATTGGCATAGTCTTACGAAGACCACCCATATTTCTTATGTCCTGCGGATCCATTGAGTGGTTATGTGCATGATGCATTGATTCGTGCATTGCATGGATAACAGAACCGGAAGCAAGGAATAAACATGCTTTAAACCAGGCATGTGTTACTAAATGCATAAATCCGGATGTGAAAGCACCAACACCGATGGCTAGGATCATATATCCGAGCTGAGAGACAGTCGAATATGCAAGTACTTTCTTAAAGTCGTTTTGTGTAATGGCTATTGTTGCGGCTAAGAAGGCAGTAATACCACCAACATAAGCTACAAACAGCATAGCATCTGCAGTCAGCATAGGGAAAATTCTCGCAGTTAAGTACACACCTGCAGCAACCATAGTTGCAGCGTGGATTAAAGCACTTACAGGAGTTGGACCTTCCATCGCATCAGGCAACCAGATATGCAATGGGAACTGTGCAGATTTACCTATCGCACCGGCAAATATTAAAATACCGGCAGCTGTAAGCCAGGCACCACTACCGTAAGGAATATTACCGGCAGCGATTTGTGCATATACATCATCAAAAACAAGAGTGCCGTAATTTGCAAATAAGATAAGAATACCAATCAGGAAACCAAAGTCACCCACTCTATTGGTAATAAATGCCTTTTTATTTGCATTAGCAGCAGAATCTTTTTCATACCAAAAGCCAATAAGTAAGTAAGAACTTACACCTACAAGCTCCCAGAAGATATACATATTTAAAAAGTTATTGGCTAGCACAATCCCGAGCATCGAGAATGTAAACAAGCCAAGATACGCAAAGAATCTCGGGTAACGTTTGTCGCCATGCATGTAAACCGTAGAAAATATGTGGACAAGAAAACTTATCAGGTTCACTACGACCAGCATAATGGCAGCCAAATTATCTAAACCGAGACCGAGTTTAATGGTCTTGTTGCCTATGGAAAACCATTCAATCACTTCTTGGATCATACCCGCATCAGCATACGTGGTTAGTTTCGTAAATGCAACTACCAACGTAAAAGCCAGAGTAAGTCCTTGAAATACAGAACCGACCACACCGCCTGTCTTGGTCAGTCTTTTCTGGTTAAATACTATAACCACAAAACTGAGCAAAGGCAGAAGTATGATAATCATTGAAAGTAGTAATAAGGTTTCCGGTTTCATAATTCAAACTTTATACTATTGTTATATACTTTTTCGAAATACTTTCTCAAAAACCAAAAAACTATTCTTTGAGTTTGTTGATTTCATCTACATTGATATGCTTATAGTTCTGATAGATATTCAGCACTATCGCAAGAGCTACTGCAACTTCAGCTGCTGCCAAAATTATGACAAATACTGCTGCAACATGCCCTTCAATATTCAAGCCGCCGTATCTGGCAAAAGCAATGAAATTGATATTGGCAGAGTTGAGTATCAGCTCGAGCCCCATAAGCACCATGATTGCATTTTTCCTGGTAATTATACCAAAAATGCCCAGGGCAAAAAGCAATCCGCTAACAATCAAAAAATGTTCTAAACCTATGCCCATTTCAAATTCCTTTTATTAATTAGATTCACGACGGGCAATAAGTGCCGCACCTATAAACGCAACCAGTAGCAACACGGCTGCAACTTCGAATGCCAACAAATACTCTGTCAGCAAACTATTACCTAATTGTGTAATAGTGCTATCGGTGATCGGTGCATCTTTTAATAACCAGTCTACATTCATATACATTACTGTGAAAAATACAGCTATGAATGAAGCCAGAATGCCACCGACCGCAAAACTCAGTTTCCCGACGCTTCCTTCTTTGATATCTACTCCGGTGATTTTCTGCGTAAGCATCACACCAAAAATGATAAGAACAAGGATACCGCCTACGTATACCATTAACTGAGTTACGGCTATGAAATCCGCATTTAGCAATACGTAAAATCCGGCAACACCAAATAATGTAAATAACAGCGAGAACGCCGAATACATCATTTTACGTGATACCACTACGCCAATCGCGGAAATCAAAATGATAGCAGCAAATGAATAAAAAGCCAGTTCAAATAATCCCATGACACAGTCTGTTTATTAGTTAGAATTTTCTTTACTTTCTGTATCTTCTTTAGCTTTAGCCTCTTCTTCAGCTTTCGCTTTCGCTTCTGCTGCGGCTTTAGCCTTTGCTGCCTCAGCTTTTTCTTTGGCAAGCAATTCTTTTTTCTCTTTTACCTCTTCTTCAGAGAGAGGAGAAAAATGATAAATCAAATCCTCTCTATGAAAAGTAGAGTATTCGAATTCTGTTGTCATCTGAATTGCCTCTGTCGGGCATGCATCTGTACATAAAGAACAGAAACAGCACAAGGCAAAATCGATATCGTATTTGGTAACCCATGTTTTGCGAGGTTTGCCTGTACTTTTGATATTAGGCACATCTTGTTCGCTTTTAGCTACTTTTACGATTTCAATATCAATACAACCAACAGGACAAGCTCTGGAGCAAGCATTACAACCATCGCACTCTTCCATATCTACATCGATACGGTTACGAGAGTTAGCCGGCATGTGCCCTGAGTGTATCGGATGCCATTTCTCAGGATACTGAAGAGTTACCTTTTTAGCAAAAAGGTGCTCCAAAGTGATTTTCATACCGGTTAAAGTGGTAGAAAGTCCTGAAAATATGTTTTGGAAATATCCTGCCATTATTTACTCCGATCTTTTACTAATTTTAAAGATATTAAAATCTTATCTTACCATCGCCCAGAATGCAATTGCAAAGAAACCGACAAATGCAATCGGTACCATTGTCTTCCAGCCTAAGTCCATAAGCTGATCCACTCTGAATCTTGGTAATGTCCAGCGTAACCAGATTTGCACAAAAACAAAAAACATTGCTTTTGAAACCATCCAAACAGGATGCATCCAAGCCTGATTCAAGAAATCTCCAAATGGAGACTGCCATCCGCCGAAGAATAAAATAACTGTCAAAGCAGAAACAATAAACATATTGGAGTATTCGGCAAAGAAGAACATTGCGAACTTCATTCCACTGTATTCTGTGTGATAACCCGCAACGATCTCTGATTCACCTTCAGGAATATCAAAAGGTGTACGGTTAGTTTCTGCCAAAGCAGCCACAAAATACAATATAAACATTACAATCATCACCGGTGTAATCAGTGCTTTACCTAAAAAATCACCTTCACCACCAAAAATAAACCAGTTATGCATTCCACCGCCCTGTTGAGCTATTATTTCCTGCATATTTAATGTACCTGACAAAGCTGCTATTGAAAGCAGAACAATGGCAGCAGGAATTTCATAACTCACCATCTGAGATGCGGCACGCATTGCACCTAAAATTGAATATTTGTTATTTGATGACCAGCCACCCATCACAATACCAATGATAGCTAAAGCACCAATGGCAAAAATGAAGAATAAACCTAAATCAATACCGGCAGGAACAAATGCGCTACTAAACGGCAATACCGCATAAGCCGCATAAGCTGCCACAAACATTATAAAAGGAGCAAGATTAAATAATGGCTTGTTTACTGCATCCGGTGTGATATCTTCTTTCTGCAAAAGTTTAATAACTTCCGCTATAGGTTGCAAAACACCTTTCCACCCGGTTCTCATCGGGCCTAAACGGTCCTGCACCCATGATGCAACTTTTAGCTCAAGAAGGATAGCAATTAGTGCATATACAAGCACAAAGATTAAAGGCAATACGCTTACTAATGCAATTCCTAACCACTCTTGACCCAACCAGTCAACCATAAATTGATAAACAAAATTTTGTTCCATCACAAATCAGTGTATATGTTAAATAAATTATCTATCGACTTCGCCTAATACAATATCTACACTACCCAAAATCAAAATCAAATCGGCTAGTAAATAGCCTTTTGAAATTTCAGGCAGCAAAGCAAGATTTACAAAGCTTGTACCGCGGGCTTTGACTCTAGTAGGTTTAGCAGTTCCATCGCTAACTATGTAGAATCCTAATTCACCTTTTGGATTTTCAGCTTTGCAGTATATTTCACCTTTAGGAGGCTTTATTCTTTTTGGTACTAAAGCTCTTACATCTTCGCTCGCATCAGGGAACATTGCCACAGCCTGCTCAATGATTTTGCAGCTTTCTTCCATTTCGCGGAATCTAACGATATTTCTATCAAAGCTGTCACCTAAAGTACCAACTTCACCTCTACCAACAGGTATCTCGAAATCAAATCTGTCATATAGTGAATATGGTTCGCTCCTTCTTAAATCAAAAGGAACACCTGAACCACGTAAAACAGGACCACTTGCTGCAAAATTGATTGCAACATCAGCAGGAAGGATACCTACATCAGCAGTTCTTTCGATAAAAATTCTGTTGCCTAAAAGCAACCTTTCAACTTCGTCATTCGTTTCTCTAACCGTTTTCACAATTCTTAAGCAGTCCTCTTTAAATGTAGGCGGCACATCGCGTTGCAATCCGCCAATCCACATATAGTTATAAAGCAGACGTCCACCGGAAGCCGCTTCAAAGAGGTCTAAGATCATTTCACGATCACGGAATAAGAAAAGGAAAGGAGTAAATGCACCGGCATCCAAACCAAAAGTTGCAATTGCAATCTGGTGATTACCTATTCGGTTGAGTTCAGCCATAATAATACGGATAAGTTCAATACGTTCGCTGACTTTTATGTCAAGCATTTTTTCCATACCCATTACATAAGGCCATTCGTTATTCATACTGGAAATATAATCCATTCTATCAATGAATGGAATAACCTGAGGATAGGTCATAGCTTCGCTAGCCTTTTCCATACAGCGATGCAGATAACCAATGTGAGGAATCACATCGGTAACAAGCTCACCTTCCAGCTCTACTTCAAGACGCAACACACCGTGCGTAGATGGGTGCTGCGGACCAACATTTAGACGCATTCTTTCTGTGTCGACACGTCCAAAATCGTACTCTATAGTCTTTCTTTCAGCCACAATCACTACCTGAATTTAACTATTTAAAATATCTTTTTCTTATTTAGTATGGAACTTTCATTCCATTGTATTCATCAGGTTCTTTATAGTCCTTTCTAAGAGGATGACCTTCCCAATCATAAGGAGTCAAAATGCGAATATGGTTAGGATGGTCTTCAAAGACTATTCCATACATATCCCATGCTTCACGTTCGTGCCAGTTTGCAGCTTTCCATACGTTTTCAACTGTCGGCACTTTAGGATTATCTCTTTTAAGGACTACTTTAAGCACAAATCTGTGCTTAAGAGCAACTGAATACAGATGATACACAACACCTAAATCATCAGACTGTTTGGATTTGAAATCTACACCGCTAAGGCATGCTAAATAATCAAAATCCAAATCTTCTTCGTCTCTCAGATACAGGCTAATATCACGCAGCTTAGCTGGTTCGACAGTTACAAAAGCTTCTACATTTTCTTCTTCAGTAAAAGAAATGATAGCTTCGCCGAACTCTTGTTGCAATTTTTCGTATATATCTTTTGCTTGCATGTTTATTTTTTAGTTTAATATTACTTATCTTCTTGATTAGAGTAATCGTCAAATTGTCCGCGGAAACGATCGACTTGAATCATTCTATCTTCGATAGCCGCTCTGTCTTCAGCAGACATTTTTTTGCGTTTATTCAAGATAGCTTGTTTTCTAATCATTCCCTGCAATTTGACCATGCCTTCCAAAAAGGCTTCAGGTCTTGGAGGGCATCCCGGAACATAAACGTCCACAGGAAGGATACGATCAACACCTTTCAAAACATGGTAACCATGTTGCCAGTATGGTCCGCCTGCATTAGCGCAGGATCCCATAGAAAGCACGTATTTTGGTTCAGGCATTTGATCATAAAGTCTTTTAACCCTTTCCGCCATTTTCAAAGTAACAGTACCGGAGACAATCATGAAATCAGCCTGACGAGGACTGGCACGAGGGATACAACCGAATCTCATAAAATCAAAATGAGAGGCGTTTGCCGCCATAAATTCTATCGCGCAGCATGCAAGCCCAAAGTGTAAATACCAGTCTGACTTACTTCTGCCCCAGTTTAGGATTTCTTCCGCAACTCCAAGGACAATACCGCCACCTTCGAAGGGTTTGTCCAGCCTGTCTAAAAGTCCCACGTCAACTCCCAGGATAAAACAATAATTACTTTTTCTTCTTTGGTATTACCAAGTCTTCTAGTTTTGGTATATAAGGCTGTGGTCTGTCCCACTCCAAATAACCTTTTGCCCAGTCATAAACTAAGCCCAGAACAAGAATCATCACAAAGATAACCATCGCTCCAAAGGCATACCAACCCAAATCTTTAAAGACAGTTGCCCAAGGAAAGAGCAACACCAACTCCACGTCAAAAATCAAGAATGCAAGTGCAACCAGATAAAATCTAGTATTAAATTTTACCCAAGGGCTACCTATAGGCACCTCACCTGATTCATAGGTACTGGTTTTGACGGGATGCGGTTTGTTAGGTCTTACGAGTGCAGCTGCAAATAAGCCGATACCCACAAAGACGAAACCGATAATCATGAATAGTAAGATTATACCGAAATCAGTCAGCATAAGCGCGTCCCAATCTATTATTCTTAAAAACTCTACATGCGTTAAGCCCAACGCAGCAAAGCGGTTTATTCGTATCTTAGTGTGTGTTTCCGAATACTAATTTAAGCAAACATAGGGAAAAAAGCGACTTTTTTTTTAAAATATTATCCCGACTTAACCGTTAGTCTCGCCTAACATTTTTTATATCGTATTAGGATATAGGCAGTTAGAGAATATTTCTACATGGTAATGTTTTTTATCCTGGCTTTCTGTATTTTGTAATTCCCGTGTTGCAATTGGTCTCTAATATGGCATTTTTTATTAGTCTGTGCAACCATTATTTAATAAATTTAAATCTTAAAAAAGAAAAGGTCATCAAAGCAAATTGATGACCTTAAACACTTTTAATTTTTTCAATTGAATTAATAGAAAACTATCTGCACAATTATTAAAATTGGTAGTAAAACTATTAAAGAGAATTTGAAAATATAAGAGAAGAAATCAGGCATTTTAATGTCCTGGCTTTCTGCGATAGCTTTAACCATAAAGTTCGGGCCATTGCCTATATAAGTCATAGCTCCAAAAAATACTGCCGCTACGCAAATTGCATGTAGAAACAATTCAGGAACTCCAGCAACTACTTCCACACCATTAAGCAATGAAGGATCTTGCCCCACCAGACCTAAAGCCAGTGAATGGAATGTCACAGCTGTAGGCGCATTATCAAGGAAGCCACTTAAACTGCCTGTTGCATAATAAAACATGTGTGCAGTATTTATCCCCAAATCAGCTGCATGTGTCTGTAAATATTTCAAGGCAGGCACCATTGTAATAAAGATACCAATAAATAAGAAGGCTACTTCTTCTATTGGTTCCCAATTGAACTGGTTTGCTTCTCTTGTTTCTTTTTTAGTTAAAGTCAAAGACAGAATCATCATTAATACAATCACACCTTCACGCATGAAAGCAAGATAATGATTGTGATGAATTGCTTCAATAGTATTGCCATTAATGAATGCTACTGAGAGAACTACACCAATTAGCCAAAGGAAATTAATACCACCTCTGATCTTAATAGGTCTTTGCTGATCATGGTCTAACTTCACGGCTTCAGGATCTTCTTTCTTCCAGTAGTAATTATCTACAATGAAGTATATAATTAATAGAAGACCGTTTGCCAGTATCCACTGCGGAAATAAGCTTGCAAACCAGATGAATTCCGCACCACGGAGGTACATTAAGAATAATGGAGGATCTCCCAGTGGAGTAAGCAGACCACCGCAATTGGCCACAATTGCAATGAAAAATAGTATTGTATGGACTTTATGTTTACGTTCTTTATTCGTGCTTATTAAAGGACGGATCAAAAGCATTGCTGCTCCGGTAGTACCCATAAGTGATGCTAATATACCACCTATAGCAAGAATTGCTGTATTAACTTTAGGTTTGGATTCTATATTTCCATCTACAAAGATACCGCCGGTGATAACAAACAAACCGCCCAATAGTACTATAAACGGAATATAGTCGAAAACAACCTGATGAATCAAGTCATGAGTCATACCGTTGAAAATAAGCCAACCGGCTGTTGGTATCCCCAAACCAAGCGCGACCAGCAGTTTATTTTTGTTGTGTTCCCACCAGTGCCCTGCTACTAGAGGCAACACTGCTATTGCTCCGAGCATCAGAACGAAGGGGATCAGAGACCAAAGTGGAATTTGATGAACATGTTCCATTTCCGAACATACCTTAAGTGTATTTATAAACTGATACCAAATATTCTTTCGTGAATTTTGCTGATTACCAACTTATAACTAAATTCACTTTGTAGCAAGTAAAAGAGTGTGAAAGAATAAAAATATTCTTCAGAATCAAATCACTGCTTATAAATATACATTTATGAATATCATGTAAATGATTAATCTGTTTGGATATATACAAAATTATTTGTTTTAAAGTTTTTGCTTCTTATATTGTAGCAGATTTCTAATTATGCATGTTAAGCTATTATGGACTATACAAATCTTTCTAAAGAAGAATTAATTATTGAACTCCAGTCAAAAGACAGATTCATTGAACAATACAAACAAGAAAAAGAACAGGAACTTGATCTGAGTTTTGCCTGGACAGGCAATCTTGGTCATTGGTACTGGGATGTTAAAGAAAATATTGTTCGATTTAATAAGAAAAAAGCTACTGCACTGGGATATACTGAAGACGAAATCCCTGAGAATGTCGGATTCGAATGGTTTACAGAAAAGTTACACCCTGACGACTACGAACCAGTCATGCAAAACATGAGAGACCATTTGCATAATAAATCTGAGGCATACGAAGTAGAATATAGAATCAGAGCTAAAAGCGGGGATTGGAAGTGGTATTATGACAGAGGAACTGTAACAAAACGAACTTCGAATGGTACTCCTCTTTTCTTAGCGGGTATTGTTTTCGATATTACTGAAAAGAAAGAAATAGAAATTAAACAGGCGGCACTTATAGAAGTTCTTTCACAGCAACTTCAGATGCAGGAAAATATTCATTCCATAATCTTTCACGACTTGGCAAATGCTCTTAACGGTGTTATTGGTTTTTCTAGAGTCCTGAAGGAAATAATCCCATCTTTAGACTGTGGAAAAGAGATTGAAAGGTATGTTGAGATGCTAAATCAATCTGCTGATAATTCAATTAACATTACAAATTCAATACTTACATGGAAAAAAGCTAAAATAGACTCAGCTTCTAACAAAGAAGCCATTAATCTTCTGGATATTTCTAATGAGGTACTTAAAGAATTTGTATACAGTATAGAAGAAAAAGATATTGCAATACATAATTCTATTCCATCAGATTGTGTTATTTCCATAAATAAATCTGTGCTAAAGATAGCTTTGAGAAATTTCATCTCTAATGCAATCAAATATTCTAACAATTCTGGTAAAATTTCTTTAGAGTATAAAGATTCAATGATCAATATTAAAGACAATGGCATCGGCATGTCTGACAAAACTCTAAGTCAGCTTTTTAAATCAAGTATCACTCCTGCAAAAGGAACTTCGCAGGAAAAAGGTCACGGTATTGGTCTTATATTAGTAAAAGAACTTTTAGACCATGAAGGTATTACAGCCAAAGTTAACTCTGAATACGGAAAAGGAACCACTATCTCTATAATTCTCTAAATGTTTTCATTACCATATTATAGCATAATCCTTACAACTTCAATAATTCTGCCTTTTTTTGTATCTTGCTATTTATAATTATAGCTAATTAAATAATATAATAATCAAAGGCATATCGTGATGGATGTAAGAGTTAGATTCGCCCCGTCTCCTACGGGTTATCTTCATGTTGGCGGTCTTCGTACTGCACTTTATAATTACCTTTTTGCTAAAAAGCATGGTGGCAAATGTATTTTACGTATTGAAGATACTGACAGAACAAGATTTGTAGAAAATGCTACAGAAAATTTGATCGAAAATTTGAGATGGGCCGGAATTGAATTTGACGAAAGCTTAGAAAAAGAAGGTGAATTCGGGCCTTATATCCAATCCGAAAGATTTGACTTATATACTAAATACGGCAAAGAACTTCTAGAAAAAGACCTTGCTTACTATGCTTTTGATACTTCTGAAGAACTGGAAGCAATGAGAGAAAGACTTAAACAGGAAGGTGGTTCTTTCAAATATGACCGTAATAAGATGAGAAACTCTATCACTCTAGGCAAAGATGAAGCTGAAAAACTAATAGCTGCCGGAGAAGAATTCGTTATAAGAATGAAAGTGCCTGAAGAAGGAGAAGTACGATTCAAAGACATTATCCGCGGAGAAGTAAAAGTACCTTGCAAAGATGTGGATGACCAAATCTTATTAAAATCTGATGGATTCCCTACTTATCACTTAGCAAACGTAGTAGACGATCACTTTATGCAAATCTCTCACGTAATTAGAGGTGAAGAATGGTTGCCGTCAACTCCAAAGCACGTTTTACTATATCAATTCTTTGGCTGGGACACTCCTGACTTTGCTCATTTGCCTCTTCTTTTAAATGAAAAGAAAGCAAAACTCAGCAAAAGACATGGCGACGTTGCTGTGGAAGACTTCCGTGCAAAAGGCTACCTAAGAGATGCATTTGTTAACTTTATTGCTCTATTAGGCTGGAACCCTACAGGCGATAGAGAGATATATTCAATGCAGGAGCTAATCGATTTATTTGATCTCTCTAAAGTAAATAAGGCAGGCGCTGTTTTCGATCTTAAAAAACTTGCCTGGATGAATCAGCAATACCTAAAAGAATTACCAACTTCAGAAGCAGTTCCTGTACTTAAAGCAGAACTTGAAAAACATGAAGTTACAGGATTAGAAGATAATTATATTGCTCAAGTTTTTGAACTATTCAAAGAAAGAGTGACTTTTATCAGTGAAATACCTGAAATGACTAGCTATCTTTACACAGAGCCTACAGAATTTGACGAAAAATACATGGCTAAACGCTGGAAAGAAGATACAGCGGATATGGTGAAACCACTTATTGAAAAATTATCTCAATTAGAAGAATTCACTCATGACAGCACTCATGACTTAACTAAAGCCCATTGCGAAGAAGCAGATGTAAAAATGGGACAACTAATGCACCCTCTAAGATTAATGCTTACAGGAATTTCATCAGGTGCAGGGATGTTCGACACTATGGCTTTAATTGGCAAAGACAGATGCATAAAACGATTCGAAACATTTTTAGCTAAAAAAGAATCAGGTGAGATATAATATGAAATATGTTTGGGTTATTATCCTTTGCACTATCGCTTGGTCTTGCACTCCTAAACCGGCATGCTACAAAGAATCCACTAAAAACAAAGTGATTCGCTGGGGCACTTTTTACGGTCAGGCAAACAGATGTGAAGCTCATGAAATGCGCAGCACAGCTGAAGTCTTTGAGTATTCAAAGACTGATTTAAGCGATATAAAAGAAATCGGACAAGCAGATGTAGAAAGATACTGCAACACCATAAATTCAGTAGAAAAGAATTTGCTACGTACCCAAACTTACAGTACACCTGGCGATACATTGCTTTTTATTGAGTATCAAAACAGGGATTCAGGCTTACAAATGCGCTTTTCCTGGAATTACACTCATGTAAATGACGGCAATAAATATTGCTTAATTGCTTTAGATTCTTTAAACTCTTTGCTTAGCACTGTTAAATAGATTGACAATAATCTAAAATAAAAACCTCTTTAGTTCTAACCTGAAGAGGTATTTTTTTTGCAATAAATTTCAAATAGATACTTATTATACTGCATTTATATTTTATAGTACTAACTTTTATCCGGATTTATCGTATTAAAAAAATGGAATTTCATCATTTCCTCTTTAAACCATTCCATTTTTTTTGGGTCTAAGTTAACAACACTAATTTTGGAGTTATAATGAAAAATTACTTTGGCATTTTAATGATGCTTCTTCTTTTCTACTCTGCTTCAGCTCAAAGAGGACCAGGTCGTAACATGGGAGCTATGAAGATAGGTACCATTACAGGGAAAGTTATAGCTGAGGACACAAATAAACCTCTGCCTTACGCAAATATTTTTGTAAAAAGTCAGAAAGAAGATAAAACAATAACAGGCGCAATTGGCAAACAAGATGGTACTTTTAAGGTTGAAAAAGTTCCGGCCGGAAAATTTTACATTGAAGTAAAATTTATTGGTTATGCTAAAAAAGTATTTAATGATATCACAATTACACCAAACAACAAAACAATAGATCTAGGTGTTATTAAACTGGAACAGTCTGTTCTTCGCACCGGTACAGCTGTCGTAACTGCTGAAAGAGAAAGAGTAGAATTCAAGATTGACAAAAAAGTAGTCAATATCTCTACCGACATAGCTGCTCAAGGCAAAACTGCAGCCGAAGCATTGGAAAATGTGCCTTCAATCAATGTAGATGTGGAAGGTAATGTTAGCTTAAGAGGAAGTTCTAATTTTACTGTATTTATTGACGGCCGCCCTAGCGTTTTAGACGGCAATGAAATTTTGCAGCAACTTCCTGCTTCTGCTATTGAAAACATTGAAATCATTACAAATCCTTCTGCAAAATATGATCCTGACGGCATGGCAGGGATTATTAACGTAGTCACTAAAAAAGATATGTTGCAGGGGCTTAGCGGTTTGCTTAACGTTTCTGCAGGAACTAAAGATAAATATAACAGCGATCTTACTTTATCTTACAGAACAAGTGACTTTGAATTTTTCGGCGGATTTGACTGGAGAGATAATAATTTCGAAGGTAATGGCGAAATGAAACAGGAAACTTACTACGATGACAGCACTGTTTACAGAGAAAACTTTGGCGACAGATTGTTCTCTCATGGTGGGTTAAATGGTAAATTTGGCTTAGGCTGGAATATCACAGATGCCACTAATATCAAATTAGAAGGAAACTTAGGCAGTCGTGGATTCGACAGAAACTCATATACTAAAGCTCAGGAATATTCTGACGCAAGAGAGCTTGTGGATTATTATGTAAATGATAACAAAGCCAACAGAGACAGAGATTACTACAGCACTTCTCTTGATTTTATGCATAAATTTGGCGATAACGGACATCAACTGACAGGGATGGCATACTATTCTTCAAGAGATGCACTTGGTACAGATTTTCAAACGAAATATCTTACTGACAACAATTGGGGAAGCAAAGTTATAGATTACGAAAATAAATCTATAGAAGATGAAACTGATAAAGAATATAGATTTAAATTAGACTACACTTTACCCCTGTCTGAAACTGATAAATTTGAAGCAGGTTGGCAAGGCAAAATAGAGGATGAGTCTGAAGTTTTCAATTACTATAATTTACTGGATAATAATTGGAAATTAGACTCTATGTACTCAAATGACATGGACTACAAATTAAACATTCAGGCAATGTATGCTACCTACAGTGGCGGCTTTGGAGACTTTGGGTATCAAGCAGGGCTTAGAGGCGAATACACTAAAAGAACTATTGAGGTTGCAAAATCTGATAAGCCTTTTGAAATCGACAGAATAGACTTCTTCCCTACTTTGCATATGACTCAGAAACTAAGCAAGACTGATCAGATTCAGGCAAGTTACAGCCGCAGAATTGACAGACCAAGAGGTAGAGATTTAGATCCGTTCCCTTCTTTTATCAATGACTATAACATTCGCATTGGTAATCCTGAAATTGAACCGGAATATGTAAACTCAATGGAACTTGGATATCAGAAAATGTTTGAAGGCGGTATGTTTTCAATTGAGTCATTCTATAGATTATCTGAGAACCTGATAACCAGAGTTACTAATACTTACGACGATGAACCCGGCATTTTCTACCATACTGTAACAAATCTTGATAAATCGCATACAGTTGGTTTGGAATTAATGACTAATTATGCGTTTACAAATTGGTTTAACTTGAATATTTCAGGCTCATATTTCTACTATAAATTAGATGGTACTTTGCAGGATGATGACGCTGTTAACAAAAGTACAAACAGCTGGAATGTTCGTGGTATGGGTAACTTCATCTTGAGTAAAACAACAAGATTGCAATTCAATACTTTCTATAACGGTCCATCTGTGTCAGCACAAGGTGATGTAGAAGGCTTCTTTACTCTTTCAGCTTCATTGCGTCAAGACTTCCTTGATAGAAAGCTATCATTAGCTTTAAATGCAAGAGGATTAGTTGGCACGATGAAACATGAATTCTCAGTAGAAGGTAAAAATTATCATACTTACAATGTCTTCGAACGCGAAGCTCCTGTTATTTCGCTTACACTTTCTTACCGCTTTAATAACTATAAGCAAGAAAGAAACAGAAATAATGAAGAAGGAGAAGGTATGGATATGGGATTCTAAAAGGAATCACATTTGAGACAATCTATAAAAAACGCAGTTGGATTCGAATCTAACTGCGTTTTTTATAATACATTTTATTTTATTTATTTCTTCTTAGAGCAAAGCAATCGGTAAACAGGTATGTTCTTTCTGATACAGAAATTCTCTTTATTAGTAGTAGGGAAAGGCCATTTTTCCTTATCTGTCAAGATTTCTACATCGAATTTATCATGGTCTTTCAGTACTTTTCTATGATATTCATCTACATAGTCCACATCAGTCGCCAAATAAAGCGTTCCGTCAGGTTTCATAACGTTGTATATCAAATCAAGCATAAGCGGAGTAAAAGCTCTTCGTTTTTTCTGATTGTTCTTTTTCCAAGGATCAGGAAACAGATAAAATACTTTTTCTATAGATTCCGGTTCAATAAACTGCATTCCGTTTAGTACATTGTACCAGACAGCATTCGCGTTTTCAATTTTTTCACCTCTAACCACTTGATTAATCCATTTCACAGCAGGTTGTCGGATTTCAATCCCTAAAAAGTTTTTATCCGGATTAGCTTCAGCCATATCTAATAGGAAAATACCTTTCCCACAGCCGATATCCAACATATCAGGAGCTTTTCCGTTGATAAACTTATCTCTCCAGTCTATATAAGTATAAATATTAGGATAGTTCTGAGGCAGCTCTTTCAGGTCAATTATTCTAAAGTAGCTATTTCCGGAGACATGGTGTCTCATCTTTGGGTATGGGTATTTATCGAAATCAATGATCATGACAGCAGTTTATAATTATTACGAAAAAGTTGAACTACAAATATAAATAAATCAAAAAGAAGCACATAGCGAATATTTTACTCTTTGTTTATTGCTCATAATGCCATGCTTATTCCACATAATATTTATATATTGCATTATTAGTCATTAACTTAATATTAGTAATTTTATGATAGTAACTCAATCTCTTATAAATGA
Organism: Kapaibacterium sp. (SeqCode); assembly: GCA_965140345.1. Taxonomy (GTDB): domain Bacteria; phylum Bacteroidota; class Ignavibacteria; order Kapaibacteriales; family UBA2268; genus JBFHIJ01. The sequence goes on from OZ223198.1 coordinate 813,402, forward strand.
AATATTCAGAGCATTCCACATGCAGCGATGGAATGACAGATTGCGTCCCGTAGAGCTTATTGAGATGGACAAACACGCTCACAAAATGATCATAGCCTACTGCCTTGCAAAATATGAAGAATCTGCCGGCAATGAAATAGAATGGCATAGCCTTATCAAAGGCGGCATATACGAATTACTTCGCCGCATTATCATTTCTGATATCAAATCTCCAATCTATGCTGAAATTAAAAAAGACAAGAAAGTATTTGCTAAGCTAAACGAATTTGTCTTTAAAGAGCTGGATGCTAAAATTGAATCAGAAGAGATAATGAGCGAAATTAGGGAATTCCTTTTTGATGACACATGGGGCAACAAGCTGTACCAAAGAATTTTAGAAGCTGCGCATATTTACGCAACTTACTGGGAATTTCAGATTATCAAACAATCTAATCCTTTCCAGTATCAAAAATCTCTGTTGGATACTGATTTATCTAACAGAGTAGATACTTACAGAGATTTAATAGGCATAAAGAAAGCTCGAAACAGTGAACCTGTAGATAGTTTCCTGGACATGACCGGTCAAATGCGTTTTCAATACAGATGGGCACAGATTCCGCGTACACCAAACACATCTGTGCTTGGGCATTCACTTCTAGTTGCTTCTATTGCGTATTTCTTTGCAAGGGAAAACGATGCCTGCGAAAAACGTTTATATAATGACTTCTTTGGTGGCTTATTCCATGATCTGCCTGAAGCAGTGACAAGGGATATTATTTCTCCTGTAAAAAGATCCTCAACAGAGTTTGATGAATTGATTTCTAAATTAGAAAAAGAGCTGGCTGAAAAAGAAATATATCCATTAATAGAGAAGGATTGGATACAGGAAATTGAATATTTTACACATGATGAATTTGACAACAAGGTTATCATTAAAGGTAATATAGAAAAGAATTTAAGAGTGCAGGATATAAACGATAACTACAACTCAAACGACTTTAATCCTATAGACGGAAAGTTAATTAGAGCTGCCGACCACCTTGCTGCATTTCTTGAAGCATACAATTCCATAAAGGCAGGTATCTCTACTGAGGAATTAATCGGAGCTTGTGTTAAGCTAAAAGAAAAATATAAAGATAGGACTTTCGGTCGAACTTCAGTCAAACAAATATACAGCAGTTTTGTATTGTGATAAAGATAATTGCCATATTGTTACTACTCCCATTAGTTTTATTTTCTTCTGAAATCGATTCATTAGAAAAAGAATTGAAAATTGCAGATAATCAATCCCAATTTGATATCTATCTTAAACTATCTACACTTTGCCGCTATAAAGCAGCAAAAAAGTCAGAGGAATATGCCGGCAAAGCTATCAGCGTTGCTCAAAAGCTAAATAATGATTCACTTGGGAATGCTGCCAAAATAAATTTAGCTTTCGCTTTACATCAGTCAAACAAGTTAGACACTGCTGTATATATATTAAGCAGAGTGATTGAAAATGTGGATAGTATAAAACAAGCTGATTTGTACTTTTCTGCTAATAACCAGATGGCTGTAGTATTTGGAAAATTAAGTAAGTTTGACATTGCATTAGATTATATTCACGCAGCAATGCTAGTCAGAGAGTTTGTAACTGACAGTAGTCTTGTCATTTCCCTTGATAATAATTATGGTAATATTCTTCTTAGAACTGATGAAACAGACCTAGCAATTGAAAAATTCAACAGCGTAGTTCAAAGAGCAAAAAAAATAAACGATCCTGTTTTAATTCGCAATGGCACCACAAATCTTGCTCAAGCTTTATCACTTAAAGGTGAGTTAGATGAAGCTGCTAAGATGATGGCAGAAAATATATATAACTATAAAGATAATCCGGACTTTGACCTAACTGTAGATTACCTTAATTATGGTTTTCTTTTTAATACTATGCGAAATCTTGATTCCGCAGAATTTTATTTTAACAAAACTATTGAACATTCTTATCTCCATAACCAGATACAAAACCGATTAATTGCCAGAATAAATCTTATTTCATTACGGGATTTTGAAAAAGCACCATTTGATAAACTGGAAACAGATATTCTTGCAATCGCCGATAGTGCAGAAAAAAATAACTTTTTGGAGTTAAAACAATTTTCTCTTTATCAGCTTATCAATCTTTACGATTTGAAGGATAAGCCAAGAAAATTTGCAGATGCTCTAATTAAATATTATGAAGTAAAAGATTCTATTGGTTATCTGAATACTAAAAAAGAAATAGCAACAGTGCAGGCTGACTTAGAACACAAAAACTATCAAAGCCAACTAGCTATCAAAGACTTAGAACTTAGAAAACAGAAGATAAAAGAAAACTATTTCTTGATAGGTCTTATTGCTTTCATAGTTTTTAGTATTGTTATAACAATATTCTTCTTGTCTAATAAAAAAATGATAAAGAAACTGGAAAAACAAAATAAAGAAATTGAGGATAAGAATAATTTACTTGAAGAAAACAACCGTCAGATGAATATACAAAAGTATCAGATCGAATCTATGATTGAAGATCTTAAAGAGAGTAAAGACCGATTAGAAACTCTAAATAACCAAAAAGATACTTTTGTATCCATTTTTACTCACCAACTTACAAACCAGGTACAGGCAATTCTTATGTCTGCAGAAGCTATGTATTTAGGTAAACAGAAGACACCGGAAATGGTAGATAAATTTTCAGAAATACTATATCATGCTTCTAATCATTTACGAAACATGCTAGCTAATCTGATGGAATGGTCTCGCACACAAACAGAGTATGTACAGACTAATCCGGTTCACTTCGAACTTCAGGAAATAATAGACAGAAATATTTCTTCAAACAAACAGATAATCAATAAGAAAAAAATTGACATTATTAAAGTCTGCAAAGAACAAATCGTTTATGCTGACAAAGCAATGATTGATACAGTATTTAAGAATGTAATTTCCAATGCAGTTAAGTATTCTTACGAAGGTGGTAGAATTGAGTTCTCTTGTCATATTGAAAACAATTTTATAGTGAGCTATATCAAAGACTACGGAACTGGAATAAAGCATGATTTACTTGAAAAACTATTTAATATAGAAACAAGAGTCGCTACCAAAGGTACATTAGGCGAACAAGGTTCCGGATTGGGACTTTCTATCTGCAAAGAATTGCTAACTTTAAACTCCGGAAAAATTGAAATCGAGACAGAAGAAGATAAAGGTACTCTTGTTAAAATTTACTTACCTACTATAAACTAATACATAACTTATAAAAACTATAACTATCAATTTTAACTATAACGTGACTAATCATACTATCTGTTCGATTCAATCAAGTCATACAGGATTATAGATGAACAAATCAGTAGTTCCCTTAATTATTACTTTAAGTATAATATTTACTATCCAAGTCACTGCGGAAGATTATAATATTCAAAATTCTGCGAAGACCTATCCTCTGCTTTTAAATAGGATCCAATCTGCCAGGGATATTATCCATACAGATCCAGTTGTAGCAGCCAATATTTTGGAAGAATGTATTGACCTTTCACGTAGTCAAAATGAAGATTCATTGTTTTATACTGCAAGAGAGTTGTATGCTTCATCCTTTGTGTACAGAAATATTCTTGATAGTGCTATTATACTATATAATGAATTGCTTATTGATATTCCTAAAAATAAATACCTAATTGTGCAAGCAATGCTTTACAATAACATTGGAACTCTGTATGGAAGGAATCAAGATTATAATACAGCAATCGATTATCTTAGCATAGCAGACTCTTTAGCCGGTATTACCAAATCAGAAAAACATATTTTAAGTATAAGCAATAATATCGCAAATATTTATTTCTACAACAAAGATATTGAAAGCGCTATTAAATATTATAAGTTAGCTTTAAGATCAGCTAATCTAATAGGTTTAGATGAAGCTTTCTTGTGGCGATTTAAGAACAACATACTTTCATGTTTTATAGAATCGAAAAATATAGATAGTGCAAGATCTTATTTTTATAAGTTGATAAGCTTACCTTCTAATTCAAATATCGATAAAGCCAGAAGTATTTTGAACTACTCGTATTTATTTTCTGACTCCGGACATCAAGATTCGGCTTTTTATTTCATCAATATGGCTCAGGATAGTATTCAAAATAGTGATGAAACTACCATAGTCTCAATAAATATTAGCAGGCTTAGAAGTTTATTAAAATTGAAACAAGACAGAGCATACGTTGATTCTTTGTTGTTTCAAATGAAGCAATTTAGTGTCGATGAAATATCAACAGAGGCTCTAGAAATATATCAGGATATTTATAATTTTTTTAATACACAGAAAGAATATAAAGAAGCATTGTCCTATCATATAAAATATGTTTCAGTTAGTGATTCTTTAAAAGCCAAATCTAATTCAGCTAAAATTGAAGCAGTTCAACTAAAGTTGAAGTATCAAAAACTCCAAAGTAGAGTTAACATCCAAAACCAGCAAATTCAACAACAAAATACAAAAGAGACTTTGCTTTATGTTATTGTCGGATCTTTATTTATTATAATATCATTTACTATTTATTTAGGTATGTATCGCAAGAAAATAATTTCTATTTTGTCGAAACAGAAAATTGAGATTTCAAATCAAAACAAGCTTTTAGAAGAAAAAAACAATCAACTTGAATCTCAAAATATTGAAATTGAAACGATGCTTAAAGAACTTACACAAAGTAAAGAATACTTAGAAAAGCTGAACAGCCAAAAAGATACTTTTGTATCCATTTTTACTCACCAACTTACAAACCAGGTACAGGCAATTCTTATGTCTGCTGAAGCTATGTATTTGGGGAAACAAAAAACTCCGGAAATGATAGTTAAATTTTCAGAAATACTTTACAACGCATCTAATCACCTGAGAAATATGCTGTCGAATCTGATGGAGTGGGCACGAACTCAAACAGGGAATGTACAGACAAATCCGGTTCACTTCGAACTTCAGGAAATAATAGACAGAAATATTTCTTCAAACAAACAGATAATCAATAAGAAAAAAATTGACATTATTAAAGTCTGCAAAGAACAAATCGTTTATGCAGACAAAGCAATGATTGATACAGTATTTAAGAATGTAATTTCCAATGCAGTTAAGTATTCTTACGAAGGTGGTAAAATTGAGTTCTCTTGTCATATTGAAAACAATTTTATAGTGAGCTATATCAAAGACTATGGAACTGGAATAAAGCATGATTTACTAGAAAAACTATTTAATATAGAAACAAGAGTCGCTACCAAAGGTACAATGGGAGAACAAGGTTCCGGATTGGGACTTTCTATCTGCAAAGAATTGCTAACTTTAAACTCCGGAAAAATTGAAATCGAGACAGAAGAAGATAAAGGTACTCTTGTTAAAATTTACTTACCTACAATAGACGTGAACTAAATCTATTAGTTCTGATTTTTCTATTCTTTCACTGGAAACAGTAAACAATATCCTTTAAATATTCTTGGCTTTTAGTATATTGGTTAAGCTCTAAGTTATCTATAAAAGAGAATAAGAATGATTAGACCATGTATTTACTTTGTTGTTCTACTATTTTTTTGCTCATATCTGACAGTTTTTACTTCAGATAGCAATATCGTAGAACCCGGTAAAAGTTATTTAGAAATTGTTGAAAAACTTAAGTCTTCTCAGTTAATTTTGAATACAGATCCCTACTTAGCTTCAAATATGCTTAACAAATGCATAGAGTTATCTCAAAAAAATAATGAAGACTCCTTATTTTTTGTGTCAAGAAATCTATATACCAGATCCTTCAGTTACCGCAATCAACTCGATAGTGCTTTGCTTTTATCCCAAAGCTTAATTAAAGATATACCTAAAGACAAATATTTTGAAACAAGATCCAGTGTTTATAATTTATTGGGAAGTCTATATGGTAAAAACAACGATTTAGACAAAGCTTTGGAGTATTTACTTATAGCAGATTCTCTTGCTGGTATTTCGGATGCTATTGAACTTAAAATTAGTGCCCAGAATAACATAGCAAACATATATATGCACAATAATGAAATTCAGAAAGCTCTTGATTCCTATAAATCGGCATTAACCTTAGCCAAATCAAATAAAATCAATACCGGCTTTGTATGGAGCTTAACGAATAATATCATCTTAAGTTATGCTGATTCCAAGCAAATAGACAGTGCAAGAGTTTATTTCTATGAATTACTGTCTATTGAAAGCCGACAAAACGTAAATAAATCGGAAAGTATCTTAAACTATGCATTTAACTTTATGCGACGAGAAGAAATTGACTCTGCGCTCTATTTTATATCAATGGCTTATGACAGTTTGAATTCATCTCAAAAATCGACAAAAATGAGAATAGACATTAGCAAAGCCCGCATTTTACTTCAAACAACCCGGGAAGAAAGATTTGTGGACACTCTGCTTACCAAAATAAATGATCCTGACTTTACAGAAATACTTCAAGTACCACTAACTGTTTATCATGAAATATACGATTACTATGAAAATTTAGGCGATTTCAAAGAAGCTTTTTTTTACTACCAAAAATATACAGAACTGAAAGATTCATTACTGGTTAAGTCTAACTCTGAAAAAATAAAAGTTATTGAGTCTAAATTAAAATATCAGAAACTTCAAAATCAATTTGATTTACAAAATGAACACATGAGCAGACAGGATGCAAGAGAACTATTGCTCTATGTGATCGTAATATCACTAACAATCTTCATCATAATTGTAGTATATATAAGTATTTATCGTAAAAGAATGATCTCTGTACTTGCTGAACAAAAGAAGCATATTTCGGAACAATATGAAATAGTCGAAGAAAAAAACAAACAATTAGAATCTCAAAATCAAGAAATTGAATCGATGCTTGAAGATTTGACAAAAAGTAAACATTATCTTGAAAAGCTAAATAAACAAAAGGCTACTTTCCTTTCAGTACTTACTCATCAGCTGACCAACCAGGTTCAAGCTGTTATGATGTCTGCGGAAGCTTTATTTATCAGCAGAGATGAAGCTAATCAGAAGTTTATCAGAAAGTTTTCAGAAATTATTTACAGTTCCTCCTCGCACCTTGGTGATATGCTTGCCAATCTAAAGGAATGGTCTAATACACAAAATAATAATATTCAGATTAATAAAGAACAACTTGATGTAAGAAGCATATTAGATATGATTCTTTTCAATATGAAACCTGATTTAGAAAGAAAAGATATCAAAATTATCATAGGATTTGACTCATTTGAAGTATTCTCTGACCGTGAAACCCTTACTTCTGTTTTCAAAAAATTGATTTCTAATGCATATAAATACTCAAGTAATTTGGGTGAAATACGAATAGACTGCACAACTAATGAAAGCTATTCTGAATGTCGAGTGCAAGATTTTGGCACTGGAATCAGTTCGGAAAATCAAAGCAAATTATTCAACATCGAAACTCGCTTTTCTACTAAAGGTACAAAGGGTGAAATCGGTACGGGGCTTGGGCTTCTTATCTGCAAAGAACTTGTAGAATTAGTCAATGGTGCCATAGAAATAATATCAAAAGAAAAAGAAGGTACTACTGCAGTGATAAAATTTCCTTTGGAGGAAACTTCTACTAACCTTATTTAAAAGAATTTGGCACATTACTTGCATTCCATTATATATAACTTTTATTTTTAGGAGGCAGGTATGGATCCCGTTTTATTAAAAGCAGGCTTTATTTTTGCAACTGCAGCAGGATTTTGGGCTATCAACATGAGTGCTAAGTTCCATAAGCGACATACTGAAAAGAACATGATAAAAATTAAAATCAAACGATAATTGTGGATGAGGTATAATAAATATTTATATTTTATCTTTATACTTAGTGCTTCTATCTTAATGTTCGGTTGCACCTCATCAATTCGTTTTGCTTCTGACAGTAATCCTAAAACTGTCAAAAATATATCACATAGTAAAAAAAATAATCAAAATACTGTCAAGCCATCTGACATTCCGAATGCAAACTGCATCGTCAAAAATGCAAAAACATGGCTTGGCACACCTTATCTTTACGGAGGTGAAAATAAATCCGGAGCAGATTGCTCGGGTTTTGTTTTAAGCGTTTATAGATTATGCGGATACACTCTCCCAAGAACTGCTGCTCAGCAATGGAAAGCAGTCAAAAGAATTGCCAAATCAGACCTCGAACCGGGAAATCTGGTATTTTTCAAATCAGGCGGAAGAATAAATCATGTTGGTATATATGTCGGAGATAATCTGCTGATTCATGCTTCAACCAGTAAAGGAGTGATTATACAGGATCTGGATAATCTCTACTTAAAGCGCAGAATTGCAGGTTTTGGTAAACTTAAATAGTCTTATCAATATGCTGATAATTATCAAAAGCTTCTTTGATAGTATCAATCAGATTTTCTGTTAACGAACTGGCAGTAGTTTCAATATTCGACAGTAATTCCTTAGCTTTGTTATCTACTTTAGAATACGCAAGAGACCTGTCTTTACCCCATGCTTTTGATTTTCGTTGATTTCCTGTGTCTTTTACATTTTGTGAGCTGTTATAATCATCAGAGCGATTAATAATCATATAACCTTTACCAACAGATTCATCAGGAGTTTTCTTGGATATATCAAAAGAAAAAATGACATCTGTAAGCTGAGAGCTTTTTTCCTGGAAGCTTAAAGCAAGTTTGTCCCCATTATTGACAAATCCTCCCATAGAGGACACTTCTGAATAAAATTCGCGACTGATTGCAAATCCTATCTGAAAACTTACTTCAGAGCCATCCTGACTTTTTAGAACTCCACTTGCCGAAAATATCATGCTTTGAGATTCGAACTCAATAACTTGTCTTTTATAATCAAAGTCAAATTTTGATTCCAATGAAGCTGGAAACCACAATTTACTTTTCTTATCCAAAAGTTTTTGTGCTTTTTCCATCACTTTATTGACAACGGTTTCCATATCTTTGAGTTTAATAAACTCAAATTCAGCACCGAATTTGTTATCACCGGAGATTTTGTTTGGAGTGTCTGTAATAGAATTTAAGCCGAGAGACTTTTCCGCTCTGTCGGTTTTGGTCTCTTCGGCTATATTTCTTTCGGTAATATTATTATCAAGAGAATCTGATGCGTGAGTTTCATTTTTTGAAGGTACAGCCATATCGCGAACATCCGCTTTCCTATTCCTTTGGAGCGGTAGAATAACACTGTTCGCGATTATATTTCCTGCATCAATTTTCATCTCTTTTTTTGATAATAAGTGGCAAAAAGAACTTCCCTGTTTTGCCTTATTCCCTTTATATATATAATCGGTAGATATAGTTATAACTTTAGTCCTGTTTATTTTCCATTTTGCAATTTTTTTGTGATAATTTGTGTCAATGGAAATACCACTGGCTTTTTGTTAGGTAAGATTAGTATCTATATTCTTAATGTGAATTTTATAGATATACTAAATTAGATTGTACAAAAATAGATGCTTACTTCAAAAGTAGAAATTGGTATCTTTGCTGTTAGCATTAGTGATAACAAGAAAACACAATTCACTTTTAATCTACTCGTCCCTTTATTCATTAAGGAGATGCTTGAATGGACAATAAAATCTGTTTGATTACCGGTGCCACTAACGGAATTGGGAAAGCTACGGCTAAAAAATTGCTGGAGGAAGGTTTTCATGTAGTTTTTACTGCCCGAAGCATGGCAAAAGCGGAAAGCACAATCTATGAGTTTAAACACTCTGTTCCTAACTGTAAAGTAGATTATTTCCTTGTTGATTTGGCTTCTTTGGAAGAAGTCAGAGAGTTTGCAAACAAGTTTATTGCTACATACGACAGATTAGATGTCTTAATAAATAATGCTGGCGTTTGGGAAAAGTCTTACCAGAAGAGTAAAGACGGATTTGAATTATCTTTTGCAGTGAATCACTTAGCTCACTTTTTGCTTACTAATCTGCTTTTAGATTTAATAGTGAAAACAGAAAAATCCAGAATTATTAATGTATCTTCCCGTTTGCATATAAACGGAACAATTGATATTGATAATTTGAATAAGCAAAAAGCATATAACGGAAACAAAGCGTATGCTAATTCCAAATTGGCAAATATTCTTTTTACAAGATATTTAGCTAAAAAACTGGAAGATACTGACACTACAGTGAATGCTCTTATGCCTGGTATTGTAAATACAGGTTTGTTTGACAACTTCCCAATCTGGATACAAAAATTGATGCGAATATTTCTGATTTCTCCGGAGAAAGGTGCTCAGACTTCAGTATATTTAGCAACAAGTGAAGATGCTTACAGATTTACAGGTGAGTATTTTGACAAAAAAAAGCCTGCTTCAACTTCTAGGATTTCTAAAGATATGGAGCTGGCAAGACAGCTTTGGGAGGCAAGTTTAGAGATGACGAAACTTAACTAGATGCAAATGAAATACTTCCTTTATATATTTTATTTTACATTTTTACTTACTGATTTATACCCTGCAGATGAACCTGCGATTTCTCTGACTTCTTTCAAAAGACATTTGAAGTTTTTGGGTAGTGATTTGTTTGAAGGAAGAGGTACGGGTTCTACAGGCTCTAATCTTTCTGCGAAATATCTTGCAGAAGAGCTTTCTTCGCTTAATCTTATTCCTATCGGCTACAATGATACTTACTATCAATATATACCTATGCATGCCTCTAAACCGCTAGCTGAATCTGAATTAAAATTTTATTTTGACGGTGAAGAACATACACTGGAATTTGGCGAAGACTACTTTATGCTTAATTCAGGAGAGCAGACTTACCTGCCTTTGAAAACAGATATGGTTTTTGCAGGCTATGGCATAGTTGCTCCAGAATTTGATTATAATGATTATATCAATATTGATGTCAAAGGTAAAATCGTAGTTATGCTAACAGGCGAGCCATACTCTGAGGATGACAACTGGTTTGGCGGCAGTAAAAATACTCTTTATAGTTTCTTTGATGCTAAAGAAAAACTGGCTCTTGCACGTGGCGCAGCCGGTATTATCCTGCTCCCTGCTCCTGATGATAAGAAATATCAAAATATAAACATAGTCAAAAAAAGCTTCGGCTTTGAAGATGTAAAACTTGCTTACTCTGTTACAAGTAAATTTAGCGTACTGATGCCCGGACAGTGGGGTATGAATATGTTCCTTGGTTCTAATTATACGATTGAAGACATCCAGCAAATGCACTTTCAGAATAAAATGCACAGTTTTGAACTTAAAAGCAAAATTTCCTTCAGCGGACATTTTAAAGAAAGGGATTTTGTATCCAGTAATGTTATCGGTATGATTCAGGGAAGTGATCCTTATTTAAGAGATGAATATGTACTTGTCACAGCACATTATGACCATCTGGGGATAGCAGATCCGGTACAGGGTGATTCAATATATAATGGAGTGATGGATAATGCTATAGGTTGTGCTGCTTTAGTTGAGCTAGCACGTGCTTTTTCACAGGTTAACCCAGGACCTAAAAGATCAATTATTTTTATGCTTGTGACAGGTGAAGAAAAGGGGCTGCTGGGATCTAAATATTATATTGATCATCCAATTAGACCTTTATATAAAACTGTTGCTAATCTAAACATTGACGGTCTTGCATTCATAGATAAATTTAATAGCATTGTGCTGATTGGAGAAGAGCTTTCCAATCTTAGGAAGTTTGCAGAACCGGCACTCAAGGAAATGAACTTAAAAATATCCGGTGTACCTGAAGAATTTCAAACCAATGATAATTTCACTCGCTCAGATCAAGTAGCTTTTGCTTCTGCCGGAATCCCTGCTATGCTTACTATGGATGGCTTAAACTATAAAAATGTGAGCAAAGATGAAGCAGTAGACAGATTATTTGAATACGGTCAGAACAGATACCACACTCCGTTCGATGACTTAAGCCAAAAAATAGATTATGATGCCGCTTTTTTGCATATAGAAGCGATTTACAGAATAGTTTCTAAGCTGGCAAATGCCAAAGAAACACCTAAATGGAAAGATGGAGTCCCTTACCAATACGAGCGTTTAAGAACAACTGCGGAAAAAAGATAATGAGATTCAAAATTGCAATTTCGATTATGCTGCTGTTTTTTATCGTCGGATGCGGCACATTTACCAAAAAGACAGTAGCTTTCAAAATTAAAGGCTCTGACACTATGTTACTACTCATGCAGCATTTGGCGAAAGAATATATGCAGGAAAATCCTCACGTTGCCATTTATGTTGAAGGAGGCGGCACAGGTTCTGGAGTTGATGCAATTCTTTCCGGTGAAGCTCAGCTCTGCATGGCTTCTCGAAAACTAAAACCTGAAGAAATCAAACAAGTCGCTGATAAATTCCAAACCGTTGGCGTTTCCGTATTAATAGCAAAAGACGCTTTGAGCATATATGTGAATAAAGACAATCCCGTAAGCAACGTAAGCATTGATCAGCTTAGGCAGATTTACAGTTGTGAAATAACTGACTGGGCGGAGCTTGGAGGTGAAAACGGGAAAATAGAACTGCAAGGCAGACCTAACAACTCAGGTACATTCTACTATTTCAAAAATCACGTGCTAATGGGCGGCGAATACTGCAAGGATGTGAACAACTCACCAACTATGGAAAAAATAATTCAGAAAGTGGCAGACAACAAAGCCGCCATAGGCTACGGCGGACTTTCCGTTAACAACAACGACGTAAAGGCTCTCAGCATCGACGGCATAGAGGCCACCACCGAAAACGTAATGAATGACAAATACCCGATTAACCGCTACCTTCGCATATTTAGCATTGCCAATCCAACAGGCGAACTAAAAGATTTTATCGACTGGGTGCTTAGTCCCGATGGTCAAAAAGTAGCCAAACGCTCCGGCTATATTCCGCTATGGAATGTGAATTTTTAGAGGGAGTCAAAAACAGTTACTGCATGAGTATTTTAATTGAATGTTTGATACCCGGGGAGAGTTGATCTGTATAGTGCGATTGAAGCAGAAAAGACATTTCATTTTTAAGATCAGGGTGTTTCTCCATAATTTTAACTATCAACCTTAAAGCATTAATACGCACCGAACCCTGTTTCGTAATATCTTCCCATATATTTACGCAATGGTCAAAAATTATCCCCTCTAAATCTTCCGGAAGATCCATTTTCCTCAATATAGTCAAGAACTCGCGTTTCTGGCTATCACTTACAGTCGGCAACATTTCTACTATTGTGTTTATGTGAGGGATAATAAGAGGATCATTTTTCTTGACATAGCTGCAAAGAAGCCACGCTGCACGCCACGAATAAGGTTGTTTATCCAATAGTGAAAGCGAAATAAGCTCATCCAAATCATCCGGATTAGACTTAAGATAATCTATCATATCCGCTTTATATCCATGCGTCAATATATATTCTAATCTCGTTTCAGACATAGCACAGCTTATTTGTTTAACTTCTACAAGTTATAAAAATCAGGTGAGCTAAAAAAGAATTTATGGAGTGCTACGGATTTAGGTTCGTAAATGAATTGGATGTTTTAGAATTTTGAACGTGACATTTTAGTAAAAAAGGTGCTGAGTAGATAATTTACACAACACCTTTAGTACAAATGTTTAGAGGGTTAGTACATTAAATTAAACATAGGGATATCTACAGCTAATGTGATACCAATTCGATATATTTTATTTTCGTTTATTTTATTGACTCCATCTTCGATGGCTCTCAATTGTGGTGTATGCTGTACGCCAACCATTAGTGAGAAAGGTGATCCTTTAAATCCCCATGTAGCATGAGCTCCGAGAGATAATATCTGAGAGATTTTGATATCTTCTGGTAGACCTTCTGCTGAATCATTTAACCATCTATAAGAAAAAGGAGCACCTATATCAACAATTGGAATGAATATAGAAAAAGAACCACTATCACCACCCCATGTAAAAGAGAAACCAATAGGAGCCGTAATACCATAAGCAAAACTAGGAGCTAGATCACTTCTTTCTTGAGCAAAATACAAACCGGGATAAGCATTAAGGTCAATCGAGAAAGGAGATTTCCTTTTTATAGTATAAGATCCGTTTGGCATAGAGTATTTAGCAATTATATCTTTCATTTGAGTCGTACTGTCTGCAGTTACTATATCAACAAGGAAGTTGCCGTATGTTGCTATTGATCGGTATGATTTTGAATCCACAACATTCAAGTCTAATTGCTTGAGTGTATGTATAACATATAAAAATCCTGCTGCATATTCTTTTGCTAAAAATGCGTTAGCCATTTTTACAGAATTATCTAGAATTGGTTTAATATGTTCTCCATATTTCAAGCAAAATGAAGATACATTGTCGTTTAAATGACAATAAAAATTAAAACTGTCATTGATAATTTTGTACACATTTCCAAGATACCTCATATAGATAGTATTGATATTTTTCCCATTTTCTTCTTGCAAACTACGTAGATCTTCTTGAATAATATTAAGTAAGGATGCTATTTTTAAAACTTCAGTAAAAATATCTTCAATATCTTCAAATTTTGTAAGCAGGTGTTGATTATTATTATATTGTTTAATTATATCATTATAAATGAGATTAATAAATATAGCTTTTTCTTCTTTATTCAGTTCCATTAGCTCATTTATACTAATCCATACTTTGCCAGCATCAGTGCTTCTGAGACTTTGCGTCATTACATTTAAGATATATAAGTTTTCATAAACAGGACTATCTTTTTGTTTAGCAAGCTCTAACAATAATATAGGGAAGATTTCAGCCGGGTGTTTTGCTTGTCTATGTAACTTATAAATTGCTAGTACAATTTTAAAAGTATTGTATAACTCTTTGTTCCTTTCATCTTTAAAATTATCAATTGAAGATATATAGTGATATATATTATTTGGCATAGAGTTCAAATCTTCCTGAACTGCCCTTATCCAAGTCTCTCCCATAGAAGGGATTTGAAAATAATCTTGAGAAGTCAACAACAAACTCAAGTTTGGAAATATTTCTTTCAATATTTCTATATCATTAATTTTGTCTTTAAACTTATCAAAAAAAGATAATGTTATCTCTTGTTGAGCTCTTTGTACAAGATACTGAGCTGTGGCATCAATAATTAATTTTGATAATGATTGAATTGAAGGTATTTCAGTCAACTTGCTTTTGCCATCATCCAAACTATTCGTACCCCTAAATTGTTGAATCGTGAATCCACTATTTGATCCAATAGACTTCCCATTTTTTATAGCTTTATATGTTTGATCAAGAGATGCATATTCGTCAGCTATTGTATCGTACTTTAATTTAATTTCTTTTATTTTGTACTTGTTTTTTTCTTCTAGTGTTTTTATAATACTATCGCGAATTATATTATGTCTAAATGTCAAATATTCTAGAAACTTTTTCTGCAATTCATATTTTTCTCTTTCCATTTTTTGATTATACAAATTCAAAAGAAAATGTTCTTTTTGCACTTTTTCAAAGTTATCGTCCCTTGTATAATTTGAATCTATTTGAGCCTTAACAAAAAGCTCGAATTTTTTTTCTTCTCCTTTGGCAAGATTGCTGTATTTTTGAGCCAAATCTTTACTCGCATCAATTAGTTCATCTTTAACTAAAAAATCTGTAAATTTATTCTTGTCAAGGAGAACAATGTCATTATCCAAAATAGTTGAATAATTTTCTCCATTTAATTGCAGTGGTATCTGATCTAAATCAATTTGTTTGTCAAACAATGCTTGCTCTAGCTCAAGTCTTTTTTGATTTAATGCTTCTGGCAATCCCTCTTCGAATGAATTTAATTCAGTCTTAATTATTTTTACTAATTCATTAGATATTTCGACTGAATCTTTTGCCCAAATATTATTGAAATTTTTATTAAGAATTTTGAGACTATCTACTAGAATTTTTCTCTGTGCTTGCAAGGAGTCCAAAGATATTTCTAATTCCTTTTCATATATATCTTTCTTCACAGCTATTTCCTTAGCAAGATAAAAATTGCTTTGAGAAAACGACATGCTGACATTGCAGAGAGCAAAAACTAATACTACAAGATACTTCATAATAGCACCAAATGATTATTATGTTATTAATATTTACAATCAATATAATTACTTATATATAATTATAAAATTAAATTTGCATATATGCTAAAAATTAGTATTGGTTTGCTTTTTCTTTTGTCTTAGATCAACATGATCGAATAATAATATTACAAGTTAAATACAGTGGAATAATGAGTTTGAGTGGAGATGTGTCTATTATAGTTATTATCGAGCTAGTTTAATATTTTTGACTTTTTCTTCTTGGTGTTTAAAGAAAGTAAAAAATAATAACATTTATCACAGAACAAAGCAGTATGCTCCCTTGATCTATATATAAATTACTTCTGCCAAAACGAAGGAGCAAGCAGAATTATAACAGTATAGACTTCCAGCCTACCTAGTAGCATAAGGACTGATAGCAGCCATTTTACTATGTCAGGTAGGAAGGCGTAGTTATCTGTCGGACCGACAAATTCCAGGCCGGGACCGATGTTGTTTAGTGTAGCAGCTACCGCTCCTATTGAGGTTGCGATGCCAATGCCAAAGAAGGATAGGAATAGGGAAGAAAATGCTGCTATGAGCATGTAAAGCACAAAAAAGCCTAGGATGTTCATCATTACATCGCGGCTTACTGTGATATCGCCCATGCGAACCGGAACGATTGCCTGCGGGTGTACTAATCGCACGATTTCAGCATATACAAATTTTATAAGAAGGTAGACTCTCATCACTTTCATACCGCCACCTGTGGAGCCTGCCATACCTCCGACAAACATTATCAGAAACAGAACCAGCTGCGAACTGATAGACCACTGCTCGTAATCTGCTGTGCCATAACCTGTTGTGGTGATAATAGAAACCACTTGGAATAAAGTATAGCGCAGTGTTTCCAGAATTGTAGAGTAGTTATTCATGTATGTGTCAACGCCGATTATTAGCGTTGCAAAAGTGATGATTGCAAAGTAAAACTGCAGCTCTCGGTTTAGAAGGACTTCTTTAATATTGCCTTTTAAAAGCCTGTAGTGAAGCGAGAAATTCATACCCGCGATGATCATAAATATGATAATCACATAGTCTATATAAGCTGATTCATGGCCACCGACACTGGCATTCATTGTTGAATAACCACCCGTAGCCATTGTGCCAAATGTATGGCAAAGTGCGCTGTGCAAATTCATTCCGCCAAGCATAAGGAGAATAGTTTCTATCACAGAAAGCAGAACATACACACCCCAAAGAATCTTTGCGGTTTCAGTGACACGAGGAGTAAGTTTATCTGCTATCGGTCCCGGAACTTCAGCTTTAAAAAGCTGCATACCGCCAACGCCCAGCAATGGCAAAATCGCAATACCAAGCACGATAATACCCATACCTCCGACCCAGTGCGTAAAGCTTCGCCAAAAGAGAATACCCTCCGGCAGTGCTTCTATGTCAGTGAGAATAGTTGCCCCGGTTGTGGTAAAACCGGACATAGTCTCAAAAAATGCATCTGTAAAAGATGGAATATAATGTCCAAGCATATACGGGAGTGCGCCCAGCGCGGAAAAGACAATCCACCCCAGAGCTACAATAAGGAAACCTTCTTTAGGTCGTACTTCCTGTTTTGTTTTAAAAAGGAAAAATGCCAAAGCACCTACAGCCATTGTAATGCCTGAACTTAAACTAAGCGGCAGGACGTCATCGCCACCATAATAGAATGAAAAAGGCAATGGCAGGAGCATAGATGCTCCCAAAAACATAGTTATAAAACCTAATATCTTAAATACAATTTTATATCGCATAGCTCTTTAAAACATCTTTTCTACATTTTTAACTGCACCCGGTAAGGCAAA
This sequence comes from Kapaibacterium sp. (SeqCode), assembly GCA_965140345.1. Taxonomy (GTDB): domain Bacteria; phylum Bacteroidota; class Ignavibacteria; order Kapaibacteriales; family UBA2268; genus JBFHIJ01. Next base: position 831,227 of record OZ223198.1, read on the forward strand.
AACAACAACTCTGTCACCCGGTTCCACTTGAGTGCTACCGGTTGGGATTTCTAATTTGTCATTTTTAAGAATAGCAGCAATAATACTATTCTGAGGAAACTTAAGCTGCATAAGCGGTTTTTTACATATAGCCGCTTTGTCCTTCGCTTCATATTCTATAATTTCAGCATCCATACCCGGCAATTCAGCATATTGAGTTACCTGTGTGCTGCGGATAAATCTTTGTATAGCATTAACAGTGATTAGCTGCTTGCTCACAACCGCATCCATTCCGATAGTCGGAGTAAGCGGCATATATTCGTTTTTCTTTATTAAAGTTACAGTTCTTGGTATTTTTAAGTGACGAGAAATAAGGCTGGTAATAATATTCGTTTCGTCGTCGCCGGTAACAGCTACGAACTCATCCATTTCATTTAGATTTTCGAATGTAAGTAAATCCAGATCCGAGCCATCTCCGTTAATAACCAGAGTTTTTCTCAAATCATCGGCCAATTTCTCTGCTTTTTTTCTATTTTTCTCGATTATCTTGATTTTCATCTCATTTTCGAGAGCGGTAGCAATAAATCTGCCGACTTGACCGCCGCCGATAATCATGATATCTTCTATAATTTTCTTTGTCTTTCCAAAATAGGCAAGTGCTTTTGCCATAAAATCAGGCTCGCAAATGATAAAAATCTGATCGCCTTCGAATAATCTGTCTTCACCGCGCGGCACAATAGTAAACTGTTTACGTTTAAGCGCAACAATACGAAGTGGCGGATTGCCGTGCGTATCGCCCAGATCTTTCAGTTGGGTGTGAAGCACAGGACAGCCTTTATCTAATCTGATGCCTAGGAATTGAATTTTGCCTTCATCAAATTCGACAATATCAGTAGCATTTGACTGCTTGATAAGTCGGATAATAGCATCAGCAGTTTCTTTTTCGGGATGAATAATGAAATCAGCGCCGAGTTCCTCTTTAGATAATAAAAAAGAATCCGAAGCATAGTCAGGATTCTTAACACGAGCGATAGTAGTGCGTACGCCAAATTTCTTAGCAATTTTACACGTCAGAAGATTCACTTCATCATTAGTCGTCATTGCTGCAAAAACATGAGTATTTTGAATATTAGCAGCTTTCAGAAGGTCAATATTTGTGGCATTGCCTTCCACAACCATAGCATCCAAATGCTCCTGAGCATATTTCACTTTAGAAGAAGCTTTTTCAATAATAGTAATATTATGCTTATCAAAAGACAGCCTTTGAGCCAATCTAATGCCAACGCTGCCGGCACCTACAATAAGAAGATTCATGTCAAAATCCGATTTTCAAAAGTCATACTACGTGAAAGTACAAATAAAACAAAAATCAATCAAAAAACTTAGATATAATATTTTGAATAGAAAATAAGGGGGAGTTAAAACAGCACTTTTAGCTGAATACCGTATTTTTGATAGAGAACATCTTTTGTATTTATGACACCAGCAAAGGCTTCCAGAACAATATTTTTCTTTCCTATTCCAAAAGTAATATCCGCACCTGCACCTGCTTTTTTTGCGTTTACGCTACGCTCTTCTGCATTTTCCTCTATTGTGTAAGAAGGTGCATCAACATATGCTATGCGAGTGATGAGGGATGATGTAAAATATATATTCCTCGAAGATTTAAAGATCATTATAAATATTGCTCCAGCACTGTATATTTTAGTTATGTCATCCTTGGAATTCAATATATCTATGCTTACAGTGTAATTAAAATCCGGATTCGCTTCTACTCCAGTAATATTTTCATAGTAACTAATAGTGATACATTTATTAATATTATAAGACTCTACAGAAGAAGAAGCATAAGACATCCCTACAGAAACGCCAAAATTTTCAAGCAAGAGAAGTGGTTTAATAGATGTATAATACATATCTTCTACTTCTTTGTTCTTGGCAACAGAACTCAAAGGAATAGAGATTACAATTATTAACGCCAATAGAATATGTTTGATTATCTCCATGATTTAATCCTATAACTAAATGCAAGATAATACCTAATTCCTGAGAAGATTTGATTTTGTCTAAAAATGTTCCCATGATAGTCCAGAATAAAATGAATACCACAAGGGAAATATTCTAAAGCAATTTCCATAGGAGCAACGGGATAAACCCAACTCATATTTGTTATGGAAACATCAGGTATATTACCTGCATGAAAATATTTGGCGAATCCAAAACCAATTGTGGCCTTCAATGACAAGTCATCTACAAGATAATATTGTTTTCCAATATTTACATTGATAGCGACTCTGTGTTGAAAAATAAAATTATCTGAGATGTGATCAAGTCTTATTTGCTGTCCACTATATGAAAATGCAACATCGGCTGTGGTTTTACCAAGTAAAAAAGTTGGAGTAAATATTTTAAACATTAAGCCTTGAGTTGAAAAATCTGTTTCTTGTTTATTAATTCCCATCATGATACCAGCAGGTATATCCTTCCATGCCTGACTTCTTGAAGGAATAAAGACTAATAACAAAGCCAAAATCAAGTACCGAATTTTCAAATTTAACCTCTAATTATCTGAAACAGAATTTATATTTAGCTTTATGATATTTATTAATCTAAATAAATATACCAAGTAGTACAACAGGATTCTTCCCACCCACCCAAAAAAATCCCTCCCAAAAATAAAATAATTTGTATTAACAAAAGTTTCTTTATATTAGTAGTAATATGCTGTTTATATAGTTAGGGGTAGTTATATAAATGGCTTGCTTAAAACAGGCGGTGGTTTCTTCCTTTTGATTTGCCTATTCCCGAGTTATGGCATGTCTCTTTGGCTTTGCATCCTGCCGCATTAATTTGCTAAATAATCATACTTTTTTATACGGAGGCGACCTTATGTTTAAGTTGCTTTTTGTCCTATTTGCATTTGCTATGCCGGTTGCGGCGTTTGCTGCAGAGCCAGTGGTCAAAGTCTCTCCACTGCCAAGCGATGAAAGATTGGAGATTTGGGAAGAATCTGAAGAGATATTTACTGAGAAGGTGATGGAATATTACCATCAGGCTACTTTGCTTTACATGCAGGCTAAACTTTCCGGATTTGAAACAAATGAATCAATCATTCCGCCTAGCTTCGAAGAGCTTTCTGATATGGAGATTCAGACGATTAAAGATTACCATGCTTTAGCTATGAAATATTTTGCTATTGTAGAATCTATGCCTGAAACAGGCAATCGCGAAGAAATCGACAGACTACGCAAAGAGCTTTTTGCGGCTATGAATAAAAATAATGATATGGAAAAACGCCAATATGAATTAGCTCTAAAGCATAATGATATGGAGTTTTACAGAGATAACTGGAAAGCCGCTCGCGAAGAAGCTGCTAAGTTAAACCGTAAGCTGGATTCGGCAACTGCAGCTATGGATAAGTATTTAATCCAAAGAGAAGGCGAAATTCGCGCTACTTACGAAAGAAATGTTCGCAGATTCACTCCGGTTTTCTCAATTGGTGGAACTGCCAATAAATATTATATCCGCGAAAACGGAGTAGATGACAAAATTTCTTTCGGTGGTCAACTTACTTTTAATCCTGAACCTGTCTTTGGATTCGGAAGATATTTTGAAATTTTCGGCGAATATATTATGCCACGCTTCACTACTGTGCAGATCGGTGAAGGTATGCCGGCAACAGATAAGTGGAATTCCCAATTATATACAATCGGACTTAACTTCAAATTTGATGATGTAATTGACTTACAGGATTTCACAGGCGGCATTAAGTTAGGTGGAGGTCATTTCTGGGGCAGCGGCAAGCTGGATAACATAGATTATGGCGCTGCTAATTTTGAAGGTGAAATGATAAGATTTGAGATGTTTGTCAGAAATGCAGATATAGCACTTCCTTTGGAACTGTTCTTTGCTTATAGCAGCTACTTTGCTTCTGATATGACATTTGATTCCCGCATGCAATATCTGGATCTGGGAGAACCGCAATTCAACGTACTTACATTGGGTGTCAGACTTGCTTTATGGAAAACTCCTGTATATGACAATTAATCGGGAGGGATTATGCGATATATTTTAATGATAATAGCACTATCAGTAAGCATAAATGCGCAGGATTTGGAACAGTCAATTCGCTGGATCAAACTTGGCAATACTTACAGAATAGCCCAAAACTATGCGAAAGCAGGCGAATACCTGAAAAAGGGACTAGTAGAAATACAGAAATGCGATGACTACACTGCAAAATACTGGGAAGCTGTTGCTTACGAAAACAATGGTTATCTTTATCACGATATAAAGATGTATGACGAAGCTATCGAAAATTATAAAAAAGCTTTGTCTATATTTGAAACAGTCATTACTCAGAAAGACGGAAGCCCTTATGCTCTAAAACAGGTAATGATGGATAGAATTCATGAGGCGGATTCTTTAAAGTCTGCCAGCCAGGGTGCTTTTTTGCACGTTGTAGAAGCTGAACCGGAAAGTGTAAAAGAAGAAGCAAAAGCAGTTGCAGGCGAAGAAATAGTTATAACAGACACTGTTTATATTGATGCAAAAAGCAAATCTCTGACTTTCGATAATCAAAAGCTTAAAGATATAAACTTTGTTCTTCCTGAAAACACAGAAACTATTTCAGCAAGATCAAACAGGATTAAAGATATATCCCCAGCAATTACAAGATTGCCTAATCTTAAATCACTGGATCTTGAAGATAACAGACTTAAAGATGTTTCCGCTACAATTGGAGACATGCAGAGACTAGAATATTTAAATTTATCTAACAATAAGATAAAAGAGCTTCCGGATGCAATCGGAGATTTGCAAAATCTGGAATATTTAGATTTATCTAATAACAGATTAAAAGAGTTGCCGGCAACTCTAAGCGATCTCAAAAATCTGAAAGTACTTGATATTAGTAATAACAAACTGCCATTTACAGCAGTTGAAAATCTAATCAAAAAGCTTCCGAATACTAATATCATACACGACGAATACACACTTAAAAAATAAAATTCAAACTCGCTTCTAAACTCAAACAGAAGCGAGTTTTTTTATCTACTTCTCCCCTATTCTTTCTTCTGAACTGCATAGCAATTAATACATTTTTTTGTATATTAATTAAATAACAAACCAAATTGAAAGTAGTAATGTCAAATATAAAATTACTGATAGTAGACGATGAACAAGCTCAGGCAGATGCGCTTAGTGGCTTCTTTAAGAAAAGAGGATACTCCGTTTTCACTGCTTACAATTTAGCAGATGTAAATCATATTCTGGAATCTGATGCAATTGATATTTGCCTTACAGATTTGAAGCTTAAAGACACAAATGGTGGCGAAGTTCTTTCTTTAGTTAAAAACAAGAACCCGCACACTCCTGTCATTGTCATGACAGCTTATGGTTCAGTAGATGACGCCGTCGGGCTAATGAAAGACGGTGCTTTTGATTTTATTCAAAAACCTATCGATCTGAAAGAGCTTACTGCGATAATCAGCAAGGCTGAAGATAATTGCTATCTGGTATCTGAAAACTCGCAGCTCAAAAAAGAGCTAGAATGCTGCAATAAGTTCGAGAATATCATTTCACACAGCAAATCAATGGAACAGGTGTTAAATACTGCTGCCAGAGTTGCACCGTCAAAAGCCGGTGTGCTTATTCGTGGTGAAAGTGGTACAGGTAAAGAACTTATAGCTAAAGCGATTCACTTAAACTCTCCTCGCAAAAACAAACCATTTGTAGTTGTAAACTGCGCAGCTATGCCCGATACTTTATTTGAGAGCGAACTATTTGGCCATGAAAAAGGCTCTTACACAGGAGCAGTTAAACAGCGCATAGGTAAATTTGAAGACGCCGATGGAGGTACTTTGTTTATAGACGAAGCAGGCGATATTCCTCCTCAAATTCAGGTTAAACTACTTAGAGCTATTCAGTTTGGTGAAATCCAGAGACTGGGAAGCAACGAAGTAATCAAACCTGATGTAAGAATAATTGCGGCTACAAACAGAGACCTTGAAACAATGATTTCCGAAGGAGAATTCCGCGAGGATCTATATTATAGATTCAACATTGTAACTATCAAATTGCCTTCACTCAGAGAGAGGAAGGAAGATATTCCCTATCTTATAGATCATTTCATCAAATCGTACAGCGAAATGAATGGTAAAGAAGTCAGCTCGATTAGTAAAGAAGCTCTTGCTGAATTAATACATTACAGCTTCCCGGGTAATATTCGCGAGCTTCAAAACATAATCCAGCGAGCAGTTGTACTTTCAAGAGACAATATGGTGAAATTACAGGATCTACCGGATGAAATCAGAGGTCATTCTCATTCCGAAACAGTAGACTGCGACCACATGACATTAGGTAACCTAAATCAGAAAGTAGAAAATCTGGAAAAATCTCTTATCAGAAAAGCACTTGCAGAGTCAGGAGGCAATCAGGTAAAAGCTGCCGAATTACTTGAAATATCAGAACGTACTCTTAGATATAAAATATCTAAGTACAAGATAAAGTAAAGTATAGATCAAAAAGTGTTTGGTTTCAAACAAGGAGAATGTAGATAATGCTAAGAGTTCTATATATTATATAAATCTTTGTTAAATATGGCACTTGACGCATTATCTCTAAGCTTTTTTCGTTACATTGCATGTAGTCATAATTCAAAGGGGAATGTTTATGATTGTATATGCATTAATCTTTGGGATATCTCTGTTTTTTGGTTTATCTTCTTGCGCTACAATATCAGTCAGCCACAGCCAAAAAACAATCCAAAGATTAGAAAAATCGCCAAATTACTGGGATGGCAAATTCCATAACCTGATAAAGACTGAGAGCTTAGTCACCTCAGTTTTCCAACTTACCGCAGACGCTTATCTAGAAGAATCACCCGACTGTATACCAAAATATGTTCCGGTATATGACACTCTGAGTTACGAAGAACTGGAAGGTCTGGAAAATAACTCCAACTTTGCAGTCTGGATCGGACATTCGAGTGTACTGCTGAAAATTGCCGGGAAGTATATACTGACCGATCCGGTTTTCAGCAATTATCCTTCACCTTTTTCTCTTCGCCATCTTCAAAGATTTCAGCCTCCGCCAATTTCAATCGAAAATTTACCTGATATTGACATCGTAATTATTTCACATGATCACTATGATCATCTTGACAGACCTAGCATAGAAAAGCTAAAAAATAAAACTAAGCACTTCATAACGCCTTTGGCTGTTGGTGACTATCTTCGAGAATGGGGAGTTGCAGACAGCAAAATTTCTGAACTGGACTGGTGGGAAAGCACTACCAAAGATGGATGTACCATAACAGCGACTCCTGCTAGACATGGTTCAGGCAGAGGACTCTCTGAAGACAACAAAACACTTTGGGCTTCTTTTGTAGTCACTTCAGCAAACTTCAATCTCTTTTATTCGGGCGATACAGGAATGATGCCTACATTTAAAGATATAGGCAATAAATATGGACCTTTTGATTTAACAATGATTCAATTAGGTGCATATTCAGAGAATTGGCCTTATGTGCACATGACACCGGAAGAAGCTATTGAAGTACATAAAATGGTTTATGGTAATAAAATGCTGCCTGTGCACTGGGGTACTTTTAACCTGGCATTTCACGCCTGGGATGAGCCTTTAAGACGAGCAGCGATTACTGCAGAAAAAGAAAATGTTGATCTGATTCAAACTATTCCGGGCAGAATAATTGAAATCGAAAGCAGAACAAACAAAGAAGACGTTATTGCAGAAAGTGAACTGCGCGCCAAAGAAGAAGCAGTGAAACAAGTAAATCCTGAAAACTAAAAACAAGATATTTCGATATTGCTTATATTTGTGCAAAATAATGAATTTGATTAAAATAGCATACAAACAGGAAGCACAGGAATGAGCATTTTAGAATCAATAATTTTGGGTCTGATACAAGGACTTAGTGAATTTATACCAATTAGCAGCACCGCGCATTTAACTATTGCCGGAAAACTTATGGGACTGGTTGATCCGCAAAATCCGGAGCAGTGGACTTCCTTCATTGCTACAATTCAACTGGGAACATTGGCTGCAGTATTTGTTTTCTTTGCTAAAGATATAAAAGATATTCCGATTGCTTTTCTGAAGGAAAATATTTTTAGAAGAAGAAAATTCAAGGAACAGACAGACAATTCTAAAATGGGCTGGAACATAATCCTGGGTTCTGTACCTATCGCATTTTTCGGCCTTGCTCTGAAAAAAATAATTGAAGGCAATCTTACCAAAGATCCCTATGTAATCGCTTCAAGTCTGATTGCATTAGCAGTGATTCTATTTTTTGCAGAACGTTTTGCTTCTTTAAAAAAGAATATGAAAGATATTAGTGTTAAAGATGCAATTCTAGTTGGTTTAAGCCAGTGTTTAGCTCTTATACCGGGTTCTTCCAGATCAGGCACAACAATAACTGCAGGCCTGTTTTTAGGAATGAATAGAGAAGCTGCTGCAAGATTTTCTTTTTTACTTTCAATTCCTGCAATATTTGGTAGCGGATTGTTGTCTTTCTATCAGTCATTGGAATATTTGCAGGCAGATCAGATAACAAGTCTGATAGTAGCAACACTTGTTTCGGCTGTTTCCGGTTATGCCGCAATTGCTTTTCTGATAAGTTATTTAAAGAAGAAATCTACAATGCTCTTTATTATTTACAGAATTTTACTGGGTATTGCATTAATTATTATGGCAGCGAATCACATACTTTAATAAAAGTTTAAATTAATAGTTTTTAAAAAAAGTGTTGCTATTGTCAAAATTAGCAGCACTTTTTTGTATCTAATCATTGGAATAATCACTATATTGGTAAATAGTGTTATTAAACAAAAAGAATAAAAATGTCTTCAATCTTAAGAAAAATATTTCCCGGTTTAGGCACAAGAAAAAAACACAGCACTTGGGTGCACATAACTCTTTTTGCCATAACCTTTTTCACATGTATGTTATCCGGAATGCAGTGGGCAGGAATAAACCCAAGCTATCTGGAATATATGAGTGAAGGTGTACTTTATGCAGTACTTCTATTGACTTTTCTAAGCTTTCACGAATTTGGACACTACTTCGCCGCCAAAATCCATAAAGTAGACGCAACACTCCCTTATTACATACCATTTCCATTTATTGGCGAAATAAATTTCGGTACTTTTGGCGCAGTGATAAAAACCTTAGAGCCTATACCAAGCAAACGTGCCTTATTTGACATTGGTGCCGCAGGGCCACTTGCGGGTTTCTTTGTTTGTGTTATTTATCTGATCATTGGTTTTCTGACTCTTCCTGATATTAACTTTTTATATAAAATTCACCCCTATTATCTTACTGAGTTTGGGGGTAAAATTCCGGAATTTGGCTTAACATTTGGGAACACTCTGTTTTTCGGTGGCATGAAGGATATGCTTACAAGTAGTGTAGACTTCGTCCCTCCTATGAATGAAATATATCATTTACCTTTTTTAAATGTAGGCTGGTTCGGCTTATTCGTTACAACTCTAAACATGTTACCAATGGGACAACTGGACGGCGGACATATAAGCTATGCCATGTTCGGAAATAAACATAAACTTATAGCAAGAGTAGTCTGGTATATACTGTTGTTTTTAGGCATAGGTGGATTTTTGGGTTATGCACATGAGATTTTTTCTATGAAATTTGAATCTGAATTTTGGGAAGGGATTAGAGCTGCTGTATTCCCTATACTGGATTCACTAAAATCTGTTCCTTTCTGGTTTGATGCATGGGGAGGCTGGTTGTTCTGGGCATTTCTGGCAAAATTTTTCATTAAATTAGATCACCCGCCTGTGTGGGACACTGAAGATATTGGAATTTTAAGAAAATCAATCGGCTATCTGACTTTTGCTATACTAATTGCATCATTTTCTTATAGAGGAATATATTTCGTCTTATAATCTTATACTGCAAAATATTATTACTTTCATTTTGTCTTGAAATTTGAAACTGCTTCTTGTCAAGCACACACGGTAAGATATATTTTTTCTTACTAAATATTTAGAATTTTGTATATTGCAAAAGCTATATGTTCACCATTAGAACTTAGCTGCCTTCTGTTGTATAAAAAAGACAATATAAATATTTATAGTTTTCTTATTTCAAGGAGAATTACATGAAAAAGATTTTTGCTGTTATGTTGGCAATAGTTATTCTATTCGGCGTTTCCGAATTGAAAGCTCAAAAAACAATGTCAAATCCTCAGACTATTGGTGGTCAGTTAGGCTTTATCTTACCTACAGGCAATATGAGTGACTGGGTAGGCATGGGTATTGGCTTAAATGCTCAATATACTTATTACACAAGTCCAAAATTTGCTATTTATGGAGCTCTTGGCTACCATAATTATTTAGCTAAAGAATATGAAGTAAATGGCACTAGCATCGGTATTGAATATAGTGCTTCTGTAGTAGCTTTAAGCGGTGGTGCTTTCTATCAGGTAGGCAAATGGGGCAGTATGCTACCAATTATTGGTGGTGAATTTGGATATTATTTGGGAAGTGTTTCTTCTTCAGGTAATGAATATCAAGCGATGAGTTTTGATTTGAATAACGACTTAGTAATCTCTGCTTTTGGTGGTGTTTTAATGCCAATTAACAAAGAACTTGCTTTCAGAGGTGACTTGAAATATTCTCTTTCAAGTAACTATGGTGGACTAAGCTTAAACTTAGGTATTCTTTACAAACTCTAAAAAGCTTATAACTTTTATTGAAACCGCACATTGCTTCCGGCAGTTTGCGGTTTTTTTATATTTCTAACAGCTTAAACACTAATATATTTCGATTCATTTCGTATATTGCATCAGATTTTTAGCCTTAACAAAGAATTTAAACTGACATGAATAAATCTGTAAAAGACATAGTACAAAGCAGCAAACTATCTGATAATGATAAATACTATTGGGGTTATCAATATGATTTGGGAAAAGATGTAATAGTCCCATATCTCAAATCAAATAATGTATTCAAATCAGGAGATAAAGTAGCAGAAATTGGCGCTGCGGAAGGTGGCGTATTAGCTGCTTTTGTTGAATCCGGTGCTCAAGAAGCCTATGGTTCCGATATAGTGCAGTTTAGATTAGATATTGGCGAGTATATAAAAGAAATCAGTAAGCTGGAAATTGAATTTCAAAATCATAATATCATTACTGAAGAGGTAGACTCTGCTAAACGTAACAATTACGATTTAGTACTTCTAAGGGACGTGATTGAGCATCTTGATGATACTGAAATAGCACTAAAGAATATCGGTAAGATGATAAAGCAGAACTCATATCTATATGTGACGTTCCCACCTTATCACTCCCCGTTTGGAGGGCACCAGCACACAGTTGCAAACACATGGGGTAAACTGCCTTATATCCATCTCTTACCTGATTTTATTTTCCATAAACTGATAGCTTCAGGAAGACAAAATGATATCGGCGAAGTAAAAAGGCTTCAGACCATCAGACTTACTGCTAAGAAATTTGAGAAAGCTGCTAAAAACGCAGGATATGAAATTGTAAAAGCTGATTTTTACCTGCTTAGACCAGTCTTCAAAATGAAATTTGGTCTGCCTGCGATTAAGATAAGCGCAATTTCAGCTCTTCCATTTGTGAAAAGTTTATTCAGTTTGGAAGCTTCTTACATTCTAAAGAAAAAATAGAATTATTTAGACTTCCTCTGTCTGTACTGCTGCACATTGATTTCGTACTTGCGTATCTTATTGTGTAATGTCTCACGGCTTACGCCAAGAAGTGCGGCAGATTTACTGACATTCCCTTTGCATTGTTCCAAAGTAGATTCAATTTTCCTTTTATCTACCATTGCCAGGTCTTCTTTCAAAGTATTGCCACTAGAAATTGTAGGCTCTACAACTTGTGTTTCGTGCGTTTGACCGGAACTTGAAATAATTCTATGCAAATCAGACACTTCAATTTGCTTACTTGTTGCTGTTTGAAGAGTTACTCTAAGAACACTGGACAGCTCTCTGACGTTACCTCTCCACTGTTGTTCCTGCATATATTCTAAAGCTGAAGGCGAAAAGAATTTTTCGTCGTTGAAGTCAGTGTTATGTTTTAAAAGAAAATGTTTAATAATCTCTGGTATATCCTCTCTTCTATCCTGCAAACTTGGCAAATGTATCTCACATTCCCTAAGTCTGTGGTATAACTGTTCACGGAACTGACCGTCTTTGATTCCTTCCAAAAGATCTTTATCTGTAGCCGATACAAACCTGATATCCATCTCTTCACTTTGAACAGAACCAACTTTTCTTACAACTTTCTCTTCAATAGGAATAAACAGGTTAGACTGAAGACTAAGAGACATATCGCCAATCTCATCCAGGAATAATGTGCCTTTATTTGCCTGATGGAAAAGACCTTTTTTATTTTCAGAAGCACCTGAAAAAGCTCCTTTAGTGTGTCCAAAGAGCTCACTTTGGAATAGTTCTTTTGGGATATTTGGTATATCAACAGTTACAAAAGGATATTTATGTCTGCGGCTAGCGGCATGAATTGCCTTTGCTACAAGTTTTTTACCTGTACCGGTTTCACCTGTAATAAGAACATTCAAATCAGTTCTTCCAAAACGAATAATTCTATCGCCAACCTCAAGCATTGCTTTAGATTTTGCTATAATACCATTTGCTTCTAAAAATTTTCTTATTTCTTCTTCTTCACCATGCTGCTTTTTACCTAATGCACTATCCAGCACCTCTTTGATTTTATCTTTACTAATAATACTTTTTTCGATAAAATTCATTGCGCCAAGCTTAGTTGCTCTTACAGCTGTTTCTATAGTTCCCTTTCCGCTTACCATCACAACAGGTAAAGCCGGATGAGATTTACGAATAGCTTCCAGTACATCCAGACCACTCAGTTTCTCTTCAGGGCCAAACTCTATGTCAAGCAAAACAATCCCTATCGATTGATGGTGCTTGGATAAAAAATCAATTGCAAGGTCAGGTTTATATATATTTTCGTAGTTATACCCAAAATCACTCACGATATCAGCTATAGTCGAGCCAAATTCTATATTATCATCTACGATTAGAACTTTCATATTATCTATGTCCGATGTCTTTATCTGTCTGATTTGTAGAATACAGCATCTTCTTGTGAATATGCCATACAGGAGATGTATTATTAAGTAGCAAAAAGCTAAATATAATAACAAATAAAATAGATATTTCAAAATGCTATTTTACAGAATTTATAAAATAGTAATTTGGTAAATCAAAAAAAAGCTGTTTTTGAAAAAGCTGTAACTGCAAATCTTTAGATATGATACTAAAATATTAGTATCTTTGCTCATAACAAGGCAGAATGCGAAACACTCAACGACTGAGCTGATGAAACAATTTATAAAAAAGCTTCTTTATTATTTGAAAAGGCCAACAGAGAAGATACACTCCGGACAAGGAAATGTTGCAACTGACATAAAATATATTCTATTTTTGGATATCTTTTTGATGTTACTGACTATGCCATTAACTCAAATTCTGGGGCATTTCAATCTGATAGATTTTAGCAAACATTCAGCTGTTAATTTATTTGAGAACAGTAATATTGCTTTAGTTTTTCTTAAAATTAGTCTGATAGTTCCGTTTATCGAAGAGCTAATCTTTCGATTCCCCCTCAAATTTGATTATAATATTTTTCCGATGTCAAGGTTATTAAAAGCACGTAAACTGAGTGATGCTGATGAAAGATCTCGTATCTTTCAAGTGCAAAGATCATGGGTTAGGAATTATCCCTTTATATTTTATGGTTTTGCCAGCTTGTTTGCCTTGGTTCATCTTATCAATTTTCCTTTTAGTTTAAACATATTGATATTTGCTCCTATCTTATGTCTTCCTCAATTTATTTTGGGAGTTCTGGCTTCTTATATTCGCCTTAAATTTGGATTCCAATTTGCAGTTTTACTTCACGGACTCCACAATTTTATATTCGGTTTACTTGCAGTTTTAAGTCTTTAAATTTTTCCTTTTTGCTCTTGGCATAATTTTTCCTATTTAAATAACGGAGGAAAATTATGGCTGAGAATAAGGACGGACAAGAGAAGACCGAACAGGCGACCGCCAAGCGTCTAACGGACGCGCGCGAAAAAGGCCAGGTCGCAAAGAGTCAGGATGTTACAACAGCAGGGGTGCTGCTGTTGGGGACTCTTATTGTCTTTTTATTCGGACCTAACATTGCCACTTCCATTCGTGGATTTATGACCACTGTGCTTCACAATGCCTCTTTCTATGAAATCACAGACGCCAACGTAGTTTTTTACTTTAATGCGCTAATGGGATTCTTTATTAAAATCCTATTGCCACTGATTTTAGTGATATTTGCAGTCACACTTTTGGGTGAAGTTAGCCAGATAGGTATAAAAATAGCCACTAAGAAGTTTACTGAAGGTCTCCAGTGGAAACAAATATTTAATCCTTTCAGCGGTCTCAAAAAAATATTCTTCTCCTCACGATCTGTTTTTGAATTAGGTAAAAGTCTTGCAAAAATCTTTATTCTGGGGCTGGTTGTCTACAGCGTTTTAAATGGCCAGGATGAAGAAATTGTGTCACTACTGCAAAAGCCCTTTACAGAAACAGCAAACTACATGTTCAGCCTTAGTTTTGAGCTAGCTATCAAGGTAGGTATAGTTTATATAATCATTGCCGTTTCTGATTTTTATTATCAAAAATGGCGGTTTGCAGAAGATATGAAAATGACGAAGAAAGAGGTTAAAGAGGAAAACAAACAAACAGAAGGTGACCCTCAGATAAAAGCCAGACTACGCGGATTAATGCGTCAGAGATTAAGAAAAATGATGCTTAGTAAAGTACAGGAAGCAGATGTTGTTATTACCAACCCAACTCATTATGCTGTTGCACTTAAATACAAACAAGGACAGTTAGGAGCACCGATTTTATTAGCAAAAGGGGCAGACTACTTGGCAAAGCAGATTAGAGATATTGCAAATAAATCGGATGTTACAATTGTAGAAGATCCTCCACTTTGCCGTATGATATATCATAACGTAGAACTGGATGAAGAAATTCCTGAAGAATTATTCAAAGCCGTAGCCCAGGTACTGGCTTATGTATATCACCTGAAACAGCAGAATAATTCTTAATAGTACATCTTTAATTCTTCATAAGCGTTGTAATTTTTACAGGCAGTGGCACCAAGTTCTAATTCGACATTACCAATTTTTCTTGCGATATTAATAGCATATTCGTGCAATTCTATGTTTCTTTTTCCAATATTTATCAGTGCTAAATTCATCGCTTGCTTTGCTCTGTTTGGAGAAACATGTATTTCTTCTTCAATTTTTTCTAAAAAATTGATCAGATAATCATTTTTTATGGGTTTACTTGTTTTGCAAAGCGCCGATATTGTGTCAAATGCTACTCTTTTGATGTATTCTTGATTACTGGCAGACCATTCCAAAGCTTTTTTACGGGCATGATCTGTTTTAACAACAAGTCCTTTCGCAAAAAGTTCCGCAAGATAATAATAGTCTATATCATGAATCCATCTGTCAAGTATTTCTTCTTTTATTTCTTTAGGATCGGCAAGTAGAGCTGCTAAGCAGCGAGCTTCCATTTTGCCGGTTTCCCATAGCTTTAAAGCTATTTCATGATTTGTTTTATATTTCCTTTGGAGCTTTCTGATACTGCCTATTTTGACTCCTAAAATATTGTCTCCGGCACCATGCTTTTTGTATGTTTTAAATGTTTGGGGCTTTGCCAAATCAATTAATTCTTGGTATACAATATCAAAAGTCATTATAAGTCTTTCAGCAATTACTACAAATAAATCAATCAAATTTAAGCATATTGTAGTGTAAATAAAAGCAAAATATAACACCTTATTGTGATTATTTTGATTTATAAATATATTTTAAAACAACTAGTGAAATATCATCATTAGGTTTGCTGTCGCCCAGATGCTTAATTACTCCATTTAAAATAGAATCTGCTAAATCCTGAATATGTTTTGAGTGGTGTTTATTGATTATGGAAATTAGCTGATCGACACCAAAAAGATTATTTTCTTTATCCATTGCTTCAGTAATACCATCAGAAAACATGATAAAATAATCATCTGCTTCTAGCTTACATTCTTCTGTTTTGAATGCTACAGACTTTAAAATACCTAAGGCTGGTGAGCCATTCCGAGTTTGAATCACCCTCCCCTTTTTGAAGAGAATCGGTGGAAGATGGCCTGCGTTAAAATACTTAATTGCTCCTGAACTTTGAGGTTCTGTATAAATTAAAGACGCAAAACTGCCTTTAGGTTTATCTCTATGATAAATCTTGTTGATTTTTTGAGCTAGTAGAGATAGATCTGTATTATAATCTGAGAGCGCTCTTATAGTAGATTGCAGCTTTACCATAAGAAGTGCTGCCCCAAGTCCTTTTCCGGATATATCTCCGAGAGACACTCCAAATCTTCCATTATCCATTTCATTGAAATCAATAATATCACCTCCAACATCCAAAGCAGGTTTAGAAATCATCCATACTTGCCAGTGATCTGTTTCTTTTAACTTATCAGGCATCATTGCCATCTGCACAGTTCTGCCTGCATTCAATTCATCTTGAGCAACCAGCTTATCTTTTAACTCAAGCATTAAAACAAACAGAATCCCAAATACGCTCACAATTAGGAACAAGGCTCCATCCTCATCACCTGTCTGAGCAAGATGCTGATAGTGAAATAATAGTAAAATGGAAACAATCAGAGTAATACGCCTGTGTGGAGACAGCTTCAAAAACATATCCCGCAAAATCCAATAAACTATGTAAATGTATTTCTTGATTTTGCCCATTTTTTCGAGCTGTTCTTTTTGAAGTTCTGTGAGATAATAAGCTTGAGTTTCAGACCAATCCTGCTTAGAGCTCTTCCAAAAATCTTTATTGATAAAATCATTTACAATGGTTCGCCTGAAGGAACTGTTCTTGCGATTATTCATGGGGGTTATCTTATGATAAATAAAAAACTTACTCCAAAAATAAAGTTTTTGTTTTATTATCAAAGAGTTTTTTTATTTTGGAATCAAGCGTGTGTGTTGCTAACAAATAAATATTCATTTTATGCAAATAACTAGTTTATATGAAGATACTACAGCAAAGAAATTGGCTTTAATCGCATTAATTTTCTTGTTTTTGCCTGTTTTGCTGTTCTCTCAGCAAAATGATTCAATAGAAATTGGATCTAAAAAGTATTATGGATATTTAAGATCTCTGTTTAGAGATAATAAAAGTGAAGAACTTAGCTTTTGGCTTCAGAAAGCTGAAAAACAGGGCAAATTGGAAAAAGACACAAACCTACTTATAAACACTTATCATCATTATGCCAGGCACTACTATGATAAGCAGGATTTAGAAAAATCAATTGAATATTTGCAGCTTGCTTATAAACTCTCCAGCGGTTTTGGAGATAAAGCACTGCTGGCTAAATCAGTCAATCTCCTTGGCACAATACACTCTTATGCCGGCAATGATTCTTTAGCACTCAATTATTTCAAAAAGGCTGAAGAAATCAACAATGAGAACCCGAATGTAGACATGCTTAACAGCCTTAATGTCAATCTTGCTATTGCATATAAAAAGACCGGACAGTATGACAAAGCTTTAGAATATTTACTTAAAAGTAAAAGCAATATAGACACGTCAAATATTGAAGTTTATTCTTCATATCATCTAAATGCTTCTAACATTTATTTAGAAATGGATAGTATTGAAACCGCTCTTTATCATGCAACAGAAGCCTTGCTTATGAAAACCAGAATCAATGACAAAAGGGGAATAGCAAGAGCTACTATGGCTATGGGTTTGGTATTTGCCAAACAGGATATGCCCAAACAAGCAATTGGATATTTTGAAGAAGCGGTTGTACTCGGCAATAAAATGAATGAACCTACATTAGCAATGGATGCTTATGACCAACTTTACTCCCAATACTATAAACTTAAAAAATATGAATATGCGCTGGAAGCTTTTAAAAATTTTCATCTGATTAAAGACTCTATTAATCACTCCGCATCTCAAAAAGAAATTAGCGAACTAAAAGCGGTCAGTTTATTACAGGTAAAAAACCAGAATCTTAAAAAGGAAGCGGAAAGCAAACAACAGATAGAATCTAATTTGGAAACTCAAAAAAAAGTCAACTACATCTTATTAGTTTTTGTACTTACAGCAATGTTTTTAATAGGCTTTGTTGTTTTTACTTTCAGACAAAAAGAACGCTTTGCCGCTTTGCTCACGCAGAGGAATAAAGAATATCAGTCAATGAATATTAAACTCAAAGAGTCGAATGCAGCTAAAGATAAATTCATGTCGATTTTAGCTCACGATATGATTAATCCTTTTAATGCCTTTTTAGGTGTAACTCAATTTTTACAAAGAAGTTATGACGAACTTGATGAGGATGACATAAAAGAATCCATAAATGATATATCTGAATCAGCAAAAGGTCTTTATACTTTGCTGGAGAATCTCTTGAAATGGGGACGTTCTCAAACAGGCAGAATTAACTTCACACCGGATTATCTCAACTTTAAAATGCTGGTTTGCGGTACAATTTCTATTCTCAAAAATAATGCACAAGTTAAGGAAGTGGAGCTTAAAGCTGAGATCCCTGAAACTTTGGAAGTTTTTGTTGATCCAAATATGATTACTACTGTAATTCGTAATTTGGTATCCAACGCAATCAAATTTACTCCAAAAGGCGGAAAAATTCTTGTTCAGGCATCCAACTCTAACTCTCTCACAACAGTATCAGTTATAGATACAGGGATGGGAATTTCTGAAAGTGACATAAAAAAACTCTTTGATTTAAGCACACATCATTCTACATTAGGGACATCAAATGAAAAAGGTACCGGCTTGGGCTTAATTCTTTGCAAAGACTTTGTAGAAAAACACGGTGGCAAAATATGGGTTGAGTCTCAAAAAGGTAAAGGAAGCACTTTTACTTTCACTATCCCGGATAAATATTAATGATTGAACTGACTTCTTGCGGTATTCTTCTCTTTAAAAACAACTGGAAACACTTTCTACTAATGAAACATAAATCGCGATGGGATTTACCTAAAGGTCATACTGAACCTGGTGAAACTCACAAGCAGTGTGCTATAAGAGAGTTTGAAGAAGAAACCGGTATCAAGGCAAAAGATATATTTATCATACCTGAGTATAAATTCGAACTTGTTTACTACCCCTTAGTAAAAAAATATCCAAATGATGTAGTAAAAAAGAATCTTTATATTTATCTTGCTTTACTGAAAAAAGATAAAAAAATAACACCTACTGAACATGAGTCTTTTAAGTGGTTCAAATGGGAGCCTTCTCATGAGATACAGGAAAAGACCATAAACCCATTATTGGATTATACAGATAAATTTTTCAAAACAAACGGTAAACCTAATGTTTAGATTTTCTCTTCCAATTATTCAGGCTGCAGGAGTCAAATCTGCCAGAGAAGCAGAACTTATGGCTGCCTGCGGATTTAAATATTTAGGATTCCCGCTAAGATTAGACACTCATGCTGAGGATATAAGTGATGAAGAAGTTAGATCCATCAACTTAAGTTATCCTAATATATATTCCCCGGTTCTAATAACTTATCTGGAAAACGGGAATGATATAATTAAGCTTTGCACCTACACGCAATGTAAAATTGTACAGATTCATGGGAACATTGAACTGGAAGAACTGCAAAAAGTAAAGCGTTCAGGAATTGATGTGATCAAATCGCTTGTTATATCTGACAATAACTATAAAGAGATTTTTTACCAGTTATCTCTTTTTGATAAGATGGTAGATGCTTTCATTACTGACACTTATGATCCTTCAACAGGAGCTTCAGGTGCTACAGGTAAAGTGCATGACTGGGAAATAAGCAAGAGAGTAGTTGAAACAACCAAAACTCCTGTTATTTTAGCAGGTGGTTTAAATCCCGACAATGTGATCGATGCCATTAAATATGTAAAGCCTGCCGGAGTAGATGCTCACACAGGTATTGAAGATGAAAATGGTAATAAATCAGAAGAATTAATGAGAGAGTTTGTTTTATCAGCTGAGTATGGTTTCCGTGAAATACATTAAATATTTAATTCTTTGTTTATGTTTGATTGCTTTTACAAACAGTGCATATGCAAACAATTCCAGACGATATCCTAAACATCAATTTGGTTTAGGATTTTCTACTATTAGTGGCGGTGGCTTGACATATCAATTGGATATAAATAAACTAAATAGCTTAAGACTTAACTTCTTTGCATATTATCAAGGCGATGAACCTCCTGACAAGCTCAATTTATATGGAAATGTTGGTCTGGAATATCAGTATAATCTTTTCAATGACAGAACTAACCGGGCTTATCTCTTTGCGGGGACTAGTTATTGGCTTATTGAAAAGAGAGACTACGAGTGGGGAGTTATCAAAGATATTAAGACTAAACTTCATGATAATGAACTTACAAGACTCTTTAACACCGGCTTAGGATTTGGCTATGAAGTTAAATTCTGGGGCAGAGCTGCATTCAGTATTTCACTAGGTTTGCAGTACCAAATATCCGAAAAAAGTAATTTAGATAAGCTTTTTGACAGAAATCCAAGTGGCGATTCTTTCTTTGGAGTTGGCGGTGGTATTGGCTTGAGATATACTTTTTGATTCTGATAATAATTTGACTAGAAAGCATGGCCTATACCAAAATAAAACACAGGTGACTTAAGTGCTTCAGATAAATTATATGTATAATAATTACTTTCTCCGATTTTTGGTCCTAAGAATGGGAAAGCGACATCTAATCTGAGCGGACCGATTGGCATGTCATATCTCAACCCAAACCCCATAGAGACTGCTAATTTCTTTAAATAATCAATCGCCTCAGGCTTAGTTTCAAGATCAGGAGATTCAGCATACCAGCCAAATGCATTCCCAAAATCTACAAATCCTGTAAAACCAATGCTGCTTATCTGATCTGCTAATTGCGAGTTTATATTTGTAGGTTTGCTGAAATGATATCTGAATTCGATACTACCTTCTATCAAAGTAGAACTACCGACGATGTCAGAATCAAATTCAAACTGATCAGTATTAAAACCTGTATTATCAGTTGCGTTTTGAGTATTTCTGTAAGAATAGTGTAGCTGTCTTGCAGGCCATCCCCTTACACTATTTGCACCTCCGGCAAAAAACTGCCTGTCAAACGGAATAACAGAGTTTTCATCCAGCTGGATAATATGGCCTGCTTTGATTTTTGTTGCCATAACCAGATTCTTTGATAATGAGAAAAACTGGAAATGTGCAAACTGAAATCTTGCATAACGAGCTATACCGGATAAATCTGAAAGAGGCATAAAGAAATTCCAGCCGTCAGTTGCAATTGAAGTGAAATTTCCTGATGTAGGATTCAGAGGATGATCTCTTTTATCACCTGAAAAGGTCAAACCTAGTATATTAGAACTAAAAAAGTGATTATTTGTGTAATCAGATAAATGCTCATAATATCTAAAAGAGTATTCAGAAAACTTATTCTCTCTAGTTGGATCATCCATAATTGCGCGCCATTGATTTATATCAATTGGATATTCTCTTGTAAGCCAAAAATCTAGATATACCCTATCTATAAACAAAAACTTTCGAAGATTTGCTGTAAAACGGACCGGAAAACTAAATGTCTCAAGTTCAAAATCAGATTGCAAATTTCGTCTGATAAATTCAGGTCTGGAAAGAATAGAAACCCTTACCCCTTCAAAATTCCAAAGCAAAGGCTGCATAAATTCAAAAGAAAGTCTATATTCTTTTTCAGCTTTTCCTGTTTTGATATATTCGATAATATCTTTTATTGCAAATTTACCGGTAATACCTAATTTCTGAGCGGCTCCACCAAAATTCTTAAATAATACAGAACCATCAATACCGATAGAATAATATTCCTGCTCCTGACTGTTAACCGCTTCATTAAAATAAGGCTCTATACCATATTCAAACTGATGCCCGTAATTATTAAGAATTCGGAAGTTTATAGTTGAATCAGTATATTCTTTGAAAGTAGAGGATGTGTCAATATCAGGAATAAACACACCTAAAGACATCAAGTTAACTTCAGACTTTTTGATTTTGTCAATACTGTACCAGTCTCCTTCTTCAAAGTCCAACATCTGATTTTTTTGATATAAGGAGACAGGTCTTTGCCCATTAAGACTATCAACAAATTGAATATCGCCTATTTTCACTCTTCTTCCAGGCTTAAAGTAAATATCTAAGCTATCGTCCTGAGTGCCATATTTTGTACGTACAAAATCCGTAGCAAATTCTGCAAAATAATAACCGTTATTTTTAAGTATATGAATGATACCATTTACCTCAGACACAATTCTAGTCTCATTGAAGTATTCGCCTTCTTTAACAAATCTATAATCATTTATTTTTCGGCTGACTTCGGAAGGCAAAGTATCAAGGCCAAAGTATTTATATGAAGCAAGTCTGGCTCTTGTGCTGTCTTGAATAAAAAATGTCAGAATATTTATTTTATTAACAGAGTCAGGCAAGAAGGAGTAATCTATCTGAGCCCAGTGATATCCACTCATATTATAAAGTTCTTTCAGCACACTTTGAATATCTGCTTCTACTATGTTAGGATTGAAATAGCTGAGCTCTTCGCTCATCGTGTTCAAACTTCTGCGAAGCTCTTTTTTGATAGGTTGAGTGACCACTTCCGGGCCATCCATCTTAGAAACATTGTCATAATAATAGCGGAGTAAATCATGAGTAATCCCTCTGTTGCTTTCTCGTGTTTTGATGATGCTTTTCAATTCTTCATCAGAAAAAGCTTCAGTACCTTCAAAACGTATCTCATGGATTTCATAACCATAGCCATGATCCAGAGCCGGGAAAAGCCCTTCATGTAGCTTCTTTTCCGCAGCAGATGCGGCTATAGTACAGAATAAAAACAGGAGAAATATTCTCAAGGCAGACTCGCTTAGTAATTACTTTTAGAATAATACTTCCATGTAACAAAGAAGTTACGTAAAAGTACAAAAAAAGTGCCAAAAGTATCTAAAACAATATTCTTGTTTCGCTATATATTGAAACAAATTAGTCAATAGGCAATAACATATTCTCAAATCAGTGCAACGGCGTAAGGTCACTGAGCGAGCCAGGCGAGTCGAGGTGTAGTCCAGCGAACATACTAAAATTTTCTTACTAATCAAGATAGCAGTTTACTTCGGTGATACAGGCGTTACCAGAAATTGTATCCTCTAATGACAATTTTGGATTGAAACAAACTTTGTTAGAAATACGTAATCTAGTAGCCGGAACAAATATAAATATTTTAATTACGTTCAATAAACTGGTTTGATGAATAGAATTTAGGAGGTTTAAGATGAAAAAGACCATTATTGCTTCGGTGCTATTCGTTTCTGTTGGTATAGTTATGGGTGTGCTATTAGTTTCCAGTTTCAACTCGACGACGATGGAAAGATTCTTTGCTGATGAAGGTGGACCTATAGGCAAAGAAAGCGCGCCGGTTCATCTGCAGGCTAATGCAAAAACAATAAATGATGCAATGGTAGCTGCAAGTGACGCTGCTCTTCCGTCGGTTGTTTCTATAGGTGTTATTACCGAACAAAGGAACCCTCATCAGGGTATGGATCAATTTCGCGAATTTTTCAAGTTCTTCGGCGCTCCAAAGGACGAAGGAGAAAATGAAGAAACATACAAATCACGCGCTTACGGATCTGGTGTAATCGTTAATACTGATGGGTATATCGTAACTAATAACCACGTTGTAGAGTCTGCAATGGAAAATGGAATTACTGTAATTCTATCTAATAAAAACGAGTACAAAGCAAAACTTATCGGAACTGACCCTTATACTGATTTAGCAGTTATCAAAATTGATCCGGACGGTGATGAAATAGAACCGGCTCATTTTGGTGATATGGGAAATATCAAAATCGGTCAGATGGTACTTGCTGTAGGCAATCCTTTAGGGCTTACTTCTACAGTAACCAGCGGTATCGTATCAGCAATCAGTCGTGGCAGTATTGGAAGCCGTAAAGGTGGTTACAATATTGAAAACTAC
Source organism: Kapaibacterium sp. (SeqCode) (assembly GCA_965140345.1). Lineage (GTDB taxonomy): Bacteria > Bacteroidota > Ignavibacteria > Kapaibacteriales > UBA2268 > JBFHIJ01. The sequence goes on from OZ223198.1 coordinate 855,307, forward strand.
ATCCAGACTGATGCTGCAATTAATCCTGGTAACTCAGGTGGAGGCCTGTTCAATTTAAATGGCAGCCTAATTGGTATCAATACCGCAATAGCCACTCGTACTGGCACTTATATTGGTTATGGCTTTGCAATTCCTATTGATATTGTTAAGTCTGTTGTAGCAGATCTCATGGATGATGGCAAAGTAAATCGCGGGTATATCGGTGTAAAAATAGACAATGTTGATGCCACATTAGCAAAATCTCTCGGACTTGAAAAAGCCGGTGGTATTCTGATTAACGGAGTACTTGATGATTCGCCTGCTGACAAAGCCGGTATCAAACAAGGTGATGTTATTCTTGCTATTGACGGTAAAGAATTGGAATCTACGAACGAGTTACAAGGTACAATTGCTCTTCATAGAGCCGGAGACGAGATCAACGTTACATTATGGAGAAATGATAAGAAACTGAACGTCAAACTAACTTTGGAAGCAAGAGACTCTGAGGAAGAGGTGGCTACAAAAGACAATGATGAAAACACCAGCAAAGAAAAACCTAAAGAGAATGAACCAATAGAATTTGACAAATTAGGTTTTACTATTAAAAATCTTTCAAAACAAATGAAAAAAGATTTTGAGGTTGATCACGGTGTCTATGTCCAATCTGTTAAAAGATTCAGCATTGCTGATGACAGAGAGCTAATTCCAAACGGTATTATTATGGAAGCAGATAGGAAAGAAATCAAATCCGCTGACCAGCTCAAAGATTTAATAGAATCAAAAGATTCCGGAGACGCTATTTTGCTAAAAGTAAAATATAAAGAAATAACTAAATTTGTTGCTATTGAAATTCCGTAAATCTTTTAGAGTTAGTAATTTAGAATCATGAAAACAGGCAATGGATATGATATTCATTGCCTGTTTTGTATAAGGTAAATTATAGTTCTGGTCAATATTTGTGATGTTTATTCCTAAATATATTTATTCTTTGTATATTAATATCATAAAGTGTGATTAGCGAGGTTTTGTTCTTTGGATAAAACAGAATATAGATTGGCTTGTAAATTCCCATCTTTTCAAAGAGGATGGGTCGCATAAGCGAGAGTTTATACTGAGCATAGCCGAAGTGAAGCAGGGTGTTAGATACCAAAAACTTTGATATTCATCCAATACTACTTCCTAGATAGCATTTATAAATCAATAAATCAACAAACCATAATCACTCTAAAAATCAGAATAAAATTATTCTGTATAACAATCGCTATATATTTAAAATTTGAAAACAAATGGAATAAGTTATGTTAAATTTTGCTGCTGCTCCTGTGTCTTTTATGCTACTGATAATCACTGTAGGGATTAGTCTTTATGCAATGCACAAAAATAATGCGCTTTATTATAAATGGCTTTTGCACCCGGCAAGTGTGGTGCATAACAATGAGTGGTACAGAATGGTAACCAGCGGTTTTCTACATGCAGACCACATGCACTTACTATTCAATATGCTTACATTATTCTTTTTTGCTCCTATCTTAGAGATGAGTGCACTTGGATCCTTGAAAGTATTTATAATATACATGGTCTCGATGGTGACGTCTGATATTTCTACTGTAATTAAGCATAAAGATCACTATGAATACCGTGCAGTAGGCGCTTCAGGAGCCATCTCTGCAATATTATTTTCTTCAATTCTCTTTATGCCCTGGGCAAAAATCTATATTTTCTTTATTTTACCTGTTCCGGCAATTATTTTTGCTTTTGGCTATCTATGGTATTGCCGCTGGGCAGCAAAAAATTCTAATGACATGATAAATCATGATGCTCACTACTGGGGAGCTCTCTCTGGTGTAGTTTTAACGATTGTTTTAGAACCGAGATCTATTCAGTTCTTCCTTGATCAGTTGCTTGGAGGTATAATGTGAAAAAGGCGCTTATTACAGGAATTACAGGTCAGGACGGCTCCTATTTAGCAGAATTTCTGCTTCATAAAGGATATGAAGTACATGGCATCATCAGAAGAGCAAGTACTTTTAACACTCATCGAATTGATCATATTTATGAAGATCCGCATAATAACCCAAAGCTAAAACTGCATTATGGAGATTTGTCTGATCCGGGCATCATCACTGAACTCATATATTCCATCAAGCCGGATGAAGTCTATCATCTTGGGGCTCAGTCTCATGTTCGTGTATCATTTGATATGCCGGAATATACAGGAGATATTACTGGGCTTGGAACAACCAGAATATTAGAAGCTATTCGCAGAAGCCATAACAAAATCAAGTTTTATCAGGCATCTACGTCCGAACTTTTCGGGGCAGCTAAGCCACCTCAATCAGAGAAAACTCCATTCGAACCTCAAAGCCCTTATGCAATAGCAAAATTGTATTCGTATTGGATGACTAAAAACTATCGGGAAGCTTATGGCATATTTGCATCAAATGGTATTCTTTTCAATCACGAAAGCCCTCGCAGAGGCGAAACTTTTGTTACCAGAAAAATCACAAGAGCCATTGCAAATATACTTTCAGGTAAGCAAAAGAAAATGTACCTGGGGAATCTGGAAGCGAAAAGAGACTGGGGATTTGCTCCTGAATATGTTGAACTGATGTGGCAACTTTTACAACTTGACAAAGCTGATGACTATGTGATAGGAATGGGTGAAAGCCACTCAGTTAAAGAATTTCTGCAGGCTGCTTTTGATTATGTCGGAATACAAGTAGAATGGCAGGGAAAAGGATTGGAAACGAAATGCCTGGTAAGAGATCCGGGGCAATACTCTGAGACCTTAAAGCAAGGTCAGGTTATAATAGAAATTGATCCTAAATATTTCCGCCCGACTGAAGTGGACTACCTTCTTGCTGAAAACTCTAAAGCAAAACAGACCCTCAACTGGCAACCTAAAGTTACATTCCAAGAATTAGTCGGGAATATGCTGGATTTTGACATGAAACAAGCAGGTCTGACTCCTTCTTTTGTAGGCACAAAATCTATAATCAGTAAAGGTTTTGGATGGACTAAACACGAGTTTAATAATATTCTGAATATTCAAAATGAAGTATAATAAAACAGCTAAAATATTTGTTGCAGGCCATAAGGGCATGGTTGGTTCTGCAATACACAGACTTTTAAAAGAATCCGGTTATACAAATATCGTAACTGCAGGACGAGATCGTTGTGACCTAATAAATCAGGCAGAGGTGGAAGCACTCTTTGCGGAGGAAAAACCGGAATATGTTTTTCTGGCTGCTGCAAAAGTTGGCGGTATAATGGCAAACAAAACATATAGAGCTGATTTTATTTACGACAATCTTATGATTGCGGCTAATGTTATTCACACAAGTTATAAGCATAGTGTAAAAAAACTGTTGAATCTCGGTTCTTCCTGCATATATCCCAAATTTGCTGATCAACCAATCAAAGAGGAATATCTATTAAGCGGAACACTTGAACCAACAAATCAGCCTTATGCTCTTGCAAAAATTGCTGCTATAGAGTTATGTAAGTCCTATAACTTCCAACATGGAACAGATTACTTATCCCTTATGCCTACAAATCTCTATGGAATAGGTGATAATTATAATTTAGAGACTTCTCACGTCTTGCCTGCAATTTTACGAAAAATGCTTCTTGCAAAGTGGCTGATGGAGGGCGATTTCAACAGCATAGAAAGTGATTTGAAAAAACATCCTGTGGGGTTTAATCTTGAAAACGAGATAGATTTTTCCAATAAAAACAGCCTAATTGAAACTTTTGCAAAAATAGGTATCACAGATTCTTCTCTGGTTCTATGGGGAACAGGTAAAGTTCTTAGAGAATTTTTACATACAGATGATTTAGCAAAAGCTGCTTTATTCTTTATGGAAGAGCATAATTCTGCTTCCATGGGTGATTTTGTAAATATCGGCACAGGACAGGATATAAGTATCAAAGAGCTTGCTGAGACAATAAAAAATATCGTCGGATATAAAGGAAATCTGGATTTTGATATAAGTAAACCAGACGGCACTCCTAGAAAGCTGTTGGATGTAAGCAAATCAAAATCTTTGGGCTGGTCTTACAAAATTGAAACTGAAGAGGGAATAAAATCAGTTTTAGAGGATTATTTAGGCTGATCCTACACTTATTTTCAAAAACATAAAAAAGCAAGATAAGAGCATTTTGCTTATGCTCGTAACTTGCTTTTAAATATTCTTCGTCAAAAATGTCGATGTATCTTAGAAATACTGTTCTTCTTCATCATCGTTGTAGAAGTACTCTTCATTGATTACATCTTCGTATTCCGGCCAAAGATCTTCTACACCTTCGATCAATTCATCCCCATCATCAAGCTCCAATAAATTATCAAGGACTTGCTGTGGTGCGCCGGTTCTGTTGGCATAGTCTAACAACTCTTCTTTTGTAGCCGGCCAAGGAGCTTCCTCAAGGGTTTGAGCTAACTCAGGAGTCCAAAACATACTTCACCTCTTTTAATGATTACATTCCCTTTCAAAGGTCTGCAAAAATAACATATTACTTAGTAAAAAAGCAAAATATTTTTCTTTCTTAGATACACAATTTTGTAAATACATTATTGTATGGAAATATGCACAAATGAAAGAAATAATTACATCAAAAATATCGTGCCTTATACTTATTGTTTTGAATAAAATTATAACTTTATAATAGATGTTAAAATCTAAATAAAAATATAAAACTATCTCTTTTCTAATCTCCGCTTCTTTCTATTTACATTACCGGAATGGAAATTGAAAATATTGGCAATGTCTGCTCTGTTTCCGGTGATTTTTTGTCGCGATCATCAGCATTCAGCTCCAGAATAACTAAGCCTGAAAGAGTACCTATAAATGCACCGAATGCAGTATCAGAAAACCAGTGCTTATCATAGTAAATTCTAGACATAGTAGTCATAAAAGCAAGCCCGTAGCTGATATAATATGCTGCCGGACTATTAATCCTATGAGATATTACAGTTGCAGTCGTAAATGCTGCACTGGAATGCCCCGAAGGAAAAGACATAAAAGCATCTTCAAATGACCAGAACGTAAACTCATTATGCCCTAAATTATTATATGGTCTGGCTCTGCCAAATAAACTTTTTAGAGAAAAAGTTATTGCAGCATTCAAAACATAAGCTTCTCCAAGATAAAGCCCTGTATTTTGCAAAGATTTGTTATCAGCTGCCATTCCTCCAAAATACAGACCGGCAATCAGTGGTAATGTTACATAAGGCTCGCCAATCTGATTTGTCGCTCCAAAAATAAAATCTGCAGCAGGACTTTTTGCTGATCTGACAAAATCACGCATCGTATAATCCAGAGTATATGCAATTGGAATAGCCACCGCTCCGGAAATCAGGTTTGCATTCTGTTCCGGGAAATAGCTTTGCGCTTGAGATTCCTTCAAGCAGAACATAAAGCTTAGTATTATAATAAAATATTTGAGCATTTCAGTATTTGTATCAAATCAAAAAAAGACATTTAATAATCTATTTAAGCAATTCACTGACTATTTTTTCCATTCGCATTCCGCGAGAGCCCTTAACTAAAATTGCTGAATTTTCCGGTTTTATTTCAAGGAATTTGCAAAGATCTTCATGAGTTGAAAAATGTTTTACTTTGTCTGAATTTATTTCATCTGCTGCCATTTTCATATTTTCGCCTATAATATATACTTTTTCTGCTTTAGAAATTGCATTTTGTAAAGCAATTTTATGCTCTATGGGAGTTTCAATTCCAAGCTCGCCCATATCTCCAAGGATTGCAATTTTCTCCGATTTAGCAGACATTTTTCCTAATGTTTCTAATGACATCTGCATAGATGAAGGATTAGCATTATATGTGTCATTCAAAATTATATTGGAATTATGTTGAATTACTTTCATTCTGCCATAAGCATCATCACTATCATTTTGGTAAGTTTCAATTCCGCTTTTAATCATATCTGAATCTAATTCAAGCATAAACGCAACTGAAGAAGCCGCAATAGCATTAAAAGCAGGAGCGATTCCGCTTACCTGCATTTTGGCTTTTATTTCCTGCTCTTCGAATTGTAGCTCTAATTCAGGTCTAAGCTCACTGTCAAGTGTATATGAAGCATTTAAACCATATTCTTTAGCATTTGTGCCGAAGGTTAGCTTGTTTTCTAAAATAGGTTCGTATTTAGCAAGTCTATTATCATCCATATTTATAAGCGCAACGCCGCCTTTACCTCTGAGATAGCCGAATAGGAAAGTTTCTTCCATTTCAACCCCATCCAGATTTACTAAAAACTCAAGATGCTCTTTGCCAATATTTGTTATCAAGCCATAAGTCGGGTTGCAAATATTAGAAAGTAAAGCTATTTCGCCGGGTTCGTTTGTGCCAAGCTCTAACACAGCAGCTTCAAAGCTATCATTCAAAGATAGCAACATCAGCGGGACACCTACGCGGTTATTGAAGTTTTTATGAGTTTTTAGCGTGTTAAATTTTTGAGATAAAATATGCGCTGTTATTTCTTTAGTAGTAGTTTTGCCGTTTGAACCCGCAATTGCCACAACCGGAATGTTAAATCTGTCTCTGTGGAATCTGGCCAAGCTTCCCAAAGCATCTAAAGTGTCTTTTGCTATAATAAATTTATCTGAAGCAGGATGATCTTTATTTTCTTCATACCAGCTTTTGTTTACAACTATTGCAGAAGCACCTGCCTTTGCTGCATCATCTATTTTATCATGCCCATCAAAAGTTTCTCCTTTCAAAGCTACAAAGATATTACCTTCTTCAATAGTTCGTGAATCAGTAGAAACCGCATTGCAAATTACATCATTATCTATTAAAACGTTTTCTTCCCGGAATATAACTGAAAGCTCATAAGCATCAAAAGAAGCTTTATTTTTAATCATATTATCACCTATTTCATTTTTGGTCTTATTCTTGTTTATCAATATAATATTAAATCGAATGTTTATTGTACATAAGATAAATGATTTAACAAAACAAAATTATATGTGATGGATAATATTCGCCTTGTAAAATTCTTTCTGGGTAATAATATCTAGCATTCATTTTATCTTGAATTCGTAATATCCTATGTATTAAAATACTTACAAAACATATCATAGATTGGCATTATTTTCGTTATTGAAAGTAAGGGGTATAATATTTATCTTAAATACTTGCTTTTGTTGCCGACTTTATACATATTACGCAGCATTTTGTTTAATTAAATAGATAGAAGAAAATGGCTGAAGAACAACAACAGGGCGTACAAGAACCGGAAATGCCCACGAAGAAACCCAAAAAGAGTGGTGGAGGTCTGTCTACTCCTGTTTGGATTGGTATAATAGCCGGTGGACTTATTGTTAACGTTGTGGTTATTATTTTAGCGATCAAATTCTTTGTTGTTCAACCTCTTCCTACTGAAAGTGAAGCAGGAAGTAAAGAACACACTGAAAAGGTCGATAAAGAACATAGTAGCCATGATGAAAACTCAGATTCTGAAGAGTCAGTTGATGACCTGGAAGAAGAAAATGTGCTTCATGGTGATGAAAATGTCCAATTTAAAGAAACCGGAAGAATAACAACCAATCCTAAAGGTAGTACTTCTTTTGTTATTCTTAATCTGGGCTTAGAGTACCGCGAAAAACACAGCGAAGAAGATGAAGGCGGTGGTGGTCATGGTGGTGGCGGAGATGCCGGTCCTGATCCTGTAATGGCGAGAGTAAAAGGTGTCATTAATAGCACCATTGGCTCTTTATCTATAGAAGAATTGCAGGACAGAGAAGCACTAAGACTAAAGCTGAAAGAAGAAATTAGAAAAGTATATAAAAAACATAAAATATACCTAAGAGATGTAGTGTTGGTTGAGTTTTTGATTCAATAGCATTTTTGAGAAGAAAGGAACGCTATGACTGATGTTTTATCACAAAATGAGATAGATAGTTTACTCTCGGAGATGACGAGCGGTAGGGTTGATGTCGAAGAAGTGCTGGGTGGGAATGTACCTAAGGGTGACATTTCCAACTATGATTTCCGACGCCCTAACCGTATTTCTAAAAATCAGGTAAGAACCTTGCAGACAGTGCATGAAAGTTTTGCCGAGGTTTTTGGATATTATTTAGTCTCTAAGCTACAGACAGTTGTACCTATTACAGTTACTTCTGTCGATCAGCTTTTCTACTCGGAGTTTATTCTATCAGTATCGAATCCGAGCTGTCTATATGTATTTGATATAGAAGGCACGGACGGTAGCGGCATTTTGGAGATAAGCCCTCAGCTTGCTTTAACTATAGTAGAGCGTTTGCTGGGTGGCGCTGCAGAGACGCAGTCCAATGCAAGAACTATTACACCTATCGAACAGGCTGTAATTAGAAGCATAGTAGAGCATGCACTTTCTGATTTAAGAAATGCCTGGAAAGCAATTGCTGATCTTCAGTTCCATTTCCAAAGATTGGAAATGGAGGCTGATTTTGTGCAGATCGCGCCATCATCGGAAATTGTAGTAGTTATTTCCTTTGACGTAAATATTGGAACAAATACTTATCTGATGAACTTATGTTTTCCTACGTTTGCTCTGGAAGAAGTACTTGCTAAGCTGAACAGACAGCAGGTTACTTCCACTGCAGTTAAGCTTTCTCCTGACAGAAAGCGCGAAAACATGAACATCTTAAACCAGCAGATGTCTACAACATATTTGCCGATTATTGCAGAGCTAGGGAAAGCCGCAATTTCGGTTAAAGAGCTGATGGAATTAAAAATTGGCGATGTTGTTAAATTGAATAAACGCATAAATCAAGAAATAGAGCTTATAATTAGCGAAAAAAGAAAACTTGCGGCTCGCCCGGGCAGTGTAGATGGTAAAAAAGCTGTCAGGGTAACTCGTCCTCTTACAGAAGATGACTTAGTCGATCAAGATATTACTTATAAGGAGACTAAAAAATGACAATGACTCAGGAAGAGATAGATGCTCTAATTTCGAGCGGAGGCATAGAAGATATCGAAGAGGGTATGCAGGACGATCATGATTCAGGTGAGATTGATGCAGAGAATGCTGATTTTGCAGATATGGACTATGGTGAAAGCGATACGATTTATTCGCCGTTAGATCCTAAACTTGAATTACTCTATGATCTGCAACTCCCTGTTTCAATTGAGCTTGGCAGAACAAATATGCTGATCAGAGATATTCTCCGATTAGGCAGGGGTTCTGTTATTGAGTTTGATAAACTTGTTTCCGAACCGGTTGACGTACTAATCAACGGTAAAAAAGTAGCAGAAGGTGAAGTAGTTGTTATTGATAAACACTTTGGTATCAGAATCACTACTTTGGTTGATCCTTCAGACAGATTGCGTAATCTTAGAAGATAAGCCTTCCATTATTTGATGGAAGGTATCTTCTGATATTTTTATAATTAGAATAATCAAACACAAAAACTACAGGATGTAGACATGGAAGGCACGATGCTTCAATCGCTCCTTACTCTAGTAGCAGGAGTCGGAATTATAGGGCTAATGTTCTATTTGTTAAAAAAATACACTCTCAAAGCCCAAAACTCTTCCGAAAAAATGAATTTAAAAGTTATTTCTAAACTTCCACTACAACCTAAAAGTAGTCTATTTGTCGTTGAAGCCGGTGATAAAAAGTTATTGATTGGTGTATCTGAAAAAAATATCAATCTTATAAGTGATTTGACTGACGAAGAAGACGATAAGCTACCTGCCTCTAAAGAGCTTGTCAAAAAGAATATTACTGAGAAAATCAAAAAATCTGACTTAGAAACTCCGGAAGCTTTATCTTTCACTAGCTTCTTAAAATCTACTATCTCTAAAAACAAAAATTAACTATTGCTTGATTTTGTAATGTTCAAATGATATTACTACTTCGGTATTCCTTCTAATTTGTATAAAATTTGAAGTAATAATCTCTAATCCTTCATTTCTATCAGCACTAAAAATGCTTCTTAAAACGTGTCTACAGCAATATATACTATGGTTTTTTCATAACTTTTTGTAATATTTTTCGTAGTTTATATAATTGGCAAATTAGGATTTTATAAATGATACAATTTGGGGTGCTTATGCGAAGATTTTTAGTGGCCTCCCTAGCCGTAGGGGTAGGGGTTTTTATTGGTGTACTGCTTACTCCTCTAATTTCGGGGAATTCAATATATGATCAGTTCTACAAATTTCAATATGTTTTCAATACAGCTTATCAGAACTACGTAGAAGAAGTAGATCCTGAGAAACTAAATGAAGCTGCTATTGAAGGACTTTTGAGTGAATTAGACGTTCACTCTGTATATATGAATACTGAAGAAATGAAAGCAGTTACAGAAGATTTTAAAGGTAGTTTTGACGGTATTGGCGTTCAGTTTAATGTTGTAGAAGATACTATCACCATCGTATCTGCAATTTCCGGCGGCCCCTCCGAGAAATTGGGTATTATGTCAGGTGATAAAATTGTCAAAATAGATGGCGAAGACGCAGTAGGAATGGACAGAAATGATGTCCCTGATAAACTTCGCGGTCCTAAAGGTACAATCGTTAATGTAGATATAAAAAGAGCCGGTGTTGAAGAACTTCTTAACTTTGACATCGAAAGAGATAAAATTCCTCTATACAGTTTAGAAACAGCATTTATGCTTGACGATACAGATATTGGATTTTTCAGAATTAACCGCTTTATGCAAACAACTCACGAAGAGTTGATCAAAGCAGCTGCTGAATTGAAAGCTAAAGGTATGAAAAAAATGATCCTCGACCTTCGTGGCAATCCTGGTGGTTATTTGAATCAAGCGTTTATGATGGCTGATGAATTTATCAAAGGCGGAGATACTATTGTTTATACAAAAAGTAGAGATGCCGCTATGGATGAAACTTTCATCGCAAGAGATGGTGGCATCCTTGAAGATTTACCTGTTATCGTTTTGATAGACAGAGGATCTGCATCTGCATCTGAGATCGTTTCAGGCGCGTTGCAGGATCTGGACAGAGGTATGATTATGGGTGAAACTTCTTTTGGTAAAGGCCTAGTGCAAAGACAGTTCCCATTATCAGATGGTTCTGCATTCAGATTAACTATTGCAAAATATTATACACCTTCAGGAAGATGTATCCAAAGACCATATAAAGACAAAGATAAATACCGCCATTTATATGGTAGATTGGATTTGAAAGAAGGTATGAATATGGAACACGCTTTGGAATTAGTAAAAGCAGAAGCGGATTCCACAGACGAAGATATGAATATCGATTCTATCATGTACAAAACTAAGTCAGGAAGACCTGTTCTTGGTGGTGGTGGTATCTCGCCGGACTATATTGTTAAGTATGATACAACTTCTATCATGTATAGAAAAATATTATCCAAAAACTTATTCTTCCTGTTTGTAGATCAATACATGCAAGGTGAAGGCGCGGACTTAAAAGACAAATACGCTGCTGATTTCCCTAAATTCAAAAAAGAATTTGAAGTTAGCGATGATCTAATGGATGAATTCAAAGAATTTGTAGAAGGCAGAGATATTGAATGGGTAGAAAAAGATTTTGACTATAGCAAAAAAACTATTCAGAAAATTCTGAAAGGAAATATTGCTACTTCAATCTGGAGCCGTGATAAACACATGGAAATCTATTACTCAGACGAAAAAATGGTAAATAAAGCTAAAGAGTTATTCCCTGAAGCCGTAAAAATTGCTAATGCAAGACGTTAATCTTGGCTTTAATATAAAATCTAAAATCCCTGATAGTATTAGTATTATCAGGGATTTTTTTTATATTTTTCAATCTTATAAAGTGGAATTTTTAGTTTATTTATTTATATTCCACTATTCATTTTGTGATTATTTATTTTTTGATTTATATATCCTATGAAAAACTACTTATACTACATATCCATGATATTTGTTTGGCTTGCCGGATTTGCCATTATTTTGATGCTGGATATCGTTTGGGATTTTGAGTGGATGACGCCCCGGCTTAATATGTTTATACTACTAATAACAATGCATACCTGCGGTGTTATCGCTAATAAAATTGATACTAAGGCAATCGAGGAACACAAAGTATTGGGATATCTAGACAGATTCATACATTTGCGAGCTAACCAGATAGCTTTTTCTAAACCTAAAGTCTTTAAGTACAGTGTTTGGCTTATTTTGTTCACAGGAATAAGTACTATTATTCCCAAAGAGACAAGTATTGACTTAATTGTGATAGTATTAACTATGATATATTCGTTCTATTTTGCTAAAATCTTTAATCGACATAAATTTTATAGAAAAACCTCCAAGGCTAATTAAGCATTGAAGGTTTTTATATCTACTACTCACTTATAAAAGTTGCACCTTGCATTTTGCTAGCATTACATATCCCTAAATTCATAGGAGCTAGATTCTGCATAAAAAACATATCGCCATGTTTATGAACTATGGTAGCTTTACCTTCTTCAAAGTAAATTTTCAAAACGTCCCAGATTCCTTGTTCTGCATATTTCATAACCCAGGTGGAGTTGTTGTCGATTTTGCGATCGGCTGTAAAATATGGTACAGCATCTACCTTTCTGACTGCAGAAATGATATTCACATTTAATTTATTTTTTATCGTATCCTTTTCATGCAAGGTAATCAACAAATCGTCTTCATCAGTGATGTAAAATCCATGTATATCAGTATTACCCGGTGATTTAATCAGCTTATTAAAGTTGAATTCAGAATCATAGACTGCTATGCTTGTCGTATTATCATTATTGGTTTGCTGCAAATAATAATTGCCTTTTGAATATCGCATATTAAATAACCATCTGCCTTTTAGATCAAGTGGCTTTTTCTTCCAGCTTTTTCCATAGTCTTCACTGACCAAAAATGCAAATTCCTGATTCGCTTCGTATTTTTTATTCTTTTGGAATAAGACTACATATTTATTATCTACTACCAGAATTTCTTTAAAAAGTTGAGAATTAGGGACTTCTTTTTCCTGCCAGGATTCTCCCCCGTCATCTGTTATAAATAATTTTTGGAGACCTCCAATTATCCCGTGCTTATCGTCTATAAATCTGATTTTATGCAGTTCATCACTTGTTTCTAAGCTGGCATCTTTCCAAGATAGCCCCATGTCCGAGGATTTCAATATAATTCCGTACTCTCCTACAAGAAAGATATTAGCTCCTGCTTTTGCAAAGCTATAAAGGGGCTCAACTGTAGGAACATGAACTTGAGACCAGTTCCGTCCGTAATCCGAAGAGCGGTAAACTACGCCTTTGTTGTAAGTCAAATAAACTGAATCAAGTGTTGTGAAATCATACATATAGCCGAAAATATAATCTTCGGGTATTTCATAAGCAAAAGCAGAGCAGGAAATAATTAGATTTATTAGAATTATTATTGTCATTTTCATCTCTCTACTCCTTAATAATACTTGAAGTGATATAATTACCTCTACTGTCGCTTATTCTAAGGAAGTACATACCTCCGGTCAGCTTACTTACTGTTATACCAAGCATCTGCTCCCCTTTTACAAGATCCATATTCAAATGAATATCAGTTTTAACTCCGGATTGATCGAATATTTCAAAATCGTACTTATCTGCATTCTGGACTTTTAGTTTAATATTCAGCAAGTCTCCAACAGGATTTGGATGCACTGAAATCACAGAAAAATCCTGATTAGTCAGTGCGCAGATTCCCAAGTAGTCCTTGTCTAATACTTCTCCGCAAGCTTCACTTTTACTCAAAGCACCTGTTTCATAAAGTTGAGCTATATCATACTGCCTTTTCAGCTCTCTTCCAATATCAACAGGCAATTTTGAAAATAGCTCTTCTGATGGTACGAACCAAAAGACAATGCTCTCTATAGATGGGCTAAAGTCTTCAGCTAAATTGATTTTAACAGGAATAAACTTCCGCAAGTTTTTGAGGTCTTTGATATTGTTTGCGGCCATAGCAGCAGTTTTATGCATAATCTTACTTACCTGGAAGTTATTCAGCTTACCTTTATTTTGAATATAAATATAAACAGGAGCAAGCGGCGAATATCCCTCAGGAAGTGTTCCATCGTATTTCAAAATAGTATCGCAGTGGATTGCTCTTGAAACAGGATGACCTTTAGGCAATGAAATTCCTCTTGAGCTAAGATTTACTTCATGCTCCAATTTGTTATAACTTGTATTTGAAAGCATCTGTATTTCTTCAATATTTTTGCTCAAATCAGTTACATATAGCTTTTTATACAGAAACTCAGAATTATCCAGAGGATAGCCCAGTTGTACAAAACTTTGTACCTCCTGTTTTTCTCTGTAATAATCACTCTTCTTGTATGACACTGGATAGAATCTATCCAAGAACTCGATAGTATAGCTCATATATTTGCCGTCAAAGCTTATTCCCAGAGCTTCTGCTTCGTTTTGTGATATAGTTGGAAGACTTAGTACCCTTCCCTCCATTGCGGCCTTCCAGTCAGCCTCTGACTTTTTAACATCAAGTCCCGGCTGGTAATCATCTGAGTTAAAACTGAAACTTTGTATAAAAAATGTTTCCTTAGATTTCTCTGTAGCTTCTGTTTTATTTTCTGTTCCTTGTTTAGAATCACTTATCTCATCTTTAAATTCAATAATATTATTCTTGTCTGACTTAATAGCCTGCACAGTATTCACCTCAGATTTAGCTTCTGAAGTAAACTGGCTAACATTTACTTTTGGCTGATCATTCCCTGTTAAAAGGAAATAACTCAACACAGCGAGCATAGAAATTCCGGCTCCTATCGCCATTTTTACTCTCCCATTCGTTTTAGACTTTGTGTCTTTTTGGAGTGTATCCAGCTTTTCAGATATTCCATCCATAGAAAATAGAGGAGTAGAGCTTTGGAGCTCTGACATTTCTTTTAGTCTTTTTTCAAAGTCCATTATTTTTGCTCCTTAAGATCAATAGATAAAATTTCTCTTAGCTTAGTTCTAGTTCTATGCAGTATCTGCCTGGCATTATCATGGGAAATTTCCAATATCTCAGAACATTCACCCAGAGAAAACCCTTCTGTATAAAAAAGCAGCATAAGCTGTTTCTGAATATCTCCTATACTTTCTAAAGCTTCCAGTATCAGGTGATAATCAGTAAGTCTTTCGCTTGAAATCTGACTGGCAAAAAGTGCGTCCAGGTCTATATCTTTAATATCCCTTTTCGATTTCGCAGCTTTAGAATATGTCCTTAGCGCAATAGTAAAAAGATAACTCAGAAATGCCTTATCAGACTTAATAGTACTTCTCTGTGTGAATGCAATTTCGATTGTATCTCCTATAACATCCCGGGCAAGCTCTCTATCTTTGCAAAGAAAAAGAACGTAACGCTCCAAATTAGGATAAATAGGTTGCAGTAATTGTAAAAACCGGTCTTTACTCAATTTTCAACCTTTAGATGTTTATTTATAGAGTAAGTGTCTTTATTTTGTTTTTTGTGACAGAGCAATTGATAAAATATAAAATAAAACGATAAATAATTAGCTTTCAAGTGCTTAGTAAGTAAAAACATCTTAACAGTTCCCTGTTTTTTTTGCTTTAAAGCATATTTTATTATTCAAGTGCTAAAATAAATTTGCATAATTCAGCAAAATCATTTAATTTGCCTCTGTAATTAATGATACACACTGCCCTGTGGTGTAACTGGCAACACGTCTGACTCTGGATCAGAAGAGTTCAGGTTCGAGCCCTGACGGGGCAGCAAATCCTTCGATTTTGTCGAAGGATTTTTTTTATGTATAATTGCATAAATTGTATAAGTAAAGTATAAAAAACAATGATATCTAGCGAAGCATTTGAAAGAACTGAAAAGCTGGTAGCAAGCAACAAAAAGGCTCGCCACGATTTTACAATTGTATATACTTTAGAGGCCGGTATAGCTCTTACCGGGACTGAAGTAAAGTCATTAAGAGAAGGCAAATGCAGTTTGGTGGACGCCTATGCTGCTTTCAAACATAAAGATGATGATCAGTTTATACTTTACAACTGCCACATAAATGAATATAGTCATGGTAATATCCAGAATCACCAGCCTAAACGCGAAAGGATTCTGCTTATCAACCAGAATGAAGTCAAAAAACTAAGAAACTTGACTCAGGAAAAAGGTATGACTATTGTACCTCTAAGATTGTATTTCTCAGGACCTTTTGCTAAAGTCGAGCTTGGCGTTGCTAAGCCAAAGAAAAAATATGACAAACGTGAAGCAATAAAAGAACGAGAGCAAAAAAGGGAAACTCAACGTAAATATAAAGTCTAATTTCATATATTATTTAAGTACAAACAAGATAGACATCTTTTACACGTATATTTTACTATGTAGATATCAATAATAATGCGTATTTGGCATTAATTTTGTTATCTTATAGCAAAGTATAAAAAGAGGTGTTTATGGCTAATGGTATGCAAGAATCAGAACTTTGGATTGACAGAGGGGATGAGTTTTATAAAGCTCAGGACTTTGAGAAAGCAGTAGAATGTTTTTCCCGTGCAATAGATATGAATCCAAGAGCAGCGTTTGCCTTTTTTAAAAGGGGAAATGCTCTTTATGCTATGGATAAATTCAAAGAATCTATTCCTGATTATAATAATGCCATTGTCTTAAATAAAGACTTCTCTTTTGCTTATTTTAAACGTGGTTCTGCTTACTACGAAATAAGACATTACCAAAATGCTTCCGACGACTTGACTGTAGCTATTGAACTTAATCCTGATCTTTCTTTTGCTTATTATAAAAGAGGAATGTGCCGTAAGGTCTTTAAAGACTATAAAGGAGCCATTGAAGATTTTACTATCGCCATTGAAAAAAATCAAGCCTATATGCTGGCTTACTTTAACAGAGCTAACTGTTATTTCGAACAGCATGAGTTTGAAACTGCAATTACTGATTATACAAAGGTTGTTGAGTTAGATCCCTCTAATGAACAGGCTTATACTTCAAGAGGTATCGCTCATGGCGCTCTTGGTAATTACTCACAAGCAGTCATGGATTATGGGAATGCAATTAGTATAAAGCCTGATGCCTGGATTCCTTATAATTATCGTGGCTTGGTCTATAGTAAACAAAAACATTATAAAGAAGCTATCGACGATTTTAACAAAGTTATTGAGTTAAATTCTAAACTTGCTGATCCCTATAACAACAGAGGTATTGCTCATTTTGCTTTGAAACAATATGATAAAGCAATTTCTGATTATACCAGAGCTATGGATTTAAATCCAAATTCTGCACGTCTATATTATAACAGAGCCAATGCATATTACAACAGTAAACAGTTTTCTGAAGCTATAAACGATTTTTCTTTTGCTTTGGAGCTTGACCCTCAGCTGGAAACTGCATATTTAGGTATTGCTAACTCCTACTTCAATCTTGGACAGTTTAAAGAAGCGATAAAGGAATACAGCAAATCTATGACTGTGAACCCTAGACTTTTCCATGCTTATATTGGGAGAGGAAATTCTTTTATGAAAATCAAACATTACAAAAAAGCTTTGGAAGATTTCACCCTGGCCATAGAGCTTAAGCCGGATAGCGCGCAGGCATACATGAACAGAGGTATTGCCTTCAGAGCTGAAAAAATGATTGAAGATGCGGGCAATGATTTCAAAAAATTTCTGGAATTTTCTCCGGGCAACTCTCGTGCTGCTATCCAGGTAAAACAGTGGCTTAAAAAACAGGGAATTTTATACTAGAGATAAGTTCTTTGCTTTTGTCAACTAATTGAATAATTTTGTTTCTTTTAAATTTGCAAAGAGACAAAATGGAAAAGCAGTCTGCTCAAGCATATATCATTTTATTTGTTCTAAGTTTAATCTGGGGCAGTTCCTTTATTCTTATGAAATGGGGCCTAATCAGTTTTTCTCCGGAACAGGTAGGCGCACTTCGAATCATCTTCTCAGCTTTGGTTTTTGTCCCGATTTTTTTTAAGAAACTCAGACACTACACATTCAGAGAATATAAAATACTTTTTGTCTATGGCTTATTTGGGGTAGGTTTGCCGCCTTTTCTATATACATTTGCACAAAGTCATATCCAAAGCTCAATGGCGGGTATATTAAACTCTCTTGTTCCTCTTTGGACATTAGTCACAGGTCTCCTTTTCTTTTCCCAGTCTATAAACTTTAAAAAGATTTTAGGTGTGGTCATCGGTCTTACCGGTGCTATAATTCTTTCTATGGCACGAGCAGGAGAAAATGGACTGGAGCTGGATTTATCTAATGCATGGGGATTACTTGTTGTTGTTGCAACATTCTGCTATGGCATTTCTGATAATTTGCTAAAAGCAAAACTTCAGGATTATGACAGTAAAGATCTTGCTGCCTTTGCCTTCGGCCTAATGACACTACCTGCACTTGGAATACTTCTTACTACTGATATGGGAGCTTTTAACTTTGAAAATGAGCAGGTTTTATACTCATTAGGAGCAATTTTGGCATTAGCTTTGGTTGGCTCTGCATTTGCTCAATACCTGTTCGCAAAACTTATACAAATGTCCAATCCGCTATTTGCTTCATTTGTAACATATCTAATTCCTATTATTGCACTATTATGGGGAGCATTTGACGGCGAAAGTGTTGGTTTCCTTCATGTAGTAGGCCTGTGCATTATCTTATCAGCCATCTATTTCATTAATGCAAAAGATAAGAGAAAAGAAAAAGCAATTGAGGTAACTGAGTAAATATTAAAACAGAAAAGATAAAAGTGGGGAGCCAGAGAGACTGGCTCATAATTATTTTTTCGCTTTTACAGAATACATATCAAGTCCGAAAATAATTTTAAAAAATAGCAGGCTGAAAGCCTACAAAATTCTATCTCGGGGAATCACCCCGGGATAGACAAGTCGTTGAAGTAGAAAGTCAAGAATGGGCGAATTTAGATACTCTTTACATGCATTCTAAGTAAATGATATAAGCCTCTTAGGACTAATAAATCATTTCTCCTAACTTTAGGCAGGTTTAGCAACTGCTCTATTTCTTTAGCATATCCACCTGTCAGATAGATTTCCGGTTGCTCGCCATCCAGCTCTTCTTTAATAATAAGATTGGTTATTCTTTCAATCGCACCGGATATTCCATGCACGATACCTGAAAGAATAGCATCATTAGTGGTTTTGCCCGCAGCAGGCGTTTGAGTTAAATTGCGAGGCACATTCAAATCAGTATGCTCAGTCAAAGAAAGAAGCTGAGTGTAGGCCCCCGGCATTATTGCTCCGCCAACACAGACAGAATCTCTATTTATACAATTTACTGTAATAGCAGTGCCACAGTCAATCGTAATGACCGGGGCAGGAGAAACCTGTAATGCACCTTGAAGCCCCAGCAGCCTGTCTGAACCGATGCCTGAAATATGGTCATATTTAAAATGAGCATATTTAGAAAGCAGTTCCTTCGCTTCTATTAGGGTGAAGCTATCTAAATCACTGATAAGCTCCAGGAAAATATCCTTTTTTGAGGCATTAACAGCAGATAAAGCCGCGTATGCATAAATATTATCATAAGCACGCAAATATTCTTTCAGCTCGCTCACGCAAGTCTGACCGTATTCAATAGCTACAAGCTCGCTGCCGTCAAAAGCTTTCAAGCGCGAGTTGCCTATATCGAATGCTATGAGTTTAGAAAGGTTCAAGATTATACCTTATTGAATCACCATTATCTATTATTTTTTCTTCGTTGCTTTCTGTATCAATAGCTAAAATTCTGCCATCAGGTAAAATTCTATGAATAACCACAAACGAATCAGTATTAAGAACTTTTGCTGTTTTACCAATTATTTTAAGTTCTTTTTGCCATTGATTGAAGATGTCAATATGATTGACGTTTAGAAATTCAATCAATTTTGAAGCAAGCATATTTGTAAGCTCAACATTATCAATTTTGAAACCCAGTAAAGAAAGAGAAGTTGCCTTGTTCGACAAATCATCAAAGTCTTCCTGTTCATTATTAATGCCTATCCCAATCACTGTTCTGGAACAGGAAGCTCCAAGAAAAGTATGTTCTGCTAATATGCCTGAAAGCTTTTTATATTCTTTTCCAACTTTAGCATAAACATCATTTGGATATTTAAGTTGGAAATCTTCAAAATTGGTGAGCTTAGTTAAAACATTCTTCGTAGCTAAACAGGCTAAAATCTGGTACATCGCTATATTATCAATAGCAATAGGTCCAGTTTCATGATTAATTCCAAGCGAAGCGTAAACATTCATTCCATAATCGCCTTCCCAGACGTGCTGATTTCTGCCTCTGCCATTTGTCTGGTAATCAGCAGTAACAAGTACTAAAGGGTGCTGATCAAGCAGTTCCTTCGCATAATCATTAGTAGAAGAGATCTCTCTAAAATGTTCATGGTGTAAAGAATATTCCATTTCATTCCTAATCTATTTTATTTTGTATGTCAATCAGTAAATTATTCAAAATATTATTAGTCGCTTTGGCAAAAGCAACATTTATAGAGTTAGCATTTTCGCTTTCTCTTTTTATAGTTTCTTTATATATTTTTTTTAGTAGTATAGGTTGATTATCTGCACTGTCATACTTTTTCAAAGTAAATTCAACTTCAAGTACTACAGAATAATTGTCGCTATCATCCAGACCGTAAGCCATAGCATCTATCACCTGAGCTTCAAGAACCAATTCAGGCTCAGTTAGCTCTGCAGCATTGCTAATTATGCCTGTATCTGAAATGCCGCTGCGTTTAAACTGAGCTATAGTAATATTTCTAAATAGATCAGAAAAATCCTCTATCCATCTGTGATAAAAAAACCTATGGATTTTGTTTTCATCTCTTTTTTCTATCATCTGATCTGTATCAAACTGAGAAAGGCTGGAAAAAGGTTTGATATAAATCGATTGAGAAATAGCAGCAGATTTTGCAATTGACTCAATAGATTTATCAGTCATATCATAATAACTAATTTCCGGGTACTCAGATTTAATACTAAAGCTACACGCATTTAAAATAAATGCCAGGCACAATGAAGAAAAAAGGATTTTTAGCATAAGAAATTTCTCTTTAATGGGGCTAATTCTCATCTTGAATATAATAAGTAATATGCACAAAAAAAAATATTTGGACATGCAAATGTTATAGAAGTGATTTGAAATCAGAAATAAGTTTATGAATATGATAATAATGACATGAAAATAGCTGAAAAAACTCGACAATAAGCTAATATGCAGGAAATTTGCTCAAAATCGGAAAAACATTAGGATTTTTGATTTTTTTAGTATATAATACATTTAGATTCTTGCTTATGGAAAAAGTAAGAAAATTTGGCACAATAATTTCATTATATAAATCATATTCAAGCACCTATGACAATATGTCACTAATTATTATAAAATAAATCAGACTGGTAGCTTAAAGTTCAGAATCAAAATTAGGGATAGGAGATTCAAATGATTGAGAACATTAAAGTCGAAGAAAGAAACGAAGAAGTATTAGTAGAAAACAATAATGATGACCTTAAAGCTATTAGCGGGAGTGGTAATATGGAACTTGCTCTACAGATTGAAAATCTCTTTAAAACTGACAGAAAGAAATTTTTGGGTTTCATCAGGCAAAGAGTACGCAGCCAAGAAGAGGCAGAAGACATATTACAAGACGTATTTACTAACGTATTAGCTGCATCTGCAAATGTTCAGAAGCCGATTGAAAATATCGCTTCTTGGGTTTTCACTGCAGTTAGAAACAGAATTATTGACTCTTACAGAAAGAAAAGAGCAGAAACATTTTCAGACATGCAGACACCAGGTCAAGCTGAGGATGGTGTAGACGCATTTGAAAATTTCCTGGGGGATTACTCAGCTTCACCTGAAAATGATTTGTTACGAAAAACTATCTGGGAATCTGTGCAGGCTGGCCTTGCAGAGTTACCTGACGAACAAAGAGAGGTATTTGTTAGAAATGAGTTCGAAGGCGTTTCTTTTAGAGAAATGTCAGAAGAAACCGGTGTAAATATCAATACTTTACTAGCTCGTAAAAGATACGCTGTGTTGCACTTGCGTAAGAAACTCAAAGAGCTATATCAATCAGTTAATGACAACTAAAATTATTTGACATACAAAACGTTATAATTAGGGTAGGCTAAATGCTTACCCTTTTTTTATTTGTAAATATTTACCTGTGATATTTTCTGTCATTATGACATACTGCCAATGTGGCGTTTCGTGGCTTTATTGTATAACTATTTGTCATTGCCATTTGTTTTTTGTCAATACGAAATGTTTGGTGACAGTTAACTCATTTTACAAGCCCTTGTTATTAAAGGACTTAAAAATATCCGATTTTTTTAGAAAATTGAACATTTTAATACAATAATTCCCACGGATTAAATTTAATAGCTCCACGGAAGTCGTGGCTTCCACGGAATACGAGGAGGATTTATGAAAGAATATTTTGAAAAATATAAAAATATTGCTGTTTATGGAATGAGTGCTAATCCAGCTAAACCTTCACACACTGTTCCGATGTTTATGAAAAAACAAGGATACGAGATTTTTCCGATAAACCCCTCGAGCTGATAAGATCAGAGGAAATGCAAGGTTTATAGAAAACTAATGGATATACCAGATAAAATAGAAATTCTAAATGTTTTCAGACCTTCTGAAGAAGCTTTGCAAGTAGTGCAAGAAGCCGTGGAAAGAAAGAAAGCCAAAGGAGACATACGTTTAATCTGGCTCCAGCTTGGAATTGAAAACGAAGCAGCTAAAAAATTGGCTCTTGAAAATGATATAGCATTTATTCAAAACAGATGCATGTATGTAGAATACTTAAACTCCTAGGCACAATAAGATATAAAGCAAAACGGCATGTAATCTAGAATTACATGCCGTTTTTTATTTTACATTAAGAATTAATAGCATATTCTGCGTGAGCTTATTCCGCCGGAGCTTCTTCTTCAAATTCAACAAATTCTTCTAACTTTGTCCCAGCCGGAGCCTCTTCTGATAAGATAAAATTGTTCTTCTGTCATATCTATAACTGTTGATTATTCACCTAAAAAATCATAAGAGTCAGAAGTCACTCACGACATCTACTAACTTAGAGAATGCTTCTACTAATTCTTCTGGATCCGTAGGCATATCATTATCTCTGATTTTTGCTGAGATTGAAATAATCGGATGTCCCAGTTCTTTTAAAAGCAATTTAGCCATGTTGTGCTGAGGTACTCTTATACCTGCTGTACTTCTTTTCGGGTTTTGTGCAAATTTTGGCACTTCTTTAGATGCCGGAAGAATAAAAGTATAAGGTCCCGGTATCAACCTCTTAATTGTTTTATAAGCTTCGTTATTAACTTTAGCAAATTCAGATATGTTAGAGAGGGAATCACATAGAAAAGTCATTGATTTATTAGTTGAAAGCCCTCTAATGCGACGTATTTTTTCAATAGCATTTTTATTAGATAAATTGCATCCTAAAGTAAAGCCTGTATCTGTCGGGTATAGAATTACCGCGCCGTCTCTTACCGCATCAGCAACTGCACTGATTTTTTTTATCTCAGGTGTTTGTGAGTGGATATTATAAACTAATGCGCCCATACAAGTCTCCTGTATATTTATGGCTTAAAAAAGGTGTGTAGCTCTCTCTATTTACGCTTTTTAAAGTAAAGATAAAAAGGCAAACCTATCGCTACTAATAATAGACCGAAAAGTGAGTTAATTATTTGAGAATTTCCTGCATAATAATTTACAATGTCATTATACAGAGTAAGAGCAACATATACAAATGAAAATAATACAAATATTATAGGAATTACAGGATAAAAAGGAACTTTATATGGTCTTTCGTGATCCGGATATTTCTTCCTAAGTACAAAAATGCCCCATGCTCCCATACCATAAAAAATGAAGCTTACAAAAATCAGCATGTCTGTTAATATATCAAATGTTCCGCTTAATACCAGAACGCAAGCCCAGCTTGCCTGTAGCATTAAAGATTTCGCAGGAGTTCTGTGTTTAGGATGCAGATTACCTACAAATCCAAAAAACATTTTATCATGTGACATTTTATAGTAAACTCTGGAAGATGCCATTATCGTTCCGTTAGCCGTACCAAACGTGGAAATCATAACAGCAGCAGATACAAATCCAGCTCCTACTCCACCGATTGCCACTTGAGCTACATCCGCAGCTACAAGTTTACTTTGCGCCATTACTTCGATTGGAAGTACATACATAAAAGCTGTATTTATCAGAAGGTAAGCAATTATAACTATTACCATACCTATGATCAACGCTCTAGGTATAGTGTTCTGAGGGGACTTAATTTCTCCGGCTAGATACGTTATATTATTCCATCCGTCGAATGCCCAGAAAGCACCGGCAAAAGCAGCTATAAATGCCCCAAATATACCGCCTGATCCGAAACTTACATTTTCAATAGGCATTAAGTTATTTACACTTCCTGATCCTGAAAGAAAAGCAAATAATACTAAAGCTACAAGAGCAAATAGCTTCATGGAGGTGAATGCAAGTGATATTCTACCGCCATATTTCACACCAAAATAATTTGCAGTTGTTAAAAATAATATTATAAAAATAGTTAGAGTTTTTACTCCTATATCATAGAGAGGATAGATATAACCAATATATGGTATATATATATAAATACTCTTTTCTATTTCCTCACTGAACCGAGGTAAAATATGAAAGAACTGGCTATATTCTGCAAAAACATAAGATATTGAGGCAATAGATCCGGATTGGATAACTGCAAAGATAGACCAGCCATATAAAAAAGCCCAAAGCTTCCCGTACATTTTCTCAAAGTAGACATACTGCCCTCCTGTTTCTGGGAACATAGAGGCTATCTCTGCATTAGTCAGAGCTCCAAAAAGAGTAAATATGCCTGCAAGTATCCAAACTATAATCAATAACTCGGGAGAGCCGAGTTCTGAAGCCATAAAGGCAGGTTTTTTGAATATACCGGATCCGATCATTGCTCCGGCAACAATGGCAATTGTTGTATATAAACCCAGATGAGGTATGAGCTTTTTATCTTCTTGCATATAACAGACTTAAATATAATACTTTTTAGCAAAGATACTAATATGAAGTCACAATAAGAAAATTATTATCAGTGAAGTAATTAGATATGCTATTCGAGTAATAGTAAGTTTTGTGGTTGGGTATATCGAAAAGGAATTGTTTTATTATCTTATTCGTGTAGAGGCTATCTCATACGTCAAAATAAAACTAGTTTTTAAATAATATCTTACATACTAGCCACAAGCTAAAGCATGCAGTTTCACTTATTAGCCATCTGCAAGAATAGTCTTTCTTAGTCTAAATTTGTCTCTTTTGCTGGTTTGATAAGAATTTTTCTTATTTATGAGACATTCTCTACAGGAAACAAAATATTATTTGCCGCAGACTACTTCCTATTTTTCAGTAGCATTTTTTTGATAGCTTCTATGCTTCGCTTCTCATCCTCTTTATAAGTTTTGAGTAAGCTTTGGTTTTCTGTTGCTTCTTGTGTTGTAGCTTCACCCTCTTTAATATCAGCCTTCAAGCTTTCCTTGTAAGTATCAGAGGTATCTTCGTTGATGTCCTTTTCTGCCAGATCCTGATATTGTTCATCGAACATATTCATATCATCGATAGGTTCGCCTCTGGCTATTTTGTCCAGTTTTCTTTTGCCGAATACATCAACCAATTTATCATAGACAGTTGCTCTTGTAAAAGGTTTTGATATAAATCCGGCAGTACCGCTTTTTACAGCTTTTCCAAGACTTTCTACATCGGAGAGAGCAGAGACAATAATAACAGGAATATCTCTTGTCAGTTTTATATGTTTAAGTATTTTCAGAGTTATAAGACCTGTCAACTCAGGCATCATAATGTCAAGAACAATAAGAGTCGGCTGATGCTCTACTGCAAGAGCAATACCGTCAAAACCGTTAGAAGCAAGATAGGTTTTGACAAAACCGTAGTTTTGCAAAGTTTTAGATAATATCCTTTGCATCCATATATCGTCATCTATTATCAACACAGAATATTCTTGCATTGTATACCTATTTCTTTACTTTAGCAATCATAAGTTCTGCAGATTTAGAATTTTTACCGTTTTTATCATCAGCAAAAATTAAATTCCCACCAGTAAGAGCATGTTTTAAAGCAGCTATATCAGTTTTAGAAGCTTCTTTATTCATTCTGACTATTTTATCGTGTATTTCTTTTCTATGGACCGGAATAGATTTTGGAGCTTCAATTCCTAGTCTAACTACACCGCGATCGAAACTAAGTACGGTAATTTTTACTGAATTACCTATAGTAACGACTTCGCCTATCTTCCTTGATAGTACTAACATTGTATTTCCTCTCTTTCTTTTTTGTTGTTCCCCTGATTATTACTTCTTTTCCTGTTTAGGGAAAATGTAATTAGTAGAATACTTATCTGACCTAAGTATTCTCTGCTCGCCGGATTGAGTATTCACATCCAAAATAATCGGTGCTTTCATATTGGCACTCATTTGCCCGTTCGCTCTGTCTAAAGTAACAACAACAAACATCACAAATTTCTCTGTGTCAATGTCTTTCCCGGGGTTATAAGTTAAATCGATATGCCATGGACTAAGTAATGGAAAGCCTATTTCTGGTTCGTCCATACTAACTAGCCATTTAAAAGGAACTGTTTCCTCTTCACTGATGAGGACAAACTCTTTGAGATTTTCAAAACCTAAAATGCCATCTTTAAAATTAAAGATAAACTGAGGCTCAACAGTAATCTCACCAAATTGTAGAGTTTTTATTGTTTTTGAAGCAGTTGTATCCATAGTCACATCCTTGTGTTATCTTCCTAAGTTTAGATTTTGCGTGTACTATTACAAAAGTGCAAAGTACAAAATTATTGTTATTGATAACCGCTGACTGCCGGCGACGATGAGCTTAACTCAGTAATGGTAATCTCAACCCGCCTGTTTACAGCTTTTCCCTCCGGTCTGGCATTAGAAGCAATCGGGCGTTGCGCCCCAAAACCCCTATAACTTAAGTTAACCTCCGGTACTCCTCTTTGAGTCAGAGCATATAAAACATTTAAAGCTCTTGCACCGGACAGATGCCAGTTAGACGGATACTTCGCAGTATTAATGGGATCTGAATCAGTATGCCCGTCTACAGTAATTTGATACCTTGGACTATTCAATATCCGTGCCAAAGTATCTAAAGCAACCAAACCATCAGAGAGAACATCAGCTTTAGCAGATTCAAACAGCAATTTCTCAGACATATTTATTATTATTTCACTACCGGTCTCTGTGATCTCAATAGTTCCTTCATCGATATAGCTTTTCAACGATTCCTTTGTTTGTTCAGCTATCTCTTTAAGAGATTTTTTTTGACTTGAAGGCGGAAGTATAGCCTGAGGCAAGTTTTGTTTATTACCTTCAAGTACACCATCTCCTCCATCTAACACAGAACCAGGTTTGAAAATATCAGCAAAAGCAGTACTGATTTTTTTGTATTTTTCTTCGTCCACACTTGAAGTAGAATATAAAATAACAAATAAGCCGAGAAGCAGAGTTATTAAATCTGCATAAGTTATCAAATAACGATCGCTAGAGTTTTCTTCTCTATTTCTCTTTATTTTTTTGAATTTAGGCACGTGTCATCCTTATACTTTTGCCTATGAGCTATATATCGGCAGTTTTACAAAAAAACTTACAGCAATTTTTTGATATTATTGATTTTATATAAATCACCGGCAATAAATCAGTGTTTCAGAGCTGTTTATTGTATGTACGAAAGTCTGTTTTATAAAGTATATAACTTACAGTTGTATAATATAAATAAGTATCTCAACAAAAAGAAAAAAGTTGCTTTGAAAGATATCCAAAACAACTTTTTTAAAAATATTTTATTTTTCTATTCTGCTATTGGTAAAGAGAAAGCAAATGTGGAGCCTTTGCCCAATGCAGATTGCACCCATACTCTTCCGTTATGAGCTTCTACCAGCTTTTTCACAATCCAAAGCCCTAAGCCTGAAGAATGCTCTCCGGCAGTTGGTTTGGCAGATAGTTTTACACCTCTTTGGAAAGCTTGTCTTATATCCGCTTCAGATAAACCCAGGCCATTATCATTTATTTCAACTACTACGTTTTTATCTTTTTTAATAGTATGTATCCTTACAGTACCACCACTTTGAGTAAACTTAATTGCATTAGATACAAGATTATCTATAACCTCATCAATTTTGTTTGGATCGACACTTACCGGAGGCAGATTATCCTCTGTTTCAAACATAAAATTGATTGATTTTTTATCTGCAGCAATTTTATTTCTTGTGTGAACATCTTTTGCAATCTCTTCTATCTGTAATTTATCTTTAGATAAATTTACAAGTTGTGATTCTAGTGTAAGTATTCTTGATACTTCCTGAGAAAGAGAAACAATTTTAACAGTTGTATCAGCGATATCATCAATAATTTCCTGTTGTTCAATCGCTGTTAAGTCATAAGAGCGTAACAATTCAACCAGACTTTTGATTAAAGAGACAGGATTTTTAATATCATGAATAATTACAGCAAACAAATCATCTTTCTGTTTCTGAAGCTCTTCTATCTCAGATTTGCTTACAGATATTTTATCTAAGTTTTCTTCAAGTACTTTATTCTGTTCCTGAAGTTTTTCGCTTCTTGACTGAAGCGCATCAATTTGAGCTCTTAAAGCTGCCATTTCTGCTTGCAGATTACTATTTTCAGTAAGTAACTTATCGTACTCTTCTTTGCTGATTGTAATTGTAGACTTGCTGCTCATACCAAACTCATCAATTTCTTGATCAATATTTTTTTTCTTTGAGTAAATCACAGCAAATATTACGCCCGAAATTATAATCCAAAAAACAGAAGCAATAATTATAGAGAAATAATCGAAAAGAGGAGATTCTTCTACTTTTTTCGGCTGTGACTTTAATTTAGTAACGGCAGTGAGCAAAGAATCTTTTTGAATTTTTATTTCATTAAGTTGATATAGTAATAAAGATTTTTCTGTATCTACATCTATATTGGTAACAAGAGTGTCTGTTTCCCATTTCCCTAACAGATCCCACGCAGATATTTTTAGAGTATAAAAGCCATCTTGTAAGTCTTTAAATCTGATAAGAGGATTACCTGTATTTTTTGTATAAGAATTTTCTCCATCAGAGAAAGTATATCTATACATAAAATTTTCTTTTTGAGTACCCTCAGGGAATTCTATTTTATAGGTAAAGGTAATAGAGTCATCTTTACCAATCAAATAGCTGTCAGAATTTGTCGAGGTATTTCGTTCGTTTATATTAACCTGGTCAAGAAGAATCTCTCTGCTTGATTGAGCTAGTAAAATAACAGGTAAAAATACCAGTAAAAAAATGATGGACTTTTTCATTTAAAAACTCAAAAATTATTCTACTTCGAATGCCTTTTTTCTTTTAAGTACTGCCTGATGCCTATTCCTGAATTTTCCTTTTCCCAGAATATCTGACAGAATTTTTTTAACATCAAAAAACGTTTTATAGGGATAGTGCGGGATACGCTCTTTATTACAGTACTTTGCTAATTTCTTTTTCGCAAAAACAATATCAGCATGTTCAGCAACACACATATCAGAGTTGCCATCGCCTATAAATATTATAATCGAATCAGAGTCACTACTATTGAGCACAGAATTTCGTTTGCACGATGCGCAGAAGCATTCACATGATTCGCTGGCTCCAGGGAATTCAGGGACAAACACGCTGTCTTCATAGTTTAACCTATTACTGAATACCGGTAAGTAATCCAACTCCATTTTTTTTAGTATTGGCTTTATATATGCATCATAACCATCGCTGACAACAGTCAGCGGCAATCCCTGCTCTTTACAAAAGTCTGCAAAAGATTTAAAATATGGATCTATTTCACATGACTCGGCATATTTTGATAAATCTTCAGGAGTAAGATTTTTATCTAATGTAGAGCAAACTTTGCGCCAATAATCAGATATTTCCATTTCCCCATCTAATAATTTACTATGCCAGGGTTCAAATTCGCCAAAATCTTTGAATAGCTGATCCCCTATATCTTTGACGGCTATTGTCCCGTCAAAGTCTGTAAACACTCTGATTTTGTCTATTTTTGCCATATACTTATCTAATCTAAATTAATCTACTCTTAAAATAAAGAAAACAAGAGGCAAATATTGTGCATCTTGTTCTCATGTGTAAAAAAAATATTTAGCAATGCTACTTATTATAATAACTATTAAGCCAATCCGCAAACTCTTTTACTTCTTTAGGATGCTTCTTTAGCCATTCAAGGGCATTTGAAGAAACTGATTGCCTAATATATCTGCAAAATGTCTCAGTATGATGAGCTTTATGCATGTCAATAAAAAACTTAGCATAGAAGTTAATCATAAAGTTTTTCGTATCAGGGTTTTCTTTTTTTACTTGTTCCAGAATTGAAAAGAAAGCTACCATTTTTGCAAATAATATTTCTTCGTCTGTATCAGCTTCATAATGCGATACTTTAAAATTTGTAGCAGTCAACGAAAGCAATAAATCAGCATCAGAAAATGCACTGGAAGTATCAGGAGAGACATATATTTCAGCTTTTACAGTATCATTATTTTTTTTTGTAACTCCCAGCCCTATTAAGTTGTCTATAAGTTTAAGAGATATCTTAGATTTAGGAGAATCCGGCTCGACAAGTAAAAAATAATAGTAAGCCATTATACTTTCAGTCTTTTTGAAATGTTTACTGAAAACTCTAGCCATTAGGAAATGGCTGTTTGCGTGTGTAGGATTGATTTTCAAAGTTTCTATTAAAGAAAGTATTGATAGATTATCTTCACCTTTGCTATAGTAAGCATTAGCCAGGTTAAAGTGAAAAAGAGGATTAGCTCCATATTTTGGCAAAGCCTCTTTTAAGAGCTTGATTGCAAGATCGTATTTATATAATGCTTGCAGTATAGAGCTTTTCAGAAGAATTGCTTCTTCTTCGTATTTACCTGAAGGATCATTGACACGATTAACATGCTCCAAGGCTTTTTCGTAGATGCCAAAAGTAGAGTAGCTTACTGCCAATTCATAATGAAGGATTGACTCACCGGGAAAATCTTTCAGAGCATTTTTATAAGTATCTATTGCAGCTCTATAGTTGCCTTGATTATGCAGTGAAATACCTGCCTTTATTAGACTGTCCAGCTTACTTTCCTGAGCTGTAGCACCGGAAAAAGCAAAGACAAACAACAATACGAAGGAGACTAGAATTTTATACATAATGTTTTTTAGATAATTTGCAGAAATTGGATGTTGTAAGATAAAAAAAAGGATATCCAAATCAAATTGAATATCCTTTTTTTGAGGGCGAGCGACCGGGCTTGAACCGGCGACCACCAGAGCCACAATCTGGTGCTCTACCAACTGAGCTACGCCCGCCATCATTGAAATAGAGTACAAAACTAAGACTTCTTCAGGAAATATGCAAGAAATATTTTTATACGGCTTAATTTTATCTAAAAATGTTTTTTATGCAAAAAAAGTGTTTGATGCTTGTTAATTATCAACTAATTTCATAACTTAATGCATATTTAAATTGGTATTGCTATATAATAAGAATATATAAACAATAATTCCCTAAAGAGTTTTTGATTTATACTTATATATCTTGTTTTTTTTATTTTAAGGAGTGTTTTTATGAAACGCATTAGTATGCTGTTTTTGGCAGTATTGCTTGCTGCCGGTTATGCATATGCAGATTCTCCAAGAATGATTCTTATGGAAGAATTTACAAATGCTAGTTGTGGTCCTTGCGCAAGTCAAAACCCAACTTTTCAAAAATTTGTTGAAAAGAATTCGGATAAAATTATTCCAATTGCTTTTCACCCTGACTATCCTACACCAGGTGTAGACATTTTCTATAAGCATAACCCCACCATGGTTGAAACTAGAGATACTTACTATGGGATCGCACAAGAAGGTGTTCCAAATTTAAGAGTTAATGGTATGAAAGCCGCTGCATCGGATCCACAATTATTTTATGCTGGTGCCCCTTCTGATACAAATGGTATTAAAACAGAAATGAATAAATATACTGCGATATCTCCTGTTGACATTACAATTACGGAAACTCGCACTGGCAACGATGTTGAACTTAATATCAATGTTGCTTCTTCAGTTTCTTTAGTTGGCAAAAAACTAAGAATTGCTGCTGCTGAATTCGTTTGTGAATATCCTGAAGGTGAATCAGCACCAAATGGTGAAGAACATTTCTTCTGGGTAGCTCGTAAAATGTTTGACAACGCAGGTGGTTCTACAATTATCGATGATAATTTCAGTAAAAAAGTAGAACTTACTATGGATGCTGCTTGGAATCCTGACAACATTTACTTTATCGCTTGGGTTCAAGATGATACATCAAAAGAAGTTCTTCAAGCTGCTTCTACAATGAAACCTACTGCAAGTGTTCAAATTCAAGCTAATGCTCAAACTATGGATGAATATTTTACAAAAGTTAAAAGAGGCGAATCAGTTTCTTTAGACTTTACTGTAACAAATATCAATGGTTTTGATATTGATTATAACTTCGAAGAAAGCTCTAATTTACCAACTGGTTGGTCAGCAACAGTTTCTCCTGCTACAGCTTCTATCGCTGCTGGTGGTACTGCAACTGTTACAGTTAAAATTAGCTCTGGTACACAGGCTGCATTTACAATGGGTAGATTCAGTACTTCAGTAGCTTCTTCTGACTACTTCTCTTACCCAACTTCGTCTGGTTTCTATGCATTGTTAGCAGAGACTAAATATATTTACTATCAATCTCATAGCAGAGACATACTTTACACGAATGCAGTAGCAGGCTCAATGTATGGTCAAGATATGGCTTCTATGCCTTTAGATCAAACTTTGTTGCAGGTTTATCCTCCAACTGATTTTGATTGTGCTATTTTTACAAACTACAACTTATATACTTCTCTAAATGATTGTAGACCTTTGATGGATACACAAATCGCAATTACAGAAGCTATGATGGCTTTAGGTAAAGGTGTTATGTTAGTATCAGATGTTTCAGGTATTTATGCTGATCAGCTTGCTGACCAGCTACCTGGCTTGAACAATTTCTTGTTCAACAAAATGGGACTAGAATATGGCAGCACTCAAGCTTTATTTAATGATCAAGGTCAATTATATCAATTAGAAATCCAAGGCATTTCTGGTGATCCTGTAACTGCAGGTATTTCTTATACTCTTAACTCTGGTGCAAGCAATAGCTTATATAACCTTTGGCTAGAAAACTTTACAATCAAAGAAGGTAGCTCTACTACTCCAATCTTGAAAGCAAAATTACAAGATGGAGACATCTACACTGGCTTCAAAATGGAAGATGCTAATAAAGGTAGAGTAATTTATATTTCTACTGGTATCGAAGGTAATATTGACTTCGCTACAAACACTACTTTGATGGAAAAATCTATCACTTGGTTGATTGCAAACACTGGTGCAAATGGACCAAAAGTTGCTATCGCTGGTGCTGATGAAAATTCTCTTGTTTATGGTAATGTTTCTTTGAACACTCCATCAAGAAAAACTATCACTATCTCTAATGATGGTAGCGAAAACCTTACTTACACTCTTGTTAAAAAAGGTGTAAATCCTTCTAGCTTCGCTTTTGAAGCAAAAGTAGAAAATACTGAATATACTGTTGCTCCTGGTGAATCTCAAGAAGTTACAATAATCTTTACTCCAACTGAAGAGAAAGAATACGCTGCACAACTTGCAATTGCTACAAATGACGAAAACAATGATGAAATCAATATTGCTTTAACTGGTACTGGTGTAACGAACCAAGTTCCTGCAATTGATTTAGCGTCTAGCTTAGCATTCGCTGAAACTTCTGAACCTGCAGAAAAAACTATCGTTTTGACTAACTCAGGTACAGGCGAATTAAACATTACTTCTATATTGCTTGCCGGCGATGATGCTGCTGCATTTGAAGTGATTTCTAATCAATCTGGCGCTGTTGCTGCAGGTGAAACTTTTGATATCACTGTACGTTTCACTCCATCTGAAGCAAAAGACTATGCTGCTACTCTAACTGTTAAATCTAACATCGATGATGTAAACGTTGCTGTAACAGGTAAAGGTGCTTCTTCTGTTATAGATGGTTGGGCTGGTTCTGTAGAATTTGTTTCTGTTAACGTAGGGCCTAACCCTGTAACTGAAACTGCAACTGTTAAATACACAGTTGGTGCTAAAGCTCAAATGGTTGATATGTACATCGTTGACGCTAACGGTAATTTCGTAGCTCAACTTGTAAAAGAAAACAACACTGTAAGTGGCGATGCTACTACTACATTTAATGTAGCTAACATGGCTTCAGGTAAATACTTCATCGTTGCTAACACTGGCAACTTTACTACTCAATTACCTTTCGTAATTGCTAAGTAATTTTTGAAGTATATATCTGAATTAATCAGTATATATATAAAAAAGCTGCCTTTCATATTTGATATGAAAGGCAGTTTTTTTGTGATTATTTCCTCTATTCCCTCATCTTTTTTCAAACATCACTTGTTTTTGAATATTTTTTTATTTAAATCGTTATGTTCTAATGCTACTACTTCCTGTCAAAAACTTTTGCTATGAAATTTATTATAGAACTTGAGGTTATACATAAATGATTAATACTCCTAAATCTCTTAGATTGCAAATTGGACTCTTCGGAAGAACGAATGTTGGTAAATCCAGCTTTTTAAATATGATTGCCAATCAGGATGTTGCTATGACTTCACCTGTTCCGGGCACTACTACTGACGTTGTAGAAAAATCTATGGAACTGCTTCCTGTTGGCCCTGTAGTATTTTTAGATACTGCCGGCATGGATGATTCGTCTGAGCTGGGCAGCCATAGAATAGAAAGAGCAAAAAAAATATTCGAAAGAGCGGATATTGCGGCTCTGATTGTTGAAGCAGATAAATGGACGGAGTATGAAACTGAAATCTGCAATAACCTCAATAAGAAAAATATACCTTTTGTTATTGCAGTAACTAAATCTGATATAGTAAAGCCAAGTGAGCATTTTTTACATGAGCTTGAGCAATATTCTAAAAATATTATGGTTTGCTCGGCTACTGATTTAGAAAATAGAGACAGATATATTGAACAATTTAAACAACACGTTCTGCAAATAGCACCTAAGAGCGCCTTGCAGGAACCTCCTTTAATTGGTGATATTATCAAAAAAGGTTCTTTAGTTGTATTAATTATACCTATCGATTCTGAAGCTCCTAAGGGAAGAATTATTCTGCCTCAGGTGCAAACTATAAGAGATATTTTAGACAATGATTCTTTCTGTGTTGTAGTAAAAGAAACAGAATACAAAGCAAGCTTAGCTGCTCTTGGCAGAAAACCGGATTTAGTGGTTTGTGATTCGCAGGTAGTAGACTTAATGGTTAGGGACACACCAGATGATGTTGCCTGTACCACGTTTTCTATTTTGTTCTCAAGATATAAAGGTGATTTAAATGCCGAAGCACGCGGAGTTGGAGCAATTGCAGCTTTAAAACCTGAAGACAAAGTGCTTATCGCAGAGTCATGCTCTCACCACCCTAACCAGGACGATATTGGAAGAGTTAAGATTCCTAAATGGCTAAATGGCTTCATGGGAAGAGATGTAGATTTGGATATTGCTTCAGGTAGAGATTACCCGGATAATATTGAAGATTATAGAGTAATCATCCATTGCGGCGGATGCATGCTTACAAGAAATGAAAAACTGAAAAGAATCTCCAAAGCTCACGAACACGGAGTTCCTATTACAAACTACGGTGTTATAATCTCGCTTATGCACGGAGTAATAGAAAGAGTATTAGAACCATTCCCGGAAGCTTTAGAAGCTTACAGAAACGAGAAGAACAAGTAATTTAAGGCAGTGTAAAATAAACTCTGTCTGTTCTATTTCTATAGAAGAAAATTCTAGGATGTGATTGTTAAAGATACAAATTTTTTAAATCACATCCTTATTTTTTACATTCCTTATAGGCGCATTTTGCCCCACACTTCGACATTGCTCAGTGCAAGCACTTCGGCAATTGCTCTTTTTTGAAGATATTCCTCGATTTTAGGCATAAACAAACAGTCCAAATTTTTAGCTAACGGAGTTTTGCGAAAAATTTGGGCGTGTAGTCGCGCCAATTTAAATATCTAAGTGTAGCCTATCAGAGCCGAAGTGTATGGCCAGTTGCTGAATAATCAAACCCCAGTTCTGCATTGGCTGTGTCCATTTTTTACTAATTTCCTGAGTTACCAAATAAGCTAACTTCATCAGTGCCATTTCACTTGTAAATGCTCCTTTAGTTTTTGTCACCTTGCGAACCTGCCTGTGGTAGCCTTCTACAGTATTGGTTGTGTATATAATTTTTCTTATATAAGGGGAATATTGGAAATATGTAGATAATTTTTCCCAGTTATTTTGCCATGATTTTATCACTATGGGATATTTATTACCCCATTTTGTTGCAAGGTTCTCTAATTCCATTTCTGCGACTGCCTTGGTTTCAGCCTTATAGACGAGCTTTAAATCACTCATAAAGGATTTTTGTTCTTTACTTGCTACATATTTTATTGAGTTACGTATTTGATGAATAATGCACGTTTGCACTTCACATGCAGGGTAAACACTGTTGATTGCTTCTGCAAATCCTTTAAGATTATCTATGGCTGCTATTAAAATGTCCTCAACTCCTCGGTTTTGAAGCTCAGTTAATACCGATAACCAAAAATTTGCTCCTTCACTTTCGGAAAAATATAAACCTAAGATTTCCTTACGACCTGTCTTATTTATACCCAAAACGGTATATATAGCTTTACTTTGAATCCTACCGTTATCTTTCACTTTGAAATGCATTGCGTCCATAAATACTATTGGATATACCGGATCTAACGGGCGATTTTGCCATTGCTGAATATCCGGTATTACTTTATCGGTAATTTGAGATAAGGTAGCTGCTGACACATTCATGCCATACATTTCTTCGATATACTCTGATATATCGCGTAAACTTAGTCCTTTGCCATATAAAGCAAGTATTTTGTTACTGAGGCTGTCTAAAAGCACTCTTTCACGCTTTTTGACTATCTGTGGCTCGAAAGTTGAATTGCGATCTTGCGGAGTTTTTATCTCTACAGGGCCATGATTTGTTTTAAGCGTTTTTTTACCTTTCCCATTACGCTTATTCTTTTTTTGAGGTTGATCCTCTGAAAGATGCTCACTCATTTCTGCTTCGAGTGCGGCTTCTAAGAATTGCTGCAGTAAAGGGGCAAATGCACCATCTTTGCCTAATAGTGATTTGCCCTCTTTAAATTGCTTAATCGCTTTGTCTTGAATCGATTTGTAATCTTGTTCGTTCATTGCTCTGTCCTTTTATTTATTATTATAACTCTAATGGACAGAGTTTAGTTTACAGTCTCTAATTTAATGATGTAAACTAAAAAAGGCGCAATGATTTGCGCCTTTTTTATATATTCAACTTTTTAATATATTCTATCCCTTATATCTAATCTTCTTTAATCTCATTATTTGCAATTTCTTTTGCAGTTTCAAGAGTAATTATGTTCCCTGGAATTGTTTCTATCATATCCACATTTTCTTCTTTAGCAGCTTTCTGAGCTCTCAAAAAAGGTTCATCCCATGCATGAAATGCCATATTGAAAGTGCCCCAATGGATTGGCAGCATTTTTACACCTTGTACCATTTTATGCGATTTTACAGCTTCTTCCGGAGTCATGTGTATCAAAGGCCAGTTTTCACCGTAAGCACCTAACTGAGTCAATGTTAGATCAAAAGGACCAAACCTTTTTCCTATTTCCTCAAACGTAGGCATCATTCCAGTATCACCTGTATAGTAGAAATTAAAACTATCATGTTTTACTGCAAAACCTGCCCACAAAGTTGAATATCTATTAGCAAGTCCTCTTCCGGAACTATGCCTTGCCGGGGTAGCAGTGATAGTAAATCCATCTGTAATTGTATTTTCCCACCAGTCTAATTCCACCACTTTATTTGCATCAACACCCCATGCTTTAAGATAATCACCAACTGCTAAAGGTGTAATGAAAATACCGACTTTATCTTTGATCTTTTCGATAGTTGCTCTATCAAGATGATCATAGTGGTCATGTGAAATTAATACGATGTCTAAATCAGGTAACTCTTCAGTTTCTATAGGAACCGGATGGAATCTATCTGATCCTATAAAGTTGACAGGCGAAGGTTTTTGACTAAAAACAGGGTCAGTCAATATATACTTCCCTTGTATCTTTAAAAGTACAGAGGAATGACCTAACCAGACAACATAATTATTATCATTCGGTAAGTCAGCTAGATCCTTCTTTGTAAGTGAATTTATCTTAGGGACATATTCAGGAATATCATTTTTAGAACGATTAAACATTGCATCTTTACTTACTTCAAAAATAGAAGTAACAAGTGTTGGTGATTCCAAAAGATTATGGAATTTGCCGTCTCTATAATTAGGTGATTTTTCCAGTCTTTGTACTGTGTCCTCACTGTGATTTACGCTCATTGTGTTGCATGCATTTAATCCGAATAGCAAGGTAACTCCTGCAATAAATAAATGTATAAGCATATTGTTTCTCCATAGTTTAGAGTTCTAAACGATAAGAATATACTTTTGTTTCAGCTAAACAATTAAATGAGAAATGTTTATTTGCAGGGTAATATTCTGATTAACTTGGCATAAGCCGTTTGAAATATAAAAAACACTGTAAATCCAAAAGAAAGGAAGCACTCTCCACTTGATCTTTTAAGTAAAGGTTTTAGATTTTATTATCAGTTAGATATAAAATGCTATTGTATTTTATGTATATAAACACTTTTCAATTTTTCTAATTTCTTTCTATTGTAGATAGATCATAAACGTAAAAAAGAGCAATCTTAAGTCAAGAATGCGCCTATGTTATAAATATAAATCAAATCAGATCTTAGTTCATTATTTCTACTTTTACCTGAGCGACACCATCCTCTATCATCCCTATTTGACGAGCAGCAGCTTTTGATAAGTCCAGGACTCTCCCTCTAACAAAAGGACCTCTATCATTAACTTTTACAATAACGGACTGACCTGTAGATGTATTTGTTACTTTCAGCATAGTGCCAAAAGGTAGTGTTTTATGTGCGCAAGTAAATTTGTGATTCGAAAATATCTCCCCGTTGGAGGTTTTTCTTCCATTGAATTTATCATGATAAAATGAAGCAGCACCGGTAAAACTATCACCTGTAGGAGCATAATCTCCTCCATCTTCCATTTGTTCCGATCCACTACTGTTACTGCCTCCAATCTCTGCAAATCTTATGTTTGGAGACATTGACGAACAGTTGACCATAAAAACTAAGGCAAAAGTTACTGCCAGATATAGAGCAAAACGTTTCATCTGTTTCTACTATATATAATACATACACAAACAAATAAGCATTTAGTGTGCCAAATATACTTATATAATAATATTCATTATTTTTGGAGGTTAAATACGATTCAATATTATTTAGTTTCTCAATGTAAAATCCATATTAATATTATTGAACAGAATAAAAATATTTGTAATTTGTAACTTCTATAAATGCATATTGTTATATAGATTCTAAAAATATTAAATATTATATTCTGGAGTTTAGTTTTGAAATTACTATCGTTCTTAATTGCAATCATAACTTTAAACATAGCAATTAATGCTAAGACTTGGGAAAGCCATATCCAAAATCAAGGTAAGGATGTTGGAAATTCTATTATTAATACAAGTGATGGTGGTTTTGTAATAGTCGGATCTAGTACGCCTACAGACAGTGTTGATGCAACTAAAGCTTGGATTATTAAACTAGACAGCTTAGGAGAAATAGTTTGGGAAAAAAATTACGGAGAAATGGGTTATTATAATGCCTATAAAACTGTAGTTGAAAAAGACAATAAATATATAGTAGGTGGTAATGATATATTATCAATGAGAATGTCAGTGTTTTCCCAACAAGGTGATGATTTACTGGATACAATTTATGCAAACAACGGGATGAGTGCAATAGAAGATATTTGTGTAGGCAATGATGGAGACATTGTTTATGCTGGTTCAGGGCAGAAAAACTTCATTGTTTCTAATACTGAAGGAAATTGGATAAGTGACTTTAAATACGGAGTTACAATTAATGACATTTTCAAGACCTCCGAAAACAATTTCCTTATCGCCGGTGAAATTGTTGGAAATGACACTACTGGAGCCTGGGAAACACACCCTGCATTATATTTAGCACTAATTGATAAGGACGGAAAACTGTTATGGGAGGCTGATTATGATAAAGATAATCTGGGACATTTTTTATCTTCCGCAGAGACATCAAATGGAGATTTTATAGTGGTAGGTGGTCTTATAGATGAAGTTGGAGTTTTTTCCCCGGATATTTTTAAATCTTTTATAGTCAAAGTTGATAATAAAGGTAATATTCTATGGGAAAAAGAAGGTAAAACAAATTCCAAATTCCATTCTATAACTACAAAAGATAATAAAAACTTCTTTATTGGCGGAGAAAAGATTAATCCCAAATACAACTTCTTTAATTCAGTTATTCTAAAAATTGATGAAGATGGCAATACTTTGCTCGATTCTTTTTTAGAAGGTGAAACATATAGTGCTGTAAAAGATCTAACAATTAGAG
The DNA here is from genome assembly GCA_965140345.1 of Kapaibacterium sp. (SeqCode). Classification (GTDB taxonomy): domain Bacteria; phylum Bacteroidota; class Ignavibacteria; order Kapaibacteriales; family UBA2268; genus JBFHIJ01. The sequence goes on from OZ223198.1 coordinate 895,938, forward strand.
AAGATGGGATATTGGCAGTACTTCAAGAAAAAATGATAAATGATGTTAATAGCGTAGATTTAGTTATCACTACTATAAAAACAGACGATACTTCTGTGGAATCTACAGATAATACACTTCTGAATTTTGAAACTGTATGTTTCCCGAATCCTGTGACTACATATGCTAAAATCAAATTTTCAGTATTGTATTCAGATAATATAGCTAATACATGTAAAGTAGAAGTTTATAATTCAATAGGAATCTTAGTAAGTGATTCTTATCACACATTAAACACTTCTTCTAAAGATCAAGAGATTGAATTAAATCTCCAAAATTTGACACCCGGCATATACAACTATAGAATAATATTAAATAATAAGTCCTATACTGGAAAAATGATAAAAAGATAGAATTTTTACCATCCTCTTGAATTTTCAACAGCCTTGCTTCATCAGGTCAAGTAGGGCTGTTTTTTTTAATATACCCACTTGAGTAATTGCTTAAATTTGTTACTCTCTTGATCAATTATTTTCAATTCTATTTCTACTTAAAGAATTGAATTCACTCTAGGATTTATTTACGCAACAACAATAAATAATTATATTATAATAACTTAGGCTATTTTATATGATATTTGGCCATTTATTACTTTTTATTTATTCGACTGCATTATAAGTTTACGTAATTTTGTAGATTATCGTTCTTCACATAGAGACTTACATTATATGTCAACGTTTAAAGTGACCGGGCTATCGCCCGAGATACTTAGAGGTATCGAAGATTTGGGCTTTGAAAATCCTACGCCGATCCAAGAAAAAGTAATACCTGCCGCTTTAGCTTCTGATAATGATATCATTGGCCTAGCCCAGACAGGTACGGGGAAAACCGCCGCATTTGGCTTACCTATTTTGGAGCAGATTGATTTAACTGATAATACTACGCAAGCACTGATTTTATCTCCTACAAGAGAGTTATGCCTGCAAATTGCAAAAGATATTGAGCAATTCGGCAAATACCTTAAGGGACTCAATGTAGTGCCTATTTATGGTGGTGCCAGAATTGACACACAAATTCGTGCCCTTAAACGAGGCGCTCATGTTGTTGTAGCTACTCCTGGTAGAATGTTTGATATGATCAAGCGACAAGCTGCTGATGTAACAAGCATTAGAACTGTTGTGCTAGACGAAGCAGATGAAATGCTTAACATGGGCTTCAGAGATGAACTTGATGGCATCTTAGAAGGCACTCCTAAAGAAAAAAGAACTTTACTTTTCTCCGCAACTATGCCTAAAGAAGTTGCCAGAATAGCTAAACATTACATGGATGAACCTACAGAAATTACAATTGGTCAGCAAAATTCAGGTGCTGAAAATGTACGACACACATATTATCAAGTTAGAGAAAAAGACAGATATTCTGCATTGAAAAGAATAGCTGACTATAACCCTGATATATATGGTATTGTATTTTGCAGAACTCGTAATGAAACTAAAGATATTGCTGATAAATTAATAAAAGACGGTTATAACGCTGATGCTTTGCATGGTGATTTATCTCAGGTGCAAAGAGATTATGTTATGAATCACTTCCGTAATCGCACACTTCAGATGCTTGTTGCTACTGACGTTGCAGCACGCGGAATTGACGTCAGCGACATTACTCACGTAATCAACTATAACCTGCCTGAAGATCTTGAAGTTTATACTCACAGAAGCGGTAGAACAGGCAGAGCTGATAAATCAGGCGTGTCTATTGCTATAGTTAACTACCGCGAAAAACGTAAACTTATGGATCTGGAAAGAAGTATTCGCAAAAAATTTGAAAAAGTCATGGTACCAACCGGCGATCAAATTTGCGAAAAACAGCTTTTCAATCTTATTGACAGAATGGAAAATGTTGGTGTTGACGAAAAGCAAATTGCTCAATTTATGGAAGCAGTTAGCGCAAAATTAGAAAATTTAAGTAAAGAAGAAGTAATCAAACGCTTCATTTCTTTAGAATTTAACCGCTTTCTGGATTATTACCGTGATGCTGAAGATTTAAATGAAAAAGAAAGTCGCAGCGGCAGAGATCGTGACGATAGATTTAGTCGTGGTGGCAGAGACGGTAGAGACAGACGCGATAGAGGAGAAAGAGGTGAACGTGGAGAAAGAGGCGGTAGACGCGGTGGCAGATCCGGTTTTACTCGTTTCTTCATTAATATTGGCAGAAAAGATAGCGTTCTACCTAAGAATATTATCGGAATGATCAATGACCATACTCAAGACAGAGATATTAATATCGGTGATATCGATATTAAAGATAGTTTCTCTTTCTTCGAAGTTGGCAAACGTCACACTGAAAAAATCTTAGATTCGCTAAAACACCAAAAGTATAAAGGCAGACAGCTGAGAGTGGAAGTTGCCGAAGATTCAGACCGTCCTAAACATAGAGATGGCGACAGAAATCAAGGTAGAAACAACAGACGCAGAGGGTAGTGCATACTATTTCTATGCAAGAGGGGAATTTAAAAGGCTGCACCAAATGCAGCCTTTTGCTTTATTGTTTCTATTTAATTTTTATAATCACAAAACTTTCGTTGATAAGGTCATTACTGATTCGTAACAGATACTGGCCATTCGAAATATCATTCAGAGGAATTATCAGCTCTCCTTCATTCCCTGATATATTTAAATTCCCGCTCTTAACTTTGCTTCCATTATTTGAATAAATATTATAAACAGCAGAGCTTACAAAATTCGCCTTATAGCGTATGCTTACCTTATCTCGGCTAGGAGTCGGCGCAGGCTGAGAAATATACATTTCATATGGCTCTCCACGTGTTGTTATTTTAACAGGCAAATCACACTTTGTCATCATTTCATATTCTGTTAAAGCAGCGTCCGCAGATACAGGCTTTGCCTGCTCAAAACAATCTGCAAGTATTATTATAGTATCTCTGTACTTTTCCGATCGCACATAATCAGCATAATATCTGACGTCCAAGCCTACTATAGAGTAAGCCGGAATAACTAACGGGAACTGCCCTTTCGGAACTGAAAAGTGATTATTCAATTTAGCATAAGCATAGTTAATGGTTTGATCGTATGATCCATAATTTTCTATTAGAATAGAATCCTCTGCTACTTCCCACAATCTGATTTCTCCGAAATACTGTTCTTCTGGTTCAGGTTTGCTTGAATCTGTACCGTAAAGACGCAAGAATACAGGTTTAAGAGTGTCCTCAATAAATGTTTTATTCCCATACTTATCGGTTATAGATATTGAGTACCAAGCATAAGCAGAAGTATTTGTAACAGAAAGTTGAGCTGAATAATATGTGGAATTACTCTCTGTTATTATTGACATATTTTCTAGGGCAAGGTATTTTATATCGTCAATTCCTAAATCGTACATTGCTGTATCAGTAACAGTTATATTGACCAATTGATTGCAGCCCATATTTTCTGTAAATACTACAGGAGCTTCTGTATCCTCAAAGAACTCATAGGACACAAAAGCTACTTCCCGATCGAAGCAGTTATTCGAAATGATAATATCATCCTCTAATTTTAGTGCTTTATCTGAGGTTACACAAATAGGAAAGCTTTTAACCTCGCCTGGAGCTAGTGTCAGTGGGAGTGTAATTTTTTCAAGCCCGTACATTCTTCCAAATGTTTTGAATTTTATATCGCTGATTTCCTGCTCATATTTTCCGTAATTTTCTAATTTTAAATCAAAACAATATTCTTCAAATAATTTTGAGTCTATATGTGGATTTTCATACTTGTTGTCACTTCCAAATTGCGATTCAAACCCGACTGTAAAACCGGCTTTTGAAACACTTTTAGTATATCCAAACCCCATGGAATCTCTGACAGTATATTGGAGATCAGCATCTAAAAAATCATTTTCTAATAAAGCCGCTACCCGCAAAACTTTAGGTAGTGAATCCTTATCTTGAAATATCATAAAGTTATTATAATTATCAATATTAAAATACTCTATACCAGAGTCGTATGGCAATTTTTCAGAAATAACCAAAAGTGTCTTACTGCAATCATGGCTCTCTGTTACCACCGGATTTTTATGATCAAAAATCTTAAAATTCATTCCGCCAATATATCCATAAGAATTAGCGCTTCCGTAACCATACACATAAATTGCAATATCTTCATCACATGAAATTTCATGCACCCCATCTGTGACTCTTAAAATCCTATATTCGTAATTTGAATTAGGAATAGGCTGATAATCCTTATCATTCATCTTTTGGTTATCAAGATACAGAGATGATTTGCCGGTGGAAGGCAAAACCACTGCCACATACTGATGAGTATAAACAGGAGTTCCATTCTCGTACGTCTGCGTATTTATAAACTTATATTTATTATAGAATTGCTCTTTTGGATGAATCAGCATCATTAAAGGATCACCGATTTGAAAATTACCGGTGATTTTAGTAGTTTTTGCATAGGTAACCACCTGCATAGGTGCACTAGATGTAATATTTATAGCTTTGTCTATCTCCAATTCCAAAAACTCTGATCTATTTAGAGTCTTATAACTATTTCCGTCAATCGAAATTTTGTTGTTGTCAGAAGCAGATAGAACTCTTACTAAATCTTTGTTTTTTACTTCACCCACATTTTGAAAAGGGATTACAAATGCAGATTTATGCCATGATTCAATAGGAATAAGCTGTTGTATCAGATAATCCCGGGAAGGGTTGTCTACGCTCAAATCCAGAGGAACCTGTGCTCTCTGATGTCCGCCCAAAACAGTTATTGGTGCACTTGCTACAATATGTGTTCCTGTCAGGTCATAAGTATTAATTTTATCTGGTGTAGATTGTACTAAGTATGAATCTCCCTGATTGAGCTCGATTGTAAAAGGTTCATCACCATGATATTGAGTAGGATTCCCTTTCGGAGGCTCAATGTCAATAGTTGTATTGTCTTCTGTTGCAACTATTACAAATTGAGAGGGCGTGTTATGATCCTGATTAGTAACGACATTTATATTACTCGAATAATAGCTCATTACATAATAGTTTTTGCCCAAAGCATCGACCGGATAAACTAAAGTAGCATCACTTGTTGTAGAAGCCTGATTCTGGATATATACAGATATTTCCTTCTCAGAAACAACATGAAAAGAGGCAGGTGAAACTTGTTCATTCCAATTGTTTCTATCATTTTTAGGCAATATTTTTCCACTTCTGTTCCAGCCTTCTAATTCAAGTCCCCTATATGGAAACGTGACAGTCTCAATGTCTTGAGGATTTATAATATTAACTAATTTCTGAAACTTTCCGCCATCCATATCAGTATAATTGATCTCAACTTGTGTGGGTTCATCTGCAGCAATGAATATATAAAGCAAATCATAATCCCAACTTGTATTGTTGAAATTATTATGGAAATTAGGCGGGAATGCAAACCAGAAATCATTTCCTTTATTATCTGCCGGAGGTTTAGTTTGTGAGTATGATGAAGTAGCAACTAAAAATAAAAAGACAAGTAGTAAATATTGTTTCATAATTATATATCTCAATATATTGAATAAACAGAAAGTGCATATACCTTCTAAAAAGTATATGCACTTTTTGCTTTAGTTATCTCTGTTTTATTATCACAAAATTTTCGTTTATAACATCACTATTAATCTTTAAAAGATACTGACCATTACCAATTTCATAAATAGGTATATCCAAAGCGCCATCGCCTTCAGCTATATACAGATTCCCGTCTTTTACCAAAGCACCTGTATTTGTGTAAATTTTATATGATACAGAACTACTAAAGTTTGCATTATAGCTTATACTTATTTTATCGCTACTAGGCATTGGAGTTGGCTTGGAAACGTAAAGTTCGTAAGGCACACCTTTGCTTGTTATTTTTAGTGGTATATCGCATTTTGACATAGCTTCAAAGTCTATCTGAGAAGCATCTGCGGCAACAGGCATATACTCATAAAAACAATCCGCACTTATTATTATAGTATCTCTATACCTTTCTGTCCTAACATACTCAGGGTGATATATTACTTCAATACCTTTTGTAGACATTGCAGGAATAACTAGAGGGAACTGCCCTCTAGGTACAGAAAAGTGTCTATTGAGTACTGCATAAGCGTAATTTATTGTCTGAGAGTAATCACCATAATTTTCCAAGTAAACTGAATCTTTTCCTATTGAGCCGATTTTAAATTCACCAAAATATTGCTCCTCTTTTTCAGTCTCGCTGTCTACTTTTCCGACAAATTTTAAAGAAACAGGACTTAGTGTATCTGAAATAGTAACTGAATTTCCAAATTTATCTGTTATAGTCACAGAATACCATGCAGGGACTCTTGTGTTGCTTACAGATAGTTGAGCAGTATAATATGGAGATTTATTTTCTTGAGAAATAGTAATATTTTCCATTTCTGTATATACTACTTTATCTATCCCAAGATCAAATTGTGTAGTATCAGTTACCGTTATGTTTACATATTGGTTGCAATCTACCTGTTCTGTATATGTTTTAGGAACTTCAGTATCTTCAAAGAACTCATAAGAAACAGAAGCAATCTCTCTATCCAAACAATTATTTGAGATGATAATCTCATCTTCAAATTTCCATGCTATATCCGACGTGAAACAAAGAGGAAAAGTTTTTATTTCCCCGGGATTCAGAACAAGAGGAAGTGTTATTGTTTCAAGTCCCTGGACTTTGCCTGCATTTTTAAAATATATATCATTTATTTCTTGCCTATGATTACCATAGTTCTGAAGCTTTAGGTCGTAGCAGTGTTGCTCAAACAACTTCGAATCTACATGAGGATTTTCATAAACTTCGGTAGATGCAAGTTGAGATTCCACAGAAACAGTGAAACCAGGTAAAAGAATTGTTTTAGTATAACCAAAGCCCATTGAATCTCTAACCGTATATGTAACATCAGCATCAAGAAATTTATTGTCAACAAGTGCATCAAATTTAATCACCTTAGGTGCAAGCTTATTGTCTTGGTCTATAGTAAGATTATTTTCAACATCGATGTTAAAATATTCTATCCCAGAATCATAAGGAAGAGTATCAGTTACAACCACATTAGCATCAAAACAAGTCTGATTTTGTGTAATTACAGGATCCTTATGGTCAAATATTTTAAAGTTCATTCCACCTATATAGCCATAAGAGTTTGCATAGCCATATCCGTAAATATATATTGCAATATCCTCATTGCAGGAAATTTGGTGTACCCCATCAGTTACTTCAATTACTTTATACTCGTAATTGGAATTTGGAATTGGTGCATACCCTGTTTGTGAGACATCTAGTCCGTCCAATGTTAAAGAAGCTTTACCTGAAGAAGGCAATATTACTGCAACAAACTGACGCGTATATACAATGTCTCCATTTTCTCTGGTCTGAGTATTTATAAATTTATATTCTTTATAAAACTGCTCTTTCGGATGGATGAGCATCATCAAAGGATCGCCAATATTCGTGCTCATATTCATTTTAGTAGTTTTAGCATAAGTTGCGACCTGCATAGGAGCACTAGATGTTATATTTATTGCCTGATTGATTTCCAGTTCTAAAAATTCAGCTCGGTTAATTGTTTGCTTGTACGTACCGTCAATATATATTTTATTATTATCAGAAGCAGATAGTACTCTAACCAGATCTTTATTATTAACACCATTACTCACAGTCTTAAAAGGAATGACAAATGCAGATTTGTGCCATGATTCTACAGGTATAATTTGCTGTATTAAATAATCTCGCGATGGGCTTGATTCAGATGGATCCAGCGGCACCTGAGCCCTTTGATGTCCACCGATTACAGTAACGGGAGCACTCGCCACTATATGTGTACCAGTCAAATCATACGGCTCTGAAGTAGTTGGTTTTGTCTGCACTAAATAGGATTCTCCACGATCAAGCTCAATAGTAAACGGTTCATCTCCATGGCGTTGTGTAGGATTGCCTTTTGGAGGCTCAATATCAATAATGGTATTATCTTCAGTCCCAACTATAACAAATTGCGATGGAGTTGATTGCCCCATACTACCTGCTCTTAAACCGGCAGAATAGCTCATCACATAATAATTTTTACCAATTGCCTCCACCGGATATACCAGTGTTGCATCACTTGACATCTGTGCTTGATTTTGTATGTAAACAGAAACATCTTTTTCCGATGTAACTCTAAAAGAAGCAGGAACAACTGTTTCATTCTTATTTAAAGTGCTATTAACTGACAATTCAAAACCACTTCTGTTCCAGCCTTCAAGCTCAAGATTTCTATAATCCAATGTAAGAGTTTCGATGTCATCAACATTCTGAATATCTAATATTCTCTGATGCTTTCCACCATCCATATCAGTATAGTCAATAGTTACTTTGGTTGGTTCATCGGCAGCTACAGAGATATACAATAAATCTGCAGTCCATGAAGGAGAGTCTATATTATTATGATAATTCGGAGGAAAAGCAAACCAGAACTCTTTTCCTTTATTGTCTGCAGGCGGTTTTTCCTGAGCGTTAATTATTCCTGTATACGTCATAAGACAGAATAATAGTATAATAATTTTTCTCATAGTACACCGTTATTATTATATTGTAATTTTTATAATTTCTTTATTTATAGTAGCTTGCTTAGCTTTTTTAAAAGCGACTTATTATAACAAGTCTTATTTTCTACATTTGCATATTTAATACAGTTTTAGATATGTAATTCATGTTTTATAATCTACATAAGTACAAAATGAAAAAATTGCTTCATGCAGAAATACTGGAAGAACGTCTAACTACTAAAGAATCCAAAGAAGTAGATCGTTTTCCGGTCTCAGTTATGCTCGATAATATTCGTAGCCTTTATAATGTTGGCTCAATTTTTCGCACATGTGATTCTGCCAGAGTGGAAAAACTGATTATGTGCGGCTTCACACCACACCCGCCACGCAAGGAAATAGAAAAAACTGCACTTGGCGCAGTTGATACCGTTCCCTGGCAATATGAACAAGACATATTAAAAGCTATAAAAGAACAAAAAGCACAAGGCATAAAAGTCATAGCCGTCGAATTAACTGACGAAAAAAGAGAATATACAGATTTAAAACCTGAAGAATATCCAATCTGCCTGGTTTTAGGAAACGAACTTTCCGGTATATCCGATGAAGTTCTGGCAGAATGCGACGACGCAATCGAAATCCCAATGCACGGAGTAAAACACTCTTTGAATGTCGGCGTCGCTGCAGGCATCACAATTTTTGAATCAGTTAGAATTTGGAAAGCTAGTCTTTAGTAATTCTCTTGCTATATTTTAAAAGACACATGATTTTATATTTAGTTACAAGGTATTTGAATAATATGAAAAATAAAATAGCTGTCCCTGATACACCTTATCTTAAAGAGATGTTCATAAATAGCGATAAAATTAAAAAAGAATATGGTGTCGAATTTTTTGTTGTGCCTGAAGATAAAATCGGGGAATTTTTTGCAAATAATAGATTTGATCTTGCACTACTATCTCCTAAGGATTATGCCATGGGCATAGGTAAAGCTGATTATAGAATCGTAGAAGGTCCTTGCATGGCTTCTGAAGCATATACAAAACTAGCATCAGTTTATTTCAATCCTAATCTTGCTGATATCGCTACTATTGGTAGTCCGACTCCTGATAACTTCTTGATTCAAATAGCAAGGCTATTACTAGCTGAGCGATATGATATGCATCCCAATATTTCAAAACATGATACAAATGTTGCTGAATCATTAGCTAAGTACGATGCAGTTATTGCTCTAAACTCTGACAGCAAAATAGAAGCAGCACTTGACATAAGCGAAGAATGGTATATCAATTCTTCATCCCCACTTCCACTAGCCTTCTGGGTTTGCAGAAACGTAGAAGCACCGGAGAATACAAAGGAAATAGTAAAGAAAATTGCAGCAGATTTCTATCAAACTGAAGTCATTATACATGAACACTCTGAAGACGAATCCTTGGTGAGAGAAGGCAGAATATTAAAAACATGGAACGAAGAAATAGCCCAATCCTTAGTAGAAGTAATTGAACTACTTTATTATCATCAATATATCCCAGAAATTGGTGATGTAAAAATGTATGGAGATGAAGATTAATTATGCTTATTCCATCAAAAATATCAAATAGATACCGAACTATCGGGATGATGACAGGTACATCTATGGATGGTATAGATACTGCCCTCGTAGACTTTTATTTGAATGATGGAATTATAACATATAATCTTGTGGAATACAGAGAATATCCGTTCCCCGATGTGCTTAGAAAAAAAATATTATATATGTTGATGGGCGAGCTGACAATGCAGGAAGTATCGTCCGTCAATACTTATATTGCTGAAATCTATGCAGATGCTGTTCTAATGCTACTTAAAGAACTAAATATAAACAGTTCTGAAATTGATTTTATAGGTTGCCACGGTCAAACTCTGTGGCATCAACCCTCTCCTTTTGAGTTTTGTGAAAAACATATTCGGAGTACATTTCAGGCAATAGATGCTTCAGCTTTAGCTTATAAAACTAATATCCCTGTTATTTCTAACTTCAGGTCTGCTGATATAGCCGCCGGAGGTCAAGGTGCACCTCTAGTTCCTATCTTTGATTATTACTTTCTTGCATCTGATAATCACAGAGCTTTATTGAATATAGGCGGTATGTCTAATGTCACTTTACTGCCTCCATGTTGTGACAGAGACAATATAAGAGCTTTTGACACTGGACCGGGCAATGTGATGATAGATCTCGCTGTGCAGATGTTATTTAACAGGCAGTACGATAATTCCGGAAAAATTGCAAAATCAGGTAAGCTTATAGATAAAATGCTGGATGAGTTAATGCAAATATCTTTTATTTCTGACTTGCCTCCAAAATCAACAGGCAGAGAGTATTTTAGTGAAAGTTATACCAGATCTATTATATATAAATATAATGCACATAGTAAAGAAGATATAATTCGAACATTTACTGTTTTTACTGCGAAATCCATAGCTCATAATATCGCTAAATTTGGATCAGAAACAAAAGAGCTGATATGTTCAGGAGGTGGGACAAAAAACCCAGTGCTGATGGAATCTATTGCCAACTTCCTGCCAAATTGCAGTGTTAACTCTGCTGAAAAATATGGATTAAACTCTTCTGCAAAAGAAGCAATCGCTTTTGCTTTCCTTGCAGTTCTTTTTGCTACCAACAAACCCGGTAATGTCAAATCTGTCACCGGTGCAAAAGAGGAAAGAGTATTAGGAAGTTTAAGCTTCTAATATTAATTGACACTAGCTATGAAAGCAATTCTATAGATAAACTAAATACTGCTTTGGCGTAATATAAGATATTCTTTATATTGTAGACTGACACAATTAAAGGATAGAGACTTGAATATTAAGAAAATAAATGCAGTTTTCAAAAAAGAACTAAAAAGTGAACTTAAAACACGCTATGCAGTATCGGCCATTCTACTTTTCATTTTTACCACGATAATAATGATAACCTTCTCTACTGCCGGAATTAAACTCGGCACAGAAACAGCATCAGGGATAATCTGGATTATCATGTTCTTTTCTGCTATGACCGGTCTGGCAAAATCTTTTATAAGCGAAGAAGAACGCGGCACAGGTTTACTACTTCAAATAAGTACAGATTCAGCTTCTGTATTTTTTGGAAAATTACTATTCAATATTTTATTATCACTTGTTCTAAATGCATTTGGAGTTGCATTATTCTTCCTGTTTAATGATTACCTAAGTGTGTCCTTTTTTGGAGAGTTTCTTCTTAGTTTATTTCTAGCATCAGTTGGCTTAGCTGGTGCAACGACTATTATATCTGCCCTAATAGCCAAAGGGAACAGTAAAAACGCACTTTTCCCTGTGCTTGCATTTCCGATTTTAGTGCCTTTAATTTTACTTGGAATTGAATCTTTTAGATATACAATGGACGGAGGAACAAGCGGAGGCGACAGCAATTTTAAACTTATGACTGCATACAGCGGTTTGATAGTTTCTGTTTCTTTTGTTTTATTTGACTTTGTTTGGAAAGAATAAATACTATTTTTCTTTTAGTACTTTCATTTGAATAACAGAAAAGACAATAAGGATCATAAATAAAGTATAAGCAATAGCGGAAGCATATCCCATAAGATCAGACTCTTTAAAAGCATTTTCGTAAACTTGGTAAACCAATGTTGTAGTAGAATGCAAGGGACCGCCTTTTGTCATCACAAATACTTCTACAAATACCTGGAAAGACTTTATACTATTAATTACTACAACAAACATTAAAGTTGGTCTCAAAAGAGGGAAAGTGATCTCCCAGAATTGCCTTAGAGGAGAAGCTCCGTTAAGTTCAGCGGCTTCATAGAGATCATTCGAAATCGTCTGCATACCTGCTAAAAAGAGCACCATATAGTAGCCTGATGCCATCCAAATATCCATAGCCATAATAGAAAGTAACGAAGTAGAAGGCTCAGCCAGCCAGCCTTTATCTGTTCCTGAAAAACCCAGCATCTTGACTAACTCATTTACATATCCATCCATAGAATACAAATTTGTAAAGATTAGAGCAATAACGACTAATGCAGTTACGGAAGGCATAAAGTAAGCTGCACGAAAAAACTCTTTCAACCTCACAAACTTTTTATTCAGCATATTAGCCATGAATAATGCCAAAGCTGTAGTGATAGGTACGCTTCCTAAAGTAAAAATTGCAGTATTTGTTAAAGATTTCCAAAAAAGAGGATCTGTCAGCATATAAGAATAATTATCCAAGCCAACCCAAAATGCTTCACCAGTTAAAGTGTTATACTCTGTCATACTCATATATGCAGAATACAACAAAGGATATAACCAAAAAACTACGAATGTAATTATCCATGGTAAAAGCATTATTAGAGTGTTTATATTGGACTTAATCTTCATTATGCAAAATGCTCCGACAACATTTTATAAAGTAATTGCAAAGGTAATCCTACTATATTATAGTAGCAACCTTCGATTCTATTCACAAAAACAGCTCCGAAATCATCCTGGATTCCATAAGCTCCCGCTTTATCCATTGGAGAACCGGTTGCAATGTAAGCATCTATTTCTTTATCTCCAAGCTCTCTAAAACTGACCTGAGTTGCCTCATATTTCAATTCTAAAGACTCTTGAAGGCTATCATACAAAGCAACGCCTGTAAAGACAGTATGTGTGTTATTACTCAATGTTTTTAGCATAGACTTGGCATCCGCTTTATCAGCTGGTTTTTCCAGGACTACATTACCTAAAACAACTATAGTATCCGAGCCAATAAACAATGCATCTTTTTTATATAGTTTTGAGGCTTCTTTTGCTTTTTCACCAGCTAACTTCATTACATATTCAGCAGGAGGCAAGTTGTCTGTATTTACTTCATCAATACTGGCAGGAAAAACATCAAACTTTAGACCCAACATTTCCAGCAAGAACTTACGTCTTGGTGACTGCGAAGCTAAAACAATTGGTTTATTAATATCTATAATATTTTTTATCTGCATATTTTATCTTTCTAGAACTTCAATTTCAATAATCACAAAAATAACAAATATATATTTCAACACAGGAATAAAAAAAGCGCTCTGCCATTTCTAACAGAGCGCTTCCGCTAAATATATCCGTCTTAAATCTATTTAAGAGGAGTTTTAATCAACACTTGGATTGTACGGTTGTACAAGCGACCTTCAGGTAATTCATTAGGGTAAAGAGGTTTTTCTTCACCAACACCTGTAGTAGTAATGTCACTTACTTTTTTCGCATTTTTCTTAATACCAGTTGTTACTGTATTAGCACGTTTTTCAGAAAGTCTCTTATTGTGTTTCTCAAGACCAACTACGTCTGTGTGTCCAATAACTGTTACTTTAGATTCAGAAGTAACGCGGTTATATACATAATCTTTCAAGATTTTTTCGTTCAATGGACCTGCGTCAAATCTGTTGAACGGGAATAGAATTAGAGAATATTTTTCGTCAGTAGAATCTGAACCAGAGTTAATAATACGATCTCGTGAAGATACCTGTTTTACAGGGATGTTAATCGGATCGGATTTACATTCAGCACCGGATTTTGTTGTTACAATAAGTTGTGCTGTAAATGGCACTTCATCTTCTGGGTATTCTAAATCAGCATTTTGCCAATTCCAAGTATATTCACCTTCAGTAGTTCCTAAGTCAGTGAAAGTATTCCATACTTTTCCATCACGAGTAACTTCTAATCTTCTCTCAGCAACGATTCCATCTTCAATACCATTTTCAAGTTTGAAAGTCATCATTTCAGGTTGAGGGAAAGTTTTAGGATCTGTTTCAAACACTGGTTTTTTAACTTCCCATTCGTCAGTTAGAAGCTCAACACGTCTATTTTCTTCATCAGCTAGACCACTATCTTCTCTTACACGTGTTTTAGAAGCATTAGGCGAAAGATTAGTAAATTCAAGTTTCATTCTATCTTCGCTAATTCCCCAAACATCTCTTAAGTAGTTATATACTAGTGTAGCGCGTTGTTTAGAAAGTTCTGTGTTTCCTTTTTCTTTTGGTGATTTGTTATCATTAGTACCCAAAACAGTGATTTTTGCTTCTGGGTGCATATTCAAACGGAATCCATAGATATTAAGTATATGATAGTATTTATCTAAAGTAGCACCTGGAATTGTTGTATCAGAGAACATGGATATTTGAGATTTAGATAAAGTTTTATATCTAGATGGAAGCTCTGCGCTACCTTCATCAAAGAATACATAGTTAAGAAGTGGATATAAATCCCAAGAAAGAACCTCTGACATAACAAGCCCACGCCATTCAGCAAATTCAGGTTGAGTAGCTTTAATTTGAGCGATATAAGCAGCTTCGTCTATTACGGATTCAACAACAGGTCTTTGCCCTAAAGTAACTTTTGTATGGTAAGTTTCAACAACTTCACCTGCTTTAGTTTGGTCTTGAGTTTTAGAAGGTTTTTCAACTCTTTGAACTATAGATTTAGAACCATACTTAGGATGGTTTGCAGTAATTTCAAAATCAATATATGTTATAGAATCTCTTGGGTCACCAAAAGCATCATTAGTAACAATCATAGCAAATTCAGCATGAGATTCATTCAAACTATCTTTAAAGATTTTACCTGTGATAGGATTTTTAACTGAAATATATGCAGGAATAAATTCATCAGAGCATTCATCTGCTACAGTACCTGTTAAAGTAACATTCCTAAAGAAAGTTGGTACAAAAGCCATATAATTGTCATAAGCACCCTGAAAACCAGAAACATCTTCTCTATCGGAAGTAAAATAAATTATGTCTCCAGAAGCAGGCATAGTAATGAACCTCTCTTCACCTTCTGAGTTGATAGGCTCCCCTAAATTCCTTGGAGTTGACCATTTTTTAGACACAGGATCCCATTTAGTAACGTAGAAATCTCTACCACCTTTAGAATCATCTCTACCATCTGAAACAAAAAATAATGTTTGATTATCAGCAGCTATAAATGGAGATTCATCTTCACCTTCTGTGCTTAAATCTTTCAAATATTTTGCAGGAAGCCATTCTTCCATATCAAAATCATAATCAGAATACCAAAGATTATAATTATCTTGTTTATCCTCTTCGCCTGGAAGTGGTCTATCTGAAGCAAAATACAACCTTGATTGATCTGGAGCAATTGAAGGCATAGTTTCTTCGTATTTAGTATTTATATTTTTGCCAAGATTGACTGGTCTTGTCCATTTATCACCTTCAATTCTAGTCATATATAAATCATTTACGCCCAAACCATCCGATCTGTCAGTAGCAGTAAAATATAGAGTTTGACCATCAGCAGCGATAGAAGCAATACCTTCATTACGGCTAGTATTTACACTTTGCTCTTTATATTCAGAGTTAGGATCAATGTTATAAGGATCAGAAAAAATAGTATCGTTTCTGTGTTTTTTAGTAACAGCCCAGAAGTCATGACTTGGCTCATCTGAACCCACAAATGGAATTGAACCATTTCTATCTGACACAAAATAAAGCGTTTTCCCATCAGCACTAATTGTAGGTGCATATTCATATCTATCAGAATTTACTTTTGGTCCTAAGTTAATAACTCTGATATTTTTGTTAGAAAAAATATCTCCCCCTTCTTCATTTTGTTCATTGCTTAGCGATAAACAGTAAATATTTGAAGAAGAAGTAGAATTCTTAGCAGCTTTAGCATCGTTACTTTGCAACCCAAATAACGCAATCAATAGAATTGCAAAAACGGAGTTTGTAAATAAACCTCGCATAAGTTCCTACCCATTTAGTTTTTAATATTTAAATTATTGTAAATTTTAATTATCGTGACTTAGTATAGAACAAAAGATGTGCCTTAGGATTTGCAAAACATCGCTATATTTTAACTTAAAAAAAACAACTTGAAAGCTTACTCTAAGCTTAATTAATACGAAATGCGTAACAAATCCTCTATTAAACACCCCTTCAATTTCTACAATAGATTACATAAATACTGTATAGTACACTCATTGCTATAATTTACATAAATATTTTCACTAAAAAAAACAAATCGTAAAATTATGAGAAAGAATATAGATATAAAATAAGTGCAAGGAATAAATACTTGCACTCATAGTTCAATTTATAATAGTAATAACTTTTAGAGAGACAGATTTTACTAATGTAAGATAAATAATTATTAAGAACCTTCTTTCAAAGCAATTCTGAGTTCAAAAACTAATTTCCAGTTATTTATTTTTGATCCAGAACCATGGCTACTGAACTCAGAAAAAGGAATATAATATTCAAGTAAAGGTGAAAGATACACATTCCTTGCCAATTTAAAATCAAATCCAAGAGCAGTAGATATGAATAATTGCAAATTATTAATACCTTCGATTTGACCATTTTCAACTGTCGCTTTAACAGCATCTATTTCATAATCAATTCCACCAACAGAAACTAAACGACTATCTAGAGCCTTATCATGTTTTACATTGTTGGAAAATATATATGCAATTGGCATTCCTAATCTAAAATATACAAAATCCCAGGGATACATTTTCAAATAAGGAGCAGCCGTTATAGCTTTAAGACTAAATTTTGCTTCATGGACAAAAGCAAGTGGAATCTGGACTCCTGTCTCTATGTCATTATGCATCTCTGTTTCGGTGAACTTGGATGTAAAGCTAAAATCATTATAAATTAGTTGTCCACCAACTCTTACCCCTTTGAATAATTCATATTCATATAGCATACCGATAGAAAACGAAAATCCTGCTCCTCCCTTAAAACGGCAATCAGGACAATCAACATACTGCTCGCCCCCCTGGAAATTTTGTCCTAGACCCAAAATAAAACCATAATCTCTTTGGTTCCTTGAATCCTTTCTGGTCAATGGAGACAATTTTATATCCAAATCTGTTCGCTCTTGAGCTTGCAAAGCTTCGCCGATGAATAAAAAAGCTATAATTAAAGACAATAAACGCATAATTATTTCCGTTAAGTAATTACTATTATTTTTACCTCAAAGTATAAAATATTATAGAAATTATTTTACCTTTGAACTCATATTTATTAATATACAAATATCTTCTAAAATGGTTACAACTAACGAGCAAAATAATTCACAAATCAGTTATAAAAAAACTGCACGATACAAAGCTGTTAAAATTTTAAACAGATATGAAAGAAGTGACGCTTATATCGACAAACTATTAAATAATGAGCTGAGAAGCGGCGGACTCGAATCAAGAGACAAAGCACTCCTTACTGAATTAGTCAATGGTATTGTCAGATGGAAAGCTAAATTAGACTGGATTCTTATCGGCTTTTATCATGGTGAATATCAGAAATGTCTTAATATCATTAAAAATGCGATGCGGGTTGGACTATACCAAATCCTCTTTATGGATCGCATTCCTATCCCGGCTGCAATTTTTGAATCTGTGGAAATTGTGAAAAGAATTCAGGGTGAAAAAACTGCTGCTATTGTAAATGGAGTACTTAGAAATATTGCTCGTAATATTCACAATATCAGATATCCAAAAATAGAAGATGACAGAACTTATTACTATGCTATCTTGCATTCTCATCAAAAATGGATGGTAAAAAGATGGATGGATAGGTTCGGGGAAGAAAATATCGAACAATTACTGGCAAGAAATAATGAGCACCCGCCAACATCTGTCAGAGTTAATATGATGAAAGCTAATGTAGAAGATATTATTGAACTCTTCAACGTCCATAATCTTGAATTCCAAAGAGTTCCCGAAATGGATTGCTCCTTATATTTGTATAATACTAAGTTTGATATCACTTCTACTGATTTATACAACACAGGTAAAATTTCTATTCAAGATCCTAGCGCTACTTTAGCTTCCAGGTTGACTAATGCTCAACCGGGAGATGTAGTTTATGACTTATGCGCCGCACCAGGCGGAAAATCATTTTACATAGCTGAAATGATGAAAAATCAAGGAAGAGTAATTGCCTGTGACAAATATGAATCTAAACTCTCAATTATTGAACGCGGTAAAGAACGCTTAGGCTTTGATATTATAGAAACACTTGAAGCTGATGCTGAAGTTTATAAATCTGATGAAAAAGCAGATGTGGTAATTTGCGATTCACCTTGCTCCGGCTTTGGTATAATTGCTAAAAAACCTGATATTAAATGGGCTCGAGATATCGATGATTTGAAAAAAATTGTAAATCTTCAAAAGTCTATTTTAAAAAATGCTGCTGAATTAGTAAAACCTGGTGGAGCTCTTGTATATTCAACCTGTACTATAGAACCAGAAGAAAATACTGAAGTTGCAGATTGGTTTTTAGAAACTCATCCTGAATTTGAATTGGATCCGGCAGATCAATATTTGCCTGAAAGATACTGCAAAGACGGAATGCTCCAAACATTCCCTCATCTTCATGGTATTGATGGTGCTTTTGGTGTAAGATTTGTCAGAAAAGTTTAAACTACTTCAACTCAGGTTGTTTTTTTACAACCTGAGTTACTTTTGCTTATTCTCTTCTTTATTTATTCAGAATTCTATTCATTTTGTAAAATAATAACTATTATATACGTTTTATACTATCTTGGAAAGTGCATAAATAAAATTAGCTTCTAATAGATTATTCGTTTTCTTTTCAACTTTACATATAGCTCATTCATATACTTGAACGTTGTTGGGTTATTTATAACTAAATTTTCTTTTTTTTGCTTAGACTAATTCTTTTGTCTATCTACATAAAATTGCTTAATTTATCTTATATTATCCTAATTTGGTATTCTATTGCTGATAGAATTTATCCTTGCTTATAAAACTATAGTTAATATATATTTTACTCTTCTTAGGAAAAAACAATATGAACGAAGGCTCAATAATTCAGGTAATCGGACCTGTCGTTGACGTTGAATTTCCTTCCGGAAATATTCCGGAAATCCTCAATGCGTTACATATTCCCATGAAATCTATTGAAACAGGCGAAGACATGACTCTTGTTTGCGAAGTGCAGCAGCACTTAGGTGAAGATAGAGTTAGATCAATCGCAATGGACTCCACTGATGGCTTAGTACGTGGCATGAAAGTTATTGATACTGATGCTCCTATTTCTATTCCTGTAGGTGCTGAATCTCTTGGTAGAATGATTAATATCACCGGTGATCCTATCGATGGTAAAGGTCCTATTCCAACTAAATTAAGATCGCCGATACACAAACCTTCTCCGGCATTTAAAGACCTTTCTACTTCCAAGGAAATGTTTGAAACAGGCATCAAAGTTATTGACCTTATTCAGCCTTTTACAAAAGGTGGTAAAATTGGTCTTTTTGGTGGTGCAGGTGTAGGTAAAACTGTTATTATCCAGGAATTAATTAATAATATCGCCAAACAGCATGGTGGTTATTCCTGTTTCGCAGGCGTTGGTGAACGTACTCGCGAAGGTAATGACTTATACCGTGAAATGGAAGAATCAGGCGTACTTGACAAAACTGCTCTAATTTTTGGTCAAATGAATGAGCCGCCGGGAGCCCGTATGCGTGTAGCTCTTTCTGCTCTTACTGTAGCTGAATATTTCAGAGATATTGAGAACAGAGATGTGCTTCTTTTCGTTGATAACATTTTTAGATTTATACAAGCTGGTTCTGAAGTGTCAGCACTTCTTGGACGTATGCCTTCTGCGGTAGGCTATCAACCTACGTTGGCTACTGAGTTAGGTGCTTTACAGGAGCGTATTGCTTCTACAAACAAAGGTTCTATCACTTCAGTGCAGGCCGTTTACGTGCCAGCCGATGACTTGACTGACCCTGCTCCGGCAAATACATTTACTCACCTTGATGCAAAAACAGTACTTTCTCGTTCGATCGCTGAGCTTGGTCTTTACCCTGCGGTAGATCCACTTGACTCTACTTCTCGTATCATGGATCCGCTCATTCTTGGTCAAGAGCACTATGACACTGCTATTCAGTGCGTTAATGTGCTTCAGACTTATAAAGATTTGCAGGATATCATCAATATCCTTGGTATGGATGAGCTTTCTGACGAAGATAAAACTACTGTATATCGTGCTCGTAAAATCCAAAAATTCTTCTCTCAACCTTTCCACGTAGCTGAACAGTTTACTGGTTTTGAAGGAAGATATGTGAAGATTGAAGACACTATCTCAGGCTTTAGAGCTATTTTGGATGGTCAGTGTGACGATGTACCGGAAAATGCTTTCTCTTATTGCGGAACCTTAGACGAAGTATTTGAAAAAGCAAAAAAAATGAAATAGGAGACTAATCTGATGACTGATAAATTATTAGAAATCGAAATAGTAACTCCCTTAGCGAAAATTTACAGCGGCAAGGCTGAATCTGTTTCGCTTCCGGGATCTAAATCTCCGTTTCAGGTTTTATATAATCACGCACCTATTGTTTCTTCTCTGGATGTTGGTCTGATTAAAATTCAGGAAGTCAGTGGCAAAGATATATGGTATGCCTGCTCAACCGGGTTTACTGAAATTAGCTCTAACAAAGTTTCTGTGCTTGTAGAAAATGCAATGGCAGGTAACGAAGTTGACTCAGTTCAATGCCAAACAGCAATAGATGCGGCATTAGACATAATTGCTAATAAATCGCTTGGTGAAACTGAGCGCAATAATGCTAAAAAAGATGCAAGATTTGCTACTATGTGCATTGATGCAGCTAAACGCATGAAATAAATTTCTTTTCTTACTTGTTTGAATATAAGGCCGTAGGTAGTTTTATCTGCGGCTTTTTTTGTCGTAACATACAAAAATGAACCATTCGTTCCCTTCTTATGTAATAGATAGTATATATATAAAAGATTGGCACACTATTAGCACTAATTTTAATTGCATATAAGTGAATTGAATTTGCTTTTATATAATAATCCATTATATTGAATGTTGGGAAAAATTCGAGATAGGGTATGCAATCTAAAAATCAATCAAGACAAAAGTATTTTGACTTGTCCGAGCACAACACGCCACAGCTAATTATACTAATGACAGTATTCCTGGCTGCTTTGGCATCTACTTTTCTATTACTTTTACCTGTAGTAGAAAAAGTAATGGAAGCAGGACTGGACGGAAAAGTATATAACGCCGGTGAGCATGTTCAATATGTGAAAGAAACAAGCTCTCCGCTGCATGAAACGTCCTATTACACAAACTGGGCTATTGATATATATATAAATACTCCGCAGGAAGTGAGATATTGGTTTAATCCATTACTTTCTTTGCTTATACCTTCTGTAATTATTTCTGTAATCATTTCTATGTTTATATCGACTATGCTTCCCAGAGAGTTTGGATTTATGCGCCAAAAGATAGAAAGGGAGATTGCAAATACATTAGACAGAATTACTCTTGCCAAATATGGCTACCATTCCGATGAACACATGGATGAAATTGCTCGAGAGATTCTAACTGCCAATCTCAGAGATATGCATGACTATGAAGAGGAATGGGGCATTTATCTGGAAGATTTAAAAGCAATGCATAAAGCTTTAAAATGGAGAGAAAAAAATATCATAACTAAACTGCTCACTTTCAATGACTACCTCAAGATATATCTAAGATTTTACTTTACTGAGAAGTATGGTAATACAGTACTGGGATACGTATACGTTGGTGCAGCTATTTTGATTATTATCATTGGCTTACGTGGTTTGAAATTTATTCCTTCTACGCAACCGTCTATTATTTTCTTTGCACTTGGGCTGGAGTTTTCTCTTCTGATTACTTATGCTGTAACTCTTATGTATTCTAAACAGGAACATGAAAATGATTCTGATACAAGCAGTAAAGGCACAGGAGGCAATTACTTTATGACAGGAGATTACGGAAATTCTAAAGAAATTGAAAACCTGCTTAGAGTATTTATACGAACAAATAAGAAATCGAAAAATAAAAAAGATCAATAGATATTTTTATATCAACTTTAGCTAAGAATTAGACGACAAATTCGTCTTTATCCTGAGATTTATATTATCCATTCTTCCGGCTGTTATTTATATGAGTATTAAAACAATAGGACACAATCCTAACCTAAATCCAGATAGTTATACGCAAAGACAGACTTATAAAATTGTCGAAAAACTTACTTCTGGTGAATTCAAGAGTGAGCTCAACTTTTTGACTTCCATGATCAAAGAACTTGTTGATCATAGAAATTTTGAAATTGTAGGCGGCAGAGTTTGGGAATTCAACGCTGATGATATGTCATATACTTTACAGTGTCAATATGGCAAAGTGCAAGAAATTCCACATAACTACAAGCTTTCTATTGACGACTATCCTTTTATGAAAGATTTGGTAAATAATAAAACACAGCTTCATGAAGAAACTAATAAATTTTTACAGAACAAAGGTATCACCGTTTACTCTGTAACTGGTGTTGGGAATCTAATAAATACGCCTCAGGGTAAATTTTTTAAATATGTTCTTGGTTTTAATGC
This sequence comes from Kapaibacterium sp. (SeqCode), assembly GCA_965140345.1. Classification (GTDB taxonomy): domain Bacteria; phylum Bacteroidota; class Ignavibacteria; order Kapaibacteriales; family UBA2268; genus JBFHIJ01. The sequence goes on from OZ223198.1 coordinate 918,866, forward strand.
TCCTGAAATTCTGCAAAGCTTTTTTGAAACGCTAAGCATAATAAATTCAATCGCAACTATGACTCTTAGGAATGTCTCGGCGAAACTTGAGCAAGCGAAAATAAAAAAAGATATTGACAGAGCATCTGAAATACAAAGAGGCATTTTACCTGAGCATTACCTTGAATTCCACGATTTCAAAATTTTTGGTGTTTGTGTCCCGGATAGCGCCGTTGGCGGTGACTATTTTGACTATATAAAAAGTAAAGATACTGAAGAAGAAAGTGTTGGCATTTTAATAGGCGATGCTGTAAGTAAAGGTCTCCCTGCTGCAATTCAGGCTCTTTTTGTTACCGGGGCGGTAAGGATGGGAATGAATTTCGTTCCTAAGCTTTCTCACCTATTCAACAGACTAAACAACCTAATCTGTGAAACTTTCCCTTATGATGACTTCGTTACTCTATTTTACTGCGAACTCAATATGACTCACAACCGAATGGTTGTATATGCAAATGCCGGACATAACGCACCAATTCACTACAGACCAAGTACAGATAGTTTCCAGATGCTTGGACCTACAGGTGGTTTATTAGGTATCATAAAAGATTCTAAATATAAAATCGAAAATTGCCGTATGCTTCCCGGCGATATCTTAGTACTATATACTGATGGTATCACCGAAGCGCACAGCTCTGAAGGAGATCTTTACGGCGAAGAGCGGCTGATGGATAAAGTTAAAGAATTCCAGGAATTAAGCTCTAAAGAAATAGCTCTTAAAATTTTGGAAGACGTTCAGTGCTTCTCTACAAACACTGTTTATAACGATGATAAAACTTTGGTGGTAATAAAAAGAGATCCGAAGTAAGAGAAGCAAACTTCTTCATATACAAAATAAGCCGTTTAGATATTATCCAAACGGCTTATTTTATTTTTTTTCAATCTAACAGCAATTATGCTTTTTTGATTGTCATCTCGACTTTTTCTCTTGGGCAATCTCTCATGTCGCGAGGAGCTTTTACGATCTGATCTGCTATTTCCATACCTTCAGTAACCTGACCGTATACAGTGTATTGACCGTCAAGATGTGGAGCATCTGCTACGCAAATGAAGAATTGAGATGTAGCGCTATCCGGATCCTGAGTTCTTGCTGCTGATAGAATACCACGTTTGTGTGGAGTTCTCGAAAATTCGGCTTTTACAGTTTTCTGTTTAGGATCGCCGTATCCCCACATTTGAGTATCATCAAATTTTGAATTAGGATCGCCACCCTGAATCATAAACCCGGGAATTACTCTGTGGAAAGCAGTGCCATCGTAAAATTTTTCATTTACTAGATTTTCAAAATTTTCGCAGTGCAAAGGAGCTATTTCAGGGAATAGTTCTAAAGTCATTTCGCCAAGCTCAACTTCGCCATGTTTAATCGAGATTTTATATGTAGGATTTGCCATAAGTACACCTATTTATTTTTGTTGCAACTGAATAGTATAATCATGTAATTTCTTTATTCTCATTTCTACTTTTTCATCAGGTCTGTTTTGAAGATTTTTAGGAACATTAGCAACTGCATATGCCACTTTCAAACCAGATAGCACTTGCCCATAGACAGTATATTGTCCGTCCAAATGAGGAGTGTTTGCTACACAAATGAAAAACTGGGATGTAGCACTATTTGGATCATTCGTCCTTGCTGCAGATAGAATGCCAGGAACGTGTTTTATTTTATTAAATTCAGCAGGAATTTTTCTTTGACTTTTATCACCAATGCCCCATGTGTCTGCAGGCATATTTTTAGAATTAGGATCACCACCCTGTATCATAAAACCAGGTATTACTCTGTGAAATGCAGTGCCATCGTAAAACTCAATAGTAACTAAGCTATCAAAATTACGGGCATGCTCAGGAGCTACATCAGGAAAAGTCTCTATAATCATTGTACCAAACAGAGAATCTCCTTGAGTCACAGTCATTTCATACAAAGGATTATTCTCTCCGGGCATTTTATCAAGTAATAAAACTCTTTCAGATTTAAACATAGAACATGATGCCAAAACCAACATCATTGCAAATAAAGGGACTAGTCTTTTCATTATTCCTCCTGTAAATACATTACTTTAATATAATGGATACAAAAATACAAAAAAAATGGAAGTCATTGCAAAAAAAAGGAATTGTCTATAACACATACCTATCAATTAGCACCTACAAACTTAGCCTCGTTTACGATTTTACTCATGTGATATATTTGTAATATAAATCTTTTATTCCTATATTGTTTGCTTACAAACATAAAATTTCTCTTCCTATAAGTCTTTTCTTATTACTATATATAGCATATTTATAAATTAGATTAAAGAGGTTTTATAATGAGCAGGAAAGAAAAGAGTATTGAGTTATTGAACAAAGCAATAGCAGACGAACTATCAGCTGTACATCAATATATGTATTTCCATTTTCATTGTGATGATCAGGGCTATGATTTGCTTGCAAATCTATTCAAAATGACTGCTATTCAAGAAATGATGCATATAGAATTACTGGCTGAAAGAATTTTATTCTTAAAAGGCGAAGTAGAAATGACTGCTTCCGAAGAAGTTAAGAAAATCCACAATGTAAGAGAAATGCTTGAAATCGCTGTTAAAATGGAAGAAGGCAGCGCTACTGATTACAACTTATGGGCTAACGAATGCTCTGCAAATGCAGATTCTGTATCTAAAAAACTATTTGAATCTTTGGTTGAAGACGAAGAAAGACATGGAGATCAATACGATACTGAATTAGAAAACTTGAGCAAATTCGGTGATAACTATTTAGCATTGCAATCCATAGAAAGAAGCAAAACTACTTCTATGCCTCCAGCTGTAAAATAATTACTCTTATCCCGGTTTTTAAACATAAAGGCTGCTTTATTCCACAAAGCAGCCTTTTGTTTTAAGTAATTTTGACTCAATTATAAACCGTGACTTTGCTCGGCAAACTGTATATCATAAAGCTTTTTATACACTCCGTCAAGCTCTAAAAGCTCACTATGTGTGCCACGCTCAACTATTTTACCTTTATCAAATACTAAAATAGTGTCGCAGTTAATTATTGTTGCAAGCCTATGAGCAACAATCACTGCGGTTCTGTCTTCGAGGTTTTTATTAATAGCTTCCTGCACAATCTTTTCAGATTCAGAGTCTAGTGCGGAAGTCGCTTCATCGAATACTAAAATTTCAGGATTTCTAACCAATGCTCTGGCGATTGCAAGTCTCTGTCTTTCACCACCGGAAAGCTTAGCTCCTCTGTCACCAACATTTGTATCAAATCCGTTTTCTGTTTGTGATATATAATTATAAGCATTCGCTTGTTTAGCAGCTTCCTCTATCTCTACTCTTGTGGCGTCAGGCTTGCCAAATCTTATATTACCGGCTATTGAGTTATTAAATAAAACTGTCTCCTGGGAAACAATTCCAAATAGAGATCTATAGTCTTTAGCGTCAAGATTTTTAATTTCTTTATTATCTATTTCAATCTGACCTGAAGCAGGATCATAAAATCTAATTATCAAATCAAGCATCGTAGATTTTCCCGAACCGCTTGGCCCCACAAAGGCTACTTTTTTACCTTTTTCAATATCAAAAGAAACATCTTTCAAAATTGGAATATCTCCATAGGCAAAAGAAAGATTCTTTACTGATATTTTATCTTTAAAACTGTCTATTTTCTCTTCCCCACTAACTACAGTAGATTTAGCATTTAACACATTAAATATTCTACCTGCCGAAACTATACCTCTCTGGAACTTAGAAATAGTATCAATAAATGTAGTTATTGGAGACATAATGCTAAACAATGATACCAAAAAAAGCCACAAATCATCGAATGCAAGTTCTTCATTGCCTATAGCAAGTCCACCAACAAAAAGTACAACACATAAAGCAAAAATTGCAAATACTTCGTTTATCGCAGGAATAATAGTTATAATTTTTTTGTGTTTAATCGAAGATTTGAAAAATTTAGTTGTATTCTCTTCAAACATATCACTCGCATTTCTTTCAGCTCCATAAGCTTTTAAAACTCTTATACCTTCTACAGATTCCTGAAGTGTAGAAGTATAATCAGAAATAGCGCTTTGCATTCTAGAGGCATATCGTCTCAGATACTTCATTGCGAATTTGATTATTAATATACTTATGATGCTTGTAGAAAATGCAATCAATGTCAGCTGAACCGAAGTTGCCAGCAACAAAGCTAAAAAGAAAACAATCTGTGTTAACTCTCTAATAAGAATATTTATTGATGAAACAGTGGTGCTATTCAGCACTGATGTATCATTGGTAACAATTGTAATTAGCTCACCTTCTTTTCTTTGACCAAAGAAATCAACAGACAAGCTTATTAGATGCGCAAATACTATATCTCTTACATGTTTGATAAAACCTTCTTCAAGGTTCATGGCAGCAATAGAGCCTAAATATTTAAAGATGTTTTTGACTATAAAAATACCAATAATCAAAATACTCATATTAAGCAGAGTAGTCTCAATGCTGTCAGGATTTTGTACTAAGTGTAAAATTCCATCACTGAACGTATCTTTTAGTCCTTCCAGCCATATTTTCACATCGCCAAAAATTCCCGGTTCTGTGACTTTCTTAGCAACCTCTTCTACTTCTTCAGGATTTAAGATATTAATCAGAGGCTTAATAATTGCAATCGAAAGCGCACTAAATATTGAAAATATAATATTCAAACTCAGGGAAAGTGCCATTAATCCGTAAAATGGCTTTGCAAATTCGTTGATCTTTTTCCAAAAGCCATCAGGTAAACTGTGCTGTTCTTGGTTTTTCTTACTCAATCTTTTTCCGACCGTGTTGTTAATAAAACAAACAATATACTAAATTTAGTAAAGATATTGATATATCATGCTTTATCTAATCGAAAAACAAGCCTGAATGTTTCACAATATATATTTACATGACTATTTCAATTATCGAAATATCATATACTTTAAGATATTTAAGTAATTTTAGCTTAGAATTTATCTAATACAAAATATTTAGTTTGATACTACGTATATTGCAACAATTTCCGTTGGAGGTGGGACAAAAACTGTCCCTGAGAGAACACTCTTCGAACCTGATCCGGGTCATACCGGCGTAGGGAATACGGAAGGCACTTCTGCTTTTGTGCTTTTTGCTCTCTCTTGTTATATATCCCCAATTGGAAAATCTTTTGTAACACTAAATCCAAGGGTTTTCCCATGCTAAGAAGAATGTTTATTGCCGCAGTGGCTCTAAGCTGCTTCTCTATAAGTCTTTTTGCTCAAAAACAAACTAAAGATACAATAAGAACAGTTCGTACGCCAAGTGTGACTGTTACTTCTACAAGAGCTATCGAAGGAGTCAACCCTGTTGCCTTTGCGGAAATTGACCGTGAAGAAATAGAAATGACTCACACAGTAGCCGATTTGCCTATGTTTCTAAATGCAATGCCTTCGGTTCATACATATTCGCAATCAGGAAACGGAGTCGGATATTCTAATCTTTCAATGCGAGGATTTGACCAGCGAAGAATATCTGTGCTGATTAACGGCATTCCCCAGAATGATCCTGAAGATCATAACGTATACTGGATTGATTTCCCGGATATTCAATCTAATTTGGAAAACATACAAGTGCAACGTGGCGCAGGTATGATGAACTACGGAGCTGCTGCAATTGGCGGCAGTATAAATCTGGTTACTTCCAATTTTGTCAATAATCCCGGTATTAAGCTATATTCCGGTATTGGATATCAGGAATACGGCAGTGATGCAAAAAACACTCAACAAAGTTTAAGCAAGTTTTCAATGGAAGCCTCATCAGGTTTAGTCGACGGAAAATATGCCTTTTATGGCAGACTTTCCAGAATCAACTCTAATGGTTATAGGAATCATTCTTGGGCTACATTGAACAGCTTTTTCTTAAGTGCAGCCAGATTTGATGAACACCTGACTACGCAAATCAATATTTTTGGTGGACCTTTATCTGATGCGCTTGTTTATAATGGCATACCTAAAGCACATATAGAAGATAAAGACTTGCGCCTGAAAAACTACAGCTGGTGGAATTATGACTCAACAGGTACTGCTGTGCAGTGGCCAACTGACAGAAGCAAACAGGATGTAGAAACTTTTACTCAGCCACACTATGAAGTACTTAACGACTGGCAGATAACTGATAATTTGTCTCTTAAATCTTCACTTTTCTATTATACAGGTGATGGCCAATTTGATGAGTTAAGCACATGGATGAGTGATTTATCTTATTTCAACTTCAATGAAACCAATGGCTATGAAAATGAAGAAGTACCCCAAAACCCGATTGCACGCTGGTATGTAGGCAATAGACATGGAGGCTGGATTCCTAGATTGATCTGGAATCATGATAATCATCAGTTTACTTTTGGTGCTGAATTCAGACGCCACCGCTCTGACCACTGGATGAAAATATTATTTGCTGAGAACTTACCTTCAGGATTTGATCCGGATTATAAAGTATACCAATATGAAGGTGTTAGAGATATCATGTCTGCATTTTTCCGTGAACAGTATAAAGCCGGCGAAGACTTGCTGCTTAGTGCAGAAGCTCAGTTTGTGCATAATAAATATGCAATCGAAAATGAAAAATTCGGCGGTGTATATTCCACTTACTTAGATAAAGACGGAAATGTTGTTGGCAACGGAGACAGGCTATTTGATGTGAATTACTTCTTTGTAAATCCAAGAATCGGCGCTACATGGAATATTGACGAACATCAAACAATTTTTGGTTCTGTGTCATATACAACACGCGAACCAAGAATGAAAAATTTATATGATGCTTCTTCTTCATTCTCAGGATCACATCCATTATTTGAAGCAACAAGTGATGAAACAAATGTTTATTATGATTTTGATAATCCTTTAGTTAAACCTGAAAAAATGCTTGATATAGAATTGGGCATGTCTTACCGAAGTGAAAATATGCACTTTAGCATCAACGGCTATTGGATGGAATATTACGATGAACTTGTTAAAACAGGTGAGTTAGACATCTTTGGTTTGCCGGTGGATGGTAATGCTCCAAGAACACGCCACGCAGGTCTTGAGATTCAAGCTTCTTACCTAATTAAGGAAGGTATACCGGGCAGCTTAAAACCATACGCTAATGCTACATTTTCTAAAAATGAGATATTAGAATGGGACTATTTGGCAAACAACGGCGAAACTGCTTCTCTGGAAGGTAATGATATTGCAGGTTTCCCAAGCTTTATGGCGAACTTCGGATTTATCTATGAATACCAAAACTTATACTTCAATCTTTCAGGCAGATATCTTGGCGACTCTAAGACAGATAATTATGGAGACATGCTAACAACTGACGAAGTGATTATGACAGATCTGAAAGACAGCGGAGAATTCTATACAGATAACACTCTTGATGCTTTTATGGTATTTAACTTAGATGTGGCTTATACGTTTGAAGATATTTTAGGCGCAGAGAGCTTCAAGATACATGCTCAGGTAATTAACTTATTCAATAAGTTATATGCAGCAGGTGCTGAAGGTAGGTTCTTTTTCCCGGCAGCTGAAAGAAGCATATTTATTGGATTCCAGCTTGGCATGTAATCTGATAATTTGGATTTATTTTTTTAAGTGCTCCGATAGCTTTTATTGGGGCACTTTTTGTAATTACCTGAACATATCGATACAGTGTCGCCGCTTTAAACACCTGTTTCATTTTAAGACAATAATATCTTATTTTTGATTAAACCTTTTCACAAATTAAAGTTTCTAATCAAAGTCAATATAAAACCTGTTAAATAGTCTTACAATTATTCCTTTTTTACACTATCGAAATGGCAAATTTGCAATGAAATTTTTTATTCAATGGAATTTTTACATTTTATCATTTATATTGCTAAGTAGCAATATAATGTATGCAGGTGGTGGAAAGCCAACAGGCGATCCGCTTCATGTTGGGAAAGCTTTGGAAATTGCTTTTGAAAAGAACAGAGAACTAAAAGCTCTGGAATCTAGAATCAAAGCAGCGGAAGCTTCTGGTTATGAATACTTCCCGCTAATGTCACCTTCTTTGAGTATAATGAAAGAAGGTATCGACGGAAGTGACTTCACTGAAAAACAGATAAAAATAAGCCAATCTATCTCTTCTCCATTCACGTGGATTTACGGGAATAAATCTGTATCAGAAAAAGTAGAATCAGAGAAGCTGGCTTATGCAAATCTTAAACTTAATATAAAATCAAATGTTAAAAGAGCCTATGCTGATTTATCTTTCAATCTTAAACTTATTGATTTAAGAGAAAGACAAACAGCACTTGCTGATTCTTTAAGACAGGTAGTTAATTACCGCGCAGAGGCAGGAATGGCAACTGAGTTGGAAGTTCTAAAATCAGAGATATTTTACCAGGAAGCTTTGAATGAGTTGAATGATATCAAAAAAGAATATCACATCAGCAGATATGCACTTTTTACAATCATAGGGCTAAATCCAGATGAACAAACATACCGTATAAGCTTCCCGGACACTCTACTATTTTTAGATTATGATATAAAACAAAGTGATGCCTTATCTGCCTTGGATTCTCATCCCGCAGTTAAATCTCAGGAACATAAATATCAATCAGACATAGAAAAATCAAATGCCATCAGAGGCAAGCTGTTCCCGGAGCTAAATCTAAGCTGGTATAAGCAGGATTTTGGAACAGGATATAATCAATATGGTTATGAACTTGGCATTTCAGTACCGATTTGGTATCCATTTACTGAAGCAAAAGAAAATCAGGTATATCAGATGAGCGCTGAAGAAACTAAAAGCAATATGGAACAAATCATACTCGAATTTAAGAGAAACATAGAATTCGCCTGGCATGGATTCCATGAAAGTAAACAGAAAATAGAACGCTACGATAAACTCATAAGAGAAAAGTCAGGTTTATTACTGTCATTAACTCTTGAAGCTTACCAAGAAGGACAGATTAGCCTCCTGGAATTACTTGATTCGGAAAAAATGTATCTGTCAAACGAAATAAAATACTACAACGAACTAAGAGATTACTATTTGCATATTATTGAACTTGAAAAATATCTCGGTAAAGATCTTGTGTTTACCGCTAAATAGGAGTTAGAGAATGAAGAATATTTTGATTTTGAGTATGCTTTTTGCATTTGCTGCATGTAATAACGAAAGCGTTCCCGAGAAAGTCGCCAAAGAAGAAACTACAGTTAAAAATGAAGAAGTTTCTGTAATAAGACTGGATGCCAAGCAGGTTGCTGAAATTACTATTAATGTAGCTGAAGCTATAGGCGGACAGGCGGAAATGAATATAATTGCTCCGGGACAGGTATTCCCTTCTCCTGATAAAATAGCTGTGGTTGCATCTCCGCTAAGTGGTCGTGTCAAAAAAATATATGTGCATGAAGGCGATAAAATAGCTGCAGGCAAACCGCTTTTAGAGATTGAGAGTTTGGAATATGCAAATATGATTGCAGAATATTTGCAGTACAGAGCCGAATTTGATTTCTCAGAAAGTCAGGTTAATCGATTGGAGCAGCTTTCCAATAAAAAAATCAGCTCAAAAAGTGAATTTGAAAAAGCAAAAGCTGATCTTGGCAGAACGAAAGCATTGCTAAGTGCTGCTAAATCTCGCTTAATGGCTGTCGGAGTCAGTAAATCACAACTGGATAAATGGATAGACGGAGACACTCCGGAACCGATTATTTCTATTAAATCACCAATTTCCGGTTTTTTAAATGAGCATCTTATAGATATGGGGCAGGCTGTTGAAATTAATGAAAAATTATTGACTGTAATTAGTACTGATGAAGTTATGGTAAAAGGCTACCTCTCTCCTAACGAAGGAACCGGTATTAATGCCGGAGACTCTGTATTTATAATAAACAAAAAATACAAAGAAGATGGCGGATTAAGTTCTGTAGTAAAATCGATAAATCCTGCTTTAGATAATGAGAAAAAATCTATCATTGCTAATATTATAGTAGAAACTAAAGGCGGATGCCCTATGCCGGGCCAGGCAGTTTCTTTAAGTTTCAAATCCAGAACTCCCGGCAATGTTATTACAATTCCTGCTGAAGCAATAATTTATGATGGGAAAAAAGCTGCAGTTTTTGTGCAGATTTCTCCAAATGAATACGAAAAAAGATACATAGAAGTAGTGAAATCCGATGATGAAAACGCTATAGTAACAGGCGTTAAAGAAGGTGAGAAAGTAGCGATTAACGAGCTCTTTACTCTTAAAGCTTTAAGTAGATACGAACAGTTTGCAGAGTAATGGGAGGACAAAACATTGATCTTAGATAAATTAGTTGACTTTAGTTTTAGACAAAAGGCAGTTGCGCTTTCTCTAGTGCTGCTAATGGGTATTGGAGGTTTCTTTGCATTTGAGGAAATTCCTTTAAACTCATTGCCTGATGTAACTCCTGTGCAGGTGCTTGTTATAACAAAAGCAGGCAGATATTCACCTTATGACGTAGAGAAACTGGTCAGTTACCCGATTGAAAATGCTATGAATGGACTCCCTGAAGTTAAAGAAGTTAGGTCTATTTCTCAGTTTGGATTATCGGCGGTAACAATCGAATTTGAAGAAGATACAGATATATATTTTGCCAGACAAATGGTCAGCCAAAGGCTTCAGTCTATAGTAGAAGAACTTCCTTCTGGCGTATCATCTCCTCAGCTTGGGCCAATTTCCACGGCTCTAGGTGAGATATACCAGTATGTTGTGAAAGGTGACGGATATTCTTTAACCGAGCTCCGAACAATACAGGACTGGATGATAGCGCCTCAGCTTAAAACAATTAAGGGTGTTACAGAGATCACTGCATTCGGTGGCTTTGTTAAGCAATACGATGTAACAATCATGCCCGGCAGAATGAAAAATCTGGATATATCTCTTGAGGAAATATTAGCAGCTGTAGAATCTAACAACAGCGTATCCGGCGGTAATTATCTGGAACACAACAGAGAGCAGTATATCATTCGTGGATTTGGTCAAATTTCGGGTGTTAAAGATATTGAAGATATTATTATTAAAAATCTCGACGGCAGACCTATCTATGTTGCCGATGTTGCTGAAGTAAAAATCGGAAAGCAACTTAGACAAGGGGCAGTTACAAAAGACGGTAAAGGCGAAATTGTAACCGGTATTGTGATGATGCTCAGAGGTGGTAATAGTAAAAATGTAATTACCAGTATCGTAGACAAAATTGAAACTATAAATGCCGGCTTACCTGAAGGTGTAAAAATTGAAAAGTTTTATGATCAGTCTGACCTTATTACAAGAACTACTGACACTCTAAAAACAAACCTTCTAGAAGGCGGATTCTTTGTAATGGTTGTTCTTCTGTTGATGTTGGGCGAAATCAAAGGTGCGATAATTGTAGCAACTGTTATACCTTTTTCTATGCTATTTGCATTTATAGGTATGAAAGAGTTCGGGCTAGCTGCTAACCTAATGAGTTTGGGTGCTATTGACTTTGGTATGGTCGTAGACGGCTCGGTGGTGATGGTCGAAAATATCATTCATAAGCTACAGCACAGCAAAGATGAAAGCAAGTTTGAAATAATGATGAAGGCAGCGAAGGAAGTCTCAAGGCCGATATTCTTTGGTGTAATGATTATCCTAATGGTATACGTACCAATTATGACATTCAGTGGCATGGAAGGGATTTTATTCCGTCCAATGGCAATTACTGTTATGACAGCAGTGTTTGGCTCCTTGATTTTAGCTTTGGTTTATGTACCGGCATTATCAGCTATTTTCTTCAGAAAAGGCATTAAACTCAGAAGAAATTTAGTAATGGATAAACTCAAACCGCTTTATGAGAATTTTCTTGCTAAGATAATCCATAAACGTGCTTTGGTGCTAGGTATCGCTATTTCATTGCTAACTGTTTCATTACTTCTGATTCCATATTTAGGAACTGAATTTTTGCCTGAATTAGATGAAGGGTCTATTTTGATTGAACAAGTTAGAATGCCTTCAGTAACTTTAGAAGAATCTGTACGCAATGCTAATAAAATTGCAGATAGTATTAAAAGCAATATACCTGAAGTGCAGACTGTAGTTCCTAAAACAGGGCGTTCAGACTTAGCAAATGACTGGATGGGTGTCCACCAGACAGATGTCTGGGTGCTACTGAAGCACATGGATGAATGGAGACCGGGAATTACAAAAGAAGATCTGGTAGAAGAAATGAAACCGTTTCTAAGTCACGAACCCGGGCTTGCTTATAACTTTACTCAGCCAATAGCCATGAGGGTAGATGAACTTACTTCAGGTGTAAAATCAGATGTAGCTGTAAAAATATATGGTGAAGATCTTGAAGCCTTAAATGAGATAGGTGCAAATATCTTATCTGTTGCCCAAAAGCTTCAAGGCACTGATAATTCATATTTGGAACAACCTATTGGCCAGCCTTATCTAAACATAAAAATAGACAGAAATGCTGTGGCAAAGTATGGCATAAATGTAGATGATGTGCAACGTGTGATAGAATTAGGAATCGGCGGATATGCCGGAGGTCAGGTTTTTGAAGGACAAAAAAGATTTGATATTGTTCTTAGGTTCCCTGAACATATCAGAGATAAATTTGAGAAGATAAAAAATGCTCCGGTTGCACTTCCTACAGGTGGATTTATTGCTTTAAAAGATGTAGCAGATGTTATCCCTGAAGAAGGCCCAAGAGAAATTGTAAGAGAAAACGGCTGGCGAAGAGTTGTAGTAAGTATAAACCTGAAAGGAATAGATATAGGTACTTATGTGACTAATCTTCAAAATGCAGTTAAATCTGACTTAGACATACCTGCAGGCTATTTCTTGGAATATGGTGGAGCATTTGAAAACCAACAAAGAGCTATGAACCACTTAATGATAGTAGTGCCTTTATCACTCTTTATTATTCTGGGACTATTATATCTAATGTTCGGAAATCTAAGATATTCATTCCTGATATTCTTAAACCTTCCGTTTGCTCTTTCAGGTGGTATATTTATGCTTTATATAAGAGGCTTATATCTCTCTGTATCTGCCAGTATTGGTTTTGTTGCACTCTTTGGTGTTGCTGTACTAAATGGTATCGTACTGGTTGAGCATATAAATGTGCTTCGTAAAAGAGGAGAGAGTGTCAGAGATGCAGTAGTACACGGAGCTGCTGACAGGTTACGTCCTGTTTTAATGACTGCCATGGTAGCCGGCTTTGGTTTTATTCCAATGGCGTTTAATACAGGTCCGGGATCTGAAGTACAGCGTCCTCTTGCTTCTGTTGTTATAGGTGGTCTTATCACTGCGACATTGCTAACATTGCTGGTTCTTCCAACCGTTTACGAATGGCTGGAAGATAGAGATAGGAAAAAGCTAAAAGCTGATTTTGAGCCAAAAAACAAATGATAAAATCAACATTCCTCAAATAAAATAGCAATTTGAATTCTCTTTTTTATAAAACAAGTAAAGCCTCCGAAGATCATGTCTTCGGAGGCTTTCGCGTAAGTATTTGTAAGATATTTTGGAGACAAAATCCGGCACCGTGTTCAGCAGTGCCGGGCAGTATTTGGAGGTAATTCACAATACTGTGTGTCTGTCAGTTGGCGTTTCCTATTTTTGCTTCCTCTCGGAGTATAATAGGAATTTTCTAGCGGTCTCCTTATCATCAGCAAAGACAAGCTTTGCAGCATTGGAGACCAGTTCAAGTCTTTCCCACAACTTATTATAAGCAGCTATTCGCTCTTGAGTTTTAATCGGGCGCAGGCTTTTTATTTCAGCCTGCTTATTGATATTTATCTCCAATTGGGATATAGCCTTTTTAAAATCATCCAAACGATCTTCATCAAAGCCATTTGAGTGCATTTTCTCCAAATTCTCCGGTAAGAGAACTCGGACAAGGGTGTTTTTCATAAGAGACAGCATTTTGGGAGCAGAGTATCTGGCTTTAGAAAAATCTGACTTACCAAAGGCTTTCATCTTTGCCCGATTCGCCGGAAAACTGATTTTAGCATACAACAACAGCACATTCATCTGTTCAGTAGCAAAATGTAGAGATTTGTATAACTTCTCGGTTTGCTTTTGTTGCATGCGAACAATATCCCGGTCTTCCTCCATTTTTTTAAGAACGTCTAGCTCTAATTTCCATTCTTCTAGAAACTTTCTGTCAAGCTTCGGAAACAAAGTTACGAACTTATCTTTATTATTCCTAAACATTTTTTCGATTATAAAAGATAAGTTTTCAACATCTTTATCTTGAAGATTATATTTCCTAGTTTCTTTTATCAATCTTTTATTCCTTTTATGCTGACTACAATATATATAATATTTTATATATTTACAATATTTTTTTACAACTATATAAAATATATACTTACAAATATTCTATATGATACTATTTAGTATATATTGATTTTTACATATAATATATAGAATAGCATCTAAATTATATTTATTACTGAATAGATTTAGTATAATAACATATATATTATATATACTATAAAATATTTATTTTCAATTTGTTTTCGCTAAACGGGATGTGTGAATATTAAGTTAGATATTGAGTTTTAGAGATGTCTTCGGTGTCATATTTTTGGATTGAATTAATAATAGTATTAATATTTCTTTAAAATAAGTAATAGTTTGGAAGATTGGCTACAATATTCTAATTTAAGGACTTAGAACATTGAGATTTTGAATGATTATATTAATAAATTTGGATTGGGAGTATAATAATGCACGACGTAAGAAATGCTAAGTGTTTCACTCAATGTGTACACGCAGGAACAAAACAGACACCTGAAGGTGCTGTTGTTACACCAATATATCAAACATCAACTTTCCGTTTTCAAAATGCAGACCATGGTGCACGTTTATTTAAAGGCGAAGAAGAAGGATATATCTATACTAGAATGAGAAATCCTACGGTAGAAGCAATGGAAGATGCTGTTGCTATCCTGGAAGGCGGATACAAAGCTTTAGGTGTTGCAACCGGTATGGCTGCTTCTCACACTATCTTTTCTGCTGTTTTGAAATCAGGCGACCATGTTGTATGCAGTAATGCAGTTTATGGTCCTACTTCTACATTATTATTAAATATCTTCTCTAAATATGGTGTAGAAACTACTTTTGTTGATACAACTGATTTAGATGCTGTAAAAGCAGCAATGAAAGACAACACTGTATTGATTCATGTAGAAACACCTGCTAATCCTACTATGTGTATTTCTGACATAGCTGCAATCTCTGAAATTGCTCATGCTCAAGGTGCTAAATTATGTGTAGATAACACGTTTATGAGCCCTATCATGCAATCTCCTTTCGAATTAGGCGCTGATTACATCATGCATTCAATGACAAAATCTTTAAATGGTCACGCAGATGTTGTTGCAGGCGTTGTTATCGTTAAAAATGAAGAAGATTATACACACTTCAGAAAAATTCTGAACCACACTGGTGGAACTATTGATCCTTTCAATGCTTTCTTAGTTCACAGAGGTATCAAAACATTAAAATTAAGAGTTGAAAAACAAGCTGAAAATGCTCAAAAAGTTGCTGAATTCTTAGAAAATCATCCAAAAGTAGCTTGGGTTAGATATCCTGGTTTACCTTCTCATAAACAACACGAATTAGCTAAAAAACAAATGAAAGGTTTTGGCTGTTTGATGTCTTTCGAATTGAAAGGTGGAATTGAAGCTGGCAGAACTATGATGGATAATACAGATATTTATCAATTAGCAGTTTCTTTGGGTGGTATCGAATCTTTGATCCAACACCCTGCTTCTATGACTCACGCTGGTATGAGCAAAGAAAACAGAGAAAAAGCTCATATCACTGACGGCTTAGTAAGAATTTCTTGCGGTTTGGAAGATGTGGAAGATCAAATCGAAGGTTTGAAAAAAGGTTTGGACATGATTAAATAATCCTGTTCACATAAATATATATAATAAAAGCTACTCAGAATTTGATTCTTTAGAGTAGCTTTTTTTTATGCTCTATATCTAATTAATTTAGCTGTCCCAGCTTTCATACAATCTTACACTTTATAAATGAACAATATTAAATTGCCATTGAGCAATAATAGCGATAATTTTGGGTATTTGCAGGAAGGCAAATGACAGATAAATCTAAATCAGTAGTCTTAATGCTTGGTTCGGCGTTAGCTTTTGCATTTATGGGTGCCATGGTCAAATTTGCAGGAGATCTTCCTGTATTTGAAAAAGTGCTGTTTAGAAACCTTGTCAGTTTGCTTATAGCATATCTTTCTATTAAAAAATCAGGTGACTTACTATTTGGCAAACCTGAAAACAGAAAATTCCTTTTAGCTCGATCTCTTTTTGGCTTGTCAGGTGTGGTACTCTACTTCTACTCCATAGACAATATGTACCTCGCAGATTCGGCCATGCTCAATAAAATATCTCCGTTTTTTGTAGTGATATTTGCATATTTCTTTCTCAAAGAAAAGATATCCAAAATTCAAATCCCGGGTATTATACTGGTCTTCTTGGCTTCTCTGCTTATTATAAAACCACAATTCGACCTTTCAATATTGCCTGCACTTTCCGGACTTGGAGGTGCGGCCACAGCCGGAGCAGCTTACACATTAGTCCGCTATTTGGGAGGACGAGAAAATCCTTCAACAATAGTCTTCTTTTTTAGCTTAATCTCAGTATTGGGTATGCTTCCCATAGTAGCACTTGATTTCGTAATGCCTACTTTTGGTGAATTTCTTGCACTGCTGGGCACGGGCTGTTTTGCAGCTCTTGGTCAATTCGGCTTAACCTACGCATACAAATACGCCCCTGCCAACGAAGTAGCAGTATACAACTACTCACACATCTTATTTTCAGCCGCAGTAGGCTATCTTTTCTGGAGCGAAGTATCAGACATATACAGCATCATAGGTGGCAGCATAGTAATCGCCGTTTCTGTAGTGATGTATATGTATAATAGGAAGAGGTAAGGTTTTTACCACATTCAACGTTTATTCTATTTATATCCTAAAACTTAAGTTTAATACTTTAAATATTTGAACTAATGTGCATTTTGTACGTAAGTATATATAAATGTCATTTATATTATTTATATATTTGTATTTCATTATCATTTGTATAAAATTTCTGGTATTGTATATTATTTTGTACAATAATTCGTATCTTACTATAAGTGTTAGTTAAGAATAAATATTTTTATGTTGGTTTTTTTATGGATTACCCAAAAGAAATATCTCCTTGTCCAATCATCGATGCTATTTGTGAAATTAGATTTGAAACAGAAATGTCTGCTTTACAAATATATGCATGGATGTATAATTCTTTTAAAGAGAGTATGCCTGACACTCAAGCGTTACCGATTACTAATATCCCAGAAGATTTAAGATACAAGGATCCTGAATTTTATTTTATCCCTCAGTACAGGTTTTCAAACGAAGATTTTGTTGTTCAAACTGGTGCGAAGAGTATACATATCAGTTCATTCCCTAACTATTGTGGATGGGATAAATACTCAGAGAAAATTATTGAAGTTTTTAATAAATGTTCTAGTGATAGGATTATCAAGTCTATTAATAGGATATCTTTACGATATGTAAACTTATTTAAAGACACAGATATATTTTCTATTTCTAACTTTTCATTTGAATCATCTCTCAAAAACACAAAAAACAAAACAGTAAATATTCAAACAAGTTTTGAGACAGAAAATTCTAATTGCCTTGTTAAAATATTAAACAACGCAATTTCTAATAATGTAAAAGGTTCAATTTTTGACATAAGTGTTTCAACTCTCGAAAAGGAAATAGAATTCACAAATTTCAAAACAAGGTTAGATAAATTGCATAATACAGAAAAATCTATTTTCTATGATTCTTTAAAACCAACTTATGTAGAAGAAATTTCTAAAGTGAGGTAATAATGTTACTTTATAACTTACCTTCTGATACTCAAAATTTAGATATTCAGAGTTTGATTAGGTATGAGCATCATCATAGTTTAGATGACAAAGGATTTATACAAGATAAAAGTAGAGAAAGCTATACAAAATACAGCCAAGAAGATGATATTATTTATATCGATGCTGAATATAATTGGATTCCGAGCTCATACATTTATAATTTATCTAATGAAATTGAAGTTTATGAATTAAAATCTGAAGATATAGAACTTTTTAATTTGGTTCAAGAATTTTCAAATACTCAGACAGAACCGGATGAAGAAATAACAAGCATTCTTAATTCTATAGCTGATAATTATGGAACGAAATCTACTAGAAAAAAAAGATACTGATAGCCTAAATAATTTAGAACAGATAAAGAATAGGATCTCCGAATTAGTTCCTAATTATTGGACTGGTAAAACTGTTAAAGAAATAATAGAGACTATTAGACAAGAATTCCCAAAATCTACAAATGCGGATGTAATGTATCGACAATTTCCTGATACAATCAATAATACATTTTTTCAATGTGATATTGTATCAGAGTTACCCTTTTTTAGAATTGTAGATAGTAGTCCTGATTTATATTATTCAGACTCAATTATAATTTCGAACTCTTGTGATATACAAAAACATAAGAGAATATACTCTCCTAAAGTTCTTTTTTCAAAAGTTATTACTTGGAATAATTATCAAAAGAAACTAGCCAAGTGTGGAGCTGCAGATCAAAGTATTCAGACATTTTATTCTAATCTTATTAAAAACCAGTATACTTCATTTTTCTATTTACCAAAACTAGAAGATGAAGACAACAAAGTCATATTAGAAGAATCTGTGATTCCTTTAGACCACGTATCTTATATACCTTCTAATGATTTGTATAGTATGTATAGTACTAAATATTTATCAGATAATGATAATGGAGACAAAATTGTATCACTCTCAAATTATGGCTTTTACTTGTTTCTGATGAAACTATCTGTACATTTTTGTAGATTTGGAGAAAAAATAGATCGGAATGAATTTCTTGATTTATCATAAAATTTCTGGTACTATTAATTTATTACATATATACGACTCAATCACACAAAGAAAGAATGTTTTAAAATGTTTTGATTATCTAGGTGGTCGAATTTAGCAATATTTACTAAAAAATCCCTTGATTTTTGCTCTTAATAAAGCAGAAATCAAGGGATTTCTTTTTTTCTTCGTGATCCCGGCAGGATTCGAACCTGCGGCACCAAGTTTAGGAAACTTGTGCTCTATCCTACTGAGCTACGGGACCTAATTTATTGTTTCACTGCCGTCCAGCATGAAACGTGATCCGAATTTTGATTTCTCGTCCGGATTGCGCAAGTGATTTGCTACAAACTGGCGAATAGCTCCTTTGTCTATGTCCTGCCCGCCTGAAACCATTGCTTTTTCAATCATGATTTCAATCTGGTCATTATTTATCAGACCAAGCATTTGCAACTGAATCATCTCTCCCCATGCTTCTGTAGTAAAGAGATCCTGTTCGGATTCTTGTATTACACGGAAAGAAACATTTGAAGGAATCAGATCCTCTCCTTTGAAAAGCTCGTCCGAGAATTCTACTCTATCAACTATCCAGCTGAATGCAGCAGAGATTTCCGAATTTGAATAGCCAAGCTGTTTAAGCCTGGATAGGTCAATTTCGGACATATCATTCTTTTCTCGCAATTCGGAGAGCAAATATACTATTATTTCTATAATGCGTTCAAACATATTTTTCCACAGTTATTTTGCTATATACTTGTTTTCTAAAGAGTGCATCTTTTCTCTTTGCTCATCTGTAGCATCGTCATATCCGCAGAGATGAAGAGCACCGTGAGCTGCTAATCGCATAAGTTCGTTAGTTAGAGATACCCCATACTCTTTAGCCTGACTTTCGGCTGTATCCGCGCTGATATAAACTTCCCCTGCCAAAGTATCTTCTTCGTCCATATTAAATGTAATAACATCTGTAGGGTAATCATGCTGCAAAAAGTCTACATTCATTTGGTGAATGGCAGGATCATCTAAAATTACAATGCTAAGCTCTACTTCGTTTTGTCCTTCACCGTTAAATACACGAGCAGCGGTTTCTCTCATTTTTTTTAACGGTAAAAATTTACGTTCGGTCTGATTATATACCTGTATTTCGATTGCCATATACCTATGAATACTCTCTTTGTAATTGGACGTGTAATGTTAAATTATATTCTTAGCTAAGCATATTATTGCAATTTTGATTCAGTTATTGACAGCTGCATAGCTGCAAGCAATACAGCAGGGTCTAACTTACCAAAATCAGCATTTATTATTTCTTTTCTAATTTTCGAGAAAGAAGAACAAGAACATTGCTTACCAACAATTAAACAGGAAACGTATTCTTCATCTGCATTTACAAAGATTATTTCGTCAGGTTCGAATTCGATATAAAAAGAACAGTCATGTAGCTCATAATAGCCGTGCTGAGTTTGCACGCTTATCATACTGCCTTTTACATCGCCACCTAAAGCTACGTCATTGTGCAAATTAATAACCATGTTTTGCTGAGTCTGTGCATTGCTTAACTGCCATGAGTAAGCATTGCCAAAATCTTTTACTTCCGCATCCAACAGGTTGGAAATATTGGAGATATCGTCTTTACTGAAAGTATATGCCATAATATACCTATTTTAATAAACCGCTTTTCTATATTATGCTTAGAGATTATAGGCAAAATAATAGTTTTCCAATAAGAAAACAAAAACATATTTCCCAAATAGTGAAATATTGAGATTTTATGCAATTTCATAGTACTTACTGCTTTATTCTCAAAAGCCAACTTATCCCCCATTTTCCTACATAAAAATCCTCTTCTTTGTAAATCGGATCTTTAAGTGCTTCTTCTAAAGAGATAAAAGTCCAGCCATCTGCTTTCAATCGATCTAGCAGTGTTCCTAAATATCTACTATTTAAAAGATTTGAATGCATTAGCATAATATGCTTGATTTCTCTTCCTCTAAGTGCTTTTGCAAGACTGTCTGTACTGTTTGAAATTTCCAGCATATAATCTATATACTTTTCGGCAATTTCTTCCGCAGCCTTTAAGTTTCCCTTGCAAAGAGTATCAACATAAAGTTTGTTATATACATATTCTTCATTGTCAATAGAAACTGGAGCGATTGTAAGATTGAAATTAGTGATCATATCAACTATGCTGTCACGTTTTGCTTTTGTGTTTCCTCTCTGTAGATTTGAGTATCTGAAATATCTACAAAAATTTGGCAAATGAGAAATTACTTTTTCACATTTTTTTACTTCAGAGAAATATTCAGAAGCAGATATTGTATTTGCACTTTTATGCGCATAAGTATGATTCCCCAGCCTATTACCTTTAGTCGCAAAATAATCTAATAATAGCTGTGAAGATGAATCTAACCTATTCCCAATAACAAACGCAGTTACATTTACATCCCTACTATCAAGAGTATCTGCCAGTTTTATCAATATAGAATCTCTTACAGCTGGCTCTAAGATCTTAGAATATGCAAAAGGAAGATCATCAATCGTAATAGCCATTTTCTTCTGAGCGTGCAGACTTACACATAGCATAAGCATCAGTAATATATGTCGCATTAAAAAACCTTATTACATTTCTTCTAAAATCAATAGAATGTCTTCTGTATCCCAGCGCTTCTTGAGTGTTACTTTTTTACTTATCTGATAAAACTTTTCTGCATAGGAAAACGGAAAAGCATTGCCATAATCAAATTGACCATTGACGTTGGCATCCAGAAATGCTTCAAAAGTATATTCACCTTCAGCCAGATTACTAATTGACCAGGTACTGTCAACATTTACTATGCTTTTAAAAGATTTGCCGTTTTTGTCTTTCATGACGACTATTATATTCTCTAATCCATCTACCGGCTTAATCTTGCCTGAACAGGTTACATAGTTTCTGATATCCTCAGTCTTGTATCTTATATTTAGAATTGTGTCTTGCGCTCTTTTTCCATTTATACATCTAAATTTGTTTAAATCTATCTGCACATTGTACCATTTATTGCTTTGGTATTCTGACACAGGAACAATTATTAAAGTAGTGCCACTAATCTCCGTTCGAAACGGCACTATAGTAGAATCCGCCATTCTGCTATATTTGATAGCAGTAGAGTCTTGTATTTCAAATACATCACTCATTACCAAAGTTGGATACTCCTTAAAAATGATGTTTTCGGTAGAATCTTTTATATTGAATGTTCGGATTACTATATCATTGGTATCCGGCAATTCAGATGCAATTAATCTGCAGGACGCTGAGCTGTCAGGCATTTCATTTCCAGTAGAATCACGAAGAGCATTAGACTGATTAGTATATAAATTCCAGACAGAATTTGTATCAATAGGGCGATCTATTCTTAGATACCATTTCGTATAATCATTGTTTATAGCAAAAGCATGAGTTACTGCTCTTGTTTCATCTTTGTCATTTTTTATAACAAAATCACTTGCTTTTATAGAAGCAGTATCCATTGTTTCGCTGAATCGTGCTGTAAACATCTTTTCGTGTACAGGTTCTGCATCCAATAAAGACGGAGCAGTTATATCAGTAGCTACACCCATTTTAAGAGAAGCAAATGGAACAAGTGTATCCTGCACATCATAATCCTGCGGTGCAGATGCAAATTTGTCTATCCCTTCAGTATAAATATTATCGCTAAACTCATCTGATACAACAAATAATCTATATTTGCCGGGTTTTAAAGCATTAAGTTTAAAGTTGCCGTTCGTACCTAGCTGTGTTCTGTATTTTGGCTTCAGACTGCGAATATCTAAGGTATCTGGATTAATGTTGCTTATGTTATATGCATATATATAATTACCGGATGGCTTTTCATCAAATAAGCGACCAACTATTTTACCTGAATCAAGAACATCCCCTGTTGAAAATACTAAAGAAAAAGCCTGAGATGGTTTATTCCCATAATGATCAGTATACTCAGTACCAAGCTGAAATGAGTATGTAGTGTTTGAATCTAAACCTTCAGGGAACTCAACTGTGAGATCAGTGCCGCTCCAGTCAAAAGCCATTTTGGCAGATGGGTTTATAAATATGCTTTCCTGCACATCAGATTTTTTCATGTATTCACTGAATTCCAGTTCAATTTCATCACCTGCAAATCGTATAGTATTCATTGCAGGCTCGTATTTTTCGATAACAGGTGCAGCTACAATACCGGGTCCACCGGATGGATCTTTTATATTTGCGCAGGCAAACACAAAAAGCGATACGAGAATAATATATATGATAGTTTTTACATTCATATTTTTAAAAATAATATAAATTCTTATTCAAATTGCTTATTTTCAAATATACCAAAACAATACTTAAGTTTCAGTAGACAAAACAGATAATGATAGATAAATTCCTAGAGAAGCATCCAAAAATATCTAAAATATACTACCTTATAGATGAATTTATAGAACGTGTTGAATCACACCACTTATTTATGATTGCAGGCGGTATCGCATTTAATATTTTACTTTATCTAATTCCATTGATATTGGTTACGCTTTATATAGTCAATTTGTTTCTGGAACCTGAGAACTTTCAAGCAACTCTAACAAGTATTGTTCGTGAGTTGCTCCCTCCTACCCAGTCCACAGAAGAAATACTTCAGGAAGTGCTAAAAGAAGTGAATAATATTATTGAATTCAGTTCCTTCTTTGGTTATATCGGTTTGGGTGCATTGCTATGGATTTCTTCAACTTTGATTAGCTCACTGAGAACAGGACTTAATGCTGTCTTCGAAATCCCTTCACCTAGAGTGTATTTCTTTTATAGGTTAAAAGATATAATACTAACAGTTGTTCTGACAGTTCTGATGCTACTATACTCATATGCGGTACCAATATTATTATTCACAATAGAAGCACTGGAAAAGAATATTAATAACATTTCTGTATATATAGATCTAGAAATATCAAGCTATCTCATTTTTGTTATCCCGCTGGCATCTACTTTTATGTTTTTCTATTTTATACTTCGCTCCGTGCCTAATGAAAAACTGCCAAGAAAAATCAGATTGCTTGCTACTGGGATAAGCGTTGTAAGCATTGAAGCAGGAAGGTACATATTTGCATGGTATGTGAGTAGTATAAGCAATTACGGTAGGTTTTACGGCACTTATGCAATTGTAGTATCCGTAGCTTTATGGATTTACTATTCTTCAATTATTCTTTTGCTATCAGCAGAGCTAAGTCGCTTTATATTTTTAAAACTGGAAAAGAAGAAAGAGCAGGAATAAAAAGATAGAAAATCTCAGCACAATTTGAATAATCTCTAGTGAGCATTATTACAAATAAATCTGTCAATTTATATAAAACATTGCGAGGTAAAGATTTGGAATATATAGCAATAATATTGGTTGGGCTTTCATTTATAATCCCAGGTTTGTGGATGTATTATAAGCCACCTCAAAAGATAAATCAAATGGCTGGTTACCGAACAAACAGATCAATGAAAAGTCAGGAAGCCTGGGATTTTGCCAATAAATACTCCGGTGCAAAAATGACTCAAAGTGGTATTGCTCTTATGCTTGGATCTGCTTTGATTCATTTCCTGTTTCAGGATTTGGAATGGGTGTTTGTAGCTTCTTTGGTAATTGGTTCAATATTAGTAGCTGCTTATGTATTAGTATTTACAGAAAGAGAGCTAAAGGCAAAGTTCCCTGACGAACCAAAAAACTAATTGATGCAATAAGTAAAACTAACTCCAAAAGGGAGAACAGAGAAGCTATAGTCTTTAGTAGTGTCTGCATTGTCATTGACTATAAGTATAAGTTTTGCCCCTGTATAACCCAATGCAGCTCCAAAGCATACATCAGAAAGCCAATGTTGATCAAGGTACATTCTTGTTCCTGCTGTTCCTGCTGCAAGCGCATAAAATAGAGGATAAGACCACCAGGTATCTATTTGATGGGATAGAATTGTTGCCATAGAGAAAGCGACTGTAGTATGTCCTGATGGGAATGACTGGAAATCATTATCTGTTTGCCAGAAGCTGAACATACCATTCCCTCTTTCATTATACGGGCGGTATCTTCCGAAAGCGTGTCGCATCAGCATGTTTATACTTCCGCCCCAAATAAGAGATTCTACTAGAAGTCTGCCTGTTTCTCTTACTTTTTCTTCTTCTATAAAAAGTCCAGTGCCATAAATTACACCGGAAACTAAGCCCATAGTTTTTACATTGCCAAGTTCATTCAGGAATTTTACAGTATTACTCCACACAGGAACGTGAGAAGACAGCTCGTCTCTTATTGGTTCATCGGCGAAAGAAACCAGATAGGTTGCAGCAGAACCTGCACCAATCAGCAAGGACGCCTCTCCTCCATTTTCACCGATATAAACACCTGATCTATAATAATCCATACCAAAGCTTTTTAAATCTGAATAAAAATCATTAGCTATTCTGGTTGGATAAGATTGCGAAAAAGCTTCAGAAGAGAGCGATATTAAAATCAATAATATAGTATATAAGCAGCGCATTTGACTCCGAGTAGTTATTGAAGTTATTTACAATATAGCAAAATCAAATGTATAAATACGCGACGATAATAAATAGGTACACTTTATTAAACTTTATCTTAATCTAAGAGTCTAATCTAAAAGAGAATCTTCATTCGATATTACAATTCCATTTCAGCTTAAATATTTGGAGTATAAAATGAGTACAAAACAGCAAATAATATTTCGCTTAATTCTGGTTCTTGGATTCATAGCCTCACTTAATGCCTATGGTCAACCTCAAGATATAATTGGAACTGTTACTCCTTCAACTGCTAAGGCAGGAACACAAGATTTCGAGCTTAGTATTAATCTTTTGGATCTGGGCACACCACCTGTTCCTCCTTCAGAAGTAACTCCTTCTTCTATCACGATTGGACAAATTCAGGCAATTAATATTACTAGAAACGAACTTGTAATCAAAGCAGAATTCAATATTCCGGTAGACGAAACGAACGGATTCAAAGATCTTTCACTTTCATTTCCCGGCCCAAATAGCCAGACTCTAACTTTTACTAAATCTGCTGCTATTGAAATAACTGACGGTAAAGAGGATAACACTCCAATCCTTACAGGCGGAGAAGGAGGCGAAACACTATTTACACCTATAGGTTCAAAGAATACATATCTAATCAATCAATCCGGTAAGACTATTCATACCTGGACTAGTACAGCACGTCCCGCATTAAGCTGCTATCTGCTATCTGACAAATCACTTCTCAGAACTGCTACTAACGGCAATAATCCTAAGTTTGCAAATGCAGCAGGTAACGGTGGAATGATCGAGCAATTTGACTGGAATGGTGATAAAGTTTGGGAATATAAATGGAATGATGACAATTATATGCTGCATCATGATATTGAGTACCTACCAAACGGGAATGTTTTGGTAATTGCTTATGAATATAAAACAGATAACGAAGCAATTGAAGCAGGCAGAAAACCTAATTTACTCTCTGATGAGGGACTTTGGCCTGATATGATTATTGAAATTGAACCAACATATCCTACAGGCGGGAATATAGTCTGGCAATGGAAAGTTTGGGATCACTTAGTTCAGGACGCAGATCAAAACAAACCAAATTATGGCAACATCTCTGATTTGTACGGGAAAATTGATATAAATTATTCTTTACAGGCAAAAGGCGGAGACTGGACTCACCTAAATGCAGTTGACTATAATCCGGAATTAGATCAAATATTGGTTACGTCAAGGAATTTTTCTGAAGTCTGGATAATTGACCACAGCATTTCAACTGATGAAGCTGCTACTGATAAGGGAGACTTGCTTTATCGTTGGGGTAATCCTGCTGCTTATGGCAGAGGCGAAGCTTCAGATCAGAAGCTGTTTGGATCTCATGACGGACATTGGATAGAAAAAGGCTATCCCGGAGAAGGTGACATATTAGTATTCAACAACGGACAAGGAAGAACTGAAGGGAACTATTCAAGTATTGATCAGTTTACACCGCCTTTAACAGAAAGCGGCAAATATTCAGTGAATGATGGTTCTGACTTCGCTCCTTCTGATCTTAGCTGGACATATCAGGCTGAAAATCCGAAAGACTTTTACAGTGATCATATTTCCGGTGCTCAACGCCTAATAGGTGGAAATACTTTGATTTGCGAAGGTACTAGCGGTAGAATGTTTGAAGTAGAAGAAGACGGTACTCTTGTTTGGGAATATCAAAATCCTTACTACACGACCACTCAGAATGGAGATACAAACAGATCTGTTTTTCGTGCTGCCAGATATGACATTAAATCAATGGGACAGGGAACACCTAATCTTGTAGTACCTTATCCTATAGTTGATACAGGTCAGGAATTATACTATAATTCAAAAGGCGATGTAATAAATGCTCCTGCTAAAGAAGAAGCCTTTTACGGACAAGATGCACAGTATCACGGGAACTTGCCTAACTACACAGACAATGGTGACGGTACTATCACAGATAATGTAACAGGGCTTATGTGGTCAAAAACTTCAGACCTGAATGGTGACGGCATAATAAATGTAAATGATAAGCTAACTCAATCGCAAGCAGAAACGGGAGCTTCCACATTTAATCTGGCAGGTTATGACGACTGGAGACTACCCACAATCAAAGAGCTATATTCATTGATTATGTTTTTTGGCAAAGATGTAAGCGGATATAATGGTTCTGATACTGAAGATTTAGAACCTTTTATTGATACAGATTATTTCGATTTCGGTTATGGTGATATGAATGCAGGTGAACGCATTATCGATGCTCAATTTGCTACTAAAACTATTTATGTCAGCACAACAATGAACGGTGCAAAAACGATGTTCGGAGTAAATTTGGCAGACGGAAGAATCAAAGGATACCCAACTGAAGCAATGCAAGGCGGAGGTACCGGCAAACTATTCTATGTACACTATGTACGTGGCAACACAGAATATGGAATAAATGATTTTACAGATAACAGCGACGGAACTGTTACAGATAATGCAACAGGATTGATGTGGTCACAAGAAGATTCAAAAAGCGGACTTAACTGGCAGGAAGCTTTAGAGTGGGTTACTCAGCAAAACGAGAGCAATTTTTTAGGTCACAACGACTGGCGTCTACCTAATGTAAAAGAATTACAAAGTATAGTTGATTACACAAGATCACCAGCAACAAGCGGTACTGCTGCAATAGATCCATTATTCAATTGCACAGAAATAACAGATGAAGGTGGATCGAAAAATTTCCCGTTTTACTGGAGTAGTACAACTCATGCAAATATGCAAAAAGGAGCATCCGGAGCTTACGTGGCGTTTGGCGAAGGTCTTGGATTTATGACAAATCCACAGGGAGGCGATCCCACGCTTATGGATGTACATGGAGCAGGTTGTCAAAGAAGCGATCCAAAAGAAGGAAACCCTGATGACTATCCGACAGGTCACGGTCCACAGGGCGATGTCATTCGCATATATAACTATGTAAGACTAGTAAGAGATGCAAAACCGGATGTTAGTATATATGATAAAACTGAAATAATTTTTGGTGTTCAATTAAATCAAAACACTCCTAATCCCTTTAGTGAACAAACTGAAATATCCTTTAGTTTATCTCAAGCTGAGCAGATTAATCTGTATATATATAATGAATTGGGAGAGAAGATTGCAAATCTGGAAGCTGCATATCTTAGTGCAGGAGATTATACATATACTTTTGATTCAGCCACTCATAGCAGCGGGATCTACTATCTTACTTTGGAATATTCACAAGGAATAATAACTAAAGTAATGACCATTATAAAATAGATCTAATTATATAAGCGCAAACTAAAAGCCGTCCGGATTGACTCTGGACGGCTTTTAGTTTGTGGATGAGCCTTTAGTTAATTTTCATAGTAATTCATAAATATTTGAAATAATAAGTGAATATTTTCGACTCTAACTATCACTTCATTCTTTACACGAGACATATCATGTTTAAAATCTTTAAAAATATTGATAAAAAAGGCTATAAAGCTAAGTATGGTGCACTAGACATATTTAAATTTATAGGCCCGGGTTTACTTGTAACTGTTGGATTCATAGATCCCGGCAATTGGGCATCTAACCTAGCCGCAGGTGCTGATTACGGTTATACATTGTTATGGATGGTCACTCTGTCTACTGTTATGCTGATCATTTTGCAGCATAATGTAGCTCATTTGGGCATTGCAACCGGGCTTTGTCTCTCGGAAGCCACAACAAAATATCTGAAACCCAGGAATTCCAAATTTTTGTTATCGTCTGCTATGCTTGCATCTATTTCTACTTCTCTGGCGGAAATACTAGGTGGAGCTATAGCAATTAATATGCTGTGGGATATACCGATTCGAGCAGGTGCTATCTTAGTCACAATCTTTGTTTATATAATGCTTTTCACTAACTCATATAAGATGATAGAAAAGTGGATTATAGCATTTGTATCAGTAATTGGTCTTTCCTTTCTTTATGAGCTTTCACTAGTAAATATTGATTGGAATGCAGCAATAGTTGGCTGGGTAAAGCCATCCTTCCCGGAGGGCTCAATGATTGTAATCATGAGTGTTTTAGGTGCAGTAGTTATGCCTCATAATTTATTCCTGCATTCTGAGGTTATCCAAAGTCGCCAGTGGAATTTAAAAGATGACAAGGTTATCAAAAAGCAGCTCAAATATGAGTTTATGGATACTATGTTTTCCATGGTAATCGGCTGGGCGATTAACAGTGCAATGATACTACTTGCAGCATCAACTTTTTTTGTAAATAAAGCCCCTGTTACAGAGTTGCAGCAGGCAAATGAACTACTAGCTCCACTTCTGGGAGATCACGCCTCTGTTGTATTTGCAGTAGCGTTACTGTTTGCCGGAATAGCATCTACTATAACATCCGGGATGGCAGCCGGTTCAATATTTTCCGGGCTATACGAAGAACCTTATGACATAAAAGACAATCACTCCAGATTAGGAGTATCTATATCATTGCTGATAGGATTGGGAATAATATTTCTAATATCAAATCCGTTTGAAGGACTCATTATATCTCAGATGATTTTAAGTATACAGCTGCCTTTTACCATATTCCTACAAGTCCATCTAACATCCTCAGAAAAGGTAATGGGCAAGTATAAAAACAGTCCGTTCACTAAAATCTTACTTTATACGATCGGTGTTATAGTTACAATATTAAATATTGCGTTGTTTGTGAGTATGTTTTAGAGTGTAATAAACAAAAAAGGTTGTTTGGTGCAGAAATCATTTGAGAATATAGGTCTTTATAGAATAATCCACATTGATAATTTGGAATTTATTCTTAAATCGCAGATGCTTACTGCTCCAAATCATCAACATTGTGATCCTAATTATATTGGTATTGGAGATCAGTCTTTGATTGAGAAAAGAAGTTCGAAGCTGATTCCTCTTACTCCAAAAGGTACTTTTAGAGATTATGTATCTTTTTATTTTGCCAAACGGTCAGTTATGTTGTATGTAATTCAAAATGGATTTAATAAAGTTGAAAAACGTGATCCTGAAGAAATAATTTATTTAGTGACAACTTATTCTAAAGTTAAAAATAGCTTCAGACCTTATATATTTTATGATGGGCATGCTTATGAGGGTATGTCAGTATGTTATAATAATGATGAAGGTTTGGCTGAAATAGACTGGGATCTTATTCAAGATAATAATTGGAGCAATCAAGAGGATGACCAGGACAGGAAAAGAAGGAAACAGGCAGAATTGCTGATATATCAAGAGTTCCCAATCTCAAGTCTAATTGGAATTGCAGTTTATGATAGAAATGCTCAAGAAAAAACAAATAGTATTTTAGAAAGTTTAGATGTATCTTTAGATTGTAAAATACATGAAGATTGGTATTATTAAGATGCTTAAGTTTACTAGTGGTGATATATTGAGATGCGAAACCGAAGCCATTGTGAATACGGTGAATACTGTGGGAGTAATGGGCAAGGGTATTGCTTTAGCCTTCAAAAATACTTTCCCTCATAATTATAAATTATATACAAAGGCATGTAAAGAAGGTACTGTAGAAGTCGGGAAAATGTTTGTGACTGAAACAGAGCAGTTGTATCCAAAATATATCATTAATTTTCCAACTAAAAAACATTGGCGTAATCCATCAAGATATGAATACATAACTTCAGGACTTGAAGACTTAATAGAGGTCATTAATACATATAAAATCAAGTCTGTCTCAATTCCTCCATTAGGAGCCGGTAATGGCAAATTAGAATGGTTAAAGGTTAAGGATATAATTGAACAGTATCTAGATGATCTCTCAAATGATATAGAAATATTGATTTTTGAACCCGGATTCAAAAATCAAACTACTACTATTCCAAAAGATGCTTCTTTGACAGATAAAAGAGCCATTTTTCTTTATGTTTTGTGGAAATACCAAGTATTAGGTTATCAAACAAACTTAATTGTAGCACAGAAAGTAGCTTACTTTATACAAAGATTTCAAGAGGAATTAAACTTAGTATACAAAAAAGGAACTTACGGCCCTTATGCTCATAATTTGACTCATCTTTTAAAACGTTTGAATAATACATATATAATTTTTGATGAAAATAAAACTGCCCCAATGACGCCAATCAAAATGATTGAACAAAAATACTCAGAAATAGAGTCTTATTTTGCTTCAAAATTGTCTGAAGATCAACATATTAGGGTTAATAAATTGCTCGATTTCATAGAAGGCTTTGAATCTCCATATGGATTAGAGCTATTGGCAACTATTGATTTTATCTGCAAGGAAACTAACAAAAACACATTCGAAGAAATTGAAGATGAGATCGGGAATTGGACTGAACGTAAAAGAGACATCATGAAACCTAAGCATATTCAGATTGCAATTAATCGATTAAAAGAATTTTACTTGATAGGGTAAAATTCAGAGATATGTTTTTGGTTCTATATTATTAACAAAAAGCTGCCTAAGTATTCAACTTAAGCAGCTTTTTTACTAATATTGCTATTATCTAAAATATCCCGCATATTTTCAGGAAATTGTGTAGCATTTTCATACCGTCTTCGCCTGATACTTCCGGATGCGCTTGAAAACCATATATTGGCTTTTCTTTATGTCTGATAATTTCATTTGGCGTAACATCCGAAGAAGCAAGGCTAATAAAATTTGCAGGAAGTTCAGCCACATGGAAAGAATGTCTTTTTGTGAGCATTACTTCTGTTTTATTAAGTCCTTCAAATATCGGATCATCCGGTACATCTATTCTGACTACTTCTTTTTTATTCTGATTTGCCGAAAGTTTCTTAATCCTACCCCTGTAAGCAGCTGCAATTATTTCATGTCCAAGACAAAAGCCAATAGTCGGAACATCAAAGCAGTTTAAAGCTACAAAATTAGAAGTCAGATTAAGCGGTTCAAATGGATTACCTTTCCCACCGGACAAAATAAGCCCTTTAATATCTGTTTTGGCAGACAAGGTTATAGGTTGATTATGATCAAAGAAGATATAATCAAAATCTTGTTCCGAGAGGAACTGCCTCTTAAATTTCTTAATAAACGAACTCTGATTGTCAATAATAAGCAGCATTCTTTTGCCCTTTAACTTGTTGAATACATGGAATCTTAGGTATACAATAATTCGATTATCCAAAACGCAAAATAATATACTCATTTTCCTGCTTATACTCTACGAAATTGTTTGAAGGAAAAGGTGTATTTGAAAATTATTTTTAAGTTGTGAAGTACCTAAAAGATGATATTGATATTATCACTATTTTGGGAAAATATTGAATGTATAATCCTTAAAAAGAGGAATTAACTATGAAGTTTGGCTTTGTAATGATATTAACTATACTCATCATTTTTATTTTTAGCTGCTCGACAAAAACAATTGATGTAGAGCAGAACTCAAAGCAACAATCTACACAAGAATATAAAAAAGATACTTGTTCAAAGGAATTACTTGAACAAGCAAAGGAAATAACCAATCAGATTCAGAAAATATTTATGTCTATGTCAGATAAAAAAAGTGATTACATAAAAGCTTTGGATTTAGCTAATAAAGCTATCGAACTATGTCCAAATGCACCAAATTATTATGTTATGAAATTACAAGTGCAACATAAACTTGTTGATATAAAAGGTATGTTCGAAACCATATCAATCTTACAGAAGTTTTATCCTAATGAGCCGTATTTTATTCAACAGGAAGGGCTTTATTATGAGGCAATTAGGGAATATGACAAGGCAGAATTATTGTATAAAAAAGCTTATGAACTAGAAAATTCAATTCTGGATACTTTGCAGGATGAAAAGATGCGAATTGGAAAACTTAGCGAAAAAATGATAACTCTCAGATTGCTATATAATGATAAAAGAGCAAAAGAACTATTTGATTCTGTATTTGCAAAGAATCCTGAGAATAGACTCCTACAGGTTTTTAAAGGTTTTGAAAAGCAACAAAGGAAATCTTTAATTCCTGATATGTATAGACATTGGACAAATGAATAAAATTGCCGCATAAAACATATAAAAGTTGCTCTGAATTGAAACAGAGCAACTTTTGTTTTTTCTACTTCTCATAGCTTTCAATTATTACAGGCAGAAATGTAGAAACGGCTTTGAGTCCAATCACGGAAACAGCAAGCATTGCAACACTTACAACTTCCTCTCTGCTAGCTCCGAGTTGTTTTGCCATAGGCACGTGCATTCTGACAGCATTCAAATCATCAGAGATGATTTTCATTCCTATATAAATAAGTTGTTTTGTTTTTCCGTCCAGCCCCTCCAATTCAATCAGCGAACTTATAAATCCCTGATAAGCTTTTTGAACTTCAGGTGCTTCTTTTTTAAAATTTTCAAGAGTGTTAGACATAATAATTTTCTCGATACGTTATTAAAATGCTATTATTTAAATACCTTAGTACATTTGATATACAATCACCTCGATATAAATATTTTCCTATAAATAAATATGCCATTATCAGTCTCTTGTCCAATAAGACTATTTCATATTCATTAGCTAATCTAAGTGGAGAATTTGAAATAGTTTATACCATGCTTATTACTTTCAAAGATAGATATAAAAGTTAATCCTTTCAAAGTCACAAAAATTTGCATTAACTATACTCTTGTTTGAAGACTATTGGTGAAATAAGAAAAACCATCTATCTTATGGCTCTTTTAAGTCACTTCATTTACTCCATCAGTATAATTGGTCGTGTCCAGACATTTTTATTTGATTTAATCATCACATAATATATACCTTTAGGCAAATCCCCTACAAACAGATTTAGATTATTATTTTGTTGATTTATAAATGTATGTATTTGTTCACCTAAAGTATTCACTAATACAATATCATATTTTTGCACAGTTTCGTCCAGAATTTCAATTTTAATATTATCAGTTGCAACATTAGGATAAACATGCAGTAAGGAAGGAAGTTGCTCTGACACACTAACATCTGACTTTGGTGTTATTATAGCTTTATTAGGTTGTGTTTCATAGCTCATTGCTTTAATAATGCATTCATTAGGTGTATCAGGTATATATATTTCAAACCATCCATAGTAGAAATTATTATTTTTTGAAATCCTAAATGCTAGGAATCGACTTTTTGTAAGTCCTTTCCAATGTCCTTCACCTTCTAAACCATACCCGGCAATAACAGCGGACTCTTCATGTTTCCAAATATCATCCCATTCGTTAAACCATATTCCAGAAGATTCATTCCAAATTTCTATTTCTTCATCTAAACACAAAGGGAAAAAACTCCAGAGACTACTTGTATCTCCACTACCTAGCATTTGATTATATTTTTGTACACCTCCAAATGTTACACTCTCATAATCAGGAAAATTATTTACCGTGAAGTAGAAATCAATCTCACCATCAAGATTAATATCAAAGCTTTTATTCTTTGCTGACGAAACAGGTGGTTTAATTTCAATAGCGGGATCAAATATTTTGCTTATTACTTCAGCTTCAAGGATAAATGTACTGCTTAAGTAAGCCAAAAAAACTATTACGAACTTCATAAGATGCCTCATTGATAAATAGTACTTAGAACTAAATAAAAATACTACTAGACAAGACTCGGAAAAAATATTTTCGACACTTGGC
Source organism: Kapaibacterium sp. (SeqCode) (assembly GCA_965140345.1). Taxonomy (GTDB): domain Bacteria; phylum Bacteroidota; class Ignavibacteria; order Kapaibacteriales; family UBA2268; genus JBFHIJ01. The sequence continues at coordinate 953,961 of OZ223198.1, forward strand.
TTTTTTTTGATACTGATTGCATATATTTCTACTTTTAGTGCATAATCGTAAGAATAAGGCAGTTGATAGTCAAAAATGATTTGTTCATAGAAAAAACTTAGGATTTCTGTTGAAATTATTTAAGTTTATGTTTTACATAAATTTAGACTTAATGGAAAAGCTTGAAAGAAAATACTATTGGTTCTTCCAACTTACATTTTGGACTATACATTATCTATATGTTTTACAGTTCAACTATACATTCTCCTTATCTAGTCAGATAATGTCAATTTATCTCATCTTGTTGACATTCTCAGGTATACCCCTAAGCATAATACTATCCACAGTCTATAATTATAAAAAAAAGAAAAGCAATAGAATTCTCAGAGAGTTGTTATTTATTTTATCTTCTTGTTTTGTTGCAGCTAATGTCTGGTATGTAATAATTCTGTTGCTTGATTATTGGATATTATCGTTTAATGTTCCTGTATCTGAAAAAACTTTTTCATACTATTATTGGGAAGTATCCACTCACAGTTTGATTCTATTTGTTTGGAGTCTCCTATATCAGCTTTTAGTTTCATGGAAGCAATGGAACACTAAACAGATAAATATTCTTAAAATAAAAGAATTAGAAAAGAAATCCCTTGAAACTGAACTCAAATACCTAAAGAATCAACTAAACCCTCATTTTCTTTTTAATGTACTTAATAACATTTACTCTCACAGCCTGGAAAAATCAGATAAGACTCCTGAAATAGTACTTATGTTATCGGATCTATTAAGATATGTTATATATGAAACTAAAAGTAATTATATACCCGTGTATAAGGAAATAGATTTTATTCGTCAATATATAAACTTAGAGATTACAAGAATTGAAGAAGACATTGATGTCACCATTAATATTAGTTGTAATAAAAATAGTTTAGTACCATCCCTAATTTTAATTCCAATTGTTGAGAATGCTTTTAAACATGGGCTCGAAAACGAAAACAAATATATCTATATTGATGTGTTTAATACTGACGATAATATTGTCTTTAAATTAGTAAATTCAAAATCTTTAAAGACTAGAAATTCTGAAAAATATAGTGGATTAGGGCTTGCGAATTTGGAACAGAGATTAGCCCTTTTATATGATAATAATTATAAACTAACCACACTTGATGAAGCTAATAAATTTACTACTGAAATAATAATCCCACATCTTTAATTACTAAACATGAGCAAAAATTTTATGGATTGTATTATTATTGATGATGAGCCTGCAGCTATTAGAATAGTGGAAAAGTATATCTCTGAAATTCCTACTTATTTAGAGATAAAGTCTACATTTTATAACGCAGCTCAAGCAATCAGTTATCTAAAAGAAAATACTATAGACTTAATTTTTTTAGATATAAATATGCCTGGTTTGAGCGGCCTAGAGTTTATTAAATCACTTGCAAAACCACCTCTTTTTATTTTCACAACTGCTTATTGTGAATATGCAATAGATGCTTTTGCACTTGATGCTGTGGATTATCTACACAAACCTTTTAGTTTTGACAGATTTTTTAGAGCAGTTCAAAAAGCTGAGAATAGAATGCCTGAAATTTATAAATATCGTACTGCCAATTCTACAAATGATAGTATAAATGCGGTATTCATTAAATCAGATAAAAAGCAAATTCGAGTAAGTTTAGATGATATTCAATATATTGAATCTATTGGTGATTACTGTAAGGTAGTTACTAACAAAGACTCAATCATCACATATTTAACTCTTAAAAACTTTGATGATATTCTGCCGAGTTATTTCATTCGAACACATAAATCATTTATTATAAATTCTAAAAAAATAAAATCCTTATATGGCAATACTGTTGAACTTATAACAAGAGATATACCAATAGGGCAAAGCTTTAGAAAAAAAGTTTATACTCTTTTGAATTTATAAATATGTATCAAAATCTATGTGAGTACTATATCTATTTACTACTTAATTTACAACATAACTTTCTTACATAAGCAAAATTTCCTATATTACTTACAGCTAAAAATAATTACAGGGCATATCATGAAGCTAAATCTATTACTATTTTCTTTGCTTTTACTTCCTTTGACATTTTTAGCTGCTTGTGCAGCTGACAATGGCAATATGAGTCATGAAATAAATATTGAGCTTTTCCCCGCTTCTAATAAACTAGTAGCGACTGATAAAATCACTACAACCGGCAATCAGAAAGTGGTTAAGTTGACATTTCTGAATGAACTACAGATAGAAAAGATTACAAATGCAGAAGGCAAAAATATAGATTTCAAAATTGAAAAATCTGAGAACTATTCGGAACTGATTATAATTCCGTCTTCAGCTAGAGATTTTACAATATATTATGCAGGTACAGTTTACCACAAACCTGGGGAACGCTCTCTAAAAGAGACTCATGCTCACTCGAGAGGAATGATTTCTGACAAAGAAGGAGAAGGTATTTACTTACCTGCAGGAGCCTTTTACCCATATAATAATGATTTATGTAATTATTCCGTAAATGTTATATTCCCTGAAAACTTGGAAGTTATTACTTCAGGTAAAGTAATTTCCGAAACAATTAGTAGCGATAAGAAAACTAAAATCTTTCAAACTGAACTCCCTACTGATAATATAACATTGGTAGGCGGTAAATACTTTAATGCAGAAAGGGAACACAAAGGTGTAAAATTCAGAATGTATACTTTTGAAGAAAGCCGCAACAGTGAAGCTTACCTTCAAGCAATGACTGAATATTATGATTTATACACTGAACTATTTGGTGACTACCCTTACAGCAGTTTTGATATAGTTGAAAATTTCTTTGCAACAGGCTTCGGCATGCCAAATTACACTCTCATTACCGGAATGCTTATGAAAATGCCATGGGTGTTTCTTGCTCCGGGATCACTTGCACATGAGTTTGTACATAACTGGTGGGGTAACAGTATCTATATAGCTGAAGGAGAAGGCAACTGGTGCGAAGCTTTGACTACATTTAGCTCAAATTACTACTATAATGTTAAAACAGGAAATGAACAAAAAGCCTTAGACTGGCGAAAAAAAGCTTTGATTGATTTAGAAACTCTTCCGGAAGAAAATAATTATCCTCTTAAAGAATTCGTAACACAGAGACACACAGATGATGCAGCAGTTGGATACTCTAAAGGTGCTTTTGTATTTTATGAGTTATTCAAATTGTTTGGCGAGAAAGATTTCTTCTCTGCAATTAAGCAATTTGCTAAAGAATATAAAGGCAAGAGAGCTAGTTGGACGGATATAAAAAATGTCTTTTCTAAAGCAGCTGATAAATCAAATCTGAATGCAGATATTGAGCATGTCTTTTCACAGTGGCTAAATCTAAAAGAAAGACCTAATTTAAAACTAAATGTAAAAAATGCATCCGGTGGCAAACTTGATTTTACTATTCTCCAGGATTTGGAGTTTGAAATGAAAATTCCGATTGTAATCAGCACAGATAAAGGTGAAATCATAAAAGATGTGCTAATAAAAGACAAAGAGAATAAATTTAACTTTGAAGTTGGCGGGAACATTCTCAAAGTTAGAATTGATCCTGATTATCAGGTTTTAAGACATCTAAATAGTTTTGAAATTCCTTATACATTTGCAAGCACGCTTTACAAAAATCCATTAGTTATTCTGCCTAAAGAAGATTCGAAACAATATAAAGTATCAGCAGAATTTGTAGGAATGCTCAATCAAAGTGGTTATAAATGCGACTACACAACAGTAGATAAAGTGAACAAAGATGAATGGAAAAACCGACCAATATTAGTGTTTGGCAGTCAGAAAGACAATAGCTTTTTTGCTGAGTTTAAAAATAAATATCCTAAAGAATTTACTTTAGAAAATAATATACTAAAAACTAACAAGGAAATTTCTTTAGAAGGCAATTTACTGCTAATAAATATGACTCATCCAGGGAATAATGATTTACCTGCTACTATAGTGGCTTTTGATAATCTGAAATCCTCTGATCAGCTTAAGCGATTGTTTCACTATATGAGCTATTCTATGCTTATGATTAGTCAGACAAAAAGAGGCAGACCTTTATATTCGCAAGAGATTTTCCCTGAAGCTCCGGCAAATAATGATTTGAATTATGTGAAATAGATGATATAATATATGACAAAAACATAATATGATATCATTCCAAGCACACTGAGCGAGCAAAGCGAAAAGTGTATCCTGAGCATCGTCGAAGAGAAGTGTTGCTCGATTAAATATATAATCAGAGCTGCTTGATTTAAATATTAAGCAGCTCTTTTTGTTTTTAATAAAATACCTAAAAGAAAAGCCGAAAATCTCTTCTATTTTTGGCTTTTCAAAAGTATATTTTTTTTCTTCTATCGGGCAACAACAAATTGGCTAAAATATGATTTGCCATTTGAACTTACTTTTACAAAATAAGGTCCCTGTTTTAGATCGGAAATATCTATTTCTTTTTCATATGAATTAAGTACCATTTTACCTTGTAAATCATATAGATCTATAGAATCTATGATTCCGTCAAACTCAACATTTAACTGAGAAGTTGCCGGATTTGGAAAAGTTTCTACATAAAGAGTTTCTGTTTTATTCCATCTTTTTTCTTCTACAGAAGTTCCTGGGCTCAATGCTTTATATGCAATTCTGTTTCTTCCGCAAAATGCAAAAACTGTATCTCGGAATAGAAATAAATCATTAACACTTGGATTATATGTAAAATTCAGTCTGTTAAAAGAAGAATCTATAGACCAAGTTACACCTTCATCATTGCTATCAAAAAGGAAATCAGTATCTCCATTTCTAATTATCCCTATTAGCAATGTATCATTAATATGCGTTATATTCAAAGAGCCTGTAAAATGTTTAAAATCACTAACTCCTTCAGCAACCACTGACCACTGACTAGTATCTTCATTGTAATCTTTGATGGTATAAGTACTATCTTCGTTGTTTTTCAATACATAAGAAAATGTATTGTCCGTTTTATAATAGATATCTTTTATAGAAAAAATGTTAGGATTTATTGTATTTGTATCAATTAAGCCGAATTCTAAGTTGTCGTTGTAATTTGAAAACATCCCATATGCTTGTTTACTATTTTTGTCATATTTAAAAGTGCTAAAATGAACGTGATTATCTTTAAGACTTGTTACTGGTGAAATACAGATTGCATCTTGCCTAAAAGAATCTGGAAGTTTGTTAAAATTTCCATTATCGTCAATTGCATATATCTCCAAATTATCCGTATTACTTTCAATGTCATAAGTTCGCATAAAAATCATATAGCCATGAGTAATTTTTGCAACATATGATACTTCATTATAATATGACACTGTATCTAGAAGGTTATATTCTTCGAAGCTCTCAAAATTTGAGTCATACATTCTGAAAACACCACCTAAATAAGTAACAAACACTTTATTTTCAAATGGGAACACTTTGGCTACATTTGAATCGCATTCTATTACTATATCAGATTTATTTCCTAATCCTTTGATATAAGATCTTTCTTTATTTTTCGATAAATAATATAAATCATTATTTATCGAGAAGCCCTTTTCATTAGTCAAGCGATTAGATTCTATGAAGCTATCATCATAGGTAAGATTATTTTCGAAAATTCTAGTTCCCCATTTTGATGTAAAATCAGAAGCAACCTGAATAATTGAGGAGTTATAATTAGTCTCTCCTACTATAAATATTTTATTATCGAAAGTCAAAATGTCATTTACAGCAAATCCAAAATAACCATCAACTTTAACTAAACTCCAAGTATCGCCTCCATCAACAGATTGATATTGCCCTGAAAATGGACCAAAGGCTAAAAATTTATTGCCATTTATAACACGAAAGTTATAAATAGGTGCAATAGAAAGCCCTGCTTTGGGTTCTTGATCCTTATTTTTTATTAACCATGAATTCCCCTTGTTTTTAGAGTAAACTATCCAGCCATAAGAAGTAGAGGCATATATAATACCATCTGCCTCATGTATATCAGTGACTGCATCTGAAATATTTGCTACATTTCTTGTGATAGTCCATGTTTTTCCAAGATCATCAGATTTTGCTAAAAATGCACCGATACCACCGGCAATAAATTCACCGGAACTCATGATTTCAACAGCTAATACATCGTTGTTATCGATATCAGGAATTGTAGAATATTCGATATCCAGAGAACTGTTTATTATTAAACAAGTCGCATCCTCGCAAGCAATAATTAGATGAGAATCATCAGCTTTCATATCAAATATTTTCTTCTTATTTGGAATCAACAATTCATTCCAAGTCATCCCATTATCAGTTGAATAAATAACATTGCCTGCTTCGCTAGAAGTAAAAATGATATCCGAAAAGCTACACATCTGATTAAACTTCTCGTTATTATACTTTTCTTGTACCAGAAGTCTATTATAAGTTTCAAACCCATCGTCACTTTTCAAAATAATTCCGTCATTCCCACAAGTAAATAAGGAATTATCATGAGAAATGATACTATTTAATTGAAAACCATGCAACGGCACATCATAATTATGCCATTCGCCAGCATATACTTTCGTAAACAGAGAAAGTATTAAAAAAAGTGTAAATGCGAGTCTCATTTTTCCTCCTGAAGTAAATAGTTAGAGGCCAAATCAATAATTTGACCTCTATTGAAAACATTAATCATTCAAATACTTTATGACATATGGTTTATTGTCAAGCATAAATGATATGACATATAGCATTTTTTTATTTAGTTTATACTCTAGATCAGATAAATCAGAACTTATCTCGACTCCGTCAAAGTACTAACTTTAATGAGTTACAAAATATTATTCAGTCGTAGCAATAATTGATTATAAACAATAGTTATTTAATACAATACTAAATCAATAATATGTATAAATACAATAAAATACAAATATTATATTATATTATTATCTGGGCTTATAAAAAACAAGTATCAAAATAGTGAAGTGGTAGGATGGGAGGGTATATTATATGTTTTTTTAAAATTGTATTATAGTAAAAAAATCAAATCCGCTATATTGCGATTGATTTATTCAACAAAAGATTAAATATCATGAAAACAATCACACTTCCTAACCCTCAAAAAGATTTGCAATTCCCTTTAATGAAAGCTTTGGAACTACGAAGAACTAAACGTAAATGGACAGACTCTCCCCTTTCTCTTCAGGAAATATCTAATATTTTGTGGGCTGCTTGCGGAGTTAATCAAATATCAAAAAAAGAGAAGACCATAAAAAGGACAGCTCCTTCAGCATGTAATTCTCAGGAAATAAAAGTATATGTTGCGATAGAACAAGGTGTATTCCTATATGACGAGAGAGCCCACACCCTTAAACAAACAATAAAGTCAGACATAAGAGAGTATATAGGTACTCAAAAAATGATGCAATCGGCACCTCTGGCATTAATCTTTGTCTCTGATTATGCTAAGCTTACAAACTTAGTTTTCACAGATGACATAAGAAAAATGAAAACCTCAGCTGTGGATACCGGATTCATAAGTCAAAATGTATATCTTTATTGTGCTGCTGCAAACTTAAGCACTGCAGTTTTAGGCTTGGTCGACAGAGGCATGCTTGAGGAGATGTTGAACCTTAATACATTCGAAAAAGTTGTATATACTCAGGTGATTGGAAAAACTCAGGAAGATTTCAATAGTTTAGATCTGCCAATAATCACTTCTCAAGAAGAATTCGATATTATTTTCTTTAAGTTTTATTCCAAAAGTAATGCTGAAATTGAAAGGACTGTGCAAATCCTAAAAGAACTTCCTGCTGACTCATTTCAGTTTATTCAAAGCCGTATAACTGATATTATTACTTTGATGAATGGCACACAGAATCCTTTATTGAAAAGATTTTTACCGGAATTAGTTTCCAAAATAGAGCTCTCTGAAAAAGAGACATCATCTGTCTGGAATATCTTAAAACAGCAAGTATTGAATAGTAAAGAAGGCAAACTTATCAGAGTAAATAGTATCGAATCACTATTCGTGATTTCTGATAGAAATCCATCCCTCCGTAAAGATTTTTATAAGATTGTAGATTCTGTTAAACAAGAGAATATAGCCTCTATCAATGCAAGATTACAAAAATTAGGTCTTATATAAAAACATTACAAGCTCACTGTGTGAGAATATATCCAGTAGAGAAAATTCATGAATTTTCTCTACTGGAATTGGTGTTGAAATACAGCAAAAATATGATACTTTTTTGGTCCTATTTTTTTCTGCTGTATTGATATACAATTTTTCCATCTTGATTGACAAAAGTAACTTTGATCTGATCATCTTCTAAAGTGCAAATAGAAAAACCTACTTCAGGGTTTGTAAATATTTGCCCTTCTCGAGGTTCTACTTCACGAGATTGAGAACCGGAAGAATTCACCATATAGTCTATATCGGAACCTTTGATGTTAAGATGCTGGAAGTTGTGTATATGTCCACAGAAAGTCATATCAACTTTATATTTATCCAGTATTGGTTGCAGTCTTTTTTGCAAATCTAGTTGTTCTTCTTCAGTTTTAGTAGTACCGCAATATATCGGATGATGTCCCATCACGATTTTCCATTTTGCTTTGGAATTTTTAAGTGTTTTTTCTATCCAATTTAGTTGTTTTTGCATATCGACTTTGGCTGCATCAGGATATTCTTCTCTGTCAGTACGGTATTTATCAATAAGTGAAGGTGTATCTATAAACAGAAGCAATGCTGTAACAGAATCAGAAACCTCAATTTCTTTTGCATAATATCTGCTTGACATTTGCCATCTTCTGCTGATTTTGCTATAATCTATTACTGCTTGTGTGTTACCTTTATACTCGTGATTCCCCAGAGTCGGATACCAGGGAATTTGCAGTTCCGGGTGACTATAAACTAGTTCATAGTTTGTCATCCATAGCGGGTCATTTACAGATTGCACACCCATGTAGTGATGAATATCTCCAAGAGCAGCTATAAATTCAGATCCTGTAATATCAGCAACTTCTCCCATCATTTCAGCAGTTGGTTTTTGCTGGTAATAAGCATTTCTCCCAAGATCACTACCAATAATAAAACTATATCCGTCCAATGCATCCAAAGAATCTGCATCTACCGGTGTTGGTAAAGCAGGCTGAGCGATTACTATTTGAGGGATACTGATTACAACCAATGCAATAAGCATTAGAAAACGATTTAAAGCTTTTTGATAAGTCATTATTTTGCCTATATTATTTTGCATACTTTTATATTCAAAATTATGCAAAAGCTTTTGCAAGATTAAATCAATTTAGGGAGTATTGTATGTTTGGTTTTGGTTAAGCTAAAGAAATAAGATTACATCCTTCGAGCAAGTTCATTCGCGTAATTGATACCAATATTATCCTTATGGTTCTTTATGTACTCACTCAGTTTTGTTTTTCCGTTTGGCAAATCATCTACATATAATAAATTATCCATCAGCCCCTTAATTTCTGCTCTGGTGATTGTAACATCTCCTTTAATACTACTTATTATTTTCCCGGCAAAGTATCCGATAGAAGGTGAAACTTTGATTATTGGTTTATGTATCCCAATAATCTTCATCATTGTTTCTACCAAGCCTCTATATGAGTATGTTTCAGCGCCAATCGCATTAATTATATTATTTGTAGTTTTCTTAGCTTCTTCTATCAATATTTCAGCAAAATCCTCTATATGGATTGGCTGAAGTTTATAACTACCATCACCAAAAACTCCAAAAATCGGAAGATTTCTTACCATCCAGGCAATATTGTTTATTAGGATATCACCTCTTCCAAAAAGTACAGCCGGACGAACAATCGAATATTTAACATCTAAATTATTAAGATAATCTTCTAATTCACCTTTTCCTCTAAAGTATTCCAAATCTGAGTTTTTATCCGGATTCGTAATGCTGACATGAACAATCCTTTTGATACCTGCTTTTTTAGCTGAGTCAAAAAGTTTTTGTGTATTACTCACAGCATCAGAGTGGTTGAATCTATTGTGATTAAATCTTACCCAATATGTGTTTATTAGTGTATCATAGCCTTCCATAGATTTTGACATCAAATTTTGATCATCGAAATGAAAAGACTCTATAGCAATCTTACTTCCAAATGGGTTTTCTTTATTCAAAGAATTCGTCAGTGTTTTTACTTCATAGCCTTCTTGAATAAGTTTTTCGGCAACCACTTTACCTGAATACCCTAAAGCACCGGTAACAATTATTCGTTTCATTTAAACTTTTCCTTTTTTCTGTATTTTCAGAATATTTTGAAATTTAGAACAAAAAAAATTTACTTCATGAGTTTCATAAATGTGCTCCAAAACCAGCTTTCATCTGAGCTTAGTAAAGTTGATAAAGTCTTATCTGCTTGTTTTGCAAACTTCTCTATTTCTTCCAATCTATTTACAAAAGCAATCGATTCATCTGATTTATTTTCTTTTTCAGTCTTTTTAAGCTCCTGAACCATGTGTAACATCGGATCAAGTTCCTTTTCTTTCCTTACTTTCATTACCCTTTTCAAAATTAACCACATATCCTTTTCGCCTATAAAGTACTCTTTCCTTTCTCCGGGAATATGTTCTTTATATATCATCCCCCAATCCAGTAGCGTATGCAAATTCATATTTGCATTGCCCCTTGAGATTTTGAGAAGTTCCATAATATCATCAGTGCTGAGCACCGTTTCCGTAACAAGGAAAAGTCCATGGATCTGAGCCAGAGTTTTATTCATTCCCCATTGCGATCCAAGGCTACCCCAAGACATTATAAATTTATATTGTGCTTCACTTAGTATCATATCTTAAATATAAAGAAAGTTTTTGTATTTTCAAAAATATTTGAAAGTTACATATTGCTTCTTGGCATAATGTAGAAGTATATTTTAGTAATTATCCACCTGCCTTCACTTAGGTCACGCACTTCTCAAGGGGGTAATTGTATAATGCAAAACAATTTTTCTTTATACTTAAACAAGTAGTGATGACAAATCTTCTTCTACGAGTATTCTAACAATATGGAATGGAGAGGTAAAACTTAAATTTGGGAAAAGACAAATTCTAGGGTTATCAAAAATGTAAAGGACTAATCTAAACAATTAGCCCTTTTTTTAGATTACCTACTTTTATACTTATAGTTTTATAAATGATTTGTTGTAAACTTCGCCATTTAGGTTGATACGAATTGAGTATTGACCTGCTTTGAAATCAATCAGGTTAATCTGTAATTTCAGATTATTTACATCCTTATTCAAATATACCCTTTGGCCTATAGAGTTGAAGATTTCAATACTTGCATCCATAAAAGTCTGATTTGAGAAATCTAAATTCAAATAATCATTTGCAGGCACTGGATAAATCATCATCGTTCCGTTTTCAGTTTCCAATACTGAACTTTTTGTACCTGTTGTAAAGCTTCTAGTTTCAGACCAGGCAGTCCATCCGTAAGTATTGAGTGCTCTTATTTTCCAGTAGTAAGTAGTTGATTCTTCTAAGTCTGATAACTGATTAAGATTCCCGTCTAAAATGTTATTTTGAATTGGATTTGATAGATCATCATTTTTTGACAAGACTAATTCATATTGCCCTGCACCCATTGATTCAATCCACTCAAGAGTTACGTCAAGTGCTTGATCTGTAGCATTATTTTCAGGAGAAAGTAAGTTAAAAATACCGGGAAGTCCGCCATCCATATTAATAAAGTCAAAGCACTCTTTCAGTTTGGCGTCAAATTCGGAACTTACAGTTACATCATGCCCTGCATCTGCGAATGTATAATGCATCATGTGTCCACCGTTATCCATCAAATTATCGTAGAAGGTAGAAATTGAATTTATAAAGTTTGCGTCTGACTTTCCATCTAGTATGCAGATAGGAATTTCAACTGTATTTCCAAACATAAACGGGTTCGCCCAAGGAATAGGAAGATTATTATTCGCATCATCATCACTTTGAATTGCCGGAGATAAGCCAATTATGCCTTTGAAATAATCATGATTTTGCAAACCGTAATACATTGCTTCTCTTCCGCCATAAGAGAAACCAAGCAGATAAACATTATTATCGCCTGTGTTCAACATATCTTTCACTTTTTCAACAGCATATTTAGCTATTTCAATTTCCATTCCTCCAAATTCATCATCATGTCTTTCACCTTTGCCACTTGGGCATACAACAACTGCATTTACATAATCAGTGTAAGGTTTTAGGAATTGAGACATATTTGTTTCTGTCTGTCCCATTCCGTGCAAGCCAAGAATGATATTATATTCGCTTGAAAAGCTGAAAGATGAAGGAAACTCAACGCTGAAATGTCTGATTTCATTATCAAATGAATCTAATTCAACAGGTAAATAGATATGTCCGGTATTTTGCGGATCAGAATAACTTGAAAAAGTTCGAACGTCAGAAGTGTATTTCTTTTCTCCATTTATAAGAGCTGAAACTCTCCACCAGTACTGAGAATTGTCATCTAGTTTATCTGTCACTACATAAAGATCTGAAGTTGTTTTTTGCATAGCTATATGTTCGAACATTTCGTCATCAGAAATCTCAATAGTATATTCATCTGCGCCATCCATAGCATTCCAGCTAAGTGCAGCAGGAGTAAGTAAATTTGAAAGATTATCCATAGGCATATTCAAATCAACTTGCTGATCAGACTGCTCACCAAAGATGAAAGTAAAACATGTCATCCAGTCATCATAAAATTCCTGACTTATCATGTAATTTTGGTCTGCATGAGTAACGCCTTCTTTTTCAATCAAAAGAAATTGACCACCTGCGTTATTTATTTCCTGTGCGACTTGTTTTACATTATTGTAATTGTCGTCAGCTTTCCCAAGTATTATAGCAGTGGGAACTTTGCTGATATTTGCTTTTAACTCATCCGGAATCGATGCGATAAATGGGTTTACAACAATTAATCCATTCACATTATCAGGGCTTGTCCAAGCTAATCTCATGGCCAACTCCCCACCTTTAGAAAATCCAGATACAACCAATTGTTCAGGGTTAAGATTATAAGTCTGATCTGTCCAATTTAAAGCATTAACAGCAACGCTACCGTTCCAAGTGTCATTTTCATCCGGACAAGTTAGAATACCGGACACATTATCTGCATTGGTTTTAAACCAGTCGCGCATAAAAGTTGCCGGCATTCCACCTCCGTGGATTGCAAGAATCGAGGTGTAAGATTTAGATGCCTGATAATTTTCCGGAACATACATTGCGAAAGTTCTTTTAGTACCATTATCGTCGTACTGCATTGCAAAACTGCCCGTATTTTGGGCAAAAACTGAGAAGTAGCTGCATATAAGCAGCACCGAAATAGATAGTAAATATTTCATAATATATCCATTCACTTTTACTGTTAAACATACTAACTAAATGAATATCGGGATTTCAATAATCTCCATAAAATATATTCGACAGACAGCTGTTATTGACTAATAAACTTATTTTATCGATGGATAAACGTTTAACTTGTTATAGAGCATATACGTCTTGCAAAAAAGCAAGTACATAGTATATTTTTTATATATTAGCTTGATTCTAATATTTTTAGTAAGACTATGGAAAAAAGAAAAATATATATTTTTATCGCACATCTCCTGATTTGGATCTTGTATGTGGGTCAGACCGTCCTGGATTCAAGCAATCCGGGAAAAGAAGTGATGAGCTTTTTGGTATTTAAGCAGTTTACTTTTTATGCCATTTTCGCGTATATTTTTTATACAAATTACTTCCTTTTGATACCTAAGTTATTGCTTCCTAAAAAGTATCTTAAATATTGTCTTGCTTTGCTGCTGGTTTGGTTTGTTGCGTATGCTCTGTTTATTGGGCATGGATATTTGCTCTATCAACTTACAGACAAAATTCAATATTTTTCAAGTCGGCTGACATTTTATTATCCGGTAATTTTCTACTATATATTTTTTACTGTTATCAGTTTTGGTGCGAGACTGCTTAGCGACTGGTTCAAAACACAAGCACTTTCTGAACAGCTTGCAAAAGCGGAATTAGCATTACTCAGACATCAGATTAGTCCCCATTTTCTTTTTAATACTTTAAATAATATATATTTATTGGTAAAAAGAAAGTCAGATGCAGCACCTGAAGCTGTTTTGAAGTTGTCAGAATTACTGCGCTATAACTTAATCGATAATATTGATGAAAAAGTTCCTTTATCTAAAGAGCTCGAGTTTATTGATTCTTTTATAGAACTTCAGAAGTTGCGAATGCCTTATCCAAAAATAATTCAATATGAAAAATCAATTGCGTCTTCAGATACAGGTATATATCCGCTGTTATTGATTCCTTTTATTGAAAATATCTTTAAGCACGGGCTGATCAATACCCCTGAAGCTTATGCTAAAATAGATATAACAGTAAATGCCGGGATATTATCTCTCAGAACAGAAAATCTATATAAAGATCAGTACAAAGATGAAACAACAGGCATCGGTACTAATAATGTAATGAAAAGATTAGATCTTTTATATGGCAGCGATTACAAATTAGAAATAGAGGATGATGGACAACACTACATTTCAAATTTGACTATAAAAATAGGGAGTCCAAATGAGAAACATTAGATGCATAGCAGTGGACGACGAACCATTAGCTTCCGAAGTTATAGTAGATTACTGCGAAAAAATTGATTATCTTGAACTTGCAGGCACATATACAGATGTATTTGAAGCTTTAAACAAAGTAAAAAAAGAAGATATCGATTTGATTTTCCTGGATATCCAAATGCCGGATCTTTCAGGTTTTGCATTTATTCGCTCCATAAAAAATCCACCCATGATAATTTTTACCACTGCATACAAAGACTATGCTTTGGATTCTTATGATTTTAATGCTGTAGATTATTTGCTTAAGCCTTTCTCCTTCGAAAGATTTTATCTGGCGATTGAGAAAGTTTGTGAGAGAATAGAAAACACCCCTATAGAAAATATAGAAAACCAAAATACTCAGGATTATAATTACATATTTATCAATTATGATAACAGAACGATAAAAATTCTCCTGGATGATATTATCTATATTCAGAGCAGCGGAGATTATATCAATCTCTACACAAAAGATAAAAGATACCTTATCCGTGAAAAAATTAAAGATACCGTTGATAAACTCAGCAATAGCAATTTTATCCGGGTGCATAAATCCTATGTCGTTTCGCCTAATAAAATAGACGAGATATATGGAAATACAATCAAAGCAGGCAAACATGAAATACCAATCGGTAAAATCTACAAAGCTAATCTTTTGAAAGAGATAGATAAAATCAAACTAGGCTAGCAATTCTATTGGAGCTTTGTCTGAATTAATTCATGATATATGTGTAGAGATTTTGCTCCTATATTGTCTCCTATGTTTTTTAAATCTAAATTATTATTAGAATATCAAAAGTCGTGTATCTGGGACAGTTGATTCATAAATATTTTATACCATATAATTACATCAGATAATGCATAAATAATCCCTGATAAAAATTTTACCAGGGATTATTTTGATAATTAAAATCTATCAACTACTTTGATGATATTTCAACATTAATAAAAGTGTAGATTCTATTTTTTTATAAATCTTCCAAATTTAAGATTGTCATCTTCGGAAACTATAATATCATAAGTGCCAAGTTCAAGATGAGAAATATCTAAATCCATTGTGCTGTTTTCTGCCCTAGTATTGGAATCATGTTGTATTACAAGCATTCCAAGGGAATTATAGATTTTGATATCACCGAATAAGGTATTGTTTACTGAAATTTGGTTTGTAGCAGGATTTGGAAATATATTTATACGGTTGACTTCTGTTAGTTTATTGATTTTAACAGATACTGTCTGCATCCCTTTCAAAATCGGATATCCGTCATTTTCTTCAATATCTATATCCCAGATATTATCAAAATCCCAACCGGCCTCAGTAAAAGAAGACTTAGATTTCATTTTTTCTGTGCTAAGACCTCCTGCACCATATGTAAGTCCATCACCGATTGGCGGAATGGAATTATTTAATGAATTATCAAAAAAATTATAATCTACTCCGACATAATGGCTAAACCCGATTGCACCGCCAACTGTTTTATCTCCAAGAACGATTCCTGCAGAATAGCAGTAATAAATAGCCCCATAATTGGAACCGACTATTCCACCACTTTCTTCTTTTCCCGTTACTTTTGCTCTGGAATAACAGTTTCGTACTGTACCGTAATCATTATAGCCAACTACACCTCCGGTATAAGAGCCATTAACTTCTCCATAAGAAAAGCATTGCTCAATATTTCCATCATTCCATCCGATTATACCACCGACACAATTTTCACCTGTTAAATTTCCACTTGCACAGCATTCTTTTATATTACCTTTGGAATATCCGGCTATAGCTCCAACACAAATTCTTCCGGTAATTGAACAATTTATTATTCCTAATTGTGTAATCTCGCCACCTTGATCCAAGTTGTTTTTTGAAATATAAGCGAACAAACCTACATACTTTTTATCTGGTGCATTTATATACAAATTGAATATTCTATGGTTGTTTCCTTTAAATATACCTGTAAATGCAGTCCCATTTTCTTCTGGATCGCTACCGATTGGTAGAAATTTCCAATCAGCATGTTTTGTAACACTTGCATCAATATCATTATCCAATTCAAAATTCCATTCCCATGAAGAAGGGTTTTCAGTGACCCAACGCAGATTGTCAAGAGTTGAGATGTTGATATATCCATTATTATCAGTATCTTCCGGTTTGGTTTGAGAGTATAAAGTTGAAACTGAGCAATTTAGCAGAGTTGCAAAGGCAAAAAAGGCAATTAGGTATTTCATGTTTAGTTCCTTTTGTGAAATTTAAGATACCATTATTTGTACATATATATAATTATAATAGTTATGCTAAATATGGATTTTTGGATTGCCCCTCAATAAAAATTCGGGCAGCAAGTCAAGACTCATTTTCATTTTGTGCAGGAGATTTGTCTCATCTAGATAGATATAAACACTTTGTATTATAAAACATTTAATATACTCAAATAATACTATTTATGCCTCATTTTAAATTTTATATTTATACAACATGTTAATTCTGCTTTTATATTTTTGAAAAATAATTTGATCACAGTATTAGCCAAACAATTATATTTATAGCTCATACTGCGAATAATTTCACAGGTTGAAATCAATTTCCTGTTTTTATACTTGTGTGTTGTATACATTTGTACAAATAAAAAAAATCAAGCCCTAATTCGGTTTCTTAATTCTTTTTTTTCTCGAATGAAATTTATTACTAATTATACTTTTTATCAATTCTATAAAGACTTTCCTATAGTTGCTTGTTTTCTTTTCTAGTATCCTGATAAATGTGCCTTTTCAATTTTGGCTACCTTGAAATATGGAAGGCTTCCTCGCTTTGTTCCTGAAATTGTCGTTCACATAGATGAAGTAGATTGTTATTTTTTTAATTCGCAAATTAAACCTGTTGCTCTGAGATCTTTTTATAAAGAAATCCATTACATAATTTTCAAACTTGTTACTTAAGCTTGACCTATCTTGTTTTGACATGTTAGTCTCCGTATTTGATATCAATTTAAATACTATTTCCTATCTAATAATCAGTGTTCTAATTTTTTGCGAGCGATTCAGTATGTATACTGTGGGATAACAGATTACTCCATATTTATATTATTATTTTTCTTAGTTATTAGAGTCTTATTGCAATCATTCCTTTCTATTCTTGGGTTTAGGATAAAAATTGTTTATTTTTGATTTAGATGTCCGAAAGAACACCAAACGCATCACTTATCGAGTTGCTTGAAATATTAACAATTTATAGCAGTCTCGAAAAACTAAAGACATACTAAAAGAAGTGAATTATAATGGCAAAGTATACTGATATCCTCATAATAGGATCAGGATTGGCAGGTGCTACGGCAGCTCTTGCAGCAGCTGATGAAGGCAAGCATGTAACATTAGTTACAAAAACAAAAGAACTGATTAGCGGAAACACTCCTTATGCCCAAGGCGGTATTATTTACAAAGGATTAAATGACTCGCCTGAAAAACTTAAAAAGGATATAATGATTGCCGGAGACGGCCACTGCTGGGAAGTAGCTGTTGATCAGCTGGTGAACATGGGACCGGAACTTGTTAAAAAAATTCTTATTGATAGATGCCATGTCAATTTTGACAAGCATGAAAAGGAAAACCGATTAGATTTGACTGCTGAAGGAGCTCACTCAGAGCCAAGAATTATTCACTCTAAAGATAAAACAGGAAAATCTATACACGTCGGGGTGATGGAAGCTGTTCAAAATCATCCAAATATAGAAGTGGTTACAAACCACACGGCAGTTGATTTACTTACACTGTCGCACCACTCAAAAAACTCTTTAGATATATATGAAAAGCCGGCTTGCTTTGGAGCATATATCCTTGATAACGAAACAGAAACAGTTGTTCCCGTTTTTGCTTCTAAAACTATCTTAGCTACAGGTGGTGTTGGGCAAATTTATTTGCACACAACTAATCCTAAAGAGTCCACAGGCGATGGAATTGCACTTGCCTGGAGAGCCGGAGCAAGATGTTTTAATCTGCAATTTATCCAGTTCCACCCGACAACTTTATACACTGCAGGCGAAAGATTTTTGATCTCAGAAGCAGTCAGAGGCGAAGGCGGTGTGCTTATAGATGACAAAGGCAATGAATTTATGAATGCCTTCCATGAACTTGGATCTTTAGCACCACGCGATATAGTTGCCAGATCTATACACCAGACAATGCTTGAAACAAGCCACCCTTGCGTATATTTAGATATAACTGATAAACCCGGCAGCTGGCTGCAGGACAGATTCCCTACTATCTACGAACACTGCAAAAACTACGGAATTGATATGACCAGCGAGCCTATTCCGGTAGTTCCTGCTGCACATTATTCTTGCGGTGGCGTTGGCGTTTCCCTGAAAGGAAGAACTTCTCTGCAAAGGCTATATGCCGTTGGTGAAGTTGCCTGCACAGGTGTACACGGAGCAAACAGACTTGCTTCAACTTCTTTATTGGAAGCAGTTGTTTGGGGACATATCGCAGGAAAAGAAGCCGCAGAAAGAAGCAGAAAAGATGACTACTTTCCTGCAATATTCGATTGGAAAGACGAATTTGAATCTGTCGATCCTGCACTCATAGCTCAGGATTGGCATAATATAAAAAATACAATGTGGAACTACGTCGGACTTATCCGCACAAGACCACGTCTGGAACGCGCCCATACAATCTTCAGACATTTGCAGTCAGAAGTAGAGCAATTCTACAGAAGAGCAAAAATGACTAAAGACACAGTTGAGCTAAGAAACGGCGTGCAGACTGCAATTGCAGTGACCAATGCCACTCTTGAAGCCAGAGTAAGTATGGGAACGCATTATCAGGTGTAGAGACTCAGAGTGATAACAAATAGTTTCAGAATTAAATATCGTAGAGCAAATTCATGAATTTGCTCTACGTCTGTTTTTGAGCAACTTGTGGATTGATTATGTATCTTTTTTTCCACCCCGGCTAGTCTGCCAACGAGCCACCTAACTATGAAGAAGCCTGAGCGAAGCGAAGGCGGGGTGGACTTTGTTTTCTGGCTTGAGATTTTACTCGTCTACCTATTTTACCAACTCCAAAATCGGTTTGGTGGAATCTTCCCGCTGAAATAAATCAGCATAGCTTCTAAATTCCATCTTGCTTTTTGAATTTGAAATAAACAGAACTGCCGGCGTCTGTAATATAGGGAACTTACTAAATATTCCTTCCTCTAAATCTACAGGTGGCCAATTATCTTCTTTGCTATGTATGTCAAAATAGATATTTTCTGTATGCAGCAATTTTTTTGCTTTTTTATACAAATCCTTTCTATCTTTATTAAAAGAAGAAGAACGCAATAACACAATTAAATTTATCTCTTTGCCTTCATTTTTGTAGGCGTTTATTTCTTTAGCTATCTTCTTGTAGCAATCTATGCATGTGTAGTTGTGATAGAAGACAATTATGTTCAAATTATCTGTCAGTAAAGAATCTAAAAGCACTGTATCTTTAAAAAGTGTCTGAACATCAGAATTAATTACCTAGCTAAAGTAGCATCTTCTGTTTCTGCTCCTGAAAGCTTATTTGAATGAAGAAAGCAAAAGAAAGTGAGAATACAACTAATCGTTAGTAATTGAAATATGTATTTTATATGTAGTTGTATCATCTCCGCTCCATTTTGCATGTCTTACGAACGTGTTTTTATCTGTTTCGACTATGTCAGTATATTCTTTTGTCTCCGATTGATTGCGAATGGCCTCATAAGCTTTATCATACAGATCATACCATTTGAAACTGTCTCCGTCTTCAAGTTCAATGGTATTTGGCATTCGTTGTATGAAATCACTTCCACCACCTTGACCCGAACAATCAAAATTGGCAGTTGAATTCATAATATTGTTATCGTTTCGGTTATATATCAGTTTCCATTCGGCAGTACTCCTCCCTTTTACATCTTTGCAATCAATCTCTATATCAAAAGCAGAAGAACTATAGATAAATAAAGTCAAAAATAATAAAAGATACCTAGTCATTTTTTAGTTCCGTAATATTTATGGAAAATCCAGTTATATCACTTCTTAAATGATATTGATCTATTTCTTTGTTTAATTCTAAAAAAGGCAGTTTGAAATGCCTACCCTCTAGCTTAAAAGGAATAGGTAGAATATCTATCAAATAATTTTGAGAAACTCCAATATTGATGGAAAATGGCATGAGTCCATTAAAATCTGACAATGAACCTTCTATATTGGCAGTGGTATTTTTCATATTGTCTGCTATTATATTATAGTTTTTATCATTCTTTTGAATTATAGTATATCTGTAATCGTATAGTGCCCTTGTGCCGGGGACTGACCAAATTACCAAAACTTTACCGTCTGATAGAGAGAATAGTTTATGTACAAAAGAATATTTTTTTGTGTACTTTCTTATATTATCAATTACCATTTTAGGTGATCTATCACTTGTGTTGCTATAGTTCTTATTCAGTTTTTGTAAAATGCTATCAGGCATAGCAACCCATTCATCACCTGCAAACTTGACAGTATCAACACCTTCTCCGTTTTTGAAATATATTACAGGCTGAATAATCTCACTCTGCATATAAGAATCTTCAAAGAAGTTTGCTACTTGTTTAGGTTGAAAATACAAAAATCTATCTGCAATAGGTACATATAGAGAATATGTATTAGATATGGATTCATCTTCCAAATTTAACGTTTGAAATACGCCTTCGTATTCACCATTATGCAAACCGCAGGTAAGCATGTTAAGTTTATTATCTTTAAGTTTTAAATAGTCTGGAGCATTCTTTAGCTTGATTTGCTTCATGTATTTAAATGAATCGCCTTCTTTCTGAAATAAATACAAATAATTAGAAACACTAAAAACAAGACAATTATCATTGATTTCAAAATCATGTATCCTAAAATTATATCCTTTTACGAGATTAAGAATCAACTCATTTCTGAAGGATTTAAATTGAATTGAGTTATTATTTGAAACATCTCTTAAGCTGATGAGAGCCTTACTGTTATCTGATCCGGCCTCTTCGTTCTTCGCCAATACATATAAGATCCCATCATATTCTTTGAAAATGCAATCTTCAGGATCCAAGTTTGGAACAAATATCATGTCCTTGTGTTTAAGATGTTTCTGTATTGTTTGAGTCTCTGTGCCTTGTGCCTGAAGTAGAGCGCTGCAAATAAATAGAAAGTAGATAATTAACTGTTTCATAATTCTGCTTAAGTAGGAGAGAGTATGACTCAGGCCTGCCTATCTCGTTGTTGTACATGTTTTGTAGGGATTACTGTGATTTAAGGGTGAGTGTATGGATTGCAACGCATGTATTTGTCATCTTGCGGATTGCAAATCGAAAAAACATCACTACCATACAATTATAATTAATTATTGTAATAATACCAAAGTATTAAATAAAATAATATAGAAGAGTATGTATGCAAGTAATCTTATAAAATAATTGCAATGAGATAATGAGGATGCTTGAAAATTGTTTTGGAAGCCAGAGTAAGTATGGGCACGCATTATCAGGTGTAGAATATCAGAGAGATAACATATAGTTTCATAATTAAATATCGTAGAGCAAATTCATGAATTTGCTCTACGTCTGTTTTTGAGCAAATTGTGGATTGATTATATATCTTTTTTTTCCACCCCGGCACTTTGTGCCACCCCTCAAAGAGGGAATTTTATTTTATTGAAATATAATTATACTTATATCTCTAGAAATATTTAATATATACCATTAGAATATAACTTTATAAATACACATAATTATATTTCCCCCTCTTGAGCGCTGTGCTGAGCTTGAGTTTATCCTGAGCAGTGCCGAAGGGAAGTAGGGTGCTTGAGCGTAGCGAGGGCGGGGTGGAGTAACAGGCTAAATTAATAAAGATAATGTTTATCTAAAACGCACTCTCCTTTATACTGCGTCCTATTATTATCCTTATATCTTCTTCAAACCATTCTATAATGGTAAAACTAGTTCACTTCTAAGCCAGAATTTTCTTGACCGTAAAGCAAAATATAAATCTACTTTACGGTCTTAGAATTTTACGAAGTGAGTGTTTCTATTTTTTACTCTCGCTAGGTTTGGCTGTAAACTTAAACATGAAATAGAAGACTATACCCAGCACGCCCATTTTGTATAATCCGGCAAAAGACATAGCGTAATCTCCTGCTATTCCCATTGTGTTCAAGCCGAATATAAGAGGTATGATGATTATTGAAGCTACATAAACATAAAGCAGATATTTCAGATTTCCGGTTTTGATAATCTCTTCAAAATTGTCTGCAATGGACTCTACTCCTAAAAGGACAATCATCAGTGGATCAAATAAATATAAAATGGCAGGGGTACTGTCTAATACCAAAAAAGACAGAATCATCCCTACCATACCAATTCCTGAAAGAACTTTAGTTAGTTTCACTAGAGTTTGTCTCCTGTTTGTAAAGTTCTATGATTTCAGTAACGTCTTTAGGCATTACCACTCTGGCACCATCCGGGAATACAATTCTGCATTTCTTGTTGCCAATTGAGCCTTTGATTGTATATTTAGAGCGGACAATTATCCTGAAATAAGGTTTGCCCACAGTCTCCGCAATTACATATTTTCCTAATTTGCCTATATATTTGGCAAAATCTTTCTCTATGGGTTGATCAAAATATATGTCTAAGATTGAGGAACTTTCCAGACAGCCCTCTACTTTTTTCGAGTTTAGTATATTCATTAGCTTATAAATGTTTTAATAATGTCTTTAATTGCTTCTATAAAACGCTCCACTTCCTGCTCTGTTGTAAAGTATGAAGGGCTGCATCTAAGAGTGCCCCATGCATCGATTCCCAGAGGTTTTAATGTAAGAGGTGCGCAGTGAATGCCCGCACGAATAAAGATGTCATAGGAAGACTCGAGCATGTAATTTACTTCTTCAGGTGCCATTTTGCCAACATTGAATGTATAAACAGAATAGCTGTTTCGAGTATCTGATTTATATGATTTTATTTCAGGTAAAGCATCAAGTTCTTTTATGATCTTTTCCATAAGCTCTTGCTTACGTGCATGGATCTTATCAATTCCCTGTTCCAATACCCATTTTACACCAGCATTTAGCGACATAATACCCGGTTTGTTTGGTGTGCCGCTTTCCAGATGATAAGGTAGTTCTTTTGGTTGCACTAAAGACATACTTCTTATGCCTGTGCCGCCGGTTTTCAATGGTTCAAGTTCTATTCCCTCTTTAACAAAAAGTCCGCCGATCCCCTGAATGCCGTATAGGTTTTTATGCCCGGTGAAAGCCATTAGGTCAATATCCATATCCTGCACATCCAAAGGAACAGTTCCAGCTCCCTGAGAGGCATCTAATATAAATAGGCAACCATGTTTGTGCGCAATTTTAGATATAGCTTTTACATCCTGAATTGTGCCTGTAACGTTTGACACAAAATTCAAAATAACAGCTTTTGTTTCAGGTTTGATTAGCTTTTCAATTGATTCAGGATGTACAAATCCTGTATCATCACAATCAGCAAAATCCACTTCAATTTCGCCTTTTTCTTTTAAGGCGTTGAGTGGTCTGATTACAGAATTGTGCTCAATCAAAGTTGCTACAACATGTCCGCCTTTGAGTCCACTACCTTTAATAGCAATGTTAAGTGCTTCAGTGCTACCTGAAGTAAATATAATATTGTTTGGATTTGGAGCATTAAAGAGTTTGGCTAACAGCTCACGTGTTTCCATAATCGGATCTACGCCTTCTTCTCCGCTGCCTGAGCGTGCAGAGTGTATAGGAGGCTCAGAAATACAAGCATTTACCGCATCCAAAGTTTCCTGCGGCTTAGGAAAAGTAGTAGCAGCATTATTCAAATAAATCATATTTATATCCTTGTCAATGTTTCATTTTATATCGAAAAATATAAAATTTTGATAAGAGATACCGATTTATTTTAATTTTAACATTATAAGCCGTAGAATTAGAATAGTAGGAGAGAGTATGCAAAATTTCAGAATGTTTATTATATTATAATAGAGAGTAGTGGTTTTGTTAAAGGGATGTAAAAATGGAAAAGGTTGTAATTGTATATACTTATCATGAGATTGAGGACAAAAAAGAGTATATTAAATCTCATGGTATCAAATTAAAAAAAGATTCTTCAATCAAAGTTCCTTTGGATTTTTTTGAAGAACACAAAAACATCTTAATGACAGGCAAAGACTCTTATATAAGAGTTATTGCAGAGTTTTCTAAAAAAGAAGTACTCGAAGCTAATTATGCTTTGTTTTGGCGTATTAGAGAATGTGGATTTCCTATGCCTGATAGCAATTATGAATATGAAAAAAATGTATTTGACAAAAGTCTTTGTCCAAATTGTAAATCCAACAAAAATCAAATTAACCCTTTTAGATTGTCAAAAATACCTTCACTGAAAAAGAATAAGTTTTTTTCTGCAACATGGGAATCTGATACGATTTTTGTGGAGAAAGAATATTACACAAAAAGATTAGAACCATTAGGTATTGGTAACCTAGAAGTTATTAATCACAAAAAAGATACTCCATTTGATGAGATAGTTCAGCTTGAAATTCCAAGATTAAAATATCCAATTGACATTGAGAAATATTTGGAAGAAACTTGTGAAGTTTGTGGAACTAAGAAATACCATTCAATTATAGATGATTTTATTCCACCGTTTAAAGAAGAAGTCACTCTTCCAATAGTAAGATCAGCAGAGACTTATGGAATAAATTGGGTTTCATATAATAAAGTATATGTAAATAATGAGTTGAAAAATATCTTATTAGAAGACAAACAAATTAAATGGGATGATTTGGTGCCTGTTAGAAATAAGGATGCTAGATAATGGGAGTTTGTGGATTGATGTTTTCACTTAACCTCTACCTTCCCTCAACAATCTCCCTCAAGACCTCAGGCAAAATAGACTGTCTACCGTCGCTAAGCGCGCAGTGTGGTTCGTGGTGAGTTTCAATCATAAGCCCGTCCGCACCCATAGCAAGAGCTGCTTTTGAAAGTGCAGGTACGTATTCTGCTTTTCCGGCAGCATGCGAAGGATCAAAATAAACAGGCATATCTGTCATTGCTTTGAGTTCTATGATTGAACCTAAGTCAGGTGTAAATCTAAATATTGAATCTACCTGCTCAAATGTGCGAATGCCACGTAAGCATAAAACAACATTTGGATTGCCGGCATCTCTGATATATTCAGCAGCCATCACAAGCTCATTTAGCGTAGAAGCAAAGCCTCGCTTCAATAGAACAGGTTTGTGGTCTTCAGCAGTCATTTTACCTATATGCTTTAAAAAACCGTAAGACGCCATGTTCCTGCTGCCAATCTGAATCATATCAATTTTGTTGTAATGTTCAGCAAGCTGCTCTGTATCTAAAACTTCAGTTACTGTAAAAAGAGAATGTTTATCTGCGGTTTCGCGCAAATATTCAACTGCCTGCGCGCCAAGTCCCTGAAATGATTTTGGACTGGTTCGAGGTTTGAAAGAACCTCCACGTAGGAACTTAAGCCCCATCTCTGCAATTAGATTGCCGAGGTGAGTAATTTGCTCTTTACTTTCTACAGAACAAGGGCCGGCAATTATTGTTTTTCCGGCTGTTAGTTCTTGCCATATTTTCGTATTTTTATTCAAATTCGTATTTCGCAAAGGATACAGAACAATACTACAAAACTAAGACTTTTTTAAATTAAATTAAAATCCTTACTTTAGTGTCTTAAAGACTGACTTAATGCGGATTTTATTGCTTAAAAGTGCTATGAAACAAAACTTGCTACCAACAATTAATGCAAATATCATTACGGATAATGCAAATAAGGACTTAATCAAGTACTTACCTGATTTTTCCTTATTCCCTGATAGTGTCAAATCCGGTAAAAAGTTATACTGGAAATCCAAATCCGAAGATTTGGAAATATTTGGATTCTTTAATATACGAGAAAATATTTCGTCAAACACGGATTTTTACTTTTACGCGACAAATTTTTTCGGGGATAATTTTATGTTCCCGTGGGAAAATATGCCTTCGGAAATGTATTATGAGCCAATTTTAGCTTACATCAAAATAGACAGCTCTATATATTTATACTGCGCTAAGGAGCTTGGACATACAGAGGCATTTGCTGTTTTACGGGATCCTCAAAAAAGTATGCCTGCCGTTCGGGTTATGGATGTGACAGAATTTACTCCTGAGCAGCATTGGGCAGAAATGATAAGCGCTGCTATTGAAAAATTTGATTCAGCTCAGGCTTCAAAAATCGTGTTATCCCGCATGGCTATTGCTGAATTTGAAGATAAAGTTGATATACTTGATATAATAGAACTACTGCGTCAAAATTCTGCAAATTCTTATCTGGCTTTTGCTGAGCTTCCGAATGGAGATTACTTTGTAACTGCCAGCCCGGAGACTCTTTTCAGACGAGAAAAAAGCAAGCTATATATAGATGCTCTTGCAGGTACAAGACCAGCCTATGGCGATGAAGCTTTAGACAAAAAGCTTGCAGATGAGCTCTTAAATGATGCAAAAGAATTGAATGAACACAGAATAGTTAAAGAATATATTATAGATAATATAAAGAGCTTGTCAAAAAATATAGAGGTTGAGAATAAGCCTTCTATACGCAAGTATGCAACATTGCAACATCTGCATACTCCAATTGAAGCAGATCTTGATAATATAGATGACGAAAAGCTACTAAATACTCTTCATCCGACTCCGGCTGTTGGCGGAATGCCTACAAAAGAAGCTCTTGAATTTATCCGGGAATATGAAGATTATCACAGAGGTCTTTACTCAGCTCCTTTTGGCTTAGTCAGTAAGGATTATACTGAATTTTGCGTTGCCATACGCTCAGCCCTTATTAAAGACGCAAAAGCATACATTTTTGCAGGCGCAGGTATTGTTCCCGGCTCTATTGCGGCAAATGAATGGTTGGAAACAAATAACAAACTTGATAATTTTATAAATGCAATGGGCTATGTACCGAGATAGGCAATATGATATAAGTCGCAAACTGATTCAATATTTGCTAACAGCAGGTATTGACTATTTCTGTATATCTCCCGGTTCAAGATCCACTCCTTTGACTCTGAGCTTAGCCAAAGAACCCAAAACAAATAAAGCTATATTTTACGATGAAAGAGCTGCAGCTTATCACGCGGTTGGTTATGCAAGGGCATGCGGCAAACCGGCAGTTTTAATTTGCACCTCAGGCACAGCTCCGGCAAATTACTTTCCGGCAGTAATGGAAGCCAATAACGACAGTTTGACTTTGATTGTAATCAGTGCTGACCGTCCTTTTGAGCTTTATAATACCGGCGCAAACCAGACAGTTAACCAGCAGAATCTTTATGGCGAACATGCAGCTGCTTTTGCGAATATTCAGGCAAGTGAAAGTTCTGCTGAAGATGAATATAAATCTGCAACAGAAGCAATTGACATTGCACTCAAAGATAGCAAGCCAGTACAGATAAATATCATGTACAAAAAGCCGCTTGAGCCTAGCGAAGAATATAGCTTTAATTCTATACTTGACGTAAAACTTAATAAGATAAAATACCAATCTAAAGAAGTAGAAATAAAAGCTGATTTGCTCATAATTGGCGAACTGAATTATCCTGAATCTATCTATATTAGAAAAGTATTAAGTGATTCGAATATCCCTTTTTATGCTGATATTCGCTCAGGTCTGAGAAATCTTGCTTTATCAAATAATATCAACCTGGAAAATCTACTAGCAACTACACCCGATATTTTGAATAGCAAAATTGTTCATATCGGTGGCAAGTTGGTAAGCAAAAAGATTACAGAGGTCTTAATGGATATGCCGGAAATTGATCTTGAAGTGTATTCTTTCAGAGGTCATAAATCAGAGATATTTCTTAGAGCATCTTCAATAAATAATATTTCCATATTAGATAATATATCTATTATAAATAGATCTAATATAGATATAACTAATTTTACTGATATTGAGATTAACACCAAATATAGCTTTGAAGATAAAGATATTTGCAGATATATTTATGCTAACTCTCCTAAGGGGAGTATAATCTTTTCAGGAAACAGTATGAGCGTTAGAAACTTTGATACACATGCAGGAAAATCAGGCAAATCAATATACTTTGCTGCCAACAGAGGTGTTAGTGGAATAGACGGGAATATCTCTTCTGCAATAGGTTTGGCTGCCGGACTAAAAGGCAGAGCGGAAAGATTAATATGTGTCGTGGGAGATCTTACTGCAATACATGATTTAAATTCTCTATCAACTCTAAAATATGCCGGAATGCCTGTAACGATAGTTATTATAAATAATCATGGCGGAAGCATATTTTCTAAGCTGCCAATCAGCAAGTACATAGAGGAATTCCCCTATTGGGAAACTCCTCATAATTACAATTTCAAAGGCGCTGCTGATATGTTTGGGTTGGAGTATTTTACTGTATCAAATTTACATTCGTTTAAAGATGTATTTAGATATAAAAATTCTAAACATAGCTTATTGGAGATTCTTCTTTAAAAACTATATTTCACACCTAAATTGAAAATACAAGTTCTCCATTTATCTCTATTATTTCTAACATACCTTTTGTCCCCAATTGAGTATATATATTGTCCGGCAATTCCTAGACCGATGCTTCCTGAAATAGGTATATTAAATCCAAGAGTAGGTACAAGTGCAACATACATGTGATAATTTGTTTCTGTACCCCAGTCTGGATAGACATCTAGATTAATTTTATTCAGATTCAACATAAAACCAAGACCTAAATACGGTGAAAAATCATTTGCAATATCACTTGATAATATATACCAATTTGCCCCTAAATTAACTGAATTTGAATATTTTACAGCACTTCCCCTTACACTGTAAGGATAGTTTTCAATCATGAAATAAGAATCATTTTCTAGACTTTGTAAATAATGATATGATCCGTAAAGTACAAAATTATCATCCAAAATCTTTTCTAATTTTAGGTATCCGCCATATCCTGCTTGCGTGTGATATTGAATCTCAGAGTCGTAAATTACAAATGTCCCTCCCATTTCTACGGACCAATCCTTATTTAACTCTTCTGTTTTTTGGCCGTAAGAATTAGAAAATGCACAAGCGAAAACAATACACATTGTTATTAAATAATTCAAGATTCTCATTTATTTCCTTTTCAATCAAAGTGAATATATACCATTTTGTAAATGGCTATTGCTTATCTTTCGATACTTAAGTACAACGTTGATAAAATTGTCACACATTTACAAGAATATCTTTTGTTGTAACAATATAAATGCGAAATAATATAATACAAATATTTAAATATTGAATATTATATCTTCCAAAGATAAAGAATAGTATTTAATCTTGTAGCATGTCTTTATATGACAAAATATGATAACGATCATATTTATCTTTTCCAAGGCACTAAATAGAATACTTAGTCTTGACTTTAATTCACTCAATACTTTGCTTGTTTCCCACAGAGGAGTGTTAGGATACAAAAAATATCAGCCTCCCCGCAATTCCAGATTAAAGAAATATTTTGTCATAAGTTATTCTGAAAAAAAGCAAAAAAAAAGAGGCTACTCCTAAATTGAAGCAACCTCTTTAGAAATTATAGTTGTCTTATTTTAGTATTTATATAAACTGCCTTGTCTGTCTTCTGCGTCTTTATCCCATTCTTTTACTACTGTTTCGAGAAGCTTAACTTTATCAGCTCTTAATTTTTCCATATCTAAGCCGATAAATTTCTGAGCTTTTTCTTTTGTAGAAATATCAGGGAGTTGAACCGGAATTTCTATACCATGCTTAACAAATATTGTTGCTAAGATGCCTCTGGCTTTTTCAGCTTTTGCAATTGATGTTCCTATAACTCTCATCGCTTCTACCGGTGAGTGGAAACCTACTGCATTTGCTGCAGCTACCCAATCCCATCTCCACTGAGCATGTCGTATATTTTTAAGTACAGGAGCCATTTCTTCTTCTGTAGCGCCCGCATCCCAAGCCATTCCGGCTTCTATGTGAGCTTTTGCAAGAGCGTCTTCAGCAAGACCGCGAAGTTCAAGAAGTTTATCCTGTCTTTCGTATACGTCTTTCAGCAATTGCTCTTCACTTTCTTTGTGACAAGTCTGGCATGCATTAGCAACATTTGCCAAAGGTGACTGAATATGGTGATCAGTAAATTTAACTCCGCCTTCTACTTTGTAAGGCATGTGGCAGTCCGCACAAGTTACACCTCTTTTAGCGTGAACACCTGTCATAAATAATTCGTAGTCAGGGTGTTGCGCTTTAAGCATAGGTGTGCGGCTGATTTTATGAGTCCAGTCTGTAAATTCAATATTATCATAATATTCTTCCATGTCATCAGCAGAGAAGCCTTTATCCCATGGGAAAGTAAGATAATTGCCAGGTTTCGCGAAATAATACTCTACGTGGCACTGAGCGCAAACCAAAGAACGCATTTCATTATGTGTGAAATCTTCAATTTTTTTACCTTGCCTTTCAAAAGCTTCAACGAGGGCAGGTCTTGTTATAGTTAAATCCATGGTATTTGGATCGTGGCAGTCAGCACAGCCGATTGGATTTACAATTTCTTTACCTTTTTCAATCCACTTTCCACTGTAAAACTCTTTAGGCCCTAATTCTTTCATCATCCTTACAACATCAGTACTTTTACAAGACCAGCATGTAGCTGGCATAGGGCTTACTTCTACCCCACCTGTTCTCAAAGTATTTCTGATATCTTTTACAGCCATGGCGTGCCCACGACCTTGATTATAATCTTTTGAAAAGCCATAACCAGCCCACATAACTATAAGGTTAGGGAATTCTTCAAGATAATCACGCATTGACGCACCACCATGTTTAGAGCGGAACATCGTGTCTCTGGTATTTAAATAAGTATCAAACTCTCTAGGGAAGTTTTTGCCCCAGATTTCATTTCGGTATTCATTTTCGCCTATTGGTTCCACCATCTGCATTTTTGCAACTTTTTCCTGACGGCGTTCCATGATACTGCTTGTCAGCATTATGCCTAGAGCAACAATAATAACTGTAGCTAAGAACAGCCCCCAATAGAGCCACTTGCTTGATTTTTCATTAGCCATGATAAACCTCTTTATAAATTAATCTAACATTTTTTCTAACCATTCGGGCACAGCGCGCTTCATAGAAGGAACGCGGGCGTAAGGAGTTGAAGCCTGACTGGAAATTCTGCCGTGAGGAACCTCCCTGTGGCAATCCCAGCAAAGCTTACCTTCGCCATACTGATAATTATGTCCTGTGACATTAGCCGCAGAAACAGGATTTACCTGATTGTAGTGGCAGCGCATGCAATTATCCTGCACCACAGCTTTTCCGGCTTCTTTGATTCTGATTACCTGAGGCTCAGTTCCTGTTGTAAAGACATAGGCGTGCCTCATACCGTCCTGCGCTTTGAAAAGATACTTGCGGAACGCGTTGTCATGTGGCACATGGCAATCATTGCATGTAGTCCACTCTCTGTGGCTACTGTGATTCCAAGTAGCAAATTGTGGCACCATAACATGACAGTTAACGCAGGCTTCCGGGTCATCAGAAAGGTAGGATGCAGCATTGGATATATAAAAAGTACCGATTGCCAACCCAAATATTACCCCTGTCAGAATAGTAGCTACAAGCCGCCACCCCGGAGGAGGAATAAGCCTTCTGAGAAATGATTGATTGTTTACCATAGTATCTCTAAAAAATAGTGGATACAAACTTGAATACATTATAAGAATAAAAAGTCTTAAATCAAAAAAATATTTTTAGGTTTTATATTTTTTAATATACTATATAGTAGAGAATGCGGAAATAAACTGTAAAAACGATACATTCTGTTAGTACTTTCATTTTTTGAAATAAAAATGTAACAAAATTGATACTCTGTTTGTATATAGTATAGCACTAACTTATTTATTTTAATATCTTTGTATAAGACAAAATGCAGTAATCTCTTACTCTTTTCGTCACAACCGGAAAACAAACCAGAGGAAAACATGAAATTTATATATTTAACTTGTCTATTACTATTTGTATCCATAGCATTTTCTTTTGCGGATAACATTGAATTAGGAAATACTGAACCATTTTATTTTGATGCAGTTGTATCAAAAGGAAATGAAAAAGATTCCGCACGCGTGGATGTATTTGTACTTGTGCCTTATGAATCTCTGATGTTTAATAATAACAATAATAAAGTATATGGTGCAAAATACAGTCTTGTAGTTTCTGTGTTTGATGATAAGGGAAGGAAAGTCTACACTACCAGCAGAGAAAAGACATTAGTTACCAAAGATTACTTTCAGGCACAGGGCAGAGACGGTGATTTTGATGCAAATCAAATGCTGATAAATCTAGCTGCCGGAAATTATAATATCAAGCTGGTTCTTCGTGATGAAATTAGTAAGAATGAAAAAGAAAAAAGCAGAAATCTTACTGTTCTGAATTTTGGGGAATATCCATTTGTATTAAGTGGTATTATGCTTGTAAGCACTATCGAAGAAAATGACGGAAAATTCAAAGCTACACCTCATGTAAGTGATGATATCGGCGCTTTAACAGACGGATTTTTCGCATTTTTTGAAGTATATAACAAAAAAGAGCTGACCTCTGCTGACTTCTACTATAATATTACTGATTCTGAGGGTAAGATTATTACACAAAGTGAAGCAATAACTAAAGATTTAAACGGGGAAAATACTCAGCTTTATATAAAAATACCTCGCCAGAATAATATGGTAACAGCAAAATATACATTAGAAATTATTGCCAAACAAGCAGAAGATACTCTTGCTGTTGCCAGAAGATCCATCAAATTCTCTCAGACAATCGGCGGAATGGTTTTAAACGATATAAATGAATCAATCAGACAGCTGCGCTACGTTGCTTCTTCGGAAGAAAGAGAGATGATGGAAGAAGCTGATGACGATGCAGCTAAGCAGAAACTCTTTAAAGAATTTTGGCAAAAACTTGACCCTACACCTGCAACTGAAAGAAATGAAGCTTTTCAGGAGTATTATTCAAGAATTGCATTTGCCAATAGAAAATTTAAATCACACCGAGAAGGCTGGCTTTCCGATATGGGTATGGTTTATGTTATTTTCGGTCCACCGAGAAGTGCAGAACGAGGATCCCGCTACGGAGATTCCAGTATCTATGAAATTTGGACTTACGGAAGTAACAGACAATACGTATTTAGAGATAATTCCGGAATGAACGATTTCCGCCTGGTTTCACCGATGGGTATTACAGAAAAATATAAATACGAAGATTAGTGAACCTTTCTCTTTTTTTGTTCGTAAATTGTTTTAAATATTGTGATTTTTATTTTTGTAGACAAATTATTGCAGTGAACCATAGTTAATATGAACTCGTGGGAGGTTTTTTAATGTTTCGTTTTGAACATATAGAACTTTTATGGCTATTGGCAGTGCTTCCCGCTATTTATTTATTATATGTATATTTTAGATGGAAGCGCAGAAAAAATCTTGAAAAATTTGGTGACCCGGCTACCGTTTCTCGACTAATGCCGAATACGTCAAAATATAAGCCGACTGTAAAGATGATACTTTTCCTTTTTGCCTCGACTTTATTTATCGTAGGAGTGGCAAATCCACAATTTGGCACTAAGCTTCAGGAAGTAAAACGCAAAGGCGTGGAAGTAATGATTGCCCTTGATGTTTCCAATTCAATGTTGGCAGAAGACTTAAAACCAAACCGATTGGAAAGAGCTAAGCAGGCAGTCAGCAGGTTAATCGACAAATTGGAGACTGACCGAATTGGTATTGTAGTTTTTGCGGGTGATTCTTATCTGCAGTTACCTTTAACTACTGATTATGCCGCAGCTAAACTACTACTATCTACTATCAGCACTAATATGATTGAAAGTCAGGGTACAGCCCTGGGATCTGCTATTGACCTGGCAATGGATTCTTTTTCCAAAGACAACAAAAAGCAGAAGGCTCTCATTATTATTTCTGATGGTGAAAATCATGAAGATGATGCGCTTGGAATGGCAAAAAAAGCTTTGGAAAACAACATTATCATCCATACCATTGGTATGGGGCTTGAAGATGGTGCACCGATTCCTATTTATAAAAATGGAAATATTGCTTCTTACTACAAAGACAATAGCGGCAATACGGTTATATCCAAGCTAAACGCAAGCATGCTTTCACAACTTGCAGAAGTGGGCGGAGGCAGATTTACACGCGCAACACTTGCTAATATGGAACTTTCCGATTTGCTGGATGAAATTGCAGGTATGGAAAAACAGGAATTTGGAACTAAGGAATATACCGATTACGTCAGCAGGTACATGTATTTTATACTTCCCGCTTTATTTATATTTATGTTCGAATTTATGTTATCAGAATCTAAAAACAGATTCCTTACTTCAATAAATCTTTTTGGAGGAGAAGGAAAATGATACTAGAAAAGTTTATAAAAAGTGCTCTGTTAGTCACTGCTTTTTCTCTTTTTACAGTTGCTCCATCTTTAGCAGATGAAGTTGAGCATAATCATCTGGAAAAAGGGAATCAGCTTTACGAACAACAAAAATACGAAGATGCTGAAATTGAATACAGAAAAGCAAAGGAAGCTAAGCACGAATCACAAATGGCTAAATTCAATATTGGTGATGCTCTTTATAAACAGGGTCAATATAAAGAAGCCGGGCAGTTTTTTGAAGAATTGACTAAAGAAAATCTGGATGATGAGACTAAAGCTTCTGCTTACCATAATCTTGGGAACTCTCTTTTGAAACAGCAGCAGTACAATACAAGTATAGATGCATATAAAAACGCATTAAAGCTGAACCCTGATGATAATGAAGCAAGATATAATTTAGAATATGCTAAAGCTAAGCTGAAAGAACAGCAGCAGCAGCAAAATCAGAACAAAGATCAGAACAAACAGGATCAGAAAGATAAGCAGGATCAACAGAATAAGGACAAACAAGACCAGAAAGATAAGCAGGACCAACAGAATAAGGACAAACAAGACCAGAAAGATAAGCAGGATCAACAGAATAAGGACAAACAAAATAAAGACGAACAGAACAAAGATCAGAAAGATCAACAAAATAAAGATAAACAGGATCAACAGAATCAACAGAATAAGGAAAATCAAGACCAGAAAGATAAACAGGATCAACAACAGCAACAAAATCAGCAGCAACAGGGACAGCAGAATAAAGATCAGAAAAAACC
This sequence comes from Kapaibacterium sp. (SeqCode), assembly GCA_965140345.1. Classification (GTDB taxonomy): domain Bacteria; phylum Bacteroidota; class Ignavibacteria; order Kapaibacteriales; family UBA2268; genus JBFHIJ01. Next base: position 989,794 of record OZ223198.1, read on the forward strand.
TGAGCGCAAGCAAAACGAAATCTCTAAGCAAGATGCTGAAAGAATGCTAAAAGCACTGGAAAACGAAGAAAAAGTACTACAGAAGAGAATGAAAATCCCGAAAAATAAAAAAGATGGTAAAAGCAAAAGAGGTGCTGAAGGTAATATTGAGAAAAAATGGTAAGTTAATTTATGTGTTTGGAAACAAATTAATTTAAAGTACGATGAAAAAGTTAAGTAGCTATATAGTTGTTTTTATGATGATGCTAACAGCAGCATATTCTGCAGAGTTCAAAGCATCTTTGAATCAAAATCCTGTAACTCAGGGCGAAAGATTTGTGGTATCTTTTTCTGTAGATGAAGATGCTTCTAATTTTCGAGGTCCTGATTTTAAAGGTCTGCAGGTTGTCTCAGGACCTAATACGAGCCAGAGTATGCAGATTATAAATGGAAATATGTCTCGTTCACTGACTTATACATATTATGTGGTTGCCCCAAAAGAAGGCACATATAATATTAGCCCTGCCTCGATAAGAGTAAAAGGGGAAACAATTAAGTCAAACAGTTTGACAGTTAAAGTTGTACCTCCATCTGAAGCAGAAAAGCAAAGAAGGGAAGCTGCAAAAAACAGAGAATCACAAATTAGTGAACAGGCTAGCAACTTCCTCAAGAAGAATATTTTTATAAAAGCTAATTATAGCAAAAGAGATGTATATATTGGCGAATCGATCAATGTAAGCTATAAGTTATATATTCACCCTCAGGTTACTATTGTTGGAAGCGAACCTCAACAAATCGGTTTTGACGGTTTTTGGGTAGAAGATTTGGATCCTGCTCAGAGAAGTGCAGAATTAGTAGACGGCGTAAGATATGATGTTTACGAATTGAAAAAATCTGTTTTATATCCTCAAAAAACTGGAACTATCACTGTTGACCCTATGGAAATAGTACTTAAAGCAAGGCTTAGAATTCAGGGGAATAATCAGAGACGCAGAAGCATGTTTGATGACTTTTTCAGTAGAGGGGAATATAGAGACTTTGACTACAATGCTAAATCTTCAGCGGTAACAATAAATGTTAAAGACACACCGGCAGGAGCTCCTGTAGGATTTACAGGTGCAGTGGGTGATTTTAAAATGGAAGCGTGGTTTGATAATACACAAGGCGCTACTAATGAGCCAATGTCACTAAAAGTTAAAATTAGTGGAAAAGGCAATATGAAAATGATTGAACCTTTGGATCTTAAATTCCCTCCTGATTTTGAAGCTTATGAACCTAAAACAGCTGATAATACTAAAACAGGTGCCGGTGGTACAACTGGTAATAAGATGTTTGAATATCTGATTATCCCAAGGAATCCCGGCGAATTTAAAGTTGGCCCGGTCGAGTTCAGCTATTTTGATCTCAAAGATAATTCTTATAAAACATTAGAATCTGAACAATTTACATTGACAATTGCAAAAGGTAAAGATGCACCTGCTGGTAGCAAAGTTTCCGGTGTCAACAAAGAAGACATTCAATATCTTGGTAAAGATATCAGATTTATAAAGACAGACGCTAAACTTTATAAAGAAGCCGAAAGCTTTTTTGGTACTACTTTCTTCTATGTCTTATTAGTTACCCCAATTGGATTTATCCTTGTGGTACTGGTAGCGAAAAAGAAAAACCAAGAACTTGCACAAGATAAGATGGCTATGAAAAACAAATTTGCCAGCAAAATTGTTAAAAAGCGACTCGCTCTTGCTAAAAAACATTTAGATAATAACGATAAAGATGGCTTTTACGAAGAGATGGTTCGCGCTCTTTGGGGGTATTTAAGTGACAAGCTTTCAATCCCCACTGCAGAGCTGACAAAAGACAAAGCTGCTGAAGCTATGGCAAAGCTGAATATTAAAGAGAATCTATCTGAAAAATATCTTGAAGTTATCGAGAACTGCGAATTTGCAAGATACGCTCCGGCAGGTATGGCAAGCGATATGAAAACATTATATGATGATGCAGCTAAGGCAATTACTGATTTGGAAGGAGGTCTAAAATGAGAAAGTTGACTTTAATACTGGGGTTAATACTTGTTTTTACTGCAAGTCTGATGGCGGATGCCTCTGATGATTTATTTAAAAAGGCAAACGATCATTATATGAAGGAAGAATATTCAACTGCGATAGATATCTATGAAGAATTAACAAATCAAGGCTATCAATCTGCAGAGCTTTTTTATAATCTTGGAAATGCATACTTCAAATCAAACTTAATACCTTCGGCCATTTTGAATTACGAAAGAGCTCATAAACTTGCACCCGGCGATGAAGATATTAATTTCAATCTGAAAATTGCTAATTTGCAGACAGTTGACAAAATCAAGGAAATGCCGCTTCCGTTTTTTGTAGAGTGGTGGCATGGAATTCGTAGTTTGTTTTCTTCCGGCATGTGGGGAGGATTAGCATTGTTAGCCTTCTGGTTAGCAGCTGCAGCCTTTATTGCCTTTTTATACACCAGAAGCCAGGGAACAAAAAAAATCAGTTTTACAGCCGCTTCTGCATTTATTATTTTGACTATTGTATTTTTCTTTTTTGGAATGCAAACTTACACTGAAGAAACTAACCGCAAAGAAGCTATAGTTTTTTCTGAGAGTTCTTATGTAAAAACATCTCCCGATGAGGGAGCTACAGATCTGGTTATTCTTCATGAAGGAACAAAGCTGGAAGTTTTGGATGATTTAGGAGATTGGAGAAAAATTCGATTGGCAGATGGGAACGTAGGTTGGATTTTAAAAACAGATATTGAGATAATATAATTATAGAAATAAACCTTTCTAGTAAAAGAGCTTTCGTGTTACACTGAAGCTCTTTTTTATATTATATTTATTATTTGTTTAAGCTCGTTAAAGAATAACGGCAGGTTTCGGCGCGCTTCGCTTGCGATTATCTAGCTCTGTAGAGATGCAACGAGCTTAATTTATATTATTCTTGATGCAACAAACTTATAGACCAGTAGTATTTTTATTTTCCTCCACTACATTCCACTTCTTATTCGTATAATGCAATATATTATCGAACAATTTTAGAATATTTATTATGAAATATATACTCATTCTGTTTTTGGTTCTAATTGCATCCTGCGGTGAAGGTTTGGAGCCAAATCATGCTACTTTTCCTGCTGAGCAGACAAAAATTTTCGGAACTATTAAGTTCATCGGAACTTGGCCGCCTATAGATTCTCTTAATGACCTGAGAGTCATTGGTATTAAAAATTTCCCTCCCAAGGACTTCTTAACTGCATTTACTTCAGGGGATATCCTTTTTACAGATGATTCTCTGGAATATTTTAAAGATGAAGTTAACTATGAAATCATCATAGATAATCCGCCAATGACTATAGAATATCTTGCTGTAGCTCAAAATTATGGAGAGCTTTTAGACTGGAAATCAGTCGGCGTATATGAAGGGAACGGTGATCCAATAATATTAAATCTTAAAAAAGGCGATGTTGTAGAAGCAAATTTTACTGTTGACTTTGATAATTTACCAACACAACCATTCTAAGGCTAATATGAAATATATAATATATATCTGCATTTTTATTCTGCATATCACTATTGCTTTGAGTGATACTATAGAAGGCTATGTTTTAGATCAGGATAACCGTGGCATAATCGGTGCTACTATTAGAATAGAAGGAACTAAGCAAGGCACTTATGTAAAATCTGCTAATGGTTATTTCAAAATAGATAATCTGAAAAACCAAAACTACACCATCAGTATTTCTTCCGTTGGTAAAGAGAAAGTGACCATCGAGAACTATCCTCTAAATACACCACAAAAAATTAAACTTAAAAACAAAACAGTAAGAACCAAGGCGGTTGATGTATTTGGTAAAAAAAGCGGAAGCGCGATGCAGGAAATACCAATTTCAATAGCCAGCATATTTCAGGAAGATATTGAGCTCAGGCCAAATTCAGATATGGCTGCTACTTTAGATATTATCCCGGGACTGCTTGTTACTGATGACCAAGTAGGTATTAGAGGCTCTTCAGGCTTTTCATTTGGCACAGGTTCGCGTGTGGGTTACATGATTGACGGTATACCGATGCTATCTGCGGACTTGAATGATGTAAAGTTTGATCTGATTCCTATGCAGGAAATCGAAACAGTTGAAGTAATCAAAGGTGCAGGTTCTGCCCTATACGGGACAAGTGCGCTGGGCGGTATAATTAACATGAAAACAAAAACAAAATATACAAATAGCTTATCTGTTTCTCAGCAGATAGGTTTTTATACAGCTCCTAAATACGAAACTTGGAAAATCTCTGATTATCCGCGCATGGAAAGTTTTACCAAATTATATTTTGCGCATAGTGATGTAGTTTCTAATCTGGATTTTAGCCTGGCAGGCGAATATAAAAAAGATGACAGCTACAGATTGTTCGATGAACAAAGAACTTACACTGTTTCCCCGGCTTTCCAATATAAATATAAACAGGGCACTACTAAGCTCCGTATTTACAATGCTGAATCTAAAAATGATGACTGGGTTTACTGGAATAGTCTGGACAGTGCAACACGTCCACCTACCGGTACAAATGATGATGTTAAGCTAACCAGCCGCAAGCTTGGATATTATCTTTCCAGTAATTTTTTAGTAAACGATTTAACTCTTAAGCTTAAAAACTCAATCCTTAATACTCATTTCTTCAACTCGCTTAATGAAGATAATAAAGACTACAGAGAATCAGATGCAACCGCTTACTATGGAGCTGCAGAGTTCCATACTTACATTATGGATGATCTTTTTATCTCCGGCGGTGCATCTTTCACATTAAATGACGTCAGTTCCTTCACCTATGGGAAGCATGATCAAAAAATATATTCTATTTTTTCACAGGTGGAATACAAACTACCTGAGCTAATTGTCAATTTTGGAATTAGAGCTGATAATGAAAGCATAGACGCTTTTTCTACGGATTGGCAAATATCTCCTAAGCTGGGTGTTTCTTATAACTTAAGGGGGTTTGATTTTAGACTCTCTGCCGGCAGTGGTTTTCGTGCTGCTGTAATCGGAGAAAAGTTTGCCACTGCTAATTTTCAGGGGTTTGAAGTTGTTGCGAATCCGTTCCTTCAACCGGAAAAAAGCTGGTCATTTGAATTTGGCGGTAAATATGAAGAGAAAATATCAGATGATGTATTTTATGGTTTTGACTTCTCAGTATTTGATAATGAAATGTATGAACTCATAGAACCAACAGTGCAATCTAATGGAAAATCAATTATCTTTCAAAACCTAACTCGCGCGAGAATATTGGGTGCTGAAGCTGAAGTTCGATTGGGATATAAATACTTTCTATTTACAACAGGTGTAACTTACCTGGATGCAAAAAACCTTGACACAGATGAAGAGCTCAAATACCGTAATAAATGGATGAGCAAAAGCTCTTTAATGACTAAATGGAATGACCTAGCAATTGTCTTAGACTATAAATTCCTTACAAAACCGGATGCAATCGACGCAATTTTAGGACTGCAGGTAAGTGATCATGATTCTTATGTAAACATGCATGTGGTGGACTTATCTTTAAACTATGATCTTGACTCGATATTTGCACCTGTTACACTAAAACTGGCTGCTAAAAACTTATTAGACTACTACTATACTGAGATGGTAGGAAATCTGGCACCTACCAGAAAGATTATTATAGGACTAGAATATAAGGTGTATTAGAGGGGAGATAGTAATATTCTCTCTTTTTTTACGTGGATCAAATAAACAACCATTTAAAAAAGAGTGCACTCATGAAATTCCAAGGATATATAGACATACAAAAACCGAGAGATCTTGTGGTTAAGCTTTTTCAAGATCCAAATCATCTGGCTAAATGGCAGGATGGTTTTCAGAAGATTAAGCATATCAGTGGTGAAAAAGGAGCAAAAGGCTCAGTTTCAATGCTCTATTATGTTATGAATAAACGCCCTTTGGAACTTAAAGAAACTATTATAGAGAATAATCTTCCGGATTCTTTTGAAGCCTTCTATGAGCACACACACATGGATAATACCATGAAATGCACTTTCGCCGAGCTTAGTGACGGCAGCACCAGATATTCCTATGAATTCGAATATACCCGCTTCAGCGGCGTAATGCCGAAGTTAATGGCTAAGTTTTTTCCGGGTATGTTCAAAAAACAAGGCGAAAAATGGAATCGCCAATTCAAGGAATTTGTTGAGAATTATTAGACTTGAAGATCAGTATTTCTCATTCATATCTATTCAAATCACTCTACACATCAAGATTTGTCTTGCTTTTTTAGCGAATATATCATATTATAGATTCATCAAAATTGTTCATTGGAAAAGTGGATTTTAGGGATTTTTGGTTGTTGCGGTTGTTTTTTTGTGAAACTATCTCTTTAGTAGTTATAGACATAAAAATTCAATATTTCAACCTGAAAGGCTGTTAGTTGACAGAAGATTGTAACTTCAGTAAAAATATGATCTGTTATATCAATATATGTGGTATCAAACACCCTACTTCGGCAAGCTCAGCATAAACTCTTGCTAAAGCGATCCACCCCTCTTTGAAAAGAGGGGAATTTACTAGCCAATGATATAACATGTGGTAAGTGCAGCTACAAAGACTCTAAACATTCCCCTTCTTTTCAAGAAGGGGTGCCCGAAGGGCGGGGTAGTTAGGGGCGATACTAGTTCAAATTTGAGATTATTACAAAGTCACTAACAGTATAACACACCTACAATTTCTCTCTGCACTTCCCCATTCTAATAACAATTTTTGATTTAAAAAATTTAGTTGATTTGCAGGTTGATTATGAAAATCAAAACTTTAGAGCTGGAAAATTTTAGAAGCTATCAGCATGTAAAGGTAGATTTCCGTCAGTTTAATGTCCTTATAGGGCCGAATGCTGCAGGTAAATCTAATTTTATTAAAGCTTTTCGTTTCTTGAAAGATATTGTCACTTTTGGACTTGAAAATGCAATTTCTCTTCAAGGTGGCGGCGAGTATCTCAGAAATATTAACCGTCAAGGGCAGGATGATTACCTTCGTCTGAAAGTAGATATTGAGCCTTTTTCTTCTGTTAGAAGTCTGAAAAGCGGTGATATTGGTCATATTATTATGAAGCCAACCTCTTTCTCTAATGAATTCAAAATCTCTTTTGATAAGCAAGGGCTTGAGTTTATTGTTGAAGAAGACCAGCTTATGCAGACTTTTGATTTCTATGAAACCATGCATAAAAACGATAAGTTGACTGAAGAAAACAAAATCGGCTCAGGAAGTTTGTTGGTTTCAAATGTGCTCGGAAAATTCAATATAGATTTCAAAAAAGATAAGTCAATTCCTGTAAGTAAAGCTGACATATTTCCATCTCTGTTTATGGATTTCCAAAGTTATTTTGACGAGGAAAAACCGCTACAGACTCTGTTTATTGAAAAACAGTACTATATGCACCACAAACAAAGCGTAAGACAGGCTTTAGGTGATTTATGCATATATGATTTTGATCCTCAGCGCCCTAAACAGGCATCAACTATTACAGGAAAAGCTGAACTTGAAGAAAACGGAGAAAACCTGGCTATCGTACTTAGAAAAATTCTGAAAGATGAAGAAAAAACACGCATGCTGTTTAATCTTATTCAGGATGTTCTGCCGTTTGTTGAAGATCTGGAAGTAGAAAAGTTCCTGGATAGATACCTGCAGATTACTTTAAAAGAAAAATACTCTTCTGAACGTCCGATTCCTGCATCTCTGATGTCCGACGGTACGGTTTATGTGATTCTTATAATTATAGCTTTGTACTTTGAAAATAAGCCAATTGCTTTCTTTGAAGAAGCTGGCAGAAGGATACACCCGTATCTCATCTCAAAAATCATTGATATGATGCAGGACGCAGCCACTCATAAACAAATTATTTTAAGTACTCACAATCCGGAAATTGTGAAATATTCCGGCTTAAAAAATATTATGTTTATCAGCCGTGATGCCAATGGTTATTCTACTGTTACTCATCTGCATGATAAAAAAGAGATTATGGCTTTTATGCAAAATGAAATCGGAATAGAAGAGTTATACGTTCAAAATATGCTAAAATAATGAAACTAAGCAAGCTATATATATTTGTAGAAGGCAATGATGACGAGCGTTTTTTCAAACATGTCATTGTTCCTCTTATGTACAGAAAATACAATGATGTAGAGATATTCAAATATGCACAATGGAAAAAAGAGAAAGTAAACAACTTTATCAATTCTATTAAAACACTACAATTTGACTATATTTTTACGGCTGATTTGGATGATGAAACATCTGTCGGAAACAAGAAAAAAAGAGTGCACTATTCATTCGCAAATGTTGACGATAAAAGGATCTCCATTGTTATTCATGAAATAGAAAGCTGGTATATTGCAGGCTTTCCTGATGATATGCTACTTGCTATGAAGCTACCAGAGATATCTGATTCTGAGCCTATTACAAAAGAAGATTTTAATCAGCTTTATCATCAAATATCGCGTTCCCGCATTGACTTTATGCGCGAACTCCTTAAAAATTATTCTATCAAAACTGCAAGCGAAAAAAACAGTTCCTTCAAGCATTTTTTAGAGACTTATGTGAGATAAGGTATAATTATTTTATCCCACATTTGTCATTTGACAATAGAATATTTTCAAATAAGTACACAACGGCTTAAGGTCACTGAGCGAACGTAGAGAGTCGAAGTGTAGCCCGCCACACATCATAAGATTTCCTTACTAAGCTTAGCGGAGAGCTTGTTATATGCAGAGGAATATGATTTACTATAAGCAAAAAAGAACGCTTTATGCATAGAATTTATACTTCTTTCCATGCCTTGTCGTCTAATTTTTGATATATACGTCAATTAAATAAGGGCATGATAGATGAAAAAAGTTGTACTTCTTTTGCTTCTAATTGTATTTTGTTCCCAACTGACTGCGCAAAACCAAAACTCTGCACTTGGTATTAACTTAGGAAGTCCGGTAGCTTGGCAGGATGACTGGCAGTATGTAAATATTGCTCATCACTCTATTGGATGGTTTCCACTTAGTGCAGATTTAACTTGGGACACCTGGTTCTCTGCAGATGAACTTCAGAACAACTCATATCCACAACCCGGCACTGATGCCGTACTCTGCCCAATATGGGATTCTCCAAGGCCAATAAATCAGGATTTTGTTCTTACATGGGATGGAGTCGCTCAAGTTGAACTTGTGAATCATTGGAGCTCTCCACAGCTTATTTCTTCGTCTGAAGGCAGAGCAGAAATTAGAATGAATGATGATTCTTTCTTATTTATTAAATTTAGCAACACTGATGCAAATGATCCTCTAAAAAATGTGCGACTGGTAAAGAAGGAACATGAAAATCTAAATCAGATTTTTACTCCGGAATTCCTGGACTTACTAGCACCATTTAGAGTATATAGATTTATGGATTTTATGCAGACAAATGGTTCTGTAGTTGTGAATACAGAAGATTACTCTTCAGATAATAATCTATTTAAATCTCAAGTCCCTTTGGCTGACATCACTGCGCTTGTAAATGAGCAACATGCTGATCCCTGGATATGCATTCCACTAACTGCATCAGATAACTTTGTATATGATATTATTAACAGAGTTTGCGATAATCTGAATCCAAATAAAACTTTATATCTGGAATTATCAAATGAAGTCTGGAATGGCATTTTTGAGTCACACGCTCAGGCAGGAGATTCAGCAAGAGCTTTGGGGCTCACTTTTTCCGAAAATAACTGGGAAGCAGCACCTGTATATTATGGGTACCGCTCAGCGCAAATTCATGATATTGCAGATTCTATTATTAAAGCTAAAAACTCTGACATTATACTTAAAAGAGTAATCGCCTGGCAATCAGGAAGTACATATTTTATTGAGAACTTTATCATGCCGTGGTATTCCAATACTGCACAATCACCGGACTCACCTGTCACATTTGCAATTGCACCTTATTTCGGCTATGAACTTGGCTCTCCGGAGAATGTTGATGAAGTGCTAAGCTGGAGTGCTGAAAAGCTTATAGAACAAACAATGGAAGGAAAATATCTTGGAGATGTAGGTACTATTGAGAACGCAATTTCTGCTTTGGCGGCCTATGAACCACTAAAAGAGAAGTATAACATAGAGTCTCTTATTGCCTATGAAGCAGGACAACACATTGTCGGTCATAGTGGTGCAGAGAATAATGACGCATTAACTTCACTTTTTATCGAGGCTAACAGAAACGATAAAATGTATGAGGCCTATATGCAATATCTTGCTGCATGGAAAGAAGCCGGCGGTAAACTATGTGCAATGTTCAGTTCCCACGGTACATATTCAAAATGGGGCTCATGGGGACTTAAAGAAAAGATCTCTCAATCAACAGAAAGTTCACCTAAATACAGAGCATGTCTGGACTTCATGGATGCAAATCCTGTTGTATGGTCAGAAGGTGAATTCGAATGGCAAGACGTATCAGTAGAAGAAAGCAAGCAAGCTGCTATTCACATAACTCCAAATCCAGCACATAATGTTATATATGCGCAAGTGCCTGCGAATTCCATTATTGCAGTATACAATTTACTGGGCGAGCAGCTATTAATAAGAGAAAATAAAGTAAACACAGAAATTGAATTGGATATCTCTAAACTTGAAGCAGGAACTTATATTTTACAATATATAAGCAATAACAACAGAAAAAGCATTCCGTTTTTAAAGATCTAGAATCGAAGGGCTATATAAAACTAAAAAATCTTGATTTCAAATTGGGACTATATACAAGTATATTCCGTGAGAGTATAGGCTCTTAATATAGTCCCTTTTTTTATGGTAATGATCCATTAATATCATAACTACAATAGTTATAAATAGAATAGATGTATTATAATATTACTTAATAACAATTGTAAATATCCAATTACTACCTTAGTATATTACGAAGAATAATGATTTTTTTTAATTAGTCCTGATTCTTTCTCTAGAAAGTAAATGGGTAAAACTGATTTTTGAAAATCAAGCTCACAGAATTCAAGTTTGACATTTTCCTTCTTTACATATTTGTTCAATTTTGATAAAATACCTGATGCATGTTGAATGGATTCCTTAATTGTTTTATACGAATCTTTGTTTTCTAAGTGATATAACGTTACACTAATTTGTTTGATATAAGAAAGTAAATACTCATTAGTAGTTTCTCCAAAATAACATTGTAATAATGCATGAAGAGATTTTGTAGCATCTACAATTTGAGTTGATTGTTCATCCGTTAAAATAGTATTTAGTTGTATAACATTGCAATATAAAGTAATCAGTTTAGAGTGTAATCTAACTAGCTGATAAAGTTGAACTCTAATATTCTTCATATTTCTTGCTTCATTCAAAACTTTAATCATATAACCCTCGGATTTATTTTAGATAATTTAATTAAAAATTCTTTAACTTGATTATGATTGTCATAAGTTATTAAATTTATTCGATAATCACTTTTGTAATTTTGAAGCATTTCTTGATCTTTACGACAAAGTAAATAAGAATAAGGAAAAACAGGGTATTTTATACAATGCTCCTTATCATTCACCAATTCTTCTTCATTCTTTGGATACATAGTATTTAATTCTTCAAAAACCTCTTCTAAGTGTGGGTCAGAAGCTCCGTAACCAACAAACAATACTGGACAAGTAGTAAATATCATTCTCAAGGCAAAAGATAGACCAGGGTATTTATTGTAAACAATATTATTATAATCTTCTTTTGTAAAAATCAACTCATCTATATCACCTGAACCTTTTACTATACCATGTATATGTATTATACTTGATAAATTATTTTGTATTGCCTTCATGATATTTACTTCATCCCTAAAAGAAAATGAGTTCCCTTCAAAGCCTTCATAACCTAATCGACTGGCTGCTAATTCTAGAAGAATGTCATAATTCGTTGTTAAAACATGTTTATAATTTGTTTTTATAATAGCTTTATGATATTCATTTTCTTCCTTGGCTAAAAACATTTTAGTCACCCAGTTAGAATATCCAATTTTTGCTGTAGTAATATTGTTTAGTCCTAATCTCTGGATTTGTTTTTTTAATATAGATGCTAATCTTATTAGTTCCATATCTCCTTCTTTTAACGAGGCGTCGACTTGATCAGCTATCTTTAATAGTTCTGTTTTTTTTTCCTTGGAAATAGTCAGTTCTCTAAACATTTTAGAAAATTCTTTAATCATGCCTTTCCAAGTTGGAATACAAGAGGGATGTTCTCTTGAAATACCAGAGCCCGCCAAAATTGCAAGTCTACCTTGTCTTAGAGATTCATATAAGGGGTTAATATCTTCTGAAATATGATAAATCATAAAGAGCCTCTTAGTATTACATATTAATTACATAACAATATACATTATTTCTATTTATTATGCAATAATATTTTATTGATTATATTAAATTAACATGCTATAAGTCCAAATTGCTCTTATGATAGCATGAATATCCTTTAAAATATAGTGGTTGAACAGACTTCTAGTCCTCTCCCAATTTTTTATCTACTTACAATTATCTCAAAGTATTTCATTACAATTGACTGTTTCTGCATAATATTCTTACCTAGTTATTCGATGATCATTGTTTGTACATTTTATATTTTTTGAAATGCCATGTAGGTAAAAAAATATTATAAACCTGTGTCAATACTTTATCAAGGAAAGAATCAGTGGTGTAATATTTTCAAATTTACTTTATTAATTTATATTGATAATACTATCATTGTATGAATGGAAATTACAGTAGGGTATTTAGTTTGCATTCAAAACTAAAATAATGTTATTTACTAATAATGCTTCTATTTAAATCTGCTGGATCATTTAATAATAAATCATATTGGTTTGTTATTCAAGTATTATCAAAACATCCTATTGATTTTGAATTATTTTCAGGATTGTTATATTCGTACTAGAGCTTAATTACATTGATATATAGAACAGAAATAACAAACTAATATTTTCTTTTATAATAGGAAAAACTATTCGAATAACTAAAAAATCCTTATAACTTTATCAGCTATAAGGATTTATTCTGTGGTCGGGGACGGAATTGAACCGCCGACACGAGGATTTTCAGTCCTCTGCTCTACCAACTGAGCTACCCGACCTCCTCAAAAGGAATACAAATATAAGAGTAATTTTTCTATTTACCAAAAATATAGTTTTTGTTTCTAACTTTATCAAAATTCTTTATTTTAGTTTTTTGATATTTTTCAGGCTCTGAAAATGGGAATATTACAGTACTTTGGTCTTGCTTTACAGAAACTTACTCCACAAGAAAAAGATTTATGCATAAAACTTGGTTTTGATGAAGAACTTATGCGACTGCTTAAAACCGAAACTTCAAATCCACTTAGCATTGAAAATTCCAACTTCATAGAAGCTGCCGTTTCAGAGACGAAATCCGAGCAGGCATATATTATTATCAAAAACTGCAAAAAACGCTTTTCAGAAAAGGGAATGTGCCTTTTTGCGCATAGTGAAGAGGATAGTGAAACCCGTGTTGTTACTTTCAAAGCGAATAAAGAAAGTGACATCATAAATTACACCGGAACAACAGGAAAAACGCCCGGGACGTCGAATGAAACTCTAGCTAAACTGCTTGACAAATGGGACGGCTTGTTTGATTTTTCGATTCAAGGCGCAGGTAGTGACTGGATGCAACTAGAAGTTACAACGCTACCTGAAGATCAGGAAGCTTTTGCTGAAGAAGTTTTTGCTGTCTGCCCCGACATAAAATCAGAAATTGATTCTACAGACAAGCTAATCAGTTCTATCAAAAACAGCAAAATACTTGGCTTTTGGTGGGACTAGCAGCTACACTGTTCCATTTATACTACTAAAGTATAAACAACTTGAATTTGAGATAGTTAAAACTTATTATTAAGAGCAACCACCAAGCTTACTGAGCGAACGTAGAGAGTCGAAGTGTAGCCCGCCGCATATGATAAGATAATTTTATAGTTTATATCTAACACCTAGTTGCAATCCGTAATCAATTGTCCGCCACGAACCTTCATCAACCAGATTTAGAATATTCGGATTAATGAATGTTTCGAAGAAAATAGAGTATTTAACATCAAAATCTGCCTTAAAGCCTAGTCCGGCAAAAGCACCTATATTTATACTTTTGAAAGAGTCAAAGGCAAACTCTGCGGTAATTTTATCACTTCCATCCTGGTATCTTATATTATCAGGAGCTGCAATTTTCCTGGATTTATCAAAATTATTGCCTGTAAGCATATTCACATTGATTCCTGCAAGTAAATACATATATCTTTCAATATAATATTCGCCTGCAAAACCTAATGAAATCTGCCAGATATCAGGATCTAATATTGTACTTTGTATAAGCTGATCTTCTTCTTTAGTAACAGGATTTGTAATAGTTGTACTTATAGTATCACCTGCCAGCAGGCTTCCGGCAAAATTTTCTACAGTTAGTCTTACTGATCCGTAAAAGTTATTATTGATTTCTGTGCCGTATGCAAATCCGAATCCACCTGCAATACCCTGAGCATCAGAGAATGTTCCGTCCGTTGATAAATTACCTTGCGAACCAAAGTCAGCATTATGGAACTGGAAGTTTAGTTTTGTATATGCAGCAAAATAAGATGTTGGAGAAGAGCATTCTATATTATCGCCTTCGTTTATAATATATTCAAATTGATTAGAACGCTCACTTTTAGAATAGCAAAGAGTATAAACTACTTTATTTCTTGACTCATCCACAGCTTCAAAAACCAGCTTGCCTGAAGAACCTGCATCTGAATTTTTAATTGTAATCTCTGCCTGTAAACTTCCTGAGTCAAAGTCAATGATTTTACCTGATAAATTTTCTTCATATAATATATTGACTCGATTCAAACCTGTATCATCTTCTCGATCATCTCTAATAATGAGCTGAGCTCCACTATTGGCTTTTGTTTTCACTACTGCGACAGGAGGCAATGTATCCGCGATGGGAATATATTCAGTAAATGCTTGCCCACCCATCGTTCCATAAGCATCAAAACCGTGAAGATCGTAACCAAAACCATAAGAATATAGTCCAAAAGGCTCATTTGCAGAGATAGTATGTGTACCAAATGGAATTTTTAAACTAGCTATAGAATAACGACTGAGGCCAAATGTTACAAACTTTGCAGAATCAACCGGATAGCCGTCCAGCATCAGTGAACGTATTGCTCCTGTCGGCACAACTACGTTTATATAGTGATTCCATTGACCGTTGACAGGAGTAGCAAATCTATATTTTTTTAAAAATTGCTGAGTGGGACTCACTAAAATCATCATCGGATCACCAATGGAGTCACCATTATTATATCCAAGAGAATATTGAGAAACTAACACTTGTTTATTTGAGGTAACCAGTACATTTTCTTTTGAAGCTCTTTCTATAAAATCTCCTGCTGCCAGAACATCTACAAGTTTGGAGTTTTCATAAATTTTGGTATTGCTCTGATCGGCCATTACCCTATAACGATATTCAGATCTATCCTGGAACTTCCCTACATAAAAGTGTTTACCCCATGCTGAAATTGGAGGAATTTGTTCTACAAGGTGGTTGCAAGCTTTGATATTTTCCGGTACATAAGCACATTGGTGCCCACTGAATACTGCTATATTTTTTGTAGCAGAAATTTGAGTTCCTGTAAAATCACATTTCCTAGGTGAAAGGTGATCTTTTTTTGCAGAAACCTGATAGACATCTCCCTTATTAAGGACTACTCTCATTATCTCACCGGGAGGCACTCCGGCTTCAGTCTCTACATTAGGGATTATAGTTACAACAGTATTGTCTTCAACTCCAACTACTGCAAACTGCGGCATGAGCTCTATGCCATAACTATAGCACATCACTCTATAGTCTTTTCCCAATACATTTACAGGCAAAGCAAGATATGTATCTGTTGTCTGGAAGCGAGTACTTAGTCCATATACCTGAATTGGAGTATCTGATGTGATATGAATAGCTCTGTCTTCTTCAATAATTTCAGAGCTTCTTATTTCAGCCAGCGAAGATATTTTAATGCTTTCGATAGTGCCGGCATTTACAAACAGTTCTTTTTTAAAATTGATACTAGTTATTTCAACTTCAACATTAGCATCCTGATCTCCGGAAATAAATAATTCCAGATTTAAAATATTAGATTTTTTCCCGGATTCAATTTTGTAATTACGTGTAAAACATAGCCAAAACTCTTTCCCCTTCGGGCTTTTGTTTATAGCCATGGCATCATAAGAATATGAAAAACTTACTGCCAAAAACATAAATATGGAAATAAATATTATAATCTTTTTCAAATCAGCTCCACGCTAACTTATTTCATAAAAATAAAGTTGGATTTATATATCTTCCTGCCAGTGTCCATAAATATTACATACAGACCTAAAGGTACATAATTCCTATTTGGATTAAGTTTAAGGGTATAATTACCTTTGCTTAAAACGCCATCCAAGCCATCAGGGCTGTTAATACTGAAGTCAAAAGCTTCTTGATCACCCGGTATTCTTTGAATTAATTCAGCACCGGCAGAATATATATAGAAAGACACTTTAGTATCTTCAATAAGCCCTATGTTAAACTCTAAAGATTCCCTAAAAGGATTGGGACGAGCTTGAGAAATATAAGTTTCATCTCTTGGGATAAATGGTTCTTCAAGATTAATAACAGCTTTCCATGATTGGAAGTTTTCCGGAATTTTACCTTCTATCTTCATTTCAGAAGTTTCGATAATACATTCTTTTCTTGGAGAAACTAATGGTTCAATTGTTAAATAACACAAAACTCTGGATTCCAAATTACCTGTAACTCCTTTTATAATAACTTGAGAGTTTCTAAAATCATTTAGTAGAATATCTTTTTTAGAGATACAGGAAATTGCTGTTGAATCAGAGCAAAAGATATCTTTTATATCAAAATCCATTGCACTATATAATATTTTTAGGCTTATAGCACCTGAATCAGAAACAACACCATAAATTGGAATTTTATAGCTTTGTCCCATAGTAAGCGTAGTATCATTTAAAAAAAAGGTATCTGATTTAGCAGTATATATGTTAAAACCTATTATCAAAAACATCAGTATATAAAAAGTTCTCATCTAGTTTTTTCCGGCGTATTTCATTCATAATAACAAATATATTAAACAATGTGCAAATAGAATCTAAAAATGATACACTTATATACAAGAAATGGTATAAAAAAAACTGCTATTCATTGTAAATATTGAATAGCAGTTTAAATAATAAAGTTCAAGCTAAATGCTTATGCATCAGTTCCAACAGCATTTTTAGTGTGAGTTTCTAATTTTGCAACAAGCTTATTTGAAACAGAAGCTACTCTAAGTAAGTAGTTTACTATATCTTCTGTGTCGGAAAGCATGTTCATAAACAATATACTTCTTCTCATATTTGAGCTATTTGCTTTAACTCTGCGGAGCTGATTTTTACTGTAAGTATTCAACTCGCTTATGTATTTTTCTGCTTCTTTTGTCAAATCATTATAACTGATGTTATCAGTATTGCGAATAAATTTAACACAAATAGAAACAAAAGAATTGAATTTATCCTGAGCTTTTTTCAACTCTGAAATATGGATATCTTCAAGCGCAGCATGGTTATTGTCAAAGTAGTTAAAGTTCTGAACTGTAAGACGTCTAAGCTTACTTGTCACACTGTTGAACGCAGAAAGTGAGTTAGCATAGTCGTAACCATTATCTAATTCTATATCTGGAATATGTTTTACAGTTCTAAGAATATCAGCCAATAGAGCGTTAGCATCTTTTACAAGTTTATTTGCATCTCTCTTCGCATTTTTAAGTACTTTTAAATCGTAAGTAAAAGTAGCAACTACACTTGCTTTATAAGTATCAGTGATACCAAACATTGTTTTGCTTATGTCTGCGTAAATATCTTCTACCTGCTGAATTGCAGAATCTTTTTCCATTGATTTCTTAATTTTTGCTTCTGCTTCTTCTTCTTTGCGTTTATGAGTTAGTCTTGTTCTGTAAAG
This sequence comes from Kapaibacterium sp. (SeqCode), assembly GCA_965140345.1. Lineage (GTDB taxonomy): Bacteria > Bacteroidota > Ignavibacteria > Kapaibacteriales > UBA2268 > JBFHIJ01. The sequence continues at coordinate 1,007,843 of OZ223198.1, forward strand.
AGCAAAAGCAACTAATGCTGCAAAACCAAAGACGCCAACTAAACCTGTATAATAAATTACAATGGCAATAGTGAATGCGACTATAGTAGCTGAGAATGCAGTAAAGAACCAGCCACCAATTACGTTGATTACACCGGAAACTCTATAGACAGCACTTTCTCTGCCCCATGCTCTATCTGGTAGAGCTGCAGCCATTGCAACTATAAATGTTACATAAGTTGTAGATAGAGGAAGTTTGAAATAAGTTGCTATAGAAATCAACATTGCGGATACCATAGTAATAACAGAAGCTCTTACTAAGTCAAATGCTTCTACATCACCATCTTCATCAGTAACAGGTTTATAGTTTGCCAAATCAAATCTTTGTTGGATAAAACGTTTCAATGGCCCCGGGGTAACACTTGAAATGAAATCGATAACTACAATAGAAATTCTAACAACGGCTCTTGCAATACCGTTAGATTCAAATCTTTCGTATCTTTCATTCTGGCTGCCAAGTTTAACAGTAGTCATTGCCACTGATCTAGCTTTTTTATTAACAGCTAAAGCTATAACCATTATGCCACCAGCAACAAGGAGCATCCATATCTCAGCAGGGACTTTGGCTGTCATACCTGCCATAGAAGCTGTATTTGGATCACCGCCTGCCTGCTGTGCTATCTGGTAAGCATTGAAACCTGCAAGAGGAGCACCAATAAAGTTTACAAGGTCATTTGCTGCAAATGCTAATGCCAAAGCAAAAGTACCAACAAGTACAATTACTCTAAGAATATTCACTTTTGTGAACCAAGATAGCAATTGCAAAATAATACTCCAACCTACAAAACTATAGATAAACACTAAATGCAGATTAGATTTTACCCATTCTTGAGGAGCTCCTTGCATAAACGGAGCACCTTTTGTACCCTTTAGAAGGATAAAGAAAGTAAGAGCAGTTAGAGCAAGAGCAGACCAATATGGACCATACTTTTTAAATGTGTCTTTGTAATTGAAAGTAAACAGCATCCTTGATAGATATTGTACTATAGAGCCAAGGATAAATGCCATTACAATGGAAAGCAATATTGCCGAAATAATGGTCAATACTTTTCCGGAGTGAATATACTGATCTATCATAGCGAAACTTTCGCCGGCTGCCATTATCTTGATGAACCCAACACCCATCGAAGCGCCAAGCAAACCAAATACAATAGACACAGTAGTTGAGGTCGGAAGACCAAATGTGTTGAATAAATCTAGGAGCAATACATCCTGGAACATTACAGAAATAAAGATAATCAAAAGCTCAGGCATGGTATACATGCTTGGATTGAAAATCCCTTTTCGCGCTACTTCCATCATACCGCCCGAAAGCAGAACACCAATCAGCACACCTAATCCAGCAACAACTATAATTGTTTTGAATTTCGCTGCTTTAGATCCTATTGCTGAGTTAATAAAGTTAACTGCATCGTTGGCCACACCCACTGTCAAATCAACGACAGCTAAAATTGCCAACATAATCAGGATAATTAGAGAAGTTTCCACAAAAACCCAACTGATATTTATGTTACAACAAATTTTTGCTAATTTTCAAAGTTCAAATATACATATTCTACTATCTACATGTGTTAAGATGTCTTAACACTGGTAAAAAAGAACTTATCTTAATAAAATATAACTATTGCGCAATTTTACCTAGATTCTATATAGCTTATACATTATCCTAACTACTCACAATATCAAATATTTTGGTATATTATTTATAATTTAGTTTATTCATAATGTCCGTACTGATTTCATCGGCTCTGCAATATCCTTTTTGGGTTAAGCTTATTAGATTATCTGATATATTATAAAATTCTATAGGGATATATTTCATTAATATCTCGCGAATCGAATCTGCAATTTCTTTGCCAAAATAGCTTTCAAACTGTTTCATAAGCATTCCTTTGGCTCTTAGCTGCAGAAAAATCATTTCGAATAGAATATCTTCCATTTCAAGATCCTCTGTACCCTCCGTCGGTAGTAATCCTGACTTAAGAAGCTCCTGATATCTGCCCAAAGACCTGTAATTCCAGTATCTGGTGTTTCCTGTTTTCCCGTGAGCGGATGGCCCAAAAGCTATGTAATTATCACCATACCAATACTTTAGATTATGTAAAGATGGCTTGTTATTTCTTGTATAATTTGAAACTTCGTATTGCTGATAACCTGCATTTATAAGCTTTTCCATCGTATAAAGGTATAGCTCTGCATCTTTGTCATCATCTATTTTCTTGATATTCCCACGTTTCCATTGTTTATAAAGTGGAGTGCCTTGTTCGTAAATAAGGCTATAAGCGGATATATGGTCAGTTTCCAGCTCAATCGCTTTATCTAAAGTGTAACTCCATGCTTTTTTGGTCTGGTCTGGTAAAGCAAATATTAAATCCAGACTAATATTGTCAAAACCATTTTCACGAGCTGTGTTAATCGCTTTAACAGCTTCATCAGCACTATGAATTCTCTCTAGAAATTTAAGTTCTTCATCAATAAAAGACTGCACACCAAAACTTAATCGATTTATACCAATAGACTTGTATTCACTTAAAAATTCTATATCAGTTGTTCCGGGGTTGCATTCCAACGTAATTTCACAATTTTCCACTATTGTTAAGTTAGTGTTAAGTTTGTTAACAATGCGATCTAAGTGCTCCGGCTTAAGCAATGAAGGGGTTCCACCGCCAAAAAAGATAGTATCAACAGTAGGTTTTATCTGGAATTGCTTCAGTCTCAGCTCAATTTCTTTACATAGATAGTCTACAAAAGAATCAATCTTGTTTAATTGCTCCAGAGAATAGAAATCACAATAGAAGCATTTTTTTACGCAAAAAGGGAAATGTATATATATTCCGGTCATTTTGTTCTTCTTTCTAATAATGATACCAAAAACATATTTGGCAAAATGTTATATCATGTATATGATGATACATATTTTTCTTGTATTTATTGCAATAAATTGAAATATTTTGACTGCTTAATACATTCAATCTATTTTCGTATCTTTGTATATGGATAAAAATACACTAAAAAATATTATCGAGAACTCCTCAGTTGAGCCTTACTTAGTAGATGTAAGTAAAAGTATTGCTCTGCCAATGATAGAAGAGCCTGCAAATGCAGGAGTAAATCTTCCTTTTCTGAACGAAGATTTGTTCAAAAAAAGTATGGATCTCAATGACGAGTTCATTAGACAGCCCGCCAATAACTTTATATTTAAAGTAAGCGGCAACTCCATGGAACCCGACATTGAAGATGGTTGCCTAGTAGTAGTTGATACATTGCGCCGATGCGTCAGTGGAAACATTGTTATCGCTGCAATAGACGGTTCTCTTGTAATCAAAAGATATATAGAAGAGTGCGGCAGAGCTTTTCTTCGTTCTTCTAATCCATTTTATAAAGACATTCCAATCACAGAGTTTACTGACTTCCGCATTTGGGGAGTAGTAGTTTCTAAACATACTCGACTTTAATAATAATCCGCTAATAATATGAAAAAAATCAGCTTCAATAATAAGTTTGACGCCTGCATTATACTAAATGCAGACTACCCTGAGCTTAATTTCTTCGACAAAGTTACGGATATTCCAATTATTGCTGCTGACGGCGCTGCAAACAGAATGCTTAAAGAAAATAGACGGATTGACTATATAATTGGTGATTTGGATTCTTTAGATCAGAACTTAGAAGTACCTTCCAATATTAAGCTGATACAAATTAAAGATCAAGAAACCAACGACTTTGAAAAAGCTCTAAGATTCTGTCTGGATAATAACTATACAAAAGTTCTGGTTGCCGGATTCCATGGTGGAGAGCTGGAACATAGCTTAAACAACTGGAGTGTATTCACCCGCTTTTCAAAAGTTCTGGATCTATGCATATTTGATAAAGGCAGATACGGATTTTCTGTAAGAGAGAATGTAACTATAGATTCCCACGAAGGAGAAACAGTATCTCTCATACCTCAGTGTAGCTGCACTTTAAGCACATCAAAGCTTAAATGGGAGTTAAATAACGAAGAGTTAGCTATTGGCGTGCGCGAAGGTGCAAGGAATGTCTCTCTGGCAGAATGCTTTTCTTTAACAATCTATCAAGGCGAACTTATAGTATTTGTTGATGCAAAACTGCCTTTTGCGTTTTAATATAAGTTGCTCTCTTAGCTTCCTAATTTTCCATCCAATTTATACATGAATATTTGTATATTATGGCATCCATAATTAATACTGCAAAATGCCATGATATTAGATAAAGCTTACGATGCTGAAAACTTCCGCGAAGAAGGACATAAATTAATAGACAAACTTGCTGACTACTTGAATACAGCTCATTCAGGAGAAGATCTACCTGTTTTACCTAATCTTAATCCACAAGAGCTTGAATCCAAATACTCTGATTTTCAGCCTTCTGATTTCGATCATTTGCTAACTGAAGTAATTGCAGATTCGAATCATTTGCATCATCCCGGTTATATTGGTCATCAGGTTGTGCCACCTGTGCCACAAGCGGCTTTAGCCGGTTTAGTATCTGACTTACTAAATAACGGCATGGCTATCTATGAAATGGGACCTACAGGAACTGCTATGGAGAAATTTGTAATTAAATGGTTAGCTAAAGAGATAGGTATGGCTGACACTGCCGATGGTGTGATTACTTCAGGCGGCTCATTGGGCAATTTGACTGCAATGCTTGCAGCAAGACAATCCAAAGCAGATTATGATATTTGGGAAGCAGGCAATCGGGACAGTAAATATGCTATTTTTGTGTCTGAGCATGCACATTATTGCATAGATAGAGCTGTCAAAGTTATGGGATTAGGTGATAAAACAATATTCAAAGTCGCCTGCGACGATTCTTTTAAATTGGATATCGACAATCTTAATTCTCGTTATGAAGAAGCTCTTGCGCGTGGCTATACTCCAATTGCAGTAGTAGGAGTGGCAGGTTCTACAGGAACAGGAACTTATGATCCATTAGATAAAATAGCTGATTTCTGTGAAGAAAATGATTTATGGTTTCACATAGATGCTGCACATGGAGGCGCTGCAGCTTTGTCGGAAAATCATAAACACTTATGTAAAGGTATGGAAAGGGCAGATTCTCTGGTTATAGATTTTCATAAAATGATGCTTGTGCCTGCGCTTGCAACAGCTGTACTTTTCAAAAATAAAGAGTCCTCTTATTCTACATTTGCGCAAAAAGCAGAGTACTTGCTATATGATCTTGACAAAAAGGACTACGACCTTGCAGCTAGAACTATGGAATGCACTAAGCGAATGATAAGCCTTAAGATCTATACATTGATCAAATTATATGGTAAAAATATATTTGAAGAATATATCGAGAGAACCTCTCAGTTAGCAAAAGACTTTGCTGAGAGTATTAACAGAAGTGATGATTTTGAATTAGCAACCGAGCCTGAATCTAATATAGTCTGCTTCCGATACAATCCCAATTCAGATGAAGTAGAACAAACCGATAAACTCAACCTTAAAATCCGTGAGCAAATAATAAAAGAAGGTAAATATTATATAGTTTACACAAGACTCAAGGGCAAAGTCTATCTAAGAATTACCATCATGAATATATTCAGCGGAAGTAAATTGCAGAATCTATTAGATGACATAAGGTGCTGTACAGATTGCTAAATCAATTGAAGAGAAACAGTAACAGCAACAGCAGAAATCAATCTAAAGAATATCAAGTTTTTATCTAAAGAAGACATCTGAAAGTCTTTATTTTTCTCTTTAAGATTCTCTTTATATTCTTTGGTATGACCGCTTGACATTGCAAAATTAAAAAGAAAGGAAGAAATCAATATATAAGATATACTTAGAAGATTAAAATCAAAGTTCCTATCTATAAGATAACACATTAGAACAGAAAGTATAAATGTAATGAAGGAATAAAATATATTAGCTTTTATCATTTCGTAAACTCAAATAATCTGATACAATTTATGGTTTAATTTCAATTGGAGTGCCAATAGGCACAGAGTTATACAACTCTTCCATTGCTTCATTAGTAACAGCGATGCATCCTGCAGTCCAATCTTTCAATTGAATAACTTCTCCCAACGCACCAAAACCATTCTTAATTCCGTGGATTTTTATCAGGCCACCCGGAGATTTTCCAAAACTTTCAGCATAAGCTCTATCCTGCTCATTGGGGTAAGAGACACCAAGGTTTTTATAATAAGAGCTTTTAGGATTTTTATCATCAATATAATAAACACCCTCAGGCGTTTTTCCGTCACCTTCAAATTCTTTATGCCCGACCGGGTTAGAGCCAAGCGCAATATGATAAGTTTTTAGAAGCTTGCCCTCTTGATAAACGTGCATTTCACGCTTGCTTTTTTCTACCATTATCTTATCTATTTTTGCAGAAGGATCCAATTTATCATCTTGTTTTAAATACAAAACCAGTGCAAATATAGAAATTAAAAGCAAAAATATATAAATAAACCACTTCATATATTACATTTTCCGATATCTAAGTGCAGATTGATAGTTGGTAATATATTATTGAAACGGGAATAATGCAAGTGAGTTGCATATAATATAATATTCAAGTTCGTTGCATCTCGGCAGAGCTCGATAACCGCGAACGTAGTGAGTCGAAACCTGCCATATTTGTCGCTTTTGTAATCTCAGCATCAGTTAAACACTCAGATGAGACATGCATGAATATAAGTTGTCTTATATATAAATATGTGTTATTTTAAATACTGCAACTGAAAACTAAGAAATGAAGGCTCTTATGATAATTCAGCTTCAATAGTTTTCAAATATTTGATTAGTAAATTTTGGAATATATATATGAAATCAATTTTCAAGTATTTTTTTGTTGTGATTGTTATTACTGTTCTAACAATATCAGAATTCGATAATATTACTAGGAATAGACTATTTGCATCAGACTTAAGGACAAAGAATATGACAGAAACGAATTACGAAGTTACAACAGATTCTGTTAAGACTCTTCTGGATAAACACAATTTAGGGAGATATTGGAAGTATTTTCAGCCATTATTACGTAGCGAAATAAGAATATATACTGAACCCAAAGCAGAGGATGAAATCAAACTTGGCCAATCTAAAATCGGAGGTTTACCTGATTTACCGAGTAACGTTGAATGGTTTAAGGAAGATAATGGCAAGTCTCTTTCTTTTGTTGCTCAGATTAATTGCAGTGGACTTAAAAAATTTGATCAATATATTCAATTGCCTGATAGTGGTATTATATATTTCTTTTATTCTGCAGAGCAGGAAGCTTGGGGCTTTGATATCAAAGATAAGGATAAATTTAAAGTTTACTATTCAGCGAGTACTGATAATCTGGTTCGAAAAAAAGCACCTGCAGATTTAGAAGAATATTATATCTATAAATCTTGTATTGTAAAGTACAAAAACGCAGTTAGCCTCCCAAGCTGGGATAATGATAGTATATATAATAAATTGACTGAAAAAGATCGTGATATTTACTTTGATTTAGCACGCAAAAATAATATGAATAAACTATTTGGCTATGCTGATGATATTCAAGGAGAAATGGAACTGGAATGCCAGCTCGTAACAAATGGCCTGTATTGTGGCGATGCAACGGGATATGAAGATCCTCGCAGACCTGAATTAGAAAAGGGTATGAAAGACTGGCAACTTCTTTTACAAGTTGACTCAGAAGAAGACAAAACAGGAATGATGTGGGGAGATGCGGGCAGATTGTATTTTTGGATTAAAAAGCAGGATTTGAAAAACCTAGATTTTGATAAATCTTGGTTGATTTTACAGTGTTATTAAAGAGTAAAGAGCCAAAGCATGAGAAGAAGCAAACTCATATTCCTGATTGTAATAATCATCAGTATCGTTGTTTTATATAACTATTCTGACAATAAATTTACATTTGATTTTCGTAAAGGGGTGCCATTTATTTCCTCTAATATCGCAGAATCTAAAAAGTACAATCTATTTGTAGCCAAATATAAAGTGAAATCTATTCAAACAAATAACTTTCCAATTGATATAAAAGAAGTTTGGTTTGAACTTAAAGCATATTATACAGAAAAGGAAGATTCTCTAGAAATATATGAAAAACCTGGGCTAACCTTTTCTGTTGATAAAAAAACTGATTGTTCAGCATTGGTAACACTTATTGGAGGTGCAACAGTTTCGCCTTTCGAGAATGTTAGTGTTTTAAGACTTCATCCTTTTGCCAGCAATTATACTGTAGAAAATTTACCACTAGAAATATCAATCCCCTTAATAAAATCTAAGGGTCGTGGCCAAAGTGATACTATTGGAAACATAAATTTGATTAAAGTTTGGCAGTAATGTGTCTACTTAGTTGTGTCTTTTGCCAACTTCGTTTTTCATTAAGCGTAACAATCAAATAGGCATGTTTCGACGCGCTTCGCTTGCTCAACGAACTTATTTATAGTCGAGATACAACGAACTTACTATAATTATTAACACAAAAGGCGCACTAGATTAGCGCGCCTTTTATCAGAATTTTATATTCTATATCAAATTAGAAATTTACTTCAGTTATGCCCATGTTATATAGGGTAAATCCGTAAATATCTGCTGATTGTTCCAATCTTTTAGAAACAGGAGTACCTGCGCCATGGCCTGCATTTGTTTCAATGCGGATCAAGATAGGATTTGTACCTTCTTGTTTTGCCTGAAGGTTCGCAGCATATTTAAATGAGTGAGCAGGAACTACTCTATCATCATGATCACCTGTAGTTACGATTGTAGCAGGGTATTCAACTCCGCCTTTTACGTTGTGAACAGGAGAATATTTATATAAGTATTCAAACATTTCTTTTGAATCTTCAGCTGTACCGTAATCATAAGCCCAGCCTGCACCTGCTGTAAATGTGTGATATCTAAGCATATCCATAACGCCTACTTCAGGAATTGCTACTTTCATTAGGTCAGGTCTTTGAGTCATTACTGCACCTACTAATAGACCGCCGTTTGAACCGCCTTCTATTGCTAAGTAATCATTTGTGCAGTATTGATTTTTGATCAAATATTCGCCTGCTGCAATGAAGTCATCAAATACATTTTGTTTTTGCATTTTTGTACCGGCATTGTGCCATTCCTGACCATATTCGCCACCGCCTCTGATATTCGCAACAGCATAAACGCCGCCCATTTCCATCCAAACAGCTCTCGAAACGCTGAAGCGTGGAGTAAGACTTGCGCTAAATCCGCCATATCCATAGAGAAGAGTTGGATTAGTACCGTTAAGTTCTAGACCTTTTTTGTAAGTGATAATCATAGGTATTTTTGTACCGTCTTTTGATTTGTAGAATACCTGTTTAGATTCGTATTTATCACTATCAAATTTGATATCCGGTGTCCAGTAGATTTTAGATTCGCCTGTTTTTGCATTATAAGCAAAAGTACTGCTTGGAGTTTTGTAGTCTGTAAATGAGTAGTAAAGTGTTTCCTGATCTTCTTTACCACCAAATCCACCAACAGAACCAACCCCCGGCAATTCAACTTCGCGAACTAAATTACCTTCATAGTCATATTGAACTACATAAGAAATTGCATCTTTCATGTATAAAGCAAAGAAATAACCTGAACCTGTAGTTGGAGAAAGTACGTTTTCTGTTTCAGGTATAAAGTCTTTCCAGTTTTCAGGAGTTGGATTAGAAGCATCTACTGTAACAACTCTTGTGTTAGGAGCATTTAAGTTAGTAGAAAGATAAAGTTTTGAGCCTTTAGTTTCTAAAACCTGAGTATCAGAATCAAAATTATCAATGATTGTTACTAATTCTGCATTCGGTTTAGTCAGGTCTTTCATGTAAAGTTCGTTACCTGTAGTTGAATTTGCAGCTGAGATAAATAGATATTTACCATCTTCTGAAACGTAAGCGCCGCAATATCTTCTTTTGTTTGCAGGATCAGCACCAAAAATCACTTTATCTTCTTTTTGAGAAGTACCTAATTTATGGTAATATACCTTATGTTGATCAGTTTTAGCAGATAGTTCGCTACCTTCAGGCTTGTCATAACTTGAATAATAGAAACCTTCATTGCCTTTCCAGGAAACGCCGCTAAATTTAACATCAATAAGAGTGTCGCCAATGATTTCTTTATTTTCAGCATTCATTACAATAACTTTTCTCCAATCGCTACCGCCTTCGCTGATTGCATAAGCAAGCATTTTACCATTATCGGAAAATGCCATTGAAGCAAGAGAAGTAGTGCCATCTGCAGCAAATTTATTTGGATCTAAAAATACTTCCGGTTCTGCATCCCCTTTTTGAGAATATAAAACGCTGTGGTTCTGCAAACCATCATTTTTGTAGAAGTATTTTACTCCGCCTTCTTCGAAAGGAGCGCTAAGTTTTTCATAGTTCCAAAGCTCTTCCAATCTGCTTTTGATTTTGCTTCTTATTTTGATTTTATCTAAGTAAGCAAAAGTAAATTTATTCTGCTCTTTAACCCAAGCTTCCGTTTCCGGACTTCTATCGTCCTCAAGCCAACGGTAAGGATCGCTGACTTTTGTTCCGAAGTAGTCGTCTACTACTTCAATCTTTTTTGTTTCAGGATAAGTAAGCTTTTCAGCATCATCCTTTTTTGCTTTGGAGCATGCGCCAATAGCCATTGCTGCCAATAGTAAATACACTGATAATTTCATAGGACCCAATAAAAATATAAATGGAACAATATAAATCGTACGAAAAAGCGAGGATTTTGTTACTTAAAAATAATCTTTTATCTTAGTAAGCAACGGATTTCAAAGAAGTATAAATTCTATAAAAAAGATATGTATTTTATAACACAACATGGATTCGAACTATTGGAGGGTGCTTTATCTTCGAACCTATGATGCAAAAAACACATAGCTGCTGTCACTTTTACAGAAATCTAGTCTAATATAATACTTTTTTAGGAAAATAACTTTATTATTTTGCTCTTTAGAGTTCGTTTTAGGTAACCGTTTATTGCTGACAACAAAAGCTTTCCACTTATCCGCTTTAAGTTGATTATTCAAAGCTTTATGAGTTGTCTCTATTTGGCTAATTGCTTTATTGATGTGATTCCCTTTAAGCTCCACATATACAACTTCAATTTTTTCAAGTTTCTTTGCTTTTGCTATATAATCGCATCTTTCCTGACCATCTTTTTCAGCAGTGTCTTCACCTTTAATTAGTGACACATCAACTGTTTTGGTATCAGGATTTTTTAGATAGAACTTTACACCTTTTTCCTGCAGCCTGATTGTAGAGTTATTATTGCTAACAAATAAATTATCAATCTTCACCATATAGCTCCTCAAGCATTTGATCAAACTCCTCTCCTATTTGTTCGGAAGCTGAATCAATAGCGTCTCCATCAATCAAGCCGGAGTCTTCATCTATTATACTTTTTACCTGACCATCTTTGACTAAATAAGCAGTAAAATCTAAGTTTACATATTCTTTTTGTTCTTTTTTGCATTTTACTTTTTCGGATAAAATCAAGTTGTTTACTGAACTCAAAATATATGGACTGTGTGTGGTCATTGTAAAAGATTGTGTTTTATTCATATCAATAAAATGCTTATAAAACAGTTTGATAAGCTGGTGCTGCGTTTCCGGAAAAATATGTGCTTCGGGTTCTTCTATGATGAAAGAACAGAGATCTATTTTTGAATCATCTTTGAGTTCTGCAAACTTGGAATTTAAAATCTGCAAAATTTGGAGTAAGGTTTGTTGACCTGAAGAAATATCTCTAATCTTTATAAGTTTATCTTTCGCTTTAAGATATTCCTGCATATTTTTTTTATCAATATGATACTCTCCTTGCAAGAGCTCCTGAGCTTTTTCTACAAAATAAAAAGATTCAAAATCCTTTTTGGCTTTCTCTAGTACACGGCCATACCTTATCAAGTACGGGTCATTATCCAAATCAAGTTCAATCATAGAGTAGATATTATCATCATAAAAATTGAAGAAAACCCTATTCGAAGGAATTAAAATAGAATTATGTGCTTTAAAAAACAGAAACATCATTGACAATTGAGACATTACAGGCTGATTGATAGAATCCAAAACTTCAGAAGGGTAAATAAAATCAACAGGCATACTGTCTTTTTTTTCAATACTAAATACAAAATTCTCAATTAAGTATGTTGCTTTGAATGCTTCCTGAAATAAATAACTTGGAAAGTACTTTTCAAATTCGGATCTTAGCGATTTATAAAATTGATTTAAATCTAAACGATCAACAACAAAAAACAAAGTAAGCTTAGTTATCATTACTTCTTTAAAGAAATGCAAAAGCTTGGCTATTACACTCTTGCCGGAGGCTTGAGGGCCAATTAGCAAGTTGAAATTTTTGAGTTCAAGCTCGACTCTTTCAAAGTCTGCAATATTTTCAATTATAAGCTTTTCCATATTCTAGTATCTTCTTTCTAAATAGCTAACTAAGTTATTATATGTTTACATGCTACAAATATTGTACCACCAATTTTTACTTCACCACGCAGCACTTCTGCCTCATAATCTTGCCATCATATTCCAGGCGATAGAAATATATTCCGCTTGCCAGATGGCTTGTGTCATAAGTGTAGGTATGCTTTCCTGCGACCTTTTCTTCTTCTATAGGATTATCTACTATTTGTCCCTGGAGATTTTCTATATATAATCTAACTACAGACTTTTCTTCAAGAGTAAATTCCAGATTTGTCACATCATTGCTTGGATTTGGATATTGTTTGATTTCGTTTGTATTATTAATTGGCAAATCAGGTTTACACAAATCTCTGTAATATGCTGCTATAGCTCCTGCGATGCTACTGTCTGCACGGCTTGTCCATGCTATCCAAACATGACCGTCGTAGGCATCGATTCCAAGATAATCGCCTAGAAATATGTCTTTCTGTGGTTTAACCGAATAGCTGTTTATTTTGATATTCTGAAATGATTCTCCGCCATCTCTTGATATTGCAAGATATATATCGCTATAAGAATTATCAGGAAAGTTTCTGTTATCATAATACGCCACATAGATATATCCTGTAGATTCATCTATATCCATCCATGCCATAAACTGATGGCTGTCTCCTTCTACTCCCGTAATCTCTTTAGGCTCGCACCAGGTTTCTCCTTTGTCATCAGATGATACTAAATATACATTTGTATTATCTTTACTTACCTGATCTGAGTAGAGAATATATATTCTTCCTCTGTACTGAGAATTTGAAATATCGCAAGATGTTACAGGCATACCGTTGCATCTTTTGTAATTTGGGATATCATAATTCCATCCACTTATATGGCTGGCTACATAAATATCCTTTCCAAAAGAAAAACCACCATTCAAAGATTTATCGAACATTATTCCTAAGTGGCCAGCCCAGCTTACATATATTTCACCGTTTGGCCCTACACACGGAACTGCTCCCTCAACAGTTTCATCACCATCCAAACAGTTACCGGAACTATCGGAAATAACAATCGGATCCGACCAGAACTCTCCACCAGTTGCACTTCTGGAAAAAAGAATTCTCGTGCTGTCATCGGTGTCTTCACTGTCATAAAGGTCAAACTCAGTCCATGTTAAATATAAATCTCCGAAATACGGAGAATCTTTATTGACATCAGCCACTATCCACTCTTTGTCATGCTGAGTCTGATTATTGAACCCGACTCCTTTATCTATATCCCATGAATTACCGCCATCAGTACTTTTTTGGACGACAATTCTATCAAGCCAAAAATCCGCATTCGAGAGGTGTGAATAATACAAATTACCATCTGCATCGAATTCCAGAGCCGGATCGCCCCAAACTCCATATTCTGATTTGATCGATGAAGAAATCCAGGTCTCACCCCCATCGCTTGTGTGCCACAAGCCTTGCAGATTTGCGCCTACAACTATATTGTTTGGATCTGTAGGATTGATAGCAATTGAGATTTCATTACCTCCGCCGAGATAAAAATTAGGTATTTCTTGAGATTGAAGCGATAAAGTCAGGAGTATTAAAACAGCAATATATTTCATGTATACTTAGCTTTGTATATTAGTAATTTCAAAACAATATAAAGAATATATCTTTTATATCATACAAAATGCGAGAGTATATAAAAGAAGAGCCGGAAATTGTTCATTACATCATTTCCGACTCAAATTTACTATTTATTTTTTATAGAACCTATTTTGTCAATTTGAATATAAATTCAAACTCATTTAAAAATACATATTTACCTGTCGTATGCGAATTAGAAAACACATTATACGAGGAACTAGATATTCTTCCTTTATCGGAACTTTGCATTTCGTATCCAAAAGCATCTAGTAATGAAGAGCTTTTATCTAAATTCAATATCAGTGAATCCTCTGTTGTAGTATAGGGGATATTTTTCAGTTTTATTTCGGTCCAGTCGCTACCGGTTCCATCGGAATGATGAGCTACATCTTCATAAGCATGATCTATTCTGAAGAATAAAGATTTTACAATTTTATTTGCAGTATCTAACTGAATTGTAAATTTGTAAGACCATGAATCAACTCTACCGATATCATTAACTTCTTTGTAGTTCCAAGAACAGGTAAGACTATCTTCAACCCAATCTTCATTAATTGGTTCTACAATATCAGCAATAGGCATTTCTTTAAGATCTGTCTGAACGTACTTATCGCCATAGTAAATATGTTCCGTGTATACTTCTGCTATAAATCCTTTCAAGCTGATTGAAACAGTTTTATAATCATCCGTCACTATTTCTAAGCTTTGAGATGCAATCTTTGCCGTCCCTCCCACGATTACTTTAACTTTGCATTCTCCCAGCAAAGCTTCAAAAGGAACTATAGCTTCAATCTTACTATCAGTTAATGATACTATTTCAGCTGTTTTAAAAGCACCTTTAGTATAAGATTCTACATATACTTTACACTGCTCAAGATCACTACCAAATCCTTTGCCTCTGACCGTAAAAATATCACCTCTGTATACTCTTTGAGGTTCTAAGGTTGTTATATCAAAATCTAAATTACCAGCTTCTCCTTTGACTAATATCTTAAATTCTCCAACGACTTCAGTTCCAACCAAAAACTTAATTACATGTGTGCCATAATTGAGATCAGGAATATCCACTGTACATTCTGTATCGCTAATTACTTCAAGGCTAGCTTCTTGACTTTCAATTATAGCCTCCATGACTCCTTTGTATTTACCTAATCCATTTCCCTTTCCTAAAATCACCTCTCCGGGAGCAACTTCATATTTTAGTAAAGAAGTCACATCTACACATATTTCCGGCTTAACTCGAATCTCATGATCTATTTTGACGGAATCGCTTCCTTTTACAACTATTAATTTTCCTACAGAATCTTGAGTTTCAGGAATGCTGATCAACAAAGCATCTTTACTCACATTCAATATTTGCACGGGAGCGTTATTGAATAATACTTGAATGGGTTCTGCATATTTATCAAAGTTTTCGCCATATATTTCAAATGATTCCATCTGGCAAAGTTCAGTTTTACTAACATCCCCGGATCTCACTATCTTTTTAGAGTTTTCCTGAACTTGTACAGGATCCTCTCCGCAAGAAATCATAACAAGCATTAAAAGGATGCTTAAAAGCATGGCTAATTTCATAATATCTATCCTTCATTATTAACTAGATTATTTCTTAATTTCGAGATCTATTTCAAGGCAATATCCATCTGTCAATTTATAGTTTGCTAAACTATACTCGTACTCTTCACCTTTGTCTGAAAGACTATAGTATGAACTTAAAACATTTTGTATGTATCCTTGATTTGATATTTCATCCAATTTTGCTATAATATGACCATCTTCAACTAAATATGGTATTTTACTCAGATTTATTATTTGCACAATTTTTCTTTCCATATAAGCAGGATAGCTAGTAAATGTCGCATAATCACTTATATATTTAATTTGAACATTTTCTAACAGGCTATTATTGTTATCAAGTGTAAAGCTGACAAGCATCGTATCAATTACATGATATTTTGAGTCACCATACATATACTTCAAATAATACAGCTGATATTCCTGCTCATAAAGGTTAACACAAGTGTCTAAGTCAAAATTTTCTTCATTGCCATAAAAAGTCTTCTTATTTCCAATTGTAAAATCCAAAGCTAAGTTTCTATAATCCTCTTCGTCATAAATCATCAAAATACCGGTGGACTTTACAGTGGCAGTTTCAAAATCCTCACCATTACCTTTGAGATAGAATTCTTTCTTGTAAGTATTGTTTTTGCCATTTTTTTCTATAGTGATATCACATACTTTCGGTATTTCTTCAGGGACAACTACTTCAATAGTATAATTTGTGATGCTAACTATTTCAGCTGATTTATCACCAAAAAGGACATTCACAATACTCTTACTTTCACCAAAACCACTGCCATAGAGTTTAATTCTTTTACCTATGGATTGAAATTCAGGATTAAAAAAAGACACATTAACTGTAGTTGCTTGTCCCACTTGGGAACTGTCATTTTGATTAGGATTTGCTGCAACACCATTATCATCTTCACCGCAGGCAGAAAAGATTAATAGGCATATTGCAAAACAGAAATAAGCTATCTTCATAACTCACCTCGATATAAATTTAGAATCTCATATTATTTATTACAATATTCTACACTGCATATTATTTTTAGTTCTATGATTTTTCATAGACAATAAAAATTTTACTCTTAAGCATTTGTCCATTGTATAATTGCAATTCCATAATCCTTTAGTAGCTAAGAACTTCTAGGATTCAATATACAATTCAGATGGGTAATTGTTACAATCTTGTAGAAAATTTATTTATCCTTAATTAAACTACACTAGTTATATACTTTTTTAACAATAAACAGATAAATGATAAGAATCTACATGTAGTTTCGTCGCTTTTTTATAGTTTTATATTATGAACTTTTACAACTTTATAAAGTACTAATCGTTCTAAGATTTGTGTTGGACTAAAAGACGTTATTATGGATACCTTAAAACAGTTCTGGCAGCTTGCCGGACTACGTTATAAATCACACCCCTGGCACGGGGTTGAAATCGGGGATGATGCCCCTGAAGTGGTGACTACATTTATTGAAGTAGTTCCATCTGATACTGTTAAATATGAAGTAGATAAAAAAACCGGTTATTTGAAAGTCGACAGACCTCAAAAATATTCTAATATTGTTCCTGCTTTGTATGGATTCGTCCCACAAACTTTCTGTGGTGAAAAAGTCGCTGAATACTGTAATAAAAAAACAGGTCGTGAAGATATTATAGGTGATGGTGATCCTCTGGATATTTGCGTTTTGACAGAAAGAAATATTACACATGGAGATATTCTGGTTCAGGCTAAGCCTATCGGAGGTTTCAGAATGATCGATGGTGGCGAGGCGGATGATAAAATCATTGCTGTTATGAAGCAGGATGAAATATATTCCAAATGGAATGACATCAGCGACTGTCCGGACTCTATTGTTTCAAGATTAAAACACTACTTCCTGACTTATAAAGATATGCCGGGCCAGACAAGCAAGTGCGAAATTACACATATTTATGGTGCTGAAGAAGCGAAAGCTGTTATACGCTACAGCCGCAAAGATTATAAAACTACTTTCGGTAATGTAGAAAACAAACTTTCTGTTGCTGCACTTGAAGCGATAGATGCAGGACAAACTCTCAGAAACTTTAAGCAATTGCAGAAACGCGGATTGATCTAAACTCAAGAAGTTGTCGATTTATTTAAAAGACTCTGCTTAATTGCTAGAGTCTTTTTTTTGAAGTGAGTCATACAGTAACATCAAACATTGTTTTGTTTTTAAAAAATAAACCTTGATTCGCGCTTGCCATAATTCACATAAGTGTCTTGATACTAATAACATAAGCTAACAACAATAAAGATTATTTTTAGACTTCCTTAAATATATTGTTTGCACGAGGTAACAAAGAGGTGCAATTTTTCGTATTTTAGCATAATGCATACTTTAAAAAAAGGAAAAACTATATGATAATTAGGAGCATAGCCGGAAATCTTTTGATTTTTGCTCTATTACTTGCATTCTCGCCAGCTGAAGCAAGCAGGAATTCTGAGGTGTTTTCATTTAACTCTTATTATGAATATGAAGTTTCCTTCCTGGGTTTATCTTTGGGGTCTATCAAGATCCAAACTGGAGACATCGAAGAAAAAAACGGAAAGGAAGCGCTATATGTGAAAGCGCAAATGGACAGTTATAGCGGGATTCCATATGTTGACCTTCATGCTACATTTGAAAGCTGGATGCCAAAAAATGCAGCATATTCTTATGTGTTCAACGGAAATATGAAAGTAGATGACAATAAATGGCAATATAATAATATCATTTTTGATCATGAGAATCAAGAAATACGATCTACTATATGGGAAAATAAAGTTCTTGTTAGCAGAGATACTTTCGAAACTAAGCAGAAATTTAGCGACGGAGCTTCATTGCTCTACTTAGCACGTTCATTTATGGATTTGCAAAAAACTGCTTATATCCCCACTTTTATCAATAATCAATTGGTAAAAACTAAAATCAATTTCCAGCACAAAAAAGAAAATATCGACATTGATGCTGTTGACGGAGATATAAAAGCCATATATCTGGACGGTAAGGCTGACTGGGAGGGTGTTTATGGACTATCCGGCTCTTTCGAAGGCTGGTTTTCTGACGATGAAGCACATATACCTCTTAAGGCATATATGAAAGTATACGTCGGTAAAGTTACACTAGAACTAGTAAAATGGAACAGAACCGGTTGGAATCCTCCAAAAGTAGAAAGCTAAAAAAAATCAATTAAGAGCAGACAATTTTTACATTGCCTGCTCTTTTTTTCTTAGAATTCTATAACGATATTTCCTCTTTTGCGACCGGTCTCCACATATTCATGAGCTTCTCTAATCTCTTCAATTGAAAATGTTTTGTCTATCACGGTTTTAATTTTACCACTGCTGAGTAGTTTTGAAATATAGAATAAATCTTTTGTCTTCTCATCTTACTTTCTTAATCCTGTAGCGGCAAAAATAACTTTTTTATCGCCTGCTATATTTGACATTATCATTTGTCGTAAAACTTTGAGCCCTAATACAGGTGATAAAAACTTACCATCTTTATTTAAAACAGCTTTACATTTCGCAAAATCAAGTTTCCCTACTGTATCAAATATGACATCATATTTTTTATTTTCTTTAGTAAAATCCGTCGTGCCGTAATCAATCACCTCATCAGCTCCCAAGCCCTTAACCATATCCAAATTTCTCGAGCTGCAGACTCCTGTCACTTCCGCCCCCATTAACTTAGCAAGTTGGACGGCAGCAGTTCCTATACTCCCTGAAGCTCCGTTGATAAGTATTTTTTGTCCTTCTTTTAAATTAGCAGAATCCCTCAGAAACGGCAATGCTGTTAAAGCTCCTTCCATAATCCCTGCAGATTCACTATGACTAACCTCCATAGGTTTAGGTGCTATAACGTCTTTATCAGTTATGCATAAATATTCAGCATGCGCCCCTCCTCCTACATCAGTAGCCGCAATAATTTCATCTCCGATTTTATATTCCGTAACTCCTGCTCCAATTCCTATTACTTCACCGGAAAGATCAGTACCCGGAATTTTTATTTTAGGCTTTGTCAGCCCTATTATTAGCCTGCCAAAAAGTGGTTTGCCCGTTCGCATAGCACAGTGCGATGCTGTAACGGAAGTAGCTCTTATTTTCACCAGCACTTCACCCGGCTTTGGTACCGGGGTCTCAACTTCTCCAACTTTTAGTACCTCTGGATTACCATAGCTAGTTGTAATTACTGCTTTCATTTATATCTACCTGCAATATTTTCAAAATAATATCTATATAACGATTATAATTAGTAATGATTTACAGATTTTCAAGTTTTTATTGAAATAGCAGTCTCTTTTTGCCTATCTTACAAGCTTATATCCATTTAAACAGAAAAATATAATTTTTTATCAAACAGATTTCTGTTTATTGTGTATATATAGTATCATCTGATTACACTTGGACAATAACATGAAATATTTTATCAGTATTTTACTTTTACTACTATCAATTAGCAACTCATCTTTTGCATCTGATTCTCCGATATCAGATTATTATATAAAATTTAGCAGTCAATCTGATTTACAGATTGCTAAAATTGTCAGCATGCTCAGCAAGGAAAAAGGGCTACATTTGGAACATATAGTACCTTCACTTCCAAAGTCAAATAATTTGCTCTCTACTAACGAAATAAATTCTCTTCAAAGAATCTTCAAACTTAAGGATGCCACTACAGAGGATATTAACTATATCTCAAGTAAGTACAAATTCGAGTATATAGAAAAAGTACCTGAGATGAGGATGTTTGAAAGACCAAATGATTTTCACATTCCTGAACAGTATTATCTTGATTCAATGGATTTATATGCCGTATGGGACTTGGTAGATACTACGCAAAATGTTGTAATAGGTATAGTGGATTCCGGAGTTGATCTGGATCATGAAGATCTTGCATCTCAGATATGGCATAATCCCGGAGAAACAGGAATTGATAAAAATGGGAAGCCTAAAGAAAGCAACGGAATTGATGACGACAACAATGGCTATATAGATGACTGGCAGGGTTGGGATTTTTACGGTAGAACCGGCGTAGGAGATAATAACCCTACACCCGGTATGAACCATGGCACACATGTAGCAGGTATAGCAGCGGCTCACACGAACAACTTATTGGGTATAGCAGGTATTGCTCCTCATGCAAAGATTCTAGCTGTAAAGGCTGCCTCGGACGACCCGGCTTCACGCTCTATAACAAACGGCTATCAGGGTATTCTATATGCCGCTATGATGGGTGCTGATATCATTAATTGTTCCTTTGGCGGGGGAGGCTACTCTATAACAGAAGCTGAAATAATTGAAACTGCTCAAAAATATGGTGCTCTCATAGTTGCCGCAGCAGGCAATGATTATGCTTATACAGATCAATACCCTGCATCTTATCCGGGAGTTCTTTCAGTAGCATCCCTTACTTCAGACAGAAACAAATCTGCTTTCTCAAATTACGGACCTGATGTAGATATCTGTGGTTTTGGATCTGGCATTTTTTCAACGATTCCTGACAATGAGTATAAAACCATGAGCGGAACTTCCATGGCAACTCCGTTAGTCGCAGGCGTCGCAGCTCTGGTAAAATCAAATTACCCTGATCTTACAAATGAAGAACTTGCGGCCAGATTAATGGCAACTGCTAAAGGCTACGAGCATTTACTAGGTTACGAAGGTACGCTTGGATTTGGAGAAATAGACCCAGAAAGAGCCCTCACAGAAGAGAGTCTTCATTTATTAGATATTGTTTCATTGGATACTAGATTTATATCAGATCCATTCGATGAAAGCATTAATGATACAATTTATATAGACTTTAAAGTTAAAAATATTTTTGAGCCACTAAGTAATATAAAATTTTATGCAACAATTCAACTTGCTGAAGCTACCTCTCTACAAGCAATGGTTGAAGTAGACAAACTAAACAGTAAAGCCACATTCCAGTCCAGTGGCCAGTTAGGTTTTGTTTTACCAAACGATTTATCTCCGGATTCAAAAGTTATAATTCATTTCTATGTGGAAGCAGATGGAGGTTATCAAGATCAAAAAGTTCTTATGACTACAGCAAATCCTTCTTATCTTGATATGGATAATAATAACATAGTCTGCACTTTTAACAGCGAAGGGAATCTTGGATATAATGACTATTCTAAAAACCAGCAAGGCAATGGCTTAAAATACAAAGGCTATGATTACTTATTTGAAGGAGCCATAATTGCAGGAGTTTCTAAAACAAATATATCTAACAATGCCCGTGGTTCTTCAGGAAGTGCTAAAAACAGAAACTTTTCAAGCTTAGAAAATTTCAACAAATTTTATAAAACTGACGATTTGCTATGCGGTGTTACTTCATACACTGATACTACTTCTGCACTCAATACTAATATCTCTGTGCTGCAGGAAGTATTCCAATCAAATTCTACTCTATATAAAGACATCATATTGGTTAGCTACGATATCACAAGTCTGGAAAAGCAAGACATTAAAGAGTTGTTCTTCGGACAATTCTTCGATTGGGATATCTCTTTAAGTGGCAAAAATGATGTAATCGAATTTGTGCCAAAATACAATTTTGCATATGCAAAAGATGGGAAAAATGAGAATTTACCTGGAGTCTACATAAAAATTCTTTCTCCTTATAACAATAACTTCTATGCTATAAATAACAATGGTAATGATAGCAGTATTTCCGTCTATGATGGCTTCACAGAAGAGGAGAAATGGGAGACAATAAGCAGTGGGTTAAAAAGGATATACGCAGCAAACAATGACTGTTCTATGGTTCTCTCCGCGGGACCGATTGAAATAGCACCTCTTGACACTGTAAATCTTTCTTTTGCTATTGCTTTTGCTTATTCAAACGAAGAAGCAAACAGTAAGTTTATAAAAGCCGCTTCTTTGCTTAATTATGTAAAGAGTATAAACGTTAACGACGAAGTGCTTAATAATATTTATATCTATCCAAACCCCACAGCAGATTATATTAATATCAATCTGACACTGATGAAAAGTGCTCCGGTTACTATTTCCATTTATGACATATCAGGTAAGAAGATAACTGATATCATAAGTGAAGAAATGCTTTCTTCAGGGATACACGGCTTTGAATATAATGCAAAAGAACTCTCCCAGGGTACTTATTTTGTAGATTTGACCACAAAAGGTAAGAGCATTTCAAAAAGCTTTATAGTAATCAAGTAGGCCTAAGGTTTTAATAATCCTACAATTTTATAAACTTTTACGTGTCAAGAAAGAAAGCTGTTTTATTTTCAAGTAAAATTTCTTTACTTTGAATAATTATTTTTCCAAAAAGGTATAATACTTATGGCAGGCCTGATCAAATTTATGATTGATAACATTATTCAAAAAAGATCCAAGGGGAATCCCTTGGTTGCTAATTTGATGCGGAATAAATTAATTCTTAGTGGTATCAATCCAGATAATTATACCTTTACTTCAGAGGACGACAAGAATGTCATAAAAAAGCTTGAAGAGTTTGCAGCTGATGCTTTGATTAGTGCAGAAAATCATAGCATTGAAATATTTCATACGAGCAATACAAACATAATTGAAGCAGTTTCGCAAATTCGCTTCAGCCTTATGCCTATAAATCCAAAATTGGTAATCTATTTTGCATCTTCAGAATACGACCAGCGTTGGCTGGCAGCAGAAATGAGGTACGCATTCCAGGATGCTCAGGTAATCGGAAGTTCCACTGCTGGAGAGATTATCTCTGGTAAAATGCTTGAAAACAGTATAGTTGCTATGGGAATTAGTGAAAATATTGTAGAAAAGATATCTGTCCAGGTGATAGAAAATCTCTCTGAAGGTATAGATTTAACGAATGCATTCCAAAATTTCCAGGAAGATCTAGGCAAGCCAGTTTCTACTTTAGACATGGAATCTTATGCCGGCATGGTACTAATAGACGGTGTAACAGGTAACGAAGAGAAGTTAATGGAAAAACTCGGAGCAGCCAGTGATCTGCTTTTTGTCGGAGCTTCGGCCGGTGACAATCTCAAATTTAAAGAATCCTTCGTTTATGCTAATGGTTATGCATACAAAGATGCAGCAGTGCTTTGCATTCTAAAACCTGATACTGATTTTCGGGTTATAAAAACTCAAAGTTTCAACACCCTTGACAAAGTACTGACTGCTACAAAAGTTAACGAAAAGAACAGGGAAATACTGGAATTTAACGGTAAGCCTGCAGCCGAGGAGTATGCTAAAGTTTTGGGAATTGATATAAAAGACGCTCCTGCCCATTTCATAACTAATCCTGTAGGACTTATGCTTGACGATGAGCCTTATGTAAGATCTCCTCAAAGAATCATAGACACTAAGATGAAGTTTTATTGTGCTGTTAAAGAAGGAATGGAATTACATCTTCTTGAGAGTGATAACATAATCAGAGACACAAAAGATGCTATCAGTAAAGTTGAGTCTGAGCTTGGATCAATTTCCGGAATTATCAATTTCAACTGCATTCTTAGAACTCTGGAATTAAAATCAAAGGGCTTAGAGAATGAATATGCACAAATTTTCAAAGATATCCCTACCATAGGTTTTTCAACTTACGGAGAGGAATATCTTGGCCACATAAATCAAACAGCAACTATGCTGGTGTTTAAGTAATATTAAGTCTTCTGTTTTTTCTTTTTCGCTGCCGGAAATAGAATGTTGTTTAATATCAATCTATAACCTGGTGAGTTTTTGTGTAAATCTAAATCAGTTGGTGGGTCTCCAACTGCATGACGGTAATCTTCCGGATCATGGCCGCCATACCAGGTAAACGTACCTCGGCCAAGATTCCCGTGAATATATTTAACTTCATCCGTCCCTTCACGTTCAGCCATAACCACAACAGAATTTTTGATTTTGTCCTTATGGAACGCAGTTGTCTGGCCTAAGAAACCCTTGATTATATTTGCATGGCACTGAGTAAGCATAGTCGGAACTGGATCATATTTAGCCGAAAAATCGAATAAAGTAAAATAATCTATTTCTGGATTTGAGATTGTAGAAGGCCCAACATCAATATCAGAAAATTCATATTCTGCAGGGTTCATTCTCAAATGAAAATTTTCGAAGGCTAACGTAACATCAAAATCAAGCTTTTGCTGTGCATTCTGATCAGCAGGATCTCCATCAAACATATGTTCGCAAATATCAGTATTCTCCGCAGCTAACGCGATATCATATGTATCGGTAGCACTGCACATAGCAAAGAGAAATCCGCCTGCTTCTATAAATCTGCGAATCTCTTTAGCAACATCCAGCTTCATTTTTGATACTTTTGAATATCCTAATTTACTAGCCATTCCTTCATTAAGTGCAACTTGCTGAACATACCAGGGCTGGTTTGCCATGTTTGCCCAAAACTTACCGTACTGTCCTGTAAAGTCCTCGTGATGCAGGTGAAGCCAGTCGTATTCATTTAGTTTTCCTTCCAGCACATCTTCATCCCATATAATATCGTGTTCAACTTGTGCATATTCTAAAGCTAAACGAACAGCATCATCCCATGGCTGGGAACCAGGAGGAGCATAAACTGCAATTTTTGGAGCTTTTTCCAATCTGGCTATATCAGTGTTGCTATCTTCTGCCTGAACTTCAGAATAGATTGCAGAAGCGCTAGATACTGATAGTTTTTCAAAAAACACGCCACGAATTCGGCACTCAGTTTCTACAGAAGCAGCATAATCCATCATAAAAGATCCGCCCCTGTAATTCAAAAGCCAATCTACAGGTTGTTGCTTTTTTATTACCATAAAAGCAATTCCGTATGCTTTTAAATGATTTGTCTGAGCAAGATCCATAGGAATCAGTATCTTTTGCCCATAAGAGGCAATTGTAGTCGAAATTAATAACACAATAGCTATATAAATATGTTTCAGCATCGTTCTTCAACTTTTTTTTAAATAAACAGTTCCTCTAATAAAGGAATAACAAAGTAAATATTTTGTGCCACATCAACAAAATATTTCGTCTGAAATTGCAAGTTGCATTTTGAATCTATAAAAATCAGCTCCTCTTTTAAGTCACCAAACTGATATACTAAATCGAATTATTAAAGTCTGGTAGTATTGCTGTGACAACTTAAATAATTAGTATTTATCTGTTAAATTTAGTATATAGGAGATTGGGATATTTGTAAACAATTGGCCTAAAAAATGAGTATTGAGCTGTCAATAATAATTATTAGTGTTCTTATTGTAGTGATTGTATTAGGTAGTATCAGATTAATCGGCTTAAAAAAAAGAAGCGGTTTTGAATCACTCATGTACGATATTTACAATAATATTGAATGCGGTATTATAATTTTAAATAGAAAGAATAATCTTGTCAAAATAAATCATAGAATTACAGGGATTTTTGGACTATCCTATAGTGAACTTGAAAATAAAAAAATAACGCATTTACTTGATACAAACACCAATGCTAATTTTTTTGAGAAGCTGAATACAGCACTTAAACAAGAAAACTTGAATAATGGAGTGGTTCATACTTTCCGCGAAGAGATAGTAACAAAATTCGGTATTAAAGTCAACATTGAATGTCGAATAGTGCCTCATCTTTATAAGAGCAAGCTTAAAAATACTATTATAGTATTCAAAGATATTACTGAAATATCTGAGCTCCAGCAACAAATAAGTTACTTGTCTGACAAGATAAATCAGAATGAAGAAAAGCACCCATTAGTCAACTTCATTGCTGTTATATCTAAAAAAATGGAAATTTCGCTTCTTAGCATTGGTCATAGGATTATTTCGCTTGTAGGAAAAAGTGCTGATGATATTCTTCAAAATCCTAAACTGTTATTCCCTGACAACGATGATGATACAAAAGAGTTTAGAGAGGTGCTAGCGTATTCCTGCCAAAACTTAATTCCAATTGATTATAAAGGAAAATTTAAGCATTCTGATGGCAGTCTAAAATTCTTGAATATACATGCTCTGCCCTATCACGAAGATAATAAACTCTTTCTAAAAGGTTTTATTAATGACATAACGGAATCGCACACTCAAAATCAAATTATCAAAGAACAAAGACAATTCCTGTCTTCAATTATAGAGAGCAGCCCAATTGGAATCTTTGCTAAAGATTATCCAGAAGGCAAGTATCAGGTAATAAATGGCAAAGCCATTGAATATTTCGGTTTAACACAGGCAGATTTAATTGGTTCAACGGATAGCAGTATCTTTAATGAATCTGATCTCTTCTATAACAATCTCGCAGATCTTGAAAGCGACTGCATTAAATCCTTGAATACAGAGACAGGTAAGACGTTTGAATACCAGACAGATCTTGGACTTAAACAGATCTATCTGCAGATGGTTCCTGTTGTTTTAGATCATAAACTGATCCTTACAGTTGGTATAATCCATGACCTTACAGAGAATGTAAATATCATCAATACTTATAAAGAGCGGCAAAATCAGCTGACTGCTATTGTAGAAAACAATATGGTTGGTGTAGTAGTAGTTGATAAGCAATTGAGAATACAATACGCAAATAAAGCTATATCAAAAATGACCGGCTTTAGTATCAATGAATTGCAAAATATGACTTCCGATGCTATATCTGATCTGGTGAGCCTCTCTATAGATCCATCGTCATTCGAAAAAGTCTGGACTGGTGAGCAGGCTTCACTTCACGCTGAACAACAGTATACCCGGAAAGACGGCACCAGCTTCTTTACTGAAGTTTTTGTATCCCCAGTTTTAGACAATCAAGACCGAATCACATCTACGGTGGCACTTGTCCTTAACATTGACAAACGAAAAGAAGCCGAAAGAATGCTGATGCAGAGAGATAAAATTCTGGAAGCTGTCAGTTTTGCTTCCAGGCATTTCCTCAATGAAGACAATTTTGAAAAAGAAACAGATCGCATTTTTAGTGCCATTTCAGAAAGCACGCAAGCTGATTATGTTGGAATATACAGATTACATAGAAGTAAAGATGAAGCGATTGGAACTTTATATAACGCATTGCATAGTGAAAATAGTAAAAAACAAAAATATCAGGCAATAAATGAAATCAATTTCTTTGATTCGAATAAGGAAATTATTGCGCAGCTCGATTTAGGCAAATACATTTACTTGACTGAATCAAAACAGTCACCTATGAATACTTTTCTCATTGAAAATAATGAGAAATCTGTTTTCATTAGCCCAATTATTGTAGATACTGACCTATGGGGGTTTGTCAAAATTGGAAAAATACACGACGAACAGTTTTGGTCTCATGCTGAATTAGATGCCCTTCAGTCAGCATCTAATGTACTGGGTGCCGCTTTAAACAGAAGAAATATAAACTCCCAGCTTAAAGAACTGAATGCTGAGTTAGAATCACGAATAAAACAAAGAACTGTTCTTTTAGAAGACGAAATCAAAGAAAGAGCACTTGTTGAAGACAGCCTGAGAGTTTCTCAGAAAAAATTGAAAAAAATGATTGACATCGCTCCAATTGGGATTGCAAGAATAACAGATCAATATATTATACAAGAAGCAAATCCTAAATT
Organism: Kapaibacterium sp. (SeqCode); assembly: GCA_965140345.1. Classification (GTDB taxonomy): domain Bacteria; phylum Bacteroidota; class Ignavibacteria; order Kapaibacteriales; family UBA2268; genus JBFHIJ01. Next base: position 1,035,982 of record OZ223198.1, read on the forward strand.
TCAAAGTATATTCGAATACGAAAGCCATGAGCTTGAAGGTAAGTCATTTATTCAGTTATATCCAGAAAAGCAAAGAGCAATTTATGAAAGGTTGCACAAAATGTTTTTAGAGAATGGTACTGACAGTACAGGCGAAAGACCTTTCATAAGCAAAAACGACAAACAAATTACTGCTTATATAAACTTGCTCAGCACCAACAATGAGAAAGATAAAATTGAAACTTATGTCTTCATATATGACATCACAGAACAAAGAAGAGTAGAAACTAATGCCAAGAAACTGAAACTTGGTATTGAAAAAAGTTTTGATGCATTTGTTATAACTGATCTGTTCGGATCTGTTGAATATGTAAATGAAGCGTTCGAAAGAATAACAGGATATCAGTCAGAAGAAATTCTAGGCAAAAACATACGAATTCTAAAATCAGGACTCCAGACTCCAGAATTTTATAAGCATATGTGGGATGAAATACTCTCAGGCATGAGCTGGCAGGGAACCCTTATTAATAAGAAAAAAAATGGAGACTTCTATTACGAAGAAATGACCATTGTGCCTGTCTTTAACGATTTGAATATTACGACAAATTTTGTTGCAATTAAACGGGATATAACATCTGTCAAGAAAAATCAGGAAGAGACTATCAAAAGTGAAACCAAATACCGACAAATATTTGAGAATGCTACTGAAGGCATTATAATGTTGAACTATGAGAATATCTTATTTGCAAATCCGGCATTTGAATATTTGACTGGCTATACAAATTTCCAAGTCAGCAATAGAAAATTTATTGATATGATTTTTGATGCAGACAAAGAAACAGTCTTTAAACTGACTCATTCTAAAGACAAAGCATTTTTGCATAAAAGGCACGATGTACGCCTGATTGACTCCAATAACAATATCAAATGGGTAAATATCAATGCTAATAAAGTAAACTGGGACAACAAAATAATGGTTCTTCTATTTATTTCTAACATTACTGCAAGAAAGAAGGCTGAAGAGGCATTAGAAGAAGAACGTTCATATTTGGCAGATAGAGTAATAGAACGTACCGAAGAACTTAGTGCATTAAATGCTGAATTATCGAAAGCCGTAAGAGCAAAAGATGAGTTTTTAGCTAATATGAGTCACGAGCTACGTACTCCATTGAATGCTATTTTAGGTTTATCAGAAATCCTTCAGTATCAACTGCAGACCTCAATCTCAGAGAAGCAAATTAAATCTTTCAAGACTATTCATGAAAGTGGCCAGCACTTACTGTCTCTGATAAATGACATTTTAGACTTATCTAAAATAGAAGCTGGCAAACTTGATATAATTCAGGAAAATGTAGCTATTGATCCTATCGCTGTTTCATCTTTGAGATTTGTTACGGAAGCAGCTAAGAAAAAAGATATTAAAATAGATTATACTCCCGTCACAAGTTCGCTTATGGTTTGGGCTGACACCCGCAGACTCAGACAAATACTAATCAATCTTTTAAGCAATGCAGTGAAGTTTACTCCTCATGGAAAAGAAATCGGACTTCGGATTACTGCTCCGGAGGATCTGGAATCAGTATTTTTTGAGGTATGGGACAGAGGTATCGGCATCTCTGAGAGAGACATGAAGTCCTTATTTAAACCATTCGTCCAGTTAGATAGTGCTCTTTCCAGGGAATATGAAGGTTCCGGCTTAGGTTTAGCATTGGTTTCGAAATTAGTTGAACTCCATGGAGGAAGTATAGAAGTAAAAAGTACTGTTGGCGAAGGTAGCTCATTTAAAGTAGCATTACCTGCCAAAAATCCTGACTTAATTGAACTTGATGAAGAGTCAGACTATGATATTTCTTTTATGAAAGACAGAACTATAATTATCATAACGGAAAACCATAGAGATTTTGACATCATAGCTGGGTTAACATCGCCATGGACTAAGCATATTTATCTATTTGAAGACGACTCCAGAAACATAAATGATGTAATGGAAATATTGCCAGATTTAATAATTTTAGATACTGCAGTCAAACATAGATCTGCATGGGAAATATTATCCATTCTTAAAAATGACAAGCGCACCAAAGGCATCAAAATAATTCTTGCTTCTGTGGGACAAGAGCTGGAAAAAGCTTCGGTTGTAGGAGCAGATGCTTTCATAGGAAAACCGATTAATGTCAATAAAGTTCAAAAGGCTTTATGCCAAACTTATGGAATTTCTGAAGTACTAGCGAATTCCAACATAGAAGTGAAAAAACAAACTATACTTCTTGCAGAAGATAATGAAGCAAATATAGAAACCATCGAAGCATTTCTGACAACCCACAAGTACAAAATAATTGTCGCGAGGAACGGACAGGAAGCTATCGAATGGGTTCACGAACACCGCCCTGATCTAATACTTATGGATATTCAGATGCCTAAAATGAATGGTTTTGAAGCTATTGAGTTTCTAAAAACCAGCGATGAGTTTAAGGATATTCCAATTATTGCTCTAACTGCTCTGGCTATGCCCGGCGACAGAAAACGCATTTTGGAAGCTGGGGCAAATGATTATTTGAGTAAACCTATAAGTATGAAAATATTAATCAACAGAATCGAGACATTTTTAAAATCTTCTTTATAGATTCTCGTTTTTATATTTACAATTTTTAACAGAGACACCCAATGGAATACACAAGCACTATACTTATCGTAGATGATTCAGAAGCAGGCAGAATAGTTCTTGATCAATTGCTTTCAGACTCAGGATATAATCTGGAATTTGCTGAAAATGGATTTGATGCTTTAGAAAGATTAGAAACTCATGTCCCTGATTTAGTGCTTTTAGATGTAATGATGCCTGGAATGAACGGCTTCGAAGTTTGTAAAAAAATCCGAGAAGACGAGAGACTTAAAGAATTACCTGTTTTAATGGTTTCAATGTTGGATGATATGGAATCCAGATTACGTGGTATCGAATCAGGAGCAGACGATTTTATAAACAAACCTTTTAATCTTGCCGAACTTGAACTAAGAATAAAAACTATTACAAGACTGAACAGATACCGCAAGATTATTGCCGAAAGACAAAAATTAGATTGGGTGATTGATAATACCTTAAATGCAATGCTTGTTGTTGATAATGACAATAATATTCTATTTTTGAATAAAAAAGCAAAAACTTACTTAGATATACATGAAGACATAACAGGTCAGAATTTAAATTTCTTTGACATAATAAAAAACATATATAATCAAGAACCACAGGAAGAATGGGCAAAGCTCGAAAAATGTGTCGGAAATAACTGCCCTACTTTATTTTTGGTTCTACCTGAAACTGAGACCAACTCTGCTCAATGGCTGCAATTCTTGATGTATAGATCTCCTGAAGGAGTTACAAACCAAAAGTTGATCGTACTAACTGACGTTACAAAACAGATCCAGGAAACCAGAATCGAACGTACATTCCACGGGCTTATATTGCACAAACTAAGAACTCCCATGAACAGCTTAACAGGTGTCTTCGAACTTATAGGAAATTTTGGCGATGACATGAGTAAAGAAGAAATTATAGAACTTATGAATAATGCCAGAACCTCATTCAATAGGCTCAATTCTCAGGTTGAATCTATTGTCAATTACGTTACAAACCCTACTACCGCAAAAAATTACGGCGAAATATTTGACTTCGACCATTTTTCAAGTTTTATTGAACTGGTTGAAAAAGAAAACGAACTTCAAAAAGTAGAAATCTTTGGTTTAGAAGATGTAACAGGATTGTCTTTTTCTTTAAGCAACTCGGCTTTTAAATGGGTAATAATTGAACTTGCCCTTAACGCCAAAAAATTCCATCCCGGAAATAATCCAAAGTGCTACATCAAATTAAGTAAAACAGACAATCATATCGTAATCAAATTTGGCGACGACGGTATACATCTTTCTCCCGATCAAATTGAAAACGTTTGGAAACCTTACTATCAAGGCGAAAAATATTTTACCGGTGAAACGCCGGGGGTAGGAATCGGGCTATCTACAATAGCATCTTATGTATGGGAAGCAGGTGGAACTTTTAGCCTCTATAACAGAAAAGAAACTACAGGTGTAGAAGTTGAGCTTAAACTGCCGATAAAAGTGTTAAGCTAATAAAAAAATTTGTTTTTGATTTGAACATTTTTGAAGTGGATGCGTATATAACTATACAAATGTCAATTATTACCAAAGTATATGTTCAACTGTCAAAAAAGGAGTCGAAATGAATACTGTTTCAAACTTTATAAAAGTTTACATCCGATATCATGGCGACATTGACAAGAACATCTTTACGCAGATCTTTGATGAATACAAAACGGAATGGTACAATTATCTGACAGGTACTACTACCCTGGATGATATGAGAACAAACGGATTACTGGACAGAGAAGATGTAGAGATTATAACTCTTTAAAAACTAGCATTTTGACATAATCTGGGGTTGCTGTTTTTCACAAAACAACAACCCTTTTTATATACCCTATATGCAATGAGCAAATATCAATGACTCAATATTTTTAATACTCTTACTCCGTAAGACTTTCTATTCTACTAAAGATAATTTAAAGTTGAGCCGTTGTCAGTAGAATTTAAGTGATCCTGAAAAGCATTAAACACTAACATTCTTACGATGATATAAGATCTGCCTGTTTTCGGATGATAATATTTGAACTTATCACCGTCTTGAGTTAAATTGCATATTGGGTAAATGTTATAACGGTATTTTTGATATGATATATTTTGTTTCGGATATTCACCTCGGTCACGAAGGAAGAGAAGCTGACAGAAAAAGAGAAAAGATTTTTATAGAATTCCTTGATAAAATCAAAGAAGACTGTGAAGTCCTTTATCTCGTTGGAGATATCTTCGATTATTGGTTCGAATACAAAACAGTGATTCCAAAGATATATGTAAGAAGCTTAGCAGCTCTTGCTGATTTTGCTGAATCAGGTAAAAATATTGAATATCTAATGGGAAATCATGATTTTGGACATATCCGATTTTTTGAAGAAGAACTTGGTATCAAAATTATCAAAACGGACATTGAGCGTGAGCACCATGGCAAAAAGTTCTTTATATCACATGGAGACGGAAAAGCTTATCACGATAAAGGCTATTTAATCCTAAGGAAAATTCTTAGAAACAGATTTTCATTGTGGCTTTATGGGTGGATTCATCCGGATATCGGCATAAATCTTGCTTTAAATAGTTCCCGTAAAAGCAGAAAATATACTATAAAAAAAGATTATGGCAAAGCTGACGGGATGAGAGATTTTGCCCAGTCCAAAATTGAAAAAGATAATTTTGATTTTGTTGTCATGGGACATCGTCATATAGCTGAAATTACCAATTTCGATGGCGGTAAATATATCAATATCGGGGAGTGGCTGAAAAATCCAACTTTTGGCAGATTTGACGGAAAAGATATGTATATTGAAAAAGTTTATGACTTCTTGAGCAAATAGATATGAGTGAACAAATACAAGCAAAAGATTTTGTTGTTACAGCGCGCAAATGGCGTCCACAGTCGTTTTTTGACGTAGTCGGGCAACAACATATATCCAATACATTAAAAAACGCTATAAAGAATAACAGAGTGCACCATGCTTATCTGTTTTGTGGTCCGCGTGGAGTAGGTAAAACAACTACTGCCAGGATTCTTTCGCGCGCAGTGAATTGTCTTAATCCTGTGGATTACGAACCATGCAATGAGTGTGAAAACTGCAAAAATATTCTTAACGGCCAATCTATGGATGTAATCGAAATCGATGGTGCGTCTAATAATAGTGTTGACGATATCAGGAAGCTTAGAGAGAATGCAAAATATGCACCTTCAGGCAGTAAGTACAAAATGTATATTATTGATGAGGTTCACATGCTTTCTACTTCAGCGTTTAATGCCCTGCTCAAAACACTTGAAGAACCACCACCACACTTGATGTTTGTCTTTGCAACTACAGAAGCTCATAAAGTACCTGCTACAATTATCAGCCGCTGCCAGAAGTTTGACTTCCGCAGAATGGAAATAGACTCTATAGTTAACCGCTTAAAGTTTATTGCTGAAAATGAAGGAATTACTGTCGACGAAGAATCGCTTATTACAGTAGCAAAAAAGGGCGATGGCTCTATGCGTGACAGTCAAAGTATATTCGATCAGGTTGTAGCATTCTGCGGTAAAGATATTCGCTATAAAGACATGGCAGATGCTCTTAACCTGATAGATGAAGACTTCTATTTCAGGATAAGCGATTCTATGCTTAAAAACGACTTAGCCGATATGTTTGAAATAGCAGCAGGAGTTGTAAATCGGGGGTACGATCTGAAAGAAGCCTTACACGGTTTAATAGAATTCTTCCGGAACCTGCTTACTATAAAAGTAACCGGCGAAACTAAACTCATAGAAACATCTGAAGCATATCTGCAAAGATACAGAGAAGCCGTAGACAGCTACACAAAAGAAGATTTGATCAGATTTATAAATTTTGTCACTCAGGCAGAACTGAATTTAAAATTTGCACCTCAGCCGAAAATCAAATTTGAGATGACACTTGTCCAACTGGCTGCAATGGATTCAGTTACGCAGGTAAGTACTTTGATTGCCGAACTTCAGGATTTGAAGTCAAAACTTGCTTCAGGTAATATCCCTGTTATGCAGACAGAAGAAAAAAAAAAATCTGATGTGATTGCAGATAAACCGGAAGCAACTTACAAAACTGAAACTCCTTCTGCACCACAAGCTTCACAGGGAACGCAAGCTAAGCCTAGTATGCAGATTAATGACAACTCCAGGTTAGCTCTGGAATCTAAGTGGCAAAGCTTCTTAGAAGAAAAATGCATCGGAGAGCTCTCAATAGCAAAGCAATGCAAAGCCAGATTCTTTGATGGAGAAGTATTGCTGTTTACTACGCAAACTTTCCAAAGAACAATATTGGATTCTAAAAAAGATGCTTTAAGCAAAATAGCTTCTGATTACTTCGGGAAGCCTGTGAAGATTATGCCGGGTGAAGAGGAAAATACTCAAAAAAAGTCAATAGCTGACATTGTCTCCGCACTGCCGAAAAAAGCCGAACTTCAGGAAGAAGTGGCTTCTTTCAAAGCAGAATCAAATGAACCTGCAAACGACAGAGATGAGTTCGCTGCAGCACTCAAAAGACAAGAAGAGTCAGCTAAATTTGAAGATACTACACACAAAACTGAACACAAAACAGTAACAACCAGCCAGGAAGATATAGAAAATCTACATCCTGTAGAAAAAGCTATAGTTAATATTTTTGGGGCAAGAGAGATAAGATAGTATAAAATATACTTAAAATTTGAACAGGCGGAGCATAATTATTTTATGCTCCGACCTCTCACAACACCGTACTAACCTTTCTGCATAGATCGGTTACATAGCATCAGATTGTATCTCTCTATTCAAACTCTACATGAATATCTGCTGCTTTTACTGAGTGAGTAAGAGCTCCGATTGATATTGCATTCACGCCTGTAGTTACATATCCAGGAAGAGTTTCGTAAGTTATTCCACCGGAAGATTCTATAAATAGATCTTTGCCGTTGTCAGTTTCTCTGATAAGTTCAACAGCTCTCACAGTAGTTTCAGGATTCATGTTATCCAATAAGAATGCATCTGCTCCTGCGGTATAAGCTTCTACGATTTGGTTGAAATTTTCAACTTCAACCTCTACTATTTTATCAGGGAATTTCTTTTTAGCAGAACTTACTGCACTGCCTACTGATCCTGCTGCTGCAATATGATTGTCTTTAATTAATATCCCTGCTGATAGATCTAGTCTGTGGTTTGTACCGCCGCCGCAAGCTACTGCATATTTTTCGAATAAACGTAAGCCCGGTGTGGTTTTACGAGTATCTAAAATATGTACTCCATGTGGTTTCGCTATAGCTACATATTTTGCAGTCTGAGTAGCAATCCCGCATAATCTTTGAATTAGATTCAACATAGGGCGTTCCAAAGTCAGAATTTCATCTGCCGGACCTGTTACTTTTGCTATCAGGTCTCCGTTTTTCAGAGCGTCACCGTCTTTGGCTATCATTTCTACTTTAAATTTATTGCCTTCGAAGAATGTCGGAATAACCAATTCACCTGCAAAAACTAAATCCTGTTGCGCTTCTATAATAGCAGTAACAGTTTGAGATTCTTTCACAGTTCCGATTGTAGTGATGTCGCCTGCCGGCATATCCTCTTCCAAAAATTCTTTAATCTTGCGTTGAATATATTCTTTTGGCAATGATTTTTGTTGTTCGTATAATACCATTACTTGCTAAGCTCCAACATTTTTTCCAAAGGTTTAAGTGCTTTTAATCTTACTTCTTCATCCATCAATAGTTCAGGCTGCATGTTTTCCAATGCTGCGATCATTTTATCTATTGTATTTTTACGCATGTGAGGGCATTCATTGCAGGCACAGCCGTCTAGGCTTGGCACCGGAATGAACTCTTTACCCGGAATGCGTTTTTTCATTTCATGGATAATCCCTGATTCAGTCAGGATTATGAACTGTTTTGCATCGCTTTCCGCTGCAGTTGTGATTATCTTAGCAGTGGAGCCGATGAAGTCTGCATAAGCCAGGATATGCTCAGGGCATTCCGGGTGAGCTAAAACTTCCGCTTCAGGGTATTTAGACATTAAGTTAATGACTTCTTTTTCTGAAAACTCCTGATGCACTTCACAGCTTCCGTCCCACATGACCATATCTCTGCCAGTTTGTTTGCTTACAAACGCACCGAGATATTTATCTGGAGCGAAGCATATTTTTTTATCTGTCGGGATAGCTTTGATAATATCAACTGCATTAGAAGAAGTGCAGATAATATCTGAAGCAGCCTTCACATCTGCAGTACAATTTATATAAGAAACCACGACATGGTCATCATGCTCTTTTACCCATTTTTCAAACTCCTCTTTCGGAGCCGAATCAGCAAGAGAGCAGCCTGCTTCCATATCGGGAACAAGAACAGTCTTAGTAGGATTTAAAATTTTGGCAGTTTCAGCCATAAAGTGAACACCGCAGAAAAGAATAACATCTGCTTCCACATTTTGTGCAGCTCTTGCCAAAGCCAGAGAGTCTCCCATAAAATCCGCAACATCCTGGATAGTGGGATCCTGGTAGAAATGCGCAAGTATCACAGCATTTCTTTCTTTTTTGAGTTGAGCCAGTCTTTCTAGTTTTTCTTGCATGGCACCAATAGATTTATATTTAACAGGATTATATACTTATGCTATTATACGAAAAAAAGTGAGGATGGCTCACTTTTACCTGCAAAATTAATGATTTATCCAATACAAGTGTTAGAAAAGTTTATATTGGGGGGGAGTAGAAGCTGTTATAAAGGATCTATATCTTTTAATTCAATAGTTTTATGTTTTATTAGATTACCTTTAATAGATACAAATTCACCCCAATATTTTTTAACAATATCACTTAGACCATCAGGAACATTAATAGTATAATTACCTTCGCCTTCTGATTCCAAGGTTAAACTACTTTTGATGTCATTTGCAGCAACCAATCGACCTGTTAATTTAATATATTTTTCAGCTACTGTTTTAGTGTTTTCTAGCAAAGTAGTAAAGCTCTCCAAATTAATTTCATTTCTCGTTCTAGTAAACTGAACATCTCTAGATTCTTTACCATCTGTCATAGTAAATCCAACTAAATTTAATGATTGGCCATCAGGTGCGAGTTCCTTTACTAAACTTACAAAATTGCCAAGGTATATGGGATCTTGAATTTTACTTTCAAGTTCTTCATGTTTTGCTTCATTAATCAAAGTAATATTGTCTATAACATCCGAAATTATAAATGTTGAAGTCTCTAACCCTTGTATTTCAATCTGATTCTGTAACTCTCCAAACCTTAACGTCAGAGCAAAACTTGCTGCACGAGGAACAGATAAAAATGGGCGCAATTTTAGTCGGATGTCATCAGCAGCCTTACCTGCCTTTCTAAAATCCTTACCTGACATTCTTTCAGCCGTTCTAACTGCTAGTTGCTCGAAAGTTGTTATTTTGTCTAAAACAATATTAGAGTCAGCCATTCCAAAAGCTATTCCTGGACCTGCTAATACTAATTGTACTTCATTGGGGCTTAGTTGTATGCCTTTGAGTTTGAGATGTCTTTGAAAATTAATATTCTCAAATAAATCTCTAAGTTCTTCTGCTAGTTCTAAAGGAGGATTTCCAGATAATGCTAGGCAGACTAATTTTTCAGCATCTTCAAGTCTTTTTGCATTTAATGCTAACGAAGCTGCACTTTTAAAAAGTACAGTGAGTGTTGGTTCTTCCATAAATGCTGATTTTGCTTTAAAAGCGGCGTCTTTTTCTGCAATATAAGCTTTTTCAAAATATTCAAGAGCAGAATCATCATCTCCTTTAAATCTAGCAAGAAATGCATGCTCTGCATCTATCATTGCCGAATTATGTAGCTCTTGTATAGTCATTTTTTTTTACCAAATTTCGTTTGTGGTTTGCTAAATTCAACTATTCCAATATAAGCAGGAATTTGTAAATTATCTGATTTATCTGTTTGATCTAACTTCACTTTATATCTTGTGTTAATATCTTTAGAATTGCCAGTAAAAATACCAGATACTTCTAACCTCGCCTTCTTTTGAAACAGATCATCATTTTTAAGTCCAAGCCAATAATCAAAACCATTTTGTCTTGCAGATTTTTCAATTATAGTATATTCTGTTAGTTCTAAGGCAAGCAAAATTGCAATGCATAATGCTCCATGTTCTGTGGCATAAAATTGATCTTTCCAAGTTCTTTCCAACTGTTCTGTAAAGATATCTTCCCATTTTAGCATGTATTCCTTTGTTTGGGAATTGCTATCTATAAGCTTAAGTGTAGTACCTAAGTAACTGTGCTTCTGTCTAGTTAAGCAAACGATACAACCTTCATATAAGTGTTGTCCACTTGTGCTTGTAAGTCCAGGCAGCCCTTTTTGAATATCTGTTAAATCTATTACCATATATCAATTTAATTCCATAAGAGTTTTTTACTTAAAATATGTTTCTAACTATGAAGATCTTCAATTATTTTGAGTGATTTTAATAGTGTATTATCCACATAGTGATAATAACTATATATATTCAGAATATAATGAAGTAAAAAATAAACTATGTATACTAAACTTCAATATACAAAATCAAATAAATCCAAACAAAATAAATGATGTTTATTTATCAATTTATACATCACTTATGAATAAGTGCAGAACTCCCAACCAGCTCTTATATTTCTTAAGCGGCTGTAGGAAAAAGAAAATCATAATTGGAACGAAATAAGCTATTTAGAACAAAAAAAAGCCGTAGAATACTGATTATTCTACGGCTTTGAAGTATTTTATCTATCTTGATTGATAGAACTATTTTTTGATATCTAACAATTCTACTTCAAAAATAAGAGTAGAGTTGCCCGGAATTGAGCTTTGTGATCTTGGACCATAAGCTAAATTAGAAGGAATATAGAATTTATAGATAGCACCAACTTTCATAAGTTGAAGACCTTCTGTCCATCCGGCAATAACTCTGTTTAACGGGAATTCAGCAGGAACGCCACGATCTTTAGAGCTGTCAAACACAGTACCGTCAATCAAAGTACCATGGTAATGAACTTTAACTTCATCAGTAGCTTTTGGACTTGCGCCATTACCTTCTCTGATAACTTCATATTGAAGTCCGGAAGCAGTTTCTTTCACTGTAGGACGTTTTTTATTTTCTTCAAGGAATTTTTTACCTTTTTCAATATTACCTGCAGCAGCAGCTTCTCTTTCTTTTGCTAATTCAGCTTCTTTTTTAGCAAAAAAAGCTTGCATAATTTTTTGAGAATCTTCATCTCTAATAAGCGTATCAGTGCTTGTACCAAAAGAAGTTTTAATACCGGACTCAAAAGCCTCTAAGTTAACTTCTTCGAGTTTGTCTTTTTTCAAATTCATACCGATAGATCTGCCAATAAGATATGAAATGCTATCCATTTCAGATTTTAACTCTACCTTTTTATGATCATTGTTTGCATTAGCGTTGCATGCAATAATGCCGACAATAAAAGCTGCCAATAAAATCATTTTAGTCTTCATCGAAAACTCCTTTAAATATTATAATAAAAAAAATATTATCTTCGTATTATAGATTTTGTATATTCTTTAGCATAATAGTTTTTTATGCAAAATTACAAACCGTAAATATACCAATATTTCAAGAGAAAGTAAAAGCTTATTATATATACACATAATTGGAGCAAGTCATGCCAAAAATTATTGAAGGAATGTTTGATGCAAAGGGCAAATCATTTGCCATTGTGGTTACAAGATGGAACCAGTTTATCGTTTCTAAACTTCTTGACGGAGCTTTGGACGGTCTGAAAAGAAATAAAGCAGAAGACAATAAAATAACAATAGCATACTGTCCGGGTTCGTTTGAAATACCATTAGTAGTACAAAAATTTGCCAAATCCGGTAAGTATGACGCAGTGATTGCATTGGGTGCAGTCATACGCGGTGCTACTCCGCATTTTGACTACGTATCTGCTGAAGTTACTAAAGGCGTGGCTCACGTTCAGCTTGAAACAGGCATCCCTTGTGTGCTTGGAGTATTAACAACAGACACAATTGAGCAGGCAATTGAACGTGCCGGCAGTAAAGCGGGTAATAAAGGTTTTGAGGCAGCGACAGTAGCTATTGAAATGGCTAATTTGCTTCAGGATCTTAAATAGAAATTGTAAATATAACAGTGAATAATACCATGCGTAAAATATTTCTTTGTACTTTGATCTGTTTGATGTCTTTTTCATTTGCCTATAGTCAGGTCAGACTGGATAACTGGTTTACATATTCATCTCTGACAGACATATATGAAGCAGACGTTGATAATAATAATACTGTCTGGGCGGCAACATCCGGCGGTTTATTCAGCTATAATATTGATACAAAAGAGCTAACTCCTTATACTAATATAGGTGCTCTTCTGAGTCTGGACATTACTTCGGTGCTTTGCACAGATGACGGAAAAGTCTACGCAGGATCCAGCGATGGTGTTATTCACATTCTCGATCAGAACAGAGAATGGACTTACCTGACAGATATTCGTTCTTCAGGTCAGCCAAATGGCTCGGTAAACAAGATGTTTATGCATGACGGTAAACTATATGCTGTGGGTGGTTTTGGCGTCTCTGTAATCAATATCGAAGAACAGGTATTTATTGAATCTGCTTCTAAATTCGGCAATTTACCTCCGAACACGGAGGTAAGAGATGCCACTGTACTGGGTGATTCAATTTATCTTGCAACTGCAGACGGAATTGCAGTAACCGATGTAACAAAATCACTTGTAGATCCTAGTTCATGGACTATATATAACAACTCTGATGATAATTTTAATTCCTTTACTGATATAGAAACCTATAATAATAGAGTATATATGGTTTCTGTAGATAGATTGTTTTACCTTGATAAAGGTAAATTTGTTCAACAGGATAAAATCAGTTATGGTATAGTCGGACTGGAAGCGACACAAAATGAATTGTATTATACAGGCTGGTTTTTTATCAAATCATTAAACTCTACTATTGATTTTCCTACTGAGGAAAACATCTCAGGTTTTAAATTACTGAATGAAGCAGAGGGTACTTTCATTGTATTATTGAGAAATTTTGGTATTGGCATTGCTTCAGAAGGTAACATTGAAGAAATCCAGCCAAACTCTCCAAATGCAAACTTATATAGCTCTATTGATGTCGACAGTAAAAGTAGATTGTGGGTTTCAAGTTCTTCAGGTGGAGGGACAGGTGTTATGATGTTTGATGGAGAGCACTGGACAGATTATACCAGAAAAGATGAAGATATAGAGACTAACGACTTCTTTAAAATACACTCTACTACTGATGGTAGAACGATTGCTTCAACCTGGGGAGATGGTTTTTATATTTTTGAATCAGATGGCACTTATCAGCATTATGATGAACAAAATACTCCTATCCGCGGTATACAAAGTAACGAAACATATACTCTGGCAGGTTGTGCTGATTTAGATTTTGCCGGCAATCTCTGGATTGTTAACTATGGTGAAAATTCAGCCGGCCCGATTTTATTAGCTATAACTCCTGAAGGAGACATGCACTCATTTGAAAATAGAACAAGCTCAACAGCCAGATATTTTGTACCTATGACAATTGACTTTGCAGGTACTAAATGGCTTGGCGCTACAGAAAAATTCAACAGTGGTTTATATTACTTCAATGAAAAAGGAACTTTCGAGGATTTATCAGATGATATCTTCGGCACATATACCTCTTCTTCTTTGAATAATTTACCTTCAAATACGATTAATGATTTAGTGACAGACAAGCAAGGTAAAGTCTGGGTTGGTACATCTTCAGGCGTCTGCCAGATATTAAATCCGAGTGCCGTATTGGGCGATTCCAAACCGCTTGCAGTTTTTAGTGACTTAATCGGTAACGTTCAGGTATATGACATTGAAGTTGATGCAATTGATAATAAATGGGTTGCAACTGCTGCCGGACTCTGGGTATTAGACAGCGACGGTACTGAAGTGCTTGCTATAATCAACAAAAGCAACTCACCTTTGACAACTGACCTGATTGAAAGTGTTACTCTCGATGATGTAACAGGTAGAGTTTTTATTGGCACTAAAGAAGGCTTATTTACTGCATATAGTCTTTCAGTAGCTCCAAAAGACAATCATGATATTTCGTGCTACCCTCAGCCATTTAAACCAAGAAGAGACGAAGAAGTTGTGATAGAAGGTTTAGCAGGCAACTCTGATGTAAGAATTCTTACTACAAACGGACAATTAGTAGCAGAGATTCAAAGTGCAGGTGCTAAAACGATTTGGAATGGCAAAGATATCAACGGCAATTATGTTCAAACAGGCGTTTATTTAATAGTAGCAAGCTCCGAAACAACAGGCTCTTCGGCAGTACATAAAATAGCTATTATTAATGACTAAAAAGACTCCTGCACAGAACTTTTAGACATTGAAAAAGCGCCAATTATTTTGAATTTAAATAATTGGCGCTTTTGTTATTTATCTGACTTATAGTTTTAGTCTTTCTTAGTTGCTTTAAGTAAAGGAGCTTCTTCTTTAGCCCACTCTACAAAAGCATGTGGCAAAGCGTCTGCTATTTTGCTGACAGGAATAATTTCCAAGCCTTCTCTTATCTCATTTGCAATATCTTCCACGTCGCGGATGTTATCTTCAGGGACAAGTACTGTTTTAATGCCCATGCGTTTGGCAGCTAAAAGTTTTTCTTTCAAGCCACCTATTGGTAATACATTGCCACGTAAAGTGACTTCGCCTGTCATTGCAACATCACCTCTCAGCATCTTTCCTGTTACAGCAGAAATCAATGCCATAGTCATCGTAATACCAGCAGAAGGTCCATCCTTAGGGATTGCACCTTCAGGAACGTGAATATGTATTTCTTTCTTAGAATTAAATCCTGCTTGAATACCAAACGCTTTATGATTGGCTCTGATATAAGAAAGCGCAGCCATTCCGGATTCTTTCATTACATCACCGAGTTTACCTGTTAAAGTAAGTCTTTCAGGACCAGGCATAATATTTACTTCAATCGGAAGGATATCCCCGCCAACACTTGTCCATGCAAGACCTGTGGCAACACCCACTTTATCAGCAAGGTTTTCACGTTTATTCTTGAATTTCGGAGCTTTTAGATATTCTTCAATCTTAGCCTCATCGATAACATATTTTGCCTTCTTAATCATTTTCTGGAAGTCTTTGTTATCTTTTAGAGCAATGCGTTCAATATTTTTATCTTTCTTAGGAGTCAATTCAAATTCACTAATCACTGATTTAGCAAATTTACGAAGCACTCCGCTCAATTCTCTTTCAAGGTTACGAACACCTGCTTCTCTGGTGTATTGATTAATGACTTTGAGAATAGCTTCGTCCTTGAAATTAATCTTGAAATTATCAAGACCATATTCTTTAACCACTTTAGGAACTATATGTCGCTTAGCTATTTCAAGCTTTTCAGGTTCCAAATAGCTGTGTAATTCAATTATTTCCATACGATCTAATAGCGGAAGAGGAATGTCGTATTTAACATTAGCTGTAGTAATAAACAGCACATTAGATAGATCATAGTCTACTTCTACATAATGATCATTAAAGCTTACATTTTGTTCCGGATCAAGTACTTCAAGCAATGCAGATGTTGGATCTCCTCTGAAATCCATAGCCATTTTATCAATTTCATCTAACAATATAACAGGATTTACAGTGCCTGCTTTTTTCATTGACTGCATAATTTTACCCGGCATAGCACCAATATAGGTACGTCTGTGCCCTCTTATTTCTGCTTCGTCTCTTACTCCACCCAAAGAGAATCTTACAAATTTTCTGTCAAGAGCCCTGGCAATAGATTTTGCAAGAGATGTTTTACCAACCCCCGGAGGGCCTACAAAACATAAAATCTGTTTTTTCAAATTCCCTACTAAATTGAGAATCGCTATATATTCTAATATTCTGTCTTTTGGTTTATCTAAAGCGTAATGATCTTCATTCAGAATTTCTTTTACATGATCAATATCCAAGTTGTCATCAGTCCTTTTGTTCCACGGTAAGGCTGATAATATTTCAAGGTATGTTCTATTTACAGAGTATTCCGGTGACATAGTAGGAGTTTTTTTAAGCTTCTCAAACTCTTCCATGGCCTTAGCTTTAACCTCCTCCGGCATACCTGCATTTTCAATCATCTCTTTAATGCCTGCCAGCTCCGGCACCACTTCTTCATCTTCACCAAGCTCATTTTGAAGTGCTCTGATTTGCTCTTGAATGTAAAATTTCTTCTGAGTTTTTTGGATAGTGTCATGAATCTTAACATCTATCTCATCCTCCAGCTCCAGAAGTTCCAGTTCAGAGCTAAGAATAGAAGCAAGTTTAAAGTATTGTTTTTTTAGAAAGCGTTCGCTTAATATTTCCTGCTTTACTGAGATTTTTGCTTTGATATTTGCAGCAGCGTAATAAAGCTTTCTGATTGGATCGTCTATATTATCAAATGCTGTTATAATCTCAGGTGGCATATTTTTATTGTTTTTTACGTAATCTTCAAAAAGGTCTGAAGAATGTCTTATAAGAGCCTGTAGCTCTTTATTCTTTTCAGTATACTTAACATCTACGCGTTTTATTTTTGCTTCTAAGTACTCTTCGTTTTTGTATTTCCTTTCTATTTTCCCTTGGAACACGCCTTCTACCAGTACTTTAAGTAAGTTATTCGGTAGCCTGAGCACTTGAATAATCTTACATGTAGTGCCATATTGATAGATATCATCAAAACCGGCATCTTCTACCTGAGGATCTATCTGCGAAGAAACGAAAATAAATTTATCCCTTTCCACTGCTTCAGCCACAGCTTTCAAAGAGGAATTTCTACCTATCAAAATCGGGAATATCATGTGAGGAAAAATGATAATATCCCTCAAAGGCAGCACCGTAAGTTTTTCCGGAATGCTAGTATTGTCTTTGTCCGTAATTTCCAAATTGTTCAATAAATCTTCTTTTTCTGACATTTTTCACCTTTCACTATTTGCTGTCTTTTATTTCAAAATGTGAGTCATATTTCTAAATTAGTAATCTATTCTTTTCAAAGCATACTCGAATTCACCATTCGGAGCAGCTAATTTATATGCGATAAATGTAATAATCTTGTTTGCAGGAAGCTCTATTTCTCTTATTGCAGATAAAGCTTCACCTGAGCTGTTCAATATTTCAAGTTTGAAGTTATCAGGAATGACTTCTACATAATCTGATGCTTCTCGACTGCCTAAATTAGCAACAATATATTCGGCATTACTTGTTAAATTCAAACCTGCTAAATCAGTCATATTGATAAATCTGATTTTTGTTTTTCCATTACCGGCAACATTTAAGTCATCTGTAAATATTTTATAAGTCGCAGTACCACTTGATTCTCTGTAAGCAATAAATGTTTTCTTTAGTTGATCTTCTAAATCGATATCTGCTTCTATAATAGAATTCGTAGTGTTGTATTCTAATACAGACAAAGTATTACTATTCGAATGACCAATCAAATAATCTGAGTTGTCAGAATATCCAAGCATAGCGCCTTTATTTCCATTCAAATAAATATCCACTTGTTCTTCAGGTTCTAGCATGTTTACACACATCACTTTCGGAGCAGGTTCTTTTAAATCAATATAATCACCTGTAAGTCCATTAGAAACAAAGGCTCTAGTATATGATTGTTCTCCTTCACCCAGGCAAGTTATATAATAGACCTTGCCACCTTCTAAATATATAGGCTCGTACTCTGAAACCAAACTTCCATCAGAAGTTTTAGTCAGTGCAAATGTATAATTACCTTCATCAAGAGGATATGAACTAAAATTCATAGTCCCGCTTGAAGAAATATTTGAATACCCAATTGAATCAAGCAGGATTTCACCTTTCATACCACCTATTCTTAGATCGTAATCCGGTGATTTGTATTTAAAGTTTAAGAACCGAATATCAGCTTTATTTGGTGCAGAACTTTCTATATCAGAAATTCTAAGCAGCTGCTGAACTGTATCATTATATGTAAAACTAATCAACGTATAGTCTGCTTTCTCTTCAATTCCGATATCAGCTATAAAAAACACACTATCAGGATTGCTAAAACTAAACCTTAGAGTTGAAGGTTCATATTTATTATATGCAGATAGTTCTCCATATAAAAGATTCGAATGCACATCATATCCACCGACATTTACACTAATGTCCTTATGATTTATATTTGCATTTAAAACTCGAATATTTACAAGTTCATCAATCGGAGTTGGAGGCAATTCAGCAGATTCCGGAGTGCAGGAAAAAATTGCAAAAACTGCCGTCAGCAATAAAATTGTATTTGTGTAAATCTTCTTCATATTATATATCCTCAGGTTATTTTTTATAAGCAAATAGTATTAAGACGCCCTGGAATCTAAAAAGTGTAAGATAGTAAAACACTTTCATTTACTTCTTGCTCATTATATGCAAAATAACTTATTTCAACCTAAATATTAAATTTTATTTGGCATTAAGCTCTGAAATATGGACGCGCTACAAATAATAATACTCTTTAGTAAATAATAGGTTACAATCAAGAACATTAGAAGATCAAATTATTTTATCTTCCGAACTTTGGATATATAAAAAAAAGGCGCTAATAAATTAGCACCTTTCCAGTTTTTTTTGAGAAGGAATACTATTTCAACAGTTTTTCTATTTCTTCGTATAACTCTTCTTCATCGCCAGGTGCATAGCCATTATGCTGCCATACTATTTCACCTTTACCATTACAAAGGAAAGTGTGAGGAGGATTGTTAACATTCATTTTACGTGAAAAATCTTTATTTTCATCTAAAAGAACATCGTATTTCCAGCCTCTTCCTTTAACAAATGGTGCCACTTTTCTGCTACTACGAGTATCATCTATAGAAACTGCGTAAATTTTAACACCAGTTTCTTCAATCCAATCAGGATATACTTCAGAGATATTGTTGAGTTCTAAAATGCACGGTTTGCACCAAGTAGCCCAGAAATTAATGATAAACGGTTTGCCATCATTCGACAAATTTTTAGTATCTACAACGTTACCTTTGATATCTTTTATCTTTACAGAAGGTATCTTAGAGGCATCTTTAGCAGTACTTACAGTTTGCACGGCAAAAGCAAGCAAGAGTATTGGAAGTAGCAAAATAATTTTTTTCATAATGAACACCCCGTTTTATTATATTAATATAGATTATTTACGAATTTTTGTGTAACTTAATTAGTACATATAGTGTTTATATACTATAAGCATACGCTAAATTAAGAAAATTGTTCTATTATACACAAAGGTTTTTTGCCATGAAAAAACTACTGGCTTTATTGCCCTTCCTTGCACTAATGATTTTCGTTACTTCATGCTCAGATGATGACGAAGGTAAAGATAATCCTATTAAACCAACTCCAGCTGTAAAAGTATTAGAACTTGAATCATCTGCTACAATCGAGTCATCATTACTTCTTGTAACTAATGGTGAAAGTGAAAAAGTTGTTACTCCTAAAATTAAAAATACAGGCAATGTAGATGTCAAGCTTAACATGGAAATCAAAATCGACTCTAACGAAGGCGATTTAGTAGTTGCAGCGTGCTTAGGTAATGGCGAAGGCGAAGCTCAATGTTTACCGGGCTTCAAAGCATTAGGCACTCACAGCTACGATCCTAAAGAAATTGTAGTACAACCAAATACAATTACTGAAGAAAGTCACATTGCAATCCACTTCCAACCTTTTGACAAAGTTGGTACAGTATCAGGCGAATTTATCTTCACTAACAAAAGCAATGATGAAGACGTAATCACTATACCTTTTACATTTACTAGCCAAAAACTTGGCGGCATTTAATTTTGTGTTGCCTTAAATAATATTTGAAACAAAGCTTCCTAAAACTTATATTTTTGGAAGCTTTTTTATTTTAAAAGCCAAGCGATTGTCTATAAATTATCCAGTTACTCAACATTATCGCTCATTTTTTGAAAGATTAAGGACAAATATTAAAATCTAAAAAATATTGTAAAAAAGATTTGGAAGTTTAAAACAATCTCCTTATTTTTGAACTCTCTTTTAGAGACACACAATAAAAAATGGTCCTATCGACTAACGGTTAGGTCACCAGCCTTTCACGCTGGCAGTGGGGGTTCGAATCCCCCTAGGATCACCAACAGCTAACTTGCATTCAAGTTAGCTTTCTTTTTGAAAATTTGAGATTTGATGCAAAAATATTTTGGAAGTTTGAGATAAACTCCTTATTTTTGATTTCTCTTTTAGAGACACACAATAAAAAATGGTCCTATCGACTAACGGTTAGGTCACCAGCCTTTCACGCTGGCAGTGGGGGTTCGAATCCCCCTAGGATCACACAAAAGCTAACTTGCATTCAAGTTAGCTTTTTTATTTTCCTTAAATACCAGAACAAATGCAATACAGCCAAGCCGCAAAATTTCATATTCCTGCGGCTTTTTTTTATCTAATTTGCTATCGAACTATTCTAATACTTTGATTCCACTTCTTCAGACTGAAGAGGAGAATGTCTTGTTTCATGCTCTCCGTTTACATAGATATCTGAAAAAAAACATTTTATACCTGTTGCATTTGCATCATCGTCAGTATTTTGAAGATGAAAATGCAAATGTGCTTCCGAAGATCTGCCTGAGTTACCACACAAGCCTAACAGCTCTCCCTTTTTAACAGTATCTCCCTGCTTAACTTTTATAGAGAACTGCTTAAAATGGCACATATAGATATATTCTTTGCCTTCTTTGCTTTTTAAGACAACAGTATTCCCCATTGGGAAAGATGTATTCATTTCACCGGGAACATTATCTTTAACTCCATCTACTGTCATCACGACTACAGCATCGCACGGAGCATATAATTCTTTGCCAAAGCAATAATAGTCCTCATTTTTACTGCCATCATTTTTATATGTCTTTCCCTGCTGATCTTGTATTACAAAATCAAATGCATTTTTTTGAGCATCAGAAACAACGTGGTAATTTAGTTCTTTAGTATCTCCACCCCAAACAGTATACCATTTACCTTTAAATGGCAATCTCATTTCGGTAGTATTTTCTTTTATTACCTCTACACTTCTGTCTTTATGCGGCTTGATAAGTAAACCGGATACTTCCTCTCCATCAAGACTAAAAAATAAATCAAAGATTCCATTCGTAAAATCAATTTTGTAGATAGCTGTGTTTTTATTTTGGTCAGTGTATTCAACAAAAGTATAATTTTTGATTTGCCCAAGCTGAGCTTTTGTTTGACTGAGGAATTGTTTTGTGTTCTCCAAAGGCAAGGCTTCTGCCATTTGGTCATTAAACATATTAAAGATGCTTTCAGCTTTATCTTCATTGTAGTAATCAACAAAAGTATTAACTCTTTCAGTCATTAGTTTCTCTTGTGAAATAAGCTTAATAACGGGAAGAATAAATATAAAAATTGAAAATATTGCTAATCTGTTTTGTGCTCTCATAATCATCTCCCCATATTCGAATCTTAAAGTTTGAAGAACGTAAAATTAACATTTATGTTTTGCAAATAATAAAAGAGAAGCATTATATCTTACACAATACTTCTCTCTTGAACAATGATAAATATAAGTATTAGAAATAATTTACATCTCTAAGAGCTTTCATTTCAACTCGTTCTTCGTACAAATTTGATTCAGCTTCTTCTTCATATTTATCTGTATTGTGAACTATTCCATTATGAGAATGGATTTTAAAATTCCCCATAAATTTGCTGGTCTTGCTATTTAACTTATCTAAGTTATTAGCAGAATCAGAAATTTCCTGCAGATTTTTAACAGATTCTCTTGTCATTTGAGAAATAGAGATAACATGTTTAGAAATTTCGTCTCCCGTTGCAGAAAGTTCAACATTTGAAGCAGATATTTGATTTATCATGTCAAGTACTTCTTCCGAACTACTTACAACTCTATTCAAAGAATCTCCTGCCTGGTCGGCAAGTTCAATACCTATGGTAACTTCAGAAGTACCTCTAACCATCTCATTAACTGCTTTTTGAGTTTCCTGCTGAATACCTTTGATCATATATGTGATGCTCTTAGTTGCATCTGAAGTTCTTTCAGCAAGTTTCCTTACTTCATCAGCAACTACGGCGAAGCCTCTTCCCTGCTCTCCTGCTCTGGCAGCTTCAATAGCAGCATTTAACGCAAGCAGGTTTGTTTGATCTGCTATTTCGTCGATAACAGAAATGATCTCACCAATTTTTTTAGAAGAATCTCCAAGTTTTTCAATTTCATCTGCAGAATTTCTAACCAATCCAGCTATATCTCGCATTTTATTTACAGTTTTACCCACAATTTCAAATCCGGCAGTTGCAATTTCTCTGTTATTTTCAGCCATTTCCGTTGCCTGGTGAGTGCTTTGAGCGTTCTCAGTCAAAGTTCGACTCATTTCATCAATGGAATTTGCGACTATATTTGTTTGTTGCTCAGTTTCTTTTGATGCCAGAAGGAATTCATCTGTAGACATTCGAATTTGATGTGATCCTGTGACAGCAGAAGTAACTGAGTTAGATACTTGTTTAATCAAAGCACGGAATGTATTAGATAGACTGTTTATGTCTTGCTTAAGCATATCCATTCTGCCTTTATATTCACCTGCCATCTGAACAGTCAGATCCCCATTTGCAATATCTTTTAAAACTTCTTCTGCTTCAATTATAGGATCTATAATACTATCGAGAGCTTTATTAACACCCTGCACAATTTTCTTAAAGTCACCTTTATGAAGAGATGCATCTGCTCTTGTACTTAGATTTCCTGCCTGAGCGGCACTCGCCAGCATGTCTGTATCTTTTATAAGCATATTAATTGCATCAATGCATGTATTCATGTTTTTCTTCAATTCTTTGAAGTCACCCATAAATTCTTTTTCTATTTTTGGAGGAATATCGCCTTTGGATATTCTATCAATGTACTCAGCTGTAATATTTGTAGGTTCCAGTAAATTATCCATAGTCAGGTTCAAACCCTCGATAATCTCTTTATAGCCACCATGATATTTTGAAGAATTTCCCCGAACACTTAATCTTCCTTCCTGAGCGGCATGAGTGATGTGATTTATATCTTCTATAAGTTGAGAAAGAACTGCAGTCATGTCTGCAAATGAATTGAAAAGCTCTCCTATTTCATCTTTTGCAATAACTTTTTCAGGTATTGAGAAATCTCCTTCACCTATTTGATTTGCTAGTTTTTGGAGGCTATTTACAGGTTTTGTAATACCTTTTGCAATGATATAAGATAGTAAAAGCCCTAAAAGAATTGAAAGTCCTGCAGCGATGTACTGTATATTCTTCATAGATTCAGCTTTTTCTGTCTTAGCAAGGCAAATATCTTTTACTATTGAAATTATCTCTGTTTCGTCTTCTATTATATTAGCTTCCAATTCGCCTAATTTTCTAAATATTTCGACAGTTGAGGAAAAAGTAGTTAAATAGTTTTCTGAGAGTTGCTTTATTGTTTTAAAATCTTCGGAAGACAGATTCGCTGATTCAGCGCTTCCAATAACATTTGCTATTGCGCCATTTACTTTCTTTACATATTTATCTTTGCCTCGCATAAGATAATCTTTCTCACTTCTTCTTGCCTGTAACATCGAAATGAGCATATCTTTAGAGTTTATCTCTTTGATTTTAGCTTCTAATTCATGAACTGACTTGCGGAAATCCCCTTCAATGCCGGACTCTTCGTTAAGGCCACGTTTGACCATCTCATTTTGATAAGAATCGAATATTTTTTTGTAATCTTTCTTTTTAAAAAGAAATGAAGATATGGTATTATCGTCTGTATAGTCCAGTAAAATATTGTCGATGGTGTTCAGTTTTTGATTGAATTTTGCAATGGAAGCAGAATCTCTGTATTTTGAGAAATCACTTCGCTGGTGATTTGCTTCCAGCATAAGAGATTGGATTTTTCTGAAGTCATCACGTTCTTTTTGAGTGTTAAATGCAAACACAGAAAACAACACGATAACAACCATTATTAGCTCAAGAAGAGCTGCAAAGCCGAAAACTTTGCTGAACAAATTAAGACGGAGTTTGAACATTATTGCTCCGGAGAATAATGACACAAGTGATTATTGATTTTTTTAAGATTTCGGCAATAAATTAAGCTTTTAGTGTTAAATGTGTGCTAATTCGAGATGAAATTCTCAATCTAAGTACTAATTAATACTTAGAGCATATAAGAGCAATTAAGCAATGTCTTTCTTTCTAAATATATAGGTGCAATGTAATGATTTTTGATCTTGATATGCTGAAAAAGCATTATGCTGCTTTCGCTGAGAAAGTGAATAAAGCTAAAGAAGTAACAGGCAGACCTCTTGCCTTAGCGGAAAAAATTCTGTTGTCTCATCTTTATGAGCAAAATGATTTGAAAGATTTAAAACGTGGCGAAGATTATGTGAACTTCAGCCCTGATAGAGTTGCTATGCAGGATGCTACTGCACAGATGGCTCTCCTTCAATTCATGCAGGCAGGCAAAGAAAATACAGCAGTACCTTCTACTGTTCACTGTGACCACTTAATTCAAGCAAAAGTCGGTGCAGATAAAGATTTGGAAGTTGCAATAGATACTAACAAAGAAGTATATGACTTCCTCGCTTCTGTTTCTAACAAATATGGAATCGGATTCTGGAAACCCGGTGCAGGTATTATTCACCAGGTAGTTTTAGAAAACTACGCATTCCCTGGTGGAATGATGATTGGAACTGACTCTCATACTCCTAATGCAGGTGGTTTGGGTATGGTTGCCATCGGTGTTGGTGGTGCTGATGCTGTAGATGTTATGGCTGGTATGCCTTGGGAGCTTAAGTATCCTAAACTTATCGGCGTAAAATTGACAGGTAAAATGAGTGGCTGGACTTCTGCTAAAGACGTTATTCTTAAAGTTGCAGGCTTACTTACTGTAAAAGGTGGAACAGGCGCAATTGTAGAATACTTTGGCGAAGGTGCTCAGTCTATTTCATGTACAGGAAAAGGTACTATATGTAATATGGGTGCTGAAATCGGTGCAACTACTTCTACTTTTGGCTACGATCAAAAAATGTATGATTACCTTGCAGCTACAGGAAGAAAAGAAGTAGCAGATTTAGCAAAAGCAAATGCTGAATACTTAACAGGTGATGCTGAAGTATATGCTAATCCTGAAAAATACTTTGACCAGGTTATTGAAATTAATCTTTCTGAGTTGGAACCACACATCAATGGTCCTTTCACTCCGGATTTGGCAACACCAATAAGTAAAATGGCTGAAGCTGTAAAAGCAAATGACTGGCCTGAAAAATTAGAGGTTGGTTTAATTGGTTCTTGTACGAACTCTTCTTATGAAGACATTTCAAGAGCTGCATCTTTGGCAAAACAAGCTGTAGATAAAAACCTAAAAGTAAAATCTGAATATACTATCACTCCGGGCTCTGAAATTGTAAGATATACTATCGAACGTGATGGTTTTATCAATGATTTTGAAAAAATCGGCGGTGTTGTATTAGCGAATGCGTGCGGACCTTGTATTGGCCAGTGGGCACGCCATGGCGCAGAAAAGAAAGAGAAAAATTCTATTATTACTTCTTTCAACAGAAACTTTGCTAAACGTAATGACGGCAACCCTAATACACACGGATTTGTTGCTTCTCCTGAAATAGTAACTGCATTAGCAATTGCCGGCAGCATGAGCTTCAATCCTATGACTGATAAACTTATCAATGAAGATGGTCAGGAAGTAATGCTGGATGCTCCAACAGGCGACGAATTGCCTAAAAAAGGCTTCGATGTTGAAGATCCGGGATATCAGGCACCTGCGGAAGATGGCTCTAATGTTGAAGTTATTGTGGATCCTGAATCTAAACGCTTGCAGTTGTTAACTCCATTCGAACCATGGGACGGCAATGACTTTACAGGCCTAAAACTTCTTATCAAAGCTAAAGGTAAATGTACAACTGACCATATTTCAATGGCAGGTCCTTGGCTGAGATTCAGAGGTCATATTGATAATATTTCTGATAATATGCTAACTGGTGCTGTTAACTTCTATAACGAAGAAACTAACAAAGTTAAAAACCAGATTGACGGAAGCTACGATGAAGTTCCAAAAGTACAAAGAGCATATAAAGCCCAAGGTATTGGTTCAATAGTAGTAGGCGATGAAAACTATGGTGAAGGTTCTTCACGCGAGCACGCAGCTATGGAACCACGTCACTTAGGTGTAAAAGTAGTACTTACTAAATCATTTGCACGTATTCACGAAACAAACCTTAAAAAACAAGGTATGCTTGGTCTTACTTTTGATAATAAAGACGATTATAACAAGATCTTAGAAGATGATACAATAGATGTTTTAATTAGTGATTTTGCTCCGGGCAAACAGGTGAAGGTAATCTTAAACCACGCTGACGGAAGCAAAGATGAAATCTTGACTAATCACACTTATAATGAAACACAAATTGCATGGTTTAAAGCAGGTTCTGCATTGAACTTAATTAAACAGCAAAATGCATAGAAATACTTATTCTTTATAGTTTTAAGCTGCATTATCTTTCTAGATGATGCAGCTTTTTTTATATCAAAAATATACCATTAAGAAAAAGAATTCTAAGCTCCTAAAATACTTATGTATTAAATCTCTTCTTTCTTATCGAAATATTTAACCCAAAATGTCATTAGAAAATACAATTACTGGTAAACGCCTATAATAACATGGTTACCTGCTATATTGCTTAGTAAGAAAATCTTAATATATGCGGCGGGCTACACTTCGACTCTCTACGTTCACTCAGTGACCTAACGCCGTTGCACTGATCTGAGAATAAGCTATTGCGTAATGACAAATCTGGGTTTAATCTTTACTTATTATATAGGTTGCATTCCTCTCAATAGTTACTTTTTTAAATGGAATATTCTACTCCATTCAAATGCTTAATACATTACATAACCCCATATATTTGCAAAACTTAGAAATCTATATTCCCTAAATTGACAGCATAAATTTCTTTATTTTTATAACAAATTAAAAATATATTCAAAACACTGTGTAACATATTACACACTTACCTGTCATTTTATTTGTAGAGCTCAAACAAAAAACATATTTACATATTATTCCAAATTGGAGGATGTGATGAAGAATAATTTACTTCTTGCACTCATCTTAAGTCTTGGTTTTTTGTTTGCGCTGCCAAATGAAAGTCAAGCAGGCATTAAGAAGCTTAAAAAAGAGATTTACAAACAGCGGGTGAAAGACCTCAAACTAGGTAAAAACCCTATGGGTAGAAAATTTATCGTAGCAATTCCACCTAATGAAGTAACTAATTTTACCGGAGCGAATGCAGCTATGGAAATCTACATCGCTAGTGCGCAGGATGTAGATGTTAAGCTGACTATTCTAGGAACAAAGAAAAATGCCTCTATCAAAGCAGGCGAAGTGTTGTTAATTGATGGCAGCCTGGGACTTACCAAAGATGCAGCAGAAGTACGCGAACTTAATACTGCTACCAAGAAAACTATCACAATTGAAGGTTCTAAACCTTTATCAGTTTATGTTATGAATTCCAAAGATCTAACCTCAGATGGTTACATGGCGATTCCCGTCAGTGCGTGGCAAAAGGAATATATGCATTGCTCATATTACGACAATAATGAGGGCGGTGGAAGGCTATTAGCCGGTGGTTTTTTAGTTCTTGCCTCTGAAGATAAAACTAGAGTTACAGTTGATATCAGAGGTATAAACGAAGCAGGTGCTACGATAAAGGGTTTAACTAAATCTATCGGAGATCAAATTACTTTTAGACTGGATGAAGGCGAAGTATACCAAATTGAAGGAGATGGACAAACTCAAGGTCAATTTGATATCTCCGGTACTTCCATTACTGCGACAAAACCAATCGCAATTATTTCTTATCACTGGCGAACAGTTATTCCAATATTTGCAGGAAGTTCCAGAGATCATTTATGTGCTATGCCGATGCCGGTTGCCACATGGGGTAAAACTTACGCATCTATAGCTCTAGAAAGAGATGGCTCTAAGCAAGGGGATTTGTTTAGGATAATGGCTTCCGAGCCAAACACCAAATATAATGTTAAATGGTATGATTTTGAAACAAGACAATCACTAGGTTCAAAATCAGGCTTCTTAGAACATAAAGGCTCATGGGAAGAAATTGCTTCTTTTAAAGATACAGACGGTTTAGCTTCTTCCATAACAGGCACTTCAATATTTGAAGCCGACAAACCGGTTTTTATTATGCAGTATTCTTACTCTACCATTTGGGATGGTTCTCAATATGATCCATTCATGTGGCCAGTTACTCCTGTCGAACAATACATCACGGGTACAGTGGTTCAGGCTCCTGAAAACAAAGCATTTGGTAGAAATTTTATAAATATTCTAGCACTTCATGACACCACAGATTATGAAAAAGAAGGTTTAAAATCACTGATGTTTGATAAAACCAGAATAGTAGATAAAGCGCCTTCTTTCACAACTAATCAGATCCCGGAAACAAATATATATTGGGTAAGATTTCAAATAGAACCCGGTGTACATACAATTTCAGGGGATGGCATAGCTACTTTTGGCGGCTATATTTACGGATTTAATGATGTTGACTCCTATGGCTGGCCAGCAGCAATGGCTTTAAAAAACCTTGGTGAAATAGATACTATGCCTCCTGTTTTAACCAAAAAAGGAGAATGTGGCGAATGGATTATTCATGTAACAGAACTGAGAAATGGAGAAGAGGATGACGACCCGAGACAAGTTGACTCTAAGGTCTGGGACGAACCTGCTGTTATTCTTCAGGATTCTACTTTAGACAGCACTCATTATATCTCTTACAACATGGAACCGGTGCAATATTCTGATGCAGCAGGTACTCCATTAGATTGGGAAAATGAGGCTCACGCCGATTATCACTTTACACTGAAAGTACTGGATAAATTCCAGGATGCTAAATGTTACTTCTATGTCGCAGATTTAGAAGGTAATATTACTGTTGATTCTGTAGAGTATTTTGCAGATAAATTGGAATTAATAAGTCCGGATTCTCTTGATTTTGGCAGATGCCAGATTATGGAGGATCACTTCCTTGATATCACTTTAAAAAATACAGGCAATGGTACTATCCAGTTAAACGACATAAGCTTACTTGTAAATGAGTTCTTTAGCATAGTCGAAGGTGTAGGAGACTATGACAAAACGGAACTTCTTAGCAATGAAGAAATGTCTTTAAAACTCCAATATTCACCAACTGAAGAAATAGACAAGATAGATGACTTTGATATCGATTCTATTCAGATTACGGCAGAATGTTTAAACTTCGTATGGGAAATGAAAGGTCAAGGTGTAACGCCTAAGATAAGAGTAGAAGACTGGACAATTGATTACCCTGTTTTTCCTGGAAATACAGAAGAGAAAGTAAATGGTATAACAATTGAAAATCCGGGCTCTGCTCCTCTTAATGTTACTGCACATTACTTTACACAAAATATTCCGGAATTTAAATATGAACCGACTGAAGTACAGTTTACAATAGCTCCAAAAATGTTTAATTCCAATAATCCAAAGGCTTGGAAAAAAGTAATTAAGAAAGAAATATTTGCTCCTAAGAAAACCGGTGCTTATCTGGATACTTTAATATTCACAAGCAATGCATTTGATCCTGAAGGAAATGATGATTCTCTATCTATCTGGAAAGCATTTTCTACAATGGGTAATGTAACTTTATCCTCTTTTGATTTTGATAAATTACATTTAGGTCTTAAATCTGATGGAACAGTAACTGTAACAAATACAGGAACTGAAGCCGTAATGATAACAAAACTTAGATTCCAGACACCAACAGATACAAAAACAAATAACTTTAAGTTTGTCAATAAAGGCAATAATCTGGTAAGCGAAATAACATTTGCTAACGGCGAAGTAGAACTTGAAGCTAAAAATGACGGTGATACCGATGAAGCTACATTTAACGTCGCTTTTGTGCCTGTAGACGAAATAGCAATGGAAGTAGAAATAATAGCAGACTACTACACAGTTACAGATGCAAATAAAGAAAATCAGGAAGCTATGGGATTCTTACGTGGTCAGGGAACTTTACCTGATGTAGATGTTTCCGAAGCAACATTTGCTAAAACCGACCCTGTTAGTGATATCAATACAGCAGAAAGAAAATCGATATTTATTAAAAACGAGGACGAGTACGAAGATCTTATTATCAATTCTATCACAATTGATCCTATTTTCGTAAATGACTTTATACCTTTAACAATTGACGGCAAAACTTATGATCAAAGCTTATTCCCTTTAGCTGTTCCATTAAATGGTCAGGTAGAAGTGGTTTATGCTTTTGCTCCTCCTAATGTAAAACCGGGACTTCAAATTGATCCTGATAATCCGACTAACGGTTTTGTCTATTTCACAAATATTACAGTAAATGCAAATCATGTAAATGGCTCAGGTGCACCGCAATTTAGTATGATATACTCTGACTATACTCAGAATGAACTAGATCCGAATACTGAAGAAGCTTACTTAAAAGGATTTGTGGTTGAAGGCGATGCGAATGTTAATGGCATTGATTACGGTGGAACTATGAGATGCGACGGTATGAGCAGCTATGTTAAACTTCACAACCTATCTCAATCTCAAGTCTTAGTCATAAAAGATATTATCATCACAGATGATGACGCAGGAGTATTCTCTATTTCTGACACAGAAAGAAACAGACTAATTGGCTCAGAAATAGAAATCTTAGGCGATGCCAACTGTGAAGTTATTTTTGACCCGGCAGCTGTCTCTAAAGCGGAATATCAGGCAGCACCAAATATGACTCTTGATTTTTCTGCAAGTGTTCACATGATATATGAATTTAAAGGAAATATGGTAGAACGTGAAACTGAAGCTGAATCACTTACGGCTTCCGCAAGAATGCTAAATGTAGATATTTCACAAAAAATTGATACAAAAGTAGGAACTTTGTCTAAAGAAGTGCCTATTCAACCGGGTATGTATTCGTTTAATTTCGGTGGAAACGCGCCTCATTATACTAATTACTTCTTTATATCTATCGATGATGTGAATGATTGGATCAGCTTGAATATCAATTCTTTGAGTATTTCTTATAAGTACAAGAAAGACTGGATGGGCTTAATTGATGGAAATAATCCATTCCAATTAAATTCAATGCCTGGTTTTACTGTTAGCAAAACAGATTCTAAAGAAGAAGGTGAATATGTAATTGATACTTATACTATCAGCTCTACAGTACCAAATGCATTCTTAAATTTTGCAGATAAAACTACAGCATTTTTGAACCCTCAATTCTTGCTGTATCTAAGCGGAGATACAAAATATACTCCCGAAATAACTGAAATAAGCTTTGGAACCAGAGATGAGTGTATTACTTACACTGCTTCAACTGAAGAAATTCCACTAGTCGGATGTATACAGGATATCAATTTGATAAGCTCAACAGGTGGAGCTAACCTTGCGCCTACTTTAGCACCAAACCCTGTAGTCACAAATAAAGCAACAATAACTTACGGAGTAGCTTTAAATGCTCAAGCTTCATTGAAAGTATACAATGAAGAAGGTAAAGTTGTGAAAGTAATTGTTGATTCTTATCAAAACGCAGGTACTCATACAGTAGAATTAAATACTGAAGATTTACCAAACGGCGTTTATATCATAAGACTTGAACAAAGCAGTTTCGTAGGCGAAGGAAGTATGGTAATATCTAAGTAATTAGATTAAACCGAGGAGAACCCTAAGGCAGCCTTTTTCGGAAGGTTGCTTTTTTTTTATTAGATTTAAGTAGATTATAAGTATTTTTTTAAATGAACATTTAATTTTTTACTTTGTATTAGATATAAAAATATCAAACTACTTGAGAGTTAACACCATGACAAAATTCTATATATTTATGCTTTTAGTACTGAATATAAACTTATTAGCTAAAGACGGCAATACTGATACACCAAATAAAGTTGACAAACAATATCTTAAAGAAGTTATTAGCTACAGTATCATCAATGATGTAAAGAAGCCCAGCTATCATGTTTCTTATTACTTAGATTCTGCATATAATTTTGGGGAAGATTATTCTTCTATGACTTATCAAGGGCATGGCTCCTGGAAAGTTGAATTTAAATCAGTAATCACCTATAATGAAGAAGAAATCAGTTACACAAAGTCCAGATATTATTATGACAACCATAATCCGGATCAGTGGACAAACACAGGCAATGCCACATATTATTATCATGAGTCTACAGGCACATGGGAAAGAACAAAAGTAGGTGAACCAACATATGACAGTATCACATATAAATATGATGATAAACATCGTGTGATTCTGAAAGAACACAGACAGTTCAATAGTAAAAATAATAGGTGGGAAAATTATAGAAAATATGAATCAGTTTTCGATGATAAAAAGAATATTGAAAGATGTAGATTATATTTCCAAGATACAGCGGACTATAACGAATGGCTCCTCATTATTTTAATAACTAACCACTTCGATAGAAATGGAAATATTATTGAAACGCTTTATCAGCATATAGCAGATTCACCGACAATAGAATGGGATTATATGGATAGATACCTATATACATTTGACTCTCATAATAATCTGACCCGGGAAGTGGAAATCACATGGGATAAATACAATTCGGTATGGGCACTTAAAGATAAAACTGAATATATTTATGATACAAATATTTCACTCGATGACTTAAACATGCCGATTTACGAGACATTAGGCAGGCCTGAAGTATTCATGAAGGATAAGCCTTTGAAGGTGATTGAATATTTTTGGGATATTGATTTAGACAATTGGCATGCAAACTACGAGAGAGAATACATATATTCTGATGATGATACCGGAATTGAACAACAAATAGTTAATGATGATATAGTATTATATCCTAATCCAACTGCAGATAATCTTTATATCCACAGTGAGTCTTTACTTCACTCTACAAAATACAGAATTATAGATCTTCTGGGTTGTACATTACAAGAAGGATTGATTCAGAGAAATTCAGTTATCAATGTTTCGAATCTTTGCAACGGAAACTATTTCATTATCTTGGAAAACAATGATAATACGACTAGCATCAATCAGTTTATCAAAAAATAAATAGATCCAAATCTTTCCAGTTTAAGCAAATAATCAAGCGGATGAAGATTATTTGCTTCTATTTATCTATAAACTCAGATTTGTTTTTACGGATAAAATCTATCATCAATTTGCCGACATTAATTTCTGTGGTCAGCTCGTAATATTCGGAATCTATCGCAGTTAACGGATTGTTTTCGTATGACTTAGAAAATCCCTCCAGAGTGCCGTCCTGTTGCTCTGTTATTTTATCGTATTCTGTTTCGTAGAGTTTATTAGTTTTTTCAATCAGGTCAGCAATTTTTGAAGATTGAACTGTCCTATAGGCTTCCACCAAGTATGGATTATAATCCGTACCGAAATTGAAATAAAACTGATTGAAGCCTCCATTATTTACCTCTGCATCTAAAATGCAGATTAGAAATATTGCCCGCCTGGCTTTATTCCATGAGGAGACTGTTTCAAAATATTTACTAAAATCTTTA
Source organism: Kapaibacterium sp. (SeqCode) (assembly GCA_965140345.1). GTDB lineage: Bacteria > Bacteroidota > Ignavibacteria > Kapaibacteriales > UBA2268 > JBFHIJ01. The sequence continues at coordinate 1,070,192 of OZ223198.1, forward strand.
GGCATTTTTTCAATAAGATTATCATAAATAACTACTACTAAATTCTCATCAGAAGTAGTGTCTATAATTTCCTCTGTCAAGACTTTGTGTATTGGTCTATTCATAAAAGCTTCTACAGATTCCAGAATTTCTTCCGTACTTCCTGATTTATCCTTTTTTTCGGATTCAGCAGTAGAGCAGCCGAATACTAAAATGCAAAATAAGCAGAAAAATATATACTTCATTTTATTACCTATATATTATGTTATACTGATCTGGCTAATCTGAAACCCAAATCTTCTATCTTAAAATCAGGATGGCTTTTTCTTCTGGTAGTAGCACCACAAATTCGTGGCTCTTCCGCGTAGCTGCCACCTCTGAAGATTCTATAAGAGGAATAGGTCTCCTGATTATATAAATCCCAGCACCATTCCCATACATTACCCAGCATATCATAAAGTCCCCAGTCATTAGGCTGCTTTTCACCTACTTCATGCAAACTCTTGCCGGAGTTACCTTTATGCCAGGCAATATTATCTATAAGGTCATATTGATATTTACCTATTCCGGCTTTGCAGGCATATTGCCATTCTGCGTCTGTAGGTAATCTAAAACCATTTGACTCAGAAATACACTCAACTGTATCCAAATCATCACTTATTATATAATATTCCTGGAATCCCATTTTTTTAGAGATCAGATTGCAAAATGCAATTGCTTCATACCAGGATATATTTACTTTAGGGTGTAGTCTTTTTGATTCCTTTGTATCAAATTCAAAGCTGATAAAATCAAAGAGTTGATTAGTCACAGGGAATTTAGAAATTTGAAATGCAGGAATTATTAAATCTTCTGTAGTCTGAATTTGATTAAGCCCGTTGCTTGGAATACTCATCTTATAGTCTGAACTTAGCCATTTCTTTTCATCTTTGAACCGTCTGATTGATTCTGTACCTTCCGGTATTAGTATCAAGGAATCAAATACTAATTGATGTTCTTTTGAGTGTAATGGCATACTGAATTCTTAGCATTATTGAATATTTCTATCTATTTTATATAAAATACGCAAGATATATTTAATACAAAAGTACTTAGAAAATATCTCTTCCCATCGTCATAAATCATTGAAGTCTTCGAATTCTAATAGGACTAGAATTCCATAATTATATAAAATCTCCTCCTAAATTAATCAGAAAAAATTTTTGTTTTATCCCAATTTTTATAAATTGCGTTTTGCGATTGATTTGACGACTAAAAGCGATATACTAAGTCTATGAAATACTTGTATAAATACCTTTCGGCCAAGCTTTTAACTCGATATATTGTATCGAGGTCTATCAATACACCCAAAAACAGATCCAGCAAAATAACCCAGTTTATGCATTACGCAACTGACGCACCGGTTTAAGTCCTGATTCATAACACTTTTATTTAAACTAAACAATTGACAAACGAAATTTCATTAGATTGGAGTTTCAACTTTTGTATTTTTGGTAAGTTGCTATAAAGAGAAATTTTCCAAACTATATATATTTTTTTTAAAACAATATTTCGGAGAAATACCATGACTAAAGACTTTTTGAAAGTAACCGACTTTTCTCGCCAGGAAATAATCGAAACTATCGATTTGGCGATTGATATGAAAAAAGACAAAGCTAAATATGCTGAAGCATTAAAAGGCAAAACTCTTGCTTTGATATTCGAAAAACCATCTCTTCGCACAAGAGCTTCTTTCGATATCGGTATTCAGCAATTAGGCGGTTACTCTCTTTATCTTTCTCCTAACGAAATTAGCTTAGGCAAACGCGAATCTGTAGAAGATATCGGACGTGTACTTGGTCGTATGGCTGATGGTATCATGATTCGTACTTTTGCTCACTCTATCGTAGACAGAATGTCTGCTTGCACTAAAATTCCAATCATTAATGGTCTTACTGACTATACTCACCCTTGCCAGGCTATGGCAGATTTCATGACTATCAAAGAAATTAAAGGTTCTTTTGACGGTTTGAAATTAACTTATGTTGGTGACGGTAATAACGTAGCTCACTCTTTGATGTTCGCCGGTGCTCGCTTAGGTGTTGATGTAACTATCGCTTGCCCTGTTGGTTTCGAACCAAACTTGATTGCTTACCAAGAAGCACAGGAAGCAGCAAAAGAAACTGGTGCCAAAATTGTAGTAGAACATGATGTTGTTAAAGCAGTAAAAGGTTCTGACGTAGTTTACACTGACGTTTGGGCATCTATGGGTCAGGAAGCAGAAGCTGCTGAACGTAAAAAAATCTTCATGCCTTATCAGGTTAATGCAGAATTATTCAGCAATGCAAACAAAGACGCTATGTTCTTACATTGCTTGCCTGCTCACCGTGGCGAAGAAGTATGCTCTGATGTAATCGATACTGATGCTTCTCACGTATTCCAAGAAGCAGAAAACAGATTGCACGCTCAGAAAGCAGTAATGTACCAATTAATGAAATAAGGGGACTTTAGTGTCAAAAAAAGCATTAATAGCAGTAGGTGGTAACTCCTTGATCCGTGCCGGTGAACGCGGCACGATCGAGGAGCAACTCGGTAATGCGAGAGCAACAGCTAAGACTATCTGCAAAATGGTAGAAATGGGCTGGCAAGTTGTAGTAACTCACGGCAATGGCCCTCAGGCTGGTGCAGCACTTCTTCGCAGTGAAAGAGCTGCCGGTGAAGTGTATACTCACACTTTGGATATGTGCGTAGCCACAACTCAAAGTGAAATCGGGTATATCATGCAGAGAGCTATGGAAGCTGAGTTACGAGAACTAGGCTTGAAAAACCTGGTTACTGTAATTCCTACAATGTGCGCAGTTGATCCTAAAGATCCTGCATTTCAAAATCCGGCAAAACCAATAGGACCTTTTTACACTCGCGAAGTAGCCGAAGAGAAAAAGAAAAGCTTAGGTTGGGATATCGTAGAAGATGCGTCACGCGGTTACCGCAGAGTAGTAGCTTCTCCTCAGCCAAAAGAAATATTGCAGCTTGAAGTTATCAAGAAAAATATCGAAATGGATATTTTGACTGTTGCTTTGGGCGGCGGTGGAATCCCTGTAGTCAAAAAAGAAAATGGTGAAATCGAAGGATCTGAAGCAGTAATAGATAAAGACAGATCTTCTGCCTTGCTTGCTTTTGATTTGGGTGTAGATGTGTTTATCATCAGTACTGATGCTGATGCGGCTTATCTGGATTTTAAAAAGCCAACAATGAGAAGTATTCCAAATGCAACTGTTGCTGAAATGGAACAATATATTCAAGAAGGGCACTTTGCTCCCGGCTCCATGCTTCCAAAAATTGAGTCAGCTGTCAAATTCGTAAAAAATGGTGGCAAAGAAGCCATTATTACTTCTTACGAATATTTGATGGATGCTCTTGAAGGTAAAGCCGGCACGCACATAACTGCGTAGTGTTTTAAAAAAGCTCCTTTTTATATGTTTTTTCGCTTTTTGTTAGCTTTTTCAAAATATTTATATTTTATTGCTAGCTAATTCGTTTGATTTATAAAATTGAGCTAGATAATTTTAAAAATAAAGGCGGTTGCTCATGTTTAAACATATTGTAGAATCTCAGCAGTTTTCAGTTCCAAGAATAATGGAACTTTTCGACCGTGCTCATGAAATGGAACGCATCGTCAAAAGAGGCGGCACTATGGATTACTCTGATAAAATCCTTGCTACTCTTTTTTATAAACCTTCTACTCGTACTCGCTTTTCATTCGAAGCGGCTATGTACAGATTGGGCGGTAAAGTGCTTTCAACTGAGCAAGCGATGAGCTTCTCTTCTGAAATAGATGGGGAAAGCTTGGAAGATACTATTCAGATTATCGGTAATTATTGCGACGGCATAGTGCTTCGCCACCATGAAGATGGTGGTGCAAAACGCGCTGCTGCTGTTTCTTCTGTGCCTATCATCAATGCCGGTGATGGTTCAGGCGGGCAGCACCCGACTCAAGCTTTGCTCGAATTATATACTATATATAATGAATGCAAAACTTTAGACGGACTTTCTGTTGCTTTTATAGGTGCTTTGGATAATGGTCGTACTGTTCGCTCATTAGCATATTTATTAAGCAAATTCGAAAGAGTAAAACTTTACTTTATTGCTCCTGACGAATTGCAGATTAAACAGGATATACTAGAGCATCTTGACGAAAGAGGTGTTTGGTACAAACTTGCTAGTAATACAGAAGAAATAATAGAAAAAGTTGATGTAGTTTATCAAACTAGAATCAACAGAGAAAGATTAGCTAAAAAAGACATGGATCTTTCTTATTTCAATATAGATAAAACTGTTTTGCAAAGAATGAAATATGATTCTATCATCATGCACCCGCTCCCACGCTCAGTGGAGATTAGTCCGGAAGTGGACAGCGACCCGCGTGCTGCATATTTCAGACAAAGCAAAAACGGTCTTTTAATCAGAATGGCATTACTTTCTATGCTGTTCGATAATCAATAAATATTTTTTGAACTTAATACCTTAAGGTGTATAAATGAAAACTCAAGAGTATATTGATATAGAGAATAAGTACGGTGCGCATAACTACCACCCGTTAGATGTAGTTGTTACTAAAGCTGAAGGCATCTGGGTTGAAGATGTTGAAGGTAAAAGATATCTTGATTGCTTAGCTGCTTACTCTGCAGTTAACCAAGGTCACTGCCACCCTGAAATCAAAAAAGCATTCTTAGCTCAGGTTGAAAATGTAACTTTGACTAGCCGTGCTTTCCGTAATGATCAATTACCTTTACTTTACAAAAAAATCAATGAAATGACTGGCTACGGCATGTTCTTACCTATGAACTCAGGTGCTGAAGCTGTTGAATCTGCAATCAAAGTTGCTCGTCGTTGGGCTTATGATGTAAAAGGTTTGGAACAAGACACTGCTGAAATCATTGTTGCTTCTGGTAACTTCCACGGTAGAACTACTACTATCGTTGGTTTCTCTGATGATCCATCTTCTTACGCTGGTTTTGGTCCTTATGACAAAAAAGCATTCCCAATGCACGAATATGGTAACTTAGAAGACCTTAAAACTAAAATTACTCCTAACACCTGCGCTATAATGGTTGAACCAATCCAGGGCGAAGGTGGCGTAGTAATTCCTCCTGATGGATACTTAAAAGGTATCGCAGAAATTTGTAAAGCTAATAACATTTTATTTATCTGCGACGAAATCCAAGCCGGTCTTGGCAGAAGTGGTAAACTTTTCTCTCACTACTATGAAGAAGTTCGCCCTGATATCGTAATCGTAGGTAAAGCACTTTCAGGTGGTTTCTATCCTGTTTCAGGTATCTTAGCTGACGAACCAATTATGAGCGTTATCAAACCTGGTGAACACGGTTCTACTTTCGGTGGTAACCCATTAGGTGCAGCTGTTGCAATCAAAGCATTGGAAGTTATTGAAGACGAAAAATTAGTTGAAAAATCTTTCGAATTAGGTAACTACTTTGTAGAACAATTACGCGCAATCGATAGCCCGCACATCACTGAAGTACGTGGTCGTGGTCTTTGGATCGGCTTTGTATTAGATAGAAAAGCTCGTCCATATTGCGAAAAATTGATGCAGGAAGGCATCCTTTGTAAAGAAACTCACGAAAACATTATCCGTTTTGCTCCTCCTTTGGTAATCACTAAAGAAGAAATCGACTGGGCAATGGAAAGAATCACTAAAGTTGTAAAAGAATTAGACTAATTCTTAAATCAACTTAGAGATTATAAAATTGAAGAGCCAATTCGAAAGAGTTGGCTCTTTTTTTAATAGGTCTAGCTAATATCCTAAGCTAAAACAATTTCCTATTTGCAACGTAAACTATAATAAATCAAATAAGTTTGAAATTTCTACTAAAGTTTTATAAATTGATGTCGATAAGAATAATAGAGTAATAATATTCAAAAGCGGAGGGTATCATGAATGTGAACTCAGTAAACGAGAGAGCAGTGCCGTCACGCGAAGTGCTTAGTGAGGAAAAGCCTCCTGTAACTGTTCAAAACGAACTTGAAAAAGAAGTTATTGAAGAAAACAAATCAGGAATAGGTAGCACTGCAAACCAAAACCAAACTTTGTCAACAATTTCTGCTACTCAACCTCAAGAGCAAATACAGCAGACTGCAAAGAATCAGATATCTAAAGGATATCTTGATGTCAAAGTTTAAGTTTCAGGATGAACATGATTATAGGATATAGTTGTCATGGCTGCTTCGAGCGTTAGTTCGAAGCAGTTTTTTTATAGTAGTGCTTTGTAAGACTTACCTTGGAATATTACTATAACAAGCTTAGCTCTAACTTCGGTCAAATCCAGATATTTACAGGCACCTTTAAAGAGTAGATTCCCTGTGTAATCATATATTGAAACACTTTTCTCCGGAAAGTTAGAAATAATTTGTTTTAGATCAAGCTCCGTATTCTCAAAATTATATGCCACAGACGTTGGAATAAATTCTCCTACTGTTTTGCGGGATATATTATCGTATCTGAATTTCGCAGGAATAGTGTTTTGTTCTTCATGAAACGGAAAACCAATAGTTCCAAACTCGTCACTTATATCCCAGAAGTCCGGTTGGTTGTCATAAATATATGACTCAGGATAAGAGTTAATATCTCCATCTAAATTATCAATCTTTCCTTTGATGCTGTTAAATTTTTCGAAATGACCTGATCCCTGCACATTATATAAACCATAAGCAAAACCACTACCGGTTATTTCATTGGCAACTATTCTCAGGCTGTCGGTTGAAGAAGAAGTACAGAAGAATCCATAGAGTACACATCTATTCCTATAGAATATATTTCTAGGTCCTGATGGTCCCCAGTAATCATCAATCCAAATATTATTCACTATATTAGATTCTATCAAATTGGCATACGGAAAATGTCCGTGCAACTGAATATCTCCGGCAAAGTCTGAAATTGGTTCCGAGCGGTTCGTCTCGAAAGCATAATTATAGGCAACTGCATTGCCATTAGCTCCGTGTTTAAGAACAATTGCATGCCTCAAATGCTGAAAAATATTATTCACTACTTTACAGTCGGAAGAATGGTCATTTAATGTTACTCCATAGCCTTTAGTACCGCTTCCGTCATAAGTAAAAGCATGGTGCAGATAAGAGCCTGATAATTCGCAATTTTTACTCCCTGTAATCATGACATGGCTAGCCACTGACTTATTGGACTCTATGCCACGAATTAGACAATTCTGTGCTTTTGAGATGGATATATTATATCCTGAAGCTTTTTCAGGTTCATCTAATCGCTCTATGGACAGATATTGGAGTATCACATTCTGAATAGGATCGATTCTTCTCCATTTAGGTTTGAGACTTACATTATAATCTATATATATCTTTTCTATAGTATAAATTGTGTCATTAGAAACCGACTGAACCGTTAGGAATTGACCAACAGAATTGGTTGCCCAATCGGCAGGATTTGAATCCCATTCTGCATTTGACTGGCTTATCTCTACAATATCACCTGTTTTCAAAACTCCAACTTCATCAGATACTAAAAAGTTGTTGCTTTTTTGAGGAGCTACTTCAAATTCAATAAACTCAGAGGAAGCTTTGCCTGCTATAGAAATGCAAGAAGAAGCTACACCAGAGAAATCAAACTTCAATTTTGTAAGATTTGAGTTGTAACCTGAAAGGATCACATCAGATTTTAACTTCAAAGGCGCTTTGAATATATATTCTCCAGGTTCAAACACCAGCATAGCCGGTTTCTGAACTGTATCAATGTAGTTATTAATTATTGCAGACAGATCTTTATTTTCATTGGCTGAAATATTTAAATCTGAAGCAAAATCAATTTGCTGAGGATATTTTTCAAGGTAATTTATTCCAGCTATCGAATAATCCGGTATAATTTCCATGATTTTTTCCGCTCTAAGTGTTGCAGAAAAAAGCAGCAGAGTCAATATTTTACAAATTAATTTCATCTCTTAATATAAAAAAAAGCTGCTTATAAAATAGCAGCTCATTTTAAAAACTAATTATCTAACTGGTTTGCCCCATTTTGTTGGAGGTTTAGACCAAGGATCATCAGGTTGTTCTCGTTTATTCCTAACTACAGCATACCCTGAATTAAAAGGGGCATCAAGCAAAGAGAAACTTGTTGTAGTTGTTGTACCTGCGTCTTGCCACGGAGCAGAATCGACTTCTGAAATACCTACTTCGTACTCAGTAACTCCAGGAACGGCATCCCAAGAAAGAATTCCTGTGTTAAAATCGTATTGTACATTTGTTGGTGCTGCCATATTAGCCTCCATAATTAATAAAATTATTTTCGCTCACTGCTTATGCGTAGCGACTTTATTAAATCTATATCTTTTGCTAAAGATATATTATTGAAGGTTAATATCATACTCTTATTTTGTTTATTATATTATATTACTTTAATTGTAATTGAATATATTGCCATTATTTCAATAATCTAATTTACATAAATATTATTCTAATTTGCGAATATCTAAAGGATAGTTTAAAATCTCGCAATTCATTGCATTTTTTTGCTATAAAATTTGGATACTTTAAGCCCGAAATTTAATTTCAGCGTGGATTACGCTTACTTGTGAATTTTGTATAAATAATATATGCTGCCAGGAGAAAGACCACAACAAGAGTAATGTATAAAAAGATATCCTGGAATGACAGATTAGACTTAGGAGAAACTTCAGATATATCTTCCAGCTCTAAACTTAAATCCTTCAAAAGATTCTGATTTTTGACATTGGTGACTGAATCTTTTAATTTATGATATAGTTCAATTGTGCTTTTATGAGCATCAAAATACTTAAGTTTGTACTGTAGCTCAGCCATTTCTTTTATTAAATCTATTCTAAAGTCCAGATTATTTTCTTTCATGGACAATTCAATGGCTTTATGTAAATAGGAAGTATCCTGTAGAACATTTGCCTTTAATGCTAATAACTGCGATCTATCTGAATCCAGATCATGCTTTTCTATTATCCGAGCTACAGAATCTAATGTCTTGATTGTTACATTTCCTTTTAGTTCCTGCTTCATAGAGAGATAGTTTAACAAAGATGACAGGTCAATCTTGTTTTCCCAAGCATCGTAATATTTCATAGACTTCTCAAAATATTTTATAGAAGAATCAGGTTGTTGAATTCTATAAAAATAATAGCCATACTTGTTAAAAATCAATTTTTTGTTTTTGTCTGCCAGTGATATGAAATTATTTGCGATATCTAAATTTTCTTTCCCCAAATCATATTTTTCCATCTTAATGTACAAATCAGCAAGATTAAGATAGTGACCAAAAATTGCCAGAGAATCATTTTCAGACAAAAAGGCTCTCTGTTTTTTTAAATATTCCAGCGATTTTTCGACATTATTCATATTCCCATATGCACTATACAAGCGGTTGTATAAAGTTGAGGCAATTACGGAGTCTTCAAATTGGCCAATCATTTTTTCAGAGCGAAGAAGGTACCTTAATGATTTTACGAAATCTCCTCTCCTTTTGTAAACGCGTGCTAAATCCATAAGAGCAACTGTTTCTCTTCTGACATCCAGATAGCCCTGATACTCTTCCAGGGACTCCTGAAACAAAATCTCAGCGCTGTCTAAATCATCATTATATATTTCCCAGCCTCTCTGATGTTTTTCAGACAGTTCATCAAAAGTAATAGAGAACAATCCTAAAATCGATATAAAGAAATAAAAATACAAGTTCATACAAATCCTATTTCCGCCACCTTCATAATGATAAAGTTACAGACGGGTTAAATAATTATACATTATCAACTTTAGTAATAATTATAGAGAATATGCCATGATGTCATATAAAAAAAGCCACCATAAATAACATAATACTTTGATATTATCACTTGCTATACAAAGTAATCCCGTTATTTCCGATTTGAAACAGAATCAGCAGGATAACAATATATAATAATCACACTTGTGAAATATGCTAAATTTCTGCAATTTTGTCAAATGATTTTTCAAGTAATTTGAAATATTGATTAAGTTGACGAACCTAAAAGAATTACATGGGTAATATATATAGCTATTGTATAAAACAGGAAAAGTATGGGATTAAAGATAATAGAACAAAGCTTTGATGGACTGATATTATTCGAACCTCAGGTTTTTGAAGATGAGCGTGGATACTTTATGGAATCGTTCCGTTCTGATCAGTTCAAAGAATTTGGATTACCAATTGATTTTAAACAGGACAATCACTCCAAATCTGCAAAAGGTGTTATAAGAGGTATGCATTTTCAATGGGATAAACCACAAGGTAAGCTTATTAGAGTAACTAGAGGCTCAGCACAGGTTGTTGAAGTTGATTTGCGTAAAAATTCTCCTTACTTTGGTCAATATAAATCCTTCATAATCAGCGAACATAATAAGCATATACTTTGGGTACCACCCGGATTTGCCAATGGTTTCGTAGCATTGGAGGACAATACAGAAATGCAATATAAATGCACTGAAGTCTGGAACCCTGAAGGAGAAAATAACATTAGATGGAATGACCCTCAGCTTGCGATCAAGTGGAACACTCAAGATCCAATTATTTCGCAAAGAGATGAGCAGGCTCTTACTTTTGCAGAGTGGCAGAATCTCCCTGAAAGCAATGAATTTCAGTATCAACTCTAAAAAAGGAATAATGTTTCGCACGTCAGAACAAACCATATCTAAATAGATTTTGTAATTTTAGCCACCGGCTGAAACAGTCGGTGGCAATTACTCACAAGTGCAACTGATGGCTTTAGCCGGCGACTTATATCATACATTTAAATTTATATGTGTCATTATTTACCGGTTTGTCAGCTTACCCTTTTATTATCAGACAATCTCTATTCATATTTCTATTTCTATGTCTAAACTTACAAAGGAATATTTCCGTGCTTTTTAGGTGGATTTTTATCCACCTTGTTTTCCAGCATGCCAAACGCTTCTATGAGCCTTTGTCTTGAACTCTTCGGTTCTATCACATCGTCTATATAGCCATAAGATGCAGCTATATAAGGATTCGCAAATTTCTCATTATACATATTTATTAGTTCCTGTTCCTTCGCAGCAGAGTCATCAGAAACATCAATTTCTTTCTTAAATATTATTTCCACTGCTCCTTGCGCTCCCATAACTGCTAATTCAGCAGTAGGCCATGCAAAATTGAAATCTCCTCTGATATGCTTGCTGCTCATTACGTCATAAGCACCACCATAAGCTTTTCTTGTTATCAGAGTTACTTTAGGAACAGTCGCTTCTGCATAAGCATATAGCAATTTAGCTCCGTTTGTAATAATAGCATTCCATTCCTGATCGGACCCCGGCATAAATCCAGGGACATCCACTAAAGTTAGTATAGGGATATTAAACGCATCGCAGAATCTCACGAACCTGCCTGCTTTCTTAGAGGAATCAATATCCAGCACGCCTGCCATTTCCATAGGCTGATTAGCAACAACACCTATAGATCTTCCTCCAAGCCTCATAAAGCCGACTATTATATTAGTAGCATAATCCTTATGTACTTCCAAAAATTCCGAATTATCAGTCAGGCTTAAAATTATCTCCTTCATATCGTAAGGCTGATTAGGAGAATCAGGAATTATCTGATTCAATTTTCTATCTTCACGATCAATCGGATCATCATTCGGAATATAAGGCGGATCTTCTGCATTGTTTTGTGGAATATACCTAAGCAGACTACGGATTATCTCCATTGCTGTCATATCATTTTCTGCAATAAAGTGAGCTACTCCGCTCTTCGCAGCATGCACTTCTGCCCCACCCAGCTCTTCCGCAGACAGCTCTTCGTGAGTAACAGTTTTTACAACTTTTGGCCCTGTAACAAACATATAAGATGTTTTTCGAACCATGATTACAAAATCTGTTATCGCAGGCGAATAAACGGCTCCACCGGCACAAGGTCCCATTATTACAGATATCTGAGGCACTACCCCTGAAGCTAAAGTATTTCTAAGAAAAATATCAGCATAAGCTCCAAGAGAGATAACTCCTTCCTGCACTCTGGCACCACCTGAATCATTTATGCCAATCACAGGATAGCCACTTTTCATAGCAAGATCCATAATTTTACAAATCTTTTTGCCATGTTGTTCCGCTAACGAACCTCCCAGCACAGTGAAATCCTGCGAAAACAAGTAAACTTTATCTCCTCCTACTTCCGCATGACCAACTACTACACCATCTCCCAGCGGAACGTTTTTATCCTGTCCAAAATCTGTAGAATGATGATGCGCCAGCGCATCAATTTCTCTGAATGTACCGGGATCGCATAAAACATCAATTCTTTCCCGGGCAGTAAGTTTACCTTTTGCATGCTGAGCGTCTATTCTCTTCTGACCTCCTCCGATGTTTGCCATTTCCTTTATTTCATACATCTGAGAAATCTTACGCTCTGTTATTTTATTCATATTATATCTCTATTCATTCATGTCAAATTCAATTAAAACTGCATTTTTTTCAACAGGAGCCCCTTCTTTCGCAGATAGTTTTCTAACTGTACCTGTGAAATTGGATTTGATAATATTTTCCATTTTCATAGCTTCCAAAGCACAAAGTTTATCTCCTTTCTCTACAAAGTCGCCCGGCTGGACGTAGTATTTAACCAGTAACCCAGGCATTGGAGCTTTAAGTAAATTATGTCCATTACTGCCTGCAGCAGCCGAGTTTTTGATATACTTTTCCAGCAGCCTCTGAGTCGAATCTTTGACCTCGACTTCGTAAACCATTCCTTCGTGGATTATATCTATTTTTTTATTTGGATCGATAGCCACTTCCACTTGCTTTAATTGCTGATTTACAGCAAATGAGAAGAGATCATTCCCATATTTTTTCAGCAGTTCTATTTCAAAAGTTTTTCCATTGATTCGAATAATTCTAAAATCATCCGAATCAAATTCTGCTTTAAACTCTTTATCGTTTATGCGTAGTATTATATCATTCATGAAGTTGTGGAATCCTTTTATTTTATGTTGCCTTCGATATAATCTCTAAGATATTTATTCTCAGCTTTTGCAATTTGTGCTCCCGTGTGAATAATATCACCGATAGAGATTAAACCAACCAAAACTTTGTTTTTATTCAGCACCGGCAAGTGTCTGATTCTATTGTTATTGATGATCCCCTGGGCATACTCAATTGTATCTTCATCTTCTATAAAGATGATATTAGTTGACATACTTTCTTTAACTGTAATATCCTGAAAAGAATGAGGATCTTTATTACTTTGTCTCAAAATATCTCTTTCAGTAAGTATGCCTTCTATCTTGCCCTCAGAATTAATTACCAGCAAAGAACCAATATTATTCCTCACTAAAGTACTGATAGCATCTTTAAGTGATTTATCTATTCCGATGGTAAATACTTCAGGCCCTTTATCCCTAAGTAAGTCTTTTACTTTCATGATATGCTCCGTAATTTTAATTGATGTTATTCTTAAAATTACGTTTGATATTGATAATTATTTAGCCGAAACTATGGATGTGATCAAATGCACTTCAGATTAATATCACTGACCAATACAATTTGATTTTGTACTATAATTTGAAGTATTTGAAAGCATAGTTTAATATTAGCTACTTTATAACTATTTTTGCTTAATATGTAACCTTTATATAAGATAATGTGTTTTTTATATAGGTTGAGAAAAGAACAAAACGGAAAAAAGCCATGAATAGATTGCCCATAGTGATAATATTTTTGTTTATAATATGCTTCTCTAAGTCCAAATCAGCACTTTTTATTCAGCTATATTCAGATAATTATGGTGTCTCCATTGATACTACAAATTTCCCAAATTTATCTGCTAAATTAAAAGCTTACGATAATGGTCAGCCATTGGATTTATCAATAGACAATTTTTATATTTATGAACATAAATATGTTGGCAGACCTTCTAAAGTAGAGAAGGTTGAAGATGATTATTATAAAATCACATGGAAGACCAATAGACTTGAATTTTATGAAACAGAGACAGCAGATATATATCTGAAACATAACGGACGTACCAAAAAAGTTCAGGCAGGTTATTACTCTCCCGGTGTAGGTACTTTTGTTTTTTCAGAATATAACATGGGTAACGGCAAAGCCATGGGAGCTATTTACGGAGCTGTTAACTTAGGCATTTTAGAACCTGTAACTAAGCACAATTTTTATTACTGCATCGATGTGAAACCGCCTGTTGACTCCGCGACATCACATACAGATCCTTTTGTTCTTGATTCTATTACTGTAGATAATGACAAGTTCGAAGTAGAATGGCTCGGTACTCGCGTAGACAGAGGTCCGCTACCAAAAGCTCTTACAAATGAACGATATACACTTAAAATTTCTGTAACACCTGACTCGTATGAAAACATCCACACAAATTTGGTATTTCACTATGAACCGGGGCTAAAGAAAAAAATCTTTTTTATGGCAAATAAATTAGACTTGGATGCTCAAACAACACTTCAACTTTTAGAGCCAAATGGTGGTGAAATTTTTGCTCCGTGCGAAGAAGTGGAAGTAAAATGGAAAGGCCATATCAAATCCTTACCTGTTATTATATCCTATTCTACGGACAATGGAGCAACTTGGGAAAGAGCAGGAAAAGTTATTGACAGTACTTACATTTGGAAAGTACCTGATATCATCTCTGAAACGGTAAAGCTGAAAGTACATCAGGAATTCAAAAACGATGATCCATTGCAGTTTGTAGATGCACCATACAGGAACTGGCTTGTTGGTTACGATAATGCCTCAACTAAGGTTGTAGCTGTTGCAAAAGCAGGGAAATTGAATTTATATGATATAGTAGGAAAAAACCAGATAGAAAGCAGATACCTTGGAGAGGAAGATAACTATACATTCCGTTTTAATGTTTTAGGAAGTGCTTTTACTGATGATAACAATAGTTATATAATCGGTTATAATGATGCGAACAATCAAAAAGACGGTAGCAGTACATATTTTAGTAAATTCACTATAGGTAAAGAACAACCTGATTTCACAATCGCAGTAGGGCGGGATTTTGAAGCAGAAGAGATGTATAAAGACTACACTTCCAAATATCTTGTTTTCAGAGCTCACTATGCATCTGTCCTTTTACTGTTTGATTTAGAAACAGGAGCTTTTATAAAAGAAGTTGATCTGGATCATCCTATACTTTCTTTAGAGCTAAGCAGAAAAGAACCTGTAGCTATAGTTCATAACATGAATAACGAGCTCAATACTTATTCTTTCCCTGACTTTACTTTGCTAAAATCTTATGATAAAACAGGATTTCCTGTCAGTTATAACATAAACATAAGTCCAAACGGAAAGTATGCATTTCTTGCGGAGGAAAATGTGGAACGCAAACCTCCATTATCAACAGGTCCTTACTATAACGATCTGATTGATTTAAGTAATGGAGATATGGTAGCTTTCACCGGGCATAACTTCTCCTACATAAATGAAATTCAGTTTAATCCGATTTCTACAACGGTTGCAATCGCAACATCCGGCGTACCTCAAATCTCTTTTTACGATTTGAAATTAAACGCACTTCTTGGCTATTCTCTTTCAATAGGCGGTGCAGATCTTTTTGATTTCCAATATGCTCCTGATGGCCATTCAATTGTTTCATCTATGGTAGGGCATCCGTTTATTGATATTACTTTTTTCAATTATCCTGAATTCGACGAGTCAGATAACTTCTTTGCTGTTAGAGCTCCGGAATTTGCCGGTATTGACAATCATCCTATTCCAATGCATCTTATTGCTGAAGAACGTGACTATTCTTATAGTGACTTCTGTAATATAGGGGACACAAAACTATTTATCAAAGATGCATATTTTCAATCTGGTAGGCATTTTACTCTGGTAGAGGATTTTGCAGGAGATACTGTCTATCCGGGAGGATGTGTCAACTACAGTATAGTTGTCAATCCCAAAGATGTTGGATTTCTTAAAGACACCTTGATTTTTGCTTATTGCGAAAGCATGATCAAAATTCCTTTTGAAGTGGAATCTCAAAATCGCCATCTTGGTTTTGATAATGAACCGATAGTATTAAATGAGGAAGTATGCGTAGGTGAAGTTTACACTGAAACTTTCACTTTGTTTACTAATTTGGATCCGATACCAATCAAAATAAACAAAATAGATTTTGCAAAATATCCATCAAACTATAAAGTTGTAAAGCCTTTAGTTTATGATACAATTATTCAACCCGGACAATCTTTGACTGTTGATATTCAATTTATTCCTAGTGAGCTAGGACTCGATGCCGACAGTGTACAAGTATTCCATTCTGACGCTGATCCATATTACATCCCCCTTGGTATCGAAGGAACAGGAATTGGTGCTTTTGTAGCATATTCACATGATATTCTTCCGTTTATACCTGAATCACAGGAAAGAGAACTTCAGGTAATCAATACCGGAACAACAGGCTTTTCTCTACAGGGCTGGTCTGTTGAGCCTGAAGGCTCTTATGAAGTAACTTCAAGCTTGCCTGTTTATGTAGCTCCGGGAGATACTCAGATAGTAAAAGTAAAATGGAACGGAGATTACTTAGATCAGGCAGATCTTAAATGGACAGCAGAACCATGCCTGCTCCAGGCAACTGTTAAGCTTATTCAATATACTGCGAATTACTCTCTAGAAATTCCTGATATAACAACCGGACCTCTGGATAAAGTGACAATCCCTATTGAATATACTTTTACTCAAAACTCTCAGTATAAAGGCAAACGCGATTTTATTTCTGAAATAAAATTGTATAAACGTCTCTTTAAGCCTGAAACAGTGAGCTCTGATTTTGGCGAAGCTTCTATTTTAGAAGAAAAAACTGATGATTACTATAGATATATCAAGATCAAAGTTAATGGTGATTTTGATACTACCAGAGGCGTTGCCGCAAGAATTACCGGATACCCGGGAGTTGCAGATGTGATCAAAACTAAAATTGATTTTACAGAAGACGCTCCGCAGTGGGGAGTAAACACTCAGGGTACATTAAATTCCGGTAGCCTTGAAATTACTGGAGTTGGTGCTAGACGACTTTTAACACCTGACAATCCTGTTATTATCAATTCCATCACTCCTAACCCGGGAAATGATGTAGTTACCTTAGATTTTAAAACAAAAATTGATATAGAACTTCAAGTACAGGTCCTTGATAATTTAGGACAGGAAGTAATTATAATACCAGGTAAAGTTTACCAGCAAAATGACAGTAATCTCTTGCAGATTGACTGTACTATGCTGCCACAAGGCACTTACACTGCAATAATGAAATCAAATGAGCATGTTGCAAGCAAACAATTAATAATACTACGATAATACGACACGGGAAATAGATTGATGACTAGTAAACGAATATTCGCCTGGATACTGTTTTTATGCTTATTTGCTACGCAGGCATACTCAAAAGAACATACTAAATATGTGATTTCAGCTGGTGGTGGTATAAACTTTAACTCCTACACACCGGATCAATTTTACGGTTTCCCGCTATATCATGATGGAAATATAGATTATGGAAGCGGTAGTGGTTTGTCCTGGTCTGCATTCTTAGGAGGTGAATACAAACTTGATGAGACACTTCTTGGAAGGAAAATAAGATATGTATTCAGTCTTGGACTTAGCAACTTCTCCGGTGAATTTTCTAAGGAAGCTCCTTTTGCTTATTCAATAGATGATAAGGATGCACGCCTGGTAACAGTAGAAAGAAGCTTTAAAGCTAATTATTCTGTTATTTTGACAGAACACTCCTTAGCGACATACTTATTTGAGGATATACCTTTTTCACTGATAACAGGTGTCGGAATCGGTATTCCTATGAGTAAAAGCTTTGACTCACAAGAAGAAATAGTAAGTCCTTCAGATGTAACATTTGGTGATAAATCTAAAATATTCAATCCGCAAAGCGAGAATATTCCCGACGCATCCGGTATCTACGCAGCATTGAAGCTTGGGGCTCGCTATGAAGTTGCAATCAATGATGACTTTTATCTTGTGCCTGAATTATCGTATAACTATGCTCTTACTAAAGTATCAAGCTCTAACGACTGGAAAATCAATCGATTTGCTGCAAATCTGGCAATTAGTTATTACTTACCTGTTGAATACGACAGAATCACTACAAATAAAAAAGTTCCTTTACCCGGAATCCCTTATCCGGAAAGGCCACCTGTTGCAGAAAAGCTTGAATATGATATTGACCTAGTAATTGCAGGCAATAATTACTCGCACAACTCCAAACTGGATGTTTATTACGACACATACAGAAATGTAGACTATATTTCACTTCCTGCTGCTAAAATCTATTTCAAAAATAGTAGCACGGATTATTACTATCCTAATAGCATTCAGGAAATAGTGCAAAATACTATTGCTCAAAATGATGCAATTAATCTGATTGTCTCTTATTCGAGCAAGACTGAAAAAGCTGTTGCTGAGCAACGCTTAGAAAAAGTCAAAGAAGTTTTCACATCTTTTAATCCGGATCTTGAAATCAATAGTACTTTTGTCATAGCTGACACAAGTAAATTGAGATATCAAGAATTATACGAAGAACTTGAATATATTGAAATAGAGAACAAAACTCAGAAAGCTTTTGCTTACGAAGTCACTACTAAGGAATTAAACGAAGTGGAAATTCCTGAATTTAAAGTTAAGTCTAATATTATCGTAGATGCCAGACCTTACTCTGAGGAATTTATGTATCAGCTTGCCAAAGAGAATGGTCCAAAAATGTACACTCTTGGCGGAGCGAATGTCTTTTCACCTGCATTAAATGATATGCCTAAAGAAATTACAGTTCATGGCTATATTAAAGATGCAGCTAAAAGAGAAAAAAGTGACAACATAAAAATCAATCTTAATTACATTCGCAAAGATGTTTCTGTTTCCATAAACAACGCTATAGGTGGAGGAAAATACTTCTATTTAGGCTTCTTTGAATTCGATGGTAAACAATTCGTTTCTATTGATGATTTTGCCTTAACAAGAGCAAAAGCCGCGTTGGAAGAAGGAAAAATAGTTAGAATTATCCCTCTTACGGATCATCTTGGAACAGAGGAATACAACCAGAATCTTGCTCAGTCAAGGGCAAATGCTGCAAAAAGACTAATAAATAGCTCCAGTGACAATCTTGTTATTGATTACGAATATAAGTTTGAAATCAATCAAAAAGGACCTCTAAAACGGCAGTTGAGCAGATCAGTCGTAATAATAATAGAATAAAAGTTGAAAAGAGAATTGCATAAGTAGTTCTCTTTTTTTTGTATATGATCAATACCATCCTAATTTTGCTACTATAAAATAGAAGCAACTTCAATACAGGTTTTTATATTTATAAAACATCAAACTAGAATCTAATCAAGAGATTTGAGCCTTCTTAAAATAATCTCACAAATCATTCCTCGGAATATATATAGCTTAACTCTAAAGCTTCTCTTAAAGCATTCTAAGAATATTTGAATATTCATTATATAGATTCCGTTTATGAAAGAAACACATCAACTCGACACAATTGCAATCACGGTGAAATCTCACAGATTGCTTAAGCAGCTGCTTAAAGAAAATCCTTTATTGGAAGAAATTTTAATCAATTCCAAGAATGAAACAGAAGCTCTGGTAGGCGTTAGAAATTGGGCTCTTGAACAACTCAAAAAAAATCCTACTGCTTATAAGTTTTACAAAAAAGAAGCAATGGATCGCGAAACATTTGAAAAACTTGAATGGAAGGACTTTGCTAATATTAGAATCCTGGATTATATAGACAATGCAGGAAGAACTTATGTTGATCCGAATCTTCATAACGACAAAGCAGTAAACAATCCGATTAAGCTCTTATGGCTTGCTGTTCGCCACGGAACCGGTGGTGCAAAACCATTTTTCTTCGAAGATATGCTACATCTATTCCGCCAGTTCAGCGGCACTGAAAAACGTTCGATGCCAAGCAAAGAACAAATCCAGGAGTGGATGGATCGATTTCCATCAGGACTTGATCCAAGAATAGTCCAACTCCGAGAAGAAAACAAAGCCAGAATAGTAAATACTTTGATTGAAAAAATTGATTCAGGTGAAATTTCAGATAGCAAGTACAAGTTCACTGAAGAAATGTCTCACGAGCAAAAATATATGCAAATGCTGGAATGGTGGAATGAGAGTCAGTTCCATCTCCGCTTTGCTGTGAGAAGTCCAAAACTGCTTAATGAATTATTAGGAAATTCGCTAGATCCTGACACAATGAAGCTATTATATCAGGCAGAAGAACGTGGAATTCCGTTTTTTGTAAATCCATATTATTTATCGCTTCTTCATGTGCGCGTGCCATATTTCGCAATTGGTGCAGATCTGGCTATCAGGTATTATGTAATATACAGCCGCGAACTTATCAATGAATACGGCTCTATTGTAGCATGGGAAAAAGAAGATAAAGTAGAACCCGGTAAACCAAATGCAGCAGGCTGGATTCTGCCTTCTCATAATAATGTTCACCGCCGCTACCCTGAAGTTGCAATTTTAATTCCTGATACTGTTGGTAGAGCTTGTGGCGGACTATGTGCGTCTTGCCAAAGGATGTATGATTTCCAACGAGGTAATCTGAATTTCAATCTGGATAAACTTAAAGAAAAAGAGACATGGTCTGATAAGCTCAAAAAGCTAATGGATTATTTTGAAAATGATTCGCAACTTAGAGATATTCTTATAACAGGCGGTGACGCACTTATGAGCACAGATAAATCTTTAAAGAAAATACTGGACGCTATTTATGATATGGCTCTCAGGAAAATTGAAGCTAATAAGAATAGACCCGAAGGTCAGAAATATGCTGAGTTTATTAGAGTACGTCTTGGTTCAAGACTTCCTGTTTACTTGCCTCAGAGAGTAACACATGCGTTGCAGGAAATACTAGCTGACTTTAAGAAAAAGGCTTCTGAAATTGGAATTAAACAGTTTATAATCCAAACTCACTTCGAATCTCCAATGGAAGTAACACCTGAGGCTAAAACTGCTATAAGAAGATTTATAGAAGCAGGTTGGACTGTTACTAATCAGCATGTATTTACTGCTGCTTCTTCGCGCCGTGGACATACGAATAAGCTAAGAAAAATATTAAACGATATTGGTGTACTCACATATTACACTTTCAGTGTAAAAGGATATATGGAAAACCACTTTAATTTTGCTACAAATGAAAGAGCCTTGCAGGAACAAATAGAAGAAAAAATCATAGGTAGAATACCTGATGAATATTTAGAAGAAATTAAAGAATTTCCGCTAGACGCTGAAAACATGGTAGAAAATATAGCATCTGTTAAAGAGAAATCCGGGCTCCCATTCCTGGCTACAGATAGAAATGTACTTAATCTGCCGGGCGTTGGCAAATCACTTTCTTTCCGAACCATTGGAATCACTCGCTACGGTAGGCGAATATTAGAATTTGGATTTGATGCAACAAGAAACCACAGCCCGATTATTCATGACATGGAGAATGTTATTATTATCGAATCAAAATCCATCGCTGAGTATCTGCAACAGTTAACTGACTTAGGTGAAGAAAGAGATGAATATACAGACATCTGGGGCTATTCAATCGGGGAAACAGAACCAAGAATTCCTATTTATGAATATCCTGAATATGATTTTAAAGTCAGCGAAGATGTGACTAATTTAGGAGAAGTTGAGGTATAAATTTATTTAATCAAAAAAAATCCGCATTGAACAAGCTAAAGTCCAATGCGGATTGTATATTTATAATTCTTTATTTTATCCTATTATATCATCTTTCTAAAAACAAACCAGCCACCGGCTATCAAAAAACCACCTGCTAAGATAATCAAACCCCATTCAGGCAAGGTTGGAACTACTCCGAAATGCACTTGATCTGAATAGTAAGTCCCTGAAGCTGTAGTTGCATAGGCTCTGACATAGTAGCCGGGCCCCACCGAAACTGTTGCATTGGAACTAAAAGTAAAGTTTCCTGCTATGTGAGTTCCCAGCGTTGTACTTCCTGAGTTGGAAGTTATCGTTGGATTTTCTGATGTACTCCAGACTAAACCATGCTCTGTAAATCCAGTATTTTCAACGTCTACAACTGACACTTGTATACTGTAATCTGTATCGGTGAGCTTACTATTATTTGTAATAGATAATTCATTAGAAATCACTCCAAAAATATAAGCACTACCTGCATTAGCAAGAGTATTCCCTCCTGATGCATCGTCATCTTCATTATTTGCACCAACGATGGCGTAGTCTCCTGAAATTGAAACACTATATCCAAAATTGTCAAAACCTGCACGGTCGGAGGTCACTAGTTTTTTAACTTCATTCCATGTGCCGCTATCATTCCAAAAAATATAGGCACTGCCTGCACCAGAAAGTGTATTTCCTCCAGATGCATCTTCATCTTCAGTATAAGCTCCAACTATGGCATAATCACCAGATATTGAAACACTACAACCAAAATAGTCATAAGCTCCACGGTCGGAAGCTACTAGCTTTTCTACCTCGCTCCATGTGCCACTATCATTCCAAAATATATAAGCACTGCCTGCACTAGAGAGCATATTTCCTCCAGTGGCATCTTCATCTTCATTATTTGCCGCAACGATGGCGTAGTCACCAGATATTGAAACACTATAACCAAAATTGTCAGAATCTGCACGGTCGGACGCTACTAGCTTTTCAACCTCGCTCCAAGTTCCATTATCATTCCAAAACATATAGGCACTTCCTGCAGCAGAAAGTGAATTTCCTCCAGTGGCATCTTCATCTTCACTCATTGCTCCAACTATGGCATAATCACCAGATATTGAAACACTATATCCAAAACCGTCACTGGAAGCTCTGTCAGAGGCTACAAGTTTTTCAACTTCTGTCCAAGTTCCATTATCATTCCAAAATATATAGGCACTTCCTGCGTTAGCAAGAGTATTCCCTCCTGATGCATCTTCAGATTCGCCGAATGCTCCAACTATGGCATAATCACCAGATATTGAAACACTATATCCAAACAAATCACTCACGCTCCGGTCGGAGGCTACAATCTTTTGCACTACACTCCAAATTCCACCAACTTTTCTAAATATATAAGCACTACCTGAAGCAGAGAACGTGTTTGCACCGGAGACATCTTCAGATTCCGTATAGGCTCCAACTATTGCATAATCACCTGAAATTGAAACACTACAACCAAATTTATCACCAGCGGCTCGGTCGGGAGCTACAAGTTTTTCAACCTCTGTCCAAGTTCCATTATTATTCCAAAATATATAGGCACTACCTGCCTCTGCAAGCGTATTGCCGCCGGACGCATCTTCATCTTCATTTAAGGCTCCGACTATAGCGTAATTACCAGATATTGAAACACTATTACCAAATTTATCAGCAGCGGCTCGGTCTGAGGCACAGGCTTTAATAACTTCACCCCAGTTTTGACAAATTGCAGCACTTGAAAAGAAAATAAAGCAAATTATTGTAATGTATATATTTTTCATTGTACTAACTCACTATTACTCATATTATTTTTCTACAAAATAAGCATTATGTAATTTTTATACAAGCCTTTTATTAATTTAATATTTATTAAATCCTTAATGCTATATACATTAAAATCCGCATCAGGTTCCAAAATACCCAATGCGGATTTGTATTTATAATTCTTTATTTTATCCTATTACATCATCTTTCTAAAAACAAACCAGCCTCCCGCCAGCACAAAACCACCTGCTAATATAATCAAACCCCATTCAGGCAAGGTTGGAACTACTCCGAAATGTACTTGATCTGAATAGTAAGTCCCTGAAGCTGTAGTTGCATAGGCTCTGACATAGTAGCCGGGGCCCACCGAAACTGTTGCATTGGAACTAAAAGTAAAGTTTCCTGCTGCATGGGTGCCTAAAGCAGTACTATCTTCATTTAATTCCAATGTTGGATTTTCAGAAGTGCTCCAGACTAAACCGTGCTGAGTTAATCCATTGTTTTCTCCATCTACAACGGATACATTATAGCTATACTCAGTATCACTAATTTTGATTGATTCTGCCATTGATAATTCTACAATTGCTGCCTTGTACAGATAAGCAGCTCCGGCACCATCGCCTCCGTCATCTTCTCCATAAGCACCTACTATAGCATAATCTCCGGAGATCGATACTGAATAGCCAAAATAATCAGCGACCGCTGCATCTGAAGCTGTTTTTTTAATCCCGCTATCCCAATTATTTAAGCCTGTTCTTTTATAAATATAAGCAGCACCTGCAAGAGTACCGGCATCACTGTTAAAATAGGCACCGACTACAGAATAATCTCCGGAGATCGATACTGAATAGCCGAAATATTCACTAGCATTAGCATCAGGAGCGACTATCTTTCTGCCACTATCCCAAGAGTTTGTATCCACTCTATGGTAAATATATGCAGCTCCGGCATCACTGCCTCCTGAATCTTCTCCATAAGCACCCACTAAAGCATAATCACCTGATATTGATACAGAATAAGCAAAATAATCACTCACCTGAGCATCGTAGGCTAATATTTTTGAACCGCTACTCCAGATATTGTCAGTTATTCTACGGTAAATATATGCAGCTCCGGCTTCACTGTCTCCTGAATCTTCTCCATATGCACCTACTATGGCATAATCTCCGGAGATCGATACTGAGGTGCCAAACATATCTTGTGCACCAGCATTAGAAGCAAATATTTTTTTGCCTATACTCCAAGTGTTTGCAGCTGTCCTTTGGTAGATATATGCAGCACCAGCAGAAACAGCTGCTGCATCTTCTCCATTTGCACCTACTATGGCATAATCTCCGGAGATCGATACTGATCTACCAAAATAGTCGTTAGCTTCTGGGTCAGATGCTACTATCTTTGTACCACTGTCCCAGGTATTCACTCCAATTCTTTGATAGATATACGCAGCTCCGGCATTACTTCCTCCTGAATCTTCTCCATATGCGCCTACTATGGCATAATCTCCGGAGATCGATACAGAAGTGCCAAAATAGTCACCTACCTCTGCATCATAAGCAACGATCTTTATGCCATTATCCCATGTTTGAGAGCCTGTTTTATGAAAGATATAAACTCCGGCACTTATAGCGGGTTCGTTTGTGCCTACTATCGCATAATCTCCGGATATAGACACAGAGTATCCAAATTTACCATTTGTATAGGCATCTGTAGCTAGTGCTTTTCGAATCTGGTTCCAATCTTGGGCAGCGAGGTTAAGAGTGAAAAATAGAGACAGAATAGTAACATATATATATTTCATATTGAAATATTCCTAAAGTTATAACAAATAAGACTCATATTGATTAGTCCATTCGGTTTTCTGCTCACATTTACTAGTTTGTTATCAGTGAAGTAAATAAGAGAACACCTATCATAACTTAAGTATATTGTTATATTTAAATTTTGAGCATTCCAGATAATGAGGTAGCAAAAAAAATAATCCGTGTCGAACAGATTGAAGCCCAACACGGATTAATATAATATATATTGTGTATGTATTTTTATTTATCACACATGTAATCTTTCCAGTTAACGCCTCTCATATCGCCGTCTTTCTGGAATTTGATATGCATACCAAAAGCCGCAGCTAATTGAGTTGGTGTGTGGCTATGATCGCCAGTAAGGTTAACATAGTCCCAAAGTTGTTGTTTATAATCAGGGTGAACACAATTTTCGATAATTGCTTTCATTTTTTCTTTTGGAGATTTAGATCTCAAATCAGCAATACCCTGCTCTGTAATAATTACCTGCACTGAGTGTTCGTTATGGTCAACGTGAGAAACCATAGGAACAAATGCACTGATGCTTCCGCCTTTAGCTACTGAAGGGCAAGTAAATATTGATATATAAGCGTTACGGGTAAAGTCACCGGAACCGCCAATGCCGTTCATCATTTTAGAACCAAGCACCTGTGTACTGTTAATATGGCCAAACAAGTCACATTCTAAAGCAGTATTAATAGAAATAATACCAATTCTTCTTGCAACTTCAGGGTTGTTAGAAATTTCCTGAGGTCTAAGAACTAGTTTATCTTTGAAGAAATCAAGATTTTCATATATTTTCAAAAGCTGGTCATCAGATACAGTCAAAGAGCAACCAGAAGCAAATTTGATTCTGCCTTCAAACATTAAGTCAATTACTGAATCCTGGATAACTTCTGTATACATTTCAAAATTAGGGATGTCTTTGTCTTGTCCCAAAGCACCTAAAACAGCATTTGCAATATTACCAACACCGGATTGGATAGGAAGGAATGATTCAGGAATTCTTCCGTCTTTCAATTCTTTTGCTAAAAATGCTGCAACGTTTTTACCAATTTGATTAGTAACTTCATCTGTTGCAGAGAAAGCACCAACACCATCTGGAGCATTAGTTTTTACAATACCAACGATTTTAGCAGGATCAACTTTAATAACCGCACTGCCAGCTCTGTCACTAGCACTGTATACCGGAATTTCTCTTCTGTTAGGAGGATCTAAAGGAACATGAATGTCATGTAAGCCTCTAAGAGCTTTTGGATGATATTCATTTAGCTCAATTAGAATTTTATCAGCGACCTGGCAAATTGAAGGAGAAATACCTACTCCTGTAGTAAGTACAATTTCACCATCTTCTGTTACATCGCAAGCTTCAATCACACCCCATTTCATTTTACCCAAAAATCCGTAGCGCAAATTTTGAGCAACTACAGAGAGGTGAGAGTCAAAGTATTCAGCTCTTCCGCTATTAATAGCATCTCTAAGATCTTTGTTTGATTGATAAGGAGTTCTAAATGCAACAGCATCAGCTCTTGCTAGCGCGCCATCAAGACTGTCACCTGTAGAAGCACCTGTGATTACACCGATTTTAAAAGGGTTGCCATCTGCGTGAATTTTTTTTGCTAATTCACCAATTGCAGTCGGAATTGCTTTTGCTGCACCGGCAGGAGTAAATCCACTAAAACCAACTATATCGCCATGCTGAATATGAGAAGCAGCTTCTTCTGCAGAAATAAAATTCAGAGCCATATCTTAAATCCTTCTTTTACTTTTAAAAGCTCTAAACATTTAAGAGACTTATGTTTAGATATTTCAACCATACAAATTTATAATTTTTGTGCATAAGGAGGCAATTTAATTTAGCCTTGTATTACATATATATTAACACACAATATCTATACAAATAATATATTTACTGATTTCTATTAGTTGAATATTGAATATTTTTAACCTTGTTGATTTAAAAGCCCTTCCATTACATCGATTGATATGGCTTAAGTCAAAGAGCACACCAATAGAAGACATCAGGTGTTTTTGTAAAAAATATATATTTTGATTGCATGAGTTATTATTTAGGATTGTTAAAATTTGCAAACAACCGGACTTTATTGCATATATTTAACCGAGATATTTTTACCGAATAACAAGAATTAATTTACATATAAAAATTATAACAGTAATCTCTATAAGCCATTATTATAGAAGTCTTTATCAAAAAAGACATCGAATCCGGCAAGTAAATCATTGCAGCGATCTATAATAAAATTTCTGTATTCCTTAATTCTGCTATCCAAATCATAGATTTGCCCAAGATGAGGATCCACTTCATGCACACTACGAACTTCTTCTTTATGTCTGTCAAAATATTCTGAAATGAGATTTGCACACTCCCCAAGCTGCTTGCGAAACTCATCCGCATACATTTTTCTTATCTCTTTATTTTTCAAAAGAGCTGCTATTATTTCGTTATGAGCATAATAGGCAAAAGAGGCAGTCTTATTCAATAAATTATCAAAGTCCCAGGGCATAAACTTGATTGGCCCGCCGAAAGTCTCAGTGTACATAATAATATTATTTCTCTGAGCATCAGGATTTGCCAGTATTGTCATTGCGATATGAAATTTGAGAAAGTTCTCAATATCGATATACTTGGAAGCCTTATCTAGTATCTCATTCTCATCGGAATGATCTAAATATTCAAAAAAGTGAATCAAAGTAGTATAGCTGTCATCTTCCGGATATTGTTTGCTGAAGTAATTCTCGGTATATGCATTGTTTTTATTAGTAAATTTAGCATTGTATCCGGCTTTGAATATTTCTGCAACCGGCTTATTCCTTCGCTGAAAATATGGATATTCAAATCGTTCAATAAGAGGATAAAGAGACGTGAGACCACCATTTACTGATACTGCAACCGGAGTTATATCATACATATCAAATCCCAGATGAATAAAATAGTCTCTTCCGACTAAAGGTAAAATTCCGGTTTTATCAAAAGTATTAGAAGAAAGATTAAAAGTAGCTAGACTATTATAAAATCCATTCTCAAGTTCAAGTTTATATCCCCACTTATTCAAATATCTTGAACCTGCTCCCAACGCGCGAATTCTGCCCTTATACTCTGAGCTGTCTGTCTTCAAAAACATTGTGACATAATAGTTCTTGATTTTATTTGATTGTAGCTTCAGTAAATCCTCATGCTCAATTCCAATGCGTAGGAAATCAACATCAAAATCAGTTACGGATACTTCCGCAGGAGCATCTAATTTGCAGGATGCCAAAAGAGCAGTTAAAGAAAATATAAGCAAGTACTTCAACATTAGAATCTCGCCATTACTTGCAGTATTAATTGGGAGGGATCTGTATTATATCCATCTGTATCTTTATTTGTCATCATCATTATATCTGCATTCACTCGCACCAGAATATTATGATGGATATAAAAATTGCAGCCGATTAAATATTGGATTGCGTATGTATCTTCTTCGGAAAATTCAGGAAAATAAGTTCCGGCCATTATTATAGGCTGTATTTTTCTTAGAAATTTATATGAAAAATTGAAATTATAAGCGGCGTATAGCTTTGTGCCTCCGGAAAAGAAACGGACGTCTATGTCTTCACCTGTTTCTTCTTCATATCTCTTTCTACGTAAAATCTCTTCAGGATTCTGAACATAAGCCAGTTCGTATGCTAGAAGGAAATTCTTCTTTTCGTACTCCACCTCGAAGCCAAGACCATGTGTCCTGATTGCGTCAGGAGCATATCTGGAAAGAAGCATATAAGAACCCCCGATTCCTAAATCATCATCAGGATAGTATAAAGCTCTGATCACAGCTCCGGCATAAACTCCGTTGCTCCTGAAAATGGATGCGTTATATGCAAAAGGAAAATCTTTCTGCTTTTTATCAAATTTGTGGTAAAGCATAATTGAAGTATTTCTGCCGCCATACCCCATTTCGCTGATTTTCTGCTGATGGTAGGAACGTTCGACAGTAAGCAAATCTTCCCGGTTGATCAAATACTCATAACCGAATGGCTTCTTTAGATTCCCTACTTTGAGATTTATATAGTCATTCAGATTTAGCTTCAAAGAAAATTCGCGGAGTTCTACTACATTATCATAAGAATCACCACGGAAATCAATCTGAGCTTCAATATCATCATTATAGTCTATTTCGCACTGAATTTTGCCTTCGTAATATGTAAGCTGAGTTTCATGATTAAAATATTCTTTCTGGCTGACATTAAAACCCGTCGCACCATAACCGGAGACTTTAACATCCGCAGCTGTAGTTTCTAAGGAAAGTAGTAAATTGAAAAGAAACAGAAATAATAGAGCACAAGAATAGTAATTGCATTGAACAAGAATAGCGGTACTCCATTTTCTCATCGGTTTATTTCCCTACGTGGAATCATAAGCAGCATGGCAAATACAGACATGATTGTTGTATAAAGCGATATTGCCAAGCCATATTGGGTAAATAAAGACCAGTAATCCATCTCACTAACTTTGATATAAAAGAAGAAATAGATTATGTTGTGGAATACGGAAGCTAAAAAGACTGTAAGCAGAAATCGGACACTGCCAATTGTCTGCTCCTGTTTTCCCTCTTTATAAAAATATCCGGCAACAAATGCTACCACGGTCTTTGCCAGAGCATTTGTTCCTATTACATCGTTTGTGGTCAAATCAAAAATAAGTCCGATAGCAAAGCCAAAAAACAGACCTACAAATTGCCCTTCAGACAAAGCAATCCACACTACTAATATTAGAAGCAGGTCGGGTGTAAGTCCGCCTATCTCTATGAACTCAATAAAAAGCGCATTTGCTACGGAAAGAAGCAAAGCAACCAATCCATAGATAACATAAGTAAGCCCTTTGGACTTTTTACCGGTATTTATTTGATCAAGATATGGAAACATACTTATTTCTTTTTCCTTACCATTAGTTTCTCTTCAAACTCTTTAATCAAATCAAGTCTTTCCTCATCAGGAATAAACTTCATCACAAAAACCTGCTCTATAGTAGAAAAGTTGACAAATGGCTCAATTTCTATTCTAAAGAATAAAGAACCTTGTACATCTTTTATACTTCTGATCTGTCCAATAGGTACATTTTTCGGATATTTATTTGTGAAGTTGGAAGTTAGAATCACATCACCAACCTGCACATCAAATGAAGTCGGTATATTTTTAAGAAGAAGGTACTCATCTCCTTCCCAGGCAACTATACCATCTATATTTGTTCTTTGAATCTTAGAAGATATTCTAACATTCCTGTTGAAAATAGATTCCACAAGACTGTAGTCATCGGAAGAAGATACTATCTGACCTACGAGTCCGGCATCAGTTCTAACGCACATGCCTTGTTCAATTCCTTCTTCAGAACCGCGATTCAAAGTCAATGTATTTCTCATTTCAATTGAATTTTTTCCAATCACCTCAGCACTTACTACCTGATGTTCAGAATTGTTTTTAAATTCAATCATTTCTCTTAGACGCTTGTTTTCTATTAAAGCGTGGCGCATACGAGTAATCTCTGCAGACTGCCTAAGATTAAGCTCCCTTACAGCTCTGTTTTCACTTTTAAGCGCAGCAGGATTAGGAATCCATGCAAAAGCTTCCTGCATCCACCCGACCGTCCCAATGATCACAGTTCTGTAGCCGCCCAGTTTCGAAACATCTCCCATAGAGATAAGCGCAAGACAGATCACAGTCAATGAGGCAAAAGTGATGTATTCTTTAAATTTTACTATGTAATTTATAAATCTCTGCATTCAAAATATCTCAACAAATGAGGTTCACCGAATATTATACAATAATATTATTTATTCCGCTAAGTCACAAAAATAATAACTCAATTCTATTAGAAATAATGCAAATTATATTTTATTTCAGAAACGAGTTGTAAGTCTGTTCCTCTGCATCGGAAAAATTGCCACCTTTCTGTCTGTAAAAATTATAATACTTCTTAGTAGAATCTAAGTTTTTTGCTACAAAATAAGATCCTGTTATATACTGAAGAAGTTTAATATTAGCAGTGTCAACAGCATAAGCATATTTCCATAGATAGGCAGCTTCTTCCAGTGATTTATTCTGGAAAGCCTTCTGCGCTACTTTATTTATTCTCCCTGAAAGCTCAGCATTCTGAAATCCCCTGCTTATAATATGGCTCCCATATTCATCTACTTTATCATAATCGCCATTTACAACTGCAATATTGAATAGAACAAAGTAAGCATCAGGTTCATCAGGGAACAGTTCAGTCATTTTATTCCATATTACTTTTGCACTGTCAATATGCGCTGTATTCACAAATGCCTGAGACAATGCAAACATTGCCCGCTTATCATTAGGATCTAGTTCGAGTGACTTTTTGTATTGAGTAATTGCTTTACTGTATTCTTTTTTAAGCATAGCTATTTCACCAAGCTGGAAATATCTTTTTGAATAACCTGGCTGGTTTTCAGCAGCTTTCTCGAAATAGTGCTCAGCTTCATCAAATTTTCTATCTTCCATATAATAATTGCCGATTATCTGATAGTAATACGCTCTTGAACTATCTTGCTCTATAGCATTATCATAAAAAGAAACCGGAGAGGTATATGAGCTGTGGTGCTGAATATTTGCGTATCCGTAAAGTAGCACAGGAACTAGGCCAACGCTTAGAAGCATAACAGGCTTGATTTTTTCTAAACGATCTTTTAAAATGAAAGACAGCATCATTATAATACCAGTCAGTGGCAGGTAAGAACGGCAGTATAGATAGTCGTTCCATTCATCAGCATTCCCTCTTCTAAAGATAGTAGTCGGCAGTATAAGAAGCATAAACCAGAGTAAGCCCCAAGCCGCTTGCTTTTTATTCTTTTCATCGGCCAGGAAAATTCCACCTGTTAATAGAAGCAAGATTATGCTCCCAATTATAGTTGCGAGTGATGAATATGTTGGCAAAACAGATAAATTTACAGGAATAAAGAATTTACCTAGATATTCAGGCAATACTCTTAGATTATAAATAAAAATATCAAACCCGAAGAGGTTTGCCTCTGTGCCTTTTTCAGCCATACTTCTAAGAACAAACCAAATTATTCCGGCTACCAGCCATGAAGAGTAAAGAGTGATATTCGGTTTAGAAAATACTCCTTCTTTGCGGTCAATGTAAGCATATACAAAAAATAGCACCGGAAGTATAACCGCTGTTTCTTTTGAGAAAAGAGCTAAAAGAAGCAACACTACATTCAAAATCAGATCTTTAGTTTTATTCGATTTAAGATAATTATCAAAAAATAAAAATGAAGACAGACCGAATGTACCAAGCATTAGGTCATTTCTTCCGGGTATCCAGGCAACTGCATTTGCAAAAAGAGGATGCACAGAATAAATCAAAGCAGAAAGCAAAGCCATCGAATCACTTCCGCTTAGTCTTTTTACGGTGATAAAAAGCAGGGTACAAAAAATTATATGAAATAATATATTCAGCCTATGATACTTCGAAGCATCGCTGCCCCAAAGCTCAGCATCTATTCTAAAACTGATATTCACTAGAGGTCGATAATAAGTCGTATTCAAATAAGAATCGGAAAATTCGTTAAGAACACTTGAGTTTGTATTTTCGGCATTATTATAATATTCTATAAGTCTTGTATCATCACATTTTACTGCATCATAATCTAGTGATGCATTATATATAAATATCCCAACTATCGCTATAATCAGGTATTTCAAATAATCTGACATTTTAACCTCTGTTAAAAATAATTCTGCAAAACTTTGCATATTCCAAATTTACAAATTTGTGTGGAATAACAAGAATCTTATATAACATGCCTATTCATTGTCTTTAATGTAATTTTCTTAAATATAATAATTATATTAGTATTATTTGATTTTTGTAAGAGAGAGGATAACATTGAGCGAGTTAGTTAAGCGAATAGGCGTCGCAGCTCTGGGCATTCCGTTATTTATTGGTATGCTTTATTTAGGCGACTGGTGGTTTACCTTTTTTGTATTGATTCTATCAGTAGGGGCGCAAATAGAATATTATAACATGTCAACACATAAAGAAGCTATTGCAGTAAAACTTCCTTCAATAATTATGGGAGGTCTGCTTCCGCTCGCTTTCTACTATCAATTTGTGACTAATACTCCGCTCGCAGCTTTTGCACTTCTTGCTGGAATGCTTTTTGCAATTCCTTCAATTTCCCTTACGTTGGAAATTTTTAGCGGAAAAAAGAATGCTCTACTCAATTTTTCTGCTTCAATAGCGGGTATTCTTTATATTTCACTTCCTCTAATCTCTTTAATAATTATTAGAAACTTCAATGAAATTGTCGGGATTCTACCGACAACTAAATATGACTTCTTTGCCGGCTGGGCTTATACGGACTTTGCATGGCTTGTATTATTAGTGCTGTCTGCAATTTGGATTTGTGATTCTGCGGCGTACTTTGGCGGAAGAGCAATGGGCAAACATAAACTATTTGAAAGAGTTAGCCCTAAAAAGACATGGGAAGGTGCAGGCTGGGGATTTGTAGGGGCTGTAGCAGGTTCTTACTTTATCGGACAGGCATTATTACCTGAGCATCCGGCCTGGCTATCATTAATAATTGGTGTTGTAGCAGGTACTTTCGGACAGATTGGCGACTTAGGTGAATCTTTACTTAAAAGAGATGCAGGTATCAAAGATAGTTCTAACTTCTTCCCGGGACATGGTGGCTTTCTGGATAGATTTGACAGCGTGTTATTTGTATTCCCCATTTTGACGGCTGCCTTAATTATCGCAGGAATTTTGTGGTAAGCAAATCTAAGAAACTTGCAAATTGATTTAAAAAAAGGAAGAGTAATAAATATTGCTCTTCCTTTTATAATTTTATATTGTCGTTCAGACTATGCTTTCTTCATATTGTTTTCGATCAAAGTTCTTACTACATCTAGTAGTTCACCGATCTGAGGTTTTGTCATTTGAGCATCGGCCCCTACAGATTTACCTTTGTGTAAAATGTCATCGGACACAATTGAAGAGAAAATTACAACAGGCAGTCTTTTCAGTTTATCATCACTCTTTATATATTTTGTTAGAGTGTAGCCATCCATTCCAGGCATTTCGATATCAGTAATAACGACATTCACCAGATCATCGATATTTGCACCGGCTGCAACTGACGCAGAAATTTCTCTCATTTTATTCCAAGCAGATTCGCCGTCACGGAAAGAAACAATTTCAAAACCTGCTTTCCTGAGTCGTTCAGTGATTAGTTTTCTAATCAAAGCAGAATCCTCTGCTGTAATAGCAATAGGTTTATGATCAAAGAATTTTTCCTGATTAGTAGAATCCATTGCACTGGCAGGATCAATATCTGCCACAATTTTCTCTACATCCAGCATTAGAATGTGTCGATTTTCAAAATTTATAAGCCCAACTACTGTAGACTTCTCAGGATTGAATTCTTCCATTGTATCCGGAGACATAATTTGTTTCCACGAAATTCTATGGATTCTTTGAACATCATCTACTATAAAACCAACCTGAACTCTATTAAATTCAGCTATAATCATTTTCTTGTTGTCAAAATCCTCTTCAATACCATAAAGGAATTTTTCAAGATCAACTGCTGGAATGACATGACCTCGCAGGTTAAACACGCCACATACCATATCTGGTAAGCTTGGCATTTGAGTCAGTTCCGGCATTCTGATAATTTCACGCACTTTAGCAACATTAACCCCGTAAGACTGTTGTTTCTGACGGCCGGCTCTATCTTTATAACCCAAAACAAACTCAACAATTTCCAATTCGTTAGTTCCAGATTCTAATAAGATATTGGTACTCATACTCATACAAAACTCCGGTATTATCTTTTACAGTATGTATAATATACGATAAATTAGTATATAAATTATAAAGAAGATATTATTAATATCTGCCTTATCCTAAAGAGAATATGAAATAATAGAGAGGCAGATGATTCGTAATTGCTACTAATATAAAAAAATCAAAGCTTTCAAATGAAAGATAAAGACATTATAATAATTTACGATGGAGACTGTGGAATTTGCAGTTACTTTATGCAATTTGCAGAAAGGAAAACCCGCAAAAAACTCTCAATATTTCCTTTTGTTACTGACTCTTTGGCAAGTCAATACGGACTTCAACTCCATGAGTTAGCTACAGAAAGCGTCATTGTAATAGAAAATAGTAATATATATTCTCATTCTTCTGCACTTAGGCTTATTTTTTACTATATGGGATTTATTTATAAAATTCCCGCTCTTTTACTGGCATTAAAGCCTATAGAGAAGGCAACAAATATTTTATATAGATACATTTCCAGAAACAGACATAAACTCTCAAAATTATTAGGCATGAAAGCCTGCAAAATTAAACCTCAATAGTCATGACCCGCTCAATTTCATTAATTAGAGCATCAAAATTTAGTGGTTTATCAATACGTCCTGAAAATCCGAAATCTCTATAATTTGCCATAATTGGTTTGCTTGAGTGCGCACTGCACACGATTGCTTTTATTTTCGGATTGAACACTAGCAATTTATTAAGAGTTTCCTCTCCTTCCATCCCTCCTGAAACTGTTAAATCTAAAATGGCAACATCAAAAGGTTGACTACTTAAATA
Source organism: Kapaibacterium sp. (SeqCode) (assembly GCA_965140345.1). Lineage (GTDB taxonomy): Bacteria > Bacteroidota > Ignavibacteria > Kapaibacteriales > UBA2268 > JBFHIJ01. The sequence goes on from OZ223198.1 coordinate 1,106,084, forward strand.
AGCTTTCTGATATTCAAGTATGGCTAGTTCTCCTTTAGAGACACCCACTACTTTATGCCCTGTTATCTCAAGCATTTCTTTCATACTCAAGCGAACAGCTTCGTCATCATCCATTACTAAGATTTTGTACCTGCCTTGAGTTTCAATTTTGGGTTCTTCTTTTTTTTGTGGAATGACGCCATTTTTAATCGCAGGTATGAAAATGTTAAATTCAGTACCAATATCAAGTTTGGAATTTACTTTTACAAAACCTTTATGTTTCTTTATAATCAAGCTTACAGTTGCAAGCCCTAAGCCATGACCTTTATCTTTTGTAGTAAAAAACGGATCAAAGATTTTATCCAGAATTTCCTCATTGATTCCCGGCCCTTCATCTCTTATTGCAATTTTGACGTATTCTCCATCACGGCCGAGAAACTTTTTACTATCAACGCTGTAATTCTCAACATCTACATAAATTTTACCACTTTTTTGTTCCATTGCCTGTTTGGAATTAATAAAGATATTTGTAAATACTTCTGTCATTTGTTTAGTATCTATTTCAACATTCCAAATACCAGGATTATAATTATGTACATAATGAATATTAGTTCCGCTCAAAGCTATACTAAGCGATTCATCTATTACCTGGCATACATTAGCAATCTCTCTGATTGGCTCACCACCTGAAGAAAACGTTTGAAAACGCATAGCAATAGCATTGGCTTGTGCTACAGTCTTTTCTATTCTCTCAGCATAGACTTCAAGCTTGTGAGGATTCCTTCTAGCTAAGTCTACAGAAAGATTAATGGATGCCAGCATGTTCTTAAAGTTGTGTGCAATTCCGCTTGCCAGAACTCCCAAGGATTCCAGTTTGGCCATTTTAGTCAATTCTTCTTCAGCATATTTACGAGAACTGATATCTAAAATAAATCCTTCCAACCATATAAGTCTTCCTTCTTCAAAAAGACCAATACCATTTTCTTCTACCCACTTATAATCATTTTGAATGTTTTTTATTCTATATTCAATCCTAAAAGGTTCTGTTCGTGCTAAAGATTCATCAATAGATGTCCTAACATAATCAAGATCTTCAGGATGAATTAATTCTGCAAAGCTCAAAGAGCCACTAAGGAATTGATCTTTGTTGTAGCCTGTTAGTTTTGCTATTTCATCGTTTAAATAAATCATCGTGTAATCAGGGTCATTTTCACACAAATAAATTACTCCGGGAACATTTTCAGCAAGTAACCTGAACTGAGCTTCACTTTGTCGAATTTTCATTTCAGCTTGGTTCTTTTCAGAAATATCTTCAATCGCTGCTTGAACACCTATTACTAAATCGCTTTCGAAAACAGGAGACAAATAAGCTTTCAGGAATAATTCTTTACCAAATCGAGATACATACGGGAACTCTACTATTACATTTTGTTTTGTACTCACACATTGATCAAAATACTTTGCTGTCCCTGATTTAATTATTTCCTCTTGTCCCAATAAATCAAGTCCAATGCTAGCATTTTTATCTCCGGAACCAATCATTCTTACCATAGCTTGATTTATATCTAAAATATGCCCGGACAAACTCATATATAAAATTCCGATAGGAGTATTATTAAACAAGCTTCGGTATTTCTGCTCATTTTCTGAGATAATTGATTTTGAATTGAGAAGTTCCTGTTCTGCAATTTTTCTTTTTGTAATATCATGTATTATTGAATAAAGATAAGTTTTACCTCGATGTTGGATTTTTCCTGCATAAGATTCGACATCTCTGATTTCTCCATTTCCTAATCTATGCTTAAATTCGAAGTGATTTCTTTGCTCAGCAAATGCTTTTTTCATCTCGGAGGCTATTTGTTCTGCATTTAAAATATTAATATTACTTATACTCATTGAAGAAATTTCTTCCAAAGAATACCCGTAATATCTGCAGGCTGCATCATTAGCATCTGTTATATCACCAGTATCAGGATCAATTAGAAGCATTACAGAATAACTTGTTCTAAACAACGATTCGTATCTTTCCTTTGCTTCTGTCACCTCTACTTCGAGACGTTTTCTAATTTGCAGGTTGTAAGCCAGAATAAACACGGTGACAATTACCAGCCCCAATAAAACTGTTACAAAATAAAATGTGTTTTTGCTGACAAAGAAAAACTCTTTAGGAGTATTTATTAAATCTGCATGGTCTGTCAAGTTTGCAAGGTACAAACCATGTTTCTTCAAAACTTCAAAATCATAAACAAGCCTATTTGGACTCTTTTCTATCACTTTTAAACCAGAAACATCTGTGCCTCCAAGAATAGAATCTACATACTTAAGAGCAGTACTTGCCTGATTAGTAAAACTAATTACTTTTCCACCTGCAATACCGTCACCTAAGCCGTGCTCCCACAAGTGATAAATGGGTACTTTCGCATTTTCTACTATCTTTTTTAGACTATAATCAAATGTGTAGTTTTTATTTTCTACATCTACAAAGCTTGAAAGAAGCAAAAGTGCTTTTTCACCTTTAATATTTCCAATATAATCCAGAAATCGATCAAATTTATAAAGTCCAAAATCTAATTCACTAAAACTAATATCCGGGAAAGAATCTGCGACTGCAAAGAAATTCTTTTTATCTTGCAGTCCTGTTTCTGTATCATCTGTAATTGCTATTATTTCATCTAGATCAGGTTTTAGTTCTTTTGCATGTTTAATTGTTTCAAACATAGAAACATCTTCGACTACTCCTGTAACAAATGGATTTTTGTTTTGCTCTAGTGCAAGTGCTTTGTTATTTATACCCCAAAAAACAATAGGGATATTTTTAAACAAGCTATCCTGCATACTTAAAACAAATTTTAAAGCAAAGTCGTCAGAAACAAGTACTAAGTCCACTTGATATGATTTATCAATGATATACTCAAATCTTCGATGAATAATCGGCTTATAGTCACTTGTGTTATATTTTTTTGCATAAAGAAACTGAATCTCTACCTGATTATTCGTCAGTTTTTGATAATCTTGTAGAACTTGATTAACTTTATCATATGTAGGGAAATTCGGACTATAGGAATTTATATACAGAATATGCTTCCCATCATGCGCGGAGCAGATTGACGGAATAAACAGTAACAATAATATTATATATTTATTTACCCACATACTTATATAATACAAAAATACAATAAAATTATTTTAAGAATATAAGCATAATACTGAAAATATTTATTTAATCATATATACGATAAAAATTATTATGTCTACTCAAAAACAGCTATATCTAATAGACGGAATGAGCGTTGTATTTAGAGCTTACCACGCCATGAGCAGGTCAGGTCTGACTACTCCTGATGGCCAGCCATCAGGCGCTGTATTCGCATTTGTTAATATCATTACCAGACTACTGGACAAACAAAATCCCGAACATATAGCCTGCGTATTTGACAGATCGGAGCCTACTTTTAGGCATGAAATGTACCCTGAGTATAAAGCAAACAGAGATGAATTCCCGGAAGAGCTTATACCTCAGCTAAAAACAATTAAAGATTTTCTTGATTTCATCGGAATGCCTCGAATTGAAAAGCCAGGCTTTGAAGCTGATGATATCATTGGAACTTTGGCGAAAAGAGCTTCTGATGACAACTATAAAGTAATCTGTCTGACTAATGACAAAGATTATTATCAGCTGGTAAATGACAACACTTTACTTTACAAGCCTCAAAAAGGTGATGAATTCGACATTGTAGATATCGATGCTGTGAAAGACAAATTCGGTGTAGCTCCCAATCAAGTGATTGACGTATTGGCATTAATGGGCGACGCAAGCGATAATGTCCCGGGAGTAAAAGGTATCGGAGAAAAAACTGCAATCCCTATGGTGCAAGAGTTCGGCTCTGTAGAAGGTATCTACGACAATATTGATAAAATTGCAAGAAAAGCTGTAAAAACTAAGCTTGAAAGTGATAAAGATAAAGCATTTTTATCCAAAAAGCTGGTAACAATCGATATAGATGTTGAGCTTGAAATTGAGCACCAGGATATTAAATTTAATCCTACAGATTATGATAAGCTTGATATCCTCTTTAAACAAATGGGCTTTCGCACTCTTCGTGAAAAATGGCTTGCAAAAGCCGGTAATGACTTCTCTGCAATAGAGGTAAGTGAGGTAAATGAGGAATCTGAATCAATTGAAATACAAAATATTACTAATTCAGAACATGATTATAAACTTATTTCAAAAGTAGAAGAACTAGACGCTTTGATCAGCCTTATTCCAAAAGACAAACTCCTTAGCTTTGATCTCGAAACTGATGCTTTAGATAGACTTACGAACAGCATAGTTGGAGTAGCACTATCATGGGAAGAAGGTACAGGATATTATATCTCTGTTTCCGGAGTTGCCCCTGACGCAAAAGCACCAGAAACCAAAGAAGCTTCACTATTTGATGAACCAAAGGAAGAAATTCCTTTCAAAGATGTATGCATCCCTTTTGACATTGCATTGAAAAAACTGAAGCCAATCTTCGAGGACGAAAATATTCGTAAATGCGGTCAGAATGCTAAATTTGATATGTATATTTTAAAAAGATACGGCATTGATGTAAAAGGATTTGAAATAGATTCTATGCTGGCTTCTTATCTTTTAGATCCTTCTGAGAAGCATAATATGGATGCTCTTTCCGTCAAATGGCTCAACTACGAACCGGTCAGTATTACCTCTCTTATAGGCGAAAAGAAAAAAGATCAAAAATCAATGCGTGACCTACATCCAAAAGATATTTCGGATTATGCTTGCGAAGATGCTGATATTACTTTACGATTATGCAACAAATTGGCTACAAAACTTAAAGAAGAGAACTTAGTTAAACTTGCTTATGATATAGAATTCCCACTTTCAAAAGTGCTCACTGATATGGAATTCGAAGGTGCATCCATAGATGAGGACGCACTCAAAGAGCTAAGTGTCGAAATGAAAAAAACTCTGGAAAAACTGACTCAAGATATTTATTCAGAAGCAGGCAGTGAATTTAACATTGATTCTCCTAAGCAGCTTGGTCATATTCTATTCGAAAAACTGATGATTCCGCCTGTAAAAAAGACTAAAACAGGATACAGCACAGACGTCGAAGTTATGAATCAGTTAGCAGAAACATATCCTATTGCAAATATGATTTTAGAATACAGAAGCGTTGCAAAACTTCTTTCTACTTATATCGAAGCATTACCTAAACTGGTAAATCCTTCTACAGGAAGAATCCATACTACTTATAACCAAACAGTTGCTGCTACTGGGAGATTATCTTCAACTGATCCGAATTTGCAAAATATTCCTATACGCTCTGATCAAGGTAAAGAAATCAGAAAAGCTTTTATCCCAAGAGACAATGACCATATTCTTTTAGCTGCAGATTACTCTCAAATCGAACTTAGAATTATGGCTTATATCTGCGACGACGAAAAAATGGTAGATGGTTTTAAACATGGACTTGATATTCACACTGCAACAGCAGCAATATTGAATAACATCCCGCATGATGAAGTTACAAAAGATATGAGACGAATTGCGAAAACCGTAAATTTTGGAATCATGTATGGTCTAGGTGCTTATGGTCTTTCCCAGAGAATCGGAATCGGTAGAAATGAAGCAAAGGAAATAATAGAAAATTATTTCGAAAAATATTCCGGTATTAAAAAATATATGGAAATTACTATAGAAAAAACTCAGAAATTAGGATATGCTGAAACTCTTTGCGGAAGGAGAAGATATTTTCCTGATATAAACGCTAAGAACAGGATGCGTAAAACAGCAGCGGAAAGAGGTTCAATTAATATGCCTATACAAGGCACAGCTTCAGATATGATGAAAATTGCGATGATTAAAATACACAAAGAAATGCAAAAACAGAATCTAAAATCAAAAATGATACTGCAAGTGCATGATGAATTGATCTTTGATGTATATAAAGATGAAGTTGAGCAATTGAAGACCCTGGTTATTTCTAATATGGAATCAGCTCTTGAACTCGGGAACGTACCCGTAATTGTAGATTCCGGTATTGGAAACAACTGGTTTGAAGCACACTAATCCCTTATAGCCAATGTGCCTTCTTTACCCCTAGAGAGGGTGCATTGGTCTTTTTTTTGCCTGTTTATATATTTTTATGCCTATTTATTCCGGTTTTTATACCCCTAAAATTTTTATATCAAGCTATCTTAGCTTTGAATAAGCTGCAAGAATGCCTGAGGATTCTGGTTACTTTGAGCAAGAGACGTTAATGAGGTCTGTTGCAGGAACTGAGCCTTAATTAGAGCTAATTGCTCCTTAGCTACATCTGAATCTTCAAGTCTGGAAATAGCAGCATTATAATTAGTAACCTGGTTTTGCAAAACGTCTTCCTGAGAAGTCAATCTATTTGAAATCCCGCCCAGATAGGAAGCCACTTTGTTTACATTGTTCAAAGCAGCCGAAAGACTTTGCATTGTAGTTCCAATATTTTCAGCTGAGAATATCCCAAGATTACTAGCAGACACATCGTCTAACTCTCTAAGATCTAATCCCGTGACACCGGCAAAAGTTCCTATGGAAAGAGAGTTTAACTCAAAATTATTACTTTCCACGTTGAAGTCCATATTGGCAGTAGACATATCTATTGCCAGTTCAAGCAGTTCATGCTTAGCATTAGTTCCAATGTAAAAAGTCGTAGTAAACGAACCATCAAGCAACTGCATTCCTCCAAAAACTGAAGAATCTACAACTGTCTGAATTTGTTCTGTCATGCGATATGCCGCTTTGGCTAAGGCAACTTTTTCATCTGTGCCCAAGGCTCCTGATGAAGCAGAAGCCGCAGAATCCTTAATCAGTGTGATCAATTCATTTACATTGTCCAGAGAGTCCATCAGAATATTTGTCATATTCTGAGCATCGCCAACGCTATTTTGTGCAGCTTTTAACGATCCGTTTCTAGCTATAAGGGAACGAGAAGTTATGTACCCTGCAACATCATCTGCTGCATTATTTATTCTCTTACCGGTAGACAACCTAAGCTGCCGTAAAGATATCTCCCTGTTGGATTTATCCAGTGCATTATAAGCCGTTTCCGCCGGAATATTCGTACGTATCCTTGGTATCCCTTTAAACGCTGAAGGCATAACTTAACCTCTGACAGTATAAACTAAAACATCCATGTTTTTATAATTCTATCCTAACCTTGAATCAACTGTAAGAATGACTGCGGATTAGCATTTGCCTGAGCCAAAGAAGTAAGAGAAGCTTGTTGCAAGAATTGAGATTTAACCAATTCAAGCTGCTCTTTGGCAACATCCGTATCTTCAATTCTAGAGATAGCAGTGTTATAATTAGTAATCTGACTTTTCAGGATATCATCCTGAGATGTAAGTCTATTTACAATACCACCAAGATAAGAAGCAACTTTGTTTACATTATCAAGGGCATCTGCTAAAGATGTCAATGTAGTAGCCACCTGAGAGTAATCAAATATACCCAAATCAGTACCACTAACAGAATCCAAATCTCTAAGATCCAAGCCTGTTACACCTGCAAAGTTTTGAGTATTTAATGAATTAACATCAAAGTTATTACTTTCAATATTGAAATCCACGTTACCCAAAGTAAGATCCACGTCAAGTGTAATCAAGTCATGTGCAGCATTTGTACCAATAACAAAATCTGCAGAAAAAGTACCGTCAATAAGTTGTCTGCCACCAAACACTGTAGATTCTACAACTGTTTGAATCTGCTCAGCCATTCTAAAAGCGGCTTTTGCAAGTGCAACTTTCTCATCTGTACCCATGGCACCTGATGCAGCCGTTGCAGCAGAATCTTTAATATTTGTAATCAGATCACCTATATTTGCTAATGAATCCATAGCAATATAGGATACGTTTTGCGCATCACCAACAGCACGAGTTGCTGCTTTTAGTGAACCGTTCCTTGAAATTAAGGCACGTGACGTAATATATCCTGCAACATCATCGCCGGCATTATTAATACGTTTACCGGTCGAGAGGCGGAGCTGCCTAAGCGAGATATCTCTACTAGAAACATCTAAAGCATTATAGGCATTCTCAGAAGGAATATTAGTCCTTATCCTTGCATTTCCTCCTATTGCAAAAGGCATTATTCACCTCCATGTGAAATTAGTAATCTATGGGCAATTTCCTTCCCACATTCGTCATGTTCATTTTCAGCCGAATTGGCCTGTTGATTCATAATTACAACTCTTATGCCAATTTGACCGACACTGTATTTAAACACCCACTTGAGTGCTTACGCCTTGACAAACAAAATGAACAGAGTTTTATCTCATTCCACTATAGAATAATTCGTGCCAATACATGCCTCTGTTGATAACTTTTGGCTTAATTACCTCCAAATCCTGCTTATAATCATGTGTTCAAAAGAATGTGGAAATGTGGAAAAAGTTTGGAACTTGTTGATAATGCATTGTTTACATTAATGTTATTCATCTTTTGGCTAATACTGTAACATAAAGGCTGCTAATAACAGCCACATTTTACAATTGTAAATATCTTAACTTGTGCAAAACTTCAACTTTATTTTTAATTTACTTTATAATTTCACATTGGCTATACTCTCTCTTGTTCATACTTCTTGTATCTTTATAGCCACTTTGTAGATTATGGACAATAATATACAGCCAGATAGATTTGTTTTATCTTTATTTATACACTTTTTTGAATTAAAAATCTTAGATATATTTGTCTTTGGTGATTATTCAAAATGTTACTCATTACTTTTTCGAGCGCATATAAAAAAAATTATACATATAGATATGGATGCATTTTTCGCATCTGTAGAGCAAAGAGACTTTCCCCAGTATAGAGGCAAGCCTTTAGTTGTTGGTGGAAAAAGTAGGCGAGGCGTTGTAGCCGCTGCTAGTTATGAAGCCAGAAAATATGGGATCCATTCAGCAATGCCGGGATTTATCGCAAAAAAGAAATGCCCGCATCTAATATTTGCCAGATCCAGATTCGGGGTATATAAAGAAGTCTCACAACAAATCAATGATATTTTCCATTCTTATACTGATTTAGTACAACCTGTGTCAATAGATGAAGCTTACTTAGATGTTACAGATAATAAATATGGTATTGAATCTGCAGCCGAAGTAGGCCGTCAAATCAAAAAACGAATTTTAGACACTACAAGACTAACAGCCTCTGCCGGAGTATCTTTCAATAAATTCCTTGCAAAAGTAGCATCTGATTATAGAAAACCGGATGGTATTACTGTAGTAACTCCTGAAAATGCAGAAAAATTTTTAACAAATCTTCCCGTCAAAAAAATCCCCGGAGTAGGTCGTGTAACTCAAAAGAAGATGGAAGACATGGGCATACAAACTGCAGGTCAATTACGTGAATTTTCAGAAGAATATTTACGATACCATTTTGGCAAAATCGGAAGTCATTATTTCAGATTAGTACATCTATCTAGCTCGGATTCAGTTAGTCCTTATCATACCCGTAAATCAATAGGCACAGAAAGGACTTTTATGGATGACGTAAAAGATGAGCAAGAAATGATAGAAGCGCTTACTAATATAACTACTGAGCTTAAACGAAGGATGGACAAAGCTAACGTAACAGGCAAAACTTTAACATTAAAAATCAAATATTCTGATTTTACTATCTTAAGCAGAAGCAGGACAATTCTTGACTACTTTCTGGATGAAAATGAACTATTAGATATCGCAACTGAATTACTTCGAAGACCAACTTTACCTGTAAAGCCAGTTAGGCTACTTGGGTTGCAACTAGCTAATTTAGTTGATGTATCTCTCGATTTATTTCCATATCAAATGAAATTCCATTTCGAATAATATATAGGTTTAAATATGCAATCAATTTTAGAATCTGCGCTAAAACATTTATTTATAGATATAGATATAAATAGTATCCCAAAATATTTTTCTGACTCTTATATCGCTTTTGCAAGTGGCAAAGTATACAAAGGACATAAGTTTATAGAAAAGTGGGCTAAACAGTTTGATACAGCTTTTACCAATCGTAAAATAATCAGCATTGATATTCTAAATCAGCAAGAAAATATAGTAACATGGGAAAGAAGCTTACAAGCAACTCAAATAAAAGACAAGTGGGGTATAAAGGCTTCCCACAAGCCAATTAAATGGTCAGAAATGGTAGTTTCAAGATTTGAAAACGGCTTAATAATAGAAGAAAGGATAGTTTCAGAACTACTAGGACAATTGCTTAAAGCATATCCAAAAGCGAAATAAGTATTAAGGCTTTAATTCAGTACAAATACAAAAAGAGCTTGCATATTAACATATACAAGCTCATTTCAAAATAAAAATCCGGCAGCGACCTACTCTCCCACACAGTCACCCATGCAGTACCATCGGCGCGGCAGGTCTTAACTACTCTGTTCGGAAAGGGAAGAGGTGTTGCCCCTGCGCCATAGCCACCGGAAAAACTTTTATATTTAGGTGCAGATAGTTTAAAGTATCTGTAGTAAAATAATCAAATTGAAATAGAAGCGAAAAAATATAAGAAAGCAGATATAATTTGCTGTTATGTCTAAAGAGACTGATATAACAACTCAAAACTTAATATTAGGTAAGTCTTCGAATTATTAGTACTTCTCCGCTGAACATGTTACCATGCTTAGACGTAAAGCCTATCAACCAAGTCGTCTACTTGGATTCTTATGCAATAAATGCGGGATACCTCATCTTGGAGCAGGTTTCGTGCTTTAGATGCTTTCAGCACTTATCCTATCTAAACGCGGCTACTCTGCAATGCCATTGGTATGACAACAGATACACCGTAGGTTTAGTCATTCCGGTCCTCTCGTACTAAGAACGGGTCTCCTCAAGTATCCTACGCCCACACTGGATAGGGACCGAACTGTCTCACGACGTTCTGAACCCAGCTCGCGTACCGCTTTAATTGGCGAACAGCCAAACCCTTGGGACCTTCTCCAGCCCCAGGATGCGATGAGCCGACATCGAGGTGCCAAACCTCCCCGTCGATGTGAACTCTTGGGGGAGATCAGCCTGTTATCCCCGGCGTACCTTTTATCCTTTGAGCGACGACCCTTCCACGCGGGATCGCCGGATCACTAAGACCTGCTTTCGCACCTGCTCGACCTGTATGTCTCGCAGTCAAGCCATCTTATGCCTTTACACTCTACGCACGATTACCGACCGTGCTGAGATGACCTTTGTGAGCCTCCGTTACCATTTAGGAGGCGACCGCCCCAGTCAAACTGCCCACCTACCACTGTTCCCGAGGTTCCACACCTCCGGGTTAGAATCTAGCTAAAACAAGGGTGGTATTTCACCGATGGCTCCACAACATCCACAAATGCTGCTTCAAAGCCTCCCACCTATCCTACGCATGCAATAGCCAAACCCAATAATAGGCTACAGTAAAGGTGCACGGGG